>NZ_CP191449.1:0-3032500 GCF_050500185.1 Neorhizobium sp. DAR64862/K0K3
ATAGACAGGCTTAGTAGGCAGTGCATCGCCGAGGTTGAACACAGTGTTGGACGGAAGAAAGATGTTATCGTTCGCCACCTCCGCCAAAGCATACTTTGCCGCATCGTTCGTCGTGCCATTGCCTTTGGCACCGAAAATGAGCGGCGAGTTAGCCAGCTGGCTGTTCTGCTCGACGATGGTCTGGCCAAGTTCGACCTCGGTCCCCCATACAGCAGCCTCCGCCTCGGAGATCGAGCGAGCAGCACCATCCTCATCGACGGATGCAAAGATTTGCGCCGCCCGCTTTGTAAATACACCCATGAAATGCCCCTGTGGTTAGCCGCCACCGCCGCCCGACGATGATGGATTGATGAGAAGCTCGTCGCCAACAGAACCATCCGACACGATCGACTGGGCGCGCCATTGCGGCACGCCGCTGCCCGTGGAAACGATCTCGGAGAAGCTGATTTGCTGGTTCGGCCTGCTGTTCTGCGTCAGCACGGTGGACCAGGAACCGGAAGGCGAGATCCGGCGCTGAAAGCGGATGGCCGCGACACGGATCTGACCCGCCTGCACGGTGATGTTGATCGACGCCGTGACCGTTCCCGAGTCCGAATTTGCGCCGCCGCTAACGAGTGTCGGCGCAGCAGGCGAAGCGTTGCTTTCACCCACCACTACGTTCAACGGTTCGGAAAAATAGCTGCCATCTTCGCCGTCGAACACCCGCACCCGGGCGTCGATCGCTCGACCGAGAACGTTCACCGCGTCATAAGCCATCGTTGCCGTGGTGGTGGACGGGTACTCGCTCATAGACTGATATGCGCTTGGCAGGTCGCCAGTGTAGATGCGGTAAGTCGCCTCCACGAAATCATAGTCCTGATCAGGAAGGCTGAACGAAACACGCAGTTCCTTTGCGCCACCCGGATATGTGATCTGCAGCGCCCCGGTCGGAGCAGCCGGCGTGATCATGTCGGTTTCATAGCCGAGTTCAGGAATGGGATCTGGCGCAGGCGCCTCGTCCGTCGCCGGGTTCCACGGCGTCAGGGTGGGCCAGATCGTGAAGGGTATCTCGACGGACCCATTGTCATCATCCACTCTTGGTGCCGCCAGGCGCAGCAGCTCGATGTCGCCGAGATCCGGCTCCTCGATTTCGGCATAGAGCAGCCCCCATGCCGCAAGTCCCGCCATGTTGGTGATCATCGTCCCACGATCGGCGCGCTCAAGAGCGAACTTTCGGCGCAGTATCCGCTGCGCCTGTGATGCGGACGGGCAAAACGGTAATTCGAGATCGAAATATTTCGGGCCGTATTTATCGACTTCGGACTGGATCTTTGCCCAAGCGACCTTGTCTTCCACCACGAGGTCGGACAGCTCGTAATTACGCTCAGGCGAATAGTATTTCACCCGGGCGATGTTCGGCCGCTCTACTGCCTCCGGACCGGCCGCCCAGGAGTAGTCGTAGATGTCTTCGGGCGTGAACGAGATCTCAGGCGTGATCTCGTCATCAATGAATTCGAAGTAGATCAGCCCGTCGCCGTCGAGACGGATTTCGAGGCCCGCGGAGTCAAGGAACTGCCGCATGGTTTCGCCGCGCTCGCTCTCCCATGCCCACATGCCCCACAGGCGGCAACGCTTTTCCGTGCCGGTCAGGGTCGCGACCAGGACATCGGCCTTATTCGCCGCCTCTGCCACCTTTTCCCAGTTGAAGCGCTCGAATGTAAAGGCCGGGTCACGGCGCAGAACATGTGCGCAGATCAGCGGCCCGTTGTCCGTCCAAGTTACGGCGCCAAGGCGCGGATCGTAGATGCGTGATGCCCGGGCAACCCATTCGCTCTCAGGCGCGCCGGATTGATAGAGGGAAAGATACTTCTTCTCCTCAAGGCCGGGGTTATAGAACAGCAGCTGGGACTGCGCGATGCCGCGAACACGATGCGCGGTGGTCCATAGCGACGGGAACAGCGACATGAGGCCCGCCCATGCGCTCTCCGAACCGGTCCCGATCTTGTCCTGCCAGTTGCACCAGGAACCGCCCCGGCGTGCCCATGGTGGCGAACTGACATCGCCGTTCGCCTCAACAGTCACTTCGCGCTGACCGAGGTAGTAGGTCTCAACCGCATCGATCGGTCCCTGCAGCCGACATAAAAGCCGTGCGCGGGTGCTGCCATCCGTGTTTCCGAAAGCCTTGAGACCGCCCACCCGAACACGTCCCACGCCCTCGATGACGGAGCTTTCGCCGGTCTCGAAGTTGCTCTTGGCATCGGCCGGCTTCACAGCGCCGCCTTTCTGCTGACCGCCGAGGAGTGCCGCCCCAACCACGGCCGCGCCGGCAATGCCGTAACCGATCACCGTTGCAAGCGCGCCAGTCGCAGCGGCCGAGATCGCGGTGCTGGAAAGCAGGAAGCCATGAATGCCGATGATCAGGCTCTCGATGCCGGCATGGGCGGGCGTTGTGCCAACCCAGCAGGCGGCACTTGTCAGAAGCAGCAGTCGTGTTGTTTTCATCGATCGAACGTCCAGGCCTTTACGATCGTGCGCGGCATCAGGAACGAGACGCCAATATTGACCCGCCAGACAAACCGCCCGTGGTCGAGGAATATGCCACTCACTTGCCCGGTGATGCGCGTTTCCACGATCCCGACGTCACCGAACGAAGGCTGGTAGGTCTCCGTGAACGAAGTTCCGAACAGAGCTTCCTCCCACAGCGCGCAGAGTGAGCCTGCCGCGTCGATCTTGGCTTTCGCCTCTTCCCAGCTGCTCCAGTCAGGTTTTGCCATGAAGCGGGCGCCGGTGAACTTTGCCTGCCAGGCATCCACCCAGGGCGTGCAGTCGTCGACGCCGAACACGGCCTGGCGGTCAAAGGTCGCTTCGATATGCTCTTTGAGCATTGCCCGGACATCGGTCATGCCTTGATGATCTCCGTAACTTTTACGCCGACGTAATCCAGACCCTTGTCGCCGGGATACCGACGCCGCTGGTCGGCTGACGTCCAGCGCCCGCCGAACGGGAAATTCTGGCTCTGCCACATGGTCTCGATGGTGAACGACACCAGTCGCATGCCGATGCCCTGGCTCTGCCGTTTGGGGGCAGACAGATAACCGGGAAACAGTTTCTTCAGCCCGCCAGCCCAGACTTCCTGCGTCTCCTGGTCGAACGCGCACCAGTAGACATCCGCGACTGCGCCCTCGATCTCGCGAGCGGTCGATTTGACCGAACGAAGGAATTCGATGTTGACGCCGGAAAGCACGATGTCGATTTTCGCGGCCTGCCCGAAGCGTGGATCTTCGACCGCAGACACCGAAACCAGTTGCCGGCCGGCAGGATCGGAAACGCCGCTCCATTCAATCCCGCCAACGAACTTCTTGCCGACACCGTTGTGAACGTTCCATGTGCCGCTCGGCAGATACAGCGTCGCAAACCAGGCGCGAGCGATATGCGGTCGCCGCAGAAACGCGCGGTCCTCGTCAGAAAAAAGGGGCATGATCAGCCGTTCGCCTGTTGCCATTGGGCAATCTCTTGCCGGTGCTGGTTCACCAGTGCGGTAACTGCGCTCTGGATCTGCGACTTTTCCTCACCGGTCATCGCGTCGTCGTCCCGTTCCGGGGCTGGAAACAGCGCTCGGTTCAGTTCGGAGGCGTGCAGCGTTGCGAGATCGCGACGACGCATGCCGATGATCTCTTCGTGTCTGTCAGCGGCCATGGTCAGTCCGTGAAATAGGTTCGAACGTCGTAGTCGAAGACTTCCGACAGGGTGAGCGTCGTCTCCTCGCCCACATCCACGTTTCTCGACAGGTCAGATCCGCTCTCGTTGTCGAGCGTCATCGCCAGTGTAGGCTCCAGGGTCGCGAGATCACTCGTCGTGATGTCCTTGCGAAGCGGGGGCCAAATTCTGTAGATGCCGTCGCCCTTGTCTTGCGTGATCATGTATTTGCCGAAGTGAAACGGGACGAAGCCGATCTCGTCGCCAGGTCCGAGACTGTGGCCCCAGAACTGCGGAGCCAACTGAATGACGGTGGCGTCGAAGGGGCTCGGAGCCGCGACTGCGACCGTCGGCGGCGACACCTTCCAGTTCTTTCCGTTCGACCACGGCTTTCCGTTCTGCCACGGCATGCCACGCCGCTCCTGCGTGGTCGTCACCGCCGTGCCTGCCTCTTTGAAGGTCAGACCATCCGGAACCGGCCACGCTACCCGCACCGCGTTTGCGCCGCCGTGTAGGCCCGTCACGAGGCCTTCGATCCGGCGATAGAGCCGGCCACGAGCGACGGGCAAGACGATCTCGTATTTCCAGTAGCCGAATGCCGAGGCGACAGACTGATATCGGCCGCCGATGCTCTCCTGCCGACCACTGGCCCCTTTCGAGCGCGGCCCGGACAGAGGGCGCCGCGCGCGGATGCCAAGGCCAACCGGCCAATCCAGCAGTCGAGCCATCAGCCACGTACCCCTCTTGTGTCGCGCACCTTGCCACGCGCATCGACCATTTTTCCGAAGTTGCGCTGCATGTCGTCGAGCTGACGCTGCACGCGGGAAAGCCCCGCCTGGTCGGCACCACGAGCGTCGATTGTTGGAGAGAAGACCAGAGTTCCACCGCCGCCTGTCCGCTGGCCGGGTTTGGTAACGCTGACGGTCTCGTTCGGGCTTGCCTTGAAGGCGACCAGCTGGCTGTCGATCCCGCCGGCACCACCCACGTTGAACGAGCCGCCATTCGCAAAACCAAACAGACCGCCGAGCAATCCAGTGAAGATGCCGCCGAGACCGCCGCCACCACCGCCCATCTTCGATGTCACCGAGGATAACAAGCTGCTGGCAACGCTGCGGATCGCATCCAGCGCGACGTCCTTCCAGTCTTTCGTGCCCTTGATCGCGTCTGCGATCGACGACCCGACGCCCGAAAAGGCGCTCTCCATACCCTGTCCAAGACTGGAGCCGACACCATCAAGCCCGTCGAATGTCGTCTTGATGCCAGACGCCGTGCTGCCGGCGACGGCCAAGACAGGTCCCTTCGAACTCGTCATGCCGTTACTCAGACCCTGCATCACATTGACACCGATCTCGTGCATGACGCGGGACGGCGAATGAACATCGAGCGGGTTTTTAACCCAGCTCACAATGCTGCTCGCAATGCCCATCACGTTGGTTTTGAGAGCTTCGGCCTTCGCCTTGATGCCCTGCCAGAGACCGTCGATGATCTGCCCGCCGATCGCGATCATCTGGCTAGGCAGTGCCGTGAACGCCGCGACGATTTCAGTCGCCATCTGCTTCACGCTTTCCACCAGAGCCACCACCTTTGCCGTGAAGCCCGGGATGATCGTGTCTGCGATGGAACCGAAAGTCTGCCAGAAATTGTTGACGAGAGCGAGCGCACTGGTCCACGCGCCTGCGAAATTGCCGGTCAGCGCCATGGCGACGCCGGAGGCCATCAATCGCGCATTCTCAAGCAGGCCCGTTAGACTGACCTTCATAACGGCTAGCGTGGTTTCGACGGCAGTTGCTACACCGGGAAAAGACGCCCGTACCTGGTCCCAATTCGTATAAAGCGCGATCCCTGCAGCGGCGAGTGCCGTGACAGCAGCCACAGTCAAGAGAACAGGCGCGCTGATCGCTGCCACCGCCGAAACGAACAGTCCGGCTGCGATGACGACCGGGCCAAGAGCGAGACCGACGCCTGCCACCACAGTTCCCCACTTGAGGATTTCAGGGTTCGTCTCAGAGAGCTTGTCGACGAGGCCGCCCAGAGCGCTGACCAGCGAAGTGGCGAAAGCCAAAAGGCCGCTGTTGGCAATATTGATGGAGAGCGTTTCGAGCGCGCCGCTCAACTTCTCCAATTCGCCGTTGAAGCCCTTCATGCGCGCAGCAGATTGTTCGTTCGCAGAGCCGGTTCGGGCGACGGTCTCCGTCATCTTGTCGATGCCGGCCGCACCCTGGTCCGCCAGCGCGATTGCAGTTCTCATGGCATCGATGCCGAAGATCTCTTTGACGGCATTGTTCCGGGCTTCATCGCTCAATCCGGCAAGACCAGTCTTCAGCTCCTCGGCGATCGCCGACATCGATTTCATCGACCCATCGGCGTTGAAGAACTCTAACCCGAGTTCCTTCATCGCGATCTGCGCTGCCAGGCTCTTCGGCACGAGGGTTGTCAGGAACGTCTTGAACGACGTGCCCGCATCGGAGCCGCTATTGAACACCGAGGAGGTGGCAGCGATCGCCGCGTTGAACTCCTGGAGGCTGACCCCCAGCGCGCCGGCCACGCCGCCAGCTTGCCCCAGGGCATCCTTGTAGTCGTTGAACCCGAACTGCGAAGCGAGCGTAACGTTGGTGATACCATCGACGACCTTGCCGAGGTCCTTCACCTCGATCTTGAACTGCGCCATGACGTTTGTTGCGACGTCAGCTGCCGTCGAGAGATCACCCCCGGTTGCCTCGGAAAGCTTGATCGATGCCGCCGCTGCGCCGTTCAATATGTCTTCGGCGCCGACACCGTTCTTTGCCAGCATCTCCATGGAGTCGGCGGCTTCGGATGCCGACTTGGAGGTGTTTGCGCCAAGCTCCAAAGCCAGCTTCTGCATCTGCGTGAACTGATCCGATGACGCACTGGTCGACGCCTGAACACGGTTCATTGACGATTCGAAGTCGCCGGCCGTCTTGATCGTCAGCGCACCCATGGCCGCAAGCGGCGCGGTGAGATAGGCGGACATGCTTTTTCCCGCCGACTGCATCGACTTGCCGACGCCGCTAAGGCTGGCCTGCGCCTTCTTCAGGCCGTTCTGAAACTCGGCGCTGTCAATGCCAAGGTTCACGCGGAGCGCGCCGATAACAGCTGATGCCATCTACTTCTTCCTGTGTCGCGAGGTCAGCCAGCTGCGGGTCACAGCCTCGATCTGTTCGTCGGTCATCTTCTTGCCCGCTGGCCGCTTCTTGCTGCTCAACATGCTGTCGAGCTTCGGCATCTTCTTCACACGGGCCATCGCCTCGATGTGCCAGGCGAGAGACATCCGCTCGTCTCTCTCCCTAATCCTTCTGTCGGTGACGCCCCGAAGAGTGTTACCGATTTCGCGAAGCGTGAGCCGCCAGAACAGCTCGTATGGCTGCTCTGCTTCTACCCACGCCGCAATCAGCGACGGCCAGGCTATGCCGCCGTCGCCTTCCTGGGGCGCGAGCCGGCATCCTTATTGGTGCCGGGTTGCTTCTGGGGAAAGGCAAGCTGGAACGCCTCGCCGATCAGTTCGCCGACACGCTGCACGCCGAGCTCGTCGATAAGATCGTTGCAGGCGCGAATGGTCACAGCATCATGGTGCTGCTGCAGTGCGCCCCAGAAGACCGCACGCATCAGCGTTAGGCTGGCAGTCTTCTCGCTGTTGAGCGCCTGTCCGACCTCGGAAATGCTCTTGCCGGTTTCCGCTTCGATCTCGCACATGGCGCCCGTGCCGATTTTCATAGTCCAGGGCTTGCCCGCGGCTTCGAAGCCGACTTCGCCTCGTTCCTTGTTTGCCATTATTCTGCGACGCTCCACTCTTCCTCACCTGAGACCGCAACGGTGACGGTGGCCGTCATGCGATCGTCGACGGGAATTTCCTTCTCGTAGCCGGTGATCGCTGCGTCGTAGGTGACGGTGACGTCATTCGGGAAGGTGATGCGGTGCGGCACGGTCGTGCCGGACGACATCAGGGAGCGCAGAAGCTCGTCCGTCGTGCTGCCAGGCACCCAGTTAATTTCGAACGAGGCCTCGCCGTTATCGATCAGGCCTGCGATATACTCGCGTCGACGGCCGGGGCTCATCATGTGCGTGGCGTCGATGCGGTCTGCCGATGCAGCGCCAGGCGTAACGCTGGTCACTTCAGCGACGAAAACGAAGGCGGGAACAGGCAGGGTGGCATTCCAGATTTCATACTGGGTGCCGTAGCCGATGCGAGCTTCAGTCATTGTCTTATTCTCCGTGTAGAACAGTGATGTCGATGGAAATGCGGAACACGCTGCTGACCTCTCCCGCGTCCGCTGCGGAAAGGCTTCTTTCGCTCTCGACGAAAATTCCTTGAATGGTACCGCCCTGATATCCGGACACGAGCGCCGTCACGTTTGCGGCGAGCGCGGTTGCGTCCGTATATTTGTCCGCGTAGCAGTCCATCTGGACGCGGCTTGATACGAAGCCCGAGGGACCCTGCATGTGATAGTTCGGCTGGCCTCCGACACGGTTGAGCACGACAAACGGTCTCGTCGCTTTCTGGGGAGCGCGGCCCCAATAGCGGTGCCCGCCGGCGACCGATGCCAGCAGATCAGTCAAAGCCTGTTCCATCACTTGCCCCGCGCTGCTTTGCTCGCGACCCGGGCCGCCGACTTTTCGATTTCGGTCCAAAGCAGAAGCGTAATGCGCTCCAATGCTGCATCTTTGGTCGAATCCCAGGCCGGCCGCATGAAGGGCTGCGGGCCGTGACGCTCGTTACCAAACTCCTGCTGGATATCGGCAGGGTTATTCGAGCCCACGAACATCTCCTGAAAAGCCTGACCGCCTTCCTTCCGGTGAAGGGAGCGCTGGCGCGTGGTCAGCTTTGTAGAGACGTCGATGCTCTCATAGAGATAGTGCTCGTCGACTGGCGCCCGCCTTCGCGCTGCACTGGCAATCAGCTCGCCACCCTCGACGAGAACACGGCGCAGCGCCGCCTTTGCGGTGGCTTTTGGCAACTGCCCGAGCGCCCGATCCAGCTCTTTCAGACCGTCGATTCTAACAGTGATCTTTGCCATCAGTCGGCATCTCGTGAGGCAGTGATTTCGATAAAGCGACGGCGACCCTCATCTGCTTCCTTCACGCCCTTGATGTCCCAGACTTTCCCGTCGTGCACGATCTGATCAACAGGCGTGACCGAGCGGGTGACGGTGCTTGAGCGGACCGTGAACCGGGCGACGACGAACGATCCGGTCTGACCGGCCGCAACGAACTCGATTTTCTGGCTGTCGGACGCATCGCGGCGGCGCGCCCAAACCGTTGCAAGATCGCTCCACGTATCCACCGGCTCATTGAGCGGTCCTGCGGCTGACGTGGCGCGCTGAAGCGTGATCCTTCTGTCCAATTCATTCGCGGTAATCATGCGATCGCCGGATCCCTTAGCCGATACAGAAGCGCTATGACGGGGTTTTTGGGGTCTCCGGTACCTAGTCCGGACAACATCGTAGCTTCCGCGCTTTCGTCGAATAGGCTCTGCACGACAAGCATCACCGCAGCGGAGACGCGACCTGGCACGGTCTGTTCTGTCCATCCGTGGGCCGGCTTTTTCAGATAATCGACGACAGCGTCTTCCGCCTGCCGGATCTTGAGTTCGATGTCGGGAACGCGCTCGTCACCGTCAACGAGGTCGAGGCGAAGCGCGAGATTGACTTGAGCGAGGGTCACTAGGGCCATGTCATTCCCCCTTCGCCGGAACGCCAACGCGAACCGGTTGTTGAGGTTTGGCATCCTTCACGACGCCGTCTTTGCCGTCGCGGCCTTTCTTAGCGCACAGGGTCCAGTCCTTCGAACCGTCTCCGGGCTTGCTGTCGGTTTTATCGGCATCGCAGTGCCAGAGAGAGCCGCCCCAAGTGACCGTATCGCCTTTACTGTAAGTGCCCTCGGTGAAGACGCCGCGGTAAAGCATGACGGGGAAGCCGAGTTCGACACTGTAATCGATATTCTTGCCTGTGAAGGCCAGAAGCACGGTGCGTCCGTCATCCATCACTGAAGCGTCGAAATCCTCCAGAGCAAACCCATCACGGCCAGGCTTGCCCGGATCGCCGTCTTTCCCAACGACAGGCCCGAGGTTTTTCGTGGCACCGTTGGTCAGCGTCACGACGAGTTCCCCACCGCGATCGATCAATGCGCCGGCCAGTCCAACGCCGTCTCTGCCATTGACGCCGTCTTTTCCGTCCTTCGCAACAGGAAGCCCGCTGACACGCTTCTCGACTTCAGAGGCAATTAGCGGAGCAACATCCTCGACAGTTACTCCCTTGCCATCCTGCGGGGCAGGAATGGACGCTACGACGGCCTTGAGGGCCTCGAGGTCTGTCGAGAGATCGACTGGCGCGGGGATCTCGGAGACCGCTGCGTCCACGAGCGCCTTGATCGTTGCCGGGATATCGTTCTTCATTTCTTCCATCGCTTCACGAATGGGCAACAGGTCGCTTTCGAACTTGCGGGTCACCTTCAGGACAATCTGATCGCTGTCAGCGTCTTTTCCGTCTTTCGGCATGGGCAGAGAATCGAACCGCTTCTCCAGTGCGGAGATGCGCTTCAAAATTGGGTCGAGCTGCGCCTTAACCATGCCGGCAAGCTCTTGTCCGAAAGCTTTTGCATCAATCATGCGGCTAGACCTTTCTGAAATTCCAGCGCCGCTTCAGCAACAAAGGCTCGGGCTTCTGCCTGTTGGCGTTCTTCTTTCGTCTCGGCCGGTGGATCAACGGGCGCCGGAGCCTCTATCGGCTGCGCATCACGACGGGATAACCATTCGAGGCTGTGGTCCTGCTCCTGAAGATAGACGGTGTTGCCGCCCTCGACAGGCTTGAGATCGAGCCGCTTGCGCTGCTCGTTAACCGTCAACTTGCCCTTCGACTTATCCAACACGTCCATCTGCGTGATCGAGTCCATACGGAGCAGCCCATCGAGATCGAACTCTGTCCCGATATTCTCGCCCATGCCCAGACCTTCATCTAGGCAGAGCTCGATGCTCTCAAACAGGACCTGAAGGCACTGCGAGTAGTATTCAATGTTCAAGGATTGGACGTTCGAGTAGGTCGGCATGGTCCCGACGCCGATCTTGTAAGGCGGGACGTGATACGTCGAGCAGACAACCTCGCTAGACCACTTCAGCTGCTCGATCATCTGCGAGTCTGTTGCCTTTGCCCGCATGGCCTCATACTTAAGGCCATCGCCCAAGACCGCGACCTTGCCCGAATTTTTTCCGGAGAAGTTTGCGTCCCAATACTCCTTGAGACGCTTCGCCGTTTCATTCTCGATCGCGCCCGGCGCCGTGAGCACGCCCCCCGGCCGCGCTCCGTTCTGGAAAAAGAGAGTGCTGTCGTTCTGCACCGCGAGACCCTGCATGGCTGCAAGTCCGCCGGCAAATATGGGGGACAGCCCGACCAGGGGATGAAAGAAGCAGTTGAACCGATCGTGGATGATTTCCCGAGCCGGAACGATGATGCTGTCTTCGACGCCGCCGAGCGGATCCTCGCTTAGCTGATAAAAGACGCTGCCATCTTCGGACACTAGAGGCGTCACCAGAGTGGGATCGAGGACGTAGAGCTTGACTACAACTCCGCGGCCGTCGCGCTGCTTCAAAATGTAAGCATTGCCTCGCTGCAGCTTCGAGAGAACCCACGACTCCATGAACTGGATCCGGTTCTGGAAGCTATTCGGCTTGCGTAGGACCGGCGAATAGGCCGCATTGCTGGTCTCGCTCCATATCCCGTCGCTGTCCTTCGCCACGAGCTTGATACGAAGCTTCGAGATGTCCGAAGCGATCAGCGTGCGACATGCAAAGTCGGCATGATTGGAGAGAACCGAGTCATAGCTGACTTCGACATTCTGCTGCCAGTTTCCGGGCGCGGCTTCGAGGATAGACCACCACCCGCCACGCCCCCTAGAGGCAGGCGACAGCGCTTTTTTCGTCACGGCGTCGCGGCTGAATAGGCGGGGAAAGCGCATGATCAGTCCTTCGCTTCAGCGATCTTGTTCTTGATCGTGTCGACATCCCAGCCGTGGTAGGCCTTTTTGTCGAATTTCTGCTGATATTGAGCGCGCAGATCCGAGAGCTGCTCAGCGTCGCTTCTACCGGCCTCGGTCGTTCCGCTGACGATCTCAGCTTTCCCGATTGCCACCAGCACTCGTCCGTTCGCGTTGGACGCGCTGAAAGCGTCGCCTGCCTGCAGACGGCGGGTCGCGTAGGTAATCGGGCGTTTTGCAATCATGTCCATCGGAACCTCCATTCAAAGAAGTGACGGCGGGGCCTGAGCCCCACCGCATGTCTTGGATCAACCGGCCGATACGGTGCCGTAGTCAGCATCGCCGATGTAGGCGACCGCAGAGGCGCGGCGTTTGGCAAAGTTGAGTGGACGAACGACCTTGATCGCTACCGACTCCGTCTGGAACATGGAGACGACGCCCGTGTGCGAGGTCGGCGTATCACTGGCGCCGTTCGGTGCATCATCCATCTGGATGGCGGCTTCGGTCGAAAGCGAGACTTCCACACCGCGGTCGCCGATCTTGTAGATGTCGGACGGACGCAGGAGGATGAGATCGCCAGAGCCGACATTGCCGCCAGCAGTGACCTTGTCACCCAGGAGCGTGCCGCCGTTTGCCGAGAGGCCTGGGAATGCCCAGTTGCCCATCACGTTCTGGATCAGACCGAGGGACTTGGCGAGCGACTGGGTCGTAACGAACTCAAGACCGTCTGCGTTGTTGGCTGCGATGAAGCCGGCATAGAGGGCCTTAACGTCCGTGATGACGCCATCTACGTCGCTGCCTGCACTGGTCCCAGCCGTCACGCCGTTCAGGATGCCGGCCGGGGAGACGTTCGGGACGGGTGCAGCGGCGGAAAGAAACGTCTGGTCGACACGCTGGGCAGAAGCCTGCACAAGAGCGTCACGCACGAGCAGTTCCGCCGATGGCGAGCTGTCCCGCAGCAGTTCTTTTGAGATGACAGCGATAGCCGCAACCTTGAGAGCGGACAGCTGCACGTCGAAGAAATCAGCCTTGGTGACCGGGATAGACTTCGACTGGCCCACCCAGTAAGCGCTTGCGGCGCCATCCTGGCCCTTGATATGGACGTTTGCCGGCACTTCACGAAGCGGCAGGCGGTCGAACACGGTCTGGGCATAGAGATAGTCGATGAAATCGCCGGTATAGCGGGTGTCGGCCTGCGCCAGTTCAGAACCCCACTCCCCGGCCTCGGTACCGCCACCAGCGACAGCTGCTTTCACGACCTGGGCCAGCATGGGGTTACTCTTGCCCCAGCGGTGCGCGGCGATGCCTTCCGCGGACACGCCGTCGAGGCGTGCAAGCGTCTTGGCGATCACCATGCGGGTGTAGTTCTGGCCGGCGAATGCTTCGTCCTTGTCGCTCTTGATAACGACCGGAGCACCCAAGCGGGCTGCCGTGCCGGCGGCTGCCGTCTTGATCTGGTTGGCGATCACGGGCTTCGCGCCTGCGGCCTGCATCTTCTCCATGATACGGAGCCGCTTCAGGTCGCCGTCGAGAGCGTCGATTTCGCCGGAAAGCGTGTCGAACTCTTCCTGTTCGGCTTCATCAGTCGAACGGCCTTCGTCCATGGACTTCTGCATGACTTCGGCCATGCGAGCGGCTTTGGCCTGACGGGAGGCTTCCAGCGCCGCGATCTGTTCTGCGGTAGTTTTCATATCCGTGTTTTCCTTCGGATTGAGATTGACTGAGTGCTTGAATTTTCCCGTGGCGCCGGGTGCGATGTCGGCAGGACGCTCTATTTTGCCTGTCGCGACAGGAGCGTTCATGTCGAAGGACTTGATGACCGCGACACCAGCCGCGTCCATGTTCTTGATGCTGGTCATGATGGCTTCGGGCTGGGCCGGGATGGTCACGGCAGAGAGCTCAAAAACCTCAGACTTGATGAACCGGATGCCGCCCTCGTCCAGGAAGGCGTATTCCACGGCGCGGAAACCGATCGACACCGCTCTCACAAGCCCGATCTTGATGGACTGCCAGGCTTCGTCGATCCGATCCTTCAGTTTGCCGTCTTCGGCAATAATGGGGATCTCTGCCTCGAAGGTGATGCCGTCCTTGGTTGGCTTGTCGAACTTGACGGTGCCAATTGGCTGATGAGCGTCATGCTGCCAAAGGAAGGCCATCGGGTTGGAAAATTTGACGCCTAGAGGCTCCACAATATCGCCGACCCGATCAACGGCGGGAGTGGTCGCGATGCCGCGGATGATGCGTTTATCTTCGTCAACCGCCTTGATGATGAGCGACGAGTATGCGCGGCGCGTCACTGTCATGACGACCTCCAGTTCTGATAGGGATGTGGATGGTTAGCCGAATACCAGCATCTGGTAGCTTGGCGATTTTTTGGGTTCCGGATTGAGAAACATCAGCATGGCGGCGTTGAAAAGCGCCATCAGGGGGTCGATTTTCGCGGCGCCTGATACTTCCTTGGTCACAACGTAGTTGCTGCCGCGAAGGGTCTGCTTAGCATTCCCAACGGCCCAGGCCATCAACGCCTGGTCACCATGAACGAAACGTCTGTCTTCCAGCTTCAGCGGGACCGACGAAATGGCGGTCTGGAGCTTCCACCCTTGCGCAACAGCTTCAAGCTGTGGCGCTTCGAGGTTTCTTTCCTCAAGCGCGTCGAGCAGCAAAGCAATCCCAGCCGAGTCCAGTCCAATACCGCGCGTCTCAGGTAAAAGACCCGTGTCAGCAATCCTCCGACAGATATCAGCTGCAGAAGCAGCCTGATCTTCGCTACTTTTGGAGATGATCAGTTCTCCAAGACCCTCGAACTCCCTGAGGCGCGACGAGATGCCCTTACGTCTCTCAAAAACACTTTGCCGAGCCCACGCCTGCCCCCAGCCGAGCCAACGCTTGCTCACCTTCTCCCGTCCGATGACGTAAAGAGCCGCGAGATCGTCAGCGCCGCCCCAGTCAATCCCGATGGTGCAAACTTCGGATCGGCGCAGAAGATCATCAAGTCCTGCCAGCTTCGGATCAACGCAGTCGGACCAGTGGACAGCTCCCGACCATCCGTCACCGCCGATCCCGACCCCGATCTGAATATTCAGATGCTGGCTGGTCCAGATCTGTTCAGCTTCAGGGTTGGCTTTTCCGTTGTTCTCGTAGTCGGCGACCAGGAGTTCGGGATCGATCGACCGGCCCAGATTTGGAAGCACCGCGCCCCAATTGTTCTGGTTCCGCCAGTACTCCTGATCAACCTGCTTCTCGACGGGAAACTCGTAAAGGACAGGAAGCATGATCGGCGCTCCACCGCCTCTGCCGTCCCGAATGGCCCGCGCTTTGTCCAATTCGATCTTCCAGATACCGGTTGGCGCCTCATCGGATTGCGTGGTGATCATGAGAACCTGACCGCCTTGCATCGTGATGCCGCCACCTCGGATCTGCTGCATCACGGCTGCTGCCTTGTTCTTCTTCCCCAGCTCGTGCAGCTCATCAATGATTGTCAGGATCGGTATCTCACCGGTGATGATGCCCGTGTCGAACGTCTTCACGTCCAGCTTCGTGCCGGTTTTGATACGCGTGATCCGTTTTTCGCTGTCCTGCACGTCGAAGATGCTTCTCAGCCTCGGGTCGATGCGGATCATGCCCTGTGCCTGCTCGAAGCAGCGCGTTGAAATATTTTGGCTCGGCGCAACGATCAGCATCTGTCGGTTTGGCGCTTCCTCCATGAACAGGGCCGTCAGCCCGAGAGCCGCAACGTAGGTCGTCTTGGAGTTTTTCTTCGGGACCATGCAAAGCAGCTCCCGAACCAGAATTTTCTTTGTCTCAGGATCCTCGCTTGCCAAAAACGCGCAAAGTATTTCACGGAACCAGTCACCGCAGGCTTCCGACAACGGCGGATTGCCAGCGATGTCGGGCAGACGTAAACGGTTGAAGAATGCGACTGCTTTTGCTGCTTTGGCTTCGTTCAGCGGAACGTCTGCCATTGGCGTTTGGCCGGCCTGCAGTCTTTCCCACCAATCCAGACAGGCAAAACGCGGCAGATCTTCAGTGGCGTGCATGCTGTTGAGCTTCCTGCTCCAGCTCCGCCATCAGGTCAGCGTCCGCGTCGATCGCCTGGCGTTCGGTGAGAATTTTCTTGCCGACGCGTTCGGTTGGCGCAGGCTTGGTGTCCTTCGGTGTCGTCGCCATTTCACGCTCGATCTCCATGCGATCACTGCGCTCCATCAACTTGCCGAATTCCTTGAGCGCGCCGACATTGCCTTTCTCGGACAACTCCCAAGCCAGCTCGATCCGCCGCAGCTCCATCCTATCCCGAGCGACCTCACGGCTGCGAAGCTCGTAAAAATAATACTTGTGCAGCGTCGGCAAAGTGACGCCGAGAGCCGATGCAATCCGAGGGTTCGTCCACCCTAGCGCCAGCAACATGCTGACCCTGTTGCGGTTTTTCTTGGTGACCTCATGAGAGGGACGCCCGCGCTTCGAGGGCTTGTCCACGAAAGGCATTCCGAAGAGGTCGAAATTCTCATCCGACATAAAAAAAATCCCTGAATGCGGGGGACGCGGGTGCAGGAGGCAGAGGGGTTCCAGACTTTCGACCCCCCCCCTCCCGGTCGGGGGTCAGGCCTCGATCGGCACGTCGCCGACTTCGACCATGACAGGCGGGTGACTGACCCCGTGGATGCGAAGGTGCACCGATGCACCTGCATTGAGCCGCTCCAGTTCGTCAGGTGTCGGCGTCCAAGCCGTCACCATTGCAGGTGTACCTTCACCGCTGACCGTGCAGTTGATCAGCTCATCCCGCAGCGGTAGACCGAGGTAGCCTTGGCTCTTGCCGATGATGCGTGTCGCGCCTTCGATCATGGCTATCTGCATCTCGTCACCATCCGGGCTGTGCCCGCTCCTGCTTCTGCTTCTCGCTGTCGTGGTAGGCTTTGGTCACGGTCTGCAGGTTGTCGATGTCCCAGAACAACTGCTCATCCCAACGGTGCGGCTTGATGTGGTCGACAACTGGACTGTTGGGAGCGGGATGCTTTCCGACACAGATCGCTCCGGTCTGCTTGCATGTGTAGCTGTCACGTTCGAGGACCTTGAGCCGCAGCTTCTTCCAACGTTCGCTGTGATACCACTTGCGGTTCGGCGTGTTGATCTCGCGCTCTCGCAGCCTAGCCTTCTCATCACCAGGCGCATGACCCAGACGAGGAGGCATAGCAGCAAGGCGAGGCTTGAGCGCTTTTAGCCTTGGAGCCACTCCAACCTCCAAACGCAAAACCCGCCAGGCGTTTCCGCCGGCGGGTTTATCTAACCTTTTACAGTGTGCTTAAGATGCACCAAACATCTGGCGCAAGTCAATCGACCCAATGCAATATTTCATGCAACATTTTCAACAGCTTGGAAATCATCGTCGTATTCCGCGATGGTTGCCCACGGCGTCCTGTTAGGGAAGAAGGGCAATATGTCGTGGCTCGAAAGCCTCCCGGACAGGTCTGAATGAAGCGCTTCAAGCGCGGAAACCCAGAGCTGCCACTCCAAGCGGGACGCGACGGCAGAACGAATTGGCGTGTCCAACTTGAACTTCCGATACGCACCTTCCTTTGGTCTGCGGTTTCTCTGGTCATAGCCGTTGTCTTCGTACGATACGACCTTGCCTGTGCGATCCCGCTGCTTCCGCAGTATGAACCATGCCGGCCGTCCGTTGTTCGTCAAAGCAACCTGCTTTGGCACGAAGTCTACCGTCCAGTCTGGCTCCCGACCGAGGATGGCAGCGCTGGTCACCATCTGGACGATGTAGCGTCCATTCATACGACCAGAGCGACCGCACTCTGTTTCGACGATGCGAGCTACTTCTTCGCGGATCAAGCCGTTCTCATCCGACCATTCCGGAAACGGCTGCCAGCCGGCAGGAATAGTGAAGCTGTGCTCAGCCAGCCGCCTTACAGCCCCACCGACCTTCAGAGCGTCGGCATGAGGCTCACCCTCGTAAATGTAAGACGAAACCACACCGAACATGTTTGGCGATTTGTCGATCATCGTGCCCAGAGTGATGACGTCAGAGAGAACATCCCAGGATGAAGGTGCAGCCGCTCCTCCGACCCTCTCAGGCGCACCGATCTTCGGAAGCTCATGCACAAAAGCCCAATTTAGAAGCTGCTTGATAGTCATGGTTTTCATTTTCACAGCCTTTTTTGCGTCTTTGGACAGATTGGACAGAAAAGGTGTTTTAAAAGTACAGATAAAACACCGGTTTGGACACTTAAAGTATAACAATTTCAATGATTGGACAGATAGGACAGATAGTTCTTGCCTTATGTAATGAGGCCTACACTCATCTTTTTACACTACCTAACTGACATCTTATTTCGCGCGCGCTTGCGCACGCATCACGGAAAACCTCAGAACACCTGTCCTAGCTGTCCACGCTTGATAACATTCTGATTTCTTTCAATCATTCCCCATACCCTTTGTTGAAGTACCAGCCCTTCGGCTTGGTCTTGCTGTCCTAGATGTCCAACCCCGACCCTTTGATGAGGCGCTAGAGACAGATTTCGAGGCGTCTGCCCTGCCTGTCCGGCGAGGGGTCCGGGTAAATTCCATCATAGATCCTCCGGGAACGGATCATCTGAAGCGAACCGACCAGAAGGCGGACCGTCGCCGGAATGGTCACGCCGGAATTCCTCGCGAACCGATATGCCGAGGTAGACGGTACCGTTCGACCGAGTTCGCTTGAACTGGCACATCAGCCCCTCCAGACCTTTCCAGCTCTTGCGTGTCTGGTCAGGTAATCGCCGCGTGAAAGTGGGCTGACGAAATTCGGCCAACCCTTCACGCTTTGCGTAGCGGACGTATGCGTTGAACAGCTCCTCCGGTGTTTCCCGGTCCGCCTCTTTACCCGTCACATGGCACGCATTCCTTATAAAGGCGCCGATCGGGTCACTCTCTTCTCGATACTCGGCAGTTGCGGCCCTGACACCAGCCGGCACATTCAGACCAGTCTGAAGATATTCGAGGGCGCCTTTCACCATCCACGCGAAAATGCCCGCCTTCTCCGCACGGAGTTTGCGAGGAAGGTCTCTATCAACCTCATCCTCCGGTATCTGGATCTCCCAAGGGACCAGGTGCACACGCCGCCAGATGCCATCGCTGTCGTCACGGATGATGGGTTTATGGTTTCCTGAAAGGATGATCTTGAACTGCGGGATCAACTCGAAGAAGTCCTTATGCAGACGTCGCACAGCGATCGGCTCACCGCCAGTTAGCGTTTTGATCAGCGCATCCTTCAGATGAACACCCATCTCAGGCTCGGCGGCTGCAACAAGCCTGGCACCTGGAAGGCGCGCAAGGTCTGGCGTTGCCTCAGATCCGCCCCGCTTACTGTCACCTGCAAAGCTGTCGATGGACATGGAAACCGCATAGTCCGAAAGGATCTCGACCATCAGATCCATGAATGTGGATTTGCCGTTTCGGCCCGCACCATAGAAGAACAGGAGGCATTGCTCGGAAGTGACGCCAAGAAGGCAGTAGCCGAGATATCGCTGCAGGAAAGCCCGATAGTCCGGGTTCGGCATAACGCGCTGCATGAACTGTTGGAAAAGGTGGCAGCCGGATTTCGGATCAAAATCAACTTCAGCCAATTTGGATATGAGGTTCAGCGGGCTATGTCGGTCTAGGCGTACCTGCCATTTTCCCAGCCCGTCCACCTCCGAGCAAAAAAAGCGAAGCGTTCCGGTCCTGCAATTGACCGCATGCAGGTCAATGTTCATGTCGTCGACGTCGAGAGAGCAGTAAGGAATGGATTCCTTCAGCATATTGTCGATCTTCGACGTACCAGCCGCGCTCTTGGCGTGAGCATGGCGCGACGATATCCGCCCCGATCGGTCCTTTTCGACCTTGGCCATAGCGTCGACATCTTGTTGGAGCCCCTCGAACTCGACGAGTTGCTCCGAGGTCCATTCTTTCCCCGGCTTCCCCATCTTCTTGATTGCCTCACGCGCCAGGCGGCCGGCCTCGATCTTTGCCTGCTCATCTGGGCTGCAATCCAGCTTGATGGCTTCATCGTCGATGAATTCGGCCGTCCGGTGCGCGAACTGGCGCACGACAGCGCCCGATACATCTTCCAGCCAACGGCGGCCATCGTATCCATGCCACCCGATATTGTTCACGTGCCGCATACGATCACCGAAGCGGATCAGCATTCGCGTTCCATTTCCGATATCGGTTTCAGGCTGCGCAGCGCATTCGTCGAGAAGTTCTTCGGCAGACAGCGGCGCGGACTGTTCTTCCTCAACAGGATTTAAAACTGGCAAAGGGTCCGGGTTCTCCCGGTATGCCGCGCGCTGCTGCTCGACTTCGGCAATTGCGCGTATGACGTCATCGGGTACGCCAGTCTTTTTGTCTTTCGTCACGTCAGTTCCCCAATGCCAGTTTCTCAGCCCCAAGGCTGGCGAAATCCGCCCCTGCAGGCGGCCATAGTGTGTGGATAGAGCGGCCCTCCAGGGCACATCGAACGGCGGCACGCTTCATTGCGGCCACCGTGAAAACAACCTCGCTGTCGCCGTCGGCGAGGTGGATCAGGTCGTCGACATGTCGCGGCACTTGATAGGCGTCGGAGGTTGACTGACCGGGCTTCGGAACGATGCCCGGCACCCGCACCGGCCGAGACCTGCCGCGCTTGTCCGTTACTTTTTGCGATGGGTGGTTGAAGGCGCTCTTTGGGTCCGCAGGCCCCGCCAGGTTTCCGAGATCGCCTGTTGCAAAATAGAACGTGTCCGACCTGAAGCCGTCAAAGCCAGCGAAGGCCAGGACGGTCTCTATGCCTTCGCCACCAACCCAGCGAGTGGACGGCAGATCGCCGCATACGGGGATCAACGATCCCTTTTTGGTGCCGCGCATCTTCTTTGTGGGAAGCGGGATGTCCTCATTATCGCGGCCAAGGTCGGGCCTGTATTTCGGACCGTTCGAGAGGTCGATCCATGTCTCATGGCAGCCGGTGATTTTACCGGCCGCATCGACGAAGGGCGCAATCATCGCGTACCCGACATAGTGAGACACTGGATTTCCACGCTCATCATTCCCGTGCCAGTAGGTCCGCCGCGCAGCAAAGCGAATGTTCTCAAAAACCGTGTCAGGGATGACGCAGCCTGTGCGTAGACGCAGATATTCTCGTAGAGTCCGATCATCTTCATGCGGCGCGACGGTCGCGCCGAGATATATTCCGCGAGCTTTCCGCACCTCTTTCTCTCGAAATGCATCCTGCTTTTTCTGCCGTTCCGCCGCATCAGATTCGGCCTTTTGCAGATCAAGCTGCAAACTCGCCTCTCTTCTGGCACGGGCAGCGGCAGTCTCGCGCTCTGCCCCATCAGGAACCGGTTTGCCGGACAAAAAAGCCGACGCCTCCAGAAGCTCCGATCTCGAATGCAAATCGTATTTCAGCACATGCGCGACCAGGCTGAGGCCATTGCGGCCGCCGGCATCGCAACCTCGGCAAACCCACGCGTCCTTTGCAAGGTTGACCGCGAAGCGATCCTTGCCACCGCATCGGGGACACGGCCCACCCTGATCGACCTTTTTCGGCAACTTGAGGCCAAGGGCGTTTACCGCTGCGGAAACCGGCAACAGCTGCGCAGCCTTGATGAAAACCGATATCTCTTCACTCATCTCCGCGCCCCTTCTCTTTGCAAGGATTGCGGCGAGAGTGCAGCGGACGGGATATCGGCACGCAGTTCAGCCAGATCGCGGTCGTTGGCGATCCGCAGCTGGCCCTTGACCGTCAGAGCCTGCAAAACCAGGTCGAGACTTTCCGGCCAAGTGGGACGATTGAGAGCGATAAATGCTGTACCTCGCGACCAGCCGCGCAAATGATAGGGGTCGCAGACAAAGCGCATTCGGTCGACCTTCAGGAAGTCCAGGTCGAATGTCTTTGCTGTTCGGTAGCACTCCATCTTGGAAGCACCGATGATGAGAACGAGGCGCACGCGCTCTTTCATGATCAGATCCACTTCGACTGGCTGGGGAACCGCTTGACGGTCGAGGTCTCGATCGCTCGCTGCGCTTTTTGTGCCTGGACGATTTCGTCAAGCGTGATGACGCCCTCAGCGTCGGCGCTTTCCAAAAGTGCAGCCTTCAGCATTTCGCGTTCCGCAGCGTCGCGCTTTTCGAGCCACGCAGTCACGCGATCGAAATGACGTTGGAAATCATCATCGAGCTTCACCGCCTGGCGGCGTTCACGCCACGTTTGTTCCGCCAACGTGACGAAGCCGGCTTTCTGGAACCAGATGGCCATGCATGGTGCGCCGTCCTCGATCTGGCCAACTTCCTGCCAGTCGGTCATCACAAGAACCCAACCCGGGAGTTGAGAGAGTGCCATTCCGAAGATTGCCGGGGCAGCCTTTTCGGCGTTGTCGGTCACGATGACGAGGCGGATCGGCTCACCCATTAGCTCCGCACCCCTGGCTTGAAACCGACGGCGCGTTCAATGGTGGACCACCTGCCACCGCACCGGACACACTCTCGCCTGCGGCGGATAGATCCGGGAGCTTCTCGACTGTCCGTCACTTTGCTGGAGTTTGTGCCGCATTCTGGGCACAGAATCCCCGAGGCAGGTGCAACGGATGTCTTGCGAAGCCGACGCATCAATCGGACCCTACAACGCGCAGGCCGGCCTTCACTCCACCTGCGGCTTTCACCACCGCAAGCGCGCTGCGCAGCTGGCGGGCAGCTTCCTCCATTTGCGCAGCAGCGCGGTCGGCAGCCGTAGCCTCTGCCGGTGTCATGTGGCCGTCAGCGAACGCGAGAGCCATCTTGCCGGCCAGCTCGGCCGTTTCTCGCATCAGATCGGCATGACTTTGCATGACACAGGCAGCGACAGCATGCTCCTGGTCTGGGTCGGTGAGCCTACGACCGGTTACCTCTGCCATGACCATCGTCACGTGCGGAATTCCACAGTCCGCCTCTAACAAGCGCACGGCGTCGATCGTCATCAGGTCAGGATATTTCGCATCGCCCCAGCGCTGAATGTTCGACTTCGAATAGCCGAACTTCTCTTCGATGCGCCGCATGGTGCCGCAATCCTCGATCAGATCGCGTTGCGCAGCCTTAATCCGGGGTAGGAATGGATCGGTCATCGTAGCATCTCCAAGAGCACAAAAAGTCACGTCCCGGCGCGGGACAAACGGTCCTAATGTCCCGTGGTGGGACGGCAGAAAATGAAGGATTGTCAGATGGTCAGGTCATCGCGGCGGACCACAAGCAAAAGCAAAGGGTCGACGCGACGGATCGAAACAAAGCAGCCGGTAAACAGCCTCGAAACAACAGGATGAAACCCAATGAGTGACGCCGTCACAAACTCCATGATTGCGAACTTCGCAGTGCTCGAGCAGCTCGTCATCAACCTCGCGCACTTGATGAGCAGAGACTTCGATGACGAACGTGGCATGAGGTCCGGGCTTGTCGACGACGTGCGCTTCCGGATGGAGAAGATGCAACGCACCCCCAACAGGGAAGTACAGAGACTTGCCTTCCTCGCGCTGGAGCATCTCGACCGACTGGAGCCAAGAATTCTGGGAGAGAATGGCGACGAGCTTCTGCAATGAAGGCTTCATTCTGCCGCCTCGCGAACTTGGTCACGAAGAGAGTTCAGTCGCACCGGTGAAAAGAAGTCTTCAGGCAGGAAATCGACACCATTCAGGCGAGCGTACTCTAGGAGCAAGACCTGATCCTTTGACGGCACCAAGCCACCGGTACCCTCTCGAACTGTTAACGGATAAGTCCAGCGATAGACGCGCGAAGGGTGCTTCCCGACGATCGATGCGACAGCACTCACCCCTCCGAAGTGTCGGATAATAGACTTAGCTGGTTCTTCCTGATGGTGTGCCATGCCTGTAAATTGCGATAATCGCTATTTTCAGTCAAGTTCTATTTGCGATCTTCTCAATTTAATTTTTTTGCGAAAAACGCGAAGATAGCAACATGAACGATCCTCAGTACGAACTCAAAAAATGGCTTAGCGAAAAAGTTGAGCCGCGCGGCGTATCTACCCACCTTGCTAAGGCGCTCAGGGTCAACGCGACAACGATCACGCGAATGAAGAACCTGGACAGCGACAACCCGAAGGAGCGGAGGAAGATCGGGCCTGAAGAAATTCCGACCATAGCGAGGTTTTTTAACGAGCTGCCGCCAGGCTACGAGGGAATGACCAACTGGCTATCGGAACAACCCGATGCCAGACCGTCACCTCGCTCGAATGCAAGCTTCCCCCCTCAGTACCAGCGCTTTGCGGCTAGCCAGACAACACCGCTCCTAGGGCAGAGCAAAGCCGGACCGAACGGACGGTTCATTCTAAACGGCTCTGAGGTAGGCCGTGTTTTCACCCCGCCAATGTTGGAAGGTGTTGAGGACGCCTATGCTGTTCGGGTCTACGGATCATCGATGGAACCAAGGTTTTTCGCGGGTGAAACCGTATGGCTGAATCCGAGCGAACCGGTTCGACAGAATGATGATGTGGTAGTGCAGCTCATCACTGATGAAGAGAATGGTCGTGAGAGCTATATCAAAAGGTTCGTATCCCAATCGTCGCTAGTCACACGCCTGTTCCAATACAATCCGGACGATGGGGAAGAGAAGGAACTCGAGTTCCCAACATCGAGGGTGTTTTCGGTTCACAAGATCGTCTTTCATGCTGCGACATAGTCTCTCGTTGAGCACGCCATTTTGGGCGGAGCGTCAAATTACGCTCTTCTGCTGGCGCCCATCGGCACTCAGAACACCTGATGCCGCGGCACAATTGACCATAATTGTATAATCCCCTTTCGGCGATCGTCTTGATTGAAGACGAGCGCAAGACACGACAACGGCCACAGTCGTCACAAGCAACGTAAAGGCTGACGAGCTCAACTAGGAGGCGTTTAGCGTCCGCTTCTGGACCAGCGTTTGCGTGCACATGCGCCTCCGTTGTTCTCTTTCCGTTCCCCTTTCAATCAGATCCTCCGAAAAGAGTCGAATCAAATTTTCCGACCTGCGAAGTCAGTGGGTTACGAGCAAAGACGCTCAATTCGCAAATTTGCGACTTGACCTAAAATAGCGATTATCGCAATTATAGGCGCAGCTAAGGAGTTGCGAATATGATTGAGTTCCGCACAAACACCGATCTCAAAATAACCCGAAAAGTACCGTGCAACCGGTCCCTGACCGAGCGGATGGCAGATGACATGCGCGAACTCGCCTTCGCCGGCTACAATGTGTCGGTAGAAACGCTTGCCGCACGTGGATATCCCGCGGATGTTGTCAGGCGCTTCGGTACGAAGGCGACAGAGTTGGCTCGCCGCCAGTCGACGCGCCAGATCGCGGAGGCCTGAAACATGGCGTCCATTACGTCCACCGCCTCCCAAAGACACGTCGCACACCGGACGGCTGAACGCCGCGTCGACCCGAGGTTGACCGCGATCATCGTCGAGCAGGTCGCGACCTACAATCGCTCCCTGGCCTACGGCATGTCCGCAGTCGTCGTCTTCTGCATCGGCTTCTATGCCGCGACGATGGTGTAGGCGATATGAGCCAGGTTGCTCCAATCTCTCAACTGTCCGCGAAACCTGTCTGGTCGTTCAACAGCGACGGCAGTGTTTTCGATCTAGCCGCACCAACGCCGGCTGTAATTTGCTTCGTCGAGATGGGCCGGACGATGTCAGGCATTCGCCGGTTCAATGGTCGAGGCATGTCTGACGCTCAGCACTGCGCAATGGGTGCGCAGGCCATCTTGAATGAAGGCGGCACCTTTATGGAGGCGGCCTTGTATCTCCTGCATGACGGTCACGAATACCTCTTTGGAGATATCATTCGGCCACTGGAAGATCTCCTTTCTCGCGTCCTGCCAGGCTTACCCGTTCGGGAAGCAATTCGTTTGATCAAGGAACGGTGGGACGACGCGATCTACACAGCCGCATCCCTCCCTCCGCCTTCTCTTTGGACGCAGCGCCAAAGGAAAATCGTCAAATCAATGGACGATCGCATGTGCCGGTTCGAAGCCATTTCGCTGTTCGGCCAGGCAGCGGGCAATCAATTTCCGCTGTCCGAAAAGCCCAAAACCACAGGCTCTTTGAAGATCTGGGGCTGCGCGGCGGCCGAGGAGAAATTCGCCGAAATGGCGCACCGGCTGATTGGCGCCGACATCATCGCCCGGCAAGCAGCTGTGGCAATTTCCACGAGGAAGTCACTGTCATGAATACGGAACTGCTCAAGAAGCTAGATGCTTTGCGCCTCAATTTCGAAGCGCTCGACGTGAAACTGCCGCTGGCGCTCGCCGAGAACGATGTGGGGTGCGTCATCGATGCAGAAGGAAAAGACGTCCTCGTCATCGACGTCAACAACGAGCGAGACGACGACCAGGTGAAAGCTATCGCGAGACTGGTTGTCAATCTCGTCAACTGTAACGCCGGGTTTTTGCCAGGTGTGACATACACCGCTGACGAAAGGCAGGTGGCGTGATGGGAAAGCCCGCGAAGATCAGCGTCACCCCTATCAAAAGCTTCCCTCTTTCCGGTCGCAAGCTGTGCATGACTGATGAGCCGGGAACGCTAACCGGCGGCATCCGTAAGGACGGAGGTCCGCTGCAGCGCACGTTCTCGCATGGCGCAGTCGCGCTCATGGATCCGAACGGCGACGCGGCGGTTGACCCTGTCAACTTCGCAGCCGTCATGGAATTCAGCGAGCGCATTATTGAAGGCGACCAGAGGGCGGCAACGCAGCCTGGCGCAGTGTTGATGCTGGCGACAGCCTATCTGGCGCTGATCATGACGTGGCCTGTTCCAGCCCCGCTGGCTGCCGGTCTGATCGAGGACGACGCCTAATGGCCGGGTCCGTCAACAAAGTCATCCTTCTTGGTAACTGCGGCGCCGATCCTGAGATCCGCCGCACCCAGGACGGGCGCCCGATCGCCAGCATTCGTCTGGCCACATCCGAGAACTGGCGCGACCGCGAGAGCGGCGAGCGCCGGGAGAAGACCGAGTGGCATTCGATCGTCGTTTTCAACGAGGGTCTTTGCAAGGTCATCGAGCAGTACGTGAAGAAGGGCTCAAAGATCTATGTCGAGGGTCAGTTGAAGACACGCAAATGGCAGGATCAGTCTGGCAACGATCGGTACTCGACCGAGATCGTCCTGCAGGGCTTCAACTGCACACTGCAGCTGCTCGATAAGGCGCAAGGGTCCGGGTACCAGCCGGGTGGCAATGGCGCCGAAGACTATGGTGGCGACCCAGATCGCGCCGCCGGCAACTCATCACGGACACAGCAATCTTCGACGTCGGGCGGAAACCTTTCGCGCGATCTTGACGACGACATTCCCTTTTAACGGAGAGAGACCATGAAACTAATTCGCGACGTGCAGTCCCTCATGGGCATGCTCGAAGGCGGTGAGCTGAATGACGAGGCGTCAGGCCAGCTCGCCGAAGTTCTGCAGAAGCTCTACGAGCTTTCGAACGATCGTCCCAAGACGAGCTTCAAGGGCGAGATCAACATCAAGATCAAGCTCGCCGTGAAAGACGGCATGGTCGAGATTGATGCCGAGCTCGCACCGCCGAAGCTGCCGAAGCTTCCGCGCAAGACGTCCGTCTACTGGGTTGTCGATGGCGGCCGTCTCTCGACCGAGCACCCTCAGCAAAACGACATGTTTGGCGGCCCACGCGAGGTCGATCGCAGTCGCCCAACCACGCTCACCTCCTAAACCACTCCTACTCTGAAGGACCAACCTCATGGACCAGCTATCTGAAACTGCCGTGAACGCCGTCGCTGATCTGGCAAAGGCCGGCACAGCTACCGTTCTCCGGATCGACAATCTCAATTTCCCAGGCGTGCCCGCGGAGATCCCTGTCCTGCTCGACCCGAAGAGTGGAACTGTTAAGAGCGTCAAGAGCCTGATTGACGAGTATCGCAAGACGCCTGACCGCAAGAGCGGGACGGCTGTTGTCAACACACTCGACAGCTTCATCGACCTGGTCGACCGTCACAAGACCGAGCACAGCGCGATCTTCGCCGATATCGATTGGCGCAAGCCATCTCTGACGGCCATCATCGACTACCACGACAAAGCAAATGGCGGCGTGGCCGATAACGGCAAGCACCGTGTCCACTACCCGTTCCCGCTTTCCGAGGAATGGCAGACGTGGGTGAAGTTCAACGGCGAACCGATGAGCCAGTCGGAGTTTGCGGAATTCATCGAAGACCGTATTGCCGAACTCGCCGCACCGCACGAAGAAGAAGCAGCGCACTGGCAGGACAAGCTCGGCGGACGCGTGGCGTTCCCGAACGAGATTGTTACGCTCTCGCGTGGCCTCAAGATCAACGCCGAGACTCGCGTCATCAATCAGGTGACGCTCGCGTCCGGGGAGGCGCAGATTACGTTTGAGGAAGAGCACAAGGACCAGAACGGTCAGAAGCTCAACGTCCCCAGTCTCTTCATCATCAAGCTGCCGCCGTTCTTCCGCGGCGAAGCCGTACGAGTGCCGGTCCGCCTGCGCTACCGCCTGAAAGCGGGATCGCTTGTCTGGTTTTACCAGCTCTATCGTCCCGACCAGTACATCACCGAGGAAGTCGAGCTGTCGCTCACCCGAGCCGCAGCTGCAACCGAGGTTCCTGCCTTCCAAGGCAAGCCGGAAATGACGGCCTGATCATCGCAAAGGGCGGCGCGTCCTGCGCCGCCTTCGAATCCGTCGCAGGGCCCGACGAGAACGGCCCACCCAATCTGGAGAACACCGCTATGACGAATGACATTCAATGCCGCCAGCAGGCTGAAGCCGTTATCGCGGCCGTAACACTCCAACCGCCCCGGGCGCTACCCCTCAATGCTGACGAAGTTCGCGCCGCTATCGAGAGCGGGATGCGGGTCTATGAGGCAGCCAATCGATTTGGTATCGCCGAGTGTCACCTTTCGACATTCATGCGCCGCCATGACATTCCAGTCCTGGCCAACGGCAAGATCCCGCCGCCCGATCTATCGATCCCCGACAGAATTGTCGTCTGGAAGGAAACTTCGGACTCGATGTCCGGCGTCGCCAGGCTGAAACGCATCGCGCTTCCACGCATCAGCATGCACGTCGTCGCGCTCCGAGAGGCAAAGCCATGAACCCGGGTAACTTCGCCCCGTTAATCGTGGACAGCTTCGCAGGTGGAGGCGGCGCCTCAACCGGTATCGAGATGGCGCTTGGCCGTTCGCCTGATATTGCCATCAACCACAACGCGGACGCGCTTGCGCTTCACGCGGCGAACCATCCTGACACGATCCACCTGTCCGAGAACATCTTCAAGGTCGATCCGCTTGACCACGTTGCCGGAAAGCATGTCGGGCTGGCGTGGTTCTCGCCAGATTGCAAACACTTCAGCAAGGCCAAGGGCGGAAAACCTGTCGAGCGCAATATCCGCGACCTCGCGTGGGTGATTGTTCTATGGGCGCAGCGCGCCAAGCCCGACGTCATCATCATGGAGAACGTCGAGGAGTGGAAAGAATGGGGTCCGCTCATTGAGACCGAGCGCGGCCTGATGCCTTGCCCTCATAGCCGGGGACAGACCTTCCAGAAGTGGTGCAAGGCCATGAAGGCCGCAGGCTACAAGCTGCAGCATCGGGAGTTGCGCGCCTGCGACTATGGTGCACCGACGATCCGCAAGCGGCTATTTGTCGTTGCCCGCCGAGACGGCCAGCCAATCGTATGGCCGGAGCCAACGCACGGCGCGCCGACGGATCGCGACGTCATCGCCGGGAAGAAACTGCCGTGGCGGACGGCTGCCGAGATCATCGATTGGTCGCTGCCTTGTCCGTCGATCTTCGACACCGCGAGCGACATCATGGGGAAATACGGTCTGCGCGCTATTCGCCCACTGGCCGATGCCACAATGGCGCGCGTTGCCAGAGGCACCAAGCGGTACGTCCTGGACGCAGCAAAGCCGTTTCTCGTTCAGACCGGCTACGGAGAGCGCAAGGGGCAAGAGCCCCGTTGCCTCGATTCAGAAGCTCCACTCGGAACCGTTGTCGCAGGCGGCGTGAAGCATGCAGTAATTTCACCGTCGGTTACTCGCTTCAACACCGGTGCGACAGGAAGCGGCATGGAAGAGCCAGCGCCGACGATCACTGCGAACAGCTATATCAAAAAGCCCGGTGGCGCAGCGCCGCTTGGTATCATCGCTCCGAGCCTGTCCGCTTTCTATGGACCAGGTGCTGGCGGGCAGGATCGTTCCGCAAGTGCCGAAGAACCGGTTCGCGTCGTTACGACGGAAAACCGCCATGCCGTTGTCGCGCCGCACCTGATGACGATGCGCAACTCCGGCAAGCCGTTCAGCGGTGCGGATGAGCCGACGCATACGATCACGGCCGTCGGCGCTGGATTGTCCATCGTCGCGCCGGTCCTGACCTATGCCCAGCAGGGCGGGGCAAACCGCTCTGTCGAAGACCCGCATCACACCATCACGGCGAGTAAGAAGGACCAGAACTCGGTTATCCTGCCCAGCCTCATGAGCATGAAGGGCAGCGACCGCCGGGACAGTTCCGTCGAAGAGCCGCACCCGACTGTTCTCGCAGGTGGCGGGCATTCCGCAGTCGTCTCTGCTTTCGTTGCGCAGCACAACAACGACAGTCGCCGGATCGGTGGCGTGAATCCCGGCCGCGCTGCAGACGAGCCCGTGTCGACGGTTACTGCTACCGGCGCGCAGCAGGGCGTTGTTTCGGCATTCGTCTCGCGTCAGTTCGGCGCGAGCATCGGCCATGGCATAGACGAACCCTCGGCGACGGTGACCGCCGGGGTCAATAAGTCCGCGCTCGTCGCTCCGCATCTCCACGCCTACTACGGCTCCGATCAGGACACGCCCGAGAACGAGCCGTTTCACACGATCACGACCAAGCCCAGGTTCAGCCATGTCGAGGCTGCTATCAGCGCGCCGCCCTTTACGGAAGACCAGCACGAGCGGGCCCACGAGGTCGCTGCCTTCCTACGCTCGTATGGCTTCTGGGATGATCGCGAGTTCGTAACCCTGACCATTGGCGGTGCAGAGTTCGTCATCGTCGACATCGGAATGCGGATGCTTACGCCTCGCGAGCTGTACTCCGCTCAGGGCTTCCCTTCGGACTACAAGATCGACGCGGATGCCAACGGCAAACCGTTCCCCAAGAACGTTCAGGTCTCCTGCGTCGGCAACTCCGTATCACCTCCAGTTGCTGCAGCCATTGTCGCCGCCAACTGCCAGCACCTCATGCAATTCAGAGAGGCCGCAGAATGACAGAGAACAAGACGACCCCATCACCCGAGCCGCATACGACCACTGCATCAAGCAACTCGTGGCATTCGGCTTGCGCCAACATCCTCTGGGCGAAAAGCGAGACCTACCAGCTGTATTTCCAGATCAAAGAATTTGCTGAAGCGATCGAACGCGGCGAAGTCTACCCGGTCGGCGAAACCGCAGCCGTACGCCCATCACCCGAAAAGCACATGAGCGTGGTCGGAGCGGCTCTTGCGGACGCTTTGTCCGAGCGCCAGCGCCAGCTGGATGCGGAGGGATGGATACCGCAGCACGATGATCAGTACCTCGATAACGAGTTGATCCGTGCCGCCACCTGCTACTTGCTCGGAAACGCAGGAAACTGGCCTTGGTCGCGCAACTGGTGGAAACCGACCGATCGCCGTCGCGACCTTATCAAAGCTGCCGCCCTCATCATCGCAGAAATCGAGCGTCTAGACCGCGCCAAACAGATGGAGCAAGCATAATGCCGACCGGATACACTGCCGCCATCGAGAGCGGCGAGATCTCCACACTCAAGCAATTCGCCCTCCAATGCGCTCGGGGGATGGGCGCGTGTATTACAATGCGAGATACCGCCTGGGATACCCCGATCCCAGAACGCTTTGAGCCATCAACTAAGTATTCCGAAGATCGCTTGTTTCAGGCGCGCGCGCTTCTCGCTGAGGTGGATACGCTCACGGACGAAGAGTGCGATGCTCGCGCTAAGGCGTCCTTTGAAGCAGCTTTGGAGCGGCACAACCAGTATGAGGCTGAGCGGAAAATCCGCAACGAGCGACACCGTGCGATGTTGGAGAAGGTCCGGAACTGGCACACCGAAGCGGAGGGAATTCGCGACTTCATGATCGAGCAGCTCACGATCTCGATCGACAAACATGTAGGCCTAGAACCGCTTGAGACGAGCGGCGCAGAGTGGCGGACAGACACTAGGCGGGAAGCTCTGCGGGACATCCACTACCACGAGAAATCGATTGCTGACGAAATACACCGCGTCACCTTGCGCAATCAATGGTTGGCGGATCTTCGTTTGAGCTTGGAGAATGTCGATGGCTGAGATGAAAGTCACCCTCACGGTAGACAGCGAGCCACTACGCTCTGTCTTGCGCGAAGCCGAAGATGCCCTGTCGGGTGCAGCGAGAGACATCGGTATATTACTGGCACAAATCGACGCGCTGCAGGACGCAACAGGTGAGGCTCTTGAAGCGGAAGACGCAGCGTTGGTCTCGCTCATCCGCAAGACATGGTCCGAAGTCCCAGCGCCCCAGGATCATGTGCGGGTAGAGCCGGATTACTGCTTCGACCCCGACGACTGGGAATTCACCTGCGACTGGACCGACCGCGACCAGGTTCACGCACACGGCGATGCCTTGACCCGCAGCGATCCGATGCGGGTCTGCACCCTTATGAAAGGGCCAGATAAGTGGGTGGCTGACGTGCCGGTCACATGGGACGAGAACGGCGACCCCGAAGATACAGAGATCATGTGGTTCGACAGCGAAGCCGAGGCTCGCGCCGCTCTTACCGCCACCACCGAGGGCCAGCTATGACAAATCCTGTCACCCACGATGAAGCCGCGATCGAGACCATGCGCGAAAGCGTTATCCGCAGGGCTATCGGTCCGACCATCTTGCTCGGCTCGGGAACTTACTTCGATTTTGAAGATCCGGAGAATAGCGAGATCACGATCGAGGATATCGCCTATGGCCTCGCATTCGAAGGTCGCTGCGCCGGCCAGTGCTACAGCCGCATATTCAAGCGCCGCGTCTTCTATTCGGTCGCAGAACACTGCGTCCGCATGAGTACCGTCGTCGAACCGGAATTGGCGCTTCAAGCCTTGATGCACGAGGTTGGCGAAGCCGTATGCGGAGATATGACCGCGCCGCTCAAATCACTCGTTCCGAGTTTCAAAGCCATCGAGAAGCGCTGCGAAGCGGCCATCCTCAAGAGGTTCGGCGTCATCATCACCGACCCTGTTGCGATCAAGCAAGCCGATGTGCGGATGCTGGCGACCGAGCGCCGCGACCTTCTCCTCTGGCGCGGCGAGAAGTGGTCTCTCAACGATATCGAGCCTTACCCCATGGAGATCACCCCTTGGTTCCCTGAGAACGCCGCCGAGGCCTTTCTCAGCCGATACCACGAACTCACGAAGGTGGCAGCATGACCGATCAACGCAAACTGTTCGAAACCGCCGTGGTCGATCGCTTAAAGGAAAGCGGCTTCCTTGAGGTCGAGATCCGGGTCGAATGCCTTGCCCGTTGTGATGATGGCTACCAGGACGAGGTCGTCAACGCAGGCTGGCACTACTGGAACGCGGCGATCGCCGCGAACCCATCGCCCGAAACGAGGGAGGGGGCATCGTGAGTCAGAACATTTCCTCGGCAGTTATGCAGCAGCGCCGGGAACCGCACGATAGCCTCGACGACTTCCCGACGCAGCCTTGGGCAACCCGGGCGCTCTGCGAGCACGTTCTGAACGGACGCAACCTCAACGGCAGGACTGTGTGGGAGCCTGCCTGTAATCGCGGCCACATGTCGGGCCCACTCGAAGAATATTTCGGCGCTGTATGGGCGTCGGATATTCATGACTATGGATTGCCCCGCGCATTCCAGCATGATTTCCTGTTCCCTGTGCTTCCCATTTCCGAACAGCCCGACTGGATCATCAGCAACCCTCCTTTCCGTTTGGCAGAGCAGTTCATCGCAAGAGCATGTGAAGTCGCGTCCGAAGGCGTGGGAATGATCGTGCGGACCTCGTTCCTTGAAGGTGTTGGACGCTACCAGAACCTGTTCAGTAAAAACCCACCGTCGATCGTTGCGCAGTTCTCGGAGCGAGTCCCCATGGTCAAAGGGCGGCTCACCGCTACCGGATCCACTGCAACGTCCTATTGCTGGCTGGTGTGGATCTATGGCGAGGAGGGCACGCGACTGGCCTGGATTCCGCCTTGCCGGAAGAAGCTCGAACGCTCGGATGACTATGCCCCTGGCGAGGTGCCAGCATGAGCGACCAGACGCTTCCATATATCTATCGATGGAATCGCCAAGGGCGGAAGGGTCAGCCGTGCGAAGTGACCGCGCGCGGCACGATGAACAGCTGCGCCGTCCGGTTCGCAGACGGTTACACCATGGTCACGAGCCGTAATGCGCTTCGAAAGAATAAGCTGAGGGAGCAGGGCTGATGGGACGCCGTACAATTGCCTTCACTGAGGACAGCGTTTCGCGCGCGATCAGAGCCGTGAAGAAGGCTGGCATCGAGATCAAGACCATCAGAATCGACCCTAACGGGTCCGTTGTGATTAACGGCGACGGCGAGTTTTCCGAAAAAGACGTTGCAGACTCTGCCGGCGGCTACCTATGATCGCCGGCATGCCGCGTCCCAGATATCAGTATGTCCAGCGTGAGGTTTCCAGACACGGAAAAGTAGTCTGGTATTTTCGCATGGGAGACGGCCCGAGGCACCGCCTGCCAGGCGAGTACGCATCGCCGGAGTTTGTCGCCGCGTGGAAAGCATACATTGCTGGTGAAACGGTCGAGGCGCAACCGGCTGCAAAGCACACGCTGCAATGGCTGGTCCATAAGTATCAGGCATCCGCAGAATGGAAGGGCCTGAAGGCATCGACCCAGCGCATGCGCGCAAACATTCTTAAAAACGTATGCGATACCGGTGGCGCGATGTTGCTGCCGAAGATTGACCGGAAGGTGATTGCCGCCGGCCGCGATCGGCGCGCCAAGACACCGTCAGCAGCGGTCAACTTCATGAAGGTCATGAACTACCTTTTCGAATGGGGAGTTGATGCAGGCTACGCGAAGGCAAACCCGGTTAAGGACGTAAAGCGTCCGAAGCTTAGGACGACCGGCCACACGCCTTGGACCGAGGAGGACGTGATCGCCTTCTACAAGACCCACGGACCAGGCACACAAGCCCGCCTCGCGATTGAGATGATCCTCTTCACCGGCTTGCGCCGTGGCGACGTCTGGAGAATAGGGCCGCAGCACATCAAAGAAGACGTCCTAGATTTGAAGGCTGAGAAGAACGGAGCGGCGCTGTTCATCCCGCTGCACCCGATCCTGAAAGAATCTCTAAGCCGAGCGCAGACTGGCCACTTGGCCTACCTGGTCACGCCGGGGCATGGACGGCCGTTCAAAAGCAAAGAGTCGTTCGGGAACTGGTTCGGGAAGATGTGCTCGCTAGCGGGCGTTGCGTCGAGAGCGCACGGAATTCGCAAGACCGTCGCGCAGCAGCTCGCGGAGAGGGGAGGCAGCAATGCCGAGCTGAAGGCGCTTTTCGGATGGACTTCCGACGCCATGGCCACCCTCTACACGCGCGAAGCGGACAAGAAAAAGCTGGCTGAAGGCGCCGCCGAAAAACTTAAGGTGAACAACCTATCCCCGCACCATGCTTCTAGGTACGGGAATGACGCCAAATAACCAAGCGTCTACAATGGCTTAACAATTCAATGGTGATCCCAATTGGATTCGAACCAATGGCCTCAAGATTAGGAATCTTGCGCTCTATCCTGCTGAGCTATGGGACCACTCGGCAAAACCCATACAAAAGGTGATGCGTTTAGCCAAGTGTTTTTCTGCGGGGTTATGGTGACAGGCGCTGTTCCGTGAGCTTGACCCAGTAGGAGATGCCATAGGCGATTGCTTCGTCGTCGAAGTCGTAGTTGGGGTTGTGCAGCGCCGCCGTATCGCCGTTGCCGATGAAGATGAAGGCGCCGGGACGGCGTTTGAGCATGAAGGCGAAGTCTTCGCCGGCCATGGTCGGTTCGACGTTCCCATCCACATTGGCGGCGCCGACGATGGATGAGGCGACGCCGATTGCGTGGTCGGTCTCGCTGTCGTGGTTGGAGGTTACAGGGCATTTGCGCTCATAGTCGATCGACCAGCCGGCGCCGTGGGCGCTTGCCAAGCCCTCGACGATCTGGCGGATGCGGTTTTCGGCAAGGTCGCGGGTGTCTTCGTTCAGCGTGCGCACCGTGCCCATGATGATCGCGTTGTCGGGGATGATATTGTGTGTCGTGCCGGCATCGAAGCGGGTCACGGAAATGACGACCGACTGGACGGGGTCTGCGTTCCGGGCAGCGATTGCCTGCAGGCTGCCCACCAGCTGCGAGCCGATGAAGATCGGATCGATGGTCTTGTGAGGCTGGGCCGCGTGGCCGCCACGGCCCTTGATGGTGATGGTGAAGCGGTCGGGTGCGGCCATGATGCCACCCTTGCGGATCGCGAACTGGCCGATGGGAATGCCCGGCATATTGTGCATGCCATAGACTTCGTCGATGCCGAAGCGCTCCATCATGCCGTCTTCGATCATTGCCAGCGCGCCGGCGCCTCCTTCTTCGGCGGGCTGGAAGATCAGCGCCACGGTGCCGTCAAAATTGCGCGTTTCGGCGAGGTATTTTGCGGCACCCAGCAGCATGGACGTGTGGCCGTCATGGCCGCAGGCATGCATCTTGCCAGGGGTTTTCGAGGCCCAGGGCTTGCCCGTGAGCTCGGTCAGCGGCAGCGCATCCATGTCGGCGCGCAGACCGATCGTGCGTCCGCTGCTCCCTGCGCCTGAGCCCGCGGCGCCCTTGCCCCTGATGATGCCGACAACGCCGGTGCGGCCGATGCCGGTCGCGACCTCGTCGACGCCGAATTCCTTCAGCTTGGCCGAAACGAAAGCTGCGGTCTCAACGACGTCATAGAGAATCTCAGGGTTTTCGTGGAGATGTCGTCGCCATTCGCTGACTTCGCCTTGAAGTTCGGCGGCGCGGTTCAAGATGGGCATTCGGATTTCCTGTCGCTGCTGCTGTTCATAAGGTTGTGACCCATCCTCCCGAAGGGAGTGTGCCTCGCCTGATTGACGTAATCAATCATCTTTGCCATTGCTTGGCCACAGTGGCCACATATGCGCCAAACGTTTCGGGCCTCCATTCCCGGCTCCAGCGACGAGGAACGCTCTTGTCATTCTTGCATCTGAAATCCGCGACCGCCGTTCGGGTGGTCTCCGCCATTGCGGCACTAGGCCTCCTCGTTTCCGCCGGCAGCGCTGCGGCCAATCCGCGGCTGATCGTTGATGTGAAGAGCGGGCGGGTCATCGCCCATCAGGATGCGTTCCTGAAATGGTATCCGGCTTCGCTGACCAAGCTGATGACGGCCTATGTCACCTTCAAGGCGATCAAAAGCGGCCGTCTTTCGCTCGAAACCCAGGTGGTGATGAGCAAGAAGGCGACGGACCAGCCGGCCAGCAAGATGTATTTCAAACCGGGCACGCGGCTGACGCTCGACAATGCGATGAAGATCCTTCTCGTCAAGTCTGCCAACGATATCGCCGTGGCCGTCGCCGAAACGGTGGGTGGCTCGCTCGACCAGTTCGTGGAAATGATGAATTCCGAAGCGCAGGGGCTCGGCATGGCATCGAGCCATTTCATCAATCCGCATGGCTTGCCGGGCAAGGGCCAGTTTACCACGGCGCGCGATCTCGCCGTGCTGACGCTGGCGCTGAAGCGGGAATTTCCGCAGTACCAGAGCTATTTCTCGCTGGAAGGCATCGATACCGGCAAGAAGCAGTATCCGAACTTCAACACGCTGATCGGCCGCTTTGATGGGGCCGACGGCATGAAGACCGGTTTCATCTGCGCCGCCGGCTTCAACCAGATCGGCTCGGCCACCCGCAACGGCCGCACGGTGATTTCGGTCGTGCTCGGGTCCGACAGTCTCGCCGGCCGGGCGGATGATACTGCGAACCTCCTGCAGCAGGGGCTCACCTCCCAGGCAAACGAAGGCGTGCCGCTCGCCTCGCTGCCGCCCTATGGAAACACGGCCGAGGTGAATGATGTCAGCGCCGAGATCTGCAATCCGAAGGCTGCCAAAGTCCGCAGTGAAAATCGCGACGATGCCGGGCGAACCGTTCTGCATTCGCCCTTTATCCACGAGATGACGCGGCCACCGCAATATGCGGTGACAAGCCTCATCCTCGGCGGCGAAGACGTGCCGGATGCCAATACGGGCACAAAGTCCGTGCCGATCCCGCAGCCGCGCCCAGCCAATCTCTAAAGAGCGGGCTGAACTTTAAGGTACTAAAACATGTCCTTTAGCGGTCGCATTCCGGTTTCCATCCTCACCGGCTTTCTGGGGGCGGGCAAGTCCACGCTTCTCAACCGGATCCTGAAGGATCCGGCCGCCAGCAACACGGCCGTCATCATCAACGAATTCGGCGATGTGAGCATCGACAATTTCCTGGTCGAAAGCTCCGGCGATGCGCTGCTTGAACTTTCCAACGGCTGCCTGTGCTGCACCGTGCGCGGAGAGCTGATCGATACGCTCGCCACGCTGATGGACGGCGTGCAGACCGGGCGGCTGAAGCCGATCCACCGGGTGGTCATCGAAACGACAGGCCTTGCCGATCCGGCGCCGGTCATGCAGTCGGTCATGGGAAACCCGGTCATCGCGCAGAATTTCGAGCTCGACGGCGTCGTCACCGTTGTCGATGCGGTCAACGGTATCTCGACGCTCGATCGTCATCCGGAAGCGGTCAAGCAGGCTGCGGTCGCCGACCGGCTGGTTCTCTCCAAGCTTTCCATGTCCACACCGGAGGAGAGCGACGCGCTGCGGGCCCGGCTGCGCGCGCTCAACCCGCGGGCACCCATCGTCGATGGCGATGACGAAAGCACCGGTGCCGCCGCGATCCTCGTCAACGGGCTCTACGATCCGGAAACAAAGATCGCCGATGTCGGCCGCTGGCTGCGGGAAGAAGTGGCGCACGATCACGCGCATGAGGCTCATGGGCATGGGCACGATGGGCACGGGCACGGGCACGACCATCACGACCATAAGCACGATCCTCATGATCACGGCCACCATCATCACGATGTAAACCGGCACGGCGCCAACATTCGCTCCTTCTCGATCGTCCACGACAAGCCGATCGAGCCGATGGCGCTCAGCATGTTCGTGGATCTGCTGCGCTCGGCGCATGGCGAAAAGCTTCTGCGCATGAAGGCGATCGTGGCGATGTCCGATAATCTCGAGCGTCCGCTGGTGCTGCACGGCGTGCAGAGCATTTTCCATCCGCCGGAACGGCTGGCGAAATGGCCTGAAGGCTCCGATCGTCTGACGCGCATGGTGCTGATCACCCAGGATCTGCCGGAGGCGTTCGTGCAGGATCTTTTCGCGGCCTTCACGGGCAAGCCGCAGATCGATCGTCCGGATCGTGCGGCGCTCGAAGACAATCCGCTGGCCGTGCCGGGCATGCAGTTCTAAGGCTGCATCGCCAGTTCCAATTTTCGATTTGATGCTGTTGCGCAATCAACCCTTGCGGATCACGAACCTGTGGCCCGTCTCGGTCCGCTCGGACGAGAGCAGGACGTGGCCGTCCTGGCTGCAGAAATGCGGGATATCGATGCCTGCAAGCGGATCGGTGGTTTCCAGGGTAAGAGACGCGCCCGTCTCCATGGACTTCAGACGCTTGCGGGTCTTCAGCACGGGCAGGGGGCATTTCAGCCCGCGAAGATCATAGGTCTCTCCGAGGGCTTCCCCAGGCACTGGCGTCAGTCCTTGGACCAGAACTTCCAGGCGGGCTTCTTGGCGGTCTCGGTCACCGGCTGTGTTGCCGTATAGGCAAGCGGGTTCTGTTCCGGCACAGGAACGGCAACGGTCGTGCCCTGCGCTGTCTGAACGGTCGGCGTTGCAGCCTGTGGTGCCGGCGCCGATGGAACGCTGGCGGTCTGGGCGCCACGCAACTGCGTATTGGCAATCGAGCCGGTCGTCGTTGCAGGCAGGCGGTCCTGCTTTACCATCATACGCTCGTTGATCGAGGCTGTACGGGCAGACGTCGGGCCAGCGGAGGCAAGCACGGTGGTCGCCGGCTTCTCGCCGCCCGAGGCCATGCGCTTTTCCATCATCTGCTTGAATTCCGACTGGCTCAGCAGCTTGCCGGCTTCCAGCGAGGTGCCTGTCGGCGCATAGGCGAGTTCACGGCCCTTGCGCTTGCCGGCAACGACGGCCTTGCGCTCGGCTTCCGTCGGTTCGTACCAGACCTTGCCGTCATACTTGTCCATCGCCTTCTGATAGGCGAGTTCGTAGGTCTTGGAATAGGACGACAGTGCGGATACCAGCGTCGGCGGCGTCGACATGGTCGGGCAGGCGGCGGCCGGTGCGAACTTGCCGTTGCTGTCCGCCTGCTGGTTGAAGACGTATTTCTTTTCGCAGACGTTCACTTCCGGCGGGCGCTTCGTCACTTCGAAATTGTCGTAGCCGGTCTTGATCATCTTCCAGAAGTCATAGTTCTGGTTGTCGCGGTGGCGCACCATGTTTTCCGCGCTCATGCGGAAGGGAAGCGCCTGCAGCTGGATCGAGGTCTGGCCGCCCTTAAAGGCGTCGCGTGCAAAGGCGTAGATTTCCAGAACCTGTTCGTCGGTCATGGAGTAGCAACCCGACGACGAGCAGGCGCCGTGGATCATCAGATTGGTGCCGCTGCGGCCGTTGGCGGCGTCGTAGCGGTTCGGGAAGCCGGTGTTGATGGCGAGGTAATACTGCGAATTGGGGTTCAGGTGCGCAGGGGTCAGGCTGTAGAAGCCTTCCGGCGCCTGACGGTCGCCTTCCTTCACCTTCGGTCCGAGCTTTCCGGACCAGGCGCAGATGTCATAGCTCTTGATGACGTCGAAGCGGTTGTCGGCCTTCGCCTTCCAGATCTCGAGCTTACCCTCTTCCTTGAGGATGCGGATCATGATCGGCGACTGGCGCGGCATGTCCCTCTTTTGCATCTCGGCAACGATGCTGGAAGGAAGAGGCTGCTCCTTCTTGTTCTTGACGGTCGAGAGATCGATCTTTGCAGAGTCCAGCGTATCGTTACAGCCGGTAAGGGCCGTTGCGATAAGAAGGGCGAAGGCGATGTGTTTCAGGCGCATCGAGACAAACCACATATCAGGAATGGCGAACAAAACCGTACGAGACACGATCAATAAGACGGTAAGCTTTACATCTTCTTAAACGCTTGCACGCGGCTGTCTAGCGAAACCGCCGCGGTTTTCACCGCACACCGGCAATTGCCAAAGTCCTATACCGGCGATTTTGGCAATTTCAGGGGCAGACGATCGGTTTTACGCCTAATCCTACAGGTTGCGGCCGATATCGAGGAATTTCTGCCGGCGCTGGTTGCGCAACTCGATGCCGGAGAGCTTCCCAAGTTCTTCCAGAGCCGAAGCAATCACCTTGCCGGTGGCAGCAATAACGGTTTCCGGGTCGCGATGCGCGCCGCCGATCGGCTCCGGAATGATCTCGTCGATGATGCCGAGACCCTTCAGGTCGTCGGAGGTGATCTTCATGTTAGTCGCAGCTTCACGGGCGCGGGTCGAATCGCGCCACAGGATGGAGGCGGCGCCTTCCGGCGAGATGACCGAATAGATCGAGTGCTCGAGCATATAGACCCGGTTGCCGGTGGCGATGGCAATCGCACCGCCGGAGCCGCCTTCGCCGATGACGATGGAGATCAACGGGACTTTCACGCCAAGGCACATTTCCGTCGAGCGGGCGATGGCTTCCGCCTGGCCGCGCTCTTCCGCGCCGACGCCCGGATAGGCGCCTGCCGTATCAATCAGGGAGATGATCGGAAGACCGAAGCGGTCGGCCATTTCCATGATGCGGATCGCCTTGCGATAGCCTTCGGGACGCGGGCTGCCGAAATTGTGCTTCAGGCGGCTCTTGGTGTCGTGACCCTTTTCCTGGCCCATCAGCGCGACAGGCATACCGTTGAAACGGGCAAGGCCTGCCTGGATCGCCGCGTCTTCACCGAAATTGCGGTCGCCGGCAAGCGGCGTGAAATCGGTAAACAGCTTTGCGGCATAATCGACGAAATGCGGGCGCTGCGGATGGCGGGCAACCTGCGTCTTCTCCCAGGCGCCGAGCTTGGAATAGATGTCCTTGACCGCTTCCTTCACCCGGCCTTCAAGGCGGGTAATCTCGTCGGTCGTGTCTATGCCTTCATTCTCGTCCGTGAGCTTCTTGAGCTCGTGGATCTTGCCCTCGAGGTCAGAGATTGGCTTTTCGAAGTCGAGATACGTTTGCATGAGATCCGGTTTCCGGTTGTTTTTCTCTTGAGGAACGTAGCGTTCCAATTTTCGATCGGGGCTTCTAATCCCGGTTTTTGGCCTGTTTTGCAAGAGGGTGATGTGTTTGCACCGTCTGGCGAAGCCGTTCTTCCAGGACATGAGTGTATATTTGAGTGGTGGAAATGTCTGAATGTCCAAGCAGTTCCTGTACCACTCGAAGGTCTGCGCCGTTTGCCAAAAGATGGCTTGCAAAGGCGTGACGCATCACATGCGGCGAGATCGCAGCGGTTTTTAAGCCCGCCCGCGCCGCCAGTCCCTTGAGGTCGCGGGCGAAAACCTGGCGGGGAAGATAACCTTCCTTGCTGCTGGAAGGGAAGAGCCAGATGCTCTCCGCATCTTTTTCGCGGCTGCACCGCATTTCGCCATAAACTTTCATCGCGGCGATGGCCGAGCGGGAGAGCGGCACCAGCCGTTCTTTGTTGCCCTTGCCGCGCACCATCAGGAACCGGCCTTCCTGGTCCAGCACCTTTGCGGGCAGTGAGACGAGTTCGCTCACCCGCATCCCCGTTGCATACAGAAGCTCGAGCAGCGCCAGCATGCGGGCGCGGGAAATCTGATCGGGTCCCGGCTGTGCCGCTTCCTCGATGGCAAGACTTAAGAGACGTGTCACGTCTGCCTCGGTCATGATCTTCGGCAGCGAACGGCCCTTCTTCGGGGCGTCCAGAATGGATGTCGGATCGTCGGTCCGAAGGCCTTCGGCATAGAGGAACTTGTAGAATTGCCGCATGGCAGAAAGGCGTCTTGCCTGCGAGGACGCGGCAAAGCCCTGCTTGCCGAGATGGCTAAGATAGGCCGACAGATCGGCGCTTTGCGCAGACGACGGCGTCGATTTGTGGGTCGCGAGGAAGGAATGCATGTCCTCCAGATCGCGCTCATAGGACGAAAGCGTGTTCATCGCCGCACCGCGTTCGGCGCTCATCATTTCCAGAAAGGCTTCGATGTGAGCGCGAGACAGGTCTGCCATCGGTACGTCCTAGCCCTTATTCGGGCGGTCAGGGCTTCTGGGCGGGCGGGTTCAGCCGTTCGGAGGGCACGCGCACGGTGACATCGCGTTCGCGCGGCTCCACCAGAAAGACCAGTGCCACCATGCTTCCGTAGATGATGCCAGCGATGACCGCGAGCACGAATAGAAACCGGAACAGGGTAGGCATCGAGAACTCCGCTTCGTTGCGCTGCACTATATCCGTAAATGTTTATAGATCGACAAGAAGAAACGGTGAGGGCGGTGTTTCAGGCGCCGCGCGGCTTGACGCCCATCCCGCATTTGTCGATACCGTTTCGCAAACGGACGAGACGATGAACGAAGTTGCATCCATTGCGGAACAGTCGCTCAAGCAGCGGGCGAGCGCGGCACTCGATGGCCGCAACCTGACCCTTGTCGGTCTGATGGGAGCGGGCAAGTCGGTGATCGGAAAGCTGGTCGCCCAGGCGCTCAACGTGCCCTTCGTCGATACCGACGCGGAAATCGAAAAAGTTTCCCGCATGACGATCTCGGAGCTTTTTGCCGCATACGGCGAAACGGAATTCCGGGCACTGGAAACGCGGGTCATCGAGCGGTTGCTGAAGCAGGGACCGCGGGTGGTCTCGACCGGCGGCGGTGCCTTCATCAACGAGGCGACCCGCGCGCAGATCAAGGCCGGCGGCGTTTCGCTGTGGCTGAAGGCGGATCTGGATGTTCTGTGGGAGCGCGTCAACCGGCGCGATCACCGCCCGCTTCTGAAAACCGAAAACCCGAAGCAGACGCTGGAGAACCTGATGATCCAGCGCTACCCGATCTATGCCGAAGCCGATCTCACCGTGCTGTCGCATAATGTCCGCAAGGACGTGATGGTCAACGAGGTGCTAAAAGCGCTGGCCGGGCTTCCCAAGGCCGGCCTTGCAAAGACAGGTGACATGCCATGAACCAATTCTCCCGTGCTTCCGAACGCCTGGTGCATGTGCCGCTCCAAGGGCGCGCCTACGATATTCTGATCGGCCCCGGCCTCATCGAGCGCGCCGGCGGCGAGATCACGTCGCGGCTGAAAGGCCGGCGCGCGGCGATCGTAACGGACGAAAACGTGGCACCGCTCTATCTCGAAGCGCTGATGGACAGCCTCCAGACCGATGGCATCGAAGCCGTGTCGCTGACGCTGCCGGCCGGCGAAAAGACCAAGAGCCTCGAACACCTGTCAACGGTGTGCGACATGGTTCTGTCGGCCCGGATCGAACGTAACGATGCCGTGATCGCGCTTGGCGGCGGCGTGATAGGCGATCTCGCAGGTTTTGCGGCAGGCATCGTGCGGCGCGGCGTGCGCTTCGTGCAGATCCCCACCTCGCTTCTGGCGCAGGTGGATTCGTCCGTCGGCGGCAAGACGGGCATCAACACCCGTCACGGCAAGAACCTGCTCGGCGTCTTCCACCAGCCGGATCTGGTTCTCGCCGATACCGCAGCACTCGACACGCTGTCGGAGCGGGAGTTTCGCGCAGGCTATGCCGAAGTCGCCAAATACGGGCTGATCGACCAGCCGGATTTCTTCGAATGGCTGGAAAAGAACTGGAAGGCCGTGTTCTCAGGCGAGCCCGAGCGGATCGAGGCGATTGCCAGAAGCTGCCAGTCGAAATCCGATGTAGTGGTCGAAGACGAGCGCGAGACCGGCCGTCGTGCGCTCCTCAATCTCGGCCACACGTTCGGCCATGCGCTGGAAGCCGCCGTCGAATATGATGGGAAGCGCCTCGTTCATGGCGAAGGCGTCGCGATCGGCATGGTGCTGGCCTACCAGTTTTCATCCCGCATGAACCTTGCAAGCCCTGATGATGCAAGCCGCGTGGAGGCGCATCTGAAAGCCGTCGGCCTGCCGACCAGGATCAGCGATATTCCGGGCGAACTGCCGCCGACGCAGAGGCTTCTCGATGCGATTGCGCAGGACAAGAAGGTCAAGAGCGGCAAGCTCACCTTCATCCTCACCCACGGGATCGGCCAGTCCTTCGTCGCTGATGATGTGCCGTCTTCCGAAGTGCTGAGCTTCCTTGACGAAAAGCGGAGCCGATGAGCGCCAAACGCAGCCTGCCATCGCGCCTGCTGAACGCGGTCATCCGCCGCCTGCTTCGCATGTCCGGCCTGACGCTGTCGCCGGAAACGCTGGTCTTTGCGGACCGCGACGATCTGCATTCCGCACTCGAGGCCAGGCACCGCGAGCGCGATCCGGTGCAGCGGGACCGCAACCGGCTGAGCGGTCTGTTCGAGCTTCAGGAGCTCGAAGTCTCCGACGTGATGCGGCACCGCACCGTCATGCGCGCCTTGAACGCCGACGATCCGCCTGAGGTTCTGGTGCGCACCGTGCTCGAAAGCCCCTATACCCGCATGCCGGTGTGGCGCAATTCGACCGAAAACATTATCGGTGTGCTGCATGCCAAGGACCTGTTGCGCACACTTGCCGACGTGGAGGCCGACGGGGCCCCTGTCGATGTCGTAAAGATCGCCCAGCGGCCGTGGTTTGTGCCCGATAGTACCAGTCTCAAGGATCAGCTTGCAGCGTTCCTGAAGCGCAAGGTGCATTTCGCCGTCGTGGTCGACGAATATGGCGAGGTGCAGGGCATCGTCACGCTGGAGGATATTCTCGAGGAAATCGTCGGCGATATCGCAGACGAGCATGATATCGAGGTCCGTGGCGTGCGCCAGGAAGCGGATGGCTCGATCCTGGTCGATGGCTCGGTGCCGATCCGCGATCTCAACCGGGCGCTCGGCTGGAGCCTTCCCGATCAAGAGGCGACGACGATCGCCGGCCTCGTCATCCACGAATCAAAGCTCATCCCCGAAGAGCGGCAGGCCTTCACCTTCCACGGCAAGCGCTTCATCGTCCTGAAGCGCGAGAAGAACCGCATCACGCGGCTCAGAATCCGCCCGGCAGTCGAGACAGCGCTGCCCGGCGAATAGGTCTCCGCTACCAGCGCGTCGCTTCGCCCGGTGCCGCGGCTTCCACCGCCAGCGCGTGCAGGCCTGCGTCGAGTTCGGGCTTCAGCAGCGCATTCACGGCCCGGTGCCGGTCGAGACGGCTCTTTCCCGCAAATGCCGGAGACACGATCCGCACCCGCATATGGGTCTCGCCGGTTCCTGTAATATCCGGCTGATGTCCGGCGTGATGCTGGCTCTCGTCGATCACCTCGAGCCGATCGGGGGCAAGGTTGTCGCGAAGCGTAGCTTCGATGCGGGCTCTTACGGTCATGTTCGGCTTCCTTTGATGGCAGACAGGGCGACGCAGAAGGGCATCTCAGAAACCAGCAACAAACCGGTTTGTCAATTCTTGTCCCGACTTCTCGGCGGCCCCATAATAGGAGCCTTATGAAACTCGATTCCAAATATTTCGACCGGATCCGGACGCGCCGGAACAGGCAGCAGGAAACGGCTGCGCAGGCTCCGACCTGCCAGTGGGACGGGTGCGACAAGCCCGGCGCCCACCGCGCGCCCGTGGGTCGAAATGCGGAAGGACAGTTCTTCCTGTTCTGCTTCGAGCATGTGAAGGAATACAACAAGGGTTACAACTATTTCTCCGGCCTGTCGGATGGCGAGATTGCGCGCTACCAGAAGGAAGCGATCACCGGTCATCGCCCCACCTGGACGGTTGGCGTCAACAAGGCGGCGAAAGACGGGCCATTGCATTCAAGCGCGCGTTCCAGTGCCGGCGGCGCCAGCGGAACTGCTTACGCGCAGCAGCGTTTCAAAGATCCGTTCGGCTTTGTTTCCCAGGCCCGTGCGGGCACCGGCGGACGGTTCGAGACGCAGGGGCGCAAGCTGAAAACGCTGGAAGCCAAGGCATTCGATACGCTGGAACTGGCGGCAAACTCGAATTCGACCGATATCAAGCGGCGCTACAAGGAACTGGTCAAGAAGCACCACCCGGATGCCAATGGCGGAGACCGCGGTTCTGAAGACCGTTTTCGCGCTGTCATTCAAGCATACCAGTTGTTGAAGCAGGCGGGTTTCTGCTAAGCCGTAAAAACATATGGCAGCGAGGATGAAGGCCGGGCATTTGCCCGTGCCCTGGAGTTATGATGAGCAAGATAGACTTAGACATTTCCAACCTTCCCGACACCACAGTATCTGTCCGGGATGTTTTCGGCATTGATACCGATTTGAGGGTTCCGGCCTACAGCCACGGCGACCCTTACGTTCCGGACCTTGATCCGGACTACCTGTTCGACCGCGACACGACGCTCGCCATCCTCGCAGGCTTTGCCCATAACCGCCGCGTCATGGTGTCCGGTTTCCACGGAACCGGCAAATCGACCCATATCGAGCAGGTTGCCGCCCGCCTCAACTGGCCTTGCGTGCGCGTCAACCTCGACAGCCACGTCAGCCGTATCGATCTCGTCGGCAAGGACGCGATCGTGCTGAAGGACGGCAAGCAGGTCACCGAATTCAAGGACGGCATCCTGCCCTGGGCCTACCAGCACAATGTCGCACTTGTGTTCGACGAATACGACGCAGGTCGTCCGGACGTGATGTTCGTCATTCAGCGCGTGCTGGAATCGTCGGGCCGCCTGACGCTTCTCGACCAGAGCCGCGTCATTCGTCCTCACCCGGCATTCCGCATCTTCTCGACCGCCAACACGGTTGGTCTGGGCGATACGACCGGCCTTTATCACGGCACCCAGCAGATCAACCAGGCACAGATGGACCGCTGGTCGATCGTGACAACGTTGAACTACCTGCCGCACCAAAAGGAAGTCGATATCGTTGCCGCCAAGGTAAAGTCGTTCGGCAAGACGGCTGAAGGTCGCGAAACCGTGTCGAAGATGGTGCGCGTCGCCGATCTGACCCGCTCCGCCTTCATCAACGGCGACCTGTCCACCGTGATGAGCCCGCGTACGGTCATCACCTGGGCCGAGAATGCCGAGATCTTCGGTGATGTCGCCTTTGCCTTCCGCATCACCTTCCTCAACAAGTGCGACGAGCTTGAGCGCACGCTGGTGGCCGAACAGTATCAGCGCGCCTTCGGCGTCGAGCTCAAGGAAAGTGCCGCGAACATGGTTCTCGGCGCTTAATGAACGTCGGCAGGGGCGTGACCTAACTCGCCAAGCGAAGGAAATGCAGGCCATGTCAGGTCGTGGAGACAATTCGAAGCCCAAGTCCAGCGGCATGGTCGATACCGAGCCGTTGCGCCGGGCGATCACCGGCTGCGTCCGGTCGATTGCCGCCAATGGCGAGGTCGAGGTGTCGTTCGCCAACGAGCGCCCCGGACTTGCCGGTGATCGCATTCGTCTGCCTGAGATCTCCAGGCGCCCGACGGCCCATGAACTGGCCGTCACCCGCGGCCTCGGCGATTCTATGGCGCTGCGGATTGCCTGCCACGATACGGCCGTGCACGCCAATCTGGCGCCACAGGGATCGGATGCGCGCACCGTGTTCGATGCGGTCGAGCAGGCCCGGATCGAATCGATCGGCGCGCTGCGAATGACCGGCGTTGCCTCCAACCTCAACTCGATGCATCAGGAAAAATACGCCAAGGCGAATTTCACTGGCATCGAGCGTCAGGAAGACGCACCCATCGGCGAAGCGATCGCCATGCTGGTGCGCGAAAAGCTGACCGGCGTGAAGCCGCCCGAAAGCGCCGGCAAGGTGCTCGACCTCTGGCGTCCGTTTATCGAGGACAAGGCGTCCGGCGATCTCGACAATCTGAGAAATGTCATCGAGGACCAGCAGGCCTTCTCCAAGGTCGTGCGCCGCATGCTGTCCTCCATGCAGATGGCCGAGGATCTCGCCAGCGACGACAGCGAGCCTGAGGAAATCGACAACCAGAACGACGAGGAACAGCCGAGCAGCGGCGAGACTGAGAACGAGGAAGTCGAGGAAGAAGCCGGATCGGACGCCGCGCCCGCCGAACAGAGCGACGTTGCCGACGACGACATGGACGAAGGCGAGATGGACGGCGCCGAAATGTCGGACGAGGAGATGTCCGACGAAAGCGACGATCACTCCGAGACCCCAGGCGAGACCCGCCGCCCGAACAGCCCGTTCGACGATTTCAACGAGAAGGTGGATTATCACATCTTCACGCAGGAGTTCGACGAGGAGATCACCGCCGAAGAGCTGTGTGACGAAGCGGAGCTCGACCGGCTGCGCGCTTTCCTCGACAAGCAGCTCGCGCATCTGCAGGGCGCCGTCGGCCGTCTGGCCAACCGGCTGCAGCGTCGCCTGATGGCGCAGCAGAACCGCTCCTGGGATTTCGACCTGGAGGAGGGCTATCTCGACCCGGCCCGCCTCGTGCGCCTGATCATCGACCCAATGCAGCCGCTTTCCTTCAAGAAGGAACGCGATACGCAGTTCCGCGATACGGTCGTGACGCTGGTGATCGACAATTCCGGTTCGATGCGCGGCCGTCCGATCACGGTTGCGGCAACTTGCGCCGACATTCTCGCGCGCACGCTGGAACGCTGCGGCGTCAAGGTCGAGATCCTCGGTTTTACCACCAAGGCCTGGAAGGGCGGCCAGAGCCGCGAGAACTGGCTTGCAAACGGCAAGCCTGCGACGCCCGGCCGTCTCAACGATCTGCGCCACATCGTCTACAAGTCCGCCGATGCGCCATGGCGCCGTTCGCGCCGAAATCTCGGCCTGATGATGCGCGAAGGCCTGCTCAAGGAAAACATCGACGGCGAAGCGCTGATGTGGGCGCATAACCGTCTCATCGCGCGGCCGGAACAGCGCAAGATCCTGATGATGATTTCCGACGGCGCACCGGTCGACGATTCGACGCTGTCGGTCAATCCGGGCAATTATCTGGAGCGTCACCTGCGTGCGGTCATCGAACAGGTCGAGACCAAGTCTCCGGTCGAACTGCTGGCGATCGGTATTGGCCATGATGTGACGCGCTACTATCGCAATGCTGTCACCATCGTCGATGCAGACGAACTGGCAGGCGCGATGACCGAGCAGTTGGCCGAACTGTTTGCCGACAAGTCGTCGGCACAGGGCGGTCGTGGTGCGCGCGGCGGCCGTATGCGACGGGCAGGCTGAGGGCTTCGGTGAAATTCTTCCTCGTGGCCGTGGCTGCGGCTCTGATGTCGACCGCAGTGTTCGCTCTGCCGGCCGGTGCCGCCGGTCCTGACATAGAGGCAACCGTCCATACCATATCCCGTTTCAAGACGGGCTCCGATGCCACTCGTTTCGGCAAGCTCGAATTTCTAGGCGGACTGCAGTTCTCGTCAAACGACAGCACGCTGCAATCGCTATCGGCGATCCGCTTCCGGCCGGACGGTAAGAGTTTCGTTTCGGTGCTCGATACCGGTCACTGGCTGACCGGCCAGATCGAACGGGATGCGGAGGGCCGTCTTTCGGGCCTCAGTCGCCTGCAGGTCTCGCCACTGCTTTACCGAGGCGGGCGGCCGGGGTCGAAGTTCCATTCGGATGCGGAGGGTCTTGCCCTGCGTAAGGGGGAGGCGGTGGTGAGCTTCGAGCAGCTGCACCGGATCGATACCTATCCGGATCCTGGTTTCGAGACCTCCGGTCCGACCCGCACGATAGACTTCGTCTTTCCCCGCAGGGAATTGCGGATGAACGCCGGCATGGAAACGCTGGCGCTCTCGCCTGAAGACAGCCCGCTCAAGGGCTCGCTCGTCACGGTGACGGAACACAGCCTCGATCAGAACGGCAACATGTTTGCGGCCATTCTCGAAGGACCGCTGAAGGGCGTTTTCAAGATCGTCCGTCACGATCCCTATGACGCGACCGATGGCGCATTTCTGCCGGATGGTGACTTCCTGCTGCTGGAGCGCCGCTTCAGCTTCCTCGGCGGCCTCGGCATGCGCATCCGCCGCTTCGATGCCGCAGAGATCCGTCCGGGTGCCCTAATCGACGGCGAAGTCCTGCTGGAAGCGGACATGACCTCCGCGATCGACAATATGGAAGGTCTCGACGTGATCGAGGCGCCCGACGGCCGCCCCCATCTCATCCTCGTCTCCGACGACAACGGCAACTTCCTGCAGCGCAATCTGATGCTGGAATTCCGGCTCGCGGAATGAGAGAGGGGGAGCACCCGCAAGCTCCCCGGACTGCTGGCAAACTCTGAAAAAGCTTGTTTGACGAGAGCGATACCCCACTCTCCCTCATCCTCGCCCTTGTGGCGGGGATCCAGCGACCCGACGTCTGTCGGGTCAAAGACTCACTCAGCTCAAGGACTTGAGCTTACTGGATCCTCGCCACAAGGGCGAGGATGAGGGAGTTTGGGGCAACCGGCTCGAGTTCCCAAGTGATCTGCTGAGCTGTTAGATAAGGCCTTTGTCAGCATCCTTTGGAGCCCTGAGGCTCCCCTAGTTGCTGTCAGAGACTACTTTGTCGGAGCAACCTGCGGCATCGGCCGCAATACGCTCATCAGCGCGCCATAGGGCAGCAGCAGCGCGATGCCCACCAGGATCTTGACCACGAGGTCGCCGAGCGCCCAGGAGACCCAGCGCGGGGCTTCGGTCGAGAGCGCGCCCAGAATCGGAGACCAGCCGACGGCGAAGTCGTCATTGGCGCCGAGGAAGGCGAAAACAGGGGCAAAGGCCAGCGAGAAGAACAGCAGCGTATCAAGTGCCGAGCCAAGCAGCGAGCCTGCCAGCGGCGCCTGCCACCAGGACTGGCGACGCAGGCGGTTGAACACCGAGATGTCCAGAAGCTGGCCGACCAGATAGGCGGTGCCCGACGCGATCGCGATGCGCGGGGCGGATGCCCAGAGCGACAGCGTCACACCGAAGATAAAGCCGACCAGAACCACGCGGCGTGCGATTGTCGTTCCGAACTGGCGGTTGGTAAGGTCAGTGACGAGGAAGGCGAAGGGATAGGTGAAAGCGCCCCAGGTCAGGAGATCGCCAAGGGCTACTCCGAAAAGGCTTCCTGTGACAGGGAACTGCACGAGGAAGTTCGAGGCGACGACGACCGCTGCCATCAGCAGGGCATAGATAAGGGTATAGCGTTTCGCTTGCATTTTTTTATCCTGGGGTATGCCACCAGTTGCGGATATGGCCATGAGAAAGGGCTTGTCCGGTTATCCGGTCAAGCCCTCTTCAAAGCCGGTGATGTCAAAGACGCTGATTAAGCAGCAGTCGCTGCTTCAGCAGTCTTCTTGGCAATCTGGCGACGCAGAAGACGAGCGCGCATGGACAGCTCAGTCTCGCTGGACTTCAGAAGGAAAGCGTCGAGACCACCGCGATGCTCAACGGAGCGAAGCGCGTGAGCGGAAACCCGCAGACGGAAGCGCTGGCCGAGCGAATCGGAGATCAGAGTGACCTGGCACAGGTTCGGCAGGAACCGACGACGGGTCTTGTTGTTGGCATGGCTGACGTTATTGCCGGTCATTACGCCCTTGCCGGTCAGTTCGCATACACGAGACATGGGATACACCTTTGTTCTATTCTGCAATTGGAAGCAATTTCCGGGCAATGCCCGACATGCCGATCCAACTGGTCCTGAGTGGAAAGTTGCGGTTCTATAGTCAGTGGGGTCCGGCGCGTCAAGCCAAAACCGTGCGTTTCGGACTCTCAAGGCGTCGCTTGGCGCTTTTGCAGCTGGCACATCGCTGTTTTCTTGCCATTATGGTCAGTCACACTCGTCAGGCAAGTCGCTTCCATCTCATCCGTCAGGGCCGTTCATGCTTTCTCGCAAATATTTCGCCGTCGCCCTGTCCTCTCTTGTGAGTTTCGGTGCAGCAACGCCCTCGATGGCGGCCGAAACCCGGCAGGTCAGCCAATACAGTATCACGCTCGGGATACTGCCGATCGCGACAGCGAGCTTTTCGAGCGAATTCGACGGCGGGCAGTACAAGATCAACGGAACGTTCAAATCTGCCGGTATCGCCGATATCATCAGCAAGGTTTCTGCGCAAACCAGCGTGACGGGTCGCATCCAGGGCGAAAAGCTGCAGGCCGACCGCTACAGTCTCGTCTACAATGTCGGAAAGCGGAAGCGCGTCTACGATATCTCCTACAGCAACGGCAACGTGACGGATACGAAGATCACCCCGCCGCCGCGCCGCAACCGGGAAAACTGGGTGCCGGCGACGGACAAGGATCTTCGCGCCGTGCTCGACCCGTTGAGCGGGCTGATCTTTCCGGCAGATGCCAAGATCTGCCCGAACCGGTTGCCGATCTATGACGGTGAATCGCGCATGGATCTGGTGCTGTCACCGATGGGCACCAAGCCGTTTGCGGCGGAAGGGTTCAAGGGAGAGGCCATCGTCTGCTCGATCCGCTACACGCCGAAATCGGGTTTCCGTCGCGGGCGCACCGATATCGAGTATCTGCGCAAGACGCCGATGGAAATCTGGTTTGCCAAGGCCGATGGCGCAAATGTATATGCTCCTGTCTATGCCCGTATCCCGACCAGGATGGGGCCGCTCTACGTGACGGCCGTGAAGATCGGCGATTAGAAGATCGGCTTATGCCGAAGGAGGCATAGTGAAGATCCGGGGGACGCTGATCGGTTTTACGGCCATTCTGATGTGGTCGCTTTTGGCGCTGATGACGGCGGCATCCGGCAAGGTTCCGCCCTTCCAGATGAACGCGATGACGTTTGCGATCGGCAGTCTGCCGGGGCTGATCCTGTTCGCCTTCAGGCCGCAGCGCATCCAGCTTCTAAAGCAACCTGCCAAGGTTTGGATCATCGGTATCGGCGGACTGTTCGGCTACCACTTCCTGTATTTCACCGCGCTGCGCAATGCGCCGGCCGTCGAGGCGGGGCTGATCGCCTATCTCTGGCCGCTGCTCATCGTCGTCGGTTCGGCGCTTCTGCCCGGCGAGCGGCTGCGCTGGTACCATGTCGCCGGTGCGATTGCCGGACTTTGCGGCTCGATTGCCATCGTTTCGCGCAACGGCCTGTCGTTCGACGGGGCCTATACGCTGGGCTATGGCATGGCCTTCATCTGCGCCTTCACCTGGGCAGGCTATTCGCTTCTCACCCGCAGCTTCGATCGTGTCTCGACCGATGTGGTGACGGGGTTCTGCCTCGCCACATCGCTGTTGTCGCTTGTGTGCCATCTGGCGCTGGAGACGACGATATGGCCGGCGGACGCCAGCCAGTGGGCGGCGGTCGTCGGCCTTGGCCTGCTGCCGGTTGGCGCTGCCTTCTACGCTTGGGATTACGGCGTGAAGAACGGCGATATCCAGGTGATCGGCGCCGCAAGCTATGCCGCGCCGCTGCTTTCGACATTGATCCTGGTGCTTTCGGGCTTTGCCGAACCGGACTGGCGCATTCTCGCGGCCTGCGTGCTGATCACCGGTGGAGCGGTGCTTGCTGCACGTGATATGCTGCGGCCGAAATCGAAAGCTGTCGAAGCGGATTAGCAGCCTGAGCGTCAGGCTTTGGGTGTGTTGCCTGCAACTTATCCGCTAGATTGCCATCGCAACAGCGAGTGATCTGCCGACGATGTCGATCATCCATAACGAACGAACCAAGTACGTCGCCAATTCCTTCGACCGGGCGTCGACGTCCTGTCTCACGGTTGGCGTGTTTGCTCCGATCGCCGCGGCGATCTATGCGCCGTCAGTCTCGACTGGAAACGCTTTTATACTTTCGGTTGTGGGACCCGGTTGGCTTTTTGCCGCCGCTATTCTACATTGGGGAGGCAAGCGTATATTGAGGAAGCTGCTATGACAGGTTTGCAGATATATGCGTTCATCGTTCTTCCGCTCTCGATCGCGGCTTTGGGATGGGCCTATGCCTATTTCACAGTGCGACAGCACGAACGGAAGTATGGCAAGCGCAAGGAAGACTAGGCGCTCCACACCGGTTTGTGCTCGGGTATGTGCACGCCCTCAACCCGGCTCCCAGCCAGGCGCTGCCATCTCGAAGCTCGCAAACTCGAATCCCGGCGCGACCGTGCAGCCCACCAGCGTGTAGGCGCCGAGTGGTTCTGCTTCCTGCCAGGCATCGGCCGGCACCACGGCTTGAGGCCGCTCGCCGCTGGCCAGATCCACGCCGAGCCGGATTTCCTCGACGGTCTTTCCATCCGAGATCTTCAAAAGCAGCGGATCGCCGGCATAATAGTGCCAGACTTCCGCTGCATCGCGCACCCGGTGCCAGTGCGATTTCTCGCCGGCCTGAAGCAAGTAGTAGATCGCCGTCGAGGCGCCGCGCCCGGTGCCGTCTCCATCGCGAAAGGTCTCCGCATACCAGCCGCCTTCCGGGTGGCGCTGCATGTGAAGCGTGGTGATGATCTCTTGAGGCGACATCGCTTAAAAACTGTCCTTGCGCTTGCGGATCTCGGCAAACACTTCCTCGTTGGTCTTGCTTTCCATGATCAGGTTGCGGCGGATTGCGGGATCGGCGGGGCGCAGGAAGGGGTTGGTTTCCTTCTCGAGGCCCATCATCGTCGGGATCGTGAACTTCCCGTCGGCGCGCAGCGCCTCGATCTCGGCGGCTCGCGTCTTCAGCCGCTCGTTGTCCGGGTCGATCGTCAGCGCGAAGCGAGCGTTGGAGAGCGTGTATTCATGACCGAAATAGATCGCCGTTTCATCCGGCAGAACAGCTAGCTTCTGCAGCGAAGACCACATGTCGGAAGCGGAGCGTTCGAACAGGCGGCCGCAACCGAGCGCAAACAGCGTATCGGCGGCAAACAGGATCTTGTCGTCCGGGAAATGGAAGCAGATGTGGCCGGCCGTGTGGCCTGGCGTCTCGATGACGCGAACGAGATGGTCGCCGAAATGAAACTCGTCGCCATCTGCGACTGTCCGGTCGAGGCCGGGGATCGCCACCGCCTCGTTGACGGGGCCGATGATCTCCAGTCCCAACTTCTCCTTCAACGCCAGATTGGCTTCCACGTGATCGGTGTGGTGATGGGTGGTGAAGATGTGGGTGATCGTCCAGCCGCGGCGGGCGGCGGCCTCGATGATCGGTTTTTCTTCCGGCGCATCGATCGAAGCGGTCAGCCCGCTTTCGGGATCGTGCACGAGAACGCCGAAATTATCGCTCCGGCAGGAAAAAACTTCGAGTTCCAACGGCTTCATACTGCCTCACCTATTGCTCAAATCCACTTGTGGAACAATGTAGAGACTGGTGCCTTGAAGTCCAACCACCTTCAGCGAGCAATTAATCTTGTCCGTCGATATCGTCGATCTGCGTGAGTTCTATCATTCTGCTCTTGGCCGGTTTGCCGAGCAGTCGATCGTCGTGGCCTTGTCGTCGCTCTGGGCGCGCCTGCCGGAGGAGCGTCTGGTCGGGCTTGGATACGCGGTACCCTATCTCGATCACTTCCGGGCCGATACCGAGCGCACCTTCGCTTTCATGCCGGCCGGGCAGGGGGCGGTGAACTGGCCGCCGGGCGAGCTTTCGAGCACGGCTTTGGTGTTCGACGAGGAATTGCCGCTGCCGGACAGTTCGGTCGATCGCGTGCTGCTGGTGCATTCGCTGGAATTTGCCGAAAATCCGCGTGAGACGCTGAAGGAAATCTGGCGGGTGCTGGCGCCAGGCGGGCGCTTGGTGATCGTCGTTCCGAACCGTCGCGGCGTCTGGGCCCGCATGGAACATACGCCCTTCGGCTCCGGTCGCCCCTATTCGCGCGGGCAGTTGACGACGCTGATGCGTGAGACGAACTTCACGCCAGGCGCCAGCGCAGAGGCACTGTTTTTCCCGCCGTCGAAGGCGCGGACGATCATGAAGATGCGTCAGGTCTTCGATCGTATCGGTCGCCGCTTCTGGCCGGTGTTTTCCGGCGTCATAGTGCTGGAGGCGCAAAAGCGGCTGTATCAGGGTCTGCCGGTGGCAGCCCGCGCGTCGAGACGCGTGTTCGTGCCGGTCATGGCACCGCGCGGCGTGCCGACGACGCGGACGCAGCCCGACACGCCGAAAGGCTCTTAAAACCGGCTCGACATTGGGCCTTTTCAGCTTTAATGCCTGAGCATACCCCGCCTACAGGCATTACCGAGAAGGTCCAATCGATGAGCATCGTTGCGAGTGAGCCCGTTCCGCGTCCAGGCATTCTGGATATCGCCGCCTATGTGCCCGGCAAGGATCATGCTCCCGGCGTTGCGCGGGTGTTCAAGCTCTCGTCCAACGAAACACCGCTTGGTGCGAGCCCGGCTGCGATCGAAGCCTTTCGCGAGGCAGCCCGTCACCTCGAACTCTATCCGGATGGCCAGGCTTTGGCGCTGCGCGAAGCGATCGGCTCGGTGCACGGGTTGAACGCTGCCAACATCATCTGCGGCAATGGTTCGGATGAACTGCTCGGCCTGCTGTGCCATGTCTATCTCGGTGCCGGCGACGAGGCGATCATCACCCAGCACGGGTTCCTCGTCTACAAGATCCAGATCACTGGTGCCGGCGCCAAGGCGATCGAAGTGCCGGAAAAGGATTGCACCGTCGATGTCGACGCGATCCTCGCCGCTGTCACGGACAAGACGAAGATGGTGTTCATCGCCAATCCGGGCAATCCGACCGGCACCTATGTCCCGGTATCCGACATCCGCCGCCTGCATGCCGGCCTGCCGAAAAGCGTCATCCTGGTTCTCGACGCGGCCTATGCGGAATACGTGAAGAAGAATGATTACGAAGCCGGCCTCGAGCTCGTTTCCAACAGCAAGAACGTCGTGATGTGCCGGACCTTCTCGAAGGCCTACGGTCTTGCGGCGCTTCGCATCGGCTGGATGTACGGCCCGGCCGCCATTCTCGATGCGCTCAACCGCGTCCGCGGACCGTTCAACCTGAATGCGCCGGCGATTGCCGCAGGTGCTGCGGCCATCCGCGATCGGGCGTTCGTCGAGAAGGCCGTCGAGCACAACACGCTCTGGCTCGACAAGCTGACCCACGCATTTGAAACGCTCGGGCTCAAGGTCACGCCGTCGGTCACCAATTTTGTGCTGATCCATTTCCCTGATGTGGACGGCAAGCGTGCGCCGGATGCCGATGCCTTCCTCACCAGCCGCGGCTATATCCTGCGGGTCGTCAAGGGCTATGGCCTGCCGAACGCGCTGCGCATGACGATCGGCTCGGAAGAAGCCAATCGCGGCGTCATCGAAACGCTCGGCGAATTTCTGGCACGCTGACAGCAACGGGACCGACATCATGACCCATCCGCAGTTCGATCGGATCGCTCTGATCGGCATCGGCCTGATCGGCTCATCTATTGCGCGCGACGTGAAGGAGCTCGGGCTCGCCAATCACGTCGTCATCTCGACACGCAGTAGCGAGACGCTGAAGCGGGCGGAAGAGCTGGAGCTTGGCACCGAATACACCGCGTCTGCAGCCGATGCGGTGAAGGATGCCGACCTCGTCATTGTCTCTGTGCCTGTTGGTGCGTCGGAAACGGTCGCCAAGCAGATCGCGGGCAGCCTGAAGCCGGGTGCCATCGTCACCGATGTCGGCTCGACCAAGGCCTCCGTCATTGCGCAGATGGCGCCGCATATGCCTGAAGGCGTGCATTTCATTCCCGGTCACCCGCTGGCCGGTACCGAGAAGTCCGGTCCGGATGCGGGCTTTCCGGGTCTGTTTCGCGATCGCTGGTGCATCTTCACGCCGCTGCCGGAAACGGATCAGGCGGCGCTCGAGCAGTTGAAGGCCTTCTGGGTGGCGCTCGGTTCGCGCATCGACGAGATGGATCCCGAACACCACGACAAGGTGCTCGCGATCGTTTCCCACCTGCCGCATATCATCGCCTATAATATCGTCGGCACGGCGGATGATCTGGAAACGGTCACCGAATCGGAAGTCATCAAGTATTCCGCCTCCGGTTTCCGCGATTTCACGCGTCTTGCAGCCTCCGATCCCACCATGTGGCGGGACGTCTGCCTGCACAACAAGGATGCGATCCTGGAAATGCTGGCCCGGTTTTCGGAAGATCTTGCCTACCTGCAGCGGGCAATCCGCTGGGGCGAGGGCGACAAGCTGTTCGAACTGTTCAGCCGCACCCGCACCATTCGCCGCTCCATCATTCAGGCCGGGCAGGATGTCGACGCGCCGGACTTTGGCCGGCACGCACTGGATGTGAAGAAATAAGCAGGTCTGTCTGCACTAGATCCGCGGAATTTCGCCGATCTGGATCAGCCCGCCCGCCAGAACCTTGCCGCGCCGGATGGTGATGTCGAGTGAGGCATTTTCACCACCTCCAAGCGCTGCCAGCATGTTTGCCGCGGTCTTGATGGTCGATGCGAGATCCGGAAACACTTCGCCGAGGCTCTGCTGCCACGCGTCGATCTTTTCCACGCGCAGTTTGAGCTTGCCTGACATGCGCCCTTCGTCATCGAAGGAGAAGGGGCCGGAGATAGTGGCAACCCGTCCCTCGCCGAGATCGGCCTTCAGGGAACGAAGCTCGCCCTTGGTATTGTAGAGTGCTGTACCGTTCGGATCGCTGCCGTCAATCATGCCGGCGCGACCGGCAAGCGTCACGTCCACGAGAGCGTTGAGCTTGGGCAGAAGCTCTGCCATGCCCTCGGCTGTCGTCGAGGTGCCGTCGAGCGAGATCGCGGCATCGAGATCGTCGCCGTTCTGGCGCAGGTGGATTTCCGTCCGGTCGGTGGTGATGTCGAAGGGCTGGGTGTTTGCCGCGGAAACGACGCTTGCGCGCGAGCCCTCGATGACCATCGACGCCCGCTCGACGCCTTTCAGCTTGGCAGCGATACTGGATTGCAGCGATTTCCAGGTGGTGGATACGGAGAAGCCATGGCTGGTGCGGACTTCAGAGGGTGCGTCGAGTTCCCAGACGATGTGACCAGGCGCATAGACCTGGGCTGCCGAGCGCAAAGCGCCGAACGTGCCCGAAATGCCGTTTTCACGGTCATCCACCGTCACCTTGGAGCAGAACAGGCCTATACGGAAAGGATAGCCGCGATATTCGGCATCGGTGCATTCGGCGACGATGCCGCGCTTCTGCTGGCTACCCAGCAGTGCCAGCGTGTTCTGTTTCAGAACCGATGCGGCATAGAACCAGCCTGCCGTATAAAGGGCTATCGCCAGAATGACGGCACTCGCCAGGATCCATAGTTTTCTGCTGACGCCGCTTCGGCTTGACGCTGCCATGTTGTTCTCCCAAAGGTCTTTTCGCAAATCTCGATGACGGCATGGCGTGCGATATGGACGAATTTTGGGTGTTTGGCTACGGATCGCTGATGTGGAACCCGGGCTTTCCGTTCGAAGAGAAGGCGCAGGCCCGCGTTTACGGCTTTCGCCGGTCGCTGTGCATCTGGTCGACAGTGCACCGTGGAACGCCGGATCGTCCGGGTCTGGTCATGGGGCTCGATCGTGGCGGATCGTGCAGGGGCGCGGCCTTCCGGGTAGCTGGCGGCGAATGGGACGATGCGATCGAGTATCTGCGTCGTCGCGAACTTGTCACCAATGTCTATCTCGAAAAGATCGTGCCGATCACGCTGATGGACGGGCGGCAGGTGAAGGCCGTCACCTATGTCGTCGATCGTTCGCACCGGCAATATGCCGGTGCGATGGATGTCGAGAAAGCAGCTGGCATCGTGCGTCACGCGGCCGGCCAGTCCGGCCCCAACGATGCCTATGTGTTCAACACCGTCGAGCATCTCGCCCAGATCGGTATTCGCGACCTGTGGCTGGAAGGGGTTGCCGCAGCGCTTGCGGCCTGAAGTTCCCCGCTCAAACCGGCGTTTGTTGCGCTTTCAGTTCCGCCAGACGTTTCGACGCCGTCGGAGGCAGCGGCACATGCGGGTTCGCCGCAACGGTCTCGACCAGCAGCTGATCGCTTGCCGTTTCCAGCGTTTCGATCAGGTGCTTGTAGAAGGCATCCGGCTGCATTCCCGGCTGGATGGCCGGCAGGATCCGGACCTTGAAATGGCCCGGATATTTCACCAGCTTGCGGCGTCCCCAGAACAGCCCCCAATGGGCGACGACCGGGACGACCGGAACCTTCGCATCGCGATAGATGCGGGCGATGCCGTAGCGATAGTCCGGTTCGGCGCCAGGCGAGCGGCGGGTTCCCTCAGGGTAGATGATCAGCTGGCGGCCGCTGTCCATCTCTTCCTTGGTGCGCTTCATCACCTCGACCATGACCTTGCCGCGGGCACCGCGATTGACCGGGATCATCCGCTGCCTGGCCAGATACCATCCGAACAGCGGGATCCACAGAAGCTCGCGCTTCAAGATATAGACCGGGTCGGGATAGTGGGGCATCAGCGCGAATGTGTCCCACACCGACTGGTGCTTGGGGGTGAAGATACAGCCGCCTTCCGGAATGTTCTCGAGACCCTCGATTTCGAAGGTCGCGCCGACGATCTTTCCCATCAGCCAGTTGCTGGACGAAGCCCAGCCCTTGGGAACGCTGAACGCGGCCTTGCGCGAGGCCAGGAAATAATAGGGCGCGAACACGATCATCCGCAGGATCATGTTGGCGTAAAAGGCGGTATTAAACACGACGGAGCGGATGAGAAGCATGGAGCGGGCTTTCTTGCAGACTGCCCGTTGCCTACACGAGAACTCGAGCGGACAAAAGCGCGAGATCGACGGCCTGCTCAGATCAGGGAGATTTTTTCGGCACCGACCCGGTCGGATCGCCGTCGGTTCGAAGCCCGCTGCCCTTCTGCATGCCCACCCAGTCGCGAATGGTTGCCAGCACCACCTTTACGTATTCCGACAGCATCGTGCGCAGAGTATCCGGCTCGGCGAACCAGGCGCGGCGGGCGAGATCTGCATTGATGACCGGATAGGGAATGAATTCCGTCGCGGGATCGGCGCGGCGCAGTTCGTGCAGACTGCGCAGCATGTGGTAGTTGTTGGTCACGACGAGCACGGATTTGTAGTCGTTGTCGTGGATCCAGCGGGAGATCTCGTTGGCATTGCCGATCGTATCGATCGCATCATAGCCGATATCGACGCAGCACTTGAAAAGGTCGGGCGAGGCCTGCGTGACCTTGCGGATCTGCGTTGGCGTGGTGGATGGATGCGCGCCGGAAATCAGAAGCCGCCTGCCGGCCCCGTCGCGCAGCAGACCGAGCGCCTGTTCTATGCGCAGATATCCACCTGTCAGAACAACGATTGCATCGGCCTTGACGCCATCGGGCGCTCGCAACGATGTGACCGCGTCCGCGAACCAGAGGAAGCCGCCGACGACGATCGCAACGCAGATAAACGCCACCATGACGATCCGTCTTGCTATTCGTCTAAACGTGCTCCGGCGCGAGAGCAAAGCCCTTCGTCTCCGGTCCGAAGTCCGGTCGTCCGTCACATCGGGAGGGGTCTGGCCGAGTGTCATGATTTCGTTGATAGACCTAGATTTCGTTGTCGCCTAGCCCCACAACGGGTTCACTTCAAAAAACACGTGCGGGTTATGATTTCGGCGCGCCATCCGCCCGTGCCGGATCGGAGCGGATCAGGTCGATCTCGTCGATGGTTTTCATCACCGTCAGGCGGGCGGTCAGCGTCGTCAGAAGGGCGATCACCAGGATCGTCGCGAAGATCCCGAGATAGCCGCCGAAGCCGATCGTGAAGGATCCGAACAAGGCGGTCGCCTGCTCGCTCTGGGGCGTCGCGCGCGAATTCGACTGCCACAGATTGGCGGCCGCAAACAGCAGTGCCGCCAGCGCGCCGCCGGCTGCCGATCCCTTGATGCTGATCTTCAGGAAATGCTTCTGGAATTCGCGGGCGACGAAACCGCTTTCGGCGCCGACGAAATGCAGGACTTCGATGATATGCCGGTTGCCGGACAGGGCGCCGCGGGTGGCAAACACGACGGTCAGGATCATCGCGGTAAAGACGAGGATCAGCACACCCATGCCGATCAGCACCGTGGTGCGCGCCATCGAGACCAGCCGGTCCACCCAGGTACGGTGGTCATCGAGAAAGGCTTGCGGCACCTCGGTCTTCAGGAGGTCGCGCATGGCTGCGAAATCGGGCGGGTTCTGCTCGTCGATCGTGATGATCACCAGCCGCGGCACGGGCAGGTCGGCAAGGTCGAGGCCGGTGCCGAGCCAAGGTTCCAGCAGCCGCGCGGTGGCGCTGTCATCCATGATCGTGCCGTCCCGGGTGCCGACAAAGGTCAGTGCGACATCGCGCGCCTTCTTCAGCGCCGCATCCATGTCGAGGCCATCGTCCGGCTTGATCTGGATGGTGATTTCGCGGGCGATCTCGCTCTGCCAGCCGGCCGCGGTGGCGCGCACCATGCTGACCCCGCCGAGCGTCAGGCATGCGAGGAAGGCCATGATGGCGATCACCACCATCAGCGCATTGCCCTGGATATTGGAGGGAGGCAGGATCGGGGCCGTCGGGCGCACGCGCATCGAGGCGCGGCGCGGACCCTGGTCGTTCGCTGTCTCGGCGCCTTTCTCCTGCCAAGCGTTTGCCGGTGCCGGGGCTTTCTCCGTCTTAGCCGGTTTGGTCTTCTTGGGAGGGCGCGGCTCATTCATAGATATCAAGCCGCCCTTCGGTGAGGATCATCCGCCGTGCATCGACCTGATCCATCAGCGCCAGATCGTGCGTCGCGATGACGACGGCGGTGCCGAGCCGGTTGAGCTCGAGGAACAGGCTGAGCAGCCGGCGGGCCATGGGCGGGTCGACATTGCCGGTGGGTTCGTCGGCGAGCAGGATTTCCGGACGGTCCATCAGCGCACGGGCAATCGCCGCACGCTGCTTTTCGCCGCCGGACAGGACGGCCGGCAGCACATTGATGCGCTCGCCGAGGCCGACCCATTTGAGGAGCTCGATCACGTCATTGCGATAGGACGCCTCGTCCTTGCCGCGCACCCGAAGCGGCAGGGCGACGTTCTCATAGGTGGTCAGATGGTCGAGCAGGCGAAAGTCCTGATAGACGATGCCGATTCGCCGGCGCAGCATCGGCAGCTCGCTCCGCGGGATCTGCGACAGCTCGCGGCCGAACATGCGGATGATGCCGCGGGTGGGGTAGAGCGAGGTGAAAAGCAGGCGCAGAAGCGTCGTCTTGCCGGCACCGGACGGGCCGGTCAGGAACTGAAATGACCGTTTCGGGATGTCGAACGTCATGTCCCGGAGAATCTCCGGGCCCATGCCGTATCGCAACCCAACATTTTCGAAATGAATCAACGGAAGACCAAATCCCTGAACCCTTCAGATTCGCACCTGACCATCTCTTAACGATGAAGGTAAACGAAAGGTAAAACGCCGGTCAAAAAGGGCTTATTTCGGGCGCTGTTTGCAAACGGTTAACCAATCGAATTTACGACTAGGGGGGATTCGTTTCAATGGCCGCCTCTTTCGATATCGGGGGACAAGCGGCGCCGAAGAGGTCCGATGAACACGTTCAGCAGCCGCGCCGGCAAGACGATCGTCCGCATGGACATCCTGCCGCCCGAAATCACAACAGGCCCCAAGGGCCGGGTGAAGGCGCGTGGTCCCGTGGTGGATGCGCAGTTCGTGCCCGTGACTGATGGCGGGTGGCAGCGGTCCAGACCGCGTTCGCACAACGACAATTCAGACGACAGGACCAAGAACCGGGCGACCGGCAAGCCTGCAGAGAGCGTGAGGTCCAGTGCTCCGGCCTCGGTGCCGAATGGCTTCGTCGGCAAGGTCGAGCGCGTGCTGAATACGCTTTCGGCCGATCTGTTCTGCGCTCTTGTGGCTGCCGCTTTCGTGCTGGTCTTTGCGAGTGCCGGCGGCTTCTCGTTCCTGTTCAACGACAGCGGAGAAGCCCAAGCCGAGCCATCGCTCGATATCACTCACATCACCATGACGCCACGCGATGCGGATGGCATGCGGGTTCTGCTGATCAACGGAATCGTCGAGAACCGGACCAGTGACGCAAAGACCATGCCCGCGATCCGGGCGGAGCTGATGGCCGGCGACACGCTGGTCGCCTCGACCTTGATTGCCCCGCCGGCTTCCGCCATTGCTGCCGGCCACAGCCGCGGGTTTTCTGCGCGGGTGCCGCATCCCGGCGGAAAACTCCCGGATTTGCGCCTGACCTTTGCGGAACGGGATGCGTCCCGCCTCTGATTGTGTTATCGCGGCGCTTCCGATCTATCAGGAGTATCCGTATGCCCGTCGTCCGCGGCAAAAACATCGAGCCGCTTTTCACTGCCGAACAGATCGCCGAGCGCAATCACCAAATCGCAGCGCAGATCGCGACCGGTCCCACGAAGGATCTGCTCGTCATCGCCGTCCTCAAGGGCTCGTTCATTTTCGCAGCGGATCTTCTGCGCGCGCTGCATGAGACGGGCCTTGCACCGGAAGTGGAGTTCATCACACTTTCGAGCTACGGCACCGGCACGGTCTCGCAGGGCGTTCGCATCGTCAAGGATATCGACAGCGACGTGAAGGACCGCGATGTTCTTCTGATCGACGACATCCTGGAATCCGGGCGCACGCTGAAATTTGCCAAGGAATTGCTCTATGAGCGCGGCGCCCGCCATGTCTCGCTGGCCGTCCTTCTCGACAAGAAGGTGAAGCGCAAGGAAGACCTGGAAGCGGATTACGTCGGCTTCGAATGCCCCGACTACTTCGTCGTCGGCTACGGCATGGACGTCGCCTACGCGTTCCGCGAACTGCCTTTCGTCGGCGTCGTGACTGGCGACGCGTGAGTTGATTTTGGTTCGGATGGGGGCAGAAATCTGCCGCCATCCGGTCGCAAGGTGTTAACCATGGCGCGGTTTGAGCCTCGCCTGTTTACTCCTCGACAACCAAACTCTGGTGAATTGCTCTCGGATTGATACACAAAACGGGAGCGATGATCGCTATGGCCAAGATCCTTATTACCGAGGATGAACACACGTTGCGCATGTTTGTTGCGCGCGCTCTCCGGATGGATGGCCATGAGACGCATGAGGCCGGCGATGGCGCCGAAGGCCTCGAAAAGCTCGAGCAGGGCGCGTTCGATCTTCTGCTTTCCGACATACGCATGCCTGTCATGGATGGCATTGCGCTGGCGCACGAAGCCGCCGCCCAGTATCCCGACATGAAGATCCTTCTGATGACCGGCTATGCCGAACAGCGCGAACGCGCCGATGACCTGTCGTCGAAGATCGTCGATGTGGTGCAGAAGCCTTTCGCATTGCCGGAGATCCGCAAGGCAGTCGCCATGGCGCTTGCCGTGCAGACATCCTGCGCCGCCTGATCAATAGCTGGCGAATTTAGCGGATCTCGAGCAACCGCTCGAGATACTGACGCTCGGCATCGCCCGATAGGGTGTTGCCCAGCTTTTCGCGGATCGCATCGAGGATCTCGCGGGCCCGCTGAACGTCGATTTCGTCCGGCACCTTCACCTGATCGCCGAAGTCCGGGCCTGACGTTGCGCGGGGACGACCCAGCGGATCGCGACCGTTCTGGCCGCCCTGGTTGGCCATGCCTTGTCCTTCGCCGTCCTGCTGGCCTTCGCCTTGGCCCTGACCCTGCTGCATGGCCTGCATCATCTGCTGCATCATGCTCTGGGCGCCTTGGCGAAGCGCGTTAAGCGCGTTGCCCTGGCCTTCGACGGCCTGTTCGCCCTGGCCGTCACCGAGCGCCTTGCCGGCGCTGCCCATTTGACTCTGGGCTTCCCCGAAGCCTTGGCCTGGATCCATGCCCATGCCCTTCAGGGCCTGCTGTAGCTCGCCGAGCTGTTTTCCGAGGCCTTCCTGCTGGGCACGCAGGTTCTTCAGCGCCTCACGCAGCTGCTCGGCTGTCATCTGGTCGGTATTCTGTTCGCCGCCCTGGCCGTTCTGACCCTGACCTTGCTGGCCCTGCTGCCCGCGCTGTGCCTGCTGGCCTTGCTGACCCGGTTGGCCCTGCTGACCCTGTTGGCCGTTCTGGCCCTGCTGCTGCTCGCCCTGTTCACCGCTCTGCGGATCGGGGTCGCCGCGCTGCATGCGATCACGCAATGCCTGGTCCAGCTTGAATGTCTGGTCCATCAGCCGCTGCTGTTCCTGCATGATCTGGCCGAGCTTGTCGATCTGCTGGCGCATCTGGCTGTTCTGCTGCTGTTGCTGACCCTGCTGGCCGCGCTGCGGGCGTCCGGCCTGCAGGTTGTTCATCATCCGCTGCATCTGCGACAGCATCTCCTTGGCCGCGTCACGATTGCCGGATCGAGCGAGGTTTTCGATCTGGTCCATCATGTTCTGCAGGTCGCGCTGGCGAATGATATTCTGCGCCTGCATGTTCTGCTGGCCCGGCGGTGCGTTTTGCATGCGCTGCGCGAGCTCGTTCATAAACTGCTGCATCGCCTCGCGCAGTTCCTTCATGAGGGCAGCGATTTCCTGATCCCCGGCACCTTTCTCGAGCGCGTCCGACAGATTGCGCTGGGCATCGCGCAAACGGCGTTCGGCGGCGGAAAGATCGCCGTCCTCGATGCCGAGCGCGATTTCCCAGAGGTAGTCGGCGGCGTCCTTCAGCTGTTCCTCGTTGCGGGCAATCTTCATGCGCTCGCGGGCCGAGCGGATTGCCAGGAAGTGGCCAAGGTTCGGAATGGTCTCGTCGGGACGGATCGCCAGCGCGTCGTTGAGCTCGATCGCGCGCGGCACCTGGCGCGTGTCGAGCGCGAAAACCTGGCGCTGTTCGGCAACGGCTGCCGCCAGCGGTTCCGAGAAGCCGCGGCCCGGCATTACCATTTCATGGGCGGGGCTGCGGCCGGTCTGACCGGCGCCGTCCTTGGCAATCAACGTAATCCTGACCCGCTTTCCGGCCAGCGGATGCTCGACCAGGCTGCGGCTGGTCAGGGCCTTCACCTCCTGGCCGCGGTTCTGGCGCGGCAGGTCGAGGCGGTATTCCGGCGCCGGGTAAAGAGGCGTGGCCGCCGGGTCGATAGGTCCGACAGGCTCGATCAGCGCATGGGCTTCCCGAATGCCGTAATCGTCCTTGCCGCGGAAACCGATTTCGAGCGCGCCATTGACGGACCGCTTCGGCTGGCCGTCGAAGGCGATCTCCGGCGGGCGGTCGGGAATGACGTCGAAGGTCCATGTCTGGCCATTAACGGTGAGTTCGCCGCTTTCGTCCACATTGAAGGCGTAGCTGCGCGGCGGCACAGTCTGTGCGGTCTGCGGCTGTTTGACGGGTGGCTGCGGCTTGGCCTGCTGGCCCTCGGGCAATGGCGAGCCTGGTGCCTTACCTTGTGCCTGCTTGCTTGCGTCTTCAGCCGCCTTGCGCGCTTCCTCGGTGATCAGCGTCAGCGGCTCTCCGCCGGATTTCGGCGTGAAGACGACCGCTTCCTCGCCCTCGCCACCGGTTACGCGCACGGTCAGGCCGGAATTCTGCGGCACAGATGCCGTGTTGCCGGCCGTATCGCCCGCGGCTGCGGGCGCCGTGTCGCGGCCGGTCAGGAATATCGGGGCGCGGCCGGTGTAGGATGGCGGCGTCAGCCAGGCGTCGATGCGCAGGTCAGGGTTGGTGCTTGCAGCCAGTGGTGCCGGACGGAAGGCGTCCGCAGGCGACCCGCCGCCGTTCGAGAAGGAATAGCCGAGCGCCACGGCAAACACGAGCGCCGGCACGGCGCGCAGCGCGAAACGGTCATGGCTTGCAATATCGGGGCGCGGCATGCCCGTATCGAGCGCTGCGATCCGCTCGGCCATGCGGATCTGGTGTTCTTTCCAGAGCGCGCGGGCAAACGGTGTCTCGAACGCCGGCTGGTCTTCCTGCACGGCGACGGGCTGGTGCGGCAGGCCGTTGCGATCTTCCAGCAACCGATCCGCATCGGCGGCGTCAGGCCAGCGAAGTCTCGCCAAGGGAAGGAGAGAGGTCAGGAACGCGAAGGTGAAAAAGCCGAGCAGTATCCAGCGCAGCAGATCAGGCGTGACGCGGAAAAGGCCGAACCAGGAGACGGAGAAGAACAGGGCAACGACCGCGAGCGGGGCCAGAAGCTTCGGCAGAAGGCGTTCGGAAAACAGCACGAAACGGGCAAACGACCGTTTCAGCGCAACGCGTCTTGCGAGCGCCGGATGTGTTTCGAATGCACCTTTGCGGATCAAGCTCATGCGGTCCGTCTCCGATCGTGGCGGCCCAAATCAAGCTATCAACATAACAATGTTTGTGGCGAAGACGAGGGCGGCGACATGCCGGCCCCGATATTTCCAGGCGGTTTGCCGCAAAAGTGAACGTTTCTGCGCGGGTCTAACCAAGCCAGGCAGGCATGGAATCCAGTCCGATCAGGTCATCATAGGAGCCGCGCGGGCGGATTACATGGAACTCCGAGCCCTTCACCAGCACTTCCGGCACCAGCAGGCGGGAATTGTAGGTACCGGCCTGCACGGCGCCATAGGCACCGGCAGAACCGACGGCGATCAGGTCGCCGGGCTTCGGTTCCGCCATCTCGCGGTCGAGCGCCAGATAGTCTCCGGTCTCGCAGACGGGGCCGACCACGTCGCCCTTGATCCGCGGCGCATCGGCTGGCGGCACCACGACCGGGCGGATCGAGTGATAGGCCTCATAGAGCGTCGGGCGGATCAGGTCGTTCATCGCGCCGTCGACGATCACGAAGGTCTTTTCGCCGCCATCCTTCACATAGATGACTTCGGTCACGAGAATACCGGCATTGCCGACGATCAGGCGGCCGGGTTCGGTCACGATCTTGCAGTCGAGCGTGCGCAGCTGCTTCTTGATGGTTTCCGCATAGGCGTCCGGCAGCGGCGGCGGAGTGTTGTCGTCCTTGTAGGGAATGCCGAGACCACCGCCGACATCGACGTGGCTGATCGTGTGGCCATCGCCGCGCAGCAGATCCACCAGCGCCCGCAGCAGTCGGTAGGCATCCTCGAACGGCTGAAGCTCGGTGATCTGGCTGCCGATATGCATGTCGATGCCGGTGACTTCGATGCCGGGAAGCGTTGCCGCATGGGCATAGACGGCGCGGGCCCGGTCATAGGCGATGCCGAACTTGTTTTCCTTCTTGCCCGTCGAAATCTTGGCATGGGTGCCCGCATCCACATCCGGATTGATGCGGAAGGACACATGCGCGCGTTTGCCGACTTTAAGGGCGCGCAGGTTCAGCACTTCCAGTTCCGGCTCGGATTCGACGTTGAAGCAATAGATACCGGCCTCGAGCGCCAGATCCATTTCGGCGACGGTCTTGCCGACGCCCGAAAACATGATGCGGGAGGCGGGAATGCCGGCCGCCAGCGCACGCCGCAGTTCGCCGCCCGAGACGACATCGACGCCGGCGCCGAGCTTTGCCAGGGTTTTGAGGACGGCCTGGTTGGAGTTCGCCTTCATGGCGTAGCACACCATCGTATCCACATCGGAAAACGCCTGCGCGAACACCTTGTAATGGCGCTCCAGCGTGGCGGTCGAATAGACGTAGAATGGCGTGCCGACGGCTTTTGCGATTTCCGGGATGGCGACGTTTTCGGCGTGAAGCACGCCGTCGATGTAATGGAAATGATTCACGTCAAAACTCGGAAAACTGAAGGGGTCTGGAAACTACAGAAGCGGGTCGAGGAAGAACGGGCGCTCGGCAACCGGTTCCTTGTTGGCGTCACCGGGTTTGCTGCTCTTGCGGATGTTCTGCTGTTCGACGGGCGTGCTGGGGCGGTCGAGGTCGCCCTTGCGGCCGCAGCCGGCGACAACGAGGCTGACGACGCCCAGGATCAGGCTGACATGGGCGATTTTCACCAGGGATTTCGACATTCTCTTCCTTCTCCGGCACGGTCACGCAGACTTCATAGCGAAGTTCCGCGCGCTTGTGCAGTATCCTTGCCGCTTCATTCGTCGTGCAGGCGTCAGTTTCTCTCGCGCCACCAGGCGATCTGCTTGCGCACCTCGGAGGGAGCCGTACCGCCGAAACTGACGCGGCTGGCAACCGATGCATCCACCGAGAGAACGTCGAAGACCTTGTCGGTGATGGCGGGATTGATCGCCTGCAGTTCTTCAAGCGTGAGTTCGGAGAGGTCGCAGCCCTTTTTCTCCGCCAGCGCCACGGCATGGCCGGTCGCATGATGCGCTTCGCGGAAGGGCAGGCCGACTTCGCGAACCAGCCAGTCGGCAAGATCTGTCGCGGTGGAGAAGCCGGCGCCGGCCGCGGCGCGCATCTTGTCGGCGCGGATGGTCATATCGCGCATCATGCCGGTCATGGCGGCAATCGCCAGTTCCAGGTTTTCGGCGCAGTCGAACACCTGCTCCTTGTCTTCCTGCATGTCCTTGGAATAGGCGAGCGGAAGACCCTTCATGACGGTCAGCAGCGCGACCAGCGATCCATTGATGCGGCCGGTCTTGGCGCGCACCAGTTCGGCGGCATCCGGGTTCTTCTTCTGCGGCATGATCGAGGAGCCGGTCGAAAACGCGTCGGACAGGCGCACGAAGCCGAATTGCGGCGTCGACCAGATGACGATTTCTTCGGCAAGACGCGACAGATGCACGGCGCAGATGGCAGCAACCGACAGGAATTCCAGCGCGAAATCGCGGTCGGAAACGGTGTCGATCGAGTTGCGGGTCGGTTCGCGGAAGCCGAGGGCCTTTGCCGTCATGTGGCGGTCGATCGGGTAGGGCGTGCCGGCAAGCGCTGCGGCACCGATCGGGCTTTCGTCGAGATGTTCGATCGCATGGCGAACGCGGGCGCGGTCACGGCCGAACATTTCGACATAGGCCATGCAGTGATGGCCGAAGGTGACCGGCTGTGCCGTCTGCAGATGGGTGAAGCCGGGCATGACCGTATCTGCATGCTCTTCGGCGCGGTCAAGAAACGCGGCGATCAGGCCCGTCAGCATCTTCTCGGTCTTGACGAGCTCTTCCTTGACCCAGAGGCGGAAATCGAGCGCGACCTGGTCATTGCGGGAGCGGGCGGTGTGGAGGCGACCGGCGGCGGGACCGATCAGGTCTGCCAGCCGCGCCTCGATGTTCATGTGAATGTCCTCGAGCTTGCGCGAGAACTGGAACTGTCCGCTTTCGATCTCTGACATGATCGTGTTCAGGCCGGAAACGATCTTGTCTTTATCTTCGTGCGAAATAATGCCTTGTTCCGCCAGCATCGTCGCATGGGCGATCGAACCGCGGATATCCTGGGCGAACAGCTTCTTGTCGAAACCGATCGAGGCATTTATCTCCTCCATGATCGCATCCGGCCCGGAAGCGAAGCGTCCGCCCCACATCTGGTTGGAAGATGTCGCGTCCTTCGTGTCGGCCATGAATTCAGTCCTGGAGTAGTTGATGACGTCCAAAAGACCGCTTGGCCTTCCGTCTGTCCGATTGATCCTGATTGCCGCCGTCCTCGGGATCGTCGCCGGCACCGTCGCCGTATACGTGACGAACATGGGGTCTGGCAATGGTTTGGATGGGGCTGGGGACGCCTCGATGTCCGCCTCTGCCGGGCAATGCGAGGGTTCCGCGGAACTGGCGAAGTCCGTCGGCGCCTTTTCCAAGGGCCAGGTTGCCGCCATGGTCGAGGCACAGCCGCCGCGTCCGCTCTCTCTGTCCTTCAAGGGACCGGCGGGACAGGACATGACGACGGCCGATCTCGCCGGCAAAACCGTGCTGCTCAACCTCTGGGCCACCTGGTGCGTGCCCTGCCGCGAAGAGATGCCGGCGCTGAACGGGTTGCAGGCGGCGATGGGTGGCATTGATTTCGAGGTCGTCGCCATCAACATCGATACCGGCAGCGACGAGAAGCCGAAGACCTTTCTTGAAGAGTACAAGATCGACAAGCTCGGCTTCTACCGCGACAGTTCGATGGGCACGTTCAACGCCTTGAAAAAGGAAGGCCTCGCCTTCGGCCTGCCGGCAACGCTGATCCTCGACAAGAAGGGCTGCCTGATCGGCGCCATGAACGGCCCCGCCGCATGGGACAGCGACGACGCGAAGGCGCTGGTGACGGCCGCCAAGGGCGCTTGAGGGCTGCGGATGAAGGTCTTGCCCTTCACCTCAGCCGACCCCTTCTAGCATCCAGTCAAGCGGGTGCGGAGCGGGCCGCCACAAGGCTGATCCCTACCGCGTCGGGACCGGGACTTCGCCGCGATAGTCGTAGAAGCCGCGGCCGGATTTGCGGCCGAGCCAGCCGGCTTCGACATATTTGACGAGAAGCGGGCAGGGGCGGTATTTGCTGTCAGCGAGGCCGTCATGCAGCACCTGCATGATCGACAGGCAAGTGTCGAGGCCGATGAAATCGGCAAGCTGCAGCGGTCCCATCGGATGGTTGGCGCCAAGCCTCATGGCCGTATCGATCGCCTCGACCGAGCCAACGCCTTCATACAGCGTATAGATCGCCTCGTTGATCATCGGCAGCAGGATGCGGTTGACGATGAAGGCGGGGAAATCCTCGGCAACGGTGGCGGTCTTTTCCAGCGCGACCACGTATTCCTTGGCGGCCCGGAAGGTCGGCTCGTCGGTGGCGATACCGCGCACCAGTTCCACCAGCTTCATCAGCGGCACCGGGTTCATGAAATGGATGCCCATGAAGCGCTCGGGCCGGTCGGTCGCGGCGGCAAGCCTGGTAATGGAGAGCGACGAGGTGTTGGTGGCGAGAAGCGCTTCGGGCTTCAAAACCGGACAGACCTGCGCATAGATCTTGCGCTTGACGCTTTCGTCTTCGGTCGCAGCTTCGATGACCATGTCCATCGGTGCGAGGTCGTTGACATCGGCGGAGCCGGTGATGCGGGACAGGGCTGAGTTGCGATCCTCGTCGGAAAGCTTGTTGCTGGAAACCTGGCGGGCGAGGTTGCCGTTGATGGTCGCAAGTGCGCCTTCGATGCGGTCCTTGGAGAGATCATAGATATGCACGTGATAGCCGGCGAGCGCCGAAACATGTGCAATTCCGCAGCCCATCTGGCCTGCGCCGATGACGCCGATATTCTTCATGATCTCACTCGCTCCCTGGGTGCGGTTTTCGCCCGCGTCTCGCATTTTTCATCATCATCTGGCGTCTCACAGCAAAATGCCGGGTTGCTTGAGACATCCCGGCATTTTTCTAGTCTGCTAGCGTGTTTTTTGCCAGCATTTTCGCGTCGCCGAACTGCGGTGCGAAAAAGCCGGTCGGCCTCACAGGGCCTTTTCGAGCTGCGGCAGGATCTCGAAGAGATCGCCCACGAGACCGAAGTCGGCCACCTGGAAGATCGGTGCCTCCTCGTCCTTGTTGATCGCAACGATAACCTTAGAATCCTTCATGCCGGCCAGATGCTGGATGGCACCGGAAATCCCGACCGCGATGTAGAGCTGCGGTGCAACCACCTTGCCGGTCTGGCCGACCTGCCAGTCGTTCGGCGCATAGCCTGCGTCGACCGCTGCGCGCGAAGCGCCAACGGCTGCACCCAACTTGTCGGCGACGGGCAGGATGACTTCCTGGAATTTTTCCGAGGACCCGAGTGCGCGGCCACCGGAGATGATGATCTTGGCGGATGCGAGTTCAGGACGGTCCGAGGAGGCAAGAGCATCGGAGACGAAGGACGAGACGTCAGGGTTTGCTGCGGCTGCCACGGTTTCCACGGAAGCAGAACCACCTTCGCCGGCTGCCGCAAAGGATGCCGTGCGCACGGTGATCACCTTCTTGGCATCGGTTGCCTGGACGGTCTGGATGGCGTTGCCGGCATAGATCGGGCGACGGAACGTATCCGGCGAAATCACCTCGATGATCTCGGAAACCTGCGCCACATCGAGCAGCGCTGCAACGCGCGGCATGACGTTCTTGGCGGACGCTGTCGCCGAGGACATGATGACGTCGTAGGAGCCGGCCAGCGACACGATCAGTGCTGCAAGCGGTTCGGCAAGGCTGTTGGCAAGGCTTGCGTCGTCTGCAAGCAGAACCTTCGAGACGCCGGAAAGTTTTGCCGCCGCATCCGCTGCGGCCTGCGCGCCCGAACCGGCGACCAGAACGTGGACGTCGCCACCGATCTGCGAAGCTGCCGTCAGCGCCTTGGCGGTCTGGTCGTTGAGGCTGGCATTGTCGTGTTCTGCCAGAAGAAGAATGGCCATGAGTTTATCTCCCTAAAATCAGATCACGCCGGCGGTCTTCAAGGCGCCGACCAGTTCCTCGACGGACTTCACCTTGATGCCTGCCTTGCGGCCGCCCGGTTCCTCGGTCTTCAGAACCTTGAGGCGAGGGGCGATATCGACGCCGAAATCCGCTGCCGTCTTCTTGTCGAGCGGCTTCTTCTTCGCCTTCATGATGTTCGGCAAGGACGCATAGCGCGGCTCGTTCAGGCGCAGGTCGGTGGTGACGACGGCTGGAAGCTTGACCTCGACGGTCTGCAGGCCGCCATCAACTTCGCGGGTAACCACAGCCTTGTCGGCGGAAAGCTCGATCTTCGAGGCAAAGGTTGCCTGTCCGGTGCCGAGCAGGGCTGCCAGCATCTGGCCGGTCTGGTTGGAATCGTCGTCGATAGCCTGCTTGCCGACGATAATGAGGCCCGGCTGTTCGGCGTCGACGACGCCCTTCAGGAGCTTCGCCACGGCAAGCGGTTCGACCGTCTCGTCGGTCTCGATCAGGATCGCCCGATCGGCGCCCATTGCAAGCGCCGTGCGCAGCGTTTCTTCAGCCTTTGCCGGACCGATCGATACGACGATCACTTCCTCTGCCTTGCCGGCCTCCTTCAGGCGCAAGGCTTCCTCGACGGAAATCTCGTCGAACGGGTTCATCGACATCTTGACGTTGGCAAGCTCGACACCGGATCCATCCGGCTTGACGCGGATCTTCACGTTGTAGTCGACGACGCGCTTTACAGGCACCAGGATCTTCATGGGGTCCTTCCTTGACTTTTCTCCAGCCGCAGATTGCGACATCTGCGGCTTATCCATTTGTCAGTGGGCGACATGGATACCCATTTTTGCCCTGATGACAACGTGGATTATCCCATCAGGGTTGCGGTTTTCTCATAGGCCTATTCGGCCAGTCGCGTCTCTTGCGATATGCTCTGCTTGTGCAGCACGGCCTTCGGCGTGACGATCTCGCGGTCGAACAGGGGAACGCCCCGGCGCCGCATCACGATGACAAGTGCGGCACCCGCCAGAATTCCGCCGACATGCGCGCCCCAGGACACCGCACTATCGGCTTCGAGCCAAAGCATCACAAATTGCTGAACGATCCAGAGCGTCAGCGGAACGAAAGCGGGCAGCGGCAGCGGAATTCGAAACAGCACAAGCACCCATACGCGAACGCGCGGATGCAAAAGGAAATAGGCGGCGACGACACCGGAGATGGCGCCCGATGCGCCAATCAGCGGCCCCTCGGACATCGGGCCGACGAGGCCGTGCACCAGCGCGCCGGCTGCGGCGCAAAGCAGGTAGAATATCAGGAAGCGCACGTGCCCCAGCGCGTCCTCGACATTGTCGCCGAACACCCAGAGAAACAGCATGTTCGATGCAAGGTGCCAGAAATCCAGGTGCAGGAAGGCGTAGGTGACGAAGGTCGCATCTTCCGGGACGAGGATGGCGGAGGGGTCGAGCACCGCATAGTCGAAGATGATCGCCGGAATGAAGCCGAGACCCAGCGAGGCGATCTCCGTCGTTTCCGACGGAGCAAGCGTCGTGAACACCCACATGAGCACGTTCGCGGCGATCAGCGAGATCGTCACCCACTGCACACGGATGTATTTCAGCGCGACGGCATCGTGCAGCGGAATGAACATGCGTCGCTTCCTCTCCTCCCGTCCGTCGCGCCTTGGTCGCGTTTTTGCCTATCTGTTCTTGCCGGGCACCCACAGAATGTCTGTCCTGCCATTCTCGTTGGCGACGCGGGCGGCGACAAACAGAAAATCCGACAGGCGGTTGATGTATTTGAGCGCAGCCGGGCCGATCGCCTCATGTCGTGAAAGCTCGACCATCAGCCGTTCTGCACGCCGCGACACGGTGCGGGCGAGATGCAGATAGGCGGATGCCGGCGAGCCACCGGGCAGCACGAAGGATTTCAGCGGTTCGAGATCCGCGTTCAGCGTGTCGATCTCGGTTTCGAGACGTGTCGCCTGCGCTTCGATGATCCGCAGAGGCTCGTATTCGGGCTTTTCGCCGGTATCTGGCGTTGCAAGATCGGCACCGAGATCGAACAGGTCGTTCTGGATGCGAAACAGCATCTGGTCGACCTCGCCCATGCCGGCCGTATGAAGCCTTGCCATGCCGATTGTCGAGTTGACCTCGTCGACCGTGCCATAGGCTTCGACCCTGATGTCGTGCTTGTCGCGCCGCGGGCCGGATACCAGTGCTGTCGTCCCGTCGTCGCCGGTGCGCGTGTAGATCTTGTTGAGCTTGACCATGAAGACTGTAATTTCCTTAGTTCGGCATTTCTCTAGCTCGGCCGGCCGCCGCCGGTCAGCCAGAGCGTGAACATGATGAGGATGACGGCCACGGCCTGGAGCAGCAGACGCAGCTGCATCAGCTTGTTCGACCGGTTGGCATCGGTGCCCTTTACCATGTTGAACAGGCCCTTGATCAGAACGAGTACGACCAGGCCGATGACGATCACGGTCAGAACGGTGGTAAAGGTGGCCATCGAGTTTTTGCTTTCCGCTTGCTCGCGATCAGTCGATCCGTTGCATCAATTTGTAGAAGAGCGCTGCCGGCAGGATACGTTTCAGGAACGCGCCCTGCTTGGCCGGCTTCGTCACCAGATAATGTGGCTTCGGGTTGTCGGCGGTCAAGGCATGTTTCAGTACCGTGTGAACGGCGTCCGGCCCCAGCTTGTGGCGGTTGACCGGCCCGCTCCCGTCCAGGCGCTGCAAGTGCCGCTTGTATTGTTCGGCATGCGGCGAATTGATGAGGTCGATATTCTCTTTGACCTTGGCAAGCGCATTGGCCGTGAACTGCGTGTCGATCGGTCCGGGCTCGATCAGGCTCACATGAATGCCGCTTCCGTAAAGCTCCATCCGCATCGTCACGGTCAGACCTTCCAGCGCGAATTTCGAGGCGGTGTAGGCGCCCCGGTAGCGGTAGGGAACGATGCCGAGGATGGAGGAGCAGTTGACGATGCGTCCATGGCCCTGTCTCCGCATCACGGGGATGATGCGGGTTGTCAGGTCATGCCAGCCGAACAGATTGGTCTCGAACTGGAGACGCAGCACGTCGGTCGAAAGGTCTTCGACAGCGCCGGGCTGACCATAGGCGCCATTGTTGAAGAGCGCGTCTATGCGGCCGCCGGTGCGCGCGAGAACGGTGTCGACGAGAGCCTCGATCGTCTCAGGCTTGGTGTAGTCCATCAGCAGGGCTTCGATGCCGTCCTCATCCAGCGCCACGAGGTCGGCTTCCTTGCGCACGGTCGCGAACACCCGCCATCCCTCGGATTTCAGGGCGCGGGCACAATGAGCGCCGATCCCTGAGGAACAGCCTGTCACAATAATCGTTCTTCCGTCTGTCATGCCGATTGCATACCGTTAAGGTCTCTCTGTACAAGTTGCCGCCTACCTTCCATATTTTGCCACAAGCCTCAACTCATCCTCCACCGAAGCCCTCAGGGAGATGCCGCCTTTGGAAGAAAACTCCCCGGTCAGGTGGCCGAGACTGGCGTTCAAGGTGCTCTGGGATGCCTATTGGCATTTCTCGGAGGACGATGGATGGGCGATGGCGAGCCACGTGGCGCTGTCGGGGCTACTGGCGCTGTTTCCATTCCTGATCTTCGGCACGGCACTTGCCGGCTTTCTCGGTGCCGGCGGCTTTTCGCAAACGACCGTGCACCTCCTGTTTGATACGTGGCCGGCCGATGTCGCCGATCCGATCGCGTCCGAACTTCAGCGGGTGCTGGAGATACCGCGCGGCGGGTTGCTGACCGTATCCGTGCTGGCGGCTGCCTATTTCGCGTCGAACGGCGTCGAGGCCCTTCGCATCTCGCTCAACCGCGCCTACCGGGTCACCGAAACGCGACCCTGGTATGTGACGCGTCTTGCCAGTCTGGGTTACGTCATCCTGGCGGTGGTGATCTTTGCGGTCATCAGCATTCTTCTTCTCGCCGTCCCCGTCGCATCGCGGTTTGCTCAGACCCGTTTCCCTTGGCTGATCAGCGATCTCAACGCGGCCGCCAACTGGGGTCTCGTCGGCACGGCGTTTCTCCTGATGATCGGTCTGCTCGGGTCGCACAAATACCTTCCGGCGGGAGATCGCCGGCTGATCGACATCATGCCGGGCGTGGCGCTGACGGTGCTTTTGTGGACATGCTTTGGGTTCGGTTTCGCGGCCTATCTTTCGACCTTCGCCAATTACGCAGCGACCTATGCGGGTCTGGCGTCGATCATGATCGTGCTGATCTTCCTTTATATGGTGGGCGTGATCTTCATGCTCGGCGCCGAGTTCAATGCGGCGTTGATGAAGTACCGGATCTATTCGGTCTTCTCCCGCGTCCGGAAAGAGCGTCGCCGCCGGGGCGATGCTTCGGCTCTAGCCCTCAAGGCCGAGGAGGCGGCGAATGTCGAGCGGGCCGAGACCCGCGTCGCGCAGAGCCGAAAGCCCGGTTGATCCCTCGCTCTTCGAGAGCTTCCGGCCGTCCGTGCCAAGAATGAGCCGGTGATGGTGGTAGAGCGGCTGCGGCAGACCGAGCAGATCCTGCAGAAGCCGGTGAACCGAGGTTGCGTGATAGAGATCCATGCCCCGCACCACATGGCTAATACCCTGCGCCGCGTCGTCCACGGTAACGGAGAGATGATAGCTCGAGGGTGCATCGGAGCGCGACAGGACGACATCGCCCCAGGCTGCCGGATCCGCCGGGACTTGCCTTTCGGCGCCGTCGCTTATCTCCCGCCATGTCAAAGCGTCCGAAACTCTCGCCAGCGCCTTGTCCATGTCGAGCCGCCAGCTGTGGCGGATGCCGCTTTCGATCAGCCTCTTCCGCTCGGTTTCGCTCAGGTGCCGGTCATCCTGCGGATAGAGCGGTGACCCATCCGGGTCGCGCGGCCATGTGGCGCCACCGGTCTCAAAATCCGAGACTTTCGCCTTTACCTCGCCGCGCGTCATGAAGGCCGGATAGACGAGCCCAATGTCCATCAATTCACCAAGCGCTTCCCGGTAGATCTCGAAATGCTCGGACTGGCGGCGCGGCGGTTCTTCCCAGGAGAGTCCCAGCCAGCGGAGGTCGCGGTAGATGGCGTCCTCATACTCGGGCGTGCAACGGGCAAGGTCGATATCCTCGATCCGCAGCAGGAAGCGGCCATTCATGTCCCGCGCCATGTCGTGGTTGAGGACCGCCGAAAGCGCATGTCCGAGATGCAGCAGTCCGTTCGGGCTTGGCGCGAAACGCAGGATTGGTCTATCAGGATCGGTGGCGATTTGGGCGGCTGGCATGCCTCCTTCTGCCATGATTTGTGATGCGCAACCATGGAGAAAACCGTGCGGATCATCCGCGACCGATCGGATATCGACGAGGGGCTTGCCGAACTGGTGATCGCCGATCCGCGCCTTGCCCCCATCATCGAGCTGTCCGGCGAGCTGCCACTGCGGCTGATCGAGCCGGGTTTTGCCGGCCTTGCCTCCATCATCGTCTCGCAGGTCGTATCGCGGGCAAGCGCCGACGCGATCTGGAAGCGTATGGCGGCTGTCGGTGCCACCGAAGCAGAGGCTTTTGCAGCGCTCGATCCCGAGGTCGTGGCGAGCTTCGGTCTATCGCGGGCCAAGGCTGCGACGCTGATGCATCTTGCGACGGCGATTGCGCAGAAGGGCTTCGATCTCGATGCGATCGCGGGACTGGAGGCATCAGAGGCGACACGACAGCTGATCGCACTTCCCGGCATCGGTCCCTGGACGGCAGAGTGCTACATGATGTTTTCCGCGGGCCACCCGGATTTCTTTCCGGTAGGCGACGTGGCGCTGCAGGCAGCGGTTGCCGATGGGCTTGGCATGGAAGCGCGCCCGACAGAAAAGCAGCTCGCCGCCATCGCGCTCATCTGGCGGCCGTGGCGCTCGGTCGCGACGAGGCTTTTCTGGTCCTATTACGGGGTCCGGACGAAGCGCGACGTCTCTCCGATTTTGTGAAGTTTGAGTGACGAAGCCGCCTGTATTTAAAGGGCTTCACAATCCTGTAACAACGGTCCTAATATAGAGGAGATAGATGCCGAATCCGTTAGGAGCGTCATTTGACGATTGCAGTCTCCCCGCAGGCCTTACCGGCGCTCGTGTTGAACGCTGACTATCGGCCACTGAGCTATTATCCCTTGTCGTTGTGGTCCTGGCAGGACGCGATCAAGGCGGTTTTCCTCGACCGTGTGAACATCATTGCCGAATATGAGCATTCGGTGTGTTCGCCCAGCTTCTCGATGAAACTGCCAAGCGTTGTCAGCCTGAAGACCTATATCCAGCCGACCCGCAATCCCGCATTCACGCGCTTCAACGTGTTCCTTCGCGACAAGTTCGAGTGCCAGTATTGCGGCGATCACGACGATCTGACCTTCGACCACGTCATTCCGCGGGCGCATGGCGGCGAAACGACCTGGCAGAACGTTGTGGCGGCATGCTCGCCCTGCAATTTGCGCAAGGGCAGCAAGCTTCCCAAGCAGGCCGGCATGTTCCCGCACCAGAAGCCCTATGCGCCGACCGTGCAGGACCTGCATAACAACGGCCGGCTGTTTCCGCCCAACTATCTGCACGAAAGCTGGATGGACTATCTCTACTGGGATTCCGAGCTGCAGCCGTAAGGGTTACGTCTCACGCGGCCTTCTTGGCGCCGATCAAGGCGATGGCCGCGAGGATGACGCTGGCGATCACGTTCCAGCCTGCAAAGGACAGACCGAGCACGCGGAGTGCTGCTTCCGTGCAGGACGGACCATGCACCGTGTTGAGGTCGGAGAGAAGGCTGCCGGCATTGGTGGTGACGCCCGCGCCGCCGCCGCAGCTTGCGGGACCTTCCCAGAAGGCCCATTCGACGCCCGCGTGATAGACGCCCATGCCAGCGCCAACCAGCATCATCAGGCCGACGAGGATCAGAAGCGTGCGGCCGATCCAGGCGGGCATGCCGAATGCCAGGGCACCCATGGCAAGAATGCCGACCGGAATTGCATAGTAATAGGGTTCGCGCTGCAGCAGGCACATCGCACAGGGAATATAGCCGCCGAGATACTGGAAACCGAGCGCTGTGCCGACGGTTGCCGCCATGCCGAGCGTGACGATGACCGCATGGCCGAGGCCTTTGCGGGCATGGGTGGTGGAAGCTGTCAGCGCCATCGGCGTATCCTTGTATTCCCGACGAGATTTCGGGCGCAGCTGTAAATCAGAACCGGCCATCCTGTAAACCGTGTGCCCCTTGTCAGGCAGGGCGTGTGCGGCACATTTCCGTGATGGCCCCATCCGATTTCCCATTTCTTACGAAAAGGTGCCTTCTTACTAAAAGTTACTATGGATGATATTGAAGCGCATCAGCAGCATTGGAGAATGCAAATGGATTTCACGAAAGCAACAATCCTGATCACCGGCGGCAATTCCGGCATCGGCCGCGGTCTCGCCATCGCCCTTTCCGAACGCGGCGCGAAGGTGATCGTTACGGGGCGCAACGAGGCGAGTCTGAATGAGACGCTGAAGGACAATCCGGCGCTTTCCGGATACCAGCTCGATGTCACCGACAAGGACGGCCTGAACGAGTTTGCCGCTTCGGTGGTCATGGATCATCCGGATCTCACCGTCGTCATCCACAATGCCGGCATCATGGAGCGTGAGAACGTGCTCGCAGACGTCTACGACGTCGATGTGGCCGAGCGCACCATCACCACCAACCTTCTCGCGCCGATCTGGCTGACCTCGGCACTGCTTCCGCATCTGCGCCAGAAGCCGGAAGCTGCGATCGTCACCGTCTCCTCCGGCCTTGCCTTTGTACCGCGCACCGATTCCATGACCTACAGCGCCACCAAGGCGGCCATCCATTCCTGGACGATGAGCCTGCGGCACGAATTGCGCAGCACCAAGATCGCCGTGGTGGAGCTTGCCCCGCCACAGGTGGCAACGGAGCTGACGCCCGGCCAGTCGAAGTTCGCGACAGCCATGCCGCTTGCCGATTTCGTCTCCGAATCCGTCGGTCTGCTCTGCGCCGATCCGACGCCGTCGGAAGTGATGGTTCAGCGGGTGTCGCGGCAGCGCACGGCCGAAGCCACCGGCAATTTCGACCAGGTGTTTGCGATGATCAACCCGAGCTGACGGCTGCACGATCCGAGGGCGCCGGTATCGCCGGCGCCCTCAGTCTTCGTCGTCGAAAGCCGTTCTCGCCTTTGCCACCGCATCGTGGTTCTCGACCGCCCAGATCCACACATTGCAGAAGGCAGCTCCGAGCGTCAGGCCAAGCGGAGAGAGGCTGTATTCCACCTTGGGCGGCACGCAGGCATAGGTCTTGCGGATGACCAGACCGTCGCGTTCCATGCGCCGGAGCGTCTGGGTCAGCATTTTCTGGCTGATGCCGGTAACGCGGCGGGCGAGGTCGGAAAACCTTAAAACACCTTCGTCCCACAGCGTATCGAGGATGACCACCGTCCACTTGTCGGCGAAGCCCGAGATCATCTGGCGGACGAGGTCTTCCACCTTGGGATCGACATTGTCAGGATAATCGCGGGCCTTGTAGCTCTCTGCCCGCGCCACGTCGTCGGCCGTGAAGACCGGCTTCTGCTGGATGCTCATGGTGGCGTTTTCCTTGGGCTCGAACCTTGAGTGCGTTTGTATCGAAAAGAGAGTTAGGCAGCAAGACGAGCGCCTTCGATCCATCCACCGTGCGTTGTGGAACTATTGCGCCGGTGGGACATTCGGACTCCCTAGCCGTGCCGGGAGCGTTCCATGTCCGATACTCTTTCAACCTACCGCAGCAAGCGTGATTTCAAGAAGACCAAGGAGCCGAGTGGCGCCGCGGAAGTCCGGCCGTCCAAGCGTGGCCGCTTCGTCATCCAGAAGCACGATGCGACGCGACTGCATTACGATCTGCGGCTGGAAATGGATGGCGTGTTCAAATCCTGGGCGGTCACGCGCGGTCCCTCGCTCGATCCTCAGGACAAGCGCCTTGCCGTCGAGGTCGAGGATCATCCGCTAGATTACGGTGATTTCGAAGGGACCATTCCGAAAGGCGAGTATGGCGGCGGCACGGTCATGCTCTGGGACCGGGGTTACTGGGAAGTCGATGGCGCGCTTTCCCTGGAAAAGGCGCTCGACAAGGGCGATTTCAAGTTCATTCTGGATGGCGAACGCCTACAGGGCGGCTTCGTGCTGGTGCGGATGAAAAAGGACCGCGATGGCGGCAAGCGAACCAACTGGCTGCTGATCAAGCATCACGACGATCACTCGGTCGACAAGGACGGCGATGCGGTCTTGAAAGAGATGGAAACCTCGGTCGCTTCCGGTCGCGACATGGCGACGATTGCTGCGGGCAAGGGGCGCAAGCCGAAGCCTTTCATGCTGACCAGCAGCGCGGTCGATGCGGATGCGGTCTGGGACAGCAGCGAAGGACTGGCGGCGGACGAACGGAAGGCCGGGGGCAAGGGCGCAGATAAGGGCAAGAGTGCAGATAAGGCCAAGCCTGCTTCGGTGAAGATGCCGGATTTCATCGCACCGCAGCTCTGCCAGATCCGCGACCGTCCACCATCGGCAGAAGGCTGGCTGCACGAGATCAAGTTCGATGGATATCGGGTTCAGATGCGCGTGCAGGATGGCAAGACCATCTTGAGGACCCGTAAGGGGCTCGACTGGACGGATCGGTTTTCGCAGATTGCCAAGGATGCCGAAGTTCTGCCGGATACGGTGATCGACGGGGAGATCTGCGCGCTCGATCACGACGGCGCGCCGGATTTTGCAGCGCTGCAGGCCGCACTTTCCGAGGACAAGACAGACGACCTCGTCTATTTTGCCTTCGATCTCCTCTTCCACGAGGGCCAAGACCTGCGCGACATGCCGCTCGATGAGCGCAAATCGAGACTTTCGCAGTTGATTGCCGAGGCGGAAGCGGGCGCCCGGATCCGCTATGTCGACCATTTCGAAACCGGTGGCGATGCGGTTCTGCGTTCCGCCTGCCGTCTCTCGCTGGAAGGTATCGTCTCGAAACAGGCGGACGCGCCCTATCGGTCGGGCCGAAGCGACACCTGGGTCAAGGCCAAGTGCCGGGCCGGCCACGAAGTGGTGATCGGCGGCTATGCGACCACGGAGGGCAAGTTCCGCTCGCTTCTCGCCGGGGTCTATCGCGACAACCATTTCGTTTATGTCGGTCGCGTCGGAACCGGTTTTGGCGCGGGCAGGGCGGCGGATCTGATGTCCAAGCTCGAACCGCTTTCTGCCGACAAAAGTCCGTTTACCGGTATCGGAGCGCCGAAGAAGACCAAGGACATGCATTGGGTGAAACCGGAGCTGGTTGCCGAGATCCAGTTCGCGGGCTGGACCAATGATGGTCAGGTGCGCCAGGCGGCATTCAAGGGCCTGCGCGAAGACAAGCCGGCTGACGAGGTCGAGGCGGAAAAGCCGGCTTCACCGGATCAGGAGACGCCGCAGCCAAAGGCGGCAAAGACCGCTAGCGCTGCAAAAACGACGAAGGTGCCGCGCGGCAGGGGTGGCAAGGCGGAAGTGATGGGCGTGATGCTCTCCAATCCCGACAAGCCGCTCTGGCCAAGCGATGCGCAGAACGGCGACACGCCTGTTACCAAGGAGGATCTAGGCCGTTACTACGAATCGGTCGCGGGCTGGATGATCGACCATATCAAGGGTCGGCCCTGCTCGGTCATCCGCGCGCCAGACGGGATAGGCGGCGAGCAGTTCTTCCAGCGGCATGCCATGCAGGGCACATCGAACCTTCTGGAACTGGTCAAGGTGCATGGCGACAAGAAGGCCTATCTGCAGGTCGATCGCATCGAGGGACTGGCAGCTCTCGCGCAGGTCGGATCGCTGGAACTGCACCCATGGAACTGCCAGCCGAACAAGCCCGAGGTTCCCGGAAGGCTCGTCTTCGACCTCGATCCCGCTCCCGATGTCGCCTTTCCGAAGGTAGTCGAGGCGGCGCGGGAAATCCGCGATCGGCTCGACGAACTGGGGCTGATGAGCTTTTGCAAGACGACGGGCGGCAAGGGCCTGCACGTGGTCGTGCCGCTGAAGACGGGCGGCCGCAAGGAACTGACCTGGGATGAAGCCAAGGATTTCGCGCACCGGGTTTCCAACCTGATGGCGCAGGACGATCCCGATCTCTATCTCACCAAAATGTCGAAGAAGCTGCGTGAAGGCCGCATCTTCATCGACTATCTGCGAAACGACCGCATGGCGACAGCCGTCGCGCCGCTTTCGCCGCGTGCGCGCGAGGGTGCGACGGTCTCCATGCCGCTCACCTGGACCCAGGTCAAAGCCGACCTCGACCCGCACCGCTTCACCATTCATACGGTGCCGGCGCTGATTGCGAAAAGCGAAGCGTGGAAAGACTATTGCGACGCCGAACGGCCGCTTGCCGAGGCGATCAAGCGGTTGAAGAAGGTTGAGGCTCGAGGTTGAGTGGTGAGGACAGTAGGCCGGCGTTCGGCCTACTCACGCAGCTGACAATGCTGTTATTGAACAACTCTACAGTCAATTGGAAAAGTGAGCCTAGTCCCAAACGCCCCTCATCCTCGCCCTTGTGGCGTGGATCCAGTCAGCTCAAATCCTTGAGCTGACAAGAGTCTTCGACCCGACAGGCGTCGTGTCGCTGGATCCCCGCCACAAGGGTGAGGATGAGGGAAGTGGGGCGTCGCTCTCGTCAAGCAACGCGCGGCTGGGGGACTTTCAAGGCCTGCGCGACCGAGGTATCGCCTGCATCCTGAGCAGTAGCTTCTTCAGTGGTTGTCAGCAGCCTGAGGCCACCGTTCCCCAAAAGCCGTCGCCCTACTTGCTCTTCCGCTTGTCGGCGGCCAGCGAGCGTTTCAGAGCATCCATGATGTCGATGACGTTGCTGGGCTTGTCCGACTCTTCCTTCTCGGCCTTTTTCGGTGTCGGGCGGCGTTGTTTCTTTTTCGACTTGATGATGTCGAGCAGATTGTCCTGCACCGGATCGGTCACGAATTTTGCGTCCCAGGGGCGGGTCTGCTGTTCGATCAGCTTGCGGATCAGCGGAAGTGTCTCTTTCTCGGGCTCCGCCTTGTCCAGTCCGTCGAAATAGTCCTTGGCTTCTCGCACCTCGTCGCCGTAGCGCAGCGTCCAGAGAACGATGCCCTTGCCGCGGGGCTCGATCATCACGGCCCGCTCGCGCCGGCCGAGCACCAGTCGCGAAATGCCCACCATCTCCTGGCTGTCCATCGCGGCGCGGATCACCGAAAATGCCTCTTCGCTGACCTTTTCGTTGGGCGTCAGATAGTAGGGGGTATCAAGCCAGATCCAGTCGATGTCGGAACGCGGCGTGAAGGTCGAGATATCGATCGTCTTGGTGCTTTCGAGCGCGACATTGTCGAGCTCCTCGTCTTCCAGCATCACGTAGTCGTCTTCGCCTCGCTGATAGCCTTTGACTTCATCGTCATCGCGCACGGGCTTGCCGGTCACCGAATCCACGTAGTGGCTCTGCACCCGGTTGCCGGTTTCGCGGTTAAGCGTGTGGAAGCGCACCTTCTCGCTTTCCGAGGTCGCCGGTGTCATCTCGACGGAACAGGTGACGAGCGAAAGCTTCAGATAGCCTTTCCAGTAGGGACGTATCGCCATGGCTGTCGTTTCCCTTAACCGGCCTTGCGGCGCGTGCTTGTCGAGGATGATGGTGCGGATTTGGCAGTCTTGCGTGGCGTCTTGTTGGTGTTGGCGGATTTCGGCTTGGCGGGCGCCTTGGTCTTTGCCTTCGGCTTGTCCGTTGATCCGGACTTGCCGCCCATGCCGGCGCTTTCACGCAGGGCCTGCAGAAGATCGGATGGTTTGGAGGCTGTCGGAGCCTTCCGCTTCGGGATCTTCTTGCCCTCGAGCTTCGCCTTCACCAGTTCGGCCAGCGCTTCTTCATATCGGTCGTCGAACTTGGTCGGGTCGTAGCTACCCTTCTTGGTGCCGATGATATGGGAGGCGAGTTCGAGCATCTCCTTGTCAATCTTGACCTCTGTCACGTCTTCGAAGGCCTTGTCCGTCGAGCGGACCTCGTAATCGAAATTGAGCGTGGTGCCGATCAGCCCGTCGCCGTGGGGACGGATCAGCACTGTCCGCAACCGCCGGAAAAGCACGGTGCTGGCGATCGCTGCGACGCCCGCCTCCTTCATGCCGTCGCGCAGAAGCGCAAAGGCTTCCTCGCCGAGCTTCTGGGGCGCAAGATAGTAGGGCTTGTCGAAATAGATGTCGTCGATCTCCGCGCAGGAGATGAACGCGTCGATATCGAGCGTCTTGTCGCTCTCGGGGATAGCGGCGGCGATTTCCTCGGGTTCCAGCACCACGTATTTGCCGCTGCCGGTCTCGTAGCCCTTCACTTGGTCGTCGTGCTCGACGGTGTTCCCCGTTTCGCTGTCCACGAACTCGCGGCGCACGCGATTTCCGGTCTTGCGATTGAGGATGTTGAAGCTGATCCGGTCCGACGATGAAACCGCTGTGTAGAGCGCGACAGGGCAGCTCACCTCGCCGAACTTGATATGACCTTTCCAGTTGGCACGTGGTGCACTCATATCAACCTGCTCCCTTGCTTGACGGCGAGATCGTCAACGAACGTGACGTAACGGAGCCAGAGGGCGATAGTTCCTTTTCGCGAGCGGTTGTCATGAAGTTCGATGAGACGCGGCCCTTAACGCTCATCGTTTTCACCGGGTAAAAAAAATTCGTTTTGGGTGGGAACAAAATTAGAAGTCATGCATTGCGCCTGTTCGAGCCGGGGGTGAAGAGCAGAATGAACGATGACCGCGTGACCGGCGACAGCCGGCCAACCCGATCTCAAACCTATTTCGACGATGTCATCGTCCGCGCCCTTCTGCCTGCGGCGAAAGCAGTCCTTTCCCTAATTCTCCTCTGTCCGCTGATGGTTTCCTGCTCCGGCGTGCAGTCGGTGCTTGATCCCGCGGGACGGGAAGCTGCGGGTGTCGCGACACTGTTCTTCGCAATGCTGATCGGCGGCGCGGTAATCTGGGTCGGCGTCGTGGCGCTTCTGTTTTATGCGGCGCGCAAGAAGAACGCCCATTCCGAACAGGGGGCGGGAAAGCTGATCCTATGGGGCGGCGCCGTGATGCCCTGCATCGTTCTTGGCGCGCTGTTATCCTACGCCATGTGGCTGATGCCCAATGTCCGTCCGTTTTTCTCGGGAGGCGGTGAGGGGCTGCAACAGATCGATGTCACGGGCGAGCAGTACTGGTGGCGGGTCCGTTATCTCGATCCGGACGGCTCTGTCGCCTTCGAGACCGCCAACGAGATCCGCATGCCGGTCGGCGAGCGGGTGGCGTTTCAGCTGACCTCACCCGATGTCATCCATTCGTTCTGGATCCCGGTGCTCGGCGGCAAGATGGACATGATCCCCGGCCGTCGCAACGTGTTGACGCTGGAGGGCAACAAGCCCGGCTCCTATCGCGGTGTCTGCGCCGAATTCTGCGGCACCTCGCATGCGCTGATGGGCTTTACCGTGGAGGTAATGGAAAAGCCGGCCTATGACGCCTGGCTCGCCTCCCGCCGCAGCGCTTCGGGTAGCGGCGATGCCGAGGGGCTGGCACTGTTTCTGAAACACGGCTGTTCCGCCTGCCATGCGATCTCAGGCACCGAAGCGCGCGGCGTCATCGGCCCGGATCTGACCGCTTTCGGCGAACGCGGTTCCGTCGGCGCCGGCACGCTTGGCAATTCCACTGCCGATATCGCCCGTTTCCTGCGCGATCCCGCCGGCATCAAGCCCGGTGTGCGGATGCCGCATTACAATATGGTGCCTGAAGCCGAAACCGATCGCATTGCACAGTATCTGAAGGGGCTTCGATGAGCGTTGAACTCGGAAATTTCTCGCCCGAGGAGCGCGCCGCCCAGGAAAAGAGGCTGCGCGACACCTGGGAAACGCCGAAGGGCTGGCGCTACTGGACGTCGGTCAACAACAGCGAGATCGGCCTCTGGTACGGCGTCACCGCATTCGTCTTCATGCTGTTTGCCGGTGTTCTCGGCCTGCTGATCCGGCTGCAGCTCGTCGTCCCCAACAACGATTTCATGTCGGCCGAGCTGTTCAACCAGGTCTTCACCCTGCATGGCACGGTCATGATGTTCCTGTTCGCGGTGCCGATCTTCGAGGCGATCGCGATCTTTCTTCTGCCGTCCATGCTCGGCGCACGCGAACTGCCGTTCCCGCGGCTGTCGGCCTTCGGCTACTGGAGTTTCCTTCTCGGCGGCATCTTCGTCTGCGGCTCGATCTTCTTCAACGCGGCACCCAATGCCGGCTGGTTCATGTATCCGCCGCTTGCCACCGACAAGGAATATGCAGGCATCGGCGCCGACATCTGGCTGCTTGGCCTCTCCTTCATCGAGGTGGCATCGATTGCCGCAGCCGTCGAGATCATCGTCGGCATCATGAAATGCCGCGCCCCCGGCATGCGCATCAACATGATGCCGATGTTTGCCTGGTATCTGCTGATCGTCGCGGGCATGATCCTGTTTGCCTTCCCGCCGCTGATTGCCGGCGACATCCTGTTCGAGATGGAGCGGATGTTCAACTGGCCGTTCTTCGATCCATCGCGCGGCGGCGATCCCTTGCTCTGGCAGCATCTGTTCTGGATCTTCGGCCACCCGGAAGTCTACATCGTCTTCCTGCCGGCCATCGCGCTGATGGCGATGATCGTGCCGACATTTTCGCGGCGTCCGATCGTTGGCTATTCCTGGATCGTGTTGGCGGCTGTCGGTACGGGTTTCCTGAGTTTCGGGCTGTGGGTCCACCACATGTTTGCGACCGGCCTGCCGCAGATTTCGCTCGCCTTCTTCTCGGCGGCATCGGAAGCGGTGGCGATCCCGACCGGGGTGCAGATCTTCGTATTCATCGCCACCATGCTTGCGGGCCGGGTGATCTTTTCGGTGCCGATGCTGTTTGGCGCGGGCGGGCTGATCATCTTCGTGATCGGCGGGCTGACCGGCGTCATGGTGGCCCTCGTTCCGTTCGACTGGCAGGCGCATGACACCTATTTCATCGTGGCCCACCTGCATTACGTGCTGATCGGCGGCATGTTCTTCCCGATCGTCGCCGGCATCTACTATTACTTCCCCTTCGTGACCGGCAAAAAGCTGTCGGATACCTGGGGCAAGGTGTCGTTCTGGCTGATGTTCACAGGCTTCAACACCGCGTTCTTCCCGATGCATTTTTCCGGGCTGCGGGGCATGCCGCGACGCGTCTTTACCTACCCGGAAGAATTCGGCTGGGATATTTTCAACCTCGTCTCGACCATCGGAGCCTTCATCTTTGCCGCAGGTATCGCGACATTCGTGATCGACATCTTCCGGCCGAAACCCAAGCCTGCGGAACGCAATCTCAACCCGTGGAATTCCGGAACGCTGGAATGGACCAACGATCCGGACGAGAGCTGGGGCATGCGCTCCGTGCCGATCATCACCAGCCGTTACCCGCTGTGGGACCAGCCGAACCTGCAGGCCGATATCGAGGCTGGCCGCTTCTATCTGCCGGATGCGAAATCCGGTCGGCGCGAGACGCTGGTCACGTCGGTGCTCGATGCAAAGCCGATCCAGTGCCTGCGCGTCGGCGGCGTGTCCTATGTCACCATCATAGCCGCCCTGTCGCTGGGTGGCGTGTTTATCGCGCTCACCTTCCACTGGTGGATCCCCACCATCATCTGCGCCATCATCACCTTTGTCGCCATCATCTACTGGCTGTGGACGGGCACGGCGCAGATCCCTGAAGCGGCTGAGACGGATGTCGGGCTGGGCCTCAGCCTGCCGGTCTATGTTTCAGGCCCCGCGTCCGTCGGATGGTGGGCGATGTTCATCACCATGGTTGGGGACGGTACCGCCTTTGCCAGCCTGATCTTCGGCTATTTCTTCTACTGGACGGTGCATGACGATTATACCGGCGTCAGTGCCGGGCCGGGTGTGTTCTGGCCGATGGTGGCGCTGGTGCTCTATCTTGTCGCCTGGGGCCTGACGATGCTGGCCCGGCAGCTGAACGAAAAGGGCCCGGTCGGTTGCCGCTTGGCCCTCGTTGCAGCCGCAGCCGTTACCATCGCCGCCTCGCTTGCCGGTCTCGCCGGTCCATATCTTACCGGCATGGACCCGACCTCCAACGTCTATCCGGCCACCGTCTGGGTGATTGCCCTCTGGACCGTCATCCACGGCGTGGTCGGCGTCGTGATGCAGCTCTATTGCCTTGCCCGCAGCCTCACCGGCAACATGACAGGCGAATACGATCAGGATATCCGCAACGTCACGCTCTACTGGCATTTCATGGCGTTTACCGCCGTCGTCACGTTCGGCGTGCTCGGTCTCTTTCCGCTGGTGGCATCATGAAGAGCGTTATCCCCCGCGAGGTCGAAACTCTCTGGACCCTGTTTACGGCGCCAGTGGTCTGGGCGCTGCATTTCATCATCTGCTATGCGACGGTCGCGGTTTTCTGCGCCAAGCGTCTGCCGGCGTCGTTCAGCTTCGATACGGTCCGGATCGTGCTTGTCGTCGTGACACTCGCCGCGCTCGCGATGATCGTGCTTTCGGCCTATCTCGCCTGGCGCCAGTGGGGGTTCGGTGCCAAGGACGCGCCGCATGACGAACCGACGCGCTCGTCGCGCACGCTGTTCCAAGGGTTTGCAACGCTGCTTCTGTCGGGCCTGAGCTTCGTGTCGGTCGTCTATGCGGCCATTCCGCTGATTTTCATTGCGGAGTGCCAGCCATGAAACGCCTTGCACTGATCGCGGGGGCGCTGGTCCTCGGTCTGCTGTGGTTCGGCATCCTGCCGTTTTCCGATCGTGGCTCGTTCTCGGTGCACATGGTCGCGCATATGGGTGTGGTTGCCGTTGCATCGCCGCTGATTGCGTTTGGCATGTCCGGAAGCCGCTTCGATTTCACGGCCGGTCATCTCTGGCTCACACCGATGCTCGCCTCGGTGCTGGAACTGTTTGCCGTCTGGGGCTGGCATATTCCGGCCATGCGCGAGCTATCGGAAGGGTCGGTCCCGTTCGCCGCTCTCGAGCAGATGGTATTTCTCACGGCCGGGCTGACGCTGTGGCTCTCCTGTCTCGGCGGTGCGGCATCGGGACGCGAGGCGCGTCGACTTGCCGGCACGTTCGGCCTCTTGTTTACCTCGATGCATATGACGCTGCTCGGCGCGCTCCTGTCGCTTTCGCCGCGGCCGCTATACGGGGCGGGCGAGGTGAGCTGTTTCGGCATTTCGCTGACGGCACTCGCCGATCAGCAGACAGGCGGTGTGGTGATGCTGCTGGTTGGTGCTATCGTCTATCTTGCAGGCGGCGTGGCGCTGCTCGCCGGCATGCTGAGGCATGATCCGGCTCCTGAGCTTGAGGGGAACGCATGATGACGATCCGCTGGAAGCATCTGATCATTCTTGCCATCCTTGCGCCGATCCTCGGCCTCGGCGTCGCCTGGTCGGGCCTGATCAGCGTGCGCGCCTCGACGGGACACTGGGCAGCGACCGACTGGTTCCTGCATTGGGTGATGCGAAATTCGGTCAGCACTGCCTCAATGTCCGTCGATCCGCCACCGCTCGACAATCCGGCTTTCGTGCCGGCCGCTGCGGGTCATTTCGAAAGCGGATGTGCCACCTGTCACGGGTCGCCGGCGCAGGGCCGGTCCGATGCCGTGCTGTCGATGCTGCCGCCGCCGCCGGATCTGAAAGTAGTCGTGCCGACCTGGACCGACGCGCAGCTGTTCGAGATCGTCAAGCACGGCGTTCGCTTTACCGGCATGCCGGCCTGGCCGGTGCAGACGCGCGACGACGAAGTCTGGGCGATGGTGGCGTTCTTGCGCAAACTGCCCGAGATGGACGGCAAAGCCTATATCGCCGCGTCAGGGCTGCACGGAATGGGAACCGCGGGCGAAGTATCGCCGCTGCCGATCACCTGCGAAAGCTGTCATGTGGAGGCAAAGCTCAACGATGGCAGCATAATCCCTAGGCTCGTAGGACAGTCGGAGACCTATCTGCTGGAAAGCCTTAAGGCCTATCACGACAACAGGCGGCCGAGCGGGATCATGGGTGTCGCAGTCGGCACGCTCCCGGAAGAAAGCCTGCCGGAACTGGCGCGCTACTATGCCGGTCAGCAAAGTCCGAAACGCGATATGCCGCCGAAGGACCAGGCGCTTGTGGAACGAGGCCGCGAGCTCGCCGAAAGGGGAAGGTCTGCGGACAAGATCCCCGTCTGTCTCAGCTGTCATGACAAGGACGGTGCGAACCCTGCCTATCCGAAATTGTCGGGGCAGAATGCCGCCTATCTGAAGCAGCAGCTCGATCTGTTTCGAGGCGATGTTCGTGGCGGCACGTCATCGAGCCATCTGATGGTGAATGCTGCAAAATATCTTCAGGATGACGATATCGACGCGCTGTCGGCTTTCTTCAGCCAGCGCTGACGCCTGAAAGAGATCGGCCGGGCGCAACGGGTGTTGCGTCCGGCCGGTTTTGTTTTTTAGGCGCGCAGGTCGAAACGGTCTGCGTTCATCACCTTCACCCATGCGGCAACGAAATCCTTGACGAACTTCGTCTTGGCATCGGCCTGGGCATAGATCTCGGCAATCGCGCGCAGCTGCGAATGCGAGCCGAAGATCAGGTCGGCGCGGGTGGCAGTCCACTTCTGCGCGCTGGTGCTGCGGTCGCGACCTTCATAGACGCCACGCTCGCCGGCAACAGGTGCCCAGACGGTGCCCATGTCGAGGAGGTTGACGAAGAAGTCGTTCGTCAGCGTCTCCTTGGCAGTCGTGAACACGCCATGCTCAGGGGTGCCAACGTTCAGAACACGAAGGCCGCCGACCAGAACGGTCATTTCCGGTGCCGTCAGGGTCAGAAGCTGGGCACGGTCGACCAGTGCTTCTTCCGCCTGCATGAACTGCGTGCGCTTTTCGTTCACGTAGTTGCGGAAACCGTCGATGCGCGGCTCGAGTGCTGCAAACGACAGGGCGTCGGTCTGCGCCTCGGAGGCATCCATCCGGCCGGGCGAGAAGGGCACGACGACATCGTGACCAGCAGCCTTCGCCGCCTTTTCAACGCCGGCAGCGCCCGCCAGCACGATCAGGTCGGCAAGCGAGACCTTCTTTGCACCGGCATGGGCCGTGTTGAAGGCGGTCTGGATGTCTTCCAGCTGACGCAGAACCTTGGCAAGCTGTTCCGGCTGGTTGACGTCCCAGTCCTTCTGAGGGCTCAGACGGATGCGGGCACCGTTGGCACCGCCGCGCTTGTCAGAACCGCGGAAGCTGGAAGCCGAAGCCCAAGCGGTGGACACCAGTTCCTGAACCGAAAGACCTGTTGCCAGAACCTTTTCCTTGAGGTTGGCGATGTCAGCATCGTCGATCAGCGGATGATCGACCGGCGGAATGACGTCCTGCCAGATCAGGTCTTCGGCGGGCACTTCCGGGCCGAGGTAGCGAACCTTCGGTCCCATGTCGCGGTGGGTCAGCTTGAACCAGGCGCGGGCAAACGCGTCGGCAAATTCGGCCGGGTTTTCGAGGAAGCGGCGCGAGATCGGCTCGTAGATCGGGTCGAAACGCAGCGCCAGGTCAGACGTCAGCATGGTTGGCACATGCTTGCGGCCGGGAATGTGCGCGTCCGGTACAGAAGCGTCGGCGTTCTTTGCCTGCCACTGGTGGGCACCGCCCGGGCTCTTCGTCAGTTCCCATTCAAAGCCGAACAGGTTTTCGAAGAAGTAGTTGCTCCACTGGGTCGGCGTCTGCGACCAGGTGACTTCGAGGCCGCTGCCGATCGTGTCGGCGCCCATGCCGGTGCCGTGCTTGCTCGCCCAGCCGAGGCCCTGCGATTCCAGCTCGCCGCCTTCCGGGTCGGTTCCGACCAGCGACGGATCGCCGGCGCCATGGGTCTTGCCGAACGTGTGGCCGCCGGCGACCAGCGCCACGGTTTCCTCGTCGTTCATCGCCATGCGGGCAAAGGTGCTTCTGATGTCGCGGGCCGAGGCCAGCGGGTCCGGATTGCCGTTCGGGCCTTCCGGGTTGACGTAGATGAGACCCATCTGCACGGCGCCGAGGGGTTCGGCCAGCTCGCGCTCGCCGCTATAGCGCTCGTCGCCCAGCCAGCTGCCTTCGGGACCCCAATAAAGTTCTTCCGGCTCCCACACGTCGGCACGGCCGCCGGCAAAACCGAAGGTCTTGAAGCCCATCGATTCCAGCGCGACGTTGCCGGTCAGGATCATCAGGTCGGCCCAGGAGATCTTGTTTCCGTATTTCTGCTTGATCGGCCACAGAAGGCGGCGAGCCTTGTCGAGGTTGACGTTGTCAGGCCAGCTGTTGAGCGGTGCGAAACGCTGCTGGCCCATGCCGGCGCCGCCGCGGCCGTCGGTGATGCGGTAGGTGCCGGCGCTGTGCCAGGCCATGCGGATGAAAAGACCGCCGTAATGACCGAAATCGGCCGGCCACCAGTCCTTGCTATCGGTCATCAGCGCATGAAGGTCCTGCTTCACGGCGTCGAGATCGAGCGTCTTGAATTCTTCGGCATAATCAAACGACTTGCCCAGCGGGTTGGCCAGTGCCGTGTGGGTATGTAGAATCTGAACGTTTAGCTGGCTTGGCCACCAGTCGCGGTTCGAGCGACCGCGCGGCGTATTGCCCTGGGGGTTCTGGCCATGTGCAACGGGACACTTGCCCGCAGTGTCAGTTTTCGTGTCCATGACATTCTCCTTAGATTGTCTGTGTGCATTGCATGAAAAGGGGAGGATTGTGTGTCTCAACCCGTTGCCGAGAGTTCTACAGGAACATTTCGATAAATTTAAGTTGGATTTCCTGATGGTTGCGATAATTTCACCTTATGACCAATTTTACTCTCAAACAGCTCCGCTATTTCGAGGCTTTGGCGCGCGACGCGAGTTTCCGCAAGGCGGCTGAAGCCTGCGCCATCTCTCAGCCTGCGCTGTCGATGCAGATCAAGGAACTCGAAGATCAGGTCGGCCGCGCCCTGTTCGACCGAGGCACGCGCGACGTCCGGCTGACCGCGTTCGGAGAGCTTTTTGCGCTCCGGGCGCGAGATATCGTCCGAGCCGCCGACGAACTCGCCGATCTCTCGCGCGCCTCGCGCGACCGGTTCCTGTCGCGGCTTCGCATCGGTGTCATCCCGACCGTCGCACCCTATCTGCTGCCGTCGGTCATCAACGAGCTCAATCGCGCCTTCGACGGGATCCGGGTCGAGATCCGCGAAACGCAGACGACCAGACTGGTGCAGGAAGTGATGCAGGGCGGGCTCGATGTGGCGATCGTCGCGCTGCCGGTCTCCGAGCCTTCACTGACGGAGCTCAAACTGTTCGACGAGGAATTCGTGCTGGTGCGCAGCCGTGAGGATGGCGACAAACCGGTGCCGGAGCCGGATGCGCTCAAGGAAATGCGGCTTCTCCTTCTTGAGGAGGGACATTGTTTCCGCGATCAGGCGCTGTCCTTCTGCGGCATCGGGTCGAACCGCCCGCGCGAGATCCTGTCTCGGGAAATCATGGAGGGAAGCTCGCTGTCGACGCTGGTGCAGATGGTCGGTGCCGGCATCGGCGTCACGCTCATTCCGGAAATGGCGGTGCCGGTCGAGACCCGCTCCGCGCGGGTCTCCATTTCGCGGTTCGATTCACCGCCACCGGCCCGCAGCATCGGCATGATCTGGCGCAATTCGACGCCGCTTGCCAAGCAGTTGCTGCAGGTGGCCGACGTGGTACTTGGTGCGGCCGCCATCATGCGGCAGCAGCAGACGGCCTATACGAGGCCGTCGTCCGATGCGCTTGAGATCGACGACGTAGGCGCTGCATCGTCGTTGATCTCGTAGGCATGGATATAGTCGATGACCATCTTGGCTCCGCCGGACAGATCACCCGGCTTGCCGGCCGCGCCGCCGACGGCCAGATTGACCAGAAGGTACATCGGGTCATGCATGTCTGACGGTGTCTCGGCGCTGGCAATCGCCACGTCGTCGAAATACCAGACGATTTCCTCTTCGGTCCACAGCATGCCGTAGGTGTGGAAGCCTTCGGTGCTGGGAACGCTGATCGCAGACGTCTGCGTGGTCTGCTTGCCGGTCTCATTGGAATGCGCGGAAACATGAACCGTGTTCGGGTCCTGGCCGCGCATTTCCACCACGTCTATTTCCGGTGGCCACGATCCGTCTTCCGGCAGCAGCCAGAAGGCTGGCCATGTCGCCTGGTCGGTCGGCATGTCGGCGCGCATTTCAAAATAGCCGTAGGTCTGCGAGAATGTCGAATGGGTGTTCAACATTCCAGACACGTAGTCGTAGCCGTTGACCGCGTCCGAGATCGCATCCGGCGTATTCTTGGCGGTGATCGTCAGCGCTCCGTTTGAGACCGAGAACGGGCTGTAGCCGGCGGTCGGCGAATAAAGCGGGTTCACGTACCACTGGCTTTCGCCATTCGTCGGCAGGGAACTGCCCTGGTCCGGCGCCCAGTGGAAGTTTGCGTCCCACGTGCCGCTCGTGCCGTTATTCAGGGAAAGCGCGTTGAACTCGTCGCCGAATGTCTTCGTCAGGACCGAGCGGTCGAGGCTGAGCGCAAACTGGTCGGCAGACAGGTCATCGGCTGTCGTGCCCGCAAACACGAGGCTGTCGCCGTCCCCGAGGTCAAGCCGCAGATTGGCGCCTTCCTGGGTCAGGCTGTTGCCCACCTGTTCGAAGGAGGTGAAGCTGTAGCCATCGAGGCGGATCTTGTCGTCGGCACTGAAATCGGTGATCAGGTCGCTGCCATTGCCCTTGGCGACGATGAATGTGTCGGCCCCGCCGCCACCGGTCAGCACGTCGTTCCCCGCACCGCCATCGAAGGTCTGGCGCGAGGACGAGCCCGAGATGATGTTGTCGAGATCGTTGCCGAAGGCGAAGCGGTTGTCACCGGTGACGCGCAGGTTTTCGATATTGTCCGGCAGCGTGTAGCTCATCCAGGTATCGACCGTATCGATGCCCTGGCCTGCCGCTTCAGCGGCCCGGTTGATGCTGGAATAGAGGTAATAGACGTCGTCGCCGGCGCCGCCGCTCATGGTCACGTTGACGGCGCTGTCGCCGTACATGGAGTCATTGGCCGCTGTGCCTGAGAGTGCGGTGCCGGCACCCGTCGCCGAAATCCAGGCTTTGGATGTTCCGCTGTAATACAAGGTTTCGCCAAGGGCGTTCAAAACGGTTTTGGTCATCAAAGTGTCTCCTGTTTGAAAAACGTTGACCTTTGGTCTTCTCCTCCGTTTCGTTAGAGCTCCCTGTTTCAGGCTACCGCGTCGATGCTGCACCGCACAGCGCGAACCGCTGGCGGGCTGAACAAGCTGCTCCCATTTCTGGACACGACTGTTCGTGCCGTCCTTTTTTGCGACAGAAGTGTGCGGGTATGGGGCAGGCATGCCAGATCTGGCTGTGGACAGTCGCGGTTACGGGCGGTCCAGTTCAGGTCCCAGCTGCGCGGTCAGCCATGTCTTGAATGTCAGCATGGACGGGCTGGAATGGATATGGGGCGTGCTGAACCAGTAGCCGAAATCGCTCCGGTAACCGAGGCCGGCCGGATTGATGAGCCTGCCGGTAGCTATCTCGTCGAGGATCAGGCCGCGCGGGATCAGTGCCAAGCCCTGGCCGGCAAGTGCGGCGCGGATCACCATCGTGTAATAGCCGAAGCGGGTAATGTGGCGAACAGTAGCCCCGTCGCGGTTGTGATGAGCTACAAAATGTTGCCAGTGAAACGGCGTCTGGGGATGTTCGAGCATCACGTGTTCGGCGAGGTCGTCGATGTCACAAGGCGTTCCGGCCTTGGCGAAATAGTTCGGCGCGCTCACCAGAAGCACGTCGTGACCGAAGAGATAGGTGCTGTTGTCCCGGTGTTGTGGCGTCGCCGCAAACTCGAAAATGCCGTCCGGGACTTCAGACTGCGACGGCGAGATGAAGGTCGTGAACTGCACCTCGATGTCAGGATGCTGTTCCGCAAACAGATGAAACTTCGGCAACAGCCAGCGATCGCCGAAAATCGGCAGGACCTGCAGGCGCAGCACGCCGGGGCCGGGTTTCAGCCGGGCCACCAGAAGCGCGGCGTCTTCCATGGCCTTCAGGGCCGTGCGCGCGTGGTCGATATAGATGCGGCCGGCCTCGGTCGCCACCATGCCGCGCGGCGTGCGCAGAAAGGCGGGGCTGCCGATCAACTCCTCCAGCGCCAGCAACTGTTTGCTGACAGCACTCTGGGACAAGGCCGTGGTTTCCGCCGCAGCACTGGTCGATCCGCGTTCGGCCACCGCCAGCAGAACCTGAAGCGATGCGGTGGACGGCAGGCGCCTTCGACGTTGCTCCATCAGGGTCTCGCTGTTTGATCGGTATGCGTTCGATCCATTATCGCCAGCGCGTCGTTTTGTGCTAGTCGTTTTTGTCATAGGGCCAAGGAAATAAGTTCGCTTGCCCATTCGTGGTGCACATGGGATCCCTGCCCATTATCTGAACAGAGGGGTTTGCTCATGTCGGCATCCGCACAGCTCTGGGGTGGACGTTTCAAGTCCGGTCCTTCCGAAGCTCTGGCCAATCTTTCACGGGCACCTGCCTCCTATTTCCGCCTCTATCGCGAAGACATCGCCGGCTCCCGGGCGCATGCGTCCGAGCTGAAGCGCGCCGGCGTGCTGGATGCGGCCGAATTTTCGGCCATCCGCTCGGCGCTCGACACGATCGAAGCCGATGTCGCGGCAGGCCGTGAAACGCCTGTCGCCGGCGACGAGGATGTGCATACGTTTCTCGAGCGGCTGCTGATGGCCCGTCTCGGCGCTCTGGGCGGCAAGCTGCGCGCCGGCCGGTCGCGCAACGACCAGACCGCCAACAACACCCGTCTCTACCTGCGCCGCATGGCGCGCGAACTCTCCGCCGGCCTGGTCGAGGTCGAGGACGCGATCCGCGAGCAGGCGGCACGCCATGTCGAAACCGTCATGCCGGGATTCACCCATCTGCAGCCGGCGCAGCCTGTCGTGCTCGGTCATCACCTGATGGCGCATGCGCAGTCGCTGTTGCGCGATCTGGAGCGCTTTGGCGATTTCGACCGCCGCTTCGACCGGTCGCCGCTGGGTGCGGCAGCGCTTGCCGGTTCCGGCATCGTCAACCGCCCGGATCTGTCGGCACTTGAGCTCGGATATTCGGCAGCTGCGGAAAACTCGATCGACTCGGTCGCCTCGCGCGATATCGTCGCCGAATTCCTGTTCATCGCCTCGCTGATCGGCGTCAACCTGTCGCGTCTGGCTGAGGAAATCTGCATCTGGAGCTCCAAGCAGTTCTCCTGGGTGCGCCTGCATGACAGCTATTCCACCGGCTCCTCGATCATGCCGCAGAAGAAGAACCCCGATATTGCCGAGCTGACGCGCGGCATGTCCGGCACGCTGATCGGCAATGTTACGGGCTTTCTTGCCACGATGAAGGCGATGCCGCTCGCCTATAACCGCGATCTCGCCGAGGACAAGAAGGTCCTGTTCGAGACGATCGATACGCTGCAGCTTATACTGCCAGCCTTTGCCGGCATGGTCGCGACGCTGGAGTTCGACGTCGAGAAGCTGAGGGCAGAGGCGCCGCGCGGCTTTACGCTGGCAACCGAAGTGGCCGACTGGCTGGTCAGCCAGAACGTCACCTTTGCCGAAGCGCACGAAATTACCGGCGCTGTGGTGCGCTACTGTGAAGAGCGCGGCCATGATCTTGAAGGGCTCACCGCCGAAGATCTGCCGAAGATCGATCCGCGTCTCGGCCCCGGCCTGCTCGAAGCGATCACGCTCGAACATGCGCTTGCCAGCCGCACCGGTTACGGCTGCACGGCACCCGCTGCGGTGCGCGAGCAGATCGGCCGTTTCGAGGCAGCAATTGACGCCCGTCGACGTTTCGCGATGGAAGAGATCGGCGCAAAGACGCCTAAAGCCGCAAACGCTGCGGAGGCTGGCACCCGATGAGCGCACCCACGACCGTTGCTGTAGACGACAGCGCAAAATACGAGGTTGCCCATCTGAAGCTGGTGCCGAAGCGGCATATCGGCCGCAATGTGGCCGCCGGCATCGTCATTCTGCTGATGGCAGCGCTCGTGCGCGCCTTCAGCGTCGGCCAGATCGAATGGTCCTATGTGCGCGACTTCCTGTTTGCGCCGGTCATTCTGCAGGGCCTCGTCAACACGCTGGTCATGACGGTTGCTGCCATGGCGATCGGCATCGTGCTCGGCGTCGTCATCGCCATCATGCGCATCTCCGGCAATCCGGTCCTGTCGTGGATCGCGATCGGCTATCTGTGGATCTTCCGCGGCGCGCCGGCACTGCTGCAGCTGATGCTGTGGTTCAATCTGGCGCTGATCTTCCCCACGCTCGGCATTCCCGGCCTGTTCGAATTCCGCACCGTCGATATCATGACGCCGTTTGTGGCGGCCATGCTCGGTCTCGGTATCCAGCAGGGCGCCTACACGTCGGAAGTGGTGCGAAGCGGTCTTCTGTCGGTCGATAGCGGCCAGTACGAGGCTGCCCGCACGATCGGCATGACGCAGATGAAGATGCTGCGCCGCATCGTTCTGCCGCAGGCCATGCGCGTCATGGTACCGCCTGTCGGCAACGAGGTGATCGGCATGGTCAAGCTCACCTCGCTTGCCAGCGTCATCCAGTTTTCCGAAATCCTACACAATGCGCAGGTCATCTACTACGCCAACACCCGCGTTCTCGAACTGCTGCTGGTGGCAAGCTTCTGGTACCTCGTCGTGGTGTCCGTTCTGTCCGTCATCCAGCAGCGCATCGAGCGCTATTACGGGCGCGGATCGAAGTCTATCAGAGCATCGATGTGAGGTTGGACATGACGAAAGATATTCTGGTCAAGGCAATCGACGTCACCAAGAGCTTCGATGCGTTCAAGGCCCTCGACAAGGTGAGCCTAGAAGTCCGGCGCGGCGAAGTCGCCTGCATCGTCGGACCCTCCGGTTCCGGCAAGAGCACGTTCCTGCGCTGCATCAACCTCCTGGAGCGGATGGACGAAGGTGCGATCTGGGTCAATGACGAGCTGATGGGCTATCGCCGCGAAGGCGACAACCTGCATGAACTCGCGGACAAGGAAATATCCCGCCAGCGTCGCCGCATCGGCATGGTGTTCCAGCGCTTCAACCTGTTTCCGCATCAGACGGCTGTCGAAAACGTCATGGAAGGACCGGTCCAGGTTCTCGGCCAGCCGGTCGCCAAGGCGCGCGAGGATGCGCTTGCGCTTCTCGCCCGCGTCGGCCTGTCCGACAAGGCGAACCATTACCCTTCCGAACTTTCCGGCGGCCAGCAGCAGCGCGTCGCGATCGCCCGTGCCATGGGCATGCAGCCCGATCTCATCCTGTTCGACGAGCCGACGTCTGCGCTCGATCCGGAACTGGTGTCTGAAGTGCTCGACGTGATGAGGGATCTGGCGGCGTCCGGGATGACCATGATCGTCGTCACCCATGAAATGGGGTTTGCACGCAACGTTGCGAACACCGTCACGTTCATGGAAGCGGGCAAGGTCGTCGAAACCGGCCCCGCTTCGGAAGTGCTGTCGGCGCCGAAAAGTGCGCGCACCGCGGAATTTATCCGGGCAGTCCATAACTGACCGCGTCAACGTTCAACCAGTCGACCAAAAACAAGAGAACAGGGGATATCATGACCAAGACATTCGCAATCGTCGCCCTCGCAGCCGTTGCTGCGGCCAGCTCGGTTTCGGCTCAGGCCCTGCCGGAGCGTATCAAGACCGCCGGCAAGATCGTCGTTGCCAACACGCCGAACTATCCGCCGATGGAATACAAGGACCCGGCCACCAACACGCTGATGGGCCTCGATATCGATCTTGGTCTGGCGCTTGCCAAGCAGCTCGGCGTGACGGTCGAATGGTCGGATATCGGCTTTGAACAGATGGTGCCGTCGGTTGCCACCGGCCGCGTCGACATCATCCATTCGGGCATGAGCGATCTGCCGAAGCGCCGCGATGCTCTCGATTTCGTCGACTACATGAAGTCCGGCGCCCAGTTCTATACGACGGCGGCCCGCAAGGATGAACTGAAGTCCGAAACCGATCTTTGCGGCAAGAATGTCGGCATGAGCCGTCGCACGTCCTTCCCGGACGAAACGGCGAAGTGGAGCGCTGCCAACTGCGAAGCCAAGGGCCTGCCGGCCGTCAAGGTCGTCGGCACCGAAGGTTCGGCCGATGCCCGCACCCAGCTGAAGCAGGGCCGCGTCGATGCAGCCGTCCAGGGTTCGGAAACCGTTCCCTACCTGATGACGCTCGAAAAGGGCGCATACGTTTCGATCGGCGCGCCGTTCACCGCCATCTACCAGGGCATCGGTTTCTCCAAGAAGGATACCGAACTGCGCGACGCCTATATCGGTGCGATGAAGGCCCTGATGGCCAGCGGCGAATACAAGACGATCCTTGCCAAGTGGAACCTGGAATCGGCTGCCCTCGACGGCATCTACGTCAACAGCGAAGCCCAGAAGTAAGCTTTCACGTTTTGCAAAACGGGTGCCTCCGGCCTGATCTCCTTCAGGCCGGACGGTCGGCGGACCAGTCCGTTTTGCATCGGAAGCCGGGCTATCTGTTCAGCGGTGGCCCGGCTTTGCATTCTTCCCGACCGGAGGTTTTATAATGCCCTTCGACCTTTCTCCCCGTCCGCTCAATCCGGCGCCTGTCACACCCGCCATGGTTTGGCCGAACGGCGCGAAAAGCACGCTCTTCATCGGCTTCGACGTGGACGCGGAAACCGCCTGGATCGGCAACAATCCTTCCAATGTCGATCGCATGGTTACGACGTCGCATGGCGGCTACGACGCCCGCGTCGGCATTTCGAAAATCGTGTCGCTGATGGATGAATTGTCGCTGCCGGCGACCTTCTTCATTCCCGGCTGGACGGCATTGGCGCATCCCGCCCAGTGCGAAGCGATCCTGAAAGCTGGCCACGAGATCGGCCATCACGGCTATCTCCATAAGCTGCCCGACCGCGACAAGCTGGATGAGGCTTTCGAGGAAATCGATCGCGGCTATGAGGCGTTGCAGCAGGTGCTAGGCGTGCGGCCGATCGGCTACCGCGCACCATCGGGTGAGAATTTCCCGGAACTGCTCGCCTATCTCTCGAAATCCGGCATGCGCTATTCCAGCTCCTTCCGCGACGATATCCTGCCTTATCGGCATGCGGACCATGGCGGCGAGCGCGGCCTCATTGAGATCCCGGTCAATTTCGCCTTCGACGACTGGAATTTCGGCATGACGAGCCGCACCAGTTCACGGCCGATCTTCGGACGCGACGCGGTGCTGCAGATGTGGATTGACGAGTTCGAGGCGACCCATGCCTGGGGCGGCGTCACGACGCTGGTCCTGCATCCGCAGGTTTCGGGACGGCCGATGCGCTGGCATCTGCTGCGCGATTTCGTGATCCATGTGCAAAGCAGAACCGACGTCTGGATTGCCACGGGCGCCGAGATATCGGACCATTTCGACGCGCTGGAAGCGGCCCGCGCAGAGCTTTAAGAAAGACCTGGAGAAACCGACATGACGTTCGACACGAAAAAGCTGGAAGAGCTTCGAGCAAAATACGGCGAAGGCCACGGCGGAAGCATCCATGATCCGGAATTTCGCGCCGTCGCCGACCGGATCTTTTCCGCAAGCGGCACCCGCTCGGCCCCCTATGCCGGCGTGCCGACACTTCTCGATGCGCCTTTGGTCAGCATCGATGCGGACAATCCGGATTTCGGCGATCTTCAGGTGGCGCTGATCGGCGTGCCGATGGATCTCGGCGTCACCAACCGTCCGGGCTCCCGCTTCGGGCCGCGGGCGCTACGCACGATCGAGCGCGTCGGTCCCTATAACCACGTTCTGAAGACAGCGCCGACCTTCGAGGTGAAGGTGGCCGATATCGGCGACGTGCCGTTCCGCAGCCGTTACCGGCTGGAGATGAGCCATGACGATATCGAGGCGCATTTCAACAAGGTCGTCGATGCGGGCGTGATCCCCTTGTCGGTCGGCGGCGACCATTCGATCACGCATCCGATCCTCAAGGCGGTCGGCCGCGACCGACCGGTCGGGATGATCCATATCGACGCGCACTGCGATACGGGCGGCGCCTATGACCTTACCAAGTTCCACCACGGCGGCCCGTTCCGCAACGCGGTTCTCGACGGCGTGCTCGACCCGACACGGGTCATCCAGATCGGCATTCGCGGTGCGGCGGAATATCTGTGGGAGTTCTCCTTCGAAAGCGGCATGACCGTCATTCATGCCGAAGAGATCGGCAAGATAGGGATCGACGCGGTCATCGCCAAGGCGCGCGAGATCGTCGGTGATGGCCCGACCTATCTCTCCTTCGATATCGACAGCCTCGATCCGGCCTATGCGCCGGGCACCGGCACGCCTGAGATCGGCGGGCTGACGAGCCGCCAAGCGCTCGATATCCTGCACGGGCTCAAAGGTCTGAATTTCGTCGGCGGCGACGTCGTCGAAGTGGCGCCGCAATACGATACGACCACCAACACGGCGCATGCGGGCGCGCAGATGCTGTTCGAGATCCTCAGCCTGATCCGCTTCAGCCCTGCACTGAAGGGCTGAGCTCTAAGCCTTCTGACAGTAATGCGCCGTCGGTGCGTTACTGTCAGGCTCGGCTTCGCCTGGCTGCGGCGACACGATCGGCTTGAACAGGCTCCGGTCGGGCTTGAGATCAAGAAGTGGCGTGCCATCGAGGCAATCCATACCGCGCACCAGAAGCACATTGCCCTCGACGCCTTCGAGAACCACGATGGACGTGCCGATCGGGTTCGGTCTGACAGGGGAGCGCAGCGAGAAGGTGCCGTGCACCTTGCCGCTGCTGGCGGGGCTCTGCAGAACCAGATCGCGGCGCGCCTGATGCAGCCAGTAGAGGATTTCCAGCCTCTCGAATGTCTCGACGCCCTTCAGGGCCGCAACCCATGGCTCGAATATCTCGATCCGGCAGAGTGGTCCGCTATGGCTGCCCTGACGCGGCGTTTCGCTGCGTGCAGCCCAGGGGGTCGAAATGCGTCCGATGAAGATCAGCCCCGCATCGTTCGCCTCCGGCGGAGTCACCTGAACCTCGTTCTCGCGGATGCCGTTATCCTGCGCCATGTCGTTCTCCGATCAACTGGTCCTGCTTCACGTTCGCGAAGCAACCAGATCTCCCCAGCATGGCCGAAATACTGCTGTTTCGCAAAATGTGAAGCTGCGCGGAACAGTTTCCCTGTTTCCGGATTTCTTATTGCGAATAATTTGCAACTACGATCTTTATGTGCGAATGAATTGCAATTGCAACAACGAGAGCACGATCGACGATGGATATCCGATCCCGAATGAATTCCAGCGGCTGGCTCAAAAGCGGCGGTGATGCCTCGCTGATGGATGTTCATCGCTCGATCCCGGTGCGCGGACAGGGATCGAAACTTCGGCGGGCCTTCGCGTTCTTCGGTCCGGGTTATCTCGTCGCCGTCGGCTACATGGATCCGGGCAACTGGGCGACGTCGCTCGCCGGTGGTTCGCAGTTCGGTTACCTGCTTCTGTCGGTTGCGCTCCTCTCGAACATCATGGCGATCGTGCTGCAATCGCTCTGCGCCCGGCTGGCGGTCGCTTCCGGCCGCGATCTCGCCCAGGCCTGTCGCGATGCCTTCCCGCGTCCCGTCGCCTACATGCTCTGGCTGTTTGCCGAAATCGCCATCATCGCCACCGATATCGCCGAGGTGATCGGCACCGCGATCGGTCTCAACCTGATCTTCGGCATTCCGCTGGAAATCGGTGTTCTCATCACCGCGCTCGATGTCTTCCTCATTCTCTACCTGCAGAAGCTCGGATTCCGGTTCCTGGAAGCCTTCGTCATCGGTTTGCTGGGCGTCATTACCGCTTGTTTCGCCATCCAGATCGCCATGGCGGACCCGAACTGGGGCGAGGTCATTCGTGGCTTTGCGCCGACCACCGAGATCGTCACCAATCCCAACATGCTCTATCTGGCGCTGGGTATTCTCGGCGCCACCGTCATGCCGCATAACCTTTATCTGCATTCCGGCATCGTCCAGACCCGTAATTACGGGGACAGCGTCGAGGAGAAGCGGGAGGCGATCAAGTTCGCGACGATCGACAGCACCGTCGCCTTGATGTTCGCGCTTCTGATCAACGCATCGATCCTCATTCTGGCCGCCGCCGCCTTCCATGCCAACGGCCATACGGCGGTGGCGGAACTCGGCGATGCGCATAATCTTCTCTCACCGGTTCTCGGTTACGCCATCGCGCCGACGCTGTTCGGTATCGCACTCCTCTGCTGCGGCCTGAATTCCACGGTGACAGCGACCTTGGCGGGCCAGATCGTCATGGAAGGGTTCCTGCATATCCGGCTGGCAGCCTGGGTGCGGCGGCTGATCACCCGCGGCATCGCCATCATTCCGGCGGCAGCGGTCACCATACTCTATGGCGATGGCGGCACGGCGGAGCTTCTGATCCTGACGCAGGTCGTGCTCAGTCTGCAGCTCTCCTTCGCGGTCTTTCCGCTGGTGATGTTCACGTCCGACAAGCGCAAAATGGGCGTGTTCGTTGCACCTCTCTGGCTGCGCGCCTTTGCCTGGCTGATCGCCATCGTCATCGGCGCCCTCAACATCAAGCTGCTGGTGGATTTCGTCCTGTAACCGGAAAAGCCATCGAGCCCAGAATGTGTTCGGCCGTGCGAGCGATCGTCTCGGCGGCCGCTCCCTTTTTCCACGCAAGCGACAGATGCATGTCGTAGGCCTCGGGAAGCGCGATCGCCGCCATCCGCTCGTCCGGCTGCGGAATGGCCCAGAGCGGCAGAAGCGCGATATAGCCGTGATCGCTGACCAGATTTGCGATGACGGGAATGGAATCGATTTCGACGAAGGTCAGTGCCGCCCGTTCGTCCGTGGTCAGGATGTCCTCGGTCAGCGTTCCGAATTTCTGCCGCAACCCGCTTTTGAGGCTCGGCAGCGCGATCGGATGACGCAACAGCAATTGCCGCAGGTCGCCACGATGGTCAGCGATCACGTCGGCTGCTCCCACCATGGCAAGTCCGCTGCGTGAGATCACCCGGTGCTCGACGCCGGGCGGCATGTCGAGCGTGTCGACCAGCACGAGATCATACGTCCGGTCGGTGATACCAGACAGCAGCTCCTCGGCATTGGTGCTGGAGATATAGAGCGGCCGTCGCGGCATGTGCTTCGGCCAGTCGGCGGCGAGCTTTGCGAGGATCCGGGCAATTAGGCTTTCGCGTCCAAGCGGCGTCACGGAACCGACGCGGGTCGTCGATGCGGCACGCCGGAAACGGTCGCCGGCGTGATCGGAAATCTTGAGCCAGATCGCTTCGAGCTCTTCTCCCAGAGCGATCACCCGTTGCCCGCTTGCATTGGGAACGGCGCCAGCGGCCGCCCGGTCGAGAAGGGGAAGGCCCAGATCACGCTCGAGACTGCGGATCTGCCGCGTCAGTTGCGGCTGGCCGATGCCGATCTCCTGCGCCGCCCGCCGTATGCTGCCGCTGCGGCCGACCACCAGGAAACGCTGCAGCGCCAGAAGCGGCACGGAAAGCCGGGCTCCGTCTTCGGGCGTGCCGTCGTTCTCGCCGAGAGCCGAGAGCTCGCCGACCAGCACCGCCGCCCGCTGCAAATCGCGACCGATCCGCACGCCCTCAAGCGTCGGCTGGATGCGGTTGCCGGATGTCGTCGTCAGCGGCGTCGCAATATGAAACTGCAGCCGCGCCAGCGCGGCGGAGACGCTGGAGACGGGCCGATCCAGCACCTTCGCCGTTTCGCGGATGCCGCCTGTGGCGAGCACATGATGGGCGATCAGAAGCGACGCAAGGTCCAAGACGGCCTCCGGGTGAGCATATAAGAGGATGACAGCAGTGATATCGTGCGTTCACGATATGGGATATCCCTCTGCCCATCAAATTCTCCTAGTCTGCCCTCCCAAGCGGTTCCGATCGAACGCGCGCCTCAAGGCTCAAGGGCTCAAGGCTTCAAGGCTTCAAGGAGACAGGCCGATGTCGGATTTCGATCTTGTTCTGAAAGGCACGCTGGTCCTTGCCGACCGCATCGTTCCCGAAGGGTACGTGGCGGTCCGCGACGGTCTCATCGCCGCTGTCGGTCAGGGTCAGATGCCGTCCGCCCGCGAAAGCCACGATCTCGGTGCGTCGCTGATCCTTCCCGGTGCCGTGGATGCGCAGGTGCATTCGCTTTCCCAAAAGAACCAGGAGGATTTCATCTGGTCGACCCGCTCGGCTGCTGCCGGCGGCGTCACCACCATCGTCGACATGCCCTATGACGAGGGCAATCTGGTCTGCTCGGCGGATGCGGTGCGAAGCAAAGTTGCCCATGCGGAAAGCCAAGCGCGGGTCGATTTCGCGCTCTATGGCACCGTCGATCCGCAGGAGGGCGCGGTGCGCATCCGCGAACAGGTTGAAGTCGGTGTCGCGGCCTTCAAGTTCTCCACCTTCGGGACAGACCCGAAGCGTTTTCCGCGCATCTTCGCGCCGCTGATGGCCGAGTGCTTTGCCGCGATCGCACCAACCGGCCTGACGGCGGGCGTCCACAACGAGAATGATGAATATGTGCGCTGGGCGATGGCTGAGGTGAAGGCCTCCGGCATCACCGATTACCGCGCCCACGAGATGTCGCGTCCGCCGCTGACCGAGCTTCTGGCGATGACCGAAATCTACGAGATCGGTGCCGCCACCGGCTGTCCGGCCCATGTGGTGCATTGCTCGCTTGGTCGCGGTTACGAGATTGCCGCCGGTTACCGCGCGCAAGGGCATCGCGCCACGGTCGAATGCCTGATCCACTACCTGACGCTCGACCAGGAAACCGATGCGAGACGGCTCGGCGGCAAGTCGAAATGCAATCCGCCGATCCGGCCGCGGGCGGAGGTGGAAAAGCTCTGGCGGCATCTGGCGGCCGGCAATGTCACGCTTCTCTCCACCGATCACGTCAGCTGGTCGCTCGACCGCAAGACCAATCCGGATATGCTTGCCAATGCCTCCGGCCTGCCGGGTCTTGAAGCGATGGTGCCGCTGTTTATCAAGGGTGCGCTGGAGCGCGGTGTGCCGCTCACCTGGGCCGCGAGGCTGATGGCGCTCAATCCCGCCCGGCATTTCCGGATCGATCACGTCAAGGGCGCGCTTGAAGTCGGCAAACACGCGGATATCGCGGTGCTGACGGCGGAAGAGCATGTGTTCGACGCGTCGAAGACCGGCAACAACGTTGTCGGGTGGTCGCCCTATGACGGAATGACCTTGCCCTACAAGGTGGCCGGAACCTATCTTCGCGGCGCACTCGCCTATGACGGATCGACGGTGCTGGCGCAGCCCGGCAACGGCCGGTTTGTGCGGCCCCCGGCCAACCTTTCACTTCAGGATTTTTGATCGCATGACATCCAATCTCGCCGTCAACGCCGACCGGATCGCTGCCGATATCGAAGCGCTGGCTGCTATCACCGAACCGGACAGGCCCTGGACGCGCCGGGCCTTCACGCCGATGTTCTTGAAGGGCCGCGCTTACGTCGAGAAGATCTTTCGCGAGGCCGGGCTCGAAACCCACATCGATGCCGCCGGCAACCTGACCGGGCGGCGCAAGGGAACGGTGGAGGGCAAGGGCACGATCATGCTCGGCTCGCATACGGATACGGTGCCGAACGGCGGCCGGTTCGATGGCATCGCCGGGGTGATTGCTGGTCTCGAAGTGGCGCGCTCGCTTGCCGACGCCGGCATCAAGCTCGAACACGATCTGGAAATCGTCGATTTTCTGGCCGAGGAAGTGTCGATCTTCGGTGTGTCCTGCATCGGCAGCCGCGGCCTGACCGGCGTTCGCCCGCCCGAATGGCTGGAGCGCAGCACCGATGGTGTCGCGCTGGCAGACGGCATCCGTCAGGTCGGCGGAGATCCCGACACCGTCTTCACGCGCACCGATATCAAAGTCTTCCTCGAACTGCATATCGAGCAGGGCACGGTGCTGGAGCGCGAAAACGTTGATATCGGCATCGTCGGCGCCATCACCGGCATTTCCCGTTTCGAAATCCTGGTTGAAGGCCGTGCCGATCATGCCGGCACCACCCCGATGAATGCCCGCTTTGATGCGCTGGGGGCCGCATCGATCATCGTGCTCGGTATCGAGGAGATCGCGCGGGAGCTTGCGTCGGGCAAAAGCTATTTCGCCGGCACGGTCGGCGAGTTCTCGATGGAGCCGAACGCCGCCAATGTCATCCCCTCGCATGTCCGCATGCTGATCGATGCGCGCGCCGTCGATGACGCGGTGATGGACGAATTCGTCGCTTCCGTCACCGCGCTTTGTGCACAGACGGCCTCGGAGCGCAGCGTGACGATCGCCGACCCGCGGCGGGTGTCGCATGCGGCGCCGACGCCGATGTCTGAGATGGTCACCGGTGTGCTTGCCGAAAGTGCGCAGCGGATCGGCGCGACCAGCCGGCCGATGGTCTCCGGCGCCGGTCACGATGCGGCGTTTCTGTCCAAGGTGGCGCCGGCTGCGATGATCTTTATCGCCAGCAAGGATGGCCGCAGCCACGCTGCGGAAGAATGGTCCGACAACGACGATATCGCGCTGGGGGCTGCCGTTCTCTACGAGGCGGTCCTGCAACTCGACAAACAATAGGGGCAAGGGCATGGGTCGCATACTGACGGAGAAGGATGTCGAGGCGGCGGTTCGCGGCGGCTCGGTCTATGCGGCGGGCGGCGGTGGCTGGTCGGATCACGGGCGCATGCTCGGCTATGCCGCCGTCTCGGTCGGCCGGCCCGAACTCGTGTCGATCGACGAACTGTCCGACGACGACTGGGTGGCGACGGCTGCCGCGATCGGCGCACCGGCCTCGACCACCGCCTGGGAAATGCAGGGCATCGACTACGTCAAGGCGGTGCAGCTGTTGCAGGATGCGCTCGGCGAAAAAGTTGCGGCGCTGATGATCGGCCAGAACGGCAAGTCCTCGACGCTCAACGGATGGCTGCCATCGGCCATCCTCGGCACCAAGGTGCTCGATGCTGTGGGCGACGTGCGCGCCCATCCGACCGGCGACATGGGCTCGATCGGCATGGCGAATTCGCCCGAGCAGATGATCCAGACCGCAGTGGGCGGCAACCGGGCGGAGAACCGCTATATCGAACTCGTCGTGCGCGGCGCCACCGCCAAGGTCTCGCCGATCCTGCGCACCGCCTCGGACATGTCCGGCGGCTTCATCGCCTCCTGCCGCAATCCGCTGCGGGCCTCCTATGTGCGCAACAATGCAGCGTTGGGCGGCGTCAGCCTTGCGCTGGCATTGGGCGAGGCGATCATCGAAGCCGATGCGAAGGGCGGATCCGCCGTCATCGACGCGATCGTCAGTACGACAGGGGGTACGATCGTCACCGAGGCCGAGGTAACTGCCAAGTCAGTGGTTTATACCAAGGAAGCCTTCGATGTCGGCACGATCACGCTTGGGTCCGGCGATGGGGCAATCACGCTGCATGTCATGAACGAATACATGGCTGTGGACGATGCCGGCGGCAACCGCCTCGCCACCTTCCCTGATATCATCGCGACGCTGTCGCCGCAGGGCGAACCAATGAGCGTCGGTCAGCTGCAGGTCGGCATGCCGGTATTTCTGCTGCATGTGCCAAAGACGCTCATTCCGCTGTCGTCCAGCGTCAAGGACCCCTCGGTCTACCCGATCTGCGAGACGGCGCTGGGGATCAGCATTGCGGACTATGCGCTGGGGTAGGGTCGGAAAGACCCCGCCCCAAACCCCTCCCCACAAGGGGGAGGGGCTTAACCTGCCGCACCGACAGCGCTGGATATAGGACGCGACAGTGCCGCAGATCTTCTCCCCCCTTGTGGGGGAGATGGCCGACAGGCCAGAGGGGGCCTGGCTGCCCTCACACCCTAACCCTCTCCCCGCGAGTAGGGAGAGGCGACGCGCCTCGATTGGGGCAGGGAGCGTGCCGCAGATCTTCTCCCCCCTTGTGGGGGAGATGGTCGGCAGGCCAGAGGGGGCCTGGCTGCCCTCACACCCTAACCCTCTCCCCGCGAGTAGGGAGAGGCGACGCGCCTCGATTGGGGCAGGGAGCGTGCCGCAGATCTTCTCCCCCCTTGTGGGGGAGATGGCCGGCAGGCCAGAGAGGGTCTTTCTTGGCCCAGCACTACATTGGGTGAGGCAATCCTCACGAGACAGGAGATCACGCCATGCCAAAGTCCAACCCGCGCCATCCGAAATTCCCGATCCCCGGCGGGCCCGAACTGCGTGCCAAGGGCTGGCGGCAGGAGGCTCTGCTGCGCCTCCTCGAAAACGTGCTCTCAGTGGGCGAGGATCCGGACAATCTGATCGTCTATGCGGCGCTGGGCAAGGCGGCGCGCAACTGGGCGGCGCATGAGGCGATCGTTCGGACGTTGACGACGATGGACGAGGATCAGACGCTGATCATTCAGTCCGGAAAGCCGGTCGGGTTGTTGAAGACCCATGACAGGGCACCGCTGGTGATCATGGCCAATTGCAACATCGTCGGTCAGTGGGCGAAGGCCGAGTATTTCTACGCGTTGCAGGCGAAGGGTCTGATCTGCTGGGGCGGACTGACGGCCGGGGCGTGGCAGTATATCGGCAGCCAGGGCGTCATCCAGGGCACCTACGAGATCTTCATGCGGATCGCCGAGAAGCGTTTTGGCGGATCGCTTGCCGGTCGCTTCATCCTGACGGCTGGCCTCGGCGGCATGGGTGGCGCGCAGCCGCTGGCCGGCCGCATGGCGGGCGCTGCGATCCTGGTGGTCGATATCGATCCGGAGCGGGTCGCCAAACGCCGCGAGATCGGGTTTCTCGATGAGGTCGCGCCGGATCTCGATACGGCGCTTGCGATGATCGATGCGGCGGTAGCCGACAAACGTGCCGTCTCGATCGGCCTCGTCGGCAATGCCGCCGACATCTACCCGCAGATTGTCAAGCGCGACATCGTGCCCGATATCGTCTCCGACCAGACCTCGGCGCACGATCTGGTCTACGGCTATGTCCCGAAGGGGATGAGCCTTGAGGAAGTCCGCCGGCTTCGCAAGGAGGGCCAGGGCCAGCTGATGGCAGCGAGCCGCGCCTCGATCGCCGATCATGTCCGCGCCATGCTGACCCTGCAGGAACGGGGTGCGGAAGTGTTCGACAACGGCAACCTCATCCGCACCCAGGCGCGCGAGGGCGGCGTTGCCAACGCTTTCGACATCCCGATCTTTACCGAAGCCTATCTGCGGCCACTGTTCTGCAAGGCGATCGGACCGTTCCGCTGGATGGCGCTGTCGGGCGAAGAAAGCGATATCGCCCGTATCGACGATCTCGTGCTCGAGCTTTTCCCGGATAATTTCATCGTCACCAACTGGATCCGGCTGGCGCGCGAGAACGTGCCTTTCGAGGGCCTGCCGGCGCGGATCGCCTGGCTTGGTCATGGCGAGCGCACGAAGCTTGCGTTGGCCGTGAACGCGCTGGTCGCAAGCGGCGAACTTGCCGGACCGATCGCGTTTTCGCGCGACCATCTCGATGCGGGCGCGATGGCGCATCCGAATATCATGACCGAGAACATGAAGGACGGATCAGATGCGATCGCCGACTGGCCGCTGATCAACGCGATGACCATGTGCGCGTCGATGGCCGATCTCGTCGTCATCCACTCGGGCGGCGGCGGTTACGCCGGTTACATGACGTCAGCCGGTGTCACGATCATTGCCGATGGGACGGAAAAGGCAGCCGAACGGCTTGAACATTCGATCACCAACGACACCTCGCTCGGCATTATCCGCTACGCGGATGCCGGCTACGACGAGGCGATCGAGGCTGCCGAAACGGCCGGACTGAAATTGCCTTAGAACGGGTCTTCGTTAAAGCTTTGGAGGGGTGCGTTAACCTTTTGTTAACCACCCCGGCGCTACATCTAACGTCAACGATTTGTTTACGTAGATGACCAAAGTGCTAACAGACGCTCGCTCAATCCGTATCAAGGGCCGCTCGTTTTTGGCGGTCGTCTTGTCCCCCGATCTGCCGCTCGACAACTGGCTCTCGCGCCTTGACGATCTGGCAGCCCGCTCGGCCGGCTTCTTTCTCGACCGGCCGGTCGTGCTCGATATTTCCGAGGTCTCGATCGACAAGATCGAGCTGAAGGACCTGCTCGAACAGCTGGCCGAACGCAATGTCCGGATCATGGGTATCGAAGGCGCTCGCCCGTCGATGCTTGGCCCCGGCATGCCGCCGGCGATGCGGGGCGGCAAGGCTGCATCCGATTTCGAAGTCCCGGAAAAGTCCGAGGATAAGTCGGCTCAAGAAAGCTCCGGACAAGTTGGCGTTGCTACCAAGCAAGGTGCCAAGCAGCCGGAAACGGATACCGACAGTCAGCTCCGCAACGAGCCGATCAAGGTTGCCGAGGTCCGGCCGGTCATCCAGTCGCTGGTGATCAACGAGCCGGTTCGCTCCGGTCAGTCGGTCATCTTCGCGGAAGGTGACGTGACCGTTATCGGTTCGGTTGCCTCCGGTGCCGAAGTGATCGCCGGCGGTTCGGTGCATGTCTACGGCGCAATACGCGGCCGGGTCATGGCTGGATCATTGGGGAATGCAACGGCTCGGATCTTTTGCCGCAAGCTCGAGGCCGAACTGGTCGCGATCGACGGCATCTACAAGATGGCCGAGGACATGGACGCAAGCCTTCGCGGGCAGCCGGTCCAGCTCTGGCTCGACGGCGACATCATCATGGCAGAAACGCTCAGTTAAGAAATGAAAAAAAGCAAATGATAACGGGCCGGCAGGACACAGGAGAGATTGGTATGGGGAAAGTCATAGTTGTGACTTCGGGCAAGGGAGGGGTCGGCAAGACGACCTCGACCGCGGCCCTCGGCGCGGCGCTCGCCAGCCGCGGCGAAAAGGTCGTCGTCGTCGATTTTGATGTCGGGTTGCGTAACCTCGATCTCGTCATGGGTGCCGAGCGCCGGGTCGTCTACGACCTCGTCAACGTCATCCAGGGCGATGCGAAGCTTCCGCAGGCTCTGATCCGCGACAAGCGCCTCGACAACCTGTTCCTGCTGCCCGCCTCGCAGACACGCGACAAGGATGCCCTGACATCCGAAGGCGTCGAGCGCGTGATGGCCGATCTGAAGCGCTACTTCGACTGGATCATCTGCGACAGCCCTGCCGGCATCGAGCGCGGTGCGACACTTGCCATGCGCCATGCGGATATGGCCGTCGTGGTCACCAATCCGGAAGTCTCCTCGGTGCGCGACAGCGACCGCATCATCGGTCTTCTCGATTCCAAGACGCTCAAGGCCGAAAACGGCGAGCGGATGGAAAAGTATCTTTTGCTGACCCGCTACGACGTCAACCGTGCCGAGCGTGGCGACATGCTGAAGGTGGACGACGTTCTGGAAATCCTGTCGATCCCGCTGATCGGCATCATTCCGGAAAGCATGGATGTGCTGCGTGCCTCCAACATCGGTGCGCCGGTGACGCTGGCCGACGCCAAGAGCGCTCCGGCCCAGGCTTATTTCGATGCCGCGCGGCGTCTCGCCGGCGAGGTCCTGCCCATGACCATCCCGGGCGAAAAGCGCGGTCTCTTCGGCAAGATCTTCGGAAGGAAGGCCGCATGAACATGTTCCGCCTTTTCAACAGGCCGAAATCGGCGCCCGCGGCCCGCGAGCGTCTCCAGGTACTGCTTGCTCATGAACGCATGGTTGTCGGCACCGATCTGGTCGCCGTGCTGCGCGAAGAAATTCTGGCCGTCATCGCCAAACACGTCCAGCTGGACGCCGACCGCGTAACGGTAAAGATGGATCGCGACGAGCACTGCACTATCCTGGAGATCGACGTCGAGATCCCGCTCAATGCGAGCGCCCAGGCCGCAGCCTGAACGTCTCTATCGAGTTAGCCTCCCAAGGCTGGTTTGAAAGGCGGGTATGTCCGGCGGGACATGCCCGCCTTTTGCGTCGTCCCAGCGGACTTCCAGATGGCCGCCGAGCGCCCGGACGCCCTTGTCGATGGCTTTGAAATCCGGGTAGCGGCTCTTGTATCCGCGGGTCTGGAAATACTGGCCGGTGCCGGCCTCTTCATCCATATCGCGCATGATCCACCTTATCGCGTAGCAGCGGCTTCGCAGCTGATCGAGCGCCGGAATGCCTGTCAGCTTGTAGGGCTTCCGGCTGCGGCGAAAACCGTAATAGCGGGCCGCCGCCTGGATCCGGTCCCAGCTGACGCCCGGAAACGCGTCGCAGATCTCTTTCCGGTCTGCGTCGGGATAGAGCCTGCGCAATTTCTGCCGGGCCGACCATCCCCAGGCCTGCCGGCGTGGTGCAAGACCCAGTCTCTGGCAGCGTGTCTGTATGGCCTTTTTCGACCGGGCATGCAGAACCTGGCTTATGGCAAAGTAATCGGGATGAAAGATCCGGCAGATCAGGTCTTCCTCATCCGTCCAGAGCTTGTGTCCGCTGATGGTGAAGCCCGAACGCAGTATCTTCAGTCGTGTCCGCTCGGTGAGAGCTAAATTTTTCGCAAGCTGCGCCAGGTCCATTGCAGGGCCCTCTGACGACGGCGGCTATGGCTTCTTGACGTTCAGCGCCCGGAATGAGTTGAACGTTCCTCCCTTGTCGGTGAACAGGTCCACAAGCGGCTTCGGCAGACCGTTCAGCTCCCGCAGCTTGAGCGCGAGGAAGGCAAATTCCAGCTTGAGGCGATCGATTTCCTGCGCCCGGGCATCGAGAATGCGTGCCTCGATCTCAGCTTTCTGGCGAAGAAGATCATCCAGTACGGACATGACAACGCTCCAAAATATGACGTTTGAATTTGGCTTTCTTGAAAAATTGCATGCGGGAAAAACCGTGTGCGGTCACACGTTCGGACAAGCTGTCACGGAAATTCGATTTTGCCAATCGCCGTCGCCATTTCCAACGTCACCCGATTCTGATGTCGCTATGCTGGCGCGTGTTTACAGAGGTGCTATACAGGCCAATGATTTAGGTAGGCGTCTCGGGCAGTCGCAAATGCGAGACGTCACGATCGCGGCCAATGACCATGCCTTCGGAGTGCCAGATGAATTTCCATTCGCCCTATAGCCACGGCTTCATTCGCGGCGCCGCCTGCACGCCCGTCTGCGAACTCGGCGACCCGGACTTCAACGCGCGTGCGACGCTGGATCTGGCCCGTGAAGGTCACGCGCGCAGCGTTGCGCTGATGGTGTTTCCGGAACTTGGCATTTCCGGCTATTCGATCGACGACCTGCTCGGCCAGGACGTTCTTCTCGATGCGGTCGAAAGCGCGCTTGCGACGATCGTCGAGGAAAGCAAAGGGCTGCTTCCCGTTCTCCTCGTCGGCGCGCCGCTGCGTCACGAGGGGCGGTTGTTCAACTGCGCCGTGGTCATCCATTCGGGCCGCATTCTCGGCGTCGTGCCGAAGACCCATATCCCGAATTACCGCGAATTCTACGAGAAGCGCTGGTTCGCATCCGGCCGCAGCGTGCGCGACATGATGATTTCGGTTGCCGGACAATCGGTGCCCTTCGGCATCGATCTGCAGTTTGCCGCTGAAAATATCCGCGATTTCATCTTCCACGTGGAGATCTGCGAAGACGTCTGGCTGCCAGCGCCGCCGAGCGATTTCGGCGCCATGGCCGGTGCTCTGATCCTCACCAACCTGTCGGCCAGCAACATCACCGTCGGCAAGGCGGAGATGCGCAAGCTGCTTTGCGCCACCCAGTCGGCGCGCAATTTTGCAGCCTATCTCTACTCTGCGGCTGGACCCGGCGAATCCACCACCGATCTCGCCTGGGACGGCCAGGCCTGCATCTACGAACTGGGCGATCTGTTGGGCGAGACCGAGCGTTTTCCGGCCGGCCCGCAGATGTGCGTCGCCGATATCGATGTCGAGCGGCTGCGTCTCGAGAGAATGCGCACCGGCACGTTCAACGATGCCGCAACGCTGCATCTGACGGCAGGCAAGACGTTCCGGCGCGTCCTGTTCGACTTCGAGCGGCCGCAAGAAACGCTTGATCTGGAGCGGGCCATCCAGCGATATCCGTTCGTGCCAGCAGATCCGAAACGGCTCGACCAGGATTGCTACGAGACCTTCAACATCCAGGTCCAGGGCCTGATGAAGCGGTTGAAATCGACCGGCATCAAGCGGCTCTGCATCGGCATCTCAGGCGGCCTCGATTCGACCCATGCGCTGCTGGTCGCAGCCAAGGCCTATGATCAGCTCGGCTGGCCGCGCACCGATATTCTCGGCTTTACCATGCCGGGTTTTGCCACCGGCGACGACACGAAGTCGAATGCCTGGGCGCTGATGCGCGGCATGGGCATTACGGCCGAAGAGGTCGACATCAAGCCGCTTGCCACCCAGCTTCTGCACGATCTCAAACATCCGTTCAGCGGTGGCGAGCCGGTCTATGACGTGACGTTTGAAAATGTGCAGGCGGGTCTGCGAACCGATTTCCTGTTCCGCGCCGCCAACCAGCGCAACGCGCTTGTGCTCGGCACCGGCGACCTGTCGGAGATCGCACTTGGCTGGTCGACCTACGGTGTCGGCGACCAGATGAGCCATTACAACGTCAACGCTTCGGTACCGAAGACGCTGATCCAGCACCTCATCCGCTGGGTCATCGAGGCCGAGAGCTTTGATGACGAAACCAACGCGACGCTGCAGCGCATCCTCAATACGCTGATTTCGCCGGAACTGGTGCCGGCGGGCGCCGATGGCGCCATGCAAAGCACGGAAGACAAGATCGGCCCCTACGATCTGCATGATTTCACGCTCTATTATCTCACCCGTTTCGGCCTGAAACCGTCGAAGATCGCCTATATGGCGTTGCAGGCCTGGAAGGATGCCGGCTCTGGCGCCTGGCCGTCGCATTTCCCGGAGGAGAAAAAGCGGCAGTTCGATCTGCCCGTCATCAAGCGCTGGATGGAGACGTTCCTATTCCGCTTCTTCACCATCAGCCAGTTCAAACGCTCGGCTTCGCCGAACGGGCCGAAGGTCACGTCGGGCGGTTCGCTCTCGCCGCGCGGCGACTGGCGGGCACCGTCGGATGGCAATGGCCGGATCTGGATCAAAGAGCTCAAGGACAACGTGCCGGACGCATGACGGCGGCGGTTCACAACACGCAATTGTCAGGCGGAATCGGCGAAATCGGGAAACCGATGAGCGCTTAAGGGGTTGTTCCTTCCAGAGACAACAGGGAAGGAGCTCAATTCATGGAACTCAACCGTCGAACCGTTCTCACCGCAACCGCTTTCACAGCGGCCGCTGCTGTGTTTCCAATTCCCAATATTGCACGGGCCGCCGCGCCGTTTGCGCAGCCGAAGCTGCCATTCGGCGAGGGCGATCTGGCACCCGTCATTTCCGCAAAGACCGTGGGCCTGCATTACGGCAAGCATCACAAGGCCTATTTCGACAAGCTGAACACGCTGTCGACCGGCACCAAATATGCCGACATGGATCTTGAGGCGATCGTTGTGGAATCAGCCAAGTCCGATGCCGATGCGGACAAGAAGATCTTCAACAATGCCGCCCAGGCCTGGAACCATGTGGCCTACTGGGATCAGTTCGTACCCGGTGGCCCGAACCGGCCGCAGGGCGAGCTGGCAACGACGATCAACGAGACGTTCGGCGACTATGACGGCTTCATCAAGCGCGCCGTCGATATCTCGGATACCGTGTTCGGCACCGGCTGGGTGTGGCTCACTCGGGATGACGCCGGCAAGCTGGCGCTGATCGGCTATGAGGACGGCAAGAACCCGATTGCTGTCGGTCGCCCCGCCTATCTCGGCATCGATATATGGGAACATGCCTATTACGTCGATTACGAGAACCGCAAGCCGGAGCATATCCGCGCCGTCCTCGACAAGCTCGTGAACTGGCGTTCGGTCGAGGAACGCATGGCAGCCTGAATCTGCGATGTTCCCTTTAGTCAACAGAGAGAGGAGTGCCCATGGCCCAGGATCCATTTGAACCCGTACCCGGCCCAATCCCGCCAACACCCGCTCCGCCGGTCCCTCCGATCGGTGAGCCGGAGCCCGACAGGTTGCCGGATGAAGATCCGGTGCCGAACCCGGATGAAAACGACGATCCGCCGCAATACGCCTGAGTTAGCGGCTCACCACGATGAACGGACGGCCGGTCAAGGGACCGGTCGTCTTTCTGTCTGCTTCGCTGGAAGGCGCCACAGGCCCGTCCGCTTTCCCCTCACCAGTGCCTGCATCGGCCGCTCCAGCGCTTCATAGGCGAGGACGCCGACCAGCGTGCCGGCGACCACGGCGATCGTGGTTGCCGCGACAGGCGGCAGGGATGCAGACGACAGGATCTTGACGGCGACCGAGACCGCAAACGTATGCCAGATGTAGATTGAATATGACGCATCGCCGAGATAGGCGAGGGCAGGGATCTTTGGGACCGAGCGGCTCTTTTCAAGGCTGAGCGCGCCGGTCACCAGAATGATCGCAAGCGGTCCACAGGACCATGCATCGAATTCGAGCTTAAAAAACTGAATTGCCGCGAACCCGGCGATCGACAGGCAGATCAGCGCCAGCCCGATCGGGGCCGGCGGGACCTCGCCGCGCTGCCAGAGTTTCGCAAGCGCTGCACCGGCCACGAATTCCAGAATGACCGGGGCCGTGTAGAAGCCAACCGACGGATTTTCGGGCGGCATGACGAGGCCGATTGCGACAAGCGTTCCGAACACCAGCGCCAGCAACGGAAGCCGGGCCGATGGGCGCGCAAACAGGGTCAGCGCAAACACGGCGTAGAAGAAGATCTCGTAGTTCAGCGTCCAGCCTTGCACGAGGACAGGCCAGAGTGCGCCGGTGCTGGGCGAGGCAACGGGCAGGAACAGCAGCGAGCCCAGCACATGCGGCAGGCTCAGCACGAGGTTTGGAAACGCACCGGCGAGGGCGCCGGCGATCATCAGAAGCGTCGCCGCCCAGTAGATCGGCACGATGCGCAGCAGCCGGTTTTTGAAGAACTTGCCGGGACTTGCCGAGCGGGCGTCGCTGATCGCCATCATGATAAAGCCGCTGACGACGAAGAACACGTCGACACCCGCCGCACCGATGGTGAAGTGCAGGCCGCTTTTCTCGCCGGCATGAAACAGCACCACGGCCAGCGCCGCAAAGGCTCTCAGATACTGGATCGAATAGAGAGTAGGCATTGTCTTCACGTCCTTCGACGCCCGTTTGGGCGTGTCAGCCTGCCGGAATGCCCGGTTCGCCATTTTGCCCGCGCTCGGGCCCCGTGGGTGAATTCGGCATGAAACCGTATTGAGGGCGGTCCGCCTTTGCCTTGACCGGCCTCACCGCCAGCGTCAGACGACCGGCCATGAAGTAGAACAGGAAAGACCCGACCTGGTATGGGTTGAGGATGTCGATCTCCACGAAGGACCGAATCGCAAGCAGGGTCGACAGGCCGACAAACAGCAGCGATTCCGGCGTGCGCGAGATGGTCAGCAGCCGTTTCAGATGGCCGGTGAGGCAGGCGATCAGGATGAAGACAAGCAGGCCCGTGCCGATGATGCCAGTCTCCACCATGCTTTCGATATAGGTGTTGTGGAAATGGAAACCGCTGCGGCCGGTGATGAAGAATTCCTGCCAGAGGCGTTCGGCCTCGGAGGCGCCTGGAACCCAGTATCCCTGGTAGCCCATGCCGATGATGGGAGACTGTGCAGCGGCGGCAATGCCCTGCTGCCATAGATAGGTGCGGCCCGTCAGGGTCGAGTCCTTGCCGAACACGCCGAGGATCGCATCCATCGCGCCAAACTGCAGCGCACCGACGATGCCGGCAAGCCCGAACACGAGCGCAATCGCAAAGAAGCCGCGTCGGTGCTTCGGCGAAAAGAACATGAACCCCTGCAGGCCGATGCAGAGCGCAACGACACCGGCCGTGGTGATGACAGAGGTCGCAGACTGCGAGGCGAGCAAGCAGTAGGCCGACAGGAGCGCGCCGCCGCCGGCACCGATCATCCAGATGCCGCGCATGCGAAACAGCATCACCGCCGCATAGGAGAAGATCACGCCGAGGGACGCGAAGAAGCCCAGCTGGTTCTTGGAGGAAAATGCGCCGACGAAGCTGAACGTATTGTCCATCGCGTCCATCAGATAGGTGCCGAACAGGATCGAATAGACGAGCACGATCCCGGTTCCGATCAGGCCGCCGCGCAGCAGCGTCTTGGTGCTGAGCATCCGCATGGCAATCAATGCGCAGACGATATGCGTCAGATACTGGATGGCGGTGCGCAGCGACACGCCAAAGGCCGGCGACCAGAAAGCGGAGATGAAGCAGAAGATGCCGAACGAGAAGATCCAGAGAAACCGGGAATAGCGGCCCAGCACCCGTCGGTAGTCGGTTACGACCGGAAGGAACCATACGCCGTAATAGGCAAGGATCGAGATCTGCCCGAACCTGCTCGAATAGGCGAAGACGAAAAAGGACAGCGCGACGGCGGCAATCCCGTAGATCTCATTCTTCTCCGGGTCGATCAGGGACGACTTGGCAATCTTCATCCGGTTACCCCTATTGCATCAGCAGTTCGGAGGTCACCTTCACCACGTCGCCCGGCATCAGACGGGCATTCTCGTCGACGGCCACTTCCTTGGGGCCGTCGCCTTCGTCGCGCACGACGGTGTATTTGATCGTCGCGGCTGTCTTGCTCGGGTCGAAGCGCAGCGCCTCGGCGGACTGTGCAACTGCCTCCGAGATCAGTTGGCGGCTGGTGGTCAGCTGCAGGCCGAGCTTTTCAAGTTCCGCTTCGGTATCCTGAAGCTCCTTTGCCCGGTCTGCTTCCCAGTCGTTGCGCAGGTTGATCTCGTCCTGGTTCGCCTGGCTGATATCCTGCTTTGCCTTCAAGGTCGACGTGTCGATGTCGAGCAGGGTCGACTGGATGCTGGCCGTGCGCTCCTCGATGGTCAGGAGGCGGCTGCTGGTAGCCAGACCCTGTTCTGTGAGCCGGGACATCTTGTCCCGGTTTTCCGACACGAGATCGAGCTGGCGCTGTTGCGTCTCTGTCTTTTGCGCGAGCGACTTCACTTCGCTTTCGAGAAGGCTGCGCAGCTCGTTGAGGGCCTGCAGCTGCAGCTCATAGCGGTCGCGGCGCGATTTCATCAGCGATGTCTCGCTGGCAATCAGCTGCGCGGCATTGGGCACGTCTTTCAGCTCCGCCGGGATCGGCAGATCGCGCGATCCGGAAACCTCGGCCACAAGCCGTGCCCGGCGGGCAATCAGGCGGCCGCGCTGGTTGTCGTAGACGGCAACGTCGCCCTGCGCATTGATGAAGTCCTTGGCGAAGCGCTGACCGGCGTCGGAACGGCGCAAGCCGCCGGCAAGGCTTACCGCCTTCAGCACGGTCAGGTTCGGGGAGTAGGGAAACTCTCCCGGGGTCGTGACGTCGCCGGCGAGATAGACCGGCCGGTACTGGCTGATTTCAACCGAGGCAGAGGGCAGGTTTCGAAGCGCGAACTTGTCGCGCAGCTGCTGGCCGATCAGACCGGCAACTTCGGCGGTCGTCTTTCCGGCTGCGTCGAGATCGCCGATAAACGGAAGCGACAGCGCGCCGGACGGGCCGACCGTGTATTCGCCGCCGACCACGTCCCAGTCGCGCACCGTGCCATCGGCCGGCTGCCATTCGGCCACGCGGATGCGCAGCTTGTCCATGACGCCGAGCTTATAGCCGCCGCTGGCAGGACCGCTTGCGGCAACCGCTGCAGGGGTCTTGGGTGCCGCAGCCTTGCCAGGTGTTGCGGTTTCGGCCTCAGTGGAGGTCTGTTGTGTGGTCTTCGGGGCTTTGTCCTGCGCCAGGACTGGCGCGACTGAACTCAGCAGCAGGGCGCCGGCTGCAAAAAGGAGCGCCGGCGAACCGCTTTTCGAATGATCGTTCTTCAACATCTACGGGTCCTTCAATCGCATTCAAACGCAAATCCGTGGGAGGTCGGCTCGCGCTTGTTTCGACTGTTGAGTTCGTCTGGTGACTTATTCTTGGTTTTTCTTGCGGCCGGTGACCGACCAGGATTTCTCAGGCTATCAAAAGAAACTCAGATCAATAGCTGCCGCGGGCAAAGCAGACGGCAGGAATGGTCTTTGCAATGATGGCGATGTCGCGAACCAGCGACCAGTTCTGGACGTATTGCGTATCGAAAGCGATGCGGGTCTCGTAGGACACATCATTGCGACCGCTGATCTGCCACAGGCCTGTGAGGCCAGGACGGGTGCGAAGGTAATAGACGGCAAACGCGTCATAGACTTTCAGTTCCTCGTCCACGACGGGACGCGGTCCAACCACGCTCATTTCGCCACGCACGATGTTGAGCAACTGCGGCAGCTCGTCGAGCGACAGCTTGCGCAGGACTTTGCCAACGCTCGTTACGCGTGGGTCGTCTTTCAGCTTGCGCGTCTGACGCCACTCTTCGGCGGCATGCGGATTGTCACGCAGATAGGTGCGCAGCAATTCGTCGCCGTCGGTCGCCATGGTCCGGAACTTGAGGCATTTGAAAATGCGTCCGTTATGGCCAATGCGGCTATGGCCATAAAAAGCAGGGCCCTTATCGGTGAGTTTCACCAGGGCCATGATCATCAGGAATAGCGGGCTGAACAGGATCAGCGCGCAGGCAGCTGCGGTCATATCGAAGCTGCGTTTAGCGAGGCCACCGATCGGGAGGGTACCGAAGGCCTGGTCGGAGTCTACAAACGGCGAACTAGCCGAACGTGTCGCTGACTTCATAGAGGGTAACTCCATTTAGGTTTTGCGATAGTCGGTGATGCCTTTCGGCGGGTCTTTTCGTCGACAATTTGATAATAAGTCTGTGTTCGGAATTTGATGCCAGCCAATTTTTTCCGGGAGCGCTGTCCCGATGCGGGTCGATGCGCGCCAAAATCCGATCAGCACTCCGATTTTTTTACAATCGATTGAATAGCGACCCCAGGTCTACTGTTCTTTTCTGGCAACTATACCCGGAGTTAGAATAATACCCGTGCCATTAGCGTATTGGGGGGCTTCTGCGCAGGGCCAGTCCAGAGCTAAACCTGTGATTGCTTCTTTGAGCAGGGCCAGGAAGTAGCTTGCGTATAAGACCAAAGGCCTACGCATTTCGCACCGCAATACAATGATGCAGCGCAATATGGCTTCGTCGGGTCTCGTCACCTTTGTAACAAAAGTTGAACGCCGGTGACCCCGACTCTGCGACATCCAGCAGCGGAATGTTCCAGACGGCGAGCTTCACGTCCAAATTGTGGCGAAAATGCGATTGGGCGCTGTGGTACCAAGGTAAGAAACCATTCACGCTAATCGCAAGGAACTGCCGAGGCGGGGCAGGGAACCGGCAAACCTTACGAAAGTTTCATTAATACTCGGCATAGCAGATGCTGTATTGCTTGCATCCGACTACTGCCGGTCCTATCGTGACGGTGCAGGGAGGAGCCTGCGTCTAGAAGCCAAGAACTATAAGCTGCTCGGGAGGGCGATCATGTATGCGCCGCGCGTATTTATAAGTATCCTTTGCGTCCTGGTCGTTTTCGCGCTCGCGTCCTTTTTCATCAGCGGGTCCGTCTACACAGCATTTATACACACGCTCCTCTGCGCGGTTATTATCCAGGTGGGTTATTTCGTTGGCATCGTTTACCTCGTTCACCGCGAGAAGCTCGCGGGTAGCAGGGGTCGGACAGATACCGCCGTCGCTGCGCGCTCCAGAGAGGTTTCCAACCTTCCGTCCGACGTGACGTCACACCTGCCTGCCCGGGATATCTAGCCGGCGCTCTCAGTCCCATTTCGGTTTTTGTTGCAGTGCTTCCATATGGAGGCCATCTTCCTGCGTTCAGGTGCTCGCACGACGAACGATGGAGACAGTCTCATGGAGAGCGCAACGGCCCACCCCGATGTTCAGACGATTTGCGTCGTCATCGCAGCCAAGAACGCAGCAGACACGATCGCCACCGCCGTCCGGTCCGCCTTGCATGAAGCGCTTGTCAGCGAAGTCGTCGTGGTCGATGACGGCTCGAGCGACGACACGGCCGGCGCTGCCCGCAGTGTGGATGATGGCAGCGGGCGGCTCCAGATCATCTCGCTGGAGAAGAACCAGGGCCCGTCTGCTGCGAGAAACCGGGCGATCGCCGCCTCCAGTGCACCGCTGATCGCCATTCTCGATGCGGACGATTTCTTCTTTCCTGGACGGTTCGAGCCAATGCTGGCGCTTGGCGACTGGGACATGCTGGCCGACAACATCGCCTTCATCTCCGATCCTGCCGCCGCATTGCCGCCCGAAAAGTTCGAGTCGAGGGCGCGGACGATCTCGCTCATCGAATTCGTCGAGGGCAATATTTCCGAGCGCGGAAAGCCGCGCGGCGAGACAGGGTTTCTGAAGCCGATCATTCGTCGCTCGTTCCTCGATGCCCATCGTCTTCGGTACGACGAGGGCCTGAGGCTTGGCGAGGATTACGATCTCTATCTGCGGGCTCTGGCCAAGGGTGCGCGCTACAAGGTGATCGAGCATTGCGGCTACGGCGCCGTCGTCAGGGCCGATTCGCTCAGCAGCCGCCACCGCACCCATGACCTCAAGACGCTATACGAAGCGGACGAGGCGATCCTGTCGGATCCGCTGCTGCCGACGCAGGCAAGGGCGGTAATTACCCGTCACCGCGACCACATCCGGGAACGCTACGAGCATCGCGCCTTCCTTGATACCAAGTCGAATTCGGGGATTGTCGCGGCCGCTAGCTACATGTTCGGCCGGCCGCAGTTCCTGCCCTATGTCGCGCAGGCGATCCTGCTGGACAAAATGGAGGCAAGACGTGGCGGACCGGTTCCGGTCGCCACGCCGCATGCCATGCGCTATCTGCTTGCCGGGGTTCCGGCAGCAGCGGACCCTGCCGCCGTTCAGAAGTAGTCGCGGCGGATCTCGTCCAGAACGGCGCGAAAACGCTGCTTCTTGTCTTGGAGCATCGCATCCGGGCTGAGCTGTGGCTCGGTCCGGCTGGCCTGCCAGAGCGCCAGGATCGACGGTGCCGCAAGGACCTGCTTCGCCATGCCGCGAAGGCCTGACTGAGCAGGAGCTGTCGGCGCAGACGTCCGCGTCATCACCGACGCATCCCCGCTTGCAGGTTCGTGATGGGCTGGCTGCTGCTGGCCGCCGCCGCCGTCGAAGCTCATTCCCCAGAACTTGGTTTTCTTGGCGACCGCCTCGGCGCGCGTTGAAACCGGCACGAAGTGCGGGTTATAGGTCGCACCGACGGACTGCGCCCAGTCGTTCCACTTGAAATTGTTGATGGATCTGGATGTGCTCACCGCAATCCACGGCACCCGGAATGCATCGGCCAGGATCGCGCCATGCATGGATTCGGCAACGATCATCTCGGACTGGGCAATCGCCCGGATGACCGATTTCGCCTCGCCGCGCGGGTCGAGCCAGGTCAGTCCGGCGGGCTCGCAGACCGATTGCCACATGCCGAATTCCGCCGATTCCCAATGGGGAACGAAGGTCTTCTTGTGGATCTTCGGCAGGTTCTGGAATTCCGGCATATCGGGGATGAGGGCCGCGGGGTCAGTGATCCCTCTCTCGAGGGGAAGACCGAGCTTCGCCGCCGTCAATGGTCCGCGCACGCAGCGCACGTCCCATTCGGGATCATTGATATCGGGTGCCTCGCCATAGCCATAGCCGCTGCCGATCACCAGTTTCTTCTGCCCGGGCGGAAGCAGGACGGGGTTGAGAACGGTACCGACGCCGACCAGCATCGTATCGGCGTGGACGTCGCGAAAGCCCGGAAGAAGATAATCCCAGAGCCACAGATTGAGGTCGTCGCCGAAATTGCCGTGGTGGGATGCCCAGTAATAAGGTTGCATGCAAGCCTCCTGATGGGAGTGAAGTCTTTGTAAAGAATGCGAAGTTTACGTCGCCGAGCGCTCGCGCGCACCCATGCCGAGTTTTCCCGCGCCCAGTTCGAAGGCCGCGCGGATGAGTGCCGGATCGCGCATCACCCACTTGGCCAGAAGGCCGAATTCCGGGCTCTGGCGCCGCTTCATCCGCCCGGCCTGGCCCCACAGGGCCTGCCGTCTTGCGGTGTTCTTGTAGCCTGCAATCGACGCGACGTCGCCCGGCCTGTTGCTGAAACGCTGTTCCAGCGTATCGAGCGCGACCCAGGTGTTGAACTGCTGGCGCAGGAATTCCGGCGACTGGTTGTCGATCGAATGGAAAATGTTGATACCCATGCCGCGCGCAGCGCCCGGCTCGTCGCAGAGGATCGTCCGCTTCGATTTCAGGATGCAGTCGCAGAAGAACAGCACGTCTTCGGCGGCCAGTCTCAATTCGGGCTCGAAGCGGACCGCCTCGAAGACCGGACGGGACATCACCATGCAGGTGAGATGCAGAAAGCTCCAGTTGCGCAGCATGACGCTTGCCAGGTCCTGAAGCTCGATGATGAGCGGCTTTTCCGATAGCCGTGTGCCGCCTTCGGTCTTCTCCAGCTGCGCCATGCCGAAGTGATAATAGAACTCTTCGCTCGCCTGCATCGAGGCCCAGTAGCACTCGGCGCCGAAGCGGCTCATACTCTCGAATGCGTTGGTCAGATGATCCGGAAGCCACACGTCGTCGCTGTCGAGAAGCGCCACAAAACGCGTTTCGGCGGGCACCGCGTCCAGCCCGGTATTGCGCGCCGCCCCCGGCCCGCCATTCTTTTGTTCGATGATTCGGATGCGCTCGAGCCAGGCCGGATCGGCGTCCTGAAGTTCGATTTTCGCGTTATGGGGTAACTCGTCGTCCACGACGATGATATCAAAATCCACGAAGCTCTGGCTGAAAACAGATTGCAGGGCCCGGGTCAGAATACCCGGTTCCCGTTGATAAAATGGAATAATTACGGTGAATGTCGCCATGTTTCTGCCCCTGCTTTTTTCAAGAATTGCAAACCGCTAGCCGCCTGGACGGCTTGGATTGCGGCTTCACGCTGGCTCTCAATCAGTATCCAACAATAGGAATTCGAAGATGGCCCCAACCCAAGGCGTGAAGACGATCACGACAAATGTCGGTTGGAGTGTGCTGTCAAAGACCGCCACATTCGGGCTGAAATTTGTCACTGTACCGATATTGGCAAGACTGTTGACCCCGGAAGATTTCGGAACGGTGGCTGTCGCACTCACCGTCGTACAGTTTTTGGCGATGATCGGTGGTGCCGGTTTGACGTCGGCACTGATCGTCGATCGGGACAGTGGCATGGATACGGTGCACACCGTTTTCTGGGCCAATCTCGCGATGTCTTTGATCATGTCGGTGATCCTTTTCCTCGGTGCAAACGGCATCGGCAGCTGGATGGGTGCGGCCCAGAGCGCCGATCTCCTGCGTATCATGGCCTTTCTCATTCCGCTGCAACTGACGGCCGATGTCGCCTATTCGTTGCTCGCCCGCGAGATGAATTTCAGCAAGGACGCGATCCTCAGCACCGTATCGGAAACCACGGCGGCGCTGGTCGCCCTGGCTCTCGCCTTTATGGGTTTCGGCATCTGGGCGCTGGTCGTGCAGCTGTTTTCCTCGGCGGTGATCCGGCTTGTCGGCCTCTACTCGATCACGCGCTACGTGCCGCGTTTCGTCATCAAGCCGGATCGGATGGGGCCGCTGGTGCGCTATTCTTCAGGGCTGATGGGGTCCGAGATCGCCAATTTCGTGACCTTTCAGGCGCCGATGGTGGTGATCGCGCGGATGTTGACGCTTGCCGATGCGGGTGCCTATTCGGCCGCCAACCGGTTTGCCAGCATTCCGAACCAGGTCGTGCTGTCGGCGGTAATGGGCGTGCTGTTCCCCGCCTTTAGCCTGATGGGCGACGACCGCAAGCGCCGCACCGACGCCCTGATGCTGTCCACTCAGGTAATGACGGTGGTGCTGGCGCCGGCCATGTTCGGGCTTTGGGCGGTGGCGGAACCGGCCATGCTGGTGCTGTTCGGGCCGCAATGGGCCTATGCCTGGCCGGTGCTTGGCCTGCTCGCGCTGTCGAAGGCGATCGTGACGCCCTGCAGCACGTTCATCCCCTACCTCAAGGGCACCGGCCAAAGCCGTGTGCTGTTCTGGTCGGCGGTGCTGCGCGCCATTGCAACGACACTTGCCATCATGCTCGGCGCCACCTATGGCAGCCTTGTCGATGCCATGGTGGCGCTTTGCGTCGTCAACGCCATCACGCTGGTCGGTTATTCCTGGGCCGTGTTCCGGGTCGACGGCATTCCGTTCTTTTGGGGTCTGATGACCAGCAGCCGGTCGATGCTCACCTCGCTCGTCATGGGCGTCGGGGTCCGGTTGACCCTTTCCACCTTCGAAGCACAGCTCACCAGTCCCTATCTCCAGCTCCTCGTTGGCGCTGTCGTGGGCGGCGTGCTCTACGGCGCCATGTTCCTCGTGACGGAAAGGGCGCTCGTCAAAAAAATAATCGGCATGGTCAAGCGGCGTCGTGGTGGGTCGGTTGCGGATGCACCTCCTGCATAACGAAGGGTGCCCTTGCCTCATCGTTGAGACGCATTTTCGCCTTAATCGCGCCGCAATCGGGCGAGTATGCGAACCGATTTGATTGAGTGTCGTCTGAGGTCGAAGTTATTTTCACGACGAATTGATTTTTTTCTCTGTTGTGCAGTGCAGCATAAGAAATCAGTGATCCCCCCGGAATCCATAGCGTTTCAGCACTCGCGAAAGTAGAACTCGCGAATGGAACGGGTAACGGGATGCCGCTGCGGACCGGGCGGATCCCGGCTTTTCGCTGCGCCGCCACATTTTGTGCCAAACTGCACCTGATCCTTGGCACTCGAAAATGCGGGCTCAAAGTCTGCTCTGATTGAAACGGTGGTGACGGGAGGCGCCGCCCAAAAAGGGTAGTTCGTTTGACTGTTGATCAAACCATTTCCTCCCGTATCAATTTGATGCGCATCCTTCTGATCTCGGGCATCGTGTTCGTCCACGTCCCGTTCGATCCGCAGACCAGCCCGTTCCTCGGCCAGAACGGTTTCTTCGATTGGCTCCGCGTGTTTTTTGGCGACAGCCTGTTTCGTATCGGCGTACCGTGCCTCAGCGCGATTTCCGGCTATCTGCTGTTTCGCCGTGGCTGGGATGCTTTCGACTACGGCAAGGTGATGCAATCCAAGGCGCGAACCGTGCTTGTGCCGTTCCTGTTGTGGAACCTCGGCCTGTTCGCCGTCGTCCTTCTGGTGCAGCGCGCCGGCATGGGCATCGGGTATTTCCCGGACCTGTGGAATGCATCCTCCCGTGAACTGGCGAACTATGCGTTTGCGAGCGAGAATTTTCCCGTCGACATCCCGCTCTATTTCCTGCGTGACCTTGTCGTCTGCATCGCCCTGTCGCCAATCCTTGCCTTCTTCGTGCGCAAGGCTGCGGTGCCGACGCTGGTCATCCTGTTCGTGGTGGCGATCTTGCCGGATCTCACGCTCTTCATCGTTTTGAAGAAGTCGATCCTGTTCTCTTTTACCTTCGGCATCTTCCTCGCTTTGAACCGGATCGATCTCTCGGCGCTCGACCGTTTTGCCGTTCCCGGCACTGCGCTGGTTGTGGCCGCCGCCGTCCTGTTGTCGATCGCGCTTTATCAGACGGGACCGGACTATTCCTGGTCGCTTGAGCTTCTGCGCAACGCACTGTCGATTATCGGTGCCGGCGGTTTCTGGCTGATGTCGGCGCTCGCCATCCGCTCGACGCTCGGCAAACGGCTGGCCGCCACCGGCAGCCTCAGCTTCTGGATCTTCTGCGCCCATTACCCGCTGCTCGTGGTGATGTGGATGGTCTGGAACCGCATTGCGGGCGATCAGCTTTACCCGCTGTTCTATGTCGGCGCGATTTCCTCGGCCCTCGTGATCCTGGTGATTTCGAATGCGCTGGTGTCGCGCCTTATGCCCGGCCTTTACCAGACGCTCACGGGCAGTCGCGGCCGCAAGGCAAAGCTTGCGCAGACGCAGAACTCCAATTCGTCCGGGCATTCCGCGCATGGCCGCGAGCCCGCCCTGACCCACAGAAGAGGTGAAACATGACGGCACCAGCCAGACAGATTCGACCCGCTTTCCGAGCCGCTGCAACGGCATTCGCCGCGCTGGCAGTGCTCGCCTGCGCTCCAGCTTTTGCCCAGGCGCCTCAGCCTCCGGCACCTCCCGGGACAGCCCCTAATGCTCCAGATCAGGCAGCCAGCAAGCATCCGGGTGGCAAACCCCACCCGGGTGGCAAGCCGCAGCCGGATGCCAAGGGCACGTCCTTCGTCGAGAATTTCGATCGGCTCGACCGGTCGTTCTGGTTCGTTTCGAACGGCTGGAACAATGGCGCTCATCAGAACTGCACCTGGTCGCAGCGCCAGGTGACGACCGATGGCGGCAATCTGAAGCTCACCTTCGAGGAGCGCCAGAACAAGGACCGCAAAAACGTCTGCGGCGAGATCCAGACCCGCGCCCGCTTCGGTTACGGTACCTATGAGGCGCGCTACAAATCGGCGACCGGTCCTGGCCTCAACTCAGCCTTCTTCACCTATATCGGCCCGACCGACAAAAAGCCGTGGGACGAGATCGACTTCGAGGTGCTCGGCAAGAATGTCGATCAGGTTCAGCTCAACCAGTATATCAATGGCAAGGGCAAGAACGAGAAGATCGTTCCCGTTGCCGGTGGTGCGGACAAGGGCTTCAACGACTACGCCTTCATCTGGGAGCCGGAGCGGTTGCGCTACTTCCTCAACGGCAAGCTGGTGCAGGAAGTCACCGACCCGTCGAAGATCCCGCAGAACGCCCAGAAGATCTTTCTGAGCCTGTGGGGCAGTGATACGCTGAAATCCTGGATGGGCCCGTTCGCCTATTCCGGCCCCACCACGATGGAAGTCGATCGCATCGCCTATACGGCGCTCGGCGAAGACTGTGCTTTCCCGCAATCCGTGCTTTGCACGCTCGACTGATCTTTCGACAGGGAGTTGAACGACGTGACACTGCAGGTCCTCTATCTGGCCCATGATCTTGCCGACCCGGCCATTCGCCGGCGGGTGCTGACGTTGAAAACCGGCGGCGCCAGCGTCACGGTGGCAGGCTTCAGGCGCGCGGGAAACCTGCTGGGCCAGGAAGAGGGCGTGCGCTCCATCGATCTCGGTTCAACGCAGGACGGACAGTTCAGCCAGCGCATCAAGGCCGTGATTAGTGCCCGGATGCAGTTGCAAAAGAGACTTGCCGGCGTTCCCATGCCGGATGTCATCATTGCCCGCAATCTGGAAATGCTGGTTCTCGCCGATGGCGCCGCGTCGCTGTTCGGCGGCGACGTGCCTGTCGTCTACGAATGTCTCGATATCCACCGGCTGCTTCTCGACGAGGGCGCCAAGGGCCGGGTGCTGCGTGCCGTGCAGCGGCATTTCGCAAAGTCGGCCCGGCTGCTGATCACCAGCTCGCCGGCCTTTGTCGAAAACTTCTTCAAGCCGAAATCCGGGCTCGATCTTCCGGTCCTTCTGCTCGAGAACAAGGTTCTGCAGCTGGGCGAAGCGTCCGTCGCAAAGCCGCAACCGCGTCTGCCCAAGCAGGGTGAGCCCTGGAAGATCGGCTGGTTCGGTGCGATCCGCTGCCGCAAGTCGCTCGATATCCTGACGGCCTTTGCCGAAAAGATGAACGGCGGGGTCGAGGTCATCATCCGGGGACGGCCGGCCTATAGCGAGTTTGCCGATTTCGATGCGCAGGTGAAGAACGCGCCGTTCCTGCGTTTCGAGGGTCCCTACCGCAATCCGGAGGATCTGGCAGAGATCTACAACGAGGTGCAGTTCACCTGGGCGATCGATTTCTTCGAGGAAGGTCTGAACTCCGAGTGGCTTTTGCCGAACCGTCTCTATGAAGGCGGGCTGCATGGCGCGGTTCCGATCGCACTGGCGCGCACCGAGACCGGCCGCTTTGTGGCTAAGCGCGATATCGGCATCCTTCTCGACAACGCGACGCCTTCCGATCTGGAAACCCTGTTCTCGGGCATGACCGACGCACTCTACCTCGATCGCTTCACCCGGCTTGCGGCCGTCGATCGCAGCCAGTGGGTTACCGATGCTAGCGATTGCCGCGCCCTGGTCGACAGGCTTGCGGGCCTCAATCGCAATATTTCGCTGGCCGTACCGTCGGTACCGGCCGTTTCAACCGTGCAGTCGTGAGGTGAGATAGGTCATGCGTGTGCCTTCGAATGCCGATGTTTCCCATGGCGACCTGTCCTTGATCCGGACACTGATCGTCGTTCCGTGCCTTGATGAGGCAAAGACCATCGAGCCGCTTTTGCGCAAGCTCGACCAGCAGCGTAGCTCGGCCAGCGACATGATCGTCGTTGCCGATGGCGGCAGCAAGGACGGCACGCAGGAGATCGTCCTTCGCGTCGCTCAGGAACTGCCGAACGTGGCGCTGATGCACAATGCCAAGCGCATCCAGAGTGCGGCGATCAATCTCGCGGTCCAGCGCTTCGGCGCGGAGTTCGAATATCTGATCCGCATCGACGCGCATGGCGATTATCCCGACGATTATTGCCGGACGCTTCTGCAGGAAGCGGTGTCGCTTGAGGCGGATTCCATCGTGGTCGGCATGGAAACGGTCGGCTTTGGCCTGTTCCAGCGGGCAACGGCTGCGGCGCAAAACTCCAAGCTCGGCAATGGCGGCTCCAAGCACCGGGCCGGCGGCGGCGGCGAGTGGGTCGATCACGGCCACCACGCCCTGATGCGCATCTTCGCGTTTCAGGCTGTCGGCGGCTACGACGAGAGCTTCAGCCATAACGAGGATGCGGAACTGGATTTCCGCCTTCGCCAGTCCGGTTTCCGCATCTGGATGACCGGCAAGACTTACATGACCTATTATCCGCGCTCCACCGCCTCGGCGCTGTTCCGGCAGTATCTCGGCTATGGCCGCGGCCGGGCAAAGAACCTTTTGAAGCATCGGTCGATCCCCAAGATCCGCCAGGCCATTCCGTTGGCGGTCGCACCTGTCGTGATCGGCGCCGTGCTTGCCGTCCTCTACTGGTGGGCGGCCATTCCGCTGGTTGTCTGGGCGGTCGCCTGCCTCGGCTACGGCGTCTGGATGGCTGTTGGCCAAAATAACCCGCTCGGTCCGCTTGCCGCGGTGTCGGCGATGATCATGCATTTCGCCTGGTCGGCAGGCTTCTGGCTGGAACTGATCGGCATCAAATCGAGGAGGCGTGCATGATCGTGGCTGGCAGCGGCAAGCTCCGCATCGATATCGGCATCTGCACCTATCGGCGCCCGGAACTGGAGGTCACGTTGCGGTCGCTGTTTGCGCTCGACGTGCCTGAACACACGCAGGTCCGGCTGATCGTCGCCGACAATGACGCGGAGCCAAGCGCGCAAGCCTTGGTGGAGCGGCTGAAAGCCGTCTCGCCCTTCGAGATCGAGTATGTCCATTGCCCGAAATCGAACATCTCGATTGCGCGCAATGCCTGCCTTGCTGCCTGCCAAGCCGATTATCTGGCCTTTATCGACGACGACGAGACAGCCGGTCCTGGCTGGCTTGCAGCGCTTGTCGACCGCGCCGAAGCGACGTCGGCCGATGCGGTTCTAGGCCCTGTCCGCGCCATCTATCCGGATAATGTGCCGGCCTGGATGCGCAGCGGTGATTTCCACTCGACCAATCCCGTGTGGGTCGATGGCCGTATCGTCACCGGCTATACCTGCAACGTGCTTCTCGACATGCGCTCACCGAAGCTTGCGGCCCGCAAGTTCGCGCTGTCGCTCGGCCAGAGCGGTGGCGAGGATACGCACTATTTCACTCAGCTGACCGATGCCGGCGGAAAAATCGAGTTTGCCCGCGAGGCCATGCTGGAAGAGCCGGTGCCGAAGAAGCGCGCCAGCTTCTCGTGGCTTGCCAAACGCCGCTTCCGCTCCGGCCAGACCCATGGCCGCATTGTTGCCGCAAAGAGTGCCGGTCTGTCGCGGTTCAAGAAAGCAGCAATCGCCGGGCTGAAATTTGGCTATTGCGCCGTGGTCACCATCGCAACTGTCGCAATTCCGGTCACCCGCACGCGCTATGCCCTGCGCGCAGCACTGCACGCCGGTTCGGTCATGGGGACGCTCGGCATGCGCGAGATCCGCCAGTACGGCATGGTGGAGGCCACATGACATCTGTTGTCACCGCACCCGATGTCAGCTTCGTCATCGCCGCCTACAATGCTGAGGAGACGCTGGAAAGCGCGATCGATAGCGCGCTTGCCCAGGTCGACGTCTCCCTGGAAGTGATCGTCGTCGACGACTGCTCCAGCGACGGCACCCGCGAGCTTGCGCTTCGCTGCCGCGATCGCGACGATCGCGTCAAGCTCATCGTCCAGCCCGCCAATGGCGGACCGGCGGCCGCGCGCAATGCCGGGTTCGATGCGGCAACCGGCCGCTGGATCGCCGTGCTCGATGCCGACGACACGATCCATCCGCAGCGCCTGAAGCGGATGATCGCACGCGCCGAGGCGATGGATGCACGGATCGTGGTCGACAATATCGACGTCGTCCCGCTCGAAGGCGGCCAGCCGACGGCGATGTTTTCGCGCTCCGATCTGGAAGCGCGGAACACGCTTGAGCTCGCCGATTTCATCGAATCCAACATCATCTTCGAAAGCACGTTCAATTTCGGTTACATGAAGCCGATTTTCCGCCGCGATTTCCTCAATCAGCACGGCTTGCGCTTTGATGAGAACCTGCGGATCGGCGAGGATTACATCCTGCTTGCATCTGCGATCGCGAGCGGCGGCGTCTGCGCCATCGAGCCCGAGGCCGGTTACGTCTACCACCTGCGCCACGGTTCGATCTCGCGGGTGCTGAAGCCCGAACACCTCACGGCGATGCTTGCCGGCGACGAGAAGTTCCTCGGCCGCTTCACGCTCGAACGGCAGGCGATGGCAGCACAGCTGCGCCGCACGCAGAGCATTCGGGAAGCGGCATCCTTCCTCACACTCGTCGACCAGATCAAGAAGCGGTCGGTCGGCGGGATCCTGAAAACGGCAATCGACAATCCGCGGGCGCTCAAGCACCTGCGCATGCCGATTGCCGTCCGTATGCGCCGGTTCGCAAGAGCTGCCGGCGTTTCTTGACAATCCGATCGACGGGGCGGGGGCGTCCCGGAAAGGACAACGACACTATGGAAATGAGACCTGTTCGCAAGGCGGTCATTCCGGTTGCAGGCAATGGAACACGGTTCCTGCCGGCCACCAAGGCGATGCCAAAGGAAATGCTGACGATCGTCGACAGGCCCGTCGTGCAATATGCGGTCGATGAGGCCATGCAGGCCGGCATCGAGCACATCATCTTCGTGACCAGCCGCAACAAGACGGCAATCGAAGATTATTTCGACAGTAATCCCGAACTGATCGCCAGCCTCACCCGCGCCGGCAAGACGGTTCAGGTGACCCAGCTCGAAAAGATGCTGCCGCTTGCCGGCACCGTCAGCTACACCCGCCAGCAGGTTCCGCTGGGTCTCGGCCACGCCGTCTGGTGCGCCCGCGAACTGGTGGGCAACGAGCCCTTCGCGCTGCTTTTGCCGGATATGGTGTCCTATGGCGCCCGCGGCTGCATGGCAGGCCTCGTTGATCTCTATGAGGAAGTCGGCGGCAACGTCTTCGGCGTCGAGCAGTGTGCGCCCGAGGAGACGTCCAGCTACGGCGTCGTCGCGATCGGCGAAAGCAAGCAGCACGGCTTCGAAGTGACCGGCATGGTCGAAAAGCCGGCACCTGCCGATGCACCGTCGAACTATTACCTTAATGGTCGCTATATCCTGCAGCCGCAGATCTTCGAACTGCTGGAAAGCCAGGAACGCGGAGCCGGCAACGAGATCCAGCTGACCGACAGCATGCAGAAACTGCTGCAGAAGCAGCCGTTCCACGCACAGCCCTATACCGGACGGACCTTCGACTGCGGTTCCAAGCGCGGTTTCATCGAAGCCAATGTGGCCTTCGCGATGTTGCGGAGCGATATGGGCGAGGAGATCTATCACTCCGTCAAGGAGCTTCTCGCCAACCACGAATCGAAGGTTAAGGCGGCTTAAGGGCCGCTCCAACGTCGCAGTCAGACCAAAGCCCGAGGAACGGCAGTCCATTTCTGCCGTTCCTCTCGACAATTCCGGAAAGCGGACAAAGCCATGGACCAGGTTAATTATAGGCCGATGAACATCTTCCCGAACGAGCAAAAAGAAACTGACACGTTCATCGACCTCGACAAGCTGTGGTCGGCAGCCATGCGTCGGCTTGGCGTGATCATCATCTGCGTGGTCGCCATGGTCGCGCTTGCGGCAGCCTATCTGTTTACGGCGCAGCCGAAATACACGGCCGCGACGCAGATCCTGGTGGACGACAACCTGTCCCGCTATGCGGAAGAGGAAACCGAAGGCCAGACCGCGCAGCAGATCGACAACCGCATGTCCAGTTCGGTCGAGATCCTGAAATCCAAGGCGCTGGCGCTCAGCGTCGTCGACAAGGGCAAGTTTGCGGAAAACGACCTGATCGTCGATCCGCCCAAATCGCCGGTCGATCTTGCCAAGGACATGGTAAAAAGCGTTGTCTCGCTGGTTTCATCAGGCGGCCCGTTGCCGAGCGAAGACCAGGTGCGCGCCGGACGCCGTGAAAAGGCTGCCGCCATCCTTCAGCAGTCGATCACCGTCGAGCGCGTCGGACGCAGCTCGGTCATCTCGCTCTCCGTCCGCTCGCCAGACCCGGTTCTTTCCGCCCAGCTTGCCAAGACCTATGCCAGTTCCTTCCTGACGGAAGAGCTCAATGCCAATTTCGACGCGACCGAGCGCGCTTCCGTGTGGCTCCAGGAACGTTTGAACGACCTCAACATCCGCGCACAGCAGGCATCGCTGACGGTCGAGCAGTATAAACGCGACAACGGCCTCGTATCGCCGCGCGGCGAGCTGATGTCGGCCCAGCAGCTGTCCGATCTCAATACCCAGCTGATCTCGGCGCAGGCCGAAGTCGCCAGCGCCCAGGCCCGCTACAACCAGTACAAGGTGATCATCGACAAGGGCTCGGAAGCAGCCGTCGAAAACGCCGTCGTTGCCAACCGCGATACCGACAACACGGTGCTGCAGAACCTTCGCCAGCGCTACACGACGGTCAACGATCGTGAAAAGGGCGTGGTCGAGCAGTTCGGCGCCGATCACCCGCAGGCAGTCGCGCTCCGCTCTGAAAAGCAGGACCTGGCGCAACAGATCCTGCGCGAGTTGCAGCAGCTGACCGGTTCGTTCCGCAACGAGCTGGATGTCGCAAGCTCGCGCGAGCAGTCGCTGCGTGCCAGCATCGAAAGCGTGGCCGGCCGCAACCAGGATGCCAATGTTTCCATGGTGCAGTTGCAGGAACTGCAGCAGCGCGCTGATGCTCTGAAGACGCTCTACCAGTCCTATCTGCAGCGGTTCGAACAGGCGTCGCAGCTGCAATCGCTGCCGATCGCCAAGGCGCGCGTCATCTCGGAAGCCGGCGTGCCGATCTCGCCGTCCAGCCCGCGCAAGACGCTCACCATGGCTCTGTCCGTCGTGCTTGGACTGCTGCTCGGCGGCGCACTTGCAGCGCTTCTGGAATTCCGCGAGCGCTTCTTCCGCACCGGCGCCGACGTGCAGGACAAGCTCGGCGTCCGCTTCCTCGGTTACCTCCCGAAGATTGGCAGCGCCCAGACCGACGACAACGGCTCCGACAAGCCAGCCGACGCCATCGACGGCCAGATCCTGCCGGAGGGCGATCCGATCGCGCTTCGCCGCAAGATGCGGGTTGCCGTCGAAGCGCCGCGCTCGCAGTTTGCCGAGACGCTGCGCAATGCCAAGCTTGCCGCCGATATCGTGCTGCAGGGTCGCAAATGCTCGGTCATCGGCGTCGTCTCCTGCCTTCCCGGCGAAGGCAAGTCGATGGTTGCGGCAAACCTTGCCGGCCTCATCTCATCCAACGGCGTTCGCACGCTGGTCATCGATGGCGATCTGCGCAATCCGGGTCTGTCCAAGATGCTGGCGAGCGAACCGGATGTCGGCCTGATCGACGTCGTGCTGCAGAAGGTTCCGTGGACGGCGGCCGCCCGCGTCGACCGCCGCTCGCGCCTGACGATCCTGCCGATGACCACCCGCAGCCGCCAGCTTGCCCATACATCGGAGCTTCTCGCCTCGACCGGCATGAGCCAGTTCCTCGAAAGCATCAAGGACACGTTTGACGTCATCATCGTCGACCTGGCACCGCTGATCCCTGTTATCGATGCGAAGGCCTTCGAGCCCTATGTCGACGGCTTCATCTTCGTCACCGAATGGGGTGTCACGCCGGTCAAGGCCGTGCAGAGCGTGCTTCAGTCGGAACCGCAGATTGCCGCAAAGACGATCGGCGTCATTCTCAACAAGACCGAGATGGGCGAGCTGCGCAAATATGCCGATCCGGGCGCGCCAGAGCGCCTGCATTCAAGCTATTCATCCTATTACAAGGATGCCATTCCCGGCGTGCCGCGCTAAGTTGCGGCACGTTCCGAAAGACTGATCGAAGGCCGCCGCTCCCTGAGGAACCGGCGGCCTTTCACGTTTCAGTGGTTGCCGTGTGCCTTTAGCGCCAATGCGTGCTTCCGTGCGGGAACAAAATTCCCTACCATGTCCCCAGTCCGATGATCCGCGAGGCCGAATTTCATGAGCACTCTCAACCGTTTCTCCGTTCACCCGCTGGCATCCATGACGCGATTGCTCGCCGACGTCGCGTCGGCACGGCGCGAGCCTGATCTGGTCATCCGGGATGCACGGATGCTGTCGACCTATTCGGAGCGCATCCTGCCCGGGCGGGAAATCTGGCTCTCCGGCGGCCGTATCGCCGCGGTAAAGCCCACCGGTTCCTACAAGGGAACATCGGCCAAGATTTACGACGCAAAGGGCGGCATTCTCGCGCCTGGCCTCGTCGATCCGCATATCCATATCGAATCCTCGATGGTGACGGCCTGCGCCTATGCGGAGGCTGCCCTTCTCAATGGCACCACCACGATCTTCTGCGACAGCCACGAGATCGGCAATGTCATGGATGTCGCCGGTGTCGAGGCGATGCTGGAAGACGCGCGCATGGCGCCGCTGTCGATCTTCCTGACGGTGCCGAGCACCGTTCCCGCCACCTCGCCGGAACTGGAAACCGCCGGTGGCGACCTGACGCCGGACAAGATCGCGGCGCTGTTCGACAAATGGCCGGAAGCGGTGGCGCTCGGCGAAAAGATGGATTTCGTTCCCGTCGCGATGGGCGACGAACGCAGCCATGCGATCCTCGCTGCTGCTCTGTCGCGCGGCCGTCCCGTATCGGGCCATGTCTACGGCCGTGAATTCGTCGCGGCCTATGCCGCCTCCGGCGTGACCGACACTCATGAGGCGATCGACCGCGATATTGCTGACGATCTGCTGGAAGCCGGCGTCTGGCTGTTCCTACGCGGCGGCCCGCCGACGACGCCCTGGCATTCGCTGCCGCAGGCGATCAAGACGATCACCGAGCTTGGCGCCTCGCACAAGCGCGTCGCCGTCTGCACCGACGACCGCGACGCCGAGGATCTGCTCGCCTTCGGAATGGACTGGGTGACCCGCGAGGCGGTCAAATATGGCATGACGCCGGAACAGGCCTGGGCCATGGGCTCGCTGCATGGCGCCACCCGCTTCGGCATGGAAAACGAGATCGGTGGTCTCGGCGGCGGACGGCGTGCAGATCTGGTGCTCCTCTCCGATAACCTGGAGCCGGTCAGCACCTGGTATGGCGGCGAACTGGTCGTGGACCAGAAGAAGATCACGCCTGTTCTCGATGAGGCTTTGTCCAAGCCCTATCGCTATCCGGAAGCCGCCTATCATACGGTGAAGCTGCCGAAGAACCTCAAGCTGACGCCTGAACTGCCGACCGAGACCGTCATTGCCCACACGATCAAGACGGAGCTGCCGGGCATCACGCTCGGCCATGTCACCGTCACGCTCGAGCCGGCCAACGACTGGCAGACCCAGTTCGATCGCCACGGGCTTTGCTTCGTCACGGTCGTGGAACGTCACGGCAAGTCGCCGGGCAATGTCGCTCACGGTCTGCTCAATGGCTTCGGCCTGAAGAAGGGCGCCGTCGCCTCCTCGGTCGGTCACGACAGCCACAATATCATCGTCGCCGGCACCAATGAACGCGACATGCAGGTCGCGCTCGATGCCATCGAGGCGGTCCAGGGCGGCGTCTGCGTGGTCATGGATGGCAAGCTGACCGCCATGGTGCCGCTGCCGATCGCGGGGCTCTTGTCCGACAAGCGCGTCCACGAGGTCGCCGACGAGGTGAAGGCGTTGAAGCTCGAATGGGAAAAGGCCGAATGCACGATCGCCTATATGGGCTTCAATCTCATTCCGTTGTCGGTCATTCCGGATATCCGCATTACCGACAAGGGCCTCGTTCTGGTGCCGGAAATGCAGATGCAGACCCTGTTCGAACCGGCATGAGAGCTTGAGCATGACATCTGAAAACACCGATCTCGCCCGCGTTCTCGCCCATATCGACGCCAACAGCGACAGTTTCGTCGAACGGGTGATGGAGTATGTGAAGCACAAGTCGATCAGCGCCTCCAACGAGGGGATCACGGAAGCCGCCGATATCCTCGTCGGCATCCTCAATGGTCTCGGCATGCAGGCCCAGGCGATCACCACCCGCAACCACCCGATGGTGATCGGCCGGATGGAGAACCAGCCCGGCAAGCCGACCGTGTTGCTCTACGGGCATTACGACGTGCAGCCGCCCGAGCCGCTCGACCTCTGGAAAAGCCCGCCCTTCGAGCCCGAGATCCGCGACGGCCGCATCTACGCGCGCGGCATCGGCGACAACAAGGGCCAGCATTTCGCCCAGTTGCTGGCGATTGAATCCTATCTCAAGGTGGTTGGCGAACTGCCCTGCAATGTGATCTTCCTGCTCGAAGGCGAGGAGGAGATCGGCAGTCCCCATATGGCGGAATTCGTCGCCGAACATGCCGACAAGCTCAATGCCGATCTCGTCGTGACCTCGGATGGCTCGCTGCATGACAGCGGCCGCCCGGTCGTCACGTTTGGCGTGCGCGGCGTCGCTTCCTTCGAGCTACGTGCAAAGACTGCCAACCGCGACGCCCATTCCGGCAATTTCGGCGGCGTCATGCCGAACGCGATCTGGAAGCTCGTGCATCTGCTCGCAACCATGAAGAACGACCGCGGCGAGATCACCATAGATGGTATCTACGATCCGGTGGTGCCGCCGACCGATCTGGAATTGCAGGCGATGGCGGCTTTGCCGCTTGATGTCGAGAAGATCAAGGCCGAGCTTTGCATGACGGCGATCGACGAGCCGGCGGATCGTCCCTATTACGAGCGGCTGATGTTCCAGCCGACGCTTACCATCAACGGGCTGCATGGCGGCTATGGCGGGCCGGGGCAGAAGACGGTTCTTCCAAGCGAAGCCTATGCGAAATGCGATATCCGGCTGGTCGAGAGCCTGACGCCGGACTACGTGTTCGAAAAAGTCCGGGCGCATGTGGAAAGATACGCACCCGACGTGGAGTTCGTGCCGCAAAACTCCATGCTGCCGTCGAAGACCCCGATGGACAGCCCGTTCGCATCCGTGATCCGCGAGGCGATCGTCGCTGCCCGCGGCGTCGAGCCACTGCTCTACCCAAGCCTCGGCGGCAGCCTTCCGGACTACGTCTTCACAAAAATCCTCGGCAAACCCGCTTTCGTGGTGCCCTATGCCAATGCCGACCAGGCAAACCACGCCCCCAACGAAAACCTCAAGCTCGACCTCTTCCACGCCGGCATCCGCACCGGTGCTGCACTGCTGGCGAAGCTGGGTGAGATGAAGGGGTGAATGGTAGGGCAGGGATGGTGGATTTCGCCAAACCGCTCAGTCGATCACCAGCATGTTGGCAATGGTCTGTCGAAGATCTATGCCGAGGCTGTGGTCGTACGCTGCCCATGCGCTGGTTATAATAAGTGCCCATAGGACGCTGAACAGGGATCCGACCAGAAAATATTCGGCGAATTCACGCTGATCCAGCTTCTGGAACCTGGCGACCGTTTTCAGTGCTATCACGGCGGCGAGGATCTCCCAACTGTGAACAACGATCCCGGCCGCGAGTATCAGCCTCTCCAGAATGCCGATCACTCGTCCGGCGCTGATGGTCGAGGGAGGACTTTCCGAGACCATGTCCTTCAGGCCGGTCAGATCGAAAAGCTTGCGACATAGCCAGTTGCCTCCGTAAGTCAGCAAGCCCAGTGCGACAGCCGTATAGACGAGTGCGTGGATCATGCGTGCTGCCTTTCGAGCGACAAGGAACCGTCCAGTTCGGCAAGGGCCTCTTGAATGGCATTCCATTGAAGCAGGTAAAGATCAAAGTCTCCAGAGTTTCTGACCTTGTAGATGCTGTGCACGGAAACATTGCGTAGTTTCGCGATCTCGCTTGCCGTCTTTCCCGCCAGAAAGGCCTGGATGTCGTGACGCTGGGTCGGCGTCCATCGACGTTCGATGGCGGTCAGCGTTGCGCCGCCTGCCTCCAGCAGGGTCTCGAGCACCTGATAGCCTGGAATGTGGAACCGGTAATAGGTGGTGGCCGCTTTCTCGTTGAGCTTCGCCCTCGTGGCGGCGAGACCCGTCCCCATCATGTTCCAGGCGCGCTCTGGGTTGAGCGGCGTTTTCAACGCGGCAACTCCGATTGCAAACCGGCAGTCGATGGAATCGCGCATCAAATCGTATCGAACCTTGCGGGCAATCCGCATCGCACCAGCAAGCGAGGTCGCGAAACCCTGGAACTCGTCTCCCAAGGTGATCGTAAGCGGCGAGGCCAGGATTCGAGCAGATTCGGTGTTCTGACGGTCGATCGCTGCGTTAAATTGTTCATGGAGGCGTTCGATAGATGGGCTGATCTCGCTTTGAACGATATCACCCATGATGATCGCAAGAGGATTTTTGTTTGACCCTATCATGGGTCAAATCTACGATTTACCCAAAAAAGGGTCAATCAGAAAATTGACCCCAATCTGGTTCAAAGCTCCTGCCCCTTTCCAACCGGTTCAAACCCCACTGCAACGCTGCAGTTTACATTGCCGCGCTGGCCGCCTAGGCAGGGTGCCACATCAGGAACGGGTAGGTTACGGGTCATGTTGATCAAGCAGAGCGACTATCACCGCATTTACCGGGTCATCAACAGCCTGCTCGTCAACGAGAACGCCAACACCGCCGTTGCCGGGATGTATTTCAGCACGTTCGGGGCGTTCATCCTGCGCCAGCATTATGGTGTGACTGCCACGCCGAAAAGCGGGCTGGCCGCCTACAATCTCGGCGGCACCCGCATCCTCTTCGCAGACCAGCGCGAAGACGGGTATGTCACGGGTGCTGGCGAGAATTTTCATTGCTGGGTGGAGGCCGACGGCTGGGCGATCGATTTCATGGCGCCGGCGTTTTCGCAAAGCGCATCCGAGCTTGGCGTGCCCTCGAAGATGTTCCAGCGGCCTCTGTCGGCCATGGCTTCGAGCATCAACGATCTCGAGCAATCCGGCGATTTCTTCTATCAGTCGGAGCCGGAGGCGAGCGCAAGGCGGTTCGCGGATTGGCACAAGCACGCGATGATCGGTGATCTCGCCTCGGTTGCCGCAAACTGGTTCCGGAAATCGCCCAAGCAGATACCGAAGTCACTGTCCATCGCGAGCGAGCCGGGAAAGAGCGTGCCGTTGCTGGGGAATGCGCTTTCTGGCGCCTGGTGATGTCGGAGGCCTGCGAGCCGGGACAGGCTCGGCGATGACGGCGAGCTCCGCTACGGGGCGTTAGAGGGCGAAATGCTGTCGCACCCCGCCGCCCTTGTGAATTCAGCCCTTCTTCAGCGCCGCATAGGCCACGGCCATCTTGGCGGCGAGGCGGGCGTTGTTTCTCACCAGTTCGATATTGGCTTTCAGGCTTTCACCCTTCGACAGTTCGTTGATGCGAGCGAGCAGGAACGGCGTCAGTTCCTTGCGGCCGATGCCGCGCTCATCCGCTTCGCGCACCGCATCGGCAATCGTGCCGTCGATGAAGTCAGGGGTCAGGGCGGCTTCTTCCGGGATCGGGTTGGCGATCAGGAGGCCGGTGCCGGTGCCGAGCTGGTGGTGGAGATACATGGCGCGGGCAATCTCTTCTGCCGTATCCAGCCGGTGATCGGCCTTGTAGCCGCTCTGGCGGGTGAAGAAGGCCGGGAAGTCCTCGGTGCCGTAGGCAATGACCGGGACGCGCTGGGTTTCCAGGTATTCCAGCGTCTTTGCGATATCGAGGATCGATTTCACGCCGGCGCAGACGACGGCTGTCCTGGTGCGGCCAAGCTCGGTCAGGTCGGCGGAGATGTCGAATGTCTGTTCAGCGCCGCGATGCACGCCGCCGACGCCGCCGGTTGCGAAGATCTCAATGCCGGCGAGGTCTGCCAGAAGCATCGTTGCTGACACCGTCGTACCCGCCGTCTGGCCGCGCACCATGGCAACGGCGAGATCACGGCCCGAGGCCTTGACCACGCCCTTGGCCTGAGCCAGCTTTTCCAGCTCGTCGTGTTCGAGGCCGACGCGGAGTTCACCGTCGATGACGGCGATGGTAGCAGGCACGGCACCGTTTTCACGCACGACTGCCTCGACCGAAAGCGCCGTCTCCAGATTGGCCGGGTAGGGCATGCCATGGGTGATGATGGTCGATTCGAGCGCCACGATGGCACCGCCGTTCGCGAGAGCGTCTGCAACTTCAGGGCTGAGTTTCGGCTTCAGCAATGACATGGGATTTCCTTTCTGGAAGCAGTTCCGGCAAAGCCGTGAAGCGGTTTTGCGTCTGGACCTGCGTTGGGATTAAACACTGGAAGCACTTCCGTACTTCAGGACAAACGGTGCATATGGGCCTGCAAAAAGGCCTCGGAGAGTTCGGGGTGGACGCTTGCAGCGCTTTCGGTGGTGAGCGTCGCCACCAGCGCGCCGATGCGGGCAGCGGTGTGGATGTCGTCGCCGGCAATCACCCGGTGCAGGGTTCCGGCAATCATCGCGTCGCCGGCGCCGGTCATGTCGATCGCTTTTGCTTCGACGGCTTCGAAACTGGCTGAAGCATCGATGCCGGCAACCGCAATGCCGGCTGCCCCCATCGTCACCACCGCCTCGCGGGCGCCGGCCTTCTGCAGGCCGTGTGCCGCCTTCAGTGCGTCGTTGATCGTCTCGCGGGCCGACAGGCCGAGAATGGCGTTCGCCTCGTCGATATTCATGAACAGCAGATCGATACCGGTCAAATCCTTCGGCAGGCGCATGGCCTTGACGGTGGAGACGGCGTCGATGGCAAGCCGGAAGCGTGCGTCGCGCCTGCGCGTGATCAGCGCTGCCAGTGTTTCGGCGGGCGGGTTGCAGTCGGAGAACACGAAGCTTGCGGAAGCCAGATGCGGCCAGACGCGGTCGAGATGTTCGGGTCGCAGCAGGTCGAATATGCCCATGTCAGCGATGCCGAGCGCGAGATCGCCGCGCGGATCGAGGATGGCCGCATATTCAGCGGTCGGGCGCTCGGTGCTGATGATCATCTGGCTGACGTCGATGCCGCGCTCGCGCATATAGGTCATCAGCGTGCGGCCTCCCTCGTCGTCGCCGACGATCGAGATGAAACCGGTTTGCGTGCCAAGACGGGCGAGGTTTTCGGCGACATTGCGGGCAACGCCACCCATGGAGCGGGTGCTGTCGACCGGATTGGACGTGCCCTGAACGATCTCCTGCTTCGCGTGATATTTCCGGTCGAGAACGGCGCCGCCGAGACAGATCGCGCGCGAGGGCTGCGGCATCACATAGCCGCGGCCGAGAACATGGCCCTTCTGCATCAGCTGCACGATATGCGCTGCCACCGTGGAGCGGGCGAGCCCCAGCATCTCGGCAATCTCCTGCTGTCCCGCAAAAGGATTGTCCCTGATAATGCCGAGAACGGCGGCTTCCTGGCTGGTGAGATCGTCCATCGTGGCTTCCCGTGAAGGATCACGGTTTATAAACAACTGTTCATCGCGTCAACAGTTGTTTTGCGCGCGCTTCACGCCGTCAGCTGCGAACCCGCAGGCCGTCCATCAAAAGCATGATCAGGCGATTGCCGCTGGCGCGCCATTCGGGGGAGTCGGGAATGGAATAGATGCTCGACATGGCGTGCATCAGATCCGCCTGGCCGATATCGCTGCGGATGAGATTTGCCTCGCGGCCGTTTGTTAGGAGCCTGTCGAGTGCCTGCCGGATGGTCCCGAACCCCTCCGCAAACAGTGTCGTGTTGGAACTGGCGATGATTTTCAGGCTGTTGGCCATGCCGCGCTTGGTCGCCATATAGCCCACGAAGCGCAGCATCCAGAGCTCCAGTGCCTTGTCGGCCGGGTGGGTGGCTGCAAGTTCGTCCGCTGCTGCCGCCAGTGCCGTCAGCTCGCGGCGATAGACGAGTTCGACCAGATGTTCGCGGGTCGGGAAATGCCGATAGAGCGTGCCGATGCCGACGCCGGCCTGGCGGGCAATCTCTTCCAATGAGGTCTCGACGCCCTTTTCCGCAAATGCCTGCGCTGCCACCTCGACCAGCTTGTCGCGGTTGCGGCGAGCGTCCGCGCGAAGTTTCGGAGCCGGGGTCTGTGCATTTTTCGGCGTGGCCAAAGCCCGAAATCCTGTTCCAGTGGTTAGGCTCTCTGGGGTCGTAATCCTGGTTTCCGGCATCCTGAAACGGATGTTTTCGAAATCCAGCCTTGACTGATCTCAGCGAGCGGCTAGTTTAAACGGAGTTGCCTCCGTTTGAGGCGGCGCATATGTCTTTTTAGATCAGAAGGCGGCCGGATGTCATGTCGAAAGATGTCGCTCCGCCTTATCGACCGCGATCGGCGGCGCGCGTTTAGACGATATCAGGGACCCATGCCCTCGCCAGACGGCCGGTCCAGCCTAATTCTTTGAAATTCTCTTCGTGAAGATTGCAGGAGCCTGTCATGACACGAACCATTCACCTCAACCTCGATATCAACGGCAAGGGTTACGACCTCGATGTCGAGCCGCGCGTGACGCTGCTCGATGCGCTGCGCGACCATCTTGTTCTCACCGGAACCAAAAAGGGTTGCGACCAGGGCCAGTGCGGCGCCTGCACCTGCCATGTGGATGGCAGACGGGTGTTATCCTGTCTCACCCTGGCGGCCCAAGTCGAAGGCCGTCAGGTAGAAACGATCGAAGGACTGTCCGGGGCCGACGGAACCTTGCATGCGGTTCAGGCGGCTTTCCTGGAGCAGGACGCTTTCCAGTGCGGTTATTGCACGCCCGGACAGATCATGTCGGCAGTCGCCTGCATTCGCGAGGGTCATGCGGGATCGGATGCGGAAATCCGCGAATACATGTCCGGCAATCTCTGTCGCTGCGGTGCCTATAACAGCATCGTCGCTGCGGTGCGCCAAGCGGCGCAGGCCGTCGTTCCTGCAACGAAGGAGATGGCCGATGCGTGATTTTTCCTATCTTCGTGCAGCCACCCTCGATGAAGCCCGCCAGGCGGTGCTGCAGGCAGGGGCATCCATTCTGGCCGGCGGCACGACCCTGATCGACCTTGCCAAATGCGGCGTTGCCGAACCGGAAACGGTCGTCGATATCTCCCATCTCGAAGGGCTCTCCGGCATCGAGGTCATGCCAAAGGCGGTCACCATCGGCGCGCTTTCCCGTATGTCTGACGTTGCCGATCATGCGGGCATCAAAGCGGAACTCCCGGCTGTCTCGGAATCGCTGCTGCTTGCGGCGTCGGCGCAGCTGCGCAACATGGCGACGATCGGCGGTAACGTGATGCAGCGTACGCGCTGTCCGTATTTCCGCGATCCGGGCACGTTCCCGGCCTGTAACAAGCGCAATCCCGGCTCTGGCTGTTCGGCGCTTGGCGGCATCACCCGCAACCATGCGGTTCTCGGCACCAGCGAGCACTGTCTCGCCTCCAATCCCGGCGATCTGGCCGTTGCGCTGGTCGCGTTCGACGCGGTCGTCGATCTTGGATCTCGCACGGTACCGTTCGACGAGTTCTTCCTCCTGCCCGGTGATACCCCGGACCGGGAAACCGTGCTTCAGCCCGGCGAGATGATCGTCGGCCTGTCGATCCCCAAAAGCGCTGCCGCGAAAAACTCCACCTACCTGAAGGTCCGCGATCGCCAGTCCTACGAGTTTGCAGCCGCAAGCGCGGCCGTCGGCCTGGAACTGGAAGACGATGGCCGCACGGTCAAGGATATCCGCGTGGCACTTGGCGGCGTTGCCACCAAGCCATGGCGGGCGCGCGCCATCGAACAGGCGCTGATCGGCAAAGTGCTCGACGATGCCACCATCAAAGCAGCAAGCCTGCTTGCCATGGAGGGCGCCGTTGCTCAGGGCGACACTCAATACAAGATCGATCTTGTGCCGCGGGTCGTCGCCCGGGCGATCGAGACGGTCTCGACGGACAAATCTGGAGGTCTCGCATGACTATTATGCCCCCCCGCAAACACGGCGATGCCTCCGATGGCATGGTCGGCGGACGTCTGACCCGGTTCGAAGGCAGCCTCAAGCTCACAGGTGCTGCCACCTATGCGCTGGAATACCCGATCGATAACCTCGCCCACGCGGCTCTCGTGCAGAGCACGATTGCTGCAGGCCGCGTCGTCAACGTCGATGCGAGCAGAGCGCTCGCCTCGCCCGGCGTCCTGATGGTGCTGACACCGGAAGACGATCTCGGACTGCGTGTCTCAGCCGACTGGCAGGGCAACCGGCCGGAAGACAAGCCCTATCATCCGCTGCCGCGCGAGGTGCAGTTCAACGGTCAGTCGATTGCAGCCGTGATTGCCGAAAGCCGCGAACAGGCGACGGAAGCCGCAAAGCTTGTTGTCGTCACCTATGAGGAAACGTCGCCGGTCATGAGCATCGACGATCCGGCGGCTGGCGACGGCAAGCTGATGGACAATCTCACCATCGGCTGGGGAGATGCGGAAGCCGCCCTTGCGGCATCGCCGGTCCGGATCGAAAGCGAATACAGCACGCCGCGCGAATACCACTGCGCCATGGAGCCGCACGGGCTGACCGCCAAGTGGGACGGCGACGAGCTGACGATCTGGGAACCGAGCCAGTGGTCGCACGGCATGGCCCGCATGTATGCCGAATGGTTCGCCATGGACTACGAAAAGGTGCGGATCATCTCGCCCTATATCGGCGGCGGTTTCGGCTCCAAGGGCCAGCCGCTCGCCTATGGCGCGGTGGCGGTTGCGGCAGCCAGGAAGCTCGGCCGGCCGGTCCAGCTTGCCGTCACACGGCCGCAGAACTTCACTAGCTACGGCGGTCGTGCGGCAACCCGCCAGACGATCGCGCTCGGCGCTTCCGAAGACGGTGTGCTGCAGGCGATCGTCCATCGCGGCCGGACCGAGACGTCAGTCTATATGGATTACCCGGAACAGACGGGGGCAGCGACGCCCATCCTCTACAAGGTGGAAAACTTCTCCTCCCAGTCGCGCGTCGTGCCGGTAAACACCGTCACTCCCGGCGCGCTGAGGGGCCCGGGCAAGAACCCCAGCGCCTACGGCATCGAAAGCGCCATGGAAGAGCTTGCCTACAAGCTCGATATGGATCCGCTGGAACTGCGGCTGAAGAACTATGCCGATCACGACTATCAGTCCGGCAAGCCTTGGTCGACGCGGATGCTGCGCGAAGCCTTGACGCAAGGGGCAGCCGCCTTCGGCTGGGAAAAGCGCAGCCATCAGCCCCGCTCGATGCGGGACGGCAAGACGCTGATCGGCTGGGGCATCGGCTGCGGCACGTTTCCGGTCATCCGGGCACCGTCGGAAGCGATGATCCGCGTGCTCGCGAACGGCCGCGTCGAGGTGGTCAGCGGCTCGATCGACATGGGGCAGGGCACTTATACGATCCTTGCCCAGACGGCAGCCGAAGCACTCGGCGTGCCGGTCTCGCAGGTCGACGTGCTCCTGGGTGACAGCCGCATGCCCGGCTCATCGATTGCCGGCGGATCGATGCTGGCGGGATCCATCACCGGTGCCGTGCACAAGGCAGCGATCGCAGTCCGCGACGAACTGATCGGCCTTGCGCTCAACGAGACCGGCTCGCCGTTCCGCGATACCGGCGCCAACACGCTCTCTCTGGTTGGCGGGCGGATCGAGGCATCGCGCGGCGGTGGACCATCGCTGTCGCTGCAGGAGCTGATGCAGGCTGTTGGCCGCAATGAGCTCGAGATCCGCCGCAACACGCTTGCCGAAAACGCGCAGTCGCCTGATGATCAGAAACAGGCCTGGACCACCATGTCCAAGGTGCAGGGGCCGACCTCGGGCGATCTTTCCATGCACAGTTGGGCTGCCCATTTCGTCGAAGTCCGGATCGACGAGGATTTCGGGACGATCCGGGTCTCGCGCATGGTCTCCGCCTTCGATTGCGGCCGCCTCTACAATCCGAAGCTGGTGGAAAGCCAGTGGAAGGGCGGCATCATCATGGGCATTGGCCAGGCGCTGCTGGAGGAAGGTGTCGTCGATCCGCGCAACGGCCGCACCATCAACAGCAACATGGCCGACTATCTGGTGCCGACCAATGCCGACATTCCGGATATCGAGGTGATCTCGGTCGGCGTGCCGGATCTCGACGCATCCACGCTCGGCGGCAAAGGGGTTGGCGAAGTCGGCATCGTCGGCGTCGCCCCGGCAATCGCCAACGCCGTCTTCCACGCGACAGGCAAACGCATCCGCGACCTGCCGATCACGCTCGAAAAGCTGATGTGATCTCCTGGGCTGTCGCTCTGGCGGCAGCCCTTCCCACATTGGGCGGTATCAGCTGGCTTAAACGTCGCTTGCGGTGTTACCGCAACCCAAGCGGTCCCCACACCCTTACGTCGCCAGAACTTGTTTTCGGATCACCAACGACCGCATTGATGTAGCTGTGGTTAGGCTTTGCATCCGGAACTCTGGAAGGAAACGTAGTACGTGCAAATAGCATGAGGCGGGCATCTGCCTTGGGATTTCCAGTCGATTTCCTCATGGAAACTGTGGCCATTTTTCCCGCCGCATCTGTCCTGATCATGACCTCTCCAATTCGTTCACCAGGACTGCAGCCGACAACGAGAAAGCTCAGTAAGACTAGGGCTATCGGACGCATGAAAATTCCTGGAGCAACGGAAGGGTGATCAACTTTCCGTTGCATATTCTTCAAGGCAAAGCAACGGGATAGGCCGACGCCGCTCAATCCTCCGAATACCGTTCCTCGGCCCAGGGATCGCCGCGCATGTGGTAGCCGTTCTTTTCCCAGAAGCCGGCATTGTCGATGCCGAGGAAGTCGATCCGCTTCAGCCATTTGGCGCTTTTCCAGAAATAGAGATGCGGCACGACAAGGCGCACCGGTCCACCATGCTCTTCGGTCAGCGGCTTGCCGTCCCAGTGGGTCACGATGAGCGCGTCGGGAACTGCGAAATCGGAGAGGAGAACGTTTGTCGTGTAGCCGTCATAAGCGGTCAGCATCACCGCGGTCGCCTTGTCGGTCGGCTCCACGGCATCGAGCAGGTCGCGGGTGGAGACGCCCTTCCAGTCGTTGTCGTAGCGCGACCATGTTGTCACGCAATGGATATCGGAGCGCATCTCGGTCTGCGGCAGTGCCTGGAAACTGTCCCAGTTGAAGGTCGTCGGCTTGTTGACGAGCCCGTAGATGTCGAGCTTCCACTGTGACGGCGAAATGCTGGGCTGCTGGCCGAGATCGAGCACCGGCCAGTTCTTGACCAGATGCTGGCCCGGCGGCAGGCGATCGGTATCTGGCCGTGCATGCCGGCCGGTCAGGAATTTTCCCTCATCAGCCCATTTGCGCTTGGTGCTGGTGAGCTTGGAATCCTGCGGAAGATTGTCGTCCATAAGTGGTTCTCCTTGCCTCGGAGGATAATCTGATAAACAACAAGGGCAATCAATTCCTGACGCCACCGCCCGAGATTTCGTCGAGACCCCATGCCCGCCACCCATCCGCGCCTGAATGCCCGCTTCAACCCCTTGATCGAACAACTGTCGCTGCCACCGGTTCCAGCCGTCGCGGCCTGGGGGCGTGCCTATGACAAGGCTCTGGGGCCGCTGATCGATCTGTCGCAGGCGGTGCCCGGCTATCCTGCCCATCCGGACATGCTGCGGCTTCTGGGCGAGACGGCGTCGTCAAAAGCCTATACCGGCTACGGCCCGATCGAGGGCGAAACGGTTCTGCGCACCGCCTATGCAAGCCACGTCTCCGAGGTCTATGGCGCAGCGCTTGCCGAGACAAACATCCACATCACCTCCGGCTGCAACCAGGCTTTCGTCTGCGCGGCGATGACGGTTGCCGGTCCCGGCAGCACCATCCTGATGACCGAGCCGTTCTATTTCAACCATGAAACGACGCTTGCGATGATGGGCATCGGCACCGCCTTCGTGCCCTGTTCTGCCGAAAACGGGTTCCTGCCGGATCTGGTGTCGCTCGAAGCGGCGATGACCGATGGGGTCAAGGCGCTGGCGCTGGTGTCGCCCAACAATCCGACCGGCGCCATCTATCCTGCGTCGCTGCTCGAGGCGATCTTTAGGCTATGCCAGGAAAAAGGCATCTGGCTGATCCTCGACGAGACCTATCGCGATTTTCTGCCGCAAGCGGGAAGCCGTGCCCATGGCCTGTTTTCGCAGTCCGGATGGGAAGAAACGCTGATCAGCCTCTACAGCTTTTCCAAATCCTTCTGCATCCCCGGCCATCGTCTCGGTGCCATCACCGCCGGCGAGGCGGCGATCGGCCAGATCGCCAAGATCATGGACAATCTGCAGATCTGCGCGCCGAGAGCCGCCCAGGCAGCGGTTGCCGAAGCGCTGCCGTTGCTCACCGCCTGGCGGGAGGAAAACCGCCAGGAAATCGGCCGCCGTGCCGAAGCGCTGAAAGCCGTCATGCGCGGCGTCTCCGGTTGGAAGCTCGATGCGATCGGCGCCTATTTCGCCTTCGTGCGGCATCCCTTCCCGGGCAGGGGCTCGGCGGAAGTGGCCGAACAGCTCGCCAAACGCGCCGGCATCAGCTGCATCCCCGGCGTCTATTTCGGGCAAGGCCAGGATGGCTATCTGCGGTTTGCCTTTGCCAATGCGGATGTCGAAACCATCGGTCTTCTGGAAGAACGTTTACGGAACTTTTCGCTGTCGTAAAGCGGCTGCCGGCTCTATAAGGGACCATGGTTCAGAGAGCAGGCAGCGCCGATCTTCCGCTTCATGGTGGCCGGGTTCCCCGGTGGCTGGGCGACCGCATGACCAAGCTCGGCGCCGTCATCACCGAAGCCATCGTTCTGCACTACGGCCGTGACGAATTGCTCAGCCGGTTGGCACATCCGTTCTGGTTCCAGTCCTTCGGGGCGGTGATGGGCATGGACTGGCATTCATCCGGCATCACCACCAGCGTCATCGGCGCACTCAAACGCGGGCTGACGCCGATGTCCGGCGAACTCGGTATTCATGTCTGCGGCGGTCGCGGTCGCAATTCGCGGCAGACGCCGGACGAGTTGATCGCCATCGGCAACCGCGTCGGCATCGATGGCTTTGCCCTTGCCAAGACCAGCCGGCTCGTCGCCAAGGTTGACAGCGCCGCCGTGCAGGACGGTTTCGATCTCTACCTGCACGGTTTCATCGTCACCGACGATGGCAAATGGGTCGTCGTCCAGCAGGGCATGAACGGCGACAGGAAGCAGGCGCGGCGCTATCACTGGCAGTCGCAGGGCCTCAAAAGCTTCGTGGATTCGCCGCATGCAGCGATCGAGGGCCGCGGCCAGGGCGACATCGTCAACCTCGCCGATCACCGGGCAGAGGCCTCGCGCCATGGTCAACTCGATCTGCTCGCATCGCTTAGCCCCGACCGCATCGTCCGCGAGGTGATCGCCATCGATCCGGGCCGGCAGCGCAAGAAGGATCTGTCGCAGCCGATGTTGCCGCATCTGATCATGCCTGACCATCACGACGTCCGGCAGGAAGACGTCAACATGAGGCGCCTGCATGGCACGCTTGCCGCCGCTGCCGATCGCGGCCCAAAAGATTTCGAGGATCTGCTTCTGACGCCCGGCGTCGGCGCCCGCACCGTGTCGGCGCTCGCGATGGTCGCCGAAGTTGTGCACGGCGCGCCATGCCGGTTTTCCGATCCGGCGCGGTTTTCACTCGCCCATGGCGGCAAGGACCGGCATCCGTTCCCGGTGCCGATCCGGGTCTATGACGAGACGATCAGGGTGATGAAATCGGCCGTCGGCAAGGCAAGGCTTGGCCGCGACGAGGAAATGCAGGCGTTGCGCCGCCTAGACGACCAGGCCCGCCAGCTTGAGAGATACGTGACCGGCCCCGACCTCAAGGAAATCGTCGCCGGCGAATTTTCCCGCTCGCACGAATGGGGCGGGCGGAGTGTGTTCGGATGGGAGCCTGAGGCAGAAGACGATAAACGGACGGGGTAATTGCCTTCTGCGCTCGTCCCATATCCACCGAAACTGAAGGCTCCTCGTTCCAGAGGCGGCCGGGAGACCAGCAATTTGTCGCATGAAACGGAGACGCGAAGCGCCGGGTGGCGATCGTTCGTGGCCGATACGTTAGCCCTCATCCTGTTCTTCACCACGACCGGCATCATCAACGAGCGGTTCGTTGCAGGAATGAGCTGGGAGCAGGTTTTTGACGCGCGCCTTCTCGGTGCCGTGCTGATGGTTCCCTCGGGACGTCCATACGGGCTTTGGCGAGACTGGGTAATGCGCTTTGCCGGCCCCGGGCGCATGTCACAGATCCTGTGGGATACGCTTGCGCTCGTCAGCTTCCAGGTGCCGCTCTATGCGGCGATCCTCGCCATCACCGGTGCTGATAGTGCCGAACTTTTGCGGGGAACACTGGGTGTGATCGTGATCATGCTGGCATCTGGGCGGCCCTACGGAGCCTTCCTCAACTTCATCAGGCGCCGCTTCGGCCTGTCGCCGGGCGGAACGAAGCCGATGTCTCTCAACACGTGAGTGGGTGGTGCCAGGGGAAGAAAATGCCCGGGCACCGAGACTGCTGACGAACTCTGAAGAAGCTTTTTTCACGGGAGCGATACCCCACCCTCCCTCATCCTCGCCCTTGTGGCGAGGATCCAGCGACCCGACGTCCGTCGGGTCAAAGACTCCTTCAGCTCAAGGACTTGAGCTGACTGGATCCCCGCCACAAGGGCGAGGATGAGGGGAGTTTGGTGACAGGCTCAGTTTCCCAAGTAACCTGCAGAATTGTTAGATAAACCAGCAGTCTGATGCGCCCGGGAAGAAATCCCCGGGCACATGATTCTATTGGCGCTCGCTGCCTTACGGGATCAGACGGTTTGCGCGCAGATCTTCGAACAGATCGAAGAAGGCGTCGTCGGTCGGCTGATATTCGAGGAAGCCGAGACGACGGCTTTTCGACATGTCGGTGACGACTTCGATAGGGCGTCCGAGATCGGCGTCCGTATGCCAGGGCGATACGAGGCGGTTCATGTCCGGTTCGGCCAGATTGTGGCGTTCGGCAATCGCGCGCCAGATCGCGGCATCCTCGGCCATCTGCTTTTCAAGGGGCTGCACGGTCCCGTCGAAGGTGGCGGGTTCCAGCTCGAACCAAGCGGCGATGCGGCTCCACATCCACTTCCAGCGGAAGACATCGCCATTGACGACGTTGAATTCGCCGTTGGCTGCACCCGGGGTGGTGGAAGCCCAGAGGAGATGGCGGGCGAGAAGGTTGGCGCTGGTCATGTCGGTCAGCCCCTCCCACTGCATCTCGACGCCCGGGAAGCGGAAGGGGCGGCCGGTGTGCTTGCAGATGGCAGCGTAGACGGCAAGCGTCGTGCCCATGTTCATGGCATTGCCGACAGCCTTGCCGACGATCGTGTGCGGGCGATGGACGCTCCAGGTAAAGCCGTCGCGGGCGGCTGCCGCAAACACTTCGTCTTCCTGGGCGTAGTAGAAATTATCAACCTCAAGCCGGCCCTGTTCCTCGCGGAACGGCGTCTGCGGCAGGGCGCCCTTGCCGTAGTTCTCGAACGGTCCGAGGTAATGCTTGAGGCCCGTCACCAGCGCCACGTGCTTGACCGAGCCTGCCGGAGACAGCGCGTCGAGGACGTTGCGTACCATCGACGAATTGACGCGGATGTTTTCGGCTTCCGTCGACTGCCGCAGCCAGCTCGAGATGAACACATGCGAGGGATCAAGACCCGCCAGCGCTTTCGAAAGCGAGGCCGGATCGAGAAGATCCGCGGCCACCGGTGTCACGTTCGTCTGCTGCTGCGGTGTGCGCGACAGGCCGAGAACCTGCCAGCCGTCGTCGCCCAGAACCTTTGCTGTTGCGCTGCCGACAATGCCGCTTGCGCCCACGATCAATGCTTTTTTTGTCATAATTGCTCCTGTCGTTCTGAGCCTGATCTAGTGTCTTGCGGCAGACTGTGCCAGAAGGCACCCGAATGGGACATAGGCACCCTGACGTAACCAGATGGGGAACAGATCATGCAGCCAGGCTCACCTGACAACGAATGGCGCGAAGACTGCGCACCGCGCCGCGTCCTCGACCTTTTCTCCTCGAAATGGACGAGCATGATCCTGCATGTGCTCGATACGCGGCTGGAGGGCTGTGCGCGGACCGGCGTTCTGCTGCGCAGCCTGCCCGGCATTTCCAAGAAGATGCTGACCCAGACCCTGCGCGACATGGAAGCCTCGGGTCTTGTCATCAGGCGCGTCTATGGCACGGTGCCCCCGGCAGTCGACTATACGCTGACGCCGCTCGGCAAGCGTTTCGTCGAGCTGATCGATCTGCTCTACGGTTGGGGTCGAGACAATGCCGATGCGCTGGACGCGCTCAAAGCGAAGAAGGGCGAGGGAGCCTAGATCAGGGATTGGGCCTCCCAGTTCGGATGGAACGATGGTGGCCGGCCCGTGTTCTCCTTGGAACAAGGGAGACTTGCTATGTCAGACCACAAAGACGTCGACCCCGCAGCCGATACGGCTTCCAAGGAAGCGACCCGGTTCGGCAGCAGCCAGCCCAAGGTGTCCGAACAGTCAAGGGATAGCATCCACCCGGCCGCCGATGCGGCTGAGGATGTACAGGCTGACCACAAGGTCGAGAAGAGCTTTGGTACCGGCGAGGATGGGTCAGTGCGCAAGACGGATGCGGCAACCGTCGAACTCAATCGCGCCCGCAAGGCGGCTGGAGCCGAAGGCTCCGGCGTCCCGAGCGATCATGAGGCCGACGCCGGCGACATCGGCGGCTGAGACTTCCACCCGCGGTCGCCGCGGGTGAGAGACTACTGGATATGCGGCGGCGCCTCTTCGCGCGCCGCGATCCGGCCGGCGAGTTCGCCGATGCGGCGGATCGCTCCCTCCAGCACATCATCAGGCACCGTGAGCGATATGCGCAGAAAGCCTGCCGCCTGATCGCCGAAGGATGTGCCGGGCATGACTGCCACCTTTTCCTCGCGCAGCAGTTCCCAAGCAAATTCCTCGCCACCGAGGCCTGTTGCCGTCACGTCGAGCAGGATGAACATCCCACCTTCCGGCATCATCGGCTTGACCAGATTGTTGCCCTTCAGCACAGTTTCGACGATCGCGGCGCGCCTGTGATAATTGGCGCGCATCACGTCGGCTGTCGGGAAGTTTTCAGACAGCGCCATGGCGGTCATGTCGGCAATGAAGGGCTGCACGCCGAACAGCATGATTTCAGACACCGGCAGCAGACGTTCGCAAAATTCCTCCGGGCCGGCTGCCCAGCCGGATCGGAAACCGGGTGCCGCATGCGACTTGGAGATGGACGAGACCACGATCGTGCGCTCCGCCAGTTCCGCCATGTCAAAGGGTGAGGCAAAGCTGGTGCCGTCGAAGATCAGCTGTTCATAAACCTCGTCGCAGATGATCCAGAGATCGTGCTTGCGGCAGATCTCGCCGATCCTTGCGATTTCGGAGGCTGACAGAACGGCACCGGTCGGGTTGTGCGGCGTGTTCAGAAGCAGCACGCGTGCTTCCGGCGTCACGGCCCGTTCCAGATCGTCCGGCTGCATGTGGAATTTCTTCTCCGGCCGCAGCGGCACGGGGATCATATGGGCGCCGGTGGAGGCAATCACGCCTTCATAGGTCGCGTAAAGCGGATCGCCGACCAGCACGCCATCGCCAGCGCCAACCAGACCGGTCATGACGCAGTAGAGCGCGCTCTGGGTGCCGGGAAAGCAGAGGAAATTCTTTTCCGTCACGCTGCTGCGGCGTTTCGAATATTTCGCAACAAGCGCCTTCAGCGTATCCGGCTCGCCTCTTCCGTTGGAATAGCGGGTACGGCCGGCATACATGGCGCGCGCGGCTTCATCCAGCAGCGCCTTGTCGGGCACGACGTCAGGCTCGCCGATCGTCAGCTCGACCACGTCCTCCCCCTCGGCCTTCATGCGCCTTGCGGTCAGATGCAGCGCCCAGCGGCCTGAACCGAGATGGGCGAGACGGTCGGTGATCGTGGCATAGCGCATGAATAGGCCTCATGTTCGAGGATTAGGATGGGCCGCCTCTAGCAAATACGCCGCGCCGGAGCAAATGGCGCGGCGATGGTGCTGGCGCTCAATCCTTGTTTCCCGTCCGGTAACGACCGCCCACATGCCGGGCCGGCAGTCTCAGTGCACCGAACAGCTTTTCGCGCAGCGTGCCCTCGCGATAGCCGGTCTTGTAGACACCGCGTTCCTGCAGAATGGGGATCACCAGCTCGATCACGTCGTCGAAACATTCCGGCACCACGGTGCGCGACAGGTTGAAGCCGTCGACATCGGCTTTCTCCATCCACTCCTGCAGGCGGTCGGCGATCTGTTCGGCGGAGCCCACCATCGGCATCTGGCGGCTGCCGAGAATCATCTGGTCCAGCAGCTTTCGCTTCGTCCATTGCGGTCCGGCGCTACGGGTCATCGCCTCGACATTGGAGACGATGGCATCGCTTTTGCCGGTCTGGATCGGTTCGTCGAGATCATAGCGCGCAAAATCGATGCCGAGCGATGCGCTGGCATGGACAAGTGCTGCCTCGGAACTGGCATGGCTGCGATAATCCTCGAACTTCTCCTGCGCTTCCTTTTCCGTGCGGCCGGTGATGATCGTTGCGCCAACAAAGACTTTGAGATCATCGGCGGTTCGGCCTCCGGCAATCGCGCGGGAGCGAATATCGTCGACGAGGTCGCGCACGCCTTCCATCTTCTGGCCGTTGACGAAAACGCACTCGGCATGGGTGGCCGCAAACGCGCGGCCGCGGGTGGAGGAGCCGGCCTGATAGAGAACCGGCGTTCTCTGCGGGGAGGGGGCGGAAAGATGCATCGCGTCCAGCCGGTACTGCCGGCCTTCGTGGCTGATCTTTCGAACCTTGGCCGGGTCGGCGTAGACACCGGCGGCGCGGTCGAACACGACGGCATCGTCGTCCCAGCTGCCTTCCAGCAGCTTGTAGATCACGTCCATATATTCGTCGGCGAGATCGTAGCGGTCGTCATGCGCCATTTGCGCGTCGAGGCCGATCGCTTTCGCCGCGCTGTCGAGATAGCCCGTCACGATATTCCAGCCGATCCGACCACCGGTCAGGTGATCGAGCGTCGACATGCGGCGGGCAAACAGGAAGGGTTGCTCGTAGGTGAGGTTCGCCGTCACACCGAAGGAGAGGTGCTTCGTCACCGCCGCCATGGCCGGCACCAGCAGCATGGGATCGTTGACCGGCACCTGCACGGCGCCCCTCAAGGCCGCATCCGGGCTTTCGCCGTAGACGTCGTAGACGCCCACCACGTCGGCCAGGAAAATCCCGTCGAACAGGCCGGCCTCCAGCCGTTTGGCGTAATCCGTCCAGTAGGCAAGCTCGGTGTAACGGTTGGACTGGTCGCGCGGATGCGTCCACAATCCGTGCTGGATATGGCTGACACAGTTCATGTCGAAGGCGTTGAATCGGATTTCGCGCAAAGAGCATTCCCCCGCGTTGCAGATCTGGTGCGTCTCTTATAAGTTCCTATCGTCCACTATAGAAGACGATCGTTCGGAGGCAAGCGGATAAAGCCATGGAAGCAGATGTTGGAGATGCCATTGCATCGCGTCTCAGAACGGAACGCGAGACACGCAAATGGTCGCTTGCGGACCTCGCCGAACGCTCCGGCGTGTCGAAGGCGATGATCAGCAAGATCGAGCGTGGCGAGGCCAGTCCATCGGCCGCCGTGCTCGGCCGGCTGTCCGGCGCTTTCGGCCTGCCGCTGTCGGTGCTTCTGGCACTGGCGGAAGGCGGCGAGGAGCGGCTCCGCGTCCAGTCCGGCCAGCCGGTCTGGACCGATCCCGAGACCGGCTATACCCGCCGGGCCCTGTCGCCGCCCAATGCGCCGCTCGAACTGATCGAGGTTCTGCTGCCGCCTGCCGTGCGCGTTCCCTATCCGGCCTCCGCCTTCGCCTTCCAGCATCAGCAGATCTGGCTTCTCGCGGGCGCGCTCGATTTTATCGAAGGCACGGTGCTGCATTCTTTGAAGGAGGGCGATTGTCTCATGCTGGGGCCGCCCGCCGACTGCGTCTTTTTCAATCCCGGTAAGGTCCCGGCGCGTTACGTTGTGGCGCTTTCCCGAAGGTAACGGAGCAGAACGGCAGACGTGAAAAAGGCGCTTCCCGAAGGAAGCGCCAGTTGGGGAGATTGTGACTTTGCCGGTCGCGCTGATGGATGCGACCTACAAGTCCGTGAACACGAACCCCTGGCGGTTTGTTCCCGCAGAAAGTGTGAAATCCTTTTCTTTCCCGGAACGATCCGATATCCTGTCGGTTACACCGCAAGAACGGATCGAAGCCTGGGAGGAGGATGCGATGCTGGGATTGGGTCATTTCTGGAAACGGGTGCAGGCCCGCAAGGCGGAAACGGCAACGCCTGAGTTTGCCGATCGCAGTGATGCCGGCCGGCAGCTGGCCGAGGCACTGCAAATCTCACAATCCTTGTCCTCTGTCGCCGGCGATCCCGTGGTGGTCGCCGTGCCGCGCGGCGGCGTGCCGGTGGCGTTCGAAGTGGCGCAGCGGCTTGGACTGCATCTCGATCTCTTGATCCTGCGCAGGATCGCTGCCCCCGGCCACCCGGAATTTAGCATCGGCGCCGTGGTCGACGCCAAAGAACCAATCGTCCATATCGACGAGGCAAGCGTGCGGCGTTTTCCCCTGCCTCCTGGTTATCTTAACGAGGAGCGGCAGCATCAGATCGCCGAGGTCGACCGCCATCACCGCATGTATTTCGGCGAGGATCACGCCGACGAGCACGATCTTGCCGGGCGTCACGTCATTCTGATCGATGAGGGGCTTTCCGATGCCGGGTCGATGGAGGTCAGCATCCACGCGCTCAGGCAGCTGGGTGTCGCGATCATTACCCTTGCCGTACCGGTCGCCTCGCAGGACACGCTCGATGCAATCAGGGACAAGGTTGAAGACGTGGTCTGCCTGTCGATCACGCCATCATTCGGCGATGTCGGTGACCACTACAAGGATTTCCTGAAAACCACCGATCAGGATGTCGTCCGGCTGCTCAAGGAAGCCAGACGGTCGGAGCGGTTGCTCAACTAGATTTCAATCGTCGCCAACAACGGCAAGTGGTCGGATGCCCGCCGCGTCAGCGGTGTCGAGACCACTTCCGCATCGATCACCTTGATGCTGTCGGAAACAAAGATGTGGTCGAGCCGAAGCAGCGGAAAGCGGGACGGAAACGTTGCCCGCCACGGTTTGACAAGCGCCGTCTGCACATCGGTCAGGCGCTTGGCCGCATGCCGGTAGGTCCTCGTGATCGGTGTCGAGTTGAAGTCGCCGATCAGGATGCGCGCCGGGTTTTCCTTCTCGAGGCCGCCGAGCCAGTCCGGGCCCGTCAGCTCCGTCATCTGCGCCATCCGGTCTTTACCGCGGAGTCCGAGATGGGTGTTGAAGACCTGCAGCGGTTTGCCACCGACGTCGATTTCCACCCAGACTGCGCCGCGCTGCTCGCCGATCGAGGAAAGCATGTCGGCCTTGATCACTTTCAGCGGCAGGGATGTCAGAATGGCGTCGCCGTAGCGTTCCTCGGCCACATGCAGCGCCGCGTGAAAATGGTAGTCCATCTCCACCTCGCGGGCGATGATATCGACCTGATCGACGCCACCGGTGCGCGAGCGGCCGACATCCAGTTCCTGCAGGCCGATAATATCAGGCTTCAACTCCGAGATGACGTCGGCGATCCGCGCGGGATCGAGCCGTCGATCGGTGCCGATGCAGCTATGCACGTTGTAGCTCAGAATTTTCAGGCGGCGCCGGGAGGAAGTTTGAGGCGAGGTGTCGGAGGGCGGTTTGGGAAGCGCATCGATCATAGCGCGGGAACACCTTGGACAGTCATTTCGTTCCACCCTGCACAGCATGAATGGAGATGGAATGAAGATCTGGCGGCCCCTCATCAAATGTCTTGTGGTTGCCGCGGTCTGCCTTGCCGCACTCCTCGTCTACCGCAGCCTGCAACGCTACACATGGGACGAAATCGAGGAGTCCGTGCTGTCCATCGCCGGCATTCGGTTGGTGGCCGCGTTCGGCTTCGTCATTCTCTCCTATGCCTGCCTTGGCATGTTCGATGCGCTTGGCGTGCGCTATGCGGGCAAGCCGCTTGCCTACCATAAGACGGCACTCGCATCCTTCACAAGCCTGTCGATCGGCCACAATGTCGGCATGGCAGCGCTCAGCAGCGGCGCGGTCCGTTACCGGTTCTACTCCCGCTGGGGCCTTCAGCCTCAGGACATCGCAAAGGTCATCGTGTTTTGCGGCGCGACTGTTGGGTTGGGGCTTGCCACACTGGGCGGCATTGCCATGCTGCTCGATGTCAATGGATCGGACGACTTCTTCGGCCTTGGCAGGGGAGAGAGGGCCGCCATCGGCGTCGCCTGTCTGGCCGTGCCGGCTGCCTATCTACTGCTTTGCGCTTTCGTGCGCCGGCCGTTGCCCGTCCGCTCCTGGCGTTTCACGCCGCCGGATCTGTCGCTCGCGATCGGCCAGATCATCGTCGGCACACTGAATTTCCTCTGTGTCGCCTCCGCGATCCGCCAGCTGCTGCTTGCGTTTACCGATGTCGGATTCCTGCAGGTCGCCAGCGCCTACGTGACCGCAAATCTCGGCGCGCTGGTCAGCCACGTGCCGGGCGGTCTCGGCGTGCTGGAAGCGGTCATGCTGAACCTGTTGCCGGGCACATCGGCGATCGGGGCACTGATCGCCTTCCGCGTCCTCTACTTCTTCGTGCCGCTCGCGATCGGCGTACCGGTGCTGATCGCAAGCGAGGCCTATTACCGGCGTCAGGGAAGTGCCTATTCAGGCCGCGCGGCGGAAGGAAAGGCGTGAAAACAGCTTCCTGATCCCGGACTTGATCTCCGGGATCGGCCAGAACGGCTGTTTCGGATCGACAATGCCGGTGCCGATCAGCGAGGTGATCTCGCCCTTCAGCGTATCCACCTCGAACGGCCGCAGGCAACGTGGGTTGACGTTCAGGATGTCGATCGCCGCCAGCATCGATCCGGTCTGCTGAATGATGCGGGACACGTCTTCCTTGTTGGCGCAGAGATGCTCGGCCAGAAGATCGTCGCGCAGATCAAGGATTGCCTTTTGCGACGCAGCCTCGACGGTCTCGAGCGCGATATCGCATTCCGTATCGAGCCCTTCCGACCGGTTGTTGAGATTGGACGAGCCAACCCGCACGAAGCGGTCGTCGACCACGATCAGCTTGGAATGAACAATGATCTCGCGATCGTTGCCATCGGCATCCGGGGTCGTGGCGTAGTAGATCCGCAGCCGGCCGTAGCGATCCGCGCGCTTCAGGCGGCGGATCAGGCGGGTGCGGTTGTTGCCCATCATCAGCTTTTCGAGAAAGCCGTGGGATTCGCGCGTCACGATGATGACGATTTCCGGGCCCTGCGCTGCCTTGAGCTTGCGGGCAAGCGTGCGCGCCACGCCGAAGGAGGCGAGATACTGCGTCTCGATATAGAGGTGCCGCTCGGCTGCCTTCAGCGCATCATGGGTGAGCTTGATCGCCTCGCGATGACCGCGGCGACCCTTCCATTTCCAGGGTTCGGTCAGCGCAAGTCCGCTGCGGCAATTCGTGAGATTGGGTTCGAGATCCTGCGGCCAGGCGGCTTCGCCCGCAACCGTGACCGGTTCGAGCTCGATCTTCGTCACCTTTTTCCAGCGCCGGCGCGTCACGTCGCCGATCAGCCGGGCGATATCGCCGGTGACGATCGTCTGCATGTCGTGAACGGGACCATAGGTCGTGCCGTCGGGGGAGGTCCGAGCCGGGTTGATGCAGGCATGCCCGCGGTCGTCCCAGCGGCGCGCGGTCAGATCGATGCCGCCGACAAAGGCGGTCCTGTCGTCGACCACGACGATTTTCTGGTGATGGCTGGCACGCAGCGGATGCTCGAAATCGAAGCGCAATTCGATGCGCGGATGGTCGTTCCAGTCCATCTTGCCGAACATCTTCAGGCTCTTGCCGGAATAGACCGGGCCCATGCCCCAGACGAGAATGCGGATTTCCAGTTCCGGCTTTTCCTCGACCATGCGGCGCAGCGTGGCACCAAGCGTCGGGCAATCAGGGTCGCGCGGACGCAGCTTGATACCAGGGTTGAAGTCCCAGCCGAGGATCATCACGGACCGTTCGGCCTGTTTCAACACGTCGTCCAGGCGCTGGTAGTATTCCTCGCCATCGATCAGGAAGCCGACGCGCTCGGCCTCGGCGCTGCGCCAGACGTTGCGGCCGGGTCGAATGATCGCACGGCCGGATGGCTCCGACCGGCGCCAGGACGAAAGTGCGGAAGAGCCTGTCTGGCTCGGCGAAGTTTTTGAAGAAAAATTAGACACGTCCACCTTTTGACCCCCGTCAATTGCGTGGCCCATTAACGCGCTAAGCTGCAGGATGTTCCAGGGACGCTGGAACATCGCGGACGTTGACGGGTTTACAGTCGTTGCGTACCAAATCGACCCGGGGGAAGACGTAACGAGGAGGACGTGAACATGACGCATGCGCGGGACAATTTCATTACTTGGCTACGCAATGCCCATGCGATGGAGGAACAGGCAGTCACGCTTCTGACAGCTCAGGCACGCCGGATCGAAAGCTACCCGGATCTCAAGGACCGCGTTCTGGAGCATCTCGAGGAAACCCGCGGCCACGTCGCGGCGCTGACCGAGATGCTGGAAAAGTTCGCCGTGACGACGCCGACCTTCAAGGACATGACCGCCAAGCTTGCCGCGACGGCCCAAGGTGTCGGCGGATTGCTGGTCAGCGACGAGGTCATCAAGACCATGACGACTGCCTTCGCATTCGAACACACGGAAATCGCCACCTATAAGGTGCTGATTGCCGCTGCCGACGAACTGGACGAACCGGAAGCCGTCGCCGTCTTCGAACACATCCTGTCCGAGGAAGAAGACATGGCGGAATGGCTGAACGACAATATCGACAGCATCACGCGGATATTCCTGATGCGCGACGAGCGGGATCTCCAGGCGAAGCGGTAGTAGACGCCTCTGCTTCAGTCCTGACTTTTCAGAAGACCTGACAGGTCCAGCCGATGCTGGAGGGCGCCTTCGTCGCAGGCGCCGTGCTGGTAGAGATCGATGATCTCGGCCGCGAGGTTCTTTGCCGCCGTGCTTTCGCCAGACAAGCCGCGTTCGGCGCAGGCGGCATCGAAGACGTGCTGCAGGAAATCCAGTTCCCGCGGTTCCATTGCCGCATTGAATGCAGGTGTATTCATCTGTGGCCTCCCGTCGTGGAATGGATGTTGGGGGAGATCGCTCTGATGTCTTCCCGTCGCCGGCGGCCTTCGATTGTGCCGACGATGGGTGAAGTCTAAGCAAACTCCCCCCCGTTGCAAAGGGAGGGAGAAGGTTAAATTCCTGTAATGACGGGATTGTCAGTGAGCGCGCCGCAGCGCGTGAACGCCCCGTCATTCCGGATGGTTTCGTCAGCCTGCCGGCTTCATCGACTGGACCACGGTCGGCCACAGTTCCGAAACGGTGGGGTGGATAGGCACGGCCCAGCGCAGGGCATCATAAGTCGCGCCGGCATTCATCATGTCCAGCACGCCGTGGATCGCCTCGTCGCCGCCGGTGCCGAGAAGGGCGGCGCCCAGGATCTTTTTCGTCTGCGCATCGGCCACGATCTTCATCAGGCCGATCGTCTCGCCCTTTTCCACGGCGCGTCCCACCTGGCTCATCGGCCGCGTGCCGACGAGAACCTTGTGGCCAGCCTTCACCGCCTGGTGTTCGGTCATGCCGACACGGCCGAGCGGCGGGTCGGTATAGAGCGCATACCCGAGCAGACGGTCGGAGACCTTGCGGCTTTCGCCATCGAACAGATTGGCCGCAACGATCTCGAAATCATTGTAGGCGGTGTGGGTAAACGCTCCGCGGCCGTTGCAGTCGCCCATCGCCCAGATGCCCGCGACATTGGTCGACAGATCGTCTCCTACCTGGATATAGCCGCGCTCGTCGAGCGTCACACCCACCTTGTCGAGCCCGAGATCGTCGGTATTGGGACGGCGTCCGACCGCGAGTAGCACATCGGAGCCGATGACTTCAGGCGCGCCTTCGTCGCAACTGATGCCGACTGCGATACCGTCGTTGGTCTTCCTGAAACGGATACATTCGGCGCCGGTCCTGATGACGATCCCTTCGGCTTCCAGCATCTCATGGATGGATTGCGAGATCTCCGCATCCTCGCGGCTGACGATACGCTCGCCGCGCTCCACGACGGTTACCTTCGCGCCGAAGCGGCGATACATCTGCGCATATTCAAGCCCGATATAACTGCCGCCGATGATCACCAGATGCTCCGGCACCCTGTCCAGCCCGACGATGTCGCTGTTGGTCATATAGGGGATGTCGTCGACGCCCTCGAAATCCGGAATGGTGGCGCGGGCGCCGACATTCAGGAAAATCTGCGGCGCCGTCAGCAACTCGTCGCCGACGCGGATCGTGTCGGCAATTTCGAAGCGCGCATGCCCGCGGATCAGCGTGCAGTGGGGCATCTTCTCCAGCCAGCTTTCGTTGCTGCCGCGGCTGTCCATCGTCACTTTCAACGCCCGCCGCATCACAGCCGGCATGTCGACCGTCACCTCGCCACCGATGCCGATGCCGTAATCAGCGCTGCGGCGGGCAAGATGCGCGGTGTAGGCGCTTGCCACCAGCGTCTTGGTCGGCTTGCAGCCGGTGTTGACGCAGGTGCCGCCCACATGCTTGCGCTCGATGATGGCAACTGTCTTGCCCGCGTCGTTGAAGCGTCCGGCAAGCGATGGCCCCGCCTGTCCGGCACCGATGATGATCGCGTCGAATGTCTGCATGATGCTCAGATCTCCGTTAGGCGGCCGGCGTTCCCGGCAAAAGCAGGATGACAATCAGGGCTGCGACGACGGCCACGCCGTCCTCGATAAAGGCTGCCGGTGCATCCTTGCCGAAATGGGCGGCAAGCTTTGCCCGCACTGCGGCGCCACCCAGCGTGCCGATCACGGCGCCGATAATGCCGGAGACGAGGCCGGCCAGCCAGTAGCCGTAGGGCATTCCAATCGCAGCACCCGAGAGCGCGCCGGTCAAGATGCGCGCACCGAATTGCTGCGGCACCTTCCGGCTTGGCGTCGAGGGCAACTGGTCGGTGATGAATTCGACGATGGCGATCAGCGTGAGGATCAGCACGGCCCATTTGGAGCCCATGAAGGCGAGCCAGGTGCCGGAGAGATCGAGCCAGCCGAGACCGGCCGCCCAGCTGACGATCGCCGGTGCCGTCATGGCGCGAAGTCCGGCCACCGCGCCGATGACGAGTGCAAGCATGTAACTCATGATGATTCCCTTTGCCGCCGCCGACGGATGCCGGTGAAAACAAGTCTTCGCAAGTTTTAGTGGAATTCGCCAGTGCCGGATTTTAAGGTGACGACCGAGGACGAGTTGGGAGGAGGAGCCCGGCATCTGGTGAGATACGCAATCCTTGCAGCGGCGGGCGTGGCGGTCATGATCGGTCTGGGCATCTATGTCCAGGGCGCCGGCATGATCGCGAGCGGCTACATGGAGGAGGCGAAGGCGCAGGCCAACACCACGCTGAGGCTTGCCGTTTCCGGTCTCGACGGGCACCTGAAGCGCTACGAGGCGCTGCCGGCCCTGATCGCCGACCAGCAGAATGTCGAGGCTTTCGTGCTCGATCCGTCCAACACAACCCTGCAGGCCGCCACCAACGCCTATTTGAAAGACACCAACGCGCTCCTCAAATCCTCCGACATCTATCTGATGACGATGGACGGGCAGACCATTGCAGCCAGCAACTACGACAGCGACGTCAGTTTCGTTGGCGAGAATTTCTCCTACCGTCCGTATTTCCAGGAAGCTGCAAAGGGCCGCCAGTCTCGCTTTTATGCGCTCGGCACCACGTCGCTCAAACGCGGCTACTACTTCTCGTCGCCGATCGAGATCGCCGGGGTGATCCGCGGCGTCATCGTCTTCAAGGTCGATATCGATCTGGTCGAGGACAGCTGGGGGAAGGGGACCGCCCAAGGCACCGAAGACCGCATCTTCGTTGCCGACCCCGAGGGCATCATCTTCATGACCAGCCGGCCGGAATGGCTCTATGCCACGACCCTGCCGCTGTCGCCGGGGCGCATCGCCCGCACCCAGACCTCGCGGCGCTATGCGGATGCGAAACTGCGCGAGCTGCCGGTGCGGCGCGGCGAATTCGCCGGTCACGAGGTGATGACGATTGCCGACAACGGAGGCGACCGGGAATATCTCGTCGTGTCGCAACCGATGCCCGACGCCGGATGGACCGTCAGCGTGCTGATGGATACCGGGTCCGTGCATGCCCAGGCAAAGACCACCGTCGCTGCCCTGCTTCTCTCCCTCTGTCTCGCCGTCCTCGGGCTTGCCGTCATCCTGCAGCGCCGGGCGCGACTTGCCGAGCGCATGCATCTTCAGGCGGAAGCGCAGAACGCGCTGGAACACCGGGTTGCCGAGCGCACCGCCGATCTTGCCCGCGTCAATGCCCAGATCGAGGAGGAAGTGGCCGAGCGCCGGGCCACCGAACAGCGACTGCGCCAGACCCAGGCCGACCTCATCCAGGCCGGCAAGCTTGCCGGCCTCGGTCAGATGTCGGCGGCACTGTCGCACGAGCTCAACCAGCCGCTTGCGGCCGCGAAAACCTATGCGGAGACGGCCGGCGTGCTGATGGACCTCGACCGCACGGACGAGGCGCGCGACAACGTTAGACGCATTTCGGCGCTGATCGATCGCATGGCCTCGATCAGCAAGCATCTGCGCAACTTTGCCCGCAAGCCGAACGAGAAGCTCGGCGCCGTCTCGCTGCAGGAGGTGATGGACGACACGCTGGAAATCGTCGCGGCGCGGCTGAAGGCGGCCGATGCCGATCTCGTCGTCGACATCCCCGCCAACCTGCCGAAGGTGCGGGCCGGCTCTATCCGTCTGCAGCAGGTTCTGGTCAACGTGATCGGCAATGCGGCAGATGCGGTCGAGGGACTTGCCGACCGGCGCATCGCCGTCTCGGCGTCACGGACCCACGATACCGTGACGGTGCATGTGCGCGATGGCGGGCCGGGTGTGCCGGCATCGATTCGCGAGCGCATCTTCGATCCCTTCTTTACCACCAAGGGCATCGGCAAGGGTCTCGGCCTCGGGTTGTCGATCTCCTACAACATCGTCAAGGATTTCGGTGGTAGCCTTTCCGTCACCGATGATCCCGATGGGGGGGCCGTGTTCACCATCGAGCTCGACATTGCCGATGAAAACCTGATGGAGGCTGCCGAGTGAGCGAAGCAAGGGATGCGGCGCAAAGGGTTTTGCTGGTTGACGACGAAGAGGAGCTGCGCCGATCCACCGCCCAGGCCCTGGAGCTGTTCGGGCTCTCGGTGCAGACCTTTTCCAATGCCGATCATGTTCTCGAACTCGCCGGTTTCGGCTTCGAGGGCGTTATCGTCAGCGATATCCGCATGCCCGGAACAGACGGCATGACGCTTCTGCAGCGGGTGCGCGAACTCGATGCGGAGATCCCGATCATTCTCGTCACCGGCCACGGCGATGTGCAGCTGGCGGTGAAGGCGATGCGCGAGGGCGCCTATGATTTTCTGGAAAAGCCGTTCACGCCGCAGCATCTGGCCGGTGTCATCCGCAGAGCGCTCGATCGCCGCGCGCTGGTCATGGAGAACCGCCGACTGAAGGCGGTGGCCGGCAAGCGCGACGATCTGGAAACCCGCATGCCCGGCCGCACTCAGGTGATGGTTGATCTGCGCTACCGGATCCGCGCGATCGGCGCCACCGATGCCGATACGCTGATTATCGGCGAGACCGGTGCCGGCAAGGAAGTGGTGGCGCGGGCGCTGCACGATGTCAGCCCGCGCGCCAACCGGCCGTTTATCGCCATCAATTGCGCGGCACTTCCGGAAACGCTGATCGAAAGCGAACTGTTCGGCCACGAGGCGGGCGCTTTTCCGGGAGCCATCCGGCCGCGATACGGCAAGTTCGAACATGGCCGCGGCGGCACGATCCTGCTCGACGAGATCGGCTCGATGCCCTTCGACCTGCAGGCGAAATTCCTGCGCGTCCTGCAGGAGCGTGTCATCACAAGGCTCGGCTCGAACGAAACCGTGGCCCTCGATGTCCGCTTTATCGCCACCAGCAAGGTGGATCTGGAGGCGGAAGTCGCGGCCGGCCGGTTCCGGGCTGATCTGCTCTACCGTCTCAACGTCGCGACCATTCATGTGCCGTCACTTCGGGAGCGTCGGGCCGATATCGCGCTCCTGTTTCTGCAGCTGGTTCGCGAAGCCTCCGCCCGCTACGGCCGTGACGATCTCGACGTGCCCGTTGACGTGATCGCGACGATCGGCGACCAGGCCTGGCCCGGCAATGTCCGCGAGTTGCGCAACGCCGCCGACCGGCTGGTGCTGGGTCTCGATCTTCCGTCGACAGATTCCAACGGCAGGCTTCGCGATCCGGCCGGGCGATTGGCCGACAAGGTGGCAGCCTTCGAGCGCAACCTGATCGCCGGAGAAATTGCCGCGCATGGCGGTGCCCTGCGTCCTGTCTACGAATCGCTCGGCATTTCGCGCAAGACGCTCTACGAAAAGATGCAGAAACACGGGCTCGACAAGCGCCTGATCTCGGCCGACCAGATGCTGCAGGACGATCTGAACGGGTGACGGAACATATCCCAAACCCCGCACTGGGTGGATTTCCACCCAGGCTTTGATGTGATTGTTCCCTAATCCACCCATGCTGCATTGCACGCCAGCGATAAACTTAGCAACGCTGCGTCCCGCCTGATTGCGGCCAGTGAAATCACCACTGCAAATGGCACCACGCTGGCGGAGGAGGACTGTTGCCAGCTCACCAGTTTGCATGCTGATTTTCACGCTCGGGAGGACAAATCATGAAAATCGTCAACGCCATGATCGGCGCAACGGCTCTTGCCGCCATTTCGCTGTTTTCGGCTTCTGCCAACGCGCAGGCCTATCCGGAACGCCAGATCACGATGATCGTACCGTTTGCGGCCGGCGGCCCGACCGATACGGTTGCGCGTCTTGTGGCCGAATCCATGTCGCGCGATCTCGGCCAGCAGATCGTCGTCGAAAATGTCGGCGGCGCCGGCGGCTCGCTCGGTGCCGGACGCGTCGCCAATGCGGAAGCGGACGGATACACCGTGCTTTTGCACCATATCGGCATGGCGACCAGCGCCACGCTTTATCGCAAGCTCGCCTATGACACGCTGAACGCGTTCGAATATGTCGGCCTCGTCACGGAAGTGCCGATGACGCTTCTCGCCCGCAAGGACATGGAAGCGACCGATTTCAAGGGACTGATCGAATACGCCAAGGCGAACAAGGACAAGGTGACTGTTGCCAATGCCGGCATCGGCGCTGCCTCGCATCTGTGCGGCATGCTGTTCATGAGCTCGATCGAAACGCCGCTCGTGACCGTTCCCTACAAGGGCACCGGCCCGGCCATGACCGATCTCCTCGGCGGACAGGTCGATATCATGTGCGACCAGACCACCAATACGACAAAGCAGATCCAGGGCGGCACGGTAAAGGCCTACGCCGTCACCTCCGCTGACCGCCTCGACATCCTGAAGGACCTGCCGACCGTCAAGGAAGCCGGTTATCCGCAGATGGAAGTGGGCATCTGGCACGGCATCTACACGCCGAAGGGCACGCCGAAGGAAGCCAACGACAAGCTGTCTGCGGCGCTTAAAGTCGCACTGAAAGACCCGAACGTCGTTGCCCGTTTCGGTGAACTCGGCACCAAGCCTTCACCGGAAGCCGACGCCACGCCTGAGGCGCTGAAGACCAAGCTGGAAAGCGAAATCGCCCGCTGGAAGCCGGTCATCGAGGCAGCCGGCCAGTACGCCGACTGATCTCTCGTCACGGCACTGCCCCTCACCCTGGCCCCTCTCTGGGCAGGGTGAGGGGTTCTGCTCGATCGGCCTTGGAGCCCGCAACCTTTGTCCTTCTCCCCCGCGGGGGAGAAATTGCCGGCAAGCTGATCGCTCAGATCGACCGCTGATCGGCGCGAACGTCTGCAAGGACCCCACCGGCAAGCGACACTCCTGCTAGCGACCATGCCGACCCGCGGCGCAGATCCACAGAGCTCTTCCAATATTTCGGAGCCATCATGAATTCACTCAATATCGACAGGACCAATCTGGTCTGCGGGCTGGCGCTCATGCTGACCGGCCTGTTCTTTGCCTATCAATCGATCGAACTGGAACTCGGCACGGCGCTTCGCATGGGGCCGGGCTATTTTCCGTTCATCCTCGCCTGCGTTCTCGTGCTCTTGGGCGGCGTGATCGTCTTCCAGGCCATTCGCGTTCACGGCGAACCGGTGGGTGCGCTTGCCTGGCGCGGGATGGCCTTCATCCTGCCGGCACCGATCTTCTTTGGTCTCACCGTGCGCGGTTTAGGCTTCGTGCCGGCGATCTTCTTTACGGCGCTGATCGCGGCATTCGCCTCGCACAAGATGAAGCTGTTGATGGCCGTCATCCTGGCGGCTCTGCTCACGGTCTTTTCGGTTCTCGTCTTCAGCTATGGTCTTGGTCTGCCGTTCCGGCGGTTCGGGCCGTGGCTGGGCATGTAAGGGGCTCGGTTCATGGAATTATTCAACAATCTCGCCCTCGGTTTCTCCACCGCCACGTCGATCGAGAACCTGTTCTTCTGCCTCATCGGGGTGCTGCTTGGCACGCTGATCGGCGTCCTGCCCGGCATCGGCGCAACGGCGACGATCGCCATGCTGTTGCCGATCACCTTCCAGCTCGAACCCGTGTCGTCGCTGATCATGCTCGCCGGCATCTACTACGGCGCGCAGTATGGCGGCTCCACCACGGCCATCCTCATCAATATGCCCGGCGAATCTTCGTCGGCGGTCACCGCCATCGACGGTTACCAGATGGCGCGCAAGGGCAAGGCGGGACCGGCGCTTGCCATCGCTGCCATCGGATCGTTCTTTGCCGGCACGGTTTCCACCTTTCTTGTGGCGATCTTCGCGCCGCCGCTGACCTCGATCGCCCTGCAGTTCGGTGCGGCGGAATATTTCTCGCTGATGGTCGTCGGTCTCGTCTCGTCGATCGCGCTTGCTCACGGGTCGATCATCAAGGCGCTCGCCATGGTCTGCCTTGGCCTGCTGCTTGGCCTCGTCGGCACCGATATCTACACCGGCACGCCGCGCTTCACGCTCGGAATCCGGGAATATGCCGACGGCCTGAACTTCGTCGCGGTCGCGGTCGGCGTCTTCGGTATCGCTGAAATCCTGCGCAATCTCGAAAGCGAAAAGACCCGCACCGTGCTGATGGCGAAGGTGTCCAACCTGATGCCGTCGCGCGAGGATTTCAAGGCAATGGTCGGCCCCGTTCTGCGCGGCACGGCGATCGGCTCCGTCCTCGGCATCCTGCCGGGCGGCGGCGCCATCCTTGCGGCGTTCGCCTCCTACACGGTCGAGAAGAAGGTATCGAAACATCCGGAAGAATTCGGCCACGGCGCGGTCGCCGGCGTTGCCGGGCCGGAATCGGCCAACAATGCGGGTGCACAGACCTCGTTCATCCCGCTCCTGACGCTCGGCATTCCGGCCAACCCGGTCATGGCGCTGATGGTCGGCGCGATGATCATCCAGGGCATCGTTCCAGGTCCGAACGTTGCCGTCGAACAGCCGGCGCTGTTCTGGGGCATCATCGCTTCGATGTGGATCGGCAACCTGATGCTGGTGGTCCTCAACCTGCCGCTGATCGGGCTGTGGGTGAAGCTTCTGACGATCCCCTATTACGTCCTCTTCCCGATCATCATGGCGTTCTGCGCCATCGGGGTCTACAGCGTTAATTCCAACGTCTACGATCTCTACGCCGTCGCCTTCTTCGGCCTGCTCGGATACGTGCTTTTGAAGCTGCGCTGCGAGCCGGCACCGCTTCTGCTCGGTTTCGTTCTTGGCCCGCTCCTGGAAGAAAACCTGCGTCGCGCAATGATCCTCTCGCGCGGCGACGCCACCACCTTCATCACCCGCCCCATCAGCGCCGGCCTGCTCGCGCTTGCCGCACTCGTGCTCATCGTCGTCTTCCTGCCCAGCGTCAGGAAGAAGCGCGAAGAGGTGTTCGTTGAGGAGGATTGAGGGGTAGCAACTTTTGGAGGAGGAGAGGGGGACGGCTCCCTTTCCTCATCATTTCTGTGCTTGCCACAGGGATCCCGACAGCCCAGGTCCCTGGGGTGTAAAGACTCCTTTCGCCACGCGGACGCGTGGCGGCTGGCCTACTGTGACAAGCACAAAAATGAGGGGTGGTCTGGGCCGCCGCTGCTCCCAGCATCACACCGTCTGCAGCGCCTGCAGGTCCTCGACCGGCACCTCTCCACCCATCTGCTTCAGAAGCAGCGCGGCCATAAGACGACCAGCCTCCGCGAGGTCCTCGTAGATCGTTTCGATACGCGGGCGGACCTGGTCGAACAGGCCGGACGTCTGTTTGGCGACCAGGCGCACATCTTGGCCGATGGTGCGGCCGGTGTCGTAGGCCGCCGACATCACGGCCATGGCGGAGACTTCGCCGCCGCAGATGAAGCCGTCGGGCGCGTCGTCGGCCGCCAGTCGTTCCGCCACATGGTCGCGGATCGCGTCGGACTTGCTGTCGAGCGAGACACGGTCGGAAATCTCGAAGGCGACGCCTTCCTCGCGCACCGCCGTCATGAAGCCATGGCGCATGTGATGGGCGAAGGTGAACTGGGCGGGCGGCAGGATGATGAACAGCCGCCGACAGCCAGCATTGATGAGGCTTTTCGCGGCCCGGTAGCTGAAGGCGTAATTGTCGTAATCCACGTAAGGATGCGGCGTCGCAAGCTCGGTGCGGCCGTGGCACACGAAAGGAAAGCCCTGTTCCATCAGGAATTTCACACGCTCGTCGGCGGCTTCGGTGCGGCTGAACAGGATGCCGTCGGCCATCCGGTTGCGGACGATATGCTTCACCGGATCGATCTGCGGCGTGTCTGAAAAATGCGGCGTGATCACCAAGTGGTACCTCGTGCCGCGCAGTGCCGCACTCATGCCGCGGATCATCGATGTGCCGTAGCCGAGGATTTCCTCGTGCGGATCAAGGACGAGGCTGATCACGTTGGTGCGTCCGGTGCGCAACCGCTGCGCCGCGCGATCCGGCAGATAGCCGACATCTTCGGCCGCCTGGCGCACGCGGATGCGGGTTTCGAGCGCAATCTGGGGATCGTCGGAGAGCGCCCTCGATACGGTCGTGACCGCAAGCTCGGTCAGTTCGGCGACGGTCTTCAGCGTCGGTTTCTTCTGGGCTGTATCGCGGGGCAAGCGGTTCGCGTGCGGCCGCGCCGGGCGTCCCTGCTGCAGCGTATCCGGGTCGATGTCCTCACCCCGGTCATCCCGGTCGTCAAGCGGCATTCCTGTCTCCTCCAGCGCCCCTCCAGGCGCCCTGTTTGTATCGTTGCAAAACGCCGCAAATTCGGCAAGTGCAAATCAACTCTTCACCGTCGCAAACGGGAAATATCGCTTTTATCGTTTTATAACAGGGTGATGCCGGATCTTTAGCATCACTGAAATTCTGTCCCCTACGGGGTTGACACTCGCATGAGTTATATCGTTATAAATCGATGTCCGGAGAGGAGCCCGGCTTTGAGGGAGATATTTCAATGACTATTCGTTTGATCGGCAAACTGGCCGCCGGTGCGGCTATGATTGCGCTGACCGCTGGCGCCGCAAAGGCAGCCGAACAGGTTGAAGTTCTGCACTGGTGGACGTCCGGCGGCGAAGCCGCGGCGCTCAACGTGCTCAAGGAAAACCTGGCCAAGCAGGGTATCGGCTGGAAAGACATGCCGGTTGCCGGTGGTGCCGGTTCTGCCGCGATGACGGCGCTGCGCGCCCGTGTGACCGCCGGCGATCCGCCGACCGCCGTCCAGCTGCTCGGTTTCGACCTGCGCGACTGGTCCGAGATGGGCGTCGCCGCCAATCTTGACGATCTCGCCGCCAAGGAAGGCTGGGACAAGGTCATTCCGGAAGCGCTGCAGGCGTTTTCCAAGTATGATGGCCACTGGGTTGCTGCCCCCGTCAACATTCACTCCACCAACTGGCTGTGGCTGAACAAGGCTGCCTTCGACAAGGCCGGCGGCAAGCAGCCGACCAATATGGACGAGCTGTTCACCATGCTCGACGCCTTCAAGGCGCAGGGCATCACCGCGCTCGCCCATGGCGGCGTTCCGTGGCAGGACGGCACGCTCTGGGAAGCCGTGGTTCTCTCCGTCGGCGGTCCTGATTTCTACAAGAAGGCCGTGCTCGATGCCGATCCGACAGCGCTGTCGGGTGATACGATGAAGAAGGTGTTCGACGATATGTCGAAGCTTCGCACCTATTTCGACCCGAACTTTTCCGGCCGCGAATGGAACCTCTCCACCGCGCTCGTCATCGAAGGCAAGGCAGGCGCTCAGGAAATGGGCGACTGGTCGAAGGGCGAATGGCTGCGCGCCAAGAAGACCCCCGGCACCGATTTTGTCTGCATGCGCTTCCCCGGCACACAGGGCTCCGTCCTGTTCAACGCCGACCAGTTCATGATGTTCGACGTGGGTGAAGAGCAGAAGGACGCACAGATGAAGATGGCATCCGCCGTCGAAGATCCCGCGTTCCAGATCGCCTTCAACACGGTCAAGGGTTCCGTGCCTGCCCGGACCGACGTCTCGGACGAAAAGTTCGACGATTGCGCCAAGAAGGGCATGAAGGATCTGGCGGAAGCCTCGTCCAAGGGCACGCTGATGGGCTCGCTTGCTCATGGTTATGCGCAGCCGGCCGCTGTCAAGGAAGCCATGCTTGACGTCATCACCCAGCATCTGAATGGCCAGCTGACAACGGATGCCGCGCTGAAGCGCCTGCCGGAAGCGGTTGCTGCCGCGAAGTAGTCAAAAAAACCCCGCCCCAAACCCCTCCCCACAAGGGGGAGGGACTTAACCCAGCCGCACTGTCTGGGCCCGATTTGGTCGGTGGGTGCCCACAGGTTTTCTCCCCCCTTGTGGGGGAGATGGCCGGCAGGCCAGAGGGGGCTTTTTTGTTGGCGCACCTTCAAACGTCTCTATTCGCATCCGGAGATCCCCCATGACGACAATCGAACCGGCTCCGATGGTGACGCCGACCAGGCCGCGGCGGTCCATGGCCGATGGTTTGCGCAACGGCTTGCCGAAGCTTGTTCTGGCGCCGTCCTTTGCCATCATTCTGGTGTTCGTCTACGGCTTCATCCTGTGGACGGTCTATCTGTCGTTCACCACGTCGAAGATGATGCCGATCTACAAGTGGGGCGGGTTCGATGCCTATTACCGGCTATGGTCGCAGCCCAACTGGTATGTGGCGATGCAGAACCTCGCCATATTCGGCGTGCTCTACATCGTGCTCTGCACCGCGATCGGGCTTTTCATCGCGATCCTGATGGATCAGCGCATCCGCGCCGAAGGCGTCCTTCGGCCGATCTTTCTCTATCCGATGGCGCTGTCCTTCGTCGTGACAGGCACGGCCTGGAAGTGGTTCCTCAACCCGGGCCTCGGGCTTGAGAACACGATGCACAATCTCGGCTGGGAAAGCTTCAAGTTCGACTGGCTGGTCAACCCGAAAATGGCGATCTACACCGTCGTCATCGCCGGTGTCTGGCAGGCCTCGGGCTTCATCATGGCGATGTTTCTGGCGGGCCTGCGCGGCATCGACGGCGAGATCGTCAAGGCGGCCCAGATCGATGGCGCCTCAACGGTCTCGATCTATCGCCGCATCATCATTCCGATGCTGCGCCCGGTCTTCCTGTCGGCCTTCATCGTGCTCGCGCATATGGCGATCAAGTCCTATGACCTCGTCATCGCGCTCACGGGCGGCGGGCCGGGCAATGCCACCGAACTGCCGTCCACCTTCATGTATTCCTACACGTTTACCCGCAACCAGATGAATGTGGGCTCGGCCAGCGCCGTGATGATGCTGATGGGCATTACCGCGATCATCGTCCCCTATCTCTATTCCGAGCTTCGGGAGAAGAACCATTGAGCGCGATCCCTGAAAATGTCAGCGCCGGGTCGGTGCGCACCGTCCGCTATTTCATCTATGGCGCACTGATCATCCTTGCCGCCGTCTATCTGCTGCCGCTCTATGTGATGCTGACCACGTCGCTGAAGTCGCTCGACGAGATCCGCGGCGGCGACATGCTGGCGCTGCCGTCCGATCCCTCCATCGCCGCCTGGGTCAAGGCTTGGGGCGAGGCCTGCATCGGCGTCTCCTGCGTCGGCATCAAGGGCTATTTCTGGAACTCGCTGAAGATGGTGGTTCCGGCTGTGGCCATCTCGACGCTGCTCGGCGCGCTCAATGGCTATGTTCTCACCAAGTGGCGCTTTCCCGGCCACAAGCTGGTGTTCGGCATGATGCTGTTTGCCTGCTTCATCCCGTTCCAGGCGGTGCTGATCCCGATGGCGCGTCTGCTGGGTGCGATGGGTATGTCCAATTCCACCGCCGGCCTCGTCTTCGTCCATGTGGTCTACGGCCTCGGCTTCACCACCTTGTTCTTCCGCAACTATTACGAGGCGTTTCCGGACGAGCTGGTCAAGGCTGCGATGATGGATGGCGCCGGCTTCTTCAAGATCTTCTGGCGCATCCTGCTGCCAAGCTCCGGCCCGATCATCGTCGTTACGGTCATCTACCAGTTCACCAATATCTGGAACGACTTTCTGTTCGGCGTCTCCTTCTCGTCGGGCGAAGCATCGCCGATGACGGTGGCGCTCAACAACCTCGTTTCGTCTTCCACCGGCGTCAAGGAATACAATGTCGACATGGCCGCCGCCGTGTTCGCGGCATTGCCGACGCTGTTCGTCTATGTCGTCGCCGGACGTTATTTCGTGCGTGGCCTGATGGCCGGCGCAGTCAAGGGTTGATCCAACATGAGCTTTCTCGAGATCAAGAATATCCGCAAGAAGATCGGCAATGTCGAGATCCTCAAGGGCATCGACATCGATCTGGAAAAGGGCGGCTTCCTGGTGCTGGTCGGCCCGTCCGGCTGCGGCAAGTCCACGCTGCTTAACGCCATTGCCGGCCTGCTGCCGCCGACATCCGGTGACATCGTCATCGATGGCGAGGTGGTGACGGACCTGCATCCGTCCAAGCGCGACATCGCCATGGTGTTCCAGTCCTACGCGCTCTATCCGAACATGACGGTGGAGGAGAACATCGCGTTTGCGCTGGAGATGCGCGGCATCGACAAGGCGGAGCGGGAAACGGCCGTCGCAAGCGTGGCAAAGACCCTGCAGATCGAGCATCTCCTGAAGCGTCGTCCGAGCCAGCTTTCCGGCGGCCAGCGTCAGCGCGTCGCCATGGGCCGGGCGCTGGTTCGCAAGCCGCGCGTGTTCCTGTTCGATGAACCGCTCTCCAACCTCGATGCAAAGCTGCGCGTCGAGGTGCGGGCCGAGATCAAGGCGCTGCACCAGAACACCAATGCGACGATCGTCTATGTCACCCACGACCAGATCGAGGCGATGACGCTTGCGACCAAGATCGTCGTCCTCAAGGAAGGCATCGTACAGCAGGTCGGAACGCCGGCCGAAATCTACAATCTGCCGGCCAACCTGTTTGTCGCCGATTTCATGGGCTCGCCGGCAATGAACATGCTGAAGGGCAAGGTCGTCTCCGACGGCGTCGCCCTTTTCGGCGGTTCGACGACGGTTGCCGTGCCGCCAACAGTGACGTCTGCTTTGCCCGCGGGCAAGGATGTCATTCTCGGTCTGCGCCCCGAAGCGATCACCGATTCCGGCCTTGCCGATCCAACAGCCCATGCGATTGCCTTCGTTGATGCGCAGGTAACGATGGTCGAGCCGACGGGCTCCGACACGTTCGTGACCGGTCGGATGGACGGGGTCAATTTCACGGGACGCGCCCGCGCCGAAGTACCGGTCACGCTTGGCCAGACATTCCGCTTCGCCTTCAATCTCGACAAGGCCGTCGTGTTTGATCCGGAAAGCGGCAGCCGCATCGGCTAAGTCCATGATCGGGCCAGAAAATTGACTTGACAAAAGACAATTTTCCTATCCCGAATCCGGTCGTTACGGGGCAATAGGGAACTATTCCTGTCCGCCCCGTGTTTCCCTTGTGACTGAAACAAGGGAGAGATGCCATGTCGCTGACCCGCGATTTCACGCCCTACGATTCGCGCCGGACCGCGTCCGGCCACGTCTCGTCCGGCGCGCCCGTGCGCCGATCCTTCCCCAAATCCTGGGGCGCCGAACATGTCGGCGAAAACAGCGTTCTGTTCCGCCTCTGGGCACCGGACATCGAGCGCCTGCGCCTTCGTATCGCTGGCCGCAACCGCGAAATGCTGCCGGCCGGGCAGGGCTGGTTCACGCTGACCGTCGAAGGCGTCGAGCCCGGCACGCCCTACCAGTTCGTCATGCCCGACGGTAAGGCGTTCGCGGACCCCGCATCGCGGGCGCAGGACGGTGGCGTCGATGGCCACTCGATGATCGTCGATCCGGCCTTCTACCGCTGGAACATGCCGGCCTGGAAGGGGCATGCCTGGGAAGAGGCTGTGATTTACGAGATGCATATCGGCACCTTCACGTCCGAGGGCACGTTTCGCGCCGCAGCGTCGCGTCTCGCCGACCTTGCCGATCTCGGCTTCACTGTCATTCAGCTGATGCCGGTCGCCGAATTTCCGGGCGATCGCGGCTGGGGCTATGACAGCGCGCTTCCCTATGCCCCGCACCACGCCTACGGTTCGCCTGATGACATGAAGGCTTTCGTCGATGCCGCCCACCGGGTCGGCCTGTCGGTCATGCTGGATGTCGTCTACAACCACTTCGGCCCGGCTGGAAACCTGATCGTCTCGAACATCCCGTCTTTCTTCGATCCGCAGTTTATCACGCCGTGGGGTCCGTCGATCAACTTTGCCCAACCAGCCGTGCGTGCTTTCTTCATCGAAAACGCGCTCTACTGGCTGGAAGAGTTCAATCTCGATGGCCTTCGCATTGATGCGGTGGACGAAATCCTGGATGAAACGTCAGAGAAGCACATTCTCGTCGAACTTGCAGAGCGCGTTCATTCCGAAACGACGGGTCGGCGCCGCCATCTCGTGATGGAGGACCATCGCGCCATCCTGCGCAACCCGGAACGTGGCGGTACGCCGGATGCGTTTGTGGCCGGATGGAACAACGACGCCTACCACGCCGCACATGTGATCGCGACAGGCGAGGCCGTGGGCCATGCCGGACCTTTTGCCGCGCAGCCGGTCGCCAAGCTCGCCGCTTGCCTCGCGCATGGCGGCATGCCGTCGCAGGACGATGACGAGCAAGACGCGAGGTCAGACGCGGACGCGGGCGGATCTTCGCCGCTTACCTCGTATATCCACTTCCTGCAGAACCATGATCATGTGGGCAATCGCGCCCATGGCGAACGATTGATCTCCCTGTCGGAGCCGGGGCTTCTCGACGTCATGACTTCAATGCTGCTTCTGTCGCCGCAGGTGCCGATGATGTTCATGGGCGAGGAATATGGGGAAGTGCAGCCGTTCGCGTTCTTTGCCGAATACGAGGGCGACATCGCCATGACCACCTGGGCCAACCGGTTGATCGAGGCGGAAAAATTCGGCGGCCTGCCGGAAGGCGTCACAGAACCTTGGCAGTTGGACAATCCGAATGCGCCGGAAGCGTTCGAGAAATCGAAACTGCGCTGGGAGCGTCGCGACACGGCGGAGGGCTCTGCCGCCTACGGGAAGATCCGGGATCTGATCGGAAAGCGGCGCGAGCACGTGGTTCCAGGGCTTTCCGGCATGCCTCACAGCGTCGGTCGCGTTCTTGCCTCCGCGCCGGAGACGATTGCAATCGACTGGCAGCTGTCGGATCGTCTCGTGCAACTGCGTGCCAATCTGAGCGCGTCTGAGGTCGAAGCACCTGGCATTTCCGGGTTTGTGATCCACCGGGTGCCGGAAACCGTCGTTGCCGATGGAACTGGGCCGCTCGTCATGCCGGCAACGTCGCTGCTTGCGGCGATCTCGCGGCACTGAATATTCGAATATTCATCGGAAAGGTGACGGCCGCATCACCAAGTCCTTGGCCAGTGTTCCAAAAGCCGCTAGAACTCATGGCGTTGCTTTCAAAGCCAAGGGACGGGGCTAAGAATGGATCACCAGCGCGGCGGCTCTGCTGCCTGCCAACCTTCCCGCGCAACGGTCGTGCGGGATGGCTAGGTTTGCGCGGCTCTTCCCGACGGCACCGATCGGGGCTTATCTGATCGCGCTCGTCGTGGGCGTGGCTTTACCGCTGCTTGTCTTCGGCGCCTTTCTCATGCTGCAGCTGGAAGAGCACGAACGGGACATGCTCTCCTCGAATACGGCAGAAGACGCCCAGATGATCGCTCGTGCGGTCGACCGCGAGCTGCAGGACATGGCAACGACGCTGCGCCTGCTGGTCAGTTCTCCCGAGCTGGAGTCCGGTGACCTTCGCGCCTTCCACGAGCGGACCCGGTCGAGCCTGCGTTCCACCAAGCTTTTCGTGATCGTCGCAGACCGGGACGGACAGCTTCGGCTGAATACCCGCGTCCCCTTCGATACGCCGCTCGGCAAGACCGCCAACATGCCAGCGCTCGAATCCATGCTGCGCAGCGGCTTGACGGAAGCCTCCAGCATGTTTCGCGGCACGACCAGCGGAAAGTGGGTCTTCAACGTCGCGATGCCGCTGTCTGAGAAGACAAACGCCTCGGGCGCTGCGATGATCATCACGCAGAATGCCGAGGATCTGCAAAAGCTACTGTCCGTCGATGGCCTGCCGGATGGCTGGTCTGCCGCGGTCCTCGATGGCAGCGGTCAGGTTGTCACCTCGGTCGGTGCCGCAAAGATGGCGGAGGGCGCCAGGTTTCCCAGCGAAACTCTGCGGCTGATGACCGGTTTTCGCGGCACGATCGAAGATGTCGATGGTGCGGGCAAACAGATGTACGGCTATGCGCAGATTACCGGCTGGGCCTGGAAGACCGTCGTCTGGGGGCCGATCGCGTCCGCGCAGGAAAACATTATCTCCACCTGGCGGCAGCTCGTTGCGGGCGGCATCGTCTTTCTCGCCATAGCCATGGTCGTCGCCTACCTCGTCGCCTGGCAGCTGCGGATCCCGATTAGGCAGATCGCCGACATGGCCGAACGGATCGGCAAGGGCGAAATCGTCTCGCCGGTGGAGACCAAGATCACCGAGGCGAACCAGATCGCCGTCGCGCTTTCGAACGCTTCGTTCGACCGAAGCCAGGCAGAAGACCGTATCCATCTCATCCTGCACGAGCTGGTTCACCGGACAAAGAACATCCTCACGCTTGTCCAGGCTATGATGCGCCAGCTGGCACGCAAGGATACGCCGATGGACGAGTTCCAGAGGGCAATCAGCACCCGCCTCCAGGGGCTGGGGAAATCGATCGAGGCTCTTGCCGAAGAGCAATGGGGCGGTGTTCCGATGCATGGGGTCGTCGAGATCCACATGAGCACGTTTGCGGAAGCGGCGGACCGCGTCCAGATCCAGGGCGAGGATTTCGTGCTGAAGGCGGGTGCAGTTCAGAATCTCGGCTTGGTGCTGCATGAACTCGCCACCAATTCCGTCAAATACGGCGCATTGTCTGTACCCCATGGTACGGTACGGATCTCATGGAGCGATATCGCCGAGGAGACCGTCTCGGATGGAGACGGCGAGAGCCGTGGTGTGAACCTGCTTCTGGTCTGGGAAGAAAGCGGCGGCCCGACGGTAAAGCCGCCCACCCGCACCGGGTTCGGCACGACCATCATCAAGCGCCACGCGACCGCTGCATTCAGCGGCACTGTCGATATGGATTTCCGGCCCGGCGGCCTGGTCTGGCGGATGACGGTACCGCGTGCCAACCTGGAGCGCCCGGACGCTTCGGAAGGCTTGCGCGACGTCCCTCTTTAAGTTCTCTGGGTGTTTCAATGCGTGGGAACGAAGCGATATCCATCTCAGTTTAGCGGTTATGGATACGTTAGTCAGCACCATTGAAATTGACGTCGAGTCTCTCAAGACGATCGGCCTCACCTATGTCAACGATACCGAACCCGGCATTCGGCGGGAACGACGCGGCAAGGGGTTCAGTTATCGGTTGCCGGATGGTGGCTTGCTGGTCGAGGATGACCACCATACCCGCATCTCCGCACTCGGCCTGCCGCCAGCCTACGAAAACGTCTGGATCTGTCTCGATGCCAGCGGCCATCTGCAGGCAACCGGCTATGACAGCCGCGGCCGCAAGCAGTATCGCTATCACACGGACTGGCAGAATTTCCGCAGCGAGCGAAAGTTCGACCAGCTTGCCCAGTTTGGCGAGGCCTTGCCGCGCATCAGGTCCAGAGCTGCCCGCGATCTGTCGCATGGTCTCGACAAGTCCGAGGCGGTGATCGCCGCGCTTGTGGCGCTGATGGACATGACACATCTGAGGGTCGGCAACCGCGCCTATGCCAAGGAAAACCGCACCTACGGCGCAACGACGCTTCTGAAGCGTCACATGGTTTTGTCCGGTGACGGTATCCTCTTGAAATTCACCGCCAAGGGTGGCAAGCGGGTGCAGCACACGCTGAAACATCCGCGTCTCCAACGTATCCTGGAAGACGTCGCCGACCTTCCGGGACGCCAGCTGTTTTCGTTTCCCGATGAACACGGTACGCCGCGACCGATCGATTCTGGCCGGCTTAACGCCTATCTCGCCAAGGCCGCCGGCTTTCCGGTCACGGCGAAGACGTTCCGCACCTGGGGCGGAAGCCTCGCAGCCTTCATGTCAGCCTGGAATACAATGGCTGAGGACGGCCACCGTCCCAAGATCAAGGCACTGTGCAACGCAGCTTCCGAAGCGCTGCACAACACGCCTGCCGTCTGCCGCACCAGCTACATCCATCCGCAGATCCTGGGCCTTGCCGAGGATGTCTCGCCGCTCGAAAAGATCATGAACGCGAAGACCCTGCCGACGGACGGCCGCCGTGGTCTGCGCATGAACGAGCGCCGGCTTCTGGCATTCCTGAAGCAGGAACAGACCTGACCGGACCGGTTCTCGCTCCATCAGCCAGCGTATGATCTCGTGGCACGCAGACAAGAGAAAGCCCGCACCGACCATGCCGGAGCGGGCTTTCGTTACCAGTCATTCTGCAATCAAGCGGCCTGTCTGTTGTGACGGCCCTCGTTGACTTCCTCGACGATCTTGTCGACGAACTGCTGCAGGTCGTCGGGTGACCGCGATGTGATGATGCCGTTATCGCAGACCACGGCTTCGTCCTGCCAGGACGCGCCTGCATTGCGAACGTCGGTCCGGATCGACGGGTAGGATGTCGCCTTGCGGCCACGCAGGGCATCCGCCTCGATCAGCAGCCATGGACCATGGCAGATGGCAGCAACAGGCTTGCCGCTCGCCACAAAATCTCGCACGACGCTGATCGCCGTTTCATCCTTGCGCAGCACATCGGGATTGATCTGTCCGCCGGGCAGAACCAGCGCATCGAAATCGCTTGCCTTGACGTCCTTCGCTTCAAGGTCGACCGCGACAGAGTCACCCCAGTCGGTCTCGTCCCAGCTTCTGATCTCTCCAGACTTGATCGAAGCGATCTTCACGTCAGCACCACGTTTGCGCAGTTCATCGAGCGGAAACCGGAGCTCCGAGCGCTCATAGCCGTCGGTTGCAAGAATCAGGATGGAAGCGGACTTCATGTCAGCCATGTTTCACTCCTTTTTATTGTCATGGACTGTTGTCGTGGGCCGGCCCGGTTAAAGGCGGCCAGTCGAGAGATCCCTGCCATTGATAGACGCGGGGACACTGATCTCCTCTCGCGCTGTTCTGGGAAGCGGCAGTACGACGGCATCGGGCACAAGGACCCTAAGCTCTTGCGGGCTTTTGGCCGCAAGATGCTTTGGATGGCCGAAGCTGCGATGCGAAAGGAACCGGTTCTTCAGCATTGTCAGAACGTGATGCATGATGGATCTCCCGTCGTGAACACAAGGTTTTTGCCCGGTCACTGGATGTCCAACCCGACCGGTGTCATTTCGTTCCAGATCTTACACGATGTAATAGTACGTTACTGAACGACTCGAACGCGCCAAGCTCACAGGAAGTCTCGCCGATAAAAAGTTGGCGTCAGCGAAGAGGCCAGCCACAGTCATGTGTCGCTGGTGTCAGTCAATGGGATGACCGGTCGATCGCTAGATCGGAACGACCATCATGTAACAGGCCGCGATGACCATCACGAAACCTGCAGCCTCGATCCATTCCTTGACCATGATTGCCTCCCGCCACACTCCTAAAGCCTATCAACTGCGATACGGAATCATGGTTCCACGAAATGGCCACAAATGCGGCGAAACGGCCTTATTCATAAAATTTGATTAACTCTTGTCGGCTTCTGCCCTTGCACGTGCAGCTTCCAGCACCGAGCGCACTTCGCGGGCCATGGCGTTTTCGATCGCGAAGGCACCATCGGGGGAGAAACCGGGATCTTCCTCGTTGTCCTTGAATGTAGCGTCGTCACGCAGCCGCTGCACGAAACGGGTGGTCGTCAGCTCGCCGCCAATCATTGCAGCGATCAGATCGATCATCAGTTCGCGATGCGCGTTCAGCCGGCCTTCGAGCTCTTCCGGGGACATGGTCGTCATGGTCTTCTCCCTGCTGTTATGGGTACCACTAGAGAGATAGGGGAGGCGGCCCATCCGGAAACGCGTGCCGCCCTCAAAATTTCGCGGGCAACTTGCGAAACCTCCTAAATTGCAGGGCCTCTGGAACGAATTGCAGCCTCGCACCTTCTATAGGCGAAAGTTTCAATTGGTATGACCAGCGGGGAAATATGGATACGAAACCGAGCCACTTTGTCGTTCACCCGGGTTCCTGGCTGCAGCTGGGCGCAAATTACGACGGCGATGGCGTCAACTTCGCGATTTTCTCGGCGCATGCCGAGCGCGTCGAACTTTGCCTGTACGACCCGAGCGGCAAGGTGGAAATCGCCCGCCTCGAACTGCCGGAATACACCCACGAGATCTGGCACGGCTATATCCCCGGCCTGAAGCCCGGCGCTCTTTACGGCTACCGCGTGCATGGCCCCTATGACCCGGAAAACGGCCATCGCTTCAACCCCAACAAGCTGCTGATCGACCCCTATGCACGCGAACTGTTCGGCGACGTTGAGTGGAACGAGGCACACTTTGCCTATGACCTCCTTGCCGAAGACAAGGACCTGACCTTCGACGAACGCGACAGCGGTCCCTACACGCCGAAGGGCGTTGTCATCGACCCGAATTTCGACTGGCACGACAACAACCGTCCGAAGATCAGCTGGCCACAGACAGTCCTCTATGAAACGCATGTGAAGGGCTTTACCCAGCTCAATCCCGGCGTTCCGATCGATCTGCGCGGCACGTATGAAGGCATGGGCCACAAGGCGACCGTCGATTACATCAAGAACCTCGGCATCACCTCGGTGGAGCTGCTGCCGGTCCACTCCTTCCCGGACGATCAGCACCTGCTCGATCGTGGCCTGAAGAATTTCTGGGGCTACAACACCCTCAACTTCTTCTCGCCGGCCTCGCGCTACTTCGGACCGAAGGGCATCCAGGGTTTCCGCGAGATGGTGCGGAACTTCCACGATGCCGGCGTCGAGGTCATTCTCGACGTGGTCTACAACCACACGGCCGAAGGCAACGAGCTTGGACCGACCCTGTCGTTCAAGGGCATCGACAACTTCTCCTACTACCGTACCATGCCGGACCAGCATCGTTACTACATCAACGACACCGGCACCGGGAACACCGTCAACACTTCGCATCCGCGTGTACTGCAGATGGTCACCGACTCCCTGCGCTACTGGGCCGAAGCGATGCATATCGACGGCTTCCGCTTCGATCTTGGCACCATTCTCGGTCGCGAGCCGGAAGGCTTCAACGAGCGCGGTGGCTTCTTCGATGCGATCACTCAGGATCCGGTCCTTTCCAAGGTCAAGCTGATCGGCGAGCCTTGGGATATCGGTCCGGGTGGCTACCAGGTCGGCGGCTTTCCGCCTGGCTGGGCCGAATGGAACGACAAGTACCGCGATACGGTGCGCGAATACTGGAAGGGCGACAACGTCTCGACGGACTTTGCGGCGCGCCTTCTCGGTTCCGGCGATCTTTACGATCAGCGCGGTCGTCGTCCCTGGGCATCGGTAAACTTCATCACCGCCCATGACGGCTTCACCTTGAACGACATGGTTTCGTACAACGAGAAGCACAACGACGAGAACGGCGAGGACAATAACGACGGCCATAACGACAACCGTAGCTACAATTACGGTGAGGAAGGTCCGACGGAAGACGAGGGCATCAACGCGGTGCGTGAGCGCCAGAAGCGCAACTTCCTCGCCACGCTGATGTTCTCGCACGGCACGCCGATGCTGCTGGCCGGTGACGAGTTCGGTCGCAGCCAGCTCGGCAACAACAACGGCTACTGCCAGGACAGCGAGATCTCCTGGGTCGCCTGGGAAAACCTGCCGGAAAGCAATGAGCAGCTGCGCGAGTTTACCCGCCAGATCATCAAGCTCCGGCACGAGCAGCCGTTGCTGCGCCGAGAGAACTGGCGCGATGGCATGGACATCAAGTGGTTCAACGCCGGCGGTGGTTTCCAGACCTCCGAACAGTGGGACGAAGGCTCGACGATCGGTCTCTACATTGGCCGTGGCGACCTGAAGGAAGAAGAAGGCATCTGGCACGACGTGCTGCTGCTGTTCAACCCGTTCGAAGGCAACGTGCCGTTCCAGATCCCGCAGTTCGGCGAAGGTGGCTGGGTGCTGGAGATGACCACATCGGATTATTCCAAGAAGGGTCTCGTGATCACCAAGGAACGGGACTTCGAACTCGAAGGCCGCAGCCTGGCACTGTTCCGCCGTCCGTGATGGCAGCCTGAATACTCTGATCTCCAAGCCCCGCCGGTCTCCGGCGGGGTTTTTCGTTTGGGTGGTATGCCCCAAGGGCAGAACTCACCAGCCTTCAGCCGAACTTATTCGATGACAGCTTTTCCTCATGCTATGTCTCTGTTCACACCACGATGCAGGGAGGGAAGCACAGTATGTCGGCAGAAAAGGTAGCGATCGTCACAGCGGGCGGAAGCGGTATGGGAGCGGCGTCTGCGAAAAAGCTCGCGGCCGATGGGTTCAAGGTAGCGATCCTCTCCTCGTCCGGTAAGGGTGAGGTCTTGGCGCAGGAACTCGGGGGACTCGGCATCACCGGCTCCAACCAGTCCAACGACGATCTCAAGCGGCTCGTTGATGCGACTATGGAGACATGGGGACGGATCGATGTGCTGGTCAACAGCGCCGCCCACGGACCGCGTGCACAGATCGTCGAGATCACCGACGACCAGTGGCATACCGGCCTCGATGTCTATCTGCTCAACGTCATCCGTCCAGTGCGGCTGGTGGCGCCGATCATGCAGGCCCAGAAATCGGGCTCTATCGTCAATATCTCGACTGCCTGGGCGTTCGAGCCCTCTGCAATGTTCCCGACATCGGCCGTGTTTCGCGCCGGGCTCGCCGCTTATACGAAAATCTTTGCAGATACCTACGCGGCCGACAATGTGCGCATCAACAACGTTTTGCCCGGCTGGATCGACAGCCTGCCGGCAACCGATGATCGGCGCGACAGCGTGCCGATGAAGCGCTACGGCACAAGCGAGGAAATCGCCGCAACGGTCGCGTTCCTGGCATCCGAGGGCGCCGGTTACATCACCGGGCAGAACCTGAAGGTGGACGGTGGTTTGACGCGGTCGGTCTGAGACCTGCGGTTTTCGTTAGCCGAACGCTGTGTGCGCCGTGCGCCGTTTTCGTCAAGGAATCAAACGACGCAGGTGCCGATCACGGCACCTGCCGGATCAAAAGCTCGCTCGTCGGTCCGCGGAGGAGTTGCCGGCCTTGCGCACCAGGTTGGTGTAGACGGTGGCGTATTGCTGGGCGCTGCGCTCCCAGGAGAATTTCGCCTTCATCGCCTGGTTCTGCAACCGGGCCCACATTTTCGGTTCCTGGTAGGCGTGCATGGCCCGGCGCAGCGCGAGACGCAGTCCGTCGGTCGTCACAGGGTGGAACTGGAAGCCGGTCGCAACCCGTGCCGACATCGCTGCATCATTGGCATCGATGATGGTTTCCGACAGCCCGCCTGTGCGCGAGACGACGGGCACGGTGCCGTAGCGAAGCGCGTAAAGCTGCGTCAGGCCGCAGGGCTCGAACCGCGAGGGCTGCACGATCGCGTCCGAACCGGCATGGATGAGATGCGCGGTCGGTTCGTCGTAGCCGATGTGGACGGCCATCTTGCCGGGATAGCGCGCAGCCGTATCCAGCAGCGCCTGTTCGATATCCTTGTCACCCTGGCCGAACACGATGATACGGCCGCCATTGTGGATGACCTCGTCCGCCGTATCGGCGAACATGTCGAAACCCTTTTGCCAGGTGAGGCGGCTGACGGCGGAAAAGATCGGTCCGTTGCCTTCAGGGTCGAGCCCGAACTTTTCCATCAATACGGTCTTGTTGTCGCGCTTGCGCTTCAGCGAGGAGACATCGTAATTGCGCGGAATATGCGGATCCGTTGCCGGGTCCCAGATGTCGAGGTCTGTGCCGTTGACGATGCCGCGCAACACGGTCACGCGCTCGTTCAGGACACCGTCAAGGCCCATGCCGAAACGCGGCGTGAGGATCTCCCGGGCATAGGTGGGGCTGACCGTGGTGATGGCGTCGGCGGTCAGAAGGCCGCCCTTCAGGTAGCTGATGCCCCCGAAATATTCGATCCCGTTGATTGAAAACAGCGAGCTGGGAAGGCCGATCGCGGGAAGGATGTCTGCGGAATACTGGCCCTGGAACGCGATGTTGTGGATGGTGATCACGCTCGGAATGGCGCAGCCCATTTCGCGCATGTAGACCGACGTCATCGCCGATTGCCAGTCATGGGTATGAACGACATCGGGTACGAAACCCGGGAGAAGCCCACCGGCGATTTCCGCCGCAGCCTTCGACAGAGCTGCGAAGCGCCGCCAGTTGTCGTGGTGGTCGTTGCCATGCTCGTCGACATAAGGTCCGCCAAGCCGGTCATAGAGTTCCGGCGCGTCGAGCACGAACAGGTTCAGGCCTTCGATTTTCACATGCAGCAGCGACGCGCGGGTACCGAGCAGATCGTCGAACAGAGCAAGTGGCGTCACGCCGGAGCTTACCTGGGCCATCACTTTCGGATAACCCGGAATGAGCGTTATGGTATCGATCCCGAGGGCAGCAAGCGCCTTCGGCAGGGATCCTGTCACATCGGCCAATCCGCCGGTCTTGACCAGCGGGAAGATTTCCGAGGTGACCGACAATACTTTCATCGCGAAATTTTCCCCACTGCGTCCCCCAAGGCTCCGCTGCGTGCTACGCCCGGGAACGGCGTCCGACGAGTGCGAACGGTCAGTACTCTGACTGGCAACCGGGTCATCAACTGATGCTATTTCGATGGGGCCATCCAAGGGGCCGTACGCGTCCATCATGCCAACTCCCACCCTTGTCCATGCCATTTCACATCAGTGCCGGAGGGGAGACCTGTGTCAGCGACCGCCGAAATGGGAAAACCAGTCAGAGAAATACACGAATACGCAAAAGCCATTGCCGTCTTTCAGATGTAATGATTACCCCGCGGCAGAGACTGCCGCGGCCCGTCATGTCCGCTCTTGTCTGCGTGACCCGGCTGGCGTCAAAGGCCAGCCCGGCCTATCGGGACCGCTTCTTGGCAGGCTGTTTGCCCGCGGGAACCGGGGCCGGAGAAACCGGCACGGACTTCTTTTCGCTTGAGGCCTCGGAGGCGAGCGCTTTTTTCGATTTTTCGGACCCCGCCGCCGCTGACTTGGCAGGCTTAGCTGCTTTGGCGGTGGAATCCTTGGCATTTGCGGTGGGCAGTTTCGGCGCGGATGCTGCAGGCTGTTCGTGGGCGGCCGGTGCCGACGCAGTCGGCTTCAACGTCGCAAACTCCAGTTTGGCGCGCTCCCAGTGCTCCGTATCTTTGCCTGAAGGATACCCCTCTTCCTCCCAGAGCGCATACGCGCGGTGCTTGATCCAGTCTTGTTCGGAATCAGCCATCTTTGTCTCCATTCACCCAAAAGCCGAAACGACCTTGTTGGGAATAAGTTCCATGGATTTCACGACAGAAATTCGATTGATTCAAATCGTGTTGGCACAAACAACCGACCGGACGGAACTATTCGAGGAGTTACGCGTTTGAGACCGCCGGGAGGAGACGCTGCAATGCAAAACTACTGCGATATTGTTCCAGACGCAACGGGCTGGGTCTATGTAATTGACGGGGTACATTCAACTTCGTACTTCCATACAGTGGAACTTGCCGTGGAGGCGGCGAAGGTCCAACTGCTGCGGCGTGGACGATTCCATGCCGGAGTTTTCCGCAGGCTTGGTGTCGATGGAAAGATGGCTCCGATTGAAATGCTGCCGAAATCCGGCATCCCGAAAGCCGCTTACCATAGCTGATTGACACCATTTTTAGCTGCCACGCCATTCATACGTCTTCGCAATCCTGTGGGACTGCGGAGCGTTTTTGTTTTGGCCATAGTCCGCGCGCCGATGTCGCAGACCGCAAATCAATCCAAAAAAGTCCGGCATGTGCCGGACTTTTTCGTTTTTCTGGCGTCACGTTCGCGAGGAGACACCCGATCTGGTGATCGGGCGTTTGTCGCTGTGGCGATCAGGCTGCCTTCTTGGCAGCGGCGTTGACGGTGGACTGTGCCAGTGCAGACAGCGCTTCGTCGGTCTTGCTTTCTTCTGCAAGCGTCTCGTCGAGAAGCTTTGCCACGTCCTTCAGGCCGAGTTCGGTCGCCCATGTGCGCAGCGTGCCGTAACGGCTGATCTCATAGTGTTCGACTGCCTGTGCAGCGGCCAGAAGGCCGGCGTCGAGAGCCGATGTGCCCTTGAATTCTTCGAGGATTTCCTCGCCTTCGGACAGGATGCCTTCGATCGCGTCGCAGGTCTTGCCCTGAGCGCGCTTGCCGATCAGTTCGAAAACCTGCTTCAGGCGTTCGATCTGGCCTTCGGTCTCTTCCTTATGGGTCTCGAAAGCGGCCTTCAGCTTCGGATCCTGGGCACCGCGAGCCATTTTCGGCAGCGCTTTTACGATCTGGCGCTCGGCGTAGTAGATGTCCTTCAGCGTTTCGTAGAACAGGTCTTCGAGGGTTTTGTCTTTAGCCATGGTGGATCTCCTTGAGAGTCGAATTCGCACCCAATGAACCAAAGCAGAAGCTGAAAGTTCCTCACATATTTGTGAAAAAGGTCGAGAAGGGGCGACAGCTTGCGGTTGGTCCGCAGATCAGATGTTCGCGCATGCGCCGGCGAGCGCTCATCTCGAGGTCAGGCGGTCAGCTGCCTTTACCGTCGAGCTTTTCGGACAATTCCTTCTGAAGCTGCAGGGCAAGACCGAGCAGGCGATCGGGCACGTCTTCCTTCTCGATCTCCGCCAACAGAACGGAAACCTTGCGGTTGACGCTGCGTCCGAAACTCGCGTCTTTTTCTTCCACCGGCTTGCTCTGCTTCTTCATTCCGACCTCTGACGTCACCGCCACCGAAAACACCCTCTGCCGGACGCGTTCGCCCGCATTCCCTAAGCCCTTTAGAAACCTCTTATACCAATAAGATTAATTTCGGATATCCCGAAAAAGTCACAGCGAAGAATGAAAAAGGGCGACCTCCTATTCGGAGGCCGCCCACTTTGTTCCAATGGTCCGGGCCGGTATCAGTTCTTCGGCGGCTCCGGGGTGCCGGCCGGAATGGACGTTATTGTTGCGGCGACCGGATCGCTTGCCGGAAACGTATCTTCCAGGCCCTCGTCGAGTTGCTGTTCGAGGTCAGCGTCGCTGCCCTTTTCGCGCGCCGACTGCTCAGCCTTCTTGGCCTTCCACTCGTCGCTCTGTGCGCTGTTCTGGTCGTTGTCGTTGGTTTTGTCGGTAAAGCTCATGACATTCCCTCCTTGGCGTTGCCGATGATGCTGAAAAAACGGCGTGCTGCTTCTGTTTGTTCCGGCAGGCCGGCAAGAGCCCCATATTTTCAAGGTGATCTGCCGGCAATCTCCGGGTGGGGTTGAGAGGGCGGAACCAAAATGAAGGGGCACGCGTTTGCAGAAGTCAATCCGGCCGTCGAGACTTGGGAGAGGTAGGCAACGGTGTCTGAATCACAGTTGAATGGCGATCCTGCGCGGGCAGATATCGTGAAGCTTATACCGGCGCTTCGTGCCTTCGCGCGTACGTTCTGCCGCAATACGACGGATGCCGACGATCTCGTGCAGGAAACGCTGATTAAGGCGCTGGCCAACCTCGACAAGTTCGAGCGCGGCACGCGGCTGAAGTCCTGGCTCTTCACCATCATGCGCAACACGTTCTATACCCGATCCAAGATTTTAGGCCGCGAGGCTCCAGGGCTCGAAGAAAACGTGTCGGGCGATACGCCGATAGCTGCTTCGCAGGAAATGGCAATCAGGGCGAAGGAAGTTCGCGACGCTCTCGTAAAGCTGCCTCCCCATTACCGCGAGGTATTAACGCTGGTTGCAATCCTCGGCGAGAGCTACGAGGCAACGGCCGAAATCTGCGGCTGCGCTGTTGGAACGGTCAAGAGTCGTCTCAATCGCGCACGGCACCAGATCCTTCAGGAACTGGGGGAGGAAGCAAGATAACCCCGCTCGTCATCCAAACGCGGCTGCCCGAAGAGGCAGCCATCAATGCTCAGGAGCGCAAGGACATGAAGTTCGTACTGATCGCGACCGCGATCATGATAGCCACGGTCGCTCCTGTCTTCGCATTTATCTAGCCACAAACGTCAAGGCGCCGAAGCGCCTATGCCGGATCCTCGTCGAGTTCGGGATAGTGGCGAAAGATACCGCTCTCGTTGAAAGCGATGCGGCGCTCCGATTTGAGATAGGCAGAGATCCTCGGCCTTTTCCCGACGGCGTCGCGAAGTCTCGCCACATTCGGATAGCGGCTGTCCAGCGATGCCATCGCTCGCGGGAAAGCGTAGGTCAACCCTTCGGCGATCTGGAAGAGCGACAGGTCCACATAGGTGATCGCGCCGCCGACAGCCCAGCCTTCGCCGGTCGGGTTTGATCCGATCACGCCGTCGAAATAACCGAGAAACTTTGGCACCCGCTGCGCAAGAAACGCCTTTGTGCGCGCCTTGGCCTCCGGCTTCTGATCCTCGTAATAGTCCCCGGTGCTGATCGGATGGTGGGTGTCGTGAACCTCGGCCACGAAGTCGGTGATCGTCAGCTGCAGACCCTGCGCAAACACACGCAACCGTTCGTCATCGGGAGCAAGCCCGAGCTTCGGGCCGAGATAGTGCAAGATGTTGGCGACATGCGAGACGACGATCTCGCCGTCTTTCAGAAACGGCGGAGCGAATGGCAGGTCGGGATAGGCTTTGCTACCCTTCAGGTAATTCATCATCTTTTCGGACCCGTCCGTGGTTCTCGCCACGTCGAGATAGTCCGCACCGGCGTCTTCCAGCGCCAGTCTGACGAATTCGCCGCGACCCTGCAGGCCGTCCCAGTAGTAGAGTTCATATGCCATGGCTGTGCTTGCAATCCCTGTTTGAGTGGGTCGCCGTCGATCGCTGCGGCGTTCTCTTTCCGAACGAGCAGAGCGCCCGTTTGTTCTCGCACTTCTGCACGGCTGGCATTCCGTATCGTATCTTGAACATCTCCGGAGAGCGCTAGATTACCACGCGACACCGGCTGAATGTCCGGCTTGCCACCTATAATGCCCGTCTTCAGTTCGGAACGGAAACCACCATGGCTCTCAAGATCACCGCCATCATCTTCACCCTGCTCGGGCTCGCTCTCGCCATCGGCGGCGGACAGCTCGTCATGCTGGGGGGTAGTGTTTATTATCTCATCTGCGGCCTTGCCTTTGTGCTGACCGCCATTCTGCTTTTCCTTCGGAAACGCGCGGCACTGCATGTCTATGCCGGTATTGTCATCGTTTCGCTCGTCTGGGCGCTTTGGGAAGTCGGTTTCGACTGGTGGCAGCTCGGCCCGCGCGGCGGTCTCATCATCGTCCTCGGCTTCTGGCTGCTGACACCGTGGATCCGCAAGCCGCTCGGCTTTCTCAGCCCATCCGGCATGCAATACAGCGCCAGTGCCGTACCGCTGGCCATCGCCTCGGTCATTGCCGTGGTCGTCGCCGTCGCCTCGATGTTCTTTGACCCCTACGACCAGAGCGGTGAGCTGCCGGACCAGTCGGTCGCAGCCGCCCCGAAGCTCGGCGGTGATGTGCCTGATGGCGAATGGCACCAGTATGGCCGCACGCCCTATGGCCAGCGCTATTCGCCGCTCGACCAGGTCAATGTGGACAACGTTGCCAACCTCACGGAAGTCTGGCGCTACCAGACCGGTGACGTGAAGCGGCCGGACGACGTGGGCGAGACGACCTATCAGGTCACGCCGCTCAAGGTCGGCAGCTCGCTTTATCTCTGCACGCCGCACAATCTCGCCATCGCGCTCGATGCGACGACCGGCAAGGAGAAGTGGCGCTACGACCCGAATTCCGGCATGAACCCGGACCGCCAGCACCAGACCTGCCGCGGCGTCAGCTATTACAAGGACCAGGCGGCCGCTGCCGGTTCCGCATGCGCCGAGCGCGTCTATCTCCCGACATCCGATGCCCGTCTGATCGCGCTTGATGCGGCCAACGGTCAGGTCTGCCCTGCGTTTGCCCAGAACGGCACGCTGCGTCTGGAAACCGGCATGCAGCACAACCCGGCCGGCTACTACTATTCCACATCGCCGCCTGCGATCGTCGGCAACAAGATCATCATCGGCGGCGCCGTCAACGACAACTACTCGACGCAGGAACAGTCCGGCGTCATCCGCGCCTTCGACGTCAACACCGGCGCATTGATCTGGAACTGGGATTCGGGCAATCCGAGCCAGACCCAGCCGATTGCCGAGGGTCAGACCTACACGACCAATTCGCCCAACAGCTGGTCGGTCTTCTCGGTCGATGAGGAACTCGGCCTCGTCTACATTCCGCTCGGCAACCAGGTGCCCGACCAGCTCGGCATGAACCGTTCGGAAAGCGTCGAGAAATACTCGTCCTCGATCGTCGCGCTCGACATCAACACCGGTGCCGACCGCTGGGTTCGCCAGACGGTGCATCACGATCTCTGGGACATGGACGTGCCGGCCCAGCCGGTGCTGATCGACCTGTCGCGCCCGGATAATTCCGTGGTGCCGGCGCTGGTTGGCCCCACCAAGCAGGGTGACATCTACGTTCTCGACCGTCGCACCGGCGAGCCGGTCTTCCCGATCACCGAGGAGCCTGCTCCGAAGGGTGCCATTCCGGAAGATTTTACCGCTCCGACGCAGCCCACCTCGGCCGTCTCCTTCAAGCCGGAGCCGCTGAAAGAAAGCGACATGTGGGGCGTCTCGATGCTCGACCAGATGGTGTGCCGGATCTGGTACCACCAGTATAATTACGAGGGACGCTATACGCCGCCGTCGCTCAACGGTTCGATCATCTATCCCGGCAATTTCGGCACGTTCAACTGGGGCTCCGTCGCAGTCGATCCGGAACGCCAGGTGATGTTCGGCATGCCGACCTATCTCGCCTTTACCTCCAAGCTGGTTCCGCGTGCGGATATCCCGGCGAAGGGTCAGGACGAAAAGGGTTCGGAACAGGGCCTCAACCGCAATGACGGCGCACCTTACGGCGTGTTGATGGGTCCGTTCCTCGGTCCGTTGAACATTCCTTGCCAGGCACCGCCATGGGGTTATGTCGCCGGCGTCGATCTTCGCACCGGCAAGACCGCCTACAAGCATCGCAACGGTACTGTCCACGACATGACCCCGCTGCCGCTGCCGTTCAAGGTTGGCGTTCCCGGCATCGGTGGCCCGATGATCACCAAGGGTGGCGTTGCCTTCCTCGGTGCCGCCGTCGACAACTACCTCCGTGCCTATGACCTGAAGAACGGCAAGACGCTGTGGGAAGCCCGGCTTCCGGCCGGCGGTCAGGCGACGCCGATGACCTACGCGGTCGAGGACGGACGCCAGTTCGTCGTCATGGTCGCCGGCGGCCACGGCTCGGTCGGCACCACACCCGGCGACTACGTCATCGCCTACGCGCTGCCGCGTTAAGCGGCAGTCGCTCAGGCGGTCTGGTCTCAGCCAACAAAAAAGCCCGGAAGCGTCTGCTTCCGGGCTTTTTGCATTGAAGGCTTTCGAGGCCTCAGGTGAGATGGCTGCCGGCTTCGGCGGTGATGCTGTTGCGCACCTCGGTCACGCCTTCAACGCTGCGGACCACTTCCTCGGCGCGGGCGATCTCGCGGGCGTCGGCGACCCGGCCTGCCAGGGCAATGGAGGTTCCGGTGACGGTGACGGTCACTTCGCTTGCATCAATGCCGCCCGCCGAGGCAAGCGCGTCGGCGACCTTGCCTTCCAGCTGGGCGTAAGCCGGGAACTCGACTTCGATCTCCGGCGCGGTTTCGTTAAATTGCGGATGTTTGAATACCATGTGACGTTCTCCCTGATGTCGTCGCGTCCAGCAGGAGATGAGGGCGAAACGACCCTCGCGCGGCACCTGCGGATCATCAGGAGATACAACGCGGCGCACAGCCGTTGGTTCAGCTCGCGCTTCCGAGCATGGTGGCGATCACGTCCGCCAGCTGGTTCTGGGAGAACGGCTTCGGCAATCGCGGCAGTTGCAGGCGGTCGTCCTCGCCAGGCGGCAGTTCGGCATAGCCGGTGGCCAGCACCACCGGCAGGCCCGGCCACTGGCGGTTGATCTCCGACGCGAGTTCGCTGCCGGTCATTCCCGGCATGGAATGGTCCGTGACGACGAGATCGATCGTATGCGTGCGGGCTAGCGCATCCAGCGCTTCGCGGCCGTTATGGGCCTCGATCACCGTGTGGCCGAGATCCTCCAGCATCAGGGATGTGTTCATCAGCACCAGCGCGTCGTCGTCGACGGCCAGCACCGTCAGCCTCTCCTTCGGTCGCGCCGCAGGGAGATCCGAGGCGGGCTTCTTCTCCTCCGGGCAGTCTTCAAGACGGGCGACGGGCAGAAACAGGGAAACTGTGGTCCCCTTGCCCTCTTCGCTGTCGATCGAAAGCCGGCCGCCCGACTGCTCGGTCAGGCCCTGTACCATGGGCAGGCCGAGACCCGTTCCCTTGCCGACGCCCTTGGTGGTGAAGAACGGTGTGGTAGCGCGGGCAAGCGTTTCCGGATCCATGCCTTCGCCCGTATCGGAAACGCTGATCTTGACGTAGTGACCCGGCTGGAGCCTGTCGTCGCCTTGCGCGAAGTGCACATCAATGGCGGTGATCGTCACGGTTCCGCCTGTTGTCATCGCGTCACGGGCATTGACGACGAGGTTCAGAAGCGCGCTCTCGAGCTGCACCGCGTCACTTAGAACCGGGGGCAGGCTGTCGGGAATGTCGGTTCTGATTGTGAGGTCCGATCTCAGCGAACGCTCGAAGAAATTCATCATGCCATCGATCAGACCGGCAACGCCGATCGGGGCCATGTGGAGTTCCTGCCGCCTCGAAAAGGCCAGCATGCGCTGCGTCAGCGCTGCACCGCGCTCGGCGCCCTGAATGGCGTTTTGCAGAAGCGGCATTAGCGACGGGTCGTCCGGCAATCTCTTCTTGAGGATTTCGAGGCTTCCCAGCACCGCCATCAGCAGGTTGTTGAAGTCATGGGCGATGCCGCCAGTCAGTTGGCCGATCGCTTCCAGTTTCTGCGCCTGGAACAGATCCTCACGGGCGACGGTCAGCGCCTTCTGCGCCTCGACCTTTTCCGTGATGTCGCGGGTGATCTTGGCGAACCCTTTCAGCTCTCCGGTCTCGTCGCGGATCGCGTCAATGATCACATGCGCCCAGAAACGGGTGCCGTCCTTGCGGTGGCGCCAACCCTCGCCCTCGAAGCGGCCGTCCCGCAGGGCCGTTGCAAGATTTTTTGTCGGTTCGCCGGCGGCGCGGTCGTCTACCGTGTAGAACGTCGAGAAATGCTCGCCGACGATCTCCTCGGCGCGGTAGCCCTTGATGCGTTCGGCACCGTGGTTCCAGTTGCTGACATTGCCCTTGCCATCGAGCATGTAGAGCGCGTAGTCGCTGACCCCTTGCACCAGGACCTCGAACTGCCGCTCGCTGCGTTTCAGGTCTGCTTCGGCATTCCTGCGCTCGGTCAGATCGCGGGTGACCTTGGCAAAGCCGAGGAGCTGGCCATCGCCGTCGCGGATAGGATCGATGATGACATGCGCCCAGAAACGGCTGCCGTCCTTGCGAACCCTCCAGCCTTCGTTCTCGAACCGGCCTTCCGCCGCGGCAATCCTCAGTGCGCGTTCCGGCAGATGGTCAAGCCGATCTTCTTCCGTATAGAATCTGGAGAAATGCTGGCCGAGGATTTCGGATTCCTCGAACCCCTTGAAGCGCCGGGCGCCCGGATTCCAGCTGGCGATGTGGCCTTTCGGATCCAGCATGTAGATCGCGTAATCCGTGATGGAATCAATCAGAAGCCGATACCGCTCCTCGTTAAACGGGGATACCTGATGGCCTTCCTGCACGGTCTTCAACTTTCCCACCGCCCAAACTCAATATGCGATGTACCCCGAGCTTACGTCTCGAGGCGCCAGTGGGTCCACCATGCCTTGCATTGCAGAAAAATACGAGTGCCTTGACACAATGAGGTTAAAGATGAATAGTGACGAAAAATGAAATTCGTCAGTCGTTAATTGAAAGCCATTCCGTTATGGACGTTCCCGTCAGCACTCCCGAGGATACACGCCAGGAAAACGTGGTCCGCATCCTCGAAGCCGCCGAGCGACTGTTCAAGCATTACGGTTACGCCAAGACGACAGTGGCCGATATCGCCAAGGATCTCGGCATGTCGCCGGCCAATATCTACCGGTTCTTCGGGTCGAAATCCGAGATCCACAAGGCGCTTGCCAACCGCATGCTCGAGGCGAGCCGAGCCGTTGCCTGGGAGAATGCAAAGCGCGCTGTCAGTGCCACCGAGCGACTGCGTGACCATTTTCTGCAGCAGCACCGCATCACGGTCGAGACGCTGCTGCACGAAAACAAGGTCCACGAGATGGTTGTCGTAGCGATCGAGGAACAGTGGTCGGTGATCGAAGACCATATCATGCAGCTTCGAGCGATCGTCGCAGGCCTCGTCGAGGAGGGGATTGCAATGGGAGAGTTCCGCGCACAGGACGCTGAGCTTGCCGCAGAATGCCTCTGTGATTGCACGGTTACGCTGTGTCACCCGCAGATCATTGCCGAATGTCTGTTTGAAACCCGGCGCGCCGCGCCGGCCGATGTCGTCGACTTCGCCCTCAGGGCGCTGAAATAAGAACCTGCGCTTGTCGCGCTCACCGTAACCCGCCTTATGGAGTGGGATCATGTCTTTCCGAGGAAAGTCTTTCGTCGCAGCCCGTCAATTTTCTTCCGCCTTGAAAGGCGTTGCAGTCGCTGCGGCGCTTCTTTCGCTCGCGGCATGTTCCGAAGAGAAAAAGGCCGAGGCGCCGGAGATCGTGCGGCCGGTCAAGGTGACGCAGATCGGTGCGCCGGATGAGGGCCGCAAGCTCGTCTATTCCGGTTCCGTGCGTGCCCGCACCGAAATGAATCTCGGCTTTAGGGTCGCGGGCAAGATCACCGAGCGGCTTGTGGATGTAGGCGACCGCGTCACGCCGGGCGAAGTGCTCGCTCGGATCGATTCCACCGATTACAAGCTTGATCTCGGCAGCGCCGAAGCCGATCTCGCATCGGCCACCAAGCAGGTCGAGATCTCCGGCCTGGCGCTTCGCCGCGCGGAAACGCTGGCGGCCAAAGACGTCACCTCAAAATCGCAGCTGGAACAGGCACAGCTCAGCAGCGAGCAGGCCTTGGCACAGCGGGATTCAGCGCAGTCTGCGCTCGAAAAGGCCCGCAATCAGGTTGCCTATTCCGAACTCAAATCCGACCGCGACGGTATCGTCACGGCCGTCAGCGCCGATCGCGGCCAGGTGGTGAGCACCGGCACTTCCGTCGTCACGGTCGCTGTGGATGGCGAGAAAGAAGTCCAGATCGCGGTTCCGGAAATGGATGTCTCGCATTTCAAGCCGGGCGACGGGGTCAAGGCACGGATCTGGTCGTCTGCCGATCTCGTGATCGACGGCAAGGTGCGTGAAGTCGCGCAGAGCGCCGATGCCCAGTCACGCACGTTCGCGGTGCGGGTGAGCCTTCCGGCCGACCCGAAGATCCTGCTCGGCATGACCGCATCGATCGAGGCTGTCGCCGGCAACGCGGTCAAGGCCTTTGCCATTCCGCTTGCAGCGCTTTCCAAGAAGGGTGACCAGCCGATCGTCTGGGTGGTCGATCGCGGCAAGGGAATTGTCGCGTCGCGTCCGGTCAAGGTGGCGGATTTTTCCGATGACGGCGTGCGCATCTCGGAAGGCCTTGCCGAAGGCGATCTCATCGTCTCGGCCGGCACCCAGTTCATGAAGGACGATATGAAGGTGAAGCTGCCGGAAACGGTCGCGACACGCTTCGGCTCGGTGTCGAGCCAGTCCACCGCTTCCGTCCAGCCCTGATATTTCCGGTTAGAGGATCAAGATCATGAGTTCCGATCATCAGGCCAATCCGCTGGAAAAGCAGAAGGAAAAGGGCAGTTTCAACCTGTCCCGCTGGGCCATCGGCCATCCCAGCATCGCGCGTTTTCTGTTCGGTCTCATTATCGTCATGGGTGCGCTTGGCATCATGAACATGGGCCAGAAGGAAGATCCGGACTTTACCTTCCGCGTCATGGTCGTGCAGGCCCAGTGGCCGGGTGCCTCGATCGAGGACATGCAGAACCAGGTGGTCAACAAGATCGAGCGCAAGCTGCAGGAAACCCCGCATCTCGACTGGGTCAAATCCTACACCCGCGCCGGCATCTCGATCACCACGATCCAGGTGAAGGGCGACACGAATGCGCAGGACGTTGCAGATGCCTTCTATCAGGTGCGCAAGAAGATCGGCGACATTCGCCAGGATCTCCCGTCCGGTATCTACGGGCCCTATTTCAACGACGAGTTCGGCGATACCTATATCACTCTCAACGCCATTACCGGCGAGGGCTACAGCTATCCGGAGCTGAAGCAATACGCCATCCAGGCCCGCGACATGCTGCTGGCCACGCCCGGCGTCGAAAAGGCAACGATCCTCGGCGACCAGCCGCAGAAGATCTTCATCGACGTGTCGTCGCAGGCGCTTGCCGAGCGCGGCCTCACCGTCAATGACATCAGCACCGCGCTGGCCGGCCAGAACGATGTCGATGCGTCCGGCTCGGTGGAAACCGCCGATCGCTCCGTGCGGATCTCGGTCGAGGGTGGCGTGACCACGCCAGATGATATCAAGGCGCTGCGGCTGCGCGCCGGCGACCAGGTCTTCCGTCTCGGCGATATCGCCACGGTGAAGGAAGGTCTCGAGGACCCGTATCAGCGCAAGTTCCGCTTCAACGGCCATGACAGCGTGCAGCTCGGCGTGGTGATGGCGAACGGCTACAAAGTGACCGACGTCGGTCATGCGGTGGAGGAAACCTACAAGCGCTTCGAGGAGACGCTGCCGGTCGGCGTCCAGGTAGAGCAGATCTCCAACCAGCCTGAGGTCGTCACTGAAGCCGTCGGCGAGTTCACGCAGGCGCTTCTCGAAGCGCTGGTCATCGTGCTGGTCGTGTCGCTGATCTCGATCGGCTGGCGCTCGGGCATCGTGATTGCGATCGCCATTCCGCTGGTTCTGTCGGCAACGCTTGCCATCATGTTCTATCTCGGCATCGAGCTGCAGCGTATCTCGCTCGGCGCGCTGATCATCGCGCTTGGACTGCTCGTCGACGATGCGATGATCGTCGTCGAGTTGATGGAAAGAAAGCTGGAGGAGGGGTTCGAGCGGCTCGATGCGGCAAGCTTTGCCTATTCCTCCACCGCCTTCCCGATGCTGACCGGGACGCTGATCACCACCGCCGGCTTTATCCCCGTCGGCTTCGCGGATTCGACCGCCGGCGAATACGTACGGTCGCTGTTCTACGTCGTCGGCATCGCGCTCGTCGTATCCTGGTTCGTGGCCGTCTATTTCACCCCGTGGCTCGGCTACATGATCCTCAAGCAGCGGAGCCATGCGGGCAGCGGCGATCATCACGATGCCTATGATACCCGCATGTATCGCGGCGTGCGCCATGCGGTTGGCTGGTCCGTGCGCCACAAGGCGATCGTGCTCATCGCCACGCTCGGCGCGTTTGCAGCCAGCCTCTGGTCGTTTCAGTTCATTCCGCAGAGCTTCTTCCCGCAGTCGTCGCGACCAGAAATTCTGGTCGACATGTGGCTGCCGGAGGGCACCGCGATCAAGGAAGTGGAACGTCAGGCCAAGGCGCTCGAAGACCGGATCCTCGACGACCCCGACAAGAGCTTTGTCGCCACCTATATCGGCGAGGGTGCGCCCCGGTTCTTCCTGCCGCTCGACCAGCAGTTGCGCAACCCGAACTACGCCCAGCTCCTGATCATGTCGAACGGTCTCGAAGAACGCGAGCGGATGATCGTCAAGCTGCGAAAGATCCTTGCCGAAGAATTCCCGACGGTCCGCGGCAAGGTCGACCGTCTCTTCCTCGGCCCGCCCACGGGCTGGGCCGTGCAGATGCGCGTCGTTGGCCCGGACAAGGCGGAAGTCCGCCGCATCGCCGACCAGGTCAAGGCGCGGTACGAAAGCCAACCAGATTTCGGCGCCATTCACGACGACTGGATGGAGCCGGTCGCGGGTATGAAGCTCGTCATCGACCAGGACCGCGCCCGTGCGCTCGGCGTCTCGTCGCAGCGGGTTCGGCAGATGCTGCAGGCGGCAACGTCGGGCGCTCCGATCAGCGATTTCCGCGATGGCGAGGAGACCGTTTCGATCGTGGTGCGCGAGCCGGATGCCACTCGCAACCTGCTGGCCGCCGTCCAGTCGGTCTATATTCCGACCGATCTCGGCACTTTTGTGCCAGCTTCGCAGGTGGCCCGAGTCGAGCCTGTCCTCGAACAGGGTATCGAGTGGCGTCGCGACCGTCTGCCGACGATTACCGTCAAGGCGACCCTGCCTGACGGCGTCGAGCCGACGCAGGCCTCGGTGAACCTCTATAACTCGATGGCCGACCTGCGCGCGGCCCTGCCGGCCGGCTATTCCGTGGACATCCAGGGCGGCGCCGAAGATGCGGCCGAAAGCCAGGCCTCGATCGCGGCAAAGGCCCCGATCATGCTGCTTGTCATCATGCTGCTCCTGATGATGCAGCTGAAGCATTTCGGCAAGGCGATGCTGGTTCTGTCGACCGGTCCGCTCGGCATCATCGGCGCTGCAATGGCGCTTCTGATCACCGGCGCACCGTTCGGCTTCGTCGCCATCCTCGGTGTCATCGCGCTGCTCGGCATCATCATCCGCAACTCGATCATCCTGATCGACCAGATCGACCAGGATATCGCGGCGGGCATGCATCGCCAGGAAGCGATCGTCGGCGCCGCCGTCAGGCGTTTCCGCCCGATCATGCTGACCGCGCTCACGGCGGTGCTGGCACTGATCCCGATCTCGCGCGGCCTGTTCTGGGGACCGCTCGCCTATGCCATGATGGGCGGCATCCTCGTCGCCACCGTCCTCACCATCATCGTGCTGCCTGCCGGCTACTCCCTCTTCTTCGGCCGCGAGCCGAAGGCGAAGAACGAGAACAAGTCTGAGACGCCCGCCAACCAGGGCGAGCTGTTCGAGGACAAGCACGATATGCCGATGGCGGCGGAGTGAGGGGCTTTCCCGGTGGGAGTGCGCCATAATCTCCCTCATCCCTGTGCTTGTCACAGGGATCCAGCTGCCCCAAGTCCTTGGGGCTGCAAACCCTCTTTCGCCACGCAGACGCGTGTCGGCTGGATTCCTGTGACACGCACAGGAATGAGGGTGGGTGGGGTAGAGGATGGAGGACACAATGGCCAATCCAGTGCAACCTGCAACTGAAGCCGAGGTGCTGTTCAGTCGCCGCGGGTCTGCCGCGGTGATCTCGCTCAACCGGCCGAGGGCGCTGCACAGTCTCAACCTTTCCATGGTGCGGGCGCTGGACGACATACTCGATCGCTGTGCTGCCGATACCGATATTTCCTGCGTGATCATCAGGGGCGAGGGCGAGCGTGGCCTGTGTGCTGGTGGCGATATCCGGGCCATTCATCAGGCAGGGCGGGCGTCCGACCCCGAGGTGACGCGGTTCTGGCGGGAGGAGATGCCGTTTAATTATCGCATCTCGCGCTATAAGAAGCCCTATGTGGCGCTGATGGACGGGATTGTGATGGGCGGCGGTGTCGGCATTTCGGCGCATGGGAGCCACCGCATCGTTACCGAGCGCACGAAACTCGCCATGCCTGAAACCGGGATCGGCTATGTGCCGGATGTGGGCGCGACGTGGCTTTTGCCCCGGGCGCCCGGCGAGGCGGGAACCTGGATGGGGCTGACCGGTGACGTGGTTGACGGTGCCGATGCGATCCATGCCGGGTTGGCGGATTCGTTCGTGCCATCAGAGAAGTTGGATGATCTCGTCGCCGCAATTGGACAGCTTCCCGGAGGCTCAGAGGCTGAGGCAATCCAAGCCGTGATCGATGGTTTCACCGTGTCCGCCGAAGGTGGCCGGCTTGCGCAGAACCGTGACGTAATCGACCGAACCTTTGCGCATGATACGGTCGAGGAGATCCTCGCGGCGCTCAGCCGCGAGACGGGAGAATTCGCCGCCCGAACCCTCGAGACTCTGTCGAAACGCTCGCCGACCAGCCTCAAGCTGACGCTGAAACTGTTGCGGCTCGGCCGTGACAGTTCAAGCCTCGTCGAATGCCTGGAGCGGGAATTTACCGCCGCTTGCGAACTGCTGAAACACCATGATTTCTACGAGGGCGTACGGGCCGCCGTGATCGACAAGGACCGCAATCCGCGCTGGCAACCGGCAAGCCTTGCCGAGGTGACGGAAGCCGATCTTGCTCCTTATCTTGCAGCCGATCACCCGGTCCTGTTTGCCGATCATCGGTTGTAGCAGCAAAACCGTCCACACCGGCGAAACCGGCATGGTTGAAACGGGAATGGGGCAGGCAGCGGTATCGTGGGTATGAGGAAGATGATGATCTGCCTGCCCCGATCGAGTTTGGTGCGGTCTTTTGGAAGATGTCAGTTCCCGCTAGCCCGCATGTCGTTCGACCGTCACCGGAAACCGAGCTTCGTCCTCAGAAGCGCTGAACCGTCGGGGACCGGTTCGCGAAAACGGTTTCCCATCCGATGACGACGCCATTATCGCGTGGCTTTCAGGCGTGAGGATGAAAAAGATCGCGACGAATTTTTGTTCGCTTGTCTTTCAGGCACTTAACAAAAACATGCTGCCCGTTTCGTCCTCACGGCCCAAAACAGCCGTATCCTCTTTGCCCCCGGATCGGGGCGATCCACTGCGCTTTGGCGCCTTCCGGCAAAACCATCGCCGAATGCTGCGATAAATGGATGAAATTTCTCCGTGTATCACCTGCAGGAGAGGGCAGTTCCTCGCGGTCTACCGATACTCCCGGTAGTGTCGCCTCAACTTCCCATTCCGGAGACACTGATGAACCGCCTTCTTATTCTCGGCACGGCACTTGCCGCCCTCTTCGTGCAGCCGGCGTTTGCGCAGGAGCAGAAACTGCTCAACGCTTCCTATGACGTCGCCCGCGAGCTGTTTGTGGCCGAGAACGAGGCCTTCGTGAAGGCGCATCCCGGCGTCACGATCGATCAGTCGCATGCGGGTACGTCCAAGCAGGCACGCTCGATCGTCGAGGGTCTCGAGGCTGACGTCGTCACCTTCAACCAGTCGACCGACGTCGATTTCCTGGCAAAGCAGGGTTTTGTTGCCGCGGACTGGAACAAGGCGTTCCCGAACAACGCCTCGCCCTTCTATTCCTTCCCGGCCTTCCTGGTGCGCGCCGGCAATCCAAAAAATATCAAGGACTGGGGTGATCTCGCCCGTGACGACGTCCACGCGATCTTCCCGAATCCGAAAACATCCGGCAACGCCCGCTACACCTATCTCGCGGCAACAGCCTGGGCGAAGGAAGAGTTCAAGGACGACCAGGAGAAGATCGAAGCCTATATCACCAAGATCTTCGACAACGTTCCGGTGTTTGATACCGGTGGCCGCGCCGCCACGACGACCTTCGTCGAACGCGGCCAGGGCGACGTGCTGATCACCTTTGAGGCCGAAACCCGCGGCATCGAAAAGCAGTTCGGCAAGGACAAGGTCGAAAACGTCATTCCGTCGGTCTCGCTGCTTGCCGAATTCCCGGTCGCAGTCGTCGACAAGGTCGCCAAGAAGCATGGCACGGAAGCGCTGGCAAAGACCTATCTGGAATTCCTCTACACCGAGGAAGGCCAGAAGATCGCCGCCGAATTCGGCCACCGCGTCCATAACGAAAAGGTCGCGGCCGAGTTCAAGAGCCAGTTCCCCGAAATCCGCCTCTTCAAGGTCGACGATGTGTTCGGCGGCTGGGCCAAGATCCAATCCGAACACTTCGCCTCCGGCGGCACGCTCGACAAGCTCTACGGCAGCCGCTGATTGGACTGGGGTTGATTGGCTGAGGTGAGTTGTCTCTCAAGGATTGCTACCCATTCACCCTCATTCCTGTGCTTGTCACAGGAATCCAGCCAGCCTAAGTCCTTAGGCTGAAAAAACCCTTCAACCCGGCACGCGTCGGGTCCTGTGGCCGCCACAAGAATGGGGGACGCTAAAGAACTGCGAAACCAGACCGGTGGATATTCGTCCGCCGGTTCTTGCTGTTGAAGACTTTGTTGCAGTTGAAAACGAGGAACTGATCATTTGAGACGACGCAATGTCCTGCCTGGCTTGCCGCTATCGCTGGGCGTGACCCTGTTTTATGTCGGCCTGATCGTCGTGCTGCCGCTGGCGGCGCTTGTCATCAAGGCCGCGAGCCTGGGGCCTGAAGACTATTGGCGGATCGTCTCCTCGTCGCGGGCGCTTGCCAGTTACCGGGTGACCGTGCTGTCGGCGCTTGGTGCCACCGTGTTCAACCTGTTTTTCGGGCTGTCACTTGCCTGGGTCATTACCCGCTACCGGTTTCCCGGCCGCCGCATCATCGATGCGATGGTCGATCTGCCGTTTGCGCTGCCAACGGCGGTTGCCGGCATTGCGCTAACGGCGCTGTTTGCCAACAATGGCTGGTTCGGTTCGGTGCTGGAAGGTTACGGCATCAAGGTCGCCTATACGCCGCTCGGCATCATGATCGCCATGTGTTTCACTTCGCTGCCGTTTATCGTGCGCACGGTGCAGCCGGTGCTGGAAGATCTTGATCCGGCGCTGGAAGAAGCGGCGCAATCGCTCGGCGGGTCCGACTGGACGATCTTTACCAAGGTCATCCTGCCGCTGCTGGCGCCGGCATTGCTGGCGGGCCTCTCGCTGTCGTTTGCCCGTTGCCTTGGCGAATTCGGGGCGATCATCTTCATCGCCGGCAACCAGCCGATGTCGACGGAAATCACAGCGCTGCTGATCTTTATCCGGCTCGAAGAATACGATTACCAGGCGGCCGCCGCCATTGCCTCGGTGCTGCTGCTCGTCGCCTTTACGATGCTGGCCGTTACCAACTGGCTGCAGTCGCGGGCGCTGCGTTACACGGTGAAGGGATAAGACCATGAGCGCCGTTTCCTCCCATCGCAAACCGCCGCGGGTCGGCGACAACACGGTGTTCCGCCGCACGCTGATCGGCATCGTGCTGGTGCTCGTCGCCTTCGTCATCGTCGCGCCGCTGATCATCATCGGCGTCGAGGCATTCTCGAAGGGCTGGGCGGTCTATCGCGATACGATCCTCCATCCGGATACCCGACACGCGATCATGCTCACGGTTGTGGCGGCGCTGATCGCCGTTCCCGTCAACACCGCCTTCGGCATCGCCGCCGCCTGGGCAATCACCAAGTTCGATTTCTGGGGGCGGCGGTTTCTGCTGGTGGTGATCGAGATCCCGTTTTCGGTCTCGCCCATCGTTGCCGGCGTCGCCTATCTGTTCGTCTATGGCCTGCAGGGCCTGTTCGGGCCTGTTCTCGATGCCTACGGGATCAAGATCCTGTTTGCGGTGCCGGGCATCATCATCGCCTCGATGTTCGTGACCGCACCCTTCGTTGCCCGCGAACTCATTCCGCTGATGCAGGCGCAGGGCCGCGATCTCGAGGAGGCCTCGACCTCGCTTGGCGCATCCGGCTTCCGCACCTTCTTTTCGGTGACGCTGCCGAATGTCAAATGGGCACTGCTTTACGGTGTCATTCTCTGCAATGCGCGCGTGATGGGCGAGTTCGGCGCCGTCTCGGTCGTATCAGGCAATATCCGCGGCCAGACCAATACGCTGCCGTTGCATATCGAGCTGCTCTATCACGACTATCAGGCGGCGGGCGCCTTCGCGTCGGCTTCCATCCTGGCGTTGATCGCCGTCCTTACCATCATCGCCAAGGTCGCGCTCGAGCGCCAGGGTGCGGGCCGCGTCCGCAAAACCGCCATTCCGGCAGAGAAAACAGCATGAAGATCCGTCTCGAAAACGTCGTCAAAACCTTCGACACCTTCCGTGCCGTGAAGGGCGTGTCGCTCGATATCGAAAGCGGCGAACTGGTGGCGCTGCTCGGCCCCTCCGGCTCTGGCAAGACGACCATCCTGCGCATGGTGGCGGGGCTCGAATATGCCGATGGCGGCGCCATCTATTTCGGCGATCAGGATGCGACCGACATTCCGGTGCGCGACCGCGGCGTCGGCTTCGTGTTCCAGCATTACGCGCTGTTTCCGCATATGACGGTGGCGCAGAACATCGCCTTCGGCATGAAGGTTTCCAAGGTGAAGCGCGACAGGGCGGCGATCGATGCCCGCGTTGCCGACCTGTTGCGGCTGGTGCGGCTGGATGGTCTCGGCGACCGCTTTCCGGCCCAGATTTCCGGCGGCCAGCGGCAGCGCGTGGCGCTTGCACGGGCGCTGTCGGTCGATCCGAAGGTGCTGCTGCTCGACGAACCGTTCGGCGCGCTCGATGCCAATGTCCGGCACGACCTGCGCCGCTGGCTACGCGAGATCCATTCGGAACTCGGCATCACCACGATCTTCGTCACCCACGACCAGGAGGAAGCACTCGATCTCGCCGACCGGGTGGTGATCCTGAAGGACGGCCAGATCGTGCAGGAAGGCACGCCGCAACAGGTCTGCCGCGATCCGCAATCGGCCTTCGTGATGAAATTCCTGGGCGATGCCAATGTGCTGTCAGCCCAGGTCCGCGACGGCCGCGCCCATGCCGGCGGCCTTTCGGTCGATGCATCGGGGATACCAGACGGCAAGGCCGAGCTCTACGCCCGCCCCGCCGATCTCGACTGGTCGGCACAGGCGCCCGGCATTGCCGCAACGATCTCCCGCGTCCTCGACCGCCCCGACAGCCGCCGTGTTCTGGCGGTAACGGAAACCGGCGAACAGCTGGAATTCGACGTCGAACCGGAACGCCAGGTGTCAGCCGGTGAGGGCGGGTTCGTGACGCTGCGGCGGGCGAAGGTGTTTGCGGTTTAGGGGGACGCCCCACCTACACCCCTCATTCCTGTGCTCGTCACAGGAATCCAGACACGCGAGTGGAAAGACCCTTTCGCGCCGCAGACGCGACCCTGCTAGGTTCCTGTGAGGAGCACAGGAATGAGGGAGGTCAGACGTCTGCCATCGCAAGACGCGGTCATTGCGGATGATCACGAGGCATCATCATCTGCCGGACGCATGACCGTCGTCAGTGAACGTGAAGCGTCAGTTTTCAAACGTTGAGATTGGCGACTTCTCTAATCCGCCATTTGCGGTCATCGCAGCGCTCCTGTCGCAAATCGGTGGTAGCGTCGACAAACTGCGTCTCTCTACGATTGCCGAGGACAGAATGAGTGCGACCTTCAAGGAGCTGAGTGACCGGATTGGTCACGTCGGGGACCTCTATGCCAGGGTGCATGCCATTGAACGGAGCGCCGACTGGTATCTTTTGAAGCTGACCGAGGAACTTGGCGAATTGACCGCTGAGCATCTCCTGATCACCGGTCGGGCGAAGCCAAATGCCGATGGTTCAGGCGGTACCCGCGAAGCCCTGGAAAACGAAGCGGCCGACTTGTTCGGGCAGTTCGTTTTGTATCTTCGCGCAAACGAAATCGACATCGAGGCGGCCATCGAGCGCAAATGGCTCAGGCGTCTCGATCAGTATGTTGCTCTCGGCACGGAAATTTAAGCGCTCTGGCGGCTATGACAGGTCGTGGAGGTTTTTGCCCAAGGCCTGACCGATCTGCCACTCACTGAATCTTACCTCCAGGCCGGCTCTTTCGGGAGTGCAGCACATCGGGCCAACGAAATAATGATCCGCTTTTGGGAATGGGCAAAGGCGGACGAGTGGCCAAGTCTGGCCATCGGCTGACGCTTGGATTCTCAGAACGCCGCTCTGGACGGTCACTCTTATCCAAAAATCTGATGGGTCGCCGTCGTATCGTCCCGTGGCCCAGTCGGAGGCGTCATTCGTCAGCACACTGCCGAGCAAGCCATAGCCGTCCGAAAACTCGATCCCGGTCTTGACCCACCGTCTCTCGTCAAGCCTGACCATGAGGCCAGCCTGGTCGTAAAGATGCTCAAAATGGGCCTGGACCCGAACCTGGGCGGTGAAGTCGCCGTCGGTCTGGAATGCGTAGAAGTGGCCGTTGTCGCGGACAAAGCCATAGTGTGTCTCTCGCCAGAAGTCCGTGCTGGCGTCGGTCGTGACAGATAGTCCGAGATCCGAAGCTTCTGAATTTGCGGGCTGATTTAGCCACCGTCCATTCTTAAGGCTCTGCAATAGTGGCTCCTATGACAACCGGCGGACTTCTTTGCCGCATATTTCGTCGAGAGATTATTGCGAGAGCGCATGAACTGCCAACAAAAAAGGACTGACAGAGAATTTCTGCGTCGTGCCAAGAGCTGCGAGGAGAATGTGGAATGATAGCGTACGACGATTACTCTTCCTTCGGCCAGCAGCAGAGCTCATGCGCGGCGCAGGAGTGGTCGTGGCGGGGCATAAAACGATAGGGCATTCCTCTCTCATTCGGGCCGAACTCAGCTCCGCGTCCTGACATCGGTCGGGGTGAGGGACAGATTTACTCGCGACCAACCGTAACCCCGCGGCCACCCATCCTTTGACTTTTCGCGCCGAAGCCTATAGGGACGGCGCAAACGTTCGGCTGCGATCGTTGCAGCCATGGGGCCTTTGAGCCCGACATATCCGAAAGACAGATTTGATGACCGATATCAACGGCGCCGCCCCGGCGATCGCGAAGGCTTTGCAAAAGCGCGGCTATGAGACGCTAACCCCCGTCCAGCTGGCCATGCTCGATCCCGCGCTTGAAACCGCCGATGCGCTCGTTTCCGCCCAGACCGGCTCCGGCAAGACGGTTGCCTTCGGCATGGCCATGGCGCGCACGCTGCTCGACGATGGTGAGAAATTCGGCCGGGCTGCGGCACCTCTCGCACTCGTCATCGCGCCGACCCGCGAGCTTGCCATGCAGGTGAAGCGCGAGCTCGACTGGCTCTACGCCGAAGCGGACGCCGTGATCACCTCCTGCGTCGGCGGCATGGATATCCGCGCCGAGCGTCGTTCGCTGGAACGCGGCGCCCATATCGTCGTCGGCACGCCTGGCCGTATCTGCGACCATATCCGCCGCAACGCGCTCGACATGACGGAAATCCGCGTGGCCGTGCTCGACGAAGCCGACGAGATGCTCGATCTCGGTTTCCGCGAAGATCTCGAATACATTCTCGAGGCAGCCCCTGCCGAACGCCGCACGCTGATGTTCTCGGCAACCGTTCCCTCGGCCATTGCCAAGCTTGCCAAGAGCTACCAGCGCAATGCCGTGCGCATTGCAACCGCATCCGAACAGAAGCAGCATGTGGATATCGAATATCGCGCGCTGGTCGTCACGCCGTCGGACCGCGAGCATGCGATCGTCAATGCGCTTCGCTTTTACGAGGCGCCGAACGCAATCGTGTTCTGCTCGACGCGTGCTGCCGTCAACCATCTGCATGCCCGTCTTGCCAATCGCAATTTCTCCGTTGTGGCCCTTTCGGGCGAGCTGACGCAGACCGAGCGCACCCATGCGCTGCAGGCCATGCGTGATGGCCGCGCCCGCGTCTGCATCGCAACCGACGTCGCTGCCCGCGGTATCGACCTGCCGGGTCTCGAACTCGTCATCCATGCGGATCTGCCGACCAATTCGGAAACGCTGCTGCACCGTTCGGGCCGCACCGGCCGTGCGGGGCGCAAGGGCGTCAGCGCCCTGATCGTTCCGGTCAGCCAGCGCCGCAAGGCTGAGCGGCTTCTCGCCGGCGCGCAGGTTGAGCCCACCTGGGCCCGCCCGCCATCGGCCGAAGAGGTGACCGCGCGCGACGAGGAACGTCTGTTTGCCGATCCGATCTTCGAAGAGATCGCCAAGGACGAGGACGAACAGGGCCTGATCGACAAGCTGGTGGCGCGTTTCGACGCGACGAAGCTGGCATCCGCCTTCGTCAGCCTTTATCGCGGCAAGAATTCCGCGCCGGAAGACATTACCGAAGTGTCGCTGGAGACCCGCAAGCCCCGCGAAGGCGGCAATGATTCGGCACCGCGGCCGCTGACGCCCCGTGGAGATTTCGGCGCAGCCGTTTGGTTCTCGCTGTCGGTCGGTCGCAAGCAGCGCGCCGAACCGCGCTGGCTGATCCCCACCATCTGCCGCGCCGGTGATCTCACCAAGCAGGAGATCGGCGCGATCAAGATGCAGGCCGAAGAGACCTTCGTGGAAATTGCCGCAGCACACGCCGACAAGTTCATGGCCAAGCTCGGCAAGGATGGAATGATGGAACGCGGCGTGCGCGTGACGCGTCTCGATGGCGTTCCGGATTTCAGCAAGTTCTCGCGCGGCGATGACGAAGGCTTCGTCAAGCGCGAAGGCCCGCGTCTCGACAAGCCCTACAAGGACAACAAGCCGTTCAGCAAGGATGGCCCGCGCAGCGACAAGCCGTTCAACAAGGACAAGCCCTACGGCGACAAGCCTTTCAACAAGGACAAGCTGGCCGGTGCCAAGCCTTACGGCGATGCGCCGCGCAAGGACTGGAAAGCCAAGCCCGCCGGCGCCAATGTCGACCGCCGCGTCGACGACGAAGTCTGGGGCGAAAAGCCGAAGTCCAATTTCGCCAAGAAGCCTGGCGACAAGCCGTTCAAGAAGCCGGCCCCCAAGGGCGGGTTCGACAAGCGCAAGTAGTTGATAGCGGGGGGCGAGGTTTCGTCCCCCGCTTGTTTATTGGCAGATCGGGCGGGCAGGTTACATCCCCTAGCCCTCGAAGCTGCCGCCATAGTCCTTTGGGACGAGGTCGGCTTGCGCGTTGCCGCTCCGCACAAGCTCAAGGATCATGTCTGCCACGCGTTCCGGCGGATGTGCGAAGGATGCGGTTTGGATCTCCTGTGTCTTTGCCGATTCCAGCCCAGACCTGACAGCGCCATAAAACTCGGTTGCGGTGATGAACGGATGCATGATCGAGACGGCAATACCGGCATCGGCAAGCTCCAGGCGCGCGACACTTGAAAGCATGTTCAGCGCTGCCTTGGAACTGGTATAGGCAGCCGAGCCCGGATAGGTGGCAAGCGTTGCGCCTGAGCTGACATTGACGATGCTGCCGGCACCTTGGCTGCGCATATGGGGAATGACCGCCTGCATCATGACCAGCGGCGCGACGCAGTTGAGATCGAGCACATCTTTGAAATCCTCAATGCCGATCTCTTCGATCGTGGCATGCAGGCCCTGTCCGGCGTTGTTGACCAGAACATCGATGCGACCGTATTTCTGAGCGGCGGCCTGGACGGCTTGTTCAACCTGCTCAGGGCGCGTGACATCACACACCACCGCCAGCGCATCATTGCCGATCTCCCGTGCCAGCGCTTCGATGCGATCTTGTCTGCGGGCCAGCAATACGACCCGCGCGCCGGATCTCGCCGCAGCGCGCCCCGTCGCTTCGCCGATACCCGAGGAAGCGCCGGTGACAATCACAACCGCGTCTTTGATTTCCATCTGGAATGTTCCTTCATAAAATGGTGTCCCGCGCAGCATCGCAACAAGGCTGCGCGGGTGAGTATCCGTAGACCGGAGGCGATCCCGTCGCGCGTCCGATCCGGTCTGAAACTTGCACATTCCTGCTTATGCGTTGCTCTGGACGGAAAGCCGTGCCACATCTCTGCTCATGAGCGATGCCATCAGGATGTTGAAGGAGTTTGTGGAAGAACGCGCTGCAGGCGTGCTCACGACCACGGGCATTCCCCGCGTTGACATCCTCAAGGTGACCGAACCGACCGAGCTGTTTCCCGAAATCTATCAGCCTCTGGTTAGCCTGATCCTGCAGGGAGAAAAGCGCCTGCTGATCGGGAGCGAGGTGATCAGTTACACCGCAGGGCAGACATTCATCGCGTCCGTGGCGCTGCCTGTCATCGGCGAGATCGTTCATGCGAGTGTGAAGGGCCCCTATCTCGCGGTCAGGCTCACCTTCGATCGCGCGATGATCGCCGATTTGCTGCTGGACGATCCCGGCCCGGCTGTGTCGTCTGACACGCCCAGCTTTTGCGTCAGTCACGCAAGCGACAGACTTATCGACGCCTGGCTGAGGATGCTGCGCCTGATGGAGGAGCCGGATGAGATTGCGGTGATGGCACCCTTGCTGGAACGGGAAATTCTGTTCCGACTGCTGCGCGGCCCGCAAGGCGCCGTGCTGCGGCAAGTCGCCAGCATCGACGATCGGTTCGCGCAGATCAGGAACGCGCTGGTCCGGCTGCGCAAGGACTATGCCACCACCTTCCACGTGGACGAGCTTGCCTCCGCTTCAAACATGAGCCCATCCGCCTTTCAGCGGCGCTTCAAGACGAGCACCGGCCTGTCGCCGATCCAGTATCAAAAGCGGATCCGGCTATACGAGGCGCGCGGCATGCTGTTTGCACGGCCGGGCGATGTGGCAGCCGTCGCACTTGCCGTCGGCTATGAAAGCCTGTCCCAGTTCACCCGGGAATACGCAAGAATGTTCGGATCGCCACCCGCCCGCGACATCAGGAATTTGCGGGCGACCTCGCCGGTGGGGCCACCGGGGTATGGTGGGGCCGCGGCGGGGTAGGTGGCTTGTGGCTGCGGTTGTGGGCGGCAGGGAGCTGGGTCGGGCTTTAGGTTCGACCAAGGAGTTTAACGCATTGCCTCTGCTATACGGAGCAGGGCCGCGTATATGATCTCCGGGTTGTCAGGTGCTACGGCATTTCGGGCGATGGTTTCGGCGTCAGCGGCGATTTTATGGGCCGCACACAATGCGGTCCGGCCCTTCGGTGTCAGTTCGGTTGTGAGAACCCGGCCGCGGACCGGATGAGCCATGCGCTTGATAAGGCCGTCCCGTTCGAGTGTGGCTATGATGGACTGCATCGTCTGCGGTGTCACGAAGGCGCGCCGGGCCAAGTCCGCACTTGATAAGCCCGCGCTGAACTCCAATCCCGCCAGTACCGAATATTGCGGGGTCGTCAGTCCGATATCTCTCAGCTGGTTGTCGAGATGGCCCCGCAGCGCTAGCTGCGCTCGCTTCAGCGCGTATCCGAGCGAGCGGTATGTGTCATCGACCGGTGGATCCATGAGAGTGGACATATCAGGGCCCTTATACTATTAGATGTCAGTACCCTGATAATACCGGGTCTCATTGAAAAGGATAGGCAGCCTATGGCTCGATTAATTGGACCGGATTTCATCGGCATCCAGACGAAGGATCTGGACGCCGCACTCACCTTCTATCGGGATGTCGTCGGGCTTACGCCCTCGGCGAAAGGACCTCCCGGCGCGATTGTTTTCGAAACCCACCCTATTCCATTCGCCGTTCGCACGCCGATCGAGGACTTTGATGAGACGGTAAAGCTCGGAACGGGCGTTGCAATCTGGTTTGGTTGTGACGACGCTGACGAATTGCACGCGCATCTTTCCGAGAGGGATGTGGAGATAGCATTCCCACCCAAAGACGGGCCGTTCGGGCGCTACTTCGCATTCGTCGATCCATTTGGATATACGATAACGGCGCATAACGTCTCACCGCTGTGACGAGAGCATTTGGCCTTCAGGGTGACGGCAGTCTGAGGCGTATCAAATGCTTTAGCGTCATAAGACTAAAGCGAAGTGCGTTCGATGAACGCACTTCGCTCTAAAACGGCGCCCGAAAAGCCCGACACCTGCCATTTTGTGTTTTCCGCCAGAAGGAAGCGCAAGCAATATGAACACGTTGAGCTAAGTTAAAAGCAACTCTTCTGATTTTCATATCATTATTATGAAATATTCGAAAATATTATTGATTTAGGTCTCTCTCCAAGGCCGAGGCGTCAAAATGCTTGGCGCAAGCTTTGCATTCGATAGTGCAGTACCATTTCTATACTTAAGGTATTGCTACAATGAAAATCGACACATCAACAAGTCGCCTCTACGCGAGCCAAAGCGCGCAGCTATCTACTGCTTCCGACGACACCTCGGCCTCGTTTTTGGCCGCGCTGAGCACTGCCACGGCAGGTGCGTCCACGTCGGATGCAGAGGACGCCGAAGAGACTGACTTTACCAGCATGACCCGCCAGGAAATGCAGGACTGGAGCAATGAGCAGATCCGCAACGGGAATATGTCGCTTGATGAAGGCCTTCCCTTTATGGCGATGACAATGAAAATTCCGGTGGGTGGGGGTACTGCCGGCGAGTTGCAGTCTTCCGATGATGGCGAACGCGTTGATTTTACGGAAAAGGTTCGCGCCGGCATCGAGGGTGCGATGTCGCGCAACGACGAGGACGCGCTCACGATGCTCGAGAAGGCCATGGAGACTATGCAGCAGTATCAGGACGAAACATCCGGCGACGACGCCCGGGGTTAAAACCCCTCAGCCGAACATGCCTGCCTCAACCCACACCATCGCCAGCACATAAAAAAACGGCCGGAGCTTTCACTCCGGCCGTTTCGCATCTCACCAATCAGCTGATCAGTTCATCTGGCTGACATACTTCGTTTCCAGATAGGCCGCGACGGCTTCGGAGCCGCCTTCGGTGCCGTAGCCGGAATCCTTGACGCCGCCGAAGGGGACTTCGGGCAGCGCGAGGCCGTTGTGGTTGATGGTCAGCATGCCGGCTTCGACTTCACGGCCGAGTGCGTGGGCGGTCTTGACCGAGCCGGTGAAGGCGTAGGATGCGAGGCCGAAGGGCAGGCGGTTTGCTTCGGTGATGGCCTCTTCATAGGTCGAGAAGCGGTTGACGATGGCGATCGGGCCGAAGGGCTCGTCGTTCATGATCTTGGCTGACGTCGGCACGTTGGCAAGAACCGTCGGTTCGAAGAAGTTGCCCTTGTTGCCGATGCGCTTGCCGCCGGTCTTCAGTTCGGCGCCGGACGACACTGCGTCCTGGATCAGCGCTTCCATGGCCGGGATGCGGCGTTCGTTGGCAAGCGGGCCCATCGTGGTGCCGGCGTCCATGCCGTTGCCGACCTTGAGGGCTTCTGCAGCCTTTACGAAGCCTTCGAGGAACTTGTCGGCGACGCCGTCCTGGATCAGGAAGCGGGTCGGCGCGACGCAGACCTGGCCGGCGTTGCGGAATTTCGACATGGCAGTCACTTCGATCGCCTTGTCGAGATCGGCGTCATTGAAGATCAGGACCGGTGCGTGGCCGCCGAGTTCCATCGTGGCGCGCTTCATGTGCTTGCCGGCGAGCGCTGCGAGATGCTTGCCGATCGGCGTCGAGCCGGTAAACGAGATCTTGCGGATGACCGGATGCGGAATAAGGTATTCCGAAACTTCCGACGGAATGCCGTAGACGAGGCCGATGACGCCTGCAGGCACGCCGGCGTCTGCAAAGGCCCGGATCAGTTCGGCCGGCGATGCCGGGGTTTCCTCAGGTGCCTTGACGATGATCGAGCAGCCGGTGGCAACCGCTGCAGACAGCTTGCGGACGATCTGGTTGATCGGGAAGTTCCACGGCGTAAAGGCCGCGACCGGGCCGACCGGCAGCTTGATCGTCATCTGGTTGACGCCGTAGAAACGGGCCGGAATGATCTGGCCATAGGTGCGGCGGGCTTCTTCGGCAAACCAGTCGATCGTATCGGCGGCGCCCATGATTTCCATCTTCGACTGGGCAAGCGGCTTGCCCTGTTCGCGGGTCATCATGAAGGCGATGCTATCGGCGCGCTCGCGCAGGAGATCGGCTGCCTTGCGCATCATCTTGGAACGGTCGAAGGGCGAGGTGTCGCGCCAGATCTTGAAACCCTTGTCGGCCGCTTCAAGCGCCAGATCGAGATCCGCCTTACGGGCGTGGGCAATCTTGCCGATCACTTCGTCGGTCGCGGGATCGGTGACTTCGATCGTCTCGCCGGCGATCGCATCGCGCCATTCGCCGTTGATGAAGAGCTTTACGTCGGGATAGGTCTGCATAGGGTCCACTTTCGTTCGTGAAATTCGCGCAAGGGCAGGGGCCGAGGAGGTTCATCCGGCCGCCGGCAGAGGTGTCAAATGTTCCGGTGCCTGAGTTAAGACAAAGACGGGAGACAATCAACGGCGGGCATCGAATAAGTCATACTTATATCGATTAAACCGGGCAGCGTTTTCAGCTGCCGTGCCCCCGCGTGCTCTATAGATAGGGAGGCGTGACGGCGCTGACCACCTCGCAGCGCACAGGTCCGACATTTCGGTAGCGATGCGGCAGGCGGCTGTCGAACAGATAGGCATCGCCGCGCTTCAGGATACGGGTCTGGGTGCCGACGGTGACTTCCAGTTCGCCGGCAACAACGACGCCGCCTTCCTCCGCCTCGTGGGAAAGCATGGTTTCGCCGGTATCGGCGCCGGGCTCGTAGAATTCATGAAACACCTGCACGCTGTGGGATTTGGCATCGCCCACCTGCAACAGCGTCAGCGCGCCTGTCGACAGCGGCGTCAGTTCGTCGGCACGGTAAAAGATCTGGTCGACGGGCGGCAGCGTCAGCGCGAAGAAATCGGTCATCGGATAGTTGATCGCTTCCAGGATCTTCTTCAGCGAGGCGACCGAGGGGCTGACCTTGTTCTTTTCAATCAGCGACACCAGCGAATGGGTAACGCCGGCCTTCACCGCCAGGGCCCGCTGCGACAGCCCGTGCGCCTGGCGCACCAGCCGGAGCCGATCGCCGACATCGAACGCCGCTTCGGGTTCGCTCAGCGGGTGATCGGTTTCCGGTTTTTCCGTTCCGTGCATTCTTCGCGCGCGCCTTCATGCATCGCCAGCGCCTCAAGCGGCGGCAGCGATTTGTGATACACCGAAGGGTGGGGGATGGCCAATGACGAAAAGCGGCGTGGGTGGTGAGGGGGTGTGGGGCGGGCGTGAAGAGGGGGGTGGGAAGCGACAGGCAGGTTTTGGCCGGACACTCAGTAGAAAGCTCCATTCCTAGGTGGGCCGAAGCCAGTATCGGACGTATATGAGAGTGTTCACGAGCGTTCGACCTTGGTCCTGCCTTTAACCGGATTATCGTATGCTAGCTACCTGAAGATGACGTTGCTAGCCATTTCCTTCCCGAGGAAATCCATCAGCATATTGGGTTTTTCCAGATCCTCGTTAGTTAACGCTCCAATCCCTTGCCCAACCACGACCTCCCAGGGCTTCTTACACTCAAGCAACGCACATATGAGCTGACGGATTTTCTTAATCTTCCTGTGACGCAGCCGATCATCTGATCCTGCAAGTTCCTCTATAAACGCTCTGTCCGGATGCTGCGAATTTTTCTCCACCCATTTCGCCGCAGCAGCCATAAAACCTTCCCAAGTCGTGCCCATCACTGAGAGGCATGGATCAGTCACAAGAGCATTCTCAATGGCGTAGCAATGGAGGCGGTATCTTTTAATTGGGGGGCGATGCTCAAGCGGTTGATCAACCACGCCATCGCCGTCGCGTAGAGAAAAGGCGATCGGGTTGTCGTAGAGCGTGCCGAGGAGGTCGACGCAGAAGCTTTCGAGTTCTCCCTGCTGATTTACACTGCCAGCCAGTACAGGGAAGAGCTTGATCCGACCCTGCGACGTTCGCGCAGCCTGCTGCCAAACGCGTTCGTCGTCCTCGCCTTCCAGAATTAGCGCCGCGTCTTCACTTAGCGAGAGTGAAAGAGGATGACCGAAGAACGGAGCAATCTTGCGAAGCTCGGCACTGGTCGGTTTAAGTTCTACCATATCAACTGCGAAGCTCTTTGTGCCCAAAGACACATACTTCGAATCGGCGAGAGAACACACAAGCGGGCTGCTATGCGTGGAGAGGCATATGGCGATGCTTTCCCCGTAGGCCCTAAACTCGTCCAACATAGAGATGATCAACTTACCGAGTCGTGCTTGTAGGTCTCGGTGAAGGTGCACGTCTGGCTCGTCAAGTAGTAGTAAGTTAATCCTCGCGGGGTCTATAGTATCGAAGAAATAAAGAATTTCGGCAGCCAGTGCTACTGCTTCAGACTCGCCGCTGCTGATTTGGTCTGGGCTTATCGTCTGACCATCAGCGAGGGCACGGAATTCAAAATCGGCCGCACCCATCTCTAGGGAAATATTGGTTAGCAGCTGATTTACTTTGCTTAGCCGGTCTGTTTCGAAGTTGCGCGTTGGATCCATCCGAATTTCAGGCGTGCTGGCAAGCCGACGTAGGTAAAGTGTCTCGGCTTCACGAAAAAGCATAGCCGACGCGGCTTTGAAGTTGCTGGCCTGATTAACCGACCGTACTTGCCGTAGCCACGTAGGGTCATTGCTCATATTTGTCAGGACGTTGCCATCGCGCTTGAAAGACCCAGCGCGCTCCGGGCTAACGTAGCGGACATTATAAAGCTGTGTGTTTTGACTGGTTACTCCGTCGATGTCGCGGAGGAAGCGGCTTTTTCCCGCGCCATTACGGCCCATGATTACGTTGATGTTATTTAGGTTGGTAAGGTGGGCATGTTGCCCCTTCAGTTCAGCTACTTTCAACGTCGCCCCCGATGTTTCTCCAACTCTATGTCATCAGGCGCGGGAATGGAATATTGCGGGGCCGTTCGAGCAGAGTTTGGATGTTTCTTCTACCTTTGGCTGCTAATCAAATGAGTGGCAATTTTGGATGGCAACGCTCACCGCCGGCTATTCAAGACAATGGATCGAAACAGGTCGTTCAAAAACGCGTTGGCCTGTGTCCACTTCCACCCCCATCTCGCGCAAAAGAAAGCCCGGCACACAACAGCGCGCCGGGCTTATTACGCAGCAAAATCCCCCTCAGAAAAACGCCTGTATCCCCGTCTGCGCACGGCCTAAAATCAGCGCATGGACGTCATGCGTGCCTTCATACGTGTTGACCGTTTCGAGGTTCTGGGCGTGGCGCATGACGTGGTATTCGATCTGGATGCCGTTGCCGCCGTGCATGTCGCGGGCTTGGCGGGCGATGTCGAGTGCCTTGCCGCAATTGTTGCGCTTGACGATGGAGATCATTTCCGGGGCCATCTTGTGCTGGTCCATCAGCTGGCCGACGCGCAACGATGCCTGCAGGCCGAGCGTGATTTCGGTCTGCATGTCGGCGAGCTTCTTCTGGTAGAGCTGTGTGCCTGCGAGCGGCTTTCCGAACTGCTTGCGATCCAGCCCATACTGGCGGGCGCGGAACCAGCAGTCTTCGGCAGCGCCCATCACGCCCCAGGAAATGCCGTAGCGGGCGCGGTTGAGGCAGCCGAACGGGCCTTTGAGGCCCGACACGTTGGGCAGGATGGCATCTTCGGTCACGTCCACGCCGTCCATGACGATTTCGCCTGTGATCGAGGCGCGCAGCGAAAGCTTGCCGCCGATCTTCGGGGCCGAGAGACCCTTCATGCCCTTTTCGAGCACAAAGCCGCGGATCTCGTTGTTATGGGCTTCCGATTTTGCCCAGACGACAAAGACATCGGCGATCGGGGCGTTGGAGATCCAGGTTTTTGCGCCGCGCAGGCGATAACCGCCTTCGATCTTTTCGGCGCGGGTCTTCATGCCGCCGGGGTCGGAGCCGGCGTCCGGTTCGGTCAGGCCGAAACAGCCGATCAGGTCTCCGGAGACGAGGCCGGGCAAATACTTCTTTTTCTGCTCGTCGGAGCCGTAGGTGAAGATCGGATAGATCACCAGCGACGACTGGACGCTCATCATCGAGCGATAGCCACTGTCGATGCGCTCGATCTCGCGGGCGACGAGGCCGTAGGCGACGTAGGAGGCGTTGGCGGCGCCATATTCCTCGGGCAGCGTCACGCCGAGAAGGCCGGTCTGGCCCATCAGCTTGAACAGGTCCTTGTCGGTGGTCTCATCGAGATAGGCATCGTTGATGCGGGGCGCGAGTTCGGCCTTGGCAAAGCTTGCGGCCGCATCGCGGATCATCCGCTCTTCGTCGCTCAGTTGGTCTTCGATGAGAAAGGGATCGTTCCAGTTAAACGCCATGCTTCTGAGGCCTCCGGATTTCAGCAATTCTGTTGATGGCGATTATCGCCGTGGGGCGCGCAAGGGCAAGACCCGTTTACTCAAACGGTCATGATCTATAGTCATAGGGCATGCTCACCCTGTCGCGAAAGCTTCTGCCGTCCACCTCGGCGCTTGCCGCCTTCGATTCCGTTGCCAGGCTCGGCAGCTTTTCGGCGGCCGCCGAAGAGCTGTCCTTGACGCAAGGCGCCATCAGCCGGCAGGTTTCCGGGCTTGAGGAGCAGCTGGGCATGCCGCTGTTCGAGCGCACCAGCCGCGGCGTGGTGCTGACCGAGACCGGGGCGGACTATGCCAAGTCGATCAGCGTGGCGCTCTCCCAGATCCGCTCGGCCTCGCTTGCGGCCATGAGCAAACGGCATGGCGACCAGCTGAACCTTGCGATCTTGCCGACATTCGGCACCCGCTGGCTGATGCCGCGCATTCCGCAATTCGTGGCCCGGCATCCGCAGGTGACGCTGAATTTCGCGACCCGTATCGGGGTGTTCGATTTCGACCGCGAGGGCATCGACATGGCGATCCATGTGGGCACGCCCGACTGGCCGGGCGCTGAATGCACCTATCTGATGAGCGAAATGGTGGCGCCGGTCTGCTCGCCGGAGTTTCTGGCCAGCCATCCGATCCGCGCGGGCGAAGACCTGCTCCGGCTGCCGCTTCTGCACATGGCATCCCGGCCCGGCGCCTGGAGCCACTGGTTCGCAAGCCTCGATATCGACACGGCACCCTCCCAGGCGATGCGTTTTGAACAGTTCTCAAGCGTTGCGCAGGCGGCGATTGCGGGGCTGGGCGTCGCGCTGATGCCGCTGTTCCTGATCGATTCCGAACTGGCAAGCGGCCAGCTGGTCGAAGCCTTCCCGCATGAAGTCAGAAGTCCCAGCGCCTATTACGCGGTGGCACCCATCAGCAAACGCGATTTTAGGCCGGTGGTGGCGTTTCGGGAGTGGCTGCTGGAGGAGGTGGCGCGGTATGGGCAGGAGGTGGTGGGGTGGTGAAGAGTGACGGAACGGTGCGTCTCGCCCCTTCACCATAATCCATCCATCGCTCCTTGAACCTATTCATCGTTGATGGTCGCGAACAGCAACGACCGGTGAGCAGCCACGCCCGCCAGGCTTCCATCGCCGACCGCGAGTGCAACTGAGGCCATGAGCCGCGCGGCGTCGCCGCAGGCGAAGACGCCGGGCAGGCTGGTTTCCTTCATCGCATCAGTCTTGATGGTAGCGCCAAGGGGGCCTTGCTCCATGTCGAGGCCGAGCTGCTGCGCGATTGAGGTGGAGACCTCGAAGGGAGCAAGCGCGAACAGGCCGGAGAAAGACAGGGTCCTTCCATCTACAAGCTGCACATCGGCGTGATCGGTGAGGGCCTTCACGGGGGAGCGCTCGATGACGACGCCGCGCGCTGCGAGGGATTGAAGCTGATCTCTATCCGGCTCGAATGCCTGGTTGAGAAGCAGGGTTGTCGGTCCCCAGTCGGGAAGCATCAGCGCATGGTGCATCGAGAGCGCCGAGCCGGCGATGACGCCGATCTTGCCCTGGTTGAGTTCGTAGCCGTGGCAGTAGGGGCAATGGAACACGCTTTTGCCCCAACGCTCCTTCAACCCCTCGATGTCAGGAAGAATGTCGCGTACGCCCAGAGCCAGGATCAGCCGGCGCGAACGGTAACGGGTGTCTCTCACCAAAACGGTGACATGAGCCGCTCCGGAGCCTTTCTCACCGTTGTGCTGAACGGTCTCTGCACGACCCGAGACCCAATCCACCGTTGGGTACTCCATGACCTGTGACCGGGCCTCGGCTGCAATTTCAGCGGGATCGACATGGTCCTGGGTGAGGAAGCCATGCGAGTGGGATGCGAACCGATTGCGCCTGAGGCCTTCGTCGATCATCAGGACCTTTCGACGCGCGCGGCCGAGTTGAAGCGCTGCCGACAGCCCGGCGTAGCTGCCTCCGATGATGATGACGTCGTAGATCGTGTCGCTCATGACTTTCTCCTTTATCTCGCAACAACATAAGTGTCGTGAAAAGTCGGGTCAAGTCTCATGGCACTTCGATTGTATCGTGAATGACGATCGTGCTAGTGTCGGTGGGGAAGCACGAGAGGGAGCAGAGGATGAGGCAGGACAGTCGGCTATCGCGCATGCTGCATGTGTTGATCCATATGGGGCGACATGACGGGGCGATGACATCCGAGACGATCGCACAGATGCTCGACGCCAACCCTGTCGTCATCCGGCGCACCATGGCGGGACTGCGCGACGAAGGGTATGTCAGCTCCGTAAAAGGGCATGGTGGCGGCTGGACGCTGGCGCGTCCTCTCGAGGAACTGACGCTTCTCGATATCTACCGGGCGGTCGGAGAACCGTCCATCTTTGCGGTTGGACCCGCTTACGACATGCCGGGATGTCCGATCGAACAGGCGGTCAACGGAACTTTGACGGACGTCTTCAACGAAGCTGAGGACCTGCTGCGCAAGAGGTTTGCCGGGGTAACGCTTGCCGATATTGCCAACGGGTTTCAAGGCTCAGGCGAACAGGACGGCGGTCAACGATGCACGCCATGACCGCAGGCGACACCCCAGCCATGTCTTCGGCCGCGGATTGACCCCTCTGTAGACCAAGCCCTCTGCTTCACGCTGGGTGTGCCCCAAGCCCATGCTGTGGTGCCGGATTTTCGCTCTGGCCGCCCAGGGTGTGAGTTTGCAACCATCCGGCAGGACTCGACTCCTCATCCGTTTTCTGCTTTTCTGATTAAACGATTAATCAGAGCGCCTCGATGGCTCCCATCCGCCCCGGTTCGAACATGACTGCGATAGCGAGCGCCCTTGGCGTGTCGGCGGCCACCGTGTCGAATGCGTTGTCGGGCAAGGGGCGGGTTTCGCCGGAGCTTGGGGCGAAGATACGGGCGAAGGCCGAGGAGCTTGGGTATGTGCCGAGCGTGACGGCGCGGGCGCTTCGCACGGGGCGCAGCCGCGTCATCGGGCTGGTGCTTCCCGATATTGCCAATCCGCTTTTCCCGCAGATTGCCCAAGCGATCGAGAATGCTGCAGCCGATGCCGGTTACGGCGTTTTGATCGCCGACAGCCGTGGCGACAGTTCGATGCAGACGCTTGCGATCCAGCGGCTGGTCGAGCGCCAGGTCGACGGGATCGTCATCGTGCCGCGGCTCGGTACCCGCATTGCCGACCTCGGTTGCCCGGTCGCCGTCATCGACAGCCCGTCGACTCCTGGCAACACGGTCTCTTCCGATCACTGGCAGGGTGGCCAGGTGGTGGCCGATCATCTGGTCGGGCTCGGGCACAGGAATTTCGTGCTGATCGGCGCCAATCCGCTTTCGAACGTTCAGAACGACCGCATCGGCGGCATGAAATCGCGCCTGCCGAAGGGTTCCCGCTTTGAGACGATCTGGATCGAGAAGCTTGAGGCGCTGGCGGGAGCCGGCTGTTCGCTCGGTTTGAAGCAGAAGGTCGATCTCGGTTTTACCGCCTTTGCCGCCACAAGCGATCTGCATGCGCTGCGTGCGCTGACCGAACTGCAGCAGGCGGGCATCCGTATTCCGCAGCAGGCAAGCGTCACCGGTTTCGACGATCTCGTCTGGTCGTCGGTGGTTTCGCCGGGCCTTACCACCGTGCGCCAGGATATGGCGGTGATCGCAGAGATTGCCGTCGGCGCGCTGGTCGGTGTGATCGGTGACGATGCGGCCGAGCCTGATGCCGCGACCATAACGGTCGGCGTCACTGCCGTTGCAAAGACCGATCGCGTGCCGATGACACTCGTTGCCCGCCAGACCACCGCATCCGTTTCCAGCCCCCAATTTTCACCCGCATCCCCAGCCTTGGAAGGGAATGACCCATGAAGACCCTGATTACCGCATCCGCCGCAGTTTTGCTTGCCACGACAGGCCTTGCCCAGGCCCAGGAAAAGACGCTGACCATTTCCGTCTATGCGCTGGCGCAGGACGAGTACAAGCAGATCGTCTATGATCCCTTCCAGGCGATCTGCGGCTGCAAGCTGGTGGTCGAGACCGGCAACAGCGTCGAGCGGGTGGCCAAGATGGAGGCCAACAAGGCCAATCCGGTCATCGACATGGCCGTCGTCTCCATGGCCGATGCGCTGTCTGCGTCCCGCAAGGATCTGACCGACACGATCGATACGGCCAAGCTCAAGAGCTTCAACGCGCTGTACGACATCGCCAAGGATCCCAACCAGGACGGCAAGAGCGTCGGCTACACGTTCTACGCCAACTCGATCGTCTACCGGTCCGACAATATGAAGATCGAAAGCTGGGCGGATCTGTTCAAGCCGGAATATGTCGGCCATATCGCGTTTCCGAACATCACTACCAATGGCGCGGCACCAACGCTCTATATGCTCGGCCAGGCGCTGGGGAAGGATACGCCTGACCTTGCAGCCCCGATCGCGACGATCGGCGAGAACAAGGACGAGATCGTCACCTTCTACGAGAAGTCCTCGCAGCTGGTGCAGCTGATGAAGCAGGAAGAGATCTGGGCAGCGCCCGCCGGTCGTTTCGCCTGGGCGCCGTTTACCAAGCTCGGCCTGCCGATGGCATGGGCGACGCCTAAGGAAGGCCAGGCCGGCGGCATGAATGTCATGGTCGTCACCAAGGGTTCCAAGAACCGCGACCTGGCGCTGCAGTTCATGGATTTCTGGCTGTCGACCGAGATCCAGACCAAGCTTGCGGAAAAGCTGGTGGACAGCCCTGCCAATAGCAAGGTGAAGGTATCCGACGAGATCGCTGGCAACCTTACCTTCGGCAAGGCAACCGCCGAAAGCCTCAAGTTCATCCCCTCGGCTGTCGCTCTCGATAACCGCGCCGGCTGGATCAAGACCTGGAACGACAAGGTCGGGCAGTAAGCTTCAGCAAACCGTGCGTCTTGCGGCGCCGCAATCCTTTCGGCCCGGGTTCCGGGCTGAAAGGGCGCGGCCTGCGAAGCGCGCGGGAATGATGACGTGACACAGTTCGACGATACTACCGGAGACCACGCATGTTTCAAAACCGGGCCGAGGCGTTTGCACTTGCGCTGCCTGCCGCAATTTTTGCGGCGGCGGTGTTTATTGTGCCCGTGCTGATCCTGCTGTCTGACGGGTTCAGAAGCCTTGATGGTGGCTGGACGCTTGCGGCTTACGGCGAGTTCTTCGCCTCGCCGCTCAATCAGGCGGTGTTTTTGCGCACGCTGAAGCTTGGCGCGCTAGTGACGGTGGTTTCGGCGGTGATCGGCTATGCGGCGGCGTTTTCCATTGTCAGCCTGTCGCCCGCCGCCAAGGGGCGGATGACCGGGCTGGTCGTTTTGCCGCTGATGATCTCGCCGGTGGCGCGCACCTATGCCTGGATCGTCATTCTCGGCCGGACCGGCATCGTCAACCAGGCCTTCCAGGCGCTGGGGCTGAGCGAGGCGCCGCTGCGCATCCTGTTTTCCGAAACGGCGATCTTTATCGGCCTGCTGCAGCTGTTCCTGCCGCTGATGATCATCTCGCTGATCTCGGCGCTCGAGAATATGCCGAAGGATGCGGTTCCGGCAGCACGGGTGCTCGGCGCCAACTGGTTCCAGGTGTTCTGGAAGGTGATCCTGCCGCTCACCAAGGAGGGGTTGGTCATCGGCGGTACGCTGGTCTTCACCGGTTGCCTCACAGCCTATATCACCCCGGCGATCCTTGGCGGCTCCAAGGTGCTGATGCTGGAAACGCTGATGTACCAGCAGGTTGCCGTCAGCAATAATTTTGTCGCCGCAAGCGTCATCGCCTGCATCCTGATCGTCATGAGCTTTGCCGCCAACCTTCTCCTGAAGCGGGTGGCAACGGCGCGCAACACGCAGAGGAGAGCTGCCCGATGACCGCTCGCAGCCTGTTCGTCCCCGCCACGCTGTTTCTGCTGGCGACCTTCCTGATCGGGCCGTTTCTGATCATCGTCGCGGCGTCGTTTTCGGCCGGCGAGACGCTAGCCTTTCCGCCGCAGGGCTTTTCGCTGCAATGGATCCTCAAGGTCTTCACCGTCGAAAGTTTCCGCGCCTCGTTCGCGATGTCGATGTTTCTGGCCATCGGCGGCACGGCGGCAGCGCTGGTGCTCGGCATTCCCGCATCCTACGCACTGTCGCGCTACCGGCTGCCGGGGGCAGAAATCATCCGCACCATCGTTTCGGCGCCGATCATCGTACCGGGCATCATCGTCGGCCTTTCGCTGCTGCGCTACGTGGTCGTGCCGTTCGGCGTCGGCATCACGCTTGCGCTGTTTCTCGCCCATACCGCGCTGATCCTGCCCTATGCGGTGCGCGTCGTTTCGGCGAGCCTCGACAACCTGCGCTCGGATATCGAGGAGGCGGCGGTGCTGCTCGGTTCGTCCCGGCTCGGTGCCTTCTTCCGGGTGGTCATGCCCAACATCAAGGGCGGCATTCTATCGGCCTTCATCCTCGGCTTCGTCACCTCGTTCAACCAGGTGCCCGTATCGCTGTTCCTGTCCGGTCCCGGTGTGCGCACGCTGCCGATCGACATGATGGCCTATATGGAAATCGTCTTCGATCCGTCGGTTGCGGCGCTCTCGTCGCTGCTCGCCTTCCTGTCCATCGGCATCGTTTTTGCTGCTGAACGCTTTCTCGGATTTTCCCGCTATGTCTGATCAATCCTATCTCTCGCTTGAAAAGCTGACGCTTGCCTATGGCGACAGCGTCGCCGTTGCCGATCTCGACCTGTCGGTCCGGCGCGGCGAACTCATCGCGCTGCTCGGACCCTCCGGCTGCGGCAAGACGACGACCATGCGGGCAATCGCCGGGCTGTTGCCGGTGAAATCCGGCAAGGTCATCCTCGATGGCGAGGACATGACGCGCACGGCGCCGAACAAGCGTGCCGTGGGGCTGGTGTTCCAGTCCTACGCACTGTTCCCGCATCTCTCCGTCTACGAAAACGTTGCCTTCGGGTTGCGGCTGAAGGGCATGAAGGGCGCCGGACTGGATGCCAAGGTGCAGTCCGGCATCGCTTCCGTCGGGCTGGCAAAATTTGCCGACCGCAAGCCGGCCGAGCTTTCCGGCGGCCAGCAGCAGCGCGTGGCCCTTGCCCGCTCGATGGTGATGGAGCCGAAGGTTCTGCTGCTCGACGAGCCGCTGTCCAACCTCGATGCCCGGCTTCGGCTGGAAATGCGCACCGAATTGCAGCGCGTGCAGCGGGAGACCGGCGTGACGATGATCTTCGTCACCCACGACCAGGCGGAAGCCCTGTCGCTTGCCGACCGGATCGTCGTCATGAAGAACGGCGCGATCGAGCAGATCGGCACGCCGGAAGATATCTACAACCGGCCGACCTCCTCCTTCGTGGCGGATTTCGTCGGTTTCGAGAACATCTTTGCGCTGGAAGGCGGCGGGCTGAAGACGGACAACGGCAGCGTTCCGCTCTCGGTCGCACCCGGCCTGGAGGCGCCTAAGGCTGCCGGTCTTGCCTGGCGTCCGCGCATGGTGACGCTTGGAACCGGACCGTTTCGCGGAACGGTGCGCGGCACATCGTTTGCGGGCCATTCCCGCGAATATTTGCTGGACAGCGCGCTCGGTCCGATCAAGGCTGAGGTGGATGCTTCCGAACCGGTGCATGTGTCCGGCTCGGACCTGTCCTTCGACCTGCCGGTACACAAGGCCGCGCAACTTTCGCGCATTGCCTGAGGAGATATAGCCATGGGCATCTGGATCGACACAGACATGGGGTTCGACGACATCGCCGCGATCATGGTCGCGGCGCATGCCGGTCTCGGCGTGGACGGGGTTTCGCTTGTGTTCGGCAATGCACCGATTGAACGTGTTCGCAGCAATGCGGCCGGTGCCTGTGCGGCGTTCGTGTGGCCGTTCCCGGTTCACGCGGGCCGCGCCTTTCCAGTGATGGGCAGGCTTGAGACGGCGCAGGACGTGCTGGGCGATGAAGGCATGCCGAGCGCCGGTCTGCACCTGCCGTACATGCCCGACACATTTCACGACGATGCTTTCGAGGCGCTGTGCCGGTGGCTGGAAACGAGCGACGGCGACGCGCGCCGGATCCTGGCCCTTGGGCCGCTCACCAATATCGCAGCCGTTGCGCTGGCACGGCCGGATCTTGCCGCCAAGATCACCGATCTCACCTGGATGGGCGGCAGCCTGACGGCCGGAAATCAGACAGCATCTGCCGAATTCAACGCCTATGCCGATCCGGAAGCGGTTGCGATCGTGCTTGCGCATCAGATCCCGCTCAGGATGGTCGATCTCGATATCTGCCGCAGGGTTTTGTGCTTTCCGGATGACGTGGCGCCGATCCGCGCTGCCGGCGGACGCAATGCGACGCTGGTGGCCGATCTTCTAGCCGGCTTCGTCGAGATCGCCACCAGCCGCGGCCGGCCGGCGATGGCGCTTTACGATGCGGTTGCCGCTTTCGCCTTCGCCTATCCGGATCACGTCACCTGGCGCGAGGCGCGCATCGACATGGAAACCGCCGGTACCGTGACGCGTGGGCGGACCGTGGTGGAGACCCGGGCGGCCAAGGTTAGCGGTTTCAACGGATCCTATGCGGCCGAGATAGACGTCGAAAAGGCGCGCGATACGATCCTTGAAACCCTCAAGGCGGAGGCAACGTGGTGATGAGCGGCGAGATGAAGACCATCGTGACTGACATCTACGGGTTTACCGATGCGGGCTTGCGCGACCGGGCAGTGATCGCTGCCCGCGGTGATGCGCCTTTCGACATCCTGATCACCGGCGGCACCCTGGTCGACATGGTGACGGGCGAACTCCGCGCGGCCGATATCGGCATTGTCGGGCCGCTGATCGCCAGCGTCCACGCGCCTGCTAGCCGCAGCGATGCCGACCGGGTGATCGATGCCGGCGGTGCCTTTGTGTCGCCGGGGCTGATCGATACGCATATGCATATCGAAAGCTCGATGGTGACGCCGGCCACCTACGCACAAACCGTGCTGCCGCGCGGCGTCACAACCGTCGTGTGGGATCCGCACGAATTCGGCAACGTCAACGGTGTCGATGGCGTGCGCTGGGCGGTCGAGGCAGTGAAGTGCCTGCCGCTGCGGTGCCTGGTTCTTGCGCCGTCCTGCGTACCGTCTGCACCGGGGCTCGAAATGGCGGGCGCCAGTTTCGAAGCTGATGCGATCGAGGAAATGCTTTACTGGCCGAAGATCGCCGGTCTGGCCGAAGTGATGAACATGCGCGGCGTGATCGATCGCGACCCGCGCATGAGCGAGATCGTCCAAGTGGCGCTGGCTGCGGAAAAGCTGGTCTGCGGCCATGCCCGCGGCCTTGCCGATGCGGATCTCAATGCCTTCATGGCATCCGGCATCACCTCCGACCACGAGCTTGTTTCGGGCGCAGACCTGATCGCCAAGCTGCGCGCCGGACTGACGGTGGAGCTGCGCGGCAGCCATGACCATCTTCTGCCGGAGTTCGTCGCAGCGCTTGGCGAACTCGGCCGTCTGCCGCAGACGCTGACGCTTTGCACCGACGACGTGTTTCCCGACGATCTCGTCGATGGCGGCGGGCTGGACGATGTGGTGCGCAGGCTGGTGCGCTACGGCATGAAGCCGGAATGGGCGCTTCAGGCCGCAACGCTGAACGCGGCCCAGCGCATCGGACGCGCCGATCTCGGCCTGATTGCCGCCGGGCGCCGTGCCGATATCGCTATCTTCGAGGATCTTACGGATTTCCGCGCCCGGCATGTGTTCGCCAGCGGTACGGAAGTTGGCTGCCGCGGAGCGATTTCGGTCGAGATCAAACCGACCGATCCGGCCCCGCTGACGGCTTCGGTCAAGCTCAAGCCTTTGCAGGCAGACGATTTCCGGGTTCGGTCGGAGGGCACGAAGGTGCGCCTTGCCACGATCGACCGGCCACGGTTTACCCGCTGGGGAAGCGCGGATGCCGATGTCGTCGATGGTTTCGTGGTGCCGCCTGAGGGTGCGACGCTGATTGCCGTGACCCACCGCCATGGCCGGGCCGACTGCCGCACCCGCGTCGGTTTTCTCACCGGCTGGGGCACATGGCGCGGCGCTTTTGCCACCACGCTTGCGCATGACAGCCATAACCTGACCGTGTTCGGCGCCGATCCAGTCGATATGGCCGTTGCCGCCAATGCGGTGATTTCTGCCGGCGGCGGCATGGCGGTGGCGATCAACGGCAAGGTGGACGTGCTGCTGCCGTTGCCGCTTTCGGGCCTCGTCTCGGAAGCGCCGATGGAAGAGGTAGCAGACGGCTTTCGGGCCATCCGCGCGGCGATGGACGGCATCGTCGACTGGACGCCGCCCTATCTTGTGTTCAAGGCCTGCTTTGGCGCGACGCTTGCCTGCAATCCCGGTCCGCACCAGACCGACAGGGGCATCGCCGATGTCGCAACAGGCAAGGTGCTGGAAAGCCCCGTTCTCGAAATTCTCGGATAAGGGGCGTTCATGCAGCCGCACGACTTCTGGCAGGAGATGCATCCGGCGGGCACGTTTTCATGCGAGGCGCCGTTTTCTGGGTTCTTTCCCGTCAGCCTCGATGACGGGCGGCAGCTGCGACTGCCGATCCGCCCGCTTTCCGACGGCAAACACGCGCTCGCCTCGCTGATCATCAACCAGGCGAGTTTCGAGGTGCAGGATGCGCTGGCGGCGGATCTCGCAAAGAAACTCGAACCCTACCGCCCCGAGGTGATCGTCGGCCTGCCGACGCTTGGCCTGACGCTCGCCTCAGCCGTCGCCCGCGCGCTGGGATTGCCGCGCTACGTTCCTCTCGGGACCTCCAGGAAATTTTGGTACGACGAGACGATGTCTGTGCCGCTGTCGTCGATCACCACACCCGACCAGGTGAAACGCCTCTATGTCGATCCGCGCATGCTGCCGCTGATCAAGGGAAAGCGCGTGGTGCTGGTGGACGACGTGATCTCCTCCGGCACCTCCATCGTCGCCGGTCTGACGCTGCTGGCGTCGCAGGGCATCGAGCCCGTCGCGATCGGGGCGGCGATGCTGCAATCGGTGCGCTGGCATGACAGGCTCGACGGGTATGGCGCCGAGTGGCGGGAGAAGGTCGTGGGAGTGTTCGGGACGCCGATGCTGGTGACGGCGGGTGAGGGGTTGTGGGGTTTGTGACGTCAGTCCAAAAAGCGTTCTCTCACGCGAAGGACTTCGCGCGGCTGGGTTCCTGTGACGAGCAAAGTGATGAGGGAGCTTGTCACAGGAATCCAGTGCCATCGCGTCCGCAATGCGGGGAGCTCTTGATCGGGCCGTTATTTCGACAGGTGCGTCTGAGCGCATTTCCAACTTGCGAAACACGGCCGGCGGGATAGGATCGCGATCACCCACCGCTTCTGACAATCACGATATCGGGAATGAAATCATGCAATTGGTGTTCGACGGCCATAACGATGTGCTTTTGCGGCTCTGGCGGAACATGAAGGCTGGTGGGGATCCGGTGGCGGAGTTTGCAGGGGGGACGGCGGGGGGGCATATTGATGCGCCGCGCGCGAAAAAGGGCGGTCTCGTCGGTGGACTTTGTGCCATCTACATTCCCTCGGGCGATTTGGTTCTGTCGGATCCGGATGCGGACGGACATTATGCGACGCCGCTGGCAGCGCCGCTCGATTATGCGCCGTCGCTGGATATCGCGCTGGAAATGGCCTCCATCGCGCTGCGGCTCGACCGGGCCGGGGCTTGGCGGTTGTGCCGGTCGGTTGCGCAGATCCGCAAGGCGATCGAGGACGGCGTCTTTGCCGCCGTGATGCATATGGAGGGCTGCGAGGCGATCGATGCGGATCTTGTCAATCTCGACGTGTTCCATGCGGCGGGCCTGCGGTCGCTCGGTCCCGTCTGGAGCCGCCACAACATCTTTGGCCATGGCGTGCCCTTCGCGTTTCCGATGACGACCGATACGGGGCCGGGGCTGACCGATGCGGGCTTCCGGCTGGTTAAGGAATGCAACCGGCTCGGGATCGCGATCGACCTTTCGCATATCACCGAGAAGGGGTTTTGGGATGTGGCGAAGACCAGCGACCAGCCGCTGATCGCCAGCCATTCCAACGCGCATGCGCTGACGCCGGTCGCCCGCAACCTGACGGACAGGCAGATGGACGCGATCAAGGAAAGCGGAGGTCTGGCCGGGCTGAACTATGCGGTGACCATGCTGCGGCCCGACGGGCGCGACGATGCGGCGACCCCGCTTTCCGACATGGTGCGCCACATCAACTACATGGTCGAGCGGATGGGGATCGACTGCGTGGCGCTTGGATCGGACTTCGACGGCGCCACGATACCGCAGCAGATCAGCGATGCTGCAGGCAATCAAAATCTGGTTGCGGCCCTCAAAACTGAGGGATACGCTGACGAGGATCTCGCAAAGCTTTGCCGTGAAAACTGGTTGAGGGTTCTGGGCAAGGCTTGGCAGGAATAGGCTCGGAAGACGGGCTTCGAACGGGTTAGAAACAGGCTTCCGCAACGTACGGAACAGGGGAAATCATATGCTTCATCTTCGCTCCCACACTCTTCGAATGCTGTCGGCGACCGCCGCGCTGTCGCTGCTTTCGTTTGCCGCACCCTATGGTCTTTCCGGAGAGGCGATGGCCGCAACGCCGGCCGATACGCTGGTCGAAGGCTTTGCGATCGACGACATTATCAGCATCGATCCGGGCGAAGCTTTCGAGCTTTCGGCGGCTGAAGTGACCGCCAACAGCTATAGCAAGCTCGTGACGCTCGATCCGTCCGACACGTCGAAGGTGATCGGCGATCTCGCCGACAGCTGGACGGTGTCCGACGATGGCATGACCTATACGTTCAAGCTGAAGCCCAACCTCAAATTTGCGTCCGGCAACCCGATCACCGCAGAAGACGTCGCCTTCTCGTTCGAGCGCGCCGTGAAGCTCGACAAGTCGCCGGCGTTCCTTCTGACCCAGTTCGGCCTGAAGGCTGACAACGTCACCGAAAAGGCGAAGGCATCCGGCGCCGACACGTTTACCTTTGTCGTCGACAAGGCCTATGCGCCGAGCTTCGTGCTCAACGTGCTGACCGCAACAGTGACCGCGGTGGTCGACAAGAAGGTGGTGATGGAGCATGCGAAATCCGTCACCCCGACGGCCGAATACAAATTCGACACCGATTTTGGCAATGAGTGGATGAAGACCGGCTATGCGGGGTCCGGCCCGTTCAAGGTGGTCGCATGGCGCGCCAACGAAGCCGTCGTGATGGAAGCCAATCCCAATTATTACGGCGAGAAGCCGAAGCTGAAGCGGGTGATCTACCGCCACATGAAGGAAAGCTCCGGCCAGCGCCTTGCGCTTGAGAATGGCGACATCGATGTCGCCCGCAATCTCGAGCCGAACGACATGGACTCCGTGTCGAAGAAGGAGGGCATCGCGCTCACCTCAGCGCCGAAGGGCACCGTCTACTATTTCAGCCTCAACCAGAAGAACAAGAACCTCGCCAAGCCGGAAGTGGTCGAGGCGATGAAGTATCTCGTCGACTATGATGCGATCGGCGCGACGCTGATCAAGGGTATCGGCGAAATTCACCAGACCTTCCTGCCGAAGGGCCAGCTCGGCGCGCTCTCCGACAACCCCTACAAGCTGGATGTGGCGAAGGCGAAGGAACTGCTGGCCAAGGCGGGTCTGGCTGACGGCTTTACCGTGACCATGGACGTGCGCAACACGCAGCCGGTGACCGGCATTGCCGAAAGCGTGCAGCAGACGCTGGCGCAGGCCAATATAAAGCTGGAAATCATTCCGGGCGACGGCAAGCAGACGCTGACCAAGTACCGCGCCCGCACCCACGACATCTATATCGGCCAGTGGGGTTCGGACTATTTCGACCCGAACTCGAATGCCGAGACGTTTACCGTCAACCCTGACAATGCCGATACGGGCACGACGAAGACGCTCGCCTGGCGCAATGCCTGGGACGTGCCGAAGGAACTGTCTGACGCCAGCAAGGGCGCGCTTCTCGAAAAGGATGCCGCCAAGCGCGCGGCCACCTACGAGGACCTGCAGAGAAAGGTTCTGGCCACCAGCCCGTTCGTGATCGTCTTCCAGCAGACGGAAGTGGCCGGCTATTCATCCAAGGTGAAGAATTACAAGCTCGGCCCGAGCTTCGACACCAACTTCGTTGCTCCGGTCTCGAAGGAATAGCCGATAGGGGACGATTTCCTTGACGCTTCCTGATGTAACGACTGTGACACGGCGCAACAGGCGCCGTGCTCCCTCCATTGTCAAAGGTACGCTGCGGTTTCTGATCACCGCGGCGACCACTTTCCTTGGCCTGTTGGCCGTTACTTTTTTCATCGGCCGCGTGGTGCCGATCGATCCGGCGCTGGCGATCGTCGGTGACCGGGCGCCAGCCCATGTGGTGGAACGGGTGCGCGAGGAACTGGGCCTCAACCTGCCGCTCTATCATCAGTTCTGGATCTACATAAAACAGGCGCTGACCGGTGATTTCGGCACCTCGGTGCTGACGACGAACCCTGTCATGACCGATATTGCCCGGGTGTTTCCGGCAACGATCGAGCTTGCCACGATCGGCACGCTGATCGGCGCCGTCATCGGCGTGCCGCTCGGCGTACTGGCGGCCGTCAAGCGGGGCTCGATCGCCGACCAGATCGTGCGTATCATCGGCCTGATCGGCTATTCGGTACCGATCTTCTGGCTGGGACTGCTGTCGCTTGTCGTGTTCTATGCGAAGCTCCGCTGGGTCGCCTATCCCGGCCGTATCGACATCGCCTACGAATACACGTTCACGTCCGTGACCGGCTTCTTCCTCGTCGATGCCATCTGGCAGGGGGAGTGGGAGGTGGTGTGGGACCTGTTCCGTCACATCATCCTGCCCGGATGCCTGCTCGGCTATTTCTCGCTCGCCTATATCAGCCGCATGACGCGCTCGTTCATGCTGACCGAGCTTGCGCAGGAATACGTGGTTGCGGCGCGTGCCAAGGGCCTGTCGGAAACGCGGATCATCTGGTTCCACGCGCTGCGTAATGCGGCCGTGCCGTTGATCACCGTCATCGCGCTTTCCTATGCGGGGTTGCTTGAAGGCTCGGTTTTGACCGAAACCATCTTCTCCTGGCCGGGGCTTGGCCTCTACATCACCAACTCGCTGCAAAATGCCGACATGAACGCGGTGCTCGGGGGCACACTTGTGATCGGCATGGTGTTCGTCGCCATCAACCTGTTTTCCGATCTTCTCTATCGGACGCTCGACCCGAGGACGCGCCGATGAGTGTCGTTGAACCGTTGAAACCCTATAGCCGGGCGTGGCTTTTGTCCGACCGGCCGACCTCCCGGCATCAGGCCCGTGTTGGCCGTGCCTATGTGGTCTGGCGCCAGTTTTCCGAAAACCGGCTGGCACTGCTTGGCCTGTTCATCATTCTGGGCCTGATTTTCATCGCCATCTTCGCCAACGTTCTTGCGCCGCATAACCCGGTGCAGGGCGACCTGCGCAATTCGCGGCTGCTGCCGCCGGGTTCGGCCGGCTTCCTGCTCGGCACCGACGACCAGGGCCGCGATATCCTTTCGCGGCTGCTCTACGGATCGCGGCTGACGCTGTTCGTGGTGGTGCTGGTCGCGGTCATCGCCGCGCCGGTCGGGCTGATCGTCGGCACTGTCTCCGGTTACGCCGGTGGCTGGGTGGATGCGGTCCTGATGCGGATCACCGACATCTTTCTCGCCTTTCCGAAGCTCGTTCTGGCGCTGGCGCTGGTCGCGGCATTGGGACCCGGCATCGAGAACGCGGTGCTTGCCATCGCCGTCACGTCCTGGCCGCCCTATGCGCGTATCGCCCGCGCCGAAACGATGACGTTCCGCAACTCGGAATTCATTTCGGCCGTGAAGCTGATGGGTGCGTCGCCATTCCGCATTGTTCTGCGCCATGTCATGCCGCTCTGCATGTCGTCGCTGATCGTGCGTGTCACGCTCGATATGGCAGGCATCATCCTGACCGCCGCCGGCCTCGGCTTCCTGGGTCTCGGTGCACAGCCGCCGCTGCCTGAATGGGGTGCGATGATCGCATCCGGTCGTCGCTTCATTCTCGACCAGTGGTGGGTAGCCGCCATGCCCGGTATCGCCATCCTGATCGTCAGCCTCGGCTTCAACCTGCTCGGCGACGGATTGCGCGATGCGCTGGATCCGAAGGAGGCCGGACAATGACGGAGAAAGGCCAATGATGATGGGCAATCCTTCCGTCAACATGACTGGTACCACCGAAGCGCCGCTACTTGCGGTCGACGACCTGCGCGTGACGTTTCCGACCCGCACCGGCGAGGTGAGCGCCGTGCGCGGCGTCTCGTTCACGCTCGGCAAGGAACGTCTCGGCATTGTCGGTGAATCCGGTTCCGGCAAATCGCAGACCGGTCGCGCCATCATGGGGCTGACGGCGGGGCATGCGAAGATCACCGCAAACAAGCTGGAATTCAGAGGCCGCGATTTGCTGTCGATGCCGAAATCGGAGCGGCGGCACATTCGCGGCAAGCAGATCGCGATGATTCTGCAGGACCCGAAATATTCCCTCAATCCGGTCATGACCATCGGTCGGCAGATCGTCGAAACGCTGAAGACCCATGAAAAGGTCTCGGGATCGCAGGCCAAGGACCGCGTGATTGCGATGCTGGAAGCGGTGCAGATCCGCGATCCGGGCCGTGTCTACGATCTCTATCCGCACGAGGTTTCCGGCGGCATGGGGCAGCGGGTGATGATCGCGATGATGCTGATCTGCGGGCCGGAGCTTCTGATCGCTGACGAACCGACGTCCGCGCTCGACGTGACCGTGCAGCTCGACGTTCTCGACATTCTCGACAAGCTGGTGTCCGAGCGCGGCATGGGGCTGATCTTCGTGTCTCACGATCTGCGTCTGGTCTCCTCCTTCTGCGACCGGGTGCTGGTGATGTATGCCGGACGGGTGGTGGAGGAACTGGCGTCTGCCGATCTTTCCAAGGCGAGCCATCCCTATACGCTGGGGCTTCTCAATTGCCTTCCGACGATAGGCTCAAACCGGCATCCGCTGCCGGTGCTCGACCGCAAGCCGGAGTGGTCGCTATGAGTGCCATCATCTCCATCCGAGACATGCTCGTCACCTATGACGACTTTGCCGCACTCGATCATGTCAGCATTGATGTGGAAGAGGGCGAAAGTTTCGGGATCGTCGGTGAATCGGGCTCGGGGAAATCGACGCTGTTGCGCGCCGTTTCCGGGCTGGCAGGGTTCGACAGTGGCTCGCTGACGGTCGCGGGAAAGACCTATTCGGGGCAGGCGAGGACCAAGGAATTCTACCGCATTGTCCAGATGGTGTTCCAGGATCCCTACGGATCGCTGCATCCGCGCCAGACGGTGGACCGGCTGCTGCTGGAGCCGCTGGCGATCCACGGTTTTAGCGACGTCGATGTGCGGATTGCCCGCGCGCTGGATGAGGTCGGGCTGGGAGCGGGTTTCCGCTTCCGGTATTCGCACCAGCTTTCCGGCGGCCAGCGGCAGCGCATCGCGATTGCCCGGGCACTCATCCTCGAACCGAAGATCCTGCTGCTGGACGAGCCGACTTCGGCGCTCGATGCGTCGATCCAGGCGGAAATCCTCAATTTGCTGGAGCAGGCAAAGCGCGACCGCGGTTTGACCTTTGTGATGGTCAGCCATGATCTCGGTGTGATCAGCCATATGTGCGGCCGTCTTGCGGTGATGAAGAGCGGCAAGGTGGTGGAAACCGTGCCGGCGCAGGCGCTTGAAAACCGCGAGTTCTCGGCGGATTACACCCGACAGCTGCTGGTGGCGAGCGAAGGCTTCAGCCGCGGCTAATCCTTGTGGCGGGCGGCAGAAGACTATTGTGCACCTGCGAAATGCCCGTAAGATCGCGGTCAAGAGATCAATAAGCAGGGGAACAATGCCATGAAGACGGTTGCTGGTTGGGGTGTGTTTTCGCGCCGGAGCGTGATTGCGGCGTCTGTTGCGCTTGGCCTTGCCGCCTCGATGGGAAGCGGGGCGTTTGCCGCGGCAAAGACGTCGGTCACGATCGGCATGACGATCGAACCCATCGGTCTCGATCCGACGATTGCCGCCCCTGTGGCGATCGGCCAGGTGAGCTGGCAGAATATCTTTGAGGGCCTGACGACGGTCGACAGCGCCGGCAAGGTGCAGCCGCAGCTTGCGGAAAGCTGGGAGATCTCCCCGGACGGAAAGACCTATACGTTCAAGCTGCGCCAAGGCGTGACCTTCCACAATGGCGTCGCCTTCGACTCGTCCGTTGCGAAATTCACGATCGACCGGGCTCGCGGCGCCGACAGCGTCAATCCGCAGAAGCGCTATTTCGCCTCGATCGAGACGGTGGAGACGCCCGATGCCGCAACGCTGGTACTGAAGCTGAAGCAGCCGGCGGGCAGCCTGCTCTACTGGCTCGGCTGGCCGGCCTCGGTGATGGTGGAGCCGAAATCTGCCGCCGATAACAAGACCACGCCGGTCGGTACTGGTCCGTTCAAGTTCGTGTCCTGGCAGAAGGGTTCGAAGGTCGATCTGGCGAAGAATGCGGAATACTGGAACAAGTCCGTTTCGTTGAAGCTCGAAACGGCGGTCTTCCGGTTCATCGCCGATCCGCAGGCGCAGGCAGCGGCGCTAAAGGCCGGCGATGTCGACGCCTTCCCGGAATTCGGCGCGCCGGAACTGGTCTCCTCCTTCGAAGGCGACAGGAAGCTTACGACCGTGATCGGCAATACCGAGCTGAAGGTCGTGGCGGGCATGAACAATTCGCGCAAGCCATTCGACGACAAGAAGGTTCGCCAAGCGCTGATGATGGCGGTGGATCGTGCGACCGTTGTCGAAGGTGCATGGTCGGGTTACGGCACGCCGATCGGCAGCCACTACACGCCGAACGACCGCGGCTTCAAGGACTTAACCGGCGTCTACCCCTACGACGCCGAAAAGGCGAAGGCGCTTTTGAGCGAGGCCGGATATCCGAACGGCTTCTCCTTCACCATGAAGGCGCCGCAGATGGCTTATGCGCAGCGCTCGTCGCAGATCCTGCAGGCGATGTTTGCCGAAATCGGCGTCACGATGAATATCGAAACGAGCGAGTTTCCCGCAAAATGGGTATCGGACGTGCTGAAAGCCGGCGACTACGACATGACCATCGTTGCCCATGCGGAGCCGATGGACATCGATATCTACGCCCGCGACCCCTATTACTTCCACTACAAGAACCCCGCCTTCAACGAGATCCTCGCCAAGGTCGAAGCGACGGCCGATCCTGCGGAACAGGACAAGCTCTACGGCGAGGCGCAGACGATCCTGGCAGAGGACGTCCCGGCCTTGTTCCTGTTCGTGATGCCGAAGCTCGGGATCTGGGACGCGAAGCTGAAAGGACTGTGGGAGAACGAGCCGATCCCTTCGAACGTGCTGTCCGAGGTGTATTGGCAAGAATGACGATGCGTCTCGCCGTAATCTGCGCCGGTGACGTTTCCGACAACGGGAGAGGCGTCAAGCAGTGCGATGAGCGGGCCTTGCGAAAGATGGGGCTCATTCGCGGATGACTGAAATCCCCCTCTGGCCTGCCCGCCATCTCCCCCACAAGGGGGGAGAAGGTATGCGGCACCCGATTGCCTCGATCGTGGCCCGGCGGTTCGGCTGGGTTAAGCCCTCCCCCTTGTGGGGAGGGTGGGGAGGGGCGACTGGCGTAGGCATGGTGGATGTTGGAGGGTGCGGCCCATGATTTCCATCCTTATCCGCCGCATCCTGTCGCTCATCGTCACGCTTCTCGTCGTGTCGCTGCTGATCTTCGTCGTCATGGATCTCTTGCCGGGTGATCCCGCGGCGATTGTGCTGGGGACGTCAGCAAGCCCGGAAACGCTGGCGGCGCTCAGAACCCAGATGGGGCTCGATCAGCCCTTGCCGGTGCGGTATCTTGCCTGGCTCTGGGGTGTCTTTCAGGGCGATCTCGGGCAGTCCTATACCTACGGCGTGCCTGTGGCGGGGCTGATTGCGGAGCGGCTGACGGTGACGCTGCCGTTGGCGTTGATGGCGGTTCTGCTCTCGGTCGGGATCGCGGTTCCGCTCGGGGTGCAGGCGGCGAAGAAGCATAACGGCATGTTCGACGCGGTTGTCGGCGCGGTGTCCTATGTCAGTATCGCGGTGCCCGCCTTCTGGGTGGGGCTGCTGTCGATCATCCTGTTTTCGACGCTGCTCGGCTGGATGCCGGCGGGTGGATTTCCGGGCTGGGACGCGGGGCTGCTGGCCGGGTTGCAGGCGTTGCTGCTGCCAGCGATCGCGCTGGCGCTGCCGCAGGCGGGCGTGTTGACACGCGTCGCGCGGGCCGCGGTGCTGGACGTGATGAACGAGGATTATGTGCGCACCGCCCGCGCCAAGGGGCTGGGCGAGGGGGCGGCACTCTGGCGCCATGCGGTGCCGAATGCGCTTGTGCCTGTGGTGACGATGATCGGCATGCAGTTCACCTTTCTGATCGCCGGTGCAGTGCTGGTCGAAAACGTCTTCAACCTGCCGGGTCTGGGAAGGCTTGCCTACCAGTCGCTGGCGCAGCGTGACATCGTGGTCATGCAGGACGTCGTCCTGTTTTTCTCAGCCCTTGTCATCGTCGTCAATTTCCTCGTCGACCTTCTTTACCTGGTGATCGATCCGCGGCTGAGGGTGGGGGTGAGATGAGGCAACTTCTGCGCCGTCCCGTTCTTCTTGCCGGGCTTGTCGTGACGCTGTTCCTGTTTCTGGTGGCGTTGCTTTCGCTGGTCTGGACGCCTTATCCGCCGTCGAAGATGAACATCGTCCACAAGCTGAAGCCGCCATTCGAATTCGGCCTGCTCGGGACCGACCAGTTCGGACGCGATGTGGCTTCCGCGCTGATGGTCGGCGCCTGGAATTCGCTGTCGACGGCGCTGCTTGCGGTGGCGATCGGTGCCACGATCGGCACGGCGGTCGGCACCGTGGTGGCGATGCGGCGCGGCTGGGTCGAACAGATCGTGATGCGCGGCTGCGACATCATCTTCGCGGTTCCGCCGATCCTGTCGGCGATGATGCTCGGCGCCTTTATCGGATCCGGCCGGTTCACGGCGGTCATCGCTATTGCCACGTTCATGGTGCCCGTCTTCGCACGCCTCACGCTGGCCGCGGCCCGGCAGATCTGGACGCGCGACTATGTGGCGGCGGCTATCGGCATGGGGCGTTCGAAGCTGAAGATCACGTTCGTCCACATCCTGCCCAATATTTCGAACCAGATCATCGTGCAGGTGATGATCCAGCTCGGTCTCGCGATCCTGACGGAGGCGGGGCTTTCCTATCTCGGGCTCGGCATGCCGCCGCCGAACCCGACCTGGGGGCGGATGCTTGCGGATTCGCAGACGTTCCTTGGGCAGGCGCCTTGGCTCGCCTTGATGCCGGGGCTGGCGATCGCGATCGCGGTGCTGGGCCTCAACATGCTCGGCGATGGTCTGCGCGACCTTCTCGATCCGCGCTCGACACCCTGATTTTAAACGACGACCTGAGTGAAAGACTTTTCATGAACGCCCTTTTGAAACTGACGATCCGGGACATTCTTTCTCTTTATGCGCAGAAGAAGCTTTCGCCGCTCGAATACTGGGAGGTGGTCGAGGCACGGGTTGCGGCGTTCGAACACCAAGTTCAGGCGCTCTACCTCTACGATCCGGAAAGCGCACGGCAACAGGCGAAAGCCTCCACCGAGCGCTGGGCGAAGGGCGAGACGCTGGGGATGCTCGACGGCATTCCGGTGACGATCAAGGAACTGATCGCCACGAAAGGGCATCCGGTGCCGCTCGGAACCGCCGCGACGGAGCTGACGGCAGCGGCCAGCGATGCGCCGGCCGCTGCACGGCTGCGCGAGGACGGCGCGGTAATCTTCGCAAAGACCACATGTCCCGATTACGGCATGCTGTCGTCAGGGCTTTCCAGCTTTCACCCCTTAAGCCGCAATCCCTGGGACCTGACGCAGAACCCGGGCGGATCCAGTGCCGGCGCGGCGTCGGCTGCGGCTTCGAGCTTCGGACCCCTGCATATCGGCACCGATATCGGCGGTTCGATCCGGCTGCCGGCCGGCTGGACGGGGCTTTTCGGCTTCAAGCCCAGCCAGGGCCGCATTCCGGTCGATCCGTTCTTTGTCGGGCGCTGTGCCGGGCCGATGACGCGGACGGTGGACGACAGTGCGATCGCCATGGCGACCCTGTCGCGCCCCGACTGGCGCGACGCGACATCGCTGCCGCCCAACGCCTTCGACTGGGTGGATCTCGACATCGACGTCAAGGGGATGAAGATCGGGCTTATGCTGGATGCGGGCATCGGGATCTCTCTCGACGACGAGGTCCGCGCGGCGGTGACGGCTGCGGCAAAGCGGTTCGAGGCGGCGGGGGCCGAGATCGTGGAGGTTGCGCCCGTCATGACGCGGACGATGCTGGACGGGCTCGACAGTTTCTGGCGGGCGCGGTTCTGGGGCGATATCGAGACGATGCCGGACGAGCGCAAGGCGCAGATCCTGCCCTACATCTTCGAATGGGCAAAGGGCGGGGCTTCGGTTTCCGGCGTCGAGGCGGTGCGCGGTTTCAACCAGACGAACGAGATGCGCAAGGCCTGTGCGAGACTCTTCTCCGGCGTCTATGCGGTTTTGTCGCCGACCAACCCGATCGTCTCCTATCCGGCCGACTGGGCATCGCCGACCAACGATCCTCTGAAACCGTTCGAGCATATCGGCTACACGGTGCCGTGGAACATGTCGGAGCAGCCGGCCGCCTCGATCAACTGCGGTTTCTCCCGCAGCGGAATGCCAATCGGGCTGCAGATCGTCGGACCCCGGTTCGCAGACGTGCTCGTTCTGAAGCTGTCGCATGCGTTTGAGCAGTGGACCGGCGGCGTGACCAACTGGCCAGAGCCGAGACTTACGCCCTGATCTGCGCATCGAGTGACGGTCCGAGCGCAAAAATCGGCGATGGAACCTTCACGGTTTCGCCGCGTTTCATTTTGGCAGACGAATGCGTGCACTTTGCGTCTGGTGGAGTATGATGTGCGAGAGGCATCCTTTCGAACACGGCCGGGCCTGATATCCCGATCTTCGCCTAGCCTCACAGTTTGCATGTCGTTTGAACCTTTCCGCAAAGCCCGCGCCTTCCGCGCGGCGCCAAGATCCGTAGAAACAGGAGATCTCCATGGCCGCAGCTACTTCCACGAATGCCGAAATTGCCCGCGCTCGCACCGCCGCCGGTGCTGCTACGACGTCTGACATCGAAGCGCAGCTGCAGCAGCTCCGCGAAGATATCTCGTCGCTTGCCAAGACCGTCGGCGCCGTCGGCAGCAGCACGGCGAGTGAAGTGAAGGGCAAGGCCCGTCGCGCCGCATCCGATGCGACCGATGCGTCCATGCAGATGGTTGAAGCTGCCCGCGAGCAGGCGATCTCGTTCGAGCGCGACCTGGAAGCGAAGATCCGCAAGGCACCGATCCAGTCGATCGCGATCGCAGCCGGCGTTGGCTTCGTCTTCGCTCTTCTGTCGCGTCGCTAAAGATGATGGGCCTTGGTCCCCTTATCGCTTCGTTTGCCGCGATGGATATCGCGGCATTTACGGAGCGGCTGAAGCGCAACATCATGCTGTATGGGCTCGCTGCACTTTTCGTGCTGACGGCCTATGTGCTGGGCGTTGCGGCACTTGCCGTTCATCTGTCGCAGTTCTGGGGCCTTCCCATAGCGCTTCTGGTGGTTGCAGGCGGCGCGCTGCTGCTGGCCGTGATTTTCTACCTTTCGGTGACGCTCACGGCGAGAGCGGAAGTCAAGCGCAAGAAGCAGGCAGTGGCCGCCAATAGCGGCAAGACGCTGGCTTTGACGGCAGCACTCACAGCGGTTCCGCTTCTTCTGAAGTCGAAGCCCCTGATGTTTGCATCGATCGCGGGGGGCCTCGGCTTCCTCGCCCTGAGCGGTGGCAGGACGCGTCGTCGCTTTACAAATCCTGGAGAGTAACACCAGCCGTTACTCGTCTTTCGATCATCGAGCTGCCGGACAAATTCCGGCAGCTTTTTTTGTGTCTTGTCGGATTGTCATCAGGCTCTGGTCGACGCTCGCGCGGAGCGAATGGATCTGTGCTATGCAAAATACTGCAAACACAGGGGAGGGCAGTTGTCTGGTGCTACGCGAAACACACAAAAACGCCGCCCGTGAAGGCGGCGTCTATGAGTTTACATGTACTTCGCTGAACGTTCAGCCGCCGAAGGCGCGGGACGTGATGGCTGCGTCACCGGCATCCGGGCCGTAATCGACCTCGCCGGATACGCCAAGGAGTTCCTGTAGGCGTGTACGGGCGCGCGAGACGCGGCTCTTGATCGTGCCGACAGCGCAACCGCAGATCTCTGCAGCTTCCTCATAGGCAAAGCCTGCGGCGCCGACGAGAACAATCGCTTCGCGCTGATCGTCCGGAAGCTTGTCGAGCGCTGCACGAAAATCCTGCAGGTCGAGGCGACCATACTGTTCGGGGTGCACGGAAAAGCGTTCGGAGAACAGGCCGTCGCTGTCTTGCACTTCGCGGCCACGCTTGCGCATCTGGCTGTAGAATTCGTTGCGCAGGATCGTGAACAGCCAGGCCCGCATGTTGGTGCCGGCCGTAAAGCTCTTCTGGTTCGCCCACGCCTTCATGATCGTGTCCTGGACAAGGTCATCGGCCTTGTCGTGACGACCGGTCAGCGAGACGGCAAAAGCGCGTAGGTTCGGCAGCGATGCCAAAAGGTCGCGCTTAAAAATGCGATCGTCGTTGTCTTCTTCCTTGCTCATTTCGCATCCACCGACTTGGCGTTGCGCTCGGCATGGTCGAGCCGTTCGAGCAGATCGAGGAAGCGATCGGGGATACCCTCCTCCTGGACTGCGTCATAAAATTCACGCAGTTTGCGAGAGATCGAGGCGTTGGGAGACACTGACCCAGGCCTTGCTTCTTGAGATTGGCTTGTTGTCATGTCATCTTTTTTTGTGTTGTCGTCACTCATCACTCAAATGGCCTGTTCGATATCGTCACCTCACAATTCGCGGATCGAAAAAAAGTTCCACCCTTGCGGAACTTTTTTTAAGTACCCACGTTATTAGTCCGTCAATTGCCCTCATTGGGTCCCGGGGAGTATTTTTTTATGTCACTGACCTCACGCGTTGCGTCTCATCTTCCATATCTGCGCCGCTATGCGCGGGCCGTTACCGGATCGCAGACATCGGGAGACGCCTATGTCGCGGCGGTCCTCGAGGCCCTGATCGCGGACGTCTCCATCTTTCCGGAGTCGTCTAAGGATCGTGTATCGCTTTACAAACTGTTTGTCGCAATTTTTGGTTCCACTTCAATCGAGATCCGGCCGATCGACTCGCCGTTTGCTTGGGAACAGCGCGCAGCGGCTAACCTTTCGAACCTTCCGTCGCAGTCCCGTCACGCCTTCCTTCTGATTTCGGTCGAAGGCTTCACGATTGAGGAAGCGGCTGAAGTTCTCGATATCAGCGTTGGTGAAGTGAACAAGCTTCTCGACGAAGCCTCGCGCGAAATCTCCCGCCAGGTCGCGACCGATATCATGATCATCGAAGACGAGCCGCTGATCGCGCTCGACATCGAGCAGATGGTACAGGACCTTGGTCACCGCGTCACGGGTATCGCCCGTACCCACAAGGAAGCGGTATCGCTGTTCCAGACATCGCAGCCGAAGATGGTTCTCGCCGATATCCAGCTGGCGGACGGAAGCTCCGGCATCGACGCGGTCAACGAGATCCTGAAGTCCTCCAATGTCCCTGTGATCTTCATCACGGCATTCCCGGAGCGTCTGCTGACCGGCGAGCGGCCTGAGCCTGCTTTCCTCGTCACCAAGCCTTTCAATCCGGATATGGTGAAGGCTCTGATCAGCCAGGCCTTGTTCTTCAATGACGCGGTTAAGGCTGCTGCCTGATCTATCTGCCATCGATCGATTTTAGGCAGGAACAAACCCCAAAGAGAGGCGTTCTGGGATATCGGAACGCCCCGCTTGCTTTCCCGTTATGATGCCGAGCGATGTCTTCCCTTGATTTAAAGCGTCCGTGGGATACTTACCTGCGGATATCGAAAAAGAGATTTGGCATGGTTGGTACGTCTCGTTAGAGCTAAGGATTACCAAAGGGTTGGGTTGTTTCGACAAGACCGACACTTTATAAGATTTTGAACTTGAATGAGTTGCGGAAGTCTATATTCAGACTTCCGTTCGCCTGGAAGTCGCAACGGAGTTTACCAAGTGACGCATCCGCTGACATGGCAGCAAGCTGGTCAGAGTGATGACAAGTTGCGTGAGTTTTTCATGCCAGCGCTGATTGATCTCGGCGCATGCATCATTATCCAGGACACCCAGCAGAATTACCTTCTCGTTGCCAACCTGCCTCAGGTCTGGTCGCTTCAAGGCGTGGATGCGCCAAGCGATGCGGGCCTGTTCGGCGACGACGTGGCCGCGAAACTCCACACGCTGAAATCGGAAATGACCGAGCTTGGCCGCAAAGGCCATATCGAGGTCACGGCGGGTTCGGACCAGGTCTTCGAATTCCGCGTCCAGGCCGTCGGCGTCGAAGGCGGGAACCTGCATCTGGTCACCACGATCAATGACCGGTCGGAAGAGCGGCATCGTGAGCGGTTGCTCCGGGCCTTGCTGCGTGAAGTCAGTCACCGCTCCAAGAACCTGCTTGCGATCATCCAGAGCATCGCGCTGCAGACGGCGCGCTATTCAGGGTCGCTCGATCTTTTCCTGCACAAGTTCCGTGGGCGGCTCTATTCGCTGTCGCAGAGTCAGGACCTTATCACCGATTCGAGTTGGCGCGGCGCCTATCTTTTCGATCTGGTTCAGCAACAGACCGAAAAGTATCTTCCTGATAACAAGCATCTCGTCCGCATGGGGGGTGACAACGTGCTGCTGACGCCCAATGCATCGCTGCATGTGGGGCTGGCACTGCACGAACTGGTGGTCAACGCCGTCAGTCACGGCTCCGTCATGCGCAGCCGCCTGCCGATCGAAGTGGCGGCCAACCGGGTGCACGTGGATGGGCATGACGTTCTTGAGATCGTCTGGGACGAGGCGTTGATTGAAAACGACAGCGTCGACGTCAGCGAGGACGGGATGCGATCGCATTTCGGCAGCACCGTTCTCGAACGGGTGGTACCTGCGTCCGTCAACGGGAAGGCACGATATGTGATCTCCAACGATCGCATTCAGTACCGCCTGAGCTTTCCGCTCGAAGGCGCCAGCGACTGAAGGTCGGGCCAACCAATTCCCCACATGATGCGAAGGCCCGATGATCGAAGCATCGGGCTGTTCGCGAATGTCGAGCCACGGGGATAGCCCCATGCGAGGCTCGTTGCTTGGCGCCATGTTTTCACGTCACAAGGGAACAAGTCGTGCCGGCGATAGCGGCTGCCCAAAACGGAGCTGGCTCGGTTCCACTAGGGAGCCGAGCCAGTTCTTCTCTTCGAGGGGGATTGAAGAGTATGTCCGAAGGCTCTTTGTAGGGCGGGGGACGGGGGGTCGCCTTCAGACATCAGTAGAACGGGCGTCCGGGAATTAGGTTCCGGCATATTTTCAAAAAATCGAAGAAAAAATGAGAGCGGACGACGCAACGGAAAACGGCGGCTTTCGCCGCCGTTCCGGGTCGTATCTGGAGCGCTGAAATCAGCGCTTCAGGGTTCTCGGATCGAGCGCATCGCGGATTGCATCGCCCATGTAGTTGACGCTCAGAACCGTTGCAGAAATCGCAAGGCCTGGCCACAGCACGCGTGATGGCGTCAGCTGCAGGAAGTTGGCGCCGTCAAACAGCAATCGTCCCCATGTCGGAAAATCCGACGGGAAGCCCAAGCCGAGGAAGGACAGCGACGATTCCGTGATGATGGCCGAGGCGATCCCGAGCGTCGCAGACACCATGATCGAGGACAGGACGTTGGGCAGGATATGCCGCAGCACGATCCGGTATTCCCGCATGCCGCTCGATTTCGCCGCCAGGATGAATTCCTGGCTTTTGACCGCAAGCACATCGCCACGCACGATACGTGCCGTGTGCATCCAGCTCGTGACGCCGATGACGACCACGATCAGGATGAAGATGCCGGTCTCCGGTCCGAAGGCTGCGCGCAGCGTATCGCGGAACAGAAGCAGGATCACGAGCAGGAGCGGCAGAAGCGGCAGGGCCAGGAACAGGTCCGTCAACCGCATCAACGGCCCATCGAGCCTGCGGAAGTAGCCCGAGAGGACCCCCACCAGCGTGCCGAGGAAGAGCGCGAGAAGCATGGCGGTGATGCCGACCGCAAGCGAGATGCGGCCGCCGGCCAGAACCTGGGCAAGCATGTCCTTGCCGAGGTTGTCGGTGCCGAACGGATGCGCCAGCGATGGCCACTGGTTCTTCTCGCGGATGTTCAGCTGGTTGGGCGCGACCCTGTGGATATAGGGGCCGACATAGACAGCCAGAACGATGAAGGTGAAGACGATGAGGCCGGCGACGCCGCCCTTGTGCGCCCTAAACTGCCGCCACATGTCGGCCATCGCGGAGCGTGTCGGGGATGACGCCCTGGCGGGTGCGGGGTTTGCGATTGTCGCGTCAGTCATACCGGATCCTCGGGTCAAGAATGCCGTAGAGAACGTCGGCGATCAGGTTGAAGAGTACGATCAGCACCGCGAAGATGAAGGTCAGTGTCTGAACGAGAGGAATATCGGCGCCCTGGACGGCGACGATCAGCAACTGCCCCAGCCCGTTCACGCGGAAGATCTGTTCGGTGATGATGGCGCCGGAGAAGATGGTGGGTACGCCGAGCGCAATCACCGTCACGACCGGGATCAGGCTGTTGCGCAGAACGTGGACGAGCAGCACGACGTTTTCCTTGACGCCCTTGGCGCGGGCGGTGCGGACATAATCCTGATGCAGGTTGTCGAGCATGGATGCGCGCACGAAGCGGGTGATCTGCGACGCGTTGTAAAGCGCCAGAACCGCCACCGGCATTGCCATCTGCTTTGCCTGCGCGACGAAGGTGGCAAAGCTCGTGACCTGCAGATTGGTGTCGTAGACCGATGGGAACCACTGGAGGTAGGACGAGAAGATGACGATCAACAGCACGCCGGTGAAGAAGGTCGGCACCGAATAGCCAACCATCGACACGAACGTGCCGACCTGGTCGAAGATCGAATACTGCTTGTAGGCGGAGATGACGCCGATCGGAACGGCGATCAGAATGCCGAACAGGTAGGCGAGGCCAACGACCCAGAGCGTCTGCGGCAGGCGCTGCACAATGAGGTCGACGACAGGGCTCCGGGTTGCCCAGGAGAGGACACGCATGCGCTGCCCATCGCCGAACTGCCAGCCTGTCAGACGTTCGAGAATATTCAGCGGCTCGTTGATGAAGAACTGCTGCAGCCAGTAGAGATAGCGCAGGAGGAAGGGCTGATCCATGCCGAGCGAGGCACGGATCTGTGCGCGGACTTCCGGCGGGATCGTCAGGGGCAGGTCGCCAGTCGGATCGTTTGGTGCCAGATCGAGCAGCGCGAAGATGACGAAGCTGATGATCAGCAGGGTCGGTATTGCGAAGAACAATCGTCGCAACGTGTATGTGAACATGTACGAATTTCTCCAGACGACGCCGGATCATGCCGCAGAATGCGGTGATAGGGCGCAAAGTCCTGATGTGCCGCATCAGATTTTCCCGGGCCGATGAGCCCCGGGAAGATCATGCCATACGAAGCGTGAGACAGAGCGCCGGCAACCGCTGAGGGCTGCCGGCTGTCTCCTTACTTCTTGCGCGACCAGTCTGCGATGTTCCACACCTGGCTGTCCCAGGAGTTCATCTTGATGCCGTCGAGCGTGAGCGCGAAGGACGACTGGTCACCGCGGTGGACGAGCGCGATATGTGCGCCTTCCTCGGTCAGCATGTCGTTGAGCTGCTTGGCGATTGCTGCGCGCTTGTCGAGATCTGCGGTTCTGGACAGTTCGCTGACCAGCTTGTCGTAGTCAGGGTTGCAGTAGCGCGGGATGTTCTGCCCCTGCCAGCCGTTTGCCGGGCCGGGGATCTTGTCGCACAGCCATTCCGCCATGTACTTTTCAGGATCGGTGCCATCGAAGTTGTTGGTGTACATTTCAACGTCGGCATAGAACTTCTGGAACGTGTCCGGGCTTGCCGGGTCGCCACCGAAGAAGACGGAGGCAGACGCGTTGCGGAGTTCCGCATCAACGCCGATTTCCGCCCACATCGCCTTGACCAGTTCCTGGGTCGCCTGGCGAACCGAGTTGGTCGAGGTGGAGTAAAGGTAGGAAAGGCGCACGCCATCCTTGGCGCGGATGCCATCGGAACCCTTCTTCCAGCCGGCATCTTCGAGCAGCTTGTTGGCGCCCTCGATATCCTGCTTCAGGCACCAGCTGTCGTTCTTGGTGGAAGCAACGACTTCCGGAGCGGGCAGGATGTTGCAGGTGGCCCTGCCGGACTGGCCGTAGCCGGCCTCGACGATGATGTCGCGGTCGATGGCAAGCGACAGTGCACGGCGAACGGCCGGATCCTTGAGCGACGGATGCGGGCCGGCTTCCTTGGTGGAGCGCTTGGCGCCCAGCGAAGGATCTGCATTGAAGTGGTTGAGGTTGATACGCTCGACCTGGGTGCCGAACGAGATTTCAAGACGGCCCTTGCCGGCAGCGAGCATGGTCTGCAGCACTTCAGGCTCGACCTGGGCATTCCAGGCGTAATCGTATTCGCCGGTTTCAAGCACGGCGCGGGCAGCAGAGGCAGCGTCGCCACCGCCCTTCAGCGTGATCGAGGCGAAGGCTGGCTTTGCCGGATCGCGGTAGTTCGGGTTGGCCTTGAAGGTGATGACGTCGTTCGGCTTGAAATCGGCGACCATGAAGGCGCCGGTGCCGATCGGACCGAAGTTGGCGGCCGTGCAGCCGGGAGCCTTGGCGCCGACGCAATCCTTGAACTGCTTGGCCTGGATGACCGGCGACTGGGCGCCCACAAAAGCCGAATAGGGGTAGGGCTTGGGCTCGGTAAAGGTGATCTTGACGGTGTTCGGGTCGATCGCCTCGACGTTCTTGACGCCTTCGTACTGAGCCGCCTGGGCGCAGCCGCCATCCGGCGCCGTGCAGTATTTCCAGGTGAAGATCACGTCTTCAGCGGTAAACGCCGTGCCGTCGGACCATTTGACGCCCGGCTTGATCTTCCAGGTCATGCTAAGAAGGTCTTTTGCCACGCCGCCGTTTTCGACGGTCGGGATCTCGGTCACCAGCCACGGAACCAGTTCACCCTTCTCGTCGTAGCGGGCAAGGGGCTCAATCACGATCGAGGACGCATAGACTTCCTTCGTGCCGGCGGAAAGATACGGATTCAGCGTGGAAACCGCCTGCCAGAACAGGGCCTTCAGGTCTCCGTCAGTGCCGCGCTCGGCGTGGGCTGCGGTGCCACCCAGGGCGAGCACGGCCACCGTGCCGACCAATAGGTGCTTCAACTTCTTCATGCTGCTATTCCCCTTGATGTTGATTTGTCTCGATTTTAGTGCCCGGATCGCCCGTTTGCCGGTGTCGATGCCGTCGAGCTGCATGGCGCCCTGTCTTCCCTGGCGCGTCGCAGATTAGAATTCCCGCATCCTCCTGAAAAGTAGGTCGTATATTACATTTGATACCCGCAATATGCTGAGGTGATCAAAATTTGAGCCATCTAAGCATAGGCCTATTTTGTGTTCAAGGGCGAAAATTGACGCTTGCAAATTCCAACGAAGCCGTCGCAATATCGCAGCCTTCGAGACTGGAAATACCAATAAATCTAGAGGATTGCCCAAATGCCTGTCATCAATCGCGTCGCCGAAATGCAGGATCAGGTTGCAGGATGGAGACGCCATCTGCACGAGAATCCGGAGCTTCTCTACGACGTTCACTACACATCCGCCTTCGTTGCCGAGAAGCTGAAAGCCTTTGGTTGCGACGTGGTTGAGAGCGGCATCGGCAAGACGGGCGTCGTCGGCATCATCAAGGGCAGCCAGGGCGATGGCCCGGTTATCGGCTTCCGCGCCGACATGGATGCGCTGCCGATCCTTGAGACATCGGGCGTGCCGTGGGCTTCGAAAACGCCGGGCAAGGCGCATTCCTGCGGCCATGACGGACATACCGCAATGCTTCTGGGTGCTGCGCAGTATCTTTCCGAAACCCGCAATTTCAAAGGGTCGGTTGCTGTCATCTTCCAGCCCGCCGAAGAAGGCGGCGCGGGCGCGCTTGCCATGATCGAGGACGGCATGATGGACAAGTTTTCCATCAAGGAAGTCTACGGCATGCACAATGCACCGGCGCTCCCGGTCGGCAGTTTCTCGATCCGCAAGGGCGGCATCATGGCGGCGGCCGATACTTTCGAGATCACCATTTCCGGCCGTGGCAGCCATGCCGCCCAGCCGCATCTTTCGATCGACCCGGTGCTGACCGCATCGCATGTGGTGATCGCGCTGCAATCGGTCGTGTCGCGCGAGACGGATCCTCTCAAATCGCTGGTGGTCACGGTCGCATCGATCCATGGCGGCCAGGCAAGCAACGTCATTCCGGCCTTCGTGACGCTGGCCGGCACCGTGCGCACGCTGCTGCCGGAAACGCGCGACTTTGCCGAAAAGCGCCTCAAGGAAGTGGCCGAAGCGACGGCGATCGCGCATGGTGCGACGGCCAAGGTCGTCTACAATCGCGGCTATCCGGTCACCTTCAACCATGACAACGAGACCGATTTTGCCGTCGGGATCGCCTCGAAAGTGGCAGGTCAGGGCAAGGTCGACGCCAATGCGGCACCGCATATGGGCGCTGAAGACTTCTCCTACATGCTGGAGCAGCGGCCGGGTGCCTTCATCTTCCTCGGCAATGGCGATACCGCCAATCTTCACAATGCGGCCTACGACTTCAACGACGAGGCCATTCCCTACGGCGTGAGCTACTGGGTTTCGCTTGCCGAAACGGCGCTCGCCGCCTGATCGTATCCTCTTCCGACCGGCCCCTCGCGATGCCGCCACCAGTCGCGACGGGGCCGCCCAAATCAAGGAAACATGCATGCTGCTTTCCGGACCTGCGATGGAACAGTCTGGCGGATCGGTCACTCCGGTCCTGTCTGTGAAGAACCTGACGACGTCGTTCAAGGTGAACGACGAATGGAAGACGGTTGTGCGCAACATCTCGTTTGATGTGGCACCGCGCGAGACGGTTGCGATCGTGGGCGAAAGCGGCTCCGGCAAATCGGTGACGTCGCTGTCGATCATGCGGCTGTTGCAGAAGAATTCGAGCCGGATCGAGGGGCAGGTCTTCCTGCAGGGCAAGGAGCTTCTCGGTCTGCCTGAGGAGGAGATGCGGCGGGTGCGCGGCAACGACATCTCGATGATCTTCCAGGAGCCGATGACCTCGCTCAATCCGATCTTTCCGATCGGAAAGCAGATCGCCGAGGCGCTGACGGTTCACACCAACATCTCCAAGGCCGAGGCAAAGGCGGAGGTGATACGGCTTCTCGAGAAGGTTCGCATCCCCAACGCCAAGAGCCGTTTCGACGAATACCCGCACCAGTTTTCCGGCGGCATGCGCCAGCGCGTGATGATCGCCATGGCACTTGCGGCCAAGCCGAAGCTTCTGATCGCCGACGAGCCGACGACGGCGCTGGACGTGACGATCCAGGGGCAGATCCTTGATCTCATCAAGATGCTGCAGGAAGAGGAGGGCATGTCGGTCCTGTTCATCACCCATGACATGGGCGTTGTGGCGGAAGTGGCCGACCGGACGATCGTGATGTTCCGTGGCGACGCGGTGGAAACCGGCCAGACCGGCGATATCTTCCATCGCGGCCAGCATGCCTACACGCGGGCGCTTCTTTCCGCCGTGCCGCGGCTGGGCTCGATGGGGCAGAGCAAGCTGCCGATGCGGTTTCCGCTGATCGACGTCAACACCGGCGAACAGCAGGTTCTGGGCGAAGTGTTCGACACGGTTGCCAAGGGCAAGACGCCGATCCTCGACGTGAAGGACCTGACGACGCGGTTCGACATCCATTCCGGCCTTCTGGGACGCAAGTCCGGGGCGGTGCATGCGGTGGAAAAGGTCTCGTTCGATCTCTATGCCGGCGAAACGCTTGCGCTGGTGGGTGAATCCGGTTGCGGCAAGTCGACCACCGGACGATCCGTCACGCGGCTGATCACGCCGACCAGCGGCACCGTGCAGGTGGACGGCTACGACGTGATGAGCCTCGATCAGCATGCGCTTCGAACCATGCGCCGGTCGATCCAGATGGTGTTCCAGGATCCGTTCGCTTCCTTGAACCCGCGCATGAGCGTGGGGTCTGCCGTCGCCGAACCGTTTATCGAGCACAAGCTCGGCACCAAGGCGCAGGCGCGCGAAAAGGCGGCGAACCTTCTCGAAAAGGTCGGACTTTCGGCCGACATGATGCGGCGCTTTCCGCACGAGTTTTCCGGCGGCCAGCGGCAGCGCATCGCGATCGCCAGGGCTTTGATGCTCGATCCGAAGGTGATCGTTGCCGACGAAGCGGTATCGGCGCTCGACGTGTCGATCAAGGCGCAGGTCTGCAACCTGCTGCTCGACCTGCAGCAGTCTCTCAATCTCGCCTTCCTGTTTATCTCCCACGACATGGCCGTGGTGGAGCGCGTCAGCCACCGCGTGGCGGTGATGTATCTGGGCGAGATCGTCGAGATCGGCCCACGGGCGGCCGTGTTTGAAAATCCGCAGCATCCCTATACGAAGAAGCTGATGTCGGCGGTGCCGGTGCCGGATCCGTCACGGCGCCGGATCAAGCGCAACCTTTCGACCGAAGAGATCAAGAGCCCGATCCGGTCTGTCGATTTCGTGCCGCCGGTACGGGAATATCGCGAAGTCGGCGTAGGACATCTGGTGCAGGTGGCCTGACGGCGGTCGGCCCGGAACGAACGCGAATGCGGCGCCAACTGGGGCGCCGCCTCGCATCTATCATTTGTCGGATTTCGCGATCTGCAGTATGGTGGCTGCATGAGCGACAGGGATGATATCCGCCAGCGCACACTGGAAGCGGCGCACCTGCAGATGATCGAGGGTAACCCCCTCGATGCTGACGATTTAGCCATGTTCGAAATGTTCGATCGAGAGGGGTTTTCGCCGGATCAGGCAATTGCCTATGTCACCAGCAGGATTCGAGTACAAGCCGAAACGAAAACCAAACAATAGGACGGATCGTACATGGTCACGATCACAGTCACCCAGTTGCAGGACGACTTCGAACGTTATCTCGAGATGGCGCAGCGTGAGCCCGTCTCGATAGAGAAGAAAGGCGAGGACAGCGTCGTCATCATGTCCGCTGAAGAATACAAACGGCTCAAGGTCTATGATGACAGGCAAGCCGTTTATCCCTGGGAATTGCCAGACGAGGCCATTGCCGCCCTGGATTTGGTAGAAGTTCCGGAAGAAGCAGCTCGGTTCGATCATGAATACAAGTGAAGGAGGGCTCTGCTGAGTTCAGAGCCCCGCCCAGGTCTTGTTATTCGGTACGCTTATCTGTGGCGGAACGAGGTCCTCCGTGGGCAGGAGGAGGGAAAAGATCGGCCCTGCGCTGTTGTGCTGGCGGTCAGATCCGACGCAGGTCGGTTACGCCTATATGTCGCGCCGATCACGCACAGCCCGCCGACAGATATGAAATATGCGATTGAGCTGCCACCAGAAACCAAGCGGCGCCTTGGCCTGGACGGGCAACCTTCCTGGGTGAAAACAGACAATCTCAACGTGTTCACATGGCCTGGGCCAGACGTGCGGCCGGTCGGACGAGGCCAGGGCTTCGCCTACGGCTTTCTTCCGAAAGCCATGATGGTCGATGTTCTTGACGGAATACGTCAATCAATTCGCGATGGACGGGCGAAAGCGGTCAATCGCGACGTCGCCGTCAAAGCGGAGGAATGACACTCCTTCCCCATCGCCATTTGACAGCCCCTCAAAAAACATGTCAGCAAATCGACAGAGGAGATTTACTGCCATGGCTAAGCGGAGTGACACCCAAGGCCGGCTCGACGATGCTGCGCGCGCGGGCTGGCTCTATTACGTCGCGGGGAGGACCCAGGACGAGATCGCCAATGCCATGGGCATTTCCCGCCAGTCGGCCCAGCGGCTCGTGTCGCTTGCGGTTGCCGAGCGGTTGATCAAGGTCCGGCTCGACCATCCGATCTCCGCTTGTCTCGAACTCGCTGAAGGGCTGCGCAAGAAATACGATCTCAAGCATGCGGAAATCGTGCCGAGCGATCCGGGGGGCAGTTCATCCACGGTCGGTATCGCCGAAGCGGGCGCGGGCGAGATCGAGCGCTGGCTGAAACGGCCGGATCCGATCATCATTGCGGTTGGGACAGGTCGGACGCTGAAAGCCGCTGTCGATCAGCTGCCGCCGATGGAATGCCCGCAGCACCGTATCGTGTCGCTGACCGGCAATATCGGGCCGGACGGGTCGGCCGCCTATTACAACGTCATTTTCTCGATGGCCGATGCCATCAAGGCGCGGCACTTTCCGATGCCGCTGCCGGTCCTTTGTGCCTCCATCGAGGAGCGCGACACGCTGCATGACCAGGCGCTCGTGCGCTCGACACTTGCGCTCGGGGCACAAGCCGACGTCACCTTTGTCGGGATCGGCGAACTCGGCGTCGATGCGCCGCTTTGCGTCGACGGATTTCTGGATCGCGACGAAATGGTGTCGCTGGTCGATCGCGGTGCCGCGGGCGAAATTTGCGGCTGGATCTACGATCAGCAGGGTGAGTTGCTCGACAGTGCCGTCAACGGCCGGGTGGCCTCCGTGCCGATCCCGTCGCGCGAGACATGCTGTGTCATTGGCATTGCCCAAGGCAAGAAGAAATGGGTCGCCATGCGTGCAGCCCTGAAAGGCGGACTGCTCAACGGCATCATCACCGACGAGGCCGCAGCGCGGTATCTGCTTACTGCTTAAGCGCGGCAGATAGAATTCTGCCTGAAATTTCAGTGAATTGTCGCTTTCGGTTGCATCGCAGCGATGAATTCCCATTGACTTGCGCTAGCTTTATGTGGGTAATTGCCCATGAGCAAAGCGAATGCTCGCATTCCATCTTCTCGGGAGGAAGATATGACTATGAAAACTATTCTGCTGGGCGCCTGCTCAGCTCTGGCCTTTGTGGCCACGACTGCATCTGCCGAAACCCTCACCATTGCGACAGTCAACAACGGCGACATGGTCCGCATGCAGGGCCTGACGTCCGAGTTCACCAAGGCGAACCCGGACATTCAGGTCGAGTGGGTCACGCTCGAAGAAAACGTCCTGCGCGAACGCGTGACGACGGATATCGCGGCCGGTGGCGGCCAGTACGACATCGTCACGATCGGCAACTACGAAGTTCCGATCTGGGCCAAGCAGAAGTGGCTTCTGCCGCTCGAAGGTCTCGGCGACAAGTACGACATGGACGACCTGCTGCCGGCGATCCGCGGTGGTCTTTCGGTCGACAACAAGCTCTATGCGGCACCGTTCTACGGCGAATCCGCCATGATCATGTACCGCAAGGACCTGTTCGAAAAAGCCGGCCTGAAAATGCCGGAAACCCCGACCTGGGAATTCATCGCTGACGCTGCCAAGAAGATGACCGACCGCAAGGCCGACATCAGCGGCATGTGCCTTCGTGGCAAGGCCGGCTGGGGCGAGAACATGGCCTTCGTTTCGGCGCTGACCAACTCGTTCGGCGGACGCTGGTTCGACGAAAACTGGAAGCCGCAGTTCGATCAGCCGGAATGGAAGGCAGCACTTACCTTCTACGCCGACATGATGAAGAATTCCGGCCCGTCAGGCGCTTCGTCCAACGGCTTCAACGAAAACCTGACGCTGTTCCAGCAGGGCAAGTGCGGCATGTGGATCGACGCGACCGTCGCTGCATCGTTCGTATCGAACCCGAAGGACTCCAAGGTTGCCGACAAGGTCGGTTACGCGCTCTTCCCAAGCAAGGAAGGCGTCGCCAACCACGGCAACTGGCTGTGGTCCTGGAACCTTGCCGTTCCGGCATCGTCCAAGAAGGCTGAATCGGCTCAGAAGTTCATCTCCTGGGCAACCAGCAAGGAATACACGACGCTTGTTGCTGCCAAGGAAGGCTGGGCCAACGTTCCTCCGGGCACGCGCACCTCGCTCTACAAGAACGCGGACTACCAGAAGGCCGCTGCCTTCGCAGCTCCGACGCTTGCTGCCATGGACGCTGCCGACATCACCAAGCCGACCGTCAAGCCGGTGCCTTATACCGGCGGCCAGTTCGTCGCGATCCCTGAATTCCAGGCTCTCGGCACCACTGTCGGTCAGTTGTTCTCGGCTGTCATCGCCGGCCAGTCCACGGTCGACGACGCGCTTGCCGCCGCTCAGGCAACGGCAACCCGCGACATGACCCGCGCCGGTTACATCAAGTAAGCTTGGTCAAGACACTGCTGTCCGGCATCCGTGCCGGGCAGCAGATCACAGGATGACGATTGGATGCTGAACTGCATCTCGCTGTTCCAGCACGCTACCCTATAAAAACAAGATCATGCCTTCGCGTCCTCCTCTGGCCGCGTGCGGCGCGCTTACCTCCGGGGAGGGGCCTCAAAGATGGCAACGCAAAATACCAAGACGTTGGCACGCCTGATGATGGCGCCCTCCGTCATCGTTCTTTTGGTCTGGATGGCCGTACCGCTCGCAATGACGCTGTACTACTCGTTCCAGAACTACAACCTGCTGACGCCGCAGAACGTGAGCTTCGCAGGCTTCTTCAATTATCAGTATTTCTACACCGATCCGGCCTTCTTCCAGTCGATCTGGAACACGATGCTGCTGGTGCTCGGCGTGCTCGGCATTACCGTCATCGGCGGTGTCGCGATCGCGCTTCTGCTCGACCAGCCGATCTTCGGCCAGGGTATCGTGCGCATCCTGGTGATCTCGCCGTTCTTCGTGATGCCGCCGGTGGCCGCGCTGATCTGGAAGAACATGATCATGCATCCGGGCTACGGCGTGTTGGCGGATCTTGCCCGGTTCTTCGGGGTTCAGCCGATCGACTGGTTTGCCCAGTATCCGCTGTTTGCGGTGATCATCATCGTCGCCTGGCAATGGTTGCCGTTTGCGACGCTTATCCTTTTGACGGCGCTTCAGTCGCTCGATAGCGAGCAGCGCGAAGCAGCCGAAATGGATGGCGCCAACTTCTTCAACCGCTTCATCTACCTGACGCTGCCGCATCTTTCGCGCGCGATCACGGTCGTCATCCTGATCCAGACGATCTTCCTGCTCGGCATCTACGCTGAAATCCTGGTCACCACCAATGGCGGTCCGGGCTATGCGTCCACCAACCTCACCTTCCTCATCTACCGCACTGCACGTCTCGGCTATGACGTCGGCGGGGGTGCAGCGGGTGGTATCATCGCCGTCGTGCTTGCCAACATCGTCGCCTTCTTCCTGATGCGCGCCGTCGGCAAGAACCTGGACAAGTAGGAGGAACGATCATGGCTCGCAAAGTAACAACCGGAGCGAAGATCGGCTGGACAATCCTGGCCTGGGTCGTCGCACTCCTGATCTTCTTCCCGATCCTCTACGCGCTGATCACCAGCCTGAAGACGGAGCAGGAAGCGATCGCCGGCTTCAGCCTGATCCCATCGGGCACGCTCGAGAACTACATCACGGTGCAGACGCAGCGCGACTATTTCAAGCCGTTCATGAACTCGGTGATCCTGTCGGTCGGCTCCACCATCCTCGCGCTGATCATCGCGATCCCCGGGGCCTGGGCGATGGCGTTCGCGCCCGGCAAGCATACCAAGGACATCCTGATGTGGATGCTGTCGACCAAGATGATGCCGGCCGTGGCGGTGCTGCTGCCAATCTTCATCCTGTTCCGCAACTTCGGCCTGCTCGACAGCCGCATCGGCCTCACCATCATGCTGACGCTGATCAACCTACCGATCGTGGTGTGGATGCTCTACACATATTTCCGCGAAATTCCGGGCGAAATCTTGGAAGCGGCACGGATGGACGGCGCCAACCTGTGGAAGGAAATCGTCTACGTGCTGACGCCGATGGCGGTTCCCGGCATCGCCTCGACGCTGCTCCTCAACATCATCCTTGCCTGGAACGAAGCGTTCTGGACGATCCAGCTGACCACGACCAACGCGGCTCCGCTGACGGCCTTCATCGCCTCGTTCTCCTCGCCGCAGGGTCTGTTCTGGGCAAAGCTTTCGGCGGCCTCGACCATGGCCATCGCGCCGATCCTCATCCTCGGCTGGTTCAGCCAGAAGCAACTCGTTCGCGGCCTCACGTTTGGCGCGGTTAAGTAAGGATCACTCTTATGGGCAGCATTACTCTTTCCAAAGTCTCGAAGACGTTCGGCGAAGCCAAGGTCATCCCGTCGATCGATCTCGAAATCAACGACGGCGAGTTCGTCGTGTTCGTCGGACCTTCGGGTTGCGGCAAGTCCACGCTTCTGCGTCTCATTGCGGGGCTTGAAGACGTGACCGGCGGCCAGATCAAGATCGACGGTCGCGACGTGACGGACGCGGCTCCGGCCGAACGCGGGCTTGCGATGGTGTTCCAGTCCTACGCGCTCTATCCGCATATGAGCGTGCGCAAGAACATCGCCTTCCCGCTCAAGATGGCGAAGATGGAACAGTCGGCGATCGACAAGAAGGTCGCCGATGCGGCGCACATCCTCAACCTCACCGACTATCTCGAACGCCGGCCGGGTCAGCTTTCGGGCGGCCAGCGCCAGCGCGTGGCAATCGGCCGTGCGATCGTGCGCGAACCTTCGGCCTTCCTGTTCGACGAGCCGCTCTCCAACCTCGATGCGGCACTGCGCGGCACGATGCGTCTGGAGATCAGCGACCTGCACAACCAGCTGAAGACCACGATGGTCTACGTTACCCACGACCAGATCGAAGCCATGACCATGGCCGACAAGATCGTGGTGCTCAACCGCGGCAATATCGAGCAGGTCGGCTCGCCGCTCGAGCTTTACAAGTCGCCGCGCAATCTGTTTGTCGCAGGCTTTATCGGTTCGCCGAAGATGAACCTGCTCGAAGGCGATTACGCCAAGGCGAAGAACGGCAAGACCGTGGGCGTTCGTCCCGAACATATCGGGCTTTCCAAGGACAGCGGTCTGTGGACCGGCCGGGTTTCGGTTGCCGAACATCTGGGCGCCGACACGTTCCTGCATCTCGACGTTGATGGTATCGGCCCGATCACGGCGCGTGCCGGCGGCGAGTTCGGCGCGAGCTACGGCGACACGGTCTACCTGACGCCGGATGAAACCAAACTGCATCGCTTCGACGACAAGGGTCTTGCGATCCGGGCCTGAATGATCCCAAAGGCCTGAACAGCAGGCCAATCGGAGTATGAGAAAATGACTGTGAAGCTTTCGTTGGCAACTCTCAAGGATGCCGCAGCGACCGCTGGCGTGCCCGCCTACGATCCGAAGACACTCTCCCCCGGCATCGTGCATTTCGGCGTCGGCAACTTCCACCGCGCCCACCAGGCGATCTACCTGGACGACCTGTTCAACATCGGCAAGGGCCATGACTGGGCCATCATCGGCGCAGGCGTAATGCCGTCCGATGCGGCCATGCGCGACAAGCTGAAGGCGCAGGATTTCCTCACCACCGTCGTGGAGCAGGACAACAACAAGACCGGCGCCCGCGTGACCGCGCCGATGATCGACATCATTGCGCCTGATGACAAGCAGGCGCTGATCGAGAAGCTGGCCGATCCGACCATCCGCATCGTCTCCATGACGATCACCGAGGGCGGCTATTTCATCGACGCGTCCGGTCATTTCAACCCGGCCCATCCGGCCATGATCGAAGACGGCAGCAACCCGGATGCGCCGAAGACGGTGTTCGGCATGATCCTTGCCGGCCTCAAGCTTCGCCGTTCGCGCGGACTTGCGCCATTCACGATCATGTCCTGCGACAACATTCCCGGCAACGGCCACGTGACGGAAAACACCGTCGTTGGTCTCGCCAAGCTTTCGGATCCGGATTTCGCGACCTGGATCCACGACAATGTCGCCTTCCCGAATTCGATGGTCGACCGCATCACGCCGGCCACCGGTCAGCGCGAAGTCGATATCCTGAAGAACGACTACAATATCGACGACAACTGGCCGGTGTTCTGCGAAGAGTTCAAGCAGTGGGTAATGGAAGATCATTTCCCACTCGGCCGTCCGGCGCTTGAAGAAGTCGGCGTTCAGTTCGTGCCCGACGTCGCGCCCTACGAGCTGATGAAGCTGCGCATCCTCAACGGCGGCCATGCGACGATCGCTTATCCCGGCGAGTTGCTGGACATCCATTTCGTGCACGAGGCAATGGAGCATCCGCTGATCCGGGCCTTCCTTGCCAAGCTCGAGAAGGAAGAGATCATCCCGATCGTGCCGCCGGTTCCAGATACCAGCCTCGACGACTATTTCGACCTGATCGAGCACCGCTTCCTCAACCCGAAGATCGGCGACACCATTCCGCGCCTGGCGCAGGACGGTTCCAACCGCCAGCCGAAGTTCATCCTGCCATCGACCCGCGACCGGCTGGACCAGGGTCTCGATATCGTTGGCCTGTCGCTTGTATCGGCGCTGTGGTGCCGTTATTTTGCGGGCACGTCGGACAGCGGTCGCCAGATCGTGTTCAACGATACGAGTGCCGAGAAGCTGCAGGCGGCCGCGATCAAGGCCAAGGACGACCCGGATGCGTTCCTGGTGTTCGACGAGATCTTCGGCGAAGTCTCGACGTCTGAGCTGTTCCGCAAGCGGTTTGCGCATGCGCTGAAGACGCTCTGGACGGAGGGCACGGCCAAGACGCTGCAGCTCTATCTCGACGACCAGCTCGTCAAGGATTGAGGTGAACACCGTGACGGGAATTAGCGCAATCAAACCACGCCATCTCGTGATCTTCGATTGCGACGGCGTCCTTGTCGACAGCGAGCCGTTGTCGGTGCGGGTTCTGGTGGCTGCGCTCAACCGCCACGGTATCGAAATGGCCGAGGAGGAAGCCTATGAGCGCTTCCTCGGCCGCAGCCTGGCGACCATGCGCCAGGTCATGGACGAGGAATACGGTTTCCACACCGGGCCGGAATTTCTCGAGGGTATGCGCACCGATCTCTACAGCCTGTTCAAGGCCGAGCTGAAGCCGATCCCCGGCATCGCCGAAACGCTCGAGGCGCTCGGGCTTCAAGCCTGCGTCGCATCCTCCAGCAATCCCGACCGCATCCGGCTGTCGCTGACGATCACCGGCCTGATCGACAAGCTCGATCCCCATATCTTTAGCGCCACAATGGTGAAGAACGGCAAGCCCGCGCCGGACCTCTTCCTGCTGGCAGCAAGCGAAATGGGGTTCGCGCCGGAAGATTGCATCGTCATTGAAGACAGCCCCGCGGGCATCGAGGCGGCCCAGCGGGCGGGCATGGCGTCATTCGCCTTTACCGGCGGATCGCACACCCACACTTCCGGATACCGTGACCGGATCGAGGCGCTATCGCCCGACGTCGTGTTTGACGCGATGCCGGATTTGCTCCACCTTGTCCAAAAATATATCGAGGATCGCAACGGTTCGGTTTCCGCGAACACCTGAAGCTCGGCTTTCAGGCTGGCGGGACGCGACGGGGACAGTCTGCGCGACTTACAGGGACAGGAAACAAATCGGGATGCGTGATTTTCTCGTTGCGGTCGATATCGGCACGGCAAGCGCCCGTGCCGGCGTGTTCGGCCGCGAGGGAACGCTGATTGCGAAATCCAAACATCCGATCCTGATGTTCCGCCCGCGGGATAAGCACGCCGAACATTCCTCCGAAGACATCTGGTCCGCAACCTGCATCTCCGTGAAAGCGGCGTTGGCCGAGGCTGGGATTTCTGCATCCCAGGTGGGGGCCATCGGCTTTGACGCGACTTGCTCGCTTGTGGCGCGGGACCGCGACGGCGCACCGCTGAGCGTATCTGTCAGCGGCAACGCGCATCAGGATACGATTGTCTGGCACGACCACCGGGCGATCAGTCAGGCGGAGACGCTGTCAAGAAGCGGCCATGCGGTGCTTGATTTCGCTGGCGGATCGATCTCGCCGGAAATGGAAATGCCCAAGCTGATGTGGCTGAAGCAGAACCTTCCAGACAGCTGGAGCCGGGCCGGTTATTTCTTCGATCTTGCCGATTTCCTGACCTGGAAAGCCACAGGTTCCGCGTCGCGTTCGCGCTGCACGCTGACGGCCAAATGGAATTACCTGGCGCATGAGACGCCGGGCTGGAGCGCGGATTATCTGGCGCTTGCCGGGCTCGACGACCTTATTGAGAAGGGCGGTCTGCCGGACGATACGATCGGTGTCGGCGGCTCGATCGGACCGCTCAGCGAAAAGGCGGCGGCCGAACTTGGCCTCGATACCGGCGTTCAGGTCGCGCCGGGAATGATCGACGCTTACGCGGGTGCCTATGGCGTGCTTGGCGGTGTTGGGGCGAAAAGCTTTCCAGGCTCGTCGCTGGAGACGAGCGTTGCCCTGATCGGGGGTACATCGAGCTGCATCGTCGCCTTCACCAGGGAGCCGAAACCCGGTCGCAGCCTTTGGGGCCCATATTACGAGGCGGTACTGCCCGACCATTGGCTGGTCGAAGGCGGACAGTCGGCGGCGGGCGCGCTGCTCGATCATATCGTCATGATGCACGCAGCCGGCGGCGAGCCGACCACCGAGCTGCATGAGCGGATCATTGCCCGCGTCGGCGAGATGCGTGCAGCGGCAGGCGGCGAGGAGATCGCGCCGGATCTGCACATTCTGCCGGATTTTCACGGCAACCGTTCGCCGCTTGCCGACCCGCATGCGACCGGCGTCATCAGCGGGCTGACGCTCGATACGTCCTTCGATGGGCTTTGCCGCCGCTATTGGCGGACCTGCGTGTCGATCGCGCTCGGCATCCGTCATATTCTCGATGCGATGGCTGACTTTGGGTACCGGTTCGAGACGCTGCACGTGACCGGCGGGCATGTGAACAACCCGCTGCTGGTGGAACTCTATGCGGATGTCACGGGCTGCAAGGTGGTCATCCCGCACAACCGCGATGCGGTTCTGCTCGGAACGGCCATGGCTGCCGCGGTCGCGGGCGGTCTGCATGGCTCGTTGCTTGATGCCGGACATGCGATGAACAGCGGCGGCAGCGAGCGGCTGCCCAGTGCGGGGCGGGGCCGTTACGAGCGCGACTATCGGCGCTTTCTGGCGATGATCCGTCACCGTGAAGAGCTGCGGTCGCTGGACTAAGCTGCAACTCAGCCCGAAAGCTGATCCGCCTCGACGATGCGCTCGCCCTTTTCACCGCCGATCGCTGCATCCAGCAGAACTTTTGCCACCACATGGGCCGGGCTGATGCGCAGCCGTCGCGGCAGGATGGGATGGGCGATCTTCAGCGCCATGCTTGCAAGCCGTTCGCCGAGCCGGAATTCGCTGCGGTCGCCGCCGAGAAGGCCGGGCCTGACAATGGTGAGCGTGGAAAAGCCGATGGCGCGGATGGCATCTTCCAGTTCGCCCTTTGTGCGCAGGTAAAGCAGTCTGGACTTGGAATTGGCACCGCTGGACGAGACGAGCGAAAAACGGGTCGCGCCCCGTTCATGGGCGCGGCGGGCCGCACTGAGCGGAGTAGCGTAATCCACCAGGCGGAAAGCCTCGTCCGATCCCGCCTTTGCCCGGGTGGTGCCGAGCGCCGAAATGACCGCGTCGACGGTCCACCAGTCCGCGTCGGGAAGACCGCTGCTAAGATCGGTGATGGGATTTTCGAGCTTCGGATGGGCCGGCAAGGCGGTCGGAGGCAGCGGCCGGCGGGTGGGCGCGACGACGCGGGTGACCCGGTCGTCCTTGAACGCCAGTTCGAGGACGTGGCCGCCGACCAGTCCGGTGGCGCCAAGCAGCAGCAGGCTTGTCATGCGGATCTCCGTCACTACTACGCCCGGTGCGGGTGTCTGCGGTTCAGTATACGTTTCCCGCAGCCGGATTCCTATATCAACCGGCGCTTGTTCCAGGGCGATGGTTGACCTACATGCTGCGAGCTTAACCTGGAGACGCCGATGATCCTCGACGCCGCACGCCTATCGCTGATCAACCTGTTTGCGCCCGAGACAAGATCGGCGTTCTGGAAGACGCTGGGGCTGACATTCCTGATCTTGATCGGGTTGTGGTTCGGCTTGCGCGAGCTCTTTGCGATCTACCTCTGGCCCTGGTTTGCCGCCTTCTTTCCGGATGTGCCTGATTGGACGGGATGGCTGACGCTGTTTGCGGCGATCGCGGCCGGCATCGGGCTGGCGCTGGTGCTGGCTCTGCTGATCGCGCCGATCACTGCGCTCATCGCGGGTCTGTTTCTCGACGATGTGGCGGCAGTGATCGAAAAACGGGACTATCCCGATGACGTGCCGGGCCGGGAAATGCCGCTCGGACAGGCGATCCTAGGGTCGATCCAGTTTCTCGGCATCGTCATCATCGGCAATATCATCGCGCTGCTTTTGCTGTTCATTCCCGGCGTCAACCTCATCGCCTTCTTCCTGGTGAACGGGTATCTGCTGGGGCGGGAGTTCTTCGAATTTGCCGCGATGAGGTTCCGGCCGCCGGCAGAAGCGCGGGCGTTCCGCTCGAAGCATTCCTCAACCGTGTTTATGGCAGGCCTTTTGATCGCCGGCTTCCTGGCGATCCCCTTCGTCAACCTGCTGACACCGCTGTTTGCGGCCGGGCTGATGGTGCATCTGCACAAGAAGGTATCGAAGCGCGATCCGTCCTTCCGGCTTCAGACGCCGATCACCTGAGGCGGTAGCTCGACCAGCGGCGCCGGGATAGGACAGGTCTTTTCGGGCGACCGACAGAGGTCGGCGATGACGCAGTGCTCGCATTCGGGCTTGCGGGCCTTGCAGGTATAGCGGCCGTGCAGGATCAGCCAGTGATGGGCGTGGAACAGGTACTGGTCGGGGATGACCTTCAGGAACTGCTCTTCGACCTCATCCGGCGTTCTGCCCGGCGCCATCAGGCAGCGGTTGCCGATGCGAAACACGTGGGTATCGACGGCAAGCGTCGGGATGCCGAAGGCCATGGACATCACCACATTGGCCGTCTTGCGGCCGACGCCCGGCAGGCGCACCAGGTCCTCGCGTGTGCTTGGCACCTCGGATCCGAACTCGTCGATCAGCATGCGACAGAGCGCGATGACGTTCTTGGCCTTGTTGCGGTAGAGCCCGATCGTCCTGATATGGGCGATGACGCCGTCCTCGCCGAGCGCCAGCATCTTTTCCGGCGTGTCGGCGATCTTGAACAGCTCGCGGGTCGCCCTGTTGACGCCGACATCGGTTGCCTGCGCCGACAGCGCCACGGCGACCACGAGCGTGAACGGATTGACGTGCTCGAGCTCGCCCTTCGGCTCCGGCCGTTGCACCGAGAATCGGCGGAATATCTCCACCATTTCGTCAGGCGTATAGGCCGGCTTGAAGCGTTTCGGCTTCCGGCTTTTGGCGGTGCTGCTTTTTGTCGCCGGGGTTTTCGTGGATTTGATTTTCGCAAGGGCCATGACACTGTATAGTCTCGCCCCATGACGGAAATCAACGCGCAGCCGATGGATGAGAAACCGGTCTTTGCGGCCGAACTGACGCCCTATCGGTCGCTCGGCCGACGCGGGTTTTTTGTCGTGCTGTCGATATCGGGTGCCGTCTGCATGTTCTACGGCCTTTTCTTCCTGGCGACCGGCGCCTGGCCGATCGGGCTGTTCCTCGGTTTTGATTTCCTGCTTCTCTATGGCGCGCTGAAACTCAGCTACCGTTCCGGCCGGCAGCGCGAGGAAGTCACGGTGTCGAGGACCAATCTTTCGATCCGGAAATTTTCACCAACGGGGCGGATGGTGGAGCATCGCTACAACCCGTTTTGGGCGCGATTCAACGTCAGCAGGCACGAGGAATTCGGGATTACGGCGATGCAGGTCTCGGGTGAGGGACGGCAGACCGAAATCGGTTCGTTTCTCAACCCGGACGATCGTGAGAGCTTTGCGAGGGCATTTCGCGGAGCGCTGGCGACCGTCACGAGACGATTGTGACCCCGACAAGAAACGGGTGGCTCTGATGGGATCGAGCGTGCATCTATAGGGCACAGGGAGATTGCCATGAACGCTCTTGCTTCGCTTTCCAGGCCCGACATGTCCGCACCCGGCATCGACGTGACGCCTGATGGCTCCGACTATGAAACCGTGCGGCGTGTCATCGAGATGCTGACGCTCGATTATCGCGCGCAGCCTTCGCTCGAAACGATCGCGGCCGAACTTGGCCAGTCGCCGACGCAGTTGCAGAAGGTGTTCACCCGTTGGGCAGGCCTATCGCCCAAGGCATTCCTGCAGGCGGTGACGCTCGATCATGCCAAGCGGCTGCTCGGCCAGGAAGGTCTGCCGCTTCTCGAAACCTCCTACGAACTCGGGCTGTCGGGTCCCGGCCGTCTGCACGATCTGTTCGTGACCCACGAGGCGATGTCGCCGGGCGAATGGAAGGGAAGGGGCGCGGGTCTGACGATCCGCTACGGGTTCCACCCGTCGCCATTCGGCATGGCGCTGGTCATGGCGACGGAGCGTGGGCTTTCGGGACTGGCGTTTTCCGATCTCGGCGGCGAAAAGCCGGCCTTCGAGGACATGGTGCGGCGCTGGCCGAATGCGGCCTATGTCGAGGACAGTGAAGCGACTGCCCCCTATATCGGCCGCATCTTCGACCGGGGCCAATGGACGGCCGACCGGCCGCTCAATGTCGTTCTGATCGGCACTGATTTTCAGCTGAAAGTGTGGCAAAGCCTGTTGAAGATCCCGTTCGGCAAGGCGGTCACCTATTCCGCCGTCGCCTCGGACATCGGCCAGCCGACGGCAAGCCGGGCAGTGGGTGCCGCAATCGGCGCCAACCCGATCTCCTTCGTCGTGCCCTGCCACCGGGCTGTGGCGAAGAACGGGGCTTTGACCGGGTATCACTGGGGTCTGACCCGCAAGCGGGCGATCCTGGGCTGGGAGACAGGCAACGCCTGAGCCGCACAGTCCGCCCGACAACTTGCCGTCCTTCAGGTGCGTGTCAGCAAACAGGCTGAAATGATTGCCATCCTGCACTTCAATGGACGGCAGCATGGAACAGTCACGCGTCAGAAGCTGGTTTCGCATGGGAGCCTCGGCGATTTTCGCTGCCGCTCTGGGGTTGGGGGCCTATCTCGGGTATCTGCAGCTCAGCGGCAATTTCCATACGGTGATCGACGGCGAGCTCTACCGGTCTGCCCAGCCGGGTGCCGCCGATATCGAGACCTACGCAAAGACCTACGGCATCCGCACCATCGTCAACCTGCGCGGTGAGGACGACAAGGCCGGATGGTATGCCGAGGAGGTCTCCGCCGCAAAAAGGCTTGGCCTGACGCATCTCGATTTCCGGATGTCGGCTTCCAAGCAGTTGAGCGAAGCGGAGGCGGACCGGCTTGTCACGATGATGCGGGACGCACCGAAGCCGATCCTGATCCATTGCCGCTCGGGTTCCGACCGCACCGGCCTTGCCGCCGGGCTCTACAGCAGCGAGATCGCCGGCATGTCCGAAGAGATCGCCGAGCGCCAGCTTTCCCTCTACTTCGGCCATATCGGTATTCCGGTCATCTCGTCGGCCTATGCCATGGACAGGACATGGGAGCGGCTCGAGCACCATTCCTGGCGCGACAGGATTGCATTGCTGACAACGGATATCGACCTCTGACGTCGTTGCGGCCGAGGCTGGGAAACTCCTGTGGCAGTTGGCGGGTCGTGCCCAATGCGCTAGGATCTCGGCCAGTTCCAAGGAGCCATCATGCCAACATGCAACGTCGTTCTGACAGAGCACCACCAGCAGGTGATCGAGCGGCTTCTGGAAACGGGACGCTATCAGAACGCCAGCGAAATCGTGGGCGATGCACTGCGGCTTATCTGCCCAGGCCGACATCACCAAGATCATTGCCTATACGGATGAGAACTTCGGACGCGGCGCAAGGCGCCGTGACGAACAGCTTCTCGTGACTGCCTTTCGCGATTTGTCGCAAGACCCGACCCGGCCGGACTCAATCGATAGGGCGGAGCTTGGGGCAGGCATACGCAGCTTCCATCTCAGGCATAGCCGGACGAGGGCTAAGCACGCAAGCGGACCGGTCGTGCAGCCTCGCCACTTCATTCTCTATCGGTATCTTGAACCGTCGCTTGCCGGGATCGGTCGCGTGCTTCATGACGCTGTCGATCTCGAAAGGCACCTCACGTCAGCATTCGGCGATGAAAGCGAGCGGTCCTAATCCACTTCCGCCAGCCGCAGCAGCTCCACTGCGGCGGTTTCGTCGGTGATGAGGGTGTTGCAGCCGATGCGTCGGATGGTGGCGCGGATGGCGATGGCGCGGTGTGTGCCGCCGGAGGAGAGGACGATGTGTTTTGCCTTGGCGAGCGTATCGAGGTCGACGGACATGACCCGCTCGTTGAGCTTCTGATCGACGGACCGGCCTTCCTCGTCGAGGAAATTGAACATCGTGTCGCAGACACAGCCGGCGGCGATCAGCCGCTCGAGTTCGGTGGCTGAAATGAACCCCTCCGACAGCGAGGTCGAATGCGGGCCGATATCACCGCAGCTGACGACCGCGAGATCGAGGTTCTCGGCGAGGTCATAGACGGCATCGAGGCCGCATTTGTCGATCAGAGCCCGCTTGGTGGCGACGCTGTCGACCAGAAGCGGGGCGAGGAACATGAAGCATTCGGCGCCCAGCTGGCCGGCAAAGCGCCAGGTGAAGTCGATCGGGTTGGTCTGGTGGACAGCGACAATGCCGCCGAGCAGCGAGACGACCTTGCAGCGTTCGCGACGGGGCGGGCGGAAGCTCGAAAGCGCTGCCGTCATCGTGCGGCCCCAGCCGACGCCGATCGTCATGTCGTTCTGGATTGCTTCCGACAGGAACTGGCCGAGCGCCAGACCGACGGCGCCGGCCAGTGCATCGGCGCTGTTGTCGCGCGGGGCGGGCACCACGACCGCCTCATCCAGTCCGTAGGCGCGTTCCAGCTTGGTCGCCAGCTCGACGCAGGTGTCGATGCCTTCCGAGATCCAGATCTGCACTTCGGAGCGTTTCATTGCCTCGTCGAGAAGGCGGATGACGGTCGAGCGACTGATGCCGAGCCGCTCGGCTACCTCCTTCTGCGTCAGGCCCTGGTTGTAGTAGAGCCAGGCAGCGCGAAGCCGCAGGGAGGACGCTTCCGAATATGCGGTGTGGGTATCGCGTCTCAGCTTGGCCAAATTCTGATGTCCTTTTTCATTCAGGACCATAGGGCTGACGTGAAACATATGTCAATTGTGAAGGACAAATGTCTTGACTTCTTTACCCTGAAGGGTTGTTATCCGGTCAACAGCGATCCAGAAACCATACGACGCCCCGAGCGTTTGTATTCGCTTAACAAGGATTTATTCGGATGACGTCGAAACTAGAGCAGCTTCGTTCCATGACAACGGTCGTCGCCGACACGGGCGACATCGAGGCGGTGACCCGCCTCAAGCCGGTCGATTGCACCACCAACCCGTCGATCGTTCTAAAGGCGATCGGTTCGCCGGCATTTGCCGACACGTTCCAGGAAACGGTAGCCTGGGGCCGCAAACAGGGCGGCAGCGACGACGCGATCACGGTTGCCGTGGCTGACAAGCTGGCGATCGACGTGGGCGCGGCACTTGCGGGGATTGTCCCCGGCCGTGTTTCGACCGAAGTCGACGCCGACCTTTCCTTCGACACCGAAGGTTCGATCACCAAAGCGCACAAGATCATCGCAGCCTACAAGGATCGCGGCATCGAGCGCGAGCGCATCCTGATCAAGCTGGCATCGACCTGGGAAGGCATCAAGGCCGCCGAAGTTCTGCAGGCCGAAGGGATCGACTGCAACCTGACGCTTCTGTTCAGCCACGCCCAGGCCGTTGCCTGCGCGGACGCCAAGGCGTTCCTGATCTCACCTTTCGTTGGGCGCATTCTCGATTGGTACAAGAAGTCGACCGGTGAAGACTACACGTCCGAGACCGATCCGGGCGTCGTCTCGGTGCGTTCGATCTACAATTACTACAAGGCGAACGGCATCTCGACGATCGTCATGGGCGCCTCGTTCCGCAATGTCGGCGAGATCGAAGCTCTTGCCGGTTGCGACCGCCTGACGATTTCGCCGAACCTGCTCGACGAGCTCGACAAGGCTGAAGGCACGCTGGAGCGCAAGCTTTCGCCTGAAAAGTTCGAGCCGGCCGCGCCGATCAAGATGGACGAAAAGACCTTCCGCTGGATGCTCAACGAAGACCAGATGGCGACCGAAAAGCTTTCGGACGGTATCCGGGCGTTCAACAAGGATCTCGGCGCGCTTCGCGAGCTCGTGAAGAAGGAACTGGTCCGCGCCGCGGCCTGATTTCCTCAACGTTTTCCAATGATAAGGCCCGCCTCGTGCGGGTCTTTTTCGTTTTCCTAATGTGCGCGGCCGAGGCACAGGGTTAACCGAACGTTTAGCCGGAACTCCTAGATCTTTCAGCCTACAAATCACTTTGAAGCTGGAGCGCATCGATGGCTGGGATTTCTTTTGGCCGTATCTTGTCCAACGCCGCCGTGATCAAGGCCCTCAACCGGTCGCAGGCGATCATCGAATTCGACCTGAAGGGCATTATACTCGATGCCAACGAAAACTTCTGCAATGCGCTCGGCTACCGCCTGGACGAGATCGTCGGCAGGCATCACAGCATGTTCGTCGATCCGGCCGATGCCGCTTCCTCAGATTACTCGGCGTTCTGGGCACGGCTTTCCACAGGCGCGTTCGATCAGGGCAAATACAAACGCGTGGGCAAAGGCGGCCGCGAGATCTGGATCGAAGCCACCTACAATCCGATTCTGAAAGGCGGCAAGCCTTACAAGGTCGTGAAGTTTGCGACCGACATCACGGAAGCGCGCAAGCGGGCGCTCGAGGACCGCGGCAAGCTTGAGGCACTGTCGCGGGCGCAGGCGATCATCGAATTTTCGCCGACAGGCGAGATCCTCAACGCCAACGACAATTTCTGTGCCGCCGTCGGCTACCGTCTCGATGAGATCGTCGGCAAGCACCATTCTATCTTCTGCGAACCCGACTATGCGCGCTCGCCGGACTATCAGGAGTTCTGGAAGAAGCTCGGACGTGGCACCTTTTCGGCCGATCAGTTCACCCGCATCACCAAGACCGGCGAGAAGATCTATATCCAGGCATCCTACAACCCGATCATCGACGACAGCGGACGGGTGTTCAAGGTCGTCAAGTTCGCAACGGATGTGAGCGAACGGGTAAGGGTGGTCAACGATCTCGGCACCGGACTTGCACGTCTCGCCGATTGCAATATCCAGCAGACGCTGGATACGCCCTTCATCGTGGAATTCGAGCCGCTGCGCCGGGACTTCAACGCCTCGATCGGGGCGTTCCAGAAGACGCTGATGGGGGTCCTGCAGCAGACTTCCAGCCTCAACGACAGCAGCCAGGACATGCAGGTGGCGGCCGACCAGCTGTCCGCCCGCACCAAGGAGCAGGCAGCGTCGCTTCGAGAAACGACAGCGGCGCTGGAGCAGGTGACGGAGACGGTAAGGTCCTCCAACACCAATGCGGAGGAAACCCGCAAGCTGGTCAAGGGGGCGCTGCAATCTGCGACCACGTCCTCCTGCGTGGTGCAGGAAACCATCACGGCGATGAAGCGGATCGAAGGCGCATCGTCCGAGATTACCAAGATCATCAGCGTGATCGACGAGATCGCGTTCCAGACCAATCTTCTGGCGCTCAATGCCGGCGTCGAGGCGGCCCGTGCGGGCGAGGCGGGCAAGGGCTTTGCGGTTGTGGCACAGGAGGTGCGTGAACTGGCGCAGCGTTCCGCCAAAGCCGCCAAGGAGATCAAGGGACTGATCGAGAATTCCGGCCGGCAGGTCACGGAGGGCGTGCGCCTTGTCGACGCGACGGGCGCCGCGCTGCACGAGATCGAACGGTTTGTCGCCTCGATCGACCAGAATGTCCAGTCGCTGGCCACTGCGGCGCAGGAACAGTCGGGTGGCCTGTCCGACATCAACCAGACGGTTTCGCAGCTCGACCGGATGACGCAGCAGAACGCGGCGATGGTGGAGCACACGACCGGCATCAGCCGCCAGCTTGCAAGCGGCGCGGCTCTGTTGTCGGAACTGGTCGGACATTTCAAGCTCAACAGGCGCGGCGAAATGCGCGAAACGGGTTCACCGCGTGCCGGCGGCGGCCGCAGGGCCGCTTGACGCAACAGCGAGCGACGACCGGTGGAGAGGCCCGCGTCATGCGGGCCTTTTGTCGTCTGAAGGTCAAGCATGATGGGCGATGGGCCGGCCGGAGCGTGGATGCGCCTCGTGAGCCTCATTCCGGGACAGGCGTTGGGCGAAGGAAAAGCCCAGGCTTAAAGCTTCTTCAATCAGAGTAGCGCAGACTGCGGCTTGAGTATTCCATGTCTTGTTGTGCGTGATGGGGTGAAGATGCCGGAGTTCGGCGCGTGAAGATACGGCTATCGAAGAAGCTGCTCGCGGTCGTCGGCGGTGTTTCCGTGCTCTGCGCCGGCAGCGGCGCGGCGGCCGTGTTCGTGGGCAAGGAAAAGTTTTTCGGCCCGTCCTACGCCGATCTCAACGGCCTGACCTGTTCGGTGTTGCAGACGTTCACGACCAAGCGCGACGGACGCACCTGGGTGCGCCGCTATGTGAATGCCGACGAGGTTGCCTCGGCGGATGGCGTTGGTGACGGCATGGCCCGCATCCGCACCGCATTGCGCGTGGCAAAATCCATCCAGGAGAAGGAAAAGGCCGACATCGTGCAGGTGGCGATGGTCGACAAGGCGGGTCCGAAGGACCGCGCCGAAATGCGCGGCCGCATGATCGGCGCGCAGGTCGTCTACATTCCAGATGTTTCCAAGGCACCTGATGGCGCAGCGCGGGAACCCTATTCCGCATTCTATGTCGAGGGTGCTGCGACATCCAAGGGCGAGTATTACGGCCAGCGCATCGACATGCCGCTCGCCGATATCGAGCATCTCGAAGCAAGTCTCACCGACAAGACCGATTGTATCGACCCCGTGGCGATTGCCGCGGCCGAGGCTGCTGCCGCAGAAGGACACGGCGCGGCCAAGGGGCATGACAAGAAGCCTGCCAAGGGGCATGAACCTGCCGGACATGGCGAAGCCTCCGGTGGGCACGACGCACCAGCCGCTGAAGGAGAAGCGCCGGTAGGCGAGCACGGCAGCGCGCCCGCCGAAGGACATGGCGAGGCCGCGGCCGCGGGCCATGGCGAGGGCGGGGAACCTGCCGCCAAGGAAAGCGGCGGTCTCCTGAGTTCGGTGACCGGCCTGATCTTCGGTTCGAAAGAGGAAGCAGCGCCTGCCGCCGCCGCGCATGCGCCGGACGGCGAGGGGCACGCTGCACCGCAAGGCGGCGAGCATCCAATCGACGCGAAGCAGGATGGTCATGCACCAGCTCCAGCCGCAGCGGGGGATGACACAGCCGACGGTTCGAAAGAGCATGCCGCAAAGGTTGAGCCTATCTCTGCGCCGGCAGAAACACCTGCACCGACCGAACAGAAGAGTTTTGTCTCTTCCATGAAGGAGATGCTCTTCGGTTCCAGTGACAAGGCTCCGGACGCGGCGCCGGATGCCACACATGACGAAGCCTCGGCAGAGCCGGCTTCCCCAAAGACCGAGCCCGCGCCAGAGCCACGCACCTCTGCCGAGGGCGGCAAGCGCTGGTCGAAGCAGGATGGCAGCGACGAGATCCGTTCCGGCGGGCCTTCAGCAAGCGACGCCGCACATGACGACAAGGCCGCTGAACCAGCCGCTACGGTCGCGTCGGATCAGCCGGGCGCGGCAGCAGGCGGGTCCAATGCCGCGGATGCGGCCGGTGCCGCGTGGCTTGAGAAGCTGCGGGCGCAACAGGCTGGTTCGGCCAGCAAGCCCTAAAAAAAGCAACCTGCCGGTTGCTCCATCGTCCAGAGAGGCCCGTGCCATCGAGCCCCGTTGGCGCGGCGGGCCGGGAACAGCATGGTGGCTGTTGCTGCGTATGGTCGGAACTTGCGAGAAGATCCACTAATCCTCTGCCCGTTTTAGGGAGTGGAGTCAGGCTGCTGACAAAGGTTTTATCAAACAACTCTTGATGTCACTTTGGAACCGATGCGGTTCGCAACCTCCCCTCATCCTCGCCCTTGTGGTGGGGATTTAGTCAGCTCAAGTCCTTAAGCTGGGAGGGTCTTTGACCCGACAGACGTCGTGTCGCTGGATCCCCGCCACAAGGGCGGGGATGAGGGAGCGTGGGGTATCGCTCTCGCCAAGCAAGCTTCTTCAGCGTTTGTCGGCAGTCTGACCCTCTCCCTGTTTCAGGGGAGAGGAGCAGGTCTGTCTGATCAATCCGCCTTGGCGCGGCGGGCCGGGAAGAGGATGACGTCGCGGATCGATGGGGCGTTGGTGAGCAGCATGATCAGGCGGTCGACACCGATGCCGAGGCCGCCGGCGGGGGGCATGCCCTGGTCGATGGCGTCAAGGAATTCGTCGTCCAGCTGCTTGTCTTTTTCGCCGCGGGCGTGGGCCTGTTCGAGCTGCTCGACCATGCGCTTGCGCTGTTCTTCAGGATCGTTCAGCTCGGAGAAGGCATTGCCCAGTTCCCAGGCGTTGCAATAGGTCTCGAAACGTTCGACGAGGCGCGGTTCGCCCGGGACTTCCTTGGCAAAGGGCGAGATGTCCTTAGGGAAATGGGTGACGTGGCTCGGCTGGATCAGCGTGGCCTCGACCTTTTCCTCGAAGATGAAGGCGAGGCATTCGCCCCAGGTCCAGTCCTTCTCGACTTCGAAGCCGGCGGCCTTGGCTGCGGTGCGGGCTTCCTCGTCGGTCTTCATGGCGAGGAAGTCGATGCCGGTGACTTCCTTGACGGCGTCTGGCATGGGCACGCGCTTGAACGGGCCCTTGAACGACAGTTCCTTGTCGCCATAGGCGAATTCGGTGGAGCCGTGGATCTTCATGGCAAGGTCGGCGAACAGGCGTTCGACGAGGTCCATGATGTCCTCGTAGTCGGCATAGGCCCAGTAGCATTCCATCATGGTGAATTCAGGATTGTGCCGGGTGGAGACGCCTTCGTTGCGGAAGTTGCGGTTGATCTCGAACACCTTGTCGGTCAGGCCCGACACCAGCGTGCGCTTCAAGAACAGTTCCGGCGCGATGCGCAGGTACATGTCGAGCTTCAGCGTGTTGTGGTGGGTCTTGAAGGGTTCGGCCGTGGCGCCGCCATAGACGGAATGCAGCATCGGCGTTTCGACTTCCATGAAGCCGTCGTCTTCCATGAAGCGGCGGATGCCCGACACGATCTTCGAGCGCTGCTGGAAGCGCAGCTTGCTTTCCTCGTTGCTGAGGATGTCGAGGTGGCGCTTGCGGTAGCGAATCTCGACATCGGCAATGCCGTTCCACTTTTCCGGCATCGGCAAAAGCGACTTGGTCAGCATGGTGATTTCGCGGGCGCTGATCGACAGTTCGCCGCGCTTGGTGCGGCGCACGATGCCGGTGACGCCGATGATGTCGCCAAGATCGATCATCGACAGCATCGACCTTGCTTCCTCGGGCGTCACGTCCTTGTGGGAGAAGATCTGGATCTTGCCGCCGGCGTCATGGATATCCATGAACATGCCGGAATTGCGCGAGGAAAAGACGCGGCCGGCAACCGTGACGACATCGGTGGTTTCGACGTCAGCCTCGAGATCCTTGTACTTTTCCGCCAGTTCCGCATTGGTCATCGTGCGGTGGAAATGGGCCGGATAGACGTCGCCGACGGTTTCGCGCAGCTTTGCCAGTTTCTGGGCGCGCACTTCTGTCGCGTCGGAGGAGAGGGCGGTTTCGGTCTTGGTGTTCTCGGTCATGGTTTTTGCCTTCGAGGCTGGTTGTTCTGGTTCGCCGATGCGGCGGGCTCGGCTAACCCTCCCCCTTGTGGGGAGGGTCGGAGCGCAGCGACGGGGAGGGGTATCCCGGATTGCGAAAGAAAAGGCCCCTCCCTAACCCTCCCCACACGGGGGAGGGAAGCTGTCGCCGCAGGTATTACTTCTGCGCACCCACCATGGACGACACCACGGCGGCGGCGATCTTCAGGCGCTGGCGCACGACCGAGCGGCCGAGGATTGCCATGCTGTCGAACAGCGGCAGCGAACGCTGCGAGCCGGACATGGCGATAAACAGCGGCGGGGTGACGACGCGCAGCTTCTTTTCGAGCTTGTCGGCAACCGAGCGCAGTTCGGCATCGATCGCCTCGACGTTCCATTCGATCATCTTCTCGATGTCGGCCTGGACCATGGTGATGATCGCGAGCGTGTCTTCCGGTGAGGTCTTCAGACCGGCAAACGAGGCCGGTGTCAGGTTGACGTCGGCGGCGAGCAGGAAGCCTGCGAGGTTCGGCAGGTCGCCGAGCTTGGAAACGCGGCTCTGCGAGTGCTTCAGACCCTCGATCAGGCGCTGGTTTTCCATCGCCCATTCCAGCGTGCGTGACACGAACTCTTCCGGCGACAGCTTTTCGCGCAGCCAGCGGCCGTTCAACCAGTCCAGCTTCTGCAGATCGAAGATGGCGCCGGCCTTGGACAGGGCTTCCGGATCGAAGCTGCTGATCATCTCATCCATGGTCAGAAGCTCTTCGCCTTCGGCGATCTGCACGAAGAACAGGCCGAGGAAGTTCATCAGGGCTTCCGGCAGGTAGCCGAGCGCCGAGTAATAGCTGATCGAGGTCGGGTTCTTGCGCTTGGACAGTTTCGACTTGTCGGCATTTCTCATGAGGGAGAGATGCATGAAGACCGGCGCTTCCCAGCCGAAATAGCGATAGAGAAGAATGTGCTTGGGCACCGATGCCAGCCACTCTTCGCCGCGCGCGACGTGGGTGATTTTCATCAGATGGTCGTCGATGACGTTGGCCATATGATAGGTCGGCATGCCGTCGCCCTTGATCAGGACCTGCATGTCGACCGAATCCCACGGGATCGAGACATCGCCATAGACGCCGTCGGTGAAATCGCACGAACCTTCGGTCGGGATTTTCATGCGCACGACGGACTGTTCGCCGGCCGCCATCTTTTCGGTAACTTCCTCGGCCGAGTATTTCAGGCAGAGACCGTCATACTTCGGCGGCTTGCCGGCAGCGCGCTGGCCTTCGCGCATCTGCTCCAGACGTTCCGGCGTGCAGAAGCAGCGGAAGGCATGGCCCTTGTCGAGCAGATCCTGCGCATGCGGCCAGTACATGTCCTTGCGGTCCGACTGGCGGTAGGGGCCGTAGGGACCGCCGATATCTGGACCTTCCGCCCAGGTAAGCCCGGTCCATTTCAGCGCGTCCAGCACCTTCTGCTCGTATTCGAGCGTCGAGCGGGTCGCGTCGGTATCCTCGATGCGCAGGATGAATTCGCCGCCGTGCTTTTTCGCGAACAGGTAGTTGAAGAGGGCGATATAAGCGGTGCCGACATGGGGCTCGCCGGTGGGCGATGGGGCGATGCGGACGCGAGGGGTCGGATTGATCATGGATACTGCTCTTTCCACGGCGCGCATGGCTGCGCAAAGCCTGTGCCTTTGAATAGGGATTGGCGCAGGCTTAGGCCATATTCAGGCGGGAGCGTCAAGGTTTTTGGCGAAAACGGCCGCCACCCCGTCCCTCATTGAGGGGCGGGGTAAGCCTGGGTCCGTTGAGCGCGGGGAGGACTAATTCACCGGCCAGATATAGAGGAGGGCCGGGACGCTGACGACGATGATCAGGAACGACAAAGGCAGGCCAAGCCGCGGATAATCGGAGAACTTGTAGCCCCCCGGGCCGAACACCAGTGTGTTGCACTGGTGGCCGACGGGGGTGAGGAAATCGCAGCCGGCGCCGATCGCCACCGCCATCAGGAAGGGCTCGGGGCGAAAGCCGAGATTGGTGGCAAAGCTTGCGGCGATCGGCCCCATGACCAGCACGGTTGCTGCGTTGTTGAGGAAGGGGGTGACGGCCATGGCGGTGACGAGGATCAGGCCGATCGCGCCCCAGGCGGGCAAGGTCGCCGCCGCTTGGCCGAGCCATCCGGCGATCAGTTCGCTACCGCCGGAGGTTCGCAGAGAATCCGAAACCGGGATGAGCGCCGCCAGCATGACGAGGATCGGGCCATCAACGGATTTGTAGAAATCGGTCAGCGGAATGGCGCGGAAAACCACCATACCGAGAGCGGCCGCGAAGAAAGCGACCGGCACAGGGGCAAGCCCGACGGCCGTCGTGCCCATCGCCAGTGCCAGGATGATCAGTGGAATGAAGGCCTGCCTCCGCGTGCCGAGCAGCACTTCGCGCTGAGCGAGCGGCAAAAGCGAGAAGTCCTGCATCACCGTCGGCATGTTCTTGCGGCTGCCCTGCAACACGATCACGTCGCCCGCCATCAGGGTAATGGTGCCAAGACGCTGCTTGAGGCGTTCGCCATGCCGGCTGATTGCCAGAAGATTGACGCCACGGGTGTAGGAGAGCGCCAGTTCCTTGGCGGAAAGCCCCTTGAGCGGTGAATCCTGGGTGATGATCGCCTCGATGGAGATGACATCGGCCTGGGCCTGTCCGTTTTCCATCAGCGGCTTGCCGGAGAGCTGCAGCCTGCCGCCGGATACCATCCGGTCGAGCGCCTTTGACGGGCCTTCGAGCAGCACGACATCGTTTTCACGCAGGATGAGGTCCGGGAACGGTGCCATGCGCGACGGACCGCGCAGGACGGCATTGGCAATCACCTCGCCATCGCCGATCTTCAACAGCTCGGCGACCGTTTTTTCAAGAACAGTCGACAGCGGGGTAATCATCACCTCGGACGTATAGTTAGTGATCTCGACTGCTTCCTCGAGGGAATCGTTCTGCTTTGTGCGGCTGGGCACCAGCCAGTGGAAGAACAGAAGAAAGGTGATGCCGACAAAGGCGAGAATCGCACCCATCGGGGTGAAGTCGAACATCGTGAAGGATTCGCCGGTCAGTTCCTGGCGGATCCGCGACACGACGATATTGGGCGAGGTGCCGATCTGCGTCATCAGGCCACCGAGCAGAGCGGCGAAAGCCATCGGCATCAGGTATTTCGACGGCGAGGCACCGGATTTGCGGGCGAACTGGAACGCTACCGGCATCATGATGGCAAGCGCGCCGATATTCTTGATGAAGGCCGACAGCACGGCGACGACGATCATCAGCAGTGCCAGCTGGGTATGCAGCGTGTTGAGGTTGGGGAAGAACTTCTTGATCGCCATGTCGACGATGCCGGAGCGGGCAACGCCTGCCGAAACGACCAGCGCGCTGCCGACGATGATGACGATATCATCCGAGAAGCCGGAAAACGCCTGGTCGACCGGAACGATCCCCACCGTCACCGCCACGACGAGCGCACAGCAGGCGACCACATCGTAGCGGAAGCGATCCCAGATGAAGACGGCCATCATCACAGCGATGACGGAAAAGGCAAGGATCTGCTGGGTTGTCATGTGGCTCCGGGGGCGCTGGAAATGGGATGCAGCGAGAGGCGATGATCGGCGTGGTGATAAGATCGTGCCCTAGAATGCCCCAGTGCCACAAATGTTGCAAAGTCTGATGACGTTTCGCAAAAGGCGTCTATCGCCGCTCAGGGCGTGTCTGCTGGACAAACCGTGGTGGACGCATAAGTAGACGATATCAACTGCAGTTGTTTGCGCCAATTCCCCTGCGCCAAAGCCCCCGGAGCCGTCATGACCGATATCCTTGCCATCCCCGTCAAGCTTGCCGACGGCCGGAATACGACGCTTGCCGAATACCGTGGAAAAGTCATGCTGGTGGTCAACGTCGCGTCCAAATGCGGCCTGACCACGCAGTATGAAGGGTTGGAAAAACTCTACGAGCAAAAGCGGGACCGGGGCTTTGTCATCGCAGCCTTTCCGGCCAACGACTTCATGGGGCAGGAGCCCGGCTCGGATACGGAAATCGTCGAATTCTGCCAGCTGACCTATGACGTGAAGTTTCCGATCTTCTCAAAGATTTCCGTCAAGGGCGATGCCAAGCATCCGCTCTACAAGGCGCTGACCGCAGATCCGGTGTCCACCACCGGCGACGGTCCGATGAAGGCGCGCCTGCGCGGCCGCGGCATGGAGGTCAAGGATGGCGAGATCGTCTGGAATTTCGAAAAGTTTCTGATCGGACGCGATGGCCGGATCAAGGCACGCTTCGCGCCTGACGTGACCGCAGACGATAACCGGCTGCTCGAAGCGCTGGACCGGGAACTGTCCGAGCGGTGATCCGCCGGGACCAGGCGTTTGGACTCAACACAAAAAAGGGCGCCTCGCGGGCGCCCTTTGCGTGTCGATGTCTGTAGCAACGTCAATGCAGCGTACCGGAGGCCTTTTTCTTGGCGCGGGCGCCCTTCGCGAACATGTTGAGGGCCTCGACGCCGGCCGAGAAGGCCATGGCGGCGTAGATATAGCCCTTCGGAACGTGCACGCCAAAACCTTCGACGATCAAGGTGCCGCCGATCATCAGCAGGAAGGCGAGAGCCAGCATGACGATGGTCGGGTTTCTCTCGATGAAGTTGGCAAGCGGGGTTGCTGCCAAAAGCATCACGGTGACAGCGGCGACGACGGCCACGATCATGATCGGCAGATGCGGCGTCATGCCGACTGCGGTGATGATGCTGTCGATCGAGAAAACCAGGTCGAGGATCAGGATCTGCACGATGGCGGCGCTGAAGCTCATCTGCACGACTTCCTTGCCGGCGCCGACCATGTCTTCCTTGTTGTCGACCACATCCACGGAATGGTGGATTTCCTTGGTCGCCTTGTAAACGAGGAACAGACCACCGGCGATCAGGATCATGTCCTTCCAGGAGAAGGGGTGACCGAAGGCTTCAAAGACCGGATTGGTAAGCTGTACAATCCAGGCAACGGTGCCGAGCAGACCAAGACGCATGACCAGCGCCAGGCCGATACCGATCTTGCGTGCCTTTTCCCGATGCTCAGGTGGCAGCTTGTTGGTGAGGATGGAGATGAAGATCAGGTTGTCGATGCCAAGCACCACTTCCATGACCACAAGTGTAACGAGCGCTACCCAGGCCGTCGGGTCTGCTACCAGCGCTGCAATGTCCATCCATCTCTCCTGTTTTCAATCAAAGGGCGCAATTTCCCGCCGCATTTGGGGATCGACCCATTAAAAACAAGAGTAGGTTGAATATGGACCGACCAGAATCAGGCGGAATCAGCCCCATTATTGATCACGGGTTTGTTATGACAACCATAGGCCGCCATGAAAACGCGGACTGCACCTTGGATGGTCCGGTGGATTTCCTCGTCTGACGGGGCGTCTTCCATGGACCCGAACAGACGAACCTTGAAATAGCCGCCGCTGACCAGGTCGATATACTGGCCTGCGGCAAGCTCGATATCGTCGATATTCAGCCTGCCGGCCTCGACGTGGAGGGCGAGAAAGTCGCGCATCACGGTGCGCAGATTTTCGGGTCCGCGGAAAAAGCGCCGACACAGGTCCGGCATACGCTCGCGGACGCCAAGCACGGTGCGCATCGCGGTGATGATTTTCTCTTCCGTCATGTGGCTGAGGAACGAGACGCCAAAATCGTAGAGGCTCTTTTCCACGTTGCCGTTGGTCGACAGAACGGACCGAACAGTGGCGAGGAAGGCGGCGCGCTCCTGTTCCACCATGGCGACGAACAGATCTTCCTTGTTCTGGAAGTAGACGTAGATCGTTCCCTTCGAAACGCCGGCCTCGCGCGTGATGTCGTTCATGCTTGCGGCTTCGAAACCAAGCTTCATGAAAACCCGCGTCGCGCCTTCCATGATCTGGCTGCGCTTGGCCGGATCCTCGCCCGCAGCAAAACGCCCTGCAGTGCGGGGGGACGTGTGTCGCGGCGCGGATCTCTTTAACGGTTTCGGCATTATAATTCAGCATTCCGGTTTTTTTCGAACCGATTGGTTCGATGTGGTCTTGATATGTGTGATCGAAGGCTTTATGTCAACGCTCCGAACTGATCGGTTCGATCGGTTTTCGCTTTTCAAAGATGGTTACGACAATGACGGCCTCCAAGAATGCCGGCGCGCTGCGCACCGTAAAAAACGAAGATGTGAATGCCGATGACACGGCGCGCGACGACGCGTCGCCGGCTGCCGAGAAACCTGCGGCACCTGTTGCAACGCCATCGCCCGAAGCCAAGGCCGACGCACCCGCAAAGAAGGGCAAGCGCGGCCTTATCCTGCCGATCATCGTGCTGGCGCTGCTCGCCGGTGGCGGCTGGTATGGATATCAGTGGTGGACGACGGGCCGGTTCATGGTGTCGACGGACGATGCCTATATCGAAGGCGATATTGCCACGATTTCCCCAAAGGTCACGGCTTTCGTTTCGAAAGTGAATGTCGCCGCCAACCAGCAGGTCAAGGCCGGCGATGTGCTGGCGACGCTCGACAATGGCGATTACCAGAACGCGCTTGATCAGGCCAATGCCGCCATCGAAACCGGCAAGCTGTCGCTGACCCGCATCGACGCACAGGTCGAAGGTGCGCAGGCAACCCTTGCCCAGGCGCAGGCCTCCAAGGTTGCACTGCAGGCAGCGGTCCGCGGTGCCGAGATCACGCTCAAGCGCCAGACCGAGCTTGCCGCAAAGTCGGTCGGCACGACCGCCGATCTCGACAGCGCCACGATTGCGCTCGATCAGGCCAAGGCCAACCTTGTCGGCGGCGATGCGTCGATCAAGTCGGCAGAAGCCAACATCACCATTCTTGAAGCGCAGCGCAAGGAAGCCGAAGGCCAGGTCCGGACGCTGGAACTGCAGCGCGACAAAGCGGCCCGCGACTTGTCCTTTACCGTTCTGAAGGCGCCCTATGACGGGATTGTCGGCAATCGCTCGGTGCAGGAAGGCGATCTCGTTTCGCCGGGACAACGGCTGATGGCGCTGGTGCCGACGCGCCAGCTCTATATCGACGCCAATTTCAAGGAAACGCAGATCCAGCATCTGGAGATCGGCTCCAAGGTGGAAGTGCATGTGGATGCCTATAGCGAGGAGCCGATCATCGGCACGGTGGAATCGCTTGCGCCGGCTTCCGGCTCGGTATTCTCGCTGCTGCCGCCGGAAAACGCGACGGGCAACTTCACCAAGATCATCCAGCGCGTTCCGGTCAGGATCGCCCTGCCGCAGGATGCGCTCGACAGCGGTCGTCTCAGGGCGGGTCTGAGCGTTGTCGTCGACGTGGACATCCGCACCGCACCCAAGAAGTAACACCTTAAGACGTAACTGGGCTTTGGCCTAACAGCCCCATCGGGGCGGAGGTGGTCCCATGGCTGGGAGCGCAACGACAACTGCAGGATCGATATCGTCCGCGGCACAGGCATCGTCTGCTCCCAAGGTGGACGAGAAGATGCCGACCGGCCGGCTGATCGCGTTTTTCGCGATGGTCGTCGGCATGTTCATGTCGATCCTCGACATCCAGATCGTGTCTGCGTCGCTGTCTGAAATTCAGGCGGGTCTTTCGGCCGGTTCGGACGAGATCGGCTGGGTGCAGACGTCGTATCTGATCGCCGAAGTCATCATGATCCCGCTTTCTGGCACCTTGGCGCGCATCGTCTCGACGCGCTATCTGTTTGCGTTCTCGGCTGCCGGCTTTACGGCCGCGAGCGCGCTTGCGGCGACGGCATCCAATATCGACCAGATGATCGTCTACCGCGCGATCCAGGGCTTTATCGGCGGCGGTATGATTCCGTCTGTGTTTGCGGCAGCCTTCACCATTTTCCCGCCATCGAAGCGGGCGTTCGTCTCGCCGATCATCGGGCTGATCGCGACGCTTGCGCCCACGATCGGACCAACGGTCGGCGGTTATCTCTCGAACGCGTTTTCGTGGCACTGGCTGTTTCTGGTCAACATCATTCCCGGCATCTTCGTGACGATCCTGACTTGGCGGTTCATCGACTTCGACAAGCCGGAACTGTCGCTGTTCAAGAAGTTCGACTGGTGGGGTCTTGTAGCGATGGGCGTGTTCCTCGGCGGTCTCGAGTATGTGCTGGAAGAGGGCAACTCCAACGACTGGTTCAACGACCACATGATCGTCATCGGTGCCATCGCATCGGGGCTTGGCTGCCTGGTCTTCTTCTATCGCGCCTTTACCTCGGAATTTCCCGTCGTGGACCTGACGGCGTTTACGAACCGGAACTTCGCGTTCGGCTCGATCTTCTCCTTCGTGATGGGTATCGGGCTCTACGGGCTTACCTATATCTACCCGGTCTATCTCAGCCGCATCCGCGGTTACGACAGCCAGATGATCGGCGAGACGATGTTCGTCTCGGGTCTTGCCATGTTCGTCACGGCGCCGATCGCAGGCAAGCTGTCGACCAAGATGGACCTGAGAGCGATGATGGTGATCGGTTTCATCAGCTTTGCCTCCGGCACCTATATCATGACCGGCATCACCGCCGATTGGGACTTCTACGAGCTTCTGATCCCGCAGATCCTGCGCGGTTTTGGCCTGATGATGTGCATGGTGCCGATCAATAATATCGCGCTTGGCACTTTGTCTCCGGCCCGCATCCGAGGGGCGTCCGGCCTGTTCAACCTGACCCGCAACCTCGGCGGCGCGGTGGGGCTTGCGATCATCAGCACGCTTTTGTCCAACCGCCAGGACGTGCATTACGAGCGGCTGCGCGAGCATCTCGACTGGGGCAACCGGATCGCCTCCGACCAGCTCGACTCGATGGCATCCAACCTGAATACCTACGGGCTGGATGGTGCGACCGGCGCGATCCGGCAGATGGTGCAACTGGTGACCAAGCAGGCCGTGGTGATGTCGTTCTCGGACGTTTTTCTGATCCTGACCGTGCTGTTTGCGATGATGATCCTCGGCGTTGCCGCGATCGAAAAGCCGGCGCCCCAAAGCGGCGGCGGTGGCAGCGGCCACTGATCGCGGATTTAGCGCTTAACATTTCAAAGAACCACCGCCTGCAGAGGGGTCGTCGCAAACCGCGGCGGCCCCTTTGCGATTCGTAAGGCGGAGCGTGATGAAATAAATCTGATTTACGTACCTCAAAAACTTCGTTACGAAGATCGGCGGAGGACCGCATGAAGCCAACCGTACACGATATCGCGCGTAGCGCCGGCGTCAGCCTGGCGACCGTCGACCGTGTGCTGAACGGTCGGCCGGGCGTGCGGCGCATCACCCAGGAGAAGGTCGAGGAGGCGATCGCCGTCCTCGGCTACGTGCGCGACGTGGCGGCGGCGAACCTTGCCAAGGGACGGACTTACGCCTTCACCTTCGTGCTGCCTGAGAACGACAACTCGTTTATGATCGGCTTGCGCGAAGAGGTGGAGCAGGCGGTTGGTCGCTCCGGTGCCGAGCGAACTCGTATCCGCGTCGTCGACGTGCCGCCTTTCGACGGGCAGTCCTTGTCGACCATGCTGGACGGCGTGCTTGCCGACAGGCCTGACGGCGTCGCGTTCGTGGCGGTGGAAAGTAGCGACGTGCAGGCCGCAGTCGCAAGGCTGCGGGAGGCGGGCATCGCCGTCGTGACGCTGGTGTCGGACCTGCCGGGCTCGCAGCGGCACCATTTCGCCGGGATCGACAACCACGCGGCCGGGCGCACCGCTGCCAATCTCCTCGGAAGGTTTCTCAGCGGTCGCGACGGGCGGGTGGCGATGGTTGCCGGATCGATGCTGGTGCGCGATCACCGCGAGCGGCTGGAAGGGTTTCTGTCCGTGCTATCGGAGGATTTTCCGCGGCTTGCCATCCTGCCGGTGATCGAAGCGCGCGACGATCCTGCTATTGCCGAGGAATTGGTGACGGGCCTGTTTCGCCGCTATCCGGATGTGATCGGGCTCTACAGCCTCGGCGCTGGCAATCGCGGGATCCTCAAGGCTGTGCGCAGCCTGCCGGAAGCACGCAGACCTGTGATCATCGCGCATGAGCTGACGCGATCGACGCGGGCAGCGCTGGCCGACGGTGTCGTCGATGCGGTGCTGAACCAGGATGCCGGCCATGAAGTGCGCAGCGCCATAAGGGTGCTGAAGGCGAAGGCGGACGGGCTTCCCGTGATCGCCGCGCAGGAGCGCATTCGTATCGACATATTCTTGAAAGATAACCTGCCCTGACGGGCAAATCGCGCTCCGGAACGTGTTAAGCGGCTCGGACACGACGCGTGGCGAAACAAAGATCTGCCGAAACGCGGCAGCAACAGGAGAAGGCAAGCATGTATCTCGGTCTCGATCTGGGCACTTCCGGCGTCAAGGCGATGCTGATCGACGGCGATCAGACGATCATCGGCTCGGGGAACGGGACGCTCGACGTATCGCGCCCGCATTCCGGTTGGTCGGAACAGGAGCCGGCTCACTGGATCCGCGCCTGCGAAGAGGCGATCGACGGGCTGAAGGCGAAGTTTCCCAAGGAGCTTGCCGCAGTAAAGGGTATCGGCCTTTCCGGCCAGATGCATGGTGCGACCTTGCTCGATGCCGACGACAAGGTGCTGCGGCCCTGCATCCTGTGGAACGACACACGCTCGTTTAAGGAGGCAGCGGCGCTCGATGCGGATCCGCGGTTCCGTGCCATCACCGGCAATATCGTGTTTCCGGGCTTTACTGCGCCGAAGCTTGCCTGGGTGAAGAACAACGAGCCCGAGATTTTTGCGAAGGTCGCCAAGGTTCTGCTGCCCAAGGATTACCTGCGGCTGTGGCTGACGGGTGAGCACATTTCCGAAATGTCCGATTCGGCCGGCACGTCCTGGCTCGATACGGGCGCGCGCAAGTGGTCATCGGAACTCCTGGCGGCGACCGATCTTACCGAGGATCAGATGCCGACGCTGGTCGAGGGCACCGAGGAAGCCGGGCGCCTGCGGGGCGAGCTGAAGTCGAAATGGGGAATTGCCGGCGATGTCGTCGTTGCCGGCGGTGCCGGCGACAATGCGGCGTCTGCCTGCGGCATGGGCACCGTCGCCGAAGGGCATGCGTTCGTCTCGCTTGGCACATCCGGCGTGCTGTTTGCCGCCAACGCCTCCTATCTGCCGAAGCCGGAAAGTGCCGTGCATGCGTTCTGCCACGCGCTGCCGAAGACCTGGCACCAGATGGGCGTCATCCTGTCGGCGACCGATGCCCTGAACTGGCATTCGAAAGTGTCCGGCAAGCCTGCCGCCGATCTGGTCGCCGAACTCGGCGAAGGCCTCAAGGCACCGACGGGCGTCACCTTCCTGCCGTACCTTTCCGGCGAGCGCACGCCGCATAACGATGCCGTCATTCGCGGCGCATTTCTCGGGCTCGAGCACGAGAGCAGCCGTGCGGTGCTGACCCAGGCGGTGCTCGAAGGCGTGACCTTTGCGATCCGCGACAATCTGGAAGCGCTGAAATCCGCGGGAACCTCGATCTCCCGCGTGACCGCGATCGGCGGCGGTTCGCGCTCGCGCTACTGGCTGTCGTCGATTGCCACCTCGCTTGGCGTTCCCGTGGATATTCCGGCCGACGGCGATTTCGGTGCAGCGTTTGGCGCGGCCCGGCTCGGGCTGATCGCGGCAACCGGTGCCGATCCGGTTGCGGTATGCTCCGCTCCCAAAACGGAAGCGGTGATCGAACCGGAAGCTGGCCTTCACGACGCCTATGAGGCGGCATACCAGCGCTACCGGGCTGCCTATCCTGCAATTCGCGGCTTGATGAACTAACCGGCAAAGGGGAGGAGACATCTCCTCCCCCAAGTCGGGCAACTCGAACCACGCTTTACCCGCTACAGTGAGGTACGTACCTCACCGTGGCGCACTTACCAGAACCAAGTTTCTACCAAGGAGGAAACCACCATGAGCACAGGCTTTTTCGGCGATATCACCAAGATCAAGTACGAAGGTCCTGACAGCACCAATCCGCTGGCATTCCGGCACTACAACCCGGATGAAATGGTCGGCGGCAAGCGGATGGAAGAGCATCTGCGGTTTGCCGTTGCCTATTGGCACACGTTCACATGGCCGGGGGGCGATCCCTTCGGCGGCCAGACATTCGAGCGTCCCTGGTTCGACGACAGCATGCAGGCAGCCAAGCTAAAGGCCGATGTTGCATTCGAATTCTTCGATCTGCTCGGGTCGCCTTACTACTGCTTCCACGATGCGGATGTGCGTCCTGAAGGCGCAAACTTTGCGGAAAACACGAAGAACCTCAACGAGATCGTCGACTACTTCGAGAAGAAGCAGGCGGACACCGGCGTCAAGCTTCTTTGGGGCACCGCGAACCTGTTTTCGCATCGCCGCTATATGTCGGGCGCTGCCACCAATCCCGATCCTGACGTGTTCGCGTTTTCCGCGGCGACTGTCAAAACGTGCCTTGATGCCACCAAGCGTCTCGGCGGTGCGAACTATGTCCTGTGGGGCGGTCGCGAGGGTTACGAGACGATCCTCAACACCGATTTCACCCGCGAACTCGACCAGATGGGCCGCTTCCTCAACCTGGTCGTCGAATACAAGTACAAGATCGGCTTTGAGGGCACGATCCTGATCGAGCCGAAGCCGCAGGAGCCGACCAAGCACCAGTACGACTACGACGTTTCCACCGTATACGCCTTCCTGCAGAAGCACGGGCTGGACAAGGAAGTGAAGGTCAATATCGAGCAGGGCCACGCGGTTCTTGCCGGCCATTCCTTCGAGCATGAAATCGCCATGGCGAATACGTTCGGCATTTTCGGCTCGATCGACATGAACCGCAACGACTACCAGTCGGGCTGGGATACGGACCAGTTCCCGAACAACGTGCCGGAAATGGCGCTGGCCTATTACCACGTGCTCGCCGGCGGCGGGTTCAAGAACGGCGGCACCAACTTCGACTCCAAGCTGCGCCGCCAGTCGCTCGATCCGGCAGATCTGCTGATCGGTCATATCGGCGGTATGGATTGCTGCGCCCGTGGCCTGAAGGCTGCTGCGAAGATGATCGATGACGGTGCCCTGAAGACGCCGCTCGATGCACGCTACGAAAAGTGGGACAGCCCCGAGGCTCAAAAGATGCTGCGCGGCGAGTACAAGCTCGACGAAATCGCTGCCCGCGTCGAGAAGGAAGGGATCAATCCCGAGCCGAAGTCCGGACGTCAGGAATATCTCGAAAACGTGATAAACCGCTACGTCTGAGACAAGCAGCCTAGTCCCCTTGTGACAAAGGCGTGAACGGCCCCGGAATGGCGAGAAATCGCGCAACATTTCGGGGCTGGAAACGTTTGATCCTGTGCTTATGTTATGGCTTGGCGAACGGGATTATCCTGTGACCCTTTCAAACGTGAGTTCTGCCGGGGCCTCGGTCGCGAAAGCGTTCGGCTTAAGGCCTCCAACGACACGAAGGAGAATGACATGAAGTGGACTGCACCTAAGTTTGTCGAAGTAAGCTGCGGCATGGAAATCAACCGTTACGCACCTGCAGACGGCAGCGAGCCGGTTCTGTTTTAATTATGAAGAGCACGGGACCCATGACCGGTCTCCGGTTTCTGGTGCTCGGCTCTGCAGCCGGCGGCGGATTACCGCAGTGGAACTGCAATTGTTCCAACTGCGCCGCCGCCCGCGATCCGTCTTCGGGGATCCTGCCGCAGACGCAGTCGTCTCTCGCCGTCAGTATTGACGGAGAGACCTGGGCGATCTTCAACGCCTCGCCGGATATTCGCCAGCAAATCCAGCAGACGCCGCAGCTTCACCCGAAAGCCCTCCGCCACAGCCCGATCGCAAGCGTCGTCATCACCAATGCCGATGTGGACCATATCGGCGGTCTCCTGACGATCCGCGAGAAGCAGGCGTTTTCACTGTTTTCGACGGCCGCGATCGGCTCCGTTCTCGATGCGAGCCCGGTCTTCCGAGTCCTGGATCCTGATTTCGTGGCGCGCAAGACGATCCGTCTCGACGAGGATTTTTCACCGCTCGATGGGCTTGAGGCGCGCATCTTTGCAGTGCCCGGAAAGGTCGCCTTGTTTCTCGAGGATGGCGAACCTGAGCTTGGTCTCGAAGGCGAGCAGACAATCGGCGTCGAGTTCGTGGCAAACGGCAAGCGCGCCTACTATATTCCGGGCTGTGCGACGCTTCCGGACTGGCTTTGCGAGCGCATAAGCGGCGCCGACCTCGTGTTCTTCGATGGCACCGTGTTTACCGACGACGAGATGATCCGCGTCGGCACCGGCATCAAGACCGGCCAGCGAATGGGGCACATGCCGATTACTGGCGACGACGCCGGGGGCGGCGGTAGCCTGGAAGCGCTGTCCAAGCTCGGCATAGGCCGCATGGTCTATGTCCATATCAACAATACGAACCCGATCTGGCGCCAAGGCCCGGAGCGGGACGCTGTTACCGAAGCCGGCTTCGAAGTCGGCCATGACGGCATGGAGATCGAACTTGCCTGACGCCCTGAAGCCTGCCCTGAACAGAACCGATTTTGAAGCCCGGCTGCGCGCCATCGGTGCTGCGCGCTATCACGACAAGCATCCGTTTCACGGCATGCTGCATGGCGGCGGATGCTCGATGACGCAGGTGCGCGCCTGGGTGATCAACCGCTTCTACTACCAGAGCCGTATTCCGCTGAAGGATGCCGCCTTCATGTCGCGCTGCGAGGATATCTCGATCCGGCGCGCCTGGCGCAAGCGTATCGAGGATCATGACGGCGGCCGAGAAGAGGGCGGCGGTATCCGGCGCTGGCTGAAGCTTGCCGAGGCGGTTGGGCTCGATCCGGATTACGTTGCGTCCAACCGCGGCGTTTTGCCGGGCACGCGGTTTGCCTGCGATGCCTATGTGCGTTTTGTGCGCGACATGCCGATGCTCGATGCGGTTGCCGCTTCGCTGACCGAACTGTTCGCGCCGAGCATCCACAAGAACCGCATCGCCGGACTGCTCGAGCACTACGCGTTTGCCAATGAAGACGCGCTCTCCTATTTCCGCAAGCGTCTTGACGAGGCGCCGGTCGATGTCGCCTTCGGGCTCAACTACGTGCTCGACCATGCGGATACGCTGGAAAAGCAGGATGCGGCCGCGGCCGCGCTGACGTTCAAGACGGACGTTCTATGGGCTCAGCTTGATGCGTTGCATAGCGCTTATGTATCGCCGGCTCTGTTGCCGCCGGGTGGCTGGGACGGCAGGGACGGCGTCATCGGCGCTCTCGATCAGCCTGCCCTGAGAGAGCCGGTCCGGGGAGCGGCGGAATGAGCGAACCTTCCGCAGTCACCGTGACCGCGCAGACGGTCGCCAAACTTGCCCGCGGCGTGCGGCTTCGGGAGGACCCGGTGCGCGGCCAGACGGTGCTGCTTGCGCCGGAACGGGCGCTGGCGCTCGATGAGATCGCCGTGATGATCGTCAACGCGCTCGACGGTGTGCGTGATCTGGACGCGATCGCGCAGGAATTCTCCGTAAAATTCGAAGCGCCCAAGGAGCAGATCCTGGTCGACGTGATTGCCTTCGTCGACGAGTTTTCCAAGCGGCGCATGCTGGAGTTGAAATCGTGAATGAGCATGTCAGCATTGCGCGGACAAGTGCCAAGACTACCGACAGAACGAGCGAATGGACCGACCGGGACGGCGTGACGGGTCGTATCCGCATCCCGGCACCGATCGCCATGCTTGCGGAGCTGACGCATCGCTGTCCGCTGGCCTGCCCCTATTGCTCAAATCCGCTGGAGCTCGAAGGCATCAGTACCGAGCTTTCCACGCAGGAATGGATCCGGGTGTTTCAGGAGGCAGCAGCACTTGGCGTGCTGCACCTGCATCTCTCGGGTGGCGAACCGGCGTCGCGGCGCGATCTGGTGGAGCTCACGGCGGCGGCCGCCAAGGCCGGGCTTTATACCAATCTGATCACGTCTGGCATCGGCCTCAATGAGAAGCGTATCGCCGAGCTGTCCGCAGCCGGGCTCGATCATCTGCAGCTTTCCATCCAGGGCGCGACGCCTGTTCTGGCCGACAAGGTGGGTGGTTACAAAGGCGGTTACGATCGCAAGATTGCGGTGGCCGAGTGGACGCATGCGGCCGGCATTCCGCTCACCGTCAACGCCGTTTGCCACAAGCAGAACATGGACGAGCTGGGCGCCATGCTGGATCTTGCCGTCGAACTCGGTGCCCGCCGCATCGAGATCGCCACCGTGCAGTTTCACGGCTGGGCCGAGAAGAACCGCAAAGCGCTGATGCCGACCAAGGAACAGGTGCTGCACGCCAACGCGTTCGTGGAGGAAGCCCGCAAGCGGCTGGAAGGCATTATCGTCATCGATTACGTGCCGGCCGATCACCACTCGACCTTTCCGAAGGCCTGCATGGGCGGCTGGGGACGCACGGGCCTCAATGTGACGCCATCGGGCAAGGTTCTGCCCTGCCATGCGGCGGAAAGCATTCCGTCGCTCAACTTCGAGACCGTGCGCGACATGTCGCTGACCGATATCTGGTATGACAGCCAGGCGTTCAACGCCTACAGGGGCGATAGCTGGATGCCGGATCTCTGCCGGTCCTGCGATCGCAAGGGCGTGGATTTTGGCGGTTGCCGTTGCCAGGCGATGGCTTTGGCCGGCGACGCTGCCACCACCGACCCGGTCTGCATCCTGTCGCCGATGCGCCATCTCCTGGTCGAGCAGGCAGAGATCGACAGCCGCGCCGAGCCGCCAGAATTTGTCTATCGCGGCCGCTAACGCCACTTCCGGTGGTGTCGCGAATGTGAACGAAGCTCATGAGCTGAAACTGCTTTACGTACCTCAAATTCTTCGATAGCCTGAAATTCAGGGAGGAATTTCAGTGCATCACACCACTTGCGAGGAGGCAGGTGTTGTGGGCGTGCCGCGTTGCGGCTGCTTCACGACGCTTCTGATTTTGAGGCCGGTGCATGGTTGATGCGCCCGGGCAAACGGCTGCGCCTCTGCTCGATGCGCGCGGCCTTTCAAAGACGTTCGGCATTGTCGAAGTCCTCAAGGATATCGCGCTCACTGTTCGTGCCGGAGAGGTCCACGCGATCATCGGCGAAAACGGCGCCGGCAAATCCACCTTGATGAAGATCCTTGCCGGCAACCATCAGCCGACAAGCGGCGAACTTGCGATCGACGGGCAGGTCGTCAGCTTTTCGGGGCCGGTCGATGCGGAAAAGCATGGCATCGTGCTGGTGCATCAGGAAATCCTTCTCGCACCGGATCTGACGGTGGCGCAGAACATCTATCTCGGTCGCGAGGTTCGAAAGGGCATCGCGCTGGACGACCGTGCGATGAACACGGGCGCCGCAGAGGCGATCCGCGATCTGGGCGCCGATATCGATCCCGAGACCATCGTCTCGCGGCTTTCGATCGCGCAGCGCCAGCTGGTGCAGATCGCCCGGGTGCTGCTGGTGCCGCACCGCATCGTCATCTTCGACGAGCCGACGGCGTCGCTGACGCCGCATGAAACCGAAGCCCTCCTGAAAGTCATCACCGATGTCAGGGCCAAGGGCGTCGGCGTTCTCTACATCTCGCACCGGCTGCCGGAGGTAAAGGAGATCGCCGACCGCGTGACGGTGCTGCGTGACGGGCGACTGGTCGCTTCGCACCCGACAAGCGAGCTGGAACCGGCCGACATGGCGCGGCTGATGGTGGGTCGCGACGTGGCAAAGCTCTATCCGGACCGGCAGGCGGCCATCGCGCCCGAAACGGTGCTCGAGGTTAAAGGCTTCGACGTGCCGGGCTATGCCCGCAATGCCGGTTTCACCCTGCACAAGGGCGAAATCCTCGGCTTTGCCGGACTGATCGGCGCCGGTCGCACGGAGCTCATGGAAGGGCTTGTCGGGCTTCGACCGGCCAAGGGCAAGGTGACGCTGCGGGGCCGGCCGGTTCAGTTTACCGACGTACATTCGAGCCTCAAGGCGGGCGTCGCCTATCTCTCCGAGGATCGCAAGGGCAAGGGCTTGCTCTTGACCAAGGACCTCACCGTAAACCTGACGCTCGCCTCGCTCGGCAAGTTCATCCGCGGCCTGCAGATCGATCGCAAGCGGGAAGCGCAGGCGCTCGACAAGGCGATCGAGGATTTCGACATTCGCACCGGCACGAAGACGATCCTCGCGGGACAGCTTTCCGGCGGCAACCAGCAGAAGCTGCTGCTTGCCAAGATGATGCTGCTCGATCCGCAGGTTGTCATCATCGACGAGCCGACGCGCGGCATCGATATCGGCAACAAGGAACAGATCTACAAATTCATCGCTGCTCTGGCCGCGGAAGGGCGCTCGATCATCGTCGTCTCGTCCGAAATGCCGGAGCTGATCGGCATCTGCGACCGCATCCTGGTGATGCGCGGCGGCCGGATCGTCGGCGAAGTTCAGGGAGACCACATGACGGAAAACGAGATCGTCCAGCTTGCAACCGGTGTCAATGTCGGCGCGGGGGAGGCGGCATGAGTGCGGTCGTAACCGAGACGAAGGCGCCGAAGACTTCGCGCGACTGGGACATGGCGGCCATCGCGCCGTTTGTTGCGCTGGCGCTGCTTCTGGTGCTCGGCTATTTCGCCAACCCGAATTTCGTGTCGCTGGCCAACCTCACCAACGTCATCACCCGCAGCGCCTTTATCGCCGTGATAGCGCTTGGGGCGACCTATGTGATCTCGGCGGGGGGACTGGATCTCTCGGTCGGGGCGATGGTGGCGTTTGTCGCCAGCCTGATGATCCTGTTCATGAACTCAGGCGTGATTGCCGATCCGATGCTGATGCTGATGGCCGGCATGGCGGTGGCGCTGGTTCTGGGGGCAGCCTGCGGGCTGGCGAACGGGCTTATCACCACGCTCGGGCGGATCGAGCCGTTTATCGCGACGCTCGGCACGATGGGCATCTATCGCGGCCTGACGACCTGGCTTTCCCAGGGCGGCGCGATCACGCTCAAGGACCGGCAGTTGCAGCAGCTCTACCGGCCGGTCTATTTCGGCGACGTGTTCGGCGTGCCGATCCCGATCATCGTGATCTTCGTTACGGCGGCGCTCGCTGCCTTCGTGCTCTACCGCACCCGGTATGGCCGTCATGTGATCGCCGTCGGATCGAACGAGGAAGTGGCGCGCTATTCGGGCATCTCCGTCAACAAGGTGCGCACCATCGCCTATGTGGTGCAGGGCCTCTGCGTTGCCGTCGCTGTCATGATCTACGTGCCGCGGCTGGGATCGACCTCCGCGACGACGGGGATCCTGTGGGAGTTGCAGGCGATCACGGCGGTCGTTGTCGGCGGCACCGCACTTCGCGGCGGGGTGGGTCGTATCTGGGGCACGATCTGCGGCGCCTTCATTCTGGAAATCGTCGGCAACATCATGATCCTGTCGAACTTCGTATCGGAATATCTGATCGGAGCGATCCAGGGAGCGATCATCATCATTGCCATGCTGGTGCAGAGGTCGCTGATGCGGAAATGAGAGGTTGTTATGGGACCACCTCTGGCCTGCCGGCCATCTCCCACACGAGGGGGAAGAAGACTTGCCGCAATCGCCTGCCTCGATCGAGTGTTGGCGATAGATGCCGGGTTAAGCCCTCCCCCTTGTGGGGAGGGTGGGGAGGGGTTTCGGGTCACTGAGACCAATGGTTTGGCCGAGCCTCTGGGGCGGGTTCGGTTTCGGGAGGATGACCCCTAAAACTCTGGGAGAGAGAACATGCATAGAAGAACATTCGGTCTCGGCGTTGCAGGACTTGCAGCGTCGGTTGCGGCCGCACCAAGTCTCGCACTTGCACAGGACGCCAAGAAAGTGACGATCGGCGTGTCGATCCCGGCCGCCGACCATGGCTGGACGGCCGGCGTGGTGTTTCATGCCGAACGCGTCGCGAAACTTTTGATGGCCGAGCACAAGGGGCTCACCATCATCGTGAAAACCTCGGCGGATCCGGCAAGCCAGGCAAACGCGGTACAGGATCTGGCGGTCCAGGGCATCGACGCGCTCGTCATTCTGCCGAGCGATCCGGATCAGCTGGTGACTGCGATCCAGCAGGTGAAGGACGACGGCAAGTTCGTGGCGCTGGTCGACCGTGCACCATCGGTCAACGACAACACGATCCGCAACCTCTACGTAGCCGGCAACAACCCGGCGCTTGGCGAAGTGGCCGGCAAGTATATCGCCGAGAAGACGCCCGAAGCGCAGGTCGTCGTGATCCGCGGCCTGCCGATCCCGATCGACCAGCAGCGCCAGGACGGTTTCGACAAGGGGATCGCCGGTTCCAAGGTGAAGGTGCTGGAGCGTCAATACGGCAACTGGAGCCGCGACGACGCCTTCAAGGTGATGCAGGATTTTCTGACCAAGCATCAGAAGATCGATGTGGTCTGGTGCCAGGACGACGACATGGCCGTCGGCGTGCTGGAAGCGATCGAGCAGGCCAAGCGCACCGACATTCAGTATGTCGTGGGTGGTGCCGGTTCCAAGGACATGATCAAGCGCGTCATGGACGGCGACAAGATGATGCCGGTCGACGTGCTCTATCCGCCGGCGATGGTGGCAACCGCCATGCAGCTGACGGCCGCCAACTTCTACGATCAGGTGCCGGTCAGCGGCAGCTACATCCTCGACGCCACACTGGTGACGAAGGAAAATGCGAAGAATTTCTACTTCGCCGACTCGCCGTTCTAAGGACGGCACGGCAGGAGGGGGCGTTTGTCGGAAGACGCCCTCTCTCCTAGCGGCATCCCTGTGCGCGTCACAGGGATGAAAGTTTCTCTGACCCGACGGACATCGGGTCACTGGATTCCTGTGACGAGCACAGGAATGACGGAGAGTTTGCGGAACGCACCGAGCCCGACATCGAGGGCGGCATATCGGAAAGGAAACACCATGAAGACGATCAAGGGTCCAGGCATTTTTCTCGGTCAGTTTGCCGGAGACAAGGCTCCGTTCGACAGCTGGGACGGCATCACCAAATGGGCGGCCGACAAGGGTTATCTCGGCGTTCAGGTGCCGACCTGGGCTGGCCAGCTGATTGACCTCAAGCAGGCTGCCTCGTCGAAGGACTACTGCGACGAGTTCGCCGGTGTCGCCCGCCAGAACGGCGTCGAAGTCACCGAATTGTCCACCCATCTTCAGGGCCAGTTGGTCGCCGTGCATCCGGCCTATGACGACGCCTTCGACGGCTTTGCCGCGCCTGAAGTGCGCGGTAATCCGAAGGCACGTCAGGAATGGGCGGTCGAGCAGGTGAAGATGGCGATCACAGCCTCGAAGCATCTCGGCATCACGGCGCATGCCACCTTTTCCGGCGCGCTTGCCTGGCCCTACATCTATCCGTGGCCGCAGCGGCCGGCCGGTCTGGTGGAAGCCGCCTTCGACGAGCTTGCCCGCCGCTGGACGCCGATCCTCGACCATGCGGACGAAAACGGCGTCGACGTCTGCTACGAGATCCATCCGGGCGAGGACCTGCATGACGGCGTCACGTTCGAGATGTTCCTGGAGCGGGTGAAGAACCATCCGCGCGCCAACATGCTCTACGATCCGTCGCATTACGTGCTGCAATGCCTGGATTATCTCGATAATATCGACATCTACAAAGACCGGATCAAGATGTTCCACGTCAAGGACGCGGAGTTCAATCCGACCGGGCGGCAGGGCGTCTATGGCGGCTTCCAGAGCTGGGTGAACCGGGCCGGACGGTTCCGTTCGCCGGGCGATGGTCAGGTGGATTTCGGGGCGATCTTTTCCAAGATGGCGGCCAACGATTTCGACGGCTGGGCCGTGGTCGAATGGGAATGCGCCCTGAAGCATCCCGAAGACGGAGCCCGCGAAGGCGCGGAATTCGTCAAGCACCACATCATCCGCGTGACGGAACATGCGTTCGACGACTTTGCGGCGGGCGGAACGGACGAGGCGGCCAACCGGCGCATGCTGGGGCTCTCATAGAAAACCCCTCCCCACCCTCCCCACAAGGGGAGGGCTTAACCTGCCGCACCCTTCGGTCATGACCCGAGACGTTGCGGAGGGGTCTCTCCCCCTTGTGGGGGAGATGGCCTGCAGGCCAGAGGGGACTTTCCCCGCAATGAATTTCCAAGGAGACATCATCGTGACCATCGAAGCCAAGGACGAACAGACACGCGCACCCCGTATCCGGCTCGGCATGGTCGGCGGCGGATCAGGTGCCTTTATCGGCGCGGTGCACCGGATGGCGGCGCGGCTGGATGACCGGTTCGAGCTTGTCGCCGGCGCGCTTTCCTCGACGGCGGAGAAATCGGCGGCATCGGGGCGGGAACTCGGGCTTGATACGGACCGAACCTACGGCTCCTATGAGGAGATGGCGAGCCGCGAGGCGGAGCGTGAGGACGGCATCGAGGCGGTGTCGATCGTCACGCCGAACCATGTTCATTTCGATGCCGCCAAAGCTTTTCTCAAGCGCGGTATCCACGTCATCTGCGACAAGCCGCTGACCTCCAACCTTGCCGACGCGAAGGCGCTGAAGCAGGTAGCCGACGAGAGCGGCGCACTGTTCATCCTCACCCACAACTACACCGGCTATCCGATGGTGCGCCAGGCCCGCGAGATGGTCGAGAGTGGCGTGCTCGGCGATATCCGTATCGTCCAGGCGGAATATCCGCAGGACTGGCTGACCGAGGCGGTCGAACAGACCGGCGCCAAGCAGGCGGTGTGGCGTACCGATCCGGCCCAATCGGGTGCCGGCGGCTCGACCGGCGATATCGGCACGCATGCCTATAACCTTGCCTGCTTCATCACCGGCTTGACGCTCGATAGCCTTGCCGCGGATCTAGACAGTTTCGTTGAGGGCCGCCGGCTCGACGACAATGCCCATGTCATGCTGCGCTTCGCGGCAAGACACGGCGAGAAGCCGGCCAAGGGCATGCTCTGGTGCAGCCAGGTGGCGCCGGGCCACGAGAACGGCCTGAAAATCCGCGTCTACGGCACCAAGGGCGGCATCGAATGGGTGCAGGCCGATCCGAACTACCTGTGGTTCACGCCGTTCGGGCAAGAAAAGCGGCTGATCACCCGCAATGGCGCCGGTTCCGGCGCCGCTGCTGCGCGTGTCTCCCGCATTCCATCGGGTCATCCGGAAGGTTATCTCGAAGCCTTTGCAACGATCTACACGGAGGCGGCACTGGCAATTCACGCCCACCGGACGGGCGCGAAACTGGACGAGGCGGTTATCTATCCAACCGTCGACGACGGCGTGAAGGGCGTCGCCTTTGTCGAGGCCTGCGTGGAGTCGTCTCGGAACAATGGTGCTTGGGTGAAGGTGTAAAGACTTGGTGGGCGGCGTCTGCCCCTCACCCTAACCCTCTCCCCGTAGACGGGGAGAGGGGACGTGGCTCGATCGGGGCAAGGCGCGTGCGGCAAAGGACCTTCTCCCCAACTGCGGAGAGAAGGGTCCGCAGGACGCAGCCGGATGAGGGGCCTGGGGAAGAGGTGGCGGCAGCCGGATAGGCGTTGGAACCCTCGCCGCGGCCGGATCTACCTCCAGTGTCAGGAGCCCAATATTGACATTTCCATTCAATCTGTACAGATATATGTACATTCTGAGAGGAGAGCATTGTGGCCCACGTTCGTTTGACCGAGTTTAGGCAGAACATTGCGACCCACTTCGACAACGTGATCGCCTCTCGCGCTCCTTTGCTGGTCACGCGTCAGGGGTCAGAGGCGTTGGTTCTGATTGCTGAGGGCGAATACGAGAGCATGCAGGAAACTCTGCACCTTCTTTCCACTCCAGCGAATTCTGATCGGCTGCGCGAGAGTATTGCGCAGCTTCGCGGAGAAGAGCTGATCGAAAAAGACCCGACTCTCTGACATGAACCTTCTCTGGACGGGAACCGCCTGGGAAGAGTACCAATACTGGCAAAGCGTCGATCAATCGATGGTCGAGAAAATCAACGAGCTGATCAGGGATACGAAGAGATCGCCCTTAAAGGGGCTTGGAAAACCGGAACCGCTGAAGGGCAGTCTCTCCGGGTTTTGGTCGAGGCGCATTCTTGGGGAGCATCGACTGGTGTATTGTGTGTCGGGTAAAGGAAGCACCCAGCAACTTCAAATCATCCAGTGCCGTTTTCACTATGAGAGATAGTATAGAGCGTACTTAAGACGATAATCGCGAACGAGCTCGTCGCGCTGAACGGGTTTTCGCGCTCCAAAACCTGTACAACGGGCGGGCATTTGGGTACACGTCGCTGCTATGACGGCCGGGGTCATTGTCTCGGTCGCACCTCCATATGGCGGCATCCTCATGACTGATCCCAAAATTCTCGCAGCCCGCTTCCCGGGTGACTTCACGTTCGGTGTTGCGACCGCCGCCTACCAGATCGAGGGATCGACCAAGGCGGATGGCAGGAAACCTTCCATCTGGGATGCGTTTTCCAACATGCCGGGGCGGGTGCATAATCGCGATAATGGCGATATTGCCTGCGATCACTACAATCGCTGGGAAGCGGATCTCGATCTGATCGCGGAGATGGGTGTTTCCGCCTACCGGTTCTCGCTGGCCTGGCCGCGGATCATTCCTGAGGGCACCGGCCGGATCAACGAGCAGGGGCTCGATTTCTATGACAAGCTGATCGACGGATTGAAGGCGCGCGGCATCAAGGCATTTGCGACGCTCTATCACTGGGACCTGCCGCTGGCGCTGATGGGCGACGGCGGATGGGCGGCGCGATCGACCGCTTACGCGTTCCAGCGCTATGCCAAGGTGGTGATGGCGCGTCTTGGGGACCGGCTGGATTCGGTTGCGACATTCAACGAACCCTGGTGCTCGGTGTGGCTGAGCCATCTCTACGGCGAGCATGCGCCGGGCGAGCGCAAAATGGAGGCGGCCCTTGCCGCCATGCACCACACCAATCTTGCGCATGGACTGGCGGTGGAAGCGATCCGGCATGTGACGCCGAACGTGCCTGTTGGTCTCGTCCTCAACGCCCATTCCGTCATTGCAGGTTCCGATAGCGCAGATGATAGCGCTGCTGCCGAGCGTGCCTTCGACTTTCACAACGGCGCGTTTTTCGGCCCGGTGTTCAAGGGCGAATATCCGGCGTCGCTGATGTCGGCGCTCGGCGATCGGATGCCGAAAGTGGAAGACGGCGATCTTGCCGTCATCAACCAGAAACTCGACTGGTGGGGCCTCAATTATTACACGCCGATGCGCGTTCTTGCCGATACCGCTGAGGGTGCGGAATTCCCGGCAACGCAGCCTGCGCCCTTCGTCGAAACGGCGGTGACCGATATCGGCTGGGAGATCTATGCGCCCGCCATGAAATTGCTGGTCGAGGATCTCTACCGTCGCTACGACCTGCCGGAATGCTACGTCACGGAAAACGGTGCCTGCGACAATACCGATCTTGGCGCCGACGGCACAATCGATGACACGATGCGGCTTGACTACTATGTCGAACATCTCGGCGTCGTCGCGGATCTCGCCCGCGACGGTTATCCGATGAAGGGCTATTTCGCGTGGAGCCTGATGGACAATTTCGAGTGGGCCAAGGGCTATCAGATGCGGTTCGGCCTCGTCCATGTCGACTATCAGACGCAGGTTCGCACGATCAAGCAGAGCGGCAAATGGTATCGGGATCTGGCTGCAGAGTTCCCCAAGGGTAACCACGCACCGGCTTAATTTTGCGCTGCGTAGAAGATTTTTTCTCGTGTTCGCCGAATTTGAAATCTCATCCCTGTAAAATGTGGCGCAGGCGGGGCATTGATGCGCCATCAATAACGAGGCCTCCCGGCTTCATTGAAAGCCGATCGAATGCTCCGCAAAGTCACCTGTCATCGAATGTGCCGCTTGGCTGCATGAATTGAGACGGCGACCCTTGTCGCCGGGATGACCTGACTGAACGTGTGAGCTTATCATGACACTTGTTACTGCCGTGGCCGATGCCGCTTCGCCTGACGTGGCGAATGCTGCGCCCATGGTGTCGTTCGAAAAGGTGGTGAAGCGGTTCGGCGGTGCGTCCGGGCAGCCCGAATTCACCGCGCTCGACGGTATCGATTTTTCGGTCGCCCGCGGCTCCATCGCCGGTATCATCGGCCGATCCGGGGCCGGAAAGTCGACTCTGATCCGGCTGGTCAACGGGCTTGAAAAGGCGACGTCCGGCACGGTCGTGGTCGATGGCGTCGAAGTGGGCGGGCTCGGCGAAGATGGTTTGCGTTCGCTGCGCCGCCAGGTCGGCATGATCTTCCAGCATTTCAATCTGCTGTCCTCGCGAACCGCGTTCGACAATGTGGCGCTGCCGCTCGAGATTGCCGGTGTGGACAAGGCGGCGATCAAGGCCAAGGTCGGGCCTCTGCTCGATCTCGTCGGTCTCGGCGACAAGGCCGGGCGTTACCCGTCCGAGCTGTCGGGTGGGCAAAAGCAGCGCGTCGGCATTGCCCGCGCGCTGGCGACCGATCCGAAACTGCTGCTCTCAGACGAAGCCACCTCGGCGCTCGATCCGGAGACCACGCATTCGATCCTTGATCTTCTGAAGCGCATCAACGCCGAACTCGGGCTGACGGTGCTTCTGATCACGCACGAAATGGAAGTGGTGAAAACGGTCGCCAGCCATGTGGCGGTGATCGATGCGGGTCGCATCGTCGAGGCCGGGCGCACGTTCGAGGTTTACGCCGACCCCAGGCACGAGACGACGCGCACGCTGCTTGCCTCTTCGCTCAACCTGCCGGAATGGCTGCGCAACGGCATCAAACGTCAACCATCGGCGGGGGACAGGGCGCTGGTGCGGCTGGTGTTTTTCGGCGACACGGCCTTCAAGCCGCTGACGGGACGTCTGGTTGCCGAACTGGGCGCCGACGTCAACATTCTGGCGGGCGCGATCGAGGAGATCGCCGGCGAGCCGTTCGGATCGCTGGTCGTTTCCTATTCCGCCGACCCGGCCGTGATGGCGCGGGCGCAACAATTCTATGCCGAGACCGGCCTGAAGACGGAGGTGCTCGGCTATGTCGCTTGAGATGCTCATCAGCCTTCTCACCAAGGCACTGACCCAGACGCTGCAGATGGTGGCGATCGCCGGTCTGATCGGCTCGGCCATCGGGCTGCCGATCGGCATCTTCCTCGCCACCAGCGGCCGTGGCGAGCTGTTTCCGGCGCCGACCGCCAATCGCGTCATCGGCCTCATCGTCAACGCCGCCCGCTCGACGCCGTTCATCATTCTGGTCGTTGCGATCATACCGTTTACCCGGTTGATCACGGGAACCTCTATCGGCACCAATGCGGCGATCGTGCCTTTGACGATCGCCACCATTCCGTTCTTTGCGCGGCTTGTGGAGGCGGCGATCCGCGAGATCGACAGCGGTCTCATCGAGGCGGCCCGCGCCATGGGGGCTTCGCCGATGCAGATCGTCTTCAAGGTGCTGCTCGCGGAAGCCCGGCCCGGCCTGATCCTCGCGCTCACCATGACCATGGTCAGCCTGATCGGCTATTCGGCGATGGTCGGTGCGGTCGGCGGCGGTGGTCTCGGCGATCTCGGGATCCGCTACGGTTACCAGCGCTTCATGCCGGAAGTCATGCTTGCCGTCGTCGTGGTGCTGATCGTTCTCGTTCAGCTGGTCCAGAGCGCCGGCGACAGTCTTGCCCGACGGTTCGACAGGCGCAACCGCAAGACCTGATCAAGAACAAGCCATTCATTCTTTCAAATCCAAGGAGACAGACATGAAGAACATCATTCTCGCGGCCGCCTTCAGTGCGCTCACTGCCGCATCGGCCTTTGCCGAAGACATCAAGATCGGCGTGACGCCCGGTCCGCACGCGCAGATCATGGAAAAGGTCAAGGAAATCGCAGCCCCCAAGGGCCTCAACATCGATATCCTCGAATTCTCCGACTATGTCGTTCCGAACCAGGCGCTGGCTGATGGCGAACTTCAGGCCAATTCCTTCCAGCACAAGCCGTATCTCGACAATCAGGTAACCGACCGCAAGTTCGACCTGATCGCCGTCGGCACAACCGTCAACTTCCCGATGGGTGTCTATTCCAAGAAGGTGAAGAGCCTCGACGAACTGAAGGAAGGTGCTACGGTTTCGATCCCCAACGACCCGACCAATGGCGGCCGCGCGCTGCTGATCCTGGCCGACAAGGGTCTCATCAAGCTCAATGCCGACAAGGGCCTCAAGGTCACGCCGGCCGACGTCACCGAAAACCCGAAGAAGATCGAATTTGCCGAGCTCGACGCAGCTCAGCTTCCGCGTTCGCTCGATGACGTCGACGCGGCCGTGATCAACACCAACTTCGCGGTCGAGGGCGGTCTCAACCCGGCCAAGGACACGATCGCCAAGGAAGGCGAAAAGGCACCTTACATCAACATCATCGCGATCAACGCGAAGGACAAGGATGCCGCCTGGGTGAAGACGCTGGTCGACAGCTATCACAGCCCTGAGGTGAAGCAGTTCGTGCTCGACACGTTCAAGGGCGTCGTCATTCCGTCCTGGTAACACGTCGAAAGACGATAGGATCTCAGAGTGAAGTGATCTAATCGAGGCCGGTCTCCGCGGAGACCGGCTTTTCTTATTGAAGTTAACGATATCTGAAGAGATCGCCGTCCAATGTGGCCCCCTTAATGAAGGGGCGGGCTATTGTTGTTCATGCCGTCACATTTCCGGCGTTCCGTTCCGGCCGGCCGTCGGTCTGTCGTGGCGATGCAACTTGTCCTGTTCGCAGTCGTCGTCACGCTCGTGACCGTCTTCATTCTGACGGCCGTCGGCCGCATTGCAGATTATGCCAACCGGTATGACGACAGCCGCTCGATGCAGACCACCGAAGGCGCGCTGCAGACCTTCCGAACCCAGCTTCAGGCCACCCTCAACGATTATTCGGCATGGGATGATGCTGCCCAGTTCGTCTATGCCCCGGATGGCCAGGATTGGGTTGTCAGCAATTACGGCGATATGACGTCCAACAGCGGCCTGTTCGATATCGCGATCGTGATGGACACCGAGCGCAACGTGCTGATGTCCTATCAGGAGGGACGTCCGGCGGAATGGAACCCGCGCGAGTATTTCGATACGTCGCTCTGGACCTTGTTCGATCGGGTCCTGTCCACGGGTCGCGACGGTCTGCCGGAAGCCACGGGCTTTGTTCAGACACGCGACGGCGTTGCGGCTGTCGGCGTCGCCTTGGTGCGCGAAAAATCCGGCGCGCTCGACAAGCCGCTCTCGGAGAGACGGTTTCTCGTCTTTGCCCGCCAGCTGGACGAAAAGAAGGTGGCGGAACTTGCAAGGACCTATGTTGTCGAGGGTTTGCGGTTCATCGACAAGACCGATCAGACCAGCAACAGTGTCGAACTTCGCAACCTGCACGGCAAGCTTTTGGTCAAGCTTTCGTGGCAGCCGCGGCGTCCGGGCGACCTCGGCTTCTCCCAGGTGCAGCCTCTGGTCTATGGCGCGCTTGCCATGGTCGGGCTGTTTTTCCTGCTGCTCGTGGTCAGTGGCAGCATCACCCTAAATCAGCTCAAGCGCGACGAAGCTGATGCGAGACGGCTCGCGATGTGCGACCGGTTGAGCGGACTTTTGAACCGTTCAGGTTTCTTTACCGCTCTCGACGCCCTTGTTCTCGAAAGCCGGGCGCAGGGCGCGCATGTTTTGCTTCTCTATCTGGATCTCGATGGCTTCAAGGAAGTCAACGATGCCTATGGTCACGGGACCGGCGACAAGCTGATCCGCGGCGTGGCGGCCGGGTTGAAGACGCTTGTTGGCAGCGAGGCGATCCTGGCGCGCGTCGGCGGCGACGAATTCGCCATCGCTCTGCCGGTGATGGGGGCATCTCCGGTGGCACCTATTCTCTGCGACCGCATTCTCGGCTTCTTCGGCGAGCCCTTCGTCATCGGCGAACGGGTGGCTGTGATCGGAACCAGTATCGGTGTCGCCATCTCGCCGCGCGGCAACGTGCCGGGAGAAGAGCTTGTCCGTCGGGCCGACATGGCGATGTACCGTGCCAAGGAAACCGGCCGCGGCCGCTATGAGAATTACCGGCCGGAAATGGATGCCGAGCGCGAGGAGCGCAACCGGCTGGAAGTGGACCTGCGTATCGCCATCGAGCGGCGCGAAATCAACATCGTCTACCAGCCCGTGGTGGATGCAACGAACTGGCGGCTGATCGGCGTCGAGGCGCTGGCCCGCTGGACCCGCAAGGGTTACGGACCGGTGCCGCCGGACGTTTTCATTCCGATTGCGGAATCAAGCGGATTGATCGACCAGCTGGGTCTGTTCGTCATGCACCGGGCCTGCGAGCGCATCGCCGACTGGCCCGGCATCAAGCTTGCCGTCAATATCTCGCCCGGTCAGTTCCGCGACCCTGAGTTTTCGCAGCATGTGGCCTCGATGTTCCGCAAGACCGGCACCGATCCGTCGCGCATCACGCTGGAAATGACCGAGGGGTATTTCATTCAGAACCCAGACCGCGCTCGCGCAGCGATTGCCAGGCTGAAAAAGCTCGGTGTCGAAATTGCTCTGGACGATTTCGGCGCTGGTTTTTCGAGCGTCGGATATCTGCGGCAGTTCGGTTTCGACCGGATGAAGATCGATCGCTCGCTGGTGCATGCGATGTCCGAGGGTGACCACGCGGTTCAGACGTTGCAGGCGACCGTGGCGCTTGCCCGTTCGCTCGGCATGCCGGTGACGGCGGAAGGCGTCGAGAGCGAGGACCAGGCGCTGAAGTTGCGGATGACGGGCTGTGATGAATTGCAGGGCTATTTCTTCGGTCGGCCGATGGAATCCCATGAGATCGACGTCATCTACCGCACCGACCGGGGACGGGACGGAAAGCGGATTGCCTGAAAACGTCTCAGGCTAAAGATGCCGCGGCACCTTTGTCTTCAGGATTGCAATCAGGCCCGCATCCATGAACCCGTAGTCGTCGGGGATATCGAGACAGATCAGCCGCTTGCTTTTGAGCTGCGAGCGATATTTCTGCTGGATCTTTGCCCGGTGGGTCCGTTCCATGACGAACAGGATGTCGGCCCATTCGATCAATTCGGCTGAGAGAGGGTTTTCGGCATCATTGTTGGTGCCGGCGGACGACACCTCGATGCCGGGCCATTCTGCAAAAACCTGCTCGGCCGTCGGGCTGCGCAGCTTGTTCTGGCTGCAGACGAAAAGGATGTTTTTCAGGTTACTCCATCCTTCTCGTGGACGCTTTAGCTGCCGATATGCTTGACGCCGCGCTGTTTGGCGAGGGCGATCTGGAGCTGCCGCTGACGGTAGCGCAACCGGTCTTCCTCGGTGCGGCTGTCGTAGCAATGGGAACAGGAGACGCCTTCCTCATACTTGGGCGAGGTGATCTCTTCGGCGGTGATCGGGTTGCGGCAGGCGTGGCAGAGCTTGTGGTTGCCTTCCTTCAGGCCGTGCTCAACGGAGACGCGCTCGTCGAACACGAAACACGCGCCTTCCCAGAGGCTTTCTTCTTCCGGCACCTGTTCGAGATATTTCAGGATGCCGCCCTTCAGGTGGTAGACGTCCTCGAAACCCTGCTGCTTCATGAAGGCTGTCGCCTTTTCGCAGCGGATGCCGCCGGTGCAGTACATGGCGATCTTTGGCTTGTTGTGCAGGCCGGTATTGTTCTTCACCCAGTCCGGGAATTCGCGAAACGTCTTGGTGTTGGGGTCGACTGCGCCCTTGAAAATCCCGATCGCGGTCTCGTAATCGTTGCGGGTATCGATGACGATGGTCTCGGGATCCGAGATCAGCGCGTTCCAGTCCTTGGCCTCGACATAGGTGCCGACGATTCTGTTGGGATCGATATCCTCGACCCCCATCGTGACGATTTCCTTCTTGAGCTTTACCTTCATGCGCACGAAGGGCATTTTCGATGCGCGGCTTTCCTTGTGCTCCAGACTGGTGAATTCGGGCTGGGCGCGCAGAAATGTCAGAAGCTCGGCGATGTCACTGTCGGAACCCGCCACCGTACCGTTGATGCCTTCGCGCGCGATCAGCAGCGTGCCTTTGATGCCGCGCGCGTCGCAGAAGGCCTGCAGCGGCGTCTGGAAATCCGCAAAACGTTCGAACCGCGCAAAGTGATAGAGCGCGGCAACGAGAAATGCGCCCGTGGCTTCGGGGCGGGGGAGAAGGTGGCTTTCGGTCATGCCGGTCCCATACAACCAGATGCGCTGTTGCGCAATGGATCGGGCGTCGTCGTCGTCACGACGCCGCGTGTTTCCAGAGGAGTGCGACAAGCTTGCTTTCCGTGGCGGCACTGTCGGAAAACACCGATTGGGCGATCGGCAGTGCTTCTTTCCGGAGTGCCTGCTGGCGGGCGATGATGGCGGCGAGTAGCCGCGCCAGCGTGTCGCTGTCGCCGAACAGGTCGGGGCTTTCGTTGACGAGGCCCGAGAGAACGGAAAGATCGTGCTCGTGACCTAAAAGATCGACCAGTGATTTCGCCTCGGCCTGTTTGGCGCGCATCGCCGACGGCCAGATGTCGCGCAGGAGGGCAAGATGCATCCAGTAGGTCTGGCCGCTCTTGCGCAGTTCGTGGAATGCCTCGGCATGGGCATTGCCCTCGCATTCCTTGATCGCGGCAAGCGCCTGCAGGCGCTGTTTCTTCCAGACCTTGGCAAGCCGGTTGGCGGTCTTTTCCGGCCGGTCGTCGAGGGAGAGGCCGTGCAATGCGTCGATGGCTTCGTGGCAGATGATCACCGCCGTCGCCATGCGGGCGGGCAAGTCTTCCTGGTGCTTGGCAATCTCGTCGCGGCGTTTGGAAAGAGCGTCGCGGGCAAATGCAAGGGCTGCCTGTTCTTCCGGCAGGGTGGACTGGCCGGCGAGATAATCGACCGTTTCGACAAGTGCCGTTGCATCGCGCACGGCAGAGAGGCTGCGGGCCATGTCGCCGATCCGGGTGTTTTCCCGGCTTCTGAATTCCTTGGCATCCGGCTGGATCAGGCGGTACAGCGCCCGCACGCGCTTGAACCGCTTGCGCGCATCGTGGATCGCCGTGTGAGCCCCATCGGGCTTGTCGGCGAGATAGCGGACCGCCTTCGACAGCTGCTGCTCGGCAACCGCAACGAATTCGGCGGTAAACGGCTTATCGGGTCGCAGGTGGTAGGCCATCGAGAAGCTCCCTGCTCAGATCCTGGTTGGCCATGACGGCGTTGGAATAGCGGCGATCACCGGTGACGTCGTCACCGATCCAGTCCGGTATCGGCGGATTATCGGTTTCGCTTTGAAGTTCGACCTCGGCGACAACCAGGCCGTTATAGACGCCCTCATAGACATCCACTTCCCAGGTATAGCCCTGATGCTCGACATTGAAGCGGGTCTTGTCGAGCACGATGCCGGTCGCGCCCTCAGCCATGTCCTTGGCATCGGCCAGCGGGATTTCGTATTCGAACTCCGAGCGCGAGAACATCTCCGAGCCGATCTTGATGGTCAGCTTGGCCTTCTCGTCATCCATGATACGGACGCGAACCGAGCGATCGTCGGCCACGGCGATATAGGCCTGAAGGAACCGCGAGGAGGATGCGATCTCGTGCCGCCAGGCATCGTTCTTGACCAGATACTTGCGCTCGATTTCCTGTCCCATAGGTCCCGTCTTGGTTGTTGAGATGTACCGTAGCGCAAAGATGCACAAGGGCAAGAGTATCGGCAAGAGCATGGTAAAGCGGTGCTTCGGCCGGGTCCTCAAGAGAAGCACGTAAGGGGCGATAGGTTGCGTCGATCGGGGGATTTGTCCTCGACAATGACGTGATCGACCGTTATTTCCGGGCAAGGGATTTCAATCGTTTTAGGGAGTGTTCTTCATGGCTGACCAGAATCCGGGCCAGAACCCAAGCAAGACTGAAAAGCTGCTGACCATCCTGAAATTGCAGCCCGTCGTTCCGGTGCTGATCGTTGACGATGCGAAGTCTGCTGTCGGGCTTGCGCGGGCGCTGGTCGCCGGCGGGCTTCGGGCAATCGAGATCACCATGCGCACGCCGGCAGCGCTCGACGCCGTGAAGGCGGTTGCAGCCGAAGTCGAAGGCGCCAATGTCGGTGCCGGCACGATCCTCAACGCGAAAGACTGGGAAGCCGCCGTGAAGGCGGGCTCCACCTTTATCGTGTCGCCGGGCGTTTCTCCGGGCGTGCTGTCGGCCGCCAAGGATTCGCCGGTTCCGCTTTTGCCGGGTGCAGCGACTGCCAGCGAAGTGATGACGCTCCGGGAAGCCGGTTACAACGTGATGAAGTTCTTTCCTGCCGAACAGGCCGGTGGCGCCGCCTATCTGAAGGCCCTGTCGTCGCCACTCGCAGGCACGCTGTTTTGCCCGACCGGCGGCATTTCGCTGAAGAATGCCAACGACTACCTGTCGCTCCCCAACGTCATCTGCGTCGGCGGTTCCTGGGTAGCCCCGAAGGAACTCGTCGCAGCCGGCGACTGGGCCGCGATCACCAAGCTCGCCTCCGAGGCTTTCGCGCTCAGGGCTTAAATCCGTTCTGACATTTTCGTTATCGGCAGCGCGGGAAAATTGTTTTCCTGTGTTGCCGTTCCTATCTCCGTGTTCGAATTCAACAGTAGGAGATACGGATGTTCGACGCAAAGAAGCTTCTTGACCAGTTCCTGGGCTCGCAGGTTCCCGGTCTTTCGGGAAGCGTGAAGGGCCGGGCTGGGCAGTTCGGCGATATGGCGAAGAACAATCCGTTGAAGTCTGCCGGCATTGCCGCAGCACTTCTCGGCACCAAGACCGGCCGCAAGATTGCAGGCAATGTGGTGACGGTGGGTGGCATCGCAGCTGTCGCGGGTCTCGGCTATCTCGCCTACAAGAATTACAAATCCGGCCAGTCGCCGCAGGCAGCGCTGCAGCCGGCTCCGTCTGCTGCCGAGCCGATCGCGCTGCCGCCGCCGGACAGCCCGTTTTCGCTGCAGTCGCCTGAGCTTACCAACGATTTTGCCCTGACCCTGGTGCGCGCCATGATCGCCGCCGCCAAGGCAGACGGTCATATCGATGCGGCCGAGCGGGCCAACATCATGAACAAGGTGCATGAAGTCGATCTCGGCGACGAGGCGGAAGCCTTTATCCGCGACGAGCTTGCCAACCCTGTCGATATCGACGATCTGGTCGCTGCTGCCCGCACGGAGGAGCAGAAGGTGGAGCTCTATACCGCCACCCGCATGACGATCGATCCGGATACGCGGGCCGAGCGCGGTTACCTCGATCTTCTCGCCGGACGCCTCGGCCTGCCCGATGCCTTGCTCGAGCACATCGATGCGACGGTCACCGCGGCAAAAGTGCCCGCTTAAAGGGCGAGAACATGGGTAACGATCTCGGTGACATCTACCGCGATTACATCCATTGCCTGAACCGGCAGGACTGGGGGCGGCTCGGGCAGTTTGTGGATGACGATGTCATCCATAACGACCGGCCGCTCGGGCTGTCCGGCTACCGCGACATGCTCGTCGGAAATTTCAGCGATATTCCCGACCTTCGCTTCAGCATTGATCTGCTGGTCGTCGATCCGCCGCATGTGGCCAGCCGGTTGCTGTTCGAGTGCTCGCCTCGGGCCGATTTTCTCGGGCTTCCGGTCAATGGGCGCCGGGTGTCGTTTAGTGAAAACGTCTTTTATCGGTTCCGCGACGGCAAGATCGTGCAGGTCTGGTCGATAGTCGACAAGGCCGCCATCGAAGCGCAGCTGTGAGCTCCATCGATCGTCTCCGCCGGTTGCCTTTCGACAGGTGCTGGCCTAAGCCTTGATGCCTCATCTGCAGCGGTTGCGACGCAGCCGCTGCGCATCTTGCTGGACCTGCCCGAATGCGCGATCTTTCCAATTACAAAGTTTCCGCCCCCAGCCCCGTCACCCTGACCGGACGGTTTGTGACGCTCGAGCCCTATGACCGTGAAAAGCATCTGGCTGATCTCTGGGGGGCGCTGGGCGGTGCCGAGGGGATCAACGAGCTGATCCGCTATTTTCCGAACGATCAATATTCGACCGCCGAAGAGTTCGGCGCGTGGCTGGACAATGTGAATGCGAACCTCGGCTTCGTAACGCTGGTTGCGCGTGAAAACGCCTCTGGCGCGGTTGTCGGCATGGCGAGCTATATGCGGCCGGACCCGAAAAACGGTGTGATCGAGGTGGGGTCCGTCGCGCACGGCGTTGCGATGAAGCGGTCGCCGATGTCGACGGAGCTGCATTACCTGATGGCTCGCCACGTGTTCGATACGCTCGATTATCGTCGCTACGAATGGAAATGCCACAACGAGAACGAGCCTTCCAAGGTGACCGCGCTGCGTTACGGCTTTACCTTCGAAGGCGTGTTCCGGCAGCACATCATCTCGCGCGGTGCCAACCGCGATACGGCCTGGTTCTCGATGATTGACAGTGAGTGGCCGGGGATCAAGGCAGGGTTCGAGGCCTGGCTCTCGCCCGACAATTTCGATGAAGACGGCCGGCAGAAAAAGCGGCTGGAAGATCTGAGGGCCGAATTTGCCGGCGGAAAAACCACATGACGCCAGAAGCGAAATCACAGGCAATCGCTGCTGCCGCCATTCTCTTCGGCGCGGCGCTGGTCATCTATCTCATGCCGACCATCGTGCTGTGGATCGGCAATTACTCGCCGCTGCTGGCGTTTTTCGTCGGCGCGCTGCTGGTTCTCGGCTTCTTCCTGATCTTCTGGCTGCGAGCAAGGTATCAGCGGCGGAAGTAATTGCAGGGTATGGTCGGGCGCAAGCGTGAAGACGTTCTCATCCCTGTGCCTGTCACAGGGATGAGTGTGGAAAGCTAGCCGCTCGCCCTTAAGCCGGTTTGGCGCCGATCGCTTCCAGCTCCGCCATCACATCTTCCGGCAGTTCGATGTCTGCGACGGCGAGGTTTTCGCGCAGGTGCCCGCGCGACGACGTGCCCGGGATCAGCAGGATGTTCGGCGAGCGCTTCAGCAGCCATGCAAGTGCCACCTGCATCGGCGTTGCATCAAGCCTTGCCGCAACATCCGACAGCGTCGACGATTGCAGGGGCGAGAAGCCGCCGAGGGGGAAGAAGGGGACGTAGGCCGTGCCTTCTGCCGCCAGATGATCGATGAGGTCATCGTCGTCGCGGTGCGCGAGATTGTACTGGTTCTGGACGCAGACGATCTCGGTGATCTTGCGGCCATCCTCAACCTGCTTTCGCGTCACGTTCGACAGGCCGATATGCTTGATGAGGCCCTCGCGCTGGAGTTCGGCAAGGATCGTCAGCGGTTCTTCGAGCGAGCCTTCGGCCGGGCCATGGACATCCAGCATGGAGCGTAGGTTGACCACCTCCATCGCATCGAGACCGAGGTTCCTGAGGTTATCGTGGACGGCCTTCGTGAGTGCTTTTTTCGAAAAGGCCGGGTTCCACGATGCGTCGTCGCCCCTGATGGCGCCGACCTTGGTGACGATGACGAGATCGTCGCTATAGGGATGCAGCGCTTCGCGGATGATCTCGTTCGTAATATGCGGACCGTAGAAGTCGCTGGTGTCGATATGGTCGACGCCGGCTTCGATGGCCTCGCGCAGCACCGCAACGGCTTCCGCGCGGTCTTTCGGCGGGCCGAACACGCCCTTGCCGGCTAGCTGCATGGCGCCGTAGCCGAGACGCTTTACGGCGCGGTCGCCGAGTTTATAGGTGCCGGCTTTTTCAAGATTGGTCATGGTTTTACTCCCTATCGGTGAGGCAGAGATAGGGCTATCCAGCCCGCGCGATAATCGGTTACAATTCGAACGGGCTGTACGGCAGGGCGGACAATGAAATACGACGCTGGTGATCTCGGAGCATTCGTCGCGGTGGCGAGGACCAGAGGGTTCCGCGATGCGGCCCGGCTGACCGGTGGCAGCGCTTCGGGATTGAGCGACGCGGTTCGTCGTCTGGAGGAGAAGATCGGCGTCCGGCTTCTCAACCGCACGACCCGCAGCGTGACGCCGACGGAAGCGGGGAGGGCGCTGCTCGACCGGCTGGGACCGGCGCTATCGGAAATGGAAGCGGCGCTCGACATGGCGGCCGGGTTTCGGGGCCGGCAGGCCGGGCTGTTGACGCTGAATGTGCCGGCCAGTGCGGCGCGGATTGTCCTGCCGCAGATCGTGCCGGCGTTTCTGGCGGCCTATCCGGATATCCGTCTCGACATCATGACTGACGAGAGCTTCGTCGATATCATCGCTGCCGGCTGCGATGCCGGCATTCGCTATGACGAACGGCTGGAGCAGGACATGATCGCCGTGCCGATCGGTCCGCGCGTGCAGCGTTTCGCGCTCGCGGCATCGCCGGCCTATCTTGCCGCGCGGGGCTATCCGGACCATCCGCGCGATCTGTTGGCGCATTCCTGCATCCGGAGCCGGTTCAGGGACCGTCCGGTCACGCCCTGGGAGTTCGAACGCTATGGCGAGGAGGTGGTGGTGGATCCGCCGGCGCAGCTGATCGTGCAGGCGGGTGGCGGGTCCGATCTCGGTGTGGACGCGGCGATTGCCGGCACCGGTATCGTCGCGCTGTTCGAGGACTGGCTGAAGCCGCATTTTGACAGTGGTGCGCTGGAACCGGTGCTCGAGCCGTGGTGGCCCTCATTCTCAGGGCCGTTTCTCTATTATCCCGGGCGACGACTGGTACCGGCTCCGCTGCGCACCTTCATCGATTTTATCAAGGCGATGCCGCAGCCGGGTTGAGCGTTCAGCCCTGCAGCGAGGCGCCGAGCAGGGAAAGGCCGATCAGCAGGATGAACAGGGCGCCGCCGATCTCGATCGCATGGCCGATGCGTCGTCCGCTGCGCGAGCCGGGGCCTGCGAATTTCAGCGCGATATCCTTGGCGCCGACGGCTAGCGTTGCAAGGATCGTCACCGTGATCGCCGTGCCGATCGACATGGCGAGGACAGACAGCACGCCGCCAAGGTAAAGCCCGTTCAGAAGCGAGAAGCTCATGACAAGAATGGCGCCCGAACAGGGACGAAGTCCAACGGCGATAATCGCCGACCAGGCTTCCTTGAGGTTGAAGTTGCGGGCGCCGAGCGTCGACGGGTCCGGCATGTGGCTGATGCCGCAGGCCTCGCAGGTGTCGCTGTCTCCCTGAAATGCGTGGTCGTCGATCTCGACTGCCTGGAATTTGAGACCGGTCGCGCGTCGTCCGTTGGAAGAGCCGTCGAACAGCATGGCGGTCGATCCGCCGGCTGAAGTCGTCGCTGCCGCTGTCCGGCCGCGGTCTGGAGCGCGCACGACCCGCATACGGAGTGCCCGGATCTTCTTGACCAAAAGCCAGGCGCCGAACAGGGAGACCATGGCAAAGCTTGCAACCTCCATGGTCCAGGTGGCCTGGGTCATGGTGATGCCGGTGCCGCGGAGCAAGACGAAGGCAGCGCCGACCACGAGGATCGCCACCAGGCCCTGCAAAAGCGCGGAGATGAAGGAGATCGTGACGCCGCGGCGCAGTTCGACTTCGTTGGCGATCATGTAGGAGGAAATCACCGCCTTGCCGTGGCCGGGGCCGGCGGCGTGGAAGACGCCATAGGCAAAAGACAGGCCGATCAGGCCGACAAGTGCAGACGGATCCTCGCGCATCGCCCGCAGTGCGCCGGTCAGAGAGCGGTAGAAGCCCTGCTGGTAGGCGTTGATCCACTGGAAAAAGGGGGCGAGCGGCCCGCCTACCGAGAAGGAGGGTTCTGCTGCACCGACGCCGAGCGGCGACTGGGCGTGGGCGGCGGTGGCGACCAGCGCCGCCGCGAGAGCGGCAAACAGCAGGCCGGTCGACGCTTTCCTCAGCATGTCACTTCCATGCGGGTGGCAAAGAGCTTGGTCATGTCGGTCCCCGTCGGATCGTTGAAGAAAGCATCAGTCAGAGACGCGCTGTTTTGCGAAATCACGTCGTCTGGATCGGGCCGTACGACCTTGTGCTGGCACTTCTCGAAGCCCGCACCCTTCAGCACCAGATCCTTGTCGGTGGGGAAGTCGATCGCCGTGTACATGGTGGGGTCGTAGATGCCGAAGGTGAGCTTGCCCTTGAGAGGGACCGGCTTTTCAGGCTTCACCGCAAAGATCAGCATCAACTGCTTGTCCTGCATCGTGGTGTGAAAGACGTCCGGCTTCTGGATGCCGATCTGTGCGCCATCCAGCGTCACGGTGGAGAAGTAGTGGTAGTCGGCAAGCGAGGTGCGGATGGTTTCGCCGAGTTCGGCGAGTTCATGCGGATCGAGCTTGAGATCGCCGTTCTTGTCGAAATCCAGGATGACGCTCGAGGAGAACACTTCATCGAAGCGCCAGACATTGCGCAGTTCCTGCACGGTGCCATCGGCGCCTGCGACAATTTCCAGCCGCGCCTCGGCGAAGATATGCGGATGGGCAAGAGCCGGTGCGGGAACGGCCAGGGGTGCAGCCAGGGCCGCTGCCGTCAGAATTGTCGCAAGTCTGTTTCGCATATCCGAGCAGGTCCAGCATAGTTGCGCAGCGGCATTGCGTCCGGACCTGCGCCAAATCAAAAGGGGTGTCGTTCGTCCGTCCGCAAGCTGTGGTCTGGCCCCGAAATGGGACGGAATTTCGACTGCGGCGTTACAGCATTACAGGTCAGCGCGGCTGGCGGAACCAGTTGGCGAGGAAATCCACGAAGCTTCTCACCTTGGCCGGGAGGTAACGGCGATGCGGATAGACCGCATAGATGCCGCGTTCACGGGTGATGTATTCGTCGAACAGATTGACGAGTTCGCCCGACTGGATCGAGGCCATGGCGACGAAGTCGGGAATGATCGCGACGCCGAGACCGGCGCGGGCCGCGCGCAAGGTTGCCTGCGGGCTGTTGACCTCGATCGGGCCCGAGACCGCGACTGAAATCATCGAGCCATCAGGATCGACGAAGCGGATATTGTTGTGCCAGCGCGAATTGGTGTCGATAATGAACGGCACCTTGTTCAGCTGCTGCGGATGCGTGAGGGGCCCGTATTGCGCCACGACATCGGGCGTCGCGACCGCATGGACCCGGAAATCGGCAAGCTTCTTGGCGATCAGGCCGGAATCCTCCAGCCGGGTGATTCGGATCGCCAGGTCGAAATTTTCCTCGATCAGGTCGACAAACCGGTCATCGGCGACGATTTCCAACTGGACGTCCGGATGCGCCTTGGCGAAATCGATGAACGACTGGCCGACATCCGCATCGATGAAGGTGCGCGGCACGGAGATGCGAAGGCGGCCCTTGAGGTCGGCATTGTTCTCGCGCACGAGGTCCGCGAGATTGTCGATCTCCTTCAGGATATCGGCAGCGGTGCGATAATAGGTGTGGCCCGCCTCCGTCATCGAGAACTGGCGGGTGGTGCGGTTGAGAAGAAGCGCGCCGAGATCGTCTTCCAGTTCGCGGACATATTTCGACAGCAGCGCCTTGGAACGGCCGGTGCGACGGGCGGCGGCCGAAAAGCCCTCGGCCTCGACCACGTCGATGAAGGCGCGCATGCGGGTGAGTGTGTCCATGGGCGAAGGGTGCTCCCGATCTCAGAAGTCTTCTGTCTCCGCCAGGGAAAGCAGAAATACAAGCGCTGTGCTGAGCCGACGCATGTCTTTCTGGCTGACGGCGCCGATCTGCTGCCAATTTCAAGCAAGCGACGCCGATGAACTTGTCCGTCATGACCTATGACGGATGCCGCAGGCCATTTTCCGGATCGGGTTCGACAAGGATGCCGAAGTCGAGATCAAGACGTGTCGATGTCATCGGGCAGACGACGACCGAAGGACAGGTATCGGACAAATCGTTCGTCTGGATCACGATGGCCGGGCGCGGCTTCCCGTAGTCGCCGGAGATGGAAACGGTGACGATGTCGCCTCGTTTCATTCTTGCCGCGTCCCGCCTGGCTCGTCCTCATTCCAATCCGCAACCCTCTCCATCCATTCGAGGATCTCACGTTCCTCTTCCGGACCAAGGCTTGCGATCACGGCTGCCAGCCGAGCCTGGGCCTCGGGGCTTTTCAGCTCCAGAAGCTGCTCCCGAATTTCAGGCGAGATCACCGTTGAGGACGGTGATCCATGTGTGGTCTGCTTCCTAACCGTCGGCATCCAGTATCTTCAACGCTGGCCTGTTTCACCAGTCGAATCGTGCGCGTGCCCTCGCGGAAATTCTACCGGGGGCTGCCTTTTGATTATTTTCCCCCCGGCCCAAAATACCGCTTGATTATGACCGCGAATATTCTTATCTCCCGTGCAGCCCAAAGTCGCACGTGCCCGTGGGTGTCCGCCGACCCTCTATTTGGTGAGGTCATCGGTAAGGTACCTGGAACTAACCCCTCCAGTCGCTATTCCGGCCATCCGGGAAATGCGAGGACATCTAAAGCAACGACGGTGCGGGCCTTTTTGTTCTCTCCCGGCTTTCCAACAGCCGGGGTTACTGAAGAGGCACACCATCATTGCCGGAAGTGCGGTAGGGACCTCCCTCCAATCCATGGCAGACAAAGCCGGATTTTCGTTCTTGGCAGAACGTTGATCCACTTACCGCGCGTTTGAGCGTGTCAGGGAACCGGTGTCTCCACCGACTGGATCCTGGCGCATGTTCATCCGTCCTTTGTCCTCCGGTTCGCAAGCCGGAGCCTTTGAGATTTGGAAGGGATTGACCATGACCACTGCCCGCATCCTCGACTTCATCAAGACCCAGCGTCCCGATGGTCCCTACCTCGTGGTCGATCTCGATGTCGTGCGCGACAATTTCAACGCCTTCCGTCATGCCCTGCCGGACAGCGCGATCTACTACGCCGTGAAGGCCAATCCCGAGCCGGCAATCCTCAAGCTTCTTGCTTCGATGGGTTCCAACTTCGACTGCGCCTCCGTCGCCGAAATCCAGATGGCACTCGATGCCGGTGCAAACGCATCGCGCATCTCGTTCGGCAACACGATCAAGAAGGAACGCGACATTGCGCGTGCTTTCGCGCTCGGCGTTGGCCTCTATGCCGTCGACAGCCATGAGGAAGTCGAAAAGATTTCCCGTGCAGCTCCCGGTGCAAAGGTGTTCTGCCGCGTGCTGACAGATGGCGAAGGCGCCGAATGGCCGCTGTCGCGCAAGTTCGGCTGCGTGCCGCAGATGGCCGTCGACGTTCTCGTCTACGCACACCAGCTTGGTCTCGAAAGCTACGGCGTCTCGTTCCATGTCGGTTCGCAGATGACGAAGGTCGATGCCTGGGATGCGGCTCTGGCCGATGCCAAGCGCGTGTTCAGCCAGCTCGCAAAGCAGGGTATCGTTCTGCAGATGGTCAACATGGGCGGCGGTTTCCCGACCAAGTATCTGCGCGACGTGCCGAAGGCAGAAGAATACGGCCAGGCGATCTTTGCTTCGCTGCGCAAGCATTTCGGCAACAACCTGCCGAAGACGATCATCGAGCCGGGTCGCGGCATGGTCGGCAATGCAGGCGTTATCAAGGCTGAAGTCGTTCTCGTGTCGAAGAAGTCGGACAACGACAACCACCGTTGGGTCTTCCTCGACATCGGCAAGTTCGGTGGTCTCGCCGAAACCATGGACGAGGCTATCCGTTACCCGATCCGCACCGAGCGCGACGGCGACGCGATGGAGCCTTGCGTTCTGGCCGGCCCGACCTGCGATTCGGCCGACGTGATGTACGAGAAGAACATGTACCCGCTGCCGATCTCGCTTTCGATCGGCGACGAGGTTCTGATCGAGGGCACCGGCGCCTACACGACCACCTATTCGGCGGTTGCGTTCAACGGCTTCGATCCGCTCAAGGCCTACGTCATCTAAGGCGTTACAAGCCTTTCTACTTTCGCGGTTCCCGACCTCCAGACGGGAGCCGCAAATTCACAATGATCGTCCGATACCGTTTGAAACGGTTTTAAGTGCGGGAGGCCAAGATGGCCACTGTTCTTGATTCTGTCCGTGCGCTGTTTGCGCCCGCGTCCACATTCACCATCACTGCCGAAACTCCGGCCGACGTGGTGGCTCGTGAAACTCTGCTCGATCGCGCCATGGGCGCCGACCGACGCTTGAAGTCGTCCGAAAAGATCCGCCAGAACCGCGTGCCGGCCGAAGGCCTGGCGCTCGTTGCGCGCGACGAGGACGGTCATGTCATCGGCACCGTGCGTCTGTGGAACATCGAGGCCGGCATTTCGCCAGAAGGTAACGCCATCGACGCGCTTCTGCTTGGACCGCTTGCCGTCTGCTCGTCGCATGAGGGCAAGGGCATCGGTGCGGCTCTGATGCGTGCGGCGATCGGCCAGGCGCATGATCGTGGCCATGGTGCCGTGCTTCTGGTCGGTGACGCCGCCTATTACGAGCGCTTCGGCTTCTTCGGTGGCAAGACCCAGCATCTGGTGATGCCCGGCCCCTGCGACCGTGCGCGCTTCCTGGCGCTGGAGCTGAAAGCCGGTTGGCTCGAAGGTGCAGCCGGCATGATCGTTGCAAGTGGGCGCAAGCTCGCCTGAGCCGCTGCTGATCGAAATAACCATAGACCCCGTCTTCTTATAGAGGAGGCGGGGTTTTTCGTTTTCCGGCCGGCGACGGGTGGCGCAATGGTCTCACGCTCCGTCACCTTCGCGTGAATCTCGGGGCTCGGCCATAGTCGCGTGCGGGTCTCGACCTAGATTGGCATCCATGATCACACGCCGCACAGCTCTTCTTGCCACTCCCTTCGTCCTCACATCCATGCGGGCCTTCGCGCAGCAAACCGGCGGGACTGGCGTGGCGCAGGCGCCGCAGACGCTGAAGGCCGTGCTCGGCCGGGCGGCTGACCTCGAGCCGTTGAAGGTCGTGATGGTGTCGCGCAAGGGCGAGACGATCGCGAGGGAAGCGTTCAACGGCAGCGGCCTCAACGCCTCGACCAACATCAAGTCGGCGTCGAAATCGATCATCTCCTGCCTTGTCGGCATCGCGATCGATCGCAAGCTGCTTGAAGGGCCGGACCAGAAGATTGCCTCGATCCTGAAGGCCGATCTGCCGCGCGATGCGGATCCGCGTCTCTCCGAGGTCACCATCGGCAATCTTCTCTCCATGCAGGCCGGTCTGTCTCGGATGTCCGGTCCGAATTACGGGCGCTGGGTGGCCAGTTCCAACTGGGTGCGGTTTGCCTTGTCGGAACCGTTCGACGGCGAGCCGGGCGGTCAGATGCTCTATTCGACGGCCTCCACGCATCTTCTGTCGGCCATCCTCACCCGCGTCGGCAAACGGCCGACGCTTACGCTGGCGCGCGACTGGCTGGAGCCGGTCGACGGGTTTCGCATCGGGGCCTGGGAGCGCGATCCGCAGGGCATCTATCTCGGCGGCAACCAGATGGCGATGACGGCTGCGTCCCTGCTGGCATTTGGCGATCTCTACCGCAACGGCGGGAAAACCAAGAGCGGCCGTCAGGTGGTCTCTCAGAGCTGGATCGACCAGTCCTGGTCCCAGCGCACGAACTCGCGCTTTTCCGGCGATGGCTATGGCTACGGATGGTTTCTGCGTGAGATGGGCGGACACGATGTGAAGTTCGGTTGGGGTTATGGCGGGCAGATGGTCTACGTGGTTCCGTCGCTCGATATGACCGTGGTGATGACATCAAGGGAAAGCGGTCCGTCTGCCCGAAACGGCTACCGCGACCAGTTGCACGACCTTCTCGCCGAGATTATCGGCGCTGTCGCGTCGGCGTAAGCGCCAAGCTCCGCCGTGATATGGGGGACTAGCATGCGGGGCAGGCCCCGCATGTTTTATTGGAAATAGAACTGTCAGCTCAGCCAGAAATGTCGATCACGCCGCAATCGCCGGCTTCCGACGAGAATGCGAGCAGCTTGCCGCTGGCGCTCCAGCTAAGGCCCGTGATGGCGCCCTTACCGGGTCGGCGCAGCAGTGCTTCCTTGCCGTCGGCAATGCGCACACCGAGGATCATACCGTCGATAAAGCCGATGGCGAGCACTTCTTCCAGTGGATGAAACGCCACCTGCGTCACCATGATATTGGCGCGCGTGCCGAGTTCCATCGGTGCCTTGCCCATCGGGCCGTCCTTGGCCGAAAACGGCCAGACGATCGCGGCCGGTGCGCCGGAGGAGGCGAGCCACTTTCCCTTGACCGACCAGGACAGCGATTTCACCTTGGCCGGATAGCCGGTCATGCGCATGTGGCGGCTTTCGCCCGACTTGCTGTCGAGCTTCCAGCCGTGCAGGGCGTTTTCCTGCATCATGGTCACGAGGAAGCGGCCGTCAGGCGAGAAGGTGACGCCGGTATGGGCACCCTTCCAGTCGAGATCCTGCATCGGACTGTTGGTGCCGACCCAATGCAAGGATACGCCGTTATAACGTGCGGCCGCAATCCGCAGGCCCTTGGGTGCGAAGGCGATCGCTTCGACGCTGCGCTCTTCCTTCACTTCCTTGACGGTGCCGTCGGAGAGCTTCACGAAACTGGACTTGCCTTGCGCCCAGGCGACCGCACCCTGAGGGCCACCGGCGACGACGGAGATCCACTTACGCGGCGTTTCCGAAATCGTGCTGACCGTGCCGTCATGGGAAATGCGCTGCACCCGGCCGTCTTCGCCGCCACTCAATAGCGTGGCGCTGAAGGGATCGCGGATACAGGTCAACAGGCCATGATGCGCGTCCGTTACCTTTTCACCGCCGTCGAGGCGGTGAATGGTGCCGGCTGCGGTAGCAAAGATCGGGATATCGCCGAGAAAGTGAGCCGCGACGACATGACCGTCGATATCAAGAGGTGCAACGGTTGGCATCAGGCGACAACAACCTCAGCCTGGCAAGCCATGAAGCTCTTCTGGATCTTGTCGAAATCGAGCTCGCGGCCGATGAAGACAAGGCGGCTTTCACGCTTTTCGCCATCCTTCCACGGACGCTGGTGATCGCCTTCGACGATCATGTGGACGCCCTGGATGACATAGCGTTCCTCGTCGCCCTTGAAGGCGATGATGCCCTTGAGGCGCAGGATGTTCGGACCTTCCGCCTGGGTGATCTTCTGGATCCACGGGAAGAAACGATCCGGGTTCATCTCGCCGCCGCGCAGGGAGACAGACTTCACCGTGATATCGTGGATCGGCGACATCGCATCGTGATGCGCATGATGGCCGTGGTCATGATGCTTGTGATCATGATGATCGTGGTCGTGCGCGTGATGGTCATGCCCGTGGTCGTGGTGATCGTGGCTATGGTCGTGACCGCAATCGGGGCCGCAGACATGGTCTCCGTGGTCGTGGTCGAGGAAATGCGGATCGTTTTCCAGCGCCCGTTCCAGATTGAAGGCGCCCTGATCGAGCACGCGGGCGAGATCGATCCCCGAACGGCTGGTGTTGTAGATACGGGCAGTCGGGTTGATGGCGCGAACCACGTCTTCGACGATCGCCAGCTCTTCCGGCGTCACGAGATCGGTCTTGTTGATCAGAACGACGTCGGCGAACGCGATCTGGTCTTCGGCCTCGCGGGAATCCTTGAGGCGCAGCGGCAGATGCTTGGCATCGACCAGAGCGATGACGGCGTCGAGTTCGGTCTTTGCGCGAACATCGTCGTCCATGAAGAAGGTCTGGGCGACAGGAACCGGATCGGCCAGGCCCGTCGTCTCGACGATAATGCCGTCAAAGCGGCCCGGGCGGCGCATCAGGCCCTCGACGACACGGATCAGGTCGCCACGAACCGTGCAGCAGACGCAGCCGTTGTTCATCTCGTAGATCTCTTCGTCGGACTCGACGATCAGATCGTTGTCGATGCCGATTTCGCCGAATTCGTTGACGATCACGGCGTATTTCTTGCCGTGGCTCTCCGACAGGATGCGGTTGAGCAAGGTCGTCTTGCCGGCGCCGAGATAGCCGGTCAGCACGGTCACAGGAATTGGCTTTGCAGCGACGGGAGCGGTGTTTTCAGTCATGGGAAACCTCTAAGGGTTCTGGAGCGCTCGGGGGAGCGCGGAAGCGTGTTGGCCTCATATAAGGGCAAGGCCGCGCGAGTTCAAAGGGGTTTTGAATGTTATATGATCACATCAAGGCAATGTCGACGCGTCGGTTTGCCGAAGAAGCTGGTCGAGCGTGAGAAGCGGCTCGCCGGCCACTTTCGCATGCGCGTAATGGAAACAGTCGAAGTTGCTCAAGTGCCGCTTACCGATGCCATGTTTCTGAGCCACCGCGACAGCAAAGCTTAAGAGCGCACGCGGCGAGCCCGCCTCACGGATATCAATGCCGCGCGCGTCGAGCCATTCCATGACAGCGCTTTCTGCCTGGCCGTAGGCGCAGTCTAATTGGTCGGGCCGAGAAAGGACGATAATTGCTTCCCAGGCAGCGAGAGGAGACGTGAATGGCAGTGTCGATTTTGCCAACGCCCTTTCATAGGCTTCCGCGGTATCTTCGCCAGCCATCAACGATACGATCGCACAAGCATCGACAAACATGTGCGATCAATCCAGGTCGTGGTCGAGATCGTGATAGGCGGAAGCTGGGGGCACGGGTCGAGTCTGTTTGAAGGAAAGCCCGTGCTTTGCAAGGATGCGGCTGGCTGTCTCGCCTGGCGTCTCCTGCTGCGCGCGCTTGTCGATGGTTTCCCGCAGTGCGGTGACCACCGCTTGCGTGATTGTCGTTCCATCTATCTGCGCGAGCTCTTTTGCAAGTGCCTGAGCTTCTTCACTGCTAATGTTGAGGGTCATGAGACACCACCTTCGTGTGCGCAAGTCTCGCACATTATGCGGCTCAGCGCTACTTCAACGCGTCAACATCAAACCGTGCCACATCCCGTAGCAACTCGATGATGCCGTTCACCGCGTGCTTCACCAGGTGCTCGCCCCGTTCTGCGGTGGCAGCGGTTGCGTTGCCGGCGGCGCCCTTTTCGTTTAGGTCCGACATTTTCCACCCGAACGCATGTGGGCCGTACGCGCGCAGGTGGCGAAAGTCTTTCGCGAAATCTGTCTGGCGCGATGGGAAGTTTTCGGCCCTTTCCATGCTCACACGGTCCGGCCACAGTGCCAGCATGACGGAGGTCTCGATATCGCCGCCGTGGATATCGATTGCCTTGTCCTCCGGAGCGATCCAGCCTTCGGGCTGGCCGAAGCGGGTCCAGCTTGTTGCGACCGCCAGCATGTTGAAACGGACGCGGGCCTCTGTCGTGACGATCGTCAGCAGCGGCGCGTTGCCGCCATGGGCGTTCAGCATCACCAGTTTGCGGATGCCCTGCTGGTGGAGATCCTCAGCGATCCCGAGCCAGCGGTGGACAGCCTCGTCGAAGGCAAGCGTCTTCGTTCCCGCCACATCCATGTGCTCGATCGAGTAGCCGACCGGCTCCACCGGGAGGAAGGTGACCGGAAGATCAGCCGGAAGGGCAGGGATAATGCGGTCGACAAGGCCCTGTGCGATCAGCGTATCGGTCTCGAAAGGCAGGTGCGGACCGTGCTGTTCGTGGGCGCCGAGCGGCAGAACGGCGATCCAGTCGCCTCTTTTAGCGCTTTCTGTGGACGGGGGCGTAACATCGTTGTCATGATAGCGCGGCAAGGGATGCGGCATCTGGCGGTCAATTCCGGGTTTCGATAAGGGTGGCGTGGTATAGTTATAGCGCCGACTTCCATGACGCAAAACGGGCGGAGCCTATGAGCAAGAAAAAAGGCGACAAGAAATCCAAGTCGGGCAAGAAGAAGGACGGCGCTGGTCTTTCCGCAACCGACCTTGCGCCTGTCATTACACAGACCGCCCGGTCGATGCGCACCGCGTTGTCCCGCAGTCTGGTCGAAAGCGGCCTTTATGCCGGGCAGGACGGGGTGATCCTGGCGCTTTCCGAGGAAGACGGCATGACGCCGGGTCATCTTGCCAACCGCATGGGCGTCAAGGCTCCCACCATGACCCGCACGATCGGACGCATGGAAGCGCAGGGTTTTCTGGAGCGCCGGTCGGATGGAACGGATGGTCGCCTGACCAAGGTGCATCTGACGGAGACTGGTCTGAAGAGCGTCGAGCAGATCGGCCGCGCGGTGGCCGAGTGCGGCGAACTGGCGGTCAAAGGTCTTTCGGACAAGGAAGTTCGCACCCTTCTCAAACTTCTCAAAGCCGTCGAGCATAATCTTCAGTCGGATGAGGGCGATCGCGACTGAGGGTTGCGTTTGCCAACCTGCTCGTCCGAAAAATCCCGTCACAGGATTGTCGCATGGAATTAAATTGTTTATTTAAACTTTAATTCGGGTGCTCTGCGTGGGAATGCAGGCTGCATGGGAACGCGGGGGTAGATGGCGCAGAAAATCAAACTGTCGACGATTGCCGAAAGTCTCGGTCTTTCTACAGCCACGATTTCGCTTGCACTCAGGGACAGTCCGCTCGTGGCTTCCGATACCCGCGAGAAGATCAAGGAACAGGCGCGGGCGCTTGGCTACATCTACAATCGCCGTGCCGCCAGCCTGCGCACCTCGCGCTCCGGGATCATCGGTGTCGTCGTGCATGACGTGATGAACCCGTTCTACGGTGAAATTCTGAAAGCGATCGAGAGCGAGCTCGACCGCAGCCGGCATACGTTCATTCTCTCCAACCATTACGATTCGGTCGAAAAGCAGCGCACGTTCATCGAGACGCTGCTGCAGCTGGGTGGCGACGGCGTGATCATGTCGCCGGCGATCGGGACGCCGATCGAGGACATGAAGCTTGCCGAAGAAAACGGCATGCCGGCCATTCTTGTCGCCCGCTCGATGGAAGGCCTCGACCTGCCGACCTATCGTGGCGACGATGCTTACGGCATTTCGCTTGCCACCAACCATCTGATTGGCCTCGGCCACCGGGCGATCGCCATGATCGGCGGCACCGACCAGACATCGACCGGTCGCGACCGTTACCAGGGCTACGTCAACGCGCTGCTGAAAGCCAATATCGAGGTCGATCCGAACCTGCGCATTCCGGGACCCCGTTCGATGCAGGGCGGGTTCGAGGCGGCGGTGCATTTCCTGTCCCTGCCGCAAAAGCCGACGGCTGCGGTCTGCTGGAACGATCTGGTGGCGATCGGCCTGATGAACGGCATCGCGCGGGCCGGGTTGACACCGGGCGTCGATATTTCCGTCACCGGCTATGACGATCTGGAACAGGCGTCGATCTCGACGCCGTCTCTGACCACCGTTTCCAACGGACAGGCCGATGTCGGGCGCTTAGCGGCGCGGGCACTGCTCGATCGTCTTGCCGGGAGCCATGAGCCTGACGGTCTCCATCTGATCAAGCCGGAAATGCGTCTGCGCCAGTCGACCGGCGTCTTTCGTCCACGCTGATTATTCTTCATAAAGAGGTTGCTGCATGTCTGAGAATCCTGCCACCATCTTCGTGCCGGGCCGTATCCATCCGCGCGTTCTGGAGCGTCTGAACGACAGTTTCGAGGTCATCTCGGCTCCGCATGCCGAACTGGCATCCGTCGACGCCGAGACGAGGGCGCGGGTGCGTGGCATCGCGGTTTCCGGCAAATGCGATGCTGCCATCATCGATGCGTTTCCCAATCTCGAAGTCATCTCCAGCTTCGGTGTCGGTTACGACGGGACCGATACGAAGAAAGCTGCCGAGCGCGGCATCATCGTTACCAACACGCCTGACGTTCTGAACGACGAAGTGGCTGATACTGCCATTGCGCTGCTCCTCAACACGCTGCGCCAGTTTCCGAAGGCGGAAACCTATCTGCGCGAGGGACGCTGGGCGAGCGAAGGCCCGTTTCCGCTGTCGCCGTTTTCACTGAAGGGCCGCAGCATCGGCATTCTCGGCCTTGGCCGCATCGGTCTCGAGATCGCAAAGCGGCTTGAGCCGTTCAAGGTGACGATCGGCTATTACAGCCGCAGCCAGCGCTCGGATGTCGGCTATATCTACTATCCGTCCTTAAAGGAGATGGCTGAGGCCGTCGATACGCTGATCTGCATCGCGCCCGGGACGCCGGATACGTTCAAGATCATCAATGCGGAGATCTTCGAAGCGCTTGGGCCGGGCGGCGTGTTTATCAATGTCGGACGTGGATCGAGCGTTGACGAGGAGGCAATGATTGCCGCCCTCAGCGACAAGACGATTGCCGCAGCCGGCCTTGACGTGTTCTTCGACGAGCCGAACGTACCGGCGGAGCTGATCGCTCTCGATAATACCTGCCTTCTGCCGCATGTCGCATCCGCGTCGGTTCAGACCCGCAATGCGATGGCCGATCTTGTCGTCGACAACCTGATCGGCTGGTTCAAGGATGGCCGCGTGCTGACCCCGGTTCCGGAAACCCCCGTCAAAGGATAACTGGCAAACACGGCGAGGGCGTTTGCTTCACGCGGTGCGGGCAACCGTTGGGCTGGTCGCACCGCTTGTCGATGCCGCATAGGCGCGGGCCGCATCGCCGAACGCCCGGAACAGGGCGCCCGACGGTGCGTCGGTTTCGGCCCAGTATTCCGGATGCCACTGGACGCCAACGGCGAAATTCTTCGCGTCGATCACCGACACCGCCTCGATCGTGCCGTCTGCAGCCGTCGCCTCCACCTTCAGGCGGGGAGCGGTCTTTGCAATCGCCTGGCGGTGGAGCGAATTCACCTGGACTTCGCCGGCAAATCCGAGGAAATCCGCGATGCAGGAGCCTTCCTTGACGAAGACCGGCTGGCGGATCGCGTACATCGCGTCGCGGTCTGGCACGTCGGGCTTGCGGTGGTCCCAGTTGCCCGGCTGATCCTGGATCTCGCTTGCCAGCGTGCCACCCAGCGCGACATTCAGCTCCTGGATGCCGCGACAGATGGCGAGAAGAGGAATGCCGCGCTCGATCGCGCGGCGGATCATCGGCAGCGAGGTGGCGTCGCGGCCGTGATCGAACGGGCCGTCTGCCTCGGTCGCTTCGCGGCCGTAGAGCGATGGGTGGACGTTGCTGACGGCGCCGGAAACCAGCACGCCGTCGACCCGGTCGAGGATCGTGTCGACATCGTTGCCCTCTTCGAAGGCGGGAACGATGAAGCTCATGACGTCTGCCACTTTCAGCGCCGCATTGACATACTGGTTGGGTGTAGCGTGCCAGAGGGCGCCTTCGAATTGCCTGAGATCGGCGGGAACGGCGACGATGGGCTTGCGGCACGAGACGGGCATGAACAATCTCCAGGCGGGGCAGTGGTTCTCATCCCGTATTGCTGCCGGAGGCGGGGTGAAGTCAAGCCGTGGCGACGCCGTGCAGCGTGAACCACGACGATCGCGGAAGACGAAAGTATAATGCGGTTTAACCTTGGCCCGCCGTCATTGTTACATGGTATGCTTGCAAGCTTTCAAGCAACATGATTACCTCATCTAGGACTGGCGAGGTATGGGAGGAGACATCTTCGCGGTCTGTTCAACCCGGGAGGATTTTTGATGGATCGTCGTTCATTCCTGAAAAAGACGGCAGTCGGCGGCGCGGGAGCCGCTGCAGCCACAGTGCTTGCTGTTCCGCTTTCGACACCTGCCATTGCCCAGCAGAACCCGAAGATCAACTGGCGCCTGACATCGTCATTTCCGAAATCGCTGGACACGATTTATGGCGGCGCCGACGATATCGCGAAGCATGTTGCAGCCGCCACCGACGGCAATTTCACGATCCAGCCGTTTGCAGGTGGTGAGATCGTCCCGGGTCTGCAGGCGGCCGATGCGGTCTCCGCTGGCACGGTCGAGATGTGCCATACCTGCTCCTACTATTTTGTCGGCAAGGACCCGACCTTTGCGATCGGCACGGCGATCCCCTTCGGCATGAATGCGCGCCTGACGAACTCGTGGTTCTACCAGGGCAACGGCAATACGCTGATGAACGAGTTCTATGCCAAGCATCAGATCTACGGCATGCCGGCCGGCAATACCGGCGCCCAGATGGGCGGCTGGTTCCGCAAGGAAATCAACACCGTCGACGACTTTAAGGGCGTGAAGATGCGCATTGCCGGCATTGCCGGGAAGGTGCTCGAAAAGCTCGGCGCCGTACCGCAGCAGATCGCCGGAGGCGATATCTATCCGGCGCTGGAAAAGGGCACGATCGATGCGGCGGAGTGGGTCGGTCCCTATGACGACCACAAGCTCGGCTTCTACAAGGTGGCCAAGTATTACTACTATCCGGCTTTCTGGGAAGGCGGGCCGACAATCCATGCCTTCATCAACCTCGACAAGTGGAACAGCCTGCCAAAGCATTATCAGTCGGCGCTGACCGATGCCTGCGCTTTCGCCAATACCAACATGATGGCGAAATACGATCTGAAGAACCCGATGGCGATCAAGCAGATCGTATCGCAGGGGACGACGTTGCGGCCATTCAGCCAGGATATCCTCGAGGCCTGCTACACGGCTGCAATGGACGTCTACAAAGGTATTTCCGCAACCAACGCGGATTTCAAGAAGGTCTACGACGACCAGGTCGCATTCAAGAAGGAAGGTTACCTCTGGATGCAGCTTTCGGAGTACACATTCGACACGTTCATGATGATCCAGCAGCGAAACGGCAAGATCTGATCTTTCCATAGCGTTGCTACGACACGTACCCCGGATCGCAAGGTCCGGGGTTTTGTTTTGCAGCTGAGGGATGGCGCCGGACTGGATTCACGCAATAGACGCGCTGCACGTATGCCCGGTTGCGTCGGCTCGACAATCACACGCTGTTATCTATGATGGCAGTGTTCGGAAGCAGAAGCAGAGCACTCCGTGGCCAGCCGGAGTATCGGAGAAGACGGGCTTCCCCGACTTTTAGGCAAAAGCCTTGCCGTCGAACAGGAGGTGATGCGATGTGGTTTCCACTGAGCATTACGTTGCTGGTTAGGAAATACCGGACGGGCTGGTCAGTGTCCGTCCGGCTCAATTTCCTAGTCAAATAACAAACGGAGGGCAGAGTTCGCGCTTTGCTCTCCACTCCAATGTACTACTGCACCGGTTTTCTGGCAAGACGAAGCCGTTACGGGTTGATCTTGGGTGGCTCGCCGAAGTTGGGCATGCCGGGTAGTCCGGGGGCAGGTTGCGCGCCGCCGCCCTGACCGGGCGCACCATCCATCGGCGGCAGGCCGAAATTGGGCATCTGGTTGTTGCCGCTATCATTGCCGAAGCCGGGGATTTCGATCTTGATCGTATTGAGATCGACGTCTGGAGCCTTGTCCAGCCAGTAGGTGACGGATTCCGGCCAGAAGATGATGATGGCGACGAGGATCAGCTGCATCCCGAGCCACGGAATGGCGCCGAGATAGATGTCCTTCGTCTTCACAGTCTTCGGCGCGATCGAGCGCAGGTAGAAGAGTGCGAAGCCGAATGGCGGGTGCATGAACGAGGTCTGCATGTTGACGCAGAGCAGCACGCCGAACCAGATCAGGTCGATGCCGAGCGCGGTTGCGACCGGTGCCAGCATCGGCAGGACGATAAAGGCGATCTCGAAGAAATCCAGGAAGAAGGCCAGGAAGAAAATGAAGATGTTGACGAAGATCAGGAAGCCGAGGGCGCCGCCCGGAATATGAGACAGCAGGAATTCGATCCAGAGCCCGCCGTTCATGCCCTGAAAGACGAGGCTGAAGCAGGTGGCACCGACGAGGATGAAGACGACCATCGAGGTGATCGTCATGGTCGAATGCATGGCCTGCTTGACGAGGTCCCAGGTCAGGCGGCGGTGCATGGCAGCAAGCGCCATGGCGCCGACGACGCCGAGCGCGCCGGCTTCCGTCGGTGTGGCAAGTCCCATGAACAGGGTGCCGAGGACAAGGAAGATCAGCACGACCGAAGGGACCATGCCCCACAGCACTCTCAACACCAGCGCGGCATTGAGTTCGCCGCGGGCCTCCGGCGGCAGCGCCGGAACATCCTGGGGGCGGACGATCGAGGTGAAGAGAATGAACAGCAGGAAGATCACGACCTGCAGGATCGAAGGACCGATGGCGCCGAGATACATGTCGCCGACCGAACGGCCGAGCTGATCGGCCAGAACGATGAGGACGAGCGACGGCGGAATGACCTGGGTGATCGTGCCGGAGGCTGCGATTACGCCGGTCGCCAGCCGCGGATTGTAGCCGTATTTCAGCATGATCGGCAGGGAAATCACACCCATGGTGATGACGGATGCGGCAACCGTGCCGGTGATGGCGCCGAGGATCGCGCCCACGATGATCACCGCATAGGCAAGGCCGCCGGGAATTGCGCCGAACAGTTTTCCGGTGCCTTCGAGCAGGTCCTCGGCAAGACCGCAGCGTTCAAGAATGGCACCCATGAAGGTGAAGAAGGGAATGGCGAGAAGCAGGTCGTTGGAGACGATGCCGAAAATGCGCAGCGGCAGGGCCTGCATGAACGCATATTCGAAATGACCGGTGTAGATACCCAGGAAGCCGAAAAACAGCCCGACCGCGGAAAGGGAAAAGGCGACCGGAAAGCCGTAGAGCATGAAAATGATCATGCCCAGAAACATGGCCGGTGGCATTACGCCGTATTCAAACATGAGCTTGGTTTCCCCCCGGAATGGCGCGGTCTTATTGCAGTGGCTTTTCGTAGGTCGTGTCGACCTGGAGGGTGCCTGTAAGGCCGGCGATCCGCTTGATCAGCTCGGACAGGCCCTGAAAGGCAAGGAGCACGAACCCCGAGACGATGATGAATTTGACGGGCCAGCGGATCAGGCCGCCGGCATTCGAAGACACTTCACCTTGCATGAAAGACAGGGAGAAGAACGGCCAGGACAGCCATGCCAGAAAGAGGCATGCCGGGATCAGAAAGATCACCAGGCCGATCGCATCGATCCACAACCGCTTGCGATCCGAGACGGCGCCGTAGATCAGATCGACGCGGACGTGTTCATTGAGACGAAGCGTATGGGATGCGCCCAAGAGAACGATAAACGCGAACAGATACCACTGGATTTCCAGCCAGCCATTCGAGCTGTAGTTGAACGCATAGCGAATGCAGGCATTACCGGCACTGATCAGGCAGCAGGCCAGAACGAGATAACCCGCAAATTTTCCGACGATTTCGCTGACACGGTCAATTAACGCGCTGAATTTCAACAGGCCCGCCATACTCACTCGCTCCCCAGCAGGTCTTTACCTCTGCCCGAATGAGGCGATGTAAACGAACGCTTATTAAAAGAAAAGACCCCCATAGGTCGCATAAATGCCGTTTCCAGGCATTCCGCGAAATATTATTGCGAAGGTGGTCGCGAGAGCGCATAATTGAGTTTGGAGAGTTTTAGCAATCCCTGTTACCGTTCATTGATCGCTTTTCGACGAACCCCCACAATCCAAGGGGTCGCACTCCGACAACAATCAATTTTTAAAACGTTTTCTCCATTGTCGGTCTGATGGCAAGGGAATGTGCCCCTATGAAGAATGCGGAAGCGCAAACGCTGCCGACAGAAGTGTATCTGTCGTTCGTCGAATCGCTGTTTAGAAATCGTGGAACGCTGTGGACTGGAATGGTGGTCCATATCCTGTCGTGCGCAGTGATTTTTGCGACGACGGGCTCTACCTTCTATATCATGCTGATTGCGGTGTTCTTGGCCGTCTTCACGTTCCGGGTCATCTCGTTCCGCCGCTTCGACAGTCTCGACCGTGCGGTTCTTTCCCGCGACGAGATCGAAAGCTGGGAAACACGCTACGTCTACGGCGCCGCGGCGACTGCTTTCCTTCTCGGTATCAGCAGCGCCTACGCGGTTCTTGTCCTGCGGGACATGATGGCCGCCTTCATGTGCATCGCGGTCACCATGGCGTCGATGGTGTCGATCGTCGGCCGCAACTACGGGTCTGCTCGCGCGGTTGCGCTGCAGACGACCGGCTGCTGCCTGCCGCTGATCATTGCCTGCGTGCTGACCGGCGAAATCAATCTTGCGCTGATGGCGCTCTTTCTCGTGCCGTTCGGGTTGACCACCCAGTCGATGGCGACGGGGGTGCGGGAATTTCTCTACAAGAACGTCATCGTTTCGCGCGAGATGAAGACGGTTGCCGACCAGCTCGACAGTGCGCTCAGCACCATGACGCATGCGCTGATCATGCTGGACGCCGTTGGCCGGGTGCAGGTCGTCAACCGGCGCGCGCACGAATTGCTGGGACTGGGCGATGCCGAAGACCTGATGGGCGCGAGTTTCATTGCCGCCCTGCGCGACCGCGAAAACGCGTTTCCGGACGAGATCCTGACGCAGATCGGCGGCTTGCTGGAAGGGCAGGCGGGCAAGACGCTGCTGCGTCTCAATGACGACACCTATCTGGAATTCTCGCTCAGCCGCCGTTCCGAGGGCGGTCTCGTGATGATCTTCGAGGATGTCAGCGCAAGGGTCGCTGCCGAAGAGAAAATCCTTCACCTTGTTCGTTTCGACACGCTGACCGGCCTGCCGACGCGGGGACATTTCACCGAACAGGTCAAACGGCGGCTGGCAAATGCAGGTCCGGAGATGTGGGCCGGGCTTGCTATTCTTGATGTCGACGGGTTCAAGCATGTCAACGACATGCGCGGCCACGTGGTGGGCGACAAGCTTCTTGCAGCAATTGCCGAACGGGCAGCGGCGTTTGCGAGCGACGAGGTTCTGATCGGCCGGCTGGTCGGCGACGAGTTCGTTCTGCTGGTGACCGGCAAAGACGGTTCTTGCGCGATCGAGGCGCGTATCCGCGAGATTCATCGGACATTCGAGGGGGATTACCGGGTCGACGGGCTTAGTCTTTCGGTATCGCTCAACAGCGGTTGCGTCATTCTGCCCGCTGAAGATTTCGACATGGAATCCTGGCAGATCAAGGCCGACCTTGCCCTCAACGAGGCAAAGTCGACCGGCAACGGCACGGTTCGAACCTTCAGGCCGGAAATGGATGGTCGGTATGTGGCCGAGCAGCGTCTGCGGACCGATCTGCGCCATGCCATCGAAAACGGCCATCTGTCCGTCGTCTACCAGCCGATGTACCGGCCGGACGGGTCCGAGATGGAATGCTGCGAGGCACTGGTGAGATGGTCGCATCCCGAGCGCGGCTGGATCGGCCCCAACATCTTCATCCCGCTTGCCGAAAGCATGGGCCTGATTTCGGACGTCACCCGGTTCGTGCTGGACAAGGCATGCGCCGACTGCGCCGAATGGTCGGGCGGCATGGCGGTCTCCGTCAATCTCTCGGTCAAGGATCTTCGTGGCGGTGCGATCACGGCTATGGTGGCCGAGACTTTGGCGCGCTACAGTCTGCCTGCGGCACGGCTGCATCTGGAAGTAACCGAAAGCTGCTTCATGGAGGAGCCTGTCGCCGTGAGTGCGACGCTCAGCCGGTTGCGCGCCAACGGCGTGACGATCGCAATCGACGATTTCGGCACCGGGTTCTCGAGCCTCAGCTATCTGGATTCCCTGCCGATCGATATCGTCAAGATCGACCGCGCCTTCGTGCGCGACATCGGTACCGATCCGCGCCGCATGAAGCTTTTGAGCGGCATCGTGCATCTTTCACGCGAGCTCGATCTCCGCATCGTTCTCGAAGGCGTCGAAACCCAGGAACAGCTGGATCTCGTGCGCAAGCACAATTTTGCGGACCTGGTTCAGGGCTACATCTTCTCGCCGCCGGTGCCGGTCGATGCGTTGGAGAGTCTGCGCGTTAACGGCGTTGCTCTCAGCAAGGCGGGTAGTCGTGCCGTATCGGGCCGCAAGAACGACGCGCCGCGGTCACTGAGCGCGGCTGGCTAGACGCGTTTCCCCATATCTTCACGGGCTATTTTTTGCACCCGCGGCATAAGGTTACCGTTGGCGGTTAACTATTTCTGTTTAAAGTTTGTTAAACATAATTTCGGCGATTGCGATCAAGGCTCAGTTCACGGTTAATCCTGGGTTAACGTCCCATGGATAATTCACATGCCGATAAAGCAATCTGTTCCTGAAGCACCATTTTCCGAAAAGCTCCTCGCATCTCTCGACCACATCGAATACCGCCGCATTCAGAGCGCCGAAGATTTCGAAGATATCGCCAGATTAAGATACAAAGCCTACAAGGCGCAGGATGTTCTCCCCGTCGGTGCGGTGGACATGCTCGATGAGATCGATTTCGACCGCAACGCCTATGTCTTCGGCATTCATCATTACGAAGAACTCATCGCGACGATCCGCGTCCATTACGTGACGCCGGACCATCGTGTGTGCCAGTCGACTGGCGTGTTTCCCGATGCGGTCCACGCTTTCCTCGATGCCGGGATGACGTTGATCGATCCGGCCCGGTTTGCGGTCGATCCGGCTGTCGTCGCCGAATTGCCGACGATCCCTTATATCACGCTGCGGCCCAGCATCATGGCTGCGATCCATTTCGATGCCGACCGGGTGTTGCAGCATATCCGCCCGCCGCATGCCTCGTTTTACAAGCGCATCTTCCTGGCGGATATCGTCGTGCCGCCAACGATGGCCGGCATCTACGGCTTCGAGCTCACGCTTCTTGCGTCACGCGTCAAGGAGGTAAGGCCGCAGTTGATGCGGCGGTTCCCGTTGTTCCGGTCGGAGGCCTATGAACGGCGGATGATGTTCGGCAACGAAGCGCAGTTCGACAGTCCGCCACTCACCGTTCTGCCGACCGCGAGGATCGCGGGAAGGCCGACCTCTCAGGAAATGGCGTTCGCCGAGTAGGTGTTAAAGCACCAGCCGCGGCGTGGCGCGATTGCGCTTTGAAGCGGTGTGTGTAATCTGGATCGAGAGGCGCTTTTCGGTGATCTGCCAAGGATTCGAAGAGCGAGGAGGAGGCTACCGCGCCACCCCGCCGTGATCGGCTCGTGGGCGCGGCGTTGAAGGAGATCGATGATGGACAATCACCAGAGCGGACCTATGGAGACCGGTGCTCCCATGGATTATCGCGAGCACGAGAAAACCTACGAGGGTTTTCTGGCCGCTGCAAAATGGGGCACGATGTCTACCGTCGTTCTGATGATCGCCATGGCGGCCGGCTTCTTCGGCGGCGCCGGACTTCTCGGCGGCCTCATCGTTTTCATCATCCTGAATATCGCTGGCGTCTTCCTGCTGCGCTAAGCCGGATCTGTTTCTGTCGGAGCGCGGGTGTGACGTTGCACCCGCGCGACCCTGCCGACAGGTACTCCAGACGCTATTTCATTCCATCTTCACAACACTCGTTCGCAATCTGCGAACAATCCGTCTGCGCCCAATTCGCGGCAGGGCCCTAACGGATGCTGTCCGGCATGCCATGTAGGGGGCAACACCTCTTCTCATGCGCATATTGCCGGAGCCCTATTATGAAGAAAATCGGTTTCCTATCATTCGGCCACTGGACGCCGTCGCCACAATCGCAGACGCGCTCTGCGGGCGACGTGCTGTTGCAGTCGATCGATCTTGCCGTCGCTGCCGAAGAACTCGGTGCCGACGGCGCCTATTTCCGCGTTCACCATTTCGCCCGCCAGCTGGCTTCGCCGTTTCCGCTTCTGGCCGCCGTCGGTGCGCGCACGTCGAAGATCGAGATCGGCACCGGCGTCATCGATATGCGCTATGAAAACCCCCTCTACATGGCGGAGGACGCGGGATCCGCGGATCTGATTTCGAAAGGACGCCTGCAGCTCGGCATCAGCCGCGGTTCGCCGGAACAGGTGATCGAAGGCTGGCGCTATTTTGGCTACGAGCCGGGCGAGGGGATGACGGATGCCGATATGGGCCGCCGCCACGCCGAAGTCTTTCTCGACGTGCTGAAGGGCGAGGGTTTTGCCAAACCCAACCCGCGCCCGATGTTTCCGAACCCGCCGGGCATGCTGCGTCTGGAGCCGCATTCGGAAGGGCTGCGAGACCGCATCTGGTGGGGCGCAAGCTCCGATGCAACGGCAGTCTGGGCGGCCGGGAAGGGCATGCATCTGCAGAGCTCGACCCTGAAGAACGACGAGACGGGCGAGCCTTTCCACATCCAGCAGGCAAAGCAGATCCGCGCCTATCGCGACGCCTGGAAAGCGGCCGGCCATCAGCGCGAACCGCGGGTATCGGTCAGCCGCTCAATCTTCGCGCTGACGGACGATCGCGACCGGGCCTATTTCGGCCGCGGCGGCAAGGAGCAGGACTCGGTCGGATATATCGACGACAGCACGCGGGCGATCTTTGGTCGTTCCTATGCGGCAGAACCGGAAGCCCTGATCGAGGAGCTGCGCCAGGATGAGGGCATTGCCGAGGCCGATACGCTGCTTCTGACCGTGCCGAACCAGCTTGGCGTCGACTACAACGCCCATGTCATCGAGTCGATCCTGAAGCATGTGGCGCCAGCGCTCGGCTGGCGCTGAGGGCTGTCAGCTAAAGCGCGACAGACGGTAGGGGGCGAGAAGCGGTTCTTGCGCCCCTTCCAGGATTTCGGTGGCGGCGAACAGGCCGATCGCCGGAGCGAGCGTGATGCCCGAATGGGTGACGGCAATGTAGAGGCCGGTGAGGGTTTGACCGGTCTGATCTTCGGCACGTCCGATGATCGGAAAGCCGTCCTTTGGCGTGGGGCGATAACCGACGGTGTAGAAGTCCATGACCAGGCTGTCGCCGCCTTTGACGAACCGCTTCAGTTTGCCGAACAGCTCGTCAGCCGCGCCATCCGGATCGGTACCCGGATCCATGCCGCCGAAATCGGTCCCGGCGACGAGCCGACCCTCGGCGGTTTGCCGGACATGCAGTTCCGGCGCAATGACGAGGCCGTTGAGCATCGGTGCGACCGGCGTCGAGTGGACGAGGAGACCCGGTGGTGTTTCGACCGGAACGTCTATTCCGACAGAAGCGGTAAGGGTCGTGGTGCCGGCGCCGGCGGCGAGCACGATTTCACCGGCTGTGAATTCGCCGCTGTCGGTGACCACAGTTGCAACATGGCCTTCGCCATTGCGCCTGAGGGCAGTAACCCGGACGCCTCCGGTGAGGAGCATGCCGCGTCTTTGGGCGTCTGCGATGAGGATCTCGGCGCTCGCCTGCGGCTCGGCTACACCTTCCATCGCAGCGAAAAGCGCGGTGTTAGGCACGTCGTTCAAGGCAGGTTCGATGGCGGCAATCCTGACGGCATCGACCTCAGCGATATCGTAGCCCCAGCCGGAATGCTGGCTGGCGTAGGTCGTCAGGTCAGCCTGCGACATGTCCCAGCATAGGCCGCCCGCGAAAGATAGGGGCAGGGTGGGGACGTCCTTCGCAAGGCGTTTCCATTCGGCGATGGAGCGCATGCGCAGGTCGAAATAGGCGCGCGGATTGCCCCAGCTGGCGTTGATCCAGGCGAAGGAATTCGGCGTCGCTATGCCGCCTGGTTTTTCAGATAGAAAATGGACTTTGGCGCCTGACACCGTGAGGTGCCAGGCAATCGAGGCGCCGACAATCCCGCCGCCGATGACGATGATATCATGGCGACCGGACTGCTGCATCGTCATGGCTCCGCTTAGCTATTGCCGCCGCGCGTACGTGCTGCGCCGTCCTGGGCCGGCTTGTAGTTCGGGTCCAGGCGGACGGCATGCGAGAACGAACGGTTGGCGCGGGCACGGTCGCCGCGATGCTCATACACCAGTGCCTGGTTGGCCCAGGATTCGGCAAGCTTGTCGTTCAGCTCGATGGCACGGTTGAAGTCGGCAAACGCATTCTCGTCGTCGTTCATGGCGAGATAGGAAATACCGCGACCGTTATAAGGCTCGGCCGAGCTGGAGGAGAGCGAGATCGCCTTGGAGAAGTCGTCGATCGCCTGCGCGTGCTGATTGCGGGCCTGATAGATCAGGCCGCGGTTGTGGTAAGCGCGACCATCGGTCGTATCGAGATCGATGGCCTTGTTGAAGTCACTGAAGGCTTCGTTGAGGCGGCCGGCCTGGCGATAGATATTGCCGCGGCCGATCAGGGCGACGTCGTAATTGGCATTGATCTGGAGCGCGCGATTGTAGTCGTTCGCGGCTTCGACAGGTTTGCCCATATTGCGATAGACGAGCGCCCGGTTCGCGTAGGCCTGATAGAACTGCGGATTGATCTGGAGAGCGCGGTTGAAGTCTTCCAGCGCCCGCTTGAATTCGCCGGCGCGGCCGTAGGCCGACCCGCGAATGTTGTAGCCTTCCGGATCAGACGGGTTGGAGCTGATGACGGAGGACAGGGATGAGATGTTCTGTTCCGACCCCTGGGCGCGATCGACGCTGATCATGTCCGTCGACGTGGTCGTCGAGCAGCCGGCCAGCGCGAGCACTGCCACGATACCGATCGGAGCGAGGGCCTTGCGAATTGGGGCGACGGTCAAGGAATGGCCGGAGTTTCGGGTTCCATCGGAAAAAACGGCAGTCTTGGCGGCCATCAGGCGCTTGTCCTCGTATCGGGCTGTCAGGATCGGCAGAACGTGTCGGAATGTCGACTGTTCCGAATCAAAAAAGCGGCGGCGCCCATGTCGCCACCGCTCATAATCACATGAAAACGTCGAAAAAACGACCGATCAACGAGCAGCCGGACGGGCGGTTGCCGGGCGCGGCGTTGCCGGAAGAAGACCTTCGCGCTGCATGCGCTTGCGGGCCAGCTTCCGGACGCGGCGAACGGCTTCAGCCTTTTCGCGGGCGCGCTTTTCCGAAGGCTTTTCGTAGTAATCACGCATCTTCATTTCACGGAAAATGCCTTCGCGCTGCATCTTCTTCTTGAGAGCGCGAAGAGCCTGATCAACGTTGTTGTCCCGGACAAGTACCTGCACGTGAAATCCCGTTCCTTTGGTTTGTTATCGCCAGGGAATCTGCAGGATTCGAGGCGAAAGAATGTCGGAGCCCGGCGGATAGCCGAAGCGATTGGTGAAGGCACTTAACAGAGGAGATGTCAAAAGTCTACCCGCGGCTGCGGGCTTCTCAAGAATTTTACAGCCGCTGCTCCGCGCGGGGTTATATCGGCCTAGCGATGTCCTATATCCGCCACCAAGCCATAGTCGATTTGCGCCCATGCGGGAACCTGTTCCCAACCGGCCCAAGCCTTGTCCTGCCGAGCCACGCGGGACCGAACGGAGAAATCTCATGCGTAGTGCCATTCATTCCAGTTTCGGCGATCCGTCTTCCGTCCTGTCGATCGAGGATCGCCCAATTCCGCAGCCCGGCCCCGGCCAGATCCGGATCCGCATGTCGATGGCGGCGATCCACAACCACGATCTTCTGACGGTTTCCGGCGATTACGGCTACAAGCCCGACCTGCCCGCCGTCGCCGGCACCGAAGGAACCGGTGTCGTTGATGCGCTGGGCGAGGGTGTCTCGCACCTGAAGGTCGGGCAGCGTGTGGCGGCCTCAGGGCAGGGCACCTGGGCGGAGTATTATATCGCGTCGGCCATGGCGGCCGTGCCGCTTCCCGATTCGATTTCCGATGAGGCCGGCGCGCAGCTGATCTCGATGCCGCTCAGCGCCCTGACACTGCTCGATTTTGCGGGTGTCGAAAAAGGTGACTGGATCATCCAGAACGCGGCCAATGGTGCGGTCGGCAAGACGCTCGCGATGTTTGCCAAGCCGCGTCAGATCAATGTCATCAACCTCGTCCGACGTGACGAGGCGGTGCGCGAACTGGCGGATCTCGGCATCCAGAATGTCGTCTCGACGTCGCAGACCGGATGGCGCGAGACGGTCAATGCGCTCTCGGGCGGATCCTCGATCAAGGCGGGGGTTGATGGCGTCGGCGGCCCGGCCTCCGGAGACCTGCTGTCGGTGCTTGGCGAAAACGGACTGCTGATCTCGTTCGGATTGATGTCGGGAACGCCGATGCAGCTTTCAGCCAGCGACATGATTTTCAAGCAGGCTGTGGTCAAGGGTTTCTGGCTCGCCAAGATCGCGCCCAAGCTTCCTGCGGAAAAGATGAAGAGCCATATCAGCGAGATTGTCGAGGCGGTCGCCAACGGCACCGTGACCCTTACCGTCTCCGAGGTCTTTGGTCTCGATGACATCGCCAAGGCGGCAAAGGCAGCCGGCGAGCACGGCCGCACCGGCAAGGTGTTGCTCCGGGCCTGATTTCGCCTCTCCATGACAAACCGGGGAAACTTTCCCCGGTTTCTGTCTGTCCAAATTTCAAAGGAGGCCTGCGGCCGCGTCAACGGCCGGTCGCTCTAAAGTCACGACCCCATCTTCCCTCCGCCGTCGTCACATGAACGTCGGCCGGGCCTTTCGTCCGAGGTTCCCGGGCCTGTTTTCCGCGTGTGTCGAAACAATCCTCTGAGGCGTCGCAAAACGGCCATTGCGGCGCATATTGATTTGCGATGGGTATGGTTCTACCCAAGAGCCTTACCGGCGGATCAAGGAGAAGCGGCCTCATGCGCAAATATTCGGTTTTCGCCATAGCCCGCGAGGCACTGCGCGCCCACAAGGGATGGGAGGCGCAGTGGACCTCTCCCGAGCCGCGCAGCTCTTACGACGTCATCATCGTCGGTGCCGGCGGTCATGGTCTGGGTGCCGCCTATTATCTCGCCAAGGAACACGGCATCACCAATGTCGCGGTGATCGAGAAGGGCTGGCTCGGCGGCGGCAATACCGGCCGCAACACGACCATCATCCGCTCGAACTATCTCTATGAAGAGAGCATGGACATCTACGAGCATTCCCTCAAGCTGTGGGAAGGCCTGAGCCAGGAGCTCAACTACAACGTCATGTATTCGCCGCGCGGCGTGATGATGCTGTCGCACAACATCCATGACCAGCAGTCGTTCAAACGCCATATCAATGCCAACAGGCTTTATGGCATCGACAACGAGTGGCTGACGCCGGAACAGGCCAAGGCCTTCGTTCCGGTTCTCGATATTTCGAAGACGGCGCGCTACGCCATCAATGGTGCTGCCCTGCAGCGCCGCGGCGGCACAGCCCGCCACGATGCCGTCGCCTGGGGCTATGCGCGCGCGGCGGCCGATCGCGGCGTCCATATCATTCAGAACTGCGAAGTCACCGGCATCCGCCGCGGACCGGGTGGCGAAGTTCAGGGCGTCGAGACTTCCAAAGGCTTTATCGGTGCCAACAAGGTCGGCGTATCGGCGGCCGGCCATTCGTCGGTCGTCATGGAAATGGCAGGTGTTCGCGTGCCCCTGCATTCCAACCCGCTGCAGGCGCTGGTGTCGGAACCGCTGAAACCGATCTTCCCCTGCGTCGTCATGTCGAACACGGTTCATGCCTATATCTCGCAGTCCGACAAGGGCGAGCTGGTGATCGGCGCCGGTACCGACCAGTATAATTCATACTCGCAGACCGGCGGCCTGCAGATCATCACCCATACGCTCGATGCGATCTGCGAACTGTTTCCGATCTTCCGCAGGGTCAAGATGATGCGGCAGTGGGGCGGCATTACCGACAACACGCCGGACAGGTCGCCGATCCAGGGTGTCACGCCGGTTCCGGGACTGTTCGTCAACTGCGGCTGGGGAACCGGCGGGTTCAAGGCGACGCCCGGCTCGGCCAACCTGTTTGCGCATCTGATCGCCAAGGGCGAACCGCATAAACTGGCGTCGGGTCTCAATCTCGACCGGTTCCGCACGGGCCGCCTGATCGACGAGGCAGCTGCTGCTGCCGTCGCGCACTGATAGTGAGGGGATAGACCAGATGCTTTTGATCCACTGCCCCTATTGCGAAGAAGATCGCTCGGAACTGGAGTTCCGCTGGGCCGGCGAGGCGCATATCGCCCGGCCGGAGAATATCGCGGCAATTTCCGACGAGGAGTTCGCGGAGTTCTTCTTCCTGCGCAACAACGAGAAGGGTCTCACCTATGAACGGTGGCGGCATATTCACGGCTGCGGCCGCTTCTTCAACGCGGCCCGCGATACGGTGAGCGACAGGTTCCTGATGACCTACAAGGCAGGTCTGCCGAAACAGCCGATCCCGGTCGCAAGCAAGGCGGCGGCGATTGCCGAGGAAAAGACCGTCGAAACCTGGGAAGCTACGGAAGGAGACGCAAGATGAGTTCTTCCTCCAACTCGGGCGAATTCCGCATCAAGGGCGCCGGCCGTCATACGCCGGCCCGCACCGCGCGCTTCACCTTCGACGGCAAAAGTTACACGGCGCTGGAGGGCGATACGGTCGCGTCAGCGCTTCTGGCGCATGGCGTGCATCTGCTCGGCCGCTCGTTCAAATACCACCGCCCGCGCGGCATCCTGACCTCAGGTCCGGAAGAGCCGAATGCGCTGCTCGACGTTTCGCGCGATGCCGCCCGGCGTCAGCCGAACGTTCGGGCCACGGTGCAGGAAGTGTTCGATGGCGCAAAGATCGCCTCGCAGAACCGCTGGCCGTCGCTCAAATACGATATCGGCGCGTTCAATGACATGCTGTCGCCGTTCTTTGCCGCGGGTTTCTACTACAAGACCTTCATGTGGCCGCGGGAAGCCTGGCACAAACTCTACGAGCCGATCATCCGTCGCGCCGCGGGTCTGGGCGAAGCGCCGAAGGAAGCCGATCCCGATCATTACGCCAGCCGCTACGTGCATTGCGACGTGCTGATCGCGGGCGCCGGTGTCGCCGGCCTGACGGCGGCACTTTCGGCGGCTGCGACGGGCAAAAAGGTCATTCTCGTCGACGAGCAGCCGGAAGTCGGCGGTGCGCTGCATTTCGACAGTTCCACGGTGATCGACGGCCAAAACGGTTTCGACTGGGCACAGGCCAGGGCTGCAAAGCTGAAGGCGATGGACAATGTCACTGTGCTGACCCGCACCACCGTGTTCGGCTATTACAATCACGGTTTCCTCGGCCTTGTGGAACGGGTGACCGACCATGTGGCACTTCCGGGCCGGGATCTGCCGCGCGAGCGTCTCTGGCAGGTGCGTGCGAAAAAGGTCGTGCTGGCGACCGGCTCGATCGAACGGCATATGGTATTCGCCAACAACGACCGGCCGGGCATCATGCTGGCGTCTGCCGCGCGCAGCTTCCTCAACCATCACGGCGTTGCCGTCGGCCGCAATGTCGGCGTCTATACCGCGCATGACAGCGCCTATGAGGCGGCCTTCGACCTGAAGCGGGCGGGTGTGTCGATCGCGGCGATCATCGACAGCCGCAGCCATCCGGGCGATGCGGTGCTGGCCGAGGCACGTGCGCTCGGGATCGACGTGCTGACAGGCCATGCCGTGACCGACACGTCCGGCCGGCTGCGGATCAACTCCATTACCGTCACCCGCAATGGCGGCGCCAATGCGCGCAAGATCAAGGTTGACGCGCTGCTCATCTCGGCAGGCTGGACTCCGTCAGTGCATCTGTTCTCGCAGTCTCGCGGAAAACTGCGCTTCGACGAGGCAAACCAGCGGTTCCTGCCGGATATCTACGCCCAGAACTGCATCTCGGTCGGGGCCTGCAACGGAACCGACGATCTGGCCGATCTGATCGACGAGGCGATTGCCGCAGGCGGCGGTGCAGCTGTTGTCTCGGGCGAAAACCGGTTCGAATGGACCGGCGGCATGATCGGTGCGGCCGAAGGCGCGGGACCTGATGATGCGGTCAAGGCCTTCGTCGATTTCCAGCATGACGTGACCGCCAAGGACATCCGTCTTGCGGTGCGCGAGGGCATGCATTCGATCGAGCATATCAAGCGCTTCACCACCAATGGCATGGCGTCCGATCAGGGCAAGCTTTCCAACATGCATGGCCTCGCCATCGCGTCGGAAATGCTCGACCGGCCGATCCCGCAAGTGGGTCTCACCACGTTCCGCGCGCCCTACACGCCTGTCACCTACGGCACGCTGATCGCCCATTCGCGCGGCGACCTGTTCGATCCGGCCCGCAAGACGCCGATGCATGCGCTGGAAGCGTCGGAAGGCGCCGAGTTCGAGGATGTGGGCAACTGGAAACGCGCCTGGTATTTCCCCAAGCGCGGCGAAGACATGCACGCAGCCGTCAACCGCGAGTGCAGAACCGTGCGTGAGGTCGGCGGCGTGTTTGATGCCTCGACGCTCGGCAAGATCGAGGTGGTCGGCCCGGATGCGGCGAAATTTCTCAACCTGCTCTACACCAATGCCTGGGATACGCTGAAACCCGGCAAGAGCCGTTATGGGATCATGACAAGGGAAGACGGGTTCATCTATGACGACGGTGTCGTCGGGCGCCTGGCGGAAGACCGTTTCCATGTGACGACCACGACCGGCGGTGCGCCGCGGGTGCTGCAGCATATGGAAGACTATCTGCAGACGGAATTCCCGCATCTCAACGTGTGGCTGACATCGACAACCGAACAATGGGCAGTGATTGCGGTTCAGGGTCCCAAGGCACGCGAGATCATCGCTCCCTTCATCGAAGGGCTCGATATTGCCAACGAAGCCTTTCCGCATATGAGCGTTGCCGAGTGCACGATCATGGGCGTGCCGGGGCGGCTGTTCCGCATGTCGTTTACCGGCGAACTCGGGTTCGAGGTCAATGTCCCCGCCGATTTCGGGGCGGCCGTGTGGAAAGCGATCTGGGAGCAGGCGCAGACGATGGGCGCCTGCCTCTACGGCACGGAAACCATGCACGTTCTTCGCGCCGAAAAGGGCTATATCATCGTCGGCCAGGATACGGACGGCACGGTCACGCCCGACGATTCCGGCTATGGCTGGGCTGTCTCGAAGAAGAAGACCGATTTCGTCGGCATCAGAGGGTTGAAGCGTCCCGACCTCGTGCGCGAGGGACGCAAGCAGCTGGTCGGCCTGTTCACCAAGGATCCGAAGGATGTGCTGGAAGAGGGCGCGCAGATTGTTGCCGATCCGAACCAGCCGAAGCCGATGACCATGCTCGGTCATGTGACGTCGTCCTACTGGTCGGAAACTCTCGGCCGATCGATCGCGATCGCGCTGGTTGCCGGCGGACGGGCGAGGATGGGCAGCACGCTCTACGTGCCGATGGCGGACAGGACGATCTCGGTCGAGGTGACCGACATGGTGTTCTTCGACAAGGAAGGAGGCCGAATCAATGGCTGATTTTGCAATGGCTCAGCGTGCACTTCCGATGACTGGTTTCCACGGCGGTTCTTCCGTCGTCAGGCTCGAACCGGCAGGTCCGGCTGGCCGCATTTCGCTGCGGGCGAAGGCGGAGGATGTCGCCGCACTTTCAGGCTCGCTCGGCGTCGATCTGCCGGTCAGGCCGAAGACGTCCGCATCCGCCAATGGCCGCACCGCGCTATGGCTCGGACCGGACGAGTGGCTGGTGATCGACGAAAGCGAAAGCGGGTTGATGACGGCTGCCGCCAATTCCGGCGTGCTGCATTCGGCGACCGACGTGTCTCACCGCAACACCGCGATCCTGATTTCGGGTCCGGGTGCGGAGGCCGCGATCAACACGGGTTGCCCGCAGGATCTGTCGCTTTCAGTCTTTCCGGTCGGTGCCTGCTCGCGCACGCTGTTTGGCAAGGTGGAAGTGGTGCTTCTGCGCACGGGCGAGGAGGCGTTCCGAATGGAAGTCTGGCGGTCGTTTTCCGACTACGCCTTCGGCCTTCTCTCGGAAAGCGCGAAAGACGCTGCGCTCTAGCTCTTCGACCATCGCCTGACTTGAATTGGGTTCGACAATACCGCACCCTCCCATTGCAGAATGGGAGGGTTTTTTATGGTGGACGCTGGTTGGCCGGATATTCAGTGGGTCTTGCTCGGGATCGCTGCCGCCATCGCCGGGGGCGCGGTAGCGGCGAAGTTGTCCGGTGTCGAGCTGTGGAAGGGCATTCTGGTCGGCGGAGTAGCGGTCATTGCGGCGCTACTGGCTTCGCTCGTGCCGGGGATCGACCGCAGTCTGTCGATGCCGATCGCCGGGTTGATCGCGGCCGGGATTTCCGGTTCTGCGCTGGGGCTGACGGCATCCCGGACGGCGCCCCTTCTGATCGGTGCCGCCTTGCCGCCACTCATCGGGTTGCTGATGATGGAATTGGGATGACGCGACAGGAGATGAACGGGAGGTAACTCAGGCGTCTTCCGGCCGATCCTTCGGGTCGAACTGGACGATAGTGATCCAGGTGGCGGTCAGTGCCGGCTTTTTCTCGTTCTCGATCTCGATCGAAACCTCGTATGTGGTCATCAGCATGCCGGCGCCGCGGAAGCGGCTGTCGGCCAGCGTGAAGTGGCCGCGGACCCGCGCGCCACTTTTGACGGGCGACATGAAGCGGACCTTGTCGAACCCGTAGTTGATCCCCATCGTCTGTTCGCGGATTTTCGGCATGGTCTCGTAGTTCATGGCCGACAGCAGCGACAGCGACAGAAAGCCGTGGGCGATGGTGCCGCCGAATGGGCTTTCGGCCTTGGCGCGCTCTGGATCCACGTGGATAAACTGGTGATCGAGGGTCGCATCGGCGAACTGGTCGATCATTGTCTGGTTGACGGTAATCCAGTCGGAAACACCCAGTTCCTGACCGACCAGTCCTGCAACATCGGCGAGGGAAATTTCACGCATGCGCTGCTCTTTCCGTTGGTTGTGATGCGGACTCTTACAGGCTTTGAAGGACTTGGCGACAGGTTTTTGCAGTGCATCAATTTTCGATGCAAAAGCTGACCGACCGGGGGGCAAGTGCCGTATCCCACGGCTGGTTATCAGGATAACAACGCCAGTTCGGGCCGGGAAGGGCGAAGGTTTGCGGGGTGTGGCCGCGGTTGATGATGATGGCGAGCCGCGTGGCTTTTCCGGTCGTTGCATCGTCGGTTTTCAGCATGAAACCGAGGACCGGATTGGCGGGGTTTTCCCAGTCGGACACCTGCATCGGCTGGCCGCTTGGCGAGATCCATTCGATATCGCCATCGCCCGTGAGCAGGCTGGTTTCGAAGAATACGGAGAACCGTTTGCGGAGGGCTGAAAGCATTGCCGTGTGCTCGACCAGCGCCTCATCGAGCGTTGCCCAGTCCATCCAGGTGATCTCGTTATCCTGCGCATAGGCGTTGTTGTTGCCGCGCTGGGAGCGGCCGGCCTCGTCGCCCATCGTCAGCATGATCGTGCCTCGGCTGGCAAACAGCGTCGAGAGCAGGGCTTCGGCGTCCCTTCGACGGTCGGCGAGGATATCGCGGTCGCGGGTCACGCCTTCGGTGCCGTTGTTCCAGGACATGTTGTCGCCGTGACCGTCGCGGTTGTCTTCGCCGTTCGCCTCATTGTGCTTGTGCTCGTTGGACACGAGATCCATCAGCGTGAAGCCGTCATGGGCGGCGAGGAAATTGACCGTGCGCGTGTGTCCGGAGAACAGATCCGACGAGCCGGCAAGCCGGGTGGCGAGCGTGCCTGTCGTCCACTCGTCGCCGCGCCAGTAACGGCGGATGTCGTCGCGGGCGCGGTCGTTCCACTCGAGGAATTTTTCCGGAAAATTGCCGAGCTGATAGCCGCCGGGGCCGATATCCCAAGGTTCGGCGATCATGACGCGGTCTTTCAGGACCTCGTCTTCGAGCATCGCGGTCAGCGTTTCGCTATCGGCGTCGAAACCGTTCGAGGTGCGACCGAGGATCGGTGCAAGATCGAAGCGGAAGCCGTCGACGCCTGCATGAATGACGAAATGGCGCAGCGTATCGACGATCAGGCGCCGGACTTCGGGATGGTCGCAGGCGAGCGTGTTGCCGGTACCGGTGTCGTTGATGAGAAGGCCGGGCTCACCCTGCGCGTGACGATAATAGGAGAGGTTGTCGATCCCGCGCATCGACAGGGTTGCGCCGTAGCGATCGCTTTCGCCCGAATGGTTGAACACGAGATCGAGGATGACGCCGATGCCGGCCTCGTGCAGGGTGGCGACGGTGTCGCGCAGTTCCTCAACCCCGCCCGGGCAAAGGCGCGGGTCGAGCGCCATGAAGGCGATGGGATTGTAGCCCCAGCCATTGGTGAGACCCAGCGACGGGAGGTGCCGTTCGTCGATCCAGGCGGTGATTGGCATCAGCTCGATCGCGTCGACGCCGATCCTTTTGAGATGGGCGATGATCGCTGGATGCGCGAGCGCCGCGACCGTGCCGCGGATATCTTCCGGCACGTCGGGGTGGAGAATGGTGAAGGGTTTTACGGCGACTTCGTAGATCAGTCCGCCGGCGTTAAACCGCGGCGCCTCGATCTTGGCTGCGACGTGCTCCGTGACGATTGCCTTGGGCACCAGGCCGGCCGTGTCGAAGTTGAACTGCGAGAGGTTCGGATCGTAGACGAAGGGGCGGTCGAGTTCTTTGGCGTAGGGGTCGACAAGCAGTTTCGACGGGTCGAACCAGAGGCCTTTATCCGGATCGTAGATGCCATGCGCACGAAAACCATAGCGCTGGCGGGGTCTGATCGAGGGAAGGTCGATGCGGTAAAGGTTGTCGTCGCCGCGCGTCATCGGGTGGCGGGCGGTTTCCGTCTCGCCATCGGCATCGAACAGGCAGAGTTCGATCTTTTCCGCATGCTGCGACCAGACCGAGAATTCCGCCATCTTATCCAGGAGAACAGCGCCGCGTCTTTGAGCGTGTGCGTGAGACATATCGGGTTCCTTATCGCTCATCCATTTCGCCAGCGACCGTGCGTTCGCGGCTGACAATCAGCCTGCCTTCTCTCCGCTTGGTGGGAAGAAGAGACGTGTCCTATGGAAGTAGGGTCCCGTGTCGCTGCGGCAAATCCTTCTCCCCGATTGCGGGGAGAAGGTTGCTGTCGCCGGATGAGGGGCAATGTCACCCGGCAGCCTCGATCAGGTGATCACCGTCGGGGCATCCCGGCCGGAGCGCTTCTTGAGATCCGAAATCTCGTCTGCCACCGCGATCAGGTCGGCAAGCGCCGTCTGGGTCTCGATGTCGTGGCGGCTGGCATCGGGTTCGTAGCGCTCGACATAGACGCGGATCGTCGCACCCGACGTGCCGGTGCCCGAGAGGCGGAATACGACGCGTGAGCCACCTTCGAACAGGATGCGGATGCCCTGGTTCTTCGAAACGGATCCGTCGATCGGGTCGAGATAGGCGAAATCGTCAGCAAATTCGACCTTGAGTGCGCCGAAGGTCTGGCCGGGGAGCGTCGGGAGCTTTTCGCGCAGGGCCGCCACGAGAGCGTTCGCTGCATCCGAATCCACTTCCTCGTAGTCGTGGCGGGAATAGTAGTTGCGGCCGTATTCGGCCCAATGCGACTTGACGATTTCAGCGACGCTCTCGTTTCTGGCTGCCATGATATTCAGCCAGAACAGAACCGCCCAGAGGCCGTCCTTTTCGCGCACGTGGTCGGAACCGGTGCCGAAGCTTTCCTCGCCGCAGACGGTGGCCTTGCCGGCATCGAGCAGATTGCCGAAGAACTTCCAGCCGGTCGGTGTTTCGTACATGCCGATCTTCAGCTTTTCAGCCACGCGGTCGGCAGCGGCACTTGTCGGCATCGAGCGTGCAATGCCTGCAATACCCTTGGCGTAGCCCGGTGCAAGCGTCGCGTTTGCGGCGATGATCGCCAGACTGTCCGACGGTGTCACGAACATGCCCTTGCCGACGACCATGTTGCGGTCGCCGTCGCCATCGGAGGCGGCACCGAAATGCGGGCCGCTCTTGCTCATCACGTCGTCATAGAGTTCCTTGGCATGGACAAGGTTCGGGTCCGGATGATGACCGCCGAAGTCGGGAAGCGGGGTCGCGTTGCGTACCGAGCCCTCGGGCGCGCCAAGCCGGTTCTCGAAAATTTCCACGGCATAGGGGCCTGTGACGGCGCCCATCGAATCGATCGCAATGCGGACGCCGCTCGCAAGCAGGGCGCGGATTGCCACGAAGTCAAACAGCTGCTCCATCAGTTCGGCATAGTCAGCGACCGGATCGATGACCTGGACTTCCATTCCGGAGATCTTGAACGTTCCGACTTCGTCGAGGTCGATATCGGCGGAGTCGACGATCTTGTAGGTGTCGATCACCTTGGTGCGGGCATAGATCGCGTCGGTGATCTTTTCAGGCGCCGGGCCGCCGTTGCCGGTGTTGTACTTGATGCCGAAATCTTCGTTCGGGCCGCCGGGATTGTGGCTGGCCGACAGGATCAGGCCGCCGAAGGCGTGGTATTTGCGAATGATGTTGGAGGCGGCCGGCGTCGACAGGATACCGCCCTGGCCGACCATGACCTTGCCGAAGCCGGAGGCCGCGGCCATCTTGATCGCCTTCTGGATGACTTCGCGGTTGTAATAGCGGCCGTCGCCGCCGATCACCAGCGTCTTGCCGGCAAATCCCTCGAGACTGTCGAAGATCGCCTGGATGAAGTTTTCGGCGTAGTTTTCCTGGGCGAAGACGGGCACCTTCTTGCGCAGGCCGGAGGTTCCAGGCTTCTGATCCTGATAGGGCGTGGTCGATACGGTTTTGATCATCTCAAATGCCTTTTCTTGCAAGTAGGTCGGAATAGAGCGCGGCATAGAGGCCAGCACTCCTGTCCCAGGAAACGTCGGATTTCATGCCCTGCTTCTGCATTTCCGTCCAGACATCAGGGTCTTTGTAGAGACGGATGGCGCGGCGCAGGGCGCGGCCAAGATTGTCGGCTGTTGCCGGGCCGAAGGAGACACCGGTTGCGGCCTTCGCAGCGAGTGCGGCGGGGCTGGCGTCGATGACCGTGTCGTTGAGGCCACCGGTGCGGGCAACGACCGGGATGCAGCCGTAACGCAGACCGTAGAGCTGGGTGAGGCCACACGGCTCGAACCGGGAGGGGATAATGATGGCATCGGAGCCGCCCTGAAGCAGGTGAGACAGCGGCTCGTCATAGGTAGTCAGAACCGAAACGCTGCCCGGATGGCGGCCTGCAGCGGCGTGAAATGCGGTTTCGAGCGCCTGATCGCCGGAGCCGAGCACCGCCAGCCTGCCGCCGGCTTCGACAAGGTTGTCGATCTCCTGCGCCAGCAGATCCATGCCCTTCTGCGAGGTGAGGCGGGAGATGACGCAAAACAGCGGACCGTCGCTTTCGACGAGGCCGAACCGCTCCTCGATCGCCCGCTTGTTGCCGGCGCGGCTTGCAAGGCTTTCGGCACCGTAGCGGGTGTGCAGGTTGATGTCGGTTTCCGGGTCCCAGATTTCAGCGTCGATGCCGTTGACGATACCCGTCAGATCCACGGAGCGGCGGGAGAGCAGACCCTCGAGCCCCATGCCGTATTCGCCGCTCAGAATTTCCTCGGCATAGGAGGGAGAAACGGTAGAGATTGCCCAGCTCGTCTCCAGCCCGGCTTTCAAATAGCTGATGCCGCCGAAATATTCGATCCCGTCCATCGCAAAGGCATGGTCCGGCAGACCGAGAAAGGGGAAGATATCGGCGCCGAACATGCCCTGGAACGCGATGTTGTGAATGGTGATCAGCGTCGGGATTTCGGGCGTTTCCGAGTAGCGCATAAAGGCCGGAAGCATGGCCGCCTGCCAGTCATGGACATGTGCGATGTCGGGCCGCCAGCCCGCGATACCGTCCTGCGCGATGATCGCACCCGCCTTGGACAGTGCCGCGAAGCGTCTCCAGTTGTCGGGATGGTCCTTGCCCGTCTGATCGAGATAGGGGCCGCCCGGCCTGTCGAAGAACATGGTGCAGTCGAGCACCAGGAGGTCTAGCCCCTGGTGCGTGACTTCGAGGATATCGGCACTGGCACCGAGAAGGTCGTCGAAACTCATGACGAGTTTTGCATCCTTCAGCACCCGCATGACAGCCGGATAGCCCGGCATCAGGGTCTTCATCGAGACGCCCTGGCTCTTGAGTGCCAGCGGCAGTGCGCCGGCCACATCGGCGAGGCCGCCGGTTTTTACCAGCGGAAAGACTTCGGACGCGACCGACAGAACATTCATCGGAGGATCCCGTTCACAGCTCGAGCTTGTCGATCATCGCCTGGGTGATCAGGCAGATACCGCTCTCGGTGCGGCGGAAGCGCTTGGCATCGAGTTCGGGATCCTCTCCGACGATCAGGCCTTCCGGAATGGTCACGCCGTGGTCGATGATGACGTCGCGAAGCTGGGCGCGTCGTCCGATCCGCACGTTCGGCAGCACAACCGCGCCTTCGAGCTTGGAATAGGAATTGGCACGCACGCCGGTAAACAGCAGGCTTCGGTTGAGCGACGAACCGGAAATGATGCAGTCGCCGGAAATGACCGAGGATGTTGCCGAACCGCGGCGGTTTTCGTCGTCATGCACAAACTTTGCCGGTGGGGTAATTTCACCGAAGGTCCAGATCGGCCAGGACTTGTCGTAGAGATCAAGGCCGGGCACGATTTCTGTCAGGTCGATATTGGCTTGCCAGTATGCGTCCACCGTCCCTGCATCGCGCCAGTAGGGCTCGCGCTCGAAATCGGACCGGACGCAGCTATCGGCAAAGCGGTGGGCGACGGCCTTACCGTGCTCGACGATATAGGGAATGATATCCTTGCCGAAGTCCCGGCTGGAGCCTTCAGCTTCCGCGTCGCGCTTCAGCGCTTCGATCAGGAATTTGGTGTGGAAGACGTAGATGCCCATCGAGGCCAGCGCGAAATCGGGATTGCCGGGAATTCCCGGTGGGTCGGCCGGCTTTTCGACGAAATCGATGATCTCGTCCTTCTCGTTGACATGCATGACGCCGAAGCCCGTGGCTTCCATGCGCGGAACCTCGAGGCAACCGACGGTGACGTCGGCGCCGGAGTTCACGTGCTGCTGCAGCATGTACTCGTAGTCCATCTTGTAGACGTGGTCGCCGGCAAGGATGACCATGTATTCCGGCGCGTAGCCTTCGATGATGTCGATGTTCTGGAACACCGCGTCGGCCGTGCCTTCATACCATTGCGTTTCCGAAACGCGCTGGGAGGCGGGCAGGATGTCGAAGCTTTCATTGCGCTCTGAACGCAGGAAGTTCCAGCCGCGCTGCATGTGGCGGATCAGCGAATGCGCCTTGTACTGGGTCGCAACGCCGATGCGGCGGATGCCGGAATTCAGCGCGTTCGACAGCGCGAAATCGATGATGCGCGCCTTGCCGCCGAAGTAGACCGCTGGCTTGGCGCGGCGATCCGTCAGTTCCTTCAGGCGACTGCCGCGGCCGCCGGCCAGGACATAGGCCATCGCGTCGCGTGAGAGTGGCTGTATGCGTTTGTCGTTCATGGTTCTCCCTCCCGGTCGTTATTGCAATTCCAGCATGATCGTCGCCAGAGGCGGCAACGTGATGTCGGCGGTGATCGTTCCTCCCGCATTCACCGCCTGCACGCGTCCGCCATTCCCCTTGCCGGTGCCGCCATAGATCTCGGCATCGGTGTTGAGGATTTCCCGCCATCTGCCCTCGCTTGGCAAGGGAATACGGTAATTTTCCCGGTAGACCGGGGTGAAATTCGTGATCACCGCCACCGGCTTTTCCCCCGGCGCCATACGCAGCCAGGCAAACACGGAGTTTTCGGCATCATCGGCAATCAGCCAGCGGAACCCTTCGCTCTCGCAATCGCGGGCATGCAGGGCGGGCTTGGAGCGGTAGCAGAAGTTCAGATCGCGGACGAGACGGCGCATGCCTTCGTGCGGGCTGTATTGCAGCAGATTCCAGTCCAGCGACCGCTCCTCGCTCCATTCGCTCCACTGGGCAAATTCCTGGCCCATGAACAGCAGCTTCTTGCCCGGATAACCCCACATGAACCCGTAATAGGCGCGCAGATTGGCGAATTTCTGCCAGTCGTCGCCGGCCATCTTGGCGATCAGCGACCCCTTGCCGTGCACGACTTCGTCATGACTGAGGGGCAGGACAAAGTTTTCGGAATAGGCGTAGACCATGCCGAAGGTGATGGCGCTGTGGTGATGCTTGCGGTGAACAGGCTCGCGCGCGAGATAGCTCAGCGTGTCGTGCATGAAACCCATGTTCCACTTGAACCCGAAGCCGAGACCGCCTTCGTGGACCGGCGCCGAGACTTTGGGCCAGGATGTGGATTCTTCGGCAATGGTCATCACACCGGGATGATTGCCGTAGGAAAGCGAGTTCATCTTCTGCAGGAAGCGGACAGATTCCAGGTTCTCGCGGCCGCCATATTCGTTCGGCACCCATTCGCCCTCGCGGCGGGAATAGTCGAGATAGAGCATCGAGGCAACCGCATCGACACGCAGGCCATCGAGGTGGAATTTCTCCGACCAGTAGAGCGCGTTGTTGACGAGGTAGGACAGGACTTCCAGTCGGCCGAAATTGTAGATCGCCGTGTTCCAGTCGGGGTGGAAACCCTGGCGCGGATCTTCATGCTCGTAGAGTGCTGTGCCGTCGAAATGGCGCAGCCCGTGCGCGTCGACCGGGAAGTGGGCGGGCACCCAGTCGAGGATGACGCCGATGCCGACCTTGTGGCAGCCATTGACGAAGCGGGCAAAGCCTTCCGGCTCCCCGAAACGGGCCGACGGCGCGTAGAGACCGGTGGTCTGGTAGCCCCACGACGGATCATAGGGATGTTCGGTGATGGGAAGGAATTCGATATGGGTAAAGCCCATGTCGGTGCAGTAGGGGATGAGTTCGGCGGCAAGCTCGTCCCAGGAGAGGAACGAACCGTCCTGCTTGCGGCGCCACGAGCCGGCGTGAACTTCGTAGATCGAGATCGCCTGACGGCGATGATCGGCCTTTTCCCAGAATTCGCGGTGCGCCTCGTCATCCCATTTCTGCACCAGTTCCGGCGTGGTGACGGACGCTGTCTTGGGGCGCATTTCGGCGCGCCGGGCGTAAGGGTCGGCCTTGAGGGGCAGAACTTCGCCGTCGCTGCCGACGATCTCGAACTTGTAGGGGGTGCCAGCCAGGATATCGGGCGCGAAGATTTCCCAGATGCCGGTGTCTTGACGCAGCCGCATGATGTGGCGGCGGCCATCCCAGGTGTTGAAATCGCCAACGACAGAAACGCGCTTGGCATTCGGTGCCCAGACGGCGAAATGATATCCCTCGACGCCCTCGTGCTTGAGGGGATGGGCGCCCATCTTGTCGAACAGGCGCAGATGCGATCCCTCGCGGACGAAATAATCGTCCATCGGTCCCAGAACCGGGCCGAACGAGTAGGGGTCCGTCACCGCCCACTCGTCATCACCGCGGCGGGCGCGGTAACGGACGGGCTGGCGTTGCGAGGCGGAGACGATGCCTTCGAAATAACCGGCTTCGTGGCGGCAGGTGAGTTCGCCCAGTTCCGTGCCGTTCAGCGCCGTGGCCGTGACGGCCTCGGCGCCGGGGATGAAACAGCGGACCCTGTAGACGTCCCCGACCTTGTGCAGGCCGAGAACGGCAAAGAGGTTTGTATGCCTGCCTTCCAAAATCGCCTCGATCTCGGATAACGGGATTTCTCCAGGAGCTCTCCCGTCATCGAGCGTACGCGGCGCTTTTGTCATCAGGCTCTCCAGATTTCCGACGCGTATTGGCGAATGGTTCTATCGGAGGAGAACCAACCCATGCGGGCGGTGTTGAGAATAGTCTTCGAATACCATGATTTAGGGTCCGACCAGATTTGGTCAACGCTGCGCTGCGCTGCTGCATAGGCATCGAAGTCGGCGGCAACCATGAACCAGTCGTGATTGTAGATCCCGTCCATCAGGACCGTGAAACGCGACCGGTCATCCGGAGAGAACACGCCTGTCGCGATGGCATTCAGGGCCTGTGCAAGTTCCGGAGACTGGTCGATAACGGCGCGGGGATCGTGGCCCTCGTCGCGGACCTTCTGCACCTCGTCCGCTTTCAGGCCGAAGATGACGATGTTGTCTTCCCCGACATGGTCGCGCATTTCGACATTGGCGCCGTCGAGCGTGCCGATCGTCAGTGCCCCGTTCAGGGCAAACTTCATGTTGCCGGTTCCCGACGCTTCCATGCCGGCCGTCGAGATCTGCTCGGAAAGATCGGCCGCGGGGACCATGATCTCGGCGAGAGACACGTTGTAGTTCGGTATGAAGACGATCTTCAGGAGACCGCGCACCGATGGGTCGTTGTTGATGACGCGAGCGACGTCGTTGGCCAGCTTGATGATCAGCTTGGCGTTGTGGTAGCTCGGCGCCGCCTTGCCGGCGAACAGTTTGACACGCGGCACCCAATCGAGTTCCGGATGCGAGCGGATCTGGTCGTAAAGCGCTACCGCCTCGATGATGTTGAGGAGCTGGCGCTTGTATTCGTGGATGCGCTTGATCTGGATGTCGAACATGGCCGACGGATCGAGCCTGATGCCCATGCGGCTGCCGACCAGATTGGCGAGTGCGATCTTGTTGGTGCGCTTGATCGCTGCAAACTTGTCCTGGAACGAGCTGTCGCTTGAGAATTTCTCAAGATCTGTCAGCGCCTCGGTGTCATCAAGGAATTTGTCGCCGATGGCGTCCTGGATCAACGATGTGAGGCCCGGATTGCACTGCATCAGCCAGCGGCGAGGGGTGATGCCGTTGGTCTTGTTGTTGATGCGTGTGGGATAGAGCGTGTGCAGGTCCTGGAACACAGTGACCTTCATCAGGTCCGTATGCAGGGCCGAGACGCCGTTGATCGAATGCGAGCCGACGAAGGCAAGGTTGCCCATGCGCACGCGGCGCTCGCCGCCCTCGTCGATCAGCGAGATCGAACGGATCTGGGTTTCGGAGAAATTCTTCAGCTTGCGCGCTTCGAGCAAGATCTTGGTGTTGATCGCATAAACGAGCTGCATGTGGCGCGGCAGCAGGCGCTCGAACAACGGTACCGGCCAGCTTTCCAGCGCCTCGGGCAGAAGCGTGTGGTTGGTGTAGGAGAAGGTCTTGCGGACGATTTCCCAGCTCTCGTCGAAATCCACGCCGTGGATGTCGACCAGAAGGCGCATCAGTTCTCCGATCGAGATCGCCGGGTGGGTGTCGTTGAGCTGGATCGCGACCTTGTCGGGAAGATTGGTGAAGTCCGGATACTGCTGCAGGTGGCGGCGCAGGATGTCCTGGAGCGAGGCGGACGAGAAGAAGAATTCCTGGCGCAGGCGCAGTTCCTGGCCGGCCGGGTTGGCATCGGCCGGGTAGAGAACGCGGGTCAGGCTTTCGGCCTTGTTGCTCTCGCGCAGCGCACCGATGTGGTCGCCGGCGTTGAAGGCATCGAGCAGGATCGGATCGATCGGCTGGGCCGACCAGAGGCGCAGCGTGTTGACGCGCTTGCCGCGCCAGCCGACGATCGGCGTGTCGTAGGCCATGGCGATGACGCGCTCGGCTGGCTTCCAGACGTAGCGCGGCGCATCGTCGTAACCGCCGACGGTGTCCACCGTGCCGCCGAAGCCGATTTCGTAGGAGCTTTCGCGGCGCTCGAATTCCCAGGGGTTGCCGTGGGCGAGCCAGGTTTCCGGCAGTTCCACCTGCCAGCCATCGGCCATCTGCTGACGGAACAGGCCGTGGACGTAGCGGATACCGTAGCCATAGGCCGGGATCTCGACGGTTGCCATGCTCTCCATGAAACAGGCGGCGAGACGGCCGAGGCCGCCGTTGCCGAGGGCTGCATCGGGTTCGAGGCCGGCAATGACAGCCACATCGACGCCGAGCGATGTCAGCGCATCGCGAATTTCCGACATCAGGCCGAGATTGCTGACGGCATCGCGCATCAGGCGGCCGATTAGGAATTCCAGCGATAGATAGTAAACGCGCTTCTCGCCTGTCTTGTAGACCTTGCGGGTCGAATCCATCCACCGGTCGATAATGCGGTCGCGCACCACGAGGATCGTTGCGGTCAGCCAGTCATGCGGCTTGGCGACCTGCGCATCCTTGCCGATCCGGTAGGTCAGGCGCTCGATGATCTCCTCTGCCATGATTTCAGGCCGGGAGCTGCGTGGTGCCGGAAAGGGGAGTTCGACGTTAGAAGAGGTCTTGTCCATGTCGCGCTAACTTTCTGGTTAAGCGTGAGAATTGCGTCCGATTCGGACCCTCGTTGAAGATCTGGGAAACCAGTTATGCACCGTTACGAAACGCTTGCAACGGGCAATGATATTGGTCTTGAAATATGTCATGGGCATGTAAAATCGCAAAAAAGCAAAACCCCGCCGGTTGGACGGGGTTCTGCAAATAATCAAACGTTCCGAGAGACTTAGACTGCCGCCTAGTTGGTGAGGCGAACCGCGGATTTTGCCGCCTTGTTGGCGATATCGCCGAACGCGTTGACGAGATCGGTCATGTCTTCAGGCTCGTAATAGTAGTCGCTGGCGCTTGCGCAGGTGCTCAGCAGCGACTTGCCCTTGTCCGGCGCCATGAAGGCAACGGTGAAGATCTTGATGCCATCGGCCTTGGCGGTTTCGCACTGGCTGCGCACTGTTCTGTCCAGCGCCGGATTCCAGTTGGCGCTTTTGCCGGTCATTTCGCCATCCGTCATCAGCACGATGTAGCGGTTGAAGGTGGCATTGCCCTTGGCCGTATGCGCCGTTGCCTCGGTCGTGTTGCTCGATTTCAGCGCATTCAGTGCGAGGGTCATCGCGCCGCTGGCATCGGTGCCGCCGGTCGGAACACTTGGAAGCGCCGCCACGTACTTGGCAGCCTCGGTCGTGCCCCATGTCATCGGTGTCGGAGACTGCGTCTCATCGGTGTAGGAAACCGCACCGACACGGATCAGCGTATTTTTCGGGTCGGACGTCTTCAGCGACGTGAACAGCCCCGTTGCCGCCGTCTGCAGGGCCTCGATCTTGCGGATGTAGCAGGGCCAGTAGAAGGCGACCGACGGCCAGTCAGCGTTGGTGTAGTTGTCACAGTAGGACCGCAGTGTATTCCTGTCGCTGGTGACAAAGGACATCGAGCCGGACCGGTCAAGCGCCAGGTACATCGAGATGCCGTTGGTCGTTTCCGAACTGCTGGATGCCGTGGCCGCAATATTCAGCGTGATGGACTGGCCGCCGATCATGCTGGTGATCGGGTTCAGCTTCATCGTGTACTTGGTGTTGAGCGCCACCGTATAGCCCTTGCTGGAAGCGCTGTTGTTGGTGGTCTTGGCGCTGACGGCGGTGGCCTTGCGGATCGCCTCCTGCTGCGCTGCCTTTTCTTCAGGTGTGGCGTTCGCGTCTATGCCATTGGCAAGGATCTGGCCGGCGAGGTAGTCGGTCGCCAGTTCCTGGGCGTCCTTCTCGTTCATGCCTTTCTGGGCCATCGATGAGGCAGCTGCCAGTGCCGCGGAATCCGCCAGACCCTGCATCTTGCTCTTGATCTGCATGGCATTGGTGAAATCAAGCGCGACGCCCGCCGAACCCAGGAGGATGGGCAGGAGCACCGCTGTCATAAGGCCGAAATTTCCGTCGCGGTTCTTGGCAAACCGCGTCCAAATTGATGCTGTCATCGCACTTACCCCCGTGCCGTAACCGCGCAACTCATTTGCACTAACACGTGGTCTTGATACCGCGGAGCGGGTGGAGGAACCGCTAAATCAACCCTTAAAAATTGAACCAACACGACGATTCAGCGCCAAAACGGGTCTATCTGACCGGTATCACATCAACCGCCTGGATGATCTTTCGATTTCCGTAACCTTTGAGCACGCCGATGACAGGTGCGATATCGGAATAGTCACGGCCGTAGGCAACCACGATATGGTCGGTGCCGGCCATGATGTCGTTGGTGGGGTCCAGTTCGACATAGCCGACCGCCTCGCCGCACCAGACCTTGACCCAGGCATGCATTGCGTCGGCGCCTTCCAGCCGCTCCTTGCCCGGGGGCGGGAGAGTGCGCAGAAAACCCGAAACATAGCCTGCGGGAATGCCGAGGCTGCGCAGCGCGGTGATCATGATATGGGCGAAGTCTTGGCAGACGCCGCGCTTCAGCTTGAAGGCCTCGCGCGGGGTTGTGTCGACCTTGGTCGCCTTGGAGTCATACTTGAAGTCGTCGTAGATGCGGGTGCAGAGCTCCTTTGCGATCTCCAGCACCGTCTGGCCCGGCTTGACGACGTCGCGGGCATAGGCGGCAATCTGCGGATCTTCGGGCAGGCGAGGGCTTGCGCCGGTCAGGTTGTGCGGCGAGCTGCCGTCGACGCTAAGATACGCTGCAAGCTCCCGCCTCAAGCCATCGAGCCGTGGCGACAGATCCGCGGAGATCGTCGGGGTCTCGACCATGACGCGCGCCTGCATACGGATGTCGAACCGCTCATGCGACGCGCGCAGCAGGATTGAGGTCGCCTGCTGGCCGAAGAAATCGATGAAGGTGGATTTCTCCTCTGCGTTCGGCGTGACGGTGATCGTGCCTGCAATCAGCCGCTGGCGGCCGGGCAGCGACAGCGGCAGGACGCGGATCACGTGCCGTGCGATCGAGGCCGGCTGGTCATAGACATAGCCCATGTGCATGGAGAGGTCGTAAAGCATGGCGTGTCCTCTCCCGCTCAGTTGAAATAGGTTCGGGCGAGAATATCGGAAAGCCGTTCAAGCTCCTGCTCGAGCTTGCGGTAAACCTCCACATCCATGCCCTCGGGGGTCATGACCGCAAGGCCCGAATGCAGCCGCATCGCTTCCCTGTAGAAGGGCGACATCTGGCCGTTGAAAACGGCATTGGGCAGTTGCTCGACCTCGGTGCGGATCTCGGCCAGCTGGAACAGGATGGAGCGCGGGTTGAGCGGATCGAGCGCCAGGAGGTCGGCGACCGTCAGCCGCGCGGTGTTGACGTTGTAGCGGCGCCGGTGGGTCATGACGCTGTCGCCGATTTCGAGCAGCATGTCCAGCGAACCGTCCGGGGCGTCCGGGCCGGACATGTGGGCGAGCAGCCGCGTCATATGAAGGCCGCGTTCGAGGTAGCGACCGATGGAAAGAAAGCGCCAGCCGGTGAAGCGATACATGTTTTCATGCACGAGACCGGCAAAACCCGCCAGCTTGCGCAGAAGGATGGTGCTGGCATGGGCGGCATCGTCGCCCGGTTGTGCGGTTTCATGAAAGCGCTTGGTGGTCTTGGCAAGATCCGTGAGGGCCAGCCAGCCATCCGGCGAAAAGCGGTCGCGGATGTTGCTGGCCGAATAGATGGCGCTGTTGAGGTGGGACAGAAGCGGCGCCGGCACGGCCTTCGCCATGTCCATATCGATCGATTTCAGATAACCGGCGACGTCGACCAGAAGCGGCGCGTCCGGATCTGCGGATTCCGCATATCGCAGGTGCCAGGAGCGCAGGATGCGCAACGCACCTTCGGAGCGCTCGATATAGCGGCCGAGCCAGAAGAGATTGTCGGCGGCGCGCGACGGTAGCGAACCCGGCATGTTGCGGGTAAAGCTTTCTTCGGGCGGCAGCAGGGTCGGCTTGTCGACGGGCTTGTCGGAAACGATCCAGACATCGGCCGCGGTGCCGCCGGCCTGCATGGCGATTGCGGCCACGTCGTCGCCGGAGCCGATACGGGCAAAACCGCCGGGCATAAGCTGCCAGCCATCTTCGGTGCGGGCGGCAAAGACGCGCAGCGACATCGGACGCGGCACCAGCTTGCCTTCGACATAGGCAGGCGTGGTCGACAGTGTCACGACTTCCTGTCCGACGAGCTTGGCGCCTTCGCTCGACAGCCATTCGCCGATCGATTCCTTTGCGGTCTCCCTCAGGGCTGATCCGAGGACGGACTGGCCGTTGTCGTCGAAGAAGGGCAGGCCGGAATAGGCCGGACCGATCACCATCCGACCGATATTCTTGGCCACATGGTCCCGCTCGGCCTTCTGGCCGCACCACCAGGTCGCGATCGACGGCATGATCGGCGCTTCGCCGAGAAGGCGGCGGCAGATGGCGGGCATGAAGGCGAGCAGCGCCCGGGTTTCGAGAATGCCGGAGCCGAGCGCATTGACGAGTGTCAGCGACCCGGACCGCAGCGCCTGCACCATGCCGGGCGTGCCGATATGGGAGCTCTGGTTCAATTCCATCGGATCGGCGTAGGATGCGTCGAGGCGGCGCCAGAGAACGCCGATGGGTTTCAGACCCGCAGCAGTGCGGACCATGACGCGGTTGTTGAGAACGGTCAGGTCCTCGCCTTCCAGCAGCATGAAACCGAGATAGCGGGCGATATAGGCGTGTTCGAAATAGGTTTCGTTGGCGGGGCCGGGGGAAAGAACCGCGATCCGGTCGTCGGGATATTGCTTGTGGCTCTGCAGCGCATCGCGGAACGCGCCGAAGAAGGAGGCGAGGCGGTGGACATGGCTTTCGGCATAGATATCCGACAGCGCGCGTGTGGTGGCGACGCGGTTTTCGAGAGCAAAGCCTGCGCCTGACGGGGCCTGCGTGCGGTCTGCCAGAACCCACCAGTCGCCATCCGGGCCGCGGCCGATTTCGAACGAACAGAAATGCAGGTAGTGGCCGCTGACCGGCTTTATGCCCACCAGCGGACGCAGAAACTCCGGGTTGCCGGCGACGAGCTGCGGCGGCAGGAAGCCTTCCTCGACCAGCTTGTTGTCGCCATAGATATCGGCAAGCATCGCTTCCAGAAGGTCGGCGCGTTGCTTGAGGCCGCGGGAAATTTCTTCCCATTCCTTTTCCGCGATCAGGACCGGAATATGGCTGATCGGCCAGGCACGTTCGCCGCTGCCGCTTCCGGCCGTGGAGCCGGGTGCGGCATAGGTTCGGTAGAACACGCCGGCATCGCGCAGGTAGCGGTCGGCGCGGGCAAAGCGTTCATGCAGCTCGGCTTCCGAGAGACGGCTCAGATGCGCGATCAGGTTCTCCCAGACCGGCTTGATGCGACCTTCGGCGTCCAGCATCTCGTCGGTGACGCCGGCCAAGGCCGCGTAGCCGAGGATCGGGTCAATGCCGATCTCGCCAACGCCTGTCTCGCCAATGGCGGCTTCCGCCTTGGCGTGCTCTGTTGCCGGTCCGTTGGACATGGCTTGCTGTCAACTCCAGTTAAAACCCAGGTGGTCCGTTTAAATCCCGGGTGGCCGGCGCAGGTCGAGTGTCAGCGGAAATTCGGGCGACGGCATTTCCTGCATCAAAGCATAACTGCCCGCCGTGTGTCCCCACGGTTCGAACCGTGCGAGCCTTCGCGCTTCCGCTTCGTTGCCATTGACCGGAAAGGTCTCATAGTTGCGACCGCCCGGATGGGCAACATGATAGATGCAGCCACCGATCGAGCGGCTGGACCATGTATCATAGATATCGAATGTCAGCGGTGTATTGACCGGCAGAACCGGATGCAGGCCAGACGAAGGCTGCCAGGCCTTGAAGCGCACGCCGGCGACCGAAACACCGGATATGCCCGTCGGCGTCAAGGGGACGGCGCGACCGTTGCAGGCGACGGTATAGCGCTGCGGATTGCTGGTTTCGAGCCGCACCTGCAGGCGCTCCACGGAACTGTCGACATAGCGCACCGTGCCGCCGATCGCGCCCTGTTCGCCCATCACATGCCAGGGTTCCAGCGCCTGGCGTAGTTCGAGCTTTGCGCCCTCGTATTCCACCTCGCCGAAGAACGGGAAGCGGAACTCGAGCTGTGCCTCGAACCATTCGGGCCGGAGGTCGAAGCCGTTTTCGCGAAGGTCCGCCAGCACGTCCATGAAATCGGCCCAGATGTAATGGGACAGCATGAACCGGTCCGCGAGCGCCGTGCCCCAGCGGGTAAACCTGCCCTGAACAGGGTTTTTCCAGAAACGGGCAATGAGCGCGCGCACGAGCAGCTGCTGGGCGAGCGACATGCGCGCATTCGGCGGCATTTCGAAACCGCGGAATTCCACAAGGCCGAGGCGACCGGTGGGTCCATCAGGCGAAAACAGCTTGTCGATGCAGATTTCCGAACGGTGCGTGTTGCCGGTGACGTCGGTCAGAAGGTTGCGGAACAGCCGGTCGACGAGCCATGGCAGCGGGGCTGCACCCTGGCCCGGCATCGGCACCTGCGCCATCGCGATTTCGAGCTCGTACATCGAATCGTGACGGGCCTCGTCAAGACGCGGTGCCTGGCTGGTCGGTCCGATGAACAGGCCGGAGAACAGGTAGGACAGTGCCGGATGGCGCTGCCAGTGCAGGACGAGGCTTTTCAGTAGGTCCGGGCGCCGCAGGAACGGGCTGTCGTTCGGGTTGGCGCCACCGACCACGACATGGTTGCCACCGCCGGTGCCCGTATGGCGGCCGTCGATCATGAACTTGTCTGCGCCGAGACGGCTCTGGCGGGCCTCTTCATAGATCGCCGTTGTGGTCTCGACCGTCTCCTTCCAGCTTGCAGCCGGATGGATGTTGACCTCGATGACGCCAGGATCGGGCGCGACGCGGATGACGTTGATGCGCTCGTCATGCGGCGGCGCGTAGCCTTCGATATGGACCGCGAGACCGAGCTTCGTCGCAGCGTTTTCGGCGGCTGCGATCAGTTCGAGATAGTCCTCGATCTTTTCGACCGGCGGCATGAAGACGCAAAGCCGGCCATCGCGCGGCTCGACGGAAATTGCCGTGCGCACAGCGCCGCCAATTTCACCGAGCGTCTGTTCGACGCGGCCGGGATTGACCGGGTCGCCTGCCGTGAACGACTGCTCCGGCATCGCGCGGCCTTCGGTCGCTTCGTGACCGGGCGGGACGATCACGTCGGGCAGGGCAGTGCGGGGGATCGAGGGATCGGCTTCGTGGATGTATGGGAATTGCGATGGCGGGATATAGGGAAGCGTGCCGAGCGGCAGACGGTAGCCGACGGGGCTGTCGCCGGGCACAAGGAAGATCTTGCCGCGACGGGTGCTCCATTTTTCGCTGATCCAGCGCTTTGCGCCCATGCTGCCGCCTCGCGCGTGCGACTGCCAGGCCTGAACAGGCAGGATATAACCGGACGGGTTGGTCAGGCCGCGTTCGAAGACGCGGGCAATGCGGTTGCGCTCTTCCGGATCCTTGAGTTTCGAATTGGACGGATCGACATTATCAGGCAGCGAGCCCTCCTTGATGATCCACTCGGCCGGATCCTCATAGGCTGGCACGACCATCTCTGCGCCGATATCCAGTTCCGCTGCGAGTGCGGTCAGGAACTCATGCGAGTCCTGTTCGCCGCTGCCATAGTCGCGGCCCTCTTCGGCGACGAGATCCGGGTTGCTCCAGATCGGCTTGCCGTCCTTGCGCCAGTAGAGCGAGAAGGTCCAGCGCGGCAGGCTTTCGCCCGGATACCATTTACCCTGGCCGTAATGCAGGAAGCCGCCAGGCGCGAATTTTTCGCGCAGCTTGCGGATGAGGACGTCGGCCTTTTCGCGCTTGGTAGGGCCGACGGCGCCGGTGTTCCATTCGTCGGATTCGAAGTCGTCGATCGACACGAAGGTCGGTTCGCCGCCCATGGTGAGGCGCACGTCCTGGGCTTCCAGCACGCGGTCCACCTGTTCGCCGAGATCGTTCAGCGCGTCCCAGCTGTCATCCGAGAAGGGCTTGGTGATGCGCGGATGCTCGGCAACGCGGGTGACGTTCATGGCAAAGTCGAACGAGGTGTTGGCCTCGCCGAAGTAACCGCCGGAAATCGGCGCGGCGTTGCGGTAATGCGGCGTGGCGGCCAGCGGAATGTGGCTTTCGCCGGTCAGCAGGCCCGATGTCGGATCAAGGCCGATCCAGCCGGCGCCTGGCAGATAGACTTCGCACCAGGCATGCAGATCGGTGAAATCGACTTCGGTGCCGGAGGGGCCGTCGAGCGCCTTCAGGTCCGGCGTCAGCTGGATCAGGTAGCCGGAGACGAAGCGGGCGGCAAAGCCGAGATGGCGCAGGATCTGCACCAGCAGCCAGCTCGAATCGCGGCAGGAGCCCATTGCCGAGGTCAGCGTCTGCTCGGGCGTCTGGACGCCGGGTTCCATGCGGATGACATAGCCGATCGCCTGCTGCAGGCGGGCGTTGATGCCGACGACCATGTCCACGGTCGGCTGGCCGGGCGACATGTCCAGCGTCTTCAGGTATTCGACGAGGGCAGGTTCCGGCGGCTCGGGCGTGCGGTAGATCGACAGGTCTTCGATGAGATCGGCCGGGTAGGTGAACGGCCAGGCCTGCGCCTCTTCCTCGACGAAGAAGTCGAAGGGATTGTAGACCGTCATGTCGGCGACGAGGTCGACCTCGATCTTGAATTCGGTCACCGGTTCGGGAAACACGAAGCGGGCGAGGTAGTTGCCGTAGGGGTCCTGCTGCAGGTTGACGAAGTGATTCTCCGGCGTGACCTTCAGGGAATGCGACAGCACTTTTGTGCGGGAATGGGCGGCGGGCTTCAGCCGGATGATCTGCGGCCCCATGCGGACCGGCCTGTCATAGCTGTAATGGGTGAGGTGGTAGATGCTCGCCTTGATCGACATTATGCCCCTTGCCGGCCTTGTTGAACGGGCCGTTACGTCATCGTTGCCGCGAGTTTGTGCAATGCATGAAAAGAATGCAAGGCGGGGCAGGCTGTTTTCCCGCTCACGTCGAAAGGTGAGCTTCGTTCGGTTTTCGATCGTTGTGCCGGGTAAGGGTCATCCGGCTGAGATTGCCCCTCATCCGCCTACCGGCACCTTCTCCCCGCGGGCGGGGAGAAGGACGCAGGCTGCGCGCTCAGAGTCAGATCAGGGTACGTGCCCACTCCCCGCGAGCGGGGAGTGGGGAATTCCCAGGTATTTCCGTTAGGCCGCGACGGCTTCCGTCGGGACCTTGGCGCCGGTCATGAAGGCGACTGCGTCCGACATCGTGTAGTCTTTCGGGTTGATGACGGTCAGTCGTTTTCCGAGCCGGTGGATGTGGATACGGTCGGCGACTTCAAAGACATGCGGCATGTTGTGGCTGATCAGCACGATCGGAATGCCGCGCGAGCGCACGTCGAGGATCAGCTCCAGCACCTTGCGGCTTTCCTTGACGCCAAGCGCCGCCGTCGGTTCGTCGAGAATGATGACCTTGGAACCGAAGGCCGCAGCGCGCGCCACCGCCACACCCTGGCGCTGACCGCCCGAGAGTGTCTCGACCGCCTGGTTGATGTTCTGGATGGTCATCAGGCCGAGTTCGGAGAGCTTGCCGCGGGCAAACTTCTCCATGGCGCCATGATCGAGCTTGCGCAGGTATTTGCCCATGAAGCCCTTGCTGCGGATTTCACGGCCGAGGAACATGTTGTCTGCGATGGAGAGCGCCGGCGAGAGTGCGAGGTTCTGGTAGACGGTCTCGATGCCCGCATCGCGGGCCTCGATCGGCGAGCGGAACTGGACCGGCTTGCCTTCGAGCGTGATCTCGCCCTCGTCTGGACGGATCGCGCCGGAGATCGCCTTGATCAGCGACGACTTGCCGGCGCCGTTATCGCCGATGACGGCGAGGATTTCGCCCGGATAGAGGTCGAAATCGGCGTTGTCGAGGGCGGTCACGCGGCCGTAGCGCTTGACCAGGCCGCGGGCGGCCAGGATGGGTTGAGTGTTCGGATCGCGTGCCATCAGCCGGCTGCCTTTCTGATCCATTGATCGATTGCGACGGCGGCGATGATCAGCACGCCGATCAGGAGGTAGGTCCACTGCACGTCGGTGCCGAGCATTCGAAGGCCGAACGAGAACACGCCGACGATGAGGGCGCCGAACACCATGCCGAGGATCGAGCCGCGGCCGCCGAACAGCGATATGCCGCCGATCACCACGGCGGTGATCGATTCGATGTTGGCGAACTGGCCGACCGTCGGGGAAACCGAGCCGTTGCGGCCGATCGAGACCCAGCCGGCAAGCGCGCAGATGGTGCCGGCCAGAACGTAGACCGAAATCAGCATGCGCTTGACGTTGACGCCGGAAAGCTCTGCCGCTTCGGGATCGTCGCCGACCGCGTAGAGATGGCGGCCCCAGGCGGTCTGGTTGAGCACGTACCAGAGCACGGCGACCAGCAGCACCATCGCGACGACACCGAAGGTGAACACCGCACCGCCGACCTTGAACGTCGTGCCGAGGAACTGCAGAAGCGGAGCCGTCGCCTCGATTTCCTGCGAGCGAATCGTCTCGTTGGAGGAATAGAGGAAGTTGGTGGCAAGCACGATCTGCCACATGCCGAGCGTGACGATGAAGGGCGGCAGTTTCACACGGGCGATAAGGAAGCCGTTGATGAAGCCGCAAATCGCGCCGACCGCGAAGCCGCAGGGAATGGCGATTTCAACAGGAACCCCGTAGCGGAAGACCATCTGGCCCATGACCACAGAGGAGAGGACCATGATGGCGCCGACCGAAAGATCGATGCCGGCGGTCATGATGACAAGCGTCTGTGCCGCGCCGATAATGCCGGTGATTGCCACCTGCTGCAGGATCAGCGTCAGGGAGAAGGCGTTGAAGAATTTTCCGCCGAGAAGGATGCCGAACACCAGCAGGGCTGCGACGAGGACGATCAGCGAAACCGCCGACGGACTGGTGTGCAGGAAGTGCTGGAATTTCTGGACTGGCGTTTTCTTGTCGCCGTCGAAGGACGCGACGTCGGTCGAACTGTCCTTCAGAACCTTTTCGTAGTCATGATGCGGCGATGCCGCCGTTGGCTCGGTCATGGATGTTCCTCCGAGAAATTCCGTTGTCGCTCGACAGTGAGAGACCCTCTCCGGCCTGCCGGCCATCTCTCCCACCCCGGTGGGAGAAGACTTGCGGCAAACGCAGGGATTGTCTGAGCGGTTGCCGCCGGATCAAGCCCTCCCCGTTGCGGGGAGGGTAGTGGTTTGATCTTTCAAATGCAGGTGGGGATCAGCCCCAGCACTTGTTCAGACCTTCCTTGGTGTCGATCGACTTGATCGCCGGAACCGGCTTGTCGGTCACGAGCGTCACGCCTGTGTCGAAGAAGTCCTTGCCGGCAGTCGGCTTCGGCTTTTCACCGGTATCGGCGAACTTCTTGATCGCCTCGATGCCGAGTGCTGCCATCTGCAGCGGATACTGCTGCGAGGTTGCACCGATGACACCGCCGGCAACGTTCTTGACGCCTGGGCAGCCGCCGTCGACGGAGACCAGAAGCACGTCCTTCTCGCGACCGACGGCCTTCAGCGCTTCATAGGCGCCGGCTGCTGCCGGTTCGTTGATCGTGTGAACGACGTTGATGGTCGGATCCTTCTGGAGAAGGTTTTCCATCGCGGTGCGGCCGCCTTCTTCGTTGCCGTTGGTGACGTCATGGCCGACGATGCGCGGATCGGTCTCGTCACCGATCTTGTTCGGATCCTTCGGATCGATGCCGAAGCCGATCATGAAGCCCTGGTCGCGCAGGATGTCGACGGAAGGCTGCGACGGCGTGAGGTCGAGGAAGGCCACCTTGGCATCCTTGGCCTTGTCGCCGAGCGTATCCTTGGCCCACTGGCCTATCAGCTTGCCGGCGAGAAGGTTGTCGGTCGCAAAGGTCATGTCGGCAGCGTTGATCGGCTCAAGCGGGGTGTCGAGCGCGATGATCAGCAGTCCGGCGTCGCGGGCCTTCTTGAGGTTCGGCACGATGCCCTTGGTGTCGGACGCGGTGATCAGAATACCTTTGGCGCCATCGGCGATGCAGGTTTCGATCGCGGCAACCTGGCTTTCGGAATCGCCATCGATCTTGCCGGCATAGGATTTCAGCGTGACGCCGAGTTCCTTGGCTTTCGCAGTCGCACCGTCCTTCATCTTCACGAAGAACGGATTGGTATCTGTCTTGGTGATGAGGCAGGCGGAGACGCCGGCTGCGTGCGCCGGAGCGGAAAACGCAACGCCGAGGACAAGCGCCGCAAAGGCGCCAGAAAGCACAGTCTTTTTCATGATATCTCCTCCCGAGAGATCTTTTCCCCAAGCTTGGGGCGATTGATGCAAATGTTCAGAAACACCGGGTGCCATCGAATTCGACGAGCGCCGTCTCCAAGCCTCCCATGTCCTCTGCAGCCCGGATTAAGACCAGTTTTCCATGAGCTGTCAATAATTAATTCCGATTGAATTATTTATCCACGGTGGCATATTCGGCATGCGTGGAGCGACGATCCACGGCGAGTTTCGGGAGGAGTTCCAATGTCGATCGCGGGAAGTACCGCGACAGGGTCGATGCCGCTCGGCAGTTTTTCGGGCGGATCGAACCAGGTTCGCGTGCGTGCCTATAACGAGAGGCTGGTCCTTTCGCTTGTTCGCATGCACGGCGAAATGTCGAAGGCGGACATTACCCGCGCCAGCGGACTGTCGGCGCAGACTGTGTCGGTGATCATGCGATCGCTCGAAAAGGACGGGCTTCTGCTGCGCGGCGAACCGATCCGCGGCCGGGTGGGGCAGCCGTCGGTACCGATGCGGCTCAATCCCGATGCCGTGTTTTCCTTCGGGGTGAAAATCGGCCGGCGCAGCGCCGATCTGGTGCTGATGGATTTCGTCGGGCAGATCCGGATGCATCATCACGAAACCTATGCCTACCCAGTGCCGCAGAAGATCATCGAGATCATCGGCAAGGGGATCGGCAGGCTCGAGGGCCAGCTCAGCATGGTCGAGCGTGAGCGGATAGCCGGCATCGGGATCTCGGCGCCGTTCGAACTGTGGAACTGGGCAGATGAGGTCGGCGCGCCTGCGGGCGCGATGGACCTCTGGCGCGATTTCGACCTGCAGCAGGAGGTCTCCGCCTCGACCAAGCATGCCGTCTACCTGCAGAACGACGCGACCAGCGCCTGCGGTGCGGAGCTGGTGTTCGGGATCGGTCCATCCTATCCGGACTTCGTCTATTTCTTCATCGGGTCATTTATCGGCGGCGGCATCGTTCTGAACTCCGCCGTGTTTTCCGGCCGAACCGGGACTGCCGGCGCCGTCGCGCCACTTCCGGTGCGCGGCAGGGACGGTTCAACCCGGCAGTTGCTCGACGTCGCTTCGATTTTCGTTCTCGAGAACATGCTGAAGGAAAAGGGGATCGATCCGGAGCCGCTCTGGTATTCGGCCGACGAATGGATCGATTTCGGGGCGCCGCTCGATCTGTGGATCGGCGAGACGGCGGCAGCGCTTGCCCAGGCGATCATTGCCAGCGCCTCGATCATCGATTTCGGGGCTGCCGTGATCGATGGCGGATTTCCGTCATGGGTGCGCAAGCGGATCGTCACCGAGACGATCGAGGCCGTCAAGCGGCTCGATCTGCAAGGTGTCATCATCCCCGATATCATCGAGGGCAAGGTCGGCAGCCACGCCCGCGCCATCGGCGGCGCCAGCCTGCCGATCTTTGCGAAATACCTCACCGATCCGAGTGTGCTGTTCAAGGCGATGTGACGAGCGGACGTCCGCATTCGATCGTGGGACGCTCGACGCTGTTCCCAGTCAGCCGTCAACGGCACGCCTTTCTCGCACCTTCGCAATTCCCTTGTGGTAGTTAGGACTCGACACAGACAGGCAGGAGCCGGCGGCAGATGGTGAATTCGCAAGATAAGGCGGAGCCCTATGAACTTCCTCTGTCTGGCCAGCTCAAAATGATGACAGGGGCGTTCTGGGCGTCCCCGGTGCGCAATCCCGTTCTCGCGCTCACGGCCGCGCTGCTCTGCGTCATCTTTGCGACCACCTACGCCACCTATCGGCTGAACGAGTGGAACGGACCGTTCTACGATGCCTTGGCGCGGCGCGACATGCCCGAATTCCTCCACCAGCTTGTGGTGTTCGGAGTCCTCGCCTCGCTCCTGACACTGCTCAACGTCATCCAGCAATGGCTGAACCAGATCGCCGCGATGCGGATGCGAGAAGGGCTGGCCCGCGATCTCGCCGATGTCTGGCTGACGCCGGGGCGGGCCCTGAAGCTTGCCGGTGCCGGCGCGATCGCCGACAATCCGGACCAGAGACTGCATGAGGACACCCGCATCCTGGCCGAAAACACGACGTCACTGTCGATCGGTCTCGTCAATTCGACCATTCTTCTTGCAAGTTTCATCGGCGTGCTATGGGCGATCTCGACCGATTTCGGCCTGCAGATCGGCGGTCGCACCATCGTCATTCCCGGCTATATGCTGTGGGCGACGATTCTCTACGCCCTTTTCGGATCCGTCATGAGCAACGTTGTCGGCAGCCGGCTGGCGCGGCTGAATGCGCAGCGCTATGCCCGCGAGGCTGATCTGCGCGCGACCCTTGTCCGGGCGAACGAGAACATGAAGCCGATCACGCTTGCGCGTGGCGAGGAAAGCGAGCTTTTCCGCGTTCACGCCGCAATCGATGGCGTGCTCGGCATGCTGCGCAAGCTTGCCTGGGCGCTTACCAACCTGACCTGGGTGTCGGCCGGTTTCGGTTGGCTGGCGTTGGTGGCGCCGATCATCATTGCCTCGCCGATGTATTTTTCCGGCAATCTTTCGTTCGGCGGTCTGATGATGGCGGTCGGCGCCTTCAACCAGGTCAACCAGGCACTGCGCTGGTATGTGGCGAATTTCAGCGTCATCGCCGACTGGCGGGCGACGCTCGGCCGTGTCTCCTCGTTCCGCAATGCCCTGGTTTCGATGGATACGCCGGCGATGGAAGGCTCCGTCCTCACCTACCGGAAAAGCGATGGGGAGGACGTGCTGTCCGTCACCGACCTTGCGGTCTTCGGCGAACCCGACAAGGGCGGGGACGGCCATGGCATCAGGGTCGCGGAAGGCGCCTTCACCATCCGACCCGGCGAGCGCGTGCTGATCAACGGCAATCCGGGGACAGACCGGCATCTTCTGTTCCAGGCACTGTCCGGTATCTGGCCCTGGGGCAAGGGCGAGATCCGACTGCCGGCCGCAGATCGGATGATCATGATGCCGCAGGAAGGTTATCTGCCGACCGCATCACTGCGCGAGGTCATGACCTATCCGGCGACTGGGCCTGCTGGCATGCGCGATGGCATTCCCGACATGACCGACGCGGCGCTGGCGCAAGCGTTGGAGAAAGTCGGTCTGCATCGGCTCGTCGATAAACTCGACGAGGTGGAGCGATGGGACCGGCTGCTCGACAAGGACGAGGAAGTGGCGCTGCAGATCGCCAATGCCGTGCTTCGAAAGCCGGACTGGCTGATCATGGACGACGTCCTGGAAGGGCTCGAACCGGAGACGCAGGCGCTGTTGCTGGACGTGCTGGCCGGGCTTACCGGCTCGACACTCCTCTATATCGGCCGCTCTGACGTGTTTTCGGACAGATTTTCACCAAAGGTATTCCATCTGGCGCCGCTCCTGGCTGTCGATACGAAGAACGAGGCTTCAGACAATGGGTAAGCATGCTTCTCAAACGACCGGGAGAACCGGGCAATGCCTCATCTGCGGTCGCACGTTTGCGGTATCGAAGCTTCACAAGGCGGGCACTCTCAGGCCGCATCTCTTCGAGATGATCGCGGAGGAGGTAAAGACCTGTAGCGCCGACAGTCTGATCTGCGACGAGGATCTGGCGCGCTTCAGGCGGCGCTACGTGGAGGCACTGCTGGAAGAGGAGCGGGGCGAGATCACCGAGCTTGACGCCCGCGTGCTCGACAGTTTCGAAAAGGGAACGCTGACGGTTCAGGCGGGCGCGCCCGCCGCAATCGACCAGGCGGAAACGTTCGGGGAAAGGGTCGCCGACAGGGTCGCCGCCTTCGGAGGCTCCTGGACCTTCATCCTGTCCTTTTTAGCCGTGCTGGTTCTGTGGATGGCGCTTAACGTGGTTGGTTTGTCCGCCGATCCGTTCGACCCCTATCCGTTCATCCTGCTCAATCTCGTCCTGTCCTCGCTTGCCGCCCTGCAGGCACCCGTCATCATGATGAGCCAGAGGCGGCAGGAGGACAAGGACCGGCTGCGCAGCGAAAACGACTACATGGTCAACCTCCGAGCCGAACTCGAAATCCGCCAGCTGCATGAAAAGATCGATCACCAGATGGCCAAGCAGTGGGAACGGCTCGCGGAACTCCAGCAGATCCAGATCGAGTTGCTGGAGAAACGATGATTAGTCGGGGTGAGGGGTGAGAGGGGACACGCTCTACGTGGATCTCGAAGATTGATAATTTCGAAACAACAAGAGTGGATCTTGTGCCTTCCAGTTATGAACTCGGCCCCCGTTACGAAAGCTTCGTGCGCAGGCTGGTGGAAAGCGGACGCTATGCAAGCGAAAGCGAAGTCATGCGCGATAGCCTTCGCCTGCTCGAAGAGATGGAGGAGCATGGCAAGGCCGGCTTCGACGCACTGAAGGCGGATATACGCACCGGGATCGAGAGTGGGCCGGGCATTCCGGCGGATGACGTCTTCGATCGGCTTGAAGCCAGATATGGCGGGCGCCGCTCCTGATGCGCGACCGGGCTTCGTTGCATCCACTTCAAACGGTACGTGATGTTCTACACCGTGTCCCAGGATGGTGTGAGAATTGAGCGCATCCTGCACGGCGCGCGCGATATCCCCGCAGCATTCAAGGAACAAGACTAAACCGATCTCACGGCGGCGTCTGTTGGATTCTTCCGGCGTTCGGGCGTCGGAGGTTGAAGAGGTTGCCGGCGAGGATGAGGATTGCGCCGGCGGCGGTCAGGCCGTCGATGGCTTCGGCGTAGAGAAGGTAGCCGATGAGGGCCGAGGCCGGCACGCGGAGATAATCCATCGGCATCGCCACCGTCGCATCGGCATAAGACAGCGCCTTTGCCATGCAGTAATGCGCGAATGTCCCGGTGAACGCGATCAGGAAGATCCACGGCCAGATCCCCGCGGACGGCCAGGTCCATACCCGGAGCGCCGGGATCAGCCCGATGATCGACTGGATGATCAGCATCCAGAAGATGATCTTGGTGGCGCTGTCGGTGCGCGTCAGGAGCTTGGTGGTGATGAAGGAGATGGCGAAGAAGAAGGCAGCGCCGAGCACGATCAGGTGGCCGGGGTTGAGCGGGGCGGCGCCTGGCCGCAGGATCAGAAGCACGCCGGCGAGCCCGAAGCCGATCGCCGCACCCTTGCGCCATGTCAGCTTCTCCCCGAGGAAAGCCGCTGCCATCAGCGCCGCCCAGATCGGGGCGGTGAATTCGATGGCGATCACCTGCGCGAGCGGGATCAGCGTCAGGCCCATCAGCCAGGCGAACTGGCCGATATAGTGGGCGACGTTGCGGCCGATATGGGCCGGCAGGATGGTCGTGCGCATGGCTTTGAAGCCACCCTCACGAAACACCAGCGGCAAAAGCATGAAGAAGGCGATGATCGAGCGCATTTCCATCACCTGGAAGACGTCGATCTCGCGGGTGATGATCCGGCCGGAAATCGCCATCAGCAGCAGTAGGCTGATCGACGTCAGCATCCACGCTGCAGCCTTCTTCGTCGACGGGGCCGGCTGGGCTGACGACGTCGCCCGCGAGGCCCTTGCCGATTGATTGCTGTCCACTTCAGTCTCCTTCGACGCAGAACGGTCGCTCTAATGCTTTTTCGGTTTGAAAGGAAAGCCTTTCCGCCCACCGGTTGTGTCTGCTGCTTATCCCGACGTCAGAATTCCCATCGAGCGGAGCAGGTTTTCGTGCTGGTCGCGGCTGACAGTCATGCCCTTGAACGACGCCATGGCTGCAAGATCCATCTCGTCGAAGGTTGCCTGCGACAGGTTGGCGAAATTCAGCGTCGCGCCGGTGAAATCGATATTGTTGAGGCTCGATCCCATCAGGCTGACGCGGCTGAGATTGCTGTCGACAAACGAGCAGTCTCTGAGATCGCAGCTCTCGAACCGGCTCTCTTCGTAGCTCGAAGCGGCAAACACCGCGTATTGCAGCTTGCAACGCTGTAAGACGACGCCGCCAAACATCATGCGCTTGCTGATCTTGCGATGAACCTCGGCGTCGAACTGCAGACCGACAGCCGACGAGTCGGTGATCTCGAGCAGGAAGGCTTCGCATTTGACGATGCGGTTGTTGGAAAGGTTGCAGGCCTTAAACTTCGCCTCGTTGAGGTCGCAGTAATTCCACGCAGATCCTGCCTGCGTTTCGCGATCGACGAAGATGCAGTTGAAAAACTCGGCTTCCTTGAAGGAGCAGTTGGAAAAGCTGCAGCCGATGAACTCGCATTCTCTGATCTTCGCGCCGTCGAAGATGCAATCGTTGAACCGGCAATCTGCGAATTTCGATTCGGACGTGATGAAATCGGTCAGGTCTTCGGATGCAAATCGGCGGCCGATGACGGGTTCCTTCATCGAGAATGCGGCTTCCAGCGACGATATTTCCAACACGCAATCTCCATTGTCAGGCAGCTTGCCTATACGTTCGCGCAACTTGTGACGGTCAGCGCCACATGCCGCGCATTCTTGCGGTTACGTCGATGCGGATCTGGTGGCGGGCTTGGCGTTCGGCTTCGGTCATTTGCGCCACCACCGGCCAGGCGGTGCTTTCGAAGAACTGCAGCAGCGTTGCCGGGATAAAGCGGGAGCGTGAGGCGTAGACGTGCCTGTCGCCTTGGGAATGCTGGCCGTGGGTAAAGAAACGCTGCGGCGTGATCAGGTGAAGGTGATCCTTCGCGCGCGTCATCGCCACGTAGAGCAGCCGCCGTTCCTCCTCGATTTCGGCTGTCGTGCCGGTGCCGAGATCGGAGGGAATGCAGCCGTCGACACAGTTGAGCAGGAAAACCGAGCGCCATTCCTGGCCCTTGGCGGAATGGATGGTCGAGAGGATCAGGTAATCCTCGTCGAGCAGCGGCACACCGGCCTGGTCGCTCGTCGCATCCGGCGGATCGAGCGTCAGTTCGGTGAGGAAGCGTTCGCGCGACGCGTAGCCGGAAGCGATCTGCTCCAGTTGCAGAAGGTCGGCCTTGCGGGTGTCGGCATCTTCGTGGATGCGGCTAAGATGCGGTTCGTACCATTGGCGGGCGAGCCCGATTTCGGAAGGCCAGCCTTCGCTTTTCCTGACGGCGCCGAGCATCTCGACAAAGGCCGGCCAGTCTTCTCCGGACCTCGGAGGCGAGGGGATTTCCTGGAGTGCCGCCAGCGGTTCCGGATCAGCTGCGATCGCATCGAGGATCTTTGCCGCTGTCTGCGGGCCGATGCCCGGAATGAGCTGCAGCAGGCGGAACCCCGCAACCCGGTCACGCGGGTTCTGGGCAAAGCGCAGGGCCGCCAGCATGTCCTTGACATGGGCGCTATCGAGGAATTTCAGGCCGCCGAACTTGACGAAGGGAATGTTGCGGCGGGTCAGTTCCACTTCCAGCGGACCGGAGTGGTGCGAGGCGCGAAAAAGCACGGCCTGCTGCTTCAGCAGCATTCCGGTTTCGCGGTTCTCGAGGATTTTTTCCACGATATAGCTCGCCTGCTCGGTCTCGTCCTTGACGGTAACCAGACGGGGCCGCTCCTCCGACTGTCGGTCGGTCCACAGGTTTTTGGTGAACCGCTCGCGGGCAAGTTCGATGACGCCATTGGCGGCTGCCAGAATGGTGGTGGTCGAGCGGTAATTGCGGTCGAGCGTGACGATGTTGGCCGGCGGGTCGAAGGTCGCGGGAAAATCGAGGATGTTGCGGATCGTGGCGGCACGGAACGAATAGATCGACTGGGCGTCGTCGCCCACCACCGTCAGGCCGCGGCCGCCGGGTTTCATCGCCATCAGGATCGAGGATTGTAGCCGGTTGGTGTCCTGGTATTCGTCGACCATGACGTGATCGAATCGTTCGCCGACATCCTGTGCGATCAGCGGCTCGCTCATCATCTGCGCCCAGTAGAGCAGGAGATCGTCGTAATCGAGCACGTTCTGCGCCTGCTTGGCCTCGACATAGGAGGCAAACAGATCGCGCAGCTGCGGTTCCCAGGCAAGGCACCACGGGAAGGAGGTCTTCAGCACCTCGTCCAGCGGCGTCTCGGAATTGACGGCGCGCGAATAGATCGCAAGGCAGGTGCCCTTGGTCGGAAACCGGCTTTCCATCTTGGAGAAGCCGAGCTCGTGGCGAACAAGGTTCATCAGGTCTGCGGAATCCTCACGGTCGTGGATGGTGAATTCCTGGTCGAGGCCGATCTGTTCGGCATAGATCCGCAACAGCCTTGCGCCGATGCCGTGAAACGTGCCGGCCCAGGCGAGCGCATCGGTCATGACGCCGGACTTCGCCCCCATCACTTCGCGACAGATACGCTGGACGCGACGGCCCATTTCGGAGGCCGCACGGCGGGAAAACGTCATTAGCAGCAGGCGGCGCGGATCGGCACCCGACACGATCAGGTGGGCGACGCGATGGGCAAGTGTGTTGGTCTTGCCGGAGCCTGCGCCTGCAATCACCAGAAGCGGTCCCGCAGCGCCGCCATCCGGCACGTCCGAACCATGTTCGACCGCGCGGCGCTGGGCCTCGTTCAATTTTTCCAGATAAGCAACCGACATTCAGCTTCCGCGGCTTGTTCTTGATGTGTTCGTTTCAGCTCTACCTGATTCGCCGGCATTTGCCGCAATCGGTCTCCATCCCCGTTCGATTCTTAAACTTGACTACGCAGGTCGGCTTTGGCTATCGATGCGATGACGCTTATAAATTGGAGGCAAACTTGAAAATTCTGTCTGCTCTTTCGGCCGGAGCTTCGCTCGCCGTTTCGCTACTCGCTCTGTCCATGCCGGCCAACGCGCAGGTCGCCGACAGCCTGACGATCTACAATGCCCAGCACGAGGGCCTGACCAAGGAATGGGTCGAGGCGTTCAAGGAAGAGACCGGCATCGTCATTACGGTGCGCAACGGATCCGACCTCGAAATGGCAAACCAGATCGTCCAGGAAGGCGCCAACTCGCCGGCCGACCTGTTTCTGACGGAAAATTCGCCGGCCATGGCGCTTGTCGATGGCAAGGGGCTGTTTGAGCCTGTCGACAAGGCAACGCTCGATCTCGTTCCCGAGCAGTTCCGCCCGGCCAACGGTCACTGGACCGGAATTGCCGCGCGCTCCACCGTGTTTGCCTATGACAAGACCAAGCTTACTGAGGACAAGCTGCCGAAATCGATGCTCGATCTCGCCAAGCCCGAATGGAAGGGCCGTTGGGCCGCATCTCCGTCGGGTGCCGATTTCCAAGCGATCGTCGGCGCGTTTCTGCAGCTGAAGGGTGAGCCGGAAACCGCTGCCTGGCTGAAGGGCATGAAAGAGAATTTCACCGCCGTGCGTGGCAATTCCACCGCCATGAAAGCCGTCAATGCGGGCCAGTTCGAAGGCGCGCTGATCTATCACTACTACTATTTCGGCGATCAGGCGAAGACCGGCGAAAACAGCAAGAACGTTGCGCTGCATTACTTCAAGAACCAGGATCCGGGTGCCTTCGTGTCGATCTCCGGCGGTGGCATTCTGGCCTCTTCCAAGCACAAGGAGCAGGCGCAGGCATTTCTGAAATGGCTTGCCGGCAAGGGCGGCCAGAAGATTCTGCGTGACGGCACCTCGTTCGAATACGCCGTCGGCAAGGACGAGGCTTCCAACAAGGCGCTCGTTCCGATTGCCGACCTTCAGGCGCCGAAGGTCGAGCCTTCGAGCCTCAACAATGCCAAGGTCACCGACATGATGACAGCCGCCGGCATTCTCTAAACACCATCGAATCCTGTTGCGCACGGACATCGCAGGGCGTACCTGCGATGTCTCTTCTTTCTTGAGCACGCGATGACGTTTACCACCGAGAGCATGGTTGCCAGCCGGCCGCGCCGGAAGCCTGCGGGGAAACCCCTTGCCGGATCGTCTTGGACGCTGGCAATCGCCGTTGCGATTGCCGCCCTGACGCTGACGCCGCTCGGGTTCGTGTTCTGGGCAACGCTTGCGACCGGCTGGGAAACGGCATCGCAGCTGATCTTCCGTTCCCGTGTCGGCGACCTCCTGTTCAATACCGTTGCGCTGATCGTCTTCACGGTGCCGGTCGCGACGGTTCTTGCAACAGCGCTTGCATGGCTGACGGAGCGCACCGACCTGCCGGGCGCAAAGCTATGGGCCTGGCTTGCCATCGTGCCGCTTGCCATTCCCGCTTTCGTGCAGTCCTATGCCTGGATCGGTATGTGGCCGCGGCTCAACGGGCTTGGTGCGGGCGTCGCGATCTCGGTCGTGACCTACTTTCCCTTCGTCTACCTGCCCGTTTCGGCGGCCCTTCGGCTGATCGATCCGGCGCTCGAGGATCAGGCGGCCTCTCTCGGTCTTTCGCCTGCTGCGGTCTTGCGGCGCGTCGTGTTGCCGCAACTCAGACTGTCGCTGTGCGGCGGGGCGCTGCTGATCAGCCTGCATCTCCTGTCGGAATACGGGCTCTATGCGATGATCCGGTTCGACACGTTCACGACGGCAATTCTTGACCAGTTCCAATCCACCTACAACGGCGTTGCAGCGCATATGCTGGCGCTGGTGCTGGTGGCCTGCTGCTTCGTGCTGATCGGTGTCGATGCCGCTATGCGGGGCCGCCGTCGCTATGCCCGGCTGGGCTCGGGCGTTGCCCGCCATCCGGTGCGCGCCTCGCTTGGCGTCTGGCGATATCCCTGCCTGCTGCTGCCGGTCGTGACCACCGCGGTTTCGCTCGGCGTGCCTGTCATGACGCTCGGGCGCTGGCTGATCGCGGGTGGTGCTGATATCTGGCAATTCAGCGAGATCGGGTTGGCCCTTTCCCAGACGCTGACGATCTGCGTGATCGGCGGTGTGGCGACGGCTGCTGCCGCCGTGCCGATCGCCTGGCTTTCGGTGCGCCGCCCGACGCGTTCCAGTCGGTTTCTCGAAGGCTGCTATTATCTCGCAAGCTCGATGCCGGGCGTGGTTGTCGCGCTCGCTCTGGTGACGATCTCGATCCGGGTGATGCTGCCGCTTTACCAGACGGTGGCGACGATCGTCATCGCTTACGTCATCATGTTTCTGCCGCGGGCGCTGGTCAGCCTGCGCGCCAGCATCGCGCAGGTGCCGGCAGAGCTGGAACAGGCGGCCGAAAGTCTCGGACGTTCGCCCGCGCGGGCGCTCTGGTCCACCACAGTGCGGCTGGCGGCGCCCGGCGCTGCATCTGCCATGGCGCTTTCCTCGCTCGGCATCATGAACGAGCTGACCGCGACCCAGATGCTTGCGCCCAACGGCACGCGCACGCTTGCCATGGCATTCTGGGCGCTGACCAGCGAGATCGACTATGCGGGAGCCGCACCGTATGCGCTGCTGATGATCCTGTTTTCGCTTCCGCTCACCCTTCTCCTTCACCACCAGTCAAAAAAGATCGCCGGGCGATGACGCTGCTTACCCTTTCCTCCGTTGCCAAGAGCTACGGTTCCGTCGCAGCCGTTGCCGGTGTCGACCTTGCAGCCCAAAGCGGAAGCCGCACGGCCATCGTCGGCCCTTCCGGCTGCGGCAAGACCACGCTTTTGCGGCTGATTGCCGGGTTCGAGGTTCCTGACGCCGGCTCGATCACGCTTGGCGGCGAGATCATGTCCAATGCGGACGCACATGTTGCTGCCTACCGACGTAATATCGGCATCGTGGCGCAGGACGGCTGCCTGTTTCCGCATCTTTCGGTGCTCGACAATATCGGTTTCGGCATGGACGCGGATCGCGACGCCAAACAGGCAAGGGCTGCGGAACTGATGGAGATGGTCGGGCTTGACGGGGCGATGCTTGCCCGCAAGCCGGATCAGCTTTCCGGCGGCCAGCAGCAGCGCGTGGCGCTGGCAAGGGCGCTTGCCCGCAGGCCGCGGCTGATGCTGCTGGACGAACCCTTCTCGGCGCTCGACATGGGCCTGAGGACCGCCACCCGAAAGGCTGTGGCCGACGTACTGTCTGCTGCCGGCGTCACCACCATTCTCGTTACCCATGACCAGGCGGAAGCGCTTGCCTTCGCCGATGAGCTGGTCGTGATGCGGGCGGGAAAATTCGCCCAGGTCGGCACGCCGCGCGAGGTCTATCTTAAACCCGTCGACCGGGCGACGGCCACCTTCCTCGGAGAAGCGGTCGTGCTGCCGGCCATGGTGAGCGACGGGATAGCAGACAGCCCGATCGGCCGGCTAGAGGTTGCGGACGTCACCTATCGCGGCCGGGCGCAGATCATGATCCGGCCTGAGCAGTTTACCGTCAGCCGGATCGAATACGCGCCGGACAACGGGGTCTCGGCTGTGGTCAGCGACGTGGTTTTCTGCGGGCCATCGCTTGATGCGAGGATAACACTCGCCGGAGACGGTATCGCCGAGGGCGAGATTTCCTTCCGCCTGGATATCCCCGGCCGCGAGCTGCTTGCGTCAGGCGACCGGGTGTCGATCGGCATCTCGGGACGAGTGCATCTGCTTGCCGACGCGTAGTTCACATTTTTGCCGGAATATTTCTTCGCGGCCATCACGGCGCTGGAACCTGGAACCTTTTGTCACGTTGTTCCCGCATCAAATATGAAGGAATAATACCATGCTGAAATGGGCTCTCATCTTTCTCGTCATCTCCGTGATTTCAGGCTTCCTCGGCTTCTCCGGCGTCTCCTCTGCCACCGCGGGCATCGCGAAAATCCTGTTCTTTATCGCTATCGTGATCTTCCTTATCTTCCTGGTTCTGGCACTGACGGCAGGCGCCGTGGTCTTCTAAGAAAGACCCCATGGATCAAAACAGCAAAGCCGCCCTGGAGCTTCCACGGGCGGCTTTTGTTTGCGGTAAATTCGGGAAGTGAAGCGCTATTGAAGCGGCCGGAGCCCCACACGACCCCGGCCGCCTGAGTGCCACTGGCCGAGAGGCCAGCCACAAACTCAGACCCACAAGCTCCCGCATCCGCAAGCCTCGCGCTATTGGTATTGTTACGGATGGAAGAATGGTGACGGGACGTTATGCGGTCGGTTAACGGCTTGAAACGAAAAAGGCTTCCGGTTTCCCAGAAGCCTTTCGTGCCTTGCGGCTAATCAGGATGGTGGGCGTAACAGGGATTGAACCTGTGACCCCTACGATGTCAACGTAGTGCTCTCCCGCTGAGCTATACGCCCATCCGATGGGCGGCTTAAGACCACAGAAACCGATGTGCCGTCAATAGGCTTTTTCCGGTTTTGTGAAGTCTTTTTGACAGCCGCCGGAAAACCGGGCTTACGCGGCCAGAAGCTTGTTCACTTCGTCCACAAGATCGCGCAGGTGGAAGGGCTTGGAGAGAACCTTTGCATCCTTCGGGGCCTTCGAATCAGAATTCAGAGCGACGGCGGCAAACCCTGTGATGAACATGACCTTGAGATCGGGGTCGAGTTCGGTCGCGCGGCGGGCGAGCTCGATGCCGTCCATCTCGGGCATGACGATGTCGGTCAGGAGCAGCGAGAAAGGCTCTTCGCGGAGCCGGTCGTAGGCGCTGGCGCCGTTGTCGAAGGAAATGACCTTGTAGCCCGCCTTTTCCAACGCTTTCACCAGGAACCGGCGCATGTCGTTGTCATCTTCGGCGAGAAGGATTTTTGGAAGCATCTCGGGGACCGCTATCTGTCTATGAGTCGTGGCTGTATGGCCGTCTACACTCTCAATTGACGGTAAACATCCGTTTAATAAGAGCCGAAGCAGCCTTGGTGGGATTACATAGTATGGACTTCCCGCCGGGCAACTGGCAACATACCTCATCCGACTTGTTCATGACATGGTAAAAACGGAATGGATTTCAACGCCGGCGATCCTGAGCATTTCGAAGTAAGGGAACCCGCCAGGCAAACCATTCCCTTCGTGTACAACTCTCCCCATAGCGGCCGGTGCTACCCGGAAAGCTTTCTTGCCGACAGCAATCTCGACTCGATGTCGATTCGCCGTTCGGCAGATCATTATGTCGACGATCTCTTCGCCGATGCGCCGGAACTTGGCGCGCCTCTGCTTGCCGCGCATTTTCCCAGGGCCTATCTCGACGTCAATCGCGAGCCGTTCGAACTAGATCCGCGTATGTTCGATGGTCCGTTGCCGCCTTACGCCAATATCGGATCGATGCGCGTTGCCGGTGGGCTTGGCACCATTCCGCGCATCGTCGCCGAGAACATGGATATCTACCGGCGCAAGCTTTCGGTGGCGGAGGGCCTGTCCCGGATCGAGGCAATCTACAAGCCATACCATGCCTGCCTGCGCCGGCTGATCGCGGCCACGCATGCCCGGTTCGGCATCTGCGTGCTGATTGATTGTCACTCGATGCCTGGCAATATCCGGCTTTCGGGTTCGAACGTGAAGCCCGACTTCATCATCGGCGATCGTTACGGCACAAGCGCGTCTGCCGAAATTTCGCGCGCGGCGCTCAGCTTCCTGAGCGAGATGGGTTTTGCCGCCGTGCGCAACAAACCCTATGCTGGCGGCTTCATCACCGAACATTACGGCCGGCCCGTGCGCGGCCTGCACGCGCTGCAGATCGAGATCAACCGCGGGCTTTACGTGGATGAGGGGACGCTTTCGAAGCGGCCGGAATTTGATGCGATCGCCGCCGCACTCTCGCTGTTCATGCGCCAGATGGCCGACTTCGTCGCTGATTTCTCGGCCAGCGACACTGCGCTCGCAGCGGAATAGTATCCCCGCATCAGGCTGACTTCGATCGCCGAGGTAGCCGACTTCCCTGACAGAGCGCATTCGATGCCGCAGCATGCAGACATCTGCGTGCTCATCGCGATACCCTTCCACCCCTGTATTTCGGACAAAAAAAACCGCGCTTACAGCGCGGCTAAGTCTAGGGAGGAAACACCCAAGGAGGGTATTTACAGTCAAAGACTGTAGGAAGACGCTACGTCCGTTATGCACATTTGTCAATCAATTAATTTGCGTGATGAAAATTGCATCATTATTTGGCGAAGTGACCGCGTTTTGGTCAGTCCAAGAACGGTTCAGGCCTTTCTAAGCGCCAAGACCTGCTTTAGAACGGGGGCAGCTTTTCTGGGACGGAGTTGTTGATGCTGCCTGATCGCGCCTTTTTCGATACGCTTGCCGATGCCGCCCGCGAGCAGACGCTGCCGCGCTTCCGCACCGGTGTCTCCGTCGTCAACAAGCTGGCCGGCGGGTTCGATCCGGTGACCGAGGGCGACAGGGCGGCGGAAACCGCCATCCGGGCCCTGATCGAGGCGCGGTTTCCCGAACACGGCATCCTGGGCGAAGAGCATGGCAATGTCGGGCTCGACCGCGAGCATGTCTGGGTCATCGATCCGATCGACGGGACGCGGGCCTTTATCTCAGGCGTGCCGCTGTGGGGCACGCTGATCGGCTTGCAGTCGAATGGTCGGGCCACGATGGGCATGATGGACCAGCCGTTTACCGGCGAACGCTATCTTGCCGATGGCAAGGTCGCAACCTATCGCGGCCCGGGTGGTGAGGCCGTCCTTGCCGTGCGTGACTGCGGACAGCTGTCCGATGCGGTTCTCTTCACCACGTCACCGCATATTTTCGAGGGCGAGGATCTGGCACTTTACCGCTCGATCGAAGAGAAGGTGCGGCTGTTCCGCTATGGCTGCGATTGCTACGCCTATTGCCTTCTGGCGGGCGGTCATATCGATCTCGTGGTTGAGAACAATCTTCAGCCCTATGATGTCGGTGCGCTGATCCCGATCATCGAGCAGGCGGGCGGCATCATCACCGACTGGGACGGTGGCCGGCCGGAGAACGGCGGCAATATCATCGCCGCCGGTTCGCGTAGCGTGCACGCCGAAGCGCTTGCGCTGCTGGCGCGCCGATAAGACGGGTCAGGCCGCGGATTCGCTGAGGTCTATGCCGCCATCGAGCCCAGGCATGAAGGCCTCGAGCGCCGCCATCACCTGGGCGCGGTAGATATTCTTTTCCTGCAGCAACTCATGGCGGCCGCCGGTGATGGTGATGAGCTGTGCCGCCCGGAAATTGCGCGAGAGTTCCTCCTGGGCCGAATAGGGCACGACGCCATCGAGGACAGGCGCGATGATCAGCGTCGGAATGGTGATCCGTGTCAGATGCGCCTGCGACGAGACGCGCCGGCCTGCGCGAAGGGTCTCGTGAACCCAGCCGGCCGTCGGTGCGCCGACCGTCAGTTCCGGATATGCAGCGTAGAGGCCGAGATTTCGCTCGAAGCGGGTGCGATCGCCGGTCAGGCCGTTTCGTTCGAAGGGTATGAAGCGCTTGTCTCCGCCAAGCTGGATCTTGCCGAGCCCGGTCCAGCGCATGACCGTCGAAAGCGGCCAGACGATGCGTTCCGGCAGGGCCTGGCCCTGAAAGCCGATATAGGGCGACAGCAGCGCCATGCGGCTGATCCGGTTGGCGAGTTTCGGCGCCGACGACAGTGCGATCAGTGCGCCGGTGGAATGGGCGATCAGAAAAAAAGGCAGGCGTGCATCCGGAAGCACGATCTGCTCGAGAAAGATGTCGAGGTCTTTCTGGTAGTCGGAGAAATGTCTGACATGGCCTTTTTTCAGATGCCGTGTCTCGCGGTCGGAACCGCCCTGGCCGCGCAGATCGTAGGTCGCGACCCACAGGCCCATCGCGTTGAGCTCGCGGATAGTCTCGAAATATTTCTCGATGAACTCATTGCGCCCCTGCAGCAGCACGATCGTGCCGCGGGCCGGTGAGACCGGTGAGCGGAAAAGCGCGTAACGCAGCTTCGTGCCGCGGTGACCGGTGAAATGGCCAGCGGTGTAATCGGCCGGCGCCGGATTTTCCGGGGTCGATCGCAACAGGGTCTGTGAGGCGTGGGGCGTGTCAGTCATGCCGACAGGGTCAAGCGATCCGGGCCGCCACGTCAAGTGAAATCATCTGAAATGGTGGATGCGGATAGAGGCGAGGCCGGAGCGGAGAACTCTGACCTGCCGGCCTATAACCAGAAAGCCGAGCCCGTCACCGGATGAATTTCCCCCGACAAAAGACCTCTTGAATGACGGAAAATCAATTCCCATCTTTCCTCTGCAGGCGCCGAAAGGGCCTGCAGAACGGGGTCTTCATCGCCAGAACGGGGTGAGACACCAAAGCTAAACCGCAACGTCGCTTCAATGGAGGACTTTATGCGTCACGTCGATTTTTCCCCCCTTTACCGCTCCACCGTCGGTTTCGACCGTCTCTTCAATCTGCTCGACAATCGCAACCTTGGCGATCAGGCCCAGAGCTATCCGCCCTACAATATCGAGCGGACCGGCGACAACACCTATCGCATCACGATGGCTGTCGCGGGATTTGACGAGAAGGAGCTCTCGATCGAATTCCAGGCTCATTCGCTGACCGTGAAGGGCGAGAAGAGCGATGACGAAGCCGGTGCCGAGACCGAATATCTCTACCGCGGCATCGCCAAGCGCGCCTTCGAGCGCCGCTTCCAGCTCGCCGATCACGTGGAAGTCGAAACCGCTTCGCTGAAGAACGGTCTCTTGCACATCGATCTGGTGCGCAACATTCCGGAAGCGCTGAAGCCACGCCGTATCTCGATTGCGGCCGATGCTTCCGACAGCGTCAAGACGATCGAAGCGCAGATCGCTCCGCAGCAGGTCAACTGACCCGCCACGGAGAGTAATGACAGCCCAATGACCTCCAGTCACGGGTAGCATACAGACGCCTCTTCCCACGCCGGGAGGGGGCGTTTTTGGTTGGCATTGACCGGGTTTGCCGGGCGGCCTACCGTATCGACATTATCTCAGCCTGATCTTCAACGTGAGGGAGTGCCGATGCGTGTTACTGTCAAGAAATCGGGCGACAGCGCTTCTGTTCGCATTCCGGCAGCCGTCATGGAAGCGGCAAACCTCAAGCCGGATTCCGTCGTCGAAGTATCCGAAGAAAACGGCCGTATCGTTATCCAGGCTGTTACCGAACTGGACACAACGCTAGACCACCTTGTTGCCGGTATGAACGCCGACAATCTGCATGACGAGGCCGACTTTGGTGCGCCGGTCGGCAGAGAAGCGTTGTGAACGCTCAGTCCAACGTTCCCGATGCCGGCGACATCCTCTGGCTTGATTTCTCGCCGCAGTCCGGACACGAGCAAGCGGGGCGGCGGCCTGCAGTCGTCCTTAGTCCCGCAAGCTACAATCGTTTCGGACTGATGCTCTGCTGCCCGATGACGACGAAGGTGAAAGGGTATCCATTCGAGGTCGTTCTGAAGGACGACAAAGGATGCGTCCTTGCAGATCAGGTAAAAAGCCTCGACTGGCGCTCACGCCGCGCCGAACGCAAGAGCCGTGTTTCAGCCTCTGAGCTTCAGGAAATTAGGGCCAAAGCTTCGGCCCTGATTGGCACACCTTAAGGTCTGCACGCCGGTTTCAGGCTGCGGCGACCTTGGCGAGGGCTTCTTCCTTGGCCCTGGCGCGATCGGCGTATTTCTGGGCGATCGCGGCGCAGGCCATCAGCTGGATCTGATGGAACAGCATGATCGGCAGGACGATGGCGCCGATCGAGGCCGACTGGCCGGAGAAGATGGCGTTGGCCATCGGTACGCCGCTTGCCAGCGATTTCTTGGAGCCGCAGAAGGTGATGGTGATCTCGTCTTCCTTCTTGAAGCCGAGCAGTCTGCTGCCGAACATGGTGATGCAGATGACGACGGTCAGAAGCAGCATGTCGATGACGACGACTGCCGCGATGTCGCTCACCGAAAATCGGCTCCAGATTCCTTCGATGACCGCTTCCGAGAAGGCGAGGTAGACGACCATCAGGATCGAGCCGCGGTCGACGGGCGAGAGGATCTTCTTCTTGGAGCGGATCCAGTTGCCGATCCACGGCTGCAGGATCTGGCCGGCGATGAACGGTGCCAGAAGCTGAAGACCAATCTTCTGGATGGCATCGGTCGAAACGCCGGCGTCGCCGGTCGTCGACAGAAGCAGGCCGACCAGAAGCGGGGTCAGGAACATGCCGAGAATGTTGGAACCGGATGCCGCAACGATTGCCGCCGGCACGTTGCCGCCCGCCATCGAGGTAAAGGCGATCGACGACTGCACGGTGGACGGCAGCACACAGAGGAAGAGGATGCCCATGTAAAGCGGTGCCGGCAGGATGTCTTCCGGAACGAAACCGATCATGAGCCCAAGGATCGGGAAGATCGCAAACGTCGTCAAAAGGATCGTCAGATGCAGGCGCCAGTGCAGGACGCCTGCGACCACCACATCCCGCGACAGGCGAGCGCCATGCAGAAAGAAGAGGAGGCCGATGGCGATGTCTGTCGCCACCCCGAACCATTCCGCCCATACGCCCTGGATCGGCAGGAAGGAGGCGAGGATGACGGTGCAGACGAGCATGACGGTAAAGCGATCCGGCAGGTAGCGGCGCATGGAAAATCCTTCGACGATTTCATTGTTTGTCGAGGCTGTCTTCGCTTATCATGAATTGAAATGCAAACACTAACAGCTATCGCGAAGTCGGATAACCATGCTCAACCTGCATCACCTGAACAGTTTTCTCGTGCTGGAGCAGACGGGAAGTTTTACCGATACGGCGGCACGGCTGGGGCTCGGGCAGTCGACCGTTACCCAGCATATCCAGCGGTTGGAAAAGTCGCTCGGGCGTCAGCTCGTTTCGCGGGATACGCACCACGTGCGGCTGACGACGGAAGGGGAGGCGCTGCTGGGCTATGCGCGCGGAATGCTGGATCTCAACAGCAAGGTGTCCTCGTTGTTCGGCGAAAGCCGGCTGCGTGGCAGATTGCGGCTCGGCGTTTCCGAGGATGTGGTTGCGAGCCGGCTGACGGGCATTCTCGAAGATTTTATTCGTTTGCATCCACTCGTCGATCTGGAGCTGACCGTGGCGCTGTCGGCCGTGCTCAATCAGATGCAGGACGCGGGCGATCTCGATCTGGTTCTCGCCAAACGGCATGTGGGGGAAACCCATGGGCGTCTGCTCTACCGCGAGCCGCTTGTGTGGCTGGCGCGGGATCCGGAGCGCATGATCGACCGGACCGATGCTCTGCCGCTGATCGCCTTCCCGTCGCCCTCGATCACGCGGCGGGTGGCGCAAGAGGCGCTGGATGGAGCCGGTATGTCCTGGCGGATCGTCTGCACCTGCGGCAGTCTCAGCGGTTTGACGGCTGCGGCGCGGGCGGGAATGGGCGTGCTCGTGCAGCCGCGCAGCATGGCGCCCGAAGGCCTCAAGGAGATCACCGGGGACCGTTTGCCAACGCTGCAGGATGTCGAGTTCGTGCTGATTTCCAGGCGCGGCGCAGATGCCGCGCTGGTCGAGGCCCTGTCCAGCCTGATTACGGCGCAGATTGCGCCGCAAAAGCAGGGCTGACGATCAGGCGGAAGCGCAGATCGACAGGAACTGGTCGACGTCTTCTTCCGTGGTCGCAAACGATGTGACCATGCGGATGAGCACTTCGTCTGCCTTGATCTTTTCCGGAATGTCGCGGGGTGCCGGCCAGTTGTAGAAGCGTGCGCCCTGTTCTTCGGCGGCCTTGGCGGAGGCTTTCGGCAGGACCGCGAACACTTCGTTCGATGTCGTCGGCCAGGCAAGCCGTGCGCTGTTGAGCGCGCTGAAGCCGGTGCGCAGGCGATCGGCCATGGTGTTGGCATGGCCGGCGAGACCCATCCACAGGTCGTCCTTCAGATAGGCGTCGAACTGGGCTGCGATAAAGCGCGATTTCGAAAACAGCTGTGCGCTGCGCTTGCGCAGGAATGCAAAATCCTTGGCGAGATCAGGATTGAAGAACACGATCGCCTCGGCGCACCAGCAGCCGTTCTTGGTGCCGCCGAAGGACAGCACGTCGACGCCACGCTTCCAGGTCATCTCGGCGGGCGAGCAATCAAGCGCGACCAGAGCATTGGCGAAGCGGGCGCCGTCCATGTGCAGCGGCAGACCGTTGTCCTTGGCGATCTTTGCGATCGCGTCGATTTCATCGAGCGTATAGATCGTGCCGACTTCTGTTGCCTGCGTCATGGTGATGGCGGCGGCGCGGCCGTGGTGAATGGCGTCCTGCGGGTAGCGTGAGATGCGCTCCACGAGGTTCTCCGGCAGCATTTTGCCGGCCGGGCCCTCGACCGCGACCATGCGCATGCCCGAGAAGAAGTCGGGTGCTCCGCATTCGTCCTCGATCACATGCGCTTCGGAATGACAAAAGGTGAGGCCGCCGGGGCGGGCGACGCTGGCAAGCGCTAGCGAATTGGCTGCCGTGCCGGTCGCGACAAAGAAGACGGCGACGTCGCGTTCAAACATCTCGTTGAAGCGAGCCTCGATCGAGCGGTCGAGCTCGCTGTTGCCGTAGGCCGCGGCAAAGCGGGTGGATTCCTTCGACAAGCGTTCATTGATTGCGGGATGGGCGCCAGCCCAGTTGTCCGAGGCGAAGAACATGACGGTACCTTGCAAGCTATGTGGGATAAGATGCGGGGCTTTGAGCGAGGCGGACCATAAGCCTTTCGGACCGTTGATCAATCCGGAAATGTGCCGAATGAGCGGTGTCTGCTCGTGCCGCGTAATCAAAGCCGAGTTTTGTCACTCGCGGCGCAAGATTATTTCAAGCTGGCATCGCAACCAGTAATCAAGTGTCGTTTAGCTTTAAGTTTTTCGTGGGCCGGGGATTGAAGACAGGCGGCACATATGTCATAAAATTCGAGAATTAGGACAGAATTGTTGTCCTAATTTTTGAACTGAAGGCGGTTTTTCGTTTCCGAGCGGTGACCGTCGACGTGTTCAAGGGTATGCTTCGTGCTCTCAAGGGCTTCCTGCTTCCGCAGTCTGCCGCCTGAAAGGACGAGGTATTCCTTCGGGTGAAATGAAGAATACGCCGTTTGCAAGCTCGATCGTGAGTGGCCAACAGGAGGAATAGCAATGACGAAGAATGTTCCTGAAGTGCACTGTCTGCCCGCCACCGCGACCGCGGCGGAAGCTGGCTCGGGCGTCGAACAGCGTCTGCCATTCATTGCCTCCGGCATTCCGGCCGCGCAGGGGCTTTACAACCCGCGCAACGAGCACGATGCCTGCGGCGTCGGCTTCATCGCCCATATGAAGGGCCAGAAGTCGCACCAGATCATCAAGGATGGCCTGTTCATTCTGGAAAACCTCACCCATCGCGGCGCCGTCGGTGCTGACCCGCTGATGGGCGATGGTGCCGGCATTCTGCTGCAGATCCCCGACAAGTTCTTCCGCGAGGAAATGGCGAAGCAGGGCATCACCCTGCCCAAGGCTGGCGAGTATGCCGTCGGTCACTTCTTCCTGCCGCGCGACCCGGATCAGATCGAGCACTTCAAGAAGGTGATCGTCGATGTGACGGCTGAAGAGGGCCAGCAGTTCATCGGCTTCCGCGAAGTGCCTGTCGACAATTCCTCGCTGTCCAAGGCGCCGGATATTGCCGGTACCGAGCCCTATCACCTCCAGGTGTTCATTGGCGCCGGCCGCGATGCCGCGACCAATCAGGATTTCGAGCGCAAGCTCTTCCTCATTCGCAAGGTCATCTCCAACCGTATCTACGATCAGTTCGGCGGTCAGGAAACCGGCTTCTATCCGGTATCGCTGTCATCGACGACGATCGTCTACAAGGGCATGTTCCTCGCCTATCAGGTCGGCGCCTATTACAAGGATCTGGCCGACCCGCGGTTTGAAAGTGCTGTCGCCCTCGTGCACCAGCGGTTCTCCACCAACACGTTCCCGTCCTGGAAGCTCGCGCATCCATACCGCATGGTTGCCCATAACGGCGAAATCAACACGCTGCGCTCCAACGTCAACTGGATGGCGGCGCGTCAGGCATCGGTGTCCTCGCCGCTGTTCGGCGACGACATTTCCAAGCTCTGGCCGATCTCCTACGAGGGCCAGTCGGATACGGCCTGCTTCGACAACGCGCTCGAATTCCTGCTGCGTGGCGGCTATTCGCTGGCGCATGCGATGATGATGCTGATCCCCGAAGCCTGGGCCGGCAACCAGTCGATGTCGAAGGAGCGCAAGGCTTTCTACGAATACCATGCGGCTCTGATGGAGCCATGGGATGGTCCGGCTGCCGTGTGCTTTACCGATGGCCGCCAGATCGGCGCGACGCTCGACCGCAACGGTCTGCGCCCGGCCCGTTATCTCGTCACCGACGACGACCGCATCATTCTGGCATCCGAAGCCGGCACGCTGCCGGTGCCGGAAGAAAGCATCATCAAGAAGTGGCGTCTGCAGCCTGGCAAGATGCTGCTGATCGACATGGAAAAGGGTCAGATCATCTCCGACGAGGAGTTGAAGACCACGCTTGCAACCCGCCATCCTTACGAGAAGTGGCTGGATCGCACGCAGCTGATCCTTGAGGACCTGAAGCCGGTTGAACCGCGCGCGCTGCGCCGCGACGTGTCGCTGCTCGATCGCCAGCAGGCATTCGGCTACACATCCGAGGACACCAAGATCCTGATGTCGCCGATGGCGACGACCGGTCAGGAAGCCGTGGGCTCGATGGGCACCGACACGCCGATCTCGGCGATGTCGCAAAAGTCGAAGCTGCTCTACACCTATTTCAAGCAGAACTTTGCGCAGGTGACGAACCCGCCGATCGATCCGATCCGCGAAGAGCTCGTCATGAGCCTCGTGTCGTTCATCGGGCCGCGGCCGAACATTCTCGACCATGAAGGTGCTGCAAACGCCAAGCGGCTCGAAGTGCGCCAGCCGATCCTCACCAATGGAGATCTGGAAAAGATCCGCTCGATCGGTCACACGGAAGACCGTTTCGACACCAAGACGCTCGATTTCACCTACGATATCGAGCGCGGCGCCGAAGGCATGCCGGAAATGCTCGATCGCCTCTGCGAGCGTGCGGAAGCGGCGGTCAAGGGCGGCTATAACATCATCGTTCTCTCCGACCGCCAGATCGGACCGGACAGGATTGCCATCCCGGCGCTTCTCGCGACCGCTGCCGTGCATCACCATCTGATCCGCAAGGGTCTTCGCACTTCGGTCGGTCTCGTCGTCGAATTGGGCGAGCCGCGCGAGATCCACCATTTCTGCCTTCTCGCCGGTTACGGTGCCGAAGCCATCAACCCTTATCTCGCCTTCGACACGCTGACTGACATGCATATGCGCGGCGAGTTTCCGAAGGAAGTGGACAGTTCCGAGATCGTCTCGCGCTACATCAAGGCGGTCGGCAAGGGCATCCTCAAGGTCATGTCCAAGATGGGCATCTCGACCTACCAGTCCTATTGCGGCGGCCAGATCTTCGATGCCGTCGGTCTGAACACCGAGCTGGTCAACCAGTATTTCTTCGGCACCGCGACGTCGATCGAAGGTATCGGCCTCGATCATATCGCCGAGGAAACCGTTACCCGCCACCGTGCAGCCTTCGGCAAGGATCCGGTTCTCGCCTCCTCGCTCGATATCGGCGGCGAATATGCCTACCGCATGCGTGGCGAAAGCCATGCCTGGACGCCGGATGTGGTCGCCACCCTGCAGCATGCCGTGCGCGGCAACAGCCAGGATCGCTACCGCGAGTTCGCCGAAATGGTGAACGAGAGCGCGGTGCGGATGAACACCATTCGCGGCCTGTTCAAGATCAAGTCGGCGGAAGCGTTTGGCCGCAAGCCGGTGTCGCTCGATGAAGTCGAACCGGCAGTCGATATCGTCAAGCGGTTCTCGACCGGCGCCATGTCGTTCGGCTCGATTTCGCGCGAGGCGCATACGACGCTTGCGATTGCCATGAACCGCATCGGCGGCAAGTCGAACACCGGCGAAGGCGGCGAGGAAAGCGATCGCTATCTGCCGCTGGCCGACGGTTCGATGAACCCGGAGCGTTCGGCGATCAAGCAGATCGCATCCGGCCGCTTCGGCGTGACGACCGAGTATCTGGTCAATGCGGATATGCTGCAGATCAAGGTGGCGCAGGGTGCAAAGCCCGGCGAGGGTGGTCAGTTGCCCGGCCACAAGGTGGACGCGACTGTCGCCAAGACCCGTCACTCGACGCCGGGTGTCGGCCTCATCTCGCCGCCGCCGCATCACGACATCTATTCGATCGAAGATCTGGCGCAGCTGATCTACGATTTGAAGAACGTCAACCCGACCTCCGACATCTCCGTCAAGCTGGTCTCGGAAGTGGGTGTCGGCACGGTTGCGGCAGGCGTCGCCAAGGCGCGCGCCGATCATATCACGGTTGCAGGTTTCGACGGTGGCACGGGCGCTTCGCCGCTGACATCGCTGAAGCATGCCGGCTCTCCTTGGGAAATCGGCCTTGCCGAGACCCAGCAGACGCTGGTGCTGAACGGTCTGCGCTCGCGTATCGCGCTGCAGGTCGATGGTGGTCTGAAGACCGGCCGCGACGTCATCATCGGAGCGCTTCTCGGAGCGGACGAGTTCGGCTTTGCGACGGCGCCAGTCATTGCCGCCGGCTGTATCATGATGCGCAAGTGCCATCTCAACACCTGCCCCGTTGGTGTCGCGACGCAGGATCCGGTTCTGCGCAAGCGCTTCAAGGGCACGCCGGAACACGTGATCAACTACTTCTTCTTCGTGGCTGAGGAAGTGCGCGAGATCCTCGCATCGCTTGGCTTCACCAAGTTCGACGAGATCATCGGCCTTTCCGAGCTGCTCGAGAAGGACGACATGCTGGCGCACTGGAAGTCGCAGGGTCTCGACTTCACCAAGCTGTTTCACAAGGTTGAGGCTCCGAAGTCTGCGACCTACTGGACCGAGCGGCAAAAGCATCCGATCGACGATATTCTCGACCGCAAGCTGATCGAGAAGTCGCAGGCAGCCCTTGAAAGCAAGGAGCCTGTCGTCTTCGAAGTGCCGATCAAGAACGTCGACCGTTCCGTCGGCGCCATGCTGTCGGGTGCGCTGGTCAAGCGCTGGGGCCAGAAGGGACTGAAGGACGACACGATCCATGTGACGCTGCGCGGCACGGCCGGACAGTCGTTCGCGGCGTTCCTTGCGCGCGGCATCACGTTTGACCTGATCGGTGACGGCAACGACTATGTCGGCAAGGGTCTGTCGGGTGGACGCATCATCGTGCGGCCGCCGGAAAACTCCAACATCGTTGCCGAGAACTCGATCATCGTCGGAAACACCGTGCTTTACGGCGCAACGACCGGCGAGTGCTACTTCCGCGGCGTTGCCGGCGAGCGTTTCTCGGTGCGCAACTCGGGCGCCATCGCGGTGGTCGAGGGCGTGGGCGACCACGGCTGCGAATACATGACCGGCGGCATCGTCGTCGTGCTCGGCGAAACCGGCCGCAACTTTGCAGCCGGCATGTCGGGTGGCGTGGCTTACGTGCTCGACGAGACGGGCGATTTCGCCAAGCGCTGCAACATGGCGATGGTGGAACTGGAGCCGGTTCCGGAAGAAGACGACATGCTGGAAAAGCTGCACCACCACGGCGGCGACATCATGCACAAGGGACGCGTGGACGTTTCCGAAGACATGACGCGTCACGACGAGGAACGGCTCTACCAGCTGATCTCCAACCACATGCACTATACGGGCTCGACACGCGCCAAGGACATTCTCGACCGCTGGAGCGAGTTCCGTCCGAAATTCCGCAAGGTCATGCCGGTCGAATATCGTCGTGCACTGGTGGAAATGGAACGAATGCGGATGGGCGTGGCTGCGGAGTGAACCGCATTGGACGCATCGTTCATGCCGGAACGGCCGTGGCAATCGCCGCGGCCGTTCCAACGGTCGCCGCACTGGTCAATCGGTGCGCTAGTTTTGGAATTTGTGGTGCTGGGGGCGGTGATCGGTTTCGCCTACTGGTACTGGGGGCCGCAATGGCCGCCTCTGTGAACTGAGGGAAAGACTATGGGCAAAGTTACGGGATTCATGGAAATCGACCGGCAGGTTGGCAAGTACCAGCCGGCGTCCGATCGTATCCGCCATTTCCGCGAATTCACCATTCCGATGTCGGATGCGGAAGTGACGAAACAGGCGGCGCGCTGCATGGACTGTGGCATTCCCTATTGCCACGGTCCGACCGGCTGCCCGGTTCATAACCAGATTCCCGATTGGAACGACCTCGTCTACAACAACAAGTGGGAGGAGGCGATCCGCAACCTTCATTCCACCAACAACTTCCCGGAATTCACCGGTCGCGTTTGTCCCGCGCCGTGCGAGGAAGCCTGCACGCTCAATCTCGAAGATGCGCCGGTCGCGATCAAGACCGTCGAGCAGGCGATTGCCGACAAGGCCTATGAGCTCGGGTATATCGTGCCGCAGCCGGCGACCGTGAAGAGTGGCCGCAAGGTTGCCGTGATCGGTTCGGGTCCTGCCGGCATGGCGGCGGCCCAGCAGCTTTCGCGTGCCGGTCACGATGTGCATCTGTTCGAGCGTGAGTCCAAGGCCGGCGGCCTGCTGCGTTACGGCATTCCTGACTTCAAGATGGAGAAGAATTTCATCGACCGCCGCGTCGAGCAGATGACCGGCGAAGGCGTGACCTTCCACTACGGCGTCAATATCGGCGTCGACAAGAAGGTCGAGGAACTGACCGCGGAATTCGATGCCGTGCTCTATTGCGGCGGTTCCGAAACCCCGCGTCCGGCCGGCATTCCCGGCACGGAACTGCACGGCGTCTATGATGCGATGCCGTATCTCGTGCAGCAGAACCGCCGTATCGGCCGCGAGAATATCGATAGCGTCGCCTGGGCCGCCGAGCCGATCCTTGCCGGTGGCAAGCATATCGTCGTCGTCGGCGGTGGCGATACTGCGTCCGACTGCGTCGGTACCGCGTTCCGCCAGGGCGCCGTCAAGGTGACCCAGCTCGACATCCGCCCGCAGCCGCCGGAAAAGGAAGACAAGCTTGCCGTCTGGCCATTCTGGGCCACCAAGATGCGCACCTCGTCCAGCCAGGCCGAAGGCGCGATCCGCGAGTTTCAGGTAGCAACGCTCGAATTCGTCGGAGAAGACGGCCAGCTGACCGGCGTTCGCTGCTGCGAAGTGGATGATCGCCGCCAACCGATCGCGGGCACCGACTTCATCATCAAGGCCGATCTCGCCTTCATCGCCATCGGCTTCTCCGGTCCGGCAACCGACAGCGTTCTGTCCGAACTCGACGGCAAGCTGGCGCTCAATGTCGACCGCCGCGGCTCCACCAACGTCATTGCCAACGAGCGCGACTACAAGACCTCGGTCGACAAGCTGTGGACCGCCGGCGACGTTCGCCGCGGCCAGTCGTTGGTGGTGTGGGCGATCCGCGAAGGCCGTCAGGCAGCAAGAGCGATCGACGAAGCGCTGATGGGCTCGAGCGTCCTGCCGCGCTAACTTATTTGTCAAAATGAACGGCCTCTCTCCGTTTTGCGGGGAGGGGCCGTTTTTGTTTCGGCGGAATCAGGTCATGATTGCCGCATGTACATCTTGAAAAGCGGCATCAAGAGAGACCCCGTCCGTCGTTGGATGCTGCCCGACCGAATTTTCTTCGGGCATGGAGCATGCCATATTCTGGCCGGTACCTATCTGCTTCACCCGCCCGTCGTGGGTCTTTACGCGGAACGGGTTGTTCCGGCGGATGGCTTTCCTGGCGCGCATGTCTATGTGACCGATGGGACTGTCGCTTTCGACTACCATGGCACAGCTTGCGAGCGCGCCTGCTCGCCCATCATAAAAAGGGATGGTCCCGTCATTGCTCTGGCTGGACTTGCGAAATGGTACCGGTCAATTTCGATCTGCTCGATACGCTGGAACTGAACCTCCGCAAAATGCTGGGGCCGGATCAGTATCTTCACGATCCAATCCCACGGGCGCAGACGTTCATTAGAAGGATCGACCATAAGGACTGCTACGCGGACGCTTGCGTTCGTCGATAAGCGCCTGCTCTAATGATGGTGTTACTTACTGGTAGATAGAAACGCGGCGATCATCTTGACGGTGGCATCCGGCTGTTCTTCCATCAGCCAGTGGCCGGCATCGGCGATTACGCCTTCGCTGACCTGCGTGGCTGCGGTGCGCATCACCGCCGCCATGCCCGGCCCGAAGGACTTTTCACCGCCGACGGCCAGAATGGGCATTTGCAGTTTTGCGCCTGTGGCTGCCCAGGCGCGGTTGTCGATCGCATCCTGGTCGAAGGCCGCGAACTGGGCGAAGCCTGAGTGCATGGCGCCGGGCAAGGCATAGAGGGCGGCATAGTGTTTGCGGGATGCTTCGTCGAACCGCTTTGGGTCGGCGGAAAATTCGTTCCAGAACCGGTCCAGATAGATGCGCTCGCGCGCGGCGACGAGACGCTCCATGTCCGGCCCCCCGAAGCGGAAATGCCAGAGAAGCGGGTTTTTCAGGATCTCGTCCCATGGGCCGATGCCGGGAACGGGCGCATCGAGCAGCGCGAAGCGGGTCACGCGGGCGGGTTGCTGCGTCGCGAGGGCGAAGCCCACCATGTTGCCGATATCGTGCGTGACCAGCGCGAAACGATCGATGTGCAGTCCGTTAAGAATGGTCGCCAGGTCGCGGGCCTGGCTTGCCTTGTCGAAGCCGCCTTCGGGGTGTGATGACAGACCCATGCCGCGAAGATCGGGAACGATGACCAGATGATCCATCTCGAGCTTTGCAGCCAGCGGCGCCCACATGTCGCCGGTTTCGCCGTAGCCATGTAGCAGAACGACGGCAGGTCCCTTGCCACCAATCCGGAGATGGATGTCTACGTTGCCGACATGGACAGTTTGGGTCCTGAAGGTGGATGGAAACGGCGGAACGTCTGCAAGGACCGGCGTCGCAAGCAGAATCGTGGATACGATAACGCGAAAAAGCAGGTTCATGTGGGCACTCCGATAAAAGAGATCAGCTAGGCCATGCACGTCTGAACTGGGAATTTATGACTATGTAACACGTTTTTCACGAAGTTACAGGCGAGAGCTCGCGCTCGTGTCAAAGACCTACTGGGTCGTGAGCCGGTAGTCGTCGATCCGACCCGCCGGGGCGGGGTCAAGTTCGCCGCGTTTGACCAGTTTGTCGCGGGGCGTTTCCGTCAGACGGGCCGGTGGCGCATTGCCGCCCAGAAGCTCTTGGCCGCCGTCCAGCTCCGGGTCAACCAGGCTGATCGGCCGTACGGGCACTTCGGGGTTGGCTGGAGATTCGAGCGTCTGGAGCGGCGGGAGGGTGCTGCTGTCGAATTTGGCGAGATCGGGGCTTGCCATGTCGCCCAGATGCCGGCGCAGGACCTTGTCGACATAGAAGGCGAGCTTTTCCTTGCCGGGCTTGGTGAGCGTGATGCCGTCGGAATTGCGCAGGCGTACCTGCTGTCCGTTGACGTCCGAGCCAGTCAGGACGAACCTGCCGTCCTCGTCGACGAAGCCGTCCCAGATGTCGACGAATTCGCCGCCGACCTTCTCCACCTGTCCCCGATAAAGCGTGTTGAGCGTGACCGCGTCCGCCATCATCGATGGCGACTGGAACGCCGGCAGGCCGACCCAAAGCAGCGTCAGCTTGCGCTGCGCGATCATGCCTGCAAGCTCCGCGACACGGGTTTCATATTGTTTGAACCAGGCATCCGTGCGGAATTTCTCGCGGCCGCTGGCGGTGTCCATTTGCTGGCGGTCGTTGGCACCCAGCATGACGACCACGATCGCGGGTTTGGCCTCGTCGAGAATAGCCGGCAGTTGGCCAAGCCAGTCGTAATGGTCGTCGCGCACCAGGCCGGAGGATCCGTCGCTGCGGCTGATGATCGAAACCCCCGGGGAGGTCGCAAACGTCGTTTCCAGCTCACCCCCGATATTGCCGGCGAGAAAATCGCCGATAACGAGTATTTTCTTGGCGGTTTCCAGTTTGGCGACGGGTTCGGCGTGGGGCTGAGAGGGTATCGGTGCCGTCCTCGTGCGGGGAACCGCAGCCTGCGGAGTGGCACGGCTTCTCTGCCGGCGTGGCGCCATCTCGATGATCGATCCATCCTGCCGGTCATATCGCCGGGTCGGACGTTCGTAGCGTTCATATCGCTCTGTGCGGGGCGCACCGAACAGCATGTTGAACAGGTTGCGCCGATCGCCGCCGTCCTGGGCAAACGAAACGGTTGATGGCAGCGACAGCACGAGGCTGGTCGCTACCATGAATACCGTCCGGACCAGGCGTCGGTTTGGCCTGTTGTGGCGCAAGAGCTTCATCGTTTTCATGCCTTTTGGCCGCACCGTTCACGATGCGGCGCATCGCATGCTAGCCTCAACGGATCGCCTTGAGAAGAGAATGCGACGGCTCGCCATCCGGCTGCATGCCAAGGCGCTTCTGAATGGCGGAGATCGCGGCCTTCGAGCCGGAGCCGAAATTGCCGTCCACTTCGCCTTCGTAATAGCCGAGTTCCTTCATGCGGCTCTGCAGCTCGAACTTCTCCTTGATGTCGAGCGTGCCGTTGGGGCGCGGCCAGGACTGCTGTACACCGCCGAAACCTGCGATCTCGTCGGCGAGAAGACCGACCGCGAGCGCGTAGCTGTCGGCTGCGTTGTAGCGCTTGATGGTGAAGAAGTTGGAGAGCATCAGGTAGGCTGGACCGTTCGCGCCGGCCATCAGCTTCAATGTCGCGCGGTCTGCTCCGCGCGGAAAACCCTTGCCGTTCGGACGCTGGAAGCCCAGCGCTGCCCACTGTGCCAGGGTCTTGCTCTGGCCTTCGTATTTTGCGGCGCCGGCGGGAAGCACGGATTCGTAGCCCCAGGTCTTGCCGGCAGTCCAGCCGTTCTTGGCCAGGAGGTTGGCGGAGGTCGCCAGCGCATCGGGAACCGAATGCCAGATGTCGCGCTTGCCGTTGCCATCAGCGTCGACCGCATAGAGCAGGTAGCTCGTCGGGATGAACTGGGTATGGCCCATCGCGCCTGCCCAGGAACCGGTCAGCTGCTTGGGGGATACGTCGCCTGCCTGAAGAATCTTCAAGGCGGCGATCAGCTGGTTGCGCGCGAACTTGCCGCGCTTCGGATCGCCCCAGCCGAGCGTCGCCAGTGCCTGCGGCACGTGGTGCAAACGTTCGGGATTTTCCAGAGCTGCGCCATAGTTGGATTCCATCGACCAGATGGCGAGGAGAATGTTTCTGTCGACACCGAAATGCCGCTCCAAGGCGTTCAGCGTCGCGCCATGGCGGGCAGCCATTTCGCGGCCGATCTTGACCGTGTAGGGATTGACGCGGCTGTCGAGATAATCCCAGATTTTCGACTTGAATTCCGGCTGGTACTCGGCCTTGCGCAGGACTTCCTGATCGGGACCGCTGATGCCTGCAAAGGCGCGATCATAGGTCGAGCGACTGATTCCGCTTTTGGCAGCAGTCGAATAGAAATTTGCAACCCACGTCTTGAAACCGGCATCGGCGCGGGCATCTATCGCGCAGGTCGATATGGCAAGGCCGGCGACAAGCGAGAAGATCGTTGCGCGGAAGCGATTGGGGCTGATTTTTTTCATCGGCAGTCGGTCCATTTTTATTCTGGCCATCATGGCGAGATCGGGATGCGGCTCAACGATGTGATAACAGGATAGGGTCAACAAATTCTTTACCATGAAACGCGCGGCCGGGGCAGATCTTTGCTAAAAGGTAGCAAATGTTTATTACAGCCGACAAAAGACCCGAAACCGCACAGCGAAATGCATCAGGAGGCATGAGTGTCACAAGAACGGAAAATTCGTAAAGCAGTCTTCCCTGTTGCGGGCCTCGGCACCCGCTTCCTGCCGGCCACAAAGGCTGTGCCAAAAGAAATGCTGACGGTCGTCGACAAGCCGGTCATCCAGTATGTGGTCGATGAAGCGGCGGAAGCCGGCATCGAACATTTCGTATTCGTGACCGGCCGTGGCAAAGGTGTGATCGAAGACTATTTCGATATTCAGTTCGAACTCGAGCAGATGCTGCGCGAGCGCAACAAGAATGCCGAACTGACGCTGCTCTCGCATATCCTGCCGAAGGCCGGTACGGCGAGCTTCACCCGCCAGCAGGTTCCGCTCGGTCTCGGTCACGCCGTATGGTGTGCGCGCGACATCGTCGGCAACGAACCCTTCGCGGTTCTGCTGCCGGATATGATCATGTCGTCGGAGAAGAGCTGCCTCAAGGGCATGGTCGAACTCTACGACCAGACCGGCGGCAACGTTCTCGCGGTCGAGGAATGCGATCCGGACCAGGCCCACAAATACGGTATCGTCGGCAAGGGTGAGACCGTCGGCGACGGTTTCAAGATCACCGAGATGGTCGAGAAGCCTGCCAAGGGTACGGCTCCTTCGAATTTCTTCATCAACGGCCGCTACATCCTGCAGCCGGAGATCTTCAAGATCCTGGAAACCCAGGAACGTGGCGCCGGCAACGAGATCCAGTTGACCGACGGCATGCTGGCGCTTGCCAAGAGCCAGGAATTTGCCGGCTACCACTTCAAGGGCGAGACCTACGACTGCGGCGCCAAGGACGGCTTCATCATGGCCAATATCGCCTTTGCCCTGCAGCGCCCGGACATTCGCCCGGCGATCGAAGAGCCGCTGAAGGCGCTCGTCTCGAAGCTGATGTAAGCCTATCCGTTACTGCAAAAGAAAACGCCCCCGCGAGACGATCGCGGGGGCGTTTTTCGTTTCAGGGATCCATGCCTTCGATCAGGCGGCCCTGTGACCCTTGAGGCCGTAGTAGGCGATGTAGAGGTAGCAGATCGCCGGCATCAGGAAGGCGAGGTGGATGCCGACCGTATCGGCCAGCATGCCCTGAACGACCGGCAGGATGGCACCGCCGACGATCGCCAGGCACAGGATGCCCGATCCCTGGCTGGTGTGGCGACCAAGACCCTTGAGTGCCAGGCTGAAGATGGTCGGGAACATGATCGAGTTGAACAGGCCGATGGCGAGGACCGACCACATTGCCAGCGAGCCGCCCGCAAACACCGTGAGCAGGATCAGCAGGATCGCAACACCGGCATTGAACGCCAGCGCCTTGCCGTCGTCGACGAACCGCATGACATAGGCGCCGACGAAACGACCGATCATGGCGCCGCCCCAGAAATAGGCGACGTAATGGGCGGCTTCGGATTCCGGCATGCCGGCGATGCTTGGTTCTGCCAGGTAATTGACCAGGAACGAGCCGATCGACACTTCGGCACCGACATAGACGAACAGGCCGATCGCGCCGAGAACGAGGTGACGGTAGGCCCACGCGGAGCTACGTTCGCCGCCTTCAGCGACCGTCGTGTCTTCCGTTTCGACATGCGGCAGCTTCAGGGCTGCAAAGACGGCGGCCAGCACGAGGAAGGCGATTGCCAGAAGCATGTAAGGGAAGCGGACGGCATCAGCCTCTGCGAGGCGCAAGGCTTCGAGTTGTTCGCCGCTGGCGTTCTGGATGTCGCCGGTCGCGGCCGACAGGATAAGGAAGGCGCCGAAGAGCGGTGCGATCGTGGTTCCGAGCGAGTTGAAGGCCTGGGTCAGCGTCAGCCGGCTCGAGGCAGTTTCAGGGGCGCCCAGCTCTGTTACATAGGGATTGGCGGCAACCTGCAGAATGGTGACACCGCTTGCCAGCACAAACAGCGCGCCGAGAAACAGCGCATAGACGCGGTAGCTGGCAGCCGGGATGAACAGCGCGCAGCCGATCGCTGCAATCAGCAGGCCGACGACGATGCCCCATTTGTAGCTGATGCGCTTCACAAGCGCGCCGGCCGGCAGCGACACGATGAAATAGGCGCCGAAAAAGCACAGCTGGATCATCATCGACTGGGTATAGTTGAGCTGGAAGACGTTTTTCAGGTGCGGGATCAGAATGTCGTTCAGGCAGGTGATAAAGCCCCACATGAAAAACAGGGAAGTCAGGGCAACGAGAGCGAAGCGGTAATTGTTACCTGCCGTCGAACTTGTTGCTGTGCGCGGTGTGGTCGCGCTGTCTGTTGGAATTCCAGCCACGTTGAGCCTCTAATCTATCAGGATGTATCGATGGAGTGCATTAATGCTGCACTGCGACAATTCGTCGTGAGCGCTTATATGTTGCGCACAGTCCTGAGGGGAAGTGGGCGGAAGCCCGGGTGCAAGCTTTGTACAACGTGCATGGACGGCGTGATCGGCTGGAGAAGCCGTGCGCTGGAGGAGTAGCTGGAGCAGCGATTGCTACAGTGCGGAAATTATTGTTCGCCGGAAGGTATGTTGGAGACAGAACCCATTCCGATCCTGGGCCGTTTAGGGCGATTTCGTACTTTATGCCTATTGTGAAGGCACACATGTCGAAGCATTGGCGCCGAGTGGCGGCAGGACCGGGATAGATATCACGGAAACGTGATTGCCTGATGGACGCTATCGCTTCAGAGTCAGCCCCATGCCCGCGCGAACGATGTTCTGTTCGGTGCCGCCCGTGGTTTTCTCGTATTCAACGTCGCTCGTGAGATCGAGATAGCGGTTGATTGCCCATGTTATCCCCGCGCCGGCAAGCCAGGTGACCTCGTCTTCGCTGCCGGAATCAAAGTTGCGGAACACGGTGCTGCCGCTCAGGCGTGCCACGACGCTGTCGCGCATCTCGTGCGCAAGCGCTGCGGTGAGTTCATACTCCACCCATCCGCCTTCGCCGGGCGTTGTGGAATCCTGGACTGTCGTGCGCAGGCCGAGATTGACGTCGGTGCCGCGCTGTGGTGACCAGGTCGCATCGCCATCAAAGCTGATGCCACCGACATTCTTGAGGCGGTTATCCTCGTAGTCGACGACCTCATAGCCCGTTCCCAACTCGCCGCGCAGTTTCTCGCCGAAATCGAACTCCACGCCGGTGCGTGCGGCATAGGTCTGCGATGAGCGCTGATAGCCAGAAGCATCGCGCTTGCGATCGTAGAATGTGTGGCCCGATGCGATTTCCCCAAACGGGATGAGGGCAGGCGAAAGTTCATAGCCGAGGCGCAGTCGACCATCGATGCCGCTGCGATTGCGGTCTTTCATGTTGAGCGTGCCGCCGTCCGCAAGCTTTGCCTCGGTATAGACATATCGAGAGCCGTTGACGGCGGCGAGTGCTCTGATCTTGCCGATGTCGCGGCCGATCGAGGCCCCGGTCTGGAACAGGTGCACGCCGGACTGGACGTCGGCGCCACCGACGGCGTTCGGGTCGTCATTGTCCTCACGGGTAAAGCTGTAACCGCTGGTCAGATGCGCAACGGTATCGTCTGCAAGATCGAGACGCAGATCCGCGCTGATCTTGCCCTCCGGATCCTCGCCTTCCTTGCTCTTGGTGAAATTGTGCTCGATCGTGGTTTCGCCGGTAACTGTCAGCGCATGCCGTGACCAGTCGGAGGTCAGCGTTCCGCGAATCCCGGTTGCCGCGTAATTGCGCGTTTCCTTCGATCCGTTCTCGCGGGTGATTTCTGTGTTGATGCTCTGATTGATGGACGGGCGCAGCATGAACGTGCCGAGCCGGATGCCGGTCGGATCCACCTCTTGACGCGGAGCCTCCTGCGGATCGATTGCCTCGGGACCATCATCGAGCGGCTCGAGATCGGACGGACCGATCGGCTGGTTGAGGTCGACTTCCGGCTCCTGAACACGCGCGGCCGCGCTCTGTTGCGCCGTCGTATCGGCGGCCCGTTCGTCTCCGGCGACGGCGACTATGCCGGGAATCGTCCCGCCGACCGGTGCAGTCGGGGTGTTGCGGGTAATCGTCGATGTTCCGGCTGTTCCGACCTGGCTGCTGGGAATGGCTGGAAGCGCGCTGCCGCTGTCTGGAAAAAGGCTCTGCGAAACGGCAGCCGACGGGAGGATCAGCGCCGAGCCGGCAAGCAGCAGTCCATACGCACGGCCGCGCAACGAAAGCGTCGTGGCTTTTGTCCTGCTGATAATCATCGGACTGCCCGGAAATCGGAAAAGCTGATCCAAAGGCAAAGTCCAGCGTCGCTCCGCATCCACAGGTCCGTCCTGGCTAAGTGTATGCTTTGAAACACGAATGTCACCTTGTCGGATTTATCGCGAAGTATGCCTCGAAAGGGTTAGTTTATGGTTAACAGTTGGTGAAACCGGCCGCGTGGGGCTGCGCGACTGCCCTTCACGCTATCCGTCCACTCGCCAGGAGATGCCACTACATTTGCATGAACATTCCCAGCGCGCATGGATGGTCGCAGGGCACAAACGCCGGTTGCCCAGGCAGGCGAATTCGCGCGTTTACGGTGATTTAACCAAGTCAAACGTGACATTTACACACATTGGATTTGTTGAAGCGCATTAAGAAAATGTATCTACAATTCAAGTATAGAAACTCGACATCGGAGCAATTCCGTTCCGAGGGGCGAGTCAGGGAAGAGTTATATGTCAATTCTTGCACGCATGATGAAGGATGAGTCGGGCGCGACTGCCATCGAATATGGCCTCATTGCCGCACTCATTTCCGTTGCTTTGATTGCCGGCGCAACAACGCTCGGCGGCGCTTTGAATAACCAGTTCAGCAACATAGCAGGAAAGCTCACCTGCAACGGAAGTGCCACCACTTGCTGATTGCAGTCTGCGAAATGCCATAGAAGGAGCCGTCTCGACATTCGAGGGGGCTCCGTTCGTCATCAGGCTGCAGTGTGCTGGGGGCCGTTGGACGTATTTATTCCGCGAATATCTTGGAACGCTGAGCGCGTCAGTGATGTACGCAAACAGCTGTGCGATTTCCCGTTGCCCGGTTCTTTCCTTGCTCAGCGACACTCTAGCCAGCGATCGGTTTCGAAGATCGACGCATTGTTTTCTCGAAGTCCGCAATACTTGCTCAGCGGCTAATGCGATGGACTTGACCAGGAAAAAGCGCTAAGCCTGCGACATGATAAAGAGAGCGTTGCAGGCCGCAGAGGTCGATGTCATTGATTCCGCCCTGCGGACGATTGCCTTTGGAAAACAGGGCCTTGTAGCCCTTGATCATGCCCTTCAGAATGGCTTGGGCGGCCCGTTCCGCGCAGCGGCCGAGCTGATCGGCGGCATCAGCGGTCGTGTCATCGTGACCGGCATCGGCAAGAGCGGCCATATCGGCAAGAAGATTGCTGCAAGCTTTGCCTCGACAGGAACGCCGGCCTTCTTCGTGCATCCGGTCGAAGCAAACCACGGCGATCTGGGCATGATTGCGCCCGGCGACGTCGTGCTGGCGCTGTCCTGGAGCGGTGAGACCGCCGAGTTGCAGGGGATCGTATCGTTCACCCGTCGCTTTTCTATCCCTTTGATCGCACTCACGTCTGGTGAGGTCTCAGCGCTCGGCAGAGCGGCCGATGTCGTTCTGCTTCTGCCGAAGGAACAGGAAGCCTGTCCGCACGGACTGGCTCCAACCACCTCGACGCTGATGCAGCTTGCGATGGGCGATGCGCTTGCTGTTGCGCTGCTGGAAGCGCGCGGTTTTTCGGCAACCGATTTCCGCGTCTATCATCCCGGCGGCAAGCTCGGCGCCATGCTGTCGCATGTCAGCGACCTCATGCATGTCGGCGACAGCATTCCGTTGGTGCGCCAGGGCGTGCTGATGCCGGAAGCGGTGCAGGAACTGTCGCGCAAGCGGTTCGGCTGCGTCGGTGTTACCGATGATGAGGGCCGGCTTGTCGGCGTCGTCACCGATGGCGACATCGCGCGTCACCTCGACGTCGACCTGACGAAGATGTCCGTGGACGAGGTCATGACCGTGCGTCCGAAGACTGTCGGCAAGGATACGCTGGCGACTGCGGCTCTCGCGCTTCTCAACCAGTATAGTATCGGTGCACTTCTCGTCGTCGGCGAAGATCAGCGCCCGATCGGCATCGTCCATTTCCACGATCTGCTGCGCGTCGGCGTCGCCTGAAACCCATCTTAGTTTCAGGTGGGACGCAAGACTGTCGCCGTTGCTTCGACGCGAAGATCGCGGCCATTTGATTCGATGATTACCACCTGAGTGCCGGCTGGCAGGTCCGGCCCGATGATCGACCACCACGTATCATCAAGCCTGATCCGTCCGCGACCTTCCGCGATCGGCTCGTGCAGCGTTGCGGTGCGCCCGACGAGGCTTTCGCCGCGCCGGTTGAGGTTCGGCTGATCGCTCTCGCCGCCACGGCCGGAATAGAAGCGACGCCCGACCACCGCCAATCCGACCGCTAGCACGGCAAACAGCAGAAGCTGCACCTGCCAGGTCCAGATGCCGGTATCCCAGAGTGCCAGAGACAGCGCGCCGACGATGATGGCGGCAAGCCCGATCCAGATCAGGAAGGCACCGGGAACGGCCAGTTCTGCTGCGAGCAGGACAAGGCCGAGGAGCCACCAGCTCCACGAGCCGAGGCTGCGTACCAGATCGATGATCATTGCAGCCTCATTTGTCGGAGGAGGGCGTATAGGGCGGGATGACAGCGGTCACGCTCGGCGTGCTGCGGGTGGTGCGCGAAGGCTGGCCGGGTTGCGTGCGGGGCGCTGCCGGGGCAGGGCCGTCGCCATCTCCGAAGACTTCCTTGGCGATGGCGCCGATGCCGCCGAGCGAACCGATCAGCGACGAGGCTTCAAGCGGCATCAGCACGATCTTGGAATTGTTCGCCTTGCCGATCTCGACCAGCGCTTCGGTATATTTCTGCGCCACGAAGTAGTTGATCGCCTGCACGTTGCCGGAGGCGATTGCTTCGGAGACGACCTGCGTCGCGCGCGCTTCGGCTTCTGCCAGACGCTCGCGCGCCTCGGCATCGCGGAAGGCCGCTTCGCGTTCGCCTTCGGCCTGCAGCACAGCTGCCTGTTTCGCGCCCTCGGCCCGCAGGATCTGCGCGTTGCGCGAGCCTTCGGCCTCGAGGATCTGGGCGCGCTTCTCGCGCTCTGCCTTCATCTGGCGGCCCATCGATTGCACGAGGTCTGCCGGCGGCTGGATGTCCTTGATCTCGACGCGGGTGACCTTGATGCCCCAGGGATGAACCGCCTGGTCGACGACGCGCAGCAGCCGTTCGTTGATGACTTCGCGGTTGGACAACAGCTCGTCGAGGTCCATCGAACCCATGACCGAGCGAATATTGGTCATCGTGAGGTTCTGGATGGCGAGCTGGAGATTGGTGATCTGGTAGGCGGCCTGCGCGGCGTTGAGCACCTGATAGAAGGCGACGGCATCGGCCGAAACGCTGGCATTGTCTCTGGTGATGACTTCCTGGGTGGGGATATCAAGCACCTGTTCCATGACATTCATCCGCGCGCCGATGCGCTCGATGAACGGTGTCAGGATATTGAGGCCCGGCTCCAACGTGCGCGTGTAGCGGCCAAACCGCTCGACGGTGTAGTTATAGCCCTGCGGCACGGTCTTCACGAGGGCAAAGAGCAGGAGTATCGCGAGGATTACGATACCGATGACAAAATAGTCGAAACCGTCCAGGCTCATGAAGAGGCCTCCTGCCCAATAAATTGCGTTCGTTTCATACCCGACAACCCTAGAGATGTGCGGAGGTGTTCACAAGCGCATGTTCTTGCACTAGAAACCGCCGGACACACGGGTCGCAGCCTACCCCGACAAAACAAGGACCAAAACCATGAAGACCATCGTCGTCTGTTCCGGCGGACTGGATTCCGTTTCGCTTGCCCACAAGATTGATGCCGAGCAGGATTTGATCGGGCTCGTCTCGTTCGACTACGGCCAGCGGCACCGGAAGGAACTCGACTATGCCGCGGCTTGCGCGACGCGGCTGGGTGTACCTCACCAGATCATCGATATGCGCTCGATCGGTGCCCAGCTGACGGGATCGGCGCTGACGGACGATCTGGACGTGCCGGATGGTCATTACGCTGAGGAAACGATGCGCGTCACCGTCGTGCCGAACCGCAACGCGATCATGCTGGCGGTCGCGTTCGGCGTTGCGGCGGCCCAGAGCGCGGATGCGGTGGCGATCGCCGTCCATGGCGGCGATCATTTCATCTATCCCGATTGCCGGCCGGGCTTTATCGACGCGTTCCAGACGATGCAGGATCATGCGCTCGACGGATACGCCTCGGTGCGGCTGCTGGCGCCTTATGTGAATGGGTCGAAGGCCGATATCGTCACCGACGGCGCAAAACACGGGACACCGTTTGGCGACACCTGGTCCTGCTACAAGGGTGGCGAAAACCATTGCGGCCGGTGCGGCACCTGCGTCGAGCGTCGCGAGGCGTTTCATCTCGCTGGCGTCGCGGATCCGACCGAGTATGAGGATGCCGAATTCTGGAAGTCCGCAACGGACGGGTTTCGCGCCGACGAAGTGCGGTAAGCGCTATTCGGCGTAGATCATCTTTTTCGTCATGCCGCCGTCGAGCGTCAGGACCTGTCCGGTCATGAAGCCCGCACCCGTCAGATAGAGAACGGCGTCGGCAATGTCCTTCGGGCGGCCGACGCGGCCGACCGGATGCTGTGCGTGGTCTTCCTCGCTCAGCGTCGTCTCATTGGTGATCCAGCCCGGCGCGATGGCATTGACCCGGATTTTCGGGCCAAGGCTGATCGCAAGTGCGTGGGTGAAGGCGACCAATGCGCCCTTGGACGCGGCATAGGCTTCCGTATCCGGTTCCGACATGAAGGCGCGCGTCGACACCATGTTGACGATGGACCCACCTGATGACATCAGCGGCACCGCAGCGCGGGTCATCAGGAAGGCACCGGTGAGATGGCTATCGGTCACGCGGCGCCAGTCGGCCAGCGACAGTTGCGCAATCGGGCCATGGTTCGGGCTGGCGATGCCGGCATTGTTGACGAGCAGGTCGAGACTGTCCCAGCCGAGCAGCGCGAACGCTGCCTCGACCGAGGCTTCGTCGGAGACATCGCAGAGGACGGGCTGAACGCCCTTCGGGACATCAGCCGTTTCGCTGAAGTCGAACGAGGCGACCTCGAAACCGTGGTCGGCCAGTTCGGCGCAGATCCCGCTTCCGATCAGGCCGGCACCGCCGGTGACGATGGCTCGCTTCATCGCGATCTCCCTAAAGCTCAGACCCAGCCCTGCAACTCGCGGCGAACCACCGTCTCAAGCACGTTGATGCCGTCGACGCTGTCGTTGAGGCAGGGGATATGCACGAATTTCTCGCCGCCGTGATGCATGAAGATCTCGCCAGCCTCGCCGGCAATTTCCTCAAGCGTTTCCAGGCAGTCGGAGACGAAGCCGGGGTTCATGATGGCGACGCGCTTGATGCCTTCGGCGGCAAGCGTTTCCATCGTCTTGTCGGTATAGGGCTGCAGCCATTCCTCGGGTCCGAAGCGCGACTGGAAGGTCAGGCGCAACTGCTTCTCGGTATAGCCGAGCTCTTCGCGCAGCAACCGTGCGGTCTTGTAGCAGAAACAGTGATAGGGGTCGCCCGCCTTGAAGTAGGACTGCGGAATGCCGTGGAACGAGGTGATCAGCAGCTGCGGTTCCCACTCGAGCGTCGACAGCGTCTGGCGAACGGAATTGGCCAGCGCCACGATATAGGCGGGGTCATCGTGATAGGTTGGCACCGTGCGCAAGGCCGGCTGCCAGCGCTGCTTCATCAGGTATTCGAACGCCTTGTCGTTGACGGTCGCCGTCGTTGCAGCCGCGTATTGCGGGTAAAGCGGAAACAGCAGGATCCGGTCGCAGCCCTGCGCCTTCAGCGCATCCATGCGCTCGGCGATCGAGGGCTTCCCGTAGCGCATGCCCCAGTCGACCACGACGTTTGGCAGATCGGCCAGCCGTTCGGCCATTTTCTCGCCCTGGCTGCGGGTGTAGGTGCGCAGATAGCTCTCGTCGAGATCCTTGTTCCAGATCTCCTCATAGGCCTTGCCGACCTTCTGCGGGCGCTTGTTGAGGACGATGCCGTAGAGGATCGGATACCAGAACAGCCGCGACCATTCGATCACGCGCTTGTCGGACAGGAATTCGGCGAGATAACGCCGCATCGACCAGTAGTCCGTGCCGTCGGGCGTGCCGAGATTGACGAGCAGGACGCCAACTTTGCCGAAGGTAACCTTCGGATGACCGGTGGGCAGTTTTGAGGGCACGATATTCATGCGGTCACTTCCGATCGGGTTCGACCGCAGGATGCGGCCGGAGGATTGTCTGGCTCTATTTAGAAACAATCAACGGCCCGGGGAAGCCCCGAGCCGTCGGTTGCATCAGGACAAATTGTCCCGCTTTCGATTTTATCTGGCCGGCAGTTCCAGCTCCTTGCCGATCTGGATGACATCCGGGTTGCGAAGGCTATTGGCCTTGGAGATGTCCATCCACTTCTCGCCGTCGCCATAGGTGCTTTCGGCGATCTTCCACAGCGAGTCACCCTTGACCACGGTGTATTTGCTCGGGCCATCAGGAGCCGGGGACGCCGTTGTAGCTGCCGCAGCCGGCGTGGCCGGTGCAGGGGTGGCCGGTGCCGGTGCGGCTGGTGCAGGTGCTGCCGGTTCCGTTGTCATGGGCACGGGAGCGGTTGGAGCGGCTGGTGCAGGAGCCGGTGCTGCTGGTGCGGGGATCGCAGGTGCCGGGGTTGCCGGTGCCGCTGGCGCAGGAGTGGCCGGAGCAGGAGTGGCAGGAGTGGCAGGAGTGGCAGGAGCCTGGGCCGTCGTTGCCGGTGCAGCCGGTGCAGGAGTTGTAGCAGGCGCCGGAGCAGGAGTTGCGGCAGGCGCCGGAGCAGGCGTTGCAGCCGGTGCCGGTGCCGGGGCGGCAGCGGCCTTCGGTAACGGCTTGTAGTCTGCCGGTGTCAGGTCGGTGATGCGGCCGTCGGTATAGGGCTTGTAGGGGCTGTTGGCCGCGATGTAGTCGGCAACGGCGTTTTCGAGATTGGGTCCGAAATCGTAGGCGTTGACGGCCGCGGTGTTGAAGATCTTGTAGCCGTCGCCGCCGGTGCGGACGTAGTTGTTGGTAACGACGCCGTATGTCTTGCTCGGGTCGATCGGAACGAAGGCCTCGCCTTCCTTGACCTGAACGTCGCTGATGCGGCTGCCGCTCGACTTCGACCGGTCGAAGGAGAACTTCATGCCTGCCACCTGCGGGAAGCGACCGGCGCCGTCGTCGATCTGGCTGACGCCGTTTTCGAGGGCGGTGACGACATCCGAGCCTTTCAGCTGGAAGGTTGCGATCGTGTTCTGGAACGGCAGGACGGTCAGGATTTCGCCCATCGTCACTTCGCCGGAATCGATCGAGGCACGCAGGCCGCCGCCGTTCTGGATGGAAAGCGTGATGCCCTGATCCTTGACGCGGTCAAGCTGTGCATCGGCAAGCAGGTTGCCCATCGTGCATTCCTTGGCGCGGCAGTTGAGGCGATCGCCATCGATGACGCCTTCGGTTGAGCCGACGACCTTCTTCTTGATCTCTTCGAGCGGGCCGCCGAGTTCCTTGACCTTGGCGACAAACGCCGCGTCCTGCGGAACACTGGAATCGAGCAGCTTCGGTGCCCCCGCGGAAGACCTCACGACGCCGTTGTCATCGAAAACGACCGAGAGATCACCGAGATATTTGGAATAGGCGTAGGACGTCACGATCGGAATATCGACGCCAGCAGGGCTTTTGACGATGGTCGGGTAGGGGCCGGAGGCCTTGGGGTCGGTGCTGGACAGGTAGGTATGGCTGTGGCCGCCGACGATCACGTCGATGCCGGCAACGGCTGCCGCGATTTCCTTGTCCTTGACGTAGCCGACATGGGAGAGGAGCACGATCTTGTTGATGCCCTGCGACTGAAGGTCCGCTACGGCATTCTTCACATAGGTGATCTCGTCCTCGAAGGTGATGTCGGGACCCGGCGAAGAGGTCTCGCTCGTATCTTTCGCGAGAACGGAGACGATGGCAACACGCTGGCCGCCGAAATCCTTGATCACGTAACCCTTGTACTTGTCGGCCAGCGGTGTTCCAGCCTTGGCGATGGTATTGCCGGAAATGATCGGAAACTTCAGCGCGGTAATGAACTTCAGCAGTTCCTGCGGGCCGTCGTCGAACTCGTGGTTGCCGATCGCCATCGCATCGAAGCCGATGCCGTTCATGAATTCGGCAACGGGCGCGCTCTTGTAGGTGCTGTAAAACAGCGATCCCTGGAACTGGTCGCCGGCATCTAGAACGAGAACGTTCTTGCCCTGCAATTCGCTGCGGCGGGCGTCGATGGCCGACTTCATGCGCGCGATGCCACCGAAGCATTCGTTCTTTTCGGTCTCGGCCGGCGTGCAGGTGGAATCGTATTTGTTGATCGGCTCGATACGGGAATGCAGGTCGTTGATGTGGAGAATGTTGAGTTCGAAGTCGGCCATCGCGACGCCGCTCGAAAGGGCAATGACCGATGCGGTCACGATCCCCAATCCGATAGTTCTCATCATCATCTCTCTCCTTTTATGATTGCGCGCGTGTGGGCGTGCATGTTCCCGATTTTTGTATCACGCCATGGTGACGATCGTTGTGCAGCGCATGTTTTCACCAAGCAAAACTGGTTTCAAGGTAAATGTGACAAGGCCGGAGCTATTCGCCCTCGCGCACAACGCGAAAGGCCCCGCATCAAGCGAGGCCCTCCCTAACTCTGGAATGACTGTGAAGCTGGGCGATCAGCTGCGGCGGGCGAGCGAAAACTGCGCGCCGCTATCCTGCGTGCAGTTCAGCTGGCTCTGCGTGACCAACGAGCAGTTGACGCGCGACTGCGTCTTGCGCACGAGCGAGGTCATGTTGATCTCGACCAGCGTCGGCGAGAGCTTGTTATAGGTGCCGGAGGCGAGAAGCGCGTTGCTGTCGCTTGCACGGGTGTTGAACGTGCCCGCCTGGAAGGTGGAGACGATACCGTTCGGATCGACCCATGCGCCCTCGACGCCCTGCGGTTGCACTGGTGCTGATACCATGCGTGGCGGCGGAGAAGAGACGCAGGCCGTGAGGCTGGCTGCCGCAATGAGCACGAGGCCCGTTTTGAAGTTCATGATCTGTCTCCCGCGATTCGGTCCGGCTTGTGGTCTGCAACCATGCCTTCTGGAGCCTATGTAAAGCAAGACTGCGGATTGGGAAGACTGGGGACAGGCAGGAGTTTTCGCTTTGTGAAGAACGGGCGCGGGTGTGGCTTTTATACGCTCCAGCCGGTTCTTCCCGTCATGGCCTGAGAGAGGCCGCAAGTTGCCGCCGCAAGGCGCGATCGAGGCGGCGTTCCGCTCCGCGCAAGCGGGAGAGGGGGTGGGGCCCGCGGCTGACGCGAGCCCCCTCATTGATTCCTAGCGAACCAGGATGTTCTTGAACTGCCAGGCGTCCTTTTCGTCGATGTCTTCCGGGAACAGGCCCGGGCGACCTTCGAGCGGGGTCCAGTCGGTGTAGTGACCTTCGACCGGGCCGAGATACGGCATCTGCACTTCGAGGCAGCGCTTGTAATCCACCTCGTCGGCTTCGACGATGCCGGCCTTCGGGTTTTCGAGCGCCCAGACCATGCCGGCGAGAACCGCCGAAGTTACCTGCAGACCGGTTGCGTTCTGGTAAGGCGCGATGCGGCGGGTTTCTTCCAGCGACAGGCGCGAGCCGAACCAGTAGGCATTCTTCTCGTGACCGTAGAGCAGGACGCCGAGTTCATCGACACCGTCTTCCAGTTCATGCTCGTCGAGCACGTGCAGGACGGGCTGCTGAGTGCCGCCATTGCCGAACATTTCGTGCAGCGACAGAACCGCGTCATTGGCCGGGTGGTAGGCATAGTGGCAGGTCGGACGGTAGACGACTTCGCCGTCCTTCTCAACGGTGAAATAGTCGGCGATCGAGATCGACTCGTTGTGGGTAACGAGGAAACCGTATTGCGGACCCGGCGTCGGGCACCAAGTGCGAACGCGGGTGTTGGCGCCCGGCTGTTCGAGGTAGATTGCGGCCTGGCAGCCCTTCTTGTGCTTCTTGGCGTTCTTCGGCATCCAGTTTTCGTGGGTGCCCCAGCCGAGTTCGGCCGGCTGCAGACCTTCCGAGATGAAGCCTTCGACCGACCACGTGTTCCAGAACACGTTGAGCGGCTTGGGGTTCTTGGTGCGCTGGGTGTCGCGCTCGGCAATGTGGACGCCCTTGACGCCGAGCTTCTTCATCAGCTTGGCCCAGCCTTCGCGGTCGTGCTGGTCCGGCTCGTCGAATTTGAGGCCGGTGTCGTTGGCAAGGTTGACCAGCGCCTGCTTGACGAACCAGGAAACCATGCCCGGGTTTGCGCCGCAGGTGGAAACGGCCGTGGTGCCGCCCGGGTTCTTCTTCTTCTCGTGGCGCACGGTCTCGCGCAGCGCATAGTTGGTGCGCTCGGAGTTCTTCATGCTCTTGTCGAAATAGAAGCCGAGCCAGGGTTCGACGACCGTGTCGATATAAAGGACGTCAAGCTTGCGGCACATCTTCATCAGATCGAGCGAGCCCGTGTCGACCGACAGGTTGACGCAGAAGCCCTGGCCTTCGCCTTCGGTCAGAAGCGGCTTCAGCAGCTCCTTGTAGTTTTCCTTGGTGACATGGTCCTTGATGTGACGGATGCCGTGCTTCTTGAGGATCTCCATGTCGGAGGGCTCTTCGCGCGGGTCGATAACCACCATCCGGCTCTTGTCGAACTTGAAATGGCGTTCGATCAACGGCAGCGTGCCGCGGCCGATCGATCCGAAACCGATCATCACGATCGGACCGGTGATTTCGCCATATACCGGATAGGTCTCGTCTTTCATCGTATTCTCCCTATGGGTCGACTGCTCTTCCACCGCCGCAGCCTGCGTTTTGCAGGCGTAACGGACCCGTGTGACATGCATCTGATGCCCGGCCTAGATCACAAAATTTCGTCACAATAAAGGGGTCGCGTTTGAGGCGTACGCTGGAATAACGGTCCCGAGGTTGTTTTCGCCCGACCGGCGCGCCGGGCGCCCAAAATGTGGTTTCCGCTCGGTTGGTCCGTTTTGCGTGGATAATGCTAAATCTAGCACCTGTCCCTTGGATCCGTTTTCGCGCACCCTAAAATCTGCTGGGAACGACCAGGGGAATGTCATGTTGAAATTCGGTTTGCGTTTGTCGCCGAATAGGTCAGGGCGCGGGGGCATCGGGGCGATCGTGGTGCCGTCGAAGCTTAGCAGGATCCGTCGCGGCAATGTGTCGATGGGACGTGCTTTTCCGGCGTGGGGATTGTGGGTCGTGTTCTGGTTGGTGCTGGCGCTTGGGTGCACCATGGCGGTGGCTGTCGCCCGGTCGCCCGCCTGACATCACTCATCTGGTCCCTTGCAGGTGATCCACCAGAGCGCGCAGTTTTGGCGCCATGTTCCGCCTGCTCGGATAGTAGAGATAGAAGCCCGGAAACCACGGGCTGAATTCTTCGAGCACCGGCACCAGCTCGCCCGTGGCGATCGCCGGGCGGAAGCTCTCTTCCATGCCGAAGCTGATGCCCGCGCCGGCAATGGCCAGGCGAACCATCAGCGCCATGTCGGTCGTGGTGATGGTGTCAGAAACGGCGACCGAGAATTCCTTGCCGTCTTGCGAAAACTCCCAGCGATAGGGCGCCTGATGGAAGGAGGCCCGCCACCCGATGCAACGGTGAACGCCAAGTTCGCGTGGGTGAGCCGGGGTGCCGTAGCCTTTGAGGTAGCCCGGCGAGGCGACGGCGATCTGGCGCTGGTTTCCGGAAACCGGCACGGCGATCATGTCCTGCGCGATGACTTCGCCGAGCCTCACGCCCGCATCATAGCCCTCCGCAACGATATCGAATTCTTCGTCGGTCACAGTGATATGCAATGTCACCTCCGGATGTTCCTCGGCGAAGGACGCGAGCACGGGGCCGGATAGAAAGCTCTCGGCAATCGAGGAGACCGCAAGGTTCAGGCGGCCGCGCGGACGTCCGTGCAGGTTTGCTGCCGCCTCGGTGGCGCCGCGCATCTCCGACAGCGCTGGCGCAACCTCGGAATAGAGCCGCTCGCCCGCCTCCGTCAGGGCAACGCTGCGGGTGGTGCGTGCAACGAGCGCGATGCCGAGCGTCTCTTCCAGCCGGCGGATCGTCTGGCTGACGGCCGAGCGGGTGACGCCTAGGCGGTCGGCGGCGGCACGAAAGCTTTTTTCTTCTGCAACCAGCGTGAAGACCGCGAGCGCATTGTAATCAGTCAGCATTGGTTAGAATTCCTTGCCGCTGTGGAAACAACTGGGCGGCTTATCGCGACAATGGAGGAGGAATAGGGTCCTTGCAATCCGCAGGCAAGCGGAGAGCAAAGGAGCTAATCACATGGACAAGGTTGTTCTCATCACCGGCGCATCGAGCGGGATCGGTGCAGGTATCGCCCGCGAACTGGCAAAAGCCGGGGCGACACTGAAGCTGGGCGCCCGCCGCACGGACCGGCTGGAGGAGCTCGCCCGGGAACTCCGGGACTTGGGCGCCAAGGTCGCGACATGCAGACTCGACGTCACCGATCGCGCCGATGTGGCGGCGTTCGCGCAAGTGGCGGAAGACCAATTCGGTCGCGTCGACGTTATCGTCAACAATGCCGGTGTCATGCCGCTATCGCTGATGTCGTCGCTCAAAGTCGACGAGTGGGACCGGATGATCGACGTGAATATCAAGGGCGTGCTCTACGGCATCGCTGCCGTGCTGCCTCTGATGATGGCGCAGGGTTCCGGCCAGATCATCAATATCGCATCGGTCGGCGCTCTCAGTGTTTCACCCACGGCTGCAGTATATTGCGCCACCAAATACGCGGTTCGGGCGATCTCCGACGGTCTGCGGCAGGAGCATGACAACCTGCGCGTCACCTGCATCCATCCGGGCGTGGTGGAAAGCGAGCTTGCCGATACCATCACCGATGCCGTGGCTGCCGAGGCCATGAAGACCTACCGCGCCATTGCCCTGAAGCCGGATGCGATCGGTCGCGCCGTGCGCTTCGCGATCGAGCAGCCCGACGATGTCGATGTGAACGAGATTGTCGTTCGCCCGACGCGGGCGCAGTGAAGGGTACGGCTGCCATCAACCGCCGCCATCTCCTCGTTACCGCCGCGTCTTCCGGCGCGGCGCTTCCTTCCCATGCAGAGGACATCATGGACAACAAGATCCAACCCGCGAGTCATCCCTACGTCGGAATGTGGGTAACGGCAGACGGACATATCCGCCACGAGCTGCAGCAAGATAACCGCTATGATGAAGCACGCGGCTCTCGCAAAAGCGCGTATCAGGGCCGGTATCTCGTCACCGGCGATCACACCGATTATTGGGACGATACCGGGTTCACCGCCGATGGCGACTTCATCGACGGCGTGCTGCATCATGCGGGGATGGTGCTCTACCGGGAACAGTAGGGGCTTCGCCTCAGACCAGTTCGGCCCGGATCAGGCCGCGCAGGGAATTGCCGACGAAGAGGCGTTTCCCGGCAAGGTCGGTCTGTTTCACAAGGCCAGACTTGGCGCGGCCCTCGCGGATCAGATCGCCGCGCAGGATCCCCGCAAGCAGACCGGATGAGATCGGCGGTGTCGTCAGCGTCCCGTCGCCCTGCTCCACGAAGAGATTGGTGCGCGTGCCTTCGCAGACCTCTGCGCGTTCGTTGAGCAGGATCACCTCGTCCACGTCTTCAGAGAATTCGGCGCGGGCGGCGTCATAGACTTCGCGGCGCGATGTCTTGTGGCGATACATCGGATCATCCGAGGGCCGGCGCGTCTGCGCGATCCCGATCCGCCAGATCGCGTCCTTGGCAACGGGCGCGAACGGCGTGGCGACGATCTCGACCTTGCCGCGGAACGTCATTTCCAGCCGCACGCGAAGCGGCGTCTCCCCTTCGACCGAGGCCTGGAGCTGTTTCATCAGGTCTGGCGGGGCCGGGCGAAAGCCCAGGGCATCGGCTGAACGGTTCAGCCGACGCAAATGCTGGTCGATCCGGGTAAAACCGGAACCCGGCTCCCAGCGCATGGTTTCGATCAGCGAAAGATCCACCGGTTTTGCACCGCGACCCTTGGCCTTCACAGACATCGCAACCCCTCCGACCTGCGTTTGACCGTCCGTTGATCAGACAGCCTTGTCCAAAGCTTCCAACTCGTCGATCAGACCTTCGATCATCGACAGGCCCTTCGACCAGAAGGACGGATCGGTGGCATCTAGGCCGAATGGCTTGAGCAATTCCGAATGATGCTTGGTGCCGCCTGCCTTCAGAAGGTCGAAATACTTGTCCTGGAAGCCGGGGGCGGCGTTCTGGTAGACCGCGTAGAGCGAGTTCACCAGGCAGTCGCCGAAGGCATAGGCATAGACGTAGAAGGGCGAATGGATGAAGTGGGGGATATAGGTCCACCACGTCTCGTAGCCTTCCGAGATCCGGATTGCCGGGCCGAGGCTCTCGTTCTGGACGGACAGCCACAGTTCGCCGATCTGCTCCGACGTCAGTTCGCCTTGCTTGCGGGCCGTGTGGATCTTGCGCTCGAACTGGTAGAAGGCGATCTGGCGAACGACCGTATTGATCATATCCTCCACCTTCTGGGCGAGCATCGCCTTGCGTTCGCGCTTGTCCCTGGTCTTTTCCAAGAGTGCCCGGAACGTCAGCATCTCGCCGAACACGGACGCGGTTTCGGCAAGCGTCAGCGGTGTCTGGCACATCAGCGCGCCCTGACCGCCGGCTAGAACCTGATGCACGCCGTGGCCAAGCTCATGGGCAAGCGTCATCACGTCGCGCGGCTTGCCCATATAGTTGACGAGAACGTAAGGGTGGGCAGAGGGCACGACCGGATGCGCGAACGCGCCCGGTGCCTTGCCGGGCCTTGCCGGCGCGTCGATCCATTCCTCGTCGAAGAAGCGGCCGGCGATGGCGGCCATCTCGGGCGAGAAGGCGCCGTAGGCGGATAATACGGTGTCCTTTGCTTCCGGCCAGGAAATGAGGCCCTTCGGCGTTTCCGGCAGCGGCGCGTTGCGGTCCCAGTAGTTCAGCTGGTCGACGCCGAGCCATTTCGCCTTCATCGCGTAATAGCGGTGCGACAGGCGCGGATAGGCCTGCGTGACAGCTTCCGAGAGCGCGTCGACGACCTCGCGTTCGACACGGTTCGCCAGGTGACGGCTGTCGGCGATATCCTCAAAGCCGCGCCAGCGGTCGGAAATTTCCTTGTCCTTGGCGAGCGTGTTGGTGATCAGCGTGAAGACGCGCAGGTTCTCGCCAAAGGTTTTTGACAGTGCTACGGCCGCCTTGGCGCGGGTTTCCGGCTCGGGCTCTACCAGCATGTTGAGCGTGATTTCGAGCGGTTGTTTTTCGCCGTCCACCTCGAAGCGAAGTTCCGACATGGTTTCGTCGAACAGGCGGTTGAAGGCTGCGGCCGACGTCATCGACTTTTCGAGGAAAAGCTGCTCGAGCTTGTCGTCCAGCTGGAAGGGCTTATCCATTCTCAAGTCCACCAGCCAGGGGCGGAAATGGCCGGTTGCGGGATCGCGGTCCATCGCCGCATTGATGACCGCATCGTCGATCCGGTTCAGTTCCAGCGCGAAAAACAGGAGATGCGAGGAGAGATCCGTCAGCTTTGTCTGGATGTCGCCGTAGAACTTGCCGTTTGCCGGGTTGGACGTGTCCGAAAAATAGGTGAGGCCGGCGAACGAGCCGATCTTGCCGAGGAGGTCGTCGAGCGCGTCATATTCCGACAAGGCCTCGCCAAGTCCGCCGGCACCGGTCTTTGCGGCAGCGTCTGCAAGCTTGCCCTTCCACTTTTCCTCGAAAGCCAGCGACAGCGTGCGCGCTTTTTCCAGATCGGCCACAAATTCCGGGGCATCCTTGGCAGCGTAGAGATCGGACAATTTCCAGACTGGCAGGACACCGAGCGCGGGGTCGGCGGGCGAAGCAGCGGGGGACGCGCCGGAAAAAGCAGGAGAGGCGGTCATGGTGTGCCAGTTACGGAAATTTCTCACGGTTTTCTCCTGTCGACGGCGATCCTGTGCCAGAACCGACTGTTTTCCCCCTCGGCCGTTAAAATGCAAGCTTTTCTCAAAAGGGGATGTTCAAGCCTCTCTGACACAACTTGCAGCATAAGAGCCCATCAAGGGTGCACGATGAACGTTGCAGGAGCCGAGCATGATTGCCCATGTCCTAGTCGTAGATGACGATCCGATCCAGCGCCGCCTCTTGAAGAATGCCGTCGAACGGTTCGGACATGTCGCCCATCTCGCCGAGAACGGCCTCGTTGCTCTCGACTTTCTCCAGAACCTCAGCGGACCGGTCAATGTCATCGTGCTTGACCTGATGATGCCGGAAATGGACGGGCTGAGCTTTCTTTCAACCATCCGCAGCATGGGCATCGATACGCCCGTCATCGTGCAGACCGGCCAGGGCGGCATCGAAACGGTGGTGGAAGCCATGCGCGCCGGTGCCTTCGATTTCGTCGTCAAACCGGTGTCACCGGAGCGGATCGGTGCGTCGATCGGCAATGCCTTGAAGGTTGGCCAGAAGGAAACCAAGTCGCGCACCGGTCGCCGCCGCGCCGGCATCGTCGGTTTCAACGATATCGTTTCGGCAAGCCCGGACATGCTGCGCGTCATCGATCTGGCCCAGCGCGCCGCGCATTCCAACATTCCGGTGGTGCTCGAAGGCGAATCGGGCGTTGGCAAGGAAATGGTGGCCCGCGCCATCCAGTCCGCCAGCGACCGCGCAGGAAAGCCATTCATCACCGTCAATTGCGGTGCCATCCCGCACAATCTTGTCGAGAGCATCCTGTTCGGTCACGAGAAGGGCGCGTTTACCGGCGCCTCCGAGCGGCACACGGGCAAGTTCGTCGAGGCTGACGGCGGCACGCTGTTCCTGGACGAGATCGGTGATCTTCCACTTGAAGTTCAGGTGAAGCTTCTGCGCGCCGTGCAGCAGGGTGAAATCGAGACGGTTGGGGCCGGCAAGGTCCAGAAGGTCAACGTGCGGCTGATTTCGGCGACCAACAAGGACCTGATCGAGGAAGTCCGGGCAGGGCGGTTCCGCGAGGACCTCTATTACCGTCTCAACGTCTTCCCCATCACCATCCCGGCGCTGCGTCGCCGCAAGGAAGACATTCCGCATCTGGTCCGGGTTTTCGCCGAGCGCTTTTCGGTGGAACAGAAGCTCGAACGCAGTGTCGGGATCAGCGCCAGCGCGATGGCACTTCTGACCGCCTACGACTGGCCGGGCAATATCCGCCAGCTGGAAAACGCGATCTTCCGCGCCGTGGTTCTGACCCAGGGCGACAAGCTGACGGACGAAGATTTCCCGCAAATTGCAGCTCAGCTGCCGGAATTCCGCAGCGAAGAACTGGCCGCGACCGGCGCTGCCGTGCAGCCTTCATCGCTCGAGATGGATCCGCGTCCGCGTCTGCGGCACGAGGCCGTTGTCGATGGTGGATTCCCGATCCCGGTACGGTCCGCCATGCATACCCAGCCGATGCGGCCCGATCCGCGCGCGCTGCTGGCGGCCGCCTATCCGGCTTCCGACAACGTCATCGTCAGCACGGACGACACCGGCGAAGTGCGTAAACTGGCCGACGTGGAAGAAGAGCTGATCCGTTTTGCACTGAAATTTTATCGCGGACAGATGAGCCAGGTGGCGCGCAAACTCGGCATCGGGCGCTCGACTCTCTACAGAAAACTCAAGGATTATGGCATCGATCCCGACGATCCGCTGAAGGAAGCGGCCTGAATCGGCGCGAAATCGGGATTTTTATGACGATAATCTTCGCGCAAGCCTCTTCCCCTAACCTTGTCAATCTCTCATTAGCAATTCATTGACTATACGAGAGGTGCTTGTGCTTGTGTGACACATTTGCCATGCTGTCACCGCATTTAGCAGTCAGATGAGACGACGAGGGTAGTTGTCGACAGGACGGGGGAACGCTTTGCCGTATTTCAAAGTTCAGAAAACGCCTTCGGGTGTGCGCTCTGACGATGACCGTGCGGCGCGCGTTGGCGCCGGATCTGGTCGTCTTGCAGGGATCAGATCGTCGATCTTCAAGCGGATCGCCAAGCGTTTCGTCGTGGCGTCGACCCTTGCTGCAATCGCATTTACGATTCTTCCAGCTTCGGTGCACGAGGCAGAGGCCGCTGGCGATACCCGCAGCCTGAAGCTCTATTTCGTCCACACCGGCGAGAAGGCCACCATCACCTACAAGCGCAATGGACGATTCGATCCGCGCGGTCTGGCACAGCTCAACCAGTTCCTCCGCGACTGGCGCCAGAATCAGCCGACGAAGATGGATCCGCGCCTGTTCGACCTGGTTTGGGAAGTCTACCAGCGCTCCGGCGCCACCGATTCCATCCACATCGTCTCCGCTTTCCGTTCGCCGACCACAAACGGCATGCTGCGCGGTCGCTCGCGCAAGACCGGCGTCGCGAAGAACAGCCAGCACATGCTCGGCAAGGCGATGGACTTTTACATTCCGGGCGTGAAGCTCTCGACCCTGCGGGCGCTCGCCATGCAGATGCAGGTGGGCGGCGTCGGCTTCTACCCGACTTCCGGTTCCCCTTTCGTGCATCTCGATGTTGGCGGCGTTCGTGCCTGGCCGCGCATGACCCGCAAGGAACTGGTTCAGATCTTCCCGAAGGGCAACACGCTGCATCTTCCGGCTGACGGCAATCCGTTGCCGGGCTACGAGGTCGCTCTCGCCGATTACAAGAAGCGCGTTGGTTCTGATTCAATTGCGATCGCCAGCACAGCCGGCGGCTCGATCCGCGGCGAAGCACCCAAGCGTCGCGGGTTCCTTGCCGCACTGTTTGGCGGCGGTGGTGCCGACGAGGTCGAAGACAACGAAGACATGAAGGCACCAATGGTCGCCAGCCGTGGAGCACCGCGTTCCGCTCCGGCTGCCGACGATGGCGAAGAGGCACCGGTCGCGACTGCACGGGTTGCGCCGACGCCAACTGCCCCGACGCCGACTGCGCCGACACTCGTTGCTGCTGCTGAGCCGGTCGAGCCGGCGATTGCAGCGCCTGTGCCGCTGTCACGGCCGGCCTTCCGTTCTGACTCCAGCACCGCGGGTCCGGGTGGGCTTGCCACGGCGCTCTATCAGCCGACCCGCAATGCCGCGCAGGACGCGCTTGCCATGCAGACGGCTGCTGCAGCCGATGTGCAGCGGGCTGAAAATTTCGCCGATCTGTCCGGTTACGCCATTCCGGTTCCGACCCTCCTTGGTCCTCGCGGGCTGAAGGGTGATGCGGAAACCAGCGTCTTGACTGCCTCCATAGAGCCGGCGCCATTCGAAAACCTTGGCTCCGTGCCAGTTCCGATCCACCGCCCGGGTGCTCCAGCAGCGCCGCTCGTTGCATCGCGCCCGCAGAGCGATCAGCAGAGCCTTACGCCGGAACTGGTGGCAGCGCTGTCGCGAAGCGTCGAAGCGCCGGTTGTTCCGGCACCGCAGGCGGCGCCAGCAAGAGCGCCAGCCCAGGCCGTCGCCGTGTCGGCACCGGTGCCGATGGCCGCGCCTGCGCAGCGCCAGATGGCGGCTCTTTCGCCCAAGGTGATCCAGCCGTCTACCAAGCAGATGCAGTTCGGCGACGGGTTTGACGCGCCGCGTCCTGCAACGGCGTCGCTGGGTACCATGCCGAGCTACGGCACCGCCAAGAGCGGCCGCTCCGGCAAGCCTGCGACTGCACAGGGGCAGGCCAAAGCTGGCAAGAACGGCTTGACCGGTGACATGGTGGCGAAATGGGCGGTGAACAACAATCGCGCCGAAGGTCAGAACCCGGTTTCGATGAAGGCGCCTCGCGTGGTCAGCCGGACGCTCGATCGTGATTATTCGGCCGGTTACACCAGCAGCGGCTTCAAGCCTGTGAGTGCTGCCGTCGCCATCGATCCCAACCGGTTCAGCGGCCAGGACTGAGTTTCAGGACTTTGGCCGCCACCTGTTTGCCGGCGACGATTGCCCCCTCGACATAGCCCGGGAAAGATTGCGACAGTTCCGACGATGCGAAATGTACCGGCGGCATTCCGGTTGTCAGGGTCGCTTCCGCGTCGGTGGCGTCGAGACTGGTGATCACGTCACTATAGGCGCCGTCGCTCCAGCGGTCGTCGACCCAGTCACGCATGCGAATGTCCAGACTGTGTCTGGCCTCGTCGCCCAGCGCCTCCGCCAGTTTCTCAATTACGAACGTTTCAAGCTCACGGGCGGGCTTGTCGTGCCACGCCGCCGCCAAAGGTCCGCTAACGAAGACGATCAGTCCGGCGTAACCGTCGCGACTGGCGTCGCAGGCAAACAGGCCTTGCGGATCATTCCACATGGTCATGCCGCTAAGATCCCGGTCTCGCCAGAAGGGTCGCTCAAAGCGGATGTTGAGCTTGATGACCATGCCAGGGCTCCACGCATCCAGTGCTCTTGTCAGATGCGGCGGGAGTGCTGGGGCGTAGGACAGGCGGCGCGCCATGATGGGCGGCACGGCGAGCACGACCTGCGCTGCCGTCATTTTTCCCGTGCCGGTCATCACCGTGACGCCGCCACCGGAAATGGCAAGCTCAGTGACAGGCATGCCAAGCCTTAGCCGATCGCCGAGTGTTTCCGCCAGATCGTCGGCCAGCGCATGCATCGTGCCGGCGAGAAACAACTCGAGTTCGGACGTGGTGTTGGTGATGCGTCTGTCGTTTGCCGCGAGATAGGTGAAGGCAATCTCCTGCGGCGCGCGGCACCAGAGGCCGGTCACCATGCGCAGAAACCCCTGCCGTATATCGTCCTCGACCGGCTGTCTCTGCGCCCAGTCGTAAGCCGTCAGCTTTCTCAGCGCCGGATCGGAAAGATCGCTTGCGATCATCGTCTCGCGCAGTGCATCGACGCCGTTCCAGATCGCTTCTGCCCGCCCGCGGGGGACTTCGGGAAGGTATGTGGTGTCGCCCTCGGCATAGGTCTTCACAAAGGTCCTGCCGAACTCTCTTGCCAATGAGACCACTTCCGGCATGTCGCTGCAAAAGAACTGGCCGCCTGCATCGACGGCCGTGCCATCCTCAAAAACCTGCGCCTCGACGCGGCCGCCGACGCGCTCCTGCGCTTCGAGCAGAACAACGTTCACGCCCGCTTTCATCAGCTGCGTTGCAGCAGTCAGACCCGTAAAGCCGGCGCCGACGACGATGACATCATAATCCATGACCGATTCCGAGCGTCTCTGAGGAAGATGCGATGCTTGCGCTCATGAAAAAACCCGCCGTTGCCGGCGGGTTCCTTGTCGTCTTCGAAATTGTTTAAGCTGCGTCCTGTTCGGCCGGGCTTTCGATCATGCCGAGGGCGGCCAGATAGGTATCGAGGATGAGGTCCTCTTCCATCCGCTCCTGATCGTCCTTCTTGCGAAGGGCGATGACCTTTTTCATGATCTTGGTATCGTAGCCCATGCCCTTGGCCTCGCCATAGACATCCTTGATGTCGTCGGCGATGGTCTTCTTCTCTTCTTCCAGTCGCTCGATACGCTCGATAAATGCGCGGAGCTGGTCGCGGGCGACGCCATGAGCATCAGACATCGGGGCCTCCTGATTTTGATCTGTGTTGATTGGCTGTCACCTGCCGAAAAGCGGCGGCAAGGTCAAGGCCCAAATGCGCGGGCCTTGTCCGTGGGCGTCAGCCATGGGTCGGCTTGTTGCCCTCGAATGCGGCTTTTTGAGCGCCTGTGGATTCTCCCTGGTGCAGATTTTTCCAGTCCTCGTAGGGCATGCCATAGACGATCTCGCGGGATGCATCCTTCGTGAGCGCAAGGCCTGCCTCGTCGGCTGCGTCCTTGTACCAGTTGGACAGGCAGTTTCGGCAGAAGCCGGCCATGTTCATCAGATCTATGTTCTGAACGTCGGTCCGCTCGCGCAGATGTGACACGAGGCGACGGAAGGCTGCAGCCTCGAGCTCGGTCTGCTGTTCCTTGGAAAGTTCGGTCATCGTGACCTCCTTTGTCTGAACGCTCACGCGGGGTAGGGGCCGGTGCGCGACGGAAAGATTTTGTACTCGTGCAATGTGGGGTCTGCATTGAGCGTCGTGAAGATCGGCGCCAGTCTTTGTGCCCAGTCCTCGATGCCTTGCTCGTCGCCGATCAGGTCCTGGCGCACTTCGAGCAGGGTGTGCGGAATGCCCGGGATCATGCAGTGCCGGTACATGGTGTCGCCCCTGAGTGCGCCGTCATAGGGTTCGTTGTCGCCGACGACGATATCGCCGGGAAGGCGAAGCTGCTCGATCAGCGGCACCACGACCCGATCGTCGGTATCCCACAGTACGCCCGCATGCCAGGGCCGCGGCGTTTCGCGCCAGTACGGCGTGAAGGAATGCAGCGACAGCACAAGCGGTGCCCGGCCGGACGCGCTGGCTCTTGCAATCGTCTGCTCGACGGCGCGGTGATAGGGCCGGTGGTAGGTGGCAAGCCGAAAATCCCATTCTTCCTGGGTGATCGGGTGGTTGCCGGAAACGATGGCGCCGTCGGAGATCTTCATGATCAGCGTCGGATCGTCTTCGCCGCGGTTCGGATCGATCAGCAGGCGGGAAAAGCAACCGAGCACGGCCGGCACGTTCAGAATGTCGGCCAACCGGCGGGTCAATCCCTCGATGCCGATATCGAAGGCGATGTGGCGCCGGAATGCGTCTTCTGGCAGGCCAAGATCGCCGTAGCGGGCGGGCAGGCGGTTCATTGCGTGGTCGGCGAGAAGAACCATCCCGCCGTCATAATCGCCGTCTATGATTTCGAACGGTTGGAAGTCGTCTGTTTCCATCGGGGCTTGTACCATTGTTTTGCGCAGCCTGTCCCGGTGATATCTCGGCCGTTTCCTGCCATGGTCGCCGCGGACAAGGCAAGCGGCCCCCGGCGGGCGTTCAGAATATAATCGATTAGATTGCGTTGACTTTCAAACCCTGCCGCGCGAGAAAGTGCATCACGAATAACCATGGAGTCCTGACGGAAACCGTGTCGAAAAAATCCCTTAGAACATATCTTTCCGCCCTGTTTTCTGTGCCTGCCGTGGCATCCGCTCTCTGCGTCAGTGCGCCGCTGTTGATGGCGTCTCCGGCACTTGCGGATTTCCGCGTCTGCAACGGAACCCAGAACCTCGTCGGCGTGGCGATCGGCTACCGTGCCAAGGATGGCTGGAACACCGAAGGCTGGTGGCAGGTCCCCGCATCGACCTGCGCGACGCTGATCGAAGGCGAGCTGCAGTCCCGCTATTATTATCTCTATGCCGAGGACGCGGCCCGCGGCGGCCGCTGGACCGGCGGCGTCAACATGTGCGTCGCCGAGAACGAGTTCAAGGTCGTCGGCGTCGACGACTGCTTCACCCGTGGCTTCCAGCGCATGGGTTTCAAGGAATATGACACGGGCCGTCAGGGCAGCTGGATGGTCCAGCTTTCAGACACGTCCGGATCCCAGGAAGGCCAGAATTGATGAGGCGATACCGCAAAGTTAAGATCCTTGCCACACTCGGCCCGGCATCCTCCGACGAGGAGATGATTGCCAAGCTGCACGAGGCAGGCGCGGATCTTTTCCGCATCAACATGAGCCATTCGAGCCATGAGATGATGCGGACGCTGATCGAGCGTATTCGCTCCGTCGAAAAGAAATCCGGTCGCCCGATCGGCATCCTCGCCGACCTCCAGGGTCCGAAACTGCGCGTCGGCAAGTTTGCCGATACCAAGGTGACGCTGGTCCCAGGCCAGACGTTTACACTCGACAATAACGAGGCTCCCGGCGACGAGAACCGTGTGTTCCTGCCGCATCCCGAAATTCTTGAATCGGTGAAGGTCGGCGATCGCCTGCTGATCGATGACGGCAAGCTGGCGCTGCGGGCCGAAAAGGTCGACGGCACGTCGATCACCTGCACTGTCGTTGCCGGCACCGGCATTTCCGACCGCAAGGGTGTGAGCCTTCCCGATACGCTGCTCGCCGTTGGCGTGCTCACCGACAAGGACCGAGCCGATCTCGATGCCGTGCTTGAGACCGACGATGTCGACTGGGTCGCTTTGTCCTTCGTTCAGCGCCCGGAAGATCTCGCAGAAGTTCGCAAGATTGCCCGTGGCCGCGTCGGCATCATGTCGAAGATCGAAAAGCCGCAGGCACTCGAGCGGATCGATGAGATCATCGATCTCTCCGACGCCGTCATGGTGGCCCGTGGCGATCTTGGCGTCGAAATGCCGATCGAGGCGGTCCCCGGCATCCAGAAGCAGCTGACACGCGCATGTCGCCGTGCCGGCAAGCCGGTCGTGGTCGCGACCCAGATGCTGGAATCGATGATCAGCGCGCCGGTTCCGACCCGCGCCGAAGTTTCCGACGTCTCGATCGCCGTGTTCGAAGGTGCCGATGCGATCATGCTGTCGGCCGAATCGGCGTCCGGTCAGTATCCGGTCGAAGCCGTTTCGATGATGGCGTCGATTGCCCGCAAGGTGGAAGATGATCCGCTTTATCCAAGCATCATCTACGCGCAGCGCGCCACACCGGAAGCAACCGGTGCCGATGCGATCTCGCTTGCTGCCCGCCAGATTGCAGAGACGCTGCGGCTCGCCGTGATCGTCACCTACACATCGTCGGGCACAACAGGCCTTCGCGCCTCGCGCGAGCGTCCGAACGTTCCGATCCTGGCACTGTCGCCGAGCGTCAAGACCGCGCGTCGACTGTCGATCGGCTGGGGCATGCACTGCGTCGTCACCCATGACGCGACTGACCTCGACGACATGGTCAACAACGCCTGCCGCATCGTCGCCTCCGAAGGTTTTGGTAAGCCGGGCGACCGGATCATCATCTCGGCCGGCGTGCCACTGGGCACACCTGGCGCCACCAACATGCTGCGCATCGCCTATATCGGTGCAGATGGGCAGAGTGGGGTTTAAACCCGCTATCAACAGCGTGAAATGAAAACGGCCGTCGGAGTGATCCGGCGGCCGTTGTCGTTTCAGGTCTTTTCGATCGAGAAATCCATGTCCGGCATCGGCTCGTCGACCACTTTCGCCAGTCGCGCCTCGACCCTGCGGGCAACGGACTGCAGGTCGCGGTGGTGACCCGCAAGCTTCTCGATCCCGGCGATGGCGAGATCGGTCGCGAGGTAATCCGGCTTGTGGCCGAGGCCGCGGATGACGACCAGTTCGGCGCCGGCGACGGCGGCCGTCAGCGCCTTCGCATGGATATCCATCGAGACGATCTTGTCGCTGTCGCCGTTGATGATCAGCGTCGGTGCGGTGATCTCGCTGTAGCGCGGTGCGACCCTGGTGACGTAGTCGTTGAGATTGGCGACGTCGATCGCGTTGTTGCGGAAGTTCTCAGGCCGCAACACCAGTGCGGTGGCGCCGCCGTCGAGGTAGCGGTCCGGACGGGGGTTGGGATGGAAGACGGCATGGGTTGCCTTCTCCATCAGCACCAGCCCGGCAGGCAGCGCCAGGAAGCGGGTAAACAGGCGTCCGAGATAGGGGCGGGCTGCCAGATTGTAGTACCAGTCGACGCCGCCCGGCCAGGGATGGGTGGCGGGCGCAAGCAGAAGCAGGCCCGCTGTCTTTTCCGGGTGGTAAAGCGCGAAGGATGTGGCGATCGCGCCTCCGAAGGAGTGACCGACGATGATGGCCTTGTCGATGCCGTAACGATCCATCAGTCGCGCAATCGTGTCGGCCTGACCATCCGGGAAACCGTTCTCGTCTCCGCCACGCTCGGAATAACCGTGACCGGGACGGTCGACGAACAGCATTTCGGCGCGCCCTTCAAGCGGCCTGCGGAACGCTGCTTCCTGGTCCTTCAGATTGCCGCTGGCGCCGTGGATGAAGACGATGGGGGGAAGGTCGCCCTCGGCTGGGGCAGCGACATGAAGGGCGTTGATACGGATATCGCCGAGATCGGTGAGTTCACCGTCGTTCGGCAGGTTGGCCTCGATCGCTTTCGCCTTCCAGGCCGTGAAGCCGAAGCCGAATGCGATGAGAGACAAGATAAGAGGTACAATCCCCATGGCGGCCCATCAGGTTCGGTTGCCGGCGATCTTTTCGGATAGCTTGGTCACAGCCTCCTGCGCCTCGCGATCGGCGGGGTAGATGTCGAGATAACGCTCCCACGCATTCAGCGCCTGGCTGTCCCGTCCGGCTTCGGTGAGGATTCCGGCAAGACCGGCCAGCGCGCCGAAATGGCGAGGCTCACGCTTCAGCACTTCGGCAATATCGGCCATCGCCTTGCGCTGGTCGCCCATCGCGTAATGCATTGTGGCGCGGCGGTTCCAGCCTTCGACATAGGCGGGATCGATGAGAGTGACGCGGTCGAGGAAGTCGAGGGCGGCGGCGTTGCGCTTTTCCTTGGCGGCCGTGGCCGCCCAGCCCATCAGGAGATTGACTGTGGGACTGCCCGACTCACCCATGTTCATGGCGATCTGCGTGGCGATGCCGCGCGCCTTTTCCGGATTGCGCTCACGTTTCAGCGCCGCAAATAGTGGGTCGACCCTGGCGTTGAGAGGCTGGCCGGCATTCGGTGCTGCCTGCGTACCTCCCTGCGCCGGACTTTCCAGCGGCGGAGCGGGAGGCATCGGTTGGGATGGCGGCATGGGCTGGGGCAGCGTCTGCGCAAAGGCAGGCACCGCAACACACACAGCAAGGATCACGAAGCTTGAACGAAAATAGCGCATGCGGATAAAGTAATCCGCATGCGCCGAAGGTCAAACCCGAAATTTCGCGCTACCGACAATTTGATCGTCTCAGGCGTGCCCGGACAACCCGTCGATATCAGCGCAAATCAGCCCTGGCGGGCCTTGAAGCGCGGGTTCTGCTTGTTGATGATGTAAACGCGGCCCTTGCGGCGAACCAGACGGTTATCGCGATGACGAGCCTTCAGCGCCTTGAGCGAGTTCTTGATCTTCATTGTACTGGTCCAGAAGTCTGTGGGCTCAAAGAGCCGCTTGTCTCTATCAATCGAAAGCGTGCCGCCTATCTGTCGACGAGGGGCGCGCTCAGGTTGGCGTGCAGATAACCCGTGGCTGGATGCGTGTCAACCTTGTGACGCACTTTATGACCGGGTTTTCCGCCCCTTCAGCTCCGTGACATGGCCCATTTTCCGGCCCGGACGGGATTCTGTCTTGCCGTAGAGGTGGACCAGCACGTCGGGCCTGGCGAGCCAGCCGGGCACGTCGAGGATGTCGTCGCCGATCAGGTTGGTCATCACGCAATCGGAATGACGGCGCGGATCGCCGAGGCTTGCGCCGGCCACCGCGCGGATATGCTGCTCGAACTGCGAGACCACGCAGGCAGCCTCTGTCCAATGACCGGAATTGTGCACGCGCGGTGCGATCTCGTTGGCAATCAGGGTGCCATCGGCCATCACGAAGAATTCCATGCCGATCACCCCGACATAGTCGAGGGCAGCGAGGAGCTTTTCGGCGGCACTGCGCGCGGTCTGCGCGGTCGTGTCTGGAATGGTCGCGGGCAGGGTGGAGGTATGAAGGATGCCGTTGCGGTGGATGTTCTCGGCCGGATCGTAGCAGGAGACCGTGCCATCCTTGGCACGCGCGGCGATGATCGAGATTTCGCGCTCGAAGGGCACGAAGCTTTCGAGAACCATCGGCACCGAGCCGAGGTCCGCATAGGCGCCATCGGCCTTGTCGTCGCTGGAGCGGAACACGCGCTGGCCCTTGCCATCGTAGCCCATGCGGCGGGTCTTCAAGACACCCTTGCCGCCGAAGTCTGCAAGCGCTGCTTCGAGATCGGCTTGGCTGTCGACGGAATGAAACCTTGCGGTCTCGATGCCGCAGCCGTTGAGGAACTGCTTTTCAACAATCCTGTCCTGCGCCACTTCCAGGGCCTTGGCCGGCGGGTAGACTGGAACCGACTGCTGCAGGAACTCGGCTGCCTCGACCGGTACGTTTTCAAATTCGTAGGTCACGACGTCGCAGCGGCTGGCGAGATCGGCCAGCGCCGCCCTGTCGTCGTAGGCCGCCGTGATCTGTTCGTTCGCGACCTGGGCGGCTGGGCAATCCGCCTGCGGTTCGAGAATGATGATGCGGTAGTTCAGGCGTGCGGCAGCGATCGCCAGCATGCGGCCGAGCTGGCCGCCGCCGATTATGCCGATGGTGCGGATCGTCATGATGTTTCTCAGGGTGCTTCGTCGATGGGATATTCGGCGACCGATGCGGTGTGGTGCGCGCGATAGGCGTCGAGCCGGTCGGCAAGGTCATCGTCGGAAAGGGCAAGCACCGCTGCAGCAAGAAGGGCGGCATTGATCGCGCCGGCACGGCCGATGGCGAGCGTGCCGACGGGAATTCCGGCCGGCATCTGGACGATCGAGTAGAGGCTGTCGGTTCCGCTCATCGTTTTCGACTGGACGGGCACACCGAACACCGGAAGCGGCGTCAGGGCCGCCGTCATGCCCGGCAGGTGGGCAGCGCCGCCGGCACCGGCGATGATGACCTTGAAGCCCTCGTCGCGGGCGCTCTTGGCGAATTCGTACATCCGGTCCGGCGTGCGGTGTGCCGAGACGATCCGTGCTTCGTAACCGATGTCGAGCGTATCAAGCGTGTCGGCGGCGTTCTTCATGGTCTCCCAGTCGGACTGGCTGCCCATGATGATGGCGACTGCGGGTCTTTCTGACATTCCAGGCCCTTTAAGGTGAACTCAAGCGATGATGTCGGGAATGATCTGGTCTTCGATCTGGGTCATCCGGTCCTTGATGGCCAGCTTCTTCTTCTTCATGCGCTGGATGCGAAGAGCCTCACAGCCGACCTTGATCATGGCATTGATCGCGGCGTCGTAATCTTCGTGTTCCTGGCGAAGTTTCGCGAGTACCAGCCGGTTATCCGCCTGTTCCTGATCACGCATGCTCAGTCCCCATTCTTTACGCCGGCTTTTTGCAAACCCCGGCTTCATCCGCAAGCTCCTACCATCAAACCGCGTTAACTGGAAGTTAGCCGACGCCACGAATTTGCCGCTGAGAGACCATGATTTCTCCTTCGACAAAGCGGACCAACCGTGTCACACTTCTGTTGCAAACCTGAAGCCTTGGCTCAGAGGAGTGCCAAGGCAGGTACCTAAGGAAGGAACATGCCACATGACCGTCCAGGCGCATATCGCATCGCTTGAAAAGAAGCACGGCGACCTCGAAGAGGAACTCCAGTCCGTTCTCGCATCTCCATCCGCCGACGATCGTGAGATCGCAGAGCTCAAGCGCCGCAAGCTGCGCATCAAAGACGAGGTGGAGCGGTTAAAGACCGACACCCGTCATTAGGCGATCAAAAGCGCCACGCGCGTCACGTACATTCGTGAGAGGGTGCCCACAGCGGCACGATAAATTCCAAGACTAAAAGCAACAGTTCTGGTCGTAACGTCACAGTCGCGGCCAGAATTCACGTCCAGAACTGGTCGAGCCACAGGTTGAGCCGGGTGAAGCCGCTGCCGTTCACGGCATAGATGCGCCGCGTTCCCTCTGGTGTGACAGTCACGAGATCGCTGTCCAGCAGTGCTTTCAGATGCTGCGAGACGGCCGGCCTGCTGATCGGCAGTCCTTGTGCAAGTTCATTCACGGTTTTCGGCGCGCGTCTCAGCTCTTCGAGGAGATGGCGCCGGTTCGGGTCGGCAATGGCTGAAAACGGATCGAGTGTCATAGTTTGAAGCTAAGCATAACTTGACGAAGCAGCAACCGTTTTCGTGTCTCGCGACCGGCGGAAGGCCTTATTGTAATTGGGTTTTTTATGATGTTCGGATGGACCGGTCAGATCGGCAGGCCGTCCCACAGAAGCTTTACGCCGGCAACGAGCGCGAGCGCGTAGGTCATCGGATAGAATACTTCCGACTTCAGATGCTTGACGATCGCGGCACCGAGCATGGTCGAGACCAGGGCTGCCGGCAGCAATGTCGCCGAGATCGTCAGGTTTTCGGCCCCCAATGCGCCGAGAAGGAAATAGGGGATGATCTTGACGGCGTTGACGATGGCGAAGAAGCGGATGCTGGCCCCGGTGTATTTCTTAGGATCCAGCTTCATCGGCAGAACGTAGATCTGGAAGGGCGGGCCGCCGGCATGCGCCACGAAACTGGCATAGCCCGACAGCGCGCCCCAGAACGTGGCGGCCGCCGGACGATGCGGCAGTGCGGCGGCCGGACGGTTCTTATCCGGGCCGTAGACCTGCCAGAAGTAGCGGAGGGCGAAGAAGATCGTTGCCGCGGCAATAACAATCCGCAACGCGTCGTCCGAAACATAGGCCGAGGTCGCCCAGCCGAGCGCGATGCCGATGACGCCGCCCGGCAGGATCATCAGCAGGGTTTTTCTGTCGTTGAAATGGCGCCAGGACCAGAGTGCCACGATATCCATCAGGATCAGGATCGGCAGGAAGATCGCCGCCGCTTTGACCGGGTCGACTGCAAGCGACATCAGCGGCATGCCCATCAGGCCGATCGCGCCGCCAATGCCGCCCTTGGAAAGCCCGACCAGCATCACGGCGGGCACCGCTGCTGCAAAGAAGGCGAGGCTGAGCGTATCGGAGGAAAATATGTCTGGCATGGGCACTTCAGGCTTGCACCGTTGAGGCGGGCAGATGGGATGAGCGGTTGATTGCGCAATCCTTCCGGTCTATCGAATCATTCAAGAGAAAACGAGTGCGGATCGCCGGGTTGCGGTTCGCTGCATGGGAAGAAACATGAAGAAACAGGAAGAGCGTTGCCGTCTGGTGCTGATCGTGCCGCAGGATGCGGATGCGAAAGCGCAGGCGGACCGACTGGAGAAGGCGCTTGCGGGCGGCGATGTCGCCTCGGTGATCCTGCCGCAATACGATGAAGACGATACCGCGTTCCAGGACCGCGCCGAACTCATGGTGCCGATGATCCAGGCCGCGGGTGCCGCAGCGCTGATCGCCGGAGACAGCCGCGTCGCAGGTCGCGTCAAGGCAGATGGCCTGCATATGGCCGGTTCGATGGAAGAGCTGGAAGAAACGATCGAGAAATTCAGCCCGAAGATGATCGTCGGCGCCGGTGGTGCATCCGAGCGTCACACGGCGCTCGAAGTGGGCGAGCGCCGCCCCGACTATATTTTCTTCGGCAAGCTCGATGGCGACATCAAGCCGGAGGCGCATCCGAAGAACGTCGCGCTTGCGGAATGGTGGGCTTCGATGGTGGAAATTCCCTGCATCGCCATGGGCGGCACGGACATTTCCTCGGCGCTCGAGGTTGCCGAAAACGGAGCGGAATTCGTGGCTTTGAGACTGGCTGTCTTCGATCATCCCGAAGGACCGCAGGAAGCAGTTCGACTGGTCAACGCCGATCTGGACGAAAAAGCGCCACGGTTTGAGGCTTGATGGTCTCCATGCCATCGATTCGTCGCGCCTCATCCACCGTCCTGATGCTTGCCGCCAGCCTTTCCGCGTCGGCCGTCTTGCCGCATTCGGCAATTGCGCAGGTGCAGCAACCCGGTGCGGTGGAGCAGGAGGGGCCGACGGCGGCGCAGTCGCGTCAGGTGGTGACGAGACCGGTCGCGCCGGATGCAATGGGCGTCGAACGCGGTGCACAGCCCGATGGCATCGTGCCGTCCGCCGGTGTCGAACTCTATCAGCGCATGGGCGTGACCTTGCCGCCGCTGCCGCCGGAGAAGCCCTATACGGGCCCGATCGACGAGGCCTATGGTGCGTTCCAGCGCGGCTTGTACGTCAAGGCGCTCGATGTCGCACTGAAGCGTGCGTCGGCCGGCGATGCGGCGTCGCAGACGCTTGTCGCCGAAATGATGAGCAAGGGGCTCGGCATCAACCGCGACGCAAAGACCGCGGCCTTCTGGTACGGGCAGGCTGCCGAGCGCGGCGATCCTGCCGCCATGTTCCAGTATTCGCTTCTTTTAATGAGCGGCCGTTACGTGCCCGCCGACAAGAAGAAGGCCGACGACTATATGCGCAAGGCGGCGGAAGCCGGCAATTCATCGGCGCAGTTCAACTGGGGCCAGATCCTGGTGTCGGACAATCCCGGCGATAAAGGTTTCAAGCTGGCGTTGCCCTTCTACGAGCGGGCGGCAAAGCAGGGCGTGGCCGATGCCCAATATGCGGTGGCCCAGCTCTACGTGAACATGAAGGGCGTGCCCGAGGAGAAGAAGGCCGAGGCTCGCCGTTGGCTGGAGCGCGCGGCGAAGGCCGGGTTCGACACGGCGCAGCTCGACATGGGCATCTGGTTCGTCAACGGAGTCGGCGGCGAACGCAACTACGACAAGGGCTTCGAATGGCTGCGGATTGCGGCCCATCGCGGCAATGTGGTTGCCCAGAACAAGCTCTCGCATCTCTATATCGAGGCGCTGGGGACACGACCGAACCCGGTCGAGGCCGCCAAGTGGTATGTGCTTTCAAGGCGTGCTGGGTTGCAGGATGCGGCGCTTGAGGATTTCTACCTCGGCATCAACGACGAGCAGCAGCGCCAGGCGATCGACGCGGCGAACCGCTTCCGCCGCCAGTAGTTCAAGTGGTCAGGCGGTTGCCTTCATCGCCGCCAGCGTGAACAGGGCGTGGCGGATGATAAAGCCGTGGGCAAGCGCCAGGATCAGCAGCGTTACCAGCCAGACGATCAGGTAGATGCCCGGCGAGGCCTTGATACGGCCGCCCATGCGGGGGCCAAGTGCGAACATGGCTGTCACGAAGAGCGCGCAGGCCGGCAGAAGCAGCAGCGCGATCATGGCCGGTGCCGTGCTGGTCGGTGTGCCGGTCAGGGTGAAGTGGATCGGCAACTGGGTATCGGCCGGCAGAGCAGAGATCAGACCCAGCGACAGCATGGTCATCACGCCCACAAGTCCGAGGCTGATGCCGAATGGCAATGCGATCTTCACGGCGATACTCCTAAAATCTCGATAGCCGGCGTTCTGGCAGATCGCAGGCAGGCGGGCAATGTCGCATTTTGTCCGTTCACGCGGGGTTTGTCGGCTTCGACTTGAATTTCCCTTGGTTTTGTGGTCTTGAACCGGCCAATCAAGACAATTCGCCACAGACACGTCCCGGCTGATGCATGTTCGGGACCATACGATCAGGATTTCCCGCATGGCCCGCTCAGCCCTTCTCAACGTCATGGTTCAGGCCGCCCTCAAGGCAGGCAAGTCGCTCTCCAGGGATTTCGGCGAAGTTCAAAACCTGCAGGTGTCGGTCAAGGGACCGGGCGATTTCGTGACCCAGGCGGATCTCAAGGCGGAAAAGATCGTCCATGACGAGCTGATGAAGGCGCGCCCGACCTACGGCTTCCTCGGTGAGGAAAGCCAGGAGGAGAAGGGCACGGACGGCGCTCACCGCTGGATCGTCGATCCGCTCGACGGCACGACCAACTTCCTGCACGGCATTCCGCAGTTCGCGGTGTCGATCGCGCTGGAGCGCAATGGCGAAATCGTTGCCGGCGTGATCTTCAACCCGGGCACCGACGAACTCTATACGGCAGAAAAGGGCGGCGGCGCCTTCCTGAACGACCGTCGCATTCGCGTTGCCGCACGCCGGGTCCTGTCCGATTGCGTGGTTGGTTGCGGCGTGCCGCATCTCGGCCGCGGCGATCACGGCAAGTTCCTGGTCGAACTGCGCCACGTGATGGGCGAAGTGGCGGGCGTTCGTCGCCTTGGCGCTGCGTCGCTTGATCTCGCCTATGTCGCTGCCGGTCGCTTCGACGGTCACTGGGAAATCGGTCTTTCGCCGTGGGACATCGCTGCCGGCCTCGTCCTCATCCGCGAAGCGGGCGGCTTTGTCAGCGACATCAAGGGCTCGACCGATATGTTCGGCACCAAGAGCATTGTTGCCGGCAACGAGCTGATCCAGAAGGCGCTGCTGGAAGTTTCCAATCGTCCGGTTCCGTCGCGCTGATTGCTGATGCGGTGACGGCCCGAGTGCTGCTTGTCATTTGAAATGGCGAGGAAAAAACTTCGGCTTGTCCCGGTCTTTGCACCGTGGCGACACTTCAATTCGTCGCAATTTTGCTCTAGCCTCCGCGCGACGCGACCCAGAGGCGAGGCTTATTATGGCGAATGCGACAGTGGACGATCTGGACGAAACTGAAGCTAACCGCCGCCGTTTTACCGAAAAGCTTTCCAACCCGGCTTCCTTCCTCTGGACGATGCTGATCTTCCTGATCATCGTCGGTTTTGTCTGCTCGATCCTGTACCGTCAGGCCGCACAAGCGTTCCAGACCAATCCGGGTCTGAACGGTCTGATCCTCGGCGTCCTGTTGATTGGTATCGTCCTGGTTTTCCTGCAGGTCATCGGCCTTATTCCGGAAGTGCGCTGGTTCAACTCGTTCCGCGCTGCCGGCACCGTCGACAAGGTGGGCCGCGAGCCGAAACTTCTGGCGCCGATGCGCTCGCTGATCGGTGGTCGCCGCAAAACGGCGCTTTCGACCGCAACCTTGCGCTCCATTCTCGATTCGATCGGCACCCGCCTCGACGAATCGCGGGATACGTCCCGTTACCTGATCGGGCTCCTGGTGTTTCTCGGCCTGCTTGGCACGTTCTGGGGCCTGATCGGCACGATCGGATCAATCAGCGACGTCATCGGTGCGCTCGATCCGGGCGCCGGCGGCTCCAACGACATTCTGTCGGCAATCAAGACCGGTCTTGCGCAGCCGCTTGCCGGCATGGGCACGGCGTTTTCGTCGTCGTTGCTTGGTCTGTCAGGCTCGCTGATCCTCGGCTTCCTCGATCTCCAGGCAGGACGTGCCCAGAACCGGTTCTATACGGAACTCGAAAATTGGCTCTCATCGGTGACCGATACGGGATCGGACGCGCCGGTTGCGGCGGCAGGGCTTTCAGCTGGCTCTTCCGGCGAATTCAAGACGCTCGCCGACGAGCTGCGCAAGATTGCGGCGGCTCAGGGCAGAACCGGCAGCGGTGATGTCCAGCAGAACGAGAAGTCGCTTGCTGCCATGGCAAACCTTGCCGAAGGCATTCAGGGGCTGGTCAAGAACATGCGCAACGAGCAGCAGATGCTGCGCGACTGGATCGAGGCGCAGCAGGAAGAATCGAAGGCCCTGCGGCGCACGCTGGACCGGCTCTCCGACAAGATCGGTCAGTCCGACAAGATCGGGAGCAAGTAGACCATGGCGCTGGGCAAGAACCGTCGCCGCCAGCACGGCGTGGACTACTGGCCGGGCTTCGTCGACGCGCTGACCACGCTTCTGATGGCGATCATGTTCCTGCTGACGGTGTTCGTGCTGGCGCAGTTTCTGCTCACCCGCGAGATTTCCGGTCGCGACGAGGTTCTGAACCGGCTGAACAGCCAGATCGCGGAACTGACAGAGCTTCTGGCGCTGGAAAAGGGCAACAATCAGGATATCGAAGATCAGCTCGCCAACCTGCAATCGTCGCTGGCGGTTGCTGAAAGCGACCGGTCGCGGCTGCAGCAGCTTCTCAACCAGGGCAGTGGTGCAAGCGACGCGGCCAATTCCCGGGTGACCACTCTGACGGGTGAACTCTCCAACGAGCGGCAGGTCAGCGCCCGGGCGATGAGCCAGATCGAGCTTCTCAACCAGCAGATCGCGGCGCTGCGGGCCCAGATCGCCGCCGTCGAACAGGCGCTGCAGGCGTCGGAAACGAAGGACGCCAACTCGCAGGCGCAGATTTCGGATCTTGGTCGTCGCCTCAACGTGGCGCTTGCGGCCCGCGTGCAGGAGCTCAATCGCTACCGCTCCGACTTCTTCGGGCGTCTGCGTGAGATTCTCTCCGATCGCGAAAACATCCGCATCGTCGGCGATCGGTTCGTGTTTCAGTCGGAAGTTCTCTTCCCGATCGGCGGCAACGAACTCGATGCGGCCGGTCTCGTGGAGATGGACAAGCTTGCCGCCGCACTTCTCGATCTCGCCAAGGAAATTCCGGCCGAGATCAACTGGGTGCTGCGGGTCGACGGACATACGGACAACGCGCCGCTTTCCGGCACCGGACGCTACCGCGACAACTGGGAGCTTTCGTCTGCGCGCGCGACGTCGGTGGTCAAGTATCTGATCTCGAAGGGCGTGCCGGCCAACCGGCTGGTGGCCGCGGGCTTTGGCGAATTCCAGCCGATCGCGGCTGGCGATACGCCGGATGCTAGAAACCAGAACCGCCGCATCGAACTGAAGCTTACCGAACGCTGACATGACCTACAGCAAGCCCGATATCGACGCCATCGCCAAGGCCGTGGCAGATACGCCTCGCCGCGACAATACCGCCTATCACGAGGCGATGGCGCAGGCGCGCCGTGCTTTCGAGGAGGCGCAGGCTGCGTTCGGCGAGCAATCGGTGCAGCTGAAGATGAAGACCAAGATCAAGCGCAACGGCGATCATGTCGTCAAATGGACGTTCAAGCGCGCGAAGTGATGAGGCGTCGGCGCTCTCGCCTCAGGCGGAGAAGGCCGGATAGCGGAAGCCGAGGCGGTCGAGGCCGCGGCGCACTTCCGGGGCGCCCATGAACAGTTTCCACAACAGACCCGAGCGATGGTTCTCGATCATCGCGACGATCGGCCCCTGGTCGATGGCGATGTAGGTCGACGCGACCCAGCCCGTCTTTGGCGCAATCGCGTCGGCGAAGCCGAAGCGATTGACCAGCCGTCCGTTCTCATAGGCAAGGAGGGCGCGCAAGGCTTCTTCCGCATGGCCGGGCACGAAGGGAAAGCTCGACAGTGCTGCAGACGGTGCAATCGCGCCGAAATCGACCAGCGGCGAATTGGCGGCGTAGCCGGCCTGGGCTTCCGATGCCGTCAGCCCCCAGACGCCGGCTGCGGCATATTCCGGCACGGTCAGGCAATAGGCGCGATTGATCCGTGAATGCGCGACAGCTTGGCGCCAGTAATCGGCGTAGCGATCGGACAGGCCGCGTGGATTGAGCGCACAGAAGGAATATTGCGACAGGAACAGCGGCCCGCCCATGGGTTCGCCCAGCGGCAGCTGTATGCCGAAATATTCCTCGCCGTTCTTCATGGCGCCGTTGCGTGCCCAGCCGCAGTGATAGTTCTGCGGATCGATCGGAAACGTGTCCGAGCCGGCGGCAAAGACATAGGTTGAAAGCGCCTCGTTCCAGCCGGTGATCGGCAGGTTCATCGCCCATTCGTTGATTGGGCTCCAGTGCCAGTAGATCGGGCCGTCGGTCTTGCCGCGGGTGTACCAGGTCCACTCGACCTCGTCGAACAGCCGGGTGATCGCGGTGCGCAGCGATTTTTCGGAAATGGTCTCTGCCGCGAAATATTCCCGGGCGCAGATCAGGCCCTGAAGGAGAAGCGTCGTTTCGACGATGTCGCCCCCATCATCCAGCGCCGAAAACGGGATCATTGCGCTGGTAGCGGGATTGATGAAGTGAGAGAACGCGCCGTGGTAGCGCGGTGCCAGTTCGAGGCTCTCGACAATCGTGGTGATGCGAACCAGCGCCTCGTCGCTGGTGATCCAACCGCGTTCGCAGGCAACCAGGATTGCCATCAGACCAAAGCCCGTGCCGCTGATCGAGATCGCATCGATGCCGGGCGTGCCGTCGAGAAGGCATTTGTCGTAGGGGAGACCGCTCTGCGCATGAGCACCATCCCAGAAATACCGGAAGGTGCGCTGCTGAACGTCATCGAGCAGACTATCCAGATCTGCGGAGATGATGGGGGTCGCGTCCATCAGATCGCGCTGACGGAAGTTTGCTCGAGATCATGGAATTGCAGCCGCGCGAGCTTCGCATAGAGACCGCCAGCCGCCACCAGGCTCTGGTGCGTGCCTTCCTCGACGACGCGACCGCCTTCCAGGACGAGGATACGATCGGCTTTCAACACCGTCGCAAGGCGATGGGCGATGACGAGCGTGGTGCGGTTGCGCATGAGACCGTCGAGCGCCTTTTGCACCAGTGTTTCGCTTTCCGCATCGAGCGCCGAGGTGGCTTCGTCGAGCAGCAGGACCGGAGCATCCTTCAGGATGGCGCGGGCGATGGCGATCCGCTGGCGCTGGCCGCCGGACAGGGTGATGCCGCGTTCGCCGGCGAGCGTGTCATAGCCGTTGTCGAGCTTCGCGATGAACTCGTCTGCTTGGGCAGCGATTGCTGCTGCACGCACGGCCTCGCGTGTCGCGTCTGGTACGCCGAAGGCGATGTTGTCGTGGATGGAGGCTGCAAAGATCGTCACGTCCTGCGGTACGATCGCAAGCCGTGAGCGGATGTCTTCAAGGGTCGCATGGCGGAGGTCGACGCCGTCGAGCCGGATCGATCCGGCCGTCGGATCGTAGAAGCGCAGCAGCAGCGAAAAGATCGTGCTCTTGCCGGCACCGGAGGGACCGACGATGGCGACAGTTTCTCCGGGCGCCACATGCAGGGAAAGCGCATTGAGCGTGATGGCGCTGACGCGGGCCGGATAGGCGAAGGAGACGCTGTCGAACGCGACATCGCCGCGCGGGGGTGAGGGGAGGGCTTTCGGGTGTTCCGGATCACGGACGGCAGAAACTTCATCAAGCAGTTCGGACAGCCGTTCGGCGGCGCCGCCTGCAGAAGACAGCTCGCCCCAGACTTCCGACAGTGTGCCGAGCGAGCTTGCCGCAATCACCGAATAAAGCACGAACTGGCCGAGCGTGCCCGGTGTCATCGTGCCGGCAAGCACGCTCTGGGCGCCGTACCAGAGGACGCCGACGATCGATCCGAAGATCAGCACGATGCCGAAGCCGGTCAGAAGCGCGCGGGCGCGGATCGACTTGCGGGCGGCTTCAAATGCATTCTCGACCGTGTCGCTGTAGCGCGAGGTGGCGACAGCCTCGCCGGTGAAGGCCTGAACGGTGCGTGTGGCGCCGATCGTCTCGGCTGCATAGGCGGAGGTCGCGGCCAGCATGTCCTGTGCGGCGCGCGACCGGCGGCGCACCGAGCGGCCGAAGCCAACGAGGGGGAACACGATCAGCGGGATGGCGCCAAGCGCCAGAGCCGAGAGTTTAGGGCTCGTATAGACCATCATGCCCATCGCTCCGAGACAGAGGATGGTGTTGCGCAGGGCCTGCGATGCGGCAGAACCAAAGGCGGACTTGATCTGGGTCGTATCGGCGGTCAGTCGCGAGACGATCTCGCCGGACTGGTTGACGTCGAAGAAGGAAGCAGACAAACGCGTCACATGCGAAAAGACCTCACGGCGAAGATCCGCCACCACGCGCTCGCCGATGGTGATCACATAATAGTAGCGCATGCCGCTTGCGATCGCGAGAAGCACCGCCAGAACGAACAGCATCACGAAATAGTTGTTGATGAAATGCCCGTCAGATGACGCGAATCCATGATCCACCATGCGGCGGACGGCCAGCGGCAGCGCAAGTGTGGTGCAGGCGGCAAGGACGAGAAAAAAAGTCGCGCCGGCGACCATGGCTCGATAGCGGGAAAGATAGGGGAGCAGTCGGGAAAGCGGCTTGAGACTGCGGTTTTTCTTCTGATTTTCTCGGCTTTCGGCCATGTCGTCTCCATGGCCCCCGGGCAGCGGAATCTCAGCCTTTCGGGGACTTGTACTTGCGGCGCCCTTCCTGTATAGGCTCCGCATCCAATTGGGAAGCCGTGACCGCGCCGGTTTGCGGCTTCATTCATTAAAGACGGTTCTTGCTCGCGCAATGCGACGAACGGACCTCGCAGAGCAGGAATATCGACATGAAGGCTGGCATCCATCCCGACTACCACAAGATCAAGGTCGTCATGACCGACGGTACCGAATACGAGACGTTCTCGACATGGGGCACCGAAGGCGCCACCATGAACCTCGAAATCGACCCGACGTCGCACCCGGCCTGGACCGGCGGCAACCAGCAGATGCTGGACCGCGGTGGCCGCGTTTCCAAGTTCAACAAGCGTTTCGGCGGTCTCGGCCTCTAATCGCTTTTTGCATTTTGACAAAAGAAGCCTGGCGAAAGCCGGGCTTTTTTGTTTTTCTAAAAGGCATGGAGGAGAAGGCCAACTGTCTGTCCAAGCTACCGCTTCCGCTCTGCCGCGTGCTCATCTTCGGCAATGGCGGATCGGGTAAGACGTGGCTTGCGACAAGGATGGGGGAGGCGCTCGGCCATCACCCGATTCATCTGGACGACGTCCACTGGGAGCCGGGGCGTTACGGCATCGCCCGTGATAGGCAGGTCGTTGACGACGACGTTCGCCGGATTGCAGCACAGGATGTCTGGCTGATCGAGGGCGTCTATGGCCGGCTTGCCAGTCTCGCCATCACCCGGGCAACGACGCTGATTTTCCTCGACATCGCCGACGACGTCTGCCTCGAAAACATTCGCCATCGCGGTCTTCAGGGTGGGGGAAGCGTTGCGTCCTTCGAAGAGCTACTCCATTGGGTGGCGGGCTATCGCTTCCGACACAACAACTGGAATTCATTCGAGGCGCATGACCGGATGTTCAGCGCCTTCGAGGGCCCGAAACACCGGCTGGACTGTCGTGACAGTGTCAACGCCTATCTGGCGTCGCTATCTGCATAGTCCCAAACGCAAAAAGGCAGGCCCAATGCCTGCCTTTGGACTGTCGACGTTCAGATCTCAGCCACCAAATGCGGTGTGAAGCAGGTTCTGCTGGGCGCGGACACTGTTTTCGTTGTCGGAGATGACAACGGCTTCCGGGGCGCGATAGATTTCGCGGTCCAGAAGAGCGACGCGGTTCTGCAAACGAAGCGAGCGTTCGACAAGATCACGGAAACTTTCCGGCAGATCGAGCCAGCCCGGAGCATTGCGATCGACATTGAAGCCGTCGAGACGCACCTTGCTCTTTTCCGAAAGAACCTGATCGCGGCTCATCTCGCCGTTGTTGACGGCACGCTGGAGCAGAAGCCACGATGCCATCTGCATCAGGCGAGTCGTCAGACGCATGGATTCAGCTGCATACAGAACCGAGGCCATGCGCGGCAGAACCTTGGATGCAGCACGACCCTGACCGTCCAGATAGCTTGCTGTCTCTTCAACAAGAGCCATGCCTTCGGAGTATAGTGACTTGAACTGGGCAGAGCTTGCGGCGCGGCCCGCAAAACTCACTGTGTTCAATCCCTGCTCGGACATCGAATTCATTCCTGCTAATGCTTTCTTACTCAGGCAATGGCGAAGTGGCTCAAAAAGTTCCATCTGGCCCGCTGAATGAAGTGAACATGATCCTTATACTGAAAATCCGCAAGGCGTTTCTTAATGAAAGGTTAATACCCACAGGAACCGGTAAACGCCCTCGATCTTCTTGAAATGAAACAGATCTTGCGAAAGCGCAAGTCCCCTGAAAATGGCCTTGGGAACGGGTTTTTGATGGCTGCGTGAGCCTGTACAGACCGACAGCCAAAAAAAGAGCCGCAAAAGCGGCTCTCAAGGTAAAACAGGGAGAAATCAGACCATTCGCCGAGCGGTGAAACTGTCTGAGTCCGGCAGAACCGAACATCGCTATATTCTCTGTTAATGATTAATGTTTGCTTAAGATTGGTCGTGGTTTTGCGGTTTATTCTTAGTCCGGCACATCAGGTCCGGAAAAAGCTGTCAGCGGCCTTGCGACCCTCAGCCTTCCTCGCCTTCTCTGCTTCCAGTCTCGCGATCTCTTTCTGCAGGATGTTGATGCGCATCTGCAGTTCGTCCGCAGAGAGCAGCGATAGGTCGGCGCCGATCTCGTGAGCTGCGGGTTTCTTCGGGCGGTCGTCGTCGAGAAATGACATTTCAAGCCTCCTTGGCCGTTATGGCGTCGTCTGCTGTTCAGGCGCGGCTGCATCCTTGGGTCTTGCGCGCGGATCGAGCGAGAGGCCCTCGGGTGTCGCGAGTGGTCCGTTGGTTCCAGTCACCGTCGTGTAGGCGTCGCGTTCGCCGGCAGGGACGGGTGCGCGCTGCCGGCTTCGGACGATCGCATAGACGGTGATCATCAGATGGGCGACAGCCGTGACGCCAAACAGAGCGTGCGGGCCGGCCCAGGTCATGACAGGACCTCCGAGCGTCGGGCCGATGATCGTCCCGATGCCGTAAAGAAGCAACAGGCCGCCGGAGACCTTTACGAAGTCCTCGGGCTGGGCGAAGTCGTTGGCATGGGCAACGGCGATCGGGTAGAGCGCGTTCGCGGCGGCGCCGTAGGTCGCGACGAGGATAACGATCGTGTAGACGTTGGTCGGCGCAACCAGCACAACGGCAAGGCCTGCCAGCGCACTGACGCCGGAGAGGACTGCAAGGACATGACGGCGGTCCAGCCTGTCCGACAACCGGCCCGCCGGAAACTGCATGATCGCGCCGGCAAAGATGGTGATCGATACCATTGCGGCGACCGATCCCTTGTCGAGGCCGACCTTGGTCGCGAACACGGCGCCGAGCGTGCCATAGGCGCCGTTGGCGATGCCGACCAAGAGAATGCCTACGCAGGAGATCGGCGAGTTTCGAAACAGTCCCTTGAGATCCAGCCGCGCGCGTTTCAGCGGTTGTGGTGACGCAGCCTTGGACAGCGTCGTCGGCAGGGCGGCGATCGAGTAGAGGATGCCGCAGACCATGAACAGCGTCGGCAGCGTCACATCGGCAAACGGCACCATCAACTGGCCACCGACAACGCCGAACAGGGTGATGGAGATATAGAAGGAAAAGATCGTGCCCCGGTTTTCCGGTGTGGCACGTTCGTTGAGCCAGCTTTCGATGATCATCGACGTACCGGCAGTGCAAAAGCCGGTGATTGCCCGCAGGATGAGCCACGCGACGTCATCGACCAGCAGGCCGGTCATAAGCACGTTGAGGCAGATCAGGGCCAGGAAGCCGGAGAAAGCGCGAACGTGCCCGATGCGGCGCACGACATTCGGTGCCACGAAGCAACCGATGACGAAGCCTGAGGCCCAGGTTGTGCCGAGCAGGCCGAGAACCTCGTTCGAGTAACCTTCGATCGAACCGCGCACCGGCAACAAAAGACCCTGCAGGCCATTGCCGAGGAACAGAAAGAGCGTACCAGTGAGGAGGGCGAGAACGGGAAGGAGATTACGGCTCATCGTCTATACTGTCAGCTCTCTTCGTGGTCGGTGATCCGCCCTGCCGTGCCGGAGCGATGTTGCGCAGACCGGCACAGGACGTTAACGAAGGTAAGGCAGATCAGAGATCATGACGCAACAGACCCCGATTCTCCTCCCGGTCTAACTGTGGTGGAGAGCAAAAATGTCCAGCCTGTGGCGAGCCTTTGAAACAGTGACGAAAGACAGATGACAAAAACAATCTCCGTCCTGTTGATGCTGGCCATGGTCGTGCAGATCATCAAGCCATTGAACCTCCCGGGCCTCAGGCGCCGGATGGATTTCTGGAAGCTGGCGCTGGTCGCCTTCGCGCTCTGGTCCGTGGCACTGCTGCTGCGCGAGTTCGTCGGCTGATTACAGCTCGATCCGGCCGCTCATCACCTTCACGCAGCTTCCGCTGATCCGCACATCGGTGACGCGACCCTGTCTTTTGACCATGGCGAGCTCGATCACGCTGCGGCGGCCCATCTCCACACCCTGTTCGACGGTCATGCGGATATCGGCGTCGGTTTTAGGGTCAAGCATCGCAAGGAACGCGCCGAGCGCTGCAGACGCGCTACCCGTTGCCGGGTCTTCCGGCACATTGTCGAGCGGTGCGAACATGCGGGCACGGATATGCAGGGGATCCTTGGCATCACGGACATAGAGAAACAGCGAAAACTCCATCTGATCGCCCGGGCTGATCTCGGCCGCGCGATGGAATGACGTGAGATCCGGCCTGGCCGCGGCGAGCGCCTGCAGGCCGTCCAACTCAGCAACTGCGAATGGCAGGCCGACCGATGCGAAGACGGGTGCGTGATTGTGCGTGACGACATGCTCGACGCCGATGGATGCGCAGTCGGCGATACGTTCAGGTTCGATCTCGGCGCCCAGTTCGAGTGGCCGCGGTGCCCGGATGGTTGCGCCGACAACCACATCGCCCTTCCGGATCAGGTCGATCTCGACCAGTCCGGCGATTTCCTCGAAGCGGAGCGTGTTGCCTAAAGCGTTGCCGAACAGGTCGGGCAGGTTTCCAAGGACGAAGGCAGTTCCGACATTCGGATGGCCGGCAAAGGGAACCTCTGTCGTCGGCGTGAAGATGCGCACGCGCGCCGTGTTGGCTGGATTGTCCGGTGGGAGCACGAACGTGGTTTCGGAATAGCCGAACTCCGTTGCGATCGCCTGCATCTCATCGCCCGAAAGGCCGCGGGCGTCTGTGATGACCGCAAGCGGATTGCCGAAGAAGCGCTGGTCGGTAAAGACATCGACGGTGACGAAATCGGCAACAGGCATGGACAGGCTCCCCAGTTGAGGCCCCACTTCTAGAGCCTGCGATCTCCCATCACCAGACAATGGTTTTGATGGAAGACATCAATCCTGATTGTCTGGGCAGGGTCTGGAAACGAGAAAGGCCGCACCCCCCGGTGCGGCCTCTTCCTCCCATGAAAAGGGCCAGAGCTATTAAAGCTGAGGCGGCCTTTTCCAGGTTCGTGTTCCCGATGCCGCAGCATCAGGGTTAGAGCATCAGGCCTTGTTGACGCTCGCGGAATAGATCCCGTCGATGGTTTCAGCCAGGCTTGCGTCGAAATCTGCATCGCTCATCGAGACGCGCAGGTTTTCGGTCAGCGCACGCGAAAAGCTCGCGATCATGTTGCGGTTGTGGCTGAGCTTCTCGCAGGCATCAACGCGGCTGTAGCCGCCCGACAGGGCAACGAGGCGAACGACCGACTTGTGAGCGGCGAGATCCGCATAGAAATCGGCGACCGTTGGGATCGTTACCTTCAGCATCACGTCTTCGCCCGGACCGAGCGTGTCGAGCTGCTGGGCGATCTCGTCGCGCAGGATGGTCTCAGCTTCAGCCTTGGTCGGGCTGTTAATGAGGATCTCCGGTTCGATGATCGGAACGAGGCCCTGTGCGATGATCTGGCGCGCGACTTCGAACTGCTGCTGCACGACGTCAGCGATGCCGGCCTTGTCGGCTGAGGCAATCACCGAGCGCATCTTTGTACCGAAAATTCCCTTTTCGCGGCCGCGGATCAGGAGAGCGTCGAGATCGGGCATCGGCTTCATCATCTGCACGCCGTTTTCTTCGGCAGCAAGGCCCTTGTCGATCTTCAGGAAAGGGACGACGCCGCGCTTTTCCCAGAGGTAGGAGGGAACAGGTTCGCCATCGACATCGCCATCCATGGTGCGCTCGAACAGGATGGCGCCGACGACCTTGTCGCCTGTAAAGGCCGGTGCCTTCATGATGCGGGCGCGCATGGCGTGCATCAGGCGGAACATCTCTTCATCGCCCTGGTATTCGGTTTCGGCAATGCCGTAGAGCAGCAGCGCTTTGGGTGTCGAACCACCGCTCTGATCAAGCGCCGCAATGAAACCGGGCGCCGACCTGACTTTGTCCAACATCTTCGCGTCTACCATAATCGCTCCTATCCCTCACAATGGCGCGTTGCGCGCGTGTGCCCATTCAATCTTCGGAGAGCCCGATATTGAAGAGCATATCCGAAGTTCTCTCCCGCCGATAACAGAAGTTCTTTTAAAGGGAAATGATGCTCTAAGCCATTGAAACGATTGAAATCGTTTCAATCGTTTAAAATATTGAATTTCTTTAAATTCGCCTTGCCGATCGGGCACGGAAGCCTATGTCCCGCGCCTCTGACCCACCAGGAGGCATTCTCCGAACGCTGGCCGATCAGGCCTTTGTCAGAACCGAAACGCCGGGCAGTTCCTTGCCTTCCATCCATTCCAGGAAGGCGCCGCCAGCGGTCGAGACGTAGGAGAAATCGTCGGCCACGCCTGCATGGTTGAGTGCTGCCACCGTATCGCCGCCACCGGCGACTGAAACCAGCCTGCCGGCCTTCGTCTCAGCGGCTGCAAATTTTGCAGCGGAGACGGTCGCTGTGTCGAACGGGGTGATCTCGAAGGCGCCGAGCGGGCCGTTCCAGACCAGCGTCGAGGCCTTGCCGATCCATTCGTTGACGGCTTCGACGGATTTCGGGCCGACGTCGAGCATCATCGCGTCGGACGGGATCGCATCGATCGCGACGGTTTCGTTTGCGGCATTCGCCTTGAATTCGCGGGCAACGACGCCGTCACTTGGCAGCACGATGGTGCAGCCGGACGCTTCTGCTTCCGCCATGATGGCGCGGGCAGTGTCTGCAAGGTCATGCTCGCAAAGCGACTTGCCGACATCGATGCCTTGTGCGGCAATGAACGTGTTCGCCATGCCGCCGCCGATCACCAGCGCGTCCACCTTCTTGACCAGGTTCTGCAGCAGATCGATCTTGCTCGACACTTTGGCGCCGCCGACGATGGCAACGACCGGGCGGGCAGGCTCGCCGAGGCCCTTTTCCAGTGCTTCAAGTTCAGCCTGCATGGTGCGGCCGGCATAGGCGGGCAGGCGGTGGGCAAGACCTTCCGTGGAGGCATGGGCACGGTGTGCGGCCGAGAAGGCGTCGTTGACATAGATGTCGCCGTTCTTCGCCAGTTCTTCGGTAAAGCCGCTGTCGTTCTTTTCCTCGCCCGTGTGGAAGCGGGTGTTTTCGAGAAGCAGGACATCGCCGTTCTTCATCGAGGCAACCGCATCTTCGGCTTCAGGGCCGATGCAGTCGGATGCGAAGAGGATCTTCTGACCGAGCACCTGATTGACGGCCATGACGATCTGCGACAGCGACATGTCGGCGACCGGTTCGCCCTTGGGGCGGCCGAAATGGGCAAGCAGAATGACCTTGGCGCCCTTCTTCGACAGTTCCGTGATCGTCGGCGCAACGCGCTCGATACGGGTTGCGTCCGTCACCTTGCCGTCGCTCACGGGAACGTTGAGGTCGACGCGGACGAGAATGCGCTTACCTGCGATATCGGTGAGGTCGTCGAGGGTCTTGAAGGCCGGCATGGTACTGATCCCGTTGCTTGATAAAGGGTGGCGGGACCATACTATTCTTGTCCGACGGCGCAAGGCTGTCGGTTCAACGAAATGACCTGGGCGCCGTCGTCGAGAGGCCGTCCGACGTTCAGGCGGAGGGGCGGCCGGGGACCGGTTTGCCGCGATACTTGCGGATCTGGTCGCGGATGCGGTGGGCGATCTCGCGCATGTTGATGAAGATCGGCAGCTTAGTGGCAGGCTCCACCGGCTCCAGCGAAACGCCGACCTTGGTGACATGATCCAGCTCGTCGGTTTCCCGGACGATCAGCACAATCGAGCCGAAACGCATGCGGTCGGCATATTCCGTCTTGCCGCCCAGCCGGGAATGCATCAGTTCGCCGATCGTCATTGCCTGCTCGGTTGCCGAGAGCAGGCCCGGACCATAGGCGAGGTCCAGTTCGGTTGCGGGCCGTGTCGGCGAGATGGCGAAGGCGCCGAAGAACTCGGCATCGTCATCATCGACAGGCACGCGGCTCGCAAACAGCCGATCGAGCAGTTTCGTGTAGTTCGGCGTCACGAACAGATAGACCTGATCGTTCTCCCGCAGGCGTCCGGCATACTGGTAGCGCAGGCTGCGGCCGTCGCGGATCACCAGCGACGGCATGGCCCAGCGGGGAATGCGTTCGCCGGACAGGATCGGGCTGTCTTTCAGGACGCGGTAAGAGATCAGTTCATGGGTCGCCTTGCCGGGAAGGTCGAGTTCCAGCTTGTCGACGGCGCCGATCCGCGGCGGGATGATCAATCCGAGATACCGCGCCACCGGCTTGATCGTCCAACCCTGGAGAAGAAGCGAGACGAGCACGATGATGAAGGTGACGTTGAAAAAGACGGACCCGTTTTCGGCGCCGGACAGGATCGGCGTGATGGCGAGCAGGATGGAAACCGCACCGCGCAGGCCGACCCAGGAGAGAAAACCGATTTCCTGCTGCGTGAAGTCATAGGCCATCAGGCTGATCCACACGGCAATCGGGCGGGCGACGAAAATCAGGAACAGCGCCAGACCGATCGCCGGCACGAGCAGGATCGGGAACTGGGATGGTGTCGCGAGCAGGCCGAGCACCAGGAACATGATGATCTGCGCCAGCCACGTCAGCCCCTCGTTGAAGCGCGTGATCTGGTGCTTGGCAAACATCTTGCGATTGCCCGAGTAGATGCCGGCCACATAGACCGCAAGGAAGCCGCTGCCGCCCATCGCGCCGGTAAAGGCGAACACGAGCAGGGCAAGCGTCAGGACGAGGATTGGCGCCAGACCCCGATCGGAGGTGAAGCGGTTCAGGACCCAGACGATCATCAAGCCGCCGAGCAGGCCGAAGATTACGCCGAGCCCCATTTCCTCGAGGAACATGACGGCGAAATGCAGGTCGAGGCCGCCGAAGCCCTGGCCGGTGGCCAGAAGCTCGGACAGCGCGATCGTCAGGAAGATCGCCATCGGATCGTTGGTGCCGGATTCCACTTCGAGCGTCGAGCGCACCTTGTCGCGGATGTTGATGCCGCCGATGCGCAGCAGGAAGAACACCGCGGCTGCGTCAGTCGAGGCGACGATCGACCCGAGCAGGAAGCCTTCGAGCCAGCTGAAGCCCAGGAAATACTTGGCCGCGACGCCGAATACGCCGGCGGTCAAGAGCACGCCGACGGACGCGAGCGTGAGCGCCGGAACCGCGGCTATGCGGAAGGAGTGGAGCGAGGTGCCGAAGCCGCTATCGAACAGGATGATGGCGAGCGCCAACGACCCCAGCATGAAGGTGAAGGAGTAGTTCTCGAAGCGGATGCCAAGACCATCGACACCGGCCAGCAGGCCGATCGACAGGAAGACGAGAAGCAGGGGGGCGCCGAACCGGAAGGCAAGCAGGCTGGAAAAGGCCGCAGCCAACACCAGAACCGTGCCGACCAGCAGGATGATGTAGAAAGCCTCCAAAGTCCCCGTCCTTCCTCTCGCCGCCGTTTACGGAAATCCATCCATCAGGCCCGGCGATTGCCGAATCCTGTGCCGCTGCCGCGATGCGGCAAGATAGCCATGGAGCAGATCCCGGTCAGTGGCCGGGCGATTCGATGTGCATATTCAAATAGACGGGAACAAATCCGGCAAGAGAAGGGCCGGGGGCGAAGAAAAAGCACGCCGGTGCGAAGTGAATCGTTGGCGCAGGCCCGACCGGCAGCGACCTCGGCTACGATGGCGTCAATGTCGGTCAGTACGTTGCGAAGGTAGGCGTGGTCGCGGACACGCCGAAGAGCTGACCCCAGCGCAGCGTCAAGGAGCCGGAAAGCATTGCCGCTCGCTCCTATTACTCAACGGCGACCCTGCCGATCACGGTCAGTGGATCGGCAGCCGCTGCCGTGACGAACAGGAGTTCGCCGCTGGCAGGAACGATGTTGGTGAGGCCGGTTATGTTGACCTGATGGGTGACCAGCACAACCGGCCGGCCGGGTTGCAGGGCCGTCATCCAGGCGCGCAGGGCCTGCGTCTGCGGCCTGCCATCTTCGGGACTGCCGAAAAACGAGTTGAGCAGCGGCTGCGGCTCGACCGACCCAAGACCAAGGCCTTTAGCGGTATCGAGGCAGCGGCACCACTGGCTGGAAAAGACCTGCGCCTGCGCCACGCCATTCTCGCGGAAGAGCGTGCCGATACGGCCCGCCTGAGCGATGCCCTGCGCGGAGAGATTGCGCTGGGTGCTGCACTCATTGACCGCAAAATTCGCCGGATCGCCGGTTCCGGGCGCAATCGCGTGGCGAAGCAGCACCAGAGCCGCGCCGGTGCGAAGCTCTGCCCAAGGATCGGATTGCGCCCTTGCCTTGCTGGTCAGGGCAAGAGCGGAGGCGAGCAGCAACTGGCGTCGCAGAAACATGGCGTATCTCCAGGTGGTGCTGGCGTTTGTCTGTCCAAAGCCAATACGTGCAATGATACTGCGTGGTTTCCACCCTCACGAAAAATAACATCCCTCGGATGGGGTATCTGCTGACGCCGGCAGTCATGATCGCAATTGGGTCGTGCCAGAAAGTGTGCTAAGCGCCGGCGAAACAATGACTGGAGCATACCATGAGCGAACCGACCGTAGCCGAAGCGACAAACCGCATTTATGAATCGCTTCAGGCCAACAATGCCGATCTCGACACGCATATCGCAACCCTCAAGGCAGCGCTGACCCAGGCTGGCCAGAAGGAAGCTGAGTTCGACCCGGCGCGGATCGTGCAGAACAATCGTCAGGGCCGCAAGCTGATGCAGGCCTATTTTCGCCAGCGCGGCGTGACGGTGAAGTTTACGGCGTCCTGAAGAATTGTTGCGCGGGCGACCTCTCCCGTCCACATCCTATAACGCAAAACCCCCTCCTTTAAGGGGAGGGGGTTAAAAGCCCGAGCATCAAGACCGGTCCTTGAGAACCGGCATACGCGCTTTCTTCAGATCAGCTTGCCCATGGCAACAGCGGTATCCGACATGCGGTTGGAGAAGCCCCACTCGTTGTCGTACCAGGTCAGGATGCGCACGAACGTGCCTTCGAGAACCTTCGTCTGGTCGAAGGCGAAGATCGAGGAGTGGCTGTCGTGGTTGAAGTCGCGCGAAACCAGCGGCTCGTCTGTGTAGCCGAGGATGCCCTTCAGCTTGCCGTCGGCGGCAGACTTGATGGCGTCGTTGATTTCGGCAACCGTCGTGGCGCGCTTGGCGACGAAGTTGAAGTCGACGACCGAGACGTTCGGGGTCGGAACGCGGATCGACGTGCCGTCGAGCTTGCCCTTGAGTTCCGGCAGAACGAGGCCGACGGCCTTGGCTGCGCCGGTCGAGGTCGGGATCATCGACAGAGCCGCTGCACGGGCGCGGTAGAGGTCCTTGTGCATCGTGTCGAGGGTCGGCTGGTCGCCGGTGTAGGAATGGATCGTCGTCATGAAGCCGTGGTCGATGCCGACGGCGTCGTTCAGCACCTTCACGACCGGAACCAGGCAGTTCGTGGTGCAGGATGCGTTGGAGATGACCAGGTGGTCCTTGGTCAGCTGGTCGTCGTTGACGCCGAACACGACCGTGAGGTCGGCATTGTCGCCGGGAGCCGAGATGATGACGCGCTTGGCGCCGGCCGTCAGGTGGGCAGCGGCCTTGTCACGGGCGGTGAAGATGCCGGTGCATTCGAGCGCGATATCGACGCCCATTTCGGCGTGCGGCAGCTGGGCCGGGTCACGCACCGCGGTTACCTTGATCGGCTTGCCGCCGGCGACGATGATCGTGTCGCCTTCGACCTTGACGTCCGCCGGGAACTTGCCGTGGATCGAGTCGTAGCGCAGAAGGTGGGCATTGGTCTCGACCGGGCCGAGATCGTTGATCGCGACCACTTCGATGTCCGTGCGGCCGGATTCGACGATCGCGCGCAGGACGTTGCGGCCGATACGGCCAAAGCCGTTGATGGCAACCTTTACAGTCATAGAGTTCTCCCGAGAAAATAGTTTGGCAGCTGGACGGGGCGGGCGTTTTAACGTCGCCCCGTCATTTGTATGATCAGGCGAGCTTCGCAGCGGCTGCGGCGACGATAGCGTCAGCCGTGATGCCGAAGTGCTTGAAGACATCCTTGGCAGGACCCGAAGCGCCGAAGCCCTTCATGCCGACGAACGTGCCTTCCGGACCGATAAAGGCATCCCAGCCTTCACGGACGGCTGCTTCAACCGCAATCTTGACCGGCGAGTTGCCGAGGATTTCGCGGCGATAGTCGTCCGGCTGTTCGAAGAACAGTTCGGTGCAGGGCACGGAAACGACGCGTGTGCTGGTGCCCTTTTCCTCGAGTGTCTTTGCCGCCGCAATCGCCAGTTCGACTTCCGAACCGGAAGCGAAGATGGTGACCTTGGCATCCGCATTGCCCGACAGCGTGTAGGCGCCGAGCGTGCAGAGGTTCTTTTCCGAATACTCGGTGCGGGCCGGTGCAAGGTTCTGACGCGTCAGCGCAAGAGCCGACGGACGGTCCTTGGTTTCAAGCGCGATCTGCCAGCATTCTGCCGTCTCAGTGGCATCGGCCGGGCGGAACACCATCAGGTTCGGGATGGCGCGAAGGCTTGCCACCTGTTCGACCGGCTGGTGGGTCGGGCCATCTTCGCCAACGCCGATCGAGTCATGCGTGAGCACGTGGATGACGCGGATACCCATCAGGGAGGCGAGGCGGATCGGCGGACGGCAGTAGTCCGAGAAGATCATGAAGCCGCCGCCATAGGGGATCAGACCGCCATGCAGGGTCACGCCGTTCATGGCGGATGCCATGCCGTGTTCGCGGATACCCCAGTGCATGTAGCGGCCGGAGAAGTCCGTCGGCGTGATCGAGACCATCTGGCTGGTCTTGGTATTGTTCGACGGCGTCAGGTCGGCGGAGCCGCCGAGCGTTTCCGGCACGAAACCGTTGATGACTTCCAGAACGTCTTCCGACGCCTTGCGGGTCGCAACGGTCGGCTTGGTTTCGGCAAGCTTCTTCTTGAAGTCGTTGATGGCGGCATCGAAGCCTGCAGGCAGGTCACCGGCAAAGCGGCGGTCGAATTCGGCCTTGTGGGCAGACGCTGCAAGGCGGCCTTCCCAGGCCTTCACGGCTTCCAAAGAGCGGACGCCGGCTTCGCGCCAGTCGGACAGAACGTCGTTCGGGATGACGAAGGGTTCGTATTCCCAGTTCAGGGCCTTGCGGGTCGCTGCAATTTCCTCGGCGCCGAGCGGCGAACCGTGAACCTTGTGGCTGCCGGCCTTGTTCGGCGAACCGAAGCCGATCGTGGTCTTGCAGGCGATGAAGGTCGGGCGGTCGGACTTGTGGGCCTGCTCGATCGCGTCGGCGATCGCGGCCTGATCGTGACCGTCGATCTCGATCGTGTTCCAGTGCACGGCCTTGAAGCGGGCGATCTGGTCCGTCGAGTCCGACAGCGACACGGCACCGTCGATGGTGATCGAGTTGTTGTCCCAGAACAGGATCAGCTTGTTCAGCTTCAGGTGGCCGGCAAGTGCGATCGACTCGTGGGAGATGCCTTCCATCAGGCAGCCGTCGCCGTTGATCACGTATGTGTAGTGATCCTGCAGGTCGGCGCCGAATTCTTCGCGCAGCTTGCGTTCGGCGATTGCCATGCCGACGGCGTTGCCGATGCCCTGGCCAAGCGGACCAGTGGTGGTCTCGATGCCGGTCGCATGGCCATATTCCGGGTGTCCGGCAGTCTTGGAACCAAGCTGACGGAAGCCCTTCAGGTCGTCGATGGACATGTCAGGGTAGCCGGTCAGATACAGTACCGAGTACAGCAGCATCGAGCCGTGGCCGGCCGACAGCACAAAGCGGTCGCGGTCGGGCCAATGCGGCTTGGTCGGGTCGAATTTCAGGTATTTGGTAAACAGGACCGTTGCGACGTCAGCCATGCCCATGGGCATGCCCGGGTGTCCGGAATTCGCCTTTTCGACGGCATCCATGGCAAGGAAACGGATCGCATTGGCCATCCGGTCGTGTTGTTCGCGAGAAATCATGGCTAATCCACTATCGTCCGAGTGTCGGTCAGGCCCTATGATCGGGCCTCGTCAGGAAGCGTCCGATCCATATCAGGTGGGGCGCGCAAGTCAACAAAAGGCGGGCCACCGGTGGCACATAATGATCGGGTTTAGCACAGTCTGCCTGCTATTTCGGCAGGGCCGCCGAGTGCCCTTGATCAGCGACGATCCACAGTTCGATGCGGTATCGTCTGCGTGTTTTATTGACCGGCTTTCAAGCGGTGAATAGTCTACGGCGCTTGTTGGCGAGGCGCTGCCGTACGATTCGGCGCCGATCGCGACCTCACGGGATATACGCATGCCGGCAGAAAAGACGGTGGATCTGGCGCTTTCGGAACTTCGGGCTGCGATAAGCGGGCTGGAGAATGCCGTCGATGTGCGCATCGAGCAGCAAAGAGACCAGGGCGAGATGGAAGGCGAGGTCAAGCGCGTGCATGCCGATCGATCGCGCCTGGCGCAGGAGCTGGATCAGTCGCAGTTTCGGGCCAATCGTCTCGAAGAGGTCAACCGCGAGGTTTCCCGCCGTCTGGTGACGGCGATGGAGACGATCCGCGCGGTTCTGGACCGGTAAGGAAAAAGAGATGGCCCAGGTAACGGTAACGATCGACGGCAAAGCCTATCGGATGGCTTGCGAAGAAGGTCAGGAACAGCACCTGACGGATCTCGCCGACCAATTCGACCGCTATGTCGGACATCTGAAGGGTCAGTTCGGCGAGATCGGTGATCTTCGCATCACGGTCATGGCCGGGATCATGATCATGGATGAGCTTTCCGAGCTGACCCGCAAGGTCGGTGCGCTCGAAGGCGAGGTGCAGTCGCTGAAATCCAACCGCGCCGGTGCCGCTGAAAACCAGAGCCGCAGCGACGAGCTTGTCGTCTCCGCCCTGAGCGAGCTTTCATCCAGACTCGAAGGCCTGACCGCGAAGCTCAACGGCCGTGTGCCGGCGAACTAAGACCGTCTCACGCCGGTGTTCAGCGTCGCTGAAAGCCTGCAGAAAAAAATGCCTCGCGATGCCACTGGCGCGCCATCGACTTCAGCCTTATATTGAAAATGCGTTCTGCGCTTCTCGACAGGAACCACAATCCCTGGGGCCATACTCGATCCAAAGGGAGCTGTCCCTGGCCAGGCCCGTGGGCTTGGACATATGGCGCCCACCTACGTTTGTAGGCACCCAGGATCGTAAAAATCCATCGGTCGCCGCGGATCGCACCTTACAGAATTCGGGCTCGATCATTCATAATGGTCGGGCCCAAAAACGAAAAACCCCGCTCAAGGCGGGGTTTTGCACGTCTAGTCGATGGGATGCTTACGAACGCTTTTCGATCGAGCAGACCAGGACGCGGGAAAGAACGCGCTCATAGCCGACGATTTCGCGGGCTATCCGCATAACGCGGGCATGGTCGCCACTGGAGCTGACAACGCCTTCAAGAACAATGAAGTCGCCGGTCACGTCGACAGTGAGGTTGCTGCTGTCGAAGTTGGGGAGGTAACTCAGTTCCGTTTCGATAGCGGTCTTTTCCATCATCATGCCGTGGTCATGGGCAAAGGCGAATGAAGCGGTAGGCTGAAGGCTGCTCAAGAACATTGTCGAAACTCCCAACATGAACGTCTGATGAATGAACTGTTGTCTTACGTTTATGTTCCGAATGTGTCCGCGCTTTTTCTAATTTCTTTTTCCGGTACACGAGTTCGTCAGATTGCCAGTCCGGTTTTCCCCTGATGTGGCATCAGGCGCCCCTGTCTGACGCTTGACAATGGCCGCGCCGTTTCCGAGTAAGTCTGCGTGTTTTCAATCGGCGGACTTCTTCATGCCCAACGCAAAAGCCACGTTCGCCCGCTCGTCGCTCCTGATGCTCGTCATCGGCGCGGCCATCCTGCTCGGCATCGTGATGTCTTCTTTCTTCCTGGCGCAGATGACCAGGACCTATTTCGATGACGTCACGAAGCTGAGAGCATTGCGGGCGACCACTGCCGATCTGCTTTTGCTTGTGCAAACCGCCGAGACCGGACAGCGCGGCTACCTGCTGGTGCAGGATCCGCTGTTTCTCGAGCCCTACCGGACATCCATCGGTGCGCTGCCGCTCCAGCTGCAGAAGGTGGAGCGGACGGCGGCCAATCAGGACATCGTCAGCGTTCCGCTGGACGAGATCCGCAGCCTGATCGCGCTAAAGACCAATGAGATGCAGGCGACGCTGTCGCTCGCAAGTTCGGGTCAGGTCGAGCAGGCAGTCGCCATCGTTCGCAACCAGTCGGGCCTCGAGGCCATGCAGAAATTGCGCGCCCTGCTTGGCGGCGTGATCGGCGAACTGGATGGACACCTGATTTCCGGCATTGGCGAGATTCGCGGAAGTTCCGAAAAGCTGCAGTGGTTTACCGTCGGCGGCGGTATCCTGATCATTCTCGTTCTCGGGGGCGCGATTGCCATCGTCTTCCAGCATGTCCGCCAGCTACAGAAGGCCCGTGCCGAGGTGGAAACCTTGAATGCCGGATTGGAGGAGCGGGTCAACGAGCGTACCGAAGACCTCATCCAGGCAAACCGCGAGATCCAGCGATACGCCTATATCGTCTCGCACGATCTGAGAGCGCCGCTTGTCAACATCATGGGCTTTACCAGCGAGCTGGATAGTTCGCTCAAATCGATCTCCGCCTACGTGCTGGCCGATGACGTCAAGCCGAGCGAACTTCAGGTGAGGGACGCCCGGCTTGCAGTCGAGGAAGATCTTCCAGAGGCAATCGGTTTTATCCGTTCGTCGACCAAGAAGATGGATGGCCTGATCAACGCCATCCTGAAGATCTCCCGCGACGGTCGGCGTGAGCTGAAGCCGGAGCGGATCGACCTGAGCGAACTCCTGGAGGCAACTGCCGCGAGTGTCTACCATCAGGTCAACGAGGGTGGCGGCGAAGTGGCGATTTCCACGTCGGCCGCAAAGACCCTCGTCACCGACCGGTTCTCGCTGGAGCAGGTTTTCGGTAACCTGTTCGACAATGCGGTCAAATACCAGCATCCTGACCGGCCGCTGGCGCTGTCGATCACGTCAACGCCGCTCGGGCGAAGCTTCGTCCGGATCGAGGTTGCCGATAACGGCCGCGGCATTGCGCCGGAAGACCACGAACGGGTGTTCGAGCTGTTCCGCCGTTCCGGCGTGCAGAACCAGCCCGGCGAGGGCATCGGCCTTGCGCATGTGCGATCATTAGTCAGAAATTTAGGTGGCGAGATTACGATCACGTCAACCTTGGGCGGCGGTGCGACATTCATCATCCGCCTGCCCACCGATCTGTCCCAATATGTCAGGAGTCATGGGTCATGAATGCTGCCGGCAAAGAAGTTACCATCGTTATGGTCGAGGACGACGAGGGGCATGCGCGCCTCATCGAAAAGAATGTCCGTCGAGCAGGCGTCAACAACGAGATCGTACCGTTCACAAACGGAAACGCAGCGCTCGATTATATTCTCGGCGCTGACCGCCTGGGAGCGGCCAATGCGGATCGGTATTTGCTGATCCTTCTCGACCTCAACCTCCCCGATATGTCGGGTATTGACATACTTGAGAAGGTGAAGTCCAACCCTCACTCGAAGCGACTGCCTGTGGTCATCCTGACCACGACCGACGACGAGCGAGAGATCCAGCGGTGCTACGATCTCGGTGCCAACGTTTATATAACGAAGCCAGTGGATTATGAGAGTTTCGCGCACGCCATCAGACAGCTCGGTCTGTTCTTTGCCGTGATGCAGATTCCCGGACAATGACGAGACGTGATGCAGCACACCATTCTCTACGTCGATGACGACCTTGCCCTTGCGCGGCTTGCCGTGCGCAATCTGGGTCGCTTCGGCTATCAGGTCGTCCATGCCGTGGATCTGTCCGCGGCAATGGAGACCGTTGAGAAGGGTGGCGTGCACGCAGTGGTTCTCGACCACTATCTCAGCACCGGTACCGGCCTCGAAATCCTTCACAGGCTGAACGAGATGGGGGCGGGGCTCCCGGTCATCTACGTCACAGGTTCGAGCGATGCGACGATCGCGATCGACGCGCTGAAGAACGGCGCGTCCGACTATGTCATCAAGACGGTGGGCGACGAGTTCTGGCCGCTGATGCAGAGCGCGATCGGCCAGGGGATTGCGACCGCCGAGCTTCGCCGCGCCAAGGAGCGCGCCGATCAGGAGATCCGGCTTGGCAAGGAACGCGCCGAGGTGCTGTTGACGGAAGTCAACCACCGCGTCGCCAACAGCCTGGCGCTGGTCGCCGCGCTGATCCGTCTCCAGGTGTCGAGCAGCAAGAACGACGACGTCAAGGCGGCCCTGTCGGAGACGCAGGCGCGCATCTCCGCAATCGCGGGCATGCACCGAAGCCTTTATACGTCCGACGACGTGCGCCAGGTGGAGATGGACAAGTATCTCGGCACTCTGGTCAAGGAAGTGCAGGGTACGGTCAACGATCACCAGAGCGCGACGATCCTTTTGCAGGCCGACGAACTCTCGCTGAAGTCCGACCGGGCCGTCTCCGTCGGGATGATCGTGACCGAACTTCTCACCAATGCGCTGAAATATGCCTATCCGCCGGGCGCTGAGGGCGAGGTGCGCGTGCTTCTCAAGCGGCAGGATGATGACAAGGCGCTGCTTGCGGTGGAGGACGACGGCGTCGGCTGGAAGGAAGGCGACATGCCGAAGGGCACGGGTCTTGGCAGTCGGATCGTCAAGTCGATGGCGGCAACGCTTGGTGCTTCCATCCAATATGTGCCGCGCGAAAGCGGCACCCGCGCCGAACTGCTGATCGACCTGACGGCGTGATTTCTCCCTTTCCGACCGGACGCTCGCAAGTTCCACAGTGACGGCCATTGCATTGGACGCATGCTGACCCTATGATTTCCACCGCGAGCGAAGGTGCATAGCTCCGAGAACCCCCAAGGATTGCGGGCGGTTTTCCGAACTGTGCGCGAAGCAGCGCCGAGGCGCCCATAGGGTGCGTTCGATAACGGTTCTCGTTGAAGTGGGCCGTGGCGTCAGTTTTGCAGGCAGGATATTGTTCCAGATTAAGAGCCCCTTTTGTTAACCGAAATATTCATCGTCGTTGCACTCACCATTCTCAATGGTGTCCTCGCAATGTCGGAACTTGCCGTCGTGTCCTCGCGTCCCGTGCGCCTCCGGGTCATGGCAGAGCAGGGAAATCGTGGCGCAGCTGCCGCCATCAAGCTGGCTGAAGATCCAGGCCGCTTCCTTTCCTCCGTTCAGATCGGCATCACTCTCGTCGGCGTTCTCTCCGGTGCGTTTTCCGGTGCAACGCTCGGCACCCGTCTGACCAACTGGCTGTCCGAGCAGGGTATGCCGCAAAACTTCGCCGACTGGCTCGGCGTCGGCGGTGTCGTCGTGGTCATCACCTATATGTCGCTGATTGTCGGCGAACTCGTGCCGAAGCAGATCGCATTGCGGGCGCCTGAGCTCGTGGCCGCCAAAGTGGCGCCGGCGATGAAGATGGTCGCGACAATCGGTGCCCCGGTCGTGTGGTTTCTCGATATCTCGGGTCGGTTTCTTCTGGCCCTTCTCGGCCAGAGCGGGGAATCGAACGAGAAAGTCACCGACGAGGAAATCCGCACCGTGCTTGCCGAAGCGCATAGCGCGGGCGTGATCGAGACCGAGGAATCGGCGATGATCTCCGGCGTCATGCGACTGGCCGACCGTACCGCGCGCGGCCTCATGACGCCACGCCGCGATGTGGAGGTGCTCGATACCGAAGATGAGCCCGAAGAGCTTCGTGCCCAGCTGCGGGCGACGACACGCTCGCGTCTGCCTGTACGCAAGGGCTCGTCGGACGAGATCCAGGGCGTGCTCTTCGTCAAGGACGCCTATGAATTCATGGCCGGCGGCAGGGGCGGCGATCCCGCCTCGCTGATGCGCGAAGCGCCTGTCGTTTCCGACCTGACCGGCGCGCTCGACGTCATTCAGGCTTTGCGCAAATCCCCGGCTCACATGGTTCTCGTCTATGACGAGTATGGCCATTTCGAAGGTATCATCACCTCGGGCGACGTGCTCGAAGCCATCACTGGCGTGTTCCAGGAGGACGAGGTTGAAGAACCCGCCATCGTTGCACGGGAAGATGGATCCTACCTCGTTGCCGGCTGGATGGCGGTTGACGAGTTCTCCGCACAGATGGGCGTGCCGATCGAAGAAGATCCGGGTTACGAGACCGTTGCAGGCTTCGTTCTCGACGAGCTGAAGCATCTGCCGGAACTGGGCGAGAAGTTCACCACGCGAGGCTGGACCTTCGAGGTGATCGATCTCGACGGACGTCGTATCGACAAGCTGCTGCTCAGCCGAGCACCAGACTGACGGTACGGGACCGATGAGCGAGGCTTTTTCCGACAATCGCATGCGCAAGACGGAACTGCGGCGCCAGAGCCTCGCCGCGAGAGACGCTCTGTCTATTTCGGATAAGGTCGAAAAGAGCCAAGCGCTTGCCGTTCATGGCGCCGGGGCAATCGTGTCGCATGCCGGAGCGATCGTGTCGGGCTTTCTGCCGATACGATCCGAGGTGGATCTCCATCCTCTCATGGCATTGCTGCGGGATCGCGGCGGGCGCATCTGCGTGCCCGTCGTCCTCGACAAGGAAACGATCGTGTTTCGCGAAATGACGGCCGAGACGGAGCTTGTGCCCGGCACGTTCGGGACATCAGGTCCGGGGCCTGAGGCGGCCGAACTCGAGCCCGAGATCATGCTCGTGCCGCTGGCCGCATTCGACGCCCGCGGTCACCGGATCGGCTATGGCGGCGGATATTATGACCGTGCCATTCACCGTTTGCGCGAAAAAGGCTTGAACCCGCGGTTGATCGGCATTGCATTCGACTGCCAGGAAGTGGCATCAGTGCCCGAAGAACCTCATGATATGAAGCTCGATGCCGTCTTGACCGAAAGCGGCTATCGGCCGTTCGCGGATATGCCCGCGTAGATTGGACAAGCATGCGTCTTTTGTTTCTGGGTGACATGGTCGGCAAAACCGGCCGTACGGCGGTTTGGGACAAGTTGCCGGGGCTGGTGTCCGACCTGAAACTCGACTTCGTGATCGTCAACGGCGAGAATGCCGCCGGCGGCTTCGGCATTACCGAGGAGATCTTTCTCGAGACGATCAATGCCGGTGCCGACGTCGTCACCACCGGCAACCATGTCTGGGACCAGAAGGAAGCCGTCGGGTTTGCCGGCCGCCACGACCAGTTCCTGCGCCCGGCCAACTATCCGGCCGGCACGCCCGGCAAGGGATCCGGCATCTTCTACGGCCGCAACGGCGCCCGCATCCTCGTCGCCAACATCATGGGCCGGGTCTTCATGCATCCGGAACTCGACGATCCCTTCAAGTCCGCCGAGGCGATCCTTGCCGCGGCCCCGCTGAAGGAACAGGCGGATGCCATCATCTTCGACTTCCATGCGGAAGCCACCAGCGAAAAGCAGTGTTTCGGCCATTTCGTCGATGGTCGTGCGTCGCTCGTCGTCGGCACGCACACGCATGTGCCGACCGCCGACTGCCAGATCCTGAACGGCGGCACCGGCTACATGTCGGATGCCGGCATGTGCGGCGACTACGATTCGTCGCTCGGCATGGACAAGGAAGAGCCGCTCAACCGGTTCATCTCGAAAATGCCGAAGGGCCGTTTCGAGGCGGCAAACGGTCCCGCGACGATCTGCGGTCTCGGCATCGAGATTTCCGACACGACGGGACTGGCCGAGAAGATCGAGCCGCTCCGGATCGGGCCGCGGCTCGCGGAGACCATTCCGAGCTTCTGGCGGTAGAATGGTTCGGGCGCTGCTTCTGTTTGCGGTTCTGATGCTTCCGGTTTTCGGAGCATCGGCACAGCAAAGCGTCCAGCCTTCAGCCGGAACGTGGGCTCAGAAGAAGTGCAGTTTCTACGCCAAGGCTTGGCACGACCTGCTTTCGATGTCCGCTGGCGGCGACGTTACCCGTGCTTTCATTGAGGGGAACGAGGCCTTCATTGCAGCCGGCTGCTCCAACGGTGCGGATGTGTGCCCGTCGTCCAAGGGTGATATCGATCTTGCCAATCGCCTCACCATGGCCGCGATGAACTTCGGGACAGCGAGCTCATTTCTGCCCTTCGTCTGCCGGACGCGTTGAGGCGCTAACCACTCAATGACATGATTGTGAGACGACCACGGCGCTTCGTCGCTGGACGCTTCGCCATGCTTGCCGCATCCTGAGCCCCGGAATGGCATGAACGCATCGGCTCGATTTTTCGCAACGCGGTTCGGGGTGTCGCATGAAGCTGCGAACGCTGGCATTCGGTTTTTCGGCTCTCCTTCTATCCGCCATATCGGCGCTGGCGCAGGAGGGCGGGTTGCCGGTCAGCCAATGCCAGGCGATCGCGCAAAACCTGCCGGGCGAGAATTTCCCCCATGTCCGCTATGCCAGCTTCAATCCCTCGGGTCCCACGTTTGCGCCAGTCATCAAACCGGTAAACCTGTCGGCGCGGGAAGAGGTGAAGATTACCTTCGTCGGCCACTCGACCTATTTCATCCAGAGCCCCGACGGTATCGGCATCGCCACCGATTACAGCGGCGTTCACCAGCCGTCACGGATTCCTGACGTAGTGACGATGAACAAGGCGCATTCCACCCACTATACGATGATGCCGGATCCTGCGATCGCCCACGTGATGCGCGGATGGAGCGATGTGCCGGGTGAAAAGGCCGAGCATCGGGAGATGGTCGGGGATGTCTATATCCGCAATGTCGTCTCGGATATCCGCAACTGGGGCGGCGGGATCGAGCCGGACGGCAACTCGATCTTCATCTTCGAAGTCGCCGGTCTCTGCATCGGGCATCTCGGCCACCTGCATTTCGAACTCAACGAACAGCAGTACACGCAGATCGGTCGGCTTGATATTCTGATGGTGCCTGTTGATGGTGGTTTGACGATGGGGGCGGACAGCATGAGCCGCGTCGTTCAACGGCTGCGGTCGTCGCTGATCCTGCCGATGCACCGTTTCGGACCGCCGCTCGAGCGGTTCCTGTCGATGTTCGACGGCAAGTTCGAGATCGCCTACGCGCCGAGCGAGACGATCACCGTGTCGATGCGCAGCCTTCCGAAGAAGCCGACGATCATGGTGCCGCAAGGGCTGTGACAGGGGCTGTTCAAGCCCCTGTCGGTCTTTTGATCAGGCGTGACGCGTGAAGGTCAGGCGCTTGTTGACGCCGACTTCCGGCATCTTCTCGTCATTCAGGTTCGCCTTGGCGATTTCCCAGCCGAACTTGAGCGTGCTGTCGGTCGACGCCCAGATTTCCGCATCATCGACACGGAAGGCCAGCATGGTGAGATGGGGATCGGACTTACCGTGTTCGTACCAGGCAGCCGTCACGGCGCTCCAGTATTCATCGATCTTCGCCTCGTCCTTGCGGACTTCCAGGGTGCCCGAGAGGCAGGCGTGGTAATCGTGATCCTTGCCGACCACGTTGAAGTGGGCGCGGGAGGCTGTGCCGAGCGCCTTCACCAGATCCGTATCGGTCCTGGTATAGAACCAGATCGTGTTGGTCTCGGAATCGACATTCGGCGCCATCGGCTGGAAGTGCATGTGCGCACCTTCGATGCCGAGCATGCCCGCATGGATTCCGTTGATTTCGTCCCACATCTGACGTTCGGGGGCTTCGCGTGCTTCGGTAAGGCTCGCCATCTATAATTCTCCTTCTTTGTCGTGCGGTTGAAGAACGGAGGCGGGGCGGGGTTTGTTCCTCATCCGAAAGGCTCTTGAACGGCCTCCGCTTCGAAACTATAAGGCGGCACAATTCCAGATAATGATGCAGACAGGGGTGCCATGGCTGGCCATTCACAGTTCAAGAACATCATGCACCGCAAGGGCAAGCAGGACGGTATCCGTTCCAAGATGTTCTCCAAGCTTGCACGCGAAATCACCGTTGCGGCAAAATCCGGTCTACCCGACCCGGATATGAACGCGGCACTGCGCCTTGCCGTTCAAAACGCCAAGGCTCAGTCGATGCCGAAGGACAATATCGACCGGGCCATCAAGAAGGCTTCGGGCGCCGACGCCGAGAACTACGACGCGGTGCGTTACGAGGGCTACGGTCCCGGCGGCACAGCCGTGATCGTCGAAGCGCTGACCGATAACCGCAATCGTACCGCCTCCAACGTTCGCTCGATCTTTACCAAGGCCGGCGGCGCTCTTGGCGAAACCGGTTCGGTGTCCTTCTCCTTCGACCATGTCGGCGAGATCACCTACAAGGCGTCGGTCGGCGATGCGGATACGGTCATGGAAGCTGCGATCGAAGCGGGTGCCGACGATGTGATTTCCGACGAGGAAGGCCACACGATCATCTGCGGGTTTGAGGCGCTCGGTGAAGTCTCCAAGGCGCTCGACGCCACGCTCGGTGGTGCCGAGACCGTCAAGTCGATCTGGAAGCCGCAGAACACGATCGAAGTCGACGAGGAACGCGCGCTGTCGCTGATGAAGCTGATCGGCAATCTCGAAGACGACGACGACGTGCAGAACGTCTATTCGAACTTCGAAGTCTCGGATGAGGTCATGGCCAAGTTGTCGGCCTGATCGCCTCTCTAGTCCTGAAATGAAGCGGGCCGGTCGTTGAGACCGGCCCGTATTCGTTTACGCGGCTCGCTGCAGCTGGCTATCCATCAGCGACAGCTGCGAAAACAATTCCACCGAGCGGAGACGCTTGTCGATATCGTGGATCGGCATCGAGATGATGAGCTCGTCGGCCTGGGTTTCGGCCAGGAACTCACCAAGCTTGCGTTCGATGGTTCGTGGCGAGCCGACCGCTGCGTAGCGCAGCGTGTGCTCCACATTCATCTTCTCCATCGGCGTCCAGAAGCCGTCCATCGTATCGAGCGGTTTCGGGAAAAGGCCGCGGACGTTCTTGCGCAGGTTGACAAACTGCTGCTGCGACGAGGTGAAGAGCCTGTTTGCTTCCTCATCCGTATCTGCTGCCACACCCATGACACCGGCCATCACATACGGTTTGTCGAGATCCGCCGAGGGCTGGAAGCGATCGCGGTAGATGGCGATCGCGTCGAGCAGCATATCTGGCGCAAAGTGCGAGGCAAACGCGTAGGGGAGACCCAAAGCGGCCGCCACGTGGGCGCTGTAGGTCGAGGAGCCGAGAAGCCAGATCGGCACATTCGCCTCGGTTCCCGGCACGGCAAGGATTGCCTGGTTCGGGACGGGCGTACCAAGCAGATGCTTGAGCTCGACGATATCCTGCGGAAAGTTTTCTGCGCCGGCATCGAGATTGCGTCTCAGCGCATTTGCCGTGCGCATGTCGGTTCCGGGCGCTCGGCCGAGGCCGAGATCGACGCGGCCGGGGAGCAGCGCTTCCAGCGTGCCGAACTGTTCGGCGATCACAAGAGGAGAATGGTTTGGCAGCATGATGCCGCCGGAGCCAACCCGGATGGTCTTGGTCGCGGCGCCGACATGGGCGATGACGAGCGCGGTAGCCGCGCTGGCAATGCCCGGCATGCCATGGTGTTCGGCAAGCCAGAGGCGGTTATAGCCATGCTGTTCGGCCTTGATCGCCAGCCTGCGGGACTGGTCGAGAGCCTGGCTGACGGAATACCCTTCGCCGATCAGCGAAAGGTCGAGAATGGAAAACGGGATCATCGGCATATCCTGAAATGGATAGGAAAACGTGTTCTCCCTATCTAGGCAGCCGGTCTTGCAAATACGACCCCGCCGGCGATGAAAGTCGCTAGGCGGGGTCGGTGGAGGTCCGACAGTGAGGTCTCTGCCTCAGGTCTTGATCAGGCGCAGGAAGGGCTTGCGACCTCCCGACGACGGCGGCGATCCTTCAGGCGGAAAGACTGGCGGCGCCGGCAAAATTGTCACGTCGGAGTAGCGTGCGGCAGCGCGATCGATCTCGCCGATGCTGCGGTTCAGGCTGTCGAGAACAAGCGGCGTGGTCAGGATTTCGGGGGCCTGGGCATCCTTTGCCTTGGCCATTTCGTCGAGTTCGCCACGGATAGCCTCGGCCTCGGCCGCCTGAGCATCGGCGGATTCGGTCAGTTCCTCGACATTCTGGGCCAATGCATCGACGTAAAGGCCGATCGCACGCAGTTCGCGCTCGATCTCTTCGGTCTTGGCGCGGATTGCGCTCATGCCTGTAGCACTGGACGTGCCGGCCGACAGTTCCATCGTCTCGATCAGCTTCAACGCGGCAGCAACCGCTTCGCGCGGTCGGCGCATGTCGAGCTTGGTGTTGTGGGCGATCGTGCCGACATGACGGGTGATTGCCTGACGCTGCTTGGCGCTTCTCTCATGCGCGCTGGTCTTTGACTTAGCGCGGGTAATTCTGTCTGCCTGATCCTGGCGGGCCTGAGCCTGGCTGCGCAGGATGGCGGCCATGGCTTCGGTGTCGGCCCGCATCGTCTCGACACTCGAAGCGACGGTGCCGATGGTCCGGTCGATTGTTGCGAGGCCACGATTGAAATCGCGGCGCATGCCCTCGAAACGCAGGGGCATGGGTTCATCAAGTGTGGTGCGGATATCACCGCTTGCAAAGCGGCGCAGACCGCCGTCCAGGATGTCGGCGGTTCTGCGAAGATCGCGCAGCTCGGTCTCATTCCGATCATAGTCCCGTATCATTCGGGCGCCTCCTCGTGATTCTTAAGAAACCCTTTGTGACGAACCAACGCCATTAGGAAAAGGTTGTTGCGGTTGGATCACCACTTCTGCCCAAAACGATGCGGTTATGGTTAACAAAATATGAACGCTTCCGACGGCTTCGGTCCGCATGTTGGCCTGCAGAGTCACTCCGCGTTTCGGCCTTGGCGCAGAATTCCCGGCGTGACACAACAGTTGCCATGATAAAACCGATTCGCATCATCGGCATCGATCCGGGGCTTCGCCGCACAGGGTGGGGTGTTATCGAGACACTGGGAAACTCGTTGCGCTTTGTGGCATCGGGGACGGTCGTGTCCGACGGTGACATCGACCTCGCCTCGCGCCTCTGCCAGCTGCACGATGGTCTGGCCGAAGTTGTGCATACCTACACGCCAGACGAGGCGGCGGTCGAGCAGACGTTCGTCAACAAGGATGCGGTGGCGACGCTGAAGCTTGGTCAGGCGCGTGGCGTCGTGATGCTGGTGCCGGCGCGTGCCGGGTTGCCTGTTTCGGAATATGCGCCAAACGCGGTCAAGAAAGCGGTCATCGGCGTTGGCCACGGCGAGAAGCAGCAGATCCACATGATGGTGAAGATTCTGATGCCGAAGGCGGAGTTCAAGGGTAATGATGCCGCCGACGCGCTGGCGATCGCCATCTGCCACGCCCATAACCGCGTTGCAAACCGCATGCGCCAAGCTTTGGCCGGCTGACGCATCAGCCTCCTCTGTTCTTGACTTGTTCTGACGCCCTCAGTAGGTATTTCGGCAGAGGCCGTACGCTCGCATCGGCTTCTGACGCGCGATGCAGCGCGCTATCGTGCCTGTTTCCCGATGCTCGGCATCATGATTTCCGGAACCCATTCTCCTTCATCCTCAGCGGCGGACCTAAGACATGATCGGCAAGCTCAAAGGCACTATCGACGAGATCGGCGAGGACTACGCGCTCGTTGACGTGCACGGCGTCTGCTACGAAGCCTTCTGTTCGGCCCGCACGCTGGCCCGCCTCAATGTGGGCGAAGCGGCGGTGCTGTTTATCGAGACCTATGTGCGCGAGGACCAGCTGAAACTGTTCGGCTTCCTGTCGGCACTGGAGCGCGAGTGGTTCAACCTCCTGCAGAGCGTGCAGGGCGTCGGCGCCAAGGTGGCGCTGGCCTTGCTCTCAACGCTGACACCGGGCGAACTGGCCAATGCGATTGCGCTGCAGGACAAGACTGCAGTGTCGCGGGCGCCCGGTGTCGGCCCCAAGGTCGCCGTCCGCATTGTCACAGAACTCAAGAACAAGGCGCCCGCCTTTGCCGGCGAGGCATCCGCAAATATCGGCTTCAAGCAGGAACTGGGCGAGGGCGTGGCGTCTGCGCCCGTCAGCGATGCGGTCTCGGCGCTCACCAATCTTGGCTATTCTCGCGATCAGGCGGCCAATGCCGTCGCCGCTGCTTTGAAGGCAGCCGGTGAGGATGCCGACAGCGCCAAGCTGATCCGGCTGGGTCTGAAGGAACTGGCGAGGTCGTGATATCCGGGGTAAGCACTGGGATATCGGTAGGGCCAGACAATTGCGAGAAGTAACAGATTGGGTGCGTTCACGACCATGGCCCTTGAAGGTCAGATCACGATAGCGATCGAGGATCGCGACGTGCCGAGAGTTGCCGCGCCGCTTGGCTGGTTCGACTGCTCCATGACATCAGACACAATGGCCGCATCCTGCGCGCCCGAGATGGAAATTCTTGCATGACCGACGAAAACCGCCTCATCTCGCCGGAAAAACGGGGCGAAGATTTCGATACGGCGCTGCGCCCGCAGTCGCTCGACGAGTTTACCGGGCAGGCAGAGGCTCGCGCCAACCTCAAGATCTTCATCGAGGCCGCCAAGAACCGGGGTGAGGCGCTGGATCACGTGCTGTTCGTCGGCCCGCCGGGTCTCGGCAAGACCACGCTTGCGCAGATCATGGCCAAGGAACTGGGCGTGAATTTCCGCTCGACCTCCGGTCCTGTCATTGCCAAGGCCGGTGATCTGGCGGCGCTTCTGACCAATCTCGAAGACCGCGACGTGCTGTTCATCGATGAAATCCACCGTCTCAACCCGGCGGTCGAGGAAATCCTCTATCCGGCGATGGAGGATTTCCAGCTCGATCTGATCATCGGCGAAGGGCCATCGGCACGTTCGGTGAAGATCGACCTGTCGAAATTCACGCTGGTTGCTGCCACCACCCGTATCGGGCTGTTGACCACGCCGCTGCGCGACCGGTTCGGGATTCCCGTGCGGTTGTCGTTCTACACGGTCGAGGAACTGGAAGGTATCGTCCGGCGTGGTGCGCGCCTGATGAACCTGCCGATGACCGATGGCGGTGCGCGCGAGATCGCACGGCGCGCCCGTGGCACGCCGCGTATTGCCGGACGGCTGTTGCGCCGTGTGCGTGATTTCGCCGAAGTCGCGCGTGCGGAAGCCGTGACCAAGGAGATCGCCGACGAGGCGCTGATCCGCCTCAATGTCGACCACGCCGGTTTCGACCAGCTCGACAAGCGGTATCTCAACATGATCGCCGTCAACTTCGGCGGCGGGCCCGTGGGTATCGAGACGATTGCGGCGGGGCTTTCCGAGCCGCGCGACGCGATTGAGGATATTATCGAGCCCTACATGATCCAGCAGGGCTTTATCCAGCGCACGCCGCGGGGACGGGTGCTGACGGCAGTCGCCTGGAAGCATCTCGGCCTGCAGCCGCCCAAGGATATGGAAGCGGCCCAGTTCAGGATCAGTTTCGACGATGAGTAAAGGCGACGAACCCCAGGATTTGCGCATCCGGATGAAGTTCAAGCCGAAGCGCATTTTTCAGATGCGCATCGCGGGGCTTGGTTTTCGCGACGGCCATGTGCTGGTGCACCGCGCCGTGCATGAGACGTTCTGGACCTTTCCCGGCGGACGCGCGGAAGTGGGCGAAACCTCCGAGGAAACCCTGAAACGCGAGATGGTCGAGGAACTCGGGGCGGAGGTGAAAGTCGGACGGCTGCTGTGGGCGGTCGAGAACTTCTTCCGCTATGAAGAGCGCGACTGGCACGAACTCGGCTTCTACTATCTGATGGAGCTGCCGGAGAGTTTCCCGTTTCACCCGACCGAGATCGTCCACCGGATCGTCGACACGCACGAACTCGAGTTCAAGTGGGTCAAGGCGACGAGGGACTCGCTGAAGGCGCTGGATATCCCGCCGTATTTCATCGCGGAGGAAATCGAAGATCTGCCTGCGAGCCCGAAACACGTGGTCTGGCGCGATGGCGATCTCGATCTGAAAGACTGATGTTGGAACATCCTTTGCTCCCTTGAGTTTTTTCAGGAGTAGAAGGAGATGATCCATGCAGAAGATCAGCGTCGGAAACGAAGTCGAATGGAAATGGGGAAAGTCGAAGGCCGAAGGTAAGGTCGCCGAGAAGTTCACCAAGGATGTCGAGCGCAAGATCAAGGGCAAGACGATCAAGCGCAAGGCGGATGCCGACAAGCCCGCCTTCCTCGTCAAGCAGGAAGACGGCGACAAGGTTTTGAAAAGCCAATCGGAGCTGAAGAAGACCGATGGCTGAAAGATCTTCGCACGACCATCAGCACGAGCAGTCTAAGACTCGCGCGCGCAGCCCGTCCAAACCATCGCAGCTTGACCACAAGCCGCCGGCCGACGTTGCGGCTGCGGCCGAGAAGGGCTTGAAGCTGCGCGCCGAATACCGCCGCGGCGGCACGACGGTCGGGATAGCACGCGCTCGCGATCTTCAGCATCGCAAGCATCTGTCGGAACAGACGGTGAAGCGGATGGTGAGCTACTTCAAGCGTCACAATGTCGACAAGCGCTCCGACAATTTCGGCGACGACGGCAACCCATCTGCTGGTTACATTGCCTGGCTTCTGTGGGGCGGCGACGCCGGCCAGAAGTGGGCTGAAGAGCACATGAAGCAGATCGACAAGACGAAGCAAGAGGCCAAGACGCAACGCGCCTCGTCCCACTAGGTCGCAGCGTGGATGAGATCAGGAGGAGGCGAGGCGGCGGATTGTTTGTGCAAGCAACGGTTTGCCACCGCCCCTCCAGCCAAGCGCCTCGATCTTTGCCGTCGGCATGACGCGCACTCGCGACAGATCAGCCTTCTCGGGCAAGCGGCGGCCATTGTCGACGTGACTGAGGATCTCGCTTCGATCGGTGAGTATGCCTGACACGTTGAAACTTTCGCCGGCGATCCTGGAGGCTTCGGCTTCCAGCATCAGACGAACGGCGGAGCCGACATCGCTGCCGTGTACTTCCGTTCCCGCACGCGGTTCGATGACGCCGCCGGAACGGTAGGTTTCAAACATCTGATCCCATTTGTTGGGTCTCAGATCTCCGTAGACACCAGTCAACCGCAGGCTTGCGGCCGAAAAGTCCGGGTCGCAAAGTCCGGCGATTGCCAATTCGCCTTTATGCTTGATTTCGCCGTAGAGACTTGTCGGTGAAAGATCCGTGTCTTCGGTCAGCGGCAACCCGTCAGACAGGCCGTCATAGACGGCGCGGCTGGAGATGAGGACGGCGCGACGGAGACTGGCTCGTTTGGCAGTCTCGAACAGTTTGATCGTGCCATTGAGGTTCATGCGGGCAAACCGCGTGGGATCGTCGCCTTCGCCGCCCCGGTATTTCCCCGCGACGTGGTCGAAGGCGGCGTGGACGAAGAGATTGACGCCGGTGAAGACATCACTCTGGTCGAGATCGGGATCGAGCGAGAGGGGGACGAATTCGACGGGTTTCGAGAACAGGTCGGATTGCGGCCGTGTCCGGCCGCCGACGGTGACCGAGTAGCTGGCGTCCAGCAGCGCTTCGACGATATAGCGGCCAACGAGCCCGGTCCCGCCCGAGACGAGGACTTTCATGCGAGGCGCGCTGGATTGGGCAGAGCGGTGATGTCGGGCAGGCGCCCTTCGTAGAAGTCCCACCAAAGATCGATCAGAGGTCTCAACTGCTGCGCCTTCGGGTGATCCTTCTCCCAGGGCTTTTCATACTGGTAGTGGAGGATGCCGATGCTTTCCCAGTTCCAGAGATCGGGCATTGCGAACCACACATATTGCAGCATGTTCATGGTCACCGGCAGGCCGTGCCAGTCCGGAAAGAAGTGTTCCAGAAACGTCTGGTCGGTGCGCCGCCAGAAGGCGTCGGGAACGTCCAGCGCCGCCATCATACCGTCGAAGGTCTCCAGCGATGGCGTGGCCACAAACACGCCGGAGTTCATCCGATGGAAGTCGGCCATGCTCTCGTAGACGTTCGGTGCCGCGGAAAACTCCGGATAGGCGAACAGCTTGTCGATGTTCTTCAGCACCAGCGCGTCGGCATCGATGAAAACTGTTGTGTCGTAGTCGGTCAGTTGCCACAGGCGCAGCTTGCAGAAGTTGTCGAGCGGCGTGTGGAACTCCGGCTTGTTGCCTTTGGTAAAGGGCGCCGCCCCATGCAGGTTTTTTCGGGCGTGGCGTTCGTTGAACCCGTCGGACAGGGGAAGGTGGGCGACTTCCACCAGTCGGCAGCCCAAGGCTTCGAGGGGCACAAGGTCGGAAGCTGAGACCGCAGCGGTATGCAGCACGACGATATCAGCCGTGGTCCCGGTCAAGCTGATTGACCGGGCCAGCGCTGTCGCGCCCATCGCGTAATCGGAATTGGTGACGAGGGTGACGAAGGCGTTTTTCATTGCGCCATCACGAGACGGATTTCAGCCGCATGCCTTCCGGATCGTGCTCCACTTTGGCGGCGATATCGCGCGTCCAGGCGGAAACGGCGGGGACACGGCTGCGATCGACGCGGTAGGCATATTTCTTCGCGACATCAACGATCTCGGCGAGCAGTCCTTCGCCGAGCGTGGTCGGCTGCAGGCCGAGGCTCAGGAACTTGTCGTTCTTCACGACGAGATCGTTTTCAGGGGCTTCCTTGCGCGGGTTGGGCAGCCAGGCAATCTGGGCGCCACTCATCTTGGAGATCATTTCGGCCAGATCGCGCACCCGGTGGGTTTCCGTCATCTGGTTAAAGATCTCGACGCGGTTGTTGCGGGCGGGCGGTGTGTTGAGCGCGATTTCGATGCAGCGTACCGAATCCTGGATGTGGATGAAGGCCCGGGTCTGCCCGCCGGTTCCGTGGACGGTCAGCGGATAGCCGATCGCCGACTGGATCAGGAAGCGGTTGAGAACCGTGCCGTAATCGCCGTCGTAATCGAACCGGTTGATCAGCTGCTCGTGGCGGCGGGTCTGCTCCGTGTGGGTTCCCCAGACGATGCCCTGGTGGAGATCGGTGATCCGCAGGCCGTCGTTCTTCGCGTAGAACGCAAACAGCTGCTGATCGAGGCATTTCGTCATGTGGTAGATCGAGCCGGGATTGCTTGGATAGAGGATCTCCTGGCTAACCGTGCGCCCATCCATCGTCTCGATGCCAACAGGAAGGTAGCCTTCCGGGATCGCCGCACCGACGGTCGAGTAGCCATAGACACCCATTGTGCCCAGGTGGATGAGATGCGCGTCGAGGTCGAGCTCGACCATGGCGTTCAACAGATTGTGCGTGGCGTTGACGTTGTTGTTGACAGTGTAGTTCTTGTGGCGGTCGCTCTTCATCGAATAGGGGGCTGCCCGCTGTTCGGCGAAGTGGATGATGGCGTCTGGACGGTTCGCCGCCAGCCAACCCTTCAGAAGCTCGTAATCCTTGGCAAGGTCGATCAGGTGAAAGTGGATGCGGCGGCCGGTCTCGGCGTGCCAGATGCGGGTCCGTTCCTGAATGCTGTCCATCGGCGTCAGCGACTGAACACCGAGTTCCGTATCGATCCAGCGGCGCGACAGGTTATCGAGAATATGCACCTCGTGGCCGGCATCGGACAGGTGAAGCGATGTCGGCCAGCCGACGAAACCATCGCCGCCAAGGACTGCAATCTTCATGAATGTTCTCTCCGTTCGCGGGTGCCCTATTTTATGCGGGCGGGAAGTATGACAGGACACCGAAAGTGGATCGGTATTCCGCCTTTATCCAGGGGATGAAGATGGAATTTCAAGGCAAGCTTATGACAGAGCAGAATTTTTTGTTATCCGGAGAACTGATCGAGGGCGGTCACAGCCTCGTCCAGCGGGTCTATTACGAGGACACGGACTTCTCCGGCCTCGTCTATCACGCCCGCTACCTGCACTTTCTCGAGCGCGGCCGAACCGATTATCTGCGTTGCCTCGGCTGCGAGCAGGGTGCGCTTCTGTCGGCGGATGAGGAGGGGCTGGTCTTCGTCGTGCACCGCATGGAGATCGATTTCAAGCAACCGGCCCGGATGGACGATATACTGACGATCCAGACGATCACCGAAAAGGCGGGTGGCGCCAAGATGGTTCTCACCCAGGAAATCCGCCGCGGCGAAACGCTGCTGATTGCGGCGAAGGTGGTCATCGCCGTCATCAACAGATACGGCCGTCCACGACGACTGCCGGAGGCGATCGCGGAGAAGTTTCTAACAGCGCCGATCTGAGCTTCAGACAATAGAGCCAAAGCGCTGATCAAGCTTGCGGCCGTAACACATTATTAACGATAATGTAGTCTTACTAACCCGTGAGGAATTTGTGCAACGCACGCCTTCCTTTGACCAAATTTGAAGGCGAGAAGCCAAGCTGAAAACTCAGGACATCTTGGGCGTTAGGCGGCGATCTCGGCGGACAGAAACATTCTCGCGAGAGCGCGCTTTGGAACCCGCCCGGTTGTGAAATGCCGGGCGTTTGGATTCGGGGATTGAAGACAGATGGAACAGGTAGCTCTGGAAGCTGCGACGCATGACGTGAGCCTTTGGGCGCTGTTCATGCAGGCCGGACTGATCGTCAAGATGGTGATGATCGGGCTGATGGGTGCCTCGGTCTGGACCTGGGCGATCGTCATCGACAAATATATGAGCTTTGCAAAGGCGCGGCGCCAGTTCGATCAGTTCGAACAGGTGTTCTGGTCGGGTCAGTCGCTCGAAGAACTCTACCGCACGCTCGGCGAGCGCCAGAACACGGGCCTTGCCGCCATCTTCGTCGCTGCCATGCGCGAATGGAAGAAAAGCTTTGAGCGCGGCGCCCGTTCGCCGATCGGTCTCCAGATGCGTATCGACCGCGCCATGGACGTGACGATGTCGCGTGAAGGCGAGGCCTACGAGGCACGTCTCGGGTCGCTCGCAACCATCGGTTCGGCCGGTCCGTTCATCGGTCTGTTCGGTACCGTCATCGGTATCATGACCTCCTTCCAGGCGATCGCCGGATCGAAGTCCACCAACCTTGCGGTCGTTGCACCGGGTATCGCCGAAGCGCTCTTGGCAACCGCCATCGGCCTTGTTGCCGCTATCCCGGCAGTTATCGCCTACAACCGTTTCATGGGCGAGGCTGGCAAGCTTTCATCGCGGATGGAAGGCTTTGCCGACGAGTTCTCGGCCATCCTTTCGCGCCAGATCGACGAGAAGCTGCAGCCACGCCAGGCCGCTCAGTAATCAGGCACAACGCCAGGAGTAAGCACCATGGGCATGTCGGCCGGAGGAGCAAAATCGGGAGGCGGTCGTCGCGGACGTCGCGGTGGGCGCAGCCGTAGCGGCGCGATCAGCGAAATCAACGTCACGCCGCTTGTCGACGTCATGCTCGTGCTTCTCATCATCTTCATGGTCGCCGCACCGATGATGACTGTCGGCGTGCCGATCGACCTGCCTGAAACCCAGGCCAAGGCGATGAATTCCGATACGCAGCCGATCACCGTTTCGGTCAATCCGGAAGGGCAGATCTTCCTGCAGGAAACCCCGATCACGATCGACGAGATCCTGCCGAAGCTGCAGGCAATCGCCACGACCGGCTATAACGAGCGCATCTATGTGCGTGGCGACACTGCCGCTGCCTATGGCGTGGTGATGAAGGTCATGGCCCGCATTTCGTCTGCCGGTTACAAGAACCTCGGCCTCGTTACCCTTCAGGAACAGGAGCAGTGATCCCACGCCATGAAGGGTAGTATCGGCACATCGCTGGTTCTCCATTCGGTGCTTCTCGGCTGGGCGCTTGTCTCGCTGAGTTCACCGATGCAGCTCAACGTCGCCGACGTCGAGGCGCTGCCGGTCGACATCGTCCCGGTGGAATCGATCACCCAGATGCAGCAGGGTGACAAGAAGGCGCCTCTCACCGAAAAGCCTTCGGTGAAGGAAACCAAGAACCAGAAGGTCGTCGAAAACGCCGAGAATGCCGGCGAGAGCGACATCGACCTGAAGTCCCCGCCGACACCGGCCAAGAAGCCCCTGAAGACCGAAGCCGCCGCCGCGCCAAAGCCGGTGGAGCGCCCGACGCCGACCCCGACGGACGAGGACAACCAGGTCAAGGATATCGTCAAGGAAGAGACGGCACCGAAGCCTCAGGAAGTGGCAGCGCTGCCGCAGCCGAAGCCGGAGCCGACCCCGCCAAAGCCCGAGCCGACGCCGCCCAAGGCCGAGACACCGCCACCGACCCCAACTCCGACCGAAGCCAAGACCGAGGAAGCGCCGCTTCCAGACAGCGTTCCGCTGCCGGCCGCCAAGCCGAAGCAGGAACCGCCGAAGGAGCAGGCAAAGCCCGTCGAAAAGCCGGTCGAGAAAAAGCCTGACCCGCCGAAGCCGACCGAAACCGCCAAGGCGGATACCAAGGCGACGGAAGCTTCCAAGCCGACCGACAAGAAGGAAGGCAAGAAGCAGGAGACCGCCAAGTCCTCGTCTTCCAAGGCCAGCGACTTCAATGCCGACCAGATCGCAGCGCTCCTCAACAAGCAGGACGCGTCCGGCGGCGGTGCGAAGCGTTCGACGTCGCCTGCTTCCACGGGCAGCACGAAGGCATCCACCGGTTCGAAGCTCAGCGTCAGCGAAATGGACGCACTGCGCGGCCAGATTGGCAAGAACTGGTCCTATATCGCCGGCATCGAAGGTGCAGAAGGCGTGGTGATCCGCGTCCATATGCGGCTCGACCAGTCGGGCATGATCGTCGGCGAACCCGAAGTTTCCTCAAGCGGCGGTTCAGATACGGCCCGCCGGACGCTCGAATCCAGCGCGCGCCGCGCTGTCTTGCGTTCGTCGCCGTTCAAGAACCTGCCGGCAGACAAATACGATGCGTGGAGCGAAGTCATCGTGAACTTCAGCCCCAGCGATCTTGATATGCTTTGAAAGGCCAAACCATGATCAGACGTTCCTTCCTCGGGCTCATGATGGCGTCCGCCGGTGCCGCCGCGATCTCCAACCCCGCAAACGCGGTGGTCGAGATCAACATCAACAAGGGCAATGTCGAGCCGCTGCCGATCGCGATTACCGATTTCCTGTCCAACAACGAGCTTGGACCGCAGATTTCGCAGGTTATCGCCGCCGATCTTCAGCGTTCGGGATTGTTCGCGCCTGTGAACAAGCAGGCGTTCATCGAAAAGATCACCGATCCGGGCCGCGCGCCGCGTTTCGAAGACTGGAAGGCGATCAACGCCCAGGCGCTGGTCGTCGGCCGTGTCAGCCGTGAAGGCGACGGTCGTCTGCGCGCCGAATTCCGTCTCTGGGATACGTTTGCCGGCCAGCAGATGACCGGCCAGCAGTTCTTTACTCAGCCGGAAAACTGGCGTCGTCTGGCGCACATCATCGCCGACGCGATCTACAAGCAGATCACCGGCGAGCAGGGCTACTTTGACACCCGCGTCGTGTTCGTATCCGAAAGCGGTCCGAAGACTGCCCGTCAGCGTCAGTTGGCAATCATGGACCAGGACGGTTTCAACGTCCGCATGCTGACCGGCACCAAGGATCTCGTGCTGACGCCGCGCTTTTCGCCAAGCCGCCAGGAAGTCACCTACATGTCGTTCGAGGGCAACCAGCCGCGGGTCTACCTGCTGCAGCTGGAAACCGGACAGCGCGAAGTGGTGGGCAATTTCCCCGGCATGACGTTCTCGCCGCGCTTCTCGCCTGACGGTCAGAAGGTGATCATGAGCCTTCAGCAGGAAGGCAACGCCAATATCTACACGATGGACCTGCGTTCGCGCACGACAACGCGCCTGACGTCGACGGCTGCGATCGATACCGCGCCGTCCTATTCGCCTGACGGTGCCCGCATCACGTTCGAAAGCGACCGTGGCGGCCGCCAGCAGATCTACGTGATGGGGGCCGACGGTTCGGGCCAGAGCCGCGTCTCGTTCGGCGATGGTTCCTATTCGACGCCGGTCTGGTCGCCGCGTGGCGATCTGATCGCGTTCACCAAGCAGTCGGGCGGAAAGTTCTCGATCGGCGTCATGCGTCCGGACGGTTCTGGCGAGCGCATTCTGACATCGGGCTTCCATAACGAGGGTCCGACCTGGGCACCGAACGGTCGTGTTCTGATGTTCTTCCGCCAGAACGCCGGCGCCGGTGGTCCGCAGTTGTATTCGATCGATCTCAGCGGCTATAACGAGCAGATGGTCAAGACACCGGCATTCGGGTCCGACCCGGCCTGGTCGCCGCTTCTTGAATAGGAGGCACGTTTGAGGCGCGGCAGATCTGCCGCGCTTGCGTTCCAACCGGCAGCGAACGACTGAAAAATAGGGCACCGGAAGGAATTCGTTAACCATAAGCGTTTGATCATGGTTAACCTAAATCCGTTAGAGTTCGGCAACTCTTAAATTAAATGATCAAGGAGAGAACGGCCATGAGCCGCATTCATACCCCGGCGATGAGCCGTATGCAGACCCTCGCTCGCAACCCGGCCGTCATCGCTCTGACGCTGGCCCTCGCTCTCGCAGGCTGCGCCAACAAGAAGAACCTTCCGAACAACGCGGGTGACCTTGGCCTCAACGGCGGTGGTGCCGGCGGCTCGGCAACACCTGGCTCGAGCCAGGACTTCACGGTCAATGTCGGCGACCGGATCTTCTTCGATACGGACTCGACCTCGATCCGTGCAGATGCCCAGCAGACGCTCGATCGTCAGGCTCAGTGGCTGCAGCGTTACCCGAACTACGCGATCACCGTCGAAGGCCATGCCGACGAACGCGGTACACGCGAATACAACCTGGCACTCGGCGCCCGTCGCGCTTCGTCCACCAAGGAATATCTTGCTTCGCGCGGCATTCCTGCCAACCGCATCAAGACCATCTCCTTCGGCAAGGAACGTCCGGTCGCAGTTTGCGACGACATCTCCTGCTGGTCGCAGAACCGCCGCGCGGTTACCGTTCTCGGTGGCGCTGGCATGTAATGCCGGTGAGGGGCGGGGCCAGTCTCCGTTTCACACATGACATTTTGGTGAGAAAAGGTGGCCTTCGCGCCACCTTTTTTGTTTTTCCTTAGTTTGGCCCCGTTTCCCTTGATTTTGAACGTCGACTTGGTTGCTTTTTGACGGCAGTTCAGAAAAATCCGTATTGCGCCAATCCGGCGCAAGCTACAGCGCCGCGCACCGGGTTTCCGATGCGCACAGCGCGTTGTAGAACATAGGTTGCGCTTCGTTCTTTCCGAAAGCCATTCCGGCTTGAGGGCCGAAGCGCGGGAAGCAGGACGGACGACATGAAGAAAATTGTCTTGGCAGCGATGCTGGGGCTGGCGGCGATGGCGGGCCCTGCTGGGGCCTTCTCATTTCCGAAACTCTTCCAGGGCGAGCAAAGCGTTCCGCAACAGCCGCAGGCCGAACAACGGCCTGTGATCCTCGCGCAGGGCGGCGATGCCGTCCGGACGCAGCAGCTTCAGGAAGAGGTACGGCAGCTTAACGGCCGTATCGAGGAAATGAGTTATCAGCTCCTGCAGATGCAGGAACAACTGCGCAAAACGCAGGAAGATAACGAATTCCGTTTCCAGGACCTGGAAAAGAAGAAGAGAAGCGACTTGGGCGACACGGGCGGGCAACCGGCCGTGGCGTCCAACCGCCCTTCGTCTTCGGCTTCCTCCGGCGAACCCTCCCCACCTGCCGCGCAAGGCGCCGACGACGTGGCTCGCATCATCGGTGAGCCATCCAGCCCATCCGCGACCACAGGCAACCGCGCCGCACCAGCGCCAACAACGCTTGGATCGATGAATCTCGACACGAGCGGAAATACTGTCGGTGCGTCCCGCAACGACAATGCCCGCAATTCGGCCGGTCTTCCCGGTGTTGCTTCCGGCTCGTCGCGCAGCGGTGGGTCGCAGGATCCGCAGCAGACGGCCTCGCTTGGCAGTGAGGGCGACAGCTACAAGATCGCCTATGACCATGTTCTTTCCGGCGACTACCCGCTCGCCGAGAAAGAATTCTCCAGCTACCTCGCCAGCTACCCGAAGAGCTCAAGGGCCGCAGACGCCAATTTCTGGCTCGGCGAAGCGCAGTTCTCGCAGGCGAAATATGCCGATGCGGCAAAGACCTTTCTCAACGCGCACCAGACCTACGGCAAGTCCGCCAAGGCGCCGGAAATGCTGCTGAAGCTCGGCATGTCGCTTGCGGCTCTCGACAACAAGGATACGGCCTGCGCGACGCTTCGCGAGGTACCCAAGCGCTATCCAAATGCGCAGCGCGCCGTGCTCGGCAAGGTGACGACCGAGCAGAAGCGGCTGTCCTGCTGATCCTGCGGCGGTGACCACCCCGGATCCATCCCCGCAGTCAGCGGTTCGTGAATTTCTCGCCGGTCTTTCAAGGCCGGCGAAACTGCTTGTGGGGATCTCCGGCGGCAGTGATTCGACCGGGCTTCTGCTCGCGCTTCAGGAGGCGCTGGCCACTGACCCGGAAGGCGGGATCGAACTTGCCGCTGCCACGATCGATCATGCGCTGCGAGCCGAATCAGGCGCGGAGGCCGGCGCGGTGGCATCTCTTTGCGCACGCAAGGGCATTCCCCACACGATCCGCCGCTGGGACGGCGACAAACCAACGACCGGCATTCCGGCTGCTGCACGAGAAGCTCGCTACCGGCTGCTGATGGAGATCGCTGATGAGATCGCAGCCACCGCCATCCTCACGGGCCATACGCTGGACGACCAGATCGAAACGGTGGCGATGCGCGCAGTGCGCAACGGCACGAAGGGCAAGCTGGGTCTGGCGGGCATGGCAGGTGCAGTCCTGCTCGACAGACGGCGCTGGCTGCTGCGACCGTTTCTGTCTGTGCGTCGCTCAGCGATCCGGGATTTTCTTGCAGCGGGAGGCGAGGGCTGGATCGACGACCCGAGCAACCTCGACAGCCATTACGAGAGGGTCAGAACTCGAAATGCTCTGACGGGCATCGAAACGGTGACGATGGACGAGATCGCTGCGGCCGGCGCTTCGCGAACGCGTCTGTCCCGCCATGCGGCGGAACTGGCCCGCGAGCAGCTGACCATCAGCCATGGGGTTCTGGCTTATCTTCCGGTCGAAGCATTGGGCGGCGATCCACTGGCTCGGGACCATCTGCTCGGACATCTCATCGCGCTCCTGGGCGGACGGGAACACGTTCCTTCGACCGAGACGATGACACGGGTCGCGGCATTTCTGGATGGCCGGCACCTCGGCCGAATGTCTGGAGGGCGGGTCATCCTCGATCTGCGTCGGGATGGGCTGTATCTTTACCGGGAAAGCCGCAATCTGAACCCTGTTCGCATCGCGGCGGGGGCGGTGAAGGTCTGCGATGGCCGATACCGCGTCCACAACCCAACCAATAGCGAAATCGTGATCGGGCCGACCATTCCCGATCGCACGCTGGCGGGCTCGCTTTTCCCGAATGCGCCCGGGTCGGTCGCGATGCGGGCCATGGCGGCAATGCCACAGGTGCAAACACTCGAAACTGGCCTGCTGCACGCGATTGACATGCACCCGGTCCTGGGGACGTTCGAACGCTTCCTGTCGCAGTTCGAGCTCGAGATTGCAGCCCAGTTCGCCGATTTGGTCGGATGCGACGATATACCCCCGCTTCCGGTTAAGCTTTCGCAGCGGAAAAGCTAGGCGTCCGTGCCGGTTCGCCTTGGCAATGCCAAAGCTCAACCCTATGTTAGGTTCCAAGAAGGGCGGTCGCCATGATGTGACCGTTGGCATACTGGGGAGTTCGATGAACCCAAATTTTCGCAATTTTGCCCTCTGGGCCATTATAGCCCTGCTGCTGATCGCTTTGTTCAGCATGTTCCAGACGGCGCCGTCGCAGACGTCCTCGCGCGAAATTCCGTATTCGCAGTTCCTACGTGACGTGGATTCCGGCCGCGTTCGCGACGTCGTCGTGACCGGCAATCGTGTCCTCGGCACCTATACCGAGAACGGCACCAATTTCCAGACATACTCCCCGGTCATCGATGACAGCCTGATGGAGCGTCTTCAGTCGAAGAACGTCTCGATCATGGCTCGCCCCGAGACAGACGGATCGTCTGGCTTCCTGAGCTATATCGGCACGCTGTTGCCGATGCTGCTGATCCTCGGTGTCTGGCTGTTCTTCATGCGTCAGATGCAGGGTGGCTCACGCGGTGCGATGGGCTTCGGCAAGTCGAAGGCGAAGCTTCTGACCGAAGCGCATGGTCGCGTCACGTTTGAGGACGTTGCCGGCGTCGACGAAGCCAAGGCCGACCTCGAGGAAATCGTCGAATTCCTGCGCGATCCGCAAAAGTTCCAGCGCCTCGGCGGTCGTATCCCGCGCGGTGTGCTGCTTGTCGGCCCTCCGGGTACCGGTAAGACGCTGCTCGCCCGTTCGGTCGCAGGTGAAGCCAACGTGCCGTTCTTCACGATCTCCGGTTCGGACTTCGTCGAAATGTTCGTCGGTGTCGGTGCATCCCGTGTGCGCGACATGTTCGAGCAGGCCAAGAAGAATGCGCCCTGCATCATCTTCATCGACGAAATCGACGCCGTCGGCCGTCACCGTGGCGCAGGCCTCGGCGGTGGTAACGACGAACGCGAGCAGACGCTAAACCAGCTTCTGGTCGAGATGGACGGCTTTGAGGCGAACGAGGGTATCATCCTCATCGCCGCAACCAACCGTCCGGACGTTCTCGATCCGGCACTTCTGCGTCCAGGCCGTTTCGACCGTCAGGTCGTCGTCCCGAACCCTGACATCGTTGGTCGTGAACGCATCCTCAAGGTGCATGCGCGCAACGTGCCTCTCGCTCCCAATGTGGATCTCAAGGTTCTTGCCCGTGGTACGCCCGGTTTTTCCGGTGCCGACCTCATGAACCTCGTCAACGAATCTGCCCTGATGGCAGCCCGCCGTAACAAGCGCCTTGTCACCATGCAGGAATTCGAAGACGCCAAGGACAAGATCATGATGGGTGCCGAGCGTCGCTCGTCCGCCATGACCGAAGCCGAAAAGAAGCTTACCGCCTATCACGAAGCCGGTCATGCGATCACCGCCCTCAAGGTGGCCGTTGCCGATCCGCTCCACAAGGCGACCATCATTCCGCGCGGCCGTGCGCTCGGCATGGTCATGCAGTTGCCGGAAGGCGACCGCTATTCGATGAGCTACAAGTGGATGGTGTCACGCCTGACCATCATGATGGGTGGCCGCGTTGCCGAAGAACTGACATTCGGCAAGGAAAACATCACGTCCGGTGCTTCCTCTGACATCGAGCAGGCGACCAAGCTTGCGCGTGCCATGGTCACCCAGTGGGGCTTCTCCGACATCCTCGGTCAGGTCGCGTATGGTGAAAATCAGCAGGAAGTCTTCCTCGGACATTCGGTTTCGCAGTCGAAGAATGTGTCGGAATCGACGGCCCAGAAGATCGACAGCGAAGTGCGCCGTCTGATCGACGAAGCCTATACGGAAGCGCGCCACATCCTGACTGAATACCACGATCAGTTCGTGGCCATCGCTGAGGGCCTTCTCGAGTACGAAACCCTTTCAGGTGACGAAATCAGAGCGCTGATTCTCGGCCAGAAGCCGTCGCGTGACCTTGGCGACGATTCGACGCCAAGCCGTGGTTCGGCTGTGCCGAGCGCCGGTGCAAAGAAGGACGAGCCGAAGGGCGATGCGCCCGAAGGCGGTCTTGAACCGCAGCCGCACTGATCTCTACTGCATCAAACATATTAAAGCCGCTGCGGAAACATCCGCGGCGGCTTTTGCTTATCGACCTTAGCAGGACTGGTTCGGTAACGGGATATAAGCGATTTTGACGGTAATTTAGGTGCCAACGCAGATGAACTGTGGCATGAGCCGATCTTGGACGGCAATGCCGCCGATCCGCTCGGGCATGTTGCACATACAGACATAACCGGGCGAAGACCGCGCTTTTGAGAGCGCGTGTACCAGGGAGCTTACATGACACGCCGCTATTTTGGGACTGATGGCATCCGCGGGCATTCCAACGTCTATCCGATGACGCCAGATCTTGCGATGCGCGTCGGTATTGCCGTCGGAACGATTTTTCGCAACGGAACGCACCGCCACCGCGTGGTGATCGGCAAGGATACCCGTCTTTCCGGCTACATGCTGGAAAATGCCATGGTCGCGGGCTTTACCGCAGCCGGCCTCGACGTGTTTTTGCTTGGCCCGATCCCGACGCCCGCCGTTGCCATGCTGACGCGCTCGCTGCGTGCGGATGTCGGCGTGATGATTTCCGCTTCACACAACCCGTTCGAGGATAACGGCATCAAGCTGTTCGGCCCCGACGGCTACAAGCTTTCCGATGAGCTGGAAATGCGGATCGAGGATCTGCTCGACAGCGACCTCCATTCGCAGCTGGCAAAATCGGCCGATATCGGTCGCGCCAAGCGCGTCGAGGGCGATATCTACCGTTATATCGAACAGGCCAAGCGCACGCTCCCGCGCGACGTGACGCTGCACGGTCTTCGGGTCGCGATCGATTGCGCCAATGGTGCCGCCTACAAGGTCGCGCCTCTGGCTCTGTGGGAACTCGGCGCCGAAGTGGTCACCATCGGCAACGAGCCGAACGGCACCAACATCAATCTCGATTGCGGCTCAACCAGCCCGGCGGCGCTGCAGCGCAAGGTCCACGAGACGCGGTCCGATATCGGCATTGCGCTGGATGGCGACGCGGACCGTGTCATCATCGTCGACGAGAATGGCGATATCATCGACGGCGACCAGCTGATGGCGGTCATCGGCGAAAGCTGGGCGGAAGACGACAAGCTGACCGGTGGCGGCATTGTCGCGACCGTCATGTCCAATCTCGGGCTCGAGCGCTTCATGGAGACCAAGGGCCTGACGCTTGCTCGCACCAAGGTCGGCGACCGGTATGTGGTCGAGCACATGCGCAATCACGATTTCAACGTGGGTGGCGAACAGTCCGGTCATATCGTGCTGTCGGATTTCGGCACCACCGGTGACGGTCTTGTCGCAGCCTTGCAGATCCTTGCCCGCGTAAAGCGGCTCGATCGCCCGGTGAGCGAAGTCTGCCGCCGGTTTGAGCCGGTGCCGCAGCTGTTGAAAAACGTACGCTTCGCCGGTGGCAAGCCGCTGGAAAACGCCGTTGTGCGGCAGGCGATCGCGGATGCGGAAGCCGAGCTTGCCACCAAGGGCCGACTCGTCATCCGCCCATCGGGCACCGAGCCGCTGATCCGTGTCATGGCTGAAGGCGACGACCGGGCCCAGGTGGAGCGCATCGTCGGCGATCTCGTCACGGTGATTGCCAACGCCAGACCGGAAGCGGCCTGACGGATCGTTCGGATCTAGCCTCTCCCGGCTATGACGGGAGAGGGATGGGCCACGACCTTGTGGCCGTTCGCTGGTTACGGCCGCCACTGCCTGAATTTGCCGTCCAGTGCGCCGTCGAGGTAGAAGGCGGCGCTGATCAGGGCGAGGTGGGTAAAGGCCTGCGGGAAATTGCCGAGGAACTCACCGCGCGGATCGAATTCTTCCGCATAGAGCTGCAGGTGATTGCCGAACAGAAGCAGCTTTTCCATGTTGATCTCGGCTTCGGCCAGACGACCGGCGCGAGCGAGGCATTCCACATACCAGAATGAACAGGCGGCGAAGAAGCCTTCATCGCCGTCCAGGCCGTCCTTGCGCTTGTAGCGCATGACGAGCGCATCATCGGCAAGTTCGTTGCCGATTGCATCGAGCGTCGCCAGCCAGGCCGGGTCGGTGGCACTGATGAAGCGCACGAGCGGCATCATCAGCATGGACGCGTCGAGATCACTGCCGCCCTTGGCATGAACGAAGTGCCCGAGATCGGCATTCCAGAAGTTTGCCCAGATGTCGTCGCTGATGGCATTGCGTGCCTCGACCCAGCGTCCGAACGGAGCTGTTAGCGACCGCTTTTGCGCGAGCCGGATGGCACGATCCACCGCGACCCAGCACATAAGCCGGGAATGCAGATGTTCCTGCGGCTCGCTGCGGATTTCCCATATGCCGGCATCGGCGTCCTGCCAGATGTCGCAGACGTGGTCGACGATGCGCCGGACAGCATTCCAGTTGTCGTGGGAGATCGCCTCGCCGTATTTGTTGCTGATATAGACCGAATCGAGAAGCTCGCCGTAGATGTCCAGCTGGATCTGTTCAGCTGCGTTGTTGCCGACGCGGATGGGTTTGGCGCCACCATAGCCCGAGAGGTGGTCGAGTTCCTGTTCGGTGTCGACGCGACTGCCATCGAGATTGTACATGATCTGTATTTCCCCACCTGGCGACCGGTCCGTCCTGTCGACGAGCCAATGGGAAAATGCGTTCGCTTCGTCCTGATAGCCAAGGCGCATCAGCGCGTAGATCGTGAAGGAGGCATCCCGGATCCAGGTCGCACGGTAATCCCAGTTTCGCGGGCCGCCCGGAGCTTCGGGCAAACCGAATGTGCCCGCTGCGGCGATGGAACCGTTCTTTTGCGAGGTCAAAAGCTTGAGCGCCAGTGCCGAGCGGGTGATGGAGGAGCGCCAGCGACCGGTATAGGTCGAGCGTTTTGCCCAGCCCTGCCAGTATTCTATGGCGTCCGCGATTGCAGCGCTGACAGCGTCCTTGTCCCAGACGTCGCCGTCGTTTCCGTCCAGAACAAAGTCGGCCGTCTCTCCGGCTTTCAATGAAAACGCGGCGCTGACACCGCCGTCTTCCTTTTCGAAGGTCACCGGGCCCGAGAGGCGAAGGGTGAAATCACCGCAGCGGAACGTTGACACGCCGCCGTCGACCGTGACCTCGGGCACCTTGCGCGCATAGTCGAAGCGCGGCCAGCAACTCAGCGAAAACGTCATCTCGCCGCGGGTGACTTCAACCCGGCGGATCAGGTTCTCCACCCCGTCCTCGGTTTTCGGCACCGGCATCAGATCGACCACTTCGGCGCTCTGGTGCTGTCCGAGCCAGCGGGTGAGGAGGACGTTGGTCTCGGGGATATACATCTGCAGACGACGGGCATCGTCGATGTCAGGCGAAAGCTCGAACGCGCCGCCCTTTTCCGGATCGAGGAGTGCGGCGAAGATGCTGGGACTGTCCAGATCCGGCCAGCAGAGAAAATCGATCGCACCATCGCGCGCAACCAGCGCCAGGGTTCTCAGATTGCCGACCGCACCATGTTCGGCGATCGGTCGCGGCACGTCGGCGTGGACCGCCAATGATTTCCCAGTATCGGTATTCAGTTGTGTCAAAACCTGACCCTTTCCTATGCAAAACGGACAACTCCGAAGCAGCAGATCGGTTCGCCGATAATGTCTCGGCTCGCCAAGAAGTTACCCCTGATTTTTTAGGGATCGAACTTCGAGATGGTGCGTTCTCTTTCCCGCAAGGACGGGATGGAAGAGATGCAGCACGTGAAAATCGAAGCTGTCCGCAGGGCAGCGGTCAAACTTGTCGCAAGGCATGAGCAGGAAAAACTGAGGACTGCGCTCGCCGACCATCTTCGATCCGTGGCCGAGCTGAAACGCAAAGCCAAAGCGGACCGGGAAGGCTGACCGACGCGAGTGGGCGGCAGGCGAGGGCGTCATTCACGAAAAATTCGCCGATAATTTTTTAGAATTCACTTATATAATGTGAACATGTCGTTAAGAGCAGTGTGCTGTTAACCGCAAATCTTCACGAATATAACCTTGCTGGGGTTGTAGTTAATCAGCATTTAACCTTTTTTCTTCATTCTTCATTGTCAAAGAGGTGGCCGGGCGTCGTGCCTGCCATTGACGCGACAAGCTTGGAGATGAGCCATGAAGAAGTGCCTAGCAGCCACGATGGCGTTCTTGCTGACGACCACCGTTGCCTATTCCGCGGATGTCTATCAGCCGCAGCCGGAAGCCTTTCAGGATGCACCGGAAGTGACCGTTCAGGAGTCGACCGGGTGGTACCTGCGCGGCGACGTCGGTTATTCCTTCAACAAGCTGCGCGGCGCCAAGTTCTTTCAGGGTGGCAGCTCGGAAAGCGAAACGGATTTCCGGTCGACTGACATCGACGACAGCTTCACGTTCGGCGGTGGTGTCGGTTACCAGATCAACAACTACCTGCGCTCGGACGTGACATTCGATTACCTGACGAAGAGCGACTTCGAGGGGTCGACAAGCGGCAGTTGCGGCGTGGCGACGGACTGCATTTCCAAGGATCGCGCCTCGATGAGGGCGTATAGCCTTCTCGCCAACGTCTATGTCGACCTCGGCACCTATGCGTATTTCACGCCCTATGTCGGCGCCGGTATCGGTGCGACCTACGTGAAATGGGACAAGCTGCGCAACACGTCCTGCGCCACCGGAAACCCGGCGCTGTGCGATGATTCGGTTGAACACGGCGGCAAGGGCTCGTGGCGCGCGACCGGTGCCCTGATGGCTGGCGCGACCATCGACGTGACCTGCAACGTCAAGGCCGATGTCGGCTACCGCTTCCGCTATGTCGACGGCGGCGACATGTTCGGTTACGCCTCGAATGGTGGTCCGGGCCGCGACAAGGGCTTCTACAGCCACGAAGCACGCCTTGGCGCTCGCTACGTCTTCGGCGGCTGCGCGACACCCGTCGCCTACGAGCCGGAACCGGCTCCGCTGGTCTACAAGTAAGCTTTATCTCGACCTCGAGAAAAAAGGGTCGCCTTCCGGGCGGCCTTTTGTCGTTTGCCTGTCTCGGACGATGACCGGTTGTCTCTGCCCTTTCATCTCACTGGTACACTAGGAGCGTCACGAGGAGTCGCGCTAGAGCCAGATCGCGGCGTCAACTGTCTAGGCGACCAATCCAGGGCTTTCAGGTATGTCTGATCGACGGTCAGTCATCGAATGGACCGTCGATCCTGTGTCTGTCGATTATGCGCAGGCTACGATCAGGTTCGATGACGTAAGTTTCGCTGATCCGTTCACCGAACTGATTGCGAAATTCATGGGGTATCCTGCTGCCCACCGGTGCGTTTTTCAGCCGCGTGTGAGGCTGCCCTTTGTATGTGATGCTCCCGGGGATGGGGGAAAGGTCGACTTGTGACGTCGAGCAGGCCGTGAGGAGGCCTGCTGCAGCCAGTACAAGAAAGCGTTTCATGGTCTGCTCCTGGATTTGTAGGTAAGCTGTCAAACAGCCTGGGCGGAGAAAAGTTTCCTGACAGGCTGCGGGCTTCAGGCTCATATTGCTGAAGACGCACTGACGTTGCAGGGCTGCACGCCATTTCGACAGTATTGGCGCAATAGTCTTTTGAACTTTGCAAGGGTGATCAGTCGGGGCATCGGCATATCATACATATGCTAGCGGACCGATCTTGGTCTTGTGCTACTCCGCGTCCATCAGCGCGATCTTGCTAGCCGCACTCTCCAGAAATCCATTTTCACTTGCGCTTTTCTCATCTTTCCACTATCCACGGCGGCGGGACACTCCTCCCCAACGAGGAGCCAATTACCTGGAAGGGTATACATATGGCCAATGCCGCAAAGCCGGACGTCCGTCCGAATAACGCCCATTTTTCTTCTGGCCCTTGCTCGAAGCGCCCCGGTTGGTCGCTCGACGCTCTCTCCGATGCCCCGCTCGGTCGTTCGCACCGCGCCAAGGTTGGCAAGGACAAGCTCAAGCAGGCCATTGATCTCACCCGTGAAGTTCTGAACGTTCCGGCCGATTACCGTATCGGCATCGTTCCCGCATCCGACACCGGCGCCGTCGAAATGGCGATGTGGTCGCTGCTCGGCGAGCGCGGCGTCGACATGGTCGCCTGGGAAAGCTTTGGCGCCGGCTGGGTCACCGACGTGGTGAAGCAGCTGAAGCTGAAGGATGTGCGCAAGATCGAGGCCGATTACGGCGTGCTTCCCGACCTCTCCACTATCGATTTCGACCGTGATGTGGTCTTTACCTGGAACGGCACGACGTCTGGCGTTCGCGTTCCGAATGCCGACTTCATCCCTGATGACCGCAAGGGCCTCACCATCTGCGACGCAACGTCGGCCGCATTTGCGCAGGACCTCGATTTTGCCAAGCTCGATGTCACCACCTTCTCCTGGCAGAAGGTGCTGGGCGGCGAGGGCGGCCACGGCATGATCATCCTGTCGCCGCGCGCTGTCGCCCGTCTTGAAAGCTACGTCCCGGCCTGGCCGCTGCCGAAGATCTTCCGCATGACATCCGGCGGCAAGATTTCCGAAGGCATCTTCAAGGGTGAGACGATCAACACGCCGTCGATGCTCTGCGTCGAGGATTATATCGATGCGCTGCAATGGGCGAAGTCGCTCGGTGGCCTGAAGGCGCTGATTGCCCGGGCCGACGCCAATGCCAAGGTCATCTTCGATTTCGTGGCCGCGAACGACTGGATCGCCAATCTGGCGCAGGTCGATGAGACCCGCTCCAACACCTCGGTCTGCCTGAAGATCGCCGATGCCGATGTCGCCGCTCTCGACGCTGACGCACAGGCAGCCTTTGCCAAGGGCGTGACCTCGATCCTCGAAAAGGAAGGCGTCGCACTCGACGTCGGCGCTTACCGCGACGCACCGTCGGGCTTGCGCATCTGGGCTGGCGCCACCGTCGAAGAGGCGGACATGAAGGCGCTGATGCCGTGGCTCACCTATGCGTTCGAAACGCAGAAGGCCGCGCTGTCCAAGGCCGCCGCCTGATCGAATTCCGGTGCCGCCGCTCACCCGTCTAGGGACGCGGCACCGTTTCATCCGCATTTAGAGATTACACCCCTTATCAGGAGCCCAACCCATGGCACCTCGCGTTCTCGTATCCGACGAACTGTCCGAAACCGCTGTCCAGATCTTTCGTGATCGCGGCGTCGAAGTCGATTTCCAGCCGAAGCTCGGCAAGGACAAGGACAAGCTCGCCGAAATCATCGGCAATTACGATGGCCTCGCCATCCGTTCCGCCACAAAGGCGACCGAGAAGCTGATCGCTGCTGCGACCAACCTCAAGGTCATCGGCCGCGCCGGTATCGGCGTCGACAATGTCGACATCCCGGCTGCCTCGAAGCGCGGCATCATCGTCATGAACACGCCGTTCGGCAACTCGATCACGACGGCTGAACACGCGATCGCGCTGATGTTTGCCGTTGCCCGGCAGTTGCCGCAGGCCGATGCCTCGACGCAGGCCGGCAAGTGGGAAAAGTCGAAGTTCATGGGTGTCGAAATCACCGGCAAGACGCTTGGCGTCATCGGCGCCGGCAATATCGGCGGCATCGTCTGCAAGAAGGCGATCGGCATCGGCATGCATGTCATCGCATACGACCCCTTCCTCTCGGCTGAACGCGCGCTGGACATGGGCGTCGAGAAGGTCGAGCTGGACGATCTACTGGCGCGCGCCGACTTCATCACCCTGCATGTTCCGATGACCGACAAGACCCGCGGCATTCTCGGCAAGGAAAACCTTGCCAAGACCAAGAAGGGCGTGCGGATCATCAACTGCGCCCGCGGCGGTCTCGTCGATGAGGCAGCGCTTGCAGAAGCCATCAAGTCCGGCCATGTCGCCGGTGCCGGTTTCGACGTGTTCGAAGTCGAGCCTGCGACGGAAAGCCCGCTGTTTGGCCTCGACAACGTCGTGTGCACGCCGCATCTGGGCGCCTCCACCACGGAAGCCCAGGAGAACGTTGCGCTGCAGGTGGCTGAACAGATGTCGGACTATCTGGTCAAGGGTGCCGTTTCCAACGCCATCAACATGCCCTCGATCACCGCTGAAGAAGCACCGATCCTGAAGCCGTTCATCCGTCTTGCCGATGTTCTCGGTGCCTTCGTTGGTCAGGTCACGGAAGATCCGATCAAGGAAATCGAGATCCTGTTTGATGGCGCAACGGCCGGAATGAACACCAAGGCGCTCACCTCCGCGCTTCTGGCTGGTTTGATCCGTAACCAGGTGGCAGACGTGAACATGGTTTCCGCGCCGATCATGATCAAGGAAAAAGGCATCGTCCTGTCCGAGGTCAAGCGCGACAAGACCGGTGTCTATGACGGCTACATCAAGCTGACGGTCACCACCGACAAGCAGAGCCGTTCTGTCGCCGGCACCGTGTTTTCCGACGGCAAGCCGCGGTTCATTCAGATCAAGGGCATCAACATGGACGCCGATGTCGGCGCCAACATGGTCTACATCTCCAATACCGACGTACCCGGCATGATCGGCTTCATGGGCACCACGCTCGGTGATGCCGGCGTCAACATCGCCAACTTCCATCTCGGCCGTGAGAAGGATGGCGGCGATGCGATCGCGCTGCTTTATGTCGATGGTCCTGTTTCGAACGACGTGCTCGCCCGCCTGACCGCCAACCCGGCGATCCGTCAGGCCCGCCAGCTGGTTTTCAACGTCGAATAAACCATCCTCCCGGATGACCAAGACAAAGCCCGGTGCCAGCGCGCCGGGCTTTTTCGTTGTGATCAAGCCGATGTGATCGGTCCATACGCTAAATCTCCCGCTGGTTGTATTTGCATCGCTTGGCTCCCGTTTCATCGTCCGATATCTACTTCGGCGGGAAAAGATGGTGGTGGCTCTAAAATTCTCGCCTGCCACTCTCTATATCTAGGATCACGACCGCATCGGGCGGCCAGAGGAGAAACCAATGTTATCCAAGCTTCGGCGTTTCCAGAAACTCTTCGCGATCTTCGCGGTCGGAATGGCAGTTTCGCTAACAGCCGTCGATATGGCGGAGGCGCGCCGCGCCGGCGGCGGTTCCAGCTTCGGCAGCCGCGGTACGCGCACGTTCGCACCGCCGCCGACCACCAACACGGCACCGGGCACGGCAACCGGCATCAATCGTTCGATGACGCCCAACACGCAGCAGAACGCAGCGTCTCCTGCTAACGGCGCAGGCGCCCAGGCGGCTCAGCCGCGTCGTGGCCTGTTCGGCGGCATGGCTGGTGGTCTTCTCGGCGGTCTGGCTCTCGGTGGCCTGTTCGGCATGATGATGGGCAACGGTTTTGGCGGTATGGCCGGCATGTTCGGCATGCTGTTGCAGATCGCGCTGATCGCGGGTCTTGCCATGCTGGCCTTCCGCTTCTTCGCCCGTCGTCGCCAGCAGCAGCACCCGGCGGGTCCTGCGGGCAACGCGCGCGATAACGGTTTCGGCGGTAACAGCCGTGACAACAATAACCATGCCTACCAGGCACCGCAGAACAACGGTGGCGGCTTCCAGATCCCTAAGATCGGTTCTGGCGGCGGTGCGATGGGTGGCTTCGGTGCCACGCAGGCTGCGTCTGCTCCGCGTCAGGCGGGTCCCGACACGGATGAAGTCGGTATCACCGGTCGCGATCTCGGCCTCTTTGAAAAGATGCTGACGGATGTCCAGGCTGCCTATGGCGCGGAAGACTACGCGAAGCTTCGCAATCTCACCACGCCGGAAGCCATGTCCTATCTGGCTGAAGAGCTTGGTGAAAACGCCACCAACGGCGTGAAGAACGAAGTCCGCGACGTGACCCTGTTGCAGGGCGACCTTTCGGAAGCCTGGCGCGAAAACGGCCAGGAATACGCAACGGTTGCGATGCGCTACTCCAGCGTCGACTTCCTGAGCGATCGCAACACCGGCGCTGTCGCCGAAGGGGATCCGAATGCCGTCACGGAAACGGTCGAGATCTGGACCTTCGTGCGCAAGCCGGCCAATGACTGGAAGGTCTCGGCCATCCAGTCGGCTGCCTGATCAGCCAATCCCCAGCAGCGCGATCGTCTTGTCGTCGCGCTGGCCGCCGAAGAACTTCTCAAGGGCTCGCTCGAAAGGCGAGCCCTTTTCTGTTGCGGCTTTATCGAACAGCGTCATCGAACTGCGAAACTTCATGTCGTCGGGGAACCCGAGGATGGTGCGCGCCGAAAGTCCTTCATGCGGAAGCATGGCGTGCGTGCATTCGAGGAGACGTGGTCCAAGCACCGGATGGTCGAGATAGGTCTGGGCTTCTTCCAGAGAGGTAAGTGCGAAGCGTTGTGACATGATTGAGGGACCAAGACCGGCGATCTGCGGGAAAATGTACCACATCCAGTGCGACTCTTTGCGGCCGTTTCGCAGTTCGCTCATGACCTGCGCGTAGACCGGATCTTGTGCATCCACGAATCGGGTCAGATCGGATTTTCCGTTATCGACAGTCATGCCGCGCTCCTCGCATCATCTCCCAACGGCCGCCATGAAGACACCGCAACTGTGAAATTTTTGCGGCAGGGGTGTTTCATGCTGCACTGCACCCTAAATCGGTTGGATGGATTTTTTGATTACAGAGTTTCGTCAATATACCGACTGGCTGCCGAACTGGATGGTGAGCGTCGGCCTTCTCGTGGGCGCGGTCCTGATTGGTCTGGCGATCCACCGTTTCGCGTTCGGTATCTTCAAGCGGCTGGTGGAAGACAAGGACCTGTTCTGGCGATCGCTGGTGTCGCGCGGGCGCCGGCCGATGCGTTTGACGGTTCTGACATTCACTGTATCGTTTGCATCATCTATCGCACCGCTTGCGGCTCGACCGGCCGAAATCATCCGGCATGTGCTGCTGCTGGGTTTCATCCTCGTGCTCGGCTGGGTCGCAAAGACGGCTTTGCATATTTGGATGACGGTCTATCTGCGCCGCTTCAAGCTGGATGCGGAAGACAACCTTCTTGCCCGCACCCACGTGACCCAGTCGCGGATTGCCGAGCGCATTGCCGGCGCGATGATCGTCATCGTCACGGTTGCCGCGATGCTGATGACCTTCCCGGCCGTCCAGCAATACGGCGTCAGCGTGCTCGCCTCCGCCGGTGTCGCCGGTATCGTGCTGGGTCTTGCCCTGCAGCCCATGCTGAAAAACATCTTTGCCGGCATCCAGCTTGCCATTACGCAGCCGATCCGCATCGACGATGCGCTGATCGTCGAAGGGGAGTGGGGCAATGTCGAGGAGATCACCTCGACTTATGTGGTGGTGAAGCTGTGGGACTGGCGGCGCATGATTCTGCCGCTCTCCTATTTCATCGAGAATCCGTTCCAGAACTGGACCCGCGAAGGTTCGGCCCTGATTGGCACTGTGATGATCTATCTCGATTATTCCGTTCCCGTCAGCGCCATCAGGCGCAGGGTCGAGGAAATCGCCAACGAGTCGAAGATCTGGGACAGGCGCGTGGTCAATGTTCAGGTGACGGATTTCAAGGAAAGCGTGATGGAGATCCGTATCCTGATTTCCGCCAACAACGCGCCGAAGACGTTCGACATGCGTTGCGAGATGCGCGAGAAGATCATCGACTTCGTTCAGCGGGAATATCCGGCAGCGCTGCCTCGTCTAAGGGCCGAAGGTGCGAGCAACAGCAACGGGCACGCAAACGGCGCCGTCGCGGATACGGCCCTGCGTCACGCGAACTTCCAGTCCTGATGTTGCTGCTCTCTGACACTGAGGGCGCAGATGGGGTGAACGGGCTTCTCTTGCGCGCCAGCTCATTCCTTTCTATATCCTCTTTCTGAAAGCCTTTGCGCGGACGATCCCGCACATCTGGTGCCACTCTGCCGGCGTGCTTGCCGCCGCGGCCTGAGAGACTTTAAGAGAGTACCCCGTGAATACGCTGGATTTTGACAAGAAGCCGGAAGATACGCGCGTCGTGGTCGCCATGTCGGGCGGCGTGGATTCCTCCGTCGTGGCCGGGCTGTTGAAGCGCGAAGGCTATGACGTGATCGGGATCACGCTTCAGCTCTACGATCACGGCGCGGCCGTGCACCGGGCGGGTTCCTGCTGCGCCGGCCAGGATATCGACGACGCGCGCCGGGTCTGCGAGACGCTTGGTATTCCGCATTACGTGCTCGACTATGAGAAGCGTTTCCGCGAGACGGTGATCAATCCATTTGCCGAAGCCTATGCGATGGGCGAAACGCCGGTTCCCTGCGTTGCCTGCAACCAGACGGTCAAGTTTGCCGATCTTTTGGCGACCGCGCGCGAGCTCGGCGCCGATGCGCTGGCAACCGGCCATTACATCCGTTCGGCGCCGAACCCTACGGCGGACAATCCGGGCCGCCGTGCGCTGTTCAGGCCGATCGATGCGGACCGCGACCAGAGCTGGTTCCTGTTTGCGACCACGCAGGAGCAGATCGACTACCTGCGGTTTCCTTTGGGCGGCATGGGCAAGGCGCAGGTGCGCGAGCTGGCCGAAGACATGGGGCTGGTGGTTGCCAAGAAGGCCGACAGCCAGGATATCTGTTTCGTCCCCGCCGGCAAATATGCCGATATTATCGCCAAGGTGAAGCCGAACTCGGCTTTGGTGGGCGATATCGTCCACATGGACGGCCGCGTGCTGGGCCGCCACGAGGGGATTGTCCATTACACGATCGGTCAGCGCAAGGGTCTGGGCGTTGCGACCGGCGAGCCGCTCTACGTGGTTTATCTCGATGCCCGCTCGCGCCGCGTCATCGTCGGGCCGAAGGAAGCGCTCGATACGCACCGGGTCTATCTGCGCGACGTCAACTGGATCGGCGACGGGACGCTGCAGGATGATGCGGGCAACGGCTTTGCGTGCTTTGCCAAGGTACGCTCGACGCGCCCGCCGTCACCTGCCACGCTGCATACGGATGAGCGCGGCGTCTATGTCGATCTGGCGATCGGCGAGCAGGGCGTGGCCCCCGGTCAGGCCTGCGTTCTCTATTCCGCCGAAGGTGCCGATGCGCGCGTCCACGGCGGCGGCTTCGTCGAACGGTCCGAACGGGCGGCCGATGCCGAGGCATCGTTGCGGGCGCTTCTGGCGACCCCTGTAGCCGCTTGAAAGACCGGTTTTATTCGGCCTGGAGAATGAACGAGGGATCGGGAAAATAGCGGTTCAAATCTCGCCGTTTTTCTCCCATCCTGCGCTTGACACTTCAGTGACGCGGGTTCTATAAGCCGCACATCCAAACGGATCGAGACACTCGATCCACCCTGTGGCGGGGTAGCTCAGTTGGTGAGAGCGCAGGATTCATAACCCTGAGGTCGGCAGTTCAATTCTGCCCTCCGCTACCAAATTTCCCTAAATTTCTATCTGATCTCAGCTGTATCCTGCGGGTGATATCCGAGGCTTGGCCCGGATGCTTCTGCGCCCGCAGCTTCTCGGTGCGAAGTGCTGCAGCCCGCACATTTTCACAGGCAGCAGCTGTTGCGGAAAATCACTTCGCCCGCGCGGCCAGCGCCTTTGCGCGCTTCATCCTGGCGAGGCGTTTCTTTGCGAGGTTGCGGCGGTGCTTGCGAGCTCTGATCTTGAGCTTGGCCTCCCGGTTCTCCAGTCTTCGCTGCAGGCGGACCTGATCGCGGAAGTGCTTGTCGTACGCAAGCGCGCGCGCGCGAACTGCGAAGAACACGGCTGCAATCAGAAGGACCAGGAAACCCAGCAGTGTTACGAGAATGGTGACCATTATTGCGATGCGAACCTTTTTGCTCGCATGAGTAATAGCTCACTTTCCGATAGGGTCAATGTCGCGAAGTTGCAGGAGTGCGCAGGCGTCCGTCGAGAGCGCACTCCTGCGCATCTTTGCGCGTCCCGGATCAACCGGTACGTTCGATGCGCTTTCCGGCGCTGTCGAAAAGATGAAGATGGTGGGGCGCTGTCGTCACGGGCAGTTTCTCGCCGATCGCGATGCGCGAGCGGCCGGGGACCCGGAAGACAAGAGGGCTTCCGTCCGACGTCGCACCATGGACGTAGCTTTCTGCTCCGACGAGTTCGACGGCGATGACCTCGACGTCGGCTCTGAAAGGCGAGGAAACCTCTCCCTCGGCAATCACGATGTCTTCCGGACGAATGCCGACGGTGGCGACAGTGGAGGGAAGGCCTTCGGCCACGCTCCAGCCGCCGGGCTTGCCAAGTGTCATCAGGTTCATTGACGGAGACCCGATGAAGGTTGCGACGAAGGTGGTCGCGGGTTTCTCGTAGAGCTCGATCGGCGTTCCGACCTGCTCGATCCGGCCGGCGCTGAGGACGACGAGGCGGTCGGCGAGCGTCATCGCTTCCATCTGGTCGTGTGTCACGTAGATCGACGTCGTCGCGAGCGATCGCTGCAGCCGGCGGATCTCGACCCGCATCTGCACGCGCAGTTTCGCGTCGAGGTTCGACAGCGGCTCGTCGAACAGGAAGGCTGCGGGCTTGCGCACGATCGCGCGGCCCATGGCGACGCGCTGCCGCTGGCCGCCGGAAAGCTGCCGTGGCTTGCGGGCGAGGAACGGCTCGATTTCGAGTGCGCGCGCGGCCTCGGTGATGCGCCGTTCGATCTCGTCCTTCGAGGTTCCGCGGTTCTTCAGACCGTAGGCAAGGTTCTGCTTGACCGTCATGTGCGGATAGAGCGCGTAGTTCTGGAACACCATCGCGATATCGCGCTCGGCCGGTTCCATGTCATTGACGCGCTTGCCGTTGATGATGACGTCGCCACCGGTGATGCTTTCGAGCCCGGCGACCATGCGCAGCAGCGTGGACTTGCCGCAGCCGGATGGGCCGACCAGAACGATCATCTCGCCGTCTGCGATGTCCAGTGACACGCCCTTGATGGCGTCGATATTGCCGCCATAGACCTTGCGGACGTCTTTCAGTTCAATTGTTGCCATTACTTTTCGGTCTCCACCAAACCTTTGACGAACCAGCGCTGCATGAGCACCACGACGATGACGGGAGGGATGATTGCCAGGATCGCCGTGACCATGACGTAGTTCCAAGGAGTTGATGCATCAGTGAAATCGACCATGCGGCGCAGGCCGATGATGATCGTGTTCATCTCCGCACGGTCGGTGACAAGCAGCGGCCAGAGATACTGGGTCCAGCCGTAGATAAACAGGATGACGAACAGGGCCGCGATATTGGTCGTCGACAGCGGCAGCAGGATATCGCGCATGAACCGGAACGGCCCGGCATTGTCGATCCGCGCCGCCTCGACCATTTCGCCGGGGATAGTGAGGAAAAACTGGCGAAACAGGAAGGTCGCCGTTGCCGATGCCATCAGCGGCAGCGTGAGGCCGGCATAGGTGTTGAGCAGGCCGAGATCGACGATCACCTTGTAGGTCGGCAGGATGCGCACTTCGACCGGCAGCATCAGGGTGATGAAGATCATCCAGAAGAAACCCATGCGGAACGGGAAGCGGAAGAAGACGATCGCGAATGCCGACAGGAAGGAGATGATGATCTTGCCGACGGCAATTGCCACCGCCACCACGAAGCTGTTGAACAACAGTCGCTCCAGACTGACGCCGACGACGCGCTCGACACCGCCGGAGATGGACTCGCTGTAGTTCTCGACCATATGGCCGCCAGGCAGCAGCGACAGCGGTGGTCGGATGATCGCGCTCGACGTCGCCGTCGAGGCAATGAATGTGTAGTAGATGGGGAAGGCGACGATGATGATCCCAAGGATCAGCATCAGATGCGCCATCAGGCGTGCGACAGGACGGTTCTCGATCATCTGATAATTTTACCCGTAATGGACGCGTCGCTCGACGAAGCGGAACTGGAAGGCGGTCAGCGCGATGACGATGACCATCAGGATCACCGACTGGGCCGCAGACGAACCGAGGTTGAGGTTCACGAAGCCGTCGTTGTAGACCTTGTAGACCAGCGTTTCGGTGGCCTTTGCCGGTCCGCCGCCGGTCACCGAATGGATGATGCCGAACGTGTCGAAGAAGGCGTAGACGGTGTTGACGACCAGAAGGAAGAAGGTGGTCGGGGCAAGCAGCGGGAAGACGATCGTCCAGAACCTTCGGCTGCCCCGGGCACCGTCGATCGCGGCGGCTTCGAGCAGGGATTTCGGGATTGCCTGCAGGCCGGCGACGAAGAACAGGAAATTGTAGCTGATCTGTTTCCAGGCGGCTGCCACCACGACGAGGGACATGGCTTGATCGCCGTTCAGCAGCGGGTCCCATGCAATGCCGTTGCGCCGCAGAATATAGGCAAACGTGCCCATGGCCGGGTTGAACATGAACAGCCACAGCATGCCGGCAACCGCCGGCGCCACCGCGTAAGGGATGATCATCATCGTGCGGTAGAAACCCTTACCGCGCACGACGGTATCGGCGGCGGTCGCCAGCAGAAGTGCGACACCCATGGAAAGCAGCGCGGTTGCCACGCTGAAGACGACGGTGACGCGGAGCGCGTGAAGATAGCTCTCGTCGGCCAGGATGGCGGAAAAGTTGGCGAAGCCGACAAAGCTGCTCTGCAGCCCGAACGGATCTTCGCGCATGGCCGACTGGTAGAGCGCCTGGCTGGCCGGCCAGAAGAAGAACACGACGGTCAGGACAATCTGCGGCGCCACCAGAAAATAGGGCAGCACCTTGTTGGGAAATACGACGCTTTGCACGGGCAGGCTCCGTTGAAATGCTGCAGGCCGCCCTCGACAGTCGCCGGGGCGGCCCTAACGCTTACCGCTTACTTGCCGATGGCTTGCTGGATGGCGGCATTGCCTCGCTGCACAGCCTTGTCGAGAGCGGCCTTGGCATCCTGCTTGCCGGCGAGCATCGATTCGAACTCTTCGTTCATGATGTCGCGGACCTGCGGCAGGTTGACGAGGCGAACGCCCTTGGAGTTCTCGGTCGGAGCCTTGCCCATCATCTGCAGCAACGGCGTTTCGCGCGCCGGGTTCTTCTCGTAGAAGCCGGATTTCTTGGTATCCTCATAGGCTGCCATCGTGACCGGCATGTAGCCGGAGACCTGGTGCAGTCGCGACTGGATCTTGGTCTGCGACAGGAAGTTGAAGAAGGTCGCGACCCCCTTGTATTCGGCATCGCTCTTGCCGCCGAATACCCAGAGGCTGGCGCCGCCGGGGATGGTGTTCTGCGGGCGTCCCGGACCTTCTGCATAGGGCAGCTGGCCGATGCCGTATTTCAGGCCGGACTTGACGATGTCGCCCAGACCGCCGGAGGATTCGGTCAGGATGGCGCATTCGCCCGAGGTGAACAGCTGCTTGGCTTCAGACGTGCGGCCGCCGTAACGGAACGTGCCGTCCTTGGCGAGATCGGCGATTGCCTGGAAATGCTTGACGAAGGGTTCGGCGTTGAAGGCAAGCTTGACGTCGGTGCCGCCGAGGCCGTTTTCATTGCTTCCGTAGGAGAGGTTGTTCCAGGCCGCAAAGTTTTCCGTCTGGATCCATGTGAGCCATGTCGAGGTAAAGCCGCAGGGAGCGGCACCGCTGGTCTTGATCTTCTTGGCGGCGTCAAACACCTCGCCCCAGGTCTTCGGCGGCGTGTCGGGGTTGAGCCCGGCCTTCTCGAAGATATCCTTGTTATAATAGAGGATTGGCGAGGACGAATTGTAGGGGAAGGACAGCATCGTGCCGTCAGGCTTCGAATAGTAGGCAACGATCCCCGGCAGGTACTGGCTCTTGTCGAATTTGAAGCCGCCCTTTTCCAGAACGTCCGCAACCGGCACGATGGCGCCCTGGGCGCCCATCATGACGCCGCTGCCGGCGTCAAACACCTGCATGATGGCCGGTGGCTGCTTGGCGCGGAAGGCGGCGATGCCGGCGTTCAGCGTTTCCGGGTAGGTGCCCTTGAAGACAGGCATGACCTTGAAGTCCGACTGGCTTTCGTTGAATTCCTTGGCGAGCTGGTCGACAACCTCGTTGTTGGCGCCGGTCATGGCGTGCCACCACGAGATTTCCGTTGCGGCCATGGCGGTTGATCCCATCAGAAACGATGCGGTCGCCAGAATTGCCGAGCCTGTAATGACTTTCATGAAAATTCCTCCCTTGGCATGAATACCGGTCGAGATCCTCCAATCCCGATCGACGCACCGTGTCGATGACGGCGCATTGGCGGCGACTATGTGTTGGCGAGAGCGCCCGCGTCAACACCTGTCGTTCGCGGCGAGCCGATGGTTGTGGATAGAGAAAGCAGATGAAGCGGTGTCACTTCAGCCTTCAAAGCGGCTGACCGGCCCGAAGCGTGATCCGGGTCAGTTCGGAGGGAACACCGATCCGCAGCGCGAAACCGGGCCAAATGCCCGTGCCGTTGTTGACGTAGAGGGTCATCCCGCCGATCTGATAGCGGCCCGAAACAAAGCCGTTGTTGGCGCGTGCGACCACGCGATCAAGGCCGACAACCATGCCGCCATGAGTATGTCCCGACAGTTGGAGGGCGATCCCCGATGCGGCGGCTTTCTGTGCCAACCTGGGCTGATGGTCGAGAAGAATGATCGGCGCGTCGGCGGGAGCGCCCGCAATAGCCGTATCGAGGTCCGGGGCCGGCGCTCCGTGTCCGCGTGCCGAAAGGTCCGTGACACCGGCCAGCACGAGCCTGCCGCTCCCTCGCGTCAGCACCAAGTGGGCATTCTGAAGCATCGTCATGTTCAAGGTTGCGAGGTGGCGCATCCAGTCCCGGTAATCGAAGAAGTATTCGTGGTTGCCAGGGATGGCATAGACCCCATCGCGCGCCCGCAGGTTTGCCAGCGAAGCGACGTCGCTGCGGCGGTCTGCGACGCTGCCGTCGATAAAGTCTCCCGTGATGACGATGAGGTCCGCATCGAGCGCGTTGGTTTTCGATACGACCGCCTCGGCCCATTTCGCTGGGAACAGTCGGCTGATGTGGAGATCGGTCAGCTGGACGAGGCGATAGCCCTCGAATTCCGGCGGCAGGTTTGCGATTGCAATCTCGATGTCGTTGAGTGGCGGTACACGGATTGCCTGGCTGATACCATAGGCGGAAAGGCAGAGCGCGACGCCACCCATGGCATAACGGAGCCCGGCGGGTGCGGCGGGGAAGTGGCCATTGAAGGGCATGATCAGGAGCGAGGCGACATCGAGCGCGATCTGGAAGACGGCCAGAAAAACGATCGCGCCAAACAGGAGGTTGAACGCAATGATCAGCGGTCGCGGAAACTCCGGCGAAAAGACCGAGCCGGACGAGAGCCGGCTGAAGAAATGGTATTGCGAGGCGATCAGCAAAAGCACCGCCACTGCCACCTTCGCCGACCAGTGCCAGGGCAGCGGCTGAATGAAGCGGAGGACGACAATCAGCCAGGGCAGTCCAAAGATGAGATGAAACATTGGGTACTTTCAGTTGCGCATGTCGACCGCGGCGCCGGTTCCGCAATCCTACCTATCCCTCGTCGATAGGGTGTGGAAGAGCCGAGCGGGCCGTGTCTGCTCGAAGTAGCGCAGATCAGTCCCGTATCTTTCCGTTTGACGGCTTGAGGCAGGTGCCATGTTCGTGGCTGCGGCTGTTTGATCCTCCCCTTGAGTCGCGGCTGGAGTTCGTTAACATGCCTGTTGGAGGAGGGGCTTCGCTTCTCGATGGAAACCGCGGAGACTGACGGTCAGACTGTGCGAAGTCATGCGCAGGCTGACTGTTTGTTCGCGCGATCGGTCGAGAAAGCGGACGTGTGATGCTGTCGTCTACGGCTGTGGCGCATCCCTCGAAGCTGGCTATCTGGTTTCTCGAAGAAAGGATGCGACCTTGGACATCAAACAGATCATCGGCGGCCAGTTGGCCGACGCCATTTCGGGCAAGACGTTCGAACGGATCAATCCCTTTACGGGCGATGTCGCGAGCCGATCGCCGGCGTCCGGCATCGAGGATGCCAAGGCCGCGGTCGCCGCAGCGCAGACCGCCTTTCCGGCATGGTCGACGACCGGTCCCGGCGCACGTCGCGCGCTTCTCAACAAGGCGGCAGATGTTCTTGCCTCCAAGGGTGGCGAGCTCACCGAGCTGATGACCGCCGAGACCGGCGCGACAGGCGGATGGGCCGGTTTCAACGCACATCTTGCGGCCAACATGCTGCGCGAGGCGGCGGCCATGACGACCCAGATCCAGGGTGAGATCATCCCGTCGGACAAGCCCGGAAACCTGTCGATGGCGATGCGCCAACCGGTCGGCGTCTGCCTTGGCATCGCGCCGTGGAATGCACCGATCATTCTCGGCGTGCGGGCCATCGCCATGGCGCTTGCCTGCGGTAACACGGTCATCCTCAAGGCATCCGAAGCATGCCCCGGACTGCATGTCGCGATCGGCAAGGTGTTTATCGAGGCCGGTTTCCCGGTTGGAGTCGTCAACGTCATCACCAACGCGCCCGAGGATGCCGCCGTCGTTGTCGAAGCGCTGGTTTCGGCACCCGAAGTCCGCCGCGTCAACTTTACCGGTTCCACCAAGGTCGGCCGCATCATCGGCGAACTCTGCGGCCGCCATCTGAAGCCGGCGCTTCTCGAACTGGGCGGCAAGGCACCGATGCTCGTGCTTGAGGACGCCGATATCGATGCGGCCGTCAACGGCGCGATCTTCGGCTCGTTCATCAACATGGGCCAGGTCTGCATGGCGACCGAAAAGCTGATCGTCCACGACAAGATCGCCGACGAATTCGTGGCTAAACTGTCCGAGCGCGCAGCCAAGCTTCCGGCGGGCGATCCCCGCGGTCACGTCGTGCTCGGTTCGCTGGTGACGATCGGTGCCGCGGAGAAGATGGGAGAGATCATTGCCGACGCGATCGCCAAGGGGGCCAGTCTCACCGCGGGCGGCAAGCGCACCGGCAGCGTCGTGGAGGCTACGGTGCTCGATCACGTCAAGCCCGGCATGCGCATCTATGACGAGGAGTGCTTCGGTCCGGTCAAGCCGATCATCCGGGTCAAGGACGAGGAGGAGGCGATCCGGATCGCCAATGATACGCAATACGGTCTATCAGGTTCGGTCTACAGCCGCGATATCCAGCGCGCGCTCGCCGTCGCCGGCCGGGTCCAATCGGGGATCTGCCACATCAACGGCCCCTCTGTCGCGGATGAGGCGCAGATGCCGTTTGGCGGCGTCAAGGGCTCAGGTTATGGCCGCTTCGGCGGCAGGGCGGCGATCAACGAATTCACCGATCTGCGCTGGATCACCATCGAGGATCCGCACCAGCACTATCCGTTCTAGCGCGAACGCGGCTGAAGAGGGAGGCCGGCCAATGCGGACGGCGCGCGGGGTTACCTCGTGACGTCGATCACGATCCGGCCGCGCACCTTGCCGTCGATGATCTCTTCTGCCAGTTGCGGCAGGTTGGACATCGGTTCCGTTCTGGTCATGGCGGCAAGTTTTCGGCTGTCGAGATCGCGGGCAAGGCGCGACCAGGCGGTGAGGCGTTGTTGGCGCGAGGCCATGACGGAATCGACTCCGATCAACGTGACGGCGCGCAGGATATGGGGAAGGACCGTCGCTGGAAGGTCGGGTCCACCGGCAAGGCCGCAGGCTGCGATTGCGCAGCCCCGCATGGTCTGCGACAGGGCGTTGGCAAGCGTCGTCGAGCCGACGCTGTCGATGCCGCCGGTCCAGCGCTCCGTCTGCAGCGGGCCGCCCTTTTCGGAAAGCGTTGCGCGATCGATGAAGCTGGTGGCACCGAGCGAGGCCAGATAGTCGTGGGTTTCCGGACGCCCGGTCGAGGCTGTGACGACGTAGCCGCGCGCCGCCAGAAGCGCGATCGCCACCGAGCCGACGCCACCGGCGGCGCCGGTCACGAGGACCTCGCCTGCGCCGGGTTTAATCGAGCCCCATTTTTCAAGCGCGTCGACGCAGAGCGCCGCGGTATAGCCGGCCGTGCCGATTGCCATCGCCTGTTTCATCGTGAAGGCGTCGGGCAGCGGGATCAGCCATTCCGGTTTGACCCGCTGGTAGCGGGTATAGGCGCCCCATTCCGTTTCTGACAGGCCCCAGCCGTTCACGACCACCTTGTCGCCCGGCTTCCAATCCGGGGAGCGTGATTCGACCACGGTTCCGGCAAGATCGATGCCGCCGACCATCGGCATCCGGCGAGCGATCCGGCCCTTGCCGGTGATGGCCAGACCGTCCTTAAAGTTGACCGTCGAATAGGCAATTTCGACCAGAACGTCATTGTCAGGCAGATCGGCGACGGAGATTTCCCGGAAGGCGCCTTTCGGCTTGCCGTCAACGGTATCGATCACCATGGCGGTAAATGTCTCAGTCATGTCCATGCCTCCCGGGCTCTACAGGTCTTGACGAGTTGATCCTTGTCTATCCAGATTTCGATGCACTCAGGCGCGTCGGCATCGAGGACCCCACAGGTCAGGCATGCCTGCGGGGTGCTCCGATCACGCGACGAGCGGCGTGGTCTTGCGCTCACGCGGCCGGCCGATCCGTTTCGGCGCCTTGATCTCGACCGCCTGGGCGGTGGTCAGCGCGCCACGAACCGCATCGGAAATGGTGGTGACGACAAAGTCTGCATCGATGTCCTCTGTCGCAAGGGGGCTTTCCCGCTGACCGTCAACGCCGGTGATCATGATCCCCACCCGAACCGACGGCTTCTGTCGCTTGAACCGGCGGACGGCCTGGCGGGCGTGGGCTTTGGAGCCGCCATTGAGGAAAGCGATGAGGACCGTGTCGACGTCGGTCAGGTTCATCAGGCTTACCGTCTTGCCGCTCACGGCCGTGTGGTCGGCCTGAGACACGGTGGCGCCCTGAATGGCGAGAACCTGCGACAACATGGCGGCCGCGGCATCGTCAATCGCGCCTCTGCCGCCGAGGCAGAGAACGGATTTCCCTTCGCCGCTGGGTAGGTCGATTTCACCGGTGATCTGCTCTGTGACAGCGGCTTCGCCTTCGACCGGATCGTCTTCCGCTTCTTCCTCGATCGCGATCTCCGCCAGATTGCCAATCAGCGTCTGGGTGGTGGAGGCAAACAGGGCAATCTGGGCCTCGCTCATCACGCCGCGCTGCCGGTCGAGTTCACCCAGCCTGAGTGCAGGCAGTCCGACTTTTTCATAATAGTCGACGAGATACTCCTCCTCGAGAAAATCCTCCGCGTTGTCGGTCGCCTCGTTGGGATCGCCGGCAAGCAGTCTCTGGTAGAGTTTTTCCTGCGGTTGCAGAACCGGCTCATTGCCGAGCAGCACGTCGAGAAAGCTGAATTGCGGGACGTAGCGACCGAGAACGACGAGACAGACGGTGAGGGGCGTCGAAAGCATCAGCCCGACAGGCCCCCACAGCCACGACCAGAAGATGGCCGAGACGATGATGGCGAGCGGCGAAAGCCCCGTATGGCTTCCATAGAGCCACGGTTCGACGACGTTGTTGCTGACAAGTTCGGTGACGATAAACAGTGCGGCGACCCAGGCAACCAGCGACCATCCGGGGGCAATCGCCAGTGCCAGAAACAGCGGCAGGATCATGCCGATGACCGGACCGATATAGGGGACAAAGCGCAGGACGAGCGTCAACAGTCCCCACAGGATGGCGTTCGGAATGCCGAGCAGCCAGAGGCCGATCGAGATCGGCAAGGCATAAAGCGCGTTGACGACCAACTGCATCAGCAGATATTTGCCGACGCGTTTTCCAGCATCCTGAAGAGCCGCCGTCGTCCTGTGGAGATCGCCGAGGCCGACAAGGCGTATGAACCGGTCGCGCAGTTCCTCCCGCTCAAGCAGCATGAAAATCACGAGGACGATAACCAGACCCGCGGTTGCAAAGGGACTGATGAGTGGCAGAATGAAATTGCCGAGCGTTTCGATCGGGTTGGCGCGGGTTACGATCTCGACAGGCATCGGATCGCGACGCTTGATCTGTGGCGGCGCGTCTTCCTTGCTCTCTTCCGCGTTGTCCTGCAGTTCCGAGCCGATGCGCTCGACGACCTTGCTGAGATGTTCGAACACGCCGTTGCCGGAGCCCGCCTGGCTGAGAGAGTGCACCTTAGCGACGATGTTGCGCTGATAGGTCGGAATATTGTCCGCGAGATTGGCGACCTGTCCGGCAACGATGAAACCGAAGGCTGCAATGACAAAAAACGCGGTGGCGACGGCGAGGAGGACGGCGGCGATCCTCGGGACGTAGCGCTTGCGCAGGAAACTGACGATCGGCGCTAGCGTGAAGGTGAGGAGGAGTGCGAGCGCAAGCGGCACAAACACTTCCTGGCCGACATAGAGGATCACCGCCACGCCGATGAGAATAAGGATCGTTCGGCCCGAAAGGGTCGGCGCGCTCAGCCCGACAGGCTTGTTCGCGATCCCCGCCGCTGCGATAGCCCCTTTACTCATGTCGCTCATAGCCGTCCCCGATTGAATGCGCTGCTGCCAGAACCCAGGCATGACAGTGTAAATGCGCTTGGAACAAAACTTATCGAGCGGTGACGCAAAAATAATTCGCGACAGCCGTTTGCGGGTCACGCTGGCGGGGAAAGTGGAAGCGTTCAAGCCAAGCGAAACCGCAAGTCGTTGCGGCACGGTTTGTCCCAGAAACGATTAGCTGGACGCAAATCGCGAGAGCGAGACCTCGGCCGACCATTCGAGGTCGCTGGGGTTGTAGTGGACGTCTCGTTCGGAAAACGACAGCGGATTGAGGCCGTAGCACTCGGTCCAGCTGCCGCCCGGTTCGATGATCTTGTCGCTTCGAAGCGTTGCCCTGTAGATCAGGGAGCTATGGCCCGCTTGGCGCGCACTCAGCGTGAAAGATGTCGCGAGCAGCTGTCTGTCCGCGTTGTTGGTGAAGGTAACGGATACGGGCGCGCCGGGTGCCTTGCATGTCTCGCCGCCGGAGCTTGCGACCACGGCGACGGATTGATTGGTCGGCACTTTCGAGTTGATCTGTCCCGACATCAGCCAGAGGCCGACATAAAGCACAGCCAGAACGGCCACCGCCGCTATTCCAGCCCGTCGCGAGTACAGGTAGAGAACCACGACGGCTGCTGCGCCTATTACCCAAATCATCGCGCACCTGTCTTTTCCGGAGTGATATCAACTCCGTATATGTAAGGATTTGGAGGTTAAACCGCAACGGGAACTCCGCAAAGGCCAAGCCTTAAGCGGCCGACGGCAAGATACCGACACGCGAGCGTGCGGGCAAATTCCTATGCGGTTTATATTTCTTCGGCATCTGGGCCATCTCGAATCCCTATGGGGTTCCGCCGCATATTGAGGACGAGACGGATCGTGATCGTCTCCAGCCGGAGAGAGAATGACGCGTTATCAGAACGACGCCCTTCCTGGCTGACACCACGAACAACCAGGATTCCAGAACAATGATGGACCTTATTCTCGTCGCGGCGACTGTTGGCTTCTTCGGTCTCTGCTCGGTCTATACCCGTGCCTGCGACAGGCTTTGAGGAGGGATGCCATGACCCTCGATTATATCCTCGGCGGCGGTGTGACCGTCTTCCTCGCCCTCTACCTCACCTATGCTCTCATTCGCCCCGAACGCTTCTGACCAAAGCTTCAGCTTGCCCGAAAGTCTCTACCCATGACCTTCAACGGATGGCTACAGATCCTCGTCTATTGCGGGATCCTCCTTCTGCTCGTCAAACCGCTCGGGGCCTATATGACCCTTGTGTTTTCCGGCGGGCGCACCTTTCTCTCCCCCGTGTTCGGTCCGATCGAACGCGGGCTTTACGCGCTGGCCGGCACCAGCGAGCGTGAAGAGCAGCATTGGACCGCCTACGCGTTTTCCGTGCTGATGTTCAATCTCGCCGGTTTCCTGCTGCTCTACGGTATCCTGCGGCTGCAGGACGTTCTGCCGATGAACCCGGCAGGTCTCGCATCGCCCGGACCGGAATTGTCGTTCAACACCTCCGTCAGCTTTGTCGCCAATACCAACTGGCAGAGTTACGGCGGCGAAAGCACCATGTCCTATTTCAGCCAGATGACTGGGCTCGCGGTGCAGAACTTTGCCTCGGCTGCGACAGGCATGGCGATCGCCATCGGCCTCATTCGGGCGTTCTCGCGGGCATCGGGCAAGGCGATCGGCAATTTCTGGGTCGATACGACCCGCGCCACGCTCTACATCCTCTTGCCGCTCTGCATCGTGCTGACGCTCATCTATGTCTCGCTCGGCGTTCCCCAGACGTTTTCGGCATACGTCAATGCCACGACGCTTGAAGGCGTCCAGCAGACGATTGCGGTCGGCCCTGTCGCGTCGCAGCTTGCCATCAAGATGCTCGGCACCAATGGCGGCGGTTTCTTCAACGCCAACTCGGCGCATCCTTTCGAAAACCCCGACAACATCTCCAACATGATCCAGATGCTGTCGATCTTTGCGATCGGTGCCGCCTTTACCAACGTGTTCGGCCGGATGGTCGGCAACCAGCGCCAGGGCTGGGCGATCCTCGCCTCGATGGGCATCCTGTTTCTGGCCGGCGTTACCGTTGTCTACTGGGCGGAAGCGTCCGGAAATCCGATCATGCATACGCTCGGCCTTTCCGGCGGCAACATGGAGGGCAAGGAAGTCCGCTTCGGCGTCGTCATGTCGTCGCTGTTTGCCGTGATTACCACTGCGGCCTCGTGCGGTGCGGTCAACGCCATGCATGGCTCGTTCACGGCACTCGGCGGGCTTATTCCGCTCATCAACATGCAGCTCGGCGAAGTCATCGTCGGTGGTGTCGGCGCAGGCTTCTACGGGATCGTGCTGTTCATCATCGTCGCCGTGTTCGTGGCAGGCCTGATGGTTGGTCGTACGCCGGAATATCTGGGCAAGAAGATCGAGGGCAAGGACATGAAGATGGCGCTTCTCGCCATTCTCTGCCTGCCGCTCGCCATGCTGATCTTCACGGCTGTCGCCAGCGTGTTGCCGTCGGCGGTCGCCTCGATCGGGACTGCCGGTCCGCACGGCTTCTCCGAGATCCTCTATGCCTATACCTCGGCTGCCGCCAATAACGGCTCCGCCTTCGGGGGACTGTCGGCCAACACGCCCTGGTTCAACATCACTCTCGGCATCGGCATGCTGATGGGCCGCTTCCTGGTCATCATTCCGGCGCTGGCAATTGCCGGTTCGCTGGTCGCCAAGAAGACGGTTCCGGCATCGGCCGGCACTTTCCCCACCGACGGCCCGCTGTTTGTCGGTCTGCTGGTCGGCACGATCATGATCGTCGGTGGCCTGACCTTCCTGCCGTCACTGGCGCTGGGTCCTGTCGTCGAGCACCTGATGATGATCGCGGGCCAGACGTTCTGAGGTCACACCATGGGTCACCGTCAGACGCGTCCCGCACAGTCTCCTCCCGTCACGCAAAAGCGTGGCGGGACGGTCCCCCGCTGGTGGTGCGGATCGAACGCCATTCTCGTGATGATGACGGCAGTGCTCGCCATCGTCGCAACACTAGAAATCCTTCGTGGCTGACCTTTCCCCGGTCGCCTCCCTTTCCAAGGCTGGAGCCTCATATGAGCCAGGCAAAATCCGATAGCGCACCAAGATCCGCAAGTATCCTGGACAAGCGCATCCTCGTTCCGGCAATCGGCGGTGCTTTTACCAAGCTGAACCCGAAAACCCTCGTCAAAAACCCGGTCATGTTCGTCGTGGCCACGGTGTCTGTGCTGACCACCGTTCTGTTCCTGCGCGATCTTGCCGCCGGCAGCGACGACCTGGGCTTCTCCCTGCAGCTCAACATCTGGCTCTGGTTCACCGTCCTGTTCGCCAATTTCGCGGAAGCCGTTGCCGAAGGACGTGGCAAGGCGCAAGCAGAATCGCTGCGCAAGGCCCGCACCGAGGTCCAGGCGAAACTTCTCACCGGCAAAGAGCGGACCGACTACCAGATGGTCGCCGGCACCACTCTCAAGCTGAACGACATCGTTCTGGTTGAAGCCGGCGACATCATCCCCTCGGATGGGGAAGTGATCGAAGGCGTCGCCTCCGTCAACGAAGCAGCAATCACGGGCGAATCCGCCCCTGTGATCCGCGAATCCGGTGGTGACCGCTCGGCCGTCACAGGCGGCACGCAGGTCCTGTCCGACTGGGTCCGCGTGCGCATCACGGCCGCTGCCGGCTCGACCTTTATCGACCGGATGATTTCGCTCGTCGAAGGCGCCGAACGTCAGAAGACCCCGAACGAGATCGCGCTCAACATCCTTCTCGCCGGCATGACGCTGATCTTCGTTCTGGCAACTGCGACCATTCCGGCGTTTGCGTCCTATGCGGGCGGCTCCATCCCGGTCATCGTGCTGGTCGCGCTGTTCGTGACGCTGATACCGACGACGATCGGCGCACTGTTGTCGGCGATCGGCATTGCCGGCATGGACCGCCTGGTGCGCTTCAACGTGCTTGCCATGTCGGGCCGCGCTGTCGAGGCTGCCGGCGATGTGGATACGCTTCTCCTCGACAAGACCGGCACGATCACGCTCGGCAATCGCCAGGCAACGTCCTTCCGTCCGGTCAAGGGCGTATCGGAACAGGATCTTGCCGATGCGGCGCAACTCGCCTCGCTTGCCGACGAAACTCCTGAGGGACGTTCCGTCGTGGTGCTCGCCAAGGAAAAGTACGCCATCCGCAGTCGCGATATGGCGAGCCTCAAGGCAACCTTCGTTCCGTTCACGGCACAGACCCGCATGAGCGGTGTCGATCTGGACGGAGAGCAGATCCGCAAGGGTGCGGTCGATTCCATCCTTTCCTATATCCGCCAGAATGCCGTGGCCGGTGGGCCCGTCACGCAGGACGCCGTCCTGGTGGAATGCCAGGCGATTGCCGACGAGATCGCCAAGGCTGGCGGTACGCCGCTTGCCGTTGCCCGCGGCGGAAGGCTGCTCGGCGTCATCCAGCTCAAGGATATCGTCAAGGGCGGCATCCGCGAGCGGTTTGCAGAATTGCGCCGCATGGGCATCCGCACGGTGATGATCACCGGCGACAATCCGATGACGGCGGCCGCGATTGCGGCAGAGGCAGGGGTCGACGATTTCCTCGCCCAGGCAACGCCGGAAAACAAGCTGTCGCTGATCCGCGAGGAGCAGGCCAAGGGCAAGCTGGTTGCCATGTGCGGCGACGGTACCAACGATGCGCCGGCGCTCGCCCAGGCCGATGTCGGCGTGGCGATGAACACCGGCACGGTGGCCGCGCGCGAAGCCGGCAACATGGTCGATCTCGACAGCGATCCGACCAAGCTCATCGAGATCGTCGAGATCGGCAAACAGTTGCTGATGACCCGCGGCGCGCTGACGACGTTTTCGATCGCCAACGACATCGCCAAGTATTTCGCGATCATTCCGGCCATGTTCCTGGCCTTCTACCCGCAGCTCGGCGTTCTCAACGTGATGGGACTGGCGACACCGCAAAGCGCCATCCTGTCGGCGATCATCTTCAACGCGCTGATCATCGTTGCCCTGATCCCGCTGTCGCTGCGCGGCGTCAAATACCGCGCCGTCGGTGCCGGTGCGCTGCTGTCGCGCAACCTTCTGATCTACGGCCTCGGCGGTATCATCCTTCCCTTCTTCGCCATCAAGGCGATCGACATGGTCATCACGACCATCGGTCTTGCCTAAGGAGCATTCGTCATGTTGAAACAGATCCGTCCGGCAATCGTCATGATCGTTGCCGTCACCGTCATCACCGGCCTTGTCTATCCGTTTGCCATGACCGGCATTGCCCAGGCGATCTTCCCCGTCCAGGCGAATGGCAGCCTGATCGAACAGGATGGCAAGGTCGTCGGCTCCGCGCTGATCGGCCAGGCGTTTACCGGCGAGCAGTATTTCCATGGTCGCCCGTCTGCTGCAGGCGATGGCTATAACGCGGCCTCGTCCTCCGGCTCGAACCTCGGCCCGACCAGCCAGAAGCTGATCGATCGCGTGAAGGCCGACACGGAAGCTGCGAAAGCGACCAACCCGGGCGCGGATGTGCCGATCGACCTCGTCACCGCATCGGGCAGCGGTCTCGATCCGCATATCTCGCCGGAAGCGGCGCTGTTTCAGGTGCAGCGTGTCGCAAAGGCGCGCAGCATGGATGAAGCCGCCGTCCGCGCCCTGGTCGAGCGTCATATCGAACAGCGAGAACTGGGCTTTCTGGGTGAGCCTGTGGTGAATGTGTTGGCGCTCAATATGGCGCTCGACGCCGAGAAGTCGTAGTTGAACGAGCGGCGGTCAGTTTGGCCGCCGCTCGTTTGCGGAACGAAAGACCTCCATGCCGGACGCAAAACACGAAGGCGCTAGCAGACCATCACCGGATGCTCTTCTCGAGTACGCCCGGCAGGAGGGGCGTGGCCGGCTGAAGATCTTTCTCGGGGCCGCACCCGGCGTCGGGAAGACCTATGAAATGTTGATGTCCGGCCGCAGCCGAAAGGCCGACGGCATCGATGTGGCGATCGGCGTGGTTGAAACACACGGGCGGAAGGAAACCGAAGCGCTGGTCGAGGGTTTCGAAATGATCCCCCGCCGCGTGTTCGACTATCGCGGCCAGCAGCTCGACGAGATGGATCTCGATGCGATCCTTGCCAGGAAGCCCCGTCTGGTGCTGGTCGATGAACTGGCCCATACCAACGCCCCCGGCAGCCGCCACCCGAAGCGATATCTCGATGTCCTCGAAATCCTTGCCAGTGGCATCGACGTCTTTTCGACGCTCAATATCCAGCATGTCGAGAGCCTGAACGACATCGTCGCGCAGATCACCCGTATCCGCGTTCGGGAAACGGTGCCGGACTCGGTGATCGACCGCGCCGACGATATCGAGATCATCGATATTACGCCGCAGGATCTGATCAAGCGTCTGCATGACGGCAAGGTCTATCTGCCCACGACCGCGCGCCGTGCGGTCGAGAACTATTTCTCTCCGGGCAACCTGACGGCGCTGCGCGAACTGGCGCTGCGTCGCACGGCGCAGCGGGTGGATGATCAGCTTCTCAATCACATGCAGGCGCATGCCATCGCGGGTCCCTGGGCTGCGGGCGAACGCATTCTCGTTTGCCTCGATCATGGCCGAAACGGTGCGGCACTGGTGCGCTACGCAAGACGGCAGGCCGACAGGTTGCGGGCACCCTTGACGGCGCTGCATCTGGAGACGCCCGGATCCGCCAATCTGGGCGAGGCCGACAAGGACCGGCTATCGGCTGCGATGCGGCTCGCCGAACAGCTCGGCGCCGAAACCGTGACGCTGCCTGCCTCAAGGGTGTCGCGGGAAATCATCGCTTACGCCAATGCTCACAACTTCAATCACCTGATCATCGGCAAGTCGACCAAGCCGCGCTGGCGAGAGCTGTGGGATGGGTCGATCACGCACGATCTCATCCGCTATTCCGGGGCAATCAGCGTTCATGTCATGTCCGGCGGCAGCGAGGAGGCTGTCTCGACGGGCGTCAGGACAGCGCCGCCGACGAGAAGGCTCAATCCGAAACACTATATCCGCGCCACGCTGTTCATGACGGCCGCGGTTGCGATCGGTACGCTGCTCGACCGGGCGCTCGACGTGCAGAACCTGGCGCTCGTTTTCCTGATGGGCGTGCTCGCTTCGGCAATCCGGGGAGGGCTGGGGCCGGGTCTCTATGCGTCCGTCATCGGCGCTCTCGCCTTCAATTTCTTCTTTCTCGAGCCGCGCTTCACGTTCACGATCCGAGATCCGGAAAGCGTCGTTGCCCTTCTCTCGTTTCTCGGAACCGCCGTTGTGGCAAGCAATCTGGCCGCGTCGGTTCAAAGGCAGGCGATAGCCGCCCGGCAGAGAGCCCGCACGACGGAGGATCTCTATCTGTTCTCGAAGAAGCTTGCTGGAACCGGGACGCTTGACGATGTGCTCTGGGCCACCGCGTTCCAGATCGCCTCCATGCTGAAGGTTCGGGTCGTCATTCTGTTGCCCGAGAACGACACCCTTGCCGTCCGGGCCGGCTATCCGCCTGATGACACGCTTGTCGATGCCGACATCGCGGCTGCGAAATGGACATGGGAACACAATCGTCCGGCCGGCCGCGCTGCCGATACGTTACCCGGCGCCAAGCGGTTGTACCTGCCGTTGCGCACGGGGCGAGGGGCGATCGGCGTTGTCGGCCTCGACAACGACAGGCAGGGACCGTTGCTCACCCCGGACCAGCAGCGTTTGTTCGATGCGCTGGCCGATCAGGCAGCACTCGCGATCGAGCGCATTCAACTCGTCGCTGACGTCGACAAGGCCAAGCTTGCCGCCGAAACGGACAAATTGCGCACCGCGCTGCTGACCTCGCTTTCGCATGATCTGAAGACACCGCTTTCAGCCGTGCTCGGGTCGGCGAGCACGCTCAAGGATTTCGGGGCGAACCTGACCGATCATTCGCGAGATGAACTTCTGACCACCGTGATCGAGGAGTCCGAGCGCCTCAACCGGTTCATCGTCAACCTGCTCGACATGACGCGCATCGGATCAGGCGCCATGGAGCCAAACTTTGCGCTTCATTATGTCGGCGATATCGTCGGGACGGCCTTGACGCGGGCACAGAAAATCACCGCCGATCACAGGCTGAAGGTGGCTATTCCATCCGAAATGCCGATGATCAGAAGCGATCCGGTCCTACTGGAGCAGGCACTCTTCAATCTCATCGACAACGCGGCCAAATATGCGCCAGAGGGCACGACCATCGAGGTTCTGGGCTGGTCAGATGCGAAATACGTCACCCTTGCCGTTCTGGACGAGGGGCCGGGGATACCTGATGCCGACCTGGAACGGGTGTTCGACACTTTCTACCGGGTGCGCAAGATCGATCATGTCAAGGCCGGCACCGGCCTTGGACTGTCCATCAGCCGTGGTTTCATCGAAGCGATGGGCGGGCGTCTGACGGCGGGAAACAGACCAGCGGGTGAGGGCGCGATCTTTACGATCCGTATGCCAATTCCGGCCCAGCTGCAGATTGACGGAGACATGCGATGAACCAGGCCGCCACGAGAATTCTGGTCGTCGATGACGAGCCGCCGATCCGCAAGCTGTTGCGGGTCGGGCTTTCGACGCAGGATTTCGTCATCATCGAAGCCCCGAACGCGAGGACCGCAATGGAACTCGTGGCCGCGGACCAGCCCGATCTCGTTCTGCTGGATCTCGGCCTGCCTGATATGGCCGGGCACGATCTTCTGGCGAAATGGCGCGCCGAGGGGCTGACGCTGCCGATCGTGATCCTGTCGAGCCGGACGGATGAGGAAGGGATCGTCAAGGCGCTGGAAATGGGTGCCGACGATTACCTTACCAAGCCGTTCAACATGAACGAACTGATTGCGCGGATCCGGGTTGCGTTGCGCCACCGGTTGCAGACCCAGGGCGAAAAGCCGATCTTCCAGACGGGTGATCTCAGTGTCGATCTCGTGCGGCGCGTGGTCAAGGTGAAGGGCGAGGAGGTAAAATTCTCGCGCAAGGAATACGACATCCTGCGGATCCTCGTGCAGCATGCGGGGCGCGTGCTGACCCACCGATACCTGATCGACCAGGTCTGGGGGGAGGTCACCGACATCCAGTACCTGCGCATCTACGTGCGCCAGATCCGCCAGAAGATCGAGGAAATGCCCGACCAGCCGCGATACATCCTGACCGAAACGGGCGTCGGCTACCGGCTGGCCGAAAGCTGAAATCCGGCCGCGGGGTGATCTGGCCGGTTGATCGGTGTATGTCTGCAGCCTGATTCCCGACTGTGATGCGCATCCATGGAAACCTCCCTCTATCTACCGGTCAAATCCTTTCTCGAGACTGCAGGCTATGTGGTGAAGGGCGAAGTTGGCGGCTGTGATCTCGTTGGTCTGAGCGAGGGCGATCCCACCGTCGTCGTCATTTGCGAGCTCAAGCTGAGCTTCAATCTCGAGCTTATTCTCCAGGCGGTGGACAGGGCGGCAATCGCGGACGAGGTCTGGATCGCGGCAAAACTTTCGCTCAAGGGCAAGGGCCGCGAAACCGACAAGCGCTACCGCGACCTCTGCCGCCGGCTTGGCATCGGTATTCTCGGCGTTTCGGCCGGGGGCGAGGTCAGCGTCATCGTCGGGTCCGTGTCGCCGATGCCCCGGACCAATCCGAAACGACGCTCAAGGCTGATGCGCGAACACCAGAAGAGACGCGGCGATCCCGTGCTTGGCGGCAGTACGCGGGTTCCCGTCATGACTGCCTATCGCCAGCAGGCGCTCAGCTGCGCTGCCATGGTCTCCAACGGTCCGTCCCGCGTGCGCGATATCAGGGCGGTCATCCCGGATGCAGGCAAGATTTTGCTCTCCAATGTCTATGGATGGTTCGAGCGGCTCGACAGAGGCGTCTACGGCCTGACCGATGCTGGCCGTGAAGCATTGGCGAGATGGCCGCAGACTGATCCCGGCCCTTCTGACGTTTGATTACGGGCAGGGGCTCCCACGATTACACCAATGTTCCATGGCTGCACCAATTTGACGAGGAAATACGAAGATTATTTGCGACACTTAATCGCAAATTAACTTGTGTTCGGATTCACGAAGTCTCAATGCGTTTGTAGTTCAGTGTGGCGAGCTGAAAGCCGCCAGGCGCGTCCGCGTGGTCGCTTCGAACAGTATTGGAATTATCGCATGCTTGCTTTGATCGACCGCTACATCAAGCAGGCCTGTGCGTCGGACCGGTTCGAGACGCGACGCAAAGTCCTCGCATTCGCTTTGCTCATGACCGTTTGCGTCACCGTTGTTGCCGACATTCTCAACGTTGCGGCCCACTACACGCTTCATGGATTGGGATGGCTGCCGTATGACGTCGTGCCCGCCGCAACGGTTGGGGTTATCATCTCGACTGTCGTTGCATCGGCGCTGACATTTTCGATCGTCTATATCGTTGGTCTAGCAATTCATCACCTCACGATCTCCCGGGCGGCTTTCGAGCATTTGAGCCGAACGGACATGTTGTCGGGGCTGATGAATCGGCGAGCGTTCCTGGATGAGGTGACGCGCGCTCCCGCCGCATCTTCTCTCATCCTGTTCGATATCGATAAATTCAAAGCGATCAACGACCGCTTTGGCCACGATATCGGGGACCAGGCCATCATTGCAGTTGCGCATCAGCTCGCCGAGATCTTTTCGCAAAGTCGTGCCGTTGCCCGGATCGGTGGTGAGGAGTTCGCAGTCCTCGTGTCAGCGCTTTCGCCGACGGAGCGTCTCTCGCTCGCGCACCGCTGCAGGGCCCTGATTGCTGCGCGGCCCATACAAGCGGGCAAAAGGCAGGTCGATATCACGGTGTCCGGTGGCGTTGCGGACCAGGAGGACTACCCTACGTTCGAGGCTCTCTACCAGGCCTCCGACAAGGCGCTGTTCGTTGCCAAGGCGTCCGGGCGCAATTGTGTCGTGCACAGCAAAGACATCGCGGTCATTCTCGACGCCCATAAGGTGGCCACGATGTAACGGCCTGCTCCGGTAGGCGGTGAGAACACGCTCCAATTCGTTCAGGCCGCTGTCAGCTTGCCGTCATACCCATCCGGTGATGACAACCGGAGGTAAACCCATGCTCACAATCCGAGACACCGCTATTGCACTTGCCCTTTTCGTTGCTGCAACGCCTGCACTGGCCGGCTCTATGGTCAAGGTTGTCGAGTCCGGCGAAGCGGGTGAGCCGATGACGTTGACAATGGATCAGACGACCGTTCCGGCAGGCGACACAACGTTTATGGTCCACAACGACGCGACGACCGAGGAGCACGAAATGGTGCTCGTCAAGTTGAAGTCGCCAGATCAGACACTCACCGTAGTCAAGGCCAAACATCGCGTCGATGAGAAGACGCTGAAAAGCCTTGGTGAAGTTGCCGATCTGAAGCCCGGTGCCGATGGCCAGTTGAAGGCCAAGCTTGTCCCCGGAACGTATATGCTCTTTTGCAACATCAAGGGCCATTACGAAGCCGGCATGCATGCGACCCTCACGGTGACGAAGTAATCACCGCTTGCTTGTGGGCTCCGCCGCCTCATAGCGGCGGCCAAGTCACGCTCGCATCGTCAGGCAGACGTGGTGGCCAGCGAAAGGCGTTGCAGCTTGTGCAACGCCTCAGGTTGAACCCCGGCTCGATCTCAGGGACGAGCGGTTTCGCGGGAGATAGCGGCCGCGGCTTCCGGGCCCGGTCAGCTCTCCGTCCTTGACGATGGTCCTGCCGCCCAGCAGCATCTGCACCGGCCAGCCGCGGATATCGAGCCCTTCATAGGGCGTATAATCAGCGCCGTGTTTCAGGAGATCGTTCGTCAAAGTGACGCGCTTGTCCGGATCCCACAGGGCGATGTCTGCATCGGCGCCGATCGCGATCGTGCCCTTGCGGGGATAGAGACCGTAGAGTTTGGCGTGATTGGTCGAAGTCACCGCGACGAATGTGTTGATGTCGATGCGGCCCTTCATGACGCCTTCGGAAAACAGGATCGGCAGGCGGGTGGCGACGCCCGGTATGCCGTTCGGGATCCAGCGGAAATTGCGCTTGCCCTTTTCGTTCAGCTTGCCTTCCGGATCGTCGAAACGGAAGGGGCAGTGGTCGGAGGAGAAGAGGTCGAAGACACCCTGTTCAAGTCCTTCCCAGCAGGCATCCTGGCTGGCCTTGTCGCGCGGCGGCGGGGAGCAGACGAATTTGGCGCCCTCCATCTCCGTCTGGTCGAGATCATCGGCCGTCAGCATCAGATATTGCGGGCAGGTTTCGCCGGCGATCTTCTGGCCGCGCTGACGGGCGCGGCGGATCTCTTCCATCGCCTCGCGGTTTGAAACGTGGACGATGACGATCGGCACATCGACGATTTCGGCCAGCGACAGCGCCCGGTGGGTGGCTTCGCGCTCGGCGGCGATTGGTCTGGTCGTGGCATGGAATTTTGGCGCGAACTTGCCCTCTTCCTCATGCCGGCCGATCAGGTAGCGGATCGCATCCTCGTTCTCGCAATGAACCATGACCAGCGCGCCGGTGCGCCGTGCGGTGTCGAGCGTCGCCAGGATCTCGTCGTCGCGCAGACGCAGACCCTCATAGGTCATGAACACCTTGAGCGAGGTATAGCCGTCCTCGACAAGTGCCGGCAGTTCCTGGCCGAGGACGTCAGGCGTCGGATCGGTGATGACCAGATGGAAGGCGACGTCGACATGGCATTTGCCGTCTGCCTTGGCGTGATAGATCTTCAGCGCCTCGCGCAACGTCTGGCCCTTCTCCTGCATGCAGAAGGCCAGAACCGTGCTGTTGCCGCCGATCGCCGCCGACCGGGTGCCCGAGTCGAAGTCGTCTGCCATGACGATGCCGTCGCCGGACGGCTGGTCGAGATGGACATGGCTGTCGATACCACCCGGCAGAACGAACAGTCCTGTCGCGTCGATCACCTCATCGGCTTCGGTAAGCTCTGCCGCAAGGGCAGCGATGCGGCCATCCTTGATGCCCACATCGCTCACGAACGTGTCGCTGGCGGTGACCACCGTGCCGTGCCTGATGACCGTATCGAAGCGCATGATCCGTTCCCTTCTTAAGCGGCGGCGGCGGCCGCGCGACCGGCGTCGGTTGCGAGGATCCGATCGAGTGCTGCGGTAAAGCGATCGATCTCTTCCAGCGTGTTGTAGTGGACCATCGACACGCGAACCATGCCGCCGTGGTCTGTCAGCTCAAGGTATTCGGCAAGCCGGCGCGAGTGGAAATCGCCGAAACGGATGGCGATCTTCTCGCCGTCCATCGCCTTGCAGACTTCGCCGGCGTCGCGGCCATCGAAGCGGAACGCGATCGTCGGGACCCTCGTGCTACCGCTGTTCGTCGTCTGGCCGACGATGCGGCAGTCGTTGCGCGAGCGGAGGTACGCGAGAAGGCGTTCCGCCAAGAGGTTTTCCTGGGCCGTGATTGCCGCGAAAGCCGCTTCGATCTTCTGGCGCACCGTGCCGGTCTCGCCGGCCTGTTCGCCGAGCGCCGTCAGGTAGTCGACGATGCCGCAGGTCGAATAGGCAAGCTCGTAGTTCGGGTTACCCGGCTCGAGCTTGCCCGGCACTTTGTCCTTGCCGTAGAAGTAATGATAGAGCGTATCGAGCTCGGCCAGCAGATCGTATTTGCCATACATCAGCGCGTAGTGCGGACCATAGGTCTTGTAGAGGCTGAAGACGTAGTAATCGACATCCAGCGCCTGCACGTCGACGGCGCGGTGCGGGGCATAGGCCACGGCATCGACGCAGATCTTTGCGCCACGGGCATGCACGAAATCGGCGATCTCTCTGATCGGGTTGATCGATCCGAGGATGTTCGACACGTGCGTGACACAGACCAGCTTGGTGCGATCGCTCATCAGCGGCGCAAGGTCGGCCAGATCAAGCGTCAGCGTGTCCTTGTTGAGCGGCCAGAACTTCAGCGTGATGCCGCGCTCCTGCAGCCGGTCCCAGGGGCCGATATTGGATTCGTGATCGCTGACGGTGACGATGATTTCGTCGCCGGGCGAGAGCTGGCTCTGCATGGCGCGGGCGAGGTTTTGCAGCAGCTGAGTGGTGGAAGCGCCGAAGACGATTTCTTCCGGACGCGAGGCGTTTACCAAGTTCATGGCCGCGGTGCGTGACTCGTAGAGTGCGGCGGCTGCTGCCTGCGATACGGCGTAGGAGCCGCCGATCTGGACGTTCTTCTCGATCAGGAATGTGTTGATGCGCTCAACGGCACCTTTAAGGATCTGCGACCCTCCGGCGTTGTCGAACAGCGTCCAGCCGCGGGCGAGGCCGGGGAACTGGCTGCGCACGTAGTCGAGATCGAGTGGTGAAGTGGTGTTCATCCCTGTAGTCCTGCGTTTGTTGTTCTTCAATGATTGAGTACGGCGCGCAAGAAGCTGCGTGTCCGTTCTTCCCTAGGATTGTCGAAGATCTCGGCCGGCGTGCCCGCCTCGACAAGCCGTCCCGCATCCATGAAGATCACCCGGTCGGCGACCTGGCGGGCAAAGCCCATCTCATGGGTGACGATGATCATGGTGACGCCCGTGCCGGCGAGCTTGCGCATCACGTCCAGCACTTCGCCGACCATTTCGGGATCGAGCGAGGAGGTCGGCTCGTCGAACAGCAGCACGCCGGGTTCCATGGCGAGCGCCCGGGCTATTGCCACGCGTTGCTGCTGGCCGCCGGAGAGCTGGCCGGGGAACTTTTCCGCCTGTTCAGAAATGCCGACCCGCGCCAGCAATTCGCGGGCTTTGCGCTCGGCGTCTTCTGGCGATGCCTTCCTGACGCGCATCGGTGCCAGCATGACGTTTCTCAGCACCGTCATATGCGGGAAGAGATTGAACGACTGAAACACCATGCCGACTTCGGCGCGGACTTTCGCAAGCGCCGGTCCCGGTGCGACGCGGGTGCCGTCAACGGTGATGGTGCTGTCCGGCGAGAAGGCTTCGAGGTGGTTGATGCAGCGGATCAGCGTCGATTTGCCGGAGCCGGAGGGGCCGATGATGCAGACCACTTCGCCTTCGGCCACATCGAGATCGATATCGTGCAGAACGGTGAATGTGCCATAGGCCTTGTTCAGGCGGCGAATCGAGATCAAGGGGCCGGTTGTCTTCGCCATCAGCGTTTCCCCCGGCTGTAATGCTTTTCGAGACGCGCAACGACGGCCACCATAGGCCAGAGCAGCGCGATATAGATGAGAGCGGCCCCGATCAGCGGCGTCGGGTTGGCGTTGAGCGCCTGCGCCTGGGTTGCCTGCTTGAGCAGATCCGGCATGGCGACGACGGAGGCAAGCGCCGTGTCTTTCATGACGTTGATGCAATTGTTGGTGAGCGGCGGAATGACGATGCGGATCGCCTGCGGCAGGATGATATCCATCATCGTGCTGCGGCCCGACAGGCCAAGGGCAGCAGATGCCTCGAACTGCCCGCTCGGAATGGCCTCGATGCCGGCGCGAAAGATCTCGGCGGTATAGGCGGCCGAGACGAGCGACAGCGCGGTTACGGCCGACAGGAACGGCGACAGGCGGATGCCGACGAAGGGGAGGGCGTAGTAGACGACGATCAGCAGCACCAGCAGCGGTATCGAGCGAAAAATGTCGATATAGATGCGGATCAGGACCTGAAAGAATGCCGGCGCATAAAGCCTTGCCACCGCCAGAAACAGTCCGCCCGCGAGGCCGACCAGGATGCTGGTGATGCCGATCTGCAGCGTGACGACCAGGCCCCAGAGCAGCTGCGGCAGACTGTTCAGGAAGACCGGTATGTTGAAGAATGTATTGAGAAGGTTCATGCCGGATCGGCTCCCTTGGCAAGCCGACGGAGCGTTTGGCGCTCCGCCGGATGCAATTCAAGCGTGCTCGGGTGAGCCTTACTTGGCCTTCGGCATGTCGAGGACCGCGACGGTCGAAGTCGTGTCTTCGGCCTTGGCACCGAACCATGTCTGGTGCAGCTTGGCGATAAAGCCTTCGCCCTTCAGCGTGGTGATGACAGCGTTGACTTCTGTCGCCAGCGGATCGCCCTTGTTGAACATGATCGAGTATTTCTCGCCGGTCGGGATGCGCTCGACCACCTTTAGTTCCGGCTTGTCCTTGGCGTAGTAGAGCAGGGCCGGGATGTCGGAGATGTAGCCATCGACGCGGCCGGCAACGAGGTCGAGCATGGCAGGCTGCAGGCCCTCGAAGCGGCGGATTTCGCCGAGCTTGTATTCGCCCTTGTGGCTGTCTGCCCACATGTCGCCGGTCGAGCCCGTATCGACGCCGACGACCTTGCCGCTCATGCCCTTGAGGCCGGTAATGCCGGAAGCGGCCGTGACGGTCAGCGACTGGTCGCTGTCGTAATAGGGCTGGGCGAAGGATACCGACTGCAGGCGCTTCTCGGTGATGGTGATCGACGACACCGCCATGTTGATGCGGCCGGACTGGACCGCCGGGAACAGGCCGTTGAACGGCGTGTTGACGAATTCGACGGTCTTGCCGAGGCGCTTGGCGATTTCGTTGACGAGATCGATCTCGAAACCGGTCACCTTGCCGCTGGCGTCTTCGAATTCCCACGGCACATTGCCGATATTGGCGCCGACGGTAAGATCGGCGGCATGAACGCCGATTGCGCCGAGCGCTGTAAACAGGCCGGCGAGAACTGTGGTTTTGATGCGTGACGCGTGTAGCATTGAGAGAACCCCTTGTTTTTATGATGAGACGCAATCTATGTTGGTCTAACTGGTCAGACCAGTCCGACCAAACAAGCACGGCACTTTGGGCTTTGCAAGATAGCTCGGGGAAAAATATATTTGACGTGCCGCAGGGGCCCAGCTGGAATAGTTTCGCATGCTCAACAAAACGCTCGTTCCGCAGTCGGTGGCCCGTGAAATCCAGACGATGATCCAGGCCGGCCAGTTGAAGGCCGGCGAAAAGATCCCGTCGCAGCGTGAGTTTTCGCAAAAGTTCGGGATCAGCCGGGCGTCGTTGCGCGAGGCGCTGCTGACTTTGGAAACGCTGGGATTGCTGAAGACCGAAGCCGGACGCGGCACGTTCGTGACGGCGGGTTCGAGCTCGGTCTCGGACGGGGTGAACCAGTCCGGTCACATGGCGCCGTGGCGTTACTCGGACAGCTATTCGGTGTTCGATGTGTTCCAGACGCGCATTCTGCTGGAAGGGGAGATCGCGCGTCTGTCCGCGGGCCGCCTGTCGCAGGCGCAACTCGAGAAGATGGAAATGGCAACGCAGACGATGGAGGATTGCTGGGCGCGCCAGGACCTGCTCGCAAACGTCGAGGCGGATCTCGATTTCCACGGCACGATCGTTTCGGCCTGCGCAAACACGATGCTCAAGGCGCTCTACCAGACGGTGCGCGACCAGGTCACCGAGACCCAGCGGCAGCCGATCCCGATGACCGATCCCGAACGGATGCGACAATCGATCGCCGAGCACCGGCGCATCATTGCGGCCTTGAGATTGAACGACGCGGCGTTGGCGAGGAGCGAAATGGAAACGCATATCCGCAACACGGCACGCTGCGCGGGTCTTCAGCCATAAACTGAAGGTGGATGCTCTGATAAATTGTGCCTTTGCCCTCTAGTGTCTGTTGCATAAAGGCTTTAGCGTTCTGCTTTTCGGATTCCTCAATGTCAGAGTTCCCCCATGACTGAGCCTTCTCTGTTTGCCCGCGTCGTCGCCTTTATCGGCCAGGGCGCTGTTCTTATTCGTCATTCGGGGGATGGCCCGCGACAGCCGGTGTTTGGCACGACGCCGGCCATTCCGGCCGCAAAGCCGCAGGGCAAGATCCCGACGCTGAAGATGCCAACAGCCAAGGGCTGGGAGGGCGATCACAAGCCGACGGCAGCGGCGGGGCTCAAGGTCAATGCATTCGCACGCGGGCTCGTGCATCCGCGCAACATGCATGTTCTGCCGAATGGCGATGTGCTGGTGGCGGAATCGATGGGCGAGCGCGGCAATCCGCGCAGTCTCTTCGACCATGCCATGTCGGCGACGATGCAGCGGGCGCGCGCTTCCGGCGACAGCCCCAACCGTGTGACGCTGCTGCGCGACGCCGATGGCGACGGCGTGGCCGAGCAAAGTTTCGCCTATATCGAAAACGTGCGCCAGCCCTATGGCATCGCGCTTGTCGGTGACACGCTCTATGTGGGAGGGAGCGATGCGCTTCTGGCCTACCCTTACGTGGCCGGCGCGACGAAGATTACCGCGCAGCCGAAGAAGCTGATGGATCTGGTGCCCGGCGGACACTGGACGCGCAACCTGATCGTCAGCAAGGATGGCACCAAGCTTTACGTGGCTGTGGGATCGCTCAGCAATATCGCTGACGAAGGCATGGGTGTTGAAGAAAACCGCGCCTGCATTCACGAATACGACCTTCAGACGGGCCAGTCGCGCATCTTTGCCGGCGGTCTTCGCAATCCCGTCGGCATGGCGTTCGAGCCCGAGGGCGGCATGCTGTGGACGGTTGTCAACGAACGCGACGGGCTGGGCGACGAAACGCCGCCGGATTATCTGACATCGGTTCGCGACGGCGGGTTCTACGGCTGGCCCTACTGCTACTGGAACCGGGTCGTGGACGACCGGGTTCCGCAGGACGCCGCCAAGGTGGCATCCGCGCAGCAGCCCGACTATGCGCTGGGCGGCCATACGGCGTCGCTCGGGCTCTGCTGGTTGCCGGCGGGCACGCTGCCCGGCTTTCCGGCGGGGATGGCGATTGGCCAGCACGGGTCGTGGAACCGGTCCAAGCTTTCCGGCTACAAGCTCGCCTTCGTCGCTTTTGAGAACGGCAAGCCCGTGGGAATGCCGCGCGAAATCCTCACCGACTTCCTGTCCAAGGACGAAAAGCACTCCTTCGGCCGTCCGGTCGGAGTGGCTCTCGCCGCCGACGGTGCCGTGCTGATGGCGGACGATGTGGGCGATGTCATCTGGCGCGTCACCGGCGCTTGATCGCGCGACGTAGAACATTTGAGTTGATTGCTGCGTGCCACCCGATGGGTGCGCAGCAATCGCGTTCCGTCGCTGCAGGCCCGACCGCAGCGGCGATGATCAATCCGCAAGCTCTTGCGTCAGGATCCGTCCGGCAAGGCGGGCAATGGCCATGAGGCGGTCCAGTTCCAATCCGCTGCGGGCCTTGGCGGAGAGGCCGGTCATTGTGGTCGAGACGAAATCGGTCACGCTTTCCGCCTTTTCCGGATGCCGCGCTGCGATAAAGCCGCGGATCACATCCTCCGCTGCTGCCTGCAATGCACGGGTCGCCGCGCGTGCCTCCGGATCATCGCAATGGGTTCCCTCCAGAACGAGACAGCCAGCGGTAGCCGGGTCGGACGCATAGCGCCGGCAGGCGTCTTCCAGCACGGCCGCAAGGCATTCGGCAACCGGGCGGTCGGGCCTCAGGATATCAGCAAGCGGAATCGCCGCCGTTAGCGAGTAGCGTTCAAGAACGCGCGCGTACAAGCCGGCCTTGTTGCCGAAGGCGGCATAGAAGCTCGGCGGATTGATGCCGAGTGCCTGCGTGACATCGGCAACCCCCACGGCATCATAGCCGCGCGCATGGAACAGCTTTTGGGCGATCTCCACACCTTGGTCGGCATCAAAACGACGTGGGCGACCGCGGGTACGCGGAATATCTGTAGTCATTATTACAAAATACCTTGACGATGAACCCTGATGATTTATGTAGCAGTCATTACTGTATTTCTCAAGGATCTCAGATGACGACTTTTCAGGGAAAATCCGTTCTGGTTCTCGGCGGTAGCCGGGGTATCGGCGCCGCCATCGTGCGGCGGTTTGCAAACGACGGTGCCAACGTGACCTTCACCTATGCCGGCTCTCGCGCGGCGGCGGATGAGCTGGCGGCAGAGACCAAGACTACGGCTGTTCAGACCGACAGCTCCAGCCGCGATGCCGTGATTGCCCGGGTGCGAGAAAGCGGCCCGCTGGACGTGCTGGTGGTCAATGCCGGAATTGCTGTCTTCGGCGATGCGCTTGAACAGGATCCGGACGCGATCGACCGGCTTTTCCAGATCAATATCCATGCGCCCTATCACGCCTCGGTCGAAGCGGCGCGTCAGATGCCGGACGGCGGGCGGATCATCGTCATCGGTTCCGTCAATGGTGACCGGATGCCCATTCCGGGCATGGCCTCCTATGCAATGAGCAAGTCTGCCCTGCAGGGACTGGCCCGCGGGCTGGCGCGCGATTTCGGGCCACGCGGCATCACCATCAACGTCGTTCAGCCGGGGCCGATCGATACGGATGCCAATCCGGAAAACGGACCGATGAAAGACCTGATGCACAGCTTCATGGCGATCAAGCGCCACGGTCGTCCGGAAGAGGTTGCTGGAATGGTCGCCTGGCTCGCCGGCCCGGAGGCGGGGTTCGTGACCGGGGCAATGCACACGATCGACGGTGCGTTCGGAGCGTAATCCCGGCATACCCCATCCGGGGCGACATCGCATAAGGCCAGTCGCACGACTGGCCTTACAGCTCTGGACTCAGCAATCTGCGATCTGCTTGCCCAAGTCTTTCAGCGCGTGGGAACAACGGCGCGGGTTTTCGGTTCCTCTCTCTCAGAAAAGAGAGGATTATCGATGACGCAGATCGTTTTCGTGCATGGCATGTTTCAAAATCCCAAAAGCTGGGACAACTGGGTTCGCTACTTCAGCGACAAAGGCTACGACTGCAGCGCCCCGGCATGGCCTCTCCACGATGGCGATCCGAAGGCATTGCGCGACAACCCGCCAGCCGGGCTCGGTGAGCTGAGCCTCGATGCCATCTATGCATCCATCAAATCGGCGGTCGCAGGCCTCGATAAGCCTGTCGTCATCGGTCACTCTGTCGGAGGTCTCATCGCGCAGAAGCTGCTCGCGGATGGCCACGTCTCGGGTGCAGTGGCGATCTCGTCGGTTGCGCCGAATGCCATGCTCGATTTCGACTGGGGCTTCATCAAGAACAGCGCCATCATCACCAATCCGCTGAAGGGTGATGAGCCGGTCTACATGGACGCAAAGACGTTCCATGGCTCCTTCGCCAACACGCTATCGGAAGAGCAGGCGGCTGTCGAGTTCGAGAAGACGGCGACCCACGACAGCCGCAACGTTCTGCGCGACTGCATGGGTTCGTCCGGCAAGATCGATCTCAGCCGTCCGCATGAACCTTTGCTTCTGGTTGCCGGCGAGAAGGATGAGATCATTCCCGCCGATCTCAACGAGAAGAATTTCAAGGCCTACGAGAATACCGGCAGCGTGACCGACTTCCGCGAGTTCCCCAACCGTGGCCACTACATCTGCGGTGAACCCGGCTGGGAAGAGGTCGCCGCCTATATCGACGGCTGGCTTCAGCAGAACCGGTTCGACGTCGACAACCGTATCTATGCTCCAAGCGCGATCTGAGGGACAACCATGACCAATATCAAAGCACGCGGGTTCGAAAGCACCGCTCTTCTTAATGAACATCTCGACGAGTTGGATGACGTCGCCTATGGCGATCGCGGCGCATCGGCCGGGGCCATGTCCGGCAGCGAGGCCGAAATGGAGCGGCTGCGTCGGGAAGTCGTCTATCTGCGCAACCGGATTGCCGAGATCGAAGACGAGGGCCAGACCCGGCGTGCATCGCTGTCCTCCCAGACCCCAGAAAATTCGTGGGTGAAGCTGATCGGAACCGCCACGGCAACCTTCGTTCTTGGTCGGCTTGCACAACGGTTGCGGCTTGGACCCGTGGGGACGGCTGCCGTTCCGCTGATCGCCGGACAGCTTCTCAGCCGTATCCGCTGAACCACTGACATATTGCACCGGCGGCAGAGCTGCGGCCGGTGCATTCTTTGCATGGATTACGCCTGGTCTGGTGGCTGAACGAAGCCTCCCGTGAAGATAGACAGGCGAATGTGGGAACACTCCCCGTCCACCTTAGTTCTTGGGCTATAATCCAGGAACATTATAGTGCCGACATTCCCATCGTTCATTCTTTCCCGCCGACACATGCTTGCGTCCACCACAGCGGCGCTCGCGGCTTCGGCGTTGCCGGCATTTTCTCAAGATACGACTGTAAAGGCATCCAGTATGGAAGACCCGACGACCAAGTACCCGCAGCCTCCGTTTCAGGAGCAGACCCAGCCATTCCCAGGACTGGCCGGCAAGATGACGCCGAAGCCGGATCACGGCGAGACGTCTTACAAGGGCTCGGGCCGGCTGGCCGGTCGCAAGGCTCTGATCACCGGCGGCGATTCCGGGATGGGCCGTGCGGCTGCCATCGCCTATGCCCGCGAGGGTGCCGATGTCGCGATCAACTATCTGCCCGATGAAGAGCCTGATGCCAAAGAAGTCATCGCCCTGATCGAAAAGGAAGGTCGCAAGGGCATCGCACTTCCCGGCGATCTGCGCGACGAGGCATTCTGCGTGAAGCTCGTCGAAGATGCCGCAAAGGCTCTGGGTGGTCTCGACATTTTGGTCAACAATGCGGGCCGTCAGCAGCAGGCCCAGTCGCTGTCTGATATCACCACCGAAGCCTTCGACGCGACGATGAAGACGAACATCTACGCGATGTTCTGGCTGACCAAGGCGGCGCTCAAGCATCTGCAGCCGGGATCGTCGATCATCCAGACAACGTCCGAACAGGCCTACGATCCGTCCGAGAACCTGGTCGATTACGCCATCACCAAGGCTGCCGGCATGAGCTTCACGAAGTCGATGGCCAAGCAGCTCGGCCCGAAGGGCATCCGCGTCAACGGCGTTGCGCCGGGCCCGGTCTGGACGCCGCTGCAGGTGTCGGGCGGTGCGACGATGGAAAAGCTGGTCGAGTTCGGTGGCGATACGCCGCTCGGCCGACCGGGTCAGCCTGCCGAGCTTGCGTCGATCTACGTCCAGCTTGCCGACAACGGCGCAAGCTTCTCGACGGGACAGATCTACGGTGCTGCCGGTGGCAGCGGGCAACCTTGAACATGAACATGCGCATGAACACCAACGCGAATGCAATACGACCGGAGGTTAGAACGTGAAAGCTCTTACATGGCACGGCAGCGGTGATATCCGCTGCGAAGAAGTAGACGATCCAATCATTCAGCATGACCGCGACGCGATCATCAAGGTCACGAGCTGCGCCATCTGCGGCTCGGATCTTCACCTTTATGGTGGTTTCGTTCCCGGCATGCACGCAGGCGACGTGATGGGCCATGAAACGATGGGTGAGGTGGTCGAAGTCGGCCGCGGAAACTCGAAGCTCAAGGTCGGCGACCGCGTGGTCGTGCCGTTCACGATTTCCTGCGGCGAGTGCCGTCAGTGCAAATGGGGTCAGTTCTCGCTTTGCGAACGATCCAACCCCAACGGCGCGATGCAGGCCAAGCAGATCGGCTATCCGACGGCCGGCCTGTTCGGCTTCTCGGAAATGTACGGCCAGATCCCGGGCGGCCAGGCCCAGTACCTGCGCATTCCCTACGCCGATGTCGGGCCGATCGTGGTGCCGGATGGATTGACCGACGAACAGGTCCTGTTCCTCTCCGACATCTTCCCGACAGGCTACATGGCGGCCGAAAACTGCGACATCAAGCAGGGCCAGACGGTTGCCGTGTTCGGTTGTGGTCCGGTCGGCCTGTTTGCGATCAAGTCGGCGTTCTTGCTCGGTGCAGAGCGCGTGATTGCGATCGACACCGTGCCGGAGCGCTTGGCGCTTGCTCAACAGTCCGGTGCCGAGACGCTTGACTATGCGGATGAGGATCTGCAGCAGCGCATTCTCGACATGACGAACGGTCTTGGGCCGGATGCGGTCATCGAGGCGGTGGGTCTTGAGAGCCATGGCGCCGGTGGCGTGATGGAAACGCTTCAGACCAAACTGTCGGCAACCGAGCGTCCTTACGCGCTCAACCAGGCAATCCTCGCCTGCCGGCCCGGTGGTACGGTCTCTCTTCCCGGCGTGTTTGTCGGTCCGGCCGTTCCGACGTCGTTGGGCGCCTTCATGGGCAAGGGCCTGACCCTCAAGACCGGTCAGACCCATGTTCAGCGTTATCTCGAGCCGCTGATGAAGCTGATCCAGGATGGCAAGATCGATCCGTCATTCCTGATCACGCACCGCATCGGACTTGAGGAAGGTCCGGAGGCCTACAAGACGTTCCGCGACAAGCAGGACGGCTGCGTCAAGGTCGTGATACGCCCGAACGGCTAATCAAATAGAATGGCCTGCGGCATCTGCCGCAGGCCATTCTCTTGTAAGCATGAAGAGGATGCGGCGAAGCACCGGGCGCGTACCGTGCATTCAGCCGCATTGTCGTTTTGATACCTTGAGTTTAACGGAAGATACCGGTCGCGAGCGCGCGCTGTATGCCGCGCACATCGGTGCCCTTTTTCAGCGTTTTCGCAATCGGGCTGTCGCTACCCGATACCCAGATTTTCAGCTCCGAATCCAGATCGAACGTTCCCGCAGTCTCGACCGAAAACCGGGTGATCGACCGGTAGGGAATCGACATGTAGTCGACCTTACTTCCCGTCATCCCCTGGATGTCGACCATAATGATGCGATACTGGGTGAAGACGAAGAAATCGCGGATGAGTTTGAAGGCGAGTTGCGGCTGTTCTCCATCGATCAGCACGCCATCGAGGCGCTTGTTCAGGTCCGCCGGGTCGACCGTCGATCCATGGCCCAGAAATGCGTCAAAAAGGCCCATGATTGCAATCTCCCGGCAAAGGTTTTTGGTTTTTAGTCCTGAAGCGGCTTGATCGTCTCGATCACACCACCGGCGTCGATGACGCCGCGAGAGAGATCGGTTCGGCCACGCGCAATTTCAATGACGGTGTAGAGCTTTTCGTCCCGGAACGCGCTGGCGAAGTCGGTGCTGACGCCTTCGGCAGGCGCTGCGTCAACTTGCTGGAAGTCAACTTCCTGGCTGGTCGCGACAATCCTTGCATCGCCGGCAGTCCTTGCGGCAACCGTGACTGCGCCCTGCATGGGAGCATTCTGCCACCGCGGATCGTCGCTACGGGCGGTCGGTTCGAGCCTGTAGATGTTGAGCGTTTCGCCGGGCGTGGTCGTCACCGACGCGTCTCTGATCTGGGCCTGGCTTTCGACCGATTGCCCAACCCTTGTCTCGCTGATCGAGGTGTCCGAGAATTTGTCACCGTGGATGTCGTCGATATCAGACATTTCGTTTTCTCCTGCAAGGTTCCCGAACTGACGGCGGGTTGCACAGTTCCACTGCTCTGCTCGTTTACCGACAAGTGTTGCGATCGGTCGTTCGAGCCGTCTGGTTAAATGCGGAAGGCGACACCATATATTGGCGAGACGGACGAACAGGAGATACATCATGACAACCGAACGCGCAGTTTTAGCAGGCGGCTGCTTTTGGGGAATGCAGGATCTGATCCGCAAGCTTCCCGGTGTCCAATCCACACGCGTGGGCTATACGGGCGGAAGTGTTGCAAACGCGACCTATCGCAATCACGAGGGCCACGCGGAGGCGATCGAGATCAATTTCGATCCGACCAGGACGACCTACCGCGACCTGCTGGAGTTCTTCTTCCAGATCCACGATCCAAGCACCCGCAATCGGCAGGGTAACGACGTCGGCTCGAGCTATCGCTCCGCGATCTTCTTCACCAGTGACGAACAGAAGAATGTTGCCGCTGACACGATCGCCGATGTGGATGCGTCCGGTATCTGGCCGGGCAAGGTCGTGACGGAAGTCGTGCCTGAGGCAGAATTCTGGGAGGCGGAGCCTGAGCATCAGGATTATCTGGTGCGAATCCCCAATGGCTATACCTGCCACTTCCCGCGGCCCAACTGGCGGCTGCCGAAGCGTGCAGCGTAACGGGTCGCCCGATAACATTATCCCGAAACGCACTTGGGCCCGGTGGAAACACCGGGCCCAAGTCGTAATGCCATCCCACTTGGGGACAGATCAGCTTACAGCGAGATCTGGCCTTCGTCGCTGCCGTCCCAATAGCGGATCGTCTTAGCCGTCACGCGGATCATCACGACACCGGGGGTGTCGATCCCTTCCGGGAAATACCGGTCGAGGTCCTTGGTCCAGTGATCCTTGAATGTCGCTTTGTCGGTGATGAGCGTTGCCGCGCCTTCAACGCCGACAAAGAGCGGCGAACCACCCAGCATGCCGACTGCGCCCGTATAGGTAAGGCCGACTGCGCTGTCGGCGCGGATTTCCGCAATCTTTTTCGACTGCTCGTAGGCGAAGAAATAGCTGTCGCCGTCGTACTCGACGTCGCCGTTGTTGCTCATCGGCCGCGAAGTGAGGTTGCCGGATGATGTCGTGGTGGTCAGCATGGCAAAGTCCAGCTTTGCCATCTTCTTCGACAGGTCGTGCAGCGTAAGTTCGGACATGGTTGCTCCAGGTGTTGCTCGAATGGAGTAGGAACTGGCGGTTCTCTCGTTGGTTCCGGTGCGCCAGTCTCGGGCGCCATAGACCGGCATCCGGTCACCTACCTACGTACGTTAACGTACCCTTCCCGGATTGGGCGTCATCGAACGGAACGATGAGCGCAACTGCGACTTGAGTTACCTCTAGTAGGAGGAGACGAGAATGGATGCCGATCTCAGATTGCACCACGAAGTCGTAGCACTTATTCCAGCGCTGAGGCGCTTTGCGATGCGCTTCCATCGAAACGCGACCGATGCTGACGACCTTGTCCAGGAAACCTTGCTCCGGGGCCTTGCGGCGCTGCCTTCGTTCGCCACCGGGACCAACCTCAAATCATGGTTGTTCACCATCATGCGCAACACCCATCATACCGCCTTTCAGCGGGCAAAGCGCATGAGCATCGGAACCGAAAATCTCGAGCACCTCATGCCTGCAGCGTCTTCGCCCCAGGAGTGGGCCATCCGCAAGAGCGAGTTCGACCGGGCATTGATGGCGATGCCGGAGACGTACCGGGATGCCTACAAGCTGGTGATTGAGGACGGCCAGTCCTATGACGTTGCAGCCGATAAGTGCAATGTCGCCGTCGGTACGGTGAAGAGCCGGATCAGCCGTGCCAGGCATTTCCTCGCAGCCCAGATGGGCGAGACTGTCTCCACAGTGGCGTCGATCTGAGCGCCACCGTGACCGAATATCGTCAGGCTGAACACAGTGTCAGCCAGACGACGCCGGTGAAGCAGAAGGCGGTCGAGAACAGGGCCGCTATCGAGACGTAGATCGCCACACGGTTCATGAAGCTGGACGTCTCGGAAACGGGTGACGTCCGGCTCGACCGTAGCTGGCGCAGCAGAATTACGACAACCGCCATGACGCTTGCGATCATCATCGATATCAACAGCAGCCGGAGCGGCGATGTCCAGGCTCCGAGGTTGCCACTCTGCCAGTCCAGGCTGCAGCCGGTCGCCTGAACCGCGTAGATCGTCAGGAATGCTCCACTCCAGACCACGAACGCCGAGATAGCAAGCAGAAGCGGATGGCGCATCTATAGGCCTCCTTCGCCGATCAGGCTTTGCAGAGCCAGATAGAAAGCCGCGGCGCAGATGCCTGCTGCTGCCGTATAGTCATGCCACAGCCTGCCAATCCTGAGATCGAGGGAAAGAAGCGCCTTCCTGTTTCCGAGGCTCGTCCACAGGGCGTGGGCCGCAAACACGGCGCCGATGGTGCCGTGCAGGGCGGCGTAGATGAAGATCACGAACACGGAGGCGATCGCGGCATGGCCCGACGGCGCGGGGAGGACCAGCAACGCGATGGCGAGGAACAGCCCGGTCGAGATCAGGTGTCCGAGCAGCGCCAGCGCACTGCCCACCATCACCGCCCCGTTGGGACGTGCGGCCAGACGACCTCCGACACAGCTCATGATCACCCCGCCGACCGCGAGCGCCAACAGCTTCACGTCGACGACAAAGCCGGCCGGCGGCCAGTTGGGCGCGGAAACCCATAGGAAAAGGCAGCCGAACAACAGGGATATGTAGAGCGTCGCATCGGCGACGAGCGTGAGCACCATCGCCAGATAGGATGGCGGCGTGCTCGCATGCAGGTGAACCGGCACGCTTAACCCATGCCCGATCGGAACGAGATCGTTTTCGACGGGGAGGGGGTCGCGGCGTGTCCAAAGCCAGAAGCAGGCGATGATGGAGATCAGCGCCAGGGGCGTTGCCCAATAAAGCTTGAACAGCATCATCAGGAAAAATGCGCCTGTGGCGATCGCGGTCCAGAGCGGCAGGTATGTCTGGCGCGGCAGCATCACCACCTGGTCAGGCTCTCCCGTTACCGGATCCACGCCCAGCACTTCCATGCGATCATTGCGCGGCATGCCGAGATAACCGCGTCCAGCCGCAAGGTAGGGGCCGAGCGTATCCGGATCGAGCAGGTCCGCGCGTTTGTTCACCCTCGGAATGGACGCGAAGTTGTAGGACGGGGGCGGTGTCGGCATCGCCCATTCCAGCGTGCCGGCCTTCCACGGGTTTCGTCTGAACGGCCGACCGAACTTGAACAGAAGGATGAAATCGAGCGCCACCAGCGCAAACCCCATCGCCATGATGAAGCTTCCCATCGACGAGATGAAATTCAGGGTCTCCCATCCGAACTCGGTCGGATATTCGAAGACGCGCCGCGGCATGCCGAGCAGACCCGTCAGGTGCATGAAGAAGAAGGTGACGTTGAACCCGACGAAGATCATCCAGAACGCCGCATTCGACAGGTGTTGAACGGGCTGTTTTCCGGTCAGATGCGGCAGCCAGTAATAGGCCATGGCCAGCATCGGGAAGATGAAGCCGCCGACGAGAACGTAGTGCAGGTGGGCAACCACAAAATGGGTGTCGTGCGCCTGCCAGTCGAACGGCACCATGGCCAGCATGACCCCCGTCAGGCCGCCGATGACAAAGACGAAGAAGAACCCGAAAATATGCAGCATCGGAATGGAAAAGCGCGGGCGTCCATGCGCCATGGTGGCGAGCCAGGCGAAGATCTGGACCGCCGTCGGCACGGCGACCAGCGCACTCGCCGCCGAGAAGAAGGAGAGCGCCACATGCGGTATGCCGACCGTGTACATGTGATGCACCCAGAGGCCGAAGGACAGAAACGCCATCGAGACGATGGCAGCGACAATCACCCGGTAACCCGCGAGCGGCGTGCCTGAGAGCACCGGGAGAATGGTCGAGATCGCACCGGCTGCGGGCAGAAAGATGATGTAGACTTCCGGGTGACCGAACAGCCAGAAAAGGTGCTGCCACAAAAGCGGATCGCCGCCGCGCGTGGGGTCGAAGAACGGCAGGTCGAAGGCGCGCTCCACCTCGAGCAGGATCGATCCGAGGATGAGCGGCGGAAATCCGACCAGCATCATGGTTGCGACCACGAGCATGTACCAGGCGAAGATCGGCATCCGGTCAAGCGACATGCCGGCGGCGCGGATCTTCACGATCGTCACGATGATCTCGACAGCAGCGGAGAGGGCAGAGATCTCCACGAAAGTGATGCCGAGCAGCCAGACGTCGGAGTTGATGCCGGGAGAATAGACCGACGAAGATAGCGGCGTGTACATGAACCAGCCGCCGGAGGGCGCAACGCCGCCGATCAGCGCGCCGATCAGGATCATGCCGCCGAACAGGTAGCACCAGTAGCCGTAGGCCCCGAGACGGGGAAAGGCGAGGTCGCGGGTGCCGAGCAGTTTCGGCAAGAGGTAGATCGCCATGCCCTCGAAGAAGGGGATCGCGAACAGGAACATCATGATGGTGCCATGCATCGTGAACACCTGACCGTAGGTCTCGGCGTCCATGAACACGCTGTTGGCGGAGGCAAGCTGGGTGCGGATCAACATTGCCAGGATGCCGCCGATCGCAAAGAACACGAGAGCGGTCAGCATGAAACGGACGCCAACCACATTGTGGTTGACGGCAGCGAGACGACCCCAGCCGGGCTTTCCAGCCCATAAGCGGTCCAGCGCGCGATGCAGCTCGATCGGATTGTGGCCGGGTGACGTGGGTTCGTTCATCGGGTGACTTCCCCAATGATTGCCTTTTCGAAATCGTCAGCCGTGTGCGCCTGTACCTCGAAACGCATGCCGGCATGTCCGGTGCCGCAATATTCCGAGCAGACGCCGCCATATCGTCCGGGCTGGTCGGCACGGATGCGCAGCCGGTTGGCATGGCCGGGAACGGCATCGATCTTGCCGCCGAGGCGGGGAACCCAGAAACTGTGAATGACGTCCTCGCTTACGGCGATGATTTCGATGGTTCGGCCCGCCGGAATATGCAGGAGGCCTGTTGCGGTCCGGCTGCCCGGCAGGGACGGGTAGGAGAACTGCCATTGCCACATGCTGCCGACAGCCCTGACCTCCAGCACGTCCTCTGTCTTCGCGCTGCCGCCGCTCAACAGAAATTCGCCTTGGGAAAACGCATAGAAGGTCAGTGCGGTGAGGACGGGCAGGGGAAGAACGAGGCCGCCCCATACAATCCAGCCGCTCTGGGAGAGGCCGCGTCCAAAGCGCGGGCGAAACAGGGTGGCGGCAAAGAGCCCGACGACGAGGGTAAAGAGGACGACAGACCCCCACAGCATCACCCACCACAGCTGGGCAATCGAACCCGCGGATGGTCCGGCGGGGTCGAGCGCGGAGAGGTCGCCGGTGCAACTGCTGAGCGCTGCAGAAACGGAGGCCAGCGCGAGGACGCGGAACCAAGTGCGGACCTGATGGATTTGCCCTGCGAACGGAGGGACGTAATGAAAGACGATACCGAAACGACGAACCCGGTCGTGGCCGATGTCAGGGACAAGGATGCCAGCTCTGCAATTGCCGTCGCCGGGCACCCGCTGCATGCGATGAGCGTGCACTTCCCGATCGCCCTTGCCTTCATAACGCTTGCGGTCGATGCGCTGTTCTGGTGGTCCGCCGATCCGTTCTGGCTGCGGGCCGGCCTCTGGAGTTCCGGTGGCGTCTTCTTCTTCGGTCTCGCAGCCGGTGCTGTCGGCACGATCGAGCTTTTGTCGGTGCCGGGCATTCGCGGCCGCGTCGCCAGCTGGGCACATGCGATCGCCGCGGTGACGCTCATCGCCTGCGCCGGCCTCAATTGGGGTCTGCGGGTCACTGGCGCCGGCGACGTGTTGCCGCATGGAATTCTTGTGTCTCTGCTCACCTGCATCATGACGGGCATGGCTGGATGGCATGGCGGCAAGCTGATTTTCGATCATGGTGTCGGCCTCATGGTATCGGCCAAGGACTGATGCGCTCGGCCAGCGTGCGCAGGCCGCCCGGGCGCATGAATTCGCCGGGCAATTCCAGTCCGATAAACGGTTTGGCGAGGGCGACGAAAACGATTGCTCCAACGACCGCGGTGGTGACGATGGTTGCCGCAACAAAGCGCCAGACGGGATACGTCTCTCCCTCCTTGAAAAGCCGGATGATGATCAGGCCGGTCAGGACATGCAAGATGGCGAGCAGGCCAACGAACAGCAGCTTGATCGAAAACCAGCCGGCAAACGTCTGCTGTCCGAAAATCAGAGCCGTGCCGCTGGCCACCGCCACGAAAGCCGCGGGCGAAATGATCGCCACATAGGCGTAGCGTACGATCATCTGAAGACGGTAAAGCGCTTCCTTATCCTTCACATGGGCACGTTGCACGTAAAGGCCCGGCAGGCTGATCAACCCGGCTGCCCAGATGGCAATCGTGGTGATGTGAACGAATTTCAGGAATGCGATGATCAATACCGGCCCAATGCATGACGGATGTGGTGCAAGCGTGCGTAAATGGAGCCGTGTACCCGTCTTTCCAGGACACGAATCTGTGAGGACCTCGTAGCGGCCGTCCGTGCGCGGGGAGATCGAAGGCTGTGGGACTATCCGAGCAACCCGTCGCGCCCGAATTCTTCCCAGCCCGACAGGCCCGCGCCCTCGTTGTCATCAGCCGTTTTTCCAGCCGTCGATTGGCGTTTGGCGGCGGTCTTCAGCGATCGGGTCAGCTTCGTCTTGAGCGCGGCCCGCCGTCTGTTTTCCGCCGCCATCGCCTTGTCGTCCTCACGCCACTCGTCGACCGTGCCACCGTCGAGCAGCTCTTCGACGAGGCGGGGATCGAAGACATGGAAGGTGATCTTCTTCGCGCGTCCCGCCAGCCGCACGGTGCGAGTTCCGGCGCTGGGCAAGCGGCCATCGGTGAGCCAACGAAGTCGCTCGGTCGGGGAGATCGTCAGGATATCCTGGATTTCGCGCGGTATCACGGCGAGGCTTTCGATGCCGACGAGCGCTTGGCTGACAACGCCCGACACAAAACGGAATTCGGTCTTCGACGTCTCGGGCATCGCAAGCACAAGGCTGCCTCCATCGAGATCCAGCAACTTGCGCGACGCCATAGGCAGGCGCGCGCGGATCTCCAGCAGGATCCCCTTGGCGCGGACCGCCGAGCCGAGCGTTGCCTTGGGAGGCAGGGGCCACTGTTTGAACAGTTCCGGCGCCTCATTCGTCTTTTGTTTTGGCATCAGGGATAGATGGTCCGCGGGGCCTCTAGCGTCAATGCCGATTTCGGCTGTAGCACGCCGGATGAATGCCTGGTGCGAAATGACTCATCTGAGGTCCTGCCAGACGAGCAGTGCCTTCAACTTGTTAGGAACACATTCTCATGACATGGTCTGCGCATCGGCATTGCTGATGAGCGTCGGGCTATTCGATGTTCGCAACTGCCGCTTTCGCTTCCTACCTTTGACCACGGATGTACTGGCACCGGTGAATGAAGCGACGATGAGGAAGGTCGGTGCAATTTTGCCCGGCCTTTTTTCATTCTAAACATACCGAAAGACAATCATGAAAAAGACCGATGCGGCGCTGCTTCTCAAGAAGGCTGAGCGACAGATTGCAAATACCAGCGGCGGTGGTCATCTCGGTGGCACAAATCACGGCCAAGGCTATGATGCCAAGACGACCGGCGCGCACAGCCAGGGCCGCAAGGCGTCGCCCCGCGGCGGCTCCGCCAAGAAGTAAGCGGGCTACCACACTATTGATCAGACCCGTCGTTCACCACGGCGGGTTTTGTCGTTTTAGGGCTTGGGTATTCGGCGACCGCGCTTTTAAGCGCTGGTTTCAGCATTTTGGCACAATTACTTCGGTTTGCGTACCAGATTGGAAAATTATCGCTTTCCCAACGCAAACTGGGATGTCAGACTTTGCATCTGAGAGGGCAGATCGCAATGTTGGATACAGATGCATATGCATCTCCCGCGCCGCCGGAAGGCAAGGCGGGAGTGGCGGAACGGGCGTTGAGGAGCGCGATCGTCGGTTGCGTTCTGATGCCGGGAGAGCGTCTGTCGGAGACTTCGCTGACCACCGAATTCGCGCTCGGTCGCGGTGCCGTACGCGCCGCACTGGCGCGGCTGAAGGCGAGTGGGCTTGTATCCTCGACTGCCCGCAGCGGTTGGGAGGTCGCTCCGATTTCCGCGGCAGAGATCCGCGAACTGATAGCCGCACGCCGCCACCTTGATCCGATACTGTGCTCGGCTGCTCTCGACGACGCCGCTAGACGGCGGCTGACCACGCTGTCCCAGATGCATATGGCGCTGCTGCAGCGGCCGGATCTGGGAGGCGATGTGCTACCCACCATTCGTCGCTGCGAGCGGGACATGCTGGATCTCCTCGCCAACGCCCTCGGCATGCCTGTCGTCGCGGGTTTTCTTGCGGACCTCTGGGATCGCTCCAACAGGCTCGTGAACTTCTTCGAGCGGAGCGGGCGCGCTAAATTTCTGCCGACGAGGCTTTCGTCTTTCGCGGAGGCTCTCGTCGAGGGTCGCACCGCCGATGCAATCGCACATCTCGCGTCCGCCAACGCGGCGCTGGAAGCCTATCTGCTCGATCGCTTTCTCGAAACCGACGCGATGGTTGGCCGCAAGTCCGGCCGTCGCGCCGCGAACAAAGATAAACCGGGTCGCAATCAGCGACCTCAACCGCCCACTGGAAAAACAAGGACATTGTAGATGATGATAGTCAGTCGTTCGATGCGAGCCTCTCTGGCAGGCCTGCTTCTGGCCTGTTCGCCAATTGTCCTGTCCCAGGCAATGGCCAAGGATCAGCTGGTCGTTGATCTCGTCAACGAGCCTTCGTCGCTCGATCCGCACAAGCAGTGGAACCCGGACAGCTACTATGTCTACCGCAATATCTTCGACAACCTGGTTACCCGTGACGATGCCGGTGCCATCGCCCCGCAGATCGCCACCGAATGGAAATATTCTTCCGACAGCGAAATCGTCTTCACGATCCGCAGCGACGTCAAGTTCCACGACGGCACGCCGCTGACCGCCAAGGACGTCGCGTTCAGCGTCAACCGCATCATCGACAAGAAATTTGCCAGCCCGCAGCTCGGCCAGTTCAACAAGATCCTGTCGGCGGAAGCGACCGGCGAACACGAAGTGACGTTGAAGACGGATGGCGCCTATCCGGTGCTGCTCGCCCAGCTCGTCAAGCTGTCGATCGTGCCGCAGCACGTCGTCGAGGAAAAGGGCAATGACGGCTTCAATGCCGCGCCTGTTGGCTCCGGCCCCTACAAGTTCGCCGCATGGCAGCGTGGCGTTTCGGTTTCGCTTGCCCGCAACGACGACTACTGGGGCGAAAAGGGCGTGTTCCCGACCGCCGAATTCCGCGCCGTGCCGGATGCCGCCACGCGTATTGCCAATCTTGAAGCGGGCGCCAGCGACCTCGTCGTCGGCCTCGATGCGGATCTCTCCGAACAGCTCAAGAGCTCAGGTGCCGCCAAGCCGCTCTCGGTTCTGACCGAGCGTATCGGCTATGTGAAGCTCAACCCAAACCTTCCGCCATTCAACGACAAGCGCGTGCGTGAAGCGGTCGCCCGCTCCATCGACAAGCAGGGGATCGTCGATGGTCTTCTCGGTGGCGTCGACAAGCCGCTCGACCAGATGGCGACATCGGCGCATTTCGGTTACGTGGAAGGCCTGAAAGGCTACCCCTACGATCTGGACGAGGCCAAGCGCCTGATCAAGGAAGCGGGCGCGGCTGGCAAGTCGGTTGCCTTCGCGACGTCTCCGACATTCGACCAGCGCATCGTCCAGGCGGTGGCACAAATGATCAGCGATACCGGTCTGACCGTCAACATCGAGATGACGGACATGGCGACCTATCTCAAGAAGGCCCAGAGTGCGCCGGCAAGCCAGCCGTCGATCTCCTTCGGCCGCTGGTCCTGCGCCTGCCAGGATGTCGATGGCGTAGAGTTCTCGCTGCTGCATTCGTCCAGCGCGTGGGCTTCGATCGCCGACCCGAAGATCGACAAGCTCTTGGAAGATGCCCGCAACACGCTGGATGAGAAAAAACGTCTCGACGCCTACAAGACGGTGAGCACCTACGTCGTTGAGGAGGTGCCGATGGTGCCGATCTATCAGGCGGCGATCATCTACGGCGCAGCGAAAAACCTCGAATGGCAGCCGACGGCGAACGAAAGCCTGTTTCTCAACCGGATGAAGTGGACCGATTGATTTCGGTTCAGGGCCGGCCCCGGTTGCGGGGCCGTTTTGCCCGCAAGTCACGAAGTGGACTGCAATATTGCCGGCATTCTTCCTCAAGCGCGCTTTCCAGGCCCTCATCGCCATTATCGGCGTGATGACGCTGATCTTCTTTCTGCAGCGGCTTGCGGGGGATCCCGTGCTTCTGCTCGTGCCTGAAAATGCCACCAAGGCAGATATCGAGGCGCTGAGGGCGTCGCTCGGTTTCGATCGGCCTCTGTCGGTCCAGTATCTCGAATATATGGGCGCGCTCCTGACCTTTGATTTCGGCCGCTCCTATGTCCAGAACGTGCCGGTCTGGACGCTGATCGCCAGCCGTCTTCCCTATACGCTGATGCTGGCCGGCGGCGCGCTCGTCGTCGCCTTCGGTGTCGGCATCCCGCTTGGGGTGGCGATGGCCGTGCGCCGCGGCTCGGCGGACGCCAAAGCGATGATGGGCGTTGTTCTGGCGGGACAGTCGATGCCAACGTTCTGGAGCGCCATCCTGATGATCATGGTGTTTGCGGTGTGGCTCGGCTGGTTGCCGCCATCCGGCGCGCGCGACTGGCCGAGCATCATCATGCCGTCGATCGCACTCGGTCTTCTCTCCATGGCAACCTTCGCCCGTGTTTCGCGCACGGCGGTTCTCGACGAACTGGAAAAGGACTATGTCCGCACCGGCCACGCCAAGGGGTTGCCGATGATCCGCATCGTGATGCGCCATCTGCTGCGAAACGCCGCGATCCCGGTGGTGACAGTTGCAGCTCTCGAAATCGCCAATCTTCTGGCGGGTGCCGTGATCGTCGAGACGGTGTTTGCCTGGCCGGGGCTCGGCCAGTTGACCGTTCAGGCCATCAACGCGCGCGATTTCATGCTGGTTCAGGGCGTCGTGCTGCTCGGCGCCATCACGGCCATCGTTCTCAACCTCGTCGCCGATCTGCTCTACAGCATCATCGATCCGCGTATCCGCATCGAAGGGAGCGCCTGATGGCAGTGACCACTCCCGCACCGCGCGCGGTGTCCCGGTCACGGCGCATGCCGTGGACCGTGGTGCCCTTTGCCGCCATTCTGGTCGCTCTGCTTCTGATGGCGATCTTTGCGCCTCTCGTCGCGCCGCTCGATCCCAATGCCCAGAACCTTCTGGCGCGCTTGAAGGCGCCGGGCTTTCAAAGTCGCGGCCTCGTCTATTATCTCGGCTCGGACGAACTCGGCCGCGACGTTCTCAGCCGGACGATCTATGGCGCAAGGGTGTCGCTGCTGGTTGCCTTCGCATCGGTCATCCTTTCCGGCATCTTCGGAAGCGCGCTTGGCATGATCGCTGCCTTCTATCGCGGCTGGGTCGAAACCATCATCATGCGGCTGGTCGATATCGTCCTGTCCGTGCCTGCCATTCTTCTGGCGATCATCACGGTTGCGGTACTCGGTCCGAGCCTTTCCAACGTGGTCATCGTGCTGGCCCTGACGCGGTGGCCTCGCTATGCGCGCGTTGCCTACGGCCAGACGCTGTCGGTCGCGAACATGCCCTATGTCAGACTCTCGCGGTTCATGGGCGCCGGGTGGTTCAGGCTGCTGTGGCGCCACATCCTTCCCAATATCGCCGGCGGCCTGATCGTCGTCGCGACGCTTGAGTTCGGCCTGATGGTGCTGTTTGAGGCCGGACTTTCGTTCCTCGGCCTCGGCGTGCAGCCGCCAACCGCGAGCTGGGGCGCAATGCTTTCCACCGGCCGCAACTATGTCGGGTCCGCCTGGTGGATCGCGACATTTCCGGGACTGGCGCTGTTTCTGCTGGTTCTCTCGATCAACCTGATTGGCGATCATGCCCGCGACCGCCTCGATCCGCGTGGGCGATAGGAGTATTTCATGAATTTCGAAAATGAATTCAAGGCCAAGAAGGTCATCGTCACAGGTGCCTGCGGCATTATCGGCGGATGGATCGTCGATGCGTTTGCGCGCGAGGGGGCAGAGGTCTGCCTGACCGACCGCGATGCCGAGAAGCTCGAGGCGAAACTGGCGACGCTGCCCGGTACCGGTCATGTGGCGATCGCCGCCGACCTCACCGATACCGGCTCGATGACCGCATTTGCTGAACAGGTTTCGGGACGCTGGGGCGCGCCGGATATCCTCGTCAACAATGCCGGCATCTATCCGTCGGGGTTCCTGCTCGACATCTCGATCGATGACTGGGACGACATCATGGGCGTCAATCTGCGCGCGCCGTTCCTGTTGTCGCAGCTGTTTGCCAAGCAGATGATCAGCGCCGGCAAGCCGGGCTCGATCGTCAACATCTCGTCTGGTGCCGCGCGGAAAATGCGCACGACGGTGGTTCCCTACTGCACATCCAAGACCGCACTTGATCGCCTGACCAAGGGTTTTGCGCTGGAACTCGCTGAATACGGGATCCGCGTCAATGCGGTGGAGCCGGGGTTCATTTCCGGCAGCGATGTCAGCGCGCTGGCGCAGGATCATATCGACACGGTCACAGCCTCCATTCCGCTTGGCAGAACGTCGTCCGCGCAGGATGTCGCGTCGGCGGTTCTCTACGTCACGTCAGCGGGCGGCGCCTACATGACCGGCGCGACTGTCACCGTCGATGGCGGCAATTCGATCGGCTCCCAGGTCGTTTTCCAGGCAAAGAAGAAGGCGCTGTAACAAGCGCGTTCCAAGCGAGGTCGGATGTCAAATCCCCTGCAGATAAAGTCTCCCTGGCCCGCCTATGAGTGGCCGCAAAGCAAACAGTCGGCAGTGCTTCTGTCGGTCGACGTGGATGCGCATGTGCCGTTCATGTGGGCGAACAAGGACCATGTGCCGGACCGGATGGGCACGCTCGAAATCCGCCGCTTCGGTCCGCGCACGGGGATCTACCGGTTGCTCGACCTGTTCGCCCGCTATGAGGCAAAGGCCAGTTTCTACGTGCCGGCGCTGACGGCCGAGACCAATCCCGAGATGCTTGCCGCCATTCTCGAAGGCGGCCACGAGATCGGTCTGCACGGCTATTTCCACGAGATCGTCTCGGAAGTCTCCGACGACGAATTTACCGGCGCGCTCGAAGCCAGCATCGAACTGCTGACGCGGGAAACCGGGGTAAAGCCCGTCGGCTTCCGCTCTCCGGCCTGGGAAATGACGCCGCATATGCTGCGTGAGCTGCGTCGTGTGGGCCTCGCCTACGATTCCTCGCTCTCGGGCTTCGATCATCCCTACGAGATCGACGGTGTGGTCGAGATCCCGGTGCAATGGGCGCTCGACGATGCGATCTTCTTCAAGTTCGAAGGGGGAGGCCGCGACAAGTGGCCCTATCAATCCGGCCGCGCCGTGCTGGAGGACTGGATCGCGGAATGGCAGGCGCTTCACCGCTTCGGCGGGTTGTTTACGCTGACGGTGCATGACTGGATTTCCGGTCGCGCCCAGCGCATCGCTCTTCTCGAAGAGTTGCTCGATACGATCACGGCCGAAAAGGCAACCTGGATCGCGACGGCCGCCGAGATCGCTCACCACCACGCCACATCCGGCAATGCCGGCCGCTTTGCCGTTGATGGCAAGGCTCCCGAGGCGATCGGAACCCGCAGGTTCGGACAGGATATTGGACATAGCCATGGGTGAACACTGGAACGTCCAGAAGGGCGAGCGGCGCAGTGCAGGCGGGCTCGTCGCTTGCCAGAACTGGATGGCAGCGGAAAGCGGCGCCGATGTGCTGTCGCGCGGCGGCAATGCCATGGATGCGGCGGTCACGACCGCACTGACGCTCAGCGTCGTCGAGCCCTGGCTTTCAGGTGTCGGCGGTGGCGGGTTCCTGCTGCGGGCCGACGGGCAAGACGGCCGGGTCGATACGCTCGATTTCAACGTCCGCTCGTCACGCAACATCGATCCTGCCGATTATCCTGTCGTGGCGGGCCGCGACGGAGACTGGTTCGACTGGCCGCAGGTGCGCGAAGATCGCAACCTGATCGGCTATAGCTCCATCTGCCTTCCCGGTGCCATCGCCGGCCTTTCGGAAGCGCTGGAACGGTTCGGCACGATCAGCTTTGCCGAGGCGCTGCAGCCGGCGATCGACCATGCCCGTCGGGGCCTTGCGCTCGACTGGTTCACTGTGCTCTGTCTTGCCATCGATACGGAAGGTCTCGCACGCTTCCCGGCATCGTCGCAGCTGTTTCTGAAGGATGGCCGTGCACCGCGCGTGCAGGAAATCGGACCGGGCAGCACGATCCCGATGCCGCGCAAGGCGGCCATGCTGGAACGACTTGCAAAGGCCGGTGCGCGCGATTTCTATGAGGGCGAAACCGCAGCATCGATCGTCAGCGATCTCAACGCCGGTGGATCGCCGATCGACCTCGCCGAAATGCGCGACTACCAGCCGCGCTGGTCCGACCCGCTAAAGGTCGATTACCGCGGCATGACGATCAATGCGATGCCGGGTCTTTCCGGCGGTCCGACGCTTGTCGAGGCACTGTCCGAGCTTGACGGGACGCTGCCGAAGGACGGCCCGCTTTCCGGCGGGACGGCGCTTGCGTTTGGCCGCGCCATTCGTCGCGCCTCGGAGCATCGCTTGCGCACGCTCGGCCACGGCAGCAGCGGAGAAAGCTGCACCACGCATATCAGCGTTGTCGACCGCGACGGCACGATGGTCTCGCTCACCAATACGCTTCTGTCGCGCTTCGGCTCGAAAGTGGTTCTGCCGTCTAGCGATCTCCTGATGAACAACGGCATGATGTGGTTCGATCCACGCCCGGGCCAGCCTAATTCGATCGCCGCGAATGCCAGGCCGCTTGCCAATATGTGCCCGATCATCGCAACAAAGGGCGGGCGGCCGAAGCTGGCGCTCGGGGCTGCTGGCGGACGCCAGATCATGCCGGCGGTGGCGCAGATCCTCTCCTATGTCGCGGCCTTCGGCATGTCGCTGGAAGAGGCGATGCATGCGCCGCGGATCGATGCGAGCGGCGTCACGCTGCGGGTCAACGACAAGGCGAAACCCGATGTCGCATCACGGCTCGGCGAGGAGTTTCCGGTCGAGATCATCGCCGATACGCTCTACCCGGTGAATTTCTCCATTCCGTCAGCGGTTCTTCGCGACGGCGCAGAGAATATCGGGATGGCGCATCCGAACCATCCGCTTGCGGCCGTCGGGGCGGAGCGCACATGACAGAGCCTGTGCTTGTGGTTGATGATCTCAGGGTTTCGATCGGCGCGCAGCCGGTGGTCGATGGCGTCAGTTTCCACGTCGACCAGGGCGAGATCCTGTCCGTCGTCGGCGAGTCCGGTTGCGGAAAGTCGATGACGGCGTTTTCCGTGATGGGCCTGCTGCCAAAGGTCGCCCGGGTCGATGGCGGCCGCGTCCTGTTCGGTGGAGAAAACCTGCTGACCGTGCCGGAAGCCAAGCGCCGGCAGCTGCGCGGCAATGATCTTGCGATGATCTTCCAGGAGCCGGTCGCGTCGCTCAACCCGCTGATGAAGATCGGCCGGCAGATCGAGGAAAGCCTCGTCGTGCATCGCGGGCTCGACGGCAAGGCCGCCCATCGTGCCGCGACCGCCATGCTGGAAGAGGTGGGTATTCCGGAGCCTGAAATCCGCTCCGGCCAATACCCGTTCGAGCTTTCGGGCGGCATGTGCCAGCGGGCGATGATTGCCATGGCGCTGATCTGCAAACCGAAACTTTTGATCGCCGACGAACCGACGACGGCGCTCGACGTCACCATTCAGGCGCAGATCCTCGACCTGATGAAAAGGCTGCGCGACGAGACCGGAACCGCCATCCTTTTGATCACCCACGATATGGGCGTGGTTGCCGATATGGCGGACCGGGTTGCGGTGATGTATGCCGGGCGGATCATCGAGGAGGCGCCGGTCGATACGATTTTCGCGCGTCAGGAACACCCCTATACGCGGCTGCTGCTATCGACCATCCCGCGGCTGGACGGTAAGCCGAAGGCGCTGCTGCCGACGATCGAGGGGCTTGTGCCCGACATCGGCCAGTGGCCGGTCGGCTGCCGCTTCAGCCCGCGCTGTCCGCTGGCCGACCAGCACTGTCTCGACGAAATCCCGCCGCTTGCGCCTCGCCGTGACGAGGGCAGTGCCGCATGCTGGCATTCGGAACGGGTGGGAGAAATGCTATGACTGAACCGCTTCTGTCGCTGTCCGGCCTCAAGGTGCATTTTCCCATCCGCGGCGGCCTGCTCGGACGTCCGACCGGGTTCGTCAAGGCCGTCGACGGCATCGATCTCGACATCGTCCATGGCGAAAGCGTCGCTCTTGTGGGCGAGTCGGGCTGCGGGAAATCCACGCTCGGCGCGGCCATTCTGGGCATGACCAAACCGTCGGCGGGCAGCCTCCTGTTCGAGGGCAAGCCGATCGTTCATGGCGAGACCGCGTCTCGGCGCGCCCTGTCCCGCGAGGTACAGATCGTTTTCCAGGATCCGGTTTCCGCTCTCAATCCGAAAATGTCGATCGGCGAGAGCATCGGCGAGCCGCTGGCCATCCACGGTGTCGGTAACGCCGCCGAGCGGGCCGAGCGCGTCGCCGAGCTTCTGGCCCTCGTCGGACTGCATCCACAGCATGCGGAGCGCAAGCCGAACGCGTTTTCGGGCGGGCAGCGACAGCGGATCGTGATCGCGAGGGCCTTGGCGCTCAACCCCAAACTGCTGATCCTCGATGAGCCTGTGTCCGCCCTCGATGTTTCGATCCGCTCGCAGATCCTCAACCTGCTTCTCGATCTGCAGCGGCGGTTCGGTCTGTCCTACCTGTTCATCAGCCACGACCTTTCCGTCGTCCGGCATTTTGCCGACAGGGTTGCGGTCATGTATCTCGGGCATCTCATCGAAACGGGCCGGACGGACGATGTGTTTGCGCGCCCGGTACATCCCTATACGGAAGCCCTTTTGTCGGCAGTGCCGCTTCCAGATCCGGTGGCGCAGCGAAAGCGGCAGAGGATCGTGCTGAAGGGCGATCTTCCCAGCCCCGCCAACCCGCCCAAGGGTTGCAAGTTCGTGACCCGCTGTCCTCTGGCTGTCGATATCTGCCATGTGACGCACCCGCCGCTGGTCTCGACCGGGCCGGGCAGGGAGGCCGCCTGTCATGTCCGCGCCGGATCCGTCGCCACGGTCTGACCGCATGGCGTTGTTTCGGCGCGGCCGATGGTGCCAACTGTCCCAAAGTCGATCGGGTCACTACACGAAAGTGTAATCGCCGACGGGCAATCGTTGCCGCGGGTTTCCGGAACGATTTGGGATGGCTGTGGTTTCGGGTGGGATCAATCAGGAATACCCATGCCGCGCCTGAACTTCGCCGTCCCGTTCACATCTGCTTCCATCTTCTTGATGACGCTTCTGTCCAGCCCGGCTCATGCCGTGGATGCCTCGGGAACGCGCGCTGACCTGCGCGCGCCAAAACCGGTTGCAGGGCCGATCGAGGCGGGCGTCCCTCTTGTCGATCAGGCGAAAGGAGAAGTTGCCATCAAAACCTCTCAAACGAAACCGCGTCGTCTGGTGATTTCCCTGCACGGCATCAGAGGCTCCGGTTCGGTCATGGCGGCCATCGGCAATTCCTGGCAGTCAATCCTGATGGACACGCGGTTCGTCGCGCCGGATGCGCCGTTTGCGCATCGATCCGGCGGTCGTCAGTGGTTTGCGGTCGACGATCAGGTGCTGCGGCCGGATCGTATCGAAGGTGCCAGAAAGGCTTTCGACAGCCTGATGGCCGACATCGTCGAACGCGAAGGTTTCAAAAGTGATCTGGAAAGTGTCGCCTTTGTCGGGGTGTCTCAGGGTGCAATCATGGCGCTGGATGCCGTGTCCTCCGGGCGCTGGAAGGTCGGCGCAGTCGTCAGTATCGCCGGCCTGTTGCCGCTGCCGCCCAAGGCCTCGGCCTCGAAGATACCGGTTCTTCTGATGCATGGCGAGGCGGATCAGACGATCCCGTCCGTGGCATCCGTTGCCGCCGCCGGCCAGCTGCGGGGCGCGGGTTACGACGTTACTTTGAAACTCTATCCCCAGGTCGGGCACACGATCTCGTCCGAAGAGGCGAGGCAAGCCGTGCTTTTTCTGCGCGACCGGTTTGATCGCTAGCAACAAGCACGGGGCACCGTTCGGGTGCTAAGGTCGGTCCTCGTCAAACTGCTCCGCGTCCGGCAGCGCGGCAAGCCATGGCTCCCGTCGTTTGATCCAGAGTTCGTAGGTCGGCACTATACCCGAAGGCGCGTCGCGCAGGCTTCCGAGCTTGACCTCGGCTTCGTGCTCGTCGCAGGCGAAAAGCCTTGAACCGCACGACGGACAGAAGCGCCGTCCCCCTTGTTCGGCCGTCGTTCCTTCACTCAAGAAAGCATGAGCAGGCCAGATGCCGAAATAGGTGAAAGCCGATCCGCTCTCCTGACGGCAGTCGGTACAGTGACAGAGCCCAACCCGCGTGGGTTCGCCCGCCACACTGAATGTCACCTTGCCGCAGAGGCAACCACCCATTCGCACGACCGTCATGACGACCTCCTCCGGAATGCGCTTCGTCTTTGTCCGGAACATCATCGTCCGGTGCTGGTTCCAATTGCAAGATCCAAGAAGGAACCGATATGACCCAACTGGCCGACAATTTCATCGCTGCCCTTCATCGTCTGGAAAAGTCCAGCGACGTCGATACTATCGCCCGCCTGTTCCGCGACGATGCTGTCCTGTCCAACCCGTTGTCGATCCATGATTCAGCCGAGTCGGGAGCCGCACAGACGTTCTGGACGGCCTATCGCGCCGCGTTTTCAACGATCGAGTCCGAATTCATCAACGTCGTCGAAACCGATGGCGTCGCGATACTCGAATGGCGCAGTGACGCGGTTGTCGAGGGGCAGTCCGTGGCCTATTCAGGCGTCAGCGTTCTCGAAAGCGATGGCGAAAAGATCAAGTCGTTCCGGGCCTATTTCGATCCTCGCGAGCTTGTCGCCAAAGTCGATACCCGTGCGGTGGATGCAACGCCGAGCGACGTTGAGCCCGCCTGACTTTATGTCGAGATCGTCATCGCGGCCAAATCCCGTCTGCCGAAGCCCCGTCAGACCAGGGCGGCAGCGTTCTCCCGGGCGCTGTTCAGGCGCCCGGTCTGGATCTTGCCATGAAGCTCGAACCGCACGCCGTCGAAGTTGTAGAGGGTCTTGCCTTCGCCTTCAAAATACGCGGGCACGATCTTGTTGGTCAGCCGTGATCCAAATCCCGTCCTGGCCGGAGCCATTACGGGTGGGCCCCCGGTTTCCTGCCAGACCAGATGGAACGTCCCATCCGCAGTCACTTCCCACGAAATTCCGATCCGCCCGGTCTCTGTGGATAAGGCGCCGTATTTCACGGCGTTTGTCGCAAGTTCGTAGACCGCGAGCGAGAGTCCGATCGCCTGCTGCGATGCCACGTAGAGGTCCGGCCCGGAGATCACCGCACGATCGGACCGATCGAGATGCGCTGCAAGGGCTGCCTCGACGATCCCCCGGACGGGGGTATTGTCGGCAGAATCGTGCAGAAGTTCCTGCGCGCTCCCAAGCGCGGCGATCCGGTCCGAGACGGTGGCCCTTGCTTGGTCGAGGCTGCTTGCCTGACGCAGCGTCGACGAAACGACCGCAGCTGTTACTGCAAGCGTATTCTTGACGCGGTGTACCAGCTCGCGCTGCAATGCGCGCTGGTTCCTGCGGGCGAGCACTCCCGGCGTTGCGTCGAGGGCGATGTTGATCATGCCCTTGATCTCGCCCTTCTCGTAGAGCGGGCTGTAGGAAAAGGTCCAGAAGGTCTCTTCGTCGTATCCGTTGCGCCGCATCGTCAGAGGAAGTTCCTCGGCCCAGGTTCCGTCGCCCGACAGCGCCTGGTTGACGAAAGGCTCGATATCCGGCCAGATTTCCGACCAGACCTGTTTGGCAGGCTGACCGAGGGCGCCGGCTTCCTTTGCGCCCAGAAGCGGTGCGTAGGCATCGTTATAGAGGATGTTGAGTTGCTCCCCCCAGAACACGCAGATCGCATGCTTTTGGCCCAGCATCATTTCGATGACAGAGGTCAGCGCTTCGGACCATGACGAAATCGGTCCCAGCGATGTTGGCGACCAGTCGTATTCAGCCGTCAGCCTCGCCATGCGGCCGGTGCCAATATTGGACAGAGGTCTTGTCATCTCGTGGTTCTTTCGCGGTGGGCGATCTCGATGTACCTCATTCAGATCGTTGAGGATAATCCCAATTCGAAGAGCGCGACGCTGAGCTGGCGTTCCGAGATCGGTTTCGACAGGAAGCGTGCTCCCTGCGGCAAACTACCCTGATCGGGCGAGAAACGTCCAGAGATGACGATGATTCTGCATTCCGGCCACCGCGAAGCCGTCAGGTTTGCGAGTTTGATGCCGTTCATCGATCCCGGCATGTCGATATCCGTCAGCATCGCCTTGACCGGAATGCCGGCCTCCAGAAGCGCAAGCGCCTGATCGGCATTGGCGGCTTCGACCACATCGAAGCCGCTGTCGCTGAGGACGTCCGCCAGATCCATGCGGATCAGGCCGTCGTCTTCGACCACGAGGATGGGATGATGTTTCATCAATGTTCCTGCTGGAAACCCTGGAGGTCTGCGTCAATTCGGAAGGTGAGACCTGAAGGCTGGAATGTGAAGGCGACGGTACTGTCTGCGGTCCCGTTAAGCCCGGCATTGATCAGACGCAAACCGGAACCGGGGCCTTCGGGTTGTTGCACCGGCGGTCCGCCTGTCTCGGTCCAGATGAGTTCGAAGCGATCCGATTTCGGGCCGGCGATCTTCCACTGGATATTGACCCGCCCGTCCGGAAGCGAAAGGGCTCCGTATTTGACTGCATTCGTCGCCAGTTCGTGAAGGATCAACGAGAGAGAGAGGGAAGGGCGCGAGCCGACCTTGATATTCGTGCCTGTAACGGTGATGCGGGGATTTGCAGGGTCGTCGTGAAGGGACGTCATCTTGTCGACGAGCTGCGTGACAGTAGAGGCGCCCATACCGCCTAGCAGAATGGTATCGTGGGCGGCGCTGAGGACGGCGATCCGGTCCGAAAGGCGGACTCTGGCGCTGGCGAGGTCTGTCGAATTTCTAAGCGTTTGCGATGCGATCGCCTGCACCATTGCAAGCTGGTTTTTCAGGCGGTGCCCCAGTTCATGCGACAGCTGTGCCTGTTTTTCCTCCTCCGCTCGAAGCTCCGTGACATCGATTGCCTGAACGAGAATGCCGATGACCTTGCCGTCGTCCTCCACCATGGGCTGATAGGCGAGATCGATGACCCGGTCCTGCTTTTCGCCGGCGGTTCCTCTGTTCAATTCGATCCGAAGGTTTTTCGCAACGAAGGGTTCGCCCGTCTGGTAAACTCTGTCGAGGATGTCGATGTAACCCTGGCGGACCACTTCCGACACGGCCTCGGCGACGGTCTTGCCGATGATGTCGCGGCCGCTGCCGATCATCGAGTAGTACACTTCGTTGGCGTATTCAAAGACGTGATTGGGTCCGGTCAGCATGGCGATACCGCCGGGGCTGAGCTCGAAGACCTGCTCGAAGCGCTCCCGCAGGGTCCGTTCGGCGTTTCGTGCCGCCACGGTCGATGTCTGCTCGGTGCAGGCGCAGAACATTCCCAGCACCGTTTTCCAGGGGTCTCGGACCGGCGTGTAGGAAAAGGCGAAATGTGTTTCTTCGGGAACGCCGTTGCGATGCATGACGAACTCGATATCGTCCATCGACGTACCCTGTCCGGCATAGGCTGCAGAAATGATCGGCTCCACCTGATCCCAGATGTCGTGCCACAGTTCGCCGAAGGGTTTTCCGAATGCGGCCGGGTGCCGCTTGCCGCACATTTCGGCGTAGCCGTCGTTGTAGAGCGTGGTCTGTGAAGGGCCCCACACGATCAGCATCGGTTGCAGCGACCCGAGCATGACGTTCACCAGAGTCCGCAACTCCACGGCCCAGCGATCCTTCGGGCCGATATCTGAGGATTCCCAGTCATATACGTCGAATAGATTTCGACACTCTGGATTGGTTTCCAGCGTCAATTCCTTACCGTCCTTCATCAGCGCGCGCACAGGAACGCGGTTACCGGTCGTTTGTTCCAGGTGCTAGAAGAGTCTTCTACGGCCGCTCATAAATCATAACTTTCCCCTGCTTCCAATGGCTGGGAAGCAGGGAGCAACGACGGAGCTGCTTCGTACGGGGGCGGACTGAGTGGATCAAGCTCAGCTCATGGAGCGGGCGGCGATGTAACCGCAGGCGCTGGCGATGCCCGTCAGGACTGTTCCCCAGATCATGTCGATGACGACAAGCGAAGCCGGCCAGTTTTTCAAAGTCGAGAGATTGGTGATGTCATAGGTGCCGTAGGCGGCCAGACCGAGCAATGCGCCACATCCGATCGCAATCCACAAGGACCCTCCATCGAGACCCGGTTTTACCGCCAGGATGACGATCGCAACCGCGAAGAAGAGGTAGAAGATCGCAGCGATCCCGAGATTGGGAGAGGGAAGCATGAGGTCGCCGAGTTTTTCCCGGTACATCTTGCCGGCAACAAGGCCGAGCCACACAGCGTCGATTGCGAGAAAGGAAACAAGAGTGGCCACATAGGCAATGGCGAGAGATTTCATGAGGCGTTCCACATCAGGGTTGAAGTGCAGAGATAACCCTGTGTTGTTCACCTTGTTCCGCCCGACCAATGTGGTTGTGATCGCAGGCGGCGAGGACCGTTTGCGCAGCGGTCAATCGACGACTTTCTCGAGACGGAAATAATACCGGCGTGGGTCGCCTTCGACGATCATCTTGCCCGCGATCTCTGTATCGGAGATCCGCCGGAACATGTCGGTAATCGGTTGCTGGTCGTAGACCATCGCGGCAGTCAACACGTCGCGATCCATCCTGTTTTCCAGGGATGCGGTGGTGGATTTTGCGCGCACGCGCGGGCGTATGTGGGAAAAGAGGTTCACCGCGCTCGAGGTGCGGCCGAACCTTGCAAGCCGGATCGCCCACCGGATGGGAAACACTTTCGGGTCGACTGCAACCAGCCTGCCCGGTGCGCCCTCAAACAGCAGCGCATCAGCCCGCCCGTCCGGATGGAAGCGCTTTCCGAACCAGCGCAGGTTTTCAAGGACGCCATCGAGCGGATGGCCGGACGGGTGGCCGCGGCCTCTCCACAGGCCGACCATGTCCTGAGGCCTGACCGGCTCAAGGGACGCGAACCACTCGGCGCTTTCATCCTGCAATGCCTGCGCTGGGCTTTTTGTCATTATGTTCGCGGGTCCTCAGCCGCCGCCCGGCGAAACGCTCTCGTCATCCGTATCCGGCAACGAGCCCGTACCAGGCGTCTTGCTCTCATCCATCAATTCAGGCTTGGCGTGCGGACCGGCGGCAGGGCTATCCGATGTCGCCGGCGCTTTCTTGCCAGTTTCTTCGACGGCTTCCTGAGCGTTCTTGTTATCGTCCATGATGTCTCCCATTCGGCTGCTACAAGACTGTAGAGGCTCAGTCAGGAATGGGTGGGCACGGCAAAATGTTCCATGGGGGCCGTTGTCCGCCGCATCACCGGTTGGCAAAACTCTGTGTCAACGGCCTGAGCGCGCGTCCGTGTCCAAGCGCGATCGCATCGCGGCGGCCATCTCGACTGCTTCTTCTCTGGCATTGTGAAAATAGCTGATAAGGCCCGGCGTCATACCGATGAACCAGAGGCCTGGAATATCAGGGCCGCTCGGGGATGGGACGTGACCGTTCTCGATGGCCAGCTCGCCAAGAAGCGATTGATGGTGCGCGCCGTAACCGGTCGCGTAGATGATCACACCCGGGGCTGTCACCACGCCGTTCTTGTGCAGAACGGTGCCGGCTTGCGTGAATTCGACAACTTCGCCGACAACCTTGATGCGGCCTTCACGTACGGCCTTGATAGCGCCGTCATCCACCGGGATCGCCACATGATTGCGGGCAAGCCGCGTTGCGGCCTTGTGCGATGATCTGGGAAACCCGAGCTTGGTCAGATCCCCGAAGGCCAAGCGTTCCGTCAGCGAGATCGTGATATCGACCACAGGCGTGGGAAGACGTGCCAGCCATGGCGAGAATTTATGGACGGCCACGCCGAACAATCGCTTGGGAAGAACCGATGAACCGGTGCGAACGGAAAACCAGCAGTCGGCCAGATCGACCTTCGCCAGGTGATTGGCAATGTCGAACCCCGAATTGCCGGCGCCGACGATCAGCACCCGCTTTCCCCGGTACTGCTTCGCATCCCCGAAGTCGCAAGCGTGTATGCTTTGTCCGCCGAAGTTTTCCGCACCCTTGAACAGAGGCTGCCACGGATCGCCATCGCGTCCTGTGGCGACCACGACGTTGCGGCACAAAACCGGACCGGCGGATGTTGCAAGATGGAAGACGCCGTCGCGTCTGCTCAACGCCTCAACCGAAACGCCGTGTTCAATATCAAGGGCGTTGTCACGGGCAAACTGTGCCAGATGAGCGGCAACAACGTCCCGTTTGGGAAAAGCCGAGGTTCCGCTCGGGTATTGCAGCCCCGGCATGTGGGAAATGTCGCGATGCGTGTTGAGAGAGAGCTGCGGATGGCGTTTGCGCCAGGTCGATCCGACCTGCTCTTCACGGGCAATGATTCGGGCGCGGATGCCGCGCCTTCCCAGCTCACAGGCGGCGGTCATTCCAGAAAGCCCGGCACCAATGACCACGACATCTTCGATTTGGAGAGGCTCAGCGGGCAGATTCATGGCCAGACAATGCTGAAAAACATGCGCTGCTGCAACACCCAATCCTGAAACAGCGGGGAGATGCCCTCCAAGTTTAGAATATCTCTATGTACCATAAAACGCGCGTGCCAAAAGTACGGACATCGACTTTGAGGAAAATCGTATGGCAGGCCTCCGCGGGTACATCGACTCCGTTCTTGACCGTGGCCTTCCGCATCTCGCGTCCGCTCAGTTGTCAGATGAACGCAGGATGGAGCTTTGCCGGCAACACGGCGACTTCTCGCTGGCGTATTCGACGGCGGTTCAGAAGAACCTCAGCCACTTCGGCGACGACAAGGGATATATCGCTTACGCGACGAAGATGGGGCACATGTTTGCCTTGGGCGATCCTGTCGCCGACAAGGCCGATCGTGCCCGGTACGTGTCCGATTTCGTCGCAGCGGCCGAACGTCCCTGTTTCGTGCAGATCGGCCGGCAGACGGCAGAGACACTGTCTCGGCTCGGCTACCGGATCAATCAGATGGGCGTCGATACCCGTCTCGTGCTCAACGAGCATTCGTTTGCCGGAAAGAAGAACGAGACGGTCCGCTATTCGGAGCGGTGGCTGCTGAAGAACGGTTACCGGATTGTCGAGTGTGACGGCAGTCTGGCCAGGCCCGACCAGATCAAGGCCGTTTCCGAAGAATGGCGCGCTGGCCGCATCGTCCGTCGGCGGGAAATGTGTTTCCTGAACAGGCCGTTCAAAGCCGAGCTGTCGGCGCATATGCGCCGGTTCCTCATCCTCGATCCGCAAGGCGAAACCATCGCCGTGCTCGATTTCGATCCGATTTTCGATGCGGGGCAGGTGACGGGATACACGTCCACTTTCAAGCGGAAGAAGACGGGGACGACCCCGCATGCCGAGATCGGTCTGACGAAGTTCGCGACGGACCGCTTCAGGGAAGAGGGCAGGTCGCTGGTGACGCTTGGGCTTTCGCCCCTTGCGGCGATCACGACAAGCGGGTTTGCGGAAAGCGCATTCTGGCGCGGCAGGTTCGAATATGCCTACAAGTCGCCGGCCATCAACAAGAGGATCTTCAACCTGCAGGGACAGGCGGCATTCAAGCGCCGGTTCCATGGCGCCGAAGAGCCGACCTACATCGCCTTCAAGCGTCGCAGCCCTCTGGAAATGCTTGCTCTTTTGAGACTGCTCAAGACGCTCTGAGCCGAGGTCACTTCTTAGCCGGCTTTCCGTAAGCCGCAGAATAGGCGAGGGCCACGAAGGCTCCGCCGATCACATTCCCGATCGTTGCCGGCAGCAAGTTGCCGAAGATGTCGCTGATGTCCAACAGCGCCGTCGAGGGTTCAAGCATGCCCTGGACGAGAGTGGCATAGGTCAGCAGATACATGTTGGCGATGGAGTGTTCGAAGCCTGCCGCGACGAACGCTGCGACCGGCAGAAGCAGACCGAAAATCTTCTGCGTGACCGTCTGGCCCGCATAGGCCAGCCAGACACCGAGACAGACAAGCGTGTTGGCAAGGATGCCGCTTGCAAGCGTCGTTGCGAACCCCTTGGCAGTCTTCGTTTCAGCAAGCTCGAATGCCGCGCGACCGACCGCTCCGTCGCCGGCCTCATGCAAGCCGGCGAAAATCGCGACGACAGCGAGCGCAATCGAACCGGCGAAATTGGCCAGATAGACAGTCGTCAACGCCCCCGCCGCCCGTCCAGCGGGGATCCGTCCGGCAACCACCGGACCGATCATCAGTGTGTTGCCGGTAAACAATTCCGCGCCGGCGATCATCACCAGTGCGAGGCCAAGCGAAAACACCGTGCCGGCGAGGATCTGCGCGACGCCGAAGGGAAGGCTGTCGGCGCCAGCCAGTGCCACCGTCGCAAACAGTCCACCGAAGCCGATGTAAATGCCGGCAAGCATGCCGAGAATGATCATCTTACTGAGGGGAAGGCCGGCTTTGTCCTCGCAGGCAGAAAAGACCGTCTCGCAAAGGTCGGGCGGTGGCGGCAGTGAATTGGTGTCCGACATGACATCCTCCTGTCGATCGTGTCCGGCGAGGACGTAGATGAGACAGTTGACGGATCCGGGAAGGGCACGATCCCGTGAGCCTGTTTTGAGGAGGGTGTCGTGCGCCTGCGTCCTTAAAGGTCGGACGTGGTTCCACTCAGTTTCGCGCTGAGAGCGTTTATGGTCGCCAAGGTCGCGTTGACTTGAGGCTGATCCATGCCGACGGCATCAACGATGCACTTCGTCACGGCGTCCGACTTCTCCTGCAGGGCGCGGCCTTTTTCCGTCAGGTAGATATCGACGCGGCGCTCGTCGTCGTCCCTGCGCATCTTTGTCACGAGACCCATCAGCGAAAGCCGCTTGATCAATGGCGTGGTCGTGCCGGAATCGACGCCGAGCCTTAGCGAGATCTCGCCCACGGAAAGGCTGCCCTCGCTCCACAGAAGCTTCATCGTGAGAAACTGCGGATAGGTCAGCCCCGTCGGCGCCAGCGCAGTCCGGTAGACCCGGTTGAAGGCCTGTTCGGCTCTATAGACGGCGAAGCACAGCATTTGGTCGAGTTCAACCGATGCCGGTTTTTCAGGGATATCTGTCATTAGCGCAATCTATATTGTGCGCAAGGTAATTGCAAGCAATTGACATGCACTTCCGAGCGCGATATCAATGGCGTGCAATTGAGTTGCGAATTAAGAAAATTGATCCGCCCCAACCCAGGAGAAGACTATGTCTGTCGACGCGAAGTACAAGACCAGCGCAACTGCATCCGGCGGTGGCCGTGACGGCAAGACGGCGCTTTCCGACGGGACGCTAGAACTGCAGCTGGTCGTGCCGAAGGAACTCGGTGGCCCCGGTGGTGATGGCGCCAATCCGGAGAAGCTGTTTGCACTTGGATATTCGGCCTGCTTCCTCGGCGCCCTGCGCGTCGGCGCTACGCAGCTGAAGACCAAGGTTCCGGATGGTTCGACCGTTGATGCAACCGTCGGCATTGGCCCGCGCTCGGAAGGTGGCTTTGGCATCACCGCTGCCCTGGATGTTTATCTGCCGGGTATGTCGGAAGCCGACGCACAGAAGCTCGTCGAGGTAACCCACGACATCTGCCCGTATTCCAACGCGATCAAGGCAAGCGTCGACGTCGATTTTACGATCCGCACCTGATCGAAAACGGAAGTCGTTCGATTGGGAAAATGTGATGGACGGCTCTGGAATAACGCCGCCCACCAGTAAATCTATCTGACAACTATCGCAGGCGGCCGGCAACGGTCGCCTGTAGGTTTTGGCCGCAACTCGCCGTCGCTGCACCCGGCAAGCGGTGTCCGCCGAAAATCAGCATCTGTAGATTAGCATCTGAAAAAACAGCATTATCTGGAACATAAGGCCCTCGTCCCGGTTAGCTAGCCATCTAAACCGGAGACCCAACATGAAGTCCTCAATGTTTGCGAAAGCACTTCCTCTCGCACTGGTAATGGCCGCCCCGCTTGCCGCCCCGTCGTTTGCGCAGGAGATGGCAAAACCCACCACAGATATGCAGGCCGTGCTCGACAAGCTTGGTGCGCTAGACGCCAAGCCGTTCTCGAGCTTGAGCGTTCCGGAAGCCCGCACACAGGCAAGCCCTGCCGATGCTGCGAAGGCTGTCCAGTGGGAAAAGCGCCTGTCGTCCAATCCCGAAGCGCAGGTGACCAACAAGGACATCACCATTCCGACGGCTGAAGGCGGTATCGCCGCGCGCGTCTACATGCCGGCCGGCAAGGGTCCGTTCCCCGTCGTCGTCTACTATCACGGCGGTGGCTGGGTGGTTGCCGACATCAACGTCTATGACGGCGCACCGCGTGCCCTTTCGCTCGGCGCCAAAGCCATCGTCGTCTCAGTCGAGTACCGTCATGCGCCGGAGCACAAGTTCCCGGCTGCTCATAACGATGCCTGGACGGCCTATAAGTGGGTTGTCGAGAACATTCACGACATGAACGGCAACTCCGACAAGATCGCGGTTGCGGGCGAAAGCGCCGGCGGCAACCTGGCGGCCAACGTCGCTCTGATGGCCAAGGAGATGAAGGCGAAGCAGCCGGTTCACCAGCTTCTCGTCTACCCGGTCGCCGGCAACGACATGGAAACGGCGTCCTACAAGGAAAACGCCAATGCCAAGCCGCTCGGCAAGGCCGATATGGAATGGTTCGTCAAGAACACGGTCACGTCCATGGATGAGACCAAGGACCCGCGCATTAACCTCAACGGTCGCTCGGACCTTGCAGGAGTTGCTCCGGCAACCGTGATCCTCGCCCAGATCGATCCGCTGCGGTCCGACGGTGAAACCTATGCGTCCAAGCTCAAGGACGCCGGCGTTCCGGTGAATACCAAGACCTATAACGGCGTGACACACGAGTTCTTCGGCATGGGCAAGGTCGTTCCGGAAGCCAAGCAGGCACTGGATCTCGCGGTCGCCGATCTCACCGCAGCCTTCGACAAAGCCAAGTAAGGAGAGCCCCTATGAACAAGATGATTTCAGCCTCGCTCGTATCGCTCTCGCTTCTGATGTCCTCGGCAAGCTTTGCGGCACAGCCCGCCAGCGCCGACAAAGCCGCTGCCGCGTTCAACGTCGACAAGGCTTCCTTCGTCAAAGCCGTCACCAGCTCCAACGCCTTCGAGATCGAGTCGAGCAAGCTCGCCGAACAAAAGGCCAAGGATGCCGACGTGAAGAAGTTCGCGTCAGAGATGATCAAGGATCATACGATGGCGGGCGAAGAACTCAAAAAGGCGGCCAAGCTCGGAGACGAGGCACCGGTTATGTCGCCAAAGCACGCGGCCATGCTTGAAATGCTGAAGGGTGCATCTGACCAGGACTTCGAGCCGCTCTATATCGACATGCAGGCAACAGCGCATATGGAAGCGGTCAGCTTGTTTGCGACCTATGCCAAGGGCGGTGACGATGCAGCGGTCAAGGAGTTCGCGGCCAAGACTCTGCCGAAGCTTGAAATGCACAAGATGCACATGACGAAGCTCGTCGCGGCTCACTGAGGCGGGCAGCATCTGGAGCCTGCGTCTCAGCAGGCCGGGTGAATGTCGAGACGTTTAAAACAATGGCCGCTCCGGAAACGGGGCGGCCATTGGTGTTCCAGGGGTCGGGGGAGAGGACGGTTCAGGCTGCAACGGATGACGATCCTGTAGCCGTTTTCGGCAATGTGATGGTTTGGCGCAGTCCCTTATCGTCTTGATTGCGAAGCCCAATCTTTCCGCCATAGAGCTGTGCGAGTTCATTGGCGATCGTCAGGCCGAACCCATCTCCAGCGACCGTCTCATCCATCCGAACACCCGGCAGAAATGCCTTCTCGATCGTATCGTCGGAGATACCGGGGCCATCGTCTTCGAGCGTGATGACGATCGAGCGTCCGTCCGTGCGGGCATCAATCGCGACAAGGCTGCCAGCCCATTTGAACGCGTTGTCGAGGAGATTGCCGACGATCTCGTCGAAATCCTCGGCCGCACAGGCAACCGAAATTTGCGGCTCGATCGTGCATTGCACCGAGATGCCCCGGTCAGCGTGGATGCGCGACATGACAAGCACAAGATCGTCTATGCGGGGGTTCACTTGCGTTGCCGAAACGGTGCCGCTGGAGGCAGTCTTGCGGGCACGGGCGAGATGATGGCGGATGCGCTGGTCGATCCTGTCGACCAGATCGCGCATCTCGTTGGTGGGATCGTTTGCGCCGTTCAAGGCTAATTGTAGGCTTGCAACGGGGGTCTTCAGGCCGTGCGCGAGGTTTGCGAAATGCAGGCGTGTTTCGGCGAGCCTCTCGGCATTCTTGTCCACGAGGCGGTTGATCTCGCGGGATGCGGGCTGCAACTCCTCGACGTCCTGATCCGGCAAACGCGGCAAAACGCCTGCGGAAATGGATGCAATATCTAAGGTCAGTTGTCTGAGCGGTCGAAGCCCGTAGCGGACCTGCAGCAGGATGCCGCCGACGAGAACGCCACCCAAAAGAAGCATCGCAGGAACCAGCCACAGCAATGCCCGCCGGGCGGGTGCGCTCAGGGAAGATTGCGGCGCCGATGCGATGATCTCGACCGTCCGATCTCCGACCATGGTTTCCAGCGTGCGCAGATACAGTGTCTCGTCGCGGAAGGCGACACGATCGGCCGGATGTGGCTTGGGCTCCGCCGCGTGGCGCCAGTCGAAGGGGCGGGGCGGGCTTTCCAGGGTTTCCTCGGCCAGCGACCGGGAGGTTATGCGGGTCCGATCGTCGGACACCTGCCAGTACCAACCGGAGCGCGGACGATCGAATGGCGGGCCGTCGAGGTCTGCAGAGAGGACGACGTCGCCGGCACTGTCGGTGGTCAGTGCATTTCGCAATCCCTCGATCTGGGTGTCGAGCCGCTGATCGATCTGCTCCCTCACCACGCCCGCCACGATCAGGTAGAGAATGACGGATGCGACGATCACCGTCGCCGTCACGAAGATGATGGAAAAGCCGGCGAGCCGCCGGGCGATCGACGCCTGGCCGGATAGGTTGAGCCCGCTCATGGCGCTGCCGTCAGCATGTAGCCGCGGCCGCGAACGGTTTCGATCAGTTCCGCGCCGATCTTGCGGCGCAGGCGCGCGACGATCACCTCTATCGAATTGGAATCGACCTCGGCATCGCCTTCGTAGACGCGCTCGATCAGCTCGCGCCGATCGACGATGACGTCCTTGCGCAGGATCAGGCAAGAGAGCACGCGCCATTCCAGCGCGGTCAGCTTCAGCGATAGGCCATTGAACTGGAAGGTGCCGAGCTGGGCGTCGAACTCCAGGGGACCGCAGAGGATTTTGGAGGATGCATGGCCCGTGGCGCGGCGGACGAGGGCGCGCATGCGCAGCACCAGTTCCTCGATCTTGAACGGCTTGGTGAGGAAATCGTCGGCGCCCGCCTTGAAGCTCTCGACCTTGTCCGGCCATCCGTCGCGCGCGGTCAGGATCAGGACGGGGAGGGTGCGGCCCGCGGCCCGCCACGATTTCAGAACCGACACGCCATCGATCTTCGGTAGGCCCAGATCGAGAATGGCAACGTCGTAGAGTTCGGTCAGGCCTGCGTGCTCGGCATCCTCGCCGTTCTTTGCAATGTCCACGACAAAACTTTCGGCCCGCAGGCTGGCTGCGATGCGTTTGGAAAGATCGGTGTCGTCTTCGACCAGAAGTACGCGCATGTGCAACCCGTTTGCCGTGGTGGAGAGACGCTGTCCTATGGCGGCAAGGCTTAACTCAAACTGAACCACAAGGTTCAGGCTGTTATCGGTCGTCGGCTGATAAATCTCTCCTGGCATACCAAAACAGGAGAAGACCATGTCAATTTCGGACAACAACACGACCGTCGATCAGAAGGATGGTTCGGCCGACAAGCCGCATGCACCCAAGCCCCCGCACAAGACCGGCAACGGGCGCATGGCAACCTTCGGCGTCACGGCCTTGGCGATCCTTGCCATCGGGGCCGCGGCCGGAGCCGGCGCAATGAAGCTGACCGGGCCGAGCGTCGAGCTTGCGCCCATGAACCCGGTCGCCATCTCCGCCGTCAAGGAGGACAGCCTGGTGACGGTTAAGGGGACGGTAGCCGAGGTATTCGGCAACAAGTTCGTCGTTCAGGACGACAGCGGACGGGCACTGGTTGAAACCGGGCCATCGGGAGACGACGGCAAGCTTGTCGATCTCAACGAAGCCGTCAGTGTCCAGGGTCGCTTCGACAACGGCTTCCTGCACGCGACCTATATCGTTCGCCAGGACGGCAGCATGGAAGCGCTCGGCCCGGCCGGCGGCCCTCCGCGTCACGGACCAGCGGGCGGCCCTCCGCCTCATGGCCCGGCCGGCGGCCCTCCGCATGACGGTCCGCGCGGTGATATGCCGACACCCCCTGCGCCAAAAGGGTAAAGCCCTGGTTGCAAAACCTGGTGGCGGAGCCCTGACCGCAGGGTTGTAACGGGAAAGCGTTGCCCGATCTTCTTTCGGGCACGCTGGAACCCCGCGTCCGCCACCGGCGTTGGACGCCACAATTTTCAAGCATGTAGCATGATGAAGCGAGGCTGGCATGCGATCCACCCTACAGACAGGCCTGACTGATCGATCCCTGGTGGCACTTGCCGTCCTCAACTTCTTTCTCGCCGACGCCCGCGACGGGCTTGGACCGTTTCTCGACGGGTTTCTCGCTACCCACGGGTGGTCGCCGATGACGCTCGGCTTCATCGCCACGCTTGGCGGTGTACTCGGAATGATCGCGACACCGCTGTTCGGCGCATGGGTGGACGCCTCCAAGCGTAAACGCACGCTCATCATCATCCCGGTGATCCTGGTGACGGCGGCAGCCTTGTGGACGCTTGCCAGCCCCGGAAACGCATCGGTGTTCGGCGGTCAGTCGGCAACCGCCATCGTTGGCGCCGTCGTCGGTCCGGCGCTGATGGGGCTGACGCTTGGCCTTGTCGGCGAAAAGGCGTTTTCCCGTCAGGTGTCGCGAAACGAATTCTGGAACCATCTCGGCAACGTTGTCTCGCTCGCCGGCATCTATTTAGCGACGGTCTACTTCGGCGTCAGCGGTGTCATCGGATTGATGATCGTCACGGCGGTCGCCGCCATTCTGGCAGCGCTTGCGATCGACCCGGAGCGGATCAATCACAACGCGGCGCGCGGTCTTGCGCATGACGATGGAGCGCCGGGTCCCTCCGGCTATTCCGTCCTCGTGGGCAGCAAGGGGCTGATCCTGCTCGCCGTGACGCTGATGATCTTCCACTTCGGCAACGCGCCGATCAGCCGCCTCATTGCCCAGGACTTCTCGATCCATCTCGGGACGCCGTTCCAGACGACGGCGGTGACGACAGGCGTGTCGCAGCTGTCGATGATCGTCATGGCTTTAGCGGCGCCTTTCCTGATCCGGCGGTTCGGGCTGGCGACGGTCTTCCTCATCGCGCTGCTTGCATTGCCGATCCGCGGTGCGATCGCAGGCTCCTTCAGCAATTTCGCTGTGATCTATCCGGTGCAGATCCTCGATGGAGTTGGCGCAGGCCTGATCGGTATCGCGACCCCGATTGCGGCAGAACGGATCCTCGCGGGGACCGGTCGTTTCAATGTCGGACTGGCTGCGGTCATGACCGTTCAGGGCATCGGCGCGTCGCTGAGCAACGTGGTGGCCGGCTGGCTGACGAATGTCGGCGGCTATGCGCTCGCCTACTGGGTGCATGGCGGCGTTGCAGCGCTGGCGGTTGCGGCCTTTCTCACCGGGCGCAAGAGCATTGCCCCTTCCCAAAAAGGTGCGAACAAGGCAGGAGACGATCGCCAGATCCCTGTCGCACCATAATCGTTTCGGTTGGACCATCCATGAACGCATTGACCATGACCTGGAGCATCGCCGGCTTGACAGCGCTCGGCGTCATTACCCGGCCGTTTGCCTGGCCGGAAGCGATATGGGCCGTGCTCGGCGCATCGCTCCTTTTGATGTTCGGCCTGATCGCCCCCTGGGATGCCTGGGCCGGTGTTGCCAAGGGGCTCGACGTCTACTTGTTCCTGATCGGCATGATGCTCTTATCGGAACTCGCGAGACGGGAAGGGCTGTTCGACTGGCTGGCATCGATTGCGACCGCCTATGCAAAAGGCTCGCCGAAGCGATTGTTCGTCCTGATCTATGGGGTCGGCATCGTCGTCACCGCGTTCCTTTCGAACGATGCGACCGCGGTCGTGCTGACGCCTGCCGTTTATGCGGCGTGCCGCACGGCAAAGGTGAAGGATCCGATGCCCTATCTTCTCATCTGCGCCTTCATCGCCAATGCCGCAAGCTTCGTGCTGCCCATCTCCAACCCGGCCAATCTGGTGATCTTCGGCGGCGGAACGATGCCGCCTCTGTCGCGCTGGCTCGCCACGTTCGGTCTTCCCTCAATCGTCTCAATCGTCGTGACGTTTATCGCGCTTTATTGGACGCAGCGCTCGACCATCGCGGCCGACAGCGTGTCCCCCGTGGTTGAAAGCGTGCCGCTGTCGCATAGCGCAAGGCTGACGGGGATTGCCTTGTGCGCGACGGCGGTCCTGCTGCTCGGAGCATCGGCGCTGCATTTCGATCTCGGGTTGCCCACCTTTGTGGCCGGCTGCATCGCGACGGCGGCTGTTCTCGCGATCACCCGGCAGAGCCCTGTCGAAACGCTGAAGGGCGTGTCCTGGAGCGTGCTGCCGTTGGTGGCCGGCCTGTTCGTCGTGGTCGAAGCCCTTGACCGGACGGGCCTGATCGATGCATTGGCGCATCAGCTGACCCAGAATGCCTCGCTTTATCCCGCCCAGACGGCAGCGTTCGCCGGCACGGTCGTGGCGCTCGGCTCCAATCTCGTCAACAATCTGCCGGCCGGCCTCGTTGCCGGAAGCGCCGTGGAGCTGGCGCATGTGTCCGACAAGATTGCCGGCGCGGTGCTGATCGGCGTCGATCTCGGCCCCAACCTCTCGGTCACGGGGTCGCTCGCGACCATTCTGTGGCTGACGGCGCTGAAGCGCGAAGGGTTGCACATCGGCGCCCTGAGCTTTCTCAAGCTGGGCGCCGTCGTCATGCTTCCGGCGCTCGCCCTGTCGCTTGCAGTCCTCCTCATCCAGTGAGGCGCCGGCGCGCATTGCTCGCTAGCCCATCAATAGACCATCGCATCGAGGTCGGAGATCAGCGTCGGGCCGGTCGGGTGCCAGTCGAGCTTTGCTTGTGTCTTCGCGCTCGATGCCCTCATGTCGAGACCGACGAACCGTGCCATCGCGCCAAAATGCTCCGAAGCCTCGTCGGCTGAGATGGAAACAACAGGGACATCCAAGCCGCGACCCAACGCTTCGGCGATAAGGCGCATCTCCACGCCCTCTTGGCCGACCGCGTGATAGCGTGCACCGGGTGCCGCTTTCTCGATAGCAAGGCGGTAGAGGCGCGCAACATCGCCAAGGTGACCGGCCGACCAGCGGTTCGTTCCGTCCCCCACGTAAGCTGAAACGCCTTTTGCTCTGGCAATGTCGAGGAGCGGCGAGATGAGGCCCTGCTTGAACGTGTTGTGGACCTGCGGCAGACGGAGCACGGAGACGTTGATCCCTCCGTCCAGAAGCCGGTTTCCAGCGCGCTCAGAAGCAATGCGCGGGTTTGGGTGATCCGTATCGAAGACGTCTTCGACAGCGAGCTCGCCTTTGCCGCGCGCGCCCATCGCGATGCTCGAGGTGATCAGCAGCGGGCGTTCGGAACCGGCAAGGGCTGATCCCAGCGCTTCGATGACCCGCCGGTCCTTTTCGCAATTCTCGGCGAACCGTTCGAAATTGTGGTCGAACGCCGTATGGATGACGGCATCCGCATTCCGGGCGCCGCGTTCTATGCTTTCGAGGTCTTCGAGCGTCGCCAGATGTGGCTCGACCCCTGATGCGATCAGCTTTTCGGCGCCTGCCTGCGAGCGGGTCATGCCGATGACTTCGTGGCCCGCGTCGAGAAGTTCAGGAACCAGTGCCGAGCCGATGAAGCCCGTGGCTCCGGTGAGAAATACACGCATTGTCATTCTCCAGTTGCTTTGACAGCGGGACTATCTGCGCTCTTCTTATTCCGTTAAAGTAGTGACCGTATCAGGGTATAATTGCTAACAGGGTATCGATGCCGGACATCACGCCGAATTCATTGGCAGCGTTTCTGAAAGATCGCCGGACGAGGCTCGACCCTGGCGCCTTCGGGTTTTCGGGAAGACGACGGACGCCGGGGCTTCGCCGCGAAGAGGTTGCTCAACGCGCCAATATCAGCCCGACTTGGTACACGTGGCTCGAGCAGGGCCGCGGCGGCGCGCCCTCGGCTGACGTGCTGAACCGGATCGCTTCCGGGTTGATGCTGACGGAGCCGGAACGCGAACACCTTTTCATGCTCGGTCTCGGACGGCCGCCGGAGGTTCGCTACAAGTCTACGGACGGGATTACGCCACGGCTCCAGCGTTTGCTCGATACGCTCGATGCGAGCCCAGCCTTCGTCAAGACTGCGACCTGGGATGTGGTGGCGTGGAATGCGGCAGCGGCCGTGGTTCTGACCGACTACGGGAAACTGCCCGAAGGCCAGCGAAACCTCCTGCGACAGATTTTCTTGAGCCCGTCGCTCCGCGCCAAGCAACATGACTGGGAAGGGCTCGCCCGGTTTGTCGTCGGCGCCTTTCGCGCCGATGCCGCACGGGCCGGTGCGATGTCGGAGGTTTCGGATCTCGTCGACGAGCTCTCGAAGTCCAGTCCGGAATTTGCGGCATTCTGGGGTGAAAACGATGTAAGGCTTCAAAGCGATGGGCTGAAGCGGATCGAACATCCGGATCTCGGCACGGTCGAGCTGGAATATTCCGCATTCTCCCTCGACGGTCGGCCGGATCTCGGCATGATGGTCTACAACCCGGTCGATCCGGCAATGGCCGCGAAGATCCGGCAGCGCATTGCCGACCGCGCGGCATCAGCTAAACCCTGACCGCTATATCTCACCAGGGAATACTGCTTCCGTCATAGGCGACGAAGGAGCCGGAATGCTCCGGCGCGAGGCCGTCCAGCGTTGAGAGGATCGACGCTGCCGCCTGTTCCGGGCTGACCGTGTTGTGACCGCGGGAGTAGGGGTCAGATAGGCCTGTGCGGACCGTGCCCGGATGGATCGCGGTGATGACCGCTGCCGGGTGGGTCCTGCTGTATTCGATCGAGACGGTCCGCACGATCTGGTTGAGCGCCGCCTTGGCCGATCTGTAGGACACCCAGCCGCCGAGGCGGTTGTCGCCGATCGATCCGACACGGGCCGACAGGAATGCGGCGATCGAGCGGGTTTCGCGGTCAAACAGTGGGAGAAAGTGTTTTGCCACAAGCGCCGGTCCGACGGCGTTGGTGCGGAATTGGGCCATCATCGTTTCGGGATCGAGCTGCCGCAGAGACTTTTCCGGGCCGCGGCCATCGGTCGTCAGGATGCCGGTGGCGCAAATGAGGAGGTGGATCGGCTTTGCCGAGATCGAGCCTGCGGCGTCCGCCACGCTCGTCTCGTCGGCGAAGTCCAGACCGTCGCGGCTGCGGGAAAAGGCGATCAGTTCGCCGAGATGGGGCTCGTTCTGCAGACACTCGCAGATCGCGGAACCGATACCGCCCCTTGCCCCGATCACTGCCGCCCGGAACCCGTTCGGCAGCGATGCGAGAAGACTGGTTTCAGTGCCGGCCATGTCTGACATATCCGAGATACGCGCGTGTAGGTCGCTTCTTCATCGCACTATGCCCGAACTCCACGGTATTGGGTAGGCGTCGTCAGTCGGAGTTGATGGTCGGAAGATGCGTCTCGACTTCGCGCAGGCGCGCGGCTTCGAGCGGTTCGATCTGCGTCTTCCAGAACTCGTCTGCCTCGGCCGGTTCGTCATCCCACTTGCGGACGTCGGCGATGTTGTCGTCGAGCTTCGCGCGGCGTGTGCCGCCGAGTTCGAGATATTTCATCGCGAGTTTCTTGGTCGAGGTTTCCTGATCGGTCATGAACCGGTTCCTTCCCGTTGCGTCAATCGTGTGCCAAGTCGCCTCGACCCCGCTCAAGCGCTGTCGCAAGCGCTCGTAAGATCGGACCTTGAGTTAGATTAACGGCGCCCCGGTCATCCTGTTCCTGCCGCTGCACGTTTCCAGTGCAAGATATCGGCGGGTCTGGAACAGAAGCCAAGCTCGCCAGTTGACCCGCGTCATCAAAAGGAGAAATCGCATGGCTCACATCGAAGACGAACACGAGAAGGTCTGGGACCTTGCGGAGAAGATCGGATTTTGCATGCTCACGACCCAGTCGGGTACGGATCTGCGGGCTCGGCCGATGGCGGCCTATGCCGAGCGTCTTGAGAATGCGTTCTACTTTCTGACGGATGTGGCAAGCCACAAGGACGAGGAAATCGCGCGCTACCCGAACGTTTGCCTGGCGTTTGCCGATTCCAAGGGCCAGAAATACGTGTCCATTTCGGCGACGGCAGAAGTGCAGAACGATCGCGAGAAGATCCGCGACCTCTGGGCGACACCGGCAAAGGCCTGGTGGGACAGCCCCGAGGATCCTTCGATCCGCGTCCTGAAGATCACGCCGTCAGCAGCGGAATACTGGGATAGCCCTGGCACCGTCATCAGCTACATCAAGATGGCAGCCGCCGCCGTTTCCAGTTCGAAGCCCGACATGGGCGACAATGCCAAGGTTCAGATGTAACCTTCATGGCGGACGGGCAACCGTCCGCCATTCTTCTGCGGCCCGCATAGACGGGCCGGCGTCTCAGTTGAAATCGCCGATCGTTCCGGTTTGAAAGATAATCACCGGTTCGCCTTCCTCACCAATAGCTGGCGATGCCTCGCGCTTCCAGACCACCACGCCGGCATGTCGATCGCCGAGTTTGCGGGCCTCATCGATCGCAGCCGTCTCGTCTTGTGCTTCCCTTACCGCGAACGCCGGAACTGTCTGCCCTCTCTCATCGAGATCGAAGGCGAGGACGAAGATAGATTTGAACGCTCCGGGCATCAGTTTTCATTCCTTGATATGGCTTTGGACGCCGGCACGCTCTCTTTGATAGCGACCGGAAACAACGGCGTCTCGATCTTCCGCAAATATCGCGGAGGTTTCATGCTGCCAGGGTCCATCGAGGTATTTCCACAGATCAACACCTTTAATCTCGATGGTGTGAGGCTGAAACGTCGCGCGGAGCTCCTGATACAGCCGGTCAGCCCGGTCCTTCGACACCTTGTTCTGGATCGTGATATGCGGTTGCCATTTCTGCATGTCCTGCGGGCCGAGCCATGGAAGGAAGGCCTCCTTCAACCGGGCTCGCACATCCTGAAGCGCGGCACTGTCGATCGTGAAGGCAACGCCCGCACCGAGATGGCGGACGCCGCTGACCTCGGCTTTGATCGATGACCCTGCCTCAGTGACCTGTCTGAGATGCTCGACGATCCCGTCGGTATATTCGCCCGGCAACCGATGAAACATCGTCAGATGCGCATCGAGAAAATTCCGGTCGGGCGGGAAATGGGTTTTCCGCAACAGATCGAAAGGTGCTTTGTCCGCTTGCGCGATACGGGCTGTCAGGATCAGCGGTTGAAGCGTCTTCACGGCGATGAACCTTCGGGCCAGGTTGCGAACGGGTCTTCGAAGCCGAGATCTGGGATGCGGGCCCTCAATATCAATCCTTCAGTTGCGCGAACCAGTCGGCATAGGGCGTGTTCTTGGCCATATGCCGGTTGAGATCCGGCTCGCCGTCATCCCACCAGACAGGGCCGCGTTCGCCAAGCTGAACCTTGGCATCGTCGACCCGCCGGCGCGCTTCGGCCATCGCGTCGGGTTTGCCTTTCGCATCGCGGACGGCCCGGCGTGCCGACATCAGGTCCGAGACCAGCTCCTGACGCGTCTCGGCGTCCAGTGCCGGGTTGCTTCGACGCCAGAGCCTGCCGCGGACGACGAAGTATTTGCCGTCGGGTGTATCCGGATACGTCTCGCTCATCGTCCAACCCCGGTTTTCGCCATACCGATTACAGGAGCGTTCCCTGCGGAGGGTCAACGACGGGCGGCTGTGGTTGTTCACCGCGGCGCGTCAATTCGGCGCGGGCGGTGAAGCGGATATCGATATCCCGGTCTTCCGCGAGGTCCCGAAGCGCATCTTCGCTGATCCGGTCCCAGGGCTTGCCGCGATCCGCGCCTGATGGCACGCGCGGCAGCAGACCCGGCTCGCTGCTCCAGGCCAGGAGGTCTCCGAGTGATGCCTCGTTGAGGAGGTCGCGCAGGTGGTGCGCCGTGACATAGGCATCAGGCATGGCGCGATGCGCCGGCAGGCCGATCTCGTGGACCAGACCTTCGGGCGTGCGCAGGTAGCGCAGCATCTGGTTGGAGAAGCGCGGCAGTTCGGGCCAGACCCGCAGGCTGCATTTCCAGGTGCAGATCCAGGGCAGGCCACCCGTCAGCCGCGGTGTACAGTATCGCTGTTCGAAGGCGGCGCGATGGGCGGCAAGCGCTTCGATCCGGTGCGGGGGACGCAGGACAGTCGGTGCGATATCTTTCCAGAACGGCGCGTCGGCGACATGGCTGTTAAGGATGTGATGGATCGCGATCGTGTCGGGCGACATCGGACGGCCGGGATTGACCAGAAGCGCACCGCGGTCCTCGTCGACCTGCCATCTTCCGTCTGCCCCTTGGGTGACATCCTGCCAGCCGATCTCGCAGACGTCGTTCGGTCCGTTGCCGCCGGTCTCGAGGTCGATGACGCGGATGGTGGGATTGCTCATGTCGAAGTCCTTACCCGGCGCTCTTGATGTGCTTGTCGATTATAAATCGAGACCGAGCTGCGGTTGTTCCACATCATCCGGCCCGGCGCCGACCAGCGACGAGAGGGACACACCCAGCAGCCTTACCGAACGCCGGAACGGATAGACGGTTGCCAGGAGCCCCGATGCCGCCGCCAGCACTTCCGCGACGCTTGCATAGGGGAGGGACGCCGTGCGGCTGCGTGTCGCCTGGGTGAAGTCGGAATATTTGATCTTCACGGTGACGGTCTTGCCCGAAATGCGATGCGCTTCGCAGTGGCGCCAGACCTTTTCGGCGAGCGGCTTCAGTTCGGCGGTCGCAAGGTCGAGGGCGTCGATATCCTCAACGAACGTATCCTCGGCGCCGACGGATTTGCGGATCCGGTCGGGACGCACCTGGCGCTCGTCGATGCCGCGGGCGATGCCGTAGAAATAGGGTCCGGATTTGCCAAAGCTCTCGGCGAGAAACTGCAGCGACTTCGACTTGAGGTCAGCGCCGGTCTCGATGCCGTATTTTTTCATCCGCTCGGCAGTCGCCGGCCCGACGCCGTGGAATTTCTTGACCGGCAGCGATTCCACGAAGCCCGGACCGTTCTTTGGCGTGATCACGGCCTGACCGTTCGGCTTGTTGAGATCGCTTGCCATCTTGGCGAGGAACTTTTAAGCACAACAAGCATGTAAATTGCAAGGCTTAAACCATTGACTAATTGGACCAAAAAATAGATTTGAAGTCAATAGACGTAAATGATTTTTCGTATCTGGTCGCGAGCTGGAGGCTGGCCGACGTCTGGCACGACGGTAATTCGGCCGGTCCGTGGAGCGAACCGAAACTCGGAGCGGACCGGCCGAATGAATTGTTTGGCGCGTGAGGAAATGTTCAACAGCTAGAGGTGGAGAATTGTGTCAAGAATTGCGGCTTTTGAAATCCAGAAGCGTCGACCATGACTTCGACTGTGTGAGCGGCTTTGCTCTGACAAGGTTGCCAGCGAAACTAGCAATGCTGATCTAAGGCACAGCCGGAAGTATGTATGTGCAGCGGGTGAAGCACCATGTGCCGTCAACGGGCCCCGGAGCACGGCACGGTAGCCTGGTTCGGCAGACTATGTTGGCACGTCGGTTCCACGCTCCTCTCCGCATAGAAAATTCTGTTCGGTGCGGTAAAGTGGTCGTGCCAACTTTGGGAAAGGGCAGATACCAGCCGCGCCCTGGGACGCGGCTGGAATTCTTATTTCACCTGTGTGACGGTAAGCTTTCCGTTCACGCGTTCGGCCACAAACTGGACCTTCGCACCTTCTTTCAGCTTTGCGAGCAGTGCGTCATCCTTCACTTCAAAGACCATTGTCATTGCAGGCATTTCTAGCCCCTTTAGCTCCTCGTGGATAAGCGTGACCTTTTTGGTCTTCGCATCCAGCTTCTTGACGGTGCCGTTCGTAAATTCCTGCGCGAACGCACCGGACACAGAAGCGACCGCGAGTGCAGCGGCAAGGGCGATTTTGGTAGAGGTTCTCATATCAGGTTCCTTCTCTGTTATTTAGCGACAGCGACGTCGCCGTGCATCCCGGCGTCGTAGTGACCGGGAACGAGGCAGGCGATCTTGAAGACGCCATCGTTCGTGAATTTCCAGACGATCTCTCCAGACTTGCCTGCCTTGAGCCGGATGGCGTTTGGATCATCGTGTTCCATCTCAGGAAACTTCTCCATCACGGCTTTGTGCTCCATGACCTTGTCTTCCTGGTCGAGGACGAATTCGTGATCTAGTTCGCCTTCGTTTTTGATAGTGAAGCGGACGGTCTGGCCTTTCCGGACTTTGAAGTTGTTAGGGCTGAAGATCATCTTCCCGTCGGGCGTCTCCTTCATGCTGACGCGGATCGTCTGGGTGACCTTGGATTTGTCACCAGCTTCGCCAACGACCATGGCTTCGCCGTGGCCGCCAGCGTGGCTACCGGAAGCGAGAACCGGAGTCGCGAGGGAGGCCAGAAGTAGGCCGAAAATAGCTGTCTTCATTGTTGTAGTCCTTCTTTCTACTGAGGTGGAATCAGCCGTGGTCCGAATGTTTCGGAGACAGCTTAGTTTTGGAGTCTTTGGCCTTGGGCGCGTCGGGAAGACTTCCCGTCCACTCCCAGGCCTGCGTGCCCGGAGGGTTTTCATACCAACCGGGGTCGCTGTAATCGCCCGCCGAGATACCCTCGCGGACCTTCACAACGGAGAACATGCCGCCCATTTCGATGGGGCCGTGCGGACCCCAGCCTGTCATCATTGGAACGGTGTTCTCCGGGATTTCCATCGACATTTCACCCATATCCGCCATACCGGCGGTACCCATGGGCATGTACTCGGGACGGAACTGTCGAATCTTCTTGGCCACTTCCTTCTTGTCGACGCCGATAAAAGTAGGAATTTCGTGGCCCATGGCGTTCATCGTATGGTGGGACTTGTGGCAGTGAATGGCCCAGTCGCCGACATACTTCGCATCGAACTCGTAGGCACGCATTGCGCCGACCGGGATGTCGATGCTGACCTCGGGCCACCGAGCCTCTGGCCGCACCCATCCCCCATCGGTGCAGGTGACCTCAAAGTCGTAGCCGTGCATGTGGATCGGATGGTTCGTCATCGTCAGGTTGCCGACGCGGACACGCACCCTGTCATTCTTGGAGACGACCAGTGGATCAATCCCTGGAAACACGCGGCTGTTCCATGTCCACAGGTTGAAGTCTGTCATTTCCATGACGCGCGGGACATAAGTGCCAGGGTCGATGTCATACCCACTGAGGAGAAAGACGAAGTCCCGGTCCACGGGCATGAACGTCGGGTCCTTTGGGTGGACCACGAAGAAGCCCATCATGCCCATCGCCATCTGCACCATCTCGTCCGAATGCGGGTGGTACATGAAGGTACCAGACTTCACGAGGTCGAACTCGTAGACGAAGGTCTTTCCGACAGGGATATGCGGCTGCGACAGCCCGCCAACGCCGTCCATACCAGATGGCAGGATCATGCCGTGCCAGTGGATGGTCGTATGCTCCGGAAGCTTATTGGTGACGAAAATGCGTACGCGGTCACCTTCAACCGCCTCGATGGTCGGCCCCGGAGACTGACCGTTATAACCCCAAAGATAGGCAGTCATGCCCTCTGCCATCTCGCGTTCGACCGGCTCAGCAACAAGGTGAAATTCCTTGACTCCGTTGTTCATCCGGAAAGGTGCCGTCCAACCGTTCAATGTCACGACCGGATTGTAGTCGGGACCGACTGAAGGCTTCACAGGCGTCTGTGTTGTGGGGGACTCCATGACTGCCGCTTCCGGCAGGCTCATGTTTGAGGTTTGACTCCATGTTTGGGAGGAGACGAGGGCAGCGCTGGCTGCGCCTGCTCCGAGCAGTTGTCTTCTGTTAAACATACGACTTTCCTTTCTTAGTCCGCATCAGCCGAAGCGACTTCGGTTTCTTCTGCTTCTGAAGATTCGCTGCCGCCGTAGATGACAGGGGCGAGATTTGCTTCAGCCAGCCAGAAGTCGCGTTTTGCGTTGACGGCGAGGATGGTGGATTCAATCTTCTCTCTGGTGTCCGAGATCAGCTCAAAGGTGCTGGTAATCATGCCGTTGTAGCTGCGCATCGATTGCTCTTCGATTGCGTTGCGCAGCGGCAGGACGCTGTTGCGGTAATGGCGGGCGATGTCGTAGTTCGATTTGTACGACACGTATGCCGACCGGGCTTCAGAACGGACGTTTACGGCTCGCTCCGCCAGCTGATTTGCCGCTCGCATGTAGGCAAGTTCACCCTTGCGAAGCCGCGCCTGGCCGGAGTCGAAGATCGGGATTGTGAATTCGAGCCCAGCTGTTTTGCTGATATCGGAGACGATGCGACCGTCTTCTCGTTCACGCTCTTTCTCCCAGGTCCCGACCAGCTCGATGTCGGTGACAATACGGGTGACATCCTCCAGCTTGTAGGACTGCGCCGTGGCCTGAAGTTCCAGGCGAGCCACCTGGAGGTCCATCCGTTTGCGAATGGCTTCCGCCTCGATGTCCTCACGCTTGATCAGTGCCTTTGGCAGGTTCGGCAAGCGGTTTGGAATCTGGAAGTCGATGTCGGAGCCTGAGAGACCCATCAACCGGACGAGTTCTTCTTTGGCCAGCTTTGCTTCAAGACGTGCTTTTGCGGTCTCTCCCGTCAGCTCGGCATAAAAGACATGCTCGCGGGCCTGATCTGCTTTCGGTAAGGACCCAGCTTCACCAATTTTCTTGGCAAGGTCAGATGCGGCGTCTGCCGCCACCTTAGCCTGGTTAAGGTAACCGACATTTTCCCAGGCGGAGACAGCCGTGATCCAGGCACGGCGAGTTTCTGAAGCCAGAGAAATAGTTTCCAGAGCTGCCGTTAGCTGGGCTTGGCGGAAGCGCGTTTCCGCGAGCTTGATGTTCTTGTCGTACGTCGCCAGTGCCAGGATGTTGGCAGCGATTGCTCCCTCGATAACGCGGTAAGCTTCGAGCCCCGGACTTCCGATCCCCGTTAAGCCGACAGAGAATGTTGGATAGACGGAGAGCTGGGTTTGCCAGACGTCTGCGGCACTTTCACCAAGCTCAGAATAAGCGGCCTGAAGGCCCTTATTATTGAGTAACGCTACTTGCACAGCGGTCTCGACGTCGATGGTCTTCTTTGCCATCAGCGTCTTCACCCGAGACCGCACAGCCTCGGCATGCTGTCTATTTTGGACCCATACCGTCTGTTTCCCGGTAGCCTCGTTGCTTCTGAGCGATGCATTGATGAAACCTGCATCCTTAGCAGAGTATTCTGTTGTGACGCAGCCTGCCGCGATCAGCGGGAGAACGACGGCTGAGATCATCTTGATATGACGCATTGTCATCATGATCATCCCTTCTTCGGAGCTTGGGCGTCGTTGAGACCACGCCAAGGCTTAGGATCGACGGGCATGCGATGCGTGTAGCCGCCGATAGGGCTCTGGTACCGAACGGGCCTGACGGACACGGTGTCAGGGTTGTCGGTCAAAGCCACGACTTCGGGCAGCGTGGAAGTGCATCCGCTGACGACAAGCGGCAGGGCAACCACCAGGAACAAACGTTTCATGGTAAAAATCCGAGAATAAGTTCGCGATTGTGCCGCCGCGCGTGGTTGCGCAGAGGCACAGCAAGCCCCGCCGTGCGGGTGCTAGTTCTCAGATATTAGGTGGGCGATGAAGGCTCGGTGCTTGGCCGACAGTTTCAGTGTCGTCAACGAATTCGCGGATCGAGACGACTGTCGGGTGGGACATCAAGGAACCCGGGCAGGTAATTGCGGCCACGCCACAATAATCCTGACAGCAAGAGGTTTTGGACTTTTCCGGTTTGCTATGGTCGTGCTGGTCGCCGTGATTCCCTGCGTCACTTACGGTGACGTGATCAGCACCATGATCAGACGAATGTTCATCCGACTGCGAGACTTTGACAGACGCATCTGGATGCATCGCGGCGTTGACGGCAGAAAAGCTGTATCCAGCCAGTGACAGAACCATCACCAGTCTTACCAGCAGTACCAACACTCTAGATGTGATTCGATACATCCCGCCCATGCCCAATAAGATCGCCAGTGCCTTCAAGGTTGTCAATCGTTGCCATCTTCCACCACGAATTCGCGTCCTTTGTGTGGCTTTGCCACAACGCTTCCTGGTTGTAGGTCAGCGGCCCGCTGCTCTGAGCACAGCGGACTCGACTTGTTCAACCGTTACAGCCGGACCCGACCTCTGTCGGAGCTTCGGCCAGAAGCCTTTGGCCCGTCGGAGCGGTAGGTTCTCTCATGCTCTGCCCAAGCAGTCGGTCCCACCATCAGGGAAAGGACCTTAACCAGGGCACCAGTGGCGGTTTTGATGCGTGTTCTCAGCATTTCGGTAAGCCTTGCTTGGACTTGCGGTCAGGTGCTATTGCGCGAGATCAGCGATTGCGGGACTTGCGGAGGTCTTCGGCAGGATCGATCACAGACACCGTGCCGTATTTGGTGTTGGTGCGCTTGACCAAACCGTTACCCAGAACCTCGAACGTTACTGCGTCGGACTTCGCGTTTGCTGTATCGCCGGGTTTACCGTGGCCCTGAACAATTTTGTCGACATCCGACGCTCGTGGGCTGATCGGACCGTTGGCGGACGCTGTGGAGGTGGCTGCAGCAAGGGCAACTAAAGCGATGGCGAGCTGAAACTTCATGATTTTCTTCCTCGAAATAGCTGCGGAGTTGCAGCATGAGGAAGGTAGATCGTGAGATTGTCAGCTACCTTTCCGGTACTTTACATTTTTGTAAACTTGGAAAGGGGCAAGTCGCCGCAACAAAGACAGAATCAATGCCTTTGGATTCCTTTTAGAAAATCATCTGGACGCGGCATGAAAATCCTTCTTATTGAAGACGACGAGAAGACTGGCACATACATATCAAAGGGAATGACGTCAGCGGGCCATGTAGTGGATTGGCTTCGGGACGGAAGAGACGGCCTAAGTGCTGGTTTCGACGCTTCTTATGATGTCGTGGTGGTTGATCGGATGATACCCGGGCTAGACGGGCTGACAATGGTGAAGAGCCTTCGTGCCGCCTCAATCCGTACGCCTGTCCTCTTCCTCACCGCGATGAGTGGGGTTGATGATCGCGTTGAAGGCTTGGAGGCCGGGGGTGATGACTATCTGGTCAAGCCATTCGCTTTCTCTGAGCTTACGGCGCGGATCAATGCGTTGGTAAGGCGACCACCGATTGCCACTGAGAAGACCAAACTGAGGGTTGGCGACCTTGAGATCGACCTCGTAAGGCGCAGTGCGGACCGAGCTGGAACTCCGCTCGATCTTCTGCCGCGCGAGTTTGCCCTCTTGGAACTTCTCATGCGGAACGAGGGCAGGGTGCTGACCAAGACAATGCTGTTGGAGAAAATCTGGAACTTCAACTTTGACCCCCAAAGCTCTGTGGTCGAAACCCATGTCAGCAGGTTGCGGGCAAAGATCGACAGACCCTTCGGTTTCCCCTTGCTACATACCGTCCGCAATACCGGTTATTCCCTACATGCGCGGAGGTAGCTTCTTCAAAAGCACAGCTGCTCGGCTGGCAATCATCTATATCTGCTTGTTCGTTGTTTCCTATCTCGGCGCAAACGTGATCGCCTACCAGATGGTGCTGGCATACCTGGACGGCCGCCTAAACGTCAACGTGATGGAGCGGTATCGGGAAATTGAAACTGCGTATCAGGCACGAGGGCTTCCTGGGGCAGTGGATATGATCAACAGTCATGGGCCCGCAACTCGGGGACAGGAGACAATCTACACGCTCAGGAACCCGGCAGGCAGTCTCATTGCTGGAAACACTTCGCTGGACGGCGTTCCTGACGGCTACTCCGTCCTGAAGCCGCAGGATCAACATGACAATGACACCAATTACAAACTCTTTCGGGGGCAGATCGGCGACAGCGTTCTGATCGTCGGTATCAGTTATGGCGATACCGATCAGCTGGCGCGTATAGTGCTCATGAGTTTCGGATGGACAACCGCCATCGTCTTCGCTGTCGGTTTGGGCGGTGCGGCGGTGCTGTCATACCGAACCCGGCGTCGAATTTCGGTCTTGTCAAAGACTGCCCATGCGATTGGGCATGGTGAACTGTCTAAGCGACTGCCGGTCTCAGCAAGGATGGATGAGATCGATGTGCTGTCCACGCAAGTGAACGTGGCGCTGACGCGGTTGGAGACGAGTGTCTCTGCTTTGAAACAAGTGACCATTGATATCGCCCATGATCTCAAGACGCCTATCGGTCGAACATTCTTAATGCTCGATGATGCGCTACAATCTGCAGACCTTGAGCAGATGCAAAACGCGGTCAGTACCGCTTTAGTGGAACTGGGCGACATCGCGAAAACGTTTGACGCGCTTCTGCGGATCGCGCAGATCGAGTCGCGTAGCCGACTGGCTCATTTCGCCGCCGTCGATCTGAGCGTTGTCGCCAAGGACATCTGCGAAACGTATGAAGCGATTGTGCAGGATGACGGCTATCAATTGTGCTGGCACGAAGAGCCAGCTGATACAAAAATCGAGGGTGATCCAGATTTATTGCGTCAGCTTTTGGCAAACCTCTTGTCGAACGCCATGCGTCACACACCAAAAGGCTCACGCATTGACGTTTCTGTGATCCGGCAGCGCGACAGTATCATTTTGTCGGTTCAGGACAATGGTCCCGGAATACCGGAGCAGGAGAGTTCGCGGGTTTTCGACAGGTTCTATCGTCTAGAGAAAAGCAGGACCACGGCAGGCTCAGGGTTGGGTCTGAGTCTGGCCAAAGCAATATGCGATCTTCACGATGCGAAAATCCAGCTTCTCGAAAATCATCCTGGGCTCAAGGTAATCATGACCTTTGAGCCTCACGTTAACTGACCTCTTCACGGGTTGCCAAAGCGGCCGAAGTCGAAGGATGCGGTAGCGGCAACCGGTTTTGACGAACCTTCTGCGGGGTATCCGGTCGTATAGGTTGAACTGAACGTGGTGGTGGCGGGTCTGCTGCCCGCGCTGGGCGCGACAAAGGCAGACGCTACCTCGCTATGTGTAAGAACAGGTGCATTCACCGCCTTGGGTGTATCGAACCTCTTGGTCGCGCTCGGGGCCGCCAAGGTAGTAACCGCCGCTGCCACGGTAGAGCGAGGGTTCGCAGACGGAATAGGGATGCTGCCAGTTTGGTCAGGAGCGTCCGTAACACGTCCTTCCTGAACAGCTACGGTTGCGGAGGAGATGGATGCTAAAGCCTGATGTGATGCTGTCGTCGAAGACGGAACAAAAGCCGTCAGCGTGGGGCTTGCCATCGGACGAGTAGTGGGGACTGGAGCCTTAAATCCTGGATTTTGCTCCACCAATACTACCGCCTGTGGTGCATCCGCTTGCTTACCGTTCCCGGTTCGCTGCGCAGGAGAAGAGGTTTCACTCTCAGCGACGTCTTCTTCCTCCTCCACCTTGTCGCCCCCAAACAAAGCTGCAAGGAGGTTGCCCCTGCGCGGAGCGGCGTTCTGCTTGCCAACGGCTGCAAGTTTTACGCTGAGACTTGCTCCCCGGCGTTTATATTCCCCCACGGCAATTTCGTATCCTGGAAGAGGCTTTCCGTCAGCTGGAATGTGCAGCGTTTTCCCGGTCGGAAACAATTGCACTAGCTCTTGACGGTTCATTCGGGGCCATGCACGAACGCCGCCGACATCCACATGCACGAAGGGTGATCCAGACGTGGGATAGTAGCCTACGCCGCCGCCCTGCAACTGCATGGCAAGGCCACGCAATGTTGCGAGCTTCACCCCCGGGATGAAGAAGTCTATCGCTTTGCCGCGCGTGTGCTGACTTTCCTTTGCAACACCGGAAGACCGAGTCCGAAGCATCGAGTTGGTGTCTGGCGAGCGGTAACCAGAGACGACGTTGATGTATTCTGTCGCACCACTTCGCCTGTAAATCTCCCAGACGATATCGAACAGGCGCGGGTCCATCTTTGTGGACTCGTCGCGACGCCAGTCGCGCAGAAAGCGATTAAGCTGATTCAGCCCGTTCTGTTCGAAGACACCATTTCGTTTGAAGGTGATGACCGCCCGCTCACCTGTATGGCAAAAATAAAGCTTCAGACTGCGCTCCTCAGCGGAAGCTTGAGCTGCAGCGCCAACCGTCACGAGCAAAAGTGCGCTGAAACTTAGCGCAAAAGGAATGGCTCTCAGCCAAGTCCGAACAAGCATCATCGCGACCCTGTGGCCGATGTTCTTCAGGATGATCATTTTCAAGCTAATTATGCTCCTGCTGTCTGCCGCACAGCTCAAGAGAATCGTCGTGCGGGAGCATGTCATAAATATCACACACGTCCACTATCACATTTCATAATAAAGAAATGGTTAAGGTGTGCCTCAACTGCACCAGAAGCGCCTAGCGACCCGTATCCCAAATCAGCACCTTGATGCGGTTAAGAGACCGGCTTTCAGCCGGTTGATGCCGCAGTGGAACCTTCAATGATCTGTGGTGTTCCCACTCCAAAGGGAGAAGCAACGATGACCTATATGCACCGTTTCAGGACCGTCATCGGAGTTTTTGCATCAGTTCTGGTGCTGGTAAACATGATCGCGATGTTACCAGCGAGCGCATCAGCATCGCGGCCGTGTGTTGCCGTTGTTGGGTTCAACGCTGGTCATCAAAAGCAATCTGACGCTCCTGCCGGTTGTTGCAGCGATATGCATTGCTGCCTGATGCTGCCGTACCAGCCTGACCCGATGGTGCCGGTGGCCGTCAAGTTTAAGGCACTATCATTAAAGAGCGCAGAGCAAGCGCTCCTTCTCGTGCGTCCGATTGATCCTCCTCCACGCGTTCTTGCTGCGTGAAGAGGTATCGGTTCAACACATCACGAATAAGGATTTTAGCAATGAAGACGCTTCTCAAGATTTCGCTTGCAGCTTTCGCAATCTCTTCTGCCACAGCAGCCCTGTCTAGCACTGCATCCGCTCAGATGGCTTACCCCGACAAATGTAAATCAGAGATGCCGATGTCTGGCGATATGGCCATGCAAGGGCACAACATGCCGATGGGAGAAATGACCGACTATCAAAAAGAATCGATGGAAGGCATGAAGTCGATGGGCATGAACATGATGCAGGGAATGATGAAAAAAGACGCTGACGTGTCCTTCGTCTGTGGAATGATTGCTCACCACATGGGAGCAATCAGCATGGCTGAGGTCGAGTTGAAGTATGGTGACAACGCCGAGGCCAAGGCCGCAGCACAAAAGGTCATTGATGATCAGTCGAAGGAGATCAAGGAACTTACTGCTTGGGTCGAAAAGGAGGCCAAGTGATGCATCACCTGTCGTCGGAGATGAAGGCATGCATCGATAACTGCCTGGCATGCTATAGCGAGTGCCTTTCGATGGCTATGGGCCACTGCCTGGAAATGGGCGGGCAACACACTGAGCCGAAGCACTTCAAACTGATGATGGCTTGTGCGGAAATGTGCAGAACTTCAGCGCATTTCATGCTGATCGGCTCCGAACATCACAAGCACACCTGCCGTGAATGCGCAGAGATATGCCGTCAGTGTGCGGACGACTGCGAACGCGTGGGCGATATGCAAGGTTGTGTCGACGCTTGCCGCAGATGCACGGACAGCTGTGAAAAGATGGCAGCTTGACCTTGGGGCGGGGGCGGTGGATTTCGCCGCCCCTACTTTGCACCTAGATCACTAGGGCGGCCTCTAGGTCGCCCATCTCGGACCAGTCTAGGCAACCTGGTGGCAATGGGGCGTCATGATCGATCAAAGCATTGAGAAGCTTCGACACGACCGTCCGACGGTTCTCATCTGTCCGGAGGGTGCGCACGGCCGTGTACGGCTTCTCTCCCGTTAGAGCCGTGTCGAAAAAAGCCGCTTCGAAATGGACCTTGGAGGCGACCAACCGTACCGATTTGTCTGCAAGCTGCTTTTCCACGGCCGCGAGAATGTTCTTGTTCGTCGTCCAAGCGGGGTTCGCAATGGGCTCCTTGAATCCAGTTTTCGGGTTCTTACGCATCGTCGTCGGCACGTCTGTGTCATGCAAGATTGAATACCTCGCGCCGAATTGATTGAGAATCTTGGCTAGCGAAGCTATCGTGGCCTTTCCTCGCGCTCGGATAACGTGAACGTCGGAATAGGACTTGTCCCCATCCATGATCATGCGGAAGGCGGAATACTCTGTGTCGCCCTCAACGAGGACCACACGGCCGCCAAAGAAGAACTCTGCGACATACGGGTCGTACATGTTGAGGAGCTTCAGGTTATCCCGGTCTTCCTTGCCAAGCTTCGCGTTCTCAGGCCTATACAATGTTGTGCCGATGATCTCCCCCTTTTCCTTTCGCTCGACCCGGACGATAGACGTGTTATCGCGCGAGAGATCAATGAAGACTGGTGAGTGCGTCGTAATCATCACCTGCCAACCATCCTTGGAGGCTAGATCATAAAGTACCTTGCATGCGTCACGAACAGCACTGGGGTGCAGGCATAGTTCCGGTTCGTCGATGAGCAGGACGTTGGCACGCTTTTGATCCGCAGCGCTATCCTTTAGAAGCTTGATGGCTGCCCAGAGCATGGTCCTCCGGGCACCGCTTCCTTGCGACTCCAGGTCTGACATGTGGCCGTCCTTGTGACCCATAGTCAGCCTACCACCGTCTGGAAATAGTTTAAGGGATGCGTCCGAAGCATCAGTCGTCTGGACGTACCGAACCGCATGGTCCATGAAAATGGACGAAACTATCTCGTTCAACATTTTCTCGGCCTGATCGATCTTTTCCTTATTATCTTCGAGCGCGAGTTTCTGAAATTCAGTTACATCGGCCAGAAGCTTCTCATATAGGTTCACCCCTTCTTTCGTCAGGAGCCTTGCCGATCCAATGATAGCTTTGCTTAGGAGATCGTGTATCTGCTTCGCCTGGGCTTCAGGAGGATCGAACGCTCTCACGGGGTGGACGGCAGGGCGACGCGCGTTAGCGACATTTGCATAACCCCAAGGCTTTTTGTCATCCCAAGCCTGTAGATCAACGTTCCAGCCGTACCGGGTCCCTTTACCCACTCCAATCCAGCCCCACTTTTCCTTGACATACTTCCGACCGCCCGCGACGACGGGTTTGCCCTCTAGGTCACCGATCCATTGCTTCCCTGGATTGCCATGCACGACTTCAGTGACAAGTTCGATCTCTGTCGGTTTGTCAGGATCGATCTGGCCGTTCGGGAAGTCCTCCTGCTTCAGGTTGCCCGGCTTCGCGCCTTCGCTGACCGCAATTTCATAAGCTCGAAGGATCGAGCTTTTTCCGGAATTGTTAGGTCCAACGAGCACAACAATATCGTCAAGATCGACTTTGACCGGATTGTTCCCGATGCACCGGAAGTTTCGCACGGAAAGCGAGCGAAGCTTCCCTCGTTCGAGTTCTGCTTGAACTTCTGCCATTTTGATCCCCTCCCGTGATTCCCTTCGGAATGATACCTGCTCAAAGGCCCGGAAGACACCGAGACACGACAGGAGAGCCATTCGAAGGATGGCGATGACGGTGACCGATGCCGCGATCAGCAGCCATGTTCGGTTATGGTCATAGATTGATGCTCCTGAGCCTAAGGGAATTGCCGATCACGCTCACAGAGGACAAAGCCATGGCTGCGGCGGCAATGATCGGCGAAAGCAGGATACCGAACGTAGGATAAAGCAGACCGGCGGCAACTGGGATGCCTGCAGCGTTGTATATGAACGCGAAGAATAGGTTTTGCCGGATGTTGGCCATTGTCGCCCGACTCAGCTGACGCGCTCGCACAATGCCCTGTAGGTCGCCCTTGAGCAGGGTGACGCCTGCACTTTCGATAGCGACGTCAGTCCCTGTGCCCATGGCAATACCGACGTCGGCGGCGGCAAGGGCAGGGGCGTCGTTAACGCCGTCCCCGGCCATGGCGACGATCTTGCCTTCGCTCCTGAGCCTCGATACGATCTTGCTCTTGTCTTCAGGTAGAACCTCGGCTTCCACCTCTGAAATTCCGAGCCTCCGTGCAACCGCGTGGGCTGTCGTTTTGTTGTCGCCGGTCAGCATGACGACCCTGATGCCTTCCGAAACGAGCGCCTTCACGGCCTCGGGTGTCGTTGCTTTAACTGGGTCGGCGATGGCAAATAGCCCTGCTAGTTGACCATCAGATGCCATGAAGATGACCGTTGCCCCTTCGTTGCGCATGTCCTCAGCCTTGGCAGTCATCGCGGATACGTCGACGTGGCTTTCTTCCATAATCCGATGGCTCCCCAGGATCAGCGTCTTGCCGTTGACGGTTCCGGTCACGCCCTTGCCCACCGGGCTGTCGAAATCCTGGACGTCACCGAGTTGAATGTCCCGTTCGGCAGCGGCATTGACAATGGCGAGCGCAAGAGGATGCTCGCTCGCACGCTCAATTGATGCCGCCGCCTGCAACAGCTCAGACTCCGACAGGCCTTCCGTCGGTACTATGGCGGTGACCTTTGGTCGACCTTCAGTAAGGGTGCCGGTCTTGTCGACGACCAACGTGTCGACTTTTTCGAAGCGCTCCAAGGCCTCAGCATTTTTGATCAGGACCCCCAGCTTCGCACCTCGGCCGACGCCGACCATAATGGACATCGGTGTTGCTAGTCCGAGGGCGCAAGGGCAGGCGATAATCAGAACGGCGACTGCAGCAACCAGCCCATGTGCGAATTTCGGTTCCGGACCGATGAAAAACCATATGAAAAAGGACAGGATAGCGGCGGCGATTACTACGGGCACGAACCACCCGGAAACCTCGTCAGCCAACCGCTGTATCGGTGCGCGGGAGCGTTGGGCTTCAGCTACCATTTTCACGATCTGAGAAAGCATCGTGTCCTTGCCGACCTTGCCCGCCTCCATGATGAAACCGCCCGTCTGGTTCATCGTGCCGCCGATTAGCCTTGAACCGACTTCCTTGGTCACGGGCATGGATTCGCCGGTAATCATTGACTCATCGACGGAGCTACGGCCCTCCAACAACGAACCGTCGACTGGGACCTTTTCACCAGGGCGAACGCGCAGCCGGTTTCCGACGCTAACGTCGTCGAGAGTGACGTCCTCGTCGGTACCATCATCCTTTACCCGTCGTGCTGTCTTGGGTGCGAGATCAAGGAGGGCGCGTATTGCGCCACCCGTCTGCTCTCGTGCTCGGAGTTCCAGGACTTGGCCGAGGAGCACGAGAACAGTGATCACGGCGGCAGCCTCGAAATAGACAGCTACCGCACCCTCTCCGGTTCGGAACGTTTCAGGAAAAGTGCCAGGTGTGAGCGTCGCGACCACGCTGTATATCCACGCAACGCCCGTGCCCATTGCGATGAGCGTGAACATGTTCAGGTGACGGTTGACGAGGGACTGCCACGCGCGTTCGAAGAACGGCCAGCCAGCCCAAAGTACAACGGGCGTTGCAAGCACCATTTGAACCCAATTCGAAGTTTGTGGCCCAATGATCATATGGAGGTTGGTCAGGTGCCCGCCCATCTCCAGGGCGAGAACGGGGAGCGAAAGTACGAGACCAATCCAGAAGCGGCGGGTCATATCGACGAATTCAGCGCTCGGTCCGTCTACAACGACAGGCGTTTCGGGCTCCAGGGTCATCCCACATATCGGGCAGTTGCCTGGGCCGATTTGTCGAACCTGTGGATGCATGGGGCACGTATAGACAACACCCTCTCCGGTAACCGGCGCTACCCCTATCGAAGCTGCGGCATCGCTACGGTGATGGTGATCACCATGATCATGATTATGTTGATGATGAGAGTGCCCGTGGTTCTCGTTGGTCATGTAATCCTCCTCGAATCCCGCCACTGTAGGTGATGGAGTCACTCATTTCCGCATCCTGGTGCAGCTCATTCTTCTCAAATGTTGCAAGTACATCATCGTCTGCCTTTGATGAGAGATGCCGCATGCAGGTCTATCGCCCTTGATGTCCGTCAACTTGCAAAAGGCGTGTCAATCTGTGCGCCCTACAACAGTGGGAAGGTCAAGCGTTATGTTTTGTAACTGAACGATATAAAAGCTGGTATGCACGTTCATTTAGAACCGTTCGGTGTTAAAGCCGAACGTGACTTCACGGGTCCAACATTGGACAAGATTTGCCCGCGATTTGGAGATAGGAACAGCCATTGTTCTGTTGAGCATGGCCAGACAGATGATCACTGCCGTACCTGCCACGCGGAAAAGCTTCACAGGAACGGAAGCGTACCCAAAACTGCTTGATCTCGCAGTCGATGACATTCTTGAACGATGCAGCAGAGTAATGGACTGGTGAACCACCTAAAAGCCCAACCTGGAGCCCCACTTCCCCACCGGCAAATAGCCTTTCGGCTAAGATTCTTCGGGGCCATTATAGCGTTTACTGGCCCGTTCATGTTCATGTCTGTCGCGGCGGGGCTCGACGAAACTGTGGCTATTCGCCAGCGGGAGATGAAGGAGATCGCGGCAGCTACCAAGATCATTGCTGACGTGTTCAAATTTCCAGAAAAATATTCCTCTCAGGACTTCAAGCAGGCGGCCAGAGCAATTAGTAATCGTGCCGGTCAACGGCTCGTCGAAAATTTCGACATGGTCACGACAGCCGACGGTTCGAAGGCTACTGAAGCGATAGGTGGGGCTCGTGACCGCTTCGATGATCTCGCGCAAGACCTGAAGACCTACGCGGACAGACTGGCGACGGCAGCTGACGAGCATCCAGACAAGATGACCGAAGATATGCGGATGACCGACAAGGAGCCAATGGGCGGAGGGCCACTGGGGACCCGAATGAGGAGTGAGGCATCTGTTTCCTCGATGTCAGCAGAGCCCTCGTTTCACCTGATGTTGCAGACCTGTACAGCCTGTCATTCCCGTTTTCGCCGGAGTAACTGAAGTCGAACGCATCGACTGCTGATGCTGCCCTGACCGCCATCGCCGCCGCCGGGACATCCGCCACAGGAGCAACTTGTTTTGCTGCTCAGTATCTCGCCGACCTCACTTCCAGTGATCGCAGCGTGTGAGCCGAGACCGCTGCGCACATCCGCCTGCTCACCTTGAAGCGATAGAGCACACCATTATGAAAATTATTGCGTCTTCGACAGCACCCAGTCTCGAAGACGGAGAAATGTTCTCTCGACGCAAAACCACAGGATGGCTGCGACTATGAAGCTTGTCGTCCAATATGCAATAAAGCCGAAGGTGCCTTGCAAATGCTGCTCCCCAATAACCAGGCGCAGGACATGGAACACCGACTTATGGGTAAGGTATAGGCTGTACGAAAGGGTGGCGATCAAAGCTGTTCCGGGCGGGGTCCAGCGGCTTAAGGACCGCTCTAAATCCAGCATCGCGCAAAACAATAGGGCGATCCCGCCAGAGATGAGCGGGAACCCAGCTACTGTCCCAAGGTGGGCCTGAAACACCGGAAAGACACCTGCACCTCCTAAAGGCCCACGGCTCGTGAAGCAAAGCAGCGCTGCGATCACTAGAGCCAGTCCCAAAGGAAGAGTCGCTTTGGGCGCTAGGTATCTTCGGCAGACTTCTGGTTTGAAGAAACGAGCCGCCGCCAGCACCACTCCAAACAACAGCCCATCCAAACGCGTGTAGGTCGGGTAATAAAGTTCACGAAGGTATGTCGCAAAAGCCGGACGGAACTGTCCTTCGCTCACCAGTCCACCGATCTGAGCGTCCCAGATCACGTAACGCAGCACGATCCCGACCACTGTCAGCATTGTCGCAAGAGTGAGGACCCAACTCGTGCGGACCCGCCGGTAAAGGAGAAGGATCAACAACGGCAAGAGGAGATAGAACTGTTCTTCAACAGCAAGCGTCCATGCCTGGGAAAAGGCGTTGCCTTCTCTCGGGTCGAAGCCGAGGTTTACAGTGAAGGTGGCAAACTTCGAAATGGGCTGCATAGTCGGCGCGTCACGCAGGATCGGAAAGGCGGCGTATAGCGCGAGGACGACAAAGAAAGCAGGGAATATTCGGAAGGCTCGGCGGAGGTAGAACGCCCTGAAATCGACAGTCCCCGTTCGCGTGATTTCTTTGAACAGTTGTGTGCCGATCAGGTACCCGCTGAGCACGAAAAAGACGTCGACACCGAGCCACGCATATTCGCGGATCGACACGAGCGCGTTTGGCGTTGCATTTAGCGGTAGATGAACCAGCATGACGAGTAAAATCGCCATCGAGCGCAGAATGTCAGGACCCGATTGGCGCTCGCTCGCTGTGCCAACGGCTGCTCTTCCGCCCAAAGCGATTGTACTACCTTGCGTGCTGTCGGTGCTGGCAAATACCGTCATTGGGCCACATCCCGTGATTTTCGTGAACAGGTGCCGTCAAGTTACCGATCAAGCTGTTCGAGGGAAGTCGCTAAACAAAAAGTCGCCAAAAAGCGTAAATTAAATGTAAAAGTAGAACTATCTTGTGCACCGCATGAAGCTGTTGATGCCGCATTCGCTAGCGGTGAACTACCCTCACCCGAATTCGAATCCACGTCCCGTCGAGTGCACCTTGGGACATGGACGTCTGGCGGTGATAAATGATTGGTCGGTCTAATTGGGATGTCAATCGTCGGGCCCGTCGCTTGAACTAATCCTGGAGCCGTAGGTGCGTTGACTGTTAACTGGCAGCCTCCAATTCAGCCAAGCAATTCTGACAACGCCAGGTTGCCTGTTGAGTGAGACTCAGCTTACTCTCCATCGACGATGGTAGGGGAGAGCTAAATGTCCGGTGGTGGTCCAAGTTCAGAGCGTGAGCCCTTTAGGCCGGTGCCGACGAAAGTGCCTCCTACCTCGACTGGGGATGGGGGTGGCGGCGGTGGAGGCGGCTCGCTTGGCGAATGCGCCTTTACCGAAATCACCATTCTCAGCTCCCCTGATCCAGCAGTCGTTGCTGGTCTGTCGGTCGGAGATGTCCTAGCCGTGGTGATGGAAACGCAACCGGTTCCCAGGCTCATTGTGATGACCGGAGGCCACCGTATAGCGGGCTCCATTACGTCGGCGAAGCTTCTCGACATGATGGAGTGTATCCGACGGGGTTACAACTACGCTGCCACGGTTAGAGATATCGCTGGAGGCAGGGTAACGGTCGAGATTCATCCCGCATGATTTCAGTTGATGTCGTCGGAGGTGTTTACACCGAGAGATGCGCTTTCCCGTACTGGGATGAGCTACTAGGTTCCGCAGGACGAGCAGCGCTGGCTCTCAGTGAGAAGGGCGTTGCCCTGCGGCTCCACACACTGCTTGCGCCTAAGGAAAGGAGGTTGGCAGACGCGATCTTCATTCCAAGGGGAATTGAAGTATCGGCTGGAGATCGTGATGCGCCGATCAGCTTCGACTATGTGCATTGCCTGTCGGTACCCATTATCACACCGAGGCGCAGCGACGGCACAATTAGTGGCGTGATCGCCGGAGACATCCTCATCAAGTTCGGCATGCTAGAGACCGATCCCTGCGTCCAAGCAAATTGGTGCGTTTACGATCCTCAGTCCGCGTTCTCGCCAAGGTTTTTCACCGCCTCGGGTTCGACGGCGTCTCATTTGGCCGTCATCACAAACAAATCTGAAATCTTGAAGATGACGTCGTTGCGAGACGTTGATGACGCGGTCCAGCAGGTCTTCCAAACCGACAAGGCAGACCTGGTCGTCGTTAAGGACGGTCTCAATGGCGCGACGGTCTACGCTTCAGGGACGAGACACGCGATTCCAGCCTTCAAGACCAACAGTGTCTTTACAATTGGCTCTGGAGACGTATTCGTCGCCGCCTTTACATTGGCTTGGGCAGTTCAACGCCGTTCACCACAAGAGGCAGCGACTTACGCCTCCCTGGCAACCGCCGAATACGTCGAATCCAGAAATCTGCCGATACCTTCGCCGGAGGCCATTCATAATAAGCATCGTGAACCAGTGAAACTGGCCGGTGGCAACATCTACCTGGCTGGCCCTTTCCGAGAGGTTGGTCAGCGAATGCTGATCGATGACGCGTTGGAACACCTTTCGGCGCTGAAGATGATGGTCTTCAGTCCGATCCACGATATTGGCCCAGGAGAGGCAGAGGTGGTGGTTGAAAAGGACCTCGACGCCATCCGCCAGTGCGATGCGGTTTTCGCGATCTTGAACGGGAGCAGTCCAGGCACAGTCTTTGAGGTGGGTTTTGCAAGAGCGCTCGACAAGCCAGTCTTCTGCGTCGCCCAGAACCTGCGGCATGGCGACTTGAAACTGCCTCGCGGATCGGGCGCTTACATGCACGACGACTACGTCAGTGTGCTTTTCCAAATTGCGTGGCGATCAACATGAAGCGAGCGTTACTCCTCTCCGGTGGAATGGACTCAACGTCAATCGCATTTTGGCGACCGCCCGATCTGGCGATAACCATCGACTATGGTCAGCGGCCTGCGGCCGGTGAGCTTCGCGCGGCCTCCGCCATTTGCCAGGCCGTGGGTATCTCCCATGAAGTCATCTCATGTGACCTGTCTCAGCTCGGCAGTGGCGATTTGGCTGGTTCAGAGCCGAACGCCAATGCTCCTGCCAGCGAGTGGTGGCCGTACAGGAACCAGATGCTCGTCACCTTAGCAGCGATGGTATGCGCCAAGCATGGAATGGAATGCTTGGAGATCGGAGCCCTTCGCACAGACGGCTTTCACGTCGATGGACGCGTTGAGTTCATTGAGACCTTGAGCAGCTTGCTTGCAATGCAGGAAGGAAGCATCAGGCTTTCAGCGCCAGCCGTTCACCTTTCTGCAGAAGAGTTGGTCGTCGAGTCGAAGATACCGATGGAATTGCTCGCCTGGTCGCACTCCTGCCATGTCAGCGACTACGCCTGCGGTACATGCCGTGGATGCGAGAAACATTATCGTACGATGAAGGCTCTTGGCCATGAGCCATGGTGATCCAAGGCCGAAGGCGAGCGAGCAGCTCGAAGCCCGTCCATGGCCATTCACCTCCCTTAGGATGGTGGAGTTTGTGCACCAGCAGCCGTGGCAGAGCGACACCAAATTCGGCGATGTTCTGACAGGTAGGCGCTCATCGCGAGCGATTACAGCCGCTGCCACTGCCGCCGTCGCTTCCATTGTTCGCGAGACCCTTTCGAAAAGGTTCATAGCTGGCGAGCGAGCCCGGAAAGTGGTCCTGTCAGCCGGGGCTCTTCACCCGCTGCGTTGTGTGTTCTTTCGCTCGGTTTCGGATGTCATGGTCTATGACGATGAAAATAACCTGTTCATGCATGTCGCTGCTTTTGATGAAGAGGCGCTGAGGGAGCTTATCAGTGATTGCCGGGCGGTGCTGCCGGACTGCGACGGTCATTGGTTGCTGCTGATTGCGGACCGTGGCAAGACGGCTAATGCCTACGACAACCCCGAGTCCCTACTATGGCGAGATGCGGGGGCAGTGCTCCAGGCGATGGCATTGATCTGTGAGGCAGCAGGTCTTGCCTTCTGCCCGCTAGGCCTTCTCGGGCAGCAAGGCGTTGATGCGCTGCTGCAGGATCAATCGAACTTCTTGGCAGTTGGGGTTGCTGCTGTTGGTAGGAAGGGCTGAGATTAGATGGCGAGAGCCAGCTGTGCCGACTGGTAGCTCTTCTGCTTTACAGGTGCGGTCAAGCCAGATGTTGGACCCGCTCGTCTCATATAGTCCCAGATCAAAGCGTCTAGAACGCTGGCCTTCACGGCAATGGCACGGCAGAGGTCGAGGAAGCTGGCTTCCAGCTTCAGGTAGTCCCTTGTAGGCTCCGAGTTTTGCGGGAACAGTCCCATCATTTGCCCGGCGCGATGCAGGTGGATATCGATGATCGCAACAGAGTCGGAGCATCGGTGGTTTCGGACGATCCACGAAGCTGTCTTCGGGCCGATACCCGGCAACGCCATCAAAGCCTCTCGAAGCTCCAGGTCAGAGCAGTCAGTAGGTATGTCCTTAAGCGCAGCCAGACAGAGTGACAGGTACCGTGCCTTCTGCGAATGGAAGCGATAGCGTCTACTCTTGCCGCCAATGCAGAACGGTTCAGCCAGCTGCTCCTGCAACACGATTTCCGATATTCCCGGCTTTAGAAGGTCTTGAGCACGAAGCCGGTCGAACGCAAGCAATCCCATTTCCGCCGGGATGCCGTATCCTCCAAGGAGGCAGACTGCGACCTCTTCTGCGAGGTTTCGTCCCAGCTGATGGCTCGTGTACTGGTTCTTGCGGACATGAAGTTCGGTCTGGCACTTCCAGAATGCCGCCGTGTAAAATTGGTCGACGGCACCCCATGGAACACCTGCTACAACCTCCTGCCCAGCTGAAGGTATAGCCAGCTCCTCAAACTTGTCGCCTGCATTAATCCAAACAATTTGCATATCGGCCATCGCGTTGTGGGGGCATCAAGCGGTTTGCGGCGACATGGTCGAGTCATATCGTTCCTGCCGATGCTGTTTTCCCAGATATCAACAGGGAACATCGTAGGCTTGCGCGAAACAATCCAATCCAAACGCGCCTACATTCTCGACGGCATGTGCTCCTGTCGATTTATCGAGCATGCACCCCGAACTTTGCGTCAACCGACGGCAGACCATCATCGGGTGCGTTGGCGATGTCATCGATGATCGGGCATTCTGGACGGTCATCGCCGTGGCAATTGCTTGCCAAGTGCTTGAGCGTCTTCGACATCGCCTGAATTGCAGCAGCCTTTCGCTCCAGCTCTGCCACATGCTCCAGCGCGATGGTCTTGACGTCCGCGCTGCTTCGAGACTTGTCGCGCCACAGGGTCAGTAGCGTCTTCATCTGCTCGACTGAGAAACCAAGGTCACGCGCCCGGCGGATGAATTTCAGGGTGTGAATGTCGTTCTCGCTGTAGGTCCGGTAGCTCGACTCGGTACGGTGAGCGGGACTAATCAGCTTGATCTGCTCGTAATAGCGGATCATCTTCGCTGAGACCCCGCTTGCCTTTGCAGCTTCTCCGATATTCATGATTTCTCTCCGATGATTGCTCTCCGGATGGACAGCCGATGACCGTTACGGGTTCACTGAGCGAAGGCGCAGGGCGTTGCCAAGTACGAAGACGCTGGACATAGCCATGGCTGCTGCCGCGAAGATCGGCGACATCAACGTGCCGTTCACCGGGTAGAGAGCCCCGGCGGCCACGGGAATCAGGCTGACATTGTAGGCGAAGGCCCAGAACAGGTTCTGTTTGATGTTCTTGATGGTAGCCTTGCTGAGGGCGATTGCCTTCGGCACCCCGTTCAAGTCGCCAGACATCAATACGACATCGGCACTCTCGATTGCAATGTCAGTACCGGTTCCGACTGCCAATCCAACGTCGGCCTCCGTCAGGGCAGGAGCATCGTTGATGCCGTCTCCAATGAAGGCCACTTTCCGCCCGCCGTTACGAAGACGTTTCACCGCCTCAACTTTTCCTTCGGGCAGAACCTCCGCCACGACTTCATCGATGCCAAGTTTGCGAGCGATGGCCTCCGCTGTACGTCTGTTGTCACCAGTGATCATGGCGACCTTCAGCCCAAGTGCATGCAGGGCCTGGATCGCTGCGGGCGTCGTTTCCTTGACCGGATCGGAAACTGCGATAACGGCAGCAAGCTTCCCATCAATTGCGGCGTAAAGCGGCGACTTTCCCTGATCACCCAGAGCAGATGCCTCAGCTCTCACCTTGGCCAGATCGATCCCAGCCTTCTGCAGAGATCGGTCCGCGCCGACGAGAACTTTGCGCCCATCGACTGTGCCTTCGATCCCAAAGCCCGGAGAAGCTGAGAACCCCGTCACCTGCTGGAGATCAAGCCCGTCGGCTTTCGCCGCTGCCACTATCGCTTCAGCAATTGGATGTTCTGACAGAGCTTCTACGCTGGCAACCAGACGAAGGACCTCGGCTGCAGAAAAGCCAACTTGCACGATGAAGTCTGTCAGCTCTGGCCTGCCTTTGGTCAGTGTCCCCGTCTTGTCGAGAGCAACTACGTCGGCTTCGCGAAGGCTCTGCAGAGCTTCACCTTTTCGGAAGAGGATGCCTAGTTCTGCTGCGCGGCCGGTGCCAACCATGATTGAAGTTGGTGTGGCCAAGCCCATCGCACACGGGCAAGCGATGATTAGGACCGCTACAGCGTTCACAAGCGCGTAGCTGACGGCGGGTGAGGGGCCGAATACGTACCACGCTGCGAACGTCACCACAGCAGCAAGTATGACAGCTGGTACGAACCACGCCGTGACCTTGTCGACCAGCGCCTGGATCGGGAGCTTTGACCCTTGTGCGGCTTCAACCATCTTGATGATCTGCGAAAGCAGGGTGTCTCCACCGACTTTTGTTGCCTTGAAGGAGAACGAGCCGGTCTTGTTGATTGTACCGCCAACGACTTCGCTGTCGGCACCCTTTTCAACTGGAACCGGTTCGCCCGTGATCATAGACTCATCAACGAAGGAGCGGCCTTCTACAACAATGCCGTCGACAGGCACCTTCTCACCAGGGCGGATGCGGACCACGTCTCCGACCACAACTTCCGCAATTTCAGTTTCGACGAACTCGCCATTGCGCGACACGAACGCCGTCTTCGCCTGCAGACCAATAAGACGCTTGATCGCCTGGCTGGTTTGCCCCTTCGCCCGCGCTTCAAGGAAACGACCAAGCAAGATGAGCGTGACGATCACGGCCGCAGCTTCGTAGTAGACATTGGCGGTGCCCGCTGGCAGGAGGCTTGGTGCAAATGTCGCGATGACTGAATATAGCCAAGCTGCCGTTGTACCCAAGACGACCAAGGAATTCATGTCTGGTGTCCACTTCAAGAGGTTTTGAACACCTTTCCGGAAGAACCTGAGGCCTGGGCCAAAAAGGACAATGCTCGCTAGCATGAACTGGAGGTAGAGATTGTTCTGCATCCCGATGGTGTTCATGATCAGATCATGGACACCTGGAATGAAATGCGACCCCATTTCGAGCAGGAATAGCGGCAGGGTCAGGATCGCGGAGAAGATCAGAAGCGTCTTGATCTTTGCCGCCTCCGCCGCGCGTTGGTCTCCTGCCTCTTCGGCGGAATGCACCTGCTGTAAAGGGCGAACTGCGTAGCCTGCCTTCTCGACGGCGGCTGCAAGCGCCGACATATCAACGGCACCAGCCGGGGAGCGAACGGTGGCTCGTTCCGTAGCAAGATTGACCGAGGCATCAATGACGCCTGGCACTGCCTTTATCGCCTTCTCGACCCGCCCGACACAGGACGCACACGTCATTCCTTCGACGCCGAACTCTTGGATCACCACTTTCGGTTCATAGCCCGCCCGTTCGATGGCTTTTAAAACGGCAGGTGCGTCCGGGGTGCCAATAAACTGAACCGTTGCTCGCTCGGTTGCGAGATTTACGTGGGCAGATGCTACTCCTGGTACGGCAGCGATGGCTTTTTCAACGCGCAGAACGCAAGATGCGCAAGTCATCCCTTCGATGCCAAAGTCGGTCGCAACCGGCGGAGAGGAGGCAGCCGTGATTTTCGATATCGCAGTCATCGCGGGATTCCTTTTCCTCAACTGCACAGATAGGTAGACCTTCCCAACATGGTAAGGTCAAGGGAATTGCGAGAAGTTTTTCAACGAGGATTGAAAAAGTGGTCGATGAAGAGGAATTGCCCAGGTCTCCGCTCGAACGGGCTTTGATGATGGAGCAGTTGCTGACAGCCAGCGCAACGGGAAGCGCTGCCGACACCAGTATCTACGAGTATCTCCGTCAGGAATTTATGCAGTCGGATGAACTGAAGAACCTTTTACCTTCGTTCGTGCGCACCAGCCGTACGCTCGATACCTTCTGGCCGTTCATAAAGAGAACAGCGGCGTCCTATGCTGAACGCCGAGAGTTTATCAGCCAGCAGTTCATGCCGCTTATCGAGCATCTGGAAGGCCGCAACCGGCATCCGGGGGACAACGTCACGTCCGACGCTCTCGTTAGTTTTGACGCCGATGGCGTCCACGCGGTTTGGAACAAGGCGCTCGCCAGGCGGCAGAGCGACCCTGAGGGTGCGATCACTATCGCTCGAACGCTCCTGGAGACGGTGTGTAAGCGGGTTCTGGATGAACTGCAGGTAACATATACCGACAAGGAGGACCTTCCGCTGCTTTACCGGATGGCGGCCAAGGAACTGAACCTAGCACCCGATCAACACACGGAGGAGCCAATCAAACAGATTTTGGGCGGCGCGATGACCTTGGTGAATGGCATCGGGACGCTACGGAACCGCCTGAGCGACGCGCATGGAAGAGGGGGAGCCCTGCCGGTTCGACCGTCACCTCGCCACGCCAGCCTGGCTGTAAACACCGCAGGGGCTGTTGCGACGTTTCTCGTCGAAACACTGGCGACAAAGAAAGGATGATGCCGTTGGTGATCCTGTCTCCAGATCGTGGCCAGCACGCGATCACGGGCGTTCGCAACGTGACTCCACCATTTTCGGATTTTCCGGCCGCGCGGCATTCGACCATTGGCCGCGTGTCATTAGGGAGGCCGCGCCGACACTGTTTAAGCATTAACTCTGTCGGTTGAACGTGCTTCAACTCTTCTTTCGTAGGTTTCATTAGAACGAACAGCTGGATGCCGCGACATGAACCGGATAATCAAAGTCAGACTAGCGGTGGTAACCGGTTCAGCCGTGTTTGTCGGCGCGGCGGCAGGAGCAGCGTTGTATCTCGCGCCGCATCTCATTCCCGGCAACTCGGCAGAAACAGCGGCGGCGATGCAGTGCAGCACCGTGAAAACTATAAGGAGCAACGACAAGGATGGAACTCATGTTCGCACCTTTCTGGCGGTTGGTCCGATGGACGAAGCGGCAAGAATGAGGACCGCCTTGCGCGTCGCGAAGGCACTACACGAAGCCGAAAAACCCCATCTGATCCAGGTTGCTGTTCTGGACGAGGCCGGACCAACCACACTAGCGGAAATGAGAGGACCGGTTATCGGGGCAAGGCTGACCTTCATCGCCAAAGCCACCAATGACGCGGAAATCAAAGCTGGCCCTTTTTCGGGCTACGCTATCCAAGGAAGTGCTGGTTCTGACGGCAGGTTCTATGGTGCCCGGCAAGACTTCAACCTGGCAGACTTCGCGTCTATGACCAGCGGCCTTGGCGAACTGTCTGATTGCAAACCTGACCCGACGGAGCCGGTTGTCCAAAACAAGGCTGCCGCCCCGCCGCAAGCGGACGAAGTTGCCGTCGCAGAACCTGCTCTTGCTGCGCCAGCACATTAAGGGAGCCACTTTGCTGGGTTCGAAACTGCACGACGTCATGGCAATCGTGCACAGTAAGGGGCCGGGAACTTTTACCCATGACGTCTGTAATTTAAACGCGTTTGGCAGAGACCCGTACAGGTTCAGGATGCGCGGCTTAGTTCTCGACCACTACAACAGCGACGACGCTCACAAGTACCTGATCCGAGCCCTTGGGATATCGGGGCAAGGTCACAGTGATTGCATTGTCCCGCCCGTCTATTCTGGCTGAGAAGCGCTTGTAGATCGAGTCATCACTTTGCTCCTCGCCAGCTGGCTCAGCGCCGGTTTGCTCAATGATCTGCTTTTCCACTGACGGGCCATCAACGCTCGAAACGGCTGTAGTACACCCCTCAACAACGTTTTCCGCTACCTTGACCTTGAAGGTCACCAGCGCCTCAAACGGATGGTCTTCACGACCTTCCAGAAGCCAACCCTCTATGGATGATGGATCACGCACCGGGGTAAATGCCATGGCCATGTCAGCGGCCAACGGCGTCCACTGCTTTGACTTAGAAGCAGCCAGTACCTGATCGTAATGCGGTCCTGTTGCCAAGCAGAGGGTCAGAAAGGCTTCCAGAGCGGGAGGCTTGTCCTCAGCCATGACCGGGTAAGCAGCGAGAAGAAAGAGAGTAAGGTACGCTGGTACTTGCATTTCACTCTTGTCCGCGTGAAATCGGCCTTGTTTGTGGCTTCGTTCGATGAAGCACGGGCAGCAGAACTCGTCGACCCCGAAGTACAACGAGCTGCGACCAGTCGCAGCTCGTTGAGAAGCATCACTTGGCGAGTGAGGGGGAATACCCAGCCTCGGAAATCGATGCCCCAATCACTTCCGGAGTAAGCGTAGTCTCGACTGAGACGGTTTTACTCGCCAGATCAATCCTCGCGGATGCATTGGGATCGGCTGCCTTTATGGCCTTCTCGACCGTGCTCACGCAGTGGCCACAGGTCATGTCGGGGATTTCGAACTTCATCATCGGGCGTCTCCAGGTAGTTGACTTCCCATATCTGGTGCTTCCAACGGTGGGAAGGTCAAGACTGCATGGCGGGTATTTCGCGCAACTTGCGCAACCATTCATGCAGACGTGACTTCACAGCGTTCTGGATGTGTGTCAGGCTTCCCTTATGGTCGCTATTCACGCGCTACGGCGCTTCTGTCTTATGCTTAGTGTTCTAGGGCTTGTATTTGCCCCGGCCAGCATTGGTACGGCCATGGCATCAATGACATTGTCGGCCGCGTCTGAAATCAATATAGCGATGGGCGACGAAATGCCCTGCTGTCCTGACGAGCAGCCAGTAAAAACGCCTGATTGCAGCAAGGCATGTCCTTTGGCGTTGATCTGCTCAACCAACTTGCTTTGCAACTTCGGCACCACTTTAAGCTGGGCTGTTCCTGCCGAAGGGAGCAGCTCAATCTTCTTCATACCTGAGGAAGGCCAGCTACGTTCCGCTATGACCGAACCTCCTGCGCGACCTCCTAAGGTCTGATCTCACCTGTTTTTCCTAAATCGGCTTCTGTGTGATCGGAGGCTTTTCAGGTTTGTTGAGCCACGCCGTGCGTAGGCTCAGGTGAGTATGTGATGAATCTGCTTTCTTCTGCCATGCGGCACTTGGCTGCCATCGCCGCCCTATGTGTTCCTGTCGCCACCTATGCTGGCTCCGGGGATTATCAGCTACAGCTCCTCCAAACAGCGGTTGCTCAAGGGCCGGAGGCTGTTGTCGCCGTTCGACTGATGGACAAACGCACGGGCGCTTCTGTCCCCGACGCTGTGATCTTCGCGACACGCCTGGACATGGCACCGGAAGGAATGGAGGCTATGACAACCCGTGTTGAGCCACTTCCTGCGCGGGAGCCTGGCGTTTATCGATTTAAGACAAACCTCTCGATGGAAGGCGGATGGCGACTGAAGCTGGCGATGAAGGTTCAAGGCGAGCTTGAGACCGTCCAGGGCGAACTCGTGCTGCAGGCGACGCCATGAAGGCGGGTACACTGCTTTTCGCCACGACGGCACTCTCAGTAGCCGCCGTAGTGGGCTACACAGCGGGTAGCTTCGGATATGGGAAAGAACATGTCGCCATGGCTTTGTCGGTTGCAGGTCTCTCCACTGTCGAACAACCACCGGCAACCGACAACATCATCTACTACCAGCACCCCGACGGACTGCCGGAGTATTCTGCAGCGCCGAAGCGAACGTCTGATGGGAGACCCTTCCGGGATGTGCGGCAGAGCAAGGATGTTAGCTTCGAGCCTGTCGTGCCTTTGCAGGCACAGTCCGATCCAGAAACGGAACGGAAAGTTCTCTATTACCGCAACCCGATGGGCCTTCCTGACACGTCCCCGATCCCGAAGAAGGACTCCATGGGCATGAATTACCTGCCCGTTTATGAAGGGGATCAGCCCCGGGCGGGCGAGTTGCGGGTTCCACTTGGGAAGCTTCAGCGGATCGGTGTCAGGACGGCCACAGTCCTGACGCAACCTGTTCATCAAAAAATCAGGGTGCCCGGCGTCGTCCAGTTCGACGAGCGACGTATCCAGGTGGTCTCGATGCGGACCGACGCCTTCATCGATGAAGTCGCTAAGGTTACGACGGGCGACACGATCCGGAAGGGCGAAAAGCTATTTTCGTTCTATTCGGGAGATATAGCCCGAGCGGCCGCCGAGTTTGCTGCTTCCTTGCGAGCGGGCGGTGGTGGCGACCTCAACAGCGGCGTTGGTTTGCAGCTGCGTAACCTCGGCCTGCCGGATGAAACCATCCGTGACATCGCCAAAGAAAAGTCAGTCCCCAGGTCGCTGCAGTACGTATCGCCGATTGACGGGGTCGTTCTTGAGCGACTGGCGATACCTGGCATGATGGCTGAAGCTGGAGACACCCTTTTCAGAATGGTCGACAACTCAGTCGTCTGGGTCGTCGCGGATGTTCCCGAATTCGATCTTCCGTCGGTGCGGAAGGGCCAGCCAGTCATGATCAGGTTTAGCAATCTTCCGGGGCAGGAGTATCTTGGGACTGTTGGGCTGATCTACCCTGACCTGCAACCACAGACGAGGACGGCCAGAGTTCGGGTAGAAGTACCTAACCCAAACGGCAGTCTGCTCGCAAATATGTTCGCCGAGGTCGAGATCGAGAGTGGCGATGCTGCTCCGGTCGTTGCCGTCCCGAACTCCGCTATCATTGATACTGGTAGCCGCCGGATGGTCTTCGTCGACAAAGGTGACGGCCGATTTGAGGCGCGGGACGTGGAAATCGGCATACGTGGAGGCGACTTGGTTGAAGTGCGCAATGGTCTCGCGGCTGGAGAGGTAGTCGTCACCTCCGCAAATTTCTTGCTGGATGCCGAGAGCAATCTGACCTCGGCCCTTAGTGCCATTGCTCCACAGGAGCGCACGCCATGATCTCATATGTTATCGCGTGGTCCGCCAGGAACCTGGTCCTGGTCTTCGTCGGCGCAGCCTTGGTCATAGCAGCGGGCGTCTACTCACTCAGGACGCTTCCACTGGATGCAATCCCTGATCTCTCCGATGTCCAAGTGATCGTCTACACGGAATATCCGGGCCAAGCGCCACAGGTGGTTGAGGATCAGGTTACCTATCCTCTCACGACGTCGATGTTGACCGTTCCACGTTCCAAGGTCGTTCGCGGCTTCTCCTTCTTCGGAGTGTCGTTCGTCTACGTCATCTTCGATGACGGAACTGATCCGTATTGGGCTCGCAGCCGCGTACTGGAGTACCTGAATGCAGCCGCCAGCCGTCTACCTGAAGGTGTCACGCCAACTTTAGGCCCCGACGCGACGGGTGTCGGCTGGATATACCAGTACGCCTTGATCGCGAAGGAGCTTTCGTTGGCCGAACTTCGGTCTCTTCAGGATTGGGTTGTCCGCTTTGGCTTGGCGAAGGTAGATGGCGTCTCCGAAGTGGCGAGCGTTGGCGGCTTCGTGAAGCAGTATTCGATTGTCGTCGATCCAATCCGGCTTCGCGCTCAGAACATCACGATCAAGCAAATTGCTGACGCCGTTCGAGCCAGCAACCGTGACGTCGGAGGCCGCACTGTCGAGCTGTCGGAGTTCGAGTTCATGGTGAGAGGGAAGGGGTATTTAAGCGGCATCCCGGACATCGAAAACATTGTCCTCATGTCTGAGCGGGGTGTCCCGCTTCGGCTTCGGGATGTAGCTCGGGTGGAAGCAGTTCCAGACGAGCGACGCGGTATCACCGAACTCAACGGCGACGGTGAGGTAGCCAGCGGCATCGTATTGCAGCGCTTCGGGTCCAACGCCCTGACGGTGATAGATGGGGTGAAGGAGAGTCTTGCAAGCATCAGCAAAACTCTGCCTGAGGGCACTGAGATTGTCCCTGTCTACGACCGGTCACAGCTGATCGAGGCCGCCATCGAAACTCTAAAAGGGACGCTTATTGAAGAGTCCATCGTCGTGGCCTTGGTGACGGTCGCCTTCTTGCTGCATGTCCGAAGCGCACTGGTCGCGATCATCATGTTGCCCATTGGAATCCTGCTGGCCTTCGTAGCCATGCGGTCCCTGACCATCGGCGCAAACATCATGAGCCTCGGCGGAATTGCCATCGCCATCGGCGCGATGATCGATGCTGCTATCGTCATGATAGAAAACGCGCACAAGCATCTTGAACGTGCGCCCCCGGATAAGAGCAGATCAGAAGTCTTGATCGAGGCGGCCACCGAGGTTGGTCCGGCACTATTCTTCAGCCTGCTTATAATCACGGTTTCGTTTCTGCCGATTTTTACACTGGAGTCCCAGGAGGGGCGGCTGTTTGGGCCGCTCGCCTTCACCAAGACGTTCGCGATGGCGGCTGCCGCGCTGCTGTCAGTAACTCTCGTCCCAGCTCTCATGATATTGTTCGTAAGGGGCAAGATCGTACCGGAGCACCGCAACCCGTTGAACCGGTTCCTGATTTGGTCATACCGTCCGATCATCAAGTTGGTCCTGCGGGCGAAGATTCTAACGATCCTCCTCGCTCTAGTGGTGTTGGCAGCGACAGTCTGGCCTGCACGGCAGCTGGGAACCGAGTTCATGCCGAGCATGAACGAAGGCACTCTCATGTACATGCCGACAACATTGCCGGGCCTGTCCGTGACCAAAGCGGCGGAACTGATGCAAACGCAGGACAGGATCATCAAATCCTTCCCGGAGGTGCTTACCGTTTTTGGAAAGGCCGGAAGGGCGTTGACAGCAACCGACCCAGCGCCCATGGAAATGTTCGAAACCATTATCACCCTCAAGCCTGAAGCCGAATGGCGAGAAGGGCTGACGATTGACAGCCTGAAGCAGGAGATGGACGCTGCACTGCAGTTTCCTGGTGTTTCGAATGCATGGACGATGCCTATCCGCGCTCGCATCGACATGCTTTCGACGGGCATCCGAACGCCGGTCGGGGTGAAGGTCTTTGGAACAGACCTCAAGGAGATCGAGCGCGTGGCCCGCGATGTCGAGAAGGTTTTGAAGGCAGTCCCGGGCACATCCAGCGCCTATGCCGAGCGGGTCATTGGTGGCTATTACCTCGACATCGTCCCCGACCGCATTGCGCTTGGTCGCTACGGCCTGTCTGTCGATGATGTGCAGGACGTAGTTGGCATGGCGCTTGGATCGGAAGTCATCACGTCCACGGTGGAAGGCCGTGAGCGATATGGGGTTGCGTTGCGTTATCCGCGAGCCTTCAGGAGCGATCCCCAGGCTATTGCTCGCGACGTCGAGGTGGCAATCCCCGGAGGAGGGTCCGTTCCACTAGGGCAGGTTGCCCATGTCGGGCTCAGCCGGGGCGCAACCAGCATCCGCACCGAAAACGGTCAGCTGGCCGTCTATGTCTTCGTCGACATCGCAGGGCGGGACCTGGGCGGCTACGTGGCAGAAGCACGCGCCGCAGTTGAGAAGAGCGTGAAGATGCCATCCAGCTATTTGGTGGAATGGAGCGGCCAGTTTGAATACCTTGAGCGGGCCAAGGCGCGGCTTTCTGTTGTAGTTCCCCTGACGCTCGCTCTAATCTTCCTGCTTCTATTCCTAAACTTCCGGGCGCTGACAGAGACGTTCATCGTGATGTTGTCGCTGCCATTCGCACTGGTTGGCGGAATCTGGCTCATGTGGTGGCTTGGGTTCAACGCATCCGTTGCTGTGGCGGTCGGCTTCATAGCGCTCGCTGGCGTGGCCGCTGAAACCGGCGTGATCATGCTGATCTATCTCGATCACGCTCTTAAGGAGCGACGGAACCTTTGCAACGCAGAGGGGCGGCAGCTGAATAAGGATGACTTACGGGACGCTATCATGGTCGGCGCTGTTGAGCGGGTGAGGCCGAAGATGATGACCGTTGTAGCCATCATGGTGGGGTTAATCCCGATCCTCTGGAGCACAGGAGCAGGCTCCGAGATTATGCAGCGCATCGCCGTCCCGATGATCGGCGGGATGGTCTCGTCGACGGTCCTGACGCTCGTCGTCATTCCCGCCGTCTATGCACTGGTAAAAGGCTGGGGTCTCCCGGCACTAGGCGCTAAGTTACCACACCACCATTTGGCACCAGATCAAAAAGGAGTTTTCGCATGAACAGGAGACAGTTTATCTGCGCGGCAGCGGCATGCTTTGCGGTTGGCTACGCACCCTCGGCGCATGCATCGCAGCCAACAATGACCGTTTATAAAGACCCGACCTGCGGCTGTTGCGGCGCTTGGGCAAGCGCCATCGGAGAAGCCGACATTGCGGTCGACGTCCAGGAGGTTGAAGACATCAACACGATCAAACGGAAGCACAGAGTACCGAAAACCTTGGAAGGCTGCCACACGGCCGTGATCGGTAGTTACTTTATCGAAGGTCACGTTCCGCTTGAAGCGGTTCAGCAACTTTTGAATGAATCACCTGCCATTGCGGGGCTTGCGGTGGCCGGTATGCCGGTCGGGTCGCTTGGCATGGGTGATAATCCGAAGGTGGCATCCTACGATGTCTGGAGCGTTGGCCAGAGTGGTGACACCGCGATCTACATGAGCGTTCGGCCTAGAAAGAGCTGATGGTAAAGCCGCCTAGCAGAGAATGACGAAGGACCAGGCCGCATTCCTTCTGCTCCCTGCCGCTTGCTGATGTCCAGTGGGATTTCTAGTTCGTCAATCAGCTGCGCCACCCGATCTGATCGGCTTGCGCACCGCTCCCAAGCGCCAGTATTTCGTTCTGCCCAATGAGATGCGTGGTGTCGACATTGAAAGGATATTGCGCCATCTCCTAATCGACCCCATTGTCGCCATTTTGCGAGCTGATCGGGGTCGACATGCTCGTTCTAATTTGCAAGCGATGAACAGTCCTCTTCTCAGACTTCAGATGCTTGAGTTCCAGGTCCATCGTGTACGGTAGCTCGACGCCGTAAGCTCTAGCCCTTTCGACGACCTCTTCGCCGCTGATACCGAGTCGAACGACGACAGTTCGGAGGCTTAAAGCTCCCAGCGACCACCCGTCGATGATTGTTCGCTCATAGTCTGGATGGCCCGGCTGAAACCGCCGGTGGTCACCGGTCCGATACGCGACTACAGCTTTTGAAATGCACGAGGTCGCCTCTTCGTCTGTAAGGTATCCAGGCTCAAAACCTGTCACCGCCACTGGCCAAGGTTCTTCATACCACTACCGTGGCGAGCGGGTGCCGGTCTCATTTCCGCCCAGTTCAAACCGCCAGTAGGTGCCACGAGCACGAAAGTAGAAGTACCTACCATCGACGTTGGCTTCGGCCTGGACTGGGGTCCAACCTGACAGATGGTAAAGCTCGAAGCCCTCTAGGGTCTCAAAGCTGGTTCGGGTTTCCGGCGCGAGGTTTAAACGTTGGAGGTTGGAAGGAGCATCATCTGCCTTGGATCGTATCTCAGCTTTAAGCCTATCCGCGACAACGCCTGCGAAAATTTCATCATTGCCGGGCCGCGCTTTGGAGGCGTCCAGAATGTTCCGGATCGCAAGTAGCCCGCTTGGTCTGCTAGCCGATTAATTTGATGATAATCGTAGATTGCGGCACTAGGATAGGTGACTTTGAACGTGAGGCTGCCGTTTTGCCAGATCGGCTCCATCCGAAGAATGTTTGCGTCTGTTAGGCTCATTCACGCCTCCAGCTCAGATGTCGATAACTAAATTTTGGACGAACCCAGTATGACCTCGCTCGCGCCAGTAGCCGCGCGGGTTGCACAGCACCCGGGTGACCCCTTCGTAATAATCGAGGTGATGATGTACATGTCCATGCACCCAGAGATCGGGCTTGCCTTGATGGATGAGCGCTGTCAGGTCAGACGCGAATGCACCGTTGCTAGGATGTCCTAGAAATTCCGGATGCAGTGATCTGGGCGAAGGTGCATGATGTGATAATACAATGGTCTTTCCATGGAAGGGCTTGGCCAATTCACCTGAAATGAAATCTCGGCTTTCTACATGGCGGGCAATCAGTTCCTTTGCTGTCAGTAAGCCAGGCATTCCGTCATCGAACCGGGCCGAGCGATAGATCGCCTGGAAATCCATCATGTATCTCTTGCAGATGTTGATGGAGAGTGCCTTGCGTTCGCTTAGGGGAAGCTCGTCGACGTCGCTACCGTGTTCGATTTCGAAATCAGTCCACAATGTCGCGCCCACAATGCGAGTGTCGCCGAGGACGACGGTCTCGTTTTCCAGGATCGTGAGATTCTCACTTACGCTTTGTTTTGCGCTCTCTAGTACATGATCAATGGTCGAGCCATAGTAGTCATGATTGCCCAAGCATGTAACCACAGGCATCCAAGGAACGATGTGGCGCTGCAGAAACTCAACGGAAAACTCGACGATCCCAGAGATATCCCCAGCGCAGATGCAAACTTCTGCTTCAGGCACGTCCAGGCGATCAAGTTGAGAAAGCGTGATGCTCGTGGCGTGGATGTCGCTGATAATCCAAGCTTTCACGGTGAAGTCCTTAATCTAAAAGAGGGGCAGCAAGCGAGCGACAGCGCGTCACTGGGACGTCAGCGCAGCTATTAGTGGCCGGGGAGAGGGCGTTATGCAGTCGGATGAATTTCGTGGGTACCGAGTGCGCCAGCGCTTCGTGAGGAGCCCTCGTCTAGGGGTATCAGGAGCTTCTCCAACCGATCACCAGCTAGGCGGCCTTCGAATTTCAGCGCCTTTGCAACTGCAAGAACCACATTTTGGTAAAGTTGCAACGATGTTCTGGCACGTTCGTATTCTGACTAAAGCAGAAAATCGACTTCTCGTTGGAGGTTTGGAAACTGTTCAAAAATGGTCGCATCGGCTGCATCGATGACGTTTTCAGGAAACACATGGAGGGCGCGGCCAAACCCGTACCTCCCAATCATTCTTATTGCCTGGCTCGTTGCACCGGCGAGGTCACTCTCACTTGCCCCGCCGGACACCGTTGACCTGTCGCCTATATGCAATTCTTCCGCGACCATTCCGCCCAATGACATAGCAATTTCATCACGCATGGAAGTCTCGCTTTCCAGCTGATGATTGGGTCTTGCAACCACGACCCGACCGTGTGCGTCGTCAAAGTTGCTATCGGGGAAATTATGACTGATTGCGACCTCAACGAATTCGATTGTGCCGATGCCATACAGCTTCGCTAGCACCGCGTGACCGGCTTCATGAACACAAATGCGCCAGAAATCCTTCTCGTCCAGCAAAGGCTCCGGTGGCAGTTCGCTGATTATGTCCGCCGCTGAAAAGGCACGATACTCCAGTCTAGCCCGCTGTTTGACCATCCGGCTAAACTGTTCAAGGTCGGCTCCGGTTGTGCTTTTAAGCCGACGGGCGGCAATCTGAATAGCGTCCTGGTCGGCCCCAGGAAGATAAAAGGCTAGTATTCTCGCGCGGTCCTTCACATTAGGACGGGCGAGTTTGAAATGTTTTTCGAGCCTGCCCGGCCTCAACAGAGCGGCGTCGACTTTTTCCGGATAGTTGGACGCACCAATGACGATGACGCCTTCGCGCCCCAAAGACCCGTCAATTGCTTCCAGAAGTGCATTCACCACTTCAGTGCAGTAATGGCTGTTGTCTCCTGAGAATTTCCTCCGGTCGCCGACTGAATCGAGTTCGTCGATGAGCAATATTGATGGTGGATTGCTCCGCGCCTGATTGAAATCCGCGTACATCATTCGCAGCAGGTCGCCCAGATGCCCGGCGCTTTGCCACTGAGCGAGAGACGCGGCAACAAGGGGGATGCCAAGAAAAGCTGCCAGCGATACCGCGAACGATGTCTTTCCCGTTCCTGGTGGGCCGTAGACAAGAACACCCTTGTCAACGTCCTGCCATCGCAGGCGACCTTCCCGCCAAGCAATCAGGTCAAGTTGAAGGCGCTGTGCCCACTGACCGGCCTCACCGAATGCTTCGATAGGCAGCGCTTTGCTAGACGCTCCCGCCTTGGCCACAATTTTGCGTAAACGCTGGATGGCAGGTATGGGGGAGCGCCCGTGTCTAAATACTGCATCGACGGATGTTGATGGCTGCTCCCGCAGGAAATCATTGTCTTCCGATGAGATGAGGCCGGTTCCCAAGAGCCGCCCGAGCGCCTTCAAGTCCTTGTCAGTTGATGGCGCGAGATGAAGAATAATATCCGCCGCCACTTCCACCTCGGGATGCAGTTCCGAGCCGCTTTTTGCGAAGATCAGTACCTTAGGATAGCCAAGTTGGACCTGTGCAGTGAAATCCCACTGCCGCTTTTTATTGCGCTCGGTTGGATGGCAGAAAGAGTTGAAGTAGAGGGGCTTCTTGCTTTCCTCACCAAAACAAACCTCCGAGAGGTACTGCATGTCGTCCAAAAGCCATGTCCTCGGAACGACAACGACGACGATGGAACTCGGTCTCGCCACGAACTCTGGATACGTCTTTAAGGCACGGGTAAGCGCACAATAGGCAAGAAAGAGGCGTGGAGCCTTTTCGAGAACGGCACGGCCTGAGTGACGATTCAACGTAAAGGCGGTATTCGTGACTGTCTTCCGGAATTCCTGCGTCGCGCGATAGAGCTTCTCCGCCGCCTCTCGGAGCTTCGTTTTGCGGTCGCGCGGGTTCATTGGCGTGTTCCGGGAATAGGGGTCACCGGATCGACGAGCCGATACCATCGGTTGTGAGAACGTGCTAGCCGCTGCTCCAAGTTCCAAAGCAACAGCCTGGTCGAGATACCAACGTTGCCGTCTTTGATCGTGGGGTGCCGCTGCATCGTGCCCGAGAGCGCCGGGACCGTGCGGCGAGCTACTGCCCAACCCGAGATCGTGGTCTCCACTTCAACGGAAGCAATACCAAAGTCCACGTAAAGCTCTAGGTCGTCGGCGAGCCGTTTGTATGAGGTTATCATCTTCCGGACTGAAAGCGGCGACATTTCGGGCAGAATTTCAGACATCGAAGCCTCGGTGTGTTTGGACGGCGGGAATCCGGTATTCCACTTCACGGACCAATCTGGTGCCTAAATCCGGTACCACCGGTTCATCGTTCGAGCGAGACCAAGGTCTTCATCGAAATAAAACAGCTCGCTGGTGATGCCGGAGCTGTGATTTTGAATAGTAGGGTGGCCAACCATTCTCCCGAACAAGCATGGCACAGCCCTGCGTGTGATGGCCCATTCTTCGATTTTCACGGGAGCTTCTAAAAACGAGATTTGCTTACTCGCAGCGATACGTTCCAGGTCAGACGTCAGCGCCTTTAAGCGACCAATTAAGTGAAGGGGCTCTTCTCCCAACCATTCAAGCGACATCCTGCAGCTCCGATTCGTGTGAATTTCCTTGCTGTAATTCAGCACGCACCGCATTAGGAGTCAACATACTGCATATTAAGTCTCTAAAAAGCATAGCAAGTCGTAATGTTGACATTTTATGGTCTCGGCGGTTTGTCGCAGCTATGGAGCTTGGTGCCGGGACCTTCAGAGCTGCGCGATCTCTGCTTGATTTGAAGCAAGCTGAGGTAGCTGCTCGTGCCGACGTTTCTCGCAGTCTTGTCCTTAGAATGGAGGCTGGGGACGTTAAGAACTCCCTGCATTCTGACATTCCAAAACTAAAGCGCACCGTGCACCCCGACGCTGTTAAGCTGAAGAATTTCTACGAAACGCACGGTATCGAGTTCCTGGAGCCTATGGATCAACGTGGCCCTGGCGTTCGTTGGGATGTGGCGATGGGCGACGGTGTAGTGGACCGTGCTTATTTGCGAGCGGGCAGGGCCCTCGCGGGAATCCGACAATCGGTTTTAGCAGAGAACGCAAAAGTTGGTCAGAGCCTGATCAGCCGGTTCGAAAGCGGGGAGACGAAATCGATACCTACTGCAGCATTTGACGCTATAGTGTCGGGTTTGCGCATGGCCGGTATCGAACTTCTGAAAAGCAGCAAAGGAAAAGCTGGCGTCTGCTTACGTCTAAGCGACAGGTCCTGACGGAGCCATCCGCAGTCGCGGCGTGAGCAAAGCCAGGTTACCGATATTCTGCCACACCCGCTGAACGAATTGCTTTTTTCAGACGCGCTGTGCCTTATTAGGGAAGCATCCTGAGACAGTCAGTGATTGTCCGCGCGATTGATCTGTCGAAGCGGTTGATTTAAAAAATCCTCATCCAGATTTCGCGTAGCTGCGTTAACTGCCCAGCGGGCGAACTTCTCCAGCAGGGCATCGCGAACCGCTTCAAGTTCTAGGACCTTCCGTTCAAGCTCCACAATCCGTTGTTGTGCACCAGACAAAGGCTTGGAAGCTGCCGAACGTCGCGGCTTCTTCTGGTAGGCGGCGTATGCTGCTTTGATCTCGATGTAGTTATTTAGGGCTTGCCTGGTGTAAAGATTGCCGGTTTGAACCGCGATACTGTTGCAGAGGCCGTTCCAGGTCAAACGACCCTTCCATGCGGTCATGATTGAGAGGATTTCGGTAATGCGGACTGCATCAAGCGGAGGTGCCCTGCGTCTTGAGGATCGTTTTTTGAGTACCTTGCGCTTTGCCATCATGAGTTCCCGTAAGGCAAGGCTGACTCACCTAAACCATGAGGCAAGACCAGGTCTGCGTCTCGGGTCAGCCCCTGATCGTGCATCGCTTGCTCAACCGCTGAAAATCGTCCCGATTTTGACAAACGGATGACAGAGCCATCCGGAATTTCCGGGTCGCAGAGCAGGGCGTGCAACTGTTCGAGGCGTCTGATGATCTCGGTGTGAGCTTCGTACCATTCAGCAGCTCCCTCATACTCGTTCGCCATCCCGGCTTCCGCCGCCTTCATGCTCTTGCGGGCATGCTCTAACGCCATCGCCACTCGTTCCAAATGTCTCGGATCATGACCTTTTACGCAAACGTGCTTCGTGCACTGCAGACACTCCATGAACATATTGCAGGGGGAGGATGCGAAGTCATGTTCGCAAAAGCCTAGATCGGTCGCATGGCCGTGGCCGATTATCGATGCTGCTTGCGTGCGGCTGACCGGCGCATTGATGCTAATTTTGCCTGCTCCGTTTGCGGGCAGCTGCTTTTCTCTGATGCGTATAGAGGCGAGGATTTCCCCAGGCGACCGTTGGTCGTAGACGGCGTTTTGGCGAATATCCTTGCGTCCGCTCCAAGCCGCAATTTCGACTTCTGATAACCCACCACGCTGGGCGAGCGTATTGAGGTAGTGGCGGAGCTGATGTGTCCGGATCGTTATCGGATCGTCGCGTGTAGACAAGCCGAGCCGAGAAAAGATGTTCGGATAGGCATGGTGAAAGTTATTTTGGACATTGTTGTAGCCAAGGAGTGAGATCATACAACGCCATCGGCCTTTACCTTCGTCCCCGAACTCGTTGCGCCGAACGACTGTTAAAGACTGACTGACTTTAAGTCCTGTTGCTCTGTCAGCAATCGGGAAGTCGCGCGGGAGTAGCGCGACTATCTCCCGCTCAACATCCTTGAATCGAAGAAGATTAAGTCTTCGACCTTTTGAGTCGTGACCAAAGACTGGAACGATCTTCCGGCTACGCACCCAGTCTCCCGCGCTGTCAGTCGCGGTGTAGCCGATGATCTGCGCGAGGTCGCGGTACGACAGCATCTGACCTCGTAGATGGCTGCAGTCGGGGGGCAGGTACAGCTTGTTTGGATTTGATTCATACCACAACGCAATCTCACGGGCTTCAGTCGTTGCGGCCCTGATTCTTTCGATGGCACGTTGTGCCAAATCGGTCATAACCTCAGGGATCGCCTTTGCGAAGTCATGGTACCCTTTCGAGCCCGCCCAACGGAGCATGTACCCTTCCTCGCCCTCTACAAGAGGCTTTATCTCGCAATCCTCTGGTAGGGCGAAAATTTCGTTCACTCGGCTTGGTGCGCATGCGAGGAGGGCTACGACCGACGACAGGATAATATCGCCCGGCTCTTTCGCGAGAAGGAAGGCTTCTGGTAAAGCGTCGAGCGCCTCCTGAGACGGTAGTGATGCGCCACGTCTTTCATCAGACTTCGCACCAATTCCTCGAACTTGAGTCTTCCACGGGCGGCCGTGTTTCCAGTCTATCGGAGCATGGACAGCAAGCTTCTTGTCACGGAGGAACTTTGCAAGTGGACGTAGCAGAGTACCTATTGTCGAGGCGTAGTTGCCTGATTTCCTGGAACTTGCCATTGCCACAGCATTGTCCAAAATATGGGCATCAATCGTACACAAATCTGCGACCATATTCTTGCCTTCGAAAGCCCGGAGTAGTTCCCGAAAGGCCATAATGGTGTTTTGGGGAGGGCCTGCATTGACATTCGCCGCAGCTTTATACCGAATGTAGGCTCTACACTGACTAGCGAAAGGCTCGGGAAATGGCTCACCCAGAAAACCGTTAGAAGGGCTGAGCTTCGTGAAGTTCAGCAGGATTCTTCCTGAGTGACCTCGACGCTGGAAACGTTCGCTGACGTCCCAGGTTACGGCATCAAACTCCAGCTGGGTACCGAACACTGTAAGTTGGTTTCGGCTGAAGGAGATGAAGTCAATCATGTTCTTGGAGGCAGAGCGATCTGCTTTTGGGATAAAGGGGATCAAGTCATTCACTCAACCATCTCCCGCCCATTCATTCGGCACAGCCTGACAACTTCGGCGCAAGCAACTATTGTATCGTCAAGGGATTGAGCAACGATAGCAGAGCCTTCGACCGCCATTCTTGTGCGGCGTGCGAGAAGGCTTTCCAAAATCTCTTCATGGGGACCATCAGTCCAGGGATGAAATAATCGGCACGTATAACAGGCTAGCGGTTTTCCAAGCCCACAGAAGCCGAACTTGCCACATCCACCGATATCGGTAGGGGCTCCGCCATCGCCAGCGCCGAACACATGCTTCTGAATGCTTTGGTCCTGGCTGTCACTTTTAACGCGGACTGACCCAACGAAGCGCTGAGCCAGAGGCGCAAGTAGGATCGCAACCTTTTTGTCAATGTTCTGGAGGGTTTTCGAACTCACTTCAATGTAGTTGCGAGCAGCTGTCAGAGATGAATGATCAAGCAGTTGGGCAATCTGTTCAAGCGTACGGCCTTCTTGAGCTGCCCGGGTCCCTAACGTCCGACGTGCTCGTCTGGCATTAACGTTGATGACTTTTCCGGTCCTTTCCGATTTAACCTCCAGAGCCTCCATGACGTTAATGATGCGCATTCCGATGGACGCACGTGTTGGAGCCGCAGGTGTACCGCTGTCGGAGTAGAATGTGCTATTTACGTGCTGAGCCGGAAAGAGCGGGGCTTGATCTGGGTCATCCATACCGGAAGCTTCGGCCTGTCTGCGCACGATACGTGCCTGGGCTAGCAAAACGATGCCAATGTCTTCTATAAGTGGCCGATCCGTAAATTGGGAGCGATACGCCGTCCCTCCCTGCTTCGCGCGGGGCACACTCAGTAGATACGTGGTCACGCCATTGTTCTCGCGTATCCTGAGGTCGCACAGCCGAAGACTCGCGATCTGAACTGGGCGAGGTGCTAACGCGGCGCTCAGCAGGCATATGCCGTAGTTGCTAAGGGAGAGCGATCCTGTTGCAAACGCCGCGTGCAGAGCCTTGTGCAGACCATCGAATTCGAGGTTTGTATAGGCTCCCAGTTCAGGGTCTAGCAGGCGAACAGCGAGTCCCCGCTTCGGCGCGTCGGAAGGCATTTCGGTAGCCGTCACGAACGCTGCCTGCGAAACACCAGGAATACCCAATTGAGCCCAAAGCCGAACAATGTAATTCACTGTTGTGGAACGGTAGAGCTGTTTTTGCGCCCGTGAGCCTCGGAAATTCAGCAGGTGCGCTGGCATGATTTCTTTTGAGGAGCTATCATAACCTCCAATATGCAGCAAAAAGTACCTGAGGGTTTGGAAGGTTGTATAGGCTGATATAGGGTTCTCTGATAGTAGAAGAGATGCGGCAAAACGCTTACAGCAGGTAATCAGTTCTGCTGACACATGAAGATCATGGAAGCGGAAATGTTTTCTTCCAGTTGCGGTCACAATGATCCAGTGGTCTAAACGGGGTAAGTAGGAAAAGCCATCAAGTGTGATTGCCTCGTCGGGCAATTCATCTTCGATATTCTCGGTGGCCAGTCTGCCAGACGACGTCTTAAGCAAAGTAGTATCCTCGAAATTATCAACCGCAGCGCCTTACCCTCGCGGCAGGGCGTCACTGGTGGATTCACTGCGTCTCTAGTTCTTCGTCATGCATCATCAGACGTTCTTGCATCTGACGACTGTGCTCGTCTGCTTTCGCCTTCGTCCTCCGTTTTAGATAGTGACCGGGCATAGTAGAGTTCGCAGACCACCCCATTAGCCAAGCCCTTTCCCTCAATTCATCCTCGGGCTTCATCCCAATGAGATCGGCGTAGGCAGAGAAATTCTCGTTCCATTGATGGCGAAGAACATGAGCGCTCGCTTCAGCTAGTTCAGGAAACTTCTTGCGCAAAGTTGCGAACAGTTCAGTCACGGCGCTTCCAGAAAGGGGCTTCCCATCCTTCGCAACAAAGAGATAGCCGTGCTTTCGTGCGGCCTCGATCTTGGAGCGAGCCTTCAAGTAGTCTTCACCTAGCTCCGCTAGGATCGCGTTGAGAGGCGCGAGCCGTTCAAGGGTTTTTGCTGCTGGCTGCCTGCGACGAGGGTCTCGTTTGTCGTCATGTCTACGGCGAATTTCGCAGTAGGACTGTCCTCGATTGAAATCTTTAACCAGAAGGCCGAGCAGTTCACCCTTTCGCATACCTGTGCCCAGGAGCCATTTTACAATTGTCCAATTCCGGAGGCGCACAAATGGGTCGCTCCAAGGATTTTCGAGGCTTGACGGCTCAGCAACGGCTAACAGTCGGGCCTGAGCAGCAGGATCAAGAGTTTGCCTACCATTCGGGCTTACAGAAGGCTCTCTCTGCTTTATTTGATTTAAGACTTCAGCCAAGCGTGCTCCGTAATCGTGCGCACGGGAAAACGCGCTCTCGCCGCCTTCATAGCCGAAGCGGCTGTTTTGTCGCTCACCAAGCCAGCGCAGATAGCTGCGCAGATAATGCAGTCTTATCAGAGTGGTCTGCGAACTTACCGTTCGGACCCGCTTTGCAGCTGGTAAACGCCGAACCAGCGCCGCGCGGTTTGCGCTGTCATCGGTCCGCGCTCGGCGTCTGGATTTCTTGGCAAGTGGCTTCCGTAGGCTTTCGAAGGGCTGGTGAGCATCTGTGACGAGAGCCTCCAGCTCACCTAAGCTAAAGAACACTCCGTCTCTCACACGCTGAACCAAATCTATCCCAGAACGCTCGCAAAAGAGATGCAGCAGCATAGCGCCTCGAAGCGCTTGCTCTACCGTAGATGCGCTCTTGTGGCGGTAGCTCGTGAGCGTCCATACAGTCGCGTCGAAAAATGGAACCCCCATCCCATCAAGGAGCAACGGGCAACGCTCTCCATCGGAGAACACGATGACTTCGATCCTTGGCTGAGTGGGCGTGAGGCTTCTGACCAGCCGCCCAGTCATTTCTGAATCATCTCCTTCTAAAATAACTTGTAAACATAACGAATCATACTGTAGTTTCATCGCATTAAGCCGTCTAGTTTACAAGAAGATGAGTTCCTGTGCCTTAGAACTTGTTGTAGGAAATGCCGGCCGATGCGTTGAGGCCCGTCACCTGCTTGATCTTGGCCCGGATCTCCAGCGCAATCTCGGTGGCGATCTCCATGCCCTTCAGGTTCTCGGTGACGTCGAGATAGGCCTCATCAAGCGACAGCGGTTCGATCAGCGGCGTATATTCCGCAAAGATCTCCCGGATCTGCTGGGATACCGATTTGTAGACCTCGAATCGCGGCGGCACGAAGATCAGGTCCGGACATTTGCGCTTGGCCGTGACGGAGGGCATGGCGGAGTGAACGCCGAAGGCGCGCGCCTCGTAGCTTGCGGCCGCCACCACACCGCGCGCCGCAGATCCGCCGACCGCCAGCGGCTTGCCGCGCAGGTCAGGATTGTCGCGCTGCTCGACGGAGGCATAGAACGCATCCATGTCGACATGGATGATCTTGCGGGTGGATATGGGAACCGGGACATTCATGCTGGCGTGCGGATTTGCTGGAAGATAGAAACAAAAAGAGAACATAGCAGTCTTGCGACAAATATCCAAGCTCTCTGCCCAGCTTCCTGTGCATGAGGGAAACAAGCGGGCTTTGAAGGCGTTTGCTTCTGGTGATCATCAACAGGAGACAGTTTCATGGCTGACGACAGCACGACAACCATTCGAGCGACTTTCGACACCCGTGCGGCCGCAGACCTTGCGGTCGAACATCTGGTTCAGCAGCACGGTATCTCGCGTCCGGATATCTTCATCCAGTCCGTCGGTGCCGACAACACGGTCGGATCCGCGCCGTCGGGTGGCGATGCGTCGCATGATGGCGGAGAGCGCACCGATGGCCCGCTGGAGGGCGAGATCGAGGTTTCTGCCGATATCACTGAGAGCAAGATGGCGGCGGTGCAGAAGAGTTTTGGCGAAGCAGGCGCGATACGGGTCACCGGCCGCTGATTTCAGCGAACCAAGGGGCCGGCTCTCAGCCGGCTCCGTAGGGCGGTGAGCTCAGAGGTTTGCTGCAATCGAATCGGCGACGAGCAGCGCATGTTCCGCAACCTGCGGAAATCCCATCAACTCGCCAAAATGTCCGCGTGCCAGCGGGCCGGCGATGAAGAGCCTTGGTTCGGGCTTGCCATCCGCGTCTATCGCGTTGGACTGCTCGTTGCAGGAAAGACCAAGCCCCGTCGGATCGAGGTGCAGAAAGCCGTGATCGCCGAGTTGCCGCAGCCATTGCTGGCTCTGCAGCACGTTGCCGTGGGCCGGGCCGGTCGTGACCGCGACGGCATCGAACTGGCGGACTTCGACACCATTCTTCCCGCGCCGCTTGATGGTGACATCGATGATGTCTCCGTCGGTGCTGACGTCGACGATGCCTGCGGCGAGGATGTCGAGCCTGCCGGCTGCCGCCTCCGCGTCGAGCACGTCTTCCACCTGCGGCGCAATCCGGAAGCGGTGGACGTCCCAATAGGGACGCAGGTGTCGCACGATCCGGCGGCGTGCCTCGAGCGGCAGATGCTTCCAGATGCCGCCGCCTTGCGAGCGCAACTGGTCGAGAACCGCATGCCAGGTCTGACCCTCCGCCTGCGCTTCCCTGATCGCGGCCCGCACGCGGTACAGGATCTCGGATGCGCTTGTGGCGGGATGGTCGAGAAAGTCGCCGAACGGCTCTTGCGCAAAGGTGGCGTGTCCGCGCGAGCGCAGGCCACGGCGCGAAAGGGCAGTAATGCTGCCGCTATGCCCGCAACGCTTCAACGAGGCGATGACATCCGCGGAGGTCAGCCCGTTGCCGACGACGAGGACCCGATCGTCGGCCCGGATCGGCGCCAATGCGTTCGGCGCTGTCGGGTCCGCGACATAGCGCGGATGCTCGGCCAGTCGTCTCAAGGAGCGTGGGGCAACCGGAGCAGGGTGGGTGGCAGCGATCACCAGGATATCGGCAACCAGCGTCTGCCCGGTGGTATCGGTGACATGCCATTGGTCGTGCCGCTTTTCGACGCCGGTCACCGCGGCGCAGATATGGCGGACGGCTCCGGATGCCAAAAGAGGTTGAAGGTTGGACAGGACATAGTTTCCGAAGATGCCCCGGCGCGGAAACACGTTGCCATCGGCGCGAAATGCCGCCTCATCGTCCGCAACGGAGCCGATCGTTTCCATCCATCTCGAAAAATGCTCGGGATCGCCAGGAAGTATGCTCATTCGCGTTGCCGGGACGTTGATCCGGTGCACCGGGTCCCGCGTATCGTACGCGAGGCCCCTGCCGATTTCGGCACGCGGCTCGAAAATGGTGATGTCGACGGCGTCCGCCTTGTGGCCCGTCGCGAGATGGAAAGCGACCGCTGCCCCGGTCACGCCGCCGCCGATAATGGCGATTGAAGATCGTGTTGGTTCAGGCCGTTCAGACGTCTTCGATGCTGTCACTGTCAGTCACTTCGGTTAGACGCGGCCGCTCTCTTAAATTCGCACGGCACGTCGTTGGATCAAAAATCGATAGGCGCTGCGCTTGCAAAAACGGGCTTTTTCCAAGACATCGGAAACGGAGCACGTTTATCCCTTCGCGCGGCAAAATTTAGTCCAGGGTTCTCGCAGGCAATATTGTTCACGACTCCCTCTGACGCGACATTACACATCAAAGATCGGGAAGGAATGGAGAGCGTGATGATTGGTGGCGGCTTTTCGATATTTGGGATCGATCTGTTCGGATCGACAAGGCAGTTGGCCGGTGACCGAAAAGAAGAAGCCGCGGCATTGCCACGGCTCAAGACGCAGAAGGTCGAGGAGACTGATGCCGATCGACTGACGGATACCGACCAGCAGGACATTTTTCTTTGGAGTACGTCTCTCGCCTACTGAGACATGACGCGGAAGCCGGTCTCAGCCGGGCCTTCGTCATGTCTCAACCGTCCGGATGACGGGAATCGCAAGCATTTTCATCAGTTGGAAGTTCGGGCGCCCGCAGTGGAGCGCCCGAAACCATTAATCGAGAAGTTCGGCAGGCACCTTGCCGCCGTTTTCGGACAGCTTCTTCAGCAGCGCCTTGTGCAGCCACATGTTCATCGTGGCGGAATCGCTCTGGTCGCCGGTGTAGCCGAGTTCGTCGGCCAGTTCCTTGCGCTCCGAAAGGCTCGCGTCCATGCCGAGGGCCTTCATCAGGTCGACGATCGAATGCTTCCAGTCGAGCTTCTGGCCGCTCTTCTTGACGGCTGCGTCGAGGACCGGTGCGATATCGACGGTCTGCATCGTGGCAGAGGTCGAGCCTGGAGTTGCGACTGGCGGTGCGCCTGCAGTCTTCGGAGCAGCCTGGGCTGTTCCGCCGACCGGCGGGGCTGTGGTCGCAGCAGGTTCTGGCGTTGCCATGGACGTCGGTGTCGGCTCGGCGCCTGTTGGCGAAGCCGGTGCTGCTGCTGCAGGATGACCGAAGATGGCGTCCTTGATCTTGCTGAATATGCTCATGGATAGTTCCTCCGTTGGTTTATGCCATACATGGTACGAGATCGCGTCGATGACGGATCACTTTAGTTCTGCGGGACGACGACGCGATCGCCGCGTGAGCCGCGGTCTGAACGGTCCGGTCCGCCACGACCGCTGGAACGGTCACGGCCATCGCGACCACCCCGATCATTGCGGCCGTCGCGGTCGTTGCGGATGTAGCCGGGGCGCTCCGGGCGGTCGCCACGGTTCCAGTCCCGATGCGGGCGATCGTTGTCACGGTCGGGCCGGCGGCCGTCGTGACGGCCGTGGTGGCGATCGCGGTCGCGGTGATGACGGTAACGGTAGTTCGGACCGTCGTAACGGTTGAACCGGTCGTAGCGATCGGACGAACGGTACTCGGTGTAGGTGCCGCCTTCGCTGACGCAGCCCGCCAGCATCAGGCAGGCAAGACCGACAGCGGTCACCGCCTTCAATGCTCTGAATTTCATGTGATTGCCCCTGTTACCATTTTATCGAGTGCTAAACAGGAGAAGGGGCCAAGAAGTTCCTCATATACCTCTTCGGGCGTGCGTGGCGCTGCAACAGTTTTTGATGTCGTAATCTGAGGTGACCTGTCGCGTCTGTCCCTCTAGTATCGCGGCTTCACTCGGTTGGGGCATGCAATGGCAGAATTTCCGCAAAAGGCTAAGGTCGTCATCATCGGGCTCGGTGGCATCGTCGGTGCGTCGATCGCGCATCACCTTGTCGAGCGCGGCTGGGACGACATCGTCGGCATCGACAAGTCTGGGGTCCCGACCGATATCGGGTCGACCGCGCATGCCTCGGACTTCTGCTACACGACCAGCCATGACTACCTGTCGGTCTGGACCACCCAGTATTCGGTGGATTTCTACGAGAAGATGGGGCACTACGCCCGCATCGGCGGTCTCGAAGTCGCGCGCACCGGCGACGATGCCTGGATGGAAGAGATCAAGCGCAAGCTGACCTCTGCCAAGGCCTTCGGCACCCGGGCGCATTACGTCTCGCCGTCCGAGATCAAGGCGATGTTCCCGCTGATCGAGGAAGATCAGGTGCAGGGCGGTCTGTTTGATCCAGATGCCGGTCTCGTCATTCCGCGCTCGCAGACAGTCGCCGGCAAGCTGGTGGACGCCGCCGAAAAAGCCGGAAAGCTCAAGGTATTCGGCAATACGGCGGCGCAGTCTCTGATTATCGAGGGCGGCCGCATCAAGGGCGTCGTCACCCACCGCGGCACGATCATGGCCGACCATGTCGTCGTCTGCGCCGGCATCTGGGGCCGGCTGATTGCCGAGATGGCGGGCGAGGATCTGCCGGTCATGCCGGTCGATCATCCGCTGACCTTCTTCGGGCCCTATAACGAGTTCGAAGGCACCGGCAAGGAAATCGGCTATCCGCTTTTGCGCGACCAGGGCAATTCGGCCTATATGCGCGACACCGGCGATCCGAAGACGACCGAGGGTGGTCAGATCGAGTGGGGTTACTACGAGACCACCCATCCGCGCCTCTGTCATCCCCGCGACATTCTTGAAAAGCACGAAGCGCGGCTGTCGCCGTCGCAGCGCGATCTCGACATGGAACAGATCATCGAGCCGCTGGAAAAGGCGATCGAGCTGACGCCGATCCTCGGCGAACTCGGCTATAACGAAGGGCATTCGTTCAACGGCCTCTTGCAGGTGTCGGCCGGCGGCGGTGCCTCCTGCGGCGAAAGCCAGAAGGTGCGCGGGCTCTGGTACTGCGTTGCCATCTGGGTCAAGGACGGCCCGGCCTATGGCAAGCTGATCGCCGACTGGATGACCGACGGTCGCACCGAGATCGACCACAACTCGATCGATTACGCGCGCTTCTATCCCCATCAGTTGACCGAAGAGTTCATCGAGGGCCGCACCTTCGAGGCTGCCCAGAAGATCTATTTCCCGGCCGTCCACCCGCGCGAACCCTACGCGACGGGCCGTGGCGCAAAGCGCTCGCCGTTCCACGACCGCGAAAAGGAATTGGGCGGTTACTTCATGGAACTCGGCGGCTGGGAGCGTGCCCACGGTTACGCCGCCAACGAGCATCTTCTCGAGAAATACGGCGACCGGGTGCCGAAGCGCGAAAACGAGTGGGACAGCCGCCACTTCTGGCGCGTGTCGAACGCCGAGCATCTGGCGATGAGCGAGGATTGCGGCATCGTCAACCTGTCGCATTTCCACATGGTCGATATCGAGGGGCCCGACCATGTCGAGCTGCTCGAATGGCTGTGTGCGGCCAAGATCGGTGGCGACGGCAATATCGGCAAGGGTATCTACACCCACTTCCTCGACGACGAGGGCATGGTGCGGGCAGATTTCACCGTCTTCCGTCTGGCTGACCGCGGCCGTCTCGTCAACGGCGCCGATGCCGGCCCGCGGGACCTGCTCTACATGAAGCGTGTCGCGCAGGATCGTGGCCTCGACGTCACAATCACCGATGTCTCGGAACAGTTCATCACCATCGGCATCTGGGGCCCGAACGCGCGCGAGACGCTGAAGAAGGTCGTGGCCGACCCCGATGGTCTCAATGTCGAGAACTTCGCCTTTGCCGCGATCAAGCCTATCGAGATCGCCGGCAAGCATGTCACGGCGTTCCGCATCTCCTACGTCGGCGAGCAGGGCTGGGAACTGCATATGAAATACGAGGACGGCGTTGCCGTCTGGGACGCGCTGCGCGCCACCGGCGTGATGGCCTTCGGCGTCGAGACCTATGCCAACTCACGCCGCATGGAAAAGAGCCTGCGCCTGCAGAACGGCGATCTCCTGACCCAGTACAACCTGATTGAGGCAGATCTTGCCCGTCCGAAGGTGAAGGAAGCGGATTTCTGCGGCAAGGCGAAACATCTCGAATACAAGGCCCGCGACCATCAGCCGGCGATGCTCTGCACGCTTGTCATGACCGACAATGTCGATGCGTCCGGCGTCGCCCGCTATCCGGTCGGCTCGCTGCCGGTGATGGATCCTGACACGGGCGAAGTTCTGATCGATGAACTCGGACGCCGTTCCTACACGACCTCGATCGCCTATGGCCCGACGATTGGCAAAAACATCGCGCTCGCCTATCTGCCCTGGTCGCATTGCCAGGTCGGCCGGAAACTGACGGTGGACTATTTCAACGAGGCCTTCCCGGTGGAAGTCGCAGCGGTCGGTTACAAGCCGCTCTACGACCCTGAAAATCTCAAGCCGAGAAGCTGATCGGCTTCGGGTCTGACAAACAAAAAACGCTCCGCGGATGTCCACGGAGCGTTTTTTTTATTAGCTGAGACTGATCTTAGTACTGCGCAGTCGGGGATGAAGAGCCCTGCTGGTTGCCGTTGAGGCCGGTTGCGACGACCGACACGCGGAACTTGCCGTCGAGGTTCTTGTCGAAGATGGCGCCGACGACGATGTCGGCCTCGGCTTCGACTTCGTCACGGATGCGGCTCGCAGCTTCATCGACTTCGAACAGTGTCATGTCGGTACCGCCTGAGATCGAGATGAGCACGCCCTTGGCGCCCTTCATCGAGATGTCGTCGAGCAGCGGATTGGCGATTGCGGCTTCGGCGGCGATCAGCGCGCGGCCATCGCCGGATGCTTCGCCGGTTCCCATCATCGCACGACCCATGCCCTTCATCACCGATTTCACGTCGGCGAAGTCGAGGTTGATCAGGCCTTCCTTGACGATCAGGTCGGTGATGCAGCTGACGCCCGAAAACAGCACGCGGTCTGCGATCATGAAGGCGTCGGCGAAGCTGGTTTTGGCGTCGGCAATGCGAAACAGGTTCTGGTTCGGAATGACGATGACCGTATCGGCGGCTTCACGCAGGGCTTCGATGCCTTCGTTTGCCGTCTTCATGCGGCGATGTCCTTCGAACGAGAAGGGTTTTGTGACGACCGCAACCGTCAGGATGCCGGCAGAGCGTGCTGCGCGTGCAATCGCTGGCGCGGCACCGGTTCCGGTTCCACCACCCATGCCGGCGGTGACGAAACACATGTGCGAGCCGGCGAGATGATCCATGATCTCGTCGATCGATTCTTCGGCGGCCGCGCGGCCGATATCCGGCAGTGAGCCAGCACCGAGACCTTCGGTCACCTGCGCACCCAGTTGGATGCGGCGCGACGCCTTGGATGTCGCCAGAACCTGGGCATCCGTATTGGCGGCGATGAATTCCACGCCGTGGAGATTTTCCGTGATCATGTTGTTGATCGCGTTACCGCCACCGCCTCCGACACCGATCACGGTTATCTGCGGTTTCAATTCGGTCAAGCCGCTCTTAATATCCGTCATCTTCGTCTCCTTCAGCTCCTTCCGGTCGTCCCATACCAGAAGGACGGCGAATCGCCCCGCAGGCTATCTGTCCGCAAGGTCATAGACCAGAGCGCTGTCAGGCCAAAGAGGCAGGAGTAGGGTGAGGGCGATGTCTTCGCGATTTAATGTACAGCATCCCTGAATTGAACGCCTGACAATGGTCGCGACCTATCCAAAATAGACCGTTGCGTAAAGCGGTATGTTATACTATTACACTCGACAACGGCAGAGATCGCGCGGGGATCGCTCTGGACAAGCATCGGTGTGTTCCCTATCAGTTGGGGCGCTACGGTTCTGCAATCGCAGATGAAAAGGGAATGCGGTGAAGCTTTCGGGCCCACTCCGCGACTGCCCTCGCAACTGTAAGCGGCGAGCCAGCCATCGATACCACTGATCATCCGATCGGGAAGGCGATGGAAGGCGTTCGAGCCGCAAGTCAGGAGACCTGCCGTGGCATGGACAACCAACACCGGACGAGGGGTTCCGGCAGGGAGATGATTATGACGCAAGCAATGCGCTCGTGCGCCATTTTGACGTCGAGCCGCGATGCGGCTTCAAGTCGTCCTGCCCTTTTTTCCGATCATTAAAGGACAGGACATGAAATCAGGGCTTATCGCCGCCGTAGTTGCGGCACTTCCCACATTCGCCTTTGCCGCACCGACCAGCTACCCGCTGACGATCGAGAATTGCGGTCGCCCCGTCACGTTCGACAAGGCGCCCGAGAAGATCGTCTCGATCGGTCAGGGCATGACCGAAGTGCTTTATTCGCTCGGGTTGGCCGACAAGGTGGCGGGCACCGCGGTCTGGGTCGGGCCGGTGCTTTCGCACTATGCCGGAGTTGATGCGAAGATCAAACGGCTTGCTGACAACGACCCGAGCTTTGAATCGGTCGTCAGTCTCGAACCGGATCTGGTCGCTGCCGAGTTCGAGTGGCATGTCGGGCCGATGGGGTCCGTCGGCAAGCGCGAGCAGTTTTCCGATCTCGGCATCAACACCTATGTCTCGCCCGCCGATTGCGTCGCCAAGACCAATGTCGATGGCGGGGACGGCGTTCGCAACGAACTGTTCAAGATGGACCTGATCTACCGCGAGATTACCGAGCTCTCGAAGATCTTCGACGTCGAGGACAAGGGCACGGCCCTGATCGCAGACTTGAAACAGCGCGAAGCCGCAGCCGTCGCATCGATCAAGGGCGTTGAGCTAAAGAACCTGCCGATCGTCTTCTGGTATTCCAGCAAGGAAACCAAGGGCGATGCCTTTATCGCCGGCAAGAACAGCGCACCGGCCTACATCCTTCAAACGATCGGCGCCCGCAATGTGGTGACGACGGAAGAAGAATGGCCGCTGGTGGGCTGGGAAACGATTGCTGAGGCCAACCCCTCCGTCATCGTCGTCGCCACCATGGACCGTCGCCGCTATGCCGCGGATGATCCGGCCGTGAAGATCAAGTTCCTCGAAACCGATCCCGTCGTCAGCCAGCTGGACGCTGTGAAAAACAGACGTTTCGTGATGATGGACGCCCAGTCGATGAACCCGACGATCCGCACGATCGAGGGCATCGAGACACTCGCCCGGTGCATCCAGTCCTTCGGCCTTGCGAACTAGGGTGCGGCGGGAGATGATATCTTTCCCTGTTTCCGCCATCGTCGATGAGGCGAATTTGCCCGACCTGCCCAGGCGCCCCAAGTGACGCGATCCCGTATCGGACGTTGGGCGCTAGGTGCCGCAGGCGTGTTCCTGGTGCTCTTAGCGCTCCTCGTCGCCATCGTTGCCGGGGTGGCGATCGGTGAGATGACCATTCCCATGGAGACGACGATTGCGGCGGTGACGAACCGGCTCGGTCTGACCGCCATGGCACTGCCGCGCATCCAGGAAGCGGTGATCTGGGATTATCGCCTGTCACGGTCGCTGGTCGCGGCATTTTGCGGCGCCGGGCTGGCGCTGTCGGGGGCGATCCTGCAGTCGCTCCTGCGGAACTCGCTTGCCGAACCCTATGTTCTCGGCATTTCGGCCGGAGCCTCGACGGGTGCTGTCAGCGTCATGCTGCTTGGGTTTGGGGCGGGCGCAATCTCGCTTTCCGCCGGAGCTTTTGCCGGCGCGCTGATCGCCTTTATCTTCGTGGTGATGCTGTCGAGCGGACGCCAGACGGCGGACCGGACGATTCTGGCCGGCGTTGCCGCCTCGCAATTGTTCAATGCGCTGACCTCCTACATCGTCTCGACGTCTGCCAATGCCGAACAGGCGCGCAGCGTGATGTTCTGGCTGCTCGGCAGCTTGGCAGGAGTCCGCTGGCCGGAGGTGACGCTGGCCGCATCGGTCGTCACCATCGGCCTCATCGTCTGCATCTGGCATGCGCGGGCGCTCGACGCGTTTACCTTCGGCGAGGATGCGGCGCGGTCGCTCGGCATCGCGGTCCGACGGGTCCGCGTGGTGCTGCTGCTCGTCACGGCGCTGATGACAGCGACGATCGTCAGCATGGTGGGTGCGATCGGCTTTGTCGGGCTCGTCATTCCGCATGCGGCCCGGTTTATCGTCGGTCCCGGCCATATCCGGCTTCTGCCTGCCTGTGCGCTGATCGGTGCGTTGTTCATGGTGCTCGCCGATATCGTCTCGCGCATCGTCATCGCACCGCAGATCCTGCCGATCGGGGTGGTGACGGCGCTGGTCGGCGTTCCCTTCTTCTGCGTCATTCTCTATCGGGCAAGGAGGGTCGCATGACATCTGACCCCGTGTCCGCCCCGGTCTTGGCCGCCAGTGCGGTTCGCTGGCTCGCCGGGCGCAAGGTCATCGTCGATGGCGTCACCGTGTCGGTCGATGAGGGCTGGACGCTCGGGCTGATCGGGCCCAATGGTTCCGGCAAGTCGTCACTGATCCGCCTGCTTGCGGGTCTGCGGCCACCCGCCGCCGGCAAGGTCACGCTCGATGGCAAGCCGATGAGCGGTTTCGGACGGCGCGAGCTCGCCCGCCGGGTTTCCGTGGTCGAACAGCATTCGGCAACCGAGGCGAATGTCACCGTCATCGACGTGGTCCGGCTTGGACGCACACCATACCGGTCGGCGCTGTCGCCATGGACGCAAGAGGACGACCGGATCGTGACCGAGGCGCTGGTCCGCGTCGGGCTGGACGACCGCCGCGAGCAGTTCTGGCACACGCTGTCGGGGGGCGAGCGTCAGCGCGTGCAGCTGGCCCGGGCGCTGGCGCAGTCCCCGTCGGTGCTGATCCTCGACGAACCGACCAACCATCTCGATATCCAGCACCAGATCGACATTCTGCGGCTGGTCTCCGAGCTGCCGCTGACCACGGTCGTCGCGATCCACGATCTCAACCTCGCCGCACGGTTCTGCGATGTGATCGCCGTGCTTTCCGAAGGACGACTGGTCGCCTGCGGTTCGCCCACCGACATTCTGACCGAGCAGATGATCGCCGACGTGTTCGGCGTTGAAGCCCATGTCGCGACCTCGCCGCATCACGGCCGGCTGCATATCCAGTTCCTGATGTGAAACGCTCTAGGCGGCGGCGATCTGTAGCAGGTTGCGCAAGAGCATCGCACGCGTGAGCGCGCCAACCGAACCGTGCGGCGGTGTCACCCAGCCTGCGACATCAGCGACATCGGCGGCCACATCCGAGATCATCGAGCCGTCAGTGCCGTAGCTGATGCCGACGCCGACGACGGCGGCACCGGGCTTGACCATGTCTGCGGTGACAAAACCGGGTTGGCCAAGGGCGGCGATGACGATATCGGCGCGCCTGACGTCCTCGGCGATATCCCGAGAGCCGCTATGCAGCAGGGTCACCGTCGCATCGATTCCCCGAGCCGAAAGAAGCATGGCAAGCGGGCGACCGACGAGCTGGCCGCGGCCGATGATGGCGACCCGCCGGCCGGCGAGCGGAACGGCATTGTCCCGCAAAAGCGCAAGGATGGCGGCTGGCGTGCAGGGCAGGAGGCCCGGCTTTCCCGCCAGAAGGAGGCCGAGGTTTTGCGGATGCAGGCCGTCGATATCCTTGGCCGGCGACACGGCGGTCATCACCTTCGTCTCGTCGATGTCAGGCGGCAGCGGCAGTTGCACCATCTGCCCGTAAATGGCGGGGTCCGCATTGACGGCGGCAATCCGTTCGAGCAGGGCTTCGGTGGTCGTATCCGAGGGAAGGCGCAGGTCGATCGCTTCGATACCGACTTCGGCGCAGTCTGCGTGCTTGCGACCGATATAGGTGGCGCTGGCCGGATCGTCTCCCACCAGCACCGTCACCATCTTCGGCGCAATGCCGCGCGCGCGAAGACCGGCAACCTCGGCTGTCATCTCGCGCCGCAGCCGGGCGGCAAGGGCTTCGCCATCCAGCAGTGTTGCGGTCATTCTCTGCAGGGTCGCGCTCATTTCAGACCGATCGAGGGATCGATGAAGCGGTTGGTGACGACCTGATCCGGCTTCACATCCGGATCGGCGCGCTCGTCGAAACGGGGCTTCACCAGTTTCAGCATCTCGGCGACACGGTCCATGTCGAAATCGCCGATCGTCGCGTTGGGGCCGTTGCCGATAATGCCGGTGTCGACCATCGTCTTTGCGGCATAGGCCATCAGTTCCGGCGCGGTCTTCCACCAGCTTGCCGCGTGCCCGGCAGTGTTGAAGTCGACGATCACCTTGTTCGCCTCGGCCGGATCCTTGGCATAGTCGGCGGTTGCCTGCTGCAGAAGCGGGACGAGCTTTGCCAGGCACGGTGCAAGCTCTTCCATTCTCGATGTCGCGACGGACAGCATGCCGGTGTAGTTGCGATAGCCGAGGTCGTTCATGTTGAGGTAGCCGATGGGCTTGCCCCAGTTGTTGCCGTGCTCGAACTTGTAGACTTCGCTGGTGACAAAACCCTGGTTCAGCCATGTGCCGTTGTTGGTGACGAAATTCTCGCCGTCGCCGCGATAGCCCTCGACGAACACGTCTGCGGGAATGCCCTGCTCGACGAGGTAGAGACCGAAGGTGCGCTTGGTGGTCGAGACGTAGATCTTGCCCTTGCCGCTTTCGGCAAAGGTCTTGAGATCGGCGATCGACTTGAAGCCGTCAGGGTAGGTGGCCTTGTCCCACAGGAGAACCGTCGGGGCGATGTCGAGCGGTGCCATGACGCCGACCACGGGGAAGCGCTTAGAGAAGATGAAGGCGTTGTCCAGTTCCTGATAGCCGAGATGCGGTGTGACGCCGGCCTTGGAATTGCCCATGTAGAGCGCCGAATAGGCGGTCTCGCCATCGCCCATGCCAAGCCCGCCGCCACCTTCGAGGATGGTGAGCTCGATGCCGGTCGAGCCGAGCGGGCCGGTATATTGTCCCGACGTCATCTCTCCGCCCGAGCCGATCAGCTGATAGAGGGGACCTTGCTCGGCCTGGGCCAGCCAGTCCTTCTGGATGATGAACGGGCTGGGGCAGACATCGGCGAGCGGCGTCTTGTAGCGGCTCTTGGCGAACTCGCCGGCAGTCGCACTGTTTGCTGTAGACAAAGCCGTTGCGAACGTGGCGATCGCCACGGCGGTGGTCAGTCTGGCAGTCAGCTTTTTTGTCATTTTCGTTCCCCTGATTGCTTTTTTTCTAGGTCATTTCAGCGGCGGTGTCAGCGTTGCCTGTCGCTCGATTCGTGCCAATGCGCAAACAGCCGGTTCCCGAGCCAGTTGAAGGTCAGGTAGACGGTGATCGACAGGGCGGAGGCGACGATCAGTGCGGCATACATCTGCTCGTATTTGAAATCGATCTTGGCGTTCATCAGCAGCTGACCGAGGCCTCCCTTGCCGGACAGGAAGAACAGTTCCGAAACGATCGCGGCGATGACGGCGAGGCTTCCGGAAATCCGCAGGCCTGCAAACAGGGTCGGTGCCGCAGACGGCAGCGCGGCCTTGCGCAGCATCACCCACCAGGAGGCATTCTGCAGCTTGAACAGTTCGAGAATGTTGCGGTCGACGCTTTTGAGGCCGAGCAGCAGCGTCGTTGGAATGGCGAAGAAGGTGAAGAGCGCGACGATCAGCACCTTGGGCAGAAAGCCGAACCCGAGGGCGCTCTGGATCAGCGGAATGATCGCCATGATCGGGATCGACTGCAGCGCCACGAGATAGGGGAAGACGGCCTTTTCCAGCGCATAGACGCGGAACATGACGATGCCGAGCATGATGCCGACGGGAATCGAGACGGCAAGTCCCGCAATCGCGATGGAGATCGTGGTCAGCGCCCGCATCAGCAGCTCAGAGCGGAAGGCTGCAATGCCGAATGCCTGGTTCCACAGGCCTTCCGCACTCGGCATCAGAAACTGGCGATGGGCCGGAAGGTCCGCGCGGATCAGCGCGTAGGCGGCAACGATCAGGATGCCGAGGAGGAGAGGTGGTGCGAAGCTCAAGACGAGGCGGCGACCGACGCTTGGCGCCGGTGCAAGCGGGACGGGGCTGTAGCGTTCGACCTGTGCCTTCAGCGGCGGGGATTTGTAAGCGGCGACAATGGGATCCGACATGGCGCTCAGGCCTCTATGGCATGGCGAAGGGCACGCGATACCGCTCCGCACAGTTTCGAGAATTCCGGCTCGTAACGCAGCTCGGGCTGGCGCGGGAAGGGAAAGCCGATGTCGAACGTATCGATGATGCGGCCGGGCCGGCGCGACATCACCACCACCTTGCTCGACATGTAGACGGCCTCGGGAATGGAGTGCGTGACGAAGATGCCGGTGAAACCTTCGCGGCAATGGAGGTCGATCACCTCGTCGTTCAGCCGTTCGCGGGTGATCTCGTCGAGCGCGCCGAACGGTTCGTCGAACATGAAGACGTTGGGATTGAGCGCGAGCGACCGTGCCAGCGAGGCGCGCATCCGCATGCCGCCGGAAAGCCTGCGCGGATAATGGGCCTCGAAACCGGAAAGGCCGACAAGCTCGATCTTTTCCTTCGCGATTTCGCGGCGTTTGGCGGCCGGGTACCCGCGCAGCTCCATCAGCAGTTCGACATTCCCCTGCACGCGCCGCCATGGCAGCAGGGTCGCATCCTGGAACGTGTAGCCGAGCTGTTGCCGATCGACCCAGACATCGCCGGAACTGTGGCTCGACAGGCCGCTCGCGATCCGCAGCAGCGTCGATTTTCCGCAGCCGGACGGGCCGACGATCGACACGAACTCGCCATGTCCGATGGCAAGGTCGACATCGGAGAGCGCTTCCGTTCCATCCGGGAACGTCATCGAGACCTTTTCGAACACCACGGCATTGCCGCCGGGCAGGGGCGGGTGGGGACGTGCACCAATTTCGGTGGCGGTGACTGTCGGCGATCCCGTCATGACAAATCCCCTTTTCTCATCTCAAAACCGCAGCATGGACGTGCGGACCTGCTCGATGAAGGCCTCCGTGCGCTCATTGGTGACGTTGTTGATATCGTAGAGCGCGTGATATTTCACCTTGACCCGCGGATTGCAGACGACGCGCAGGAAGCGGGTGGCATTGCGGCGTGGCGGGTCGCCGAGAACCATCGCCCGCCAGCGTTTCGAGCCGTAGGTGGTGACGGTTGCGAGCTTGCGGATATTGGTAAGGCCCGGCGAAAGCTGCCCGTCCTGCAGCTTGAACGAGACATCCGGCAGAAACACCCGGTCGAAATAGCCCTTGAGGATCGCTGGCCAGCCGAAATTCCACACGGGATGGCAGAGAACCAGCGCATCGCAGGACATCAGGCGGTCGACATAGGGCGCGACGCGGCTGCGATTGATGGAAAGGTCGTGATAGTCGCGCCGATCCTCCGCCGACAGAACCGGGTCGAACCCTTCGGCATAAAGATCCAGGTCGTCCACCGTATGCCCGGCCTCGAGCAGGCTCGCGACGACCGTATCGTGCAGGCGCGAGGCGAGGCTTTCCTTCAAAGGGTGGGCGTAAATGACATGTACCTTCATCGGTCCATAATTCTCGTTATCGGTTGAAAAGGAAGATGCGGCCGGGAGCGGGGACCCAGTCAGGATGCGTCCAGGCGATCATCTTGCCGGGGTTGAGCAGGCCCTTGGGATCCGTCTGGCGCTTGAATTCGAGCTGGGCCGGATCGGTGCGTTTCATGCCGCCTTCCTCGAGTGTCACCCGATGCGGGTTGAACACCGTGACGCCCAGCCGTGTTTCGAGGATCTCGACCACCTCTTCGAGCCGCTCAGTGCCTTCATAGCGCAGCAGCGGCATGGCGACGGCGGCGACCTTGCCGGAAAACCGTGTGAATTCGAAATGCAGGATCAGCTCATCGCCGAAGGTTTCAGCGATGCGGTCGATCGCGCCGTAGAGATCGTCCTGCGGCAGCATCATCTGCAGGTAGGTGATCGACGGATCGATCTTGATTGCCCGAAGCGTCGTGTGGTTCCAGGCCAGCTCATAAGCTGGCGGCAGGCGCATGCGGTCACCATCGCGGTCGGCGCGGAAGCGGATGGAGGCGCCGGCGGTGTCGTCAACTGCGGTCACCAGCGTATCGAGATCCTGTCTTGCGACCATGACCGCGATCAGCGCCTCGCCGGATTTCAGGAACGATGCGTGCCGGGTGAAATACCGATCGGGGATGGCGCTTTCGAAGGTCGAGAGCATGCGGAGCGTGATCGCGTCGTCTTTACCCAGACGAAAGGCGAGCCGGGTCGCTGCTGCAAAGTCGGGGGCGCCGATCAGCACGTCGACCCAGTCTCCGGCCGGGTCGACCGGGATCTCGATCTCGGTGATGACGCCGTTGACGCCGTAGGCGTGCGCCGCCTTGGCAATGTCGTCGCCGACAAGGTCGAGGACGCGGGGCTCTGCCTCCATCGTTACAAGACGCAGGCGGCGGATGTTGGCGGGATTGCGCAGGCCGCCCCAGCGAATGGCGCCGACGCCGCTCGATCCGCCGGCGATGAAACCGCCGAGCGTCGCGGTTGCCGTGGTCGAAGGGAATAGGCGGATTTCCAGGCCCTTTTCGCGCGCCGCCTGTTCAAGATCCGCCATGACGGCGCCGGCTTGGGCAACGAGATGATCCTCGCTGATGCGAACGACCTCATTCATATGTTTCATATGCATGACAACGCCGCCCTGCAGCGGCATGGACTGGCCGTAGTTGCCGGTGCCGGCGCCTCTCACGGTAACCGGCACGTTGCAGCGGTGGCAGATCGAAAGGATCTCGATCACCTCGGCTTCGCTGCGGGGAGCAACCACCAGATCGCCGCAGACGTCTTGCAACAGATCTTTCAAGACCGGGCTGTACCAGTAAAAGTCGCGGCTTTTCTGCTGCACGGTGCGCGGATTGTCGTCGATGTCGAACCGGGCAAGAGCTGCCCGGCAGGTCGTGATATCTGCACTCACGCGGGCCTCCGTTCGATCCCGGCTGCCTTGGCAGTATCGATCCCCAACGGTTTGCCGTTGCGCATAACCGTGCGGGCGGTGTTGGTGCGGGAGAAAAGGTCGGTCCATCCGGTTGCCTCGAAGATGATCGCATCCGCCGCACCGCCGGCGCGGATCATGCCGGCGCCGTCGAGACCCATGGCGGCCGCCGGTCCTGCATTGCAGGCGGTGGCCCAGCCGGCGGGATCGCCTTCGAGCTGGCCCAGGAATTGCGCCTGGCGCATCACATCCAGCATGTCAAAATCGCCGTAGGGGTAGAATGCGTCCTGCACATTGTCCGACGCGAAGGCGACGTTGACGCCGGCGGCGCGCAGTTCGGTGACCGGGGCAAGGCCGCGCAGACGCGGCGTGCGGCCGGGTTTGCGGTCCTGCAGGAAGCCGTTGGTGAGCGGCAGCGCGACGACATGGATGCCGGCTTCGGCAATGCCGGCGATCAGGGCCTGCGCTTCGGGTTCGTGCTTTTGGGCAAGCGCGCAACAATGTCCGGCGACGATGCGTCCGGCAAACTTGTGCCGCAGGGCCGTTTCGACGACGAGCGAAAGGCCGTCAGCGGACGCGTCCGTCGTTTCGTCCACGTGAAGATCGAGGTCCAGTCCATGTCTTTCGGCTGCAAGAAACAGCCGCTCGATCCGCTCCGGCGTGGCGCTGCCCGGTCCGATAAAGGCGCCAAGCACGCCGCCGCGCTTGGCGATCTGGGCGCAGCGACGATCGAAATCGTCCTGCTCCACCCGAAACAACGCCATCAGGGCGACCGCCTGCAGGGTCAGCCGATGCTTCCAGGCGGACTGGATTTTGCCAAAGGCGATCCAGGCGGGGCTGGCATCCGGTTCCTCAAACGTATCGAGATGGGTGCGCAGCGCGACCGTGCCATGCTGTTCGGCCCTAGTGAGTGCGCGGTCCATACGCTGCACGATATCCTCGACGGTCCGGTTGGGCGCATCGGCCATCGCCAGTTCGACAGCTCCGGCAAGGCCGTTGTCGGAAAACCCGGTTCGCTCTGAAGTGAAAGCCTTGTCGAGATGGACGTGCATGTCGATGAAGCCGGGCAAAGCGAGGCGTCCCTGCGCATCCCACTCGCGCTCGCTTGAGGTGGGCGCATGAAAAAGACCGTCGCGGATCGTCACGTCGAAGGTGACGAGGCCGCTGCGGCTGTCTGCTGCGTGGTGAGGAAGGCCATCGATGAGCGCTGCAGGTGCGCGAAGATTGCGGATGGTGAGCGGAGCGTCGCCGAAGGGCGGTATCACGGCGCTCATATCGGCTGTGTCCCGGTGGCTGCTATGACCGGATACGCCGCGACCTCGTCCAGAAGCTTGGCGTAACGGGTTGCCGCATGGGCAACGATGGCGGCGCCGATCTCAGGCGTTGCGGATGCGGCATCGCCGGCGACTCCTGCCGGGTGCAGATCCTCCGCGACCCAGCCGACGCTGATCGGGCCGAGCAGGCGAAGGACGTCGTTGTTCTCGGCGACGGCTGCCGAGGCCGGCACGAAATTGCGGGCTTCGTTCATGTCGACCAGATCCGGCCGGAAATGCAGCATGGCCGCGGTTTCGACCAGTCCGCCATGGATGCCGTCGCGCTGTTCGAGCGCCGAGACGAGGCCCGGCGGAAAGCCCATCGAGATCCATCCTGCCGACACCACGAACAGCTCCGTTTCCAGCCGCAGGCTTCTCGCGGCGATCTGGAGAACCGGAACGTTGCCGCCATGGGCATTCAGAAACACCAGCTTGCGGAAGCCGGCGCGGGCAACGCTGTGGCCGATCTGGGTGAGGGTTGCCAGAAGCGTTGCGGCATCGAGCGTCAGCGTTCCGGGAAAGGACAGGTGCTCGTCGGATTTCGCGTAGGCTATGGTCGGAAGTATGTAGACGGCTGAATTCTCGACACGCTGTGCCGCCTCGATCGCCATGCGTTCGGCAAGGATGCTGTCGGTCGCAAGCGGGAGGTGCGGGCCGTGCTGCTCCGTTGCGCCGACAGGCAGGACCGCGACAGCGCGACCTTTGTCGATGGCTGCGAAATCGGTGGTCCTGAGGTCTTGCCAAAACTGAAACGACATGGTCTGTTCGCTTATCGAGCAATTGTTCGCTAAATCGTAACGGAAGTCGCCGGTTCGTCAAGGTGAAAAATGTTGCGGTGCGGAAAAGATAGGCAGATCGGGGCTGGCGCTCTGATCTGGAAGGAGCGCCGGTGCTGGATGAAAACGATAAGGAAGTCTCGCTGACCTTCGCCAAGGGGCTGGCCGTCCTGCTTGCCTTCGACGCAAAGGATCGCGCCATCACGATCAGCGAGATTGCCGACAAGGTCCAGCTCAACCGCGCCGTCGCACGGCGGCTGGTGCGGACGCTGGAACAGCTCGGCTATCTCGCCTGCGATCGCGGCCGCTACGAGCTGACCCCGCATGTACTGCGGCTGAGCCAGGGTTTTATCGAGGGTCGGGGCATTCCGCAGATCATCCAGCCGGTGCTGCGCAATGCGGCGCAGGAGGTCGGCGAGTCCGTGTCCTATGCGATGCTGGACGAGACGGATGCCGTCTATGTCGCCCATGCGTTCCTACCGTCGAAGTTCACGCTCAACCGCGTCACGACCGGGACGCGGGTGCCGTTGCTGCCGACGGCTTCGGGGCGGGCGATCCTTGCATTCCTCGATACGGTGCGGCTGGATGCCATCCTCGACAGTGCCGCCTTCTCGGCCCATACCGACCAGACCGAGACCCACCGGGATCGTCTGGAGGAGGCGCTGAAACAGATCCGTGAGCGCGGCTATGCGCTGACCGACAGCGAATATGTCAGCGGCGTCGCGTCGCTGGCGGCGCCCGTGTTTCACCCCGGCATCGGCGAGGTCGTCGGTGCCGTGTCGATCATCTTCGAGCATGGACAGTATGACGAGGCGGCGCTTTCCGAAATGGCTTCACGGCTGAAGGTCTGCGCCGGGCAGATCGGCTCCACACTCTAGGGAAGTCACATGCTTGAGATCGTAACAGGGTTCGAAATTGCAGCCGGGATCAATTCCGAAACACGCCGGCGCATTTCGGCAAGCGGCCGCGCGGTTCGCTGCGTCGTGCTGCTCGATGATGGCAACCCCGGCATGGCCGCCTATGCGCGTCGCCAGAAGGCCAGTGCGCAGGAGGTCGGCATAGACCTGCAGCTCGAAGCTTATCCGTCAGACGTAGTGAGGCTCACGGCTCGACTGGAAGAACTGGCCGCTCGGGACGAAATCGATGCGGTTGCGACGCTTTACCCGTTGCCGGCCGGCATGCATGCCCGCACGGCTGCGCTTCTGATCGGGCCGGACAAGGATGTGGACGGGCTGCACCCCCTCAATGCGGGTGATCTCGCGCTCGGCGCCGTAACACGTCCGCCGGCGACGGCGAAGGCCTGTCTCCTGATGGCGCAGGCGCTGGCCGGTTCGCTCAAAGGGCGTGAGATCGTGCTGGTCGGGGCGTCGCGGATCGTCGGGCGACCACTTGCCAGCATGCTGCTGGACGCCGAGGCGACCGTGACGATCGCGCATGCGGCGACACGGGATCTGGCGGCTCATACGCGACGCGCCGATATCGTCGTCACCGCGGCGGGCGTTGTCGGGTTGATCGGGTCGGAGCATCTTCGCGATGGAGCGATCGTTCTCGATGTCTCGATCAATCGCGGTCCGGGCGGACTTGTCGGCGATGTCGATCTCGACGCGGTTGGGGGTCGCAACGTCACGGTAACGCATGTGCCCGATGGTATCGGACCGGTGACAACGGCCTGCCTGATGCGCAATGTCGCGGATGCAGCGCTCGGATCGTCCTGACGGAAATCAGTAAGTGATATTGCACTGCACCAGGTTTTGCGCTTTTCTACTCATATCCGAACACAAGTTCGATAAACGAACAAAACGGGGAACTCATAATGACCTCTCATCTTCGCAGCTTCGTGCTGAAAACGCTTTCCGCCGCTCTCGTCGTCGCCTCCGTCGGTGCAGCTCAGGCGGCGGACATCCGTCCCGGTGTCACCTTCGCGGGCACGCCGTCCACCGATCCCGCGCGTGCCGCCATGGAGAACCTGGTCTTCGACCTCGCATCCGCCTGGGCGTCCTGCAACGCCGAACTCTTGAAGAATGCTGTCACCGAGGACGTTGCCTTTTCCTATCCGACCAGCAGCATCACCGGCCGTGACAAGATGCTCGCCGACCTCGACACGTTCTGCAAGGCGGCCAAGGATACCAGCATCTACCTTCCGGAAGACGCGTTCTTCATCGATACGACGACCGGCCGCATCGCGGTCGAGCTGCAGTTCCGCACGTTCCAGCGCGGCAACCGTCAGGTCGTCAACGATGTCTGGATCGCCCATGTCAAGGACGGCAAGATTTCGGTGATCAAGGAATATCTCGACGGCCGGGTGAAGGATCTGCAGGCGCTCGGCGTGCTTCAGCTCGAGGAAAGCCCGAAGACGCTGACGCCATGGCCGGCCCGCACCGAACAGTGGAAGGGCTGCTTCCCGATCGTCAAGGCAGCACCGGTCAACACCTGCCCGTAGTCCTCACGTCGTGAAGGCAGCACGCGAGCCTTGGGGTCGCGTGCTGCAGATTTCCAGTTATGCCGAGAGCAGGACGCTCATCTGATAACCGCCTTCGAGTTCCACGACGACGCGTCCGGCGCCTGGCAGCGGCATCGCGCCCGAGAGCGCTCCTGTCGTGACCGCCATGCCTGACGTGAGTGATGTGGCCGGACGGGCGGCGTCATTGGCATAGGCGACCAGCCAGGCGAGCACGTCGCCGACCGGATGGCGTGCCGGACCGTTATAGACCGGGCTGCTGTCGTGGGTGACCTTCAGCGCAAGCCCGCCGACCGTGTCGATCAGCGTCTTCGGGACCTTCGGGCCGAGCGCATAGCCGCCATTGCCGATGCGGTCGGCGAGGTAGAGAGGGAAGGAGACGCTGCCACCTTCCTCGACTGCGGTGACAAGCAGTTCCGAGCCGAGATAGGCATCCGCCACCGCGTCCAGTACTTCCGCCCTTGTATAGGCTTCGGATCTTACCGGCAGATCCGCGCCGAGCTTGACGGCGATCTCGACTTCAAATCGTGTGCCGGGGGAATATGGAAGCTTCGCTTCGCTGGTCGTCTCCACGTAAGGGAACAGCGGCGCGATCACCGGCTGCTTGTCCGTCGACATCGCGACTTTGATCATCTTCGCGCTGGCGCCGATCCTCTGTGCCACGGCGTTCTGTGCCGCCATGCCGGCGCTCAGATCCTGGGGCAGGGCAAAGCTTGCGGACGGCGCCTTGCGGCCTTCCTTGCGCAGCGTGATCAGGCTCTCGGCCAGCGTTTCGGGGTTGAACGCCTGGGTTGAGAGTTCGGCCATGAATGTCTCCGATCGAATGATTTGCGGCTGAGCTTTGTGGGGCTCGTGCCAACGTTTCGCTGTGGTTCAGCGGGGTGGAGATCGTCGCGAACGCAGAGCCGTCCGTCAAGGCTTTGCGGGCAATATCCCGGCCCGACGCGCATGGATCTGTTCAGCAGGCCGACTTAACCTGCTGATATCGTTCGTTGAGAGGACAGGATTCTTGGTCAGTCGACGAGATACTTGTCGTTCTTGGCGCTCGGTATCTTCACCACTGTCAGCGTAGCGTCCGTCAGCGCTTCGAACGCGTTGACCGTGCCGGGCTCAATGACGATCAGGCTGCCTTCGCCCCATTCCCGGTCCAGCATGCGGACACGGCCGGAGACGACGAGTGTGATTTCCCGGGCGATCTTGTGGTAGTGCCGGGCATCGCGATCGCCCGCCTTGTAGCTCTTGACGCCCACTTCGAACGCGTCGGTCTTGACAACGCTCGGATCGAAATCGCCGACGAACCAGCCGCCGATCATGTTGTCGAGATTATAGGACGGTTCGCTCATCTTGCCCTCTCAGATCGACAGTTCGCTCAGCTGGCGGTCCGATTTGATCGGATGATAGTCCTTCGCGTCGATCGGGTAGACGCCGATCTTCTTGTCCTCGAGAACGAGCTCGTTATAGACCGGGCAGACATAGAACATGTCGTTGTGCCGGGCATCCTTGCGGATCGCCGCCTTGGCTGCCTTGACGAAATCGGACCCTTTGCGGAAGTAGTAAAAGCCCGCCGTCGCATTGTCGCTGATCGGGTGCTTTTCGGCCGCTTCGACCACCATCTGGCGCTCGTCGAGCCGGACGAAGGAATAGCGCGGATGCACCGACCGGAAGGTGACGGTGCCGCCATCGAGCTCGCGCCGGCTGAAATCGGCGATGATGGTTTCCATCGGAACGGTCAGGAATTCGTCGCCGTTGAGGATCAGAAGCGGTGTGTCGTTGTCGATGCTGCCGGCGGCAAGCAGGGCGGTGCAGGCAGCACCGTGGGTCTTGTCCTTGACGGCAACGATCTCGGCGGTCGGATCGATCAGCCGGACGACGTCGTCGAGATGATAGCGGCGCAGTTCCTTTTCCTGCATCGCGATGATCACCCGGTGGCCGGTGATCCGCGCGCATTGCTCGAGAAGACGCTGCACCAGCGGCATGCCGTCCACCTCGACCAGCGGGGTCGGGAAGCTGTCTGCGGAAAGGATGCGGGGCTCGCCCGCCATCAGGATCAGGATGTTCATGCGACCACCTGCAGTGCCGGAAGCTCGAACGATGCCTGCAGCTTGTCGATAGACTTGCAGATCGACTGGTAGTTCACCTCGGACACGTCGTTGACAACCATGACATGGGCACCGGAAGCGCGCGCTGCCCGAATTCCGTGGTCGTTGTCCTCGACGATCAGGCATTCTTCAGGCGCAAGGCCAAGGATGCCGATGGCCTTCAGGTAGATTTCCGGGCTGGGTTTGCCGACGCTCACGTCTTCGTTGCTGAGCTGGAATTCCAGGTAGTCCTCAAGGCCGGCCTTCGCCATCATCAGGTTGACGGTGCTGCGGATGGAGTTCGAGGCGACGCCGAGACGGTAGCCTTCGCCACGCAGGCGCGCGAGCGCATATTGCTGGCGAAATACCGGCTTGCATTTTGTGTGGATCAGCTCGGTCGTATAGCGCTGCTTCATCTCGTTGACGAAGCCGTGCAGGGATTCCGGAAGGCCGCGGGTGGAGGTCAGCATCTGCAGCTTGGTGCGGGTCGGCAGGCCGTCGAACGTGGTCAGGTGCTCGTGCAGCGGAATGGTGAAGCCGAACAGTTCCAGCGCGCGGTTGAGCGCTTCGTAATGCCATTCGCGGGCATCGATCAGCACGCCATCCATGTCGAAAATTACAGCCTTAATCATCGTCATCAAACCTCGTGCGCCAGACTTTGCGCTATACGCGCAGCAGTTCCTTGGCTTTCTCGGGAAAATCGGTGCAGATCATCAGCCCTTCGCGATCGCGCAGGCCGGACGAGACCAGCCAGTGCAGGAAAGGTTCGTATTCGTCTTGCCGGCGATGCAGGTCGGGCGCGACCAGCGCGACCAGCTTGCCGTCATCCAGCAGTTTTTCGACCAGCGGCGCTTCGTACCAGCGGCCGGGCAGAAAGTTGTCCAGCCAGACGCCGGTGATGCCGGGTTCGCTGTAAAGCGAAGGGACGCGCTCGTATTCGCTCAGTCGGGTAAACGAGGTTATGCCGCGCTTCACGCCCTGGATCAGGTCCGGAACCGAGCTGTCGAACAGGAAATAGTTGTCGTAGCCTTCGGCGGTCAGCACTTCGGCCAGCATATCATGCAGCCCGTCGGCCTTGATATTAAGTGCAAGCGTCGGAGACCCGTGCTGTCTGGCGAGGCTCAGAAGATAAGCGAAGGAGATTTCGGTACCGTTCGGAATGTCGTGCGAGATGACCAGCCGCGGCTTGCCGCCAACGAGGCAGTCGCGCACATCGGTCTCGGTGCCGTAGCCGAGCGAGAACGACCGGACGAAGGCCTCGACCGTGTTCTTTTCTTCGGGGAATTTCCAGTATCCCCGATGACTGAGGATCTGGATCATGCCGGTTCCTTGATGGACTGAGTCACTCTCAGAGACAGCGGCAGATTGCGGAAGCTCTCAAGATCTTCGGGAACGCCGAGGCCGTGCATGCCCTTGTCGACGGAGCCGATCGAGTAGGCGCCGATCTTCATGCCGTCCTCGATCATGAAATTGTAGACGGGAGCCACGTAGAACTCACCGTTGACGCGGAAGTCGCGCTCGATCATCCGGTCGGCATGGGCGACGAAATCCGACCCCTTGCCGAAATTGTAGATGCCGACGGTGGCATGGTTGGAGATCACCTGTTTTTCGACGACGTTGTCGATAAAGCCGTTGTCGCCGAAGGAGACAAAGCTCCACTTCGGATCGTCCGCCGACATGGTCATGATCAGACCATCGAGACCGTCTGCGGCGGCAAGGTAGGCGTTGATGTCGACATCGACATACTGATCGCAGTTGGCGATCATCATCGGGTTGCCGTTGTCGATGGCGTCGCGCGCCAGAAGCACGGTGCAGGCGGCGCCCTCGGTGACGGTTTCGACCAGATAGATATCGCAACCCGGCGCCCACTGGCGCAGATGCGCGTCGAGACCGTAGTCCCTCAAATGCGATGCCTGGCAGATGAAGATGAAGTGATGCTCGACATAAGGCTTTAGGTTCTCGATCACGAGGCGGATCATCGCGACGTCATGCACGGGCAGAAGTGGTTTTGGAAGCGTGTAGCCGGCTTTTGCAAAGCGGCTTCCATGACCTGCCATCGGCACGACGATATTGAGCATCTGCGGCGGTATCCAAAATAAAAGTTTGCAGTTGAGCTAGTGCCTGAAACCTTAAGGCTTGAAGCTGGTGCCAAGCTGTCAAACAGGTCAATTTCCAGCGTCCGCGCCCGACCGCGGCAAGGTCGAAACGCCTATTCGGCCTGGATTTCGCCGAGCTGCATGCCCATCGACGGCGACGGTGTCGTCAGTCGCGGCCGGTTGAAGATCTTGTAGAGCGGGTTGTCGCATTCCGGATTGGCAAACAGCGTGTTGGAATCGAAGTAGCCGTCTTCGATGAAGCGCAGGTTTGCGTGCATGGTGCGCAGGAAATAGTACATCAGATGCAGGTGAGCGCGGCCCGAAAGCTGGTTCATGATCATGGCATTGTAGAAATGTGAAATCGCGCTCTTGCCGATCACATGCACGGCGTCGCCGACGCGCCAGTGGTCACGCCAGTAGGATTTATATTCCTTGAAGGGAAAGTAGATGCTGTCGCGGCTGATATCGACGTTCCAGTCCGAGATCTTCTTCCTGAACTGCAGGTCGAAGCGGATCACGGCGAGCGCATCGTATTCGTCTTGGGCGAACACGTGCTTGAGGCCTTCCTTGTAGGTCTCGATCTGCGAGCTGCCCTGCGCATCCAGCTTGATCAGCTCGCACGGTCCAAGCTTATCCTGAAGCTCGGCCAGGGCCGGGCTGTCATAGGTGGCGAGGTAGATTTTCGCATCGGGATTGCTTTCACGCACCGGCGCGACAATGTTCTCGATGATCGAGTCGATGTTCTTGCGCGCATCCATCGGCAGGCCGAAACGGTCCTTCTCGATGTAATTGTTGCCCCGGATCAGTACGGAAAGTCTCAACGTTGCCCCCTATGGAAACGATTATCGAAGTCGCTGATCAACGTCTTGCCCCCGCCGATCCTGTCTCTCTGCGATAGTCCCCGTAGCTGGTGCGGAGCAGGTCAGGCCCTCTTTCAGGCCGGAATCGACGCCGCCTGCAGATCGGTCGCGGTCTGTTTCGGCTTGCCGTAGAGCCCGATATTCTCGTCGCCCCAGGCCTTTAACGCGGTCAGGATCGGTTTGATGGTGAGGCCGAGCGGCGAGAGGCTGTATTCCACCTTGGGCGGCACCTGGGCATAGACCTTGCGGGTGATCAACCCGTCGGCCTCCAGCTCGCGCAGCTGGTTGGTCAGCATGCGCTGGGTCACGGCGGGAATCTGGCGGCGGATCTCGTTGAAGCGCAGCGTGCCGTCCAGCAGATGAAACAGGATGACGGACTTCCACTTGCCGTCGATCAGGCCGATCGCCGCTTCGACCGAGCAGCCGGGGCTGCAGTCGAACCTGGTATGGTGGGCCTTGGCCATCACGGTATCCTTTTTGACACTATAGGCTGTTTTTGTGCGTATTGGCTTTGGATGATCATAGCGCCATATGAAGCCTACATCAATTCTGCAAGCAAAGGAGAACGCCATGAAAGCCATAGCCTACAGAACTGCCGGATCGCTTGATCGGGACGACGCGCTTGAAAATGTCGAACTGGACCGGCCAAAGGCGACGGGGCGGGATATTCTCGTTGCGGTGAAAGCGATTTCGGTCAATCCGGTCGATTACAAGATCCGCAAGAACGTCTCGGCTGAAGACGGCCAGTGGAAGGTGCTGGGCTGGGATGTGGCGGGCGAGGTGGTCGAAGTCGGCGATGACGTGTCCGCCTTCAAGCCGGGCGACGAAGTGTTCTATTCGGGTTCGCTGATCCGGCAGGGCGCCAACAGCGAGTTTCATCTGGTCGATGAGCGGATCGTCGGCCACAAGCCGAAGTCGATCTCGAATGCGCAGGCGGCCGCCCTGCCGCTGACGGCGATTACCGCCTGGGAAATGCTGTTCGACCGGCTCGATATCGAAAAGCCGGTTCCGGGTGCAGCCAATGCGATCGTCATCATCGGTGGTGCCGGCGGTGTCGGATCGATCGCCATCCAGCTGGTCCGGGCTCTGACCGACCTCACCGTGATTGCGACGGCGTCACGGCCGGAGACCCAGGCCTGGGTCAAGGAACTGGGCGCCCATCACGTGATCGATCATTCCAAGCCGATCGCCGAACAGGTGAAGGCGCTCGGGATCGGCGCGCCCGGTTTCGTCTTCTCGACGACCGAAACGCCACGTCATACGAAGGAGATCATCGAACTGATCGCGCCGCAGGGTCGGTTCGGGCTGATCGACGATCCGGAAACCTTCGACATCACCGGTTTCAAGCGCAAGGCTCTTTCTGTGCATTGGGAGCTGATGTTCACCCGGTCGATCTATGAAACGGCCGACATGGACGAGCAGGGAGAGCTTCTGAACGAAGTCGCCGCACTGATCGATGCCGGCCGGATCCGCACCACCGTCACCGATGTGATGAGCCCGATCAATGCGGAAAACCTGAAGAAGGCGCATGCCACGCTGGAAAGCGGCAAGGCCCGCGGCAAGATCGTGCTCGAAGGGTTCTGAGGCCTGCGAAACAATGATCCGGGGTCAGCCCCGGATCACCTCTTCCGCTGCCATCGCGGCGGCGAGGAGCATCTCGTCGTCGTGAGCAACCGCCGACAGGAGGAATCCGACCGGCATGCCGGCTTCGCCGGTTCCGCAGGGGATCGACACGCCGCACCAGTCGAGGAAATTGCCGTAGCCGGTATTGCGCAGCGTCCTGCCGTTGGCCGCGAAAAACGCCTCGTCGTCGGCCTTCAATGGCGCAATGGCTGGTGCTACATGGGCGACGGAGGGGAAGGCGACGAGGCGACCGGCGATCAGTGCCTCGGTCTCTGCCGTCATCCGGGCGCGAGCATCGATGATTGCGAGATAGTCGGCGGTCGTGGTCTTTTCGCCAAGTCTGGTGCGGGCAACGACGCGCGGGTCCATTCCGCCAGCATCCGCACCCGCCAGTCGTTCTCGATGGAGCGCAAAGGCTTCCGCCGTCACCATCGGTCCGTATTTCGCCATCAGTTGCGGCAGTTCGTCGAAGGACGGGAAGGCGAGGCGGGTGATGCGGGCACCGCCTGCTGCCAGCCTCTCGATCGCTGCCTCGAACGCCTCGACCACACCCGGCTCGGCGCCGTCGAACACGCCATTGGTGGGGATGACGATATCGAGCGGCTGCGTGGGCTTTCGTGGTGTCAGCGGTGTGCCGAGACCCCGCATTGCCGCGTCGATCCACACGGCGTCCTGTACGGTATTGCAAAGCGGTCCCAGCGAATCGAGGCTTCTCGCCAGCGGGAAGACGCCGTCCATGGCATATCGGCCACGGGTTGCCTTGTAGCCGACGACGCCGTTGAAGGCAGCCGGGATGCGGACCGAGCCGCCCGTGTCGGTCCCCATGGCAACCGGCACGAGGCCAGCGGCCACGGCCACGCCAGCACCTGACGAGGATCCGCCCGGCACGCGGGGCATGTCTGTCGAGCGCGGATTTTCCGGCGTGCCGTAGGTCGGATTGATGCCGATGCCCGAAAATGCGAATTCGCTCATGTTGGTGCGGCCGATCGCGACCATGCCGGCCTGTTTCAGGAGATCGACGACCGCTGCATCCTTGGTCGCCGCCGGATCTTTGGCCATCACGCTCGAGCCTGCCGTGGTCGAAAGGCCTTCGATGTCGAATAAGTCCTTCCAGGCGATCGGGATACCATCGAGAATTCCGAGCGAGCGATTTTCGCGCAGGCGCTTTGACGCAGCTTGGGCTTCGGAAAGCGCACGGTCCCGCAGAAGCGTCACGAACACGGCCTTGTCGGAATAGGATTCAATCGTCGACAGGACCGATTCGGTCACTTCAACCGCATCAACCTTGCCGAGCTGCAAAAGCGTCGAAAGCTCGGCAATCGACATCGATCCGTAAGACTTGGTCACAGTGCTCATCCTTTATCCGTTCACCTGGGATCAGAGGTGTAACGGATTCGTGCGAAAGGAGAAGACATTGCCGCTCCAGCGTCAGGAAGCGTGTTCCGGCTTTCCCTTGCGTTTCGTGGAGGCCAGTTCGTCGAGCTGCTTTTCGCTCATCGACTTCTCCATGCTTTTGGAAGCACCCTTCAGTTCCGATTTCTTGGTCTTGCCGCGCTTTGCGGAAAGCGCGGCGCCTGCTGCCTTTTGCTGCGCACTTGATTTTGCCGGCATGTCGTCCTCCTTCGTTTCCGTTCAAAACTTGGCAAACCGTGTCCCGGTTCCCGACAGCACGGAACCTCTGCAGCGTCTCGGCGGTTTCCCCACCGGCTCGCCACATTGCTGGCCTGACGACGTCAAAGGAGACCATGATGGAAAACGAAAAGCACGAAGACGACAAGGCGCGCGAACCGGTTCGTGACGAATTGAGCGAGCAGATGGAAACGACCAACCCGGCAGCCGTGCGCGAAGCCGCGCGTCGCGGCGAAATCGACCGTTTCATGGTCAAGACCGATCTTGAAGACATCGACCAGCGCGAAGACGGCGACCAGCCGGACGGACGCCCAAGCCCGATGGCCAATGCGGACAACCAGGAAAAGCCGTGAGGCTGAGCCTGACGCTCAGGCGGGAAACAGCGGGAAAACGCGCTGTTCCCGCTACCCACTGACATTCGGAGAAAACCGATGAATGCCGATGTAGAAAAGCGCCATGGGCTCGCCCCCGCACCGACGGCGGCGCGAGAAACGCCGCCCCATCCGCTCCAGGCAATGCCCGATCTCGAGGTCAAGGCGGCGCCGTTTCTGGCCGATGCCGATGCGGAGGCCTTCGTTGCCGTAGCGCTGGAGGATCTGGTCGATTGCCACATCCCGTTTCTTCTGGCCGGCACGTTCGCGCTCAGCGCCTACACCGGCATTACTCGTCAGACCAAGGATCTCGATATATTCTGCAAGGCCGGTGACTACGCCCGGATCCTCTCGCATTTCAAACAGAAGGGATACGAGATCGAGGTCGAGGACGACCGCTGGCTGGGCAAGGTCAAGAAGGGGAAGCACTTCTTCGATGTGATTTTTGCAGCCTCCAACGGCACGATGCCGATCAGCGACAGCTGGTTCGAGAATGCCAGACAGATCGAGATGAACGGCCACAAGGTCCGTATTATCGCCCCGACGGAGCTGATCTGGTCGAAATGCTTCGTCCAGCTTCGCCACCGCTACGATGGCGGCGACATCGTGCATACGATCCTGCGCGCCCAAGACCAGATCGACTGGGAGCGGCTGCTCAACCATATGGAAGTGCATTGGGAAGTGCTGCTGATCCACCTTCTCAACTTCCGCTGGATCTACCCGACCGAGCGCGACAAGGTTCCTGATTGGCTGCTCGACGAGCTTCTCGACCGCTTGAAGGCGCAGCGCGAACTGCCCCTGCCGCAGATGAAGGTCTGCCGTGGCCGCATGTTCAGCCGCATCGATTTCGAGATCGACGTCAAGGAATGGGGTTTTGCCGACGTCGGTGGCGAGGGAGAACTGCGCGCGGGCGTCGACGAAAAAACTTTGGAAGGAGGCCCGGTATGAGCAAGTCTGACAAGGCTGCCGAAAAACAGAAGAGCGATCGCAACAAGCCTGAGGGCCTGCAGCGCATCGCTGCCATGGGCGATCTCCACGTCAAGGAACACGGCTCGGAATCCTACAAGGATCTGTTTGCCGAGATCTCGCAGGAGGCGGACATTCTGGTCCTGACCGGGGACCTGACAGACCTCGGCAAGGTCAAGGAAGCCGAACTGCTGGCCGCCGATCTGCGCTCATGCTCGATCCCGATGGTCGCCGTACTCGGCAACCACGATTATGAATGTGGCTGCGTCGAGGAAGTCACCCACATCCTGAAGGACGCCGGCGTTCACCTTCTCGAAGGTCAGGCAGTCGAAATCAACGGCGTCGGTTTCGCCGGAGCCAAGGGTTTTGCCGGTGGCTTCGGGCGTCACATGCTGGGTTCGTTCGGCGAGCCGGCGATCAAGGCGATGGTGGCCGAAAGCGTCGAGGAAACGATGCGGCTCGAAAACGCGCTGCGTCAGGTTCGCTCCGAACGCGCCATGGTCGTGCTCCACTACGCTCCGATCCGCGAAACGGTGGAAGGCGAACCGGAGGAAATCTTCCCCTTCCTCGGCTCGTCGCGTCTGGCCGAAACGATCGACCGCTTCCCGGTCAAGGCCGTTGTCCACGGCCATGCCCACCGCGGCCGCTACGAAGGCAGGACGCCGGGCGGCGCGCCGGTCTATAACGTTGCTTCGCATATCGAAAAGCCGACAGGTCGGCCTTATGCGCTGCTCTATCTCTGAGCGCTTTCCAGGCTGAAAAACATCAGCCTGCGAAAATCACTGATCGTGAAAGGTTTGCCTGTTCCATGATGGAACTGTCACGCCTTTCACTCGTTTGCCGGTCGCTCTCAACCTGATGAAAGGGACCCCATGTCGGACGTCAATGCCGTCGCCGAACTCCGAAGCTTTCCGAAAACCTGGGGAGCGGAATATGTCGCCGCTGGCGAGGTAAGGTTCCGTCTCTGGGCTCCGGGCCAGGAAACGGTCATGCTCCGTCTCGACGGCAAGGATGCCGAGATGAGCCGCAGCGACGACGGATGGTTCGAGATCCTGGCAACCGGCGTCGAACCAGGCGCGGAATACAACTACGTGCTGGCCGATGGTACCGTTGTCGCCGATCCCGCATCCCGTGCCCAGAAGTCCGAGGTCAACGGCGCTTCGCTTGTCATCGATCCGACCAGTTACGACTGGCAGACAACGGAGTGGACCGGTCGCCCCTGGGAAGAAACCGTCGTTTACGAGATGCATGTCGGCACCTTCACCCCTGACGGCACGTTCCGCGCCGCGATCGAGAAGCTGCCCTATCTCGCCGAACTCGGCATCACCATGGTTGAGATCCTGCCGATTGCGCAGTTCGGCGGCAACCGTGGCTGGGGTTACGACGGCGTCCTTCTTTATGCACCGCATGCCGCTTATGGCTCACCCGATGATGTCAAAGCCTTCGTCGATGCAGCTCACGCGCACGGCATCTCCATCGTGCTTGACCTCGTTCTCAATCATTTCGGCCCGGAGGGCAATTATCTGCCGCTTCTGGCGCCCGACTTCTTCCACAAGGAGCGTCAGACACCGTGGGGTGCGGCCATCGCCTATGACGTCGATGCGACCCGCCGCTACATCGTTGAGGCCGCGCTCTACTGGCTGCATGAATACAATTTCGACGGTCTTCGCTTCGATGCGATCGACCAGATCGAGGATATTTCCGACAGCCACGTGCTGAACGAGATCGCCGAGCGCATCCGCGCCGAGATTACCGACCGGCCGATCCACCTGACGACCGAGGACGCCCGCAACATCATAGACCTGCATCCGCGCGACGAAGACGGCAACGCACCTCTGTTTACCGCGGAGTGGAACGACGACTTTCACAATGCCGTCCATGTTTTCGCGACCGGCGAAACGCACGCCTATTACGAGGATTTCGCCAAGCAGCCGGAAAAGCTCGTCGCCCGGGTTCTGGCCGAAGGGTTTGCCTATCAGGGCGAAGTCTCGCCGCATGCCGGCGAAAAGCGCGGCGTGAAAAGCGCAGGCCAGCCGCCCGTCGCTTTTGTGGATTTCATCCAGAACCACGACCAGGTCGGCAACCGCGCCGAGGGCGAACGTCTGATCGAGCTTGCCGGTGCCGATCGCACCAAGGTCCTTTACGCCTCGCTTCTGTTCTCGCCGCATATTCCGCTTCTATTCATGGGCGAGGAATATGGTGAGACGAATCCGTTCCTCTTCTTCACCGATTTCCACGGCGACCTTGCCAAGGCCGTGCGCGAGGGCCGCGCGAAGGAATTCCAGGGCCATGCCGGCCACGAGGGCGATGTCGTCCCCGATCCGAATGCCAAGACGACCTTCGACGCCTCCAAGCTCGACTGGAAGAAGCACGATAGCCGCGATGGCAAGGAGTGGCTTGCGCTGACGAAGGAACTGCTTTCCCTTCGCCAGCAGCACATCGTGCCGATGCTTGCAACGGCCACCGGCAACTCGGGCAAGGTTCTGAAGACCGGCGAGGGCTTCCTGGCCGTTAGCTGGACTTTCCCGAAAGGAACGTTGTCGATCGCGCTCAACATCGGCGAAAAGGCGCAGCCGCTTCCCGATCTGCCGGGTGAGACGCTCTTTGCCTGGCCGTCCGAAACGCCGGATCTGCCCCAGAACTCTATCATCGTCCGCCTCGCGCCCGCCGGAGACATCAAGTGACCATCCCGACAGCTACCTACCGTATCCAGTTCCGCAACGGCATGACTTTCGATCGCGCGAGCGAGCTCGTGCCTTACATGAAGCGCCTCGGCATCAGCCACCTCTACGCGTCGCCGATCTTCACGGCCACGTCGGAGTCAACCCATGGCTATGACGTGACCGACGCCAACGAGATCGAACCCTCGATCGGTGGTCGCGAAGGCTTCGATCGCATGGTGAAAACGTTGAGAGACGCAGGTCTTGGCCTGATCCTCGATATCGTGCCCAACCACATGGCCGCATCGCTTGAAAACACGTGGTGGCGCGATGTTATTGAAAATGGCCAGAACAGCCGGTTTGCAAAGCATTTCGACATCAACTGGTCGCGCCCGCTGACGCTGCCTTTCCTCGGCGACTCGTTCGAGACCGCACTTTCCAATGGCGATATCTCGGTGAAGCCCGACCCGAAGACCGGCAAGCCGGCTTTCGCCTATTACGACAGCTACTATCCGCTTGCGCCGGAAACCTATCAGGGCCGCGAAACCGAGGTGATCAAACTTACCGACAAGGCATCACTTGTCGAACTGCACGAGCGCCAGCCCTACCGGCTGATGTCGTGGCGGGAAGCGCCGCGCGATCTCTCCTACCGCCGCTTCTTCGAGATCACCGGCCTTGCCGGCGTCCGCGTCGAAGACAGACAGGTATTTGACGACACCCACCGCCTGATCCTCGAACTGGTTCACTCCGGCGCCGTCGACGGTCTGCGCGTGGACCACGTGGACGGTCTCGCCGATCCAAAGGCCTATATCGAGCTTCTGCGCCAGGAAGCCGGTCCCGATTGCTACATCACCGTTGAGAAGATCCTCGGCGAAGGTGAGCACATCCCTGCAGACTGGCCGATCTCAGGCACGACGGGTTACGAGTTCATCGCCTCGCTGTCCGACGCTCTTGTGGACGGTGCAAAGATCGCCGGTCTGCGCAAAGCCTACGACGACGTTGTCGGCAAGCCGGTCGACATGGCGGCCGAACTGCGCGCTGCCAAGCTTCTGATGGCCGACAAGAACTTCGAGGGCGAGTTCACGACGCTGCTGAAACTTGCCGTCGCGATCGCCAACACGGATGGCATCAGCGTGGACGAGAAAACCACGAGGTCTGCACTGCGCGAACTGCTGGTCGCATTCCCGGTCTACCGGACCTACGGGACGGAAACAGGTCTGCCGCCGGAAGGCCACGAGATGCTGAAGAGCGTCGTCGACAAGGTCAAACAGGGACCGAATGCGCCGGATCAGGCAGGCCTCGATCTGATCACCCGCATCCTCGGCAACGACGTCTCCGAGAAGGCCTCTCATGATGCGGCGAATTTCCGCACCCGCTTCCAGCAGCTGACCGGCCCGCTGATGGCAAAGTCCGTCGAGGACACGCTGTTCTTCCGTCAGCATATGGCGCTTGCACTCAACGAAGTCGGCGCCGAACCGCTGCCGCGCGATTTCTCGATCGAGCGTTTCCACCACGACATGGAAACAAGGCTGCAGCGTCAGCCGGATGCGCTGTCTGGGACATCCACGCACGACACCAAGCGCGGCGAAGATGCCCGTGCCCGTCTCTACGTGCTGACCGAGGCGCCGGAACTCTGGTCGGAATGCATTGCCCGCTGGCGCAAGATGAACGAGACGAAGGTTGTCTCGCTGGATGATGGCCCGGCACCGGAGCCTGCGGTCGAATGGATGCTCTATCAGGCGCTCGCAGGCGTCTGGCCGACGATGCTGCAGCCGAAGGACGAGACCGGCCTCAAGGCACTCGAGGAGCGTTTCCTTGCCTATGTCGAGAAGTCGATCAAGGAAGCCAAGCTGCGCACCAACTGGGGCGACAGCAACGAGGCGTACGAGAAAGCTGTGCTCGACTACGCCCGTTACATGCTGTCGCCGAAAAACCAGGAATTCCTGGCGGACTTCTCCTCTGCGCTCCAGCCCTTCATCCGGGCCGGTCTGGTCAACAGCCTGACCCAGACGATCGTCAAGCTGACGGCACCGGGCGTGCCTGACATCTATCAGGGCAGTGAAGCCCTCGATTTCAGCCTTGTCGACCCCGACAACCGTCGCGAACCGGATTTCGCCATGCTGCAGGACCTCCCTGCGGAGAACGACAATCCGGACTCCTCGACAGAGGACGGATGGTTGAGCGGACGGCTGAAACAGCACCTGATCCAGCGTCTGCTGCACCAGCGTCGCGACGCGCCGGACCTGTTCCGCAAGGGCGACTACGTGCCGCTCAAGGCGACCGGAAACCGGGCCGAAAACATCCTGGCCTTCGCCCGCACCGATGGCGATCAAGCCGTGATCGTGATCGTACCGCGGCTGGTCTTCGGCGCGCTCAACGGCGACGTCTATCCGTCACGGGGCGAGCGCTGGGCGGAGACGGAAGTGGAGCTGCCTACACAGCTCGCCAACCGTCGCTACCGCGATCTCTCCACCGGCAAGGACGTCGAGGCCAAGGACAGCATCGCCGTCAACCTCGCCTTTGCCGATCATCCGTTTGCACTGCTGACTGCCGAATAGGCGAGCCCTCATCTAATCACACTGCTCGCCGAAGTGACGGCGGGCAGTAACCCACCCAGGCGGGACGTCACAGATACGAAAAAGGCGCCGGTTCGATCAGAACCGGCGCCTTTTTGTTTCTCCACCTGAACGTGAAGTTCAGTGGAAAAGGGCAATCAAATCAAGCAAATCCAACGAGGTTCAGAACCGCGATTACGATGACGACTGCGCCTACCAACCATACGATGCTATTCATGATAGTGTCTCCTTTTGCTGTTGGGAGGTGAACGGTGAGGCGTAAAAAAGGTTCCTGAAAACGTGATCTCTGCGTCGACAGATGTGAGTCCGCCTCAGGCGCCGGGTGCTGCACTGCCATCGCCCCGTCGCAACCGCTTCAGCTGGTTGACGACGCGCAGGGAATTGTTGGCTCGGAGGGCCGATCCGTCGGAGCTTGTGGACAGGATGCGAAGCATGTCTTCTGCCTCATCCACCGAAATGGTGCCTCTTGCGGCAAGGCCGTCGATCATCAGCAGCATTGCGCCCTCAAGCGCCAGCGACCGCCGCTGCGCTTCCGTCTCAGTCTCTTGCATTTCCGGCATGACAGGCTCCTTGCTTGTCATGTCGAATGGTTGGCGCGGGAAATTGTTCCGGTACTCGCGCGACGAGCGGCGGTCGGAGACCACCCGGTCGCACCAGAATCAGACGTCGTTCGGGCTTCCTTGCAATCTGCCCTCCCGCGCCCGGTAGATATATTGGCTGGCGACAAGCCAGCCTTTCAGCGGTCGCAACGGCAGGATGCAGGTCAGAAGCAGGAAGGGGAGAGAGATGAGAAGATGCACCCAGAACGGCGGCGAAAACACCGTCTCGATCCACACTGCGAGTGCCACCGAGGGCACGCAGGCAAAGCAGATCACGAAGAAGGCCGGACCGTCTGCGGGATCCGCAAAGGCGTAATCAAGCCCGCACGCTTCGCATCGCGGCCTGATCGTCAGAAAGCCCTTGAAGAGATGGCCCTGGCCGCAGCGCGGGCAGCGCCCTCGCACGCCCGTTGCGTAAGGCGAAAGCGGCGCCCAGTTCCCGTCGTCTGCCATGTTGCCTCCCAATCATGCCATGTCGATCTACCCGACACGGAATAAGTGCAACGGCTGCAACCCACAAGAGGCGCGCGTGAGGCGCGTCAATCTGCCTCGCCCGACGAAAGTCGATCGCGGGGCGCCCTCTAGTCGGAGAAAGACTCTGAAATCACGTGCCGATCGATGATGCGCAGGCTGCGGTCCGGCTCGATCACATAGGTCTCGCTCACCCGGTCGCCGAACTGGTCGATGAACTCATGCGGAAACGTGCTGCCGATGGGGGATTTGGTCAGCTTCGAACGCGGCTGGCCGCCATAGGTGATGCTCCCCTTGATCGGGGCAATGTCAGATCCGCCACCACTGGCGCCGGCGGTCGTGCAACTGCTGAGCGCCAGGGCAAGTCCCAGAAGGCCGGCAGAGAAGGCGACGATTTTCATGACATTATCCTCATTGGTTAGCACACGCTGCACCCACCTCTATCCAACTTAGGGTCCAGAGCGCTTTTGGCTAGATTGAACCATTCTGCCTGTGCGCTCATGCCGTCGGCAGCGGGCGAGCGGGAACCGCGGGCGCCATTTCTTCTCGACGCAACGGTGTCAATGGGGCATTCTTGTAAATGGACAACCTCCTGAAAGCTCACAGATCGAGCTCGATTCCAATCAACGATCGAAGGGATGAAACAATGGCGCCACGGACGATACCCGCAGAACTCGATGCTGCCTTAACGGCGTTGCCTCTGAGGACCGGCATCTATGTGCCGGAAGATCTTCTGGAAGACTGGTTTGCGCCAGGGACGGGCATGAGCCCTGTCAGTGCCGAGGCGTTGTCGCAGGCCGAAACCTACGGCCGAAAACTCGAGTGCGAGTTCAAATATTACCCGGAAAGATTGGAAGGCGTGTTCTGGAAATGGGTGCCGGCTCTTTAAGGAGCCTGTTGTCCGCTGATCCGCGCTGCTGCGCAAATCGTGTAGGTTCGGAAATTATCCAATCCGAACCTACATCACTTACAGGCTCGCGTAACGATCGCGCAAAGCCTCGAATTTCACCAGCTGATCCGCCATCAGTTCACGGCCAGCGTCGCGCTTGACGAAAACCTTGAACATGGCGGCGCCCTTCTGGTTCATGAACCAGACCGAGCAGGAACGGCGACCATGGAACGCACGGTTGACGAAGGTGATAGAGGCGCAGTTGTCCTTGCGGATGTGGCCACCGATCGGGCTGTCGCCATGGATGTTGAACCAGCCGTGGCTTTCCGATCCGGCCGGAAGGATGCCGTCGATCTCGGCCACCACGTCCTCCGTGTGAACGAGAAACAGCACGACGCCCCAGGTGGTCAGCTCCGACCAGATTTCGTCGAAGCGTTCCTTGCCGGCAATGACGGCCGACCCCTCCGGCAGGACTGCCAGGATTTCTGCCGCCGTCACACCGGCGCCTGCTGCAATCGATTCAACGACGCCGTCGGGCTTTTCTGAGAGGGCTTTGAGCGCGCGTTCGCGGCGGTCGGGCGCGATCTCCGAGTGGGTGTCCATTGCGGACCTCAGGCTGCGTCGGCGGCGCGGACGCCGTTCTTGTCTTCACTGATGATGACTTCGAAACCTTCAAACTGCGGGCCGGAGAGGTATTCGACCTTGCCGCGGTTCTGGCCGGCATTGGCATGGGCTGCACGGAACTGTTCGGACTTTGTCCAGGCCTGAAAATGCTCAACGGTTTCCCAGATCGTGTGGGAGGCATAGAGCGTGTGATCGTCGGCCTTCGGTCCCTTCAGCATGTGAAACTCGACATAGCCTGGCACTTCGGCAAGCCGGCCCTGGCGGCTTTTCCACATGTCTTCAAACGCTTGCTCGAAGCCCGGCACGACGCGGAAACGGTTCATGGCGATGTACATGGAAACAATCCTCACATAAGTTTCACTTCGCACTCAAGTTATCTCTTGATGCCTGTCTTGAAAACCGGAAAAAACTTGTCTAGTCAACTCAAGTTATAGGGCGGCTGGGGCGGATCGCATCGCAACCGAGTTTGCCCTCTGGTATCACAAGGGCGGGTCTCATGGTTTTCTCTCTCCGGGTTTCCTCAGCAAGCGTTACACGTCTGATCGCGCTTGCCATCGTCACCTCCGCGGTCGCATTCAGCAGCGCTACGGCATCGGAAACGGGCAATCCGGACGCCCGGCGCATCGTTTCGATCGGCGGCACGATCACCGAAATCCTCTACGAACTGGGCGCCGAGGACCGTATTGTAGCGCGAGATTCCACCAGTTCCTATCCTGCCGCCGCAAATTCCAAGCCTGACGTCGGCTATATGAGAGCACTGTCGGCAGAGGGAATTCTAGGCCAGAAACCGGACCTGATCCTGATGGAGGAGGGGTCCGGCCCGCCGCCGGTGCTGGAAATCCTCAAGGCCAGCGAGATCCCTGTCGTGGTGATCCCGACACCGCCGGATGCGGCAAAGATCGGCCAGAAGATCCGCGACGTCGGTGCGGCCGTCGGCCTTGCCGACAAGGCGGGGGTACTTGCCGCAAACACCGAGGACGGACTGAAGGCGCTTGCTGCCGATGTGGTGAAGATTGCCGGCGAAAAGAAGAAGGTGCTGTTCGTTCTCTCCGTCGCCAACGGGCGGCTGATGGCGGGGGGTGCCGATACGGAAGCCGGCGCGATCATCGAGATGGCGGGTGGCGTCAATGCCGCGCCCTCGATCAAGGGCTATAAGCCACTGTCCGACGAGGCGGTGATTGCCGCGGCTCCTGATGTGATCCTCTCCATGTCGCGGGGCGACCATTCGACCACGCCGGATGAGATGTTCGCGCTGCCGTCGATGCAGACGACGCCGGCCGCCGCGTCCAAGTCGCTAATCTCGATGGACGGCCTGCTGCTCTTGGGCTTTGGTCCGCGAACGCCCGAGGCCGGCCGGGCGCTTGCCGAAAAACTCTATCCGGATGCGATGCACTGATGATGAAGGCGCTGGCCATGCCGTTTCGCAACACGGGCGAGGGCGATCGCACGTCGCAGGGCGTGCTGGTCATCGTCCTTCTCGTGGTGCTCCTGATCGCCGCCTGCCTTCTGTCGCTCGGCGTCGGCCCGACAGGCGTCGGCCTTCGCGATCTCTTCGCCTACCTGACCGGCAACGGTGACAGCCTCACCACCCAGGAACGGGTCATCCTCGAAGCCGTCCGCCTGCCGCGCACGGCGCTCGGCCTTCTGGTCGGCGCGGGGCTCGCCGTATCGGGCGCGATGATGCAGGGCCTGTTTCGCAATCCGCTTGCCGATCCCGGCATCGTTGGCGTCACATCCGGTGCAGGCCTTGCGGCGGTCTTGGCGATCGTACTCGGCGGCACGGTGCTTGCCCCGGTCTCGATGCTGCTTGGAAACCAGTTCCTGCCGCTGATGGCGTTTTTCGGCGGCCTGATCAACACCTGGATGCTCTATGTTATCGCCACCCGCGACGGCCGAACCTCGACCACGGCGCTGATCCTTTGCGGCATCGCGATCGGTGCCCTGTCGGGCGCCTTCATGGGGCTTCTGATCGTCATGGCCGATGACCGGCAGTTGCGCGACATCACGTTCTGGAGCCTCGGTTCCCTCGGCGGTGCCACCTACGGGCGGGTGCTGTCGATCCTTCCGTTCATCGTCTTTGTGATGGCGATCATCCCCTTCGTCGCGCGCGGTCTCGATGCGCTTGTGCTTGGCGATGCGGCGGCCTTCCACATGGGCGTGCCGGTGCAGCGGCTGAAGCGGATCGTCATCGTCGCGGTTGCAGCGGCCTGCGGCTCCACGGTCGCCGTCGCCGGCTCGATCGGTTTTGTCGGGATCGTGGTGCCGCATCTGCTGCGGCTTGCGATGGGGCCGTCGCACCGGTTTCTGCTGCCGGGCTCGGCGCTCGGCGGCGGCGCGCTTCTGCTGATCGCCGATGCCGTGGCCCGCACCGTTGCGGCACCCGCGGAACTGCCGATCGGGGTGATCACCGCGCTGTTCGGCGCGCCGGTCTTTCTGTTCCTGCTGATCGGACGCAACGGCATCGGCATGCGGGACCTGCCATGAGGGGCATACGAGGAGGACGGGCATGATCAGGGCAGAAAACGTCACCGTCAGCCGCGCCGGTCGCAAGCTGATCGATCAAGTCAGCCTAACGCTGGAGCCCGGCCGTTTCAGCGTGGTGATTGGCCCGAACGGTGCCGGAAAATCGACGCTGATGAAGGTCCTGTCCGGCGAGATGGTGCCGGATAGCGGGCATGTTTCCTATTACGGTGCCGATGTGGCGGCCTGCAAGCCGGTCGATCTGGCGAGGCGCCGAGCGGTGCTACCGCAGGCGACGCAGCTGGCCTTTCCCTTCTCGGCGCTGGAGATCGCCCGCATGGGTGCGGTTGCCAACGGTTCGCTCAATCCGGGAGAGGAAGCGCGCAAGGCTCTGGCACGGGTGGGCCTGCGCGGTTTCGAAAGCCGGCCCTATCCGTCGATGTCCGGCGGCGAGCAGCAGCGCGTCCAGTTTGCCCGCGCGCTGGCGCAGGTGCCAAGGGCGGTGGTCGACGGCGTGCCGTGCGCGCTGTTTCTCGACGAGCCGACCGCCAGTCTCGATCTGGGCCACCAGATCTCGGTGCTGGAAACCGCCCGCGATTTTGCGGCTGCCGGTGGCATGGTTCTCGCCATCCTGCACGACCTCAACCTCGCTGCGGAATTTGCCGACCATCTGGTGGTTTTGAACCACGGCTGCGTGGTGGCGGAAGGTCCGTGCCATGCCACCGTGAGCGACGAGATGATTGCTTCCGTCTATGGCATCGCCGGTGCCGTCGGTCGCGTGCCGGCAGCGCATGTGCCTTACGTGCTGCCGCAGTCGCGGCATCGCTAGCTCAGGCGTCCGGTCGCGTCAGCATGAAGATGGCCGGGCCGATCATCAGCGCGGCGACCAGTATGGCGAGCCAGGCTGCCGGGTGCGAGCCGAACCAGAAGCCGGTATAGCTGACGGCCATCAGCGAGATCGCCGTGACCTTCGCCCTTCGCGAAATAGCGCCGCGCTCGCGCCAGTTCCTGAGCGGCGGGCCCAGCGTCTCATGGTCCATCAGCCAGGCTTCCAGCTTTGGCGACGAGCGCGCAAAGCAGGCGACGGCCAGCAGCAGGAATGGCGTCGTCGGCAGGATCGGCAGGAAGGCGCCGATCACGCCAAGCCCCACGAACAGCCAGCCGAGACTGAGAAAGATGTAACGCATCAAAGGACCTACGGGAATCTGCTGACAAGGATAGACAAGTTCGCGGCGCCCGTCTTCATGTAAAGAATCAACTGCACGGGGATGCTGTCTGGTGTTCTGCCATGGGGAGCGGGACCCCTGATATGGCCTCTACCCTTCCCATTTGAAACCCTGTCGGTATAGTGCCGCCGATTTCGAAGAAGCAGGAGCGATGATGTCTAAAAAAAAGGTGCTTGTCGTTGGTGGGGCAGGGTATATCGGGTCCCATACGTGCCTCGTGCTGGCGGACCGGGGTTACGAGCCCGTCGTTTTCGACAATCTTTCCAACGGTCATGCGGAATTCGTGCGTTGGGGCGAGCTCGAACAGGGCGATATCCGCGACCGTGCACGGCTCGACGAAGTGCTCGCCAAGCACAAGCCGGACGCCATCCTGCATTTCGCCGCGCTGATCGAAGTGGGCGAATCCGTCAAGAACCCGGTCGGCTTCTACGACAACAATGTCATTGGTGCGCTGACGCTTCTATCGGCCGCGATCGATGCCGGTGTAAAGGCCTTCGTGTTCTCCTCGACCTGCGCAACTTACGGTCTTCCAGACCGTGTGCCGATGGACGAGACGCACAAGCAGGCGCCGATCAACCCTTACGGCCGCACCAAATTCATCATCGAGCAGGCGCTGAAGGACTACGGCACCTACAAGGACCTGAAATCGGTCATGCTGCGCTATTTCAACGCGGCCGGTGCCGATTTCGAAGGCCGGATCGGCGAATGGCATACGCCAGAAACTCATGCGATCCCGCTTGCCATCGAGGCAGCGCTTGGCCGTCGCCAGGGCTTCAAGGTGTTCGGCGACGATTACGACACGCGTGACGGCACCTGCGTGCGCGACTATATCCACGTGCTCGATCTGGCCGACGCGCATGTACGCGCGGTCGACTACCTGCTCGCCGGCGGCGATACGGTTGAGCTCAATCTCGGCACCGGCACCGGCACCACTGTCAAGGAACTGCTGGACGCCATCTCCGATGTGTCGGGCAAGCCCTTCCCAGTCGAATATGTCGGCCGCCGCGAGGGCGATTCCACCTCGCTCGTCGCCAACAACGACAAGGCCAAGGCCGTGCTCGGCTGGGAGCCCCAATATTCCCTGCAAGACATCATCCGCTCAGCCTGGGACTGGCATTCCAAGTCGAACCACATCCTTCGTTAAGGAGCGCTCCGATGGCAAAGATGGTGCATTCGATGATCCGCGTGCTGGACGAAGCGCGCTCGGTCGAGTTCTACGACAAGGCGTTCGGCCTGAAGGTCGCCGATCGCAGGCCGTTCGACGGTTTCACGCTGATCTACCTCTCCAATCTCGAAACCGGTTTCGAACTGGAACTGACGGTCAACGGCAATCGTTCTGAACCCTACAACCTTGGAGACGGTTACGGCCATCTGGCGGTGACGGTCGAGGATGTCGAGGCGGAACACAAGCGCTTCTCCGAACTGGGCCTGACGGTGGGCAAGCTTGCGGACATGCCGCATGAGGGCCGGCCGTTTGCGAAATTCTTCTTCGTCACCGATCCGGATGGCTACAGGACCGAAGTCATCCAGCGCGGCGGACGTTTCACCTAAAGGACACCTGCATGGCGGACGGCGATATCAAGCTCGAGGAAACCTGGAAATTCGCGCTCGAAACCGAGTTCGAAGATCCGTATATGGCCGATCTCAAGAGCTTCCTTGTGTCCGAGAAGAAGGCGGGAAAGCTCATCTTTCCAAAGGGTTCGGAGTATTTCCGCGCACTTGACCTGACGCCGCTCGACGAGGTGAAGGTGGTGATCCTCGGACAGGACCCTTATCACGGCGAAGGCCAGGCGCATGGCCTGTGCTTCTCCGTCCGTCCCGGTGTTCGTATCCCGCCGTCGCTCGTCAACATCTACAAGGAGATGGAAGCGGATCTCGGCATCGCGCCGGCAAAGCACGGTTTTCTCGAGCATTGGGCCGAACAGGGCGTGCTGCTTTTGAACAGCGTGCTGACCGTGGAAGAGGGCAAGGCCGCCGCGCATCAGGGCAAGGGCTGGGAGCGCTTTACCGATGCGGTCATCCGCACCGTCAACGAGGAATGCGACGGCGTCGTCTTCATTCTCTGGGGAGCCTATGCCCAGAAGAAGGCGGCCTTTGTCGACGAGGAACGGCATCTCGTCATCAAGTCCGCCCACCCGTCGCCGCTGTCGGCCCATAACGGGTTTCTCGGCTCGAAGCCGTTTTCCAAGGCGAATGAGTATCTGCAGTCCATCGGCAAGGATCCTGTCGACTGGCAGCTGCCGGAAACCGTCTGAGCGGTGAACGCTTAGGTCACCTCGTCAACGAAAAATGAACAATCCGTTCGGATGTGATCCTCTATCCAATTCGCATCCGATCACCAATTATCACCCCAGACAACGGCTCGCTCCCGAGCCGACAAATTGAAAAGGGGTTTGTCATGATTAACCAGATCAAGGGCCTCCACCACGTCACGTCGATGGCGGCCAGCGCGTCCACAAACAACAAGTTCTTCACCGATACGCTCGGTCTTCGCCGGGTCAAGAAGACTGTGAATTTCGATGCGCCTGACGTCTACCATCTCTATTACGGCGACGAAATCGGCACGCCCGGCTCGGTCATGACCTATTTCCCGTTCCCGCATATCGCCAGGGGCCGCCCCGGCTCAGGCGAAGTGGGCACGACCGTATTCTCTGTGCCGCAGGGCTCGCTTGGCTACTGGACGGATCGTCTGACGAAAGCCGGTGCCGATGGTTTGAAGGCCGACGAAGCCTTTGGCGAAAAGCGCCTGCAGTTTGCAGGTCCAGACGGCGACGGGTTTGCGCTGGTCGAAGTCAAGGATGACGACCGTGCCCAGTGGACCGGCAATGGCGTCGGTGCAGACGAGGCGATCCGCGGCTTTCATTCCGCATCGCTCCGACTGCGCGACGACGGTGCCAATGCCGAGCTCTTGAAGTTCATGGGCTATGAACAGGTTGATGCGAGAGACGGTGTCACCCGCTTCGGCATGCCCGGCGGCAACGGCGCCGACTTCATCGACGTCGAGACAATGCCGAACATTGCGGGCGCCCGTCTCGGGGCAGGCTCCGTGCATCACCTGGCCTTTGCGGTTGAGAACCGTGAAAAGCAGCTCGAAGTCCGCAAGGCGCTGATGGATACGGGTTACCAGGTCACGCCGGTGATCGACCGCGATTACTTCTGGGCCATCTACTTCCGCACCCCCGGCGGCGTTCTGTTCGAGATCGCGACCAATGAACCCGGTTTCGATCGCGACGAGGATACCGCGCATCTGGGCGAGGCCCTGAAGCTGCCGACCCAGCACGAGCATCTGCGCTCGACGCTGGAGGAGCACCTGGAACCGCTGGCCTAAGGAGAGATACGATGAGTTTCGACAGTTATGAGCACCGGGCGCGGCCCGGTGCTCCAGGAGCGCCGATCCTGTTCACCTTCCATGGCACAGGCGGCGACGAGAACCAGTTCTTCGATTTTGCGAGCCGGCTCGTTCCGGGCGCGACGATCGTCTCTCCGCGCGGCGACGTCGCCGAGCATGGGGCTGCGCGCTTTTTCCGCCGCAAGGCGGAAGGGGTCTACGATCTCGACGATCTCGCCCGTGCAACCAAGCGGATGTCGGAGTTCGTGGAGGCCAATCGCGACCGCTACGAATCCTCGACCGTGCTTGGCCTCGGGTTTTCGAACGGCGCCAACATTCTTGCCAATGTGATGATCGAAAGGCCCGGCCTGTTTGAGGCGGGCGTGCTGATGCATCCGCTCATCCCGTTCACGCCGCCTGCGCGCACGACGGGTGAGAAGGCGCATTTGCTGATCACCGCCGGCGAGCGGGACCCGATCTGCCCGGTGCCGCAGACGCAGGCACTTGCCGACTATCTCCGCGCGGCCGGTGACGAGGTGACGCTAGAATGGCATGCCAGCGGCCACGAGATTCGCCCGAACGAGATCGAAGCGATCAAGACGTTTCTGGCGCCCTATGGTGCCCGCGGCGAATAATTGAGATCGCCGGGCCCGCAGATCCGCGGGCCTGGCTTAGCCGTCAGATATGCGGCTCGGAATAGGCCGTGCACTCGCCGACATCCTGCCATGTCGGCTTTCTGCCTGCGCGCTTTGCCTTGCGGTCGGAATGGCCGAGATAGAGATCGAGGCGGCGGTCGTGCAGGCCGGGAACCAGGCTCAGCGGTGAGAAGGGCAGCGGCGAGAACGGATTGGTGCGGTGATAGGCATGCAGTTCGACCCGCATCGTGTGCTTGAAGCTGACCGCGCGCGAATGGAACGCATAGGTATCGGCAACGACAAGCGTATTGGCCGGCACAGTCACCTTCTTCGGCTCGAAATCACCAAGCGTGGTCAGCTCTTCCGGCGTGATGCGGAATGATCCGTCCGCGTGATGGGCGCGGTTGTCCGTACTGGCGATCAGGCTTTGCCGATATTCCCATTCGATCCGCTTTTCCGTCAGCTTGTGGCTGCCCGGCACGAATACGAAGGGACCGTTGTCCGCCTCCACATCATCGAGAAACAGCCAGGCCTTGGAGGTCGAGTGAAACGTGTCCGCGTGCAGTGCGGTCTGCGGATCGGCCTTGGCCAGCGCCGGTTCGGCAATCACCGTCTGGATGAAGTGGATCGGATCGCCGCCGGCACCGCCGACATAGCGCAGGAGGCCGGCGATCGACTGATTGTGGCTGAAGCGAGCCAGATCCGGCAGGCGCTTCAGCGCTGTCGGGCCGATCGGAATCATCCGCGTCACCGCCTGTCCCTGCCGCATCTCGCGTGCCGGCAGAGGCTCGCTCTTGAGGAAATCGCGGATGCGCAGGAAGACGTCCTGCGGCAATGCGTTTTGCCGGATCACGAACCCGTCGCGATCAAACGCGCTGCGTTCCTCCGGTCTGACCTGTGACCCCAGGATGCGGCGACGGTAGTCTGCCATCCGAGCGGCTATCCGCACCCGCTCCCGATGCAGGCCAAGCTCGTTCAGGTGCGGATGGCCGATCAGCGGGTTTTTGCGAAACGACTTGTCGCTGCCAAGAATGCCAAGCGCCAGCCGCGGATAGCGCCACCATTGAATTGTTTGCTGCGCCATCCCCAACCCCGTATCTTCGTCGCTGCGATCATACCATCAGGCATTGAGGCCGCAAGGGATCAGGTCGCCTGCTCTTTGCCCCGTCCCAGGCTCGTTTTCAGGGGAGGGTTGGCTTGCAGCGTCGGCCGTTGAGAGGTCTAGTGCGCCATTGCCATGCTTTGAAGAGAGTAGCATTCCTCGATGAAGACGACATTCAATCCGCCATCCGTCCGTCAGCCGTTCGGCGCCTACAATCACGGTCTGCTCGTGCCGCCAGGAGCCAGTCTGCTGGTCACCTCAGGCCAGCTCGGCATTGGCCTCGACGATGCAATCCCGGCCGATGTTACCGCCCAGGCAGAACTCTGCTTTAAGGCGATTGGCGCGATCCTTGACGAGGCCAAGATGACCTATGCCGACGTCATCCGCATTTCCGGCTTCGTGACGAGGCGCGAGGACTTCCAGGCCTACATGGCGGTGCGCGATCGTTTCACGCTCGACCCAAAGCCAGTCTCGACGCTGATCATCGTCGGCGGATTCACCCGCGCGGAATTTCTGGTCGAGGTCGAGGTGACGGCTGCAAAGGTATTTTAGGGCGGATCTCGCTTTGCCACGATACTATCAGGATAAAATGGTAATAATCTTGTCAGTTGATGCCTTGTTTTCGAAATTTACTGTGCCGATTAAACAAAATTCGAAATAATCAACGACGGGACGCTAGACTATATTGAAACGTTTCTCGCAAAGTGATGATGTCCTTTCAGGGTAAGGGGCTTTCCGGGGGACTTTTCATGCGCCACTACATGGTTGGAGCTGCACTGTTTTCGTGCGCGCTTGTCTTTGCGTCGTCCGCACTGTCCGCCGGCCTGGTCGCCAGCGTCAGCCTGTCGTCCCAGACGATGACGGTGAGCGAAGACGGTGTTGATGTCTACCGCTGGCCGGTATCGACCGCTCGGAAAGGCTACAGCACGCCGCTCGGCAGCTGGAGCGCAAAATGGCTGTCGAGGAGCCACAGGTCGCGCAAGTACGACAACGCGCCGATGCCGTTCGCCGTGTTCTACAATGGCGGCTATGCCGTGCATGCGACGTTCGATACCAAGCGCCTCGGTCGACCAGCCTCCCATGGCTGTATCAGGCTGCATCCGGAAAATGCCGCAACCTTTTTCGCGCTGACGAGCCGGTATGGAACCGCTAACACCCGCATCGTTGTCGGCTATTAGGCCGTGTGCAGCTTAGCCTGCACGGGAACCAAGGTTCAGTATCCGCAACGGCGCAGTTGCGCCTCGTATCTGGCTGCCATGGCGGCAGATTTCTTTGCGGTCTGGCGAACCCCGCCGCCGAACTGGCCGCGCTCATAGCCGCCGTGGCCGGTATAGTAGGCGAGGTAGAGGTTGTAGGTATCGCTGAGGGGGATGTTGTTCCGGATATGGCTCTGGTGGTGATACCAGCCGACAAAGCGGATGGCATCGCCGAAGTCACTGCGGCTGGCGGCCCAGCGACCCGTCGATTTGCGGTAACCGTCCCAGGTTCCGTCCAGCGCCTGTGCGTAGCCATAGGCCGAAGAGATACGGCCCCAGGGAATGATGCCGAGCACATATTTGCGCGGCGGGCGGGCGCGGGCGCGGAAACTCGACTCGACGTAGATCGTCGCCATCAGGATCGGGACCGGCACGCCGTATTCGCGGCTTGCTGCGCGCGCCTGGCGGGCCCAGTTGTTGAAAAGCCCGTCTCTCTGCTCGAAAATCGCGCAGGCATCTCCGATCCGGCTCGGCGCGGAGGCGCAAGCCGTGAGGGACATCATCAGAAGGGCGATGTAAAACGCATTACGCATCGCGCGTTCTTTCAGGCTTGGACTTAAGGCTCGATCTCTGAGGTTTCAGATTGGAATAATGCCACTAAAACTTAACGAAAAGTTTAACGGCCCGGATAGCAGCCAAAACGCTCCACGTGCTCGCCTCGGCGCGATAGTTTGCAATCGTCGACATTGAAGGGGTTGCGGAGACTCGGACTAATCGTCGAGGTATCGCTCGCGGTCCTCGACCGTCGCTTTTTTCGAGAAGGCTGACTGGATCAGCGCTGCGGGCAAAAGCACGATAAACGCGACCACGGTGGCGACACCGTAGGCGAGGGCGGCCAGCGCCCATAGAATGCGGTTGATCATCGGCTTCATCCAGGTTGCCCGATCGGTTGCCTCGGCCCGCACACATAGCACGAAGATCTCTCCAATTCATGAGTATGTTTTCACATACACGAACTGCGCAGAGAAGTTTTATAGCGCAGTAACAGGGGCGTTCGCAGAAGCCCCGATAACGACAGAAAAAGGCCGCTCAATGGAGCGGCCTTGATCATGTCTGCGATACGCCAGAGGGCGATCAGCAAGTTGGATTGGTTTCCATGGTCATCATGGCTCCACCGGCGGTACCAGTGTTGGTGCTGGCGCCCGGATTGGAGTTGTTGCCGGAAGCCACGCCCGGATCCTTCATCGTGCCTGCCTGGCAGTTGGTCGATGGCGTTGTGCCGGATGTGCTGTTGGTCGAGGACGAATCCACGCCCGGCAGCGACGTTGTCGGCGCGGTCTGTTCGACACCGGACATCGGCATCGACTTGCCGGTGCTTCCGGATCCGTCATTGCCGCCCGAACCGGAGCCGCTGGTCTGTGCAAAAGCCGAGGTTGCGAGACCGAGCGAAAGGGCTGCGACGGTGATTAGTTTAATGCTCATGGGAATGTTTCCTTCTTGTTGTCCTCACAGTTACCAAACCGCCCCAGGTGCAGTTGGTTCCAGCTATTGCGCGCCAATTCCTTTTGTGTGCCAGCGCGGGAAAAAAATGGATTTCAATAAAATTGCATCTATTCGTTTAAGCGCACCGCAAACCTGCCTGCGTATGGTCGTCCCATAACGAAACGAGATGGCGACATAGCCATCCGCCAAACAGGGTACGGGCCATGATCAAGAAGCTCATCATTTCCGCGATCGTACTGACCGCGCTGGTTGCAGGCAAGGAAGCCAATGCTGCAGGTCCGGGCTCGTTTGCCCGCTCGCTCTCAGGCGTTTCCGCTCTCCACATGCAGGTCGCCCAGAACCGTACCCATGGCGCTGAAGGCTCCAACACGATTTCCGAATTTACCATCGACCAGGCCCACAAACTGAAGCGCGTCAACGACGCGGTCGACGGCACGCTTGCAGCCGTCGACGGCTATCTCGACACGTTCGCCGGCGACCTTGCTGCCGATCAGGATCTCTGCTTCGATTGCGCCGATCTCAAGCGCGACCATCTCGTTTCCATCGGCTGGGATAGCCGCAACCTGACGATCGGCTACGCTCTCAACGACGAGGGCCGGATCGAACGGGTCCTGGTTGTTGCAACGCCGCGCGGCGACATCGTGCTCTCGCATGGCGGCCTGACGGTCGACAGGACTGCCCAGACGATGACCGAGACCACGAAGGCTAGCGATGCTCTGCCTGCGCCAGCTGCAACTGCCGACCATTACGATATCTAAAGCTCACTGACCCTGCTGGCCGGTGGCGTCGACGTGCCCTGACGCTGCCGGCACTTTTTTCCAGCTTGTAGCCCGCCCGCGTCTATCGCTGTGCGGGCTTTCCCCATTCTGCGATGGCAATGCCGCCAAGCGCCAGAACCAGCGCCACGATGTGGAATGCCTGCAGGTTTTCGCCAAGCACGATCACCGAAAGCAGGGTGCCAAAAACCGGCACCAGATTGATGAACAGGCCGGCCCGGTTGGCACCGATCTCCTCGACGCCGCGGATATAGAGCACCTGCGCGATCAGCGATGCGAAAACGGCGGTGTAGACTGCGATGATCCAGCCGTTGGCGTCCGGCCAGATCATTCGGTCAGCCGAATATTCCCAGGCGGCGGCGGGAATGCTGCCGAGCAGGGCGAACAGCGCCGGGATTGCCATCAGGCTGCGCCAGCTGATGGCCGGACGAAAACGCAGCGCCACCGTATAGACCGCATAGGCGACGATCGCGATCATCATGACCGCATCGCCGAAATTGACGCTGAGCGTGACGATGGTCGACAGGTCGCCATGGGCTGCCGTCAAAAGCCCGCCCATCAGGGTCAGCGCGAAGCCGACGATCTGCAGCCAGGATACTTTCATCCGGAACAGCACGAAATTGAACAGGAAGATCAGCACCGGAATAAGCGTCTGCTCGACGGTGACGTTGATCGCCGTGGTGTAATTGACCGCGGTGTAGAGCGCCGCATTAAAGACGACGTAGCCGACGAGGCCGAGAAAGGCGAGAAGCGGCAGGTTCGACCGGATCACCGGCCAATCGCGGCGAAGATCGGGTATGGAGATCGCGAAAATGATGACGGTCGCAAACGCCCATCGCCAGAAGGTCAGGAGCATCGGGCTGATATGACCGATGGCAAGCTTGCCCGCGACCGCATTGCCGCCCCAGCACAGCGTCGCGACGATCAGGAAGATATAGGCTCTGCGGTACACGATAATCTCCTCCGCGTGCCGTATCGACGGCCCGTCCTTGCCCTATCGTCTTTCGTCGGCGCCGGCCTTGGCCGGAACGCTTGGCGTGGGCCATAGCGTGGGAATTTGCAAATTGTCACGCAAAAACCGTCCAGCATTCACAAACAGGTCGCTTTCCTCGGGCCAAGGCATTATAGATGCGCGCGTTTGCAGGGGCGGGTCCGGCGCGGTTTCGGACGAGCGCCCTTGTGGGAGAGAACTCTATCTGGCGCTCGCAACGCCGCTGTCTCAGAGCAGCGGTGCTGTCGCGGCGCTGTGGCGTGCTTGAAGGGCAGGCCCGAAACGCAGGAAAGCAAAGATGACGAATGTAGTCGTGGTTGGTTCGCAGTGGGGTGACGAGGGCAAGGGCAAGATCGTCGACTGGCTCTCTGAACGGGCGGATATCGTCGTTCGGTTCCAGGGCGGCCACAATGCCGGCCATACGCTCGTCATCGACGGTGTCAGCTACAAGCTGTCGCTGCTGCCCTCCGGTATCGTCCGCGGCAAGCTTTCGGTTATCGGCAACGGCGTCGTCGTCGATCCGCACGCGCTGGTCGCTGAAATCGCAAAGCTCGACGGACAGGGCGTCAAGGTCACCCCGGACGTGCTGCGCATCGCCGACAACGCGACGCTGATCCTGTCGCTGCACCGCGAGCTGGACGGCCTGCGCGAAGATGCGGCATCCAACACCGGCACCAAGATCGGTACCACCCGCCGCGGCATCGGCCCGGCCTATGAAGACAAGGTCGGCCGTCGTGCGATCCGCGTCATGGATCTTGCCGACCTCGATACGCTGTCGGCCAAGGTCGATCGCATCCTCACCCATCACAACGCGCTGCGCCGCGGTCTGGGCGAGCCGGAAGTCAGCCATGAGACGATCATGCAGGAACTGACGTCGGTCGCCGAACAGGTTCTGCCGTTCCGCGAAACCGTCTGGGAACTGCTGGACAAGGAGCGCCGCAAGGGCTCGCGCATCCTGTTTGAAGGCGCGCAGGGCTCGCTGCTCGACATCGACCACGGCACCTATCCGTTCGTGACGTCGTCGAACACGGTTGCCGGCCAGGCTGCTGCCGGTTCCGGCATGGGCCCGGGCTCGCTGGGCTACATCCTCGGCATAACGAAGGCCTACACGACGCGCGTTGGTGAAGGCCCGTTCCCGACCGAACTCCATGACGAAATTGGTCAGTTCCTCGGTGAAAAGGGCCATGAGTTCGGCACCGTCACGGGTCGCAAGCGTCGCTGTGGCTGGTTCGACGCGGCGCTGGTTCGCCAGTCGGTCGCGACCAACGGCATCACCGGGATCGCGCTGACGAAACTCGACGTTCTCGACGGTCTGGAAGAACTGAAGATCTGCGTCGGCTACATGCTCGACGGACAGCGGATCGACCATCTTCCCGCAAGCCAGGCGGCGCAGGCTCGGGTCGAGCCGATCTACGTGACGCTGGAAGGCTGGAAGGAATCCACCGTTGGTGCAAGGTCCTGGGCGGACCTGCCGGCACAGGCGATCAAATACGTTCGTCAGGTTGAGGAATTGATTGGCGCGCCAGTTGCGCTACTTTCCACAAGTCCGGAACGCGACGACACCATACTTGTGACGGACCCGTTTGAAGATTAATGTCAACTATTGATTATCCATTCAGCCGGCTTGAGCCCGGCGACAATGAGAAGTGCTGATGGCAGATTTTGTAGCGGTGATCCGCCGCGCTGTTGATGGTCTGGCGACAAACTCGCCTGAAGCCCGCGCGAAAGTGTATGAAAAAGCGCGTGGTGCCGTTCAACGGCAGCTCGAGAACATGAAGCCGCGGCCGCCGGAAGAAATGCTTCGGCGGCAGATGGACAAGCTCGAAACGGCGATCGTCGAAGTCGAGAGCGAGCACGCGGAGGCGCTGGCGCCGTTCGAGAACGAGGCTGGTTTCGCCGACGACGAATTTGCTGCCGGCCAGCCTGCGCCCGCTGAAGAGACGGTGTTGCCGGCTCCACCGGAGCCCGAGCAGGAACCGGCACCCGCTCCGGGCGAAGAGCCCGAACAGGCAGCATCGCTCGCCGCTACCGAGCCGGCTGGCTATTCGTATGACGAGCCGCCGCGCTATGAGGAACGGCACGAGCCTGTTGCTCCTGTTGCAGCCGAAGAACGCGAACCTGACGTTGCCCATTACGAACCGGCTGTAGAGCCGGAGACGTATGAGGCACGCACGGCCTACGAAGAGCGTCCGCTTTACGAAGAGCCTGCGCCGTCCGAGGAGCAGGACACTGTTCATCAAGGTGGATGGCCGGTCGGTGATGTCGCTGCCGTCAGTGAACGCGATGAGCAGGTCCACAACGAACCTGTGGCCGATGACGGCCGGGCACATTCCGTCGACGCGCCGATCGAGCAGTATCCCGGGACTGTCGACGAGCCTGTTGCAAACGAGCGGGATGATGATCTTCCCTACTCGGCTGCCCGTCAGGACGATGACGTCGCCCACGTCCAGTGGCCACCGCAGACCAGTGCGGAGCCAGCGCGCACGGAACATGCGCCGCTTTTCGAAGAGCCCACCTGGCATGAGCCGGCGCATTCCGAAAACACCGCCGCAGCCGCCTGGGACGACGTTCCGGAACTGGTGCCGGCCGGTCCCGTCGAGCCGGTCCATCAGCACCAGCCGCAGGCCGATCTTCACAGTGGTGATCGCGTCGACGCGCATTTCGACCAGGAAACCCATGTTTCTGCCGATGCAGTTCGCATGCCATCGGTCGCTGAGCTCCCAAGTTTCGGCCAGTCCGGGACGGAGACCGGGCGCAAAGACGACAGCGACGATTTTTTCGCAGGCTACCAGCTTGACGCAAAAGCGGATGAGCAGGCACAAAAGCCTGCCGGCAAGGATCACGAGAAGGATCCCTGGAGCGATCTGGATGACCTGATCGGGTACAGCAAGGGCGCGGCAATTGCCGGCGCCGGCGCTGCCGCCTCGAACCCGAGACAGGCCCAGTCGGATGACAATCTCGAAGACCTGATGCCGACCCCGGCTAAGCCATACCGGGTGACGACGACGCGCAAGCGCAATTACGGTGGCCTCGCACTCGGACTGGTCGGCCTTCTGCTGCTGGGTGGCGCTGGTTATGCCGCCTGGATGAACCGCGACGCGCTGAGCGAGATGGTCGAAGGCTTCATGCCATCTTCCTCGACGGACACGGCGGTCTCGACCGCTGAAACGCCCACGACCTCGCAACCGGCCTCCGGGAACGCAACTACGGCTCCGGCAACAGCGCCGGCCAACCCGACGCCTTCGACGCAGCAGGCAGATGGCCAGCCCGCCGGTCAGACGAGCCCGCCGCCAGCCGCGGACGGTTCGACCGCCAGCCCGAAATTCACCCAGCGTCTGATGCCGGATGGCACAGAGGTGGATGAAGGTCCGGGTTCGGCCGGAAGCCTTGCCCAGAACGCCGAAGGGCAGTCGGTGGCGCAGCTCAACGCCCCGCCGACCACGCCGCCTGCGGCGCCTGGTGCTGCCGCGACGGCTGCAACCGCGCCCGGCGCACCTGCAGCGCCTGCCCCCGACGCCAACCCGGCAGCGACCCCTGCGGTCTCCGGCGAAAAGATGTTCCTCTATGAAGAGCGTCTTGGCCAGACCGCGCCGACCGCGATCGACGGAAGCGTTTCCTGGTCTCTGCAGCGCGAACCGGGTTCCAACGGCGGTCCGCCTCAGGCTGAAGTCCAGGCCCGCATCACCATACCCGGTCGTGGTCTGACCGCGCTTGTGACGTTCAAGCGCAACTCGGATCCGTCGCTGCCCGCGAGCCATCTGATCGAGATCGTCTTTGCCGTCCCGCCGGACTTCGAGGGCGGTGCCATCGACAGCGTCCAGCGCATTGCGATGAAGACATCCGAGCAGGATCGCGGCAACGCCCTGATCGCGGTTCCGGCCAAGATCACCGACGACTTCCACATGATCGCGCTCAACGACTTCCCGGATGCTCGCAACACCAATATGGAGCTGCTGCGCACCCGCAACTGGATCGACATCCCGGTCGCCTATCGCAACGGACGCCGCGCGCTGTTCACGCTCCAGAAGGGGCCTGAGGGCGAGAAGGCGTTCAACGAGGCCATCCGCGAATGGGGCCAGGCCGGCGGCGGCCAGACGGGCCAGTAATCGACCGGTCGCAGGACATAGGTCATACGAGAAGGGTCGCGAAAGCGGCCCTTTTCCATTTCCAGCCTCCCGTTGCGAACTCCCATGGCTCCGGTCAAAGAAAAAGGCCGCAAGATGCGGCCTTCGGTCTGCGAGTGCTGGTGTCTCTCGTTACGCGTCGACGACGCGCAATGCCTGGGCCTGGGCGAGGGCTTCCTTGCGCACCGCATCCTGCACCTTTTCGAAGGCGCGGACCTCGATCTGGCGGACGCGTTCGCGGCTGATGTCGAACTCGGTCGACAGTTCTTCGAGCGTCACCGGGTCTTCCGACAGACGGCGGGCTTCGAAGATGCGGCGTTCGCGTTCGTTCAGCACGGCAAGTGCCTTGCCGAGCATGCGGCGGCGCGTGTCGAGTTCGTCCTGCTGGATCAGAACCGCTTCCTGGCTCTCGTGATCGTCAACCAGCCAATCCTGCCACTGGCCGGCTTCGCCTTCAGCAGCCCGGATCGGGGCGTTGAGGGAAGCGTCGCCGGAGAGGCGGCGGTTCATCGAGATCACTTCTTCCTCGGATACGTTCAGCTTGGTGGCGATCTCGGTCACCTGGTGCGGCTTCAGATCGCCTTCCTCGATCGCCTGGATCTTGCCCTTGAGGCGGCGCAGGTTGAAGAACAGCCGCTTCTGGTTGGCGGTCGTGCCCATCTTGACCAACGACCAGGAGCGCAGGATGTATTCCTGGATCGAGGCCTTGATCCACCACATTGCATAGGTCGCCAGACGGAAGCCGCGTTCCGGGTCGAATTTCTTGACGGCCTGCATCAGACCGACATTGCCTTCCGACACGACTTCGCCGATCGGCAGGCCGTAGCCGCGATAGCCCATGGCGATCTTTGCGACGAGACGCAGGTGGCTCGTCACCATCTTGTGGGCGGCCGCGCGATCACCATGCTCGGCGTAACGCTTCGCGAGCATGTATTCCTGCTGTGGCTCCAGCATCGGGAACTTGCGGATTTCGTCGAGATAGCGATTGAGACCGGCTTCGCCGGCGGTAATCGAAGGCAGATTGTTACGGGCCATGAAGCACCCCTTTCCGATCGTTGTCGGTTCCCGGCAGATTTCATCTGCCCTTACGGCGAACCGATTATGGCGCGGATCGTTCCCGACCCCGCACCAATGCAAGTGTCAGATAAGTGTGGCGGAAGAGCGATTCAAGCGTTCACACCAACGTTATGACATTACAATTGCGTAATGATCGGCTGGACTTCCGGCGACGGTCAGGCCGTCATTGCCGCAGGGCTTCGATCAACTCTTCCAGGTCGTCGGGGATCGGAGCCTCGAATTCCATCACCTCGCCGGTGCGGGGATGTTCGAACACAAGCAGATAGGCGTGCAGCGCTTGGCGCGGGAAGGCGCTGACGACGGTGCGGGCGGGCTCGGGGATCTTGTTGACCTTGGTCTTGAAGCCACCGGCGTAATCGAGGTCGCCGATCAGCGGATGGCCGATATGAGCCATGTGGACTCGGATCTGGTGCGTGCGGCCGGTTTCCAGACGGCATTCGATCAGGGCCGCCAGCGAGGTTGCCTCGGGCGTCTCGTGGAAACGCTCGATCACCTCGTAATGGGTCACCGCCTCGCGCGCGTCCACGGCATTCTCGCGGGTGACGGCGCGCTTGGTGCGGTCGCCACCGGCGCGGCCGAGCGGTGCGTCGATCGTGCCCTTCAAACCTTTCGGGCGGCCCCAGACGACGGCCATATAGGCGCGTTCCAGCGGACCGGAACGGCCATGGTCGGCAAACTGGTCGGCGAGGTGGCGATGCGCCAGATCGTTCTTGGCGGCAACCATCACGCCCGACGTATCCTTGTCGAGCCTGTGGACGATACCTGGCCGCTTGACGCCGCCGATGCCGGAAAGAGTGTCGCCGCAATGGTGGATCAGAGCGTTGACGAGGGTCCCCGTCCAGTTGCCGGCGCCCGGATGCACGACGAGACCCGGCGGTTTGGCGATGACGATCAGGTCCTCGTCCTCATAGAGAACATCAAGCGGAATATCCTCGCCCTTGGGTTCGGGATCCTCCGGTTCCGGCAATGTGATCTCGATTTGATCGCCTGGGGACACCTTTTTCTTTGGCTCCGTGCAGGCCTTGCCGTTCAGAGTGACGACGCCCTGTTCGATCAGAGCCTTGATGCGGTTTCTGGAGAATTCGCCGTCCAGAACCTGCGTCAGCCACGCATCCAGCCGCCCTTCTGCTGCCTCATCGGCAGTCAGGACTTTCCTCGGGGCTTCGGCTTGTTTAAAGGGGTCGTTCATTCCGGTTTCCGTCAATTCGCAATCTTGCACGCATAAGGACAATTCATGCCCCAACCAGAAGTCGAGGAAAAGGAAGAGCCGCTTGATCCGGCAATGGAGAGAATCCGCCGGAAGATGGTGCTTCTGCAGCTCGTTTCGGGCGGGATCCTGTTTGTCTGCTTTATGGCGGTCCTCGCCGCGATTGTCTACAAGATCTCCCAGCGTCCCGCAGACGGCCCCGCAACGGTCGCGACGTCCGGAAGTTTCACCGTCCCGTCCGACCAGCCGCTGAAGGCCACCGCCGCACTGCCGACCGGTTTCCAAATCGACAATGTGTCGATGTCCGGCAGCCAGCTCGTCTTCCTCGGCCAGCTGAACGGCGCCCGCAAGGTGTTCGTGTTCGATATCGTGCTCGGCCGCATCGTCGCCGATGTGACGATCGCCACCGGTCCGTGATGGAGCCTATCCGCATCGAGGATGCGGACGACCCGCGGATCGCCGAATTTCAGGCGGTCCGCGATCGCGACCTGACGGGCAGGGGCGGGCGGTTTATCGCCGAGGGCACTGTCGTGCTGCGCATGCTGGCGCAGGCACACCGGGCCAAGTCCGGCTTCGTCGCGGAGAAGCTTCTGCTTCTGGAAAATCGGGTGTCCGGGCTGGAAGACATCCTTGGCCGTTTCCCTGACGATGTCCCGGTCTATGTCGCATCCTCTGCCGTTCTCGACCGGATTGTCGGCTTCCACCTCCACCGCGGCGTGCTGGCGATCGGTCGCAGGGCTGAGGAGCCGTCGATTGCGGACCTCCTGCAGAACCTGCCGGAAAAGGCATTGGTCGTTGCGGCCTTCGGCATTTCCAACCACGACAATATCGGCTCGATCTTCCGCAATGCGGCCGCTTTCGGCGCCGATGCGGTGCTGCTGGACGCCGCCTGCTGCGATCCGCTCTATCGAAAGTCGCTGCGGGTTTCTGTCGGCTCCGTGCTCTCGGTGCCCTATGCCCGCACCGGGACGATGACGGAGCTTCTGGACGCGCTGATGTCGCGCGACTTCGCGATCTGGGGCTTGTCGCCTGCCGGACACGTCGAAATTCGCGAAGTGTCGCCGCATCCGCAGATGGCGCTGATCACCGGGACCGAGGGCGAGGGGCTTCCAGCGCATATCCTGTCTGCGGTCAAGACCGCGCGCATTGCCCAGATGCCGGGACTGGACAGTCTCAACGCCGCAACCGCGACAGGTATCGCGCTCTACGAGATCGCCATGCGGCAGGGCCGGCTCTAGGAATTTCAGGTGTCGTTCAGGACGACGACTGCTCGTTCAGTTTCGCCATGGCCTTCTTGGCCTTGGCAGCCAGGCTTTCGCGATCGCTGTTGCCGGATTTTCCAGACAGGATCGTGTTGATCGGCGAGGCTTTGCCTTCGCGCGCGGCCGTGAGCGCCACAAGACTTGCAGCGATGGTTGCAAGCTCCTGCCGAAGTGCTGCATCGTTAGCGCCATCGCGACTCTTTAAAAGCCGTTCCGACACTGCGGTCGCCCGGTTGCGGGCATCTTCTGCGAGATCGATCATGGCCGGCGTCATCATCGCAGCTGTCATCATGGTGGGCTCTGGGTCCATGCCCGTCGGGCGGGCGACGGCTAACACACCCTCCTCGAGGAGATGCGCCGCCTGGATGTCTTCGGGACCGGGCGTGTTGATCTTGCCTGAATTCGACTTCGCTTTTGATCCGGCTGGCGCCCCGGTTTTGCGCAGGGCGCGGCTCGCGTCACGACCTTCCGCATTGGCAGTTTTCAGTTTTTCGCGCAGCCGTTCGATTTCCTGCTGACGGCGGTCCAGCGCCTCTGCCCTGTCGGCACCCTCGGCGATCTCCCGGTCCAGCCTTTCCTGCAGCGCTATCCGGCGTTGCTCTTCCAGCTTGACCTTGCTCTCGGCTTCCTTGGCGCGGGTGGTCATGTCGCGAATTTCCGTGCGCAGCGTCTCGCGTTCGTCGCGAAGATTGCCGATCCGGGCCTTGAGCCCTTCCATCTCTGCCGCATGAGACGAGAGGTCGATGCGGAAATTGTCCGTATCGGCAATCAGCCGGGCAACGTGCTGCTGGCGTTCGCCGATCTCGACATCGCGCATCCTGAGGTCGTCGTGGGACTGTTCCAGCGCCACCTTCAGCTCCTGGATATAGCTGTCTTCCTGGCGAAGACGCGAGCGGGTGGCGGCAGCCTCGACATCCAGCGTGTCGGCCTGCATCTTCAGGTCCTGCCGGTCGTCTTCAAGCGTGCGGATGGTCGCGTTCAGGGCCTCGATATCAAGCATCAGGCGGGTGTTTTTCTCGCGCGCCTGGATCAGTTCCTGAAAGGTCCGGGCGTTTTCCGCCGCATAGACGGCACGTGCCATATCACGCTGGGCACGCACTTCCTCAGGGCTGATCGGCAGTGTCGCGCGGATGCGGTTTTCCGTGTAGCGCACGATCCGCCTGTGGATCGCCGGCGAAATCAGGATGGCAAGCAGCGCCGCGCTGAGGAAACCCAGGCCAAACAGGAGTGCGTATTGGATCACGGAAAGCCGTTCTTTGTGTCTGGAGCGGACAGGCTCTTTTTAAGCACGGGCGCCTGCACCCGGCAAGTGGGCTCGCCCGGTGGAGGCGTCTGCCTGCCGCTCAGAAGGGGTTCCAGGTGGCTTCGCGGGTCATCTTCAGATAGCCGACATTAATGCCGAGACGGGCGCCGAGGCCGGTGCGGATCGGCACCAGGATGACGTTGTTGTTGCGCAGCACCGTCATGCCGACGCCGGCGACCACGAAGGCCGAGCCGGAAACGCCGCCGAAGCGCGCGTAGAGGGAATCGACCGTCGGCAGGTCATAGACCAGCATCATGGCGCGGGTGCCCTGGCCACCGTAGTCGATGCCGAGCGACGGTCCCTGCCAGTAGGTGGGATGCTGTCCGGCATTCTTCGTGTAAAGCTGGCCTTCGCCATAGGTCAGGCCGGCGATGAAGGCGCCGGAGCCTTCCTGGCCGAGAATGTAACCGTTGGGCAGGCCGTATTTCGAGAAAGCGTTTTCCACCACCTTGGCGAGACCGCCGCTGGTGGAGCCGAAAAAGCCGTGGCCGGCATCGACAATTTCCTGCATCGAATACTGCGAAGCATTCTGCTGGGCGGATGCCCTTTCGATTGTGACACAGAAAGCGGTTGCCATGACCACGAAAGCGGTGGCAAAGCGAGCGAAGGCGGAAAGGTTCTGGCGGCGCATATTGAAGTCCGTTTGTTAAATCTTCCGTTATCAAGCGTCATGCTTAAGCCGCCTCTATCTTGGCGGCATGACGTTAACAATCGGTTTACCACAAATGGTGTCATTATGGCGGCACCTATACACATTGACCGTCGACAATCCCCGCGCAATGTTGCTGTGGCACATGCGCGAGGGAATATTTTCATCCAGCCGGAGACACGCATGCCTAAAAATCCCAATCTAACCCTCGGCGGTCCGGATCTGGCAGCTCTCCTCTGCAGCCGGGTCTGCCACGATATCATCTCGCCGGTCGGAGCCATCAACAATGGCCTGGAGCTTCTCGATGAGGGAGCCGCCGACGCGGATGCGCTCGACCTGATCCGTACATCGGCCATGAACGCCTCGGTGCGTCTGAAATTCGCGCGGCTTGCTTTCGGCGCCTCCGGCTCTGTTGGTGCATCGATCGATACGGGCGAGGCCGAAAAGGCTGCCAAGGAGTTCGCGGTCGCCGAAAAGAAGACGGAAGTCTCCTGGAACGGCCCGCGCGCCATCATCCCGAAGAACCGGGTCAAGCTGCTCCTCAACCTCTTCACTGTCGCTTACGGCGGCATTCCGCGTGGCGGCTCTCTCGATGTGACACTCGAAAACCCGGAATTCGACGCGAAGTTCATCATCACCATCAAAGGCCGGATGATGCGCGTGCCGGCGAAATTCGTCGAAGTGCTGTCGGGCGCCATGGAAGAGGCGGTCGATGCCCACACGATCCAGCCCTATTACACGGTTCTGCTGGCCGACGAATGCGGCATGGATTTGAAATACGTGGTGTCTGAAGACAAGATCACCTTCATCGCGGAAACCGTCCCTGCCGAAGTGCCGGCCGTTTCCGAAGAGGTCTGAGACCCGATCAAGAGCTCTGACATGTGAAAAGCGCGGGTTGCCTTGAGGCGGCCCGCGCTTTTCGCGCTGCGCCTGACGCGTAACTCTTTCTTAGCTTCATTCGGGTCATGGTGGATGTTGCCCAGGGACGGGCACAGCATCAGGGGAAACACGATGCAGCGAATGATGATTGCAGACAGTTCGGACATCGTGCGCAAAGTGGGCAAGCGCATTCTCTCGGAGATCGGCTTTCTGGTTTCCGAAGCGGGCACTGCGCAGGAAGCACTGACCGGCTGCCGTGCAACCTTGCCGAACTTCCTGATCGTCGATGCAGGCCTCGACGACGCGCTCGGTCTGATCGCCTCTGTCCGGGCAATGGATCGCGGCAAGGACGTCAAGATCTTCTACTGCGTCATCGAGACGGACCTGAAGAAGATGATGGCCGGCAAACGCGCTGGCGCCAGCGATTTTCTCCTCAAACCTTTCGACCGCAAGATCCTGACATCGGTGTTCGGCGGCTTCGCTGTTGCGGCTTGATAGTTTCAGTGTTTGCAGCGTGCGCTGAGTGAAGCCGCGTCTCGGAGGTGTCCTGTGAGCGAAGACAAACTTCTCGTTCTCTACCCCGTACCCAGTCTCATCGCGACGCTACTTCAAAGCGAGAGAGCGAAGGGGAGCCCTCTGACGGAAGACGAGGTCCTCGAAATCACCGACACGTGTGAGGTCATCGCAGTTTCCCGTGATGTTGCTCAGAAAATGGACGAGCAGCGCGGCTATCTCGACATCGATCCTGAGAACTGCTGGGACGAGTGGCAACAAGCTCGAACCGTGTTTATGGAAACTTGATCCGGACACCGCGCTGAATTCGTCAATCCTCAGCGCTTTCACCTCGGCAATCTCAAACGCAAAAACACCCGCTTGCGCGGGTGCTCTTCAATCCGGGATAGGGAAAAGTTTTCAGGCTCAGGCGGTTTCTGCGAGCTCGACATTGTCAGGTTCGCGCAGCACGTAGCCACGGCCCCAGACAGTCTCGATGTAGTTCGCGCCACCGGCCGCATTTGCGAGCTTCTTGCGCAGCTTGCAGATGAAGACGTCGATGATCTTCAGTTCCGGCTCGTCCATACCGCCATAAAGGTGGTTGAGGAACATTTCCTTGGTGAGCGTGGTCCCCTTGCGGAGCGAAAGAAGCTCCAGCATCTGGTATTCCTTGCCCGTCAGGTGCACACGCTGGCCGCCGACTTCGACGGTCTTGGCGTCGAGGTTCACGATCAGTTCGCCGGTGATGATGATCGACTGGGCATGGCCCTTCGAACGTCGAACGATGGCGTGGATGCGTGCAACCAGTTCGTCCTTGTGGAACGGCTTGGTCATGTAGTCGTCTGCGCCGAAACCAAGGCCTCGTACCTTGTCTTCGATGCCCGCCATGCCCGACAGGATCAGGATTGGCGTCTTGACCTTTGACAATCTCAGAGTGCGAAGCACTTCATAACCCGACATGTCGGGGAGATTGAGGTCAAGAAGAATGATATCGTAGTCATACAACTTACCAAGGTCGACGCCTTCTTCGCCAAGGTCGGTCGTATAGCAGTTGAAGCTTTCCGATTTCAGCATCAGCTCGATCGACTGGGCCGTCGCGCTGTCATCTTCGATGAGTAGAACCCGCATAATTTTCCCCTTTACCGCCGCGTAAGGTTACCGATGCCCCCTTACTCGATACGGATCCAGACTGAGCCTGATTTGGAAGCTGCCAGAAACTGGTTAACAAATTATGAGCGGTCCTGGCAAGGTGCATCATTTTGTTAAGCAAAATTAGTAGCAGCCTGTTTTACTTTAAGGATTGGTCATCGCCAGCTTGATTCAGCGGAGGAGGAAACCCCGCTAAGTGATTCAAACGACTCCGACATTGTCGTGACCGAAAACCGGCCTTGGCATTTACCGACCCTTAAATGATCAGGCTTATTGTTAATGATGCCTGTAAATGAAAGGTTAACGCGGCGCCAAATTTGTTAACGCCTCGGAAATTTTTTGAGCCTCGCACTGTATTGAACAGGGGTTTACCGGCCTGGGTCTCGCTATCCACGGAGTATTGCGTATGAAATCGCGTGACAATCTTGTTCGCCTGAAGAATTTTCAGGTTAACGAAAAGCGTCGTCAACTACTGCAGTTGCAGACGATGATGGCCGAATTCGAAAGAATGGCGAAGGAACTGGAGCACCAGATCACCGTCGAGGAGAAAAAATCGGGAATTTCGGACCCGAATCACTTCGCCTATCCGACTTTTGCCAAGGCTGCCCGTCAAAGGGCCGACAATCTGCAAGTCTCGATCCGGGAACTTCGGATCCAGCAGGATGCGGCCGAGCTTGCGCTGGAAGAGGCGGAAGCCGAATTTGCAAAGGCGTCGGCGCTCGAAGAGCGCGACACCGGTATGCGCGCCCGCGCCTGATGCCCGTCGGCTGGTTGCCAGCCGAGCGCATCACACGATAGCGAGAGGACTTTGACGAGGGGACCGCAATCCGGTGCCCCCGTTCTTGTTTTTTCGACTTTTTCCACGGAGCGGCAGGGCAGACGTGTGGCCCAAGCTTTGCTATGGGTGCCCGATGAGAAGGCTCATCTGGTTTTCGCTTTATGCCGTCGCTTGTGTTTTTCTGGCCCTGGGTCTGACCCTGCCGATCATTCGCTTCGACCGGCTGTATTTCTTTCGCGAGACGCCGTCGCTGGTCGAACTCGTTTCTGCTCTATGGGGGCAGGGCGATGTCGCGCTTGCGCTCATCGTCGGACTGTTCTCGATTGTCTTCCCGGTTGCAAAGCATATGGCGCTCGGCGCGCAAGCCTTTCGCGGCAATCGTCAGCCGGGATTTTTTGCGCGCGTGATGCCGCATCTTGCGAAATGGTCGATGATGGATGTGATGCTGGTGGCACTCGTGGTGTTTGCGGCCAAGACGTCCGGCCTCGCGCAGGCAGTAACGCAACCCGGCCTGTGGTTCTATGCGGCCTCGGCGATCATCGCCGGCATATTGCCGCAACTGGCGAGGCGAGAACCGTCCTTGTCCCGGTAAGATTCAAACCAGGGCAAATAAAAAGTGCCGCTGCGGTGAGGCAACGGCACTTCGATTTTACCGATGAACAGTGGTCTGCTGACTTCGCCTAATGGCGGTACTGCTGAATGCGGGTGGTCCGAAGACCGGCCAGGCCGTGGTCGTTGATAGACGCTTGCCAGGACAGGAATTCTTCGACGGTGAGCGTATAACGCTCGCAGGCTTCTTCCAAGCTCAACAGGCCGCCGCGAACCGCGGCGACAACCTCTGCCTTACGACGGATAACCCAGCGGCGCGTATTGGCCGGCGGAAGATCCGCAATCGTAAGCGGGCTGCCATCGGGACCGATGACATATTTAACTCGGGGACGTATCATTTCGGTCATTGGACTCTCTACACAACGCAAGACCACAAACGAGAGCCTACCGGGGCAGTTTTAACATTTGACTAAACGAGACGCGCCATTTGTGGCCAAACCCGCATTGGTCGCAATTCACTTGATTCGAGCCGACAAAAACCTTTTAAAACAAGGCATTGTTAGAGTTGTCTTAAGTGATGAATTTCTTGTTTTATTTCATGGCTGCTCCGGAAGATGACACATTGTGGCCACCGCGCGGGTAAAATGGCCGATCTTTGCAACTGGAATTGCGATAATCGGCCACGTCGATTTTGGTCAGAGCAGGGTCAGCGAGAGCTCCGTCTTGCCGGCACCCAGTGTCACCTGTGCGGTGCCGGAGTGCTGAAGCGTCAGGCTATCGCCTGCGCTCAGCGAAAACACGCCGCTTGCGCCTTGCGACTGCGCGCCACCCGTTATGCCGTTGAGTGTCATCAGTGTCTCCGTACCGTTGCGCAGCAGCACCGCCCCATGCCCAGACGATGTGGTGACGACGAGATTGAGGGTAACGAGGTAGATGCCGGCTGCTGGAACCGTCATCGCGTTGCCGCCGCCGGCTGCCGAAGCGCCAAGTCCGAAACTGCCCTGGTTGAGGGCGTAGGTGGTAAAGCCGCTCTGCTGGCCTGATGTCGGCGTGAATGTGGTGCCGGTGCGATAGGCGCGCGCTGCCGGCTGGTTGGGTCGGCTGACACGACCTGTCGGGCTGATGGCGAGACCCGTGCGCCAGGTGGTGCCGTCGCTGATCTTGATGGAGAATTCGGTGTTTCCGGCAAGCCCCATTTCTGCGAACCCGGTCCAGTTGGACTGGAACAGCAGCGATGCGGTGTCGGTTGCGGCCGCCTTGTTGACCTTGATCTGGTGACCGTTGCCGGCATGGTTGAAGAGGCTTGCAGGAGACGACAGCGACAATCGGTTGGTGGCATCGGCGACAGCGTTTATGCCGAGCAGGCTCAGGGTGCCCTGATCCGGCAGCGGAACATCCCGCCATGCAGCGCCATCAAACACACGCAGGCGAGAAGTTTCCGCAAACCATGCCCGCCATCCCGTCTTCACGGTCAGGAAGGTCCAGGCGCCGTCCTGCCAGGCGGCGATGCTGCCGGTCTTGCCAGTCCATGCCCCGGTCGCGCTCGCACCCACCAGATGGCGATTGCCGTCGGCAGGCGAGGTCGGTGGGGCCGACAGTTCGGAGAGAATTGTCAGATGCACCAGCGCATCCAGAACAAGCAGCGCCTCGTTATGGGTGACGTGTTTCTGCGCCTGCGACGGCAGGATGAAGGGCATGTCGAGAAGGGTGGTCGTATCGGGCATGTCGCGCTCCCAAAGGTTGGCTTGTGTTGGTCGCGTGGATTTTACGGCCGTGCCTGCGCGTAAGGATGTAACCCGTGTTAAGTGACTGAAATACAATAAGTGCCTGCGCCAAAATCGGCGCCCGCAACGTTCGGCGTGGCGGGACGGCAACGGTGTGGGGGCTTGTCTCGCCAAGGCAGGAAACTGGCGTTTCGATGTCCCGATTGCCCTTGTTTCTTCGTCCGCATGTGCGAATGTGGGCGCAACGAGCACGGGAACACGGCATGCGATATTCCGCCTTATCGATCATCAAGCAGGCGCTTTCGGGCAATCGTCGCTGGACGCCGGCATGGCGCGAGCCGGAGCCGAAACCGCATTACGATGTGATCATCGTCGGCGGTGGCGGGCATGGTCTGGCGACGGCCTACTACCTTGCCAAGGAATTCGGCATCACCAATGTCGCTGTGATCGAGAAGGGCTATATCGGGTCGGGCAATGTCGGCCGCAACACCACGATCATCCGGTCCAACTACCTGCTGGAAGGCAATAATCCGTTCTACGAGATGTCCTTGAAGTTGTGGGAAGGGCTGGAGCGGGACTTCAACTACAATGCCATGGTGTCGCAGCGTGGCGTGCTGAATCTTTTCCATTCCGACGGCCAGCGCGATGAATACGCGCGTCGCGGCAATGCGATGCGGCTTCACGGCGTCGATGCGGATCTGCTCGACCGCGAACAGGTGCGAAGGCTCGCGCCCTATCTTAATTTCGACCACGGCCGCTTTCCCGTCATTGGCGGTCTCCTGCAAAAGCGCGGCGGCACGGTGCGTCACGATGCGGTCGCCTGGGGCTACGCACGGGGTGCCGATGCGAGAGGTGTCGATATCATCCAGCATTGCGAGGTGACGGGCATTCGCCGTGGACCGGGCGGCGAAGTCGAGGGCGTCGAGACGACCAAGGGCTTTATCGGCTGCAACCGGCTGGCGCTGGCCGCTGCCGGCAACACGACGACGGTCGGGCGGATGGCGGATCTGGCTTTGCCCATCGAGACGCATGTGCTGCAGGCTTTCGTGTCGGAGGGGCTGAAGCCTGTCATCGACAACGTCATCACCTATGGCGCGGGACATTTCTACATCTCGCAGTCGGACAAGGGCGGTCTCGTGTTCGGTGCCAATATCGACTACTATTCCTCCTATGCTCAGCGCGGCAATCTTGCGACCGTCGAGGAGACGATGCAGGAGGGCGTGTCGCTGATCCCCGGACTTTCGCGCGCCAAGGCGCTGCGGGCCTGGGGTGGCGTGATGGACATGTCGATGGACGGATCACCGATCATCGACCGCACGCCGATCGACAATCTCTATCTCAACGCCGGCTGGTGCTACGGCGGCTTCAAGGCCACGCCGGCCTCGGGCTTCTGCTTCGCGCATCTGATCGCCAAGAACGAAACCCATCACGTCTCGCGCTTCATGCGGCTCGACCGGTTCGAGCGGGGCTATGTGCTCGACGAGGGCGGCAAAGGCCCGCAACCGAACATGCACTGAGCCGTATCCGCACCGAGACGAAGACCCAAGACTGAGCCTGACACAAAGACCGAGATTAAGACATGGCAAGCCTGATTACCTGCCCCCATTGCGGAACGCGGCCGAAGGAAGAGTTTTCGGTGCGCGGCGCCGTGATTGCCCGCCCGTCGGCGTCCGAAAAGGACGAGGCCTGGCACCGCTATGTCTATGTCCGCGACAATCCAAAGGGCCGATATCAGGAATACTGGCATCACGCGGCCGGCTGCCGCCGCTGGCTGGTGGTCGATCGCGACAACCTTACGCATGAGGTCTTCGGTGTGACGGATGCGCAAGCATCTCAGGAGGGGAGCCGATGAGCGCCTATCGTCTTGATGCCGGCGGTCTCGTCAACCGGGCCAATCCCCTGACATTCACGTTCGACGGCAAAAGCTATACCGGGTTCGACGGCGATACGCTCGCCTCGGCGCTGATCGCCAACGACCAGATGCTGATGGGCCGCAGCTTTAAGTATCACCGCCCGCGTGGCCCGGTGACATCAGGTTCCGCCGAGCCCAACGCATTGATGACTGTTGGCAGCGGTGCCCGGTCTGAGCCGAACGTGCGCGCGACGGTGGCCGAGCTTTACAATGGCCTCACCGCCGTCAGTCAGAACCGCTGGCCGTCGCTCGCCTTCGATATGGGCGCGGTCAACGGCCTGCTGTCGCCGTTTCTGGGCGCCGGCTTCTACTACAAGACCTTTATGTGGCCGGCGATGCTCTGGGAAAAGCTCTACGAGCCGCTGATCCGCCGTGCCGCCGGGCTCGGCAAGCTGACAATGGACGCGGATCCGGACCGCTACGAGAAGGCCTGGGCGCATTGCGACCTGCTGGTCGTCGGCGCAGGGCCTGCCGGCCTGATGGCGGCACTTTCTGCCGCCCGCGCCGGTGCGCGTGTGCTGATTGCCGATGAAAGCGCCCGCTTCGGGGGATCGCTGCTATCCGAAAACGTCGTGATCGGCGGGCAGGCGGCGAGCGACTACGCGGCAACTCTGGTCGAGGAGCTCGCGTCGTTTCCGAACGTGACGATGATGCCGCGCACCACCGCGTTCGGCTGGTATGACGACATGGTGTTCGGCGCCGTCGAGCGGGTGCAGAAGCACGTGCAGACGCCGTCGCCGGATCTGCCGGTCGAGTGTGTCTGGCGCATCGTCGCCAAACGGGCGATCCTTGCCTCCGGTGCCGAAGAACGGCCTCTCGTATTCGGCGGCAACGACCGCCCGGGCGTGATGACTGCGAATGCGGCGCGCACCTATCTCAACCGCTATGGCGTCGCTGTCGGCTCCAAGGTGGCCGTGTTTACCAATGGTGGGTCCGGTTATCGCACGGCGGCCGATCTTTCCGCCCGGGGCGTCGAGGTAGCCGCGATCATCGATGCGCGCGCCGCCTCAACCGATCCGGCGCCCTACGGCGTTCGCGTCATCCATGGCGGCGCCGTCGTCGCCACCAAGGGCCGCAACCGCATCGACGCGCTGGTCGCAGAGCGGGCCGGTTTCGAGGAAGAGATCGCCTGCGATGCGCTGGCCATGGCCGGCGGCTGGTCGCCGATCGTGCATCTGATGTGCCAGCGCGGTGCCAAGCCCGTGTGGTCGGACGCGGCGAAGGCGTTTGTGGCGCCGGATGTGGGCGCAAACTTTGTTGCTGCCGGCTCGGCTGCCGGTGCCGACACCATCGCCGCCTGCCTTCGCGACGGGGCATCGAAGGCAGCTGCGTTTTCGACCGAACTCGGCTTTGCCGCCTATGAAGCAAACATTCCCGAGGTGGAAGGCGAATACGATCCTGATTTCGCGCCGCTCTGGTATGTGCCGGGGGCCAAGGACAAGGCCTTTGTCGACTTCCAGAACGACGTGCATGTGGGCGATCTCGGCCTCGCCCAGCGCGAGGGGTTCAGGCACATCGAGCACACCAAGCGCTACACCACGTCAGGCATGGCGACCGACCAGGGCAAGCTCGGCAATGTCGCGACGATCGGCATCGTCGCTGCCATGCGCGGCGTGTCGCCGGCCGAAATCGGCACCACGACCTTCCGGCCGTTCTACACGCCGGTCTCGATGGGCGCGCTCGCCGGCACATCGCGGGCCGAGCACGCGGCGCCGGTCAGGACCTCGCCTTTGCATGGCTGGGCCAAGAAGAATGGCGCGACCTTCGTCGAGAGCGGCCTCTGGTACCGCTCCTCCTGGTTTGCGCGCGACGGAGAAAAAACCTGGCGCGACAGCGTTGACCGCGAAGTGCGCAACGTGCGCGAAAACGCCGGTCTCTGCGATGTCTCGACGCTCGGCAAGATCGAGATCTTCGGCACAGGCGCTGCTGAATTCCTGAACCGGGTTTATTCCAACGCCTTCCTGAAGCTGCCGGTCGGCAAGGCGCGTTACGGCCTGATGCTGCGCGAGGATGGGATGGTCTTCGACGACGGCACGACCAGCCGCCTGTCGGAAAACCACTATGTGATGACCACCACGACGACTTACGCGACAGAAGTGATGGCGCATCTGGAATTTGCAAGCCAGACCTTCTGGCCTCATCTCGACGTGCGCTTCGTGTCCTCCTCCGACCAGTGGGCGCAGATGTCGCTGGCCGGACCGAAGGCGCGGATCATCCTTGCCCGGATCGTGGAAGACGACATTTCCGATGCGGCAATACCGTTTCTCGGTGCGAAGGTCGTCACGCTCAAGGGCGGGCTGAAGGCGCGCCTGTTCCGCATCTCGTTTTCGGGCGAACTCGCCTACGAACTGGCGGTACCCGCAGGCTATGGCGAAGCCGTGGCCGATGCGATCATGCAAGCGGGCCGCGAGGACGGGATCTGTGCCTACGGCGTCGAGGCGCTCAACGTCCTGCGCATCGAAAAAGGCTTTGTCACCCATGCCGAACTGGAAGGCCGCACGACACCCGACGATCTCGGTTACGGAAAGATGATGGCGATGACCAAGCCGGATTTCATCGGCAAGCGCCTCTCGACCCGTTTCGGCCTGACCGCCGCCGATCGCCTCCAACTCGTCGGCCTGAAGCCTGTGGAAACCGACAAGGAGTTCATGGCGGGCGCCCATCTGTTGAAAGATGGCGCGGCCGCGACGCTTGCGGGCGACCAGGGGTTCGTATCATCAGCCTGCTATTCGCCGACGCTCGGACACACGATCGGTCTCGGCCTTCTCAAATCCGGCCGCGAGCGGATCGGCGAGAAGATCACTGTCTGGGATGGACTTCGCGGCACCGAAGTCGCGGCGGAAGTCTGCCTGCCGGTGTTTGTCGATCCGCAAAACACAAAACAGCATCTTTGAGGGCATGACGATGGCTTTGACACTTCTCCACCGCCATGCGCTCGAAGATCACATCCTGGGCTTCGAGACGAGCGCCAACCCCAACCACCTGTCCGTCGCGCGGCGGCCGGTGATCTTTTCGGTGCTTGCCCATGCGGGCCAGGAGCAGGCCGTGGGCCTAGCACTCAAGGCTGCCCCGGATATCGCGCCGCGCTTCTGCGGCCCGGCGGAATGGCTGGCGGTGTCGCTCACCGCAGGCTCAGAGACCGTTGCCGGTCACTTATCCGAAATATCCGGCGCCTCCGTCGTTGATCAGAGCGACGGCAAGGTGCTGATGGCGATTTCGGGACCCAGCGTGCGGCAGATCCTTGCAAAATGCGTCGGCGTCGATCTGCATCCGCAGGCGTTTGCGCAGGGGCATTCCGCAAACATGCAGTTCGGCCACGTCGCAGTGAATTTGGCGCGCACCGGCCCCGATGCCTTCGAGATCATCACGCCCCGGTCGTTCGCCGGCTCGGTCTACGAAGAGCTGATGGAAATGGGCCGCGAATTCGCCCTGACGGCATCGTTTTCGGGCGGGTGACGGTGGTGGGCGGTTGCCCAAACTCCCCTCATCCTCGCCCTTGTGGCGGGGATCCAGCGACACGACGTCTGTCGGGTCAAAGACTCCTTCAGCTCAAGGACTTGAGTTGACTGGATCCCCGCCACAAGGGCGAGGATGAGGGAGGATAGGGTGTCGCTCTCGTCAAATGAGCTTCTTCAAGGTTGTCAGCGGTCTGAGCATCGAAGCGCCTCAGTGCTTCTCGCGAACGAAGCTCCAGAGACCCTTTTCTTCGGATGCTGCCATGACGAGGTCCGGCCGCTTTTCGAGCGCCGGGACGAGACTTGAGAGGCCTTCGACCCGGTTCAGGAGGTCGACGAATTCGGGGGCGAGGTCCTCGGCGAAATCGCGGCAGAAGCCCTGGATCACGCCGAACTCGATTGTCTTGCGCGGTGTCGCATCGCGCATCGTGGTCAATACGCTGCCTACCAGTTCGTCGAAGCTCAGCACGTTTGTCATTGCGCTATTCCCTGTCGGTTGGCGTTCATGAAAGGGCATACGCAAGGATTGAAAAATAAGTTTCACGCTCTTGCTCGAACATGGCGCGAAACGAACAGCGACTATGTCGGAAACGACAAATCCGGGTTCGCAGAACAGCCTATTGGCAATTCTCGGGAGGTTCTAGGCTCACCCCAAACAGGCATCAAGTTAGGGGAACGGGATCCATGAAAAGCCATGCTCGAGTTGTCGTCATCGGTGGCGGTGTCGTCGGATGTTCGGTCCTCTACCATCTGACCAAGCTCGGCTGGAGCGATGTCGTGTTGCTCGAGCGTTCGGAACTCACCTCCGGCTCCACCTGGCATGCAGCAGGGGGCATGCATACGATCAACGGCGATCCGAACGTTGCCAAGCTGCAGAAATACACGGTCGAACTCTACAAGGAGATCGAGGCCTATTCCGGTCAGGACATCGGCCTGCACATGACCTCCGGACTGATGCTGGCGGCGACGCCGGAGCGCTTCGACTGGTTCAAGTCGCTGCTTGCCAAGGGCAAGTATGCAAACGGTGAAGCGCGACTCGTCTCGGTCGAGGAAGCGCATGCGATGATGCCGTTGCTCGACCCGACGCAGTTCGTGGGCGCCGTGTTCGATCCGCACGAGGGCCATCTCGACCCCTACGGCACAACCCATGCCTATGCGAAATCGGCCAAGAAGAACGGCGCCGAGATCTACCTGCACACGAAGGTCGAGGACCTGGTGCAGCTTCCCGACGGAACCTGGCGGGTGATCACGGACAAGGGCGAGATCCGCTGCGAACATGTGGTGAATGCGGCCGGTCTCTGGGCCCGTGAAGTGGGGCGCATGGTCGGGCTGGAACTGCCGGTGCTGGCCATGGAGCACATGTATCTGATCACCGAGGACATGCCCGAGGTCATCGACTTCAACAAGACGTCCGGTCGCGAGCTGATGCACTGCGTCGATTTCGATGGCGAGATCTACATTCGCCAGGAACGCAACGGCATGCTGATGGGCACCTATGAAAAGGACTGCCGGCCCTGGTCGCCGATCGAGACGCCCTGGACGTTCGGCCACGAACTCTTGGCCGAGGACCTGGAGCGCATCACGAACGAGCTGGAAGTGGGCTTCCGGCATTTCCCGGCCTTCAACAATGCCGGCATCAAGACGATCATCAACGGGCCCTTCACCTTTTCGCCTGACGGCAACCCGCTTGTCGGCCCCGTGCGCGGCATGACGAATTTCTGGTCGGCCTGCGCTGTCATGGCCGGGTTCAGCCAGGGCGGCGGCGTAGGGCTGGCGCTCGCCAACTGGATCGTCGAGGGCGATCCCGGTTTCGACGTGTTCGCCATGGATGTCACCCGCTACGGCGATTACGCGTCGCTTGCCTATACCAATGCGAAGGTGCGCGAAAACTATTCCCGCCGCTTCTCGATCCGCTATCCCAACGAGGAACTGCCGGCTGCGCGACCACTGTTGACGACGCCGATCTACGACGCGCTGAAGGCGAGGGGTGCGGTGTTCGGCGCGTCCTATGGGCTCGAAACGCCGCTGTGGTTTGCGCCTGAAGGCGTCGAGGATGCGTTTTCCTGGCGCCGTTCCACCGATTTCGAGCATGTCGGCCGCGAGGCAAAGGCGGTGCGCGACAGCGTCGGGCTGATGGAGACCTCGGGGTTCGCCAAATATTCGATCGGGGGCGAGGGCGCGCATGCCTGGCTCGACCATATTCTTGCGGGCAAGGTTCCAGCCGTCGGCCGTATGGCGCTGTCGCCGATGCTGAACGAGGCCGGCAAGCTGATCGGCGATTTCACGCTCGCCAATCTCGGCGACGACGCGTTCCTGCTGATCGGCTCCGGCATTGCCGAGGACTATCATATGCGCTGGTTCGAGACGCATCTGCCGGACGACGATTCGGTTTCGTTCGATTGCCTCAATCTCGGTCTGGTCGGCCTTTCGATTGCGGGTCCCCGGTCACGCGATGTGCTGCAGAAGCTGACCCATCTCGACCTGTCGGATGAAGCTCTGCCGTTCATGGGCATCGTCGAGATCGATCTCGGCATGGCCCCGGTCATCCTCGGCCGTGTCAGCTATACCGGTGATCTCGGCTTCGAGCTGTGGATGAAGCCGGAATACCAGCGCTATCTGTTCGATCTCATCATGGAGGCCGGTGCGGAGTTCGGGATCACCCTGTTCGGCCTTCGGGCGTTGAATGCGCTGCGTGTCGAAAAATCCTTCGGCAGCTGGTCTCGCGAATACCGGCCGCTTTACGGTCCCGTGGAAGCCGGGCTCGGTCGCTTCATCGCCTATGGCAAGGAGGCCGATTTCATCGGCAAGGCCGCGGCGATCGAGGAAAAGGCGGAGGGCGGCGCGCTGCGTCTCGTCACCTTCGTCGTCGATGCAAAAGATGCGGACGTGCTCGGCGACGAGCCGATCTCGCTTGACGGCCAGGTCTGCGGCTGGGTGACATCGGGCGGTTACGCCCATGCCGCCGGCGTGTCGGTCGCCATGGGCTATGTGCCGAAAGAGGTCTCCCGAACCGAGGAGGGGTGGCAGATCGAGGTGCTCGGCGAGATGCTCATCGCCCGGCTTCAGCCGCATCCGATCTTTGACGCCAACGGGTCGCGCATGCGGTCCTGACCGTCGAAAGCTGAAGAAGCGGATAAGCCAAGACCGAAGCAGACCAGAGGTTATTTCTCTATAGTTTTTGCCATTCGTGTGGAAATCGTGCCGTTTTTTCAACAATGCCAAGCGGATTTGCGTCACGTGCTGCAAAAGCCACTGAAATTATGTCTGCCTCTTTCTTTTGCACTTCACATTTCGATCGAAACCGGTAGGAATCAAAAAAATTGAAGATCCTATCAGGGACATTCAAGCGAAAGATGCGGCCGCCAAGGATCGCATCCGCAGGGGAAAATATATGGAATATTTTATCCAGCAGCTCATAAACGGGCTGACTCTCGGATCCATCTATGGGCTCGTGGCAATCGGCTATACGATGGTTTACGGCATCATCGGCATGATCAACTTTGCCCATGGTGACATCTTCATGCTCGGCGGCTTTGCCGCCCTGATCGTGTTCCTGCTTGCCACATCCTTCTTCGCCGGCATTCCGGTGGCGCTGCTGCTTTTGCTGATGCTGCTCGTCGGCATGCTGATGACAGGCCTTTGGAACTGGACAATCGAGCGGATCGCTTACCGTCCGCTGCGCGGCTCGTTCCGCCTGGCGCCGCTGATCACCGCGATCGGCATGTCGATCTTTCTGTCGAACTTCATCCAGGTGACGCAGGGTCCGCGCAACAAGCCGATCCCGCCGCTGGTCACCGACACCTATCATTTCGGTGCGATCACGGTGTCGCTGAAGCAGATCCTGATCGTCGTGATCACCTCGATCCTGCTGTTTGCGTTCTGGTACATCGTCAACAAGACGCCGCTCGGCCGTGCCCAGCGCGCCACCGAACAGGATCGCAAGATGGCGGCTCTGCTCGGCGTCGACGTCGACAAGACGATCTCGATCACCTTCATCATGGGCGCGGCTCTCGCTGCCGTCGCCGGTGCCATGTACCTGATGTATTACGGTGTCGCCTCGTTCAACGACGGCTTCATTCCGGGTGTGAAGGCATTCACCGCAGCCGTTCTCGGCGGCATCGGCTCGCTGCCGGGCGCTGTTCTCGGCGGGTTGCTGATCGGCCTCATCGAAAGCCTGTGGTCGGCGTATTTCTCGATCGCCTACAAGGATGTCGCGACCTTTGCGATCCTCGCCTTCGTGCTGATCTTCAAGCCGACCGGCATCCTCGGTCGTCCTGAAGTGGAGAAGGTGTAACATGGCGACCGTATCGGAAACCGTTCCCAACAACGTCATGGCCAAGGCGATCAAGGAAGGCATCTTTGCAGGCGTCATCGCCTTCCTGATGTTCCTCCTGTTCGTCGGCATCGAGACCTATCAGGACATCAACAACCAGCTCGTCTGGCGCACCCGCTGGGGCCTGCTTGCGGTGTTCGTGGCAGTCGCTGCCGTCGGTCGCTTCCTGACCGTCGCCTTTATCAAGCCCCATCTCGACCGTCGCAAACTTGCCAAGGCCAAAGCCGGCATTCTCGAGATTTCGGAAGAGAAGAGCTTCTTCCATCGCCACTTCCTCAAGTTCGCGCTGGTCTTCCTGCTCATCTATCCATTCCTGTCGCTGCTGATCGTCGGCAAGCAGGGCTCGCTGAAATATGTCGACAACTTCGGCATCCAGATCCTTATCTACGTGATGCTCGCCTGGGGCCTCAATATCGTCGTCGGTCTCGCCGGTCTGCTCGATCTTGGCTATGTCGCCTTCTATGCGGTCGGCGCCTATTCCTACGCGCTTCTGTCATCGTATTTCGGCTTCTCGTTCTGGCTGCTGCTGCCGATGTCCGGCATTCTCGCCGCGCTCTGGGGCGTCATCCTCGGCTTCCCGGTGTTGAGATTGCGGGGTGACTACCTTGCCATCGTGACGCTCGCCTTCGGGGAAATCATCCGGCTTGTTCTGATCAACTGGACTGATGTCACCAAGGGCACGTTCGGTATCTCGGGCATCGCCAAGGCGTCGTTCTTCGGCATCTGGTCGTTCGATACGGGCTCCCCGAACAATTTCGTCAAGGCCTGGGGACTGTCGGCTTCGTCGGTCTATTACAAGATCTTCCTGTTCTACATCATCCTCGCGCTCTGCATGCTGACGGCCTACGTCACCATTCGCCTGCGTCGCATGCCGATCGGTCGTGCATGGGAAGCGTTGCGCGAAGATGAAATCGCCTGCCGTTCGCTCGGCATCAACACCGTCACCACCAAGCTCACGGCGTTTGCCACGGGCGCGATGTTCGGCGGTTTTGCAGGCTCGTTCTTTGCGACCCGCCAGGGCTTCGTCTCTCCGGAAAGCTTCGTCTTCCTGGAATCTGCGGTCATCCTGGCTATCGTGGTTCTCGGCGGCATGGGTTCTCTGACCGGTATCGCGATCGCCGCTGTCATCATGGTCGGCGGCACCGAGATCCTGCGCGAGATGTCGTTCCTGAAGATCATCTTCGGCCCCGACTTCACCCCGGAACTCTACCGCATGCTGCTGTTCGGGCTGGCGATGATCATCGTCATGCTGTTCAAGCCGCGTGGCTTCGTGGGCTCGCGTGAGCCGACAGCCTTCCTGAAGGAGCGCAAGGCCATCTCCGGCAGCTTCACCAAGGAAGGCCACGGCTGATGGCGACGGATATGACGACTATGACGAAAGACACGATCCTTAGGGTCGAGCATCTGTCGATGCGGTTTGGTGGCCTGATGGCGATCGACGACTTCTCGTTCGAAGCCAAGCGCGGCGAAATCACCGCGCTGATCGGCCCGAACGGCGCCGGCAAGACGACGGTGTTCAACTGCATCACCGGCTTTTACAAGCCGACGATGGGCATGCTGACCCTGCATCGCAGCAACGGCCGGGAGTTCCTTTTGGAACGCCTTCGCGATTTCGAGATCAACAAGGTCGCGGGCGTTGCCCGTACCTTCCAGAACATCCGGCTGTTTTCCGGCCTGACGGTTCTCGAAAACCTGCTGGTCGCGCAGCACAACGTGCTGATGAAGGCTTCGGGTTACACGATCCTCGGCCTCTTGGGTCTGCCGACCTACAAGAACGCTGCCAAGGCCGCGATCGAAAAAGCCGAATACTGGCTGGACAAGGCGGATCTGACAGACCGCGCCGACGACCCGGCCGGCGACCTTTCCTATGGTGCCCAGCGCCGGCTGGAAATCGCCCGCGCCATGTGCACCGGGCCGGAGCTTCTGTGCCTGGACGAGCCCGCCGCCGGCCTCAACCCGAAGGAATCGCTCACGCTCAACGCGCTGTTGCGCGGCATCCGCGACGAAGGCACGTCGCTGCTCCTGATCGAGCACGACATGTCCGTCGTCATGGAGATTTCGGATCACGTCGTGGTTCTGGAATACGGCCAGAAGATTTCCGACGGAACGCCTGATCACGTGAAGAACGACCCGAGGGTGATCGCAGCCTATCTCGGCGTCGAGGATGATGAAGTTGAAGAAATCGAGGAAAAGCTCGACAAGGGCATTATTGAAGAGGGGTCCGTCTGATGGCCGGTGAACCCCTTCTGAAAGTCCAGGGCGTCGAAACCTACTACGGCAACATCCGGGCCCTCGACGGCGTCAATGTCGAAGTCAACAAGGGCGAGATTGTCAGTCTGATCGGCGCCAACGGTGCCGGCAAGTCGACGCTGATGATGACGATCTGCGGCAGCCCGCAGGCCCGCAAGGGTCAGGTCATCTTCGACGGCGAAGACATCACGCAGGTGCCGACGCATCTGATTGCGCGCCGCCGTATTGCCCAGTCGCCGGAAGGCCGCCGCATCTTTCCGCGCATGACCGTGCACGAAAACCTGCAGATGGGCGCCGGTCTCGACAACCTCAAGTATTTCAAAGAGGACGTCGAAAAGATCTTCACCCTGTTTCCGCGCCTCAAGGAACGCCAGGCCCAACGCGGCGGCACGCTGTCGGGCGGCGAGCAGCAGATGCTGTCGATCGGCCGTGCACTGATGGCGCGTCCGAAACTCCTTCTTCTGGACGAGCCGTCGCTCGGCCTCGCACCACTGATCGTCAAGGGCATTTTCGAGGCGATCAAGAAGCTGAACAAGGAAGAGGGGCTCACCGTCTTCCTCGTCGAGCAGAACGCGTTTGCGGCACTCAAACTGTCCGATCGCGCGTATGTGATGGTCAATGGCAAGGTGACGATGTCCGGCTCCGGCAAGGAACTGCTCGCAAATCCCGAAGTCCGCGCCGCCTATCTCGAGGGGGGCCGGCATTGAGCACCATGATCATCATTCCGGCGACCGGGGGACACTGAGATGCAGGGCCTGTTTTTCGAAACCGATACTGGCGTGCGTTATTTCCTGCGCGCACTCGTCATGGTCCTCGGCTTCTGGACGGCGTGGCGCGCCGGCAAGGCGGTCGCAGAAGGCTGGAACGGCTATGGCCATGTCATCGCCTACACGCTGCTGCTGGCCGTCGCGATGCAGTTCATGCATTACGCGCTGTTCCAGGGACCGTTCATCAGCCCGTTCCATTACATCATCGATGTGGTGCTGCTGATGGCGTTTTCCATCTCCGGATTCCGCATTCGCCGCACCCGTCAGATGGTTCAGAACTACTACTGGCTCTATCAGCCTGTCTCCGCTTTCTCATGGAAGAAGAAAGATTGACAGTCGCTCATTTCTGACTTCAGATTGGGTTGGGTCAAATAAGAATACACCAGAGGGTGGAACATTTCTCCGGCGCAATGATGGTGGGTATTGCGTCCGGGTCCCAAAAAACCGCTCACCTAAAAACTGGGAGTAAATCAATGAAGAAGTCTCTTCTTTCCGCCGTCGCGCTGACGGCGATGGTCGCATTCAGCGGCAACGCCTGGGCCGATATCATCATCGGCGTTGGCGGCCCGCTGACCGGCCCGAATGCTGCATTCGGCGCGCAGCTGCAGAAGGGTGCTGAACAGGCTATCGCCGATATCAATGCCGCCGGCGGCATCAACGGCGAAAAGCTGGTCATCGCGCTCGGCGACGACGTTTCCGATCCGAAGCAGGGCATTTCCGTCGCCAACAAGTTCGCGTCCGATGGCGTGAAGTATGTGGTCGGTCACTTCAACTCGGGCGTTTCGATCCCGGCTTCGCAGGAAGTCTATGCCGAAAACGGCATGCTCGAAGTCACCCCTGCAGCAACCAACCCCGTCTTCACCGAGCGCGGTCTGTGGAACACGTTCCGCACCTGCGGCCGTGACGACCAGCAGGGCGGCGTTGCCGGCAAGTATCTTGCAGAGAAGTTCGCCGATGCAAAGATCGCGATCATCGACGACAAGACACCTTACGGCCAGGGTCTCGCTGAAGAAACCATGAAAGCCTACAACGCGGCCGGCAAGAAGCAGGTCATCCGCGAAGGCGTCAACGTCGGCGACAAGGACTTCTCGGCGCTGATTTCCAAGATGAAGGAAGCCGGCGTTTCGATCATCTACTGGGGTGGTCTCCACACGGAAGCCGGCCTGATCATCCGTCAGGCGAAGGATGCTGGCCTCAAGGCAACGCTCGTATCGGGTGACGGTATCGTCTCCAACGAACTGGCCTCGATCGCTGGCGATGCAGTCGAAGGCACGCTGAACACGTTCGGCCCCGATCCGACACTGCGTCCTGAGAACAAGGAACTGGTTGCCAAGTTCAAGGCTGCGGGCTTCAACCCTGAAGCCTACACGCTCTATTCCTACGCAGCCGTTCAGGTCATCGCCGAAGGCATCAAGCTTGCTGGCAGCCCTGACGACGCAGAAGTCGTTGCCAAGGCTCTCAAGGAAAAGGGTCCGTTCAAGACCGTTCTCGGCGACATGGCTTTCGACGCCAAGGGCGACCCGAAGCTCCCAGGCTACGTCATGTACGAGTGGAAGAAGGGTCCGGACGGCAAGTACAGCTACTTCCCGCAGGGCTGAGCCTTCAAGGCTTGAACCATCATTCGACAGGAAGCCCGGCCATTGGCCGGGCTTTTTGCATTGATGCCTGCAGGGTTCAGATATCGAGCTGGAAGTTTCCCGAGCTCAAACCCTGAAAATCCCATCAGAAACTTTCGGGGGTGAAACTGGAAAACCGCACGGCGGGGAGAGGGCCGGCGGTCATCAGTGTGAAATCGAAATTCGACTTTGCTTCCGATCCCAGAACGTATTGACGGTGCACGCGCAGGAAATCGCGCTTGATCCTGTTGTAGCGCTCGGGCGCCATCATCCGCTTGACCCTGATGAAGGCAAGCGTCGCCTGGGGTGCATCTTCATGTCCTGCCAGCGCCACGACGCGGCTCTTGTAGAAATGAATGCTGTCGGTGAGGCACTGAACCTCCAGCCAGAAGATCTGTGGTGCTCGGGCAATGCGGCCGACACAGGCGCGCAATGTCGTAGCGGGCCGCAGCAGCGAGCATTGCAGGATCGCGCCACCGAGCGTCACGAAGCTCACCTTGCGTTCGCTCCGAGCGGGGCCTCGCCTGAACGCATCAGGACTTTCCGCAAGCAGCATGCCGATCACGTGGGTCGCGACAGCCGATCCCATGCTGTGCGACGTGATGAGATATTCGTCCGCATCCTCAGTCAGTGCCTCGCGGACACCCTCCATGCAGCTCGCCAGCCAGGCGTTGACATCGGGCCTGTCGAGATTGGCCATCGCGTCGGCCATCTCCCAGTCGGCGAACAGGTGCAGCGTGTGAAACCGTGCCATGAAGGGGAGGAAGGCGTAGCGGAACAGCGCAAGACCAAGCGGTATGCTCCACAACAGATGCAACATATTGAGCCCGAGCAGCGCGGGCAGGGCAGCGATCACGGCGGTGAGCCCAAGCGCTATCGCCACCAGCAGGAATGGAAACAGGAAAAACAGGCCGAACCGCCATGCGTGCCTGAGATAGCCGGCCATGCCGCCCTGGGTGACGATACGCAAGGCGCTTCGATAACCGTCGAGGATACGGCGCGGCAGCGGCTTGCCGTTCAGGCTGTTGACCAGCGCGCAGTGGTCGAAGATGTAGAACCGGCTTTGCGTGACGCCGTCGGCTGGATCCGAGGCGCTACAGGCGATGTCGAAATACGCAGTCTTTGCGGTCCGCTGCAGATCGCCTGTCTGGAGATCCAGGTTCCATGTCTTAGCGCTCTGGGCCGCCGCGCGCACATAGCGGGCATGGTGCATGCCGGCATCGAGCGGCTCGAAGCCCGGGAAATGCAGGACGACGCGTTTCCTCACCCGTTCCGCCGTCGGGGAGTTATCTGCGTCGTGGGGCGTCTGTGCCGTCAAAGGCGATTGTGTAGTCATGACTGCGGAGTTCCGGATGCGGCTTGTCTAAGCAGTTGAGGGTGCGCGCGGATCTATCCCTTGGCATCGCCGACTGCAAGTGTCTGGCCCCGGTCGGTCCGTTTGCGTCTAGTCCGGCCGGTCGCCTGTGTGCAGGACGTTCGCCGCCATAACCGCTGCCGAGGCGCGGTTTTCGACGCCGAGCTTGATGTAGATCTGCTCGAGATGCTTGTTCACGGTGCGGGCCGACAGACCGAGGATATCACCGATATCCTTGTTCGCCTTGCCCTTGGCGATCCATAAGAGCACTTCCGACTCCCGTTGCGTCAGCGGAAAGTGCTGGCGCAGGATTTCGTCGTCCGGCCGCTTGATGACGGCGGCCGACAGTCGGAACAGGAACTCGTCGGCGCCGATCGCACCAAGAAACGCAAACTGCAGGCTGGTCTGCAGGTTTTCCGACAGCGAGAAGGCGGCGTTTCGGGCAAAGCCTGCCGTATCGCGCTCCGCCATCCAGGCGCCGATGCGGCCCGCGACGATCGCAATTCCGTCATCGCTTTCCGTTGCGGCATTCATCAGCCGCGTTGCTTGCGGCGTCGACCAGCGGATCGAACCGTCGTTTCTGACCGCAAGCAGATGCCGGCCGGCGGCATCGAGCGCGACGCGGGCGCTCTGGGCGGAGCGGGCGTTGGAAAGATGCACCCGTATTCTTGCCCGCAGCTCGTCGATATTGATCGGCTTGCTCAGATAGTCGACGCCGCCGCTGTCGAGCGCGTTGACGACGTGTTCGGTTTCGGTCAGGCCCGTCATGAAGATCACTGGCACTTGAGCTGCCGCATGCGCCTTCAGTCTGCGGCAGGTCTCGAACCCGTCCATGCCGGGCATCACGGCGTCGAGCAGGATCAGATCGGGCGTGATGCGCTCGACGATCGAAAGCGCTGCCTGACCCGACGTGGCGATCAGCACCGAAAAGCCGGATTGCTCCAGCGCTTCGGTCAGGAAGCCGAGCGTGTCGGGACTGTCGTCCACCAGGAGGACGATATCGCGCGGTGTCGTCGCGTCAGCCATCGCTGTTTTCCCGTTCTTCCAGTTCCGCTGTCTCCATGCGTTCCAGGTATTTCATGTAACCGGCCATGTCGAAGGCCTTTACATAGGTTCCGAGCTCTTCCGCGAACGGGCGGTGCGATTGGTCCGTCGCGAGATCCGCGAGCTTGGCTTCGATGCCGCGCACGTAGCCGATTTCGCCGAGGCGCAGGAGATCCTGAAGATGGCCCGTCCCGGGGCTGATGACCGGCTGCTTGACGAGGGCCGAAAGCGCCAGTGCCGGTGCTTCGTCCTCGTAAACCCATTTGAGGGAGAGATGCGAGGCAAGCTTGTCGGCAAGGCGGCGCAGGTTGACGGGCTTGGACAGCGTATCGTCATGCCCTTCGCCACCCGCATCCGCGGTCGTGCCATCGCCGATATTGGCCGAGAGCATGATCATGGGCGCCGTCTGTCCTTCCTCGCGCAACCTCGAAACAAGCTGCCAGCCGCTCATGCCGGGCATGGAGATATCGACGAGAAACAGATCCGGCCGCACACCCTCGATCAGCGTCAGGCATTCTGGTCCGTCGACGGCCGTCAGGATGACGAAATCCATCGGCGCCAGCACTTCGCGCATCAGGTCGCGGTGATCCTGGTTGTCGTCCACCACGACGATGGTGCGGCGCGGCCCGGTATAGGAGACGATCTTGCGCTCGGCCTCCGGCGTCGTATTCGGCCGCTCGATGGCCGAGAGCATGAGGCGCACCTTGAAGGTCGAGCCTTCACCCTTCGTACTGGCAACCGAGATTTCGCCGCCGAGCGTGTTGGTCAGAAGCTGCGTGATCGTCAGGCCGAGCCCAAGTCCCGGCATCGGCCGTATGCTTTCCGCCTCGCCGCGCTGGAACGGCTCGTAGATGCGGCCGAGATCCTTCTCCGCAATGCCACGGCCGGTATCGGTCACGGTGAAGGTGGCCACCTGACTGCGATAGGCGATCTCGAAACGAACAGTTCCCTCGTCGGTGAATTTGACCGCGTTGGAAAGGATGTTGACGAGGATCTGGCGAAGCCGCTTTTCGTCGGTGCGCACATATTGCGGAAGCGTGCGGGCGCGCACGTGTTCGAAGGCGAGACCCTTGGCCTGCGCCTGCAAGCTGAACATCTCGACGATCTGGTCGAGGAAATCCTGGATGTTGATCTCGTTTGAATAGACCTGCAGCCGCCCGGCCTCGATCTTTGAAATGTCGAGCAGCCCGTCGATCAGGCCGGAAAGATGATCGGCGCTGCGCTTGATGACCTTGATCGCCGATTGCCGCGGGGCAGGGATGGTGTCGTCGCGCTCGAGGATCTGGGCATAGCCCAAAACGGCGTTGAGCGGCGTGCGCAACTCGTGGCTCAGGCCAACCACATAGCGGCTCTTGGCGCGGTTGGCGGCTTCGGCGGTTTCCTTGGCATCCTGCAGCGCCGCGTCGGTCTTCTTGTGCGCCGAGATTTCCTTGAGCAGCAGCGTGTTCTGCCGCGAGGATTCCTCCTCGGCCACCATCCGGCTGTCATGCGCCAGAACGTAAAACCAGGAAAAAATGCCGGTGATGATGGCAAACACGAAGAAGACGATCAGGATCGTGCCGTAGATGACATCGGCATTGGCGGGTGCTGCCTGGCCTACCTGATAGGCGATCAGCGACAGGATGGCACCGATTGCCGAGATGGAGATCACCGCCGTCATCCCGTAGCGGCCTAGCCGGGTCGTGAGCTTTGCAATGACGCTTTCGGTGAGGAATGTGCGCGCCACGGTGCCGATCTGTGTGTTCAGCCGCGCATGCGGCTTGCACATGTCGTGGCAGCGGCTGTCGAGCGAACAGCACAGAGAACAGATCGGCGCCACATAGGCCGGGCACCAGGCCATGTCCTCATGCTCGAACGGGTGTTCGCAGATCGAGCAGGTGATCGAGCCCAATGTCTTCCAGCTCTGGCGCGGTTTTCGGGCGAGATAGTATTTGCCCTTGGTGGCAAAGGCGATCGCCGGCGACACCAGGAAGGCCGTCAGTGTCAGATAGGTGGCGAGCGACGCCATCAGCGGGCCGAACAGGCCAAGGTGGGCGGTCAGCGCAATGCCGGTCGCTGTAAACATGGCGCCGAGCCCGACCGGATTGACGTCATAGAGATGGGCGCGCTTGAACTCGATGCCGGGTGGCGACAGACCGAGCGGCTTGTTGATGAACAGATCCGCCGAAATCGTGCAGAGCCAGCTCATCGCGACGATCGAGAAGATGCCGAGCGTTTCCTCCAGCAGCCGGTAGATGCCAAGCTCCATCAGAAGCAGCGCGATGATGACGTTGAACACCAGCCAGACGACGCGGCCGGGATGGCTGTGGGTCAGGCGCGAGAAAAAGTTCGACCAGGCAAGCGACCCCGCATAGGCGTTCATCACGTTGATCTTCAGCTGCGACACGACCACGAAGGCTGCCATCAGCATCAGCGCTGCGGTTTCGTTGGGGATCATGTAGCCGAAGGCGGCGAGGTACATGTGGGCGGGATCGGCCGCGTCCTCGACCGGCACAGCGCTCGAGAGCGTCAGCACTGCGAGGAAGGAGCCCGCGAGAAGTTTTGGCACGCCGACCAGAACCCAGCCGGGTCCAGCCAGAAACACCGCGAACCGGTGGCGCCATTTGCGCTGCCCTTCCGGCGGCAGGAAGCGCAGGAAATCGACCTGCTCACCGATCTGCGGCATCAGCGCCAGAATGACGGCAGACGCTGCCCCAAATTCCACCAGATCAAACGGCGCCGCCCCGCCGACTTCTCCGTTCGAATGGCCGATGCCGGCAAAGGCGCGCCAGAGGTCGAATTTCTGCCAGTCCATGAAAGCGATAAAGACGAAGGGCAGGATGTTGAGGATGATCCAGAACGGCTGGGTCAGAAGCTGGAACCGCGAGATCAGCTGCACGCCGTAGATGACGAGCGGGATCACCACGGCCGCCGAAATGATATAGCCGATCCAGGGCGGTATCCCGAAGGCGAGATCCAGCGCGCCGGTCATGATGGACGCTTCGATCGCAAACAGCATGAAGGTAAAGCTCGCATAGATCAGCGAGGTGATGGTGGAGCCGATATAACCGAACGAGGCGCCGCGGGTGAGGAGATCGATATCGACCCCGTGGCGGATCGCATAGCGGCTGATCGGCAATCCCACGACCAGCATGACGAGAGCGGCCACCAGAATGGCGAAAAACGCGTTGGTCGTGCCGTAGGAGAGCGTAATCGCCCCGCCGATCGCCTCCAGCGCCAGAAACGAGATCGCACCGATCGCCGTCTGCGAAATCCGGCTGGATGAGAAACGGCGCGCGCTCTTTGCGGTAAACCGCAGCGCATAGTCTTCCAGCGTCTGGTTTGCGACCCAGCGATTGTACTCACGGCGAACCGGTATGATGCGTTGGCGTGCTGCCATGCCTAAAAACGATCGCCTTTATCGGGGAGACTGATATTTAGGCAGTTTCGACTTTGGTGCAGGGTTTTGCAAGGGCGGTTTTACCGCCGCTCACACCTCGCTTCGCTTCAGCAGATAATCCAGCCCACCGGCGCGATACCAGCGATAGCCATAGGGCTCGATCACGATGTGATGCTTGCCGTTGTCGTCCGCTGTGCTGTCCGAGTCGTCGGCGATATCGATCAGGTTGCGCCCCGCATCCTCGAGGCCCACGTCGAAGGTGATCTCCACCGGCCGGTCGTGGAAATTGTGGAGGATCACCAGCGCGTTGTCGCGCCAGTCATAGCGCATGGCGAGCACACCGTCATCGCCGGTGTCGAGGCATTCGAATGTGCCCCAGCCGATCTCCGGTGCTTCCTTGCGCATTCGGATCATCCGCTCCGTCCAGTTGAGCATGGAATCGGGATCGCGACGCTGGATGGCGACGTTGACGTGGTCGAAGCCGTAGGGGCCCTCGTGGATGACGGGCAGGATCGGTTTGTCGCTCTTGGTGAAGCCGCCCTGCGGCTCGTTCGACCACTGCATCGGCGTGCGAGCGCAGTTGCGCTCGGGCAGGGAGAGGTCGTCGCCCATGCCGATTTCGTCGCCGTAGCGCAGAACCGGCGTGCCGGGCAGGGAATACATCAGGCTGTAGGCCAGCTTCAACCGGCGCGGATCGCCGCCCAGCATCGGCGCCAGACGACGGCGGATGCCGCGGTCGTAGAGCTGCATGTCCTTGTCCGGACCCATCTTGTCGAACACGGTCTGGCGCTGCTTGTCGGTCAGGCGGCCGAGATCGAGTTCGTCGTGGTTGCGCAGGAAAATGCCCCACTGGCCGGTCGCCGGGCGTTCCTTGGTGTCGTTCATCGCCTTCGCCAGTGGCCGCACGTCGGCGCTGGCCAGCGCATAAAACAGCGACTGGTTGACGTGGAAGTTGAACATCATCTGCATCCGGTCGCCGTCGTCGCCGAAATATTGCAGGTTCTCCTTCGGCACGACATTCGCTTCGGCCAGAATGATGCTGTCACCCTGGCGCCATTGCAGGAATTCGCGGAAGGATCGCAGCATGTCGAACTGCTCCTTCGGCTTTTTGACGTCGGCGCCCTTTTCGGCGATCACGAAGGGCACCGCGTCCATGCGGAAGCCGGAGACGCCGAGCTGCAGCCAGAAGCCAATAATCTTCAGGATTTCTGCCTGCACATGCGGGTTGGCGGTGTTGAGATCCGGCTGGAATTCGTAGAAGCGGTGGAAATAGTACTCGCCGGAGGCCTTGTCGCGCGTCCAGGTCGTCTTCTGGATGCCCGGAAACACCATGCCCTCATCGGCATTGGCCGGTTTCGTCTTCGACCAGACATACCAGTCGCGGTAGCGCGAATTCTTGTCCGCACAGGCTTCCTTAAACCAGGGATGTTCGTCCGACGTGTGGTTGACGACGAGATCGATCAGGACACGGATCCCGCGTTGCTTGGCACTGTGGGTGAACTCGACGAAATCGCCAAGCGTGCCGTAGCGCGGATCGACATTGTAATAGTCGGAGACATCATATCCGTCGTCGCGACCGGGAGACGCCTGGAACGGCATCAGCCAGATCGCGGTCACCCCAAGGCCGGCGAGGTAATCCAGGCGCCGCTGCACCCCTTGAAAATCGCCGACCCCGTCGCCGTTGGAATCCATGAAGGTTTCGACATTGAGGCAATAGAAGACGGCATTTTTGTACCAGAGGTCGTTGATCACGGGATGCTCCACGGCTTCGTTCGATCCGAGGCAATCGCGTCAGCCGCAAAATTGTTCCCGCCCGATTGTGAGTTTGCGATCAAGGCTCGCAAAATGCCCCGTCGGCCCCGTGTAATAACGCTTGCTATTTTACCCGGATCAGAGGCTATGCTTCATCATCAACATGAGGAGATAGGTCATGGCCAAGGGTCAGGTACGCGGCAACAAGGAAACGCGCAAACCCAAGAAGGACAAGGCCGCTCCAGCGGCTGCGCCGACTTTGGGTTCGCAGGTCAAGTCGGCCGAAAGCAACACCAAAAAGAAGTAATCCGCTCCGTCGTCATGCCGCGATCTCCTTGGTCGCCGGCAGACACAGGACGGCTTCAAGACCTCCCATATGCGACCGGGAGAGGCTCAGCTTCCCGCCGTAAGCATTTGCGATGTCGCCGGAAATCGCCAGGCCAAGGCCTGTTCCGGCGCCATCGTTGTCTTCCTCCTGCTGGCCGCGGACACCGCGCTTCAGCATGGAGGCGTAACGCTCCGGCGTGACGCCCGGGCCATCGTCCGCGATACGCAGAAACACCATCCCGCCATCGCCCCTCGATGCCGTCAGCGCGATGCGGTGTCTTGCAAAACGGACAGCGTTGTCGAGAATGTTGCCGATCGCTTCGGCTGCGTCGGCCGGGTCCGCCTGGACCGTGAGCGCCGGATCGATATCGAGCTCCCAGTCGATCCCGCGGTTTTCGGTGACCGGCGAAAGCACGCTCACAAGCTTTCCCGAAATACCGAGAAGCGATGTCGTCGCCATCTGTTCGACGCCCATTCGTGCGGCCTGCAGCTGCCGGTCGGCGCGCTGGCGCACCAGCTCGATCTGCTGCAGGGCTGTTTCGCGACGGGCGCCCGGCAGATCCTCGACGAGATGGGACAGGACGGTCAGTGGCGTTTTCAGGCCGTGTGCAAGATCGCTTGCCCGGGCGCGCGCCCTCTCGACGGCATTTTCCCGCTCCGACAGAAGAAGGTTGATCTCGTTGACGAGCGGCGTGACTTCGCTTGGCCCCTGCGCACCGATGCTCGGCAGGCGACCCGCCCGGATATCGGCTACATCCTGGCGCAGGCGAGAAAGCGGCCTCAGACCGACGAGGCTCTGGAGGAGTGCGGCAAGGAAAAGCAGGGCACCGATGGCAACCAGCATCATGACCAGCGGCCGGTGATAGGTGGCGAGCGCTTCCTCCATGTCGTTCTTGGAGAAGGCGGTGTAGAGGGTGAAGCGCTGCAGGGCTTCGCCTTCGCCGATCGACATGTCCCTGACCGTGATCAGGATCGTGCCACCATCGGGTCCCTCGGTCTGGTAGAAGCCGCAATAGAGATCGGGAGAAAACAACTGCCGCGAAAGTTCCTGGTCCCAAAGCGAGCGGGAGCGCAGCGGAGGTTTCCCGTCTGCGGGCGATATCTGCCAGTAGAGGCCGCCGGCGGGGATCTGGAAGCGTGCATCGGACGGCTCGCTGGCCAGGGAGAGACCGTTCTGCTGAATGGTCAGCCGGGCGCCGAGCGCGTCCGAGACGGCCGTCATCTCCGCGGAATACTGGTCGGCGACATAGTCCTCGAACAGGTGACCGAGCACGAACCAGGCGAGCCACAGGGCCACGCCGATCGATATCAGGGCACCGATTGCCAGACGGAAACGTAAGGAGCGGATCACGGGCGTTTCTCCGGCAGAACGTATCCAAAGCCACGGCGGGTCTCGATCGCGTCGCTGTCGGTTTTCTTGCGCAAGCGGGCAACCATCGCCTCGACGGCGTTCTTGGCGGCGTCGTCGTCGCGGCCCTGAACCTGGCTTGCAAGCTCCGCCGGCGTCAGGACGGCACCCGGACGGTCAATGAACAGGGAAATCATCCGGTATTCCAGAGGGCTCAGATCCAGCTCGCGTCCGTCGAACGTCACGCGGCGGGCCTGCTCGTCCAGCGTGAACCGGTCGGCCGATTTGACGCGGGCCTGAACCTTGCCGGTTCGGCGAAGCAGCGCCTTCAGCCGGGCGAGCAGCTCCTCGCTGCGAAACGGTTTCGGCAGGTAGTCGTCGGCGCCCGCGTCGAAGCCATCGACGCGTTCCATCCACGAACCGCGCGCCGTCAGCACGAGGACGGGCGTTTCGACGCCGCTTGCCCGCCAGCGCTTGAGAATTGAAAGCCCGTCCATCCCCGGCAGGCCGAGATCGAGGATAATGGCTGCATGGTCGCCTGTCTCGCCCCGTTCCCAAATGTCTGGTCCGTTCGACAGAGTTTCGACAAAATAGCCCTCGCGACTGAGCTTCTCGACGACGAGCGCTGCGATCTGGGGGTCGTCTTCGGCAAGCAGGATCTTCATGATATCAACCGCCTCCCAGCAGCGAGCCGCTTCTCGCATCGACTCGCAGGGTGCGGATGGCACCGGTGTTGTCACGCAGTTTCAATTGATAGACGTCGCGCGACGGCGAGCGGCTGAGACGGATGTCAATGATGCGACCATACCTGGTGGCGTCGATCTTTCTCAGCATCGTCTTTAGCGGCATGATCTGACCGCTGCGAACCGCATCGCGGGCCCGATCGGAATCGTTTGGGCCATAGCCGCCCCCCGAAGCGTCATGGCCTCCCGCACCGTCCTTGCCGTGGTCATCACCGCCATCGTCATCACCGCCGTGGTTATCGCCATCATCGCCACCGCCGTCATTGCCCGAGCCGCTACCGCCCGAACCGGAAGATCCGCCGCCATCGCTGCCGCCATCGCCGTCCTTGGCGAATGCGGGCGCAACGGGTGCGACAATCGCCGACCCGAGTGTGGCCGCGAGCAGCGCAGCAAGACAGATACGACGGGTCACGCCCATTGATACTCCGGATAGGACTGTGTGGCAGCGCTTTTAAGCCGCGAAACACTACTCTGCCATGATGGCGATGTTGCTGCAAACGGCCGCACCCCCGCCGGCATCCGGCGGGGGTGCGGACAGTGGTCGGACAAAGCCTATTTGTGGCCGCCGCGCGTGCCGCCCTTGTGGTCGTTCTTGTTGTGGTTTGCAGAGTCATCGCTGCTCTTGCCGCCGCGCTTTCCGCCCTTGTCGTCGTTCTTGTCGTGGGTCGCGGCGTCATCGCTGCTCTTTCCGCCGCGCTTTCCGCCCTTGTCGTCGTTCTTGTCGTGGGTCGCGGCGTCGTCGCTGCTCTTTCCGCCGCGCTTTCCGCCCTTGTCATCGTTCTTGTCATGGGTTGCAGCGTCGTCGCGGCTCTTGCCGCCGCGCTTGCCACCCTTGTCGTCATTGGCATCATGGTTCGGACCATCGTCCGCACCCTGGCGGGCAAAGGCTGCGGATGTGCCGGCAAAGGGAACGGCTGCCTGGACCAGTGGCAGCGAAGCGGTGAGGGCGAGTGCGGCGGCGAAGGTCGTCAGAGCAAGTTTCGTTTTCATGGCATGTTTCCTCTCGTATTTGGTTGACGAGTGCAGAATGCCATCGGGCCCCTGACAGGCCACTGAGTGCCGCTGTCAGCAAACTGTCAGACTGGAGAGGACTTGCCCTCCAACGGGCCGGTTCACCCCTCCCGATACGTCATTCGACGTATACGTTTTTGCGGTGCAGCAGCCGATAGTCCGGTTAAGCAACGGTTAAATCTCCGGTTGCTTGAACGAACAAGAAGAGGGGTTCGACCAATGACATTCAGGGTGAAACTTACCGGCGCGCTGCTTGCCGCTGCCATGTCCGCCACGGCGCTTTCGGGCGCATACGCTGCCGACGATACGATCAAGATCGGCGTCCTGCATTCGCTGTCCGGTACGATGGCGATTTCCGAGACGACGCTGAAAGACGCCATGCTGATGATGGTGGAAGAGCAGAACAAGAAGGGCGGCGTTCTCGGCAAGAAGCTCGAAGCCGTCGTCGTCGATCCGGCCTCCGACTGGCCGCTGTTTGCCGAAAAGGCCCGCCAGCTGATTTCGCAGGACAAGGTTGCAGCCGTCTTCGGTTGCTGGACCTCGTCGTCGCGCAAGTCGGTTCTTCCTGTCTTCGAAGAGCTGAACTCGATCCTGTTCTATCCGGTCCAGTACGAGGGTGAAGAATCCTCGCGCAACATCTTCTACACGGGCGCTGCTCCGAACCAGCAGGCCATTCCGGCGGTCGATTATCTCGCCAAGGAAGAAGGCGTCCAGCGCTGGGTTCTCGCCGGCACCGACTATGTCTATCCGCAGACGACCAACAAGATCCTCAAGGCCTACCTGATGTCGAAGGGCGTCGCCGAGGCCGATATCATGGTCAACTACACGCCGTTCGGTCATTCCGACTGGCAGACCATCGTTTCCGACATCAAGAAGTTCGGCTCTGCCGGCAAGAAGACCGCCGTTGTTTCCACCATCAACGGTGACGCAAACGTGCCGTTCTACAAGGAACTCGGCAACCAGGGCATCAAGGCCGAAGACATTCCGGTCGTCGCCTTCTCGGTCGGCGAAGAAGAGCTTGCCGGTCTGGACACCAAGCCGCTGGTCGGCCATCTCGCCGCCTGGAACTATTTCCAGTCCGTCGATGCCGAGGTCAATGCGTCCTTCATCAAGGAATGGCACGCCTTTACCAAGAACGACAAGCGCGTGACCAACGATCCGATGGAAGCCGCCTATATCGGTTTCCAGGCCTGGGTTAAGGCCGTCGAATCCGCCGGCACCACCGACACGAACGCAGTTCTCGACTCGATCATCGGCGTTTCGGTGCCGAACCTGTCGGGCGGCTATTCCACCGTCATGCCGAACCACCACATCACCAAGCCGGTGCTGATCGGTGAAATCCAGGCCGATGGCCAGTTCGAAATCGTCCAGGAAACACCGGCTGTCGTCGGTGACGAATGGTCGGATTACCTGCCGGACTCCAAGGACCTGATCTCCGATTGGCGCAAGCCGATGTCCTGCGGCAACTTCAACGTTGCAACCGGCAAGTGCGGCGGCAAGGGCGGCAGCTGATACAGTCTCGGCCATAGTTAAGGTTGCCCCTCACCCTAACCCTCTCCCCGCAAGCGGGGCGAGGGGACTTGGGCACGCGAGAGCGTGACCGGGGGGCGGTGAGGGCGTGACGATCATCCTTTTCCCCGCTGGCGGGGAGAAGGTGCCGGCAGGCGGATGAGGGGCGATCGAGCCCTCCGCCCCACGCGGCCATCCGGGGGACAAAGATATGCCTATCCGTTTTTTCACGCTGATTTTTCTGATCTTTTCGTTTGCAGCGCCAGCCTTTTCGCAAGGGGCGGATCCAAAGCCGCTGTTTAACCAGCTCGCCGATGCCGATTTCGGTCAGGCTGAATCGATCGTCGCACAGATCGCCACCAGTGGCGATATCCGCGTTGTGCCGGCGCTTGAGGCTTTTGCCGAGGGTGATCTCTATTTCCGCAAGGCCGACAAGGCCGTCTTCGTGGCCAAACCCGCCGGTTCGCAGCTGGATCTGATCGATCCGGTGACGGCGGAGAGCGCTGGCCAGGTCGCGAAGGGTGCCGTCACCAAGATCCGCGTCAACAATACGCTGCGGCGCGCCATTCGTGCAGCGCTTGGCGGCCTGACGCTGATGAGCCCGGATCGCGGTGTCCGTCTTGCCGCAGCCGATGCGATCCTTTTGTCGCCGAGTGCGGAGGCGCTCGATCTGGTCGAGGCTGCCATTGCCAAGGAAACCGACCGCGACGTCAAGTTCCGCATGGAAGAGGCGCGCGCCGTCTCGGTGCTCTCCTCCGACCGCTCGCTCGACGAAAAGCGCGCCGCCATCCAGACCATGGGAAATCTTGGCGGGCGCAGTGCGCTCGGCATCCTGAGTTCCGTCTCGACAACGATCGATCCGAGCCTGAAAGCCGATCTCGATGCGGCGATCAAAGCCATCCAGAACGAGCAGCAGCTTTGGGATCTGGCCCAGAACGTCTGGTACGGCGTGTCGCTCGGTTCCGTGCTGCTCTTGGCCGCGATCGGTCTTGCCATCACCTTCGGCGTGATGGGCATCATCAACATGGCGCATGGCGAAATGGTCATGCTCGGCGCCTATTCCACCTATATGGTGCAGGAAGTGATCCGCAGCCACGCGCCGGGCCTGTTCGACTGGTCGCTGACGATTGCGCTGCCGGTCGCTTTTCTTGTAACCGGTGCCGTCGGTTTCGTCGTGGAACGCGGTATCATCCGCTTTCTCTACGGCCGGCCGCTGGAAACGCTGCTCGCCACCTGGGGCGTGTCGCTGATCCTGCAGCAGACGATCCGCTCCATCTTCGGTCCCACCAACAAGGAAGTCGGCAACCCGTCGTGGATGTCCGGTTCGTTCCCGCTTGGCGGCATGACGATCACCTGGAACCGCATGTGGATCGTGATCTTCTCGCTGTCGATCTTCTTTGCGCTGCTGGTGGTGATGAAGAAATCCGCCTTCGGCCTCAATATGCGGGCCGTCACCCAGAACCGCCGCATGGCGTCGTCGATGGGCATCCGCACGCCATGGGTCGATGCGCTGACCTTCGCGCTCGGCTCGGGCATTGCCGGTATCGCCGGCGTCGCGCTCAGCCAAATCGACAACGTCTCGCCCAATCTCGGCCAGAGCTACATCATCGACAGTTTCATGGTCGTGGTGTTCGGCGGCGTCGGAAATCTCTGGGGCACGCTGGTCGGGGCACTGTCGCTCGGGGTGCTTAACAAGTTCCTCGAACCCTCGGTTGGCGCCGTTCTCGGCAAGATCCTGGTTCTGGTTCTCATCATCCTCTTCATCCAGAAACGTCCGCGCGGTCTTTTCGCGCTCAAGGGAAGGGCGATCGAAGCATGATTACCGGCTTCATTCTGCGTGCACTCGAAGGCAAGATCGTCGTTGCCATCGCCATCCTGCTCGGCGTCGCCATTCTCGTCCCGGCGCTCAATCTCCTGACCTCGCCAGACAGCGCGTTCCACATCCCGACCTATGCGATGGCGCTGATGGGCAAGTATCTCTGCTACGCGCTTCTGGCGCTGGCACTCGATCTGGTCTGGGGCTATTGCGGCATCCTCTCGCTCGGCCACGGCGCGTTCTTTGCGCTCGGCGGCTATGCGATGGGCATGTATCTGATGCGCCAGATCGGCTCGCGCGGCACCTACGGCAATCCGCTGCTGCCCGATTTCATGGTCTTCCTCAACTGGAAGGAACTGCCGTGGTTCTGGTACGGGTTCGATCACTTCGCCTTTGCGATGCTGATGGTTCTGGTCGTGCCCGGCCTGCTGGCCTTCGTCTTCGGCTGGTTCGCCTTCCGGAGCCGCGTCAACGGCGTCTACCTGTCGATCATCACCCAGGCGATGACCTATGCGCTGCTGCTCGCCTTCTTCCGCAACGACATGGGTTTCGGCGGCAATAACGGCCTGACCGATTTCAAGGAAATCCTCGGCTTCAACGTGCAGGCCGGCGGCACCCGTGCAGCGCTGTTTGCGATGTCGGCGATCATGCTTGCTCTCTGCCTGCTGGTCGCCTCGGCGATCACCCGTTCGAAATTCGGCAAGGTGCTGGTTGGCGTGCGCGATGCGGAAAGCCGGGTCCGCTTCCTCGGCTTCCGGGTGGAAAATATCAAGCTGTTCACCTTCGTCGTTTCGGCCATGTTCGCCGGCATTGCCGGTGCGCTGTTCGTGCCGCAGGTCGGCATCATCAATCCGGGCGAGTTCGCGCCTGCCAACTCGATCGAAGTCGTCGTCTGGACGGCGGTCGGCGGCCGCGGCACGCTGATCGGCCCGATCATCGGCGCCATCCTCGTCAATGCCGGCAAGAGCTATTTCACCGGCGCCTTCCCGGAGATCTGGCTGTTTGCGCTGGGCGGCCTGTTCATTGCCGTCACGCTGTTTCTGCCGCGCGGCATCGTCGGCACCATCCAGCACGGCTTTGATGGCCGCAAGGCGCTGAAGGCGGCGGTCGAGGCGGAAAAGGGCAGGGATGCCGGGGCGGTCCCGGTCGCCCGACAGGTTCAGGCAGCGGAGTGAGACGATGAACACGATTGCCGAAACACGCACGAAAAGCCTGCTCTATCTGGAAGACGTCTCCGTCTCCTTCGACGGGTTCAAGGCGATCAATTCGCTGTCGCTCGTGGTCGAACCGGGAGAGCTTCGCGCGATCATTGGCCCGAACGGTGCCGGCAAGACGACGATGATGGACATCATCACCGGCAAGACGCGTCCCGATACCGGCCGGGTGATCTTCGAGGACACGATCGACCTCACCAAGAAGGACGAAGCCGATATCGCCCAGCTCGGCATCGGCCGCAAATTCCAGAAGCCGACCGTGTTCGAAAGCCACACCGTGTGGGACAATCTCGAACTGGCGCTCAACCGGTCGCGCACTGTATTCGGCACGCTGTTCTACACGCTGTCTGCCGACGACAAGGCGCGCATCGAGGAGATCCTCGAGACGATCCGCATGTCCCACCGCAAAAACGAATATGCCGCCAATCTTTCCCACGGCCAGAAACAGTGGCTTGAGATCGGCATGTTGCTCGCGCAGGAACCGAAGCTGCTTCTGGTCGATGAACCGGTCGCCGGCATGACGGATGCCGAGACATCCGAGACCGCCTTGCTGCTGAAAGAAATCGCCAAGACCCGCTCGGTCGTGGTGGTGGAACACGACATGGGCTTCATCCGCGACCTCGGCGTCAAGGTGACGTGTCTCGCGGAAGGATCGGTGCTGGCCGAAGGGTCGATCGATTTCGTGTCGAACGATCCGAAGGTGATTGAGAATTATCTGGGACGGTGAGGGATTACCCTCCCCTTGAGGGGGAGGGTCGGCGCAAAGCGCCGGGGTGGAGTGATCTTTGGGATCCCGGCGGTCACCCCCACCCGCAGCTTCGCTGCGACCTCCCCCCTCAAGGGGGAGGTGAAGGGGTGCGGCAAGCTTGTCGATCCTCGAACGGCCGACACAAAGAGAAAAGAGACCGACCATGCTGACAGTCGAAAACGTCAATCTCCATTACGGTGCAGCCCAGGCCCTGCGCGGCGTGTCGATCAAGGCCGACATGGGCAAGATCACCTGCGTGCTTGGTCGAAACGGCGTCGGCAAGTCGTCGCTGCTCCGCGCCGTCACCGGGCAGCACCCGGTGTCAGCGGGTACGATCAGCTTTCAGGGCGAGACGTTGAACGGGCTTGCACCCTATCACCGCGCCAGGCACGGCATCGGCTATGTGCCGCAGGGGCGCGAAATCTTCCCGCTGCTCACCGTTCAGGAAAACCTGCAAAGCGGTTACGCACCGCTGGAGCGCAAGGACAAGTTTATCCCGGATGACATCTTCGCGCTGTTCCCGGTGCTCAAATCCATGCTCGGGCGCCGCGGCGGCGATCTGTCCGGCGGCCAGCAGCAGCAGCTGGCGATCGGACGCGCCATGGTCACGCGGCCGAAAATCCTGGTGCTGGACGAGCCGACCGAAGGCATCCAGCCGTCGATCATCAAGGATATCGGCCGGGCTATCCGTTACCTGCGCGACAGTACCGGCATGGCGATCCTGCTGGTCGAACAGTATCTCGACTTCTGCCGGGAGCTGGCAGATCATGTCTATATTATGGATCGTGGCGAGATCGTGCACGAAGGCGCCGCTGAGACACTGGATACGGCAGAAGCAAGGCGACACCTAACTGTTTAGGGGTCAATGTTTGCATGGCTTCTATTCGTTAACGCTGTTTCAAAGCCTGGGCCTGTGTGCTAGATGAACAGCAGATGAACGCATCTTCCGAACATCGTAGATAACCCCCGCACCCCATGATGAGGCGCTGATGGTCTTTGAACGCATTGTTGGTTCTCGTTCCCGCTCCGCCCTTCGCGCTACCGCGACCGGAGCGTTTTTCTTGGCCGCAGGTGCCGCTTTTGCCGGCTGTGGCCAGCCTATGACGCCGGGTCTCCACCCGGTCACCATCGAGACCGACGGTATCGAACGCCAGGCCGTCTACTTCGTGCCGTCCTCCTATACAGGCAAGGACAAACTGCCCGTCGTGTTCGATTTTCACGGCAGCAACTCCAATCCGGTCGGCCAGTTGAAGCGCTCTTCCTGGGACAAGGTTGCCGAAAAGAACGGGTTTATCGCCGTGGCGCTGCAAGGCAGCCTGTCCGGCAAGGCGCCGGGCACCTATGGCTGGAACGTTCCGCATGTGCAGGTGAGCCAGGCTATTCTTCCTAATGGCGCCCAGGGCGGCCAGGACGAGATAGCCTTTATCGAGGATGCCGTCGAAGAGGTGAAGGATGACCTTTGCGTCGATCCGAACCGCATCTTTGCCTCGGGTTATTCCGGTGGCGGCCGCATGCTGTCAGCCTATGTCTGCTCCGGTCAAGACGATTTCGTCGCGGCCGGTTTCGTCAATTCGCTGCGCGCCGGTCGTCCCGTCGAGACCGATGGCAAGTGGGGCCCGGACGCGGCCAACTGCAATCCGGCCAAGCCGATCTCGATCGTGGCCTTTGCGGGCGAAAAAGATGCCCAGAACCCCTATGCCGGCGGCGGCAGCGCCTATTGGCAGTATGGTTTCAAGACCGCGATCAAGCGCTGGACCGATCTCGACGGCTGCAAGGGCAACGGTAACGCAAAGACGGTCGAAGGCGTGACCTACACGATGTACGGCACCTGCACCAACGGCGCCCGCATCGCGACCTACGTCTTCGAAAAGGGCACGCATGACTGGCCGAGGCCTTCGGAAGCCCGGGAAGCGGTGATGGCTGCCGCCAAGGATGGCGTTGCCGGTGTCACCAAGGTTTCGAGCGTCGTGCCGGCCAAGCCTGCCTTCGACGCCAATGTCGACCCGGCTTTCCGCATGTGGGATTTCTTCTCGAAGGCCGACACGACGGATATGGTCGCCACGGCCGCGCCTGCGAAATCCTCCAGCAGTTTGAAGTCTGGCACGACTGTTGCGTCTGACTGCTCGACACAGATCAACATGCAGGACACGACGTGCAGCAGCATTCAGCCGGCGACACCCCGCCGCAGCGGGCAAGGGGTTCGGGACGCCTTGTAACCAAGGCGTTTGCCGGGCGCACACGGCTTGACCAGTTCTTCCAGGAAGGCTGCGCAAAAATACGCCTTCCGGAAACCTTTTCGCCTGAAATGGAGGCGATCCTCATCAACACGTCAGGGGGACTGACGGGCGGCGACGTGATCGATTGGTCCGTCGCCGCATCCGCTTCCACCCGCCTCTCGGTGACCACGCAGGCCAACGAGAAGATCTACAAGGCGGCCGCAGACACGGCCTCCGTCTCCACTCATATCACCGTCGGCGAAAACGCTTCCGTCCACTGGTTGCCGCAGGAAACCATCCTGTTCGACCGTTCGTCGCTGACGCGCAGGCTCGATGTGGATCTCGCCGAAACCGCCGAATTCCTCGCCGTCGAGGCCGTCATTCTCGGTCGCAAGATGATGGGCGAAGCGGTCAATCTCGGCTTCTTCCGGGATCGCTGGCGTGTCCGGCGCGCGGGCTCGCTCATTCATGCGGAAGAAATGCGTTTCGACGGCGATATCGCGCGGCTGGCGGAAGCGGCCGCCGTTCTCTCCGGCCAGGTCGCGTTCGCGACGCTGTTCTATTCCGGACCGCTGGCAGAAGCTCTGTTTCCGAAGCTGAGGGACTGTCTCGGGCCCACGTCCGGCGGGGCGAGCTTCTTCAACGGCAAGATCGTTGCGCGTCTCACGGCACCGACGGGGTTCGAGCTCAGAAAAAGCCTGGTACCGGCAATTTCCGTATTGCGTAACGGCGCGCCAGTGCCGAAAGTCTGGAACATCTGATTTGTCATTGATGACGCCGATTGCGGGAAGCCCATGAACCTCACCCCACGCGAAAAAGACAAGCTTCTGATTTCCATGGCCGCGGTCGTTGCCCGTCGTCGCCTGGAGCGGGGCGTCAAGCTGAACTATCCGGAAGCGATCGCGCTGATCACCGACTATGTGGTGGAAGGTGCGCGCGATGGCCGCTCCGTGGCCGCTTTGATGGAAGAGGGCGCGCATGTCATCACCCGCGACCAGGTGATGGATGGCATCCCTGAAATGATCCACGACGTGCAGGTGGAAGCGACGTTCCCGGACGGGACCAAGCTCGTCACCGTGCACGAACCGATCCGCTGAGGAGTTCGCCATGGCTCTCGAACTGCGCCCCAACTGCGAATGCTGCGACAAGGATCTCCCGCCCGACAGCCGCGAGGCGATGATCTGCACGTTCGAATGCACCTATTGCATCGATTGCGCTACGAGCGTGCTTGCCGGTATCTGCCCGAATTGCAATGGTGAACTGGTGCGTCGTCCGGTGCGCCCGGCTGCTGCACTCGTCAACAATCCGGCCTCGACGGTGCGTGTTCTGAAGGCCGAAGGCTGCCAGCCAAAATTAGCATTGAGCGCCTGAGGAGGTGGACCATGATACCCGGTGAAGTCTTTACCGTTGCAGGCGAGATCGAACTCAATGTCGGCGCCCCGACGATCTCGATCGAGGTTTCCAATACCGGCGACCGGCCGGTGCAGGTGGGCAGCCACTACCATTTCTTCGAGACCAATAACGGACTTGCGTTCGATCGCGACAAGGCGCGCGGCATGCGGCTCGATATCCCCGCCGGCACCGCCGTTCGCTTCGAACCGGGTCAGACCCGGTCGATCACGCTGATCCCGCTGTCCGGCGCCCGCAAGGTCTACGGGTTCCAGCAGAAGATCATGGGTGCCCTATGAAATCGCTGGCGCTTCTGGCCGCCTGTGGCTGCGTGCTCCTGATCGATGCTCCGGCATCCGGCGAGGACAGGCCGGACGTGGACTGCGACAACGCCCAGGTCCAGATGGAACTGACCTACTGCGCCGAGCAGGAATTCATCGCCGCCGACAAGCTTCTCAACACTCAATACAAGAAGACCCGCGACCTCATGCGGGCCCGTGATGCGGATGCCGATCCCTCCACGGCAGGTGCGGAGAAAGCCCTCGTCGCAGCGCAACGCGCCTGGGTCGCCTACCGCGACGCCCAATGCGCCTCCTACGGCTTCCAGGCCCGCGGCGGATCGATGGAACCGATGCTGATCTACGGCTGTCAGGCAGGGCTGACCGCGAAGCGGACGGACGAGCTGAAGGAGCTGACGGAAGAGGGGAACTGAGCCTCTGCTGCTCCAGAAGCGACATTGGTTAGGCAGGAATTTTTGCGGTAAACTAGGCGCTATCGATAGCTCCGGAGCACGATAATGGGCAGGTTCGAAGCCAAAACATCGACGGATGGCGAAGCAACGATCCCGGTCGAGGTGCGTCAGGCGCTCGGCCTGAAGCCGGGCGGCTCGGTGCAGTTCATCGTTGATGACGAGGGCAAGGTCACCGTCGAGGCGAAGAAGAGCGATCTTTCGCATCTGCGCGGCATTTTCGGCAAGCACGAGGGCCCGCCAATGGATATCGAGGAGGCGATCACGGAGACGGTCGCCCGCCGAACGTCTCCCGGTCGCTCGGAGGATGATCCTTGATCGGTCTCGATACCAATATTCTTGCTCGATATTTTCTGGACGATGACCCTCTTTGGTCGCCACAGGTGGCCCAGTTTTTCGACGAAAGTCTTTCCACGAGCCGGCAGGGGTTCATCAATCCCATCACGCTGGTGGAACTCGTCTGGGTACTGCGTCGCAAATCTGGTTACGATCGCGAACGATTGGCCAGCCTTATCGAAGGACTTATCTCGTCCGATCGTCTTGTCATTGGCGAGGCGGATGCGGTTGCCAGAGCGCTTGCGTCGTTCAGGACGGGAACTGCCGGTTTTGCCGATTACTTTATTGCCGAACTCAACACGGCTGCCGGCGCGTCACCAACCGTGACACTCGACCACGCCGCCGCCAAGAACATGCCTTTCATTCTGCTTTCTCAGGAAGTCTGATCCATGCCCTACAAAATGTCCCGCGCGTCCTATGCTTCCATGTTCGGCCCGACCACCGGTGACAAGGTGCGGCTTGCCGATACCGAACTCATCATCGAAGTCGAGAAGGATTTCACCGTCTATGGCGAGGAGGTCAAGTTCGGTGGCGGCAAGGTCATTCGTGACGGCATGGGGCAGAGCCAGGCAACGCGGGCCGAGGGTGCTGTCGATACTGTCATCACCAATGCGCTGATCGTCGATCACTCGGGCATCTACAAGGCGGATGTCGGTCTGAAGGACGGCCGGATCCATGCGATCGGCAAGGCCGGCAATCCGGATACGCAACCGGGCGTGACGATCATCGTCGGACCATCCACCGAGGCGATTGCCGGCGAAGGCAAGATCCTGACCGCCGGCGGCATGGATGCGCATATCCATTTCATCTGCCCGCAGCAGATCGAGGAAGCGCTGATGTCGGGCATCACGACGATGCTTGGTGGCGGGTCGGGACCGGCGCACGGTACGCTTGCCACCACCTGCACCGGCGCCTGGCATATCGAGCGGATGATCGAAAGCTTTGATGCGTTTCCGATGAACCTCGCGCTGGCCGGCAAGGGCAATGCCTCGCTGCCGGCACCGCTCGAGGAGATGATCCTCGCCGGCGCGTCATCGCTGAAGCTGCACGAGGACTGGGGCACGACGCCCGCCGCCATCGACAACTGCCTGACAGTCGCCGACTCTTTCGACGTGCAGGTGATGATCCACACCGATACGCTCAACGAAAGCGGCTTCGTGGAAGACACTATCGGCGCCATCAAGGGCCGCACCATTCATGCCTTCCACACGGAAGGGGCCGGCGGCGGTCACGCGCCTGACATCATCAAGATCTGCGGCAATCCCAACGTCATTCCGTCCTCGACCAATCCGACGCGGCCCTACACGATCAACACGCTGGCCGAACATCTCGATATGCTGATGGTCTGCCACCACCTGTCGCCGTCGATCCCGGAAGACATCGCCTTTGCCGAAAGCCGTATCCGCAAGGAGACGATCGCAGCCGAAGACATCCTGCACGATATCGGCGCCTTCTCGATCATCTCGTCGGACAGCCAGGCGATGGGCCGCGTCGGCGAAGTTGCCATCCGCACCTGGCAGACGGCCGACAAGATGAAACGCCAGCGCGGTCATCTGCCCGACGAAACCGGTGATAACGACAATTTCCGCGTCAAACGCTATATCGCCAAATACACGATCAACCCCGCGGTCGCGCACGGCATCAGCCATGAAATCGGCTCGGTCGAAGTCGGCAAGCGCGCCGATCTGGTACTCTGGAGCCCTGCCTTTTTCGGCGTAAAGCCGGAAATGGTGCTGCTCGGCGGCTCGATTGCGGCAGCACCGATGGGTGATCCAAACGCATCGATCCCGACGCCGCAGCCGATGCACTATCGCCCGATGTTTGCAGCCTATGGCAAGCTGCGCACCAATTCCTCCGTCACCTTCGTCTCCCAGGCGTCGCTCGACGCGGGCATCGTCGGCAGGCTGGGGGTCGCTAAAAAGCTTCTCGCTGTGCGCAATACCCGTGGCGGCATCTCCAAGGCGTCGATGATTCACAATTCGCTGACGCCGCATGTGGAGGTCGATCCGGAAACCTACGAAGTGCGCGCCGATGGAGAGCTCCTGACCTGCAAGCCGGCAACGGTTCTGCCGATGGCACAGCGGTACTTCCTCTTCTGATGCAATACCTTCCCGGACACGGCGCATGAAGAGGCTTGCAAGGCGGTTGCTGCTGGCGATCCCGGCAATCGCTATCCTGATCGTTCTCGCCGTCGCCGTTGGCACATTCGTGCCGCGGCCACTGTTTGCGCCGGATCCCCCGCACGCTTCCGAAAACACGCGCCGGATTCTGGTTCTTTCGAACCCGATCCATACGGATCTCGTCATCCCGCTCGATGCGGAAACGCGGGCGTCCTATTCGTTTCTGGATTCATCAGGCATTCCCGTCGCCGATCCCGCGGCAGAATGGCTGGTGATCGGTTGGGGAGGGCGGTCCTTCTATCTGGAAACGCCGACCTGGGCCGATCTCAAACCCATGCCGGCCTTCCGCGCGCTGACCATCGATTCCTCGGTCGTGCATGTCGATGTCGCCGGCGGCATAGACGACACGCATCCGGCCGTGCAGGCGTTCGATCTCGATGCAGATCAATTCCAAGCCATGTCCGACTTCATTCGTGCCAGTTTTGTGGAGGTGGATAACAAGGTCGTGCCCATCCCCGGCGCAGGCTACGGCGTCTATGACCGCTTCTTTGAAGCGCATGGATCGTTCAACGCGCTTGTCGGCTGCAACACCTGGACCGCGCGGGCGCTGAGGGCCGCGGGACTGCGCACGGGGCTGTGGAATCCACTGCCGCAGTTGCTGGCGCTGTCGCTCCGGATTTTCAATTGACGGCCCATGCTTTTCCCGGCCACGGATTTTGCAGCCGGGAGCGTAACTAGGCCTTGTGCCGAGCATCGCGCTTGGTGATTATGCCGCCTTCAAGGAGACTTTCATGCAGCATATCCATTCCTATCGTCCCGCCGGTGAAATCAGCGATCCGCCGGTGGATGTCGTCACCTTGCCGCATGATCTGCGGCACCTGCGCCGCAAGCTGCTGCATTTGTCGAACGGCGACATGGTGATGCTCGATCTCAAGGAAGCGGTGCTGTTTCACCATGGTGACCGGCTGGTGCTTGAGAACGGGGATACGGTGGAAGTGCAGGCGGCGCCGGAAAAGCTGTTCGAGGTCAAGGCGCGCGATACGCTGCACCTGATCGAGCTTGCCTGGCATCTCGGCAACCGGCACCTGTCGGCGCAGATCGAGGACGGCCGTATCCTCATCCTGCGCGATCACGTCATCCGTTCCATGCTGCAGGGCCTCGGCGCAACCGTCACCGACATTGACGAACCCTTCCAGCCGGCCCGCGGCGCCTATCACGCGCATGGCGGCCATGATCACGGCAGTCACGGTCATCACGCCCATGACTGAACCGGTATGATGCAAGACGTGGGTCTGCAGGGTAAGCTTGGGCAGGGGCTAGATACGCACGCCTTGCTCCGTCTGATGGCATGGCTGTCTCCGGCTTTTCCGATCGGCGGCTTTGCCTGGTCGGGCGGGCTGGAGCGCGCGGTGGCGGATCGGCTGGTGACATCGGCCTCGGATCTCGCATCCTGGCTCGAAACCATCCTGCTTCACGGTTCGCTCTGGAACGATGCGGTTCTGTTTTCGAGCGCTTTCGAGGCTGTCGATCAACCCGACGCGTTGAAGGACCTCTCCGAACTCGGTCTGGCGCTGGTAGGCTCGGCAGAGCGTCATGCGGAAACGTTATCGCTCGGCCAGGCCTTCGTCACGGCGGCCATCGCCTGGCCGCACCCTGTGCTGCAGCTTTTGCCGAAACAGGTGCCCTTTCCGATCGCGGTCGGCGCCATCTCGGCGGCCCATGGCGTGCCGAAGACGAGCGCAATCGCCGCCTATCTGCATGCGGCTGTCTCGCAATCGGTCTCAGCCGGCATCCGCCTTGGTGTGTGCGGTCAGGCCCACGGCGTCGGCATTCTGGCCGGTCTCGAGGCTCTGGTTGGCGAGATTGCGACCAAGGCACAAGGCGCAACGCTCGATGATCTCGGCGGTGCCGCCGTGCAGGCGGAGATCGCCTCGCTTCGCCACGAAACACAGCATTCGCGGCTGTTCCGGTCCTAGCGACCGGGATAAGCTGTTGCAGCAATCGAAAGGAATGTCCTCATGAAATCGGCAAACGGACCGCTTCGCGTCGGGATCGGCGGGCCGGTCGGCTCCGGCAAGACGGCGCTCACCGAAAAGCTCTGCAAGGCGATGCGCGACAAATATTCGGTCGCAGTCGTCACCAACGATATCTACACGAAAGAGGATGCCGAAGCGCTGGTGCGGATGCAGGCGCTGTCGTCGGACCGGATCGTCGGCGTCGAGACGGGCGGATGTCCGCATACGGCGATCCGCGAGGATGCGACGATCAATCTTCAGGCGATCGCCGGTCTCAACGAGCGCATTCCTGATCTCGACATCGTGTTCATCGAATCCGGCGGCGACAATCTGGCGGCGACGTTTTCCCCGGATCTCGCCGATATCACAATCTACGTGATCTCCACCTGCCAGGGCGAGGAAATTCCGCGCAAGGGCGGGCCGGGTATCACCCGCTCCGATCTCCTGATCATCAACAAGAAGGACCTGGCGCCTTACGTCGATGTCGATATCGACGTGATGGACAGGGATGCTTCGCGGATGCGCGAGATGAAGCCGCATGTCTTCACCGACCTCAAGCGCGGCGAGGGCGTCGAGCATGTGGTGCGGTTTCTGGAGACGCAGGGCGGGCTGTGAGATCGCAATGACGAGGTCTGCGGTTTCCTGACCCTTTGAGGCAAGCCATGCTGACGCGAGTGGCCGGCCTGCTCGGGCCGGCCTCCCGGGTTACTTGCTTCGACGGTTCAGATTTCCCGCAGCGCCTGTACGTCCACCACCTGGATGATGCGGCCGCGAACCGTGACACCTGTCTTGCGCAGAGACGAAAAGGCGCGCGACAGGGCTTCGGGAGCCAGTCCCAGCATGCCGGCGAGCAGGCTTTTCTGGAACGGCAGGCGGATCGCTGCCGGTCCACCGTCAACCGGGCAGCGGCTGAGGATGTAGTTTGCCACCCGTTGCGGCGCCGTGAACAGCCGGTCGTTGGCAACACAGTCCATCGTGCTGATCAGATGACGCGACAGGGTCGTCATCACGGCGCGGGAGATACCGGGATCCTCTTCAGCCAGATCCTTGACCGTCTGCAGGTCGAAACGCACCAGCGTGCAGGTCTCTGCGGCCTGGGCGAAAAAGGGATACTTCCGGTCCGCATAAAGCATGCACTCGCCGAACGTATCTCCCGGTGCGGAAATGCGGATATCCGCGTCGCGCCCGTCTCGGCTCAGCCGGTAGAGGCGGACATAGCCATTCAGCACACAGTAAAACGCTTCGGCACGTTGGCCCTCTCGCACGATGAGGTCACGGGCGGACACTGTCTCGACACTCATCGCCGACAGCATCTTGACCAGCGAGTTACCGGTCAGGCCGTGCATGAAAGGCGTTTTCATGAGAACCGCGCGGTCGCGATTGTTGAGTTTGATGTCGCCGTTGCCCATGTCCGTTCTTCTTTTCTGGCGGGGAGCTTCCTAGAATGTAATTATTCTAAATTAACACGTGCTCCGAAGCGCGTTTTGACGTCGATCAAATCGTCCAAGATTCTTTGCGATCGGGATGCGCTTTTGCATTTCCGCACCCTTCGACGTCTCCTGCCCCACCCGGAATCGCTTGCTTGGACCGGTGATTTTACTCCGCAGCCATGGGCGGAAGCCGCAGGACCTTGGCGCCGCCAGAGGCGCTGAGCATATCGTGGTCGATGCCGTTTTCGCGTTCCAGCCGGCGAAGCCGCTCGCCAAGGTCACGGTTCTCCTGGGTCAGTTCCTCGTTGGAAAGGCCGAAATCCTCCTCTTCTTTCTTGCCGACCAGGCGACCGAAGATCCGCCCGAGCAGGCCGGAAAGATCGTCCATGATGAGGAAGAAGGCGGGGACAACGAGGAGCGACAGGACGGTGGAAACGATGATGCCGCCGATCACGGCGATTGCCATCGGGGCGCGGAACGATCCGCCTTCGCCGATACCCATCGCCGAGGGCAACATGCCGGCCGACATGGCGATAGACGTCATGATGATCGGGCGGGCGCGCTTGCGGCCGGCTTCGACCATGGCGTGAACACGCTCCAGTCCGTGGCGTTTCATCTCGATGGCGAAATCCACGAGCAGGATGGCGTTCTTCGTGACAATCCCCATCAGCATCAGGATACCGATCAGAACCGGCATCGACAGCGCGTTCTGGGTGACGATCAGGGCCACCGCCACGCCGCCGATCGCAAGCGGCAGCGAGAACAGGATGGTCAGCGGCTGGATGACGTCCTTGAACAGCAGGATCAGCACGACCAGAACCAGAAGCAGGCCCATCAGCATGGCATTGCCGAAGCTCTGGGTCATTTCCGCCTGCACCTTGGCATCGCCGCTTTCGGCCAGCCGAACGGATGGCGGAAGGTTGGTTTCGTCGACGATGCGTTTGAACTCGGCCGACGACGTATCGAGGGCGGTGCCGAAGGGGACGTCGGAGCCGATCGCCACGACGCGGTTGCGGTCGTTTCGCTTGATCGAACTCGGGCCTTCCGAATAGTCCACGTCGGCAACGCTCGCAAGCGGCACGGTGGCGCCGCTTGAAGTCCGAAGCTTCAACGCCTTGATGGATGCCAGATCGCGCCGCACATCGAGCGAGGTCTGGACACGGATCGGGATCTGCCGGTCATCCAGATTGATCTTGGCGAGATTGGCGTCGATATCGCCGATGGTCGCGACGCGCACCGTTTCGGAGATCTGCTGCGGCGTGATGCCGAGGCGCGCGGCTTCGGCCATACGCGGACGGATCTGCAGTTCCGGCCGGGGCAAGGCACCATCGGAGGAAACATTGGCAAGGATCGGCGAAGCGCGCAGGCGCGATTCCAGGAGCCCGATCGCATCGTTCAGGTCCGCCTCGTTGTCGGAGAGGAAGTTGAACGCCAGTTCGCGCTCGGCACGGTCGTTGACCTTCGAGATACGCACGTCCGGGATATCGCGGATTGCGGCAAAAATGTCCTTTTCCACGTCCCATTGCGGACGGGTACGGCCATGTTCTTCCATTTTCGGCAAAGAAGAGCCGATCAGCGGCAGGCTGCCCAGCCCCTTGTTGACCAGCGTCTTGATCAGCGAATGGTCGATGTTTTCGAGGATGACACGAACGGTCGAACGACGCAGTTCGAGATCGCCCTTGGGCGAGGCGCCACCGAGCACGAAGACGCTTTCGACGCCGTCGATATCGCGAACCGCGTGGTCGATCCTTTCAGATGTCTCGGCGGTCTCCTCCAGCGTCGCATTGGGCGGCAGCTCGACGGAGAGAACGACGCGAGAGGAATCGTCCGGCGGCAGGAAGCTGCCGGGCACCTGGCTCAGCAGCATGAGCGATCCTGCGAGGAAGGCGATGGCGCCGAGAAGCGTCGCATAGCGCCAGTACCATTTGCGGGTCGTGCCGGTGACCAGGCGCGTGTAGGCGCGCATGATCCAGCCGTCATTGTCGTGGTGGTCTTCCATCCCGTCTTCGGCGCGCATCAGATAGGCCGCCATCAGCGGCGTGATCAGGCGCGCGACCGCCAGCGAGAAGAAGACCGAGAAGGCGACGGTGAGACCGAACTGGATGAAATACTGGCCCGGAACGCCCGGCATGAAGGAAACGGGCACGAACACGGCGATGATGGTGAAGCTCGTCGCGATGACCGCGAGGCCGATCTCGTCGGCCGCCTCGAGTGCTGCCTTGTACGGCGTCTTGCCCATCTTGATATGGCGGGCGATGTTTTCGATCTCGACGATCGCGTCATCCACCAGGATGCCGGTCGCAAGCGTCAGCGCCAAGAACGAAACGAGGTTGAGCGAGAACCCCATCAGGTCCATCACCCAGAAGGTGGGGATTGCCGACAGTGGCAGGGCGACGGCTGCGATCAGCGTTGCGCGCCAGTTGCGCAGGAACAGCATGACGACGATGATGGCAAGGATCGAGCCTTCCACCAGCGTGTGAAGGGCCGCTTCGTAATTGCCGTAGGTGAAATAGACCGAGTCGTCGACCATGGCGATCGCAACGTCGGGATGCGCCTTGCGCACGCCGTCGAGGCTTTCCGCGACGGTTTCGGCGACCGAGACTTCGCTCGCACCCTTGGCGCGGAAGACCGCGAAGGTGACGGCCGGCGTGCCGTTGAAGCGCGAGAAGGATTTCTGCTCCTCGTAGGTATCGGTGACGGTGCCGAGCTCCGACAGCCGCACGAAACGGTTGTTGGAAAGGCTGATCGACGTCTCGGCCAGTTGCGCCACATCGCGGGCATCGCCGAGCGTGCGGATCGTCTGTTCGTTGCCCGCCACCTGGCCACGGCCGGAGCCGAGATTGACGTTGGTGCCGCGGATCTGCTGGTTCACGTCGGCTGCCGTGATGCCATAGGCATCGAGCTTGGCGGGATTGAGCGAGACGCGCACTTCGCGATCGGAGCCGCCGTAACGGTCGATACGGCCGATCCCGGCCTGGCCTTCCAGCGCCCGTGTCACCGTATCGTCGACGAACCAGGAGAGTTCTTCGAGCGTCATGTTCGGCGATGAGACGGCGAATGTCTGGATCGCCTGTCCTTCGACATCGACCTTGATGACGATCGGTTCCTCGATGCCGGCCGGCAGGTCGCCGCGGATCTTGTCGATCGCGTCCTTGGTATCCTGCACCGCTTCCGGCGTGGGCTTTTCGATGCGGAACACGACGACCGTCTGCGACTGGCCATCGGTGATGGTGGACTGGACTTCGTCGATGCCGCTGATCGAGGCGACGGCATCCTCGATCTCCTTGGTCACCTGTACTTCCAGTTCGGCAGGCGATGCGCCGGACTGGACGACGGTGACGGAAACGACGGGCACGTCAATATTCGGGAAGCGGGTGATCGGCAGCGCATAGAAGGACTGGATGCCGACGTACAGCAACAGGGCAAAGCCGAGGAGCGGTGCGATCGGGTTGCGGATGGACCAGGCGGAGAAGTTCATCTTCGCGTCCTCAATTCGAAACAGCGGCGGGCGGGGCCCGGTCAGCTTCGGCCTTGTCGGCGCCAGCCTTTGAGCCCGGCAGGACCTGGTTGATCTTGTCGCCGTCGCGCACGAAGGCGCCGGCCTTGGCGACGACCCGGTCGCCCTCGGCAATGCCACTGACGATCTGGATAAAGCCGCCATCCTGGATGCCGGTCTCTATCTTGACCTGCTTGACCGTGTCGCCGTCCACCTTGCGGGTGACCGAGCCCGACGGCGCCGTGGTCACGGCCGAGAGCGGCAGGGCCAGCGCCGTCGTTTCGGTGATGACGATCTCCGCACTGCCATACATGCCCGATCGGGCACCACTTTCGTCATCCACGACGATATGCACGGCGCCGAGGCGGGTGGTCGCATCGACGGAGGGCGAAACGATCCGCACCTTGCCTTCGATCTTGCGTGTGCCGCCGGCAATGGTGATGATCGCCTTCTGGCCGAGCTTGACCTTCTGGATGTCTGTTTCCGAAAGATCGGCCACGAGTTCGATCGCGCCGTCCTTGATGATGGTGAAGAGCGGTTCGCCGGCGCCGGCGGCAATCGCGCCGATCCGCGCATTCTTGGCCGTGACGACGCCATCAACCGGGCTTTTGACGCCGGTGCGGGCAAGGTTGAGGTCGACGTCCTTGATCTGCGCATCGACGACCTTGACGTCGGCCTCACCGACGGAAACGGCCTGTTTCGCCGCGTTCAGCCGTGCTTCGGCGACTTCAACCTGAGCCTGCGTCTGTTCGACCTGGCTCTGGCTGCTGGTGCCGTTTTGTCCGAGTTTTCTGGTGCGGTCGCGCTGGCGGATGGCGTCGGCCAGATTGGCTTCGGCCTCGATCACCTGCGCCTTGTATTGCGCGACGCCGGCCTCGGCTTTGGCCCTGTTTGCCTCAAGCTGGCTTTTTTGCAGAATGAGCGAGTCGTCGTTGAGGGTTGCGAGAACCGCGTCCTGCTTCACCTCGTCGCCGACATCGGCATCGACGCTGCGGATAGAGAGACCGTCGACCAGAGGCTGGATGTAGATTTCCTCGATCGGGCGGATCGTACCGGTCGCGATGACCCGATCGGTCATGGGGCGGGTTTTGGCCTCGGTCACGATGATCGACGGAAGGTTCTTCTGCGGTGCGGTCGGCTGTGCTTGCTGCGCCAATGCCGGAAAGGCGAGGAGCGTGATCAGGGCAGGGGCGAGGGACGCCGCCAACAACGCGAGCTTGGACGAAATGCGAAACATGCGACGACTTCCGATGCACCAGAGGGTCTTTATTTCGCTGTCCGGGATCCGCGCCCCTCCCTGCGCAGTACCTGATGAGGTGGTGACGACCCGAAGCCGCCACAAGTCCGTCATCCGACAAATTCATGTCCCGTGTTTTTACGGCTTCCGTCGCCGCAAATCAATCTGCTCGCGGAAATGCCAAGACCAAGATCAGTGATGGTTACCGCCCCATAAAATATGCCCGGCAGCGCGCCGGGCATACACTGTTTTCGGCAGGTTAGATCGGCTCGATCAGGGCCTGCTTATTTAAGAGCGGCGGTCGTTACATCGGTCGTGTAGCCACCATCCGGCTGCTTGGTGATGATCTTCTGGTCGAGCAGCGCCTTTACCGTGCGCTCGTAGGTCGCCATGTCCAGCTTGCCGTCGCCGATCAGCTTTGCCACTTCGCCCATCATGCGCTTCTGGTGGTTCTCGTCTTGGCCGCCATTGTCCATGACGATCTCTGCTGCTTCTTCCGGGTTCTCGATCGCGTATTTCCAGCCCTTCATCGAAGCGCGCACGAACTTGACCATGTTCTCCTTGAACTTCGGATCGGCCAGCTTTGTGTCGAGAGCGTAGATCCCGTCTTCCAGAAGGTCGTTGCCGAGCTTGGTATAGTTGAAGACGACCAGATCTTCGGCCTTGAAGCCGGCGTCGATCGCCTGCCAGTATTCGTTATAGGTCATGACGGAGATGCAGTCCGCCTGCTTCTGGATCAGCGGCTGGACGTCGAAGCTCTGCTTCAGAACCGTCACGCCATCCGTACCGCCCTCGGTCTTCAAGCCGATCTTGTTCATCCAGGCAAAGAACGGATACTCGTTGCCGAAGAACCAGACGCCGAGCGTCTTGCCCTTGAAATCGGCTTCCGTCTTGACCGGGCCGTCCTTCGGGCAAATCAGCTCGAGACCGGACTTGGCGAAAGGCTGGGCGATGTTGGTCAGCGGTACGCCCTTTTCGCGGGCAACCAGCGCGCCGCCCATCCAGTCGACGATCACGTCGGCGCCGCCGCCGGCGATCACCTGTTCCGGAGCGATATCGGGACCACCCGGCTTGATCGTCACGTCAAGGCCTTCCTCCTCGTAGAAGCCCTTGTCCTTGGCCACGAAATAACCGCCAAACTGGCCCTGGGCGACCCATTTCAGCTGCAGCGTCAGCTTGTCGGCGGCGAATGCATTGGATGCAGCGAGCGAGAACGCCCCCGCCATCAGTGCCATGATCATCTTTTTCATCGTCGTTTCCCTCTTTTGTTGCCGCCCCGTTTTCGGGATGCGGATCGTCAGCGACTAACCCCCACGGTTAGACGGATGCCAGAATGTCGTTGCTCTCTCGGCAAGGGCGACGACGCCATAAAAGAGCGATCCGGCGAGCGCCGCAACCGCGATTTCCGCCCAGACCATGTCGACATTCATGCGGCCGATCTCGGTGGAGATGCGAAAGCCCATGCCGACGATCGGCGTGCCGAAGAATTCCGCAACGATGGCACCGATCAGCGCCAGGGTGGAATTGATCTTCAGCGCATTGAAGATGAACGGCATGGCGGCCGGAAGCCTGAGCTTCATCAGTGTCTGCCGGTAATCCGACGCATAGGAGCGCATCAGGTCGCGCTCCATCGATCCGGAGGCCGAGAGCCCGGCCACCGTGTTCACCAGCATCGGGAAGAAGGTCATGATCGTGACGACGGCCGCCTTCGACTGCCAATCGAAACCGAACCACATGACCATGACCGGCGCGACGCCGATGATCGGGAGCGCCGACATCAGATTGCCGATCGGCATCAGTCCCGCGCGCAGGAAGGCGAAGCGATCGGCAAGGATCGCCACCACGAAGCCCGCGCTGCAGCCGAGGATGTAGCCCGCCAGCACCGCCTTGAAGATCGTCTGCTGCACGTCCGCCCAAAGGATGGACAGCGAGGCGGCAATCCGCAGCCCGATCGAGGAGGGCGGCGGCAGGAGGATGAAGGGCACGCCGAAGCCGCAGGTGAGCGCTTCCCACAGGATCAGCAGCCACGCGCCGAAGATCGCCGGGATCGCAAGACCCAGAAGCCCATCCGCAAACCTGGAACGGGTCCGGATCTCTGACAGGAGGCTGACGCAGCGCCATGCCAGCAGCCAGTTGGCGGCGATCATCAGGAAGAACGCGGTTGCCGCCTTGCCCTCGTTTCCGGAAAGGCCTGAAATCAGGATGCTGGTCGACAGGTGGCAGAAGACGAAGATCGCTGCCGCGAGAAACAGGGGCGGGAGCGGCAGAAACGAAACGACCGCGCCTGCAATCGACAGAGCGAAGATCGCAAATAGTGCCATCGGTGCAAAACGCGCCACCGCATCGGGATCGAGGAGCGGAAGGGTCGCAAGTGCGGCGAGCGACAGCGCCAGGGACAGCCAGCCCTGCCATGACGTGAGGAGGGAGGTTCGCATCAGCGCGCTCATGTCGGCTTTCCTCCCATGTTGCGGTTGACGATCTTTCCGGCGATCCCGACGACTGCGACCAGAAGCGATGCCAGCACCGAGCCCGCAACCAGCGCCGCCCAGATATCGATCGTCTGGCTGTAATAGGCGCCGGCGAGAAGCTTCGAGCCGATGCCGGCGACAGCACCGGTCGGCAGCTCGCCAACGATGGCACCGACCAAGCTTGCGGCAATCGCCACCTTCATCGAGGTAAACAGGAACGGCACCGAGGCGGGGACACGCAGCTTCCAGAAAGTCTGTGCGGCGCTGGCATGATAGGTGCGCATCAGATCGAGCTGGATCAGTTCCGGCGAGCGCAGGCCCTTCACCATACCGACTGCGACGGGGAAGAACGAGAGGTAGGTTGAGATCACTGCCTTGGGCACCAGACCGGAAATCCCGATCGCGCCGAGCGTGACGATCACCATCGGCGCGACGGCAAGGATCGGCACGGTCTGCGACGCGATGATCCACGGCATTAGGCTGCGGTCGAGCGCGCGCACGTGGACGATGCCGACCGCGATCAGGATGCCGAGAAGCGTGCCGAACCCGAAGCCCGCAAGCGTCGAGGAGAGGGTGACCCAGGCGTGATAGACGAGGCTGCGGTTGGAGTTGAGCTTGCGCAGAAACGTGTTCTCGAAAACATTCGACGCCACCTGGTGCGGCGCCGGCAGGATCGGCTTCGGCTGCGACATCGTCTTGCCGAGGAATTCCATCGGCGTCGAGGTCACACTGGCGCGCCGGTCGAGATCGCGCTGGAATGGCGCGTTCATAAAATACGCGCCGACATACCAGATCGCGACGATGACAAGGACGACGGTTGCGACGGGGAGAATGCGGTGACGGAAGAGGGTTTCCTTGTGCATCAGCCCTGCGCCCCCATCGGAACCAGCATCAGAACCATGGCAGCGACCCCGAGCCCGACGCCGGCCAGCTGCTGCGGCGTCAGTTTCTCGCCGAAAACGGCAAAGGCGATGACGTTGATGAGAAGCAGCTGCGCGATCGCCGAAACGGAAATGGCGAGCCCCAGCCCGCCCTCGCGCATCAGCTTCACCATCATCAGGTTGCCGACGCAGTAGAGCACCAGCGATAGCAGGAGAAGGAGGATGTTGCTGGAGGCGATATAGGCGCGTGAGGCGGTCGCTGCGGCAAGAAATGTCGCCATGGCGCCGCACAGCCAGAGCAGGAAGGCAGCGTTCATGGGGAGATCTCCCAATGAACGCCTTTTGCCGCCGGAAGAGACCGAGCCTTCAGCGTGAGAGATGAGTTCAAATCCCTATTCCTCATAGCTGTGCCCTGCGCGTAGACCTTCGCGGACCCGGTGAGCGATCGCCAGGAATTCCGGCGTCTCGCGGATATCCAGCGGGCGTTCCTTCGGCAGGGTCGAGGTGATCACGTCGGTCACCCGCCCGGGTCGCGGCGACATCACCACGATCTTGGTGGAGAGATAGACCGCCTCGGGGATCGAATGGGTGACGAAGCAGATGGTCTTTTGCGTCCGCTCCCAGAGTTTCAGGAGTTGCTCGTTCAGATGGTCGCGGACGATCTCGTCCAGCGCGCCGAAGGGTTCGTCCATCAGAAGGAGATCGGCATCGAAGGCGAGCGCGCGGGCGATCGAGGCGCGCTGCTGCATGCCGCCGGAAAGCTGCCATGGATATTTCTTGCCGAAGCCTGAGAGATTGACGAGATCGAGCGTCCGCTCGATGCGGCTCGCGCGTTCTGCCGTCGAGTAGCCCATGATTTCAAGCGGAAGGCCGATGTTGTGTTCGATCGTCCGCCAGGGATAGAGGGCGGGGGCCTGGAAGACATAGCCATAGGAGCGGCTCTTGCGCGCCTCCTCAGGCGTCATGCCATTGACGAGGATTTCGCCCGAGGTTGCGCGCTCAAGATCCGCGATCACCCGCAAAAACGTCGTCTTGCCGCAGCCGGAAGGGCCGATGAAGGAAACAAAATCGCCCTTCTTCACGTCGAGATCGACATCAGACAGCGCATGAACCGGCCCGTCGCCGGTCTCGAATGTCAGACCGAGCTTTCGCGCAGAGACGACGGAGTAGGTCATGGGCGCACTCCGTCGTAAGCGTGGCTGATCGTTTGAAGGGCCGGGTTTTCTGGTATCATGGAGCTGCACATCCGGCCGTCGGCGCCATGGAGGCTGCCGCGGCTCTGCTGGAGAGGGGGAATTTCAATGGACACGTCATCAAGACCGACCTGCCGTATCGTCAGGCCCGACGCCGCCTATGACGGCAAGCAGGGTCTCACCTATGTTCAGGGCATTTCCGCCGAAACGGTCGGCTCGAAGGGCATCTGCATGCATCTTCTGACCATTCCGCCGGGGGCAAAAGCCAAGGCGCATCTGCACGAAACCCACGAGACCGCGATCTACATGCTCTCCGGCTCCGCCGACACCTGGTACGGCGACCGGCTGGAGAACCACGTCGTGCTGCATGCGGGCGAGCTGATGTACATCCCGGCCGGCGTTCCGCATCTGCCGGCCAACCGGTCGGGCACGCCCTGCACCGCGATCATCGCGCGCACGGATCCCAACGAGCAGGAAAGCGTGGTCCTGCTGCCGGAACTGGACGCGCTGGTGGACTGAGCCACGGGCCTCCGCCTCATCGGGTATCGCTGTCATCAAACCGCTCATACGCCTGATGCCGGGATGCCGGAGCGTTCCACCTTGCGCGGCGCGGTGATCTCCTTCCAGGCCGACAGCGCCTTGCTGACGGCTGGGAACGGCGGGCGGGAAACGAACTTGCCGTCGCCCGGCTTCGTGCGGATCTCGCCATTGGCATAGGCGACATTGCCGCGCGACAGCGTGAAGCGCGGCAGCCCGGTCACATGCTTGCCTTCGAACACGTTGTAATCGATCGCCGATTGCTGGGTTGCGGCGGAGATCGTCTTTGATGCCTTCGGGTCCAGCACCACGATATCCGCGTCGGCTCCAACAAGGATCGCGCCCTTTTTCGGGTAGATGTTCAAGATCTTGGCGATGTTGGTGGAGGTGACCGCCACGAATTCGTTCATGGTGATGCGGCCGGACTCGACGCCGTGGGTCCAGAGCATCGGAAGGCGGTCTTCAAGGCCGCCGGTGCCGTTCGGGATCTTGCGAAAGTCGCCGCGCCCGGTGCGTTTCTGTTCCGTCGTGAAGGCGCAGTGGTCGGTCGCTACCACCTGCAGCGAACCGGACGCCAGGCCCGCCCATAGCGAATCCTGATGGCGCTTGTCGCGGAACGGCGGTGACATCACCCGTCGGGCGGAATGATCCCAGTCCGGATGGGCGTATTCGCTTTCGTCTAGCGTCAGATGCTGGATCAGCGGCTCGCCATAGACCCGCATGCCCGACTGGCGCGCGCGCCTGATCGCCTCATGCGCCTGTTCGCAGGAGGTATGCACCACATAGAGCGGCACGCCGGCGGTATCGGCGATGATGATGGCACGGTTGGTCGCTTCGCCCTCGACGGAAACGGGGCGCGAATAGGCATGCGCCTCGGGCCCGTCATTGCCCGCGTCCATCAGTTTCTGCTGCATGGCCGCGACGATATCGCCGTTTTCCGCATGCACGAGGGGCAGGGCGCCAAGCTCGGCGCAGCGCGAGAACGAGGCGAACATCTCGTCGTCATTGACCATCAGCGCGCCCTTGTAGGCCATGAAGTGCTTGAACGTGTTGATGCCATGGTTGCGCACCACCGCCTTCATCTCGTCGAACACCTGCTCGCCCCACCAGGTGATCGCCATGTGGAAGGAATAGTCGCAATGGGCGCGTGTCGCCTTGTTGTCCCAGCGCTTCAGCGCATCAAGCAGCGACTGACCCGGCTCCGGCAGGCAGAAATCGACCACCATCGTGGTGCCGCCCGAAAGCGCCGCCCGCGTCCCGCTATCGAAATCGTCGGCTGAATAGGTGCCCATGAAGGGCATTTCCAGATGCACATGCGGATCGATCCCGCCCGGCATGACGTAAGCGCCGGACGCATCCAGGACTTCCTCGCCCCGGAGATCCGGCCCGATCTCGACGATACGACCACCCTCGATCTTCACATCCGCCTTGTAGGTGAGGTCGGCTGTCACGACAGTGCCGTTCTTGATGATGGTGGTCATGGCTCGCTCCCTTGTTCTGATGTCTGGGCCTGCAACTGCATCTTGTGCGTCAGCCCGATAATGTGCAGCAACGCGATTTCCAGCCGGTTCAGATCGTCTTCGTCTAATCGGCCGATCCGCTGCCGGATGACCTCCCTGCGCAAAGGTGAGATCTTCTCCGACATGATCTGGGACAGTTCCTGCAAGCCATTGTCGATGGTGGGCACGATGATCGGGCGAAGCCAGGGGGTCTCGATGACATGGGTCGTCATCGGGCATGCCAGGATCGTCGTGAGGATTTCATTGAGGTCGTCGTGCTGGAGGATGACGGCAGGTCTTGGCTTTCCAAGCTCACCGGGGAAAACCGCGATAACGATATCTCCACGCTTGAGCTTCACGGCTTATCCCAATTCGTGGGGCCGACAGCATCGAGCCAGTCCATGACCCCTTCGGCCTTGTCCGCTTCGGCGATCTTCCGGGCCTCTTCCTGTAGCTGCTCGCGGACGGTCTCATTGTCGAGATCCGGCACCCAAACCTCGATCGGCCGGTAGCCCTTGCGGATCAGCTCGGCGCGTTCTTCTTCAGAGACTTCGCGTGGCCTGCCCATGTCATTGCCTCCTGTCACTGATGGCGCGATGCCGCGCTATGGACGAGTTTTCCGGGTCGAGCTCAATGCGATGGCTCGAACCTCGTCGCACGCGCGTTTGCCCGTCGCGCTGACGGCGCGGCGATGCTTGAAAACAAGAATTTCCGGTGCGGGTGACATGCGGCTGGCTCCGCTTTTGTTGCCGGCGTCGAGTGTAGCTCGGATCTCCTCACGCCACAATCTCCGCCGTTTCCAGCACCGCATGCAGCAGCACGTCGCAGCCGGCGGCGGCCCAGTCCTTGGAGATCTCCTCGGCCTCGTTGTGCGAGACGCCGTCGACGCAGGGGCAAAAGATCATCGTCGAGGGTGCCAGTCTGGATGCCCAGCAGGCATCGTGGCCGGCGCCGGAAATGATGTCCAGATGGCTGTAGCCGAGCTTGACCGCGGCATCGCGCACCCGGCCGACCAGAACCGGATCGAAGGTGACAGGATCGAAATGACCGACGGCTTCAACGGCGCAGCCGACACCGAGCGCTTCGCAGATCTCGATTGCGCCCGCCTCGATCTTCGCCCGCATGCGGTCGAGCTTTTCCTGCGTCGCCGTGCGCATGTCGACGGTGAAGGCCACCTTGCCGGGCAGCACGTTTCGGGAATTGGGCGAGAAGAATGCCTGGCCGACGCCGGCGACAGCGCCCGGCTGCTCCGCCATCGCCACGTCCTGCACCAGTTCCAGAATGCGGCCGAACGCGAGCCCCGCATTGCAGCGGCGGTCCATCGGCGTCGAGCCGGTATGCGCTTCCTTGCCGGTCAGCGTGAATTCCAGCCACCACAGGCCCTGGCAATGGGTAACGACGCCGATCTGCTTTTGCTCGGCTTCGAGGATCGGGCCCTGCTCGATATGATATTCGAAATAAGCATGCATCTTGCGGGCGCCGACCTCTTCGTCGCCCAGCCAGCCGATCCGCTTCAGCTCTTCGCCATACGTCTTGCCGTCCGGATCCTTGCGGCTATAGGCGTAGTCGAGCGAATGAACACCGGCAAACACACCGGAAGCGAGCATGGCCGGCGCAAACCGCGCACCTTCCTCGTTCGCCCAGTTGGTGACGACGACAGGATGCTTCGTCTTCACCCCGAGATCGTTCATCGAGCGCACGACTTCGAGCCCCGCCAGCACGCCGAGCACACCGTCATATTTGCCGCCGGTGGGCTGGGTATCGAGGTGGGAGCCGATATAGACCGGCAGCGCATCCGGATCGGTTCCGGCGCGGGTCGCAAACATCGTGCCCATCTTGTCGGTGCCGACTGTCATGCCGGCGTCTTCGCACCAGCGCTTGAACAGGTGGCGGCCTTCGCCGTCCTCGTCGGTCAAGGTCTGGCGGTTGTTGCCGCCGGCAATGCCGGGGCCGATCTTTGCCATCTCCTCCAGCATGTCCCACAGCCGGTCGCCGTTCACACGCATGTTCTCGCCCGGTGCTGCCGCCATCATCTTGTCCTTACCCGTTATGCCTGCAAGAGCCGCGTTCCCGACCCACGTTTGGCCAGATCTGAAACATCGGCATTGCGTTTGTTTTGTCTGTGATCGATAATTTGACCGACTGGTAAAACATACAATTTCCCGACCGCCACTCAAGCCGTAAATCACGAAAAATACTCGCCTATTTTCGCGCCAGATGCCTTGAAAATGGGCCTTGTGACACGAGCCTGGATCAGCGTTTGGGAAGGCAAGGCAGGACACGGATGGCCATTCCACGAGCGGCGAAAACGCAGCGGCGCACCCGCATCCAGGAGGAGAAGGAAGAGGTCATTCTCGAGGCCGCACTTGAGGTGTTTTCGGTCAGCGGTTTCCGCGGCACGACGATCGACCAGATCGCCGAGGCGGCCGGCATGTCGAAGCCGAACCTGCTCTATTATTTCCGCACCAAGGAAGCGATCCATCGCCAGCTGATCGACCGTGTGCTCTCCACCTGGCTGGAGCCGCTCCGCGCTTTCGACGCCACAGGAAATCCGGCATCGGAAATCCGCTCCTACATCCGCCGCAAGCTCGAAATGGCACGGGATTTCCCCCGCGAAAGCCGGCTTTTCGCCAACGAGATCCTGCAGGGCGCTCCGCATATCGAGGACGAACTGAAGGGCCCGCTGAAAGACCTGGTCGATGAAAAGGCCCGCGTCATCCGCGCCTGGTCAAAAGCCGGCAAAATCCGCACCTGCGACCCCTATCACCTGATCTTCTCGATCTGGTCCACCACGCAGCACTACGCCGATTTCGACGTCCAAGTCCGCGCCGTCCTCGGCCGGGACCAGGACGGCGAGGGCCGTTTCGAGGACGCGGCACGGTTTCTGGAGGGGCTGTTTCTGGAGGGGCTGAAGGTTTGAGGGCTTCCTGGAGGGCTTTGCGTCTTAGGCGGCAGCCGATGTTGCATCTCCGGCGGCAGCCGTTTTCGCGAGGCGTCCCTCATACACTCCCTCATTCCTGTGCCTGTCACAGGAATCCAGGCATCCCAAGTCCTTGGGCTAAGGAGAGCCTTCCCGCGCCGCAGACGCGACGCTGCTGGATCCCTGTGACGAGCACAGGGATGAGGGTGGAGAGGGATGAGCCCAGAGACCGGAGAGCTCTAGCCCGGGTGGCAGTGGGGATTGGCGCCTGGCGTACAGAAGAACGATACAAAGAGCCGCAGCGGCGACAGCCGTGCTAACCGTCGTTGCGAGCGGCCCTCCCTCTCTCCCTCATTCCTGTGCTTGTCACAGGAATCCAGTCAGCCCAAGTCCTTGGGCTGAGAAGACCCTTCCGCGCCGCGGACGCGACGCTGCTGGATCCCTGTGACGAGCACAGGGATGAGGATGCGGAGAGGGGTCAGGGTGCGGAGAGGGGTGTGAGGGCGGCCAGGGGGATGAGGGCGGATAGGGGTGAGCCCTGAGGGCGGAGAGGGCCGAACTCGGTTGGTCGTGCGGGGAGAGCCTTACTCTCAGAACCCCCGAAACAAAAAAACGCCGGCGCGAGGCCGGCGTCTTCGTTGTCCTTGGGAGGACGCTTTGTCTTAGGCGGCAGCCGACTTCGCGAGCGGCACTTCCGAAATCGTCTTCAGAACCTGCGAGGCGATCGCGTAGGGGTCGCCCTGGCTGTTCGGACGGCGGTCTTCGAGGTAGCCCTTGTAGCCGTTGTTGACGAAGGAATGCGGCACGCGGATCGATGCGCCACGGTCGGCAACGCCGTAGGAGAACTTGTTCCACGGCGCGGTTTCGTGCTTGCCAGTCAGACGCAGGTGGTTGTCGGGGCCGTAGACGTCGATATGGTCCTGCAGGTTCTTGTCGAACTGCGCCATCAGCGCCTCGAAATACTCCTTGCCGCCCACTTCGCGCATGTACTTGGTCGAGAAGTTGCAGTGCATGCCGGAGCCGTTCCAGTCGGTGTCGCCGAGCGGCTTGCAATGGAACTCGATGTCGATGCCGTACTGTTCCGTCAGACGCAGAAGCAGGTAGCGGGCCATCCAGATCTGGTCGGCGGCGCGCTTGGAGCCCTTACCGAAAATCTGGAATTCCCACTGGCCCTTGGCCACTTCGGCATTGATGCCTTCGTGGTTGATGCCGGCTGCGAGGCACTGGTCGAGATGCTCTTCAACGATTTCGCGGGCAACCGAACCGACGTTCTTGTAGCCGACGCCCGTGTAGTACGGACCCTGCGGAGCGGGGTAGCCCTGTTCCGGGAAGCCGAGCGGACGGCCGTCTTCGTAGAAGAAGTATTCCTGTTCGAAACCGAACCATGCATCTTCGTCATCGAGGATGGTTGCGCGGCTGTTGGACGCGTGCGGGGTAACGCCATCGGGCATCATCACTTCGCACATGACCAGCGCACCGTTGGTGCGGGCCGGATCCGGATAGATGGCGACCGGCTTCAGCACGCAGTCGGACGAACGGCCTTCGGCCTGATTGGTCGACGAACCGTCGAAGCCCCACAGCGGCAGCTGTTCCAGCGTCGGGAAGGTGTCGAATTCCTTGATCTGCGTCTTGCCACGCAGGTTCGGGACGGGGGTGTAACCGTCGAGCCAGATGTACTCGAGCTTAAACTTGGTCATATTTTATCTCTCAGGCCGTGGTGTTCATGGTTGAGCCATCCAGAGACTGCGACGCGAAAGCGCGGCATCCCGGGCATGAGACATAGAACGCACATACCGTGCCAGTTTTTGTCGTCGCCCAAAAATCCCGATAAAAAAGTCGTAGGATTGGCCGGGTTTACATGTCTGCGGGTGACGACTGTAACGCCATCATCCCAGCCCGTTTGAAAATCAATCGATTTTTCGCGTACCCACCGGGGGTCGTGAAACAAGGAATTATGCTTAGCGTCTGAGTTCCGCCGACGAAACTATATCGCCCTGAGCTCGTTTGCTTTCATTCGTGCCTAGCGCCGAACAGGCAAATGATGTAAAATAGTGCAGAAAGCACAAAAAATGTGCATATCTCTGGTTGGTATGCGTTTGAGTGCGCATTGAGGAGGAGGCGATAGGATGGTTATTGGCATCCATCGTGAGACAGCGCAGATCCTGCAATTTCCATTGACGCCACGGATCCGTCTCGAGAACGGCGCCACGGTGCCGGTCGGGACCTACCCGGTCGCGGTGCAGGACCACTGCTGGTATCATGAAGAAGCAGTGAGCAGTGCGCTGGTCGACACCAAGCCGGAACAGGGGCCGAAACCCTGCTGAGCGTTGCGGGCCATCGCCGGATGGCCGATTCGAATTGAAAAATCCCGAGAGCATCGCTGCCCCCGGGATTTTACGGTCTGATTGTCCAGGCTTTTATCAGGCCGCGCGCATCCGGCGTGCCATGCCGCCGAGATCGCTGCCACCTTCCAGCTTGAAGTTGGAGAGAAGCGCCTGAAGCTGGCGGCTTTCGGCTGCAAGCGTCTCGCTTGCAGCGGTCGTTTCTTCCACCATCGCGGCGTTCTTCTGGGTCATCTGGTCCATGTGGTTGACCGAGGAGTTGATCTCGGCCAGCGCCGTCGACTGCTCGCGGGCAGCCGTGGCGATGGATTCCACATGTTCGTTGACCTTGTTGACCAGGCTTTCGATCTCGACAAGTGCTGTACCGGTCGAGCGCACCAGCGAAACGCCGCCTGCGACTTCGGAAGCCGAGGCGCTGATCAGCGTCTTGATTTCCTTTGCCGCATTGGCGGAGCGCTGGGCGAGCTCACGCACTTCCTGAGCGACGACGGCAAAGCCGCGACCGGCTTCGCCAGCACGGGCGGCTTCGACGCCGGCGTTCAGCGCCAACAGGTTGGTCTGGAAGGCAATCTCGTCGATGACGCCGATGATCTGGCTGATCTTCGTCGAGCTGTCTTCAATGCGGCTCATGGCGGTGACGGCGCTGCGAACAATTTCGCCCGACTTTGCCGCACTCTGCTTGGTCTCATAGACCATGTCGCGGGCTTCGGTGGCGCGGGCAGAGGCGGCACGCACCGTCGTGGTGATCTCGTCGAGGGCGGCTGCCGTTTCTTCAAGCGCTGCAGCCTGCTGCTCGGTCCGCTTGGAGAGGTCGTTTGCCGCCGAAGACAGTTCGGCGGAATTGTCGTTGATCGTGCCGGCTGCGCCGCGCACGTTGCTCATGGTGGCGCTCAGCCGGTCCATCGTCGAGTTGACGTTGGTCTGAAGCTCGGCAAATGCACCCTGGAACTGGCCGTTCATGCTCTGGGTCAGGTCGGCATCGGCAAGCGCTGCGATGACGCGGCGAACTTCCGTGACGGCATTGTCGACGCTTTCCACCAGCTGGTTGACGCCCGATGCAAAGCGGTTGAGGTCTTCGTTCTGGTAGTCCTTGCGGATGCGGCCGGAAAAATCGCCGGCGACAGCAGATGCGACAACTTTCGAAATCGACGTCTGCAGGTCGCTGGAACGCTCGTGAAGGGCTGCTTCCTGTGCCTTGAGGTCGGTCATGGCGACAGCGTTGGTATGGAATACCTCGACGGCGCGGGCCATCGCGCCGATTTCGTCGCCGCGGCTTGCGTCGACGCCATCGATGTTCATATCGCCCTTGGCAAGGCGGGTCATGGCTTCGGTCAGCTCGCGGATGGGGCGAACGATGCCACGGCGTGCGACGATCGTGCTGATCGTGGCGCCGATGATGATGAAGGCGAGGGCCGACAGCGCCGAAACCAGCATGGCGGTGGTCGAGGACGCAACGGCTTCTTCGCGGGCCACAGCCAGTTCCTTGCCCGAATAGGTGCTGTAGACCTTGACGGAGTCGGTGACGACCTTCTGACCATCCAGCGCCTTTTTCAGCGCAGCCGAGATGGCGGCGGTGTCGGCTGCATTCTTTTCGGCGGTGTCCACCATGCTGCGGATCGAGACGAAATAGCTGTCGAGGGCGGCTCTCACCGTCTTCAGCTGATCCTGTTCGGCAGCGTCTGCGGTTGCTTCGATCTTCGGCAGGCGGGCCAGCATTTCGCCGGCGCGCTTTTCGGCGTCGATGCGGAAATCCTTGGCTTTGTCCGGCGCCGCGGCCAACTGATAGGTCATGCGGCTAATTGCGATAATGTCGACCCGCAGATCCATCGCTTCACGAGCGACTTCTTCACGCGCGCCGACTGAAATGATTGCCTTTTGCAGCCCATAGAGCCCGCTTCCCGCAACGCCTGCAATAATAAGAGAAGAAAGGCCCATTACGACGGTAACGAGGCCGAGTTTCTTCGAAATAGCCATATCCCGAATTGCCATAGTGCACACCACTTCAACTTGCCCAACAATACATCCCAACCCGCCAATTCTCGGCATGCGCGAGGACGCCCACCTAACCTATTGCCGTAATTGCGCTAATCGCTGGTTAAAATAGCGGGCGAATATTTGTCCGGACTTGGGCGAAAACTGACAGTACACGCCAGGGTCTGAATTTATTCTCGGTTTTGAGCAAATGCTCAGTATAGGGTACGCTAAAACTGCTGTGAATCCCGAGGCTTCGTTGATCGAGCTGTAAGCCCACGTCGGCCTTGCCTATCGATGCCCCGAAAAACCACGGTCTGCTGCCATACGCTACTGAGCAGAAAAACTGCCATTCGGCGCGCGTGTGGGTCGAAAACGACGCGGGCTGTGTCCCTCAATTAATATGAGTGAAAGAGTCGACTTTAATCTTTACTCTCAAATTCAAGTTTCATATGGTGCGCCAACGACGGGGTTTGCCCCGAATTATTCCGGGCCAATACGGAGAGCATCATGGCGAAGAAACAGAAGCGGAAAAACACGAGTGGCGGCAATGCCGCATCCGATGCTGCGGCATCCTCGAACCGCAGCGCTGCCAATGGCGCCTCCGGGATCGGCGGGGAAGTGGTCGACATCCGCAGCTTTCTCTATGTCGGCGGCCGGGACTGCCAGGTGGCCCATCTGCGCGCCATCGCCACCCGCCACGGCGCGGAACTGATCCATCACGACGGTGGGTTGCGCGAGGCGGTTTCCCGCATCGATACGGTGCTTCCCTCGGTTGACTGCGTGTTCTGCCCGATCGACTGTATCAGCCACGATGCGTGTCTGCGGGTAAAGACCGGATGCAAGAAGTTCGGCGTCACCTTCATCCCCTTGCGCAACGGGTCGAAGTCAAGCCTTGAGCGGGCGCTGCAGACCATCAAGGATCGCAATGATGAAAACAGGTTATCCTGATCAGCCTATTCTCGATCGCGAGGGGCGCGATCTCGACGCGATGGCGGTCCTGCACAAGCTCGCCGAACAGAGCGGCGACTGCATGGTGACCGAGCTTTACCGGCTCGCGATGGACCGCTCGCAGGATACGGCTTTGCCGAGATCGATACCTTCGAGCAAAACCCGGACGTTCTAGCGCCGGGCCTCGGCGCGCAAAAACGCTCCGATCGCGATTGCGAGCCAGCCGAGAATCATAAGATTGCCGCCGAGCGGCGCGGCAAACGGAAAAAGTCGGCTTCCGAGATAATGACGCGCCACCAGATCACCCGCAAACACGATCGTCCCAAGGCCCAGAATGAGACCGGCCAGCGTCGCTGTGCGGATCTGCTGATGTCCGAGATAAACAGCGAGCAGCACCGGCGCGTGCGCCAGGCACATCATCGAGGCAGACCCGAGCAAAAGCGTATCGCCGCCATGACTTGCGGCAGCCGCAAGGCCTACGCCGCAGGCGCCCATCAGACCGCTCGCAAAGAGAATGAACGGCCGCAGTTTATCGAGTCTCGCCAAGGCTCTATTCCCTGTTTTGCATGTGATGAGCCAGCCGCTCGATCGGCGGCCAGATGATGTCGCGCAGGGCCGGGCTTGCGATCGTCTCGTCCATGGCGCGGCGGAAGCACAGCAACCATTCGTCGCGCTCCACCGGTCCGATCTCAGCGCCGAAATGGCGCGAGCGAAGGCGAGGGTGCCCGTGTTTTTCCACATAGACGGGCGGGCCGCCGAGATAGCCGGTCAGGTAGTCATAGAACTTCGCTTCACTTCCCGTCAGACTTTGCGGATGAACGGCTCGGCAGCGGGCAGCTTCCGGCAGCGTATCCATCAGGGTGTAGAAGCGCGCCGCAAGGGCCCGAACCGTCGCATCACCCCCGATCGCCTCGTAAAGAGTAATCGTTTCGCCGGATGTGGTCTGCCTGTCCTCGTCTGCCATCACGGTTTCCATGCCTCACCCATCCGGCGTCTTAGACGGATCAAGGGTGGTTGATCGTTCAAGGCTTGGTAGGCCGGAGCAACCGCCAGGGCAAGACCCGGAATAGGGCCTGAGGCGCAGCGCGATGCCGGGCGACTGTCAGGGAGTATCTCTGCATCAATGGTGCCGCCGACGCGGGTTCGGCGGGCACGATGGAGTGCAGCGGCCTTTTTCAGGCGAGCATTCTGACCTTTTCGGTCACGCCTGCATCCGCATTCGACTCATGGGTCGAATTGAGCTTGCGGGCGACGATGTCGTGGTTGAGCCACACGACAGGACCGGTCGGGTTCGAGGTTTCCGCAAAGATCAGCTGTCCGGTTGCCTCAACGACCAGCGTGCTCAGCAGATCGCTGATCAGAACCTTGCTGTCCTTGTGCATCTGCGTGATCTCGGCCGAGGTGCCGATGGTGAGATCGGACTGGCCCTGGCTGTTTGGCATCGGCCAACGCTTGAAATCGTAGAAGGGCTGCATGACTTCGTCTGCCTGAAGATCGATGATCTTCTGCAGCGTGTCTTCAACCGTGTAGCCGTCTGCCAGGCGCTCCTGGCAGGCCTGCCACAGTTCTTCAGCCCAGGCGCCGCCGCCTTCCTTCTTCAATGCGAGAAGGAGAGGGATGAGCGGCAGTTCGATACCGGCAAACACGTCGGAAGAGTTGGTCCGGATTTCCGGGCAGTTGTAGACGGTCGCCTTGATGCCATCGGCCCAAGCCTTGCGCGCTACATCCTCAAGGCGCATCTTGGCATAGCCCTGCGTGTAGTTGGTGTAGGTCTGCCAGCGATATTCGTCGCCGATCAGGATGCCGGTGCCGTGATATCCATAGGCCGTGTAGCGCACCTGGTTGCCCGCTGCTTCGATCCGCGTGCGGATGGCGGTGCTGAGATCGATCAGGTGGTGATAGGTGTTGGCGGAAACCTCGTCGAAGTTTGCAAGGATCAGCTTGCCCATGTCGCTGTCGAGCAGTGTCTGCGAGGACATGTGGCGGGCGCCGCGGCCCTTGTAGATGCGGTTGGCAATGACGAGGAAAGCCTTCGCCTTGGGGATGCCACCCGCCATCGTATGAGCAAAGAAGACATTCTTGCCGGCCGGGATCATGTCTTCGAGGATCGCCATGACTTTCGTCAGCGAATCCCGGAAGCGCTCCACGCCGACTGTGCGGCATGCCTCGATGTGATCCCAGTCCAGTTTGTCGGTCTGCCAGCTTTCGAGCGTCATATCGGCCAGAAGATCGGTCGGGGTCGGCGTGCCGGCCGGTGAGTTGAGATCAAAGCCCGCCATCAGCGGAACGTTGATGATCTTGCCGCCGAGCTGCGTTTCCGCAGCCTGCAGTTCGTCATCGGTCAGCGGACGCAGCGTGTTGTTCTCGTCGCGGCGCCCGACGGTGATGCCGACGATCTTCATGCCCGCACGCTTGGCCTCTTCGATCAGCCCGGTCGCGTAACCGCGCCCGAACAGCTCGCCGAACAGAACAAACACGTCACCTTTGCGAAAGACGACATTTTGGGAAATGCGTTTCAGGGGGATCGGATTTTCCATGGCGCAAACTCTCTCAAAAAGGACCGGAATCGATCCCTCGAATATCTTTGAGACCTAGTGCACCATAAAAACGGGAAATGGGAACTCATTTTGCGTGTCCAAGTATGTCGATTCGTGAACTGGCGCGGTGATCAGGGCGGTTGTTAAGGCCGATCGTCCGCCTAACAGCCGTGCCGAAACCGTGTCGGGACGGCAGCCCGTCCGTCTTCAACGATCATCCGCGCTGTGCATAGCGCAACGCCGGCACGTGCGCGACAAGGCGCGTTGCATCAGATTTTATGAGCTCAATCTTGGAATAATCCTGCTGCGGCAGGGCCTATACGCGCTGCATGCGCTCTTGGAGCGCATCCACGACGGCCTGCAGGAACGCCTTGCGCCGCTCGTCCGTCGTTGCGTCAGCCGTGACCTTGAGCGGCCCGCGGATATTGTTCATGAAACCGGAGTGGTTGAAACTGTCGGCGGCCACGTTGACCTCGACCTCGTCCATGTAATGCGACAGCAGGGGCGCCAAAGCGAGGTTGGTGTCCTTCTGGTACTGGTGGGCCATCACCTGAGCAAGCTTACCCATCTGCACGTACGGACCGAATTCGGCGCTCATCTGTCATCGTCTCCTTCAATTCATGGCCTAGGCGCCTAAGGTAGGGTGAACGCGTCGCAACGCAAATGTCGATCGGGGATATGCCCGCGTTTTCCGAAATGGTCGCGAAAAGTTGAACGAATTGGCGCCGTTGCGTGCCACGGATACCCCAACCTCGTCCGAGGTCATTCAGCCTTTTCCGCCGCGGCGCATCGGCATGCGATCGATCAGGTCGAACATCTCGACGTCGCTGACGACCGTATCGCTTTTCAGCTTCACGCCGCCATCCTTGCCGACAAGGACGACATGAAACGCACCGTCCGCAATATTTGCCTCCGCGCGCAGCCTGCGCGCGTCGATCCGGTCGGCGTCACCATAGATCGTTTCCACGACATCTCCGGAAACCTGCAGCACAACCATGTCGCGCTCCGCCAATTCCGCCTTTTGCGATGTCAGGATGCCGACCTGTCTTGCAATCGATGCATCGCCCTTGTCACCGAAAAGGATGAGGACACGCTTTTTCCATTCGAGGTGTGAAAGGCTGTCCATGGCAAACACCTGCGAGGTTGCGAGCGAGAGGGCGAAGGCGATGAGTGTTCGTTTCATGCGGTCATCTCCAGATCTACCGAAGGAACGCAACAAACGCGTGATGGTTCAGGTGCTTCCTGTCTGTACGCCCTCTCTGGATTCTTGAGCTAGTCGCTCCCATCTTATGATCATCAACTGAAATAGGGAGGTTGCGATGGCAGATACCTCTGCGCACGCACGCGATGGCAACGTCATGGAAATTCTGTCTCCCACCCGGGTCGCCGGCCCGGGCTCGCCCATCTGCGACTGCTGTCGACAGCCAAGATCCGTGGAGGAGTTCGATCAGGATTGCTGCGGGATCTGCATGACCTGTCTCGAGTGTGACGACATGCTGGTGGATGTGGAGCCTGAGGCATCGCCTTGTACGGCGAGAGGGCGTCCGGTGCCGTGAGCGGCCAGATGGTGGCAATGGTGTAGGGCAGGGTGGCCTCGATACGCGCCACAGCGGAACCGCGGTGAACCGGCGAACGCCTGGTCATGACGATGTCGACCAGAGAATGAAAGGAGGGCTGGATCCGTGAAAGAACTTCGGCCAGCGCTCCAGGTGCGTTCAGGAGTTGAAGAGCTGCATAATCGTCTCGCTGCTGCTATTGGCGATCTGCAACGTCTGAACGGCAAGTTGCTGCTGCGTCTGGATTGCGGACAGCCTAGCAGAGGCTTCCTCCATGTCCGTGTCGACAAGGCGGCTTACACCGCTTTCGATATTGTCCATGAGGGTTGAGTTGAAGCTTGTCTGCATGTCGAGACGCTGCTGGAGCGAACCAAGGAACGCGGCGCCGTCGACAACCCTCGATTTCGCGGTTTCGATGTAGCTCAGATAATTGTCGATATTGTCGGGGTTCTCTTCGATGTCGATGTCGAGAAAGTCGAGCGCCGGACGAGGCTCGTTGCTGACGCGGATTTGGCTGAACGTTATGCTTGTTCCGCTTCCCCATTTCCGATCGACTGCGGGATCTGACTTGATGGTGACCTGGGTGGCATCCGTCGCCTCGATGAGCAGGTTTTGCCAATCGGCGTCGAGCAGCGAGTGCAGCAGAGTTTCCATCTCCTCTGCGGTCGCGACCGTACCTTCGGTCTTGTTCAGCAGCGTATTCACATAGGTGCGATCAAAGGAATAGGATTTCTGGGACGCACCATTGACCGCGAAATTGAAGTTGATCTCGATACCGTCTTCGTTCTCGCCGTCATTGTATAGAGTGAAGTCTCGGAACTCGAGGCTTAAGCTCGACCCACGTAAGCCATAGGCAGAATTCTCTTTCAAACCACCGTTGCTAACGCCAGTGCTACTCAGGTTCGAGATGCCGACATAGGATCCGTCACCATTTTTCTGGAGCGTCATGATGCTCATTTTCTTGGGGTCGTGGACGCGATTTTTTGAATCCGGGGGATCGTACATGAAGGAGTCGGCTGAAACCAAGGCGCCGAGTGGATTCAACTGCCTGTTGAGGACGCCTGCGAACTGCGTGTTGGTCGATATGACTCCACCAAGACTGGCATCATAGGCGTCCACGTCAGCCTTGGTGATCGTGATCGTAGTGCTCACTCCTCCAAAGTAGGGCCCGGGAAGCTGGCTTGGGTCCTCCACTTCCTTGTCAAGCAGGAGCGTGAAGCTGATGTTCGAACCGGCCGCGTTGAAATCGAGAGGCGCTTCATCGGGAAAATTGTTCAGAGCGAAGAGGCCGGCACTGCCGGTGGATCGTTCCGGGGTCATCCAATCCATAGACCGTCATCGGTATAGTATACCGTCGAGTCGGAGTAGCTGGAATAGGAGGTCGGATAGCGGATTCCGCCGACCGTATAGGCATCGCGCGCATCGGCTTGAAGCAGGCCGCCACCGGTGGTGTTGAACAGAGAAATCGATGAGAGATCAGATTCCATTTTCTGAACTTATACCCCGGATGCAGTCCGGGTGAAGCCTGACACCACGGACGACTTGTTGATCGTGTTGTCATAGATGTCGGCAATGTCGGTGTTCAGCCAGTTTTCTCCGCTGAAACTCGCGCCGTTGGCGATGGAGACGACCTGCTCTTTCAACTTGTCCAATTCGAGCTGGATCTGCCCCTTGTCGACGCTGGTCTCTTTTGCGGTGACGAGTTTGGCTTTGAACTCATCCAGAACATCGATCACGGCCTCCATGCCCTGATAGGCAGTGTCCACCTTGGCGGTGCCGAGCCCGAGCGCATCGCTGGCGGCTGCTATGGCGTCGGTGTCGGACCGCATCGTCGTCGAAATGGACCAGTACGCGACATTGTCGGCGGCGGTCTGAACCCTTAGGCCCGAACTGACTTGCTGTTGCGTGCGCTCCATGTTCGAATTCAGTGTGCGCAAGGTCTGAAGCGCATTTGTTGCAGCGATGTTGGTCAAAATACTGGTCACGTAGAGCCCCACAAGCATGGGCTAGCGCTTCGAACTGCGCCGCAGATCGATGAAAGACTAGCAATGATCGGATCACGTTTACGGTTAGCCCCCTCAGGGTGCCTGCCATCATGGCAAGACCGTCCCTATGCCGGAGAGGCTAGGGCTGCTCGAGTGTCGTTATTACAATCTTAGATCGAGCACTTCAGGTATCTATGTGCCGCAAACTTGACTAACGTCAAGTTAATGGTTGTAAAGCAAAACGAGATTTTCACCATAGGCTGGTGGTGACCGATTGCTTCTCATGTGGAGGAACTCAAAGAGAAAATGGCGCACCCGACAGGATTCGAACCTGTGACCTTTGGAATCGGAATCCAACACTCTATCCAGCTGAGCTACGGGTGCATGCCGAAAAGCGATGACTCGCTTCGTCCGATGAGACGGTTCTTAACCCAGGATGCTTGCGGCATCAATTGGCAAAATCGGGAAATCGCAGCCTGTGGGCAAGATAGCGGCCGTGGGCGTCCCGCGGGGCTGCGTCGGGTAGAGGGAAAGTGGGAGTGATCCCTTGCAATTTTCGCTGGGGACAGGGATATCGTCGGGGCAGGGCCGTATCTGGCCGCGAGGGGAGCAGGCACGCATGATCGATCCGAACCACCCGTTTTATGGGCCGCTCTGGCGGCGGATCCTCATTCCGGCGATCTGCTTCGGCTGGGCTGTGTTCGAGCTTTATGCCGGTTCGGTCACCTGGGCGGTCATTTCCGGGGGTCTCGGCCTTTATGCGGCCTACAAGCTGTTTCTCGAAAAGCGGCCGGCTGCACCGGTTACGATGGCCGAGCCTGCACAAGACGAGGATGCGCCGGCCGATGATGCGCAGGTGCGCAATGCGCCTGAGCGGCCTGCCGACAGGACGGTCGACAAGACCTGAACCTTAAAATCAGCCGAACATCCGCGCGTGGATTTCCCGCGCCCTGATCGCCTGGTCGATCAGCAGGTTGGCGATCTGCATCCGCGTGGTCGCCGCCGGACGGAACCGCTCGGCCACGCCGTCCGGATGGTTGGTCTTGGCAAACCGTCTTCGCTTGTCGTTGAGCGTGGCTTCCGTGTCGACGTCGACAATAGCAAGTTCGCCGGCAATCTCGTCCGTCGTCAACCGGGTCAGGTGTACAGGTATGGACGGTTCTACCGGTTCGACCGGCTGCGGCTGCGGGGTTTCGGATGTCAAATCACCTGGCGAAGGCGGGGCTTGCGCCTCCATCTCTTGCTGCGTGCCGGCTCCCGGTTCCAGTTCCGAGATGTCGGCGAGGTCTGCGAAATAGGCGTTGGTGTCGCCAGTCGCACCTGTCTCTGGTTCCTCGTCGGTCGTCGAGACGACGAAACCCGTTCCAAGGCCGCGGACGCGGAAATCCGCTGCCGCCTCGACAGGTTGTTCGTCGTCGCGCTCGCGCTTCAGCCGTGTCAGCACCGACTGGAAGATCGATTGTCCCAGCAGCATTTCCGCTCCCTTGCTATCGGCGCAGACAATCATGCCTGGATGGTGCCGGGCTTGCGGGAGAGTCGGTTAAATTTACGTAAACAACGACGGCTGTCTTAAGCAGCCGATCCCGATGTCACGACTGGCTTTGTCCTTGCGTGGTCTGGCTTTGCCCGCCCTGAACCTGGCTCTGTCCACCTTGGCTTTGGCTCTGTCCACCGCTCTGGCTTTGCGAACCCTGGGTCTGTGAGCGTTCAGCTTGAGTCTGGCCCTCATCCTCCACCGTCAGCGACACCTTGAGGTTTTCGCCGAACGTCTCGGAGACCCGGCCGATGCGCATGCCTGAGATCGGGGCTGCGTCGCGGTAGTCGAGGCCGGTGGCGAGCCGCACATAGCGCTCGTCCGGGCAGACGTCGTTGGCCGCATCGAAGCCGACCCAGCCGAGGCCCGGAATATGCGCCTCCGCCCAGGCATGCGTCGCCACCTGTTCGGTCGTGCCCTCCATAAGCAGATAGCCGGAAACGTAGCGGGCGGGGATATCGCGCAACCGTGCGGCGGCCAGGAAGATGTGGGTATGGTCCTGGCAGACGCCGGTCTTTGCGGCAAGCGCCTCTTCGGCGGTGGTCTCCGTCGTCGTGGTGCCCGGCGTATAGGCCACGGTCTCGTGGATCGTTTCCATCAGCGCATGCATGCGGGCAAGTTCGCTGTCGCCGGTCAGGCCTTCTGCCAGCGCCTTTACCAGCGGGCCGGCTGCCGTGCGCGGGGTTTCGCGGAGAAACAGCCAGAGCGGGCAGAACCCCTGATGGGTGCCGAAAACGCCGGCCTTGTCCACGGTTTCCACCTCGCCGGATGCGACGATGCGGATCGTGTTCTCGCCGCCTTCCGACGACACCAGTTCGACGCGGTTGCCGTATTGGTCGGCATAGCCTGCCTCAACCGTGGCGCCGTCCACGCTCACCGTCCAGTTGATGATCTTCTGGGTGGATCCTGCGGTCGGCGTCAGGCGAAGCCGCTGCAGCGAATAGGGCAGCGGTTCGTCATAGGTATATTCCGTCGTATGGGAAATCTTCAGGCGCATTGTTTCAAATCCTCAAGGGACGCCACTCGGCCCGTCCTACTGGTAAAAGCGATAGCCTTGCGAAATCTCGGCGCTCAACTGGTTGTTGCGCGATACGAATTCCTCGAGAAACTCATGCAGGCCGTGATCCATGATCTCGGTGATCGATCCCCGCGTCAGCGTCGCGCGGATCGCGTCGGCCGTGTCGTGGGCCGTGTGCCGCTCTGCGTATTCCCGCTGCAGGTAGCCGAGATTGCTGACGATCTTTTCGTAGCAATAGGCAAGCGAGCGCGGCATCTGAACTTTCAGGATCAGGAAGTCGGCGATATTGCCGGCCTGATAGTCGCCGTCATAGACCCAGCCATAGGAGCGGTGTGCGGAAACCGAGCGCAGGATCGATTCCCACTGGAAATTGTCGAGTGCGCCGCCGACCTGGCTGACGGAGGGCAGAAGCACGTAATACTTCACGTCGAGAATGCGGCTCGTGTTGTCGGCGCGTTCGATAAAGGTGCCGATGCGCGAGAAATTGTAGAGATCGTTGCGCAGCATGGAGCCGTGAAAGGCACCGCGGATGAGGGCGCAGCGGTGCTTGATGACGTCGATCAGTTCCGGCAGTTCGGTGGCCTTGAGGTTGCGCGCAAGCCGTGCCTTGAGATCGAGCCAGGCCTCGTTGGTGGCCTCCCAGGTCTCGCGCGTCAGGGCGGTTCTCACCATGCGGGCATTGTTGCGGCCCGATTCGATACAGGACAGGACGCTCGACGAATTGGCCGTGTCGCGCAGGAGATAATCCACCGCGTCGGCTGCCGTCAGCTTGGCATGCACCTGCTTATAGGCATCGCGCACGCCCGCACTTTCCAGAACGCCGTGCCAGTCCTCGTCGGAGGATCCGGCCCGCGTCAGCGAGACGCGCAGGCCGGCATCGACGAGTCGGGCGATGTTTTCGGCACGCTCGATGTAGCGGAACATCCAGTAGAGGCCGTTTGCAGTTCTTCCCAGCATGTTTTACGCCCTCAATCTTCCAGTACCCATGTGTCCTTGGTGCCGCCGCCCTGGCTGGAATTGACCACCAGTGAACCCTGTTTCAGGGCCACGCGCGTCAATCCGCCGGGAATGATCTTCACCTTGTCGGACACGAGGACATAAGGGCGCAGATCGACGTGGCGGGGGGCAACGCCCTTGTTGACAAAGATCGGCACGGTGGACAGAGCCAGCGTCGGCTGGGCGATGTAGTTGGTTGGTCGCGCCTTCAGCTTTGCGGCAAACTCGGCGCGCTCGGCTTTCGTCGCGGTCGGGCCGACCAGCATGCCGTAGCCGCCCGATCCATGCACTTCCTTGACTACCAGTTCCTCGAGATGCTCGAGCACGTATTTGAGGCTGTCGGCTTCCGAGCAGCGCCAGGTCGGCACGTTTTCCAGAAGCGCCTTGCGGCCGGTATAGAACTCGACGATCTCAGGCATGTAGGAATAGATCGCCTTGTCGTCGCAGATGCCGGTGCCCGGCGCATTGGCGATGGTGATGTTACCGGAGCGGTAGACGTCCATGATGCCAGGAACGCCAAGCGCCGAATCCGGCCGGAATGTCAGCGGATCGAGGTAATCGTCGTCGACGCGGCGGTAGAGCACGTCGATCGCCTCATAGCCGCGCGTCGTGCGCATCTTCACCTTGCCATCGATGACACGAAGGTCCGATCCCTCGACCAGTTCGACGCCCATCTGGTCGGCCAGGAACGAGTGCTCGTAATAGGCGGAATTGTAGATGCCGGGGGTCAGCACCGCGACACGCGGCCGTCCCTTGCAGCCGGGGGGTGCGAGCGAGGCCAGCGACTGGCGCAGCTGGCGCGGATAATCCTCCACGCGCTGCACCTTGTTCAGGGTGAACAGCTCGGGGAACATCTGCATCATCGTTTCGCGGTTCTCCAGCATGTAGGAGACGCCGGACGGGGTTCGGGCATTATCCTCCAGCACGTAGAACTGGTCCTCGCCGGTGCGAACGATATCGGTGCCGACAATGTGCGTATAGACGCCGCCCGGCGGCTTGAAGCCGATCATTTCGGGCAGGAAGGCCACGTTCTTCTCGATCAGCTCGCGCGGAATGCGGCCGGCCTTGATGATTTCCTGCTTGTGGTAGATGTCGTCGAGAAAGGCATTGAGCGCCACGACGCGCTGCTCGATGCCTTGCGCGAGCTTGCGCCATTCGCGGGCGGCAATGATGCGGGGAATGATGTCGAAGGGGATGAGTTTTTCGGAACTGTCGGCATGACCATAGACCGCGAAGGTGATGCCGGTCTTGCGGAAGATGTTTTCGGCATCCTGCGTCTTGCGGATCAGATGCGCCGTATCCTGGCTGGCATACCAATCGTGGTAGGTCTTATAGGGCAGACGCGGCTGGTCGTCCGCGGTTAACATTTCATCAAATGCCAAAGGTATGTTCCCCATTTTTGGTCATAAGAATACAACGGCATTGGCAATGCAAGAACCATGCTCAGTTGCGTATGACAAATATACGACCCGTCCTGATGCGGTGAGATAGGACCTGAACGACGATCAAAAAGGGCAACTGCCGATGGAATTAGCGACGGCTCATCTTCGGTCGTAGAAAGACCGCTCGTCAAAGCAGCAACTGCCTCATCGCTGATCACACCGGAGACCGGATCTTAGTCGCACACCGTCAGATGCGCTGATGGGAACGGTGAGTATTTCTACTTTGACCGCGTCGCCGCCACAGCCTAATCAGACGCCGGATCATTTCCCGCCCACCGGCCTTGTCAAAGCCACTCTCCGGAACCTTCTAATGCTCGACCGCCTGGCTCCGGCCGTTTTTGTTTTCCTGTGGTCGACCGGGTGGATCGTCGCCAAATATGCGTCCGCCCATGCGGACCCCGTCACTTTTCTGGCCGCCCGGCATGCACTGGCGGCCGTCGTCTTCCTTTGTCTCGGGCTTGCTCTGCGGGTCACGTGGCCAAAGACCGGACGCGAGATCGGCCATGCGGTGCTTTCAGGCATTTTTCTGCACGGGCTTTATCTCGCCGGCGTCTGGTATGCGATCGGGCAGGGCGTGCCCTCGGGGTTGTCGGGCATCATTGCCGGGCTGCAGCCGCTGATGACGGCGGCGGTCGCGCCGTTCCTGCTTAGCGAAACGCTCAGCCGCCGGCAGAAGCTCGGCCTCGCGCTCGGCTTTGCCGGTATCTTCATCGCCATCTCGCCGCAGCTTTTTAGAAGCCTGTCGGCCGGCATGACCGGGCTTGGCCTGCCGCTTCTCCTCAATCTCATGGCGATGGGGTCGGTCACCTACGGCACGATCTACCAGAAGCGCTACCTGCAGCAGGGCAACCTCGTTGCCATCGGCACGCTGCAATATGTCGGAGCGTTCATCGTGACGCTGCCGGTCGCCTATCTGATCGAGCCCATGCGCTTCGACTGGACCACCCAGGCACTCGCCGCCATGGCCTGGTCCGTCATCGGCATCTCGCTCGGTGCCGTCGCACTGCTTCTCTACCTCATCCGCCGCGGACAGGTTTCACGCGCAGCCTCGCTGATCTATCTCGTGCCGCCCGTCGTTGCCGTCGAAGCAGCAATCCTGTTTGGCGAACCCCTGACCCTCCCCATGGTCACCGGCACCGCGATCGTGGTTCTCGGCGTGTATCTGGTGAACCGCAAGGCGAAGGCGGGCTGAGGGCCATTTGAGGCTGAACCTCTCTCGCTCCGACCTCCTCTGCGTCAACATGGCGGATGTTGTTCGCAGCCGTTCTCATGTACTGCTCCGCCACGCCCGTTAATGCACTCAAAAGCCTGGATATCAGCGACATGTGGGATTGGTTCCCGATCGTCTTCTTCCCGCTCAAGATCATCGTGCTCGGCACCGGCATGTTCTTCGCCATCAAGTGGCATCGGGATCAGGATAAGAAGAAGTAGGGGGATATGCGGGGGTGGGGGATGAAGCTGGCTTCCGTGCAAGCGGCCTGATTGCTGGCACGTGGGCAATGAGCCTGGGGCAGTTTTGGGCCGATAGTGTTGAAAAATGGCAGACCTTCAGGCCACTTTGTAGATAGCGTGAGTCGCTTGCAGTTATCTCAATGAAAGCGCCATGCCGGAAATCTTCGGTCTAGCGCCCCAGTCATGCTCATCAGCCATTGAAGCAAAACTGCCATAACCAAGCTCGTCGCCGTAGTTCCAGAAGCACAGAATGGGACCATCGTCACTCATCAAAGCCACACCCACCGTGACGTTGTTCTCATCGATGATCTGATCCACTGCTTGGATGTCCGAGGTAAGGAACGGAATGGTGGGACGGTCAGATAGATCGTGGACCTCGATCCTTCCGCATTCCGCCATGTCTACGGGGTCACGGAGAGGCTGATCATCCGTTGCAATGCTCTGGCCGTCGCTCGCACATCGAAACCTAATTGTAGTATCGTCTGAAAACTTGATGCAAACGGAGATTGGATGGGTCCAATCCAAATCCTCCTCAAAGCCAAGCAATTCCGCACTGATCGCCCTTATCTTCATCCCGATATCATACTTGCAAACGCATGTTTTGCAACTTGCAGACGGGCGAGTTGCCCACCTTCTGGGAGTAGCGATAGCCGACCTCGGCAGCTTTGCGCCAATTGCGGTCATTGCTTCGAAAGTCTAACGTCGGCATATGAGCGCCCGACAACAACGCCCGAATATGGATGCGTCTTTGCGGATCATGCGTTCTACGAAGCCTATTGGCCAACCAGGGATTAGTCGGGTGTTTGAGCAAAGAACTCTCGCGCAGCATTTTGAATGATCATCATGCTTTCAAGAATTAATCTGCTGCTGTGCGTTTTTACCATAGCACTGTCGGGAGCATTAGCTCTGTGGCAGCCTTGGGAAACCGCCGACCTGCTGTTCTGGCCAACCTCCGCCCATCGACGTATCGATGACATGGCTGCCATCCTCAGAACGACGAAGGGTCCGGCTCGATGGTGTGTTCCTTCGACGAACGCTGCAAATCTGGCGGTACATTCCCGAGAAGGTCAAGCAGAATTCAGCGCCTGCGTTTCCCATATCGAGCCAGCCAGCGATTTCTACGAGACCCCCAAAGATTACATTCAGCGGTTCTACCGCGCCAAACGCGGCTCCTTAATCTGCGAAGTCAACCTGTCGACGGTGTGGAACGACGATAGGATCGTAGGCTCCGATTGCTACTACGGCTTGTTCCGGGAAAAGGACGATACTGGTGTCGGCATGACTAACGACAAATTCGGCTGATCGTCACTCTACTTATGCTTAGGAAGCCGACGAACGCTGGACCTGTTGAGAACAAAGAGCTTTAGAAATGTTTGGACGGACGCCGACTTTGCCGAACTCGGGCGCCACCAATCTTGTCAACGCTGCAGCAACTAGGACGAGGAAGTAGTTCGTCAAGCGAGAGCGATGCGTAGCTGTTAGGTCAGCTTAGGGCCGAAAGCAGGCGTTGATGCAACGGCCTCGCTTTAAATTTGTTCTGGATGATCTGCGGCGAATTCCCGTATGAAACGTTCCGGATCACGGACATATCGCGCCGCGTTTGAACGCATGACTGCCCGAATGAGTGAAGTCCCATTAGGTCGGACAATTGCGCCGTCTCGCGTTACCAACACGCATGCTGTATCCTGCGCAAGTGAGCAAATTTGCGCCACAAGCGGCATAGAAAGGTTGGCAACGTCCAAACGAAACTGCACCCCTTCAATACCGGGCTCACCAAGGAAGACTTGCACATCGTTTGTCTTCTCATCACCCCATATACGCAAGCTCGGGCTCCACGATGACTTTTCAGGCAGTATGGAACCCATTTGTTCGAACAGAAGCTGTATTGTTGCGGCTGAAAAGTGCGGCTCGATAGCATTAAGCTGCGCTTGCGTCATTCGTACGGCAACCGCCCCATTAATAATTACAGCCGACGACGGCATTAGATCAAACGCGAATTGCCAAATTGCCATCTCAAAATCATTATTCACTGCTCTGGTTTTTGCAACTTCTATCATGACCGCTTTGGGCCGAAAGGCGACCTTGGCAGCTTTGCTCCGTGATGAGACCGTTTTGTTGCAGCAGCTAGGAGGGTGCGTAACAATTTTAATTCCGACCGGCGACTCTGTCGATGCAATAGTTCGAGGAGTAAGCCATCGAAAATGCTAAATACTGATGCTCACCCATGTCTAAAATTATTGCTTACTTTATTCGTATGCGAAGAAATACTTCAAGCAATGCCCAAGCAAACGCCGCTGCTAAAAACATGATGATTCCAACATTGCCTTGCGCGAAACCACCAGGGGAGACAACCGCCTTAAAGCTTTGACCTACGATAAATATTATTGGGAAGATTACAATTGCCCATCTTATTTCTTTATTCCTGATGACAGGATCGTTTTTATCTGAAAACGGGGTGTAAGTATAACGTGCGTGCCTTATTCGAAGAGTGACAACAGCTGCTATACTCGCCAATCCACTAAGGTATATGATATTCGTGTACTGCTTGAAAAACGATAATACCATTATCGCTTCTACCAAAACAATAGTGTAAGTGATCGTGTCTTTAACGCCAGGTATAAGCATGGTTTCTTGTTCCATTAGCAGTGGTAGATCGCGGCGATGATGCGGTCTGATCAGAAACTTTGTCTCCGGTTTGCGACCCATCGTGCTTGTTTGTAGCGGCATTTGCCTTGCCTGCAGCTTGGGTCTTCTCCATACTCGATGGAGAAAGTAAGGAATGCATAAATTCCAGCAACCCCAATGACTGTTTGTGGCCGTCACCGCACCAGCCGACCACATCAATCCGGGACGCCGTTTGGAAACAACGTCCGCACGTCGGAAGAGCGGTACGTTTTGGAACCGCAGTCATCGGCAAAGGCAAGATATTCCGCAAAGAAGTTGGCTCGTAGCCGCAAGAATTCGCGCGTGTTTTTTGTCAAATCGTTCTGTTCGGCAACCGATTTCTCGATCTCGTCAAGTTGCATGTCCAAACTGTCTTTCGGAGCACTCGTTTGACGCTGCTTGTTGACGACACCGTGTGATTCTTCGACAGCTAGCGCCAAGCGCTTGATGCTCAGCTGGAGCCGCTCCTTTTCGACAGCAGCATATCTGATGATGCAGGCTCGCAGCTCTTCCGGGGCGAGAATCGCTGACCGACCGTCGGCAAACTCAGCGGGAACGCCAAACGGAAGCAAATCTCTCGAAATCGAAAAACGGTCCGAGCTCATGTCCGTTGAAAACAGCGCGAAAATCAAAAGCGGGCCAAGCAAGATTTCACCCCGATTGTCTAGGCGGCAGTCATTTGCGGGATACTATTGTACATGAAATCCATTTGAAAGACGCCGTTGCGTCATATCTGCTGGATGAGGTTGAAGTCGATCGGCACCTAAATGCATCCTTCGCTTCGTGGCAGGAAGCTGAGAAGAGACGGCTCGCGCCACCCCCAATACCAATACCCCACAAACAAAACGGCCAGGATTTCTCCCGGCCGTCTGAACTCTCTTAACCGCGTCTCGCGTTAAGCGCGCGTGGTGCGCTTGCGGCCCTGATGGCCGGCGGTGCGCTGGTCGATGGGGGCCTGGCCGCGGTTGTCGTTGCCGAAGCGGACCGGGCCGCGACCGTCGCCCTTGGGGGCTGCGGCCGGCGTGTGCCGGTTTGGCTTGGCTTCGCCGGATGCGGCGGCCGCATTGCCCTGATGGGCCTTGCGCTGGCTGCCGGCTTCATGCGCGCCGTGGCTTGCATGGTCGCGGTTGCCGGAACCGGCTGGCTTGGCTGAGCCACGGTTGTCAGGACGACCGCCAGTCTTTGCGCCCGGGTTGCCGAACTGCTTCTTGACTGGGCGGAAATCCGAGGTCGAGGACAGATCGTTGTCGGGCGCTACGCTTGCCGCTGCCGGCCGTGCAGCCTGTGAACGGGGAGCCTGGCTTCTTGGCGCTTCTGCACCGTCACCAGCGAAGAACGGCTTGCGCGCCGGACGTTCGCGGCGCGGGCCACGGGCCTCGCCGGCAGCACCAGCACCGCGGCCTTCGCCGCCGCCGCCATTGCCACGAGGCTGGCCGCCACGGCCACCCTTGTTGCCGCCGCGGGCATTGGCGCCGCCACCCTTGTTGCCGCCGTTGGCGCGAACCGGACGGTTCATCGTCTCAGGGCGTTCGCCGGTCAGCGTCTTGATCTCGATGCTCATCAGCTTTTCGATGTCGCGCAGCAGCATCGTTTCGTCAGGCGCGCAGAAGGCGATCGCGATGCCTTCGCGGCCGGCGCGGGCCGTGCGGCCGATGCGGTGGATATAGGCTTCCGCAACGTCAGGCAGATCGTAGTTGTAGACGTGGCTGACGGCCGGGATATCGATGCCGCGGGCCGCGACGTCGGTCGCAATCAGCGTCTTGATCTCGCCATCACGGAAACCCTTGAGTGCCCGTTCGCGCTGGCCCTGGCTTTTGTTGCCGTGGATCGAGGCGACCGAGAAACCGATGTTTTCAAAGTGCTTCATCAGCTTTTCAGCGGTGTGCTTGGTACGCATGAAGACGATCGAGCGGCCATCCGGGTTGTCCATCAGCGACTTGCGAAGAAGGTCGGTCTTGTCGCCCTTGCCGGCAACGAAGTGGACGAACTGGTCCACCTTGTCGGCTGCCTTGCCCGCAGGCGTCACTTCCACCTTGACCGGATCGGTCAGGAAGTCGGCGGCCAGATCGGCGATCGCCTTCGGCATGGTGGCCGAAAACAGCATGGTCTGGCGCTTCTTCGGCACCATTTTGGAGATCTTGCGCAGGTCATGCACAAAGCCGAGGTCGAGCATCTGGTCGGCTTCGTCGAGCACGAGGAAGCGAACCGTCGTCAGACCGATCGCACGGCGCGAGATCAGGTCGAGCAGGCGGCCAGGGGTGGCGACGAGGATGTCGGTGCCCTTTTCCAGCTGCAGCTGCTGCTTGTTGATCGAGACACCGCCGACGACGAGATTGATCTTGAGCGGGCGGCCCTTGATGAAGGTCTTCAGGTTGGCGGCGATCTGGTTGACCAGTTCGCGGGTCGGCGCAAGGATCAGCGCGCGGGTGGTGCGGTTGTCGGGGCGGGTCGCGTCGGCCATCAGGCGCTCGATCAGCGGCAGGCCGAAAGCTGCGGTCTTGCCGGTGCCGGTCTGCGCAAGGCCGATCAGGTCGCGGCCTTCGAGGAGAAGCGGAATTGCCTGGGCCTGGATCGGCGTCGGGGTTTCAAAACCAAGCTCGGTGAGCGTGGCGACGATCTGCTTGGACACGCCAAGAGATTCAAAATTCGTCAAGTCGAATACCTTTCGGGGCGCCAAAAGCGGACGCTCCGAAATGGCACCATGCCATCCGGGCTGCTTGTGGCGTCAAGAACCCCGCGTGATTTGGGAACTTGTGTGTTGGAAATTACTTTCCAGCGCTTGAACCCTCATCCCGAGGGCGATCTATCTGTGCGCCTTGTTCCTTCTTCGCGCTGTCAGTATGGACGCGGGGCAGCTCACGCGGCTGCCGGAAGGTGAAAGCTCGCATGCATTTGGTTGATTTGCCGCCGAAAGTCAAGGTTCTTCTGCAAAACGACGCAGGCTGTCCGCTAGCTGCGACCCGGTAGGCACTCACGTCACAGGGGATTTTCTCGAGTCGTCAGCCCTCCGAGCGGCGGCCACACGAACGGCGATCCCCAAGGCAATGGTCGCGCAGAGTGGCGGCCCAAAACGAAAAACGGCGGTGCATCGCACCGCCGTATCGCAAATCTTGATGGACGCCTGGACGCTCTAGTAGCAGACCCGTGCGCGGTAGGCTTCGCCATACTCGTTTTCCACCCATTCATGGTGGCAACGCGGTGGTGGTGGCGGTGCGGCATAATAGGCGCGACGGTAGACGACCGGCGGCGGTGGTGGCGGAGCATATTCGTATTGCGGCTCCACATAGACCGGACGCTGCGATCCTGACACGATCGCGCCGCCGATCAGGCCGCCGGCAATCCCTGCCGCGGCACCCAGCAGCACATCGTCGCCGTGGTGACGGTAGTGATCGCGGGCCTGCGCTGCCGGTGCCGTCGCAGCAAGTGCGCCGGCGACTGAGAGAGCCGCAATGCCAGCAGTAATGGTCTTCTTCATGATCGACATGCCTGGTTCCTTTCCCCGTGGTGTTTCGAGGTACGATCAAAGCGTCGCTCTCAATCACGGCGGATTGATGGAGGTTTTATCGCCGTAGTCTGAACGCCTATTCAGACTACACCGTGGAAAAATTGCTTTTCGAAAGGTGTCGGCAACCCAAGGTCTGCCCGAAGATTGGATTGCGGCGAAAACCCGGCAATTTGCGGGAGGAATTGTGGCTTGATCTATCTGGCAGTTTTGGCGGGCAAGAAAAAGCGCCGGGTCTGAACCCGGCGCCGGAGCTGATCAGCAGTTGTTCGTCGTGGTGCCGGAACCGTCGGTCGAACCGCTGGTTGCCGAAGGTGCGCCACCGACACCCGTCGTGTCGCAGCCGCCTTTGCTCGTGCCGTTTCCGGTCGTCATGCTCTTGGAGTCCGTGCTGCCCGTGGTCGTCCCATCGTTGGCGCTATTGGACGGCGTTTTGGACGGTGTGTTGGACGGCGTCTGGCCGGTTGTGCCGCTGCTCGTTCCGGATGCAGCGCCTGCGCCAGACGCGCCAGACGCGCCGGAACCTGCGGATCCACCGGATGCACCTTGAGCGAATGCCGATGTTGCAAGGCCAAGCGTCAGCGTGGCAATCGTCACAAGTTTCATCATCGAAGAATTTCCTTTGTTCGCTTCACGTCAGGGTTAACCGGCGTCGGCGTTCAAGGTTGCCTGATGCTGCCGATTTAGTGTCATTGCGTTGATCCTCGATGCGTGAGACGCCCCCGGCCGCACTCCATTCGAACTTGCGAAAACGCAAATATTAAACAACCCTGTGTTCCGGGCAACGTGTTGTTAATACTCGCTATGGTGTTATCGGGTCGGTTTCCGAAAAATGGTGGGATCCCGCATGCGCGGGAGTGAGCGGGGCAGGGTGCACACGAAGAGCGAACGCCTGGAAAGCAAGTTTCTGGAGCGGGCCTGCGCCCGCATCGTGGATCTCCCCGAACCCGCCTATATCAAGAACTGCCGGCTCGCATACGTCGCCGTCAACCCCGCCTATGCGGCCATGGTCGGCGCTCGCCCTGAGGAGCTCGTCGGCCAGACAAGCCTCAGCCTCGGCAGCGAAGGCGAAAAGGATGAGCGCAAGGAAAAGGAATGCCGCGCCCTGGTGTTCGGTGCCGAAGAAAAGGCGCTGGCGTTCAACGCCGACGGGATCTTTTCCCACGAGATCCATATCGAACGGTTTCTGACGGAAGACGATCAATCCTACGTCTTCGGCCATTTCCTGCCGGTCGGCGCTGCATCGCGCCCAACGGGTAATGGCGTCCCCGCGCCGCTCGAGACGGCGGCGAAGCCGTTTTCGCTGTTTGAGAACGGTCTTCTCGACGACGCGATCGACATGCTCGAAATGGGCATCGGCATCTACGACCGCGACAATGTGCTCGTTTACTGCAATTCGCAGCTTGTCGACCATTTCGATGCCTGTGGCATCGTCATCAAGCCGGGCATAGCGCTGGAGGACATCATCCACCGCGCCTATGATCAGCGGGAACGTGCGGCAAGCGGCAATGCGTCCGTAACGCTTGCGCCGCGCGAGAAGTGGGTGGAACAGCGTCTCCGTGCCTTCCTCGTTCCCTATCACGAGCGGATCGACAAGCTGCCGGATGGTCGCTGGATGCGCAGTCTCAACAAGCGGCTGGAAAACGGCCTGCTGATCGCCATCCGCCACGACGTCACCGACTTCAAGGACCAGGAGATGCTGCTGCGCAGCCAGGTGGCGGAAACCGGGCTTTTCCGCGCCATCCTGGAAGACCTGCCGGCCCCCGTGTTCGTTCGCAACGAAAAGCACGAGCTGACCTATGCCAACCACGCCTACGAGCAAATGCTGGGCAGCGAACGGGAAAACTATCTCGGCAAGACGGAAGCCCAGATGTTTCCCTGGGCGGCGGAGCGGTTCTGGAACGAAAACGCCCGCGTGCTGGACGGCGAGGCGATCGACAAGTCGGAGGATATGACCTTCCCGGACGGTTCGGTCATTCCGGTTCTTACACGCCTGCGCTCGATCGAGGTCGACGACGGCAGCCGCTATCTGGTCTGCTCGCGCACGGACGTGTCGCTGATCAAGGAAGCGCAGCAAAAGGCGGAAAAGGTCAGCCAGGATCTGCAGACGATCCTGTCGGCCCAGCCGGTCGGCATCGGTATTCTCGATGCGGATCTGGTGTTCGAATACGCCAATCCCGCCTTCTATACATCCTGGGATACGGACAAGCGCTTCGATCTCGCCGGCCGTTCCTACCGGGATTTCATGAAGGTCAATTACGACAACGGTATCTATGCCGGCTCGGACCTGGATTTCGATGCGATCTACAATGCCCGCATCGCCGCACTGACAGCCAGCAACGATCATCCGCCGATCGAGATCCGCACCCATGGCGGTCATTACCTGCTGATCTCCGGCACGCAGCTGACCGATGGCAAGATCCTCATCAGCCATACCGATATCACCGCGATGCGCCAGCGCGATGCGGACATCCGGCAAGCGCAGGAAGCGCTGCAGAAACACGGCGCGCTGATGCGCGACGCAACCAGCGCAATGTCTCAAGGGCTGCTCATCCTGCATGACGGCGCGATTATCTTTTCAAACGATGCGCTTGCCGCCATGCTGGAGATGCCGGCCGACATGCTGTCGATCGGCAAAAGCTGGCGCAACGTCTTTGGCTACTGCGCAAAACGCGGCGATCTTGGCGATGCGCGCACCTCGACCGCGGCGTTGCGCGAATGGGAAGCAAGCGTTGCCTCTGGAGAGCCGGTATTTACCTCGTTCCGCGTCGAGGACCGCCGCTGGATCCAGCTCGAGGCCCGTCCGACCGGGGACGACCACTGGCTTGCGGTCTTCACGGACGTCACCGAGAGCAAGGAACGCGAGGCGGACCTGACGCGCCTGCTCAACCGGGCGGAAGCGGCCGACCGGGCGAAGTCGGAATTCCTCGCCAACATGAGCCACGAGATCCGCACGCCGATGAACGGCGTGCTCGGCATGGCCGAACTGCTCGCCAAGTCCAGCCTCGATACCCGCCAGAAGACCTTCGTCGACATCATCGTCAAATCCGGCAATGCGCTTTTGACGATCATCAACGACATTCTCGATTTTTCCAAGATCGATGCCGGCCAGATGAAGCTGCGCAAGGCGCCGTTCGATCCTGTCGAGGCAATCGAGGACGTGGCGACGCTTCTGTCGTCGGCCGCTGCCGACAAGGATATCGAACTGATCGTCCGGGGCGAGGTTTCGGTGCGCGAAACGGTCCTCGGCGATGCCGGCCGTTTCCGCCAGATCGTTACCAATCTGGTCGGCAATGCCGTCAAATTTACCGAAAAGGGCCATGTCTTCATCGACTTGAAGTCGCGGCCGATCGATGGTGACCAGCTGATGCTGTCGATCCGCATCGAGGATACCGGCCTTGGCATTCCCGAAGAAAAGCTTCGGTCGGTGTTTGAAAAGTTCAGCCAGGTGGATACGTCGTCCACCCGCCGTCATGAAGGCACCGGGCTTGGCCTTGCGATTACGTCCGGTCTGGTCGAGCTGTTCGGCGGTTCGGTCGAGGTCGAGAGCGAGCTTGGCCGCGGTTCGGTCTTTACCGTCAACCTGCCGTTTGCCGTGGTTGCCGAACGCAAGATGGAAGTGACGCTGCCGGTCAGCACCAGCGGTGCCCGGGTGCTCGTGATCGACGACAACGCTGTGAACCGCCGCATCCTCACCGAGCAGCTGAGCATGTGGGGCTTCGAGACCGTTGCCGCTGAAAACGGGGCGGAGGGTCTTGCCTTCCTCCACGAAGCAACCAGGCTCGGCATCGTCATCGATGTGGTCGTGCTGGATTATCACATGCCGGAGATGAACGGGTTCGACTGCGCCAAGGCGATCCGGCGCGACAGGCGCTTCGATTTCACCGGCATCGTCTTCCTGACGTCGATGGACATGGCAAACGACGAGACGATGTTTGCCGAGCTCAATGTTCAGGCGCATCTGATGAAGCCCGCCCGCGCAGCCCTTTTGCGCAGCACGATCATCGACGTCGTCCGCGTCATCCGCACCCGGCGCCGCGCATCCGGGCAGGCGGTGCCGCTCATTGCGTCGTTTACTCCAGCCGTCGACACAGCTGGCTCAAAGCCTGCAGAACCGGTGGCGCAGGAAAACACCGTCGCTCCTGTGATCAAACCAACGCTCGATGTTCTCGTCGCTGAGGACAACGAGGTCAACCAGATCGTCTTTACCCAGATCCTCCAGATGACCGGCTGGCTGTTCCAGATCGTCAAGAACGGGGCGGAAGCGGTCGAGGCCTGGCAGAAGTATGATCCGGCGGTGATCATCATGGACGTGTCGATGCCGGTGATGAACGGTCACCAGGCAACCCGCAAGATCCGCGAACTCGAAAACTCGACCGGCACGCATGTCCCGATCATCGGCGTCACCGCCCATGCGCTGGAAAGCGACCGCGAACTCTGCTTCCAGGTCGGCATGGACGATTATCTGTCGAAGCCGATCAGTCCCGAAGCGCTGGAGAACAAGATCCGCCACTGGCTGGACGGCGCCGTCGTTGTTTCGGCGCTGGACGGCAACTGAGGCCTTGGAGCCTCAGTCCCGGCGTCCGCTCAACATCTCGCGCTTGCCGGCAAAACCAGGCTTGCGTTCCACAGTGAAACCCGCGGCCGCCAGATTGCGGCGGACGAAGCCTGCTGCCGCATAGGTTCCGAACGTGCCGCCGGTGCGGGTTCGGTCAAAAAGCGCCTGCATCAGCTCCGGCGACCACATGTCCGGATTGCGCGACGGCGCAAAGCCATCGAGGAACCACGCGTCGAACTCGTCTCCCGCAGCCGTGACGCCGTCGAGCGCCGGGCCGCAGACAACCGTCAGCGTCGTCTGATCGTCGAGGTCGATGATGATCCGGCCGCTCGGCTCATTCGGCCATGCTTGCGTCAGTGCCTGCCGTTGCGCATCGATTTCCGGCCACTGCGCCAGTGCCCGCCCGATCTCGTCGCGCTGCATTGGATAGAGCTCGAACGATGTGAAATGCAGCCGCGTGCCGGGTTTGCGGAAAAGCGCCCACTGGCGCCAGGTCTCGCAGGCATTGAGGCCGGTGCCGAAACCGAGCTCACCGATGCGGAACGTGTCTTCGGTCGGCGACATCTCGTTCCAGCGCTCCGGCAGGCCGTTTCCGGCCAGAAACACATGGCCGCATTCCAGGCGGCCATCGGTGCGGCAATAAAAGTGGTCGCCAAATTCCGTCGAATACGGCATATCGCCGTCATGCCAGTCGAGCGCCGGGGCTTCAGGCGTGGCGTCGTCTTTTACAATTTCGGGATCGTGATTGCTCATGGAAGATGCGGATAATCCTCGAGGTCCCCGGGGTCAATCGCCAGCGATGCCGCATCTCCCCGGCGATCATGTCGATCTCCTGATCATCGGCGGCGGCATCATGGGCCTCTGGGCTGCGGTCAAGGCGGAACGGCTGGGCATCCGCACACTTCTCGTTGAAGCCGGACGGTTGGGGCAGGGCGCCAGCGGCGGCATTCTGGGCGCGCTGATGTCGCATGTGCCCGACCGCTGGAACGACAAGAAACAGGCGCAGTTCGATGCGCTGGTCGCCCTCGAAGACGAAGTTTCTAGGCTCGAAGGCGAGACCGGGCTGTCCTGCGGTTATCGCCGCTCCGGTCGGCTGATCCCGCTGCCGAAACCGCACTTGCGACCCATCGCCCTACGCCATCAGCAGGAGGCGGAGGTCAACTGGCGGCACGACGGCGATCCGTTCCAATGGCATGTGCTCGATGCGTCCCCCTTCGCAGGTTGGCCGGATCCGGCCTTTACCGAAGCCGGCATCGTGCACGACACGTTTGCCGCCCGCGTTTCCCCCCGCCATCTCATGGCAGCGCTCGCCGCCGTCCTTGGCAACGCCCGGCATGTCAGCGTGATCGAAGGACTGCCGGCGGAGCGGATCGACCCGGTGGCAAACCGCGTCGAATTTGCCGATGGGCGCTCGATCGGTTTTGGCCATTGCATGATTGCGGCCGGTCCGCAGTCGTTTCCGCTGCTTGGTCCCCTGTCTCCATCCATCTCGGTTCCGCTGGGACAGCCGGTGAAGGGGCAGGCGGCGCTGTTGAAGGCCGATATCGATCCGTCGCTGCCGATCCTCTTCCTCAACGGCCTCTATGTCATCGCCCATGACGATGGCCACGTTGCGGTCGGCAGCACCAGCGAGGAGGAATTCGACGCGCCGTTTGCCACCGATGCCAAGCTCGACGATCTCGTGGCCCGCGCCCGCGCGCTCGTGCCGGCAATTTCCGATGCGGAAGTCGTGGAGCGGTGGGCCGGGCTACGGCCAAAGGCGATCGGTCGGGAGCCGATGGTCGGTCCGCATCCCGACCATCCGCGGGTCATTGCGCTGACCGGCGGCTTCAAGGTCAGCTTCGGGCTCGCCCACAGGCTTGCAGATGCTGCGCTCGGTTTCGTCATCGGCCAAGAGCACTCTCTTCCCGAGAGTTTTATACTTTCGGATCATCTTGCGGTTGCTACGCGTTAAACGCGCGTTTCGGCCCTTTCTCGTCTTTAATCTGTCACGCAAATCGCGTAACCCAATTCGTGGGATTGATGAGCATGCGTGAATAAACGAACAGGGGCAGAAAAGGTGACGCATGCGCTACGCACTCTATTTTACGCCACCTGCGCATGATCCGCTGACGCTTGCCGCGGCGCAATGGCTCGGCCGCAGTGCCTATTCCGGCGAGGCGATGGAGCCGCCCGAGATCTGCAACCTTGGTTTGCATGAGATCGCCTATCATACCGCGCTGCCGCGCCGCTGCGGTTTTCACGCCACGCTGAAGGCGCCGTTCCGGCTGGCGCCTGAGATCACCGAACAGATGCTGCTGCGCCACCTGATGCGCTTTGCCGGCGCGCATGATCCGTTCGAACTGCCGCCTCTCGAAGTGGCCCGGCTCGGCAATTATTTCGGGCTTGTGCCGGCGCTTCCCTGCGAGCGAATGCGGTTTCTCGCCTGCGCCGTCGTGCAGGAATTCGATGCGTTTCGGGCGCCGCTCTCGGAAGGCGAACTCGAACGCGCCGATCCCGGCGATCTCTCGACGCCGCAGTTTTCCAATCTCTATCGCTGGGGCAACCCTTACGTGATGGAAGAATACCGTTTTCACATGACGCTGACGGGCCCGATGACACCGGCCGAGATGCCGCGTTTCGAAACGGCCTTGCGCGCCCATTTCAACCCGTATCTGCTGCGTCCATTGGAAATCGCCAACATCGCGCTGTTCGTCGAGAATGAGCCGGGTGCGCCGTTCCATGTCCATTCGCTGCATCCGATGGGGCGCGTTTCCGCCCGCAAGATCGCCTGAGCGATCACGTTCCGTCTCGACATCGGCGGAAAGGCTGGGCTACCTTCCACAAGAGATAATCGAGGTGGACCATGCCCATAACCATGAAAGACTACCCCCGCGATCTCGTCGGCTATGGCCGCCACACGCCCGATCCGAAATGGCCCGGCGGCGCCAATATCGCCGTGCAGTTCGTGATCAACTACGAGGAGGGCGGCGAAAGCTCGATCCTCGACGATGATCCGGCGTCAGAAAACCTGTTGTCAGAGATCGTCGGCGCCGCCGCCTGGCCGGGCCAGCGCAATCTCAACATGGAATCGATCTACGAATACGGTTCGCGCGCCGGTTTCTGGCGGCTGCACCGGCTGTTTACCGAACTCAAGGTCCAGACCACCGTCTACGGCGTGACGCTTGCCATGGCCCGCAATCCCGAAGCTGTCTCAGCCATGAAGGAAGCCGGTTGGGAGATCGCCAGCCACGGTTACCGCTGGCTGGAATACAAGGATTTCGACGAAGCGCGGGAACGCGAACACATCCTTGAGGCGGTGCGCCTGCATACGGAGCTTACCGGCGAGCGTCCTTACGGCATGTATCAGGGCAAGCCATCCGACAACACGCTGAAGCTCGTCATGGAAGAGGGCGGTTTCCTCTATTCGTCCGACAGCTACGCCGACGATCTGCCCTATTGGGTTCCCGGGTTGGATGGCAAGCCGTTCCTGATCATCCCCTATACGCTGGAAACCAACGACATGCGCTTTGCCACGCCGCAGGGTTTCAACACCGGCGATCAGTTCTTCACCTATCTAAAGGATGCGTTCGACACACTTTACCGGGAAGGCGAGGAGGGGGCGGCAAAGATGCTGTCGGTCGGCCTGCATTGCCGCCTCGTCGGGCGCCCAGGCCGCGTGGCGGCGCTGCGCCGGTTCATGGAATACGTGCTCTCCCACGACAAGGTCTGGCTGCCGCAACGCATCGAGATCGCCCGCCACTGGCACGCCCACCACGCGCCGTCAGATGTGTCTGCAACCAGCACGGTGGCTGCACGATGACCGCCCGCAACGATTTCGTCGCGACGTTCGGCGGCGTGTTCGAACATTCGCCCTTTATCGCCGAGCGCGCCTATGACGGCGGCATGATCTTCGTGCCGCTGACCGCCAAGGGCGTGCATGAAGCGATGGTCGCAGTCTTTCGCGCCGCGGACCGGCAGGAGAAGCTCGGCATCCTCAACGCCCATCCGGATCTCGCCGGAAAACTCGCGATCGCCGGCGGATTGACGCAAGAGAGCAAGAACGAACAGGCCGGCGCCGGGCTCGATCGTCTGACCCCTGATGAGCACGCACGCTTCACCGAACTCAACGCCGCCTATGTCGCTAAATTCGGCTTCCCCTTCATCATCGCCGTCAAGGGCCTGACAAGGGACGACATCCTGGCCGCTTTCGAGACCCGCGTCGGCAACGACGCTGATCAGGAATTTGCGACCGCCTGCGCCCAGGTGGAAAGGATCGCGCATCTGCGGTTGCTGGCCCTTTTGCCGGAGACGTGAGGGGGTTGCTTTCTTCGCCGTCGCTTGTGGCCTATATTGGATGGATAACGAGTGGTGGCCACATGAGACCGTCGGAAGCGCTGGAGAAGAACAGGGGAGTGATCCGGGAGATTGTCGCCCGTCGGCAGGTCTTCAACGCGCGCGTCTACGGTTCCGTCCTGCGGGGCGAGGATCATGCCGGAAGCGATCTGGATATTCTGGTCGACCCGTCGCCGGATACATCGCTTTTCACCCTTGGCGGGCTGCAATGGGAGCTCGAAGAAGCACTCGGCGTTCCCGTCGATATCAAGGTGCCCGGAGACTTTCCGCCCAATTTACGCGAGCGGATCGTTTCCGAAGCGCTTGCCATATGACGGGCGGTCGGCTGGAGGTCTACCTAGAGCGGATGTCTGTCGCGGGATCACGCGCTATTACCTATGTCGACGGTGCGGACCGCGTATCATTCGGAGCGGACCAGCGGACGCAGGATGCGGTAATCGCCAACATCGCTGCGATCGGCGAATGCGTGACGAAAATCATGGACAGGTTTCCCGAATTCGCCGCCGCTCACCCGGAGGTGCCGTGGCAGGATATCAGGGCAATGCGCAATCGGGTAGCGCATCAGTATTTCGATATCGACGTCGATACGGTGTGGCGCACGGTGACGATCGATCTTCCCGACCTTCTCGACCAACTCCAATCTCTGCGCAACTTCCATGCCCAAGGCGAATGATTTGACCGACCATGAAACCCTCCGCATCCTCCCGCTCACCAAAGCCGCCTTCGCAGCCTATGGCGATGTGATCGAGGCCGATCCGGCGACGATGCGGCTGATCAACAACGGCACGACGGAGCGCTATCACGGGCTTGCCTCACCAGTTGTGGTCGGGCCGGCCGAGCGGCTGATCTTCAACATTTTTCGCGGCCAGCCGCGGAGTTTTCCCCACGAGGTGGGGATGATGGAGCGGCATCCGTTCGGCAGCCAGAGTTTCATGCCGCTCTCGGGGCGGCCGTTTCTGGTGGGCGTTTCCGACGACGAGGACGGTCGGCCGGGGCGCCCCAAGATCTTTCTGGCGCAGCCGCATCAGGGCGTTAATTATTTCGCCAACACCTGGCATCATCCGCTGATGGCGCTAGGTGAGATCAGCGAGTTTCTCGTCGTCGATCGCGACAACACGGCCGCCAATCTCGAGGAATTCGTCTTCGAAACACCCTATCGCATCACGGAGCCCAGCCTATGACCGGCCTCACCACCCATGTGCTCGATACCGCGAGCGGTGCGCCTGCCTCCGGGCTCGTCGTCGACCTCTACCGCATTGACGGCGACGCCCGCGAAAAATTGATGACGGTCACGACCAATACCGATGGCCGCATCAATGGCGGGCCGATCCTATCCGGCGACACCTTCATTGTCGGAACCTACGAGCTCGTCTTCCATGCCGGCGATTATCTGCGTGCCCGCGGTGTCTCGCTGACCGAGCCGGCATTTCTCGACGTCATCCCGATCCGCTTCGGCATGTCCGATGTCTCGGCCCATTACCATGTGCCGCTGCTGATCTCGCCCTATGGCTATTCCACCTACAGGGGAAGCTGATGCGCTTTGCAGCGATCGCCGATATTCACGGAAACTGCGCCGCACTCCAGGCGGTGCTTGACGATATCGCCAGCCTCGGCATCCGCGACATCGTCAATCTCGGCGATTGTTTCAGCGGCCCGCTGGAGGCGGACCGGACCGGTGACCTGCTGCTGCTTCTCGATGAGGCCGCAGCGCAGACCGTGCGCGGCAACCACGATCGCTACCTCCTGGAAACGCCACCCGACTCCTTGGCGGCCTCGGATCGGCACGCGCACGGGCAGCTGGCATCGCGGCATTTCGAATGGCTGCGCAAACTGCCATTCACCAAGGTCTGGCGCGACGATGTTTACCTCTGCCACGCGACGCCTGAGAACGACAATCTCTACTGGCTCGAAACGGTGTCCTCGGACGGCCACGTGACGCTACGGCCGCAAGCCGAGATCGAAGCGCTGGCCGAAGGCATCGCGCAATCGCTGATCCTTTGCGGCCACAGCCATGTCGCCCGGATCGTGCAGCTTTCGGATGGCCGGCTGATCGTCAATCCCGGCAGCGTCGGCCAGCCCGCCTATGACGACGATGCCCCCGTCTATCACAAGGTCGAAACAGGCCATGCACTGGCGTCCTACGCGGTGATCGAAAAGACCGATAAAGGCTTCGTGCCGACACTGCGCACCGTGGCCTACGACCACATGGCAATGTCCCGGCTTGCCGCGAAAAACGACCGTCCCGACTGGGCAAGCGCATTGGCGACCGGCAGGGTGTGAGGGGCTGCCGGTTCCGGATCGGCATTCCATTCCAGTCTTCATCCACCGCTAAAATTCCGACGGAAACCATTCCGCAAGGCTTCTTCCAGATACTCCCCTGCGACGAGACAGGGGATGATTCGATGGCTCAATCACGCGCAAAACCGGCTGCGAAACGCAAGCGCAGCGCCGGGACCAAACGCTCTTCCTCGCGTTCGGGCGGTTCGCTCTGGCTCTGGGGGGCAGCCCTTGTCGTGGTCGGCGGCTCGATCGCGCTCTACGATCATTCGACTGCCGCGCGCCGGTTCGTGACCGGTCTCACCACCACGAAGCCGGTTCAGACGGCATCACGGCCCACCCAGCGCGACGATCATCCAGTGCCGCCGAAACCGGTCGTCGCCGCTGCGCCCCTGCATCGCCCGGTCACGCCGCGGCCGGCCGCTGCGATAGACCAGAGCCAGACGGCCGCAATCATTCCGCCGGCGCCGATCGGCAAGCCGGGACTGGACGCGGTTGCCGCACAGTCGGCGACTCAGCCGGGGGCGCCGAGAGTGGGCGAGAAGCTCGCCGGCGCCTATGAGGCAAAGTTCTTTCTCTGCGGCACCGCCAAGCAGGACGACTGCGTCGTGTCCGCCGACCGCTTCGTCCTCCATGGTCAGAAGATCCGGCTGGTCGGCGTCGAAGTTCCCAATATCGCCAAGCCCCGCTGCGAGGCCGAGCGGATCAAGGCAAGCGATGCCAAGCTGCGGGTCCGCGCGTTCCTCGATTCCGGTCCGTTCGACCTGATGAGCTGGCGCGGCAACGATGCGGCGGTCGATGGTCACCAGTTGCGCGAAGTCACCCGCAACGGCCGCTCGCTCGCCGATATCCTCGTCAACGAGGGATTGGCGAAACGCCCGGGCGCCGGCAAGTCCGGCTGGTGCTCCTGAGCCTCAGCCGCTTTTCGCCGTGGCCTCCGCCTTACTTCGAAGGCTGGCCGTTGGAGGCAGAGATTCCACCATCGACCGGCAGGTTGACGCCCGTCACAAAGCGCGCATCGTCGCTCGCCAGAAACGCGATCACAGCGGCGACATCGGCCGGCTCGCAGGGACCTTCCAGCGCAAAGCGCGCGTTGAACTCAGCCAGCCGTTCCTGATTGTCCATGATGCTGTCCGTCATGCCGCTGCGCGTCAGGCTCGGGCAGACCGCGTTGACGCGAATGCCGTCCTTGCCGTGATCCAGCGCCATTGCACGTGTGAGATTGACGACACCACCCTTGGCGGCATTGTAGGCCGCCATGCCCCAGTCGCCACCGGTGCCGGAAACAGACGCGACGTTGACGATCGAGCCTCTGGTCGTCTTCAAATGCGGGATTGCCGCCCGGCTGGCAAAGAACACGCCGTCGAGATCGGTCGCCATCACCTTGCGCCAGTCGCTGGTCGAGAGCGATGACACATCGCCCTGCACCGCTACACCTGCATTGTTGACGAGAGTGTCCACGCGACCGAACGTCTTGACCGCGGCCTCGACCAGATCGTTCACTTGGTCCTCGTCCGCCATGTCGCAGGCCTGCACGAGAACGCGGTCCTCGGGGTAGGGCGCGGCAACCGCCTCGAGCTTTTCGGGGGTGCGGCCGGCGATCACGACGAAGGCGCCCTCATCCAGAAACCGTTCTGCGGTCGCCTTGCCGATGCCCGATCCCGCGCCCGTGACGATGACGACTTTTTCGCTGAAGCGCTGCATGAAATTCTCCTTGTAAGCGATGCTGTTAGGGCCATCCTCCAAGGCTTCGAACGGGCAGGAACGGGGCGCGGTTCCACCGGCAGACGCGGCGAATATGCGATTGTTCGCATTTTATTAATATTGTTAGCAAAGACTGACGGACGGGACACATCGAAATCAGATGGCAGGCGTTGAGGGAGCGAACTACATCGGAGGCGAACATGGCTTTGTATCAGCGTACCGTGCTTGTCGTAGAAGATGAGCCCCTAATCCGGCTGCATCTGGCAGACACTTTGGAGGATGCCGGCTATACGGTTCTCGAGGCATCGAACGTGCTCGAGGCGGTGGCCGTCCTAGGGCAGTCCCGAACCGTTGACGCGGTCATTACCGATATCGACATGCCCGGCGCCCTCGACGGTTTCGACCTGATGAAGCTGATCTGCAGCTGCTACCGGGATACCGCCGTAATCGTCACGTCAGGCGGTCATGTCCTGTGCGAAGCCGAGCTTCAACCCGGCTGCGCGTTCATTCCCAAACCCTATGACCTGCCGAAAATGCTCGACATGCTTGCGGCACGGATTGCCCAGGCATCGACCCGGTCGTCCCAGGCCTGGCCCTGCGGCAGACTGTGGGCCTAGGCTCAGAAGAAGAAATCAGAACCTCATATCGGCGATGATGTCGCGGCCGCAGGTTTCGATGTCGCGCTTCCCGCACAAGGCCATCGAGATGTCCATTTCCTTGCGGATGATTTCGAGCGCTGCGGTGACGCCCGGCTTGCCCATTGCGCCGAGGCCATAGAGGAAGGGCCGGCCGATATAGGTGCCCTTGGCTCCGAGCGCCACGGCTTTGAGCACATCCTGACCGGAGCGGATCCCGCCGTCGAAATGCACCTCGATGCGGTCGCCGACGGCATCGACAATCTTCGGCAGCATGCTGATCGAAGAGGGGGCGCCATCCAGCTGGCGGCCGCCGTGGTTGGAGACAATGATCGCATCGGCGCCGGTATCGGCTGCGGCGCGTGCGTCTTCCTCGTCGAGAATGCCCTTGATGATCAGCTTGCCGCCCCACAGATCCTTGATCCAGCGGATATCGTCCCAGGACAGGCGCGGGTCGAACTGTTCGGCGGTCCAGGCACCGAGCGACGACAGGTCCGAAACGTTGCTCGCATGCCCCACGATATTGCCAAAACCGCGACGCTTGGTGCGCAGCATTTCCAGGCACCATTGCGGCCTGGTCGCCAGTTGCAGCGCGCTGTTGAGCGTCCACTTCGGCGGCGCCGACAGGCCGTTTCTGATGTCCTTGTGGCGCTGGCCGAGGATCTGCAGATCGGCGGTGACGACCAGCGCCGAGCAGCCGGCCTGCTTGGCGCGGCCGATCAGCCGTTCGATAAAGCCACGGTCTTTGAGCACATAGAGCTGGAACCAGAATGGCTTGGTGGTGACCGAGCGCACATCCTCGATCGAGCAGATGCTCATGGTGGACAGCGTGAAGGGAACGCCGAATTCTTCGGCCGCCTGCGCCGCCAGCATCTCACCATCGGCATGCTGCATGCCGGTCATTCCGGTTGGCGCGAGTGCCACGGGCATCGCCGCTGCCTGTCCCACCATCGTCGTTGCCAGCGACCGGTTGGTCATGTCGACAAGCACCCGCTGGCGCAGCTTGATCCTGGAAAAGTCTTCCTCGTTGGCACGGTATGTGCCTTCGGTCCAGGCACCGCTATCGGCATAATCGAAGAACATCTTGGGCACACGACGGCGAGCCATGGTCTTCAGATCGGCAATGGTCAGCGGCTTGGACATGCGCAAAACTTCCTCCTCGATGGTTGTCCGACAACTACCATATCCGGGCGACCTTGCCAGCGGAAACGTCGGTTTGGGGGAGCAGTTTTCTCAACCGCACCGCAGGTGCCGCGCCGCAACGGAAAACGGGCGGCCATGGCCGCCCGTCGTAGTTTACTCAATCTGTGGCCGGGTTTTGTGGCTGGGCCTCAGAATTCTTCCCAAGACTGGGCCTGCGCCGCGGCCGATGACGAACCGCCGCCGAAGGCTGAAGCGATGCGGTTGCCGAGTGCTCGTGCCGGCGATGGTGTCTGGCGCGAGGCCGGCGATACGGCCATCGGAGCCGACGGAGCATGGCCGCGACGACCGTTCGATGCGGACCGGTTTTCGGCCTGGCCGAGGTTGAAGCGTGACAGGAGGTCGTTCAGCGAGGCTGCTTCCTTGGCAAGCGAGTGGCTGGCCGCAGTCGATTCTTCCACCATGGCGGCGTTCTGCTGGGTGCCCTGGTCCATCGTGTTGACCGCCGTGTTGATCTCCTGCAGCCCGACCGCCTGTTCGCGCGCGGAGTCGACGATCGCGTTGACGTGGCGGTTGATCTCCTGAACTTCGGCGACGATGACTTCCAGCGCCTTGCCGGTCTCGCCGACCAGGTGGACGCCGGAGCGGACATGCTCGCTTGATGCGGTGATCAGTTCCTTGATCTCCTTGGCGGCCTTGGCAGAGCGCTGTGCGAGTTCGCGGACTTCCTGTGCGACGACGGCGAAACCCTTGCCCGCTTCACCGGCGCGCGCGGCTTCGACACCGGCGTTCAGGGCCAAAAGGTTGGTCTGGAAGGCGATTTCGTCGATGACGCCGATGATGCTGGAGATCTCGCCCGAGGACTTTTCGATCCCCTGCATGGCGGTGACCGCATCGCGCACGACTGCGCCGGAACGCTCGGCGCCGGCACGGGCCTTGGTGACGAGGTTGCCGACTTCTTCGGCGCGCTTGCTGGAATCCTTCACCGTGGTGGTGATCTGCTCCAAGGCGGCTGCGGTTTCTTCGACCGATGCAGCCTGCTGTTCGGTGCGCTTGGACAGATCGTCGGCGGCCGCACGGATCTCATTGGCGCCGCCGTCGATGCCGCGGGCATTGTTGCCGACGGCCTGCAGGGTTTCCTGAAGGTTGGCAACCGAATCGTTGAAGTTGTTGCGCAGTGCATCAAGATGCGCGACGAACGGCGTGTCGAGGCGGTAGGCGACATCACCCTGCGCAAGCTTTGCCAGTCCGCCGGCAAGCTGGTCCACCGCGAACTGGGTGTCAGCGGCGTCCTTTGCCTTTTGCGCGTCGCGTTCGATGCGTTCGCGATCGGACAGGCTCCGGTTGGCATCGGCTTCGCGTTCGAGGCGGATGCGCTCCAGCGCGTTGTCGCGGAACACGGCAACGGCTGCCGCCATGGCGCCAAGCTCGTCGCGGCGATCCTGACCTTCGATCGGTGCCTCTGTTTCACCCCGTGCCAATGACGCCATGCGTTCGCGCAGGTTGGCAATCGGCTTGGTGATGCCCTTGGCGGAGACGAGGAGCGCTCCGACGATACCGGCCGAAAACACGACTGCGAGAACGAGCAGTGCGTTGAAGATCGTCGAGTTCGTTTCGTCGGTGATCGCGTTGCTCTTGGTATTCACATCTGCGCTCAACCGCTCGAGGAATGCCGCGAGGTCCTTCGCCAGCGGCAGAACCTGCTGATCGACCTTCACAAGAGCTGCCTTGGCGATTTCGTCCTGGTCGTTTTCACCGAGGGCAACAGCCTCGTCAGTCAGCGTGAGGACTGCCTTGACGCGGGTCACGAGCGGGTCGAGGTCTGCCGCTCTGGTTGGCACGAGTGTACGGATATGCTCGAGACGCACCATCAGGTTGGTTTTGCTTTCCTTGTAGAAAGCAGTGGCAGCCGTCATCCCCTCGCTGCCCCTGGGATAGGCAAGGGTCTGGTAGGCGGCATAGCCCGTCGCCGCAAGATTGCGGTTGGCGCGGGCCATTTCCACAGCCGCAACGGTGTCTGTCGAAATAAAATCGGAGTAGCTGGTATCGGCAGCCTTGTAGCGGCTTGCAACGAAGCTTGTAGCGCCCAGGCCAACGACGCAGAGCGGGATAAGGACAGACAGTATTTTGGTGCGAATACTCGCATTTTTCAAAAACGACATAGAACCCCTCGTGGAGTAGCGGAGAAGCCTCCATTCCATCAGCGTTGCTGGCGCCAGCCGGGATCGCTGGAGCGCATGCAAACTGATCGATTGGTCAGGCAAACTTGTGTGGCATGACAGCTGCGCTCTGCCTTCATGGCTGCCAGGGGATATTCTGTCGCAGACAGGCGTAATAAGTTATAGTTTAAATATAATTAAGCGCTGATATTACAGTGAAAATGCATCACGACTGGATTCTAGACTTGGTGTTTCGTTCGCCGGTGGCGCCCGGAGGGATGGGGTATCCTGTCCCGACAGCCAGGCTACGTCGAGACGTCAGGCCTCCACGGCACCAGTCTGCACTTCATCGCCGCCCAGCCCCGTCTTCATCGCCTTGCCCGCAACATAGGTTTCCACCACCGCGCGGTCGTCGCCCATGGTCTGCAGCAGGAACAGCTCTTCGGGCAGGGTCTTCACCGTTTCCATCCGAAGCCGCATTGCGGGTGTCGATCCGGCGTCGAGGATGACGAGGTCGGCCATCGATCCGATGTCGAGCGTGCCGATGTCGGCCTCCATGCCCAGCGCCTCCGCATTGCCGCGGGTCATCAGGTAGTAGCTTTCGAGCGGATTGAGACGTTCGCCCAGCAGTTGCTGAATCTTGTAGGCCTCGTCCATGGTCTTCAGCATCGAATAGCTGGAACCGCCGCCGATATCGGTCGCGACGGAAACACGGACGGGCTTTTCGCGCCTCCTCAAGGCTTTCAGCGGAAACAGGCCGGAACCGAGGAAGAGGTTGGATGTCGGGCAATGCACGGCGATGCTGCCGGCTTCCGACAGCGCATCTGCCTCGCGCTCGGACAGATGGATGGCGTGGCCAAGCAGCGTCTTTTTCCCCAGCAGGCCGTAGCGGGCATAGATGTCGGTATAGTCCGTCGCTTCCGGATAGAGCTCGGCAGTATACTTGATTTCGTCGTGGTTTTCCGAGAGGTGCGTCTGGATGAACAGGTCGGGGAATTCCTGCGCCAACGCTTCCGCCGCCTTCATCTGGCCCGGCGTCGAGGTGATGGCAAAGCGCGGCGTGATGGCGACGTGGTTGCGGCCCTTTCCGTGCCATTCGGCAATCACGGCTCTGGTTTCGTCATAGCCCATCTCGGCGGTATCGAGCAGGCCCTGCGGCGCATTGCGATCCATCATCACCTTGCCGCCGACCATGCACATGTTGCGCTTCATCGCCTCGGCGAAAAACGCGTCGGCGGAAGTCTTGTGGACGGAGCAATAGGCAACCGCCGTCGTCGTGCCGTGGCGCAGGAACTCGTCGTAGAAATGCGTGGCGATGCGCGTCGCGTGATCGCTCTCGACGAAGCGGCATTCCTCGGGGAATGTGTAGGTGTTGAGCCATTCCAGAAGGTTGCCGGCATAGGACGCGATCACCTGCATCTGCGGAAAATGCACATGGGTATCGATCAGGCCCGGCAGAATGAGGTGCGGCCGGTGATCGATCTCTTCGACGTCGGCCGTCGCCTGCGCCTTGACCTGCGCGTAGTCGCCGGTTGCGGTGATCCGGCCGCCGGAGACCAGCAGGGCGCCGTCGTGCTCGTACAGATAGCTGTCGGTGTCGGTCATCGCGAGGGGGGCGCGCTTGAACGACAGGAGGCGGCCGCGGATCAGGGAATCGGTCATCTAAAACTCTATTTCGACGCTATTGCACTTTCATACCACGCAACGAGAAGACGGCGCTCCTCGAGGGTGATGGCGGACACGTTGCCTGGCGGCATGGCGTGGCTCCGGCCGGCCTGGATATAGATCTCGCGGGCGTGGGCGGCAATCTCCGCATCGGTTTCCAGCTTCACCGATTTCGGCGTGAAGGTGATGCCCTCCCAAACCGGTTCCGCCGCATGGCACATCGAACAGCGCCCCTGAACGACATTGCGTGCCGCGACGAAATGGGTGTCGGATGCGAATGTCTGCTGGATCGGCGTCATGGCCGATGCTTTCGATATCTGTGTCTCGCCGGTCAGCACTTTTGGCACCGTCGAAAGCCACATGATGGTGATGAACAGGAGCACTGTCACCAGCCAGGTCCAGGTCGGCTTGCCCTTGCGGGCATGGGTGGTGTTGAACCAGTGGCGGATCGTCACGCCCATCAGGAAGATCAGCGCCGCGATCACCCAGTTGAAATGGGTGGCAAACGCCAGCGGATAATGGTTCGACAGCATGAAGAAGATGACGGGCAGAGTCAGGTAGTTGTTGTGCAGGGAACGCTGCTTGGCAATCGCGCCGTATTTCGGATCGGGCGTGCGCCCGGCGATCAGGTCGGCGACGACGATGCGCTGGTTCGGCATGATGATCATGAAGACGTTGGCAGACATGATCGTGGCGGTGAAGGCGCCGAGATGCAGGAAGGCGGCGCGGCCGGAAAAGATCTGCGTGTAGCCCCAGGCCATCGCGACCAGAACCACATAGAGAATGCCCATCAGCGCCCAGGTGTTCTTACCGACAGGCGATTTGCACAGCTGGTCATAGATGACCCAGCCGATACCGAGTGACGCCAGCGAAAGGCCGATCGCCTGCAGGGATGACAGGTCCATCACCGTGCGGTCGATCAGGAACAGGTCTGCGCCGCCATAATAGACGATGCACAGCATCACGAAGCCGGAGAGCCAGGTGGCGTAGCTTTCCCACTTGAACCAGGTCAGGTGCTCCGGCATCTGCGCCGGCGCCACCAGGTATTTCTGGATGTGATAGAACCCGCCGCCATGCACCTGCCATTCCTCGCCATAGGCGCCGACGGGAAGATGTGCCCGCTTCACCAGCCCAAGATCAAGCGCGATGAAGTAGAAGGACGAGCCGATCCAGGCGATCGCAGTGATGACGTGAAACCAGCGCGCTGCAAAGCTCAGCCATTCCCAGGCGATCGCGTATTCGTACATTCCGTGTGTTCCCGATTCAGTTCCCCTGCAGCGCACTTTGGGGAAAAAATCGCGGAGAGGGAAGAGGGGCGGACGCCACCGTCATTCCGATACAGATCATATGGCAATGAGGGGAGCGGGCGAGGTTGCCGTGCCCGTCCATCCGGACTAGCTTTCGGGCGTATCAGGATCGAGGAGCTACCCATGAGCGAAACCGCAGAACCCCATCATGCCTCGTGCCACTGCGGCGCGGTGCGCTTGCGGGTCAAGTTGTCGGATGGGTTCAACACGATCCGGCGCTGTGACTGCTCGTTTTGCCGCATGCGGGGAGCCGTCGTTGCCTCTGCGCTGCTGAGCGATCTCACTATCCTTGAGGGTGAGGACAGCCTGACGCTCTATCAGTTCAATACGGGGACTGCGAAACACTATTTCTGCAAGACCTGCGGCATCTATACCCATCACCAGCGGCGCTCAAATCCGGAGCAGTTCGGCATCAATGTCGCCTGCATCGAAGGTGTCAGTCCGTTCGATTTCCCCGAAGTGACGGTCATGGACGGCGTCCGTCATCCGGCCGATACGGGTGCCGATCCAAATTCGGGGATTGCAGGTGTCCTCAGATACTCGACATCCTGAGGCTGTCAGACAGCGGCAGTAATCCGTCCCAGGCGTGTTTCCGGATCGAGGCAGACCTGGTTGCGGCCCCGCATCTTGGCGGCATAAAGGGCCAAGTCGGCGCGCCGGTAGAGGTCTGCGGCGCTATCGCCGCTGTCGCCGGACGCGATGCCTGCAGAAAACGTGTAGCGGAAGCTCTGCTGTTCCGCGACGGGCCGCGAGTGACGCACCGCCTCCAGCATCTTGCCGACGATCGTCAGCGCGTTTTCCGGTGATGCATTGGGCAGGATCAGCACGAATTCCTCGCCGCCGACACGGCCGAGTACGTCGGTCTTTCGCACATGGCTGTGCAGTGTCTTGGCAAAGTCCTTCAGCACCGCATCGCCGACCGAATGGCCGAAACGGTCGTTGATATATTTGAAATTGTCGATGTCGAGCACGGCCAGGCATCCGGCCGGCTGCGATGGCGCCCCACCTTGCGAGCGCAACAGATCGTCGATCTTTGCCATCGCGAACCGCCGGCTTGGAATGCCGGTCAGTTCGTCGATCTGGGAGACCCTGATCGCGTCGTCGCGGTCCTGCCGGAGCGTTCTTTCGTCGGGGCGCATCGAGGTGATGTCACTTGCAACGCACAGCATCCAGCCGTTCGGCTGCATGGTTTCCGTCATCCAGAGCCAGCGGCCGTCGTGAAGGTCGGTTTCGTAGGCGCGAAAGCCGGTCTTGCCGCGCCGCGAAAGGGTGGAGCGCAGCCATGTCTCGAAATCCGTCGCCTTGATGACCGTGCCGCGCGCTGACAGGAAATTGCGGCGCATCATCTCCGACCAGAGCGGACTATCGGTCTCGTCGAGGCACCAGGCGTCCCGGAACGCACGATTGGCGAAACGTAGCCTGTCGTCCTGATCGAACACCGCGATCAGGACGCCTGCAACTTCCATCAGCCCGGCCATCTGCCGCAGCGTCGCGTCGTCGTTCAAGGCCATGATGTCCCAGAATGTGAGTCTCTGTCTGCGTATTTCTTAGCTGTTACTTATGAATGATCGGTTAGGCAATTTGTTTCAACCCGCGGTATACGCGGTTGAGCAGCAGCAGTGACCGTGCAGTGGTGACAAATCATTTTTGCGCCCTATCTTAGCGTCAATTGCAATTTTCAGAGTTTCCCTTGCTCATCGCCGATCTCGACGAACACGCCGCCCTTCTCGATCGTCTCGAGGCCCTCGAAGCCTACGACATCATGGATTCTCCGTCTGAACCGGAGTTCGACGGGATCGTCCAGATCGCCACCGCGCTTTGCAAGGCGCCGGTGGCGCTGATCAGTCTTGTCGATGCGGAACGCCAGTGGTTCAAGGCGCGTGTCGGGTTCAGCCCGTCTGAAACGCCGCTCTCCCAGTCGGTCTGCCGCCATGCGCTCGCCAGTTCCGATCTTCTGATCATTCCCGATCTCAAGGACGATCCGCGCACGCGCGACAACACGCTGGTGACCGGCGAGCCATTCATCCGCTTTTACGCAGGCGCACCGCTGATCACGCCCGACAATATCACCATCGGCAGCCTCTGCGTCATCGACAGTGTGCCGCGGCCGCACGGCCTCGACAACGAACAGCGCGAAGGACTGCGCGCGCTTGCAGGCCAGGTGATTGCGCTGTTTGAAGCGCGCCGGCTGTCGCAGCGCAAGGACGATCTGTTTCGCCGTCAGAAGAGCCTGACATCGCATATGCGGGCCGCTGCAAACGAGACGCTGGCTGCCCAGGAGGCTGGCGGCGTCGGCACGTTCGAAGTGGATATCGAGACCGGTCAGGCCAAGACGTCGCCGGCCTTTTGCCGCATCTTCCATCTGCCCGTCGCACCGATCTATCCGTCCTCCCTGTTTGAGGGAATGGTCGTGGAGAGCGACCGGGGCTTGCAGTCGAGCGACCTCGGCCGTCGGGAAGCTACGGATTCGCTCGACGTCGAGTATCGCATCAACACGGATGTCGGAATCCGCTGGATTTCGCGCACCGCCAGTTTCGTTCACGACGAGAGCGGACGGCCGATCAAGATGATCGGTGCGGTGAAGGACGTCACAGTCATCAAGCGGGCGGCTGCCCGCGTCCAGGCTCTGCTCGATCTTGGCGACCGTCTCAATCATCTGACCGACACAGAGTCCATGGCGATGGCGGCGGCCGACCTGATGGCCAAGGCACTGGATGCCACCCGCGCCGGTTTCGGCATCGTCAACCTTGCTGACGAGACGGTGCTGATGCAGCCGGAATGGACGGCGCCCGGTGTCGTGTCTCTTTCCGGCCGGCATCACTTCCGTGATTACGGCTCGTTCATCAACGATCTGAGGCTTGGCAACCCCGTCGTCATCCCCGATGTCACGCAGGACCCGAGAACCCGCGACAATGCGCAGGCACTGCTGGATCTCGATATCCGCGTCCTCGTCAATGTGTCGATCATGGATCAGGGGCGTTTCAATCTGGTCGTGTTCGCCCATCACACACATCCCTATGCGTGGAGCACCGAAGAACTGGCTTTCTTGCGCAGCTTTGGCGATCGCATCCAGGCAGCGATTGCCCGCGTGCATGCCGAGGCCGAACAGATGGTTTTGCAGCGTGAGCTCGGGCACCGTCTGAAAAACACGCTTGCCATGGTGCAGGCCATCGCCTCCCAGACCCTGCGTCCGGTCAAGGAGCGCAACCACGTGGACGCTTTCGAGCGTCGCCTGCATGCGCTGAGCACCGCGCACGAAATCCTTCTCGAGCGTAACTGGAGCAGTGCCCCCGTTTCCAACGTCGTTGAAAAGACGCTCGACCGTCTCTCCGTGCGCGAGCGGATCGACATCGTCGGCGATCCGATCATGCTTGGACCCAAGGGTACGCTGTCGCTGTCGCTCGTGCTGCACGAGCTCGCCACCAACGCGATCAAGTATGGCAGTCTCTCCAACACGACAGGCCGCGTTGCCATCAATTGGCACGTGGAAGGCGAGGGCGATCTTTCGTCGTTCAACTTCAGCTGGCAGGAAAGCGGCGGGCCCCGGGTTGCCGAACCGCAGGCCAATGGGTTTGGATCGAAACTTATTCGTATGGGACTGGCCGGAACAGGCGGCGTTAACGTTCGTTATGAACCATCGGGCTTCGTCGCCCAGATGCACGCGTCTCTCCCTCAGCTCCAGCAGGCAGATATCTGAATGGGATCACTTACCCCGCCTTCAAGGCACGTCGTACTCGTAGTTGAGGACGAACCGCTGCTCTTGATGATGGCGACGGACCTCGTAGAAGAAGCCGGTTTCGAAGCCGTCGAGGCTCGAAGTGCCGATCAGGCAGTCGAAATTCTCCAGGACCGTAAGGATATCCGCATCGTCTTTACCGACATCGATATGCCGGGCAGCATGAACGGAATGCGGCTGGCCGCCATGGTGCGCGACCGCTGGCCGCCGATCGAGATCATCATCGTGTCCGGCCATGTGAAGCTCGGCAAGGACGATATGCCGGCCCGCAGCGTGTTCTACAGCAAGCCCTACGATGCCGCCAAGATCGCCGCTCAGCTGCACCGGATGGTCTCGCACCTCTGAATGCCTGCGTAACTGGCGTTTCTTTAAGAAAAATCTAATACGCAAGTTGTGCGCCGCACTATTTTGTTTAGCGGCACCAGCCGACTCGCGTATTGTAAGCTTTGCAAGTCCTCCGGCGGTGCCGGGTATTGCGTTGAGCGCGTCGCCGGAGATGACATTCATCAACGGAGAACAGGCTTATGCGTAGTGACATGACGCCGAGCAGGCGGTGCCTTCCAACGGGCGCGGTGATTGCGTTTGTATCCGGTGTATCCACGTTGAGCATTCCCACTGCTCAGGGGCGGGCGCACGAGGCCGTGAGCGGCTTCAAGTACGATTCCTACTGCTGCAACGGCAACAATCATACCGGCGACTGCCAGAGGATCCCGACCAGGAATGTCAGGATCACAAGCGGCGGTTACGAAATCATCCTGAAGCCCGGTGACCACCGTCTGGTCACCCGCACCCATGATTTCCAGCTGCCGCAGAGCGCGGCCCGTCGCAGCACCGATTCCGAATATCACATCTGTCTCTATCCGACGGAAGACACGTTGCGTTGTTTCTACGCACCCGACATGGGCTTTTGAACGACCAGCATGATCAGTCTCGGAAACTCGGCATCATGAGGCGCATGAAATCACGGAAGGCGCGGATTTTCTTCGAATGCCGCCGCGTCTCCTGATAGGCGAACCAATAGTCGTTGCCGTCCGAGGCCCTGAGTTCGAACGGCTGGATCAGTCGTCCGAGCGCAACGTCGTCGGCGTAGAATTCGGGCTTCAGAATCGCCACGCCCTGTCCGGCGATCGCGGCCGCCGCCTCGAAAGCCTGTGCCCCGAAACGACTGTTCGGTCGTCCCCCGAGATCCGCATCGGGAATGCCGGCCGCTTCAAGCCACAGCCGCCACCAGACATCGCCCGCGTCGATGATCCGCAACTTCAGGATATCGGCCGGCTCGCGAACGCCGCCGATCGTTTCGGCCAGCACCGGGCTCAGCATCGGCGTAAAATCGCTCTTCATCAGGAAATGCGAGGTCAGTCCCGGCCAGCGGCCGGTGCCGCTGCGGATCGCCACGTCGGCTTCGGTCCGAGTGAAGTCCACCACGGTCTGCGAGGTTTCGAGCCGTACCGCGATGTCGGGGTTCTGCATCTGGAATGTGCCGAGATGAGGGGCGAGCCACCGGTATGCGAATGTCGCGGTCGTGTGGATGACCAGCGTGCTCTCTGACAGTTCCTTCGTTCCCGCCACAGCCTCGTCCATGATGCCGAACGCTTCCGATATTTTTGGTGCCAGCCGCTCGCCTGCCGCCGTCAATGTCACCTGTCGCGGCCGGCGGAGGAAAAGCTGGTCGCCCAAAGTCTCCTCGAGAAGCTTGATCTGATAGCTCACGGCCGTCTGCGTCATGCCCAGCTCTTCGCCGGCCCTGGTGAAACTTAGGTGCCGCGCTGCCGCTTCGAAGACGCGAAGGGCGTTCAGCGGAAAGTTCCTCGACATTTTCATGGATAAGCCCTCTTCATCCATCCAGACGGATGTTCCATTGGAAACGGAGCATTTTTGCGCGCATCTTCCAAGCACAAACATCAAATCAATGATGACTCTACAAGGGAGAAGCGGCCATGTTCAGTGGTTTGCGCGCTGCATTTCTGCGCCTGAAATCAAGCGGGCGGTTCTTGACCTCGATGATCTCGGGCGCCCGCCAGCAGTGCGACGTGGAGAATGTCAGCGAGGACGAACTGCGGGCCTTCGGTCTGCTCGACGAGAGGATCACGCCCAGCACCGTCAAGCGTCGGTTCCGTTCGGAGGCGTGGGCCGAGGTGGATCGCTACCAGCGCTTTCCGTGAGCCGCGTGTCAGACCGAAGAACGCGCCGAGACACTTTCGACCGGATGCCGGGCCGGGACGCGGTGCAACAGTTCGGCGGCGACCAGCGCTGCGATCACCGCCGGGCGCTTGTCCTTGACGCTGCCGTCAGCCAAGACATTGCCGACCGGTAGCGTCAGCCGGGCCATCATTGCCGCACTCGCGTCACGATCCTCCGTCTGCCGCTGCAGCCAGTTCGAAAATGTGGCGCGCTTGGTGGCAGAGCCGATCATGCCGACATAGGCGAGGTTTCCCCGCAAAAGCGCCCGTTCGGCGATGAGGAAGTCCAGCGCATGGTCGTGGGTGAGGATGACAGCCGCGCCACCCGGCGCAATCTCCGCCACATGCGCTTCCGGCATGGCAATCAGCCTTGCGGACACTTCTAGCGGCAGTCCCTCCAGCGCCTCGGCGCGTGTCTCGATGACGGTCACGGCAAAGGGCAGGGGCGCGAGAGCGCGTGCCAGCGCCAGACCCACATGGCCGCAGCCGAACAGGTAGATTTCGGGGCGCGTGTCCTCTTCGAAGCGGATACGGGTTTGCAGATCCGTAGCGACTTCAGGCGTCACGACAGTAAACACGAGTTTCGTGCGACCGCCGCAGCACTGGCCGATCTCAGGCCCCAGCGGAATATCCATCACCGCTGCGCCCGAGCCTGCCAGGATGGCACGCGCATTGTCGATCGCCATATATTCGAACTGGCCGCCGCCGATCGTGCCCCAGATCGCCGTGCTGCTCACCAGCATGAACGTACCTTGCTCACGCGGAGTCGAGCCCTTCGCCTCAGCGATCGCGACGAGGACCGATGCGGGGTTGGCGGCGAGAAACGCGGCAAGCGGCAGGGTCATGGTTGGGGCTCATGCGGCTGCAGCATCGCTCTTCACCCCAAAGCCTTCATCCGCTCGACCGCCATCAGCACCCTTTCCGGCGTCGCGGGCGCATCGAGCCTCGGGCAGGCGGTGTAGTCGGCAACGCTTGCCACCGCCATCGAGATCGCTTCGAGAACCGAGATCGCCAGCATGAACGGCGGTTCGCCGACGGCTTTCGAGCGGCCGACGGTCGGTTCGGCGTTTTCCGACCATTCCGCCAGCTGCACGTTAAAGATCTTCGGCCGGTCTGAGGCGAGCGGGATCTTGTAGGTGGAGGGCGCGTGCGTTCTGAGGCGACCCTTGGCATCCCACCACAGTTCTTCGGTGGTCAGCCACCCCATGCCCTGCACGAAGGCGCCTTCGATCTGGCCGATATCGATCGCTGGATTGAGCGATTTGCCGACATCATGGAGAATGTCGGTGCGATCCATCATGTACTCGCCGGTCAGCGTGTCGATCGAGACTTCCGACACGCAGGCTCCATAGGCGAAATAGTAGAACGGGTGGCCCTTTCCGGCCGCCCGGTCCCAATGGATCTTCGGCGTCTTGTAGAAACCGGCCGCAGAAAGCTGGACCCGGTCGTAATAGGCGGCCTTCACGAATGTATCGAAGGGCACCGTGTCGCCGCCGATGCGGATGCGGTTGGGCAGGAATTCCACCTCCGACTTGTCCACCTTCCACTGCCGGCAGGCGAAATCCACGAGCCGCTCCTTGATCTGCCGGCAGGCATCGTAGGCGGCCATGCCGTTGAGATCGGAGCCGGAAGAGGCAGCCGTCGCGGATGTGTTCGGCACCTTGCCGGTGGTGGTCGCCGTGATCTTCACCCGGTCGATATCCACCTGGAAGGCGTCGGCCACGACCTGCGCCACCTTGGTATAGAGACCTTGGCCCATCTCGGTGCCGCCGTGGTTCAGGTGGATCGAACCGTCGTTATAGACATGCACCAGCGCGCCCGCCTGATTGTAGGCGGTGAGCGTGAACGAGATGCCGAACTTGACCGGCGTCAGCGCGATGCCCTTGCGAATGACGGGGCTTTGCGCGTTGAATTCGAGGATCGCCTGTCGCCGCGCCTGATAGTCGCTCGACTGTTCCAGTTCCTCGACAATGCGGGCGATAACGCAGTCCTCGACATCCTGATGATAGGGGGTCGTGGTGCGGCCGGAGCCGGGCTGTCCGTAGAAATTGAGCTTGCGCACCTCGAGCGGGTCTTTGCCGACCGCATAGGCGATTTCCTCGATCATCCGCTCGGCGCCGAGCATGCCCTGCGGCCCGCCGAACCCGCGAAAGGCGGTGTTGGACACCGTGTGGGTCTTTAGCGGTTGCGAGGTCAGGTGCACATGCGGGTAGAAATAGCTCGAATCCGCATGAAACAGCGCCCGGTCGGTGACGGGACCGGAGAGATCGGCGGAAAAGCCGCAACGCGCCGCGTAGGTCGCATCGACCGCGTGGATGCGGCCGTCCTCGTCGAAGGCGATATCGTAATCGACCCGGAAATCATGGCGCTTTCCGGTCATCGACATGTCTTCGTCGCGGTCCGGCCGGAATTTGACCGCCCGGTTGAGCTTCTTTGCCGCGACGGCCGCAAGGGCTGCGAACTGGTTGCCCTGGGTCTCCTTGCCGCCGAAACCGCCGCCCATGCGTCTGGTGCGGACTTCGATCGCGTGGTTCGGCACGCCCAGCACATGCGCCACCATATGCTGCACCTCGCTCGGATGCTGGGTGGAGGACCAGACGATGACGTCGTCGTCCTCGCCCGGAATGGCAAAGGCGATGTGGCTTTCGAGGTAGAAATGCTCCTGGCCGCCGATTTCCATTGAGGCCTGAACCCGAAGCGGCGGCTTGCCGATCTCGGCCTCCGGCTCGCCACGCTTCAGCGTCATCGGTTCGGTCACGAATGGGGCGCCATTGTCGCGGGCACCTGCAATGTCGCTCCAGTGGGGAAGGTCGCGGTACTCGATCTTCGCCAGCAGTGCTGCACGCCTGGCCTGGTCGCGCGTTTCCGCAAACACCGCAAAGATCGGCTGGCCGTGGAACTGCACGAGATCGGTCGCCAACAGCGGCTCGTCATGGCGTCCGGTCGAGCCGACGTCGTTGGCCCCCGGAATATCGTCTGCCGTCATCACCCAGACGACGCCGGGGGCTGCTTTCACGGCTTCGAGGTCGATCGAGACGATCTGCGCATGGGCACGATCGGCAAGGCCCAGCCCGCCATGCAGCGTGCCCGCGGGTTCTGGAATGTCGTCGATATATTCGGCCTGCCCGGTCACATGCTTGTGCGCCGAATCATGCTTCAGCGACACATGCATCGGGCCGTCGATCACGGGTTTCATCGGAAAGCTTGTGTTGTCCATCATGCTTCCTCCAGCTCGAACCGGTGCAGCTCGCTCGGTGCTCCGGCGGTCTCCAGGAAGAACCGCGTCAGCAGGTTCTTGGCGGTCAGGCTGCGGTATTCAGCGGTCGCCCGCCAGTCGGTCAGGGGCTGGAAATCCGCATCGAACGCGTCGCGCACGGCCGATACCACGCCCCAGCTCCAGGGCTGTCCTATCAGCATATCTTCCACATGGGTCGCCCGTTTCGGGATTGCCGCCATGCCGCCGAAGGCGATGCGGATCTCCTCGACCAGCCCTTCCGCATCGAGCATCAGGTAAAACGCGCCGCACAGCGCCGAAATATCCTCGTCACGACGCTTGGAAATCTTGTAGACGGCGAAATGGCTGTCTTCTGCCGGGCGCGGCACGACGATCTTTTCCACGAACTCGCCGGGCTGCCGGTCCTGCTTGCCATAGGCGATGAAGTAATTCTCGAGCGGCATCGTGCGGCGACCGGAATGGGAACGCAGCGTCAGTTCGGCACCCAGCGCGATCAGGGGCGGCGGTGTGTCGCCGATCGGCGATCCGTTGGCGATATTGCCGCCGATCGTGCCCATGTTGCGCACCTGGCTGCCGCCGATCCGGTCGATCAACCGGCCGATGGCGGGAACCACCGCATCCATCACGCCTTGCGCATCCGCATAACTGACGCCGGCGCCGATGGAGACCCCTCCATCCTCGATGGTGATCGATTTCAACTCGCTGAGGTGGTTGATGAAGATGACAGGATCAAGCAGCCGCAACTGCTTCGTCACCCACAGTCCGACGTCGGTGGCACCGGCCACGACGGTTGCATCAGGGTTTTGGGAAAAGACTTCGGCAAAGGCCTCGACCGAGGCCGGAACGATTGAGCGGGCGCCGTCTTTCTCCACGACGATTGTGTCGGTCGCCGACTGCATGGAGAAAAGCTTGCCCATGATTTCGGTGCGGTCGCGTTCCAGCGGATCAAACAGCGCGCTCGGGCGGCTTTCCGCCACCTGTTCGGCCGCCTTCACGATCGGCTCGTAACCGGTGCAGCGACAGAGATTGCCCTGCAAGGCGCTTTCGATGTCCTGGCGCGACGGCTGTTCGTTGGAAAGCCAGAGCCCATAAAGCGACATCACGAAGCCCGGCGTGCAGAAGCCGCATTGCGAGCCATGACAGTCGACCATCGCCTGCTGCACCGGATGCAGAATGCCATCCTTTGCGGCCAGATGTTCGACCGTGACGATATGGGTTCCGTGCAGCGATCCGAGCAGGCGGATGCAGGCATTGACGCTTTCATAGATCAGGCCGCGTTCGCTCAGCCTCCCCACCAGCACCGTGCAGGCACCACAATCGCCCTCGGCACACCCTTCCTTCGTCCCCGTCAGCCGCCTTCTGAGGCGCAGATAATCGAGAAGCGTTTCCGTGGGGCCGAAATCTCCAAGGCTCAACTCTTCCGTGTTGAGAATGAAGCGGATCGCTGAACTCATCTGTCTCCTTCGTCCGCCGTTCCCGGCTTCTGCTGTCAATTTCATTGGCGCGGATGCCGGGGCATCCGCTCAAAGTCTCTGCCGCGACGCCCCGACGTCTCCGCCGCGACACCCGCCCAACTCTCCTCATTCCTGTGCTCGTCACAGGAATCCAGCAGCGTCGCGTCCGCGACGCGGAAGGGCCATTTCACGCAAAGACTTCGCGTGACTGGATTCCTGTGACGAGCACAGGAATGAGGGTAGCGGGGGTGGGCGTCGTCACCCACATCGCTTGCTTCGCGCAAGTCTACTTCGCAGTGCGGTCGCCGTCGATGGAGATATTTTTGGCGGGGACGCGGGAGGCAACCTTTCCGCCGAGACAGCTGTCCGGATCTCTCCACCGCAGCGACCACCTAGCGTCTCCGTCGCAACACCCGCCCAACTCTCCTCATTCCTGTGCTTGTCACAGGAATCCAGCAGCGTCGCGTCCGCGACGCGGAAGAGCCTTTCCACGCGAAAGACTTCGCGTGACTGGATCCCTGTGACAAGCACAGGGATGAGGGTCGTGGGGAGGACAACGCGCGGCCACGGAGAGCACGCGCAGGGAGACGGAATGAGGGAAGCGGAGACGTGCCGTTTTCTCAGTTGCACTCGCTCCCAATCGCCTCCCACGCCCAAACTACTGCGCCGTCCATCCGCCATCGATGGAGAGGTGCGTCCCCGTGATACTTCTTGCCGCATCGCTCGCGAGGTACAGCGCCGCGGCGGCCACGTCCTCGACCGCGACGAATTCCTTCGTAGCCTGTAGCCGCAGCAGCACTTCGTCTCGCACCTGCGCTTCGCTGATGCCCTTTTCGCGGGCCTGGGCGGGGATCTGTTTTTCGACCAGAGGCGTCAGCACGAAGCCGGGGCAGATGGCGTTGACGGTGATGCCGGATTGCGCAACCTCGAGCGCGACGCTTTTGGTGAGGCCCATGATGCCGTGCTTGGCGGCCACATAGGCGGATTTGAACGGCGAGGCGACGAGGCCGTGGGCGGAGGCGACGTTGATGATGCGGCCCTTGCCTTGCGCTTTCATCAGCGGGATCGCGTGGCGCATCGTGTGGAAGGCGGATGACAGGAGGATGGCGATCAGCTGGTCCCATTTTTCCGGCGGAAAGTCCTCGATCTTTGCCACATGCTGAATGCCGGCATTGTTGACAAGGACGTCGACCGTTCCGAATGTCTTCGCCGTGCTCCGGATCAGATCCTCGATCTCGCCGGGCCTCGTCATGTCGGCCGGGTGGTAGAGGACGGTTGCGGCACCCGCCTCGTCGAGCATCCGGCAGGCGGCCTCGATTGCGTCCTTTTCTCCAAAGCCGTTGATCACAACCGTATCGCCCGCGGCTGCAAAACCCTTTGCGATGCCGAGACCGATGCCGGACGTTGAGCCGGTGACGACGACGGTTCTTGCCATTTTTATAAAACCCTCCCTAGGCCAAAGCGCCCGCGCTTGAGCGGTGCCTCGACCGGAAAGGTACGCTTAAACCTTGCGCCCTGGCAATTGCAAAGGAGATCCGAAAGAAGGGGAACGCCCAAGGGCCAGGCGCCAGCCTTGCCCTTGCAGCAAGCTTCAATTTGCCGGCTTGCCCGCACCGGTTGCGGCATGGGTCGCCTGCGCATGAGGGGCGGATCGCGCCGGGTTGCCGGCCGTGTTTCTGGCGGCCTGGCGCACGCGGTTGCGCCCGCTTTGCTTCGCGTCATAGAGCAGCGTATCGGCCACCCGCAGCATCTGTGCGAAGCTCTCGCCGGCCTCGCCCTGGTAGACGCCGAAGCTTGCGGTGAGACGTCCTTGCGCGAGCGGCGTGACGGTGGTCTTTGCGAGTGCTGCGCGCAACCGCTCGGCGATATCGGCGGCCTCCGTCTCGGTTGTCTTCGGCAAGACGATGCAGAATTCCTCGCCGCCGATCCGCGCCGCGAGATCGTAGGGGCGGACATAATTGGTGGCGATTTCGCCGGCTGCCACCAGAACCTGGTCGCCGACATCGTGTCCGTGACTGTCGTTGATGGTCTTGAACTTGTCGAGGTCGAACAGGATGACCGAGATCGGTTCCGCCTGGCGCTCGGCGCGTGCCAGTTCCTGCGCAACGCGTTCGCTCAGCCAGCGGCGGTTGCCAAGCCCGGTCAAAGGGTCGGTCATCGCCTGGTGGCGCAGCTTCTGCATCAGCGTTTCGACTTCGGCGACCATCGAGGTCACAGCCGTCGCGAGCACGCCGATCTCATCATCGGCTTTGGAAAACATCCGTACCGGCTGGCCTTCGTCGCGATAGGTTTTGACCGCGCGCGTCAGGCTGCGAAGTGGCCGCAGCAGCAGCCAAAGGCCCGAAAGGCAGGCCACGGTGCCGATCAGCGTGGCGCCGAGCAGCAACAGAAGAAGCGTGAGCGGCTGGGTTTCGAAACCGATCGCGAGATAGGCGATCACGGCGATCAAGGGCACGTGGATGGACAAAAAGCAGATCATGAAGATCTTGGCCGTCAGTGATTTCCTGAAAGGCTGCAGCGCCATCGGGGGGGTCGGATTCATCCCGGCTCCTTTTGAAGATACAAGTCCCCTGCGGGGTCCAAAGACCGCATAAAGCTATGGGTGCGTCCAAAAGAGGGCGCTCGCTCAAAAAGGCAAATGCGAAATTTAGCAGTTTCGCCTCTGATCCTGTGGATAACGGTGCGGCACCCGCTCGATTCCAGCCTCCATGGCGGGGAGTTGCGGTTTGACGGCGACGGCGGCATCTGCTCAAACCGTGATCAACGCGCAAATGGTGAGGGAGGGCAGCATGGCGGGTTACATCCTGGCGATCGATCAGGGAACCACGTCGACACGGTCAATCGTGTTTGACGAAACAATGCAGATCGCCGGTGTCGGCCAGACCGAGTTTCCGCAGATCTTTCCGAAATCGGGCTGGGTGGAGCACGATCCGGAAGCGATCTGGGAGAGCGTGCTCGTGACGGTCAAGCAGGCGCTGAAGGCCGCAGGCCTTGAGGCATCGCAGATCGCCGCAATCGGCATCACCAACCAGCGCGAGACCGTCGTCGTGTGGGACCGCGAGACCGGCAAGCCGATCCACAACGCCATCGTCTGGCAGGATCGCCGCACTGCATCCTATTGCGAAAAGCTCAAACGCGAGGGTCTGGAAAAGACATTCTCGAAGCGCACCGGCCTGCTGCTCGACCCGTATTTCTCCGGCACCAAGCTTGCCTGGCTGCTGTCCAACGTGAAGGGTGCGAGGGCGCGCGCCGCAAAGGGCGAACTCTGCTTCGGCACGATCGATACGTTTCTGATCTGGCGGCTGACGGGGGAAAGAGCTTCGTCACCGACGCCACCAATGCCTCGCGCACATTGATCTACAATATCGCCGACAATGCCTGGGACCAGTCGCTGCTTGATATCCTCAAGATCCCGGCCGCCATGCTGCCCGAGGTGAAGGACTGCGCCGACGATTTCGGCGTGACGGAAAAATCCCTGTTCGGCGCCGAGATCCCGATCCTGGGCGTTGCCGGAGACCAGCAGGCGGCGACGATCGGCCAGGCCTGTTTTGAACCCGGCATGATGAAATCCACCTATGGCACCGGTTGTTTCGCCGTTCTCAACACGGGACGCGACATGGTGCCTTCGAAAAACCGGCTGCTCACCACCATCGCCTACCGGCTGGACGGCGAGACGACCTATGCGCTGGAAGGCTCGATCTTTATCGCGGGCGCTGCCGTGCAATGGCTGCGCGACGGAATCGGCGTCATCGACAAGGCGTCGAAATCGGGAGATCTTGCCGCAAAGGCGGATCCGCAGCAGGACGTCTATCTGGTGCCCGCCTTTACCGGCATGGGCGCGCCGCACTGGGATGCGGAGGCGCGCGGCGCCATGTTCGGCCTCACACGAGCGACGGGACCGGCGGAAATTGCCCGCGCGGCACTCGAAGCCGTCTGCTACCAGACCCGCGACCTCCTGGATGCCATGTGCCGCGACTGGAAGACCCGCAGCGGCGACACGGTGCTGAGGGTCGATGGCGGCATGGTTGCCTCCGACTGGACGATGCAGCGCCTCTCCGACCTCCTCGACGCACCGGTCGACCGCCCAAAGATCCTCGAAACCACCGCACTCGGCGCCGCCTGGCTCGCCGGCTCCAAAGCCGGCGTCTGGCCCGACCGCAAGGCATTTGCCAAAAGCTGGGCCATGGAACGCCGGTTCGAGCCGGAGATGGACCCGAAGACACGGGTTGCCAAGATCAAGGGCTGGAAGGACGCGGTAAGGCGGACGTTGACGAAGGGGTGAGGGGGAATTTTGGCCTCAGCCCTCTTGCTTATCTAGCACCAGTCAATTTGTCGCTTGTTGACCGACCGCTCCCAGGTCGGGCTTGTAGCCGGGTTGACTGAATGGAGCCGGCTGTTTCCGCATCGATCGTGCTTTCAACTTGGAACGAACTGCGCCGACCGATGCTGCTCCGAGCATGATTCCCAAAAGTGCGGACGTCTTGATCGAGAGAAACGCGCCGCCGAACAGCGCCGTCGTGGTGATGTAGATCGATGCCATCAGTGGCAGGATCGGCGGCGTCAGGCGGGTCGAACTCAGGACGCCTGAAAAGAGGTAGAGGCAGAGCAACATGCCTGGCAGTGTGGCAGCGTAGACGAGATAGAGGATGCCGCTGTCGCCGAACCGGCTCACGTTCAAGGCGCCCGAGAACAACTCGAAGATGTTGGTACTGGTGACGACATCGAATGTGATGGCGATGCGTCGAGGGGTTTCGGACTCGGCAAGCCGGCCATCACTCATCATGTAGAAGAAAAATGCCGCGACCAGCACGATGGCCGGACCCCAAGCCGACCATGCCATTCTGATATGCGACTGGAGACATGAGAGGCCGAAAAAGAGAATGATCATGGCGGACGGCACACGCGAGTCGGCCAGCAGTGCCAGGACCAGGCAGGCGGCAAATGCGCCCGCGCGTTGCCAGGGGTAGTGCCGGAACCAGACGGCGAAGAACATGCAGGCGACGACTGCGAAATATCCGAGCGACAGAGGTTCCAGAAACGGTCCACCGATCCGGTGATCGGTCAGGAAGCCGAAGAAACTTCCGCCGCCGCGGTTGGCGCCGAGATAAAGCCCCATCTCGTCCGAGCCGCTGGCGAGCTGGTCGGAGACCCAGACGCGGGTGTTGCGGAAGAACGAGAGGGGATTGAACAGCGTGGTATAGAGGCCGACCAGGAACGCATCCAGAAAGCAGATGACACCGACCGCAGCGATGATCAGCTTGAAGGCCTTGAACGGAAATTGCCTGATGACACTTCCGAAGATGATGAAGATCGGGATGACCATCAGGTCGTAGTAATGTTTCGAATTGAGCTCGTTCCAGATCGACGCCAAGAGTGCAAAAACAGCAAGGCAGGCGCAGGCGATCCAGAAGCTCAACGGAAGCTGCGGCCGCCGCAGGACAGCAACAGCAATCGCTGCTGCAGTAATCGCTAATTGAGCGACGGACGCGATAGTCGAATTGACCGGAAACAGTAGGCTGTTGGAGAAAGCAAGGGCCGTATTCAAAAGCGTTGCGGCAAACAAGACTATGCTTGCCGGCCTGTCGGCGTCGTTGTTTTTTCTATAGGTCTGCAATGGCTGCCCCAATCCCGTCAACCGCCTCCGGTTTGTGGAACTGTTCTTAGCAGATTGATGTATTCATCGACAATCTGTCAGGATTTATTTCTTGCGCTTTCGTCTGCCGGCAGTTTGAGCAGTATCTTACGGACAGGTTGCTTATTTATCATCTTGGCACGACGATCCGTTCCGACTGGATCAGCGCAGGCCTCGGTCGCAGTCCGATCGGTGTCCCATAAAAAGACACGTCATACCGGGTAAAATTCGGCAGCGCCATTTTCATGCCGGTATCGCTCGCCTATGGTCGCACCGCAAATTCGAGAAGGTGAAGAATGGTTCGGCTGCTGCGTGTTCTGTCGTTTTTTCTGGTGTCATGCTTGGCGGTCGCTGCCGGCCGGACCGAGGCGCAGGCAGGTTACGCGCATTTCATCTATGATGTGAGCGCGGGCAAGATTCTTGCGTCCGAAAATGGCGACGTGCTCAACCACCCGGCGTCGCTCACCAAGATGATGACGCTTTATCTCACCTTCGAGGCGATCAAGAGCGGCCGGATGACCTGGGACGAGCAGATCGTCATGACGCCGAACGCGGCGTCGAAGATCCCGTTCAAGCTGGGGCTGAAGCCCGGCGAGACGCTGTCCGTGCGCGAGGCGGTGCTTGCCACCGGCATCCGATCCGCCAACGACTCGGCGGCGGCGCTCGGCGATCGTCTTGGCGGTTCGGAAGAACGGTTCGCGACGATGATGACGGCAAAAGCCCGGGCGCTCGGCATGTCGAAGACCGTGTTCCGCAACGCGTCAGGCCTGCCGGATCCGGCCCAGATCACCACCGCCCGCGACATGGCGATCCTGGCTTTGTCGCTGATCCGCGACTATCCGAGCGAGTACCAGCTGTTTTCGATGCGGTCGTTCGTGTTCCGCGGCCGGACCATTCGCGGCCACAACAATCTCATGTACCGCTATCCCGGCATGGACGGGATCAAGACCGGTTTCGTGAACGCGTCCGGCTACAATCTGGCAAGCGCCGTTGTCGTCAACGGCAAGCGCTATATCGGCGTGGTGATGGGCGGCAAGTCCGCCCGCAAGCGCGACGACCAGATGGCGGCGCTGCTCGATCAGTATACCAACCCGATGCGGCCGGCAGGCGGTGCGCTTGTGGCGACGGCGGAGCCGCAAAAGCGTCCCGGCGTCCAGCCTGGGGGCCAGGCGGGAGCTCCGGCGGCGGGCCAGGTCCTCTCCTATGCCGAACAGCCGCGCCGTCAGATTTCGCCCGGCATGGCATCGTCGAGCCAGAGGACTGTCGCTGCCACTGCCGGCGGCAGAACCCAGTCGCGCACCGGTGTCGAACCGCCGGTTCCCTTGCCTTCCGCGCGGGTAGCCGATGCGTCGAGCGCCGCGTCGCAGGTGGATGCCGCGTCGAACGCCGCAGGCTGGAGCATCCAGGTTGCCGCCGCCGGCAGCCGCAGGGCAGCCACCGCGATGCTGGAGCGGGCACTGCCGGTTCTCGCAGGCGGGTTCGGCCCGGCGGCACCAAGCGTCGAGGGTTACAAGGACGGCGCCCGCGAGTATTTTCGCGCACGGTTTGTCGGATTTTCCAGCCGGGAGGTTGCCGCCAGCGCCTGCGCCTCGCTGGAGGCGAAGTCGATGACCTGTTTCGTGGTGCGCTGAGGCCTTACTCGATCGTTTCGCCGGGATAGACGCCCCACAGGTCCGCCTGTCTGACGAAGCCGGCAAGCCGCCGGTTCTGCAATTGCGCGCGGCACCAGCGGCCGTCGCACCTGACGATATCGAGTTTCACCTCGGCTTGCAGTTGCGCCACCGGCCGCCCGTCGGATGCGGGCGCGATGCGCAACGGCACCGTCTCCTTGATCCAGGGGCCGACCACGGCGGTGCGGTTTCCGGAGAGAAGCGCTGCAAACATCCAGCCGCTCGCGCCCTGCTGGTCACGCACGCGCCGCCAGTTTCCGTATTCCTCGATGATCTCAAGCGGCAGGCCGCGGGCGGAATAGACAAAGGATGTCGGGTGATCCAGCGAGGGCCCGACCCGCATATGCGCCGTTCGTGATTTCAGCGACACAAAGCGGGGGATCGGAAACCCGGTCGAGCGGCCTTTCTTCCAGCCGTCGTTGAACGCGGCTTGCGCCTGCGGCACGCTGCCCCCCGTTTCGACCGGTGCCAGGATGGCGATCAGGACCAGGAGAGCGGGCAAGGCTCTTCTGGCGCGCGTTCCGATTTTTCCGTTTGTTTTCATCAACCCGCCATCGTTGCTGCAGCCAGCTAAGGCCGGCTGCGGCATTCAAGTCGGTCGTGGTTAGCAGGGCGTTAATCAACGTCACCAACGGGAACACGATGCACTCACGATGGGGTTATCGGTCGGCGCTCCCGGCCTGCGCCCGGTAGTCCCTGACGAGCCCTTCGTAAGCGTCCATCGGCGGAAATTCCGCAAAACTGTGGGTGGCGCCCGTGTTTGCCCAGGGGAATTTCGTGGACATGAAGGTTTCGATGAAGGGCGCAAACCAGTCGGCATCGTCGAGCATGGTCGGCCGGATGTTGACGAACCCGTCCATCCCTGTCGCCTTCGTGTAGAGCCAGCTCTTGCAGCGCGAGCAGTGGTAGTGATGGACATCGTCGCCATGCATGCCGCCGATGACAGGCTTTCCCGCTGTGACCTCGAAACCATCGGCAGGAATGGCGGCCGAGCAGGAGAAGGCGCTGGCGCTCATCTTCTGGCAACCCTTGCAGTGGCAGGCCATCGTGACCAGCGGCGCTGCGCTGATCCGGAAGCGGATTTCGCCGCAGCGGCAGGACCCATCGAGCGGCAGTTTCGGCATCGGCATCTCCTCAGGTGACCCCGAGGAGATAGCGCATCATGCTGACAATGTCAGGCGGGGCGTTTCGGGATGTCCAGTCCGCGCTGCACGGCGGGACGGGCTAGGCCGCGTTCCAGCCATTCCGGCACATGGACAAGCTCTTCATATCCAACGAGGTCGCCGGCACCGTAAAAGCCGATCAGGTTGCGAACCCATCCGAGCATGGAAATGTCGGCGATCGTGTATTCATCGCCCATCACCCAGTCGCGACCGGCGAGCCGTGTTTCCAGCACTCGGATCAGCCGTGCGCTCTCCTTGGCGTAGCGGTCGCGCGGGCGCTTGTCCTCGAAATCCTTGCCGGCGAATTTGTGGAAGAATCCGAGCTGGCCGAACATCGGACCGAGCCCGCCCATCTGGAACATCACCCACTGGATCGCCTCGTAACGGCCGGCCGGGTCGGCGGGCAGAAACTGTCCCGTCTTTTCGGCAAGATAGATCAGGATCGCACCCGATTCGAACAGCGCCAGAGGCTTGCCGCCGGGACCATCCGGATCGAGGATTGCCGGGATCTTGCCGTTCGGGTTGAGCGACAGGTACTCCGGCTCCCAGGTCTCGTTCGCGCCGATATTGATGAAATGCGGCTCGTAAGCCAGGCCCGTCTCCTCCAGCATGATCGAAACCTTCACGCCATTCGGCGTGGGCGTCGAATAGAGCTGAAGGACTTGAGGGTTTTGGGCGGGCCAGCGGGTGGTGATCGGATAAGCGGAAAGATCGGCCATGGGGGATCCTCGGGTTGAACTATCCAGAACACCCTAGTTCGGTGACTGTCCGTGGAAAAGAGGAAACGTTTCCGTGGCTGTCAGCCCGAATTGTACCACAAAAAAGCCGGGCGTCCTTGCGGACACCCGGCTCCATTCATTCCGTCCAGGCCGCCGCGATTACAAAGCGATGTCCGGGACTTTCTTGACGTCGCCAGCGGGAGTTACCGTTGCGCTGGCGGCGGCTGCTGCGTTGACCGCCGGGGAGGCGATGGCCAGCTGCAGACGGGCTTCCGTGGCGGCCCATGCCTTGGCAAGCATGTCCGGGTTCTCGTTCAGCTTCTGGCCGTAGCTCGGAACGATCGTGTGGACGCGTTCCTGCCATTCCGGTGTCTTCAGCTTTTCGGCGAACACCTTCTTCAGAACATCGAGCATGATCGGGGCTGCGGTCGAGGCGCCCGGCGAAGCGCCGAGAAGGGCTGCGATCGAGCCGTCCTTGGCCGCGACGATCTCGGTGCCGAGCTTCAGCACGCCGCCCTTGACGGGATCGCGCTTGATGATCTGCACGCGCTGGCCGGCCTGCCACAGGCGCCAGTCCTCGGCCTTGGCATTGGGGAAGTAGACCTTGAGCGCTTCGAAGCGGTCGTTGTCGGACATGATCAGCTGGCCGGCGAGATACTGGACGAGCGCGAACTCGTCGGTGCCGACCTTGACCATCGGCCAGATATTGTCGAGCGTGACCGACGCCGGCAGATCGAACAGCGAGCCTTCCTTCAGGTACTTCGTCGAGAAGGTGGCGAAGGGGCCGAACAGGATGTGGCGCTTGCCTTCGAGCACGCGCGTGTCGAGATGCGGCACCGACATCGGCGGAGCGCCGGTCTCGGCCTGGCCATAGGCCTTGGCAAGGTGGCGTTCGACGATCTCAGGCTTGTCGCAGACGAGGAACGAGCCACCGACCGGGAAGCCGGCATAGTCGTCGCCTTCCGGAATGCCGGACATCTGCAGAAGCGGCAATGCGCCGCCGCCGGCACCGATAAAGACGAATTTCGCCCGGACCGTTTCGGATGCGCCGGTGTCACGGTTGGAATAGCTGACCGTCCAGGTGCCGTCGTCGTTCTTCTGCATGTCGTCGACTTCCGACGAGGTGCGCAGGGTGAACGTCTGCTGGGCCTTCAGGTGCGCCACGTACTGGCGGGTGATTTCGCCCCACTCGACGTCGGTGCCGAGCGGGCTCCAGGTGACGGCGAGCTTCTGGTTCGCGTCACGGCCTTCCATCATCAGCGGAACCCATTCGGCGATCTTGGCGTGATTGTTGGAGAATTCCATGCCGGAGAAGAGCGGGCTCGCCTTCAGCGCTTCGAAGCGCTTGGCCAGGAACGCGGTGTTGTCTTCGCCCCAGACAAAGCTCATGTGCGGCGTCGAGTTGATGAACGAGCGCGGATCCTTCAGAACGCCGACATCCACCTGGTGGGCGAGGAACTGACGGGTGACCTGGAACGCTTCGTTGATTTCGATTGCGCGGTTGATCTGGACATTGCCGTTGCTGTCCATCGGCGAATAATTGAGTTCGGCGAGCGCCGAGTGGCCGGTGCCGGCGTTGTTCCAGCCGTTGGAGCTTTCCATCGCGACCTTGTCGAGGCGCTCGATCATTTCGATCGTCCAGGTCGGCTCGAGCTGCGAGATGAGAACGCCGAGCGTTGCGCTCATGATGCCACCGCCGACGAGGAGAACGTCGACCGTCTTTTCGGGAGAGGTGGTTTGCGCCCAGCTCGGAAGCGTCGTCGCGCCAAGTGCAGCAGCGCCGCCCGCAGCGGAGCCGAGAAGCTGGCGACGGCTGACCGCCATGCCGCTTGTGGAGGACGAAATGTTATTGTTCTTGGAAGGCATCGCCACCTCGGAATTGTTGGTGTTTCGCTCCTCCCGCGGCGGTCTCTAAGGGATTTATCATAGACCGACAAGCCCCCGTTGCGGCATTTTGTCGGTAGGACAGCGTGACGCGGCGGCTGTTCTTCAAAAGATGATTGGATTCATCTTGTTTTGATCCGGCGGCGTGGATATAGGGCGCGTGCGCCCATCGTCCTTCAACAGGGAACCACTCTCGTGACAGCGATTAAGTCTCTTCTGGCCGTCTCCGGCCTCTTCGCCGCTCTTGGTCTCGCGACTGCCAATCTCGCCGAGGCGGCAACCCAGTACCCGCTGACGATCGACAATTGTGGCGCTTCCGTCACCTTCCAGAAGGCGCCGGAACGGGCCGTCGGACTTGGCCAGAACAGCGCGGAAATCCTGCTGATGCTCGGGCTCGAGGACAGGATGGTCGGAACCGCTTTCTGGCCGAGCAAGGTCCTGCCGCAACTGGAAGAAGCCAATGCCAAGGTGAAGCTGCTGACTGTCGAATTCCCGACATTCGAGAGCATTCTGGCGCAGAACCCGGATTTTGCCGCCGCCGCGCTGCCGAGCCTGATCGGCCCGACCAGCAAGGTTGCCAAGCGCGAGGATTTCGAGAAAGTCGGCGTCCCCACCTATATCTCGCCCAGCACCTGCCTTTCCACCGAAAAGGTGAAGAACGAATACGGCAGCCGCGACCAGCTCTGGAATATGGACCTGCTCTATAAGGAGATCGCCGAGCTTTCGCAGATCTTCGACGTTTCCGAGCGTGGCGAAGCGGTCATCGCCGATTTCAAGGCGCGTGAGGCAGCCCTTCGTTCGAGCGTTGCCAAGGACGGCAAGACACTCTCCTACCTGTTCTGGTTCTCCAGCCAGTCGCCGACCGCCGATGCCTATCTCGGCGGCAAGAACGCGGCCTCCGGCTTTATCGCCGATCTCTTGGGCGGCAAGAATGCCGTGACGGCGGAAGCCGAATGGCCGACGCTTGGATGGGAAAGCATCATCGCTGCCAATCCCGATGTGATCGTGGTCGCCAATCTCGACCGCAACCGTTGGGAGCTGGACAAGCCGGACGCCAAGATCAAGTTCCTGACCACCGATCCGGCCGTCAGCCAGATCGCGGCCGTCAAGAACAAGGCGATGGTGGTGATGGACGGTCAGGCGATGAACCCGACGATCCGCACGATCTACGGCGCCGAACAGGTGGCCTCGCAGCTCAAGGCGCTTGGTCTCCTGAAGTGAGCGAAACGCAGCGACCGATCCCGCAGCAAAGCCGGCATACGGGCCGGCAGAACGGGCGGCAGCTTGCCGTCCTGTTCGGCCTGCTGCTGGCGTCGCTCGCCGCCATCGGTCTCGTGGTCGGGGTGAGCGTCGGGATCGGCGATCTGCCCATCCCGCTTTCGACGACCTATGCCGCGATCACCAACCGGCTGGGCTGGACGGCGATCGCGCTCAACCGCATCCACGAGACTGTGATCTGGGACTACCGCCTCAGCCGGGCGCTGGTCGCATCCTTCTGCGGTGCGGGTCTTGCGCTGTCTGGCGCCATCATGCAGTCGCTGCTGCGCAATCCGCTGGCCGAGCCCTATGTGCTCGGCATTTCCGCCGGCGCCTCCACCGGGGCGGTGGCAATCGTCATTCTCGGGCTTGGCGCTGGCACGGTGTCGCTTTCGGCCGGTGCCTTTGCCGGCGCCTTTGCGGCGTTCTTTTTCGTAGCGTTGCTGTCGAACGGCGCGCGGGGCGGGGCGGATCGCACCATTCTTGCGGGCGTAGCGGCATCGCAGCTGTTTAACGCGGCAACCTCCTATATCGTTACCACATCCGGCAATGCGCAGCAGGCGCGTGACGTGATGTTCTGGCTGCTCGGCAGTTTCGGCGGCGTGCGCTGGCCGGAATTCATGCTCGTCTCGGTCATCGTCGGCGTGTGCCTGATCGTCTGCCTGTTCTATGCGCGGGTGCTCGACGCGTTTGCCTTCGGAGACGAGGCGGCCGCCTCGCTCGGCGTCAATGTCGGTCGGGCCCGCATCGTGCTGTTTGCGCTGACGGCGATCATGACGGCGACGATCGTCTCGATGGTTGGAACGATCGGCTTTGTCGGTCTCGTCGTGCCGCATGCGGCGCGGTTCATCGTCGGGCCTTTGCATATCCGGCTGCTGCCGGCCTGCGCCATCGTCGGTGCAATCTTCATGGTGCTGGCCGATATCGCCTCGCGGGCGCTGATCCCGCAGCAGGTTCTGCCGATCGGCGTCGTCACGGCTTTGGTCGGCGTGCCGTTCTTCTCCGTCATTCTCTACCGGTTCCAGAAGTCGTCATGAGCATCAGAGCGGAAAATCTCAGCTGGAAGATCGGCCGCAAGACCATTCTCGACGGCGTGTCCTTCGCGGCCGAACCGGCTAAGATGGTTGGGCTGCTCGGGCCGAACGGATCGGGCAAAACCTCGCTTTTGCGCCTGATCGCCGGACTGAAGACACCACATGCGGGCAAAGTGACGCTCGATGGCCGGGATATCGGCACGATCGGGCGCCGCGCGATCGCGCAGAGGGTGGCGTTCGTGGAGCAGCATGCGACGACCAATTCCAGTCTGCGCGTGATCGATGTGGTCAAGCTCGGGCGGTTTCCGCACCGGTCGATGTTTTCGGGCTGGTCGACGGCCGACGACGAGGCGGTGACAGAGGCGTTGGAACGCTCCGGCATGGTGGAAAAGCGAAACGACCGCTGGCAGAGCCTGTCCGGCGGCGAGCGGCAGCGCGTCCATATCGCCAGGGCGCTCGCGCAATCGCCAAAGGAACTGATCCTCGACGAGCCGACCAACCATCTCGATGTCCAGCACCAGATCAGCCTCATGCGGCTGGTCGCCGGTCTGCCGGTCACAAGCGTGATCGCGCTACACGATCTCAACCACGCTGCGATGTTCTGCGACAGCCTGATCATCCTGCAGCAGGGCAGGATCGTCGCGTCAGGGACACCGGAGGAGATCATCACGCAGGAACTTCTGAGGGACGTGTTTTCGGTCGATGCGCGGGTGGAAACCTCGTCGCATCACGGGCGGCCGCATATCCACTATCTGCGATAGAAAATCCTGGATTCACACTTCCCTCGCGACGCATTCGTTGTAGGCTCATGTCCTCAGCACGTTGAACACGCACGGGAGAGAGACGGATGACACACGCCGCTTACGCACTGCAGATCGTCCGCGAGTTCGATGTGCCGGCCGAGAAACTCTACAAGGTCTGGACGACGCCGGAACGGTTCGGCGAGTGGTTCTGTCCGCTGCCCTGGAAGGTGACGCAGGCGCGCGCCGACCTTCGCCCCGGCGGCGAGAGTTTTGTGCTGATGCAGGGGCCGGAAGGCGAAACGGTGCCGAATGCCGGAGTCTATCTGGAAGTGGTGCCGAACAAGAAGATCGTCTTCACCGACGCCTATACCGCCGGGTGGGTGCCCTCGGCCAAGCCGTTCATGACCGGCATTATCGAGTTCGAGGATATCGGCGGCGGGCGCTCGCGCTATACGGCGACTTCCGTTCACTGGTCCGAGGAAGACATGATCGCCCACCGCGACCTGGGCTTCGAGCAGGGCTGGGGCGTGGTCGCGGACCAGATGGCCGAGATTGCGAAGACAATGTAGGTTTCACCGAGTCCTTTCAAGCTGTTGGGCCCTATCGCTCGTGTCCTGAGTCCGCGACCAGCGTGGGCTGACGATGTGAATCCGGTTTAGGATCCAAGTGTCTGAAACCAGATTCCTTTTTGCCACTCCATTCGATCGAACGAACCGTTCGAGAAAATCCGGTTTGCGGGATGTCTGTCCGGTGACTATGTGACTGGCATCAGCAACCGGATATCTTCTGACGATGGAACTCGGCCTTTACACTTTCGGTGATCTCGACCCGACCACGCTCAACAAGGGTGGGGAGGCGGCACGGCGGCTGGCGAACCTTCTCGAAGAGATCGAGCTTGCCGACCAGGTGGGGCTCGACGTGTTCGGGCTCGGCGAACATCACCGGGCCGACTATGTGATATCGTCACCGGCGACGGTGCTTGCGGCGGCGGCCGTGCGCACCAAAAACATCCGGCTGACGAGCGCCGTTACGGTTCTGTCCTCGGAAGATCCGGTGCGGGTGTTTCAGGAGTTTGCGACCGTCGATCTGATTTCCGGCGGCCGGGCCGAGATCATGGCCGGGCGCGGCTCGTTCATCGAATCCTTCCCGCTGTTCGGCTACGACCTTGGCGATTACGACGACCTGTTTTCGGAAAAGCTCGATCTGCTGCTCGCGCTGCGCGACAACGAGATCGTGACCTGGCAGGGCGAAGAGCGGGCGCCGATCAATGGCCGTGGCGTCTATCCGCGGCCGTTGCAGAACCAGATGCCGGTGTGGATCGCGGTTGGCGGCACGCCGCAATCGGTGGCGCGGGCCGGCGCCATGGGCCTGCCGCTTGCGGTCGCCATCATCGGCGGGGAATATCCGCGCTTTGCGCCGTTCTTCAAGCTTTACCGCGAGGCGGCGACGCGGGCCGGGCATGATGCCGCCGCGCTGCCAACCAGCATCGCTGTCCATGGGTTCGTCGCCGATACGACCGATATCGCTGCCCAGCAGTTCTACGGGCCGCAGGCTTCGGTGATGGACCGGATCGGTCGCGAGCGCGGCTGGGGACCGACCAACCGGGCGCATTTCGACCAGGCCCGTGGTCCGATCGGCAATCTCTTTGTCGGCGAGCCGGAGCTGGTGGCGGAAAAGATCATCGCTGCCCACACGGTGTTCGGCATGAGCCGTTTCATGCTGCAGATGGCGATCGGCCTGATGCCGCATGATCAGATCATGCGCGGCATTGAACTCTACGGCACGAAAGTGGCGCCGATCGTCAGAAAAGAGATCGGGAGCCCAAAAAGCATTTGACGGGCCGGGTCGTTGGCGCGAAACCGGCGACCTTACAGAGAGTGGACGTGCGGGACGGATGATCATTTCGAACGAAGACGAGCTTGCAAAGCTCAAGGAGATCGGCAGGCTCTGCGCCCGTGCGGTGGATCTGATGGGCAAGGCGCTCGAGCCCGGGATCACCACCCGCGAACTGGATGCGATCGGCCGCAAGCTTCTGGAAGACAGTGGCGCGCAGTCGGCACCCGAGCATGACTACCAGTTTCCGGGCGCGACCTGCATTTCCGTCAACGAGGAAGTGGCGCACGGAATTCCCGGCGACCGGGCGATTGCGGCTGGCGATCTCGTCAATATCGACGTTTCGGCGCTCAAGGATGGATTTTACGGCGATACCGGCGCGTCATTCTGCGTGCCGCCGGTCAAGCGCGAGGTCGAAAAGCTGTGCCGCGACGGCAAGCGGGCGCTGTGGACCGGGTTGCAGCAGGTGAAGACGGGAAAGCCGATTGCCGGCATCGGCAACGCGATCGGGGCGTTTGCCAAGAAGAACCGCTATACGCTGATCACCAATCTTTCCAGCCACGGCATCGGCCGCTCGCTGCACGAGGAGCCGGGTGAAGTGCCGACATGGCCGGATCCGCAGGAAAGCCGTATCATGGAGGAGGGGCTGGTGTTTACCATCGAGCCGTTCCTGTCTCTCGGCGGCGAATGGGCCGAAGACGGCGACGACAAGAGCGATCCGTGGACGCTCTACAGTGAACCCAAGGCGCCGACCGTGCAGTTCGAGCACACGATCGTGGTGACGCGCAACGGGCCGCTGATCCTGACGCTGGCAGACTAGGCCTAGCCCAGATTTGTCAGCAGACCGGCCGAAGAGTCGGCCGGGTCGATCCGATCAGCTTTTCTTGTGTTTGCTGCAGACGATATCCAGCCTGCGATAGAAAGCGTCGGCGCGCTCCTGATTGAGCTTGTCCATCATCAGGCTGGTCTGGCGACGGGCAGCGCTTTCGAGCAACTGGGCAAACGCCGCGTTGCCGATCTGGTCGGCCTCGCGCAGCTGCGAGATCAAAGGGTCGGACATCACGTCCGAACGGGTAAGATCCTGGTTCATCAATATAAACTCCATCATCCCTACAAAATCGATCCGAACACCTGAAACGGCATTCGAAGGGTACGATGCGTAGATTTCCTAAAATGAACGCCGGCCAGGACATCCGAATCACCGGAGCCCCTGTCGACTTTCGTATAATGCCCGTCATTCGTGTCAGCAAAGCGACAGAAGTCGTGATTTGTGGTGTCGGGAATGGGATTGCAGGTGACCCGAATATGAGGCTGCCCGACCACCCATCAGCCCTCGTCATCGCAGCGATGACAATTTCTGCATTGTGCAGCGCAACCGCCGCTGGGATAAGGCGACATGTTGCAGATCTCTACGCCTCAGCTTCGAACCCCCCTTATGATCGGCGTGTCCGGCGGCGTCGCTATGGCGGCGGCGATGGGGTTCGGGCGGTTCTTCTATACACCGGTGCTGCCGGGGATGATTGCGGGCATTCCGATCTCGGCTGCCGATGCGGGCACGATTGCAGCCGGTAACTTTGCGGGTTATCTGGCCGGTGCCGTGCTTTCGGCCTATGGCTGGGCGTCAGGTCGCGAGCGGCAGGTGGCGCTCGGAGGATTGCTGGCGACTGCAGTTCTTCTGGCGGCCATGGGTCTTTCGACATCGGTCCCGGTGTTTGTGGTGATCCGCTTTCTCGCCGGGCTCGCCAGTGCGTTTTCGATGATCTTTACCTCCGCCGTCGTGCTGCCGCATGCGGTGGGGCGACCGGCAGTGGGCATGCTGCATTACGGCGGCGTCGGCGCCGGCATCGCGCTGTCGTCGGCGCTCGCATTCATAGTCAACACGGTGGCGGGTGATGCGGCGCACGGGTGGCGGATCAACTGGTTTGCGGGTGCGGCGATCGCGCTCCTTGTCTTCCTCCTCGTGTCGCGCGGATTGCCGCGGCCGGCCGGGGAGACGCGGGCGGCTGCCGAGCCCAGGCTCGTCTGGAACCGTCCGCTTGTGCTGATAACGCTGTCCTATGGCCTGTTCGGCTTCGGTTACGTGATAACAGCCACCTTTCTTGTCGCGATCGCCCGGATGGGCAATGCCGGGTCGGTGGTAGAGTTTCTGGCCTGGTTCGTCACGGGATGTGCGGCGGCGGTTTCGCTGTTTGCCTGGCAGCCCTTCGTCAGGCGGCTCGGGCTCGGGGCGGCCTATTGCGCCGCCATCGCGCTGCTGTGGCTCGGCGTGCTCGGCTCTGTGATGCTGCCGGCGGTTTCCGGTGCGCTGTTCGGCGGGTTGCTGCTCGGGGCGACGTTCATGGTCGTTACCGCTTACGGGCTGCAGCTCGGGCGCCAGCTTGCGCCGCAAAGTCCACGCCGCGCCTTTGCCTTCATGACCGCCGCCTTCGGCACAGGGCAGATCGTCGGGCCGCTGGTGGCAGGGTTTATAGCCGAGCGGAGCGGCAGTTTCACCCTGCCGTCGCTGATTGCAGCCGGCGCGCTTGTCGTGTGCGTCGGGCTGGCATTGCCGCTGATCCGGTATGTGCCTCGACGAGACGCCTGAGGGCTGATGCTTACATTTATGTAACAATGGTGGGGAACCATTGCCGCTCCCTTGGAACTGCCTTAGTTTCCGGCCACATCGTCCACCCCGACATCATCCTAGAATCGAACTCAGGAAAGCGCGCGCTCCGTGTTCCACTCCTTCTTTCCCCGACCAAAACTGTTTTTCCTTTCGGCGATCGCATTTGCGTTTGTCGCTGTCCTCGCCTGGTATTTTGTTTTTGCCGGTATCGGCGACAGTCTTGGCTTCGGCGCGCCGGAGGGGGCGGTGGAACCCTACGACCTCACCTTCTTCCTGATGCCGTCCAATGTCTTTTTCTATGCCTATTTTGCAATCTGCATGCTGTTGTTCGGCGCCGCATGGAGTTTCATCGATCGCTACAATCCGTGGATCGGCTGGTCGGTGTGGGGATCCCTGTTGATCGTCGCCGTCACCTATTTCGGCGTGCAGGTGACCGTCGTCATCAACAACTGGCGCCGTCCTTTCGGTGATACGCTGATGAACGCCCTGCAGGGCAAGCCGGGGACGACGGCATGGGACTTCTACAGTCTGATGCTGATCTTCGCGCAGGTGGCTTTCCTCAGCATGGCCGTATCGATCCTCACGGATTTCTTCACCAGCCACTACATCTTTCGCTGGCGCACGGCGATGAACGACTTCTACATGTCGAAATGGGAGCAGTTGCGCCATATCGAAGGCGCATCGCAGCGTGTCCAGGAAGATACGATGCGGTTCTCCGCGACGCTGGAAGGCCTTGGCATCACGCTGATCAATTCCGTGATGACCCTGATCGTCTTCCTGCCGATCCTGTTCGGACTGTCGAGCTACGTGACGGAACTGCCGATTATCGGGCAGATACCGCATGCGCTGTTCTGGTTGGCGATCTTCTGGGCAACCTTTGGTACCGTTCTTCTGGCAACTGTCGGCGTCAAGCTTCCGGGGTTGAATTTCCGCAACCAGCGCGTTGAAGCCGCCTACCGCAAGGAACTTGTTTACGGCGAGGACCATGCCGATCGCGCCCAGCCTGCGACGGTCAGAGAACTCTACGGGAATGTGCGGAAGAACTATTTCCGCATGTACTGGCATTACCTCTATTTCAACGTCGCCCGCTATTTCTACATCCAGGCGGACGGGCTTTTCCTGCTGTTCATGCTGGTTCCAACCATCGTCGCCGGCAAGATTACCTATGGTATCTACCAGCAGATCGCCACGGCCTTCGGGCAGGTGTCGAACTCGTTCCAGTATCTGGTCAATTCCTGGACCACGATCATCGAGCTTCTATCGATCCATAAGCGCCTGAAGGCCTTCGAGGCGGCGATCGATGGCGAGCCGCTGCCGGAGATCGACCGGAATTACCTGGTGCGTGAAGCGGAAGGCGGGGAGATGGCGGCGAACAAGCCGACCTGATCGGCTCGAGGCTTCCAGATATTGGACAGCAGTTTTGGCCGCGCCGGGTGACTAGTCCGGCGCGGTTTCTCGTTCAGGGGAAGGGCAGGCGGCGCAATAAGGGTATTGTGTAGTTCAGGCTTTCCGCCTGCCGGGACCGTTTCCGATGATTTTCGGGGTATAGCCTGCCCGAAAAGCGTCACGGCCATCATCGGAACCGGTTCTTTCGAACCTGTTGGTGATGCCGGTTCGCGAACCCGGTTTCCCGCCCGATGACGCAATCATTATCGCGCGGCCCGACAGCGTGAGGACGGGCGGTTTTCAGAAAGATGATAATCCGTTGGTTTCAAACGGAGATAACGTGCATTAGCGGATTTTTCGGACGCCTTAGGCGACAGCTTTGCGGCGGAAGCGCATCTGGTTCAGCGTCCAGCCGGCAAGGCAGCCGATGGCGGCGCCTGCGGCCTTGACCAGTGCGTCATCCATATGGGCATGGCGCGAGGGCGACAGGAGCTGCAGCATCTCGATGCCACCAGCCCCGATCAAGAGCAGAACTGCGCAAAAAATCCACTGGCGCGGATAGGCGACGACGAAGAGGAAGGCCATCACGGCGAAGGCCGCCGCCCGGTCGACATCGACGGGCAGGAGGTCGTGCGGCCGCAGGTCGATCGGCGAGATCGTCACGAAGACGATTGCGGCGAGCGCCAGCCAGGCCAGGGTTCTGGCCGGATTTGCGAGAAGGCGGTTTGTCATCAGGGTGTCATACCGAATTGTGCTGCATTGCGAAAATCGAATCGTCGCCCGCGGTTAACGGCGTCCAGCAGATGGCTACAGGCCGGACGTTGCCTTGGCCTTGCGACGTTCTGCGATCATGGGGATGGCCTGCTTGTAGCTGACGCAGGCGACATCGTCCCTGTTGCAGACTTCCGAGACCAGCCGTTCCATCGCCCGCCAATAGGCACCGCCGTTCATCTCGACGAAGTGAAAGCCGAGCTGCAGGGGGATGCGGTCGCCTTCATATTCCCGGTCGAAGGCGGCGCGGAATGCGGAATAGGCGCGGTCTTCGAAGGTGGACGACTGGCTGGGATTGTCGATGCCGCCGGAATGGCGGATGAACAGATTGTAGTCCATGGCGATGATCGGTCGCTGCGACGGGCCTTCGGGAATGAGCGGCAGGCCGAAGCGGATCAGCCCGTCCTCCTCTTCCGGCATCATCGGCCCCTTGGTGACAAGGCTTGCATCATAGGTAAAGCCCGCTTTTTTCTCGGCGGCAGTCATGCCGGCGCTGGTGGAGAAATAGGGGGCGCGGAAACCACGGATGTCGTTCGCCACGAAATCCTTCCAGCCGTCGGGTTCGCTGTCGCCAGCACCGACAGCGGTCCAGGCATTGCCGAGCACGCGCGAGAAGGTCGTCATCTCCGCGCTCCAGTCTGCCGCGGACCAGTCCTTGCCGTCGAAGTGGCCGCAGGTGTGGCTGGAAATGTCGTGGCCTTCCTGATGCGCCTGCCAGATGTGGGAGAGCCGTTCTCGCGCTTCGTCTTTCGTCTGAGCAAAGCCGATATTGGAGCGGCCGGGCTTGTGGCCCGGTCCCTGATAGGTCGACCGCTCGGCGCGGGGGATCAGCAGCGTGCAGGACAGGAAGTAGGTGAAGTGGGCGTTGTTGGCCCTCGCAAAATCGCGGCTGCGCTGCCACAGGTGGTTGGGACCGGCGCCATCGAAGGAGACGATCAGCAACTGTTTCGGCCGCTCGTCTGCGCTCAGCGCCGGGGAGGCAAGGCAGAGGCAAAGGGCGATGGAGGAAGAGAGCAAACGCATGGCAACCCGGTACTGTGTCCAAAGGGGAGAATCGAGGCGAATTTCCCTGCGCCCGGATTAAGGCGAAGCTTTGAATTGGGATATGATAGAAGGGACCAAGGCTCCTTGCATCAACAAGCTTGTTTGAGAATTGCGTGAGGGGCCTTACATCCTTAGCAAAATAAGCTATTAGGCGCTCTTTAGATGGATGGGGCCCCAGCAAGGCCGGAGTGATCATGGCGCAGAACGACGACAGCTTTTTCCGTGAGGTCAACGAAGAACTTCGTTCCGACCAGTTGCAGTATGTGTGGAAGCGCTACAGCCGTATCCTGATCGGCGTTGCCGTTCTCGTCGTCCTTGGCACGGCCGGCTGGCGCGGGTACGAATACTGGGAAAACCACGGTTCGTCGCAGTCGGGTGACCGGTTCATCGCGGCGCTTGATCTTGCCTCGAAGGGCAAGAACGACGAAGCGCTGGCAGCGCTGTCTGCGATCGAAAAGGATGGCTCCGGCGCCTATCCGGTTCTCGCCAAGATGCGTGCAGGTTCCGTTCAGGCCGCCAAGGGCGATACCGGGGCAGCCATCTCCACCTTTACCGCGATCGGCGGCGACACTTCAGCGCCGGCCGCGATCCGCGATCTCGCAAAACTGCGTGCCGCATGGCTGCTGATCGACGCCGGCACCTACGATCAGGTGTCTGCACAGGCGCAGGCGATGGCCAACCAGGGCCAGACGCTTGCCAATTCCGCCCGCGAGGCACTCGGTCTTGCCGCCTACAAGGCCGGCAACATGGCGGAAGCCAAGACCTGGTTCCAGCGGATCGCCGAGGATGCCAGTGCGCCGCGCAACGTTGCCAACCGCGCCCAGATCATGCTCGACAACATCGCCGCATCCGGCAAGGCGCCCTGATTTTTCGCCACAGGGCAGCAAGGAACGACTATGAGCTTCACCGTCGCCATCGTAGGACGCCCGAATGTCGGCAAGTCCACGCTCTTCAACCGGCTGGTCGGCAAGAAGCTCGCGCTCGTCGATGACACGCCGGGCGTTACCCGTGACCGCCGCCCGGGCGATGCCAAGCTGATCGACCTCCGGTTCATCATCATCGATACGGCCGGTCTCGAAGAGGTCGGTCCCGATACGCTCGAGGGCCGCATGCGCGCCCAGACCGAGCTCGCGATCGAGGATGCCGACCTGACGCTGTTCGTGGTCGATGCAAAATTCGGTCTGACACCGCTCGACAAGACGTTCGGCGAACTGTTGCGCCGCAGCGGCAAGCCGGTCGTGCTGGTGGCCAACAAATCCGAAGCCAAGGGTTCCGACGGCGGCTTCTACGATGCCTATACGCTGGGTCTCGGCGAGCCGGTGCCGATTTCTGCCGAACACGGCCAGGGCATGATCGATCTGCGCGACGCGATCGTCGAGGCAATCGGCGAAGACCGGGCGTTTCCGGAAGGCGACGACGACGAGGCCGAGACGGATATCGACGTGCGCGACAGCGTGCTGGGCGAAGAGGCCGACGACGAGTTCGAGCCGGCCTATGACGATACCAAGCCGCTGCGGGTAGCCATTATCGGCCGTCCGAATGCCGGCAAGTCGACGCTGATCAACCGCTTCCTCGGCGAGGATCGGCTGCTGACCGGGCCGGAAGCCGGCATCACCCGCGACAGCATTTCCGTCGACTGGGAGTGGCGTGGCCGCACGATCAAGATGTTCGACACGGCCGGCATGCGCAAAAAGGCCCGCGTCCAGGAGAAGCTCGAAAAACTGTCCGTCGCCGACGCGCTGCGGTCGATCCGCTTTGCCGAGACGGTCGTGATCGTTTTCGATGCGACCATTCCGTTTGAAAAGCAGGACCTGCAGCTGGTCGATCTGGTGCTGCGCGAAGGACGCGCCGCCGTGCTCGCCTTCAACAAGTGGGACCTCGTCGAAGAACCGCAGGCGGTGCTGGCCGAGCTGCGCGAAAAGACCGAGCGGCTGCTGCCGCAGGCGCGCGGCATCCGCGCCGTGCCGATTTCCGGCCAGACCGGTTATTCGCTCGACAAGCTGATGCAGAGCATCATCGACACCGACATGGTGTGGAACAAGCGCATCTCGACCGCCAAGCTCAATCGCTGGCTGGAAGGCACGCAGGTTCAGCATCCGCCACCGGCCGTTTCGGGCCGTCGCCTGAAGCTCAAATACATGACGCAGGTCAAGGCCCGCCCGCCGGCCTTCATGATTTCCTGCACGCGTCCCGATGCCCTGCCGGAAAGCTACATCCGCTATCTGACCAACGGCCTGCGCGCCGATTTCCAGATCCCGGGCGTGCCGATCCGCATTCACTTCAAGGCGGGCGAGAACCCGTTCGAAAACCGCCGCAAGAAACGATAAACCTGCTCGATGATCGCGTTTAGTGCAGAGCGTCGATCATCAGCAGCACGAGCGATTTCGCCAAATGGTTGAAATATAAGCCAGAACGTGGGCTGAACGCAGCGACCGCTAAGGCGTTTCGCGCTCTGCTTGCATTCGGTTCGTCTTTATGATCCACTCCTTCTTGTCGACCCGGTGCTGTGGAGGGCGTTGGGCGGCCTTTTGGGAGGTTTTTCATGATCGTACTCGGTCTGCTGACTGCCGTGGGTCTTGGTGCTGGTGGTATCGGCTATTTCATCTGGCGCGGATAGGCATTAGCGGGACGTGCCGGTTCGACATGCAGGCTAGCGCATAGAACCCCGGCCACAGCAGCAATATTCGGTTATCGCGCAGTCAGCGCCTTGACGCCCTGTACCTTGAGCACGTTGCCGAGAAACTGTTTCGAGGCGGCTTCCCAGGTGTAGCGGCGGGCAAGGCGACTTGCGTCCTCGCGCCGACACGTCAGTGCTTCCAGGCAGGCAAGCCGCAGGTCTTCGTTGAGGGCACCGGCGCCTGAGCCCTGTTCGATGATGTCGATCGGACCCATGACCGGATAGGCCGCGACCGGGACGCCGCTTGCCAGCGCCTCGAGAATGGTGTTGCCGAACGTATCGGTTCTGGACGGGAAGACGAACACGTCGGCCTGGGCGTAGGCGCGTGCCAGGTCTTCTCCCGTTTTCATTCCCGTGAAAAGCACATGTGGGTAGCGCCGTTGAAGGTCGGCGCGGGCAGGTCCGTCGCCGATCACCACCTTGGAGCCCGGCAGATCGAGATCGAGAAAGGCGGGCAGGTTTTTCTCCACGGCGACTCGGCCGACGGTCATGAAGATCGGACGAGGCAGGTCGAACGGCTTTGCCTCGAGTGCCACCGGGTGAAACACCGTCTGATCGATGCCGCGGCTCCAGCGCAGAAGATTTTTCACGCCGAGCTTGTGCAGTTCGCGCTCAAGGCTCGCGGTCGCCACCATGCAGCCGTTGCCGGCATTGTGGAACCAGCGGACGAAGCCGTTGAGCAGCCGGATCGGCACCGGAAAGCGGGCGGCCACATATTCCGGAAAACGCGTGTGATAACTGGTGGAGAACGGCATGCCGTTCTTCAGGCACCAGCGGCGGGCCGCAAGTCCGAGCGGGCCTTCCGTGGCGATATGCACGGCGGATGGCTGGGTTCCTTCGATGGTCGCGGCGACGCTGCGGAAGCTTGCGACCGAAAGGCGGATTTCCGGATAGGTCGGGCAGGGGATGCTTGAGAAATCCAGCGGCGTCACCATCGAGACATTGATGCCCATGCATGCCAGTTCGCGGTTGGTATTTTCGATCGAGCGCACGACGCCGTTGACCTGTGGATACCAGGCGTCGGTTACAATGGTAATCCTTGTCATGGTTTGACCCGGCCCCGTTGCCATGCCGGAACCGACTCGCGGCTGCCGACCATGTTTTCCGTTCCTTCATCGGAAAATATTGTAACAGGGCGATGAAGACGCGCTCTCAACGTTTGATTGTCAAAGCCGAACGCTGCTCGCAGCATCCCTCATCAATGGACTTCCGCGGCCGGGATTGGTAGAGCCCCGGCATGCAGTACAGACCAGAAATCGATGGGCTGCGCGCGATCGCCGTCGTTCCCGTCATCCTCTTCCACACCGGTCTCGGGTTAATGCCGGGTGGCTTTGTCGGCGTCGACGTGTTCTTCGTCATCAGCGGCTACCTGATCACCGCGATCATTCTCAACGACCTGGCGAGAGACCGTTTCAGCATCGTCAATTTCTACGAGCGGCGGGTGCGGCGCATCGCGCCGGCGCTGCTTGTGGTGTGCATTGCCTGTCTGCCCTTTGCGGCACTGTGGATGCTGCCATCGGAACTGGACGATTTCGGCAAGGACCTGTTCCACTCGCTGCTGATGGTTTCCAACTTCGAGCTTTGGGACAATACGGGATATTTTTCGCCCAGTACCGAACTGAAGCCGTTGCTGCATACGTGGTCGCTATCGGTGGAAGAGCAGTTCTATCTGGTGTTTCCGGTGCTTCTGTGGATGGTGCGCAAGCAGACGCGGCAGGTGATCTTCCGCATCGTGGCGGTTTTGGCGCTGATCAGCCTGTTTCTGGCATGGCCGGTTTCAAGGGTCGATCCGGTCGCGAATTTCTATCTCCCCTTTACCCGTTTCTGGGAACTTGCCGCAGGCGCGCTTTTGGCGATCGGCGGCATACCGACCCGTTACTCTGAGCGGACCCGATCGGCCCTGGGGCTTGCTGGCCTTATCCTGATCGTCGGCAGTTGCCTGTTCCTGACATCCGAGCTGAAATGGCCGGGACCGGTGACGCTGGCGCCGGTCGTCGGCACGCTTCTGGTGATCGCCTTTGCCGGTCCGGGCAATCTTGCCGGACGGCTGCTTTCGCTTCGGCCGCTGGTGGCGATCGGGCTGATCAGCTACAGCCTCTATCTCTGGCATCAGCCGGTGTTCGCCTTTGCCCGTCTGCGCTCGATGGACATGCTGCCGGGCTGGTCCTACGGGCTGCTGGTGGCGCTCGTGTTTGCGCTGGCAATCGCAAGCTATTTTCTGGTGGAACAGCCGTTCCGGAAGCCGCAGGTCGGCCGTCGCTTGGTGTTTTCCCTCAGCGGGTCCTTAGCGGCGGTGCTGGTGGTGCTCGGCATCGTGACCACCAACGCGCAGGGCTTTCCGGGCCGCGATCCCGTGCTTACAGCCATGGGGGAGCCGAGCCTCGGCATCGGCAAGATCTGCAACGGCGAAGTGCGGCCGGATGTCTGCACGATAGGTCAGGGCCCGGAAATGGCGGTCTGGGGCGATTCGCTGGCGATGCATCTGGTCGACGGGCTGGCGGCGTCCATGCACGATACGCCGTCCGATCAGGGCGAGGGGCTGGTGCAGCTTCACAAGAACAGCTGCGCGTTTCCAACCGGCATCGCGCCCATTCCGCTCAACGATTCCGCGTCATGGCCGCTCGACTGCATTCGTCACAACGAGGCGGTAAAGGCCTATCTTGCAAAGACGCCCTCGCTGCGCACCGTCGTGCTCGGATCGCAGTACCTGACCTATCTCCGATCTGACCGCCGGGTGATGACGGCGCAAGGCCAGGCGATGCGGACGGATTACGGCCGGATGCTTGCCGAGGTCGAGGCGACTGCCGACTGGCTGCGCTCGATCGGTCTGCGGCCGGTGTTCATGGCGCCGCCGCCGCGCGATGGTCGCGATATCGGCCGCTGTGTCGTGCGAAGCGTCATGCTGGATGTCGCAGACACGCCCTGCATGATGGAGCGGGACGAACAGCGCGCCCATGATGCCCTCGTGGAGCGGCTGATGGCGGACGTTTCGAAGCGGTTCCCGGTCGTGTCGCTCGAAAACTATCTCTGCGACGAGAAAAGCTGCCGGGTGGTGGATGGCGGCGTTTCGCTGTTCCTCGACGACGAGCATTTTTCGCATCTGGGGTCGATCCATCTCGGTAAGACGCTCGATCTCTACGACGCGCTGACGGATGCCGCGCAACACGGTTGCGAGGCAGGCGTGAAGGTGGGCGAGCCGAAAGGGATCTGCCAGCTCAAGCCGACACATCCGGTCGCGGTGGTTCAGCCGGGCAGAAGCTCCGGACTGATCAGCGCGCCGTGATGGCCGATGACGGTGGCGGCGACTGCGGCGCCGTAGGCTGCGGCTTCGTGCGGTGCGGCGCCGCTTAAGTACTTCGACAGGAAGCCGGCGTTGAAACTGTCGCCGGCGCTGGTCGTGTCGACCACCTTGCCGGTGGTGACGGCCGGTGCATGACCGGTCACGCCCGACAGGCTGAAGGTTGCGCCTTCTGCGCCGTTCTTGACCACGACATCCGTGACGCCGAGACCATGGTAGCGGGCGATCGTATCGGCCACCGTGGCATCGCCGAAATAGGTCGCTTCATCGTCGAAGCTTGGGAGAACGATGGTGGCGGCTCTTGCGCCATCCTCGATCGTCTTCAGCATGATGTCCCGGCTCACCCACAGGCCCGGGCGAAGGTTCGGATCGAAGACGACCGTCTTGCCGGCGGCCTTGGCGCGGCGCAGTTCCGATAAAAGCGTCTCGACCGCTTCCGGTGCCAGGATGCCGAGCGTGATGCCGGAGAAATAGATGATGTCGGCGGTTTCGATTGCCGAGCGCAGGTGCTCGGCGTCGTCTGCGAGCTTGCGCGCGGCAGCGCTGTCGCGCCAGTAGCTGAAGGTGCGCTCGCCATCCTTGAGGGTGATCAGGTAGAGGCCGGGCGTCTTGCCGGGGATGCGGCGGATGAGGCCGGTGCCGATGCCGGCTTTCTCCATCATCCCAAGCATATCCGACGACATCGGATCTTCGCCGACCGCGGTCAGATAGTCCACCGACCAGTCTTTGGAGAGGCAGGCGCGGGCATACCAGGCCGTGTTGAACGTATCGCCGGCAAAGCCCTTGCGCAGCAGGCCTTCACCCGCCTGCGACAGTTCCACCATGCATTCGCCGATCGAAAGAAGCTTTCCGCCCAATTGTCATCCCTCCCATGGGTTTGACGCTCGAATAAGCTGAAGCGTCCGCCATGACAAGAGCGTGTCGCGCTTCGTTTCCGCGTTGTCTTTTGGTGGCATGGCTCTAGTTTGGGACCAAGGTTGGGATGAGCGATTTTCAAGAAGGAGCATTGTGGAATGGTATTGGAGACCACGAGGGACACCACTCGCGAGGTTGACGGCAACTGGTGGCGCGGTGCGGTGATCTACCAGATCTATCCGCGATCCTTCCAGGATACGACCGGCGACGGACTGGGCGATATCAAGGGGATTACCCAGCGCCTGCCGCATGTGGCTTCGCTCGGCGTCGATGCGATCTGGCTGTCGCCGTTTTTCACCTCGCCGATGGCCGACATGGGCTATGACGTTTCCGATTACTGCAATGTCGACCCGATGTTCGGCACGCTTGCGGATTTCGACGAGATGATGACCGAGGCGCATCGCCTCGGCCTCAAGGTGATCATCGACCAGGTCATTTCGCATACATCCGACCGGCATCCGTGGTTTATCGAAAGCCGTTCCAGCCGCACCAATCCCAAGGCCGACTGGTATGCCTGGGCCGACCCCAAGCCCGACGGCACGGCGCCGACCAACTGGCTGTCGATCTTCGGCGGTCCGGGCTGGGAATGGGACGGCGTGCGCAAGCAGTATTACATGCACAACTTCCTGATCTCGCAGCCGGACCTTAACTTCCACAATCCGGATGTACAGGATGCGATGCTGGATACGGTGCGCTTCTGGCTCGACCGTGGCGTCGACGGCTTCCGGCTCGATACTGTGAACTACTATTTCCACGACAAGCAACTGCGCAGCAACCCGCCGATGGTCTATGATACCGACGGCGCCGGCATGGAGACGGATACCAATCCGTATTCGATGCAGAACCATCTCTACGACAAGACGCAGCCGGAAAATATCGGCTTTCTGAAGCGGTTGCGGGCGCTGCTCGACAGCTACGACAACCGCGCCTCGGTGGGCGAAGTGGGCGACGGGCCGCGTTCGCTGAACACGCTGGCTCTCTATACGACCGGCGACGACAAGCTGCATATGTGCTACACGTTCGACCTGCTGGGCCCGGCGTTTTCTGCCGCCTATATCCGCAAGGTGATGCAGACCGTGCTCGATACGGTGGTGAACGGCTGGGTGTGCTGGGCGTTTTCCAACCACGACGTGGTGCGTCACGTGACCCGCTTTACTGAGGATCCGTCCGAGCAGGACCGCGTCGCCAAATTGTCTGCAACGTTGATTTCGGTGCTGCGCGGTTCGATCTGCCTCTACCAGGGCGAGGAGCTGGGCTTGAGCGAAGCGGAACTGACTTACGAGGATCTGCGCGACCCCTACGGCATCCGCTTCTGGCCGGCCTTCAAGGGCCGCGACGGATGCCGCACGCCGATGGTGTGGGAAGCGGGCGAGGCCCATGCGGGCTTCAGCGAGGGCGCCAAGACCTGGCTGCCCATTCCGGCCGATCACGCCAGCCGTTCGGTGGATGCGCAGGAGGCAATGCCGGATTCGGTGCTGCAGCACTACCGCGAAACCTTCGCCTTCCGCAAAAACCACCATGCGCTGATCGACGGCGACATGACGTTTATCGAGACCAACCAGGACCTGCTCGCCTTCGTTCGCGAAAAGGGCGGTGAGAAGCTGCTGTTCGTGTTCAACCTGACCCGCGAGCCGCAAAACTTCGTGCTGCCCAAGCGGATGGGCGACGTGATGCCGGTCGATCTTCCGGGGTTTGTGTCGAAGCTGGAAGCGGGTGCCGTGAAGCTCGATGCGCTGGATGTGTTCTGCGCGCGGGTGTGATGGCGTAGGTGTGAGTGGGATGGGAGGGGGAGGCAATCTTCCCCTCTTTCCTGTGATTGCCACAGGAATTTTGCCGACGCGTCGGTAGGGCGACCACGGTTCTTTCAGCCCAAGGACTTGGGCTGGCTGGGTTCCTTTGACGAGCACAGGAATGCGGGAGTGTGGGGGAATGCGGGGGAATGTGGGCGCCAAACTATCGGCGCCGTTGCCTGTGGATTGGTGCGGGAGCAAGACATTTTGGTGGTGCAACGCCCGTTGATCCCGCACCGCTTTCCCTGATCAGATCTCCTCGATCCGTCGGTCGTCTTCCGGGAGGATCGAGAGTTCGCGCCAGTCGATTTCCTCGAGCAGGAGATTGTATTCGTCGACGTTCAACTCGTAGGAAGCGCGGAGGTTTTCGAGTTCGGTGCGTTGTCCGGCGATGAAGAGAAGCACCAGCCTGCGGTAGGTGTCCATCGAGGCGGCACGGTCCGGGTCGTCGAAGGCCTGGTGTTCCATCGTGAGCTTTGCGCGCAGTTTTTCGGCTTCCGTCCCGGTCTCGCCATCGAGGCGGCCGATGCCTGCCTTGACGACGCGGCGGCGCATCTCAGACAGTTCCTGCGCGCTGGTATGGCGCCGGTCGAGGCCGAGCCAGCGGATGAGCGGTGAAAGCGTCAGGCCCTGCAGGACGAGCGTGGCGATGACGACGGCGAAGGCGGTGAGCACGACCATGTCGCGTTCCGGGAAATCGGCGGGAAGCGCGTAGGCCGTGGCAAGCGAGAGGAGGCCGCGCATGCCGCACCAGGAGGCGAGGATCGCCTGTCTGGTCGATGCCGGTTCCTCGCGTCCGTCGCGACGTGCCCGCCAGGCCTCGATGCGGTTATAGGCGAGGCAGAGCGCGAAGCGGGTGGCGATGACGATGGCGACGATCACGGCGGAAAACAGCAGAGCTTCGGCGAAGTGGCCGACCTCCATGTCCGCATAGATGTCGCGCACCTGCATGCCCATCAGCAGGAAGGCAACGACGTTGAGGACGAAGACGACGACCGTCCAGACCGCATAGGACTGCACCCGCATGCGCGCCGACGACAGGCTTTCGCTGGTGCTGGCGATCGTCATGGCGAAGGTGACGATGGCGAGCACCGCAGACAGTTCCAGATGTTCGGCGAGGATCCACAGAAGGAAGGTCTGGACGAATTGCAGGAGATTGCCACCAAGCGTGCCTGTGACGTAGGCCGACAGGCGGCGGATCACCAGCGCCGCGACCCAGCCGAGCAGGATGCCGCCGGGAACGGCAAGAACGAGATGGGTCGTTACTTCGCGATCAAGCCCGCCGGCCGACTGGACCGCAAGGGCTGCTCCAAAGATCAGAAGTGCTGCCGCATCGTTGAACAGGCTTTCGCCGCGCAGGATGGCATCGGTGGTGCGCGGCACCGACATGGTGGAGAGGACGGCGGTGGAGGCGGCGGCGTCCGGCGGCGCGACGATGGCGCCGAGCACGATGGCGGCCGCAATCGGCAGGCCGGCCATCACATAGCCGGCGACCGCGACCGTCGCCGTGGTGACGACGACGCCGCCGAGCGCAAAGACCACGAGCGGCAGCCAGAAGCGCCTTGCGGTATTCAGCGGGAAATCGAAGGCGGCATCGAGCAAGGCCGGCGCGATAAACAGCGCCAGCGCGATCTCCGGATCGAGCGCGAAGTAAGGCGCGCCCGGCACCAGCGCCACCGCGACGCCTGCCAGCGCCAGCATCGACGGATAGGGCACGGAGAGCCGCCGCGACACCTGCAACAGCACGATCGCGACCAGCATCAGGATGAGCAGGCTTTCGAAAAAGGTCATGGGGGTGGCGTCATTCGCTGCAGGGGTGATCGACCGGGCGCGTCACAGCGCATCCGTCGAGCATCATGTAGGGCGGGAGGGTGAAAGGGAAAACGGTTTTCGGGCGGGTGAGGGTGATGGCGGGTCTGCGTGGGCAGCGGGATTTGGGCGATGCCAGGTCCAAGGTCTGTTTCGAACGGCATTGCTCCGGGTTGCGGGACGCGATATCTGCTGGAGGCAAGGGCTTTGCATCGATCCAGCCAGATGGAGATGCAGGGCCGGCAGCGCTCAACAGGTGATGGACCGATGGCCCGCAAGAACAGAGACGAACCGGCTTCATGGGACGAGGCTGCGCCGGAGCCCGTGTATTGTCCGATGTGCGAGCGGGTGATCCCGGCGGATCAGCAGGAAAAGCATTATCTCGTCCCCAAGAGCAAGGGCGGCAAGGAAACGGTTTGCCTGCACCGGATCTGTCACGACCAGATCCATGTGAATTTGACGGATGCCCAGCTCGCCAAGAAGTTCTCGACGATCGAGGCTATCCTTGAAGACCCGGCGATACGGACATTCGTTGCCTGGGTGAAAACAAAACCTCCGGGGTATGCGGCTCCGCCGAAGGAGCCGCGACAGGGCCGGGGACGCGGGCCGAAAGCTTAAAGTCAGACGATGGCCCGGGCTGATACCGGACGCCATCAAGTGTGCGCGGGGCGTAGATGATGGCGAAGTCCGCCGACGCCGTCGTTCGCTTTTTTTGATCGGCTGCTCACAGGTTCCTCGGTGAAAAACAAGCGCTTGCCCTTGCGGTGCCAATCCGGACTATCTACGACCGGGGCAAAAGTAAGGGATTTTCATGAGCAGAATTATTTTGGTCGTTTTGGTTGTTCTCATCGCAGCAACCGGGTTTATCGGGCAGCGCTGGTACAGCTACGTGTCGAACACGACTTCGGCCTATGACGAGGTCGGTATCGAGATCAACAGCCGTCTGCCGGGACCGCTGAACAAATGGGGCTGCGACAAGCTGCATGCCACATTCGGCGAAGTGCCGCCGCCTTATGGCTGCGCGAGCGCCGACGGAACGTCCTGGCGCTGAGCGGAAGCGCCTGCCTTTGCCTGGATGGTGAGGGCAGCCACGTTTTCACAGTGTTACAAACAAAAAAGCCCGCGATTGCTCGCGGGCTTTTTTGTTGCTTGAACGGAGGCTGTTTCGATCTCAGTCGAAATGCAGCTCGCGTTCGCCGTTTTCGTCGCGGATGCAGGTCTGCAGTCCGATCTTGTTCAGGATGTTGAGGAAGGGCTTTGGCGCCAGTTCTTCGACGTTTGCCATCTTCTTCACATCCCATTCGCCTGATGCCACCAGCATGGCGGCGGCGACCGGGGGGACGCCAGCGGTGTAGCTGATGCCCTGGGAGCCCACTTCGTTATAGGCTTCCTTGTGGTCGGCGACGTTGTAGATGAACACCGTGCGTTCCTTGCCGTCCTTGATGCCCTTCACGAAATCGCCGATGCAGGTCTTGCCTTCGTATTCGGGCGCCAGCGACGACGGGTCGGGGAGGCAGGCCTTGACGACCTTGAGCGGTACGACTTCGGAACCGTCGGCAAGCTTGACCGGCTGTTCCGACAGGAGGCCGATCGATTTCAGGACGGTGAAGACGTTGATGTAGTGATCGCCAAAGCCCATCCAGAAGCGCACGTCGGCGCCATCCATGTTCTTGGCCAGCGAATGCACTTCGTCATGGCCGCACAGATAGGCGCGGCGGGTGCCGACGACCGGCAGGTCGTAGTCCTTGCCGATTTCGAACATCTTGTTGACGGTCCATTCGCCGCCCTGCCAGGCGTAGACGACACCGGTGAATTCGCGGAAGTTGATTTCCGGATCGAAGTTGGTGGCGAAATACTTGCCATGGCTGCCGGCATTGATGTCGACGATGTCGACATCGGTGACCTTGTCGAGATAGTCATCCTTGGCAAGGCGGGCATAGGCGTTGACGACGCCCGGATCAAAGCCTGCGCCGAGGATGGCGGTGATGCCCTTTTCCTCGCATTCCTGCGCACGCTTCCACTCGTAGTTTCCGTACCACGGCGGGGTTTCGCAGATCTTGTTCGGCTCTTCGTGAATGGCGGTGTCGATATAGGCGACGCCGGTATCCATGCAGGCGCGCAGCACCGACATGTTGAGGAAGGCCGTGCCGACATTGATGACGATCTGGCTGCCGGTCGCCTTGATGAGGGCTTTGGTGGCTTCGATGTCGAGGGCGTCGAGCGCGTGGGCTTCGAGCTTGCCTTCTACCTTCATCGCCTTCTTGTCGTGGACCGAGGCGATGATGGCGTCACATTTCGACTTGGTGCGGGAGGCGATATGAATATCGCCGAGCACGTCGTTGTTCTGGGCGCATTTGTGCGCCACGACCTGGGCGACGCCACCGGCGCCGATGATGAGTACGTTCTTTTTCATGGTGGGGACGAGTTCCTTCAAGTCCAATCGTCAGAAGCCGCTGAGCTTTGTGCTCAGGATAGGCTTTGTTCGTAGTCCGCGTAGCCGAACTCGCGGACCGTCCTGAGGCTGCCATCCAGTTCACGGATGGCGATTGCCGGCATTTGCACGCCGTTAAACCAGTTTTTCTTGACCATCGTGTAGCCGGCGGCATCCTGGAAGGAAATGCGGTCGCCGACTTTCAGTTCATTCGGAAAACCGAACTCGCCGAAAATATCCCCGGCAAGACAGGACTTGCCGCAGACCATGGCACGATAAGGCCCCTGGTTTGGATGAACCTTTGCGTTTTCACGGTAGATCAGAAGATCCAGCAGGTGCGCTTCGATGGAGCTATCCACCACGACAAGGTTCTTGCCGTTGTAAAGGGTATCGAGGACGGTGGTTTCCAGCGTCGTCGAGCGGGTGATCGAGGCTTCGCCGGGTTCGAGATAGACCTGGACGCCGTACTCGCCGGAAAAGCGCTTGAGGCGCTCGGCAAACAGGTCGACCGGGTAATCGTCGCCGGTGAAATGGATGCCGCCGCCGAGGCTGACCCATTCGGCCTTCTTCAGCAGGGGGCCGAACTTCTGCTCGATTTCGCCCAGCATGCGATCAAACAGCGAGAAGTCGCCGTTTTCGCAGTTGTTGTGGATCATGAAGCCGGAGATCAGGTCCATGACCGGCTCGACCTGCTTCTGGTCCCATTCGCCCAGTCGCGAGAAGGGGCGGGCGGGATCGGCGAGATCGAAGGTGGACGAGGAGACGCCGGGGTTGAGGCGCAAGCCGCGGGTGATGCCCGACGACTGGTTTTCGAAACGCTGCAACTGGCCGATCGAGTTGAAGATGATTTTGTCCGCATGCGAGACGACCTCGTCGATCTCGTAATCCGCATAGGCCACGGAATAGGCGTGGGTTTCCTTGCCGAAGCGCTCATGGCCAAGGCGGACTTCGTTGAGCGACGAGGACGTGGTGCCATCCATGTAGTCGCGCATGAAATCGAATACCGACCATGTGGCAAAGCATTTCAGCGCCAGCAATGCCTTGGCGCCCGACGTCTCGCGGACAGCAGCGATCCTCTCCATGTTGCGGAGAAGTTTCGACTTGTCGATGAGGTAGTAGGGGGTCTGGAGCATATCGTGCGGTCGGCCTCGTGACGGTCCTGGGAAAGCGTATGGCGCCTATTGCCTCAGGCGGCTGTCATCTTCAAGACCCGAGGGCCAAGATTGTCGAAAGGGCCGCGGTTTGGCAGCCCTTTTGACAGAGACAGAGACGGTCCCGTTTGCCTCGCGTCAGGCCGCGGGCGGCATCTTCGCAAAGCGCGCAAGGGCCGGGTCGAGGTGGTCCCATGGCTGGGCCGCGTCGGTCCACGTGATGATCTGCGGCCGATATTGGTCCGGTGCGTCGAGGCTTGCTGCGCGGATGACAAACATGTCCGGCATGGCCGGAAAGGTCATGGAGACGGGCGCGCCGCAGGTTGGGCAAAAGGCGCGTCTTTTCACGGTGCCGCCATCGCCTGTTGCTTCCCAGTGACTCGGCTGGCCCTCGATCGTCACCGTCGCTCCGACGAAGACGAGATTGGACGTGTGGCCGGTGCCGCTTTCGCGCTGGCACTGACGGCACTGACAATCGACCATGGCGACGGGTTCGCCGGTGACGGTGTAACGGACGGCGCCGCAGGTGCAGCCGCCGGTAAAGGGTTCATGCATTGACGCTGCTCCATTTCTGGTTGCCGGTGCCTGAGGCTCGCGCCGGGGCGGGGTGTGGTCGCTAGAGGATCTCAGGCGGGAACGATGGCTTCGTATTCCTCGCGCAGGCGAAGCCATGCGGGCCAGAAGGCGGCAGGATTTTTGCCCGCTGCCTTGACCTCGAGGATGTCGAGGTGGGCATGCCAGCCAGCGCCGACCATGACCATGTTGCGACGGTCGGAAATGCGGCGGTGGGTGAGGGTCAGAAGAACATCCCTGCCGACGGCCTGCAGTTCGATCGAGACCTCGCCTGAAGGTGGCCAGGAGAAAACCACCCGGTGGGGTGCTTCGAAGGCGATCATCTCGCTCTGCATGCGCTGTTCTTCGGGAAAGCCTTCCGGGCGGCCGGCGGAATCATCGCTGAGTTCGTCATTGCGCCAGATGAGTTCGAACGTGCCGCCCGGCTGGCTCGGCATCGTGCCGGACGCGAGCCACTGGCGGCGCAGATCGCTGTCGGTGACATAGTCCCAGATGCGTTCGATCGGCCCTGGTAGCTTGCGCTGGATCGTCAGGGCGAGGGGTTCTGTCATGAAGGCGTGCCTGCTCAACGATGTCATGTCGGTCATTGATCGTCTCCCGGTTTGCTGTGCGGTTTTCCTTCGGCTTTGGTGGTGGCCTCGCCTTGCGGGCCGGTGGTCTTGATCGCATCGTCCTCACGCAACAGCCGGTCGAGCGTGTCGAGGCGGGCGGTCCAGAAGCGTTCGTAGAAGGCCAGCCAGTCGTGGGCGGCGGCGAGCGGGCCTGGCGATAGGCGGCAGAGATGCGTACGGCCCTGGATTTCCCGGCGGACCAGCCCGGCTGCCTCCAAGACCTTGATGTGTTTCGACGCGGCTGCCAGCGACATGTCGTAGGGCGCTGCCAGTTGGCCGACAGTCTGCCCGCCGCTTCCAAGAGCCGTCAGCATCTGCCGGCGCGTGGTGTCGCTCAGAGCCTGAAAAACCGCATCGATCTGATGTTCCGTTAATTCAACCATAAGGTTTAACTTAAAGCCTCCGCTGTAATTGTCAACCATATTGTTGAATGTCCGGTTCTGGCTTTTATCAAGAGTTGCAAAAGCGAGAGGGAATCATAATCTGCAGGCGCTGCCCGATGCACCGGTCAGCCAAATGCAGACGTTCACCTCTCACCTGTCAGATCAATCGAGGGTAAGCCATGAGCAGCAGCTACATCACCACCAGCGACGGCACGCAGATCTACTTCAAGGACTGGGGCAGCAAGGACGCCCAGCCGATTGTCTTCCATCATGGATGGCCGCTTTCGTCCGATGATTGGGACGCCCAGATGCTGTTCTTCCTTGGCGAGGGTTACCGCGTGATCGCGCATGACCGTCGCGGGCACGGACGCTCCAGCCAGACCGATACCGGCAACGAGATGGATACCTATGCGGCAGACGTGGCCGAACTGGCGGCGCATCTGGACCTCAAGGAAGCCATCCATGTCGGTCACTCGACGGGTGGCGGCGAGGTCACGCGCTATGTCGCGATATTCGGCCAGCCGCAGGGCCGTGTCGCCAAGGCCGTGCTGATCGGTGCTGTACCGCCTGTCATGGTGCAGAGCGACAGCAATCCGGGCGGTTTGCCGCTGTCGGTGTTCGACGGATTTCGTACCGCACAGGCAGCCAACCGGGCGCAGTTCTTTCTCGATATCCCGACCGGACCGTTCTACGGCTACAACCGCGACGGTGCGAAGGTTTCCGAGGGCGTCATCCGCAACTGGTGGCGTCAGGGCATGATGGGCGGCACAAAGTCGCATTACGATTGCATCAAGGCGTTTTCCGAAACCGACTTCACGGAAGACCTCAAGGCGATCGACCTGCCGGTTCTCGTCATGCATGGCGACGACGACCAGATCGTGCCGATCGCCGATTCGGCGATGCTGTCATCGAAGCTTTTGAAGAACGGCACGCTCAAGGTCTACGAAGGTCTGCCGCATGGCATGGCGACGACGCATGCCGATCTCATCAACGCTGATCTGCTGGCGTTCTTCAAGGCATAGTTAAAACAGAAATGGCTCGTCGCGAGACGAGCCATTTCCAGAGATTTCATCGGTTTCAAAAAATCTTACAAAGCAAATTTCAAAAAGAAAAAATGCTACCAGCCATGCCGGCAACGCTGTGTGGATGCGTTCTGACCCGCCGCGTCATGCAGCGGACAAGATTTCAGGCGGCTGCAGATTTCGTCTCAGCCGGGATGCAGTAGATGTTTTCAAGCGTCGACAGGACCTTGAGAACCGAGTCCGCGGAACTCGAATAATAGATCGTCTGCGCATCGCGGCGCGTCTTCACCAGTTTCTGCGCGCGCAGCTTGGACAAGTGCTGTGACAGTGCAGACTGGCTCAGGCCAACTTGAGTAGCCAGTGCCCCCACAGCTACTTCGCCCTTGACCAGGCAGCACAAAATCATCAGCCGCTTTGGATTTGCCATCGCAGACAGCAAATTCGCTGCTGCATTCGAGTGGTCTGAAAGTGGCATCGTTTCCATCATATCTCTATCCCCTCTTCCTGAGCATGCCGTGCTCCGGTAATGCCGTAGTCCCTGGAACTGACTAAACCAGCAGACATCAAAGTTGTATATCCCTAGATTTTGGGTAGTCGACTACACTGTTTTAGACATATTGAAAATATACTGGGACGCGTGCTCGGGGGACGATTGCAACGTCCTGAACTCATGTCTCAGCAATGTGTCGCCGGCGATCAGATCTAGCCCAGCGCTATCTGCACCGACGAACCGCCATTGACCAGCATTCTTTGCGCCGAGCCGTGCGGCAAGGCTGTTCGCTTCGTCCGTCAACTCTCTGATATCGCGCGAGAAATTACTCCATTCCTCGCCGCTTCCAGGGTTCGCGATGACAAAGTCGCTGCCATTCAAGGCATAGGCCCTGCCAAAGCCGCCGTTGAGCGAGGCCGACTGCGGAACAAGGCGAAAAAAGTAGAAATCCGGAAAGTCGATATAGAGTTTTGCTTTCGGATGACGGTCCAGAAACCGCTGGCGGATGCGCAGATGGACGGGACTATCCCTTTCCACTTTTTCCGCAATGCACTGAACGGTGATTCGCGGATGGGCGAGCGGATCGCCCTTGCCGGTCTCGCCGGCGAGTAGAGAACAGCGGGGATCGCCTGCCAATCCCTTCGTATGACCCGACAGCGCCGATACGAGAATCACCGGCACGCCATCGAGATCGGTTCCGGTCAGCACGCGGCTCGCGGAGGGAAAACCGCTTGTGGGATCAAGCACCGCAAGCGCCATGTGACGGGCGCCGCGCACCAGCATCCGCGCAAGGTGGCGTGCCTCCTCATCCGTGTCGCGCAACACGCTTTGATCTTTCGAAGGTTCCTGCGCAGAGGTCGGTGGAAGAGCCTGTCTCACCGTCATTGCGCCCTGCAGCTCGTCGGTCAAAATATTCACCAGTTCTAAATTTCAAATCTCTATAACAGCAGATCATTAACAAACGAGTGTCAGTCCGCCTTGATTTGCATCAAGTCCGGCGTCGATGGCGTGTCAGACCTGCAATCACGTCGTCAGCCGTAATCGCGCCGACGACGGCGCCGTTATCGACGACCGCGATCGATCCCCTCTGGCGGGCCAGCGCATCCATGATGTCGACCAGCGGCGTGGTGCTCTTCGCTGTTGCCGACACCGGCGGCGCCCCGGCATCGGCGGTTACGCCTTGCCGCATCACGTCGCCCGCGGTCAGCAGGCTGATCGGGTTCATGTGCTGGACGAAATCGGCGACATACTGGTTTGCAGGTGCCTGGACGATCTGCTGCGGGGTGCCGCACTGGACGATACGGCCGCCTTCCATGATGGCAATGCGGTTGCCGATGCGGAAAGCCTCGTCGAGGTCGTGGCTGACGAACAGGATGGTCTTTTTCAGGCGGCGCTGGAATTCCAGCAGCTCGTCCTGAAGGCGGGTGCGGATCAACGGATCGAGCGCCGAAAAAGGTTCGTCCATCAGCAGGATCGGTGCGCCGGTGGCAAAGGCGCGGGCAAGGCCGACACGCTGCTGCATGCCGCCGGAGAGTTCACCCACCTTGCGATCCGCCCACTGGCTGAGGTTGACGAGTTCCAGCTGTTCGTCGACGCGCTTGCGCCGCTCCGGTTCGGCGACGCCGGCAAGCTCCAGCCCGAAGCCGACATTGTCGGCGACGGTGCGCCACGGCAGCAGCGCGAACTGCTGGAAGACCATCGAAACCGTGTGCATCCGAAGATCGCGCAAGGTGCGGGTGCCGGCCTTGTAGGGATCGACCGGTCCGGACGGGGTGGCGACGCTGACCGCGCCGCGCACGACCGGCGCCAGACCATTGACGGCGCGCAGGAGCGTCGACTTGCCGGATCCGGACAGGCCCATCAGCACCAGGATTTCGCCTTCGCGCACCGACAGCGTGGCATCGGCGACTCCGAGCACGATCCCGGTTTCTTCCGAGATCTGGTCGCGCGTCATGCCTTGGTCGAGCAGTTTGACAGCCCGCTCCGGGTTGTTGCCGAAGATAATATCGACCTTCGAGAAGGTGACGGCGGCAGGCGCTGTCCGGTTCATCGCGTCGGTCATGACTTGCCTCCCGGTTCTGCCGTTCTGAACATGCGGTCGAGAATGATCGCCAGGATGACGATGCAGAAGCCGGCATCAAAGCCGCGGGCGATGTTGACGGTGTTGAGCGCGCGCACGACCGGTACGCCGAGACCGGGGGCACCGACAAGCGCTGCGATTACCACCATCGACAGCGACAGCATGATCGTCTGGGTCAGACCGGCCATGATCTGCGGCATCGCGTAAGGGAGCTCGATCTTGCGCAGGACCTGCGACGGCGTCGCGCCGAAGGCGACGGCTGCTTCGGTCAGAGATCCGGGCGTCGAGATGATGCCGAGGCGGGTGAGGCGGACCGGGGCGGGGATGGCGAAGATGACGGTTGCGATAAGGCCCGGCACCATGCCGAGGCCGAACAGAATGAGCGCCGGGATGAGATAGACGAAGGTGGGAATGGTCTGCATCAGGTCGAGGATCGGCCGCAGGATTTCGTAGAGCCAGGGGCGACGGGCAGCAGCGATGCCGATCGGAATGCCGACCGCCATGCAGACGGCGGTGGCTGCAAGCACTAGCGCCAGCGTCTCCGTCGTCTCCTTCCAGTAGCCCTGGTTATAGATCAGCAACAGACCGATTGCGGTGAAGGCTGATATCGAGACGGATCGTCTCAGCCCGAAGGCGAGCGCTGTGACGATGGCGATCAGCACGAAGGGGTTCGGCCCCTGCAGCACGTACAGGATCGCATCGATGACCGCCGACAGCACGGTGGCAAGCCAGTTGAAGAACCAGTCGGCATTGGTGGTCAGCCAGTCGACCGCATCTTTCGCCCAGTTTCCAAGGCGGATCTTGCCGGTGGAATCCACAAGCCAGTTCGGGAGCGAGTTGGTTAGCCAGTTCACGTCGCGTGCCTGCCTCGTCTGGAAGGGTGATACAAGGAGCGAAAGCGTTACCCTCGAGGGCGCCCCCAAGGGTCTACCAACGTCAGCGGATCCTCGGGACGGGCCCGAGGATCACACCGCCGGCATTCGCCGGTTTGCGACGCGTCTTACAGGCCGAGTTCGGCCTTGACCGCGGCCTCGGCTGGCTTGCCGTCCTTGGTGGTGACGCCGGCAAGCCACGGGGTGATCGCAGCGCCATTGGCCTTCAGCCACGTGGTCGCCGCTGCTTCCGGCTCTTCACCGTCGTTGAGGATGCCGCCCATGATCTGGTTTTCCATCGGCAGCGAGAACTTCAGGTTCTTGATGAAGGTGCCGACATTGGGGCATTCCTGCGTGTAGCCGGCGCGGACGTTGGTATAGACTTCGGCGCCGCCGAAATTCGCGCCGAACACGTCGTCACCGCCGGTGAGGTAGGTCAGCTTGAAGTTGGCGTTCATCGGATGCGGTTCCCAGCCGAGGAAGACGACGGGTTCGCCGGCCTTGTCTGCGCGGGCGACCTGGGCCAGCATGCCCTGTTCAGAAGATTCCACCACTTCCAGCTTCTTGAGGCCGAATGTGTCCTTCTCGATCATGCCGAGGATCAGGCGGTTGCCGTCATTGCCGGGTTCGATGCCATAGATCTTGCCGCCCAAAGCATCGGCCTTGGCTGCGATATCCTTGAAGTCCTTGATTCCGAGTTCGGCGCCCTTGGAATTGGTTGCCAGCGTGTACTTGGCGCCGACGAGGTTGGGGCCGATGGATTCGACCGACTTGTCGGTGAGGAAGGGCCGGACGTCGGCTTCCTGGGTCGGCATCCAGTTGCCGAGGAAGACGTCGATATCCTTGTTCTTCAGCGACGAATAGGTGACCGGCACCGAAAGCACCTTCACATCCGTCTCATAGCCCAGCGCCTTCAAAAGGACGGAGGCGGTGGCGGTCGTGGCGGTGATGTCGGTCCAGCCGACATCGGAGAAACGGACGGTGCCGCAGCTTGCCGGCTCGGCGGCCGAAGCAGCTCCGCTCAGCGCCATCATGGAGACGGCGGCGGCCAGAATGGTCTTGGTCGAAACGGTCATGGTCATATTTATGCTCCCCATTAAAATCATGCCCAACCTTATCAATATCTCTCCGAAACAGGCAAGCTTGTGCATCACGGCGTCTGAAGCCACCATTTGCGACAAGGCGCCGATTGATGGGTCGTTCGCGTATTTTTTGTGGGTTTTGCGTGGCGGCGCTTTTCTTCGATGCCGATCGGCATCACAAAGCCGCATGGCCAAGCTCTACTTCCACTATGCAACGATGAATGCCGGCAAATCGACCATGCTGCTGCAGGCATCCTACAACTACCGCGAACGCGGCATGCGCACGGCAATCTTCATCGCCGACTTCGACCACCGGGGCGGCCAGGGGCGCGTTGCATCGCGGATCGGGTTGTCGTCCGAGGCAATCCCGTTCAGCCCGGAGGACGATCTCTATGCGGAGATCTCAAAGCTGCATGGGCAGGAGCCGCTGACCTGCGTCTTTATCGACGAGGCGCAGTTCCTGACGTCCGAGCAGGTGTGGCAGCTTGCCCGCATCACCGACCGCGTCGGCATTCCGGTCATGGCCTATGGTCTGCGGACCGATTTCCGCGGAAAGCTGTTTCCGGGGTCGCAGGAGTTGCTGGCGATTGCCGACGAACTGCGTGAAGTCCGCACGATCTGCCATTGCGGGCGCAAGGCAACGATGGTCGTGCGTGTGGATGCCGATGGCGAGGCGCTTCGCGAAGGCGCACAGGTTGAAGTGGGCGGTAACGACCGCTACGTCTCGCTTTGCCGTCGGCACTGGGAAGAAAAGATGCGCTGCTGGTAAGCGGCGACGCGAAGACTGGCATTGTTCCCGTTTGCGTTGAAACGACGTAGCGATTTTTCCAGCCTGTGATACCTTGAAATTCTCCCGGACGGTGGCATGGCCGCGGGAGTGCTTTGGGGAGGGCAGGGCATGGGAGATTACCGGCGATTTCACGAGGAAATATCCCGGATCGCGACGGCGTTTCAGGCAATGTGGGACGAGCTCGCCACATCCGAAGCGATGCTTTCGCGAGGGGTGAAGGACAGACACGTTCCAGATGTCGCAGACCTCGAAGCCGAGGCCGAGCGGCAGGCACGGGTGACGATGATGGGCGACGGCCTGGAGGCGGATCTCGCCAAAGCGGTCGGCGCGTTCGGCGATGCGGTGACGAGGCTGCGGCAGACCTTCGACGATCCTGTCGAGCCCACCAGTTTGAAGCGCATACTCGGCTGGACCACGAAGTGGTCCGGTCAACGTTCGGGGCAAAACAGGACGGGCATCGAGCCGGTGAAGCAGCTCCTCGATGTCGGAAATGCGTTCTACACGCTGCTCGACAAGGAACGTGTCGCGCTGATGATGGGACGCTACCGGTTCGAGAGGGGGCTTCTCGACCTTGCCGACCACCGCAGGGAGCTGGTGCGCGGGTTGATGGGCGAGGATCTGTCCAAACCCGACGCGGTGGGCCGGACGGAAGGCCTTTTCCGGCTGATGAACGGTATAACCGACCGGATGAATGCCAGCGTGATGACGCTCAATATCTTGCGCCACAAGGTGCTTTTCGACACCGGCGACCTGCTGGCGGTTCATCAGGCGCTCTGGCAGCGCGATCCACCGCTGCAGGGTCTTCTCCCCTACAGTGTTCCGGTAGCAGGGGTATTTGCCGAGAGTGCCTGGCGGGCCTCCGGTGCCGGGCAAGCAAAACGGGCGGCGCAACAGGCTTTTGCCGACCGGTTCCTGCCGAAGGCGGAGACCGATCCGGTGTCCGTGACCGATGGGAGCGAGCCTGGAGAGGTGACGGCTGTGAAGAGCGCCAGTGACGGGCGCTGGAGGATGCCGCACTGGCCGTTTGGCGGCTATCTGCGATCGTAAACCCGTGCTCCGCTGCCGATTTTTGTGCAGCGCGGTTGTTTGCCTGCTTGCGGAACCATATCTGTTGGAACAACCGGGCGGACCTATCGGCCCTACAGACAGGAGAACAGGATGCTCGATCGGCTCAAGGCCTCACTTCAGACCCTGGGCAAGGCGATCGCAAGGGGCATCGGACTGCTCGTCGCCGGGATCGTCTGGCCGTTTCGCGCCGCTCACGGCTGGTATGGCGAGCGGCACCTGATGGTGAAGGCGCCGATCCTGGCATTCCTCGTTATCCTGTTTGGTCTTTACGGCTATTTCTTCGTGCAGACCCAGATCTGGACCGGGTTCAACCCGAGCTTTGTCGATGCCTATCGCTGGAATGAGCGCACCGTGCCGGCCGGCCAGGACCTTCCTGCGACGGCGCCCGTGGCGGCGGCTGCTGCCGAAACATCGAACGGGACGGCCGCGTCTTCTCCCGTGCCCGCCGCGCCTGTTGTGGCTGCCCGCCAGTGCCAGTCGTCGGCGATCGTCGATGCGGCGGCGGATCTGACCGACGCCAACGTGAACCAGAATGCGTGGATCTCGTCCATGCTGCTCTACCGGCTCGGCTTCTTCGGCATCAGCTGGGACAATACGCCGTTTCTCGACAACAAGGCTTCGTTCCAGCGCGGCGTGAACCAGGCAGTGCGGCGCACGTCCAGCGAACTTGTCGATACGCTTGGCCGCGTGCGCGGCACGTCGGGTGTCAACACCAACCTACAGGATGCCCGCGGCAACCTGCAGTTTGATGAGTATTCCTGGTATTTCGGTGTCGATCCGTTCGGCTTCAAAACGCCGACGCCGAGCTACTATCGCACCGCGATCGAAAAGCTGCAGGCCTTCAACGCCGATCTCACCGCCTGCAACGCGACCTTCGACAGCCGCTCCGACAATCTCGTGCAGTTCGTCGACCGGATCGCCAATGATCTTGGTGCGACGGCTGCGATCCTGCGTGACCGGTCGGAAAACCATGCGGCGGGCTGGTTCGATACCCGTGCCGACGACCGTTTCTGGTTCGCCTATGGCCAGCTCTACGGCTATTACGCCGTGCTTTCCGCCGCCGGTGCCGACTTCTCGCAGGTCATCCGCGAGCGCAACCTGACGCAGCTTTGGAACGAGACGCTGTCGCGTTTCCGCGCAGCACTTCGCATCCAGCCGTCGATCGTGTCCAATGGGGCGGAAGACGGGATGATCATGCCGAGCCATCTGTCGGTGATGGGCTTCCATACGCTGATGGTGCGCTCCAACCTCGTTGAAGTGCGCGGCGTACTGGATCGGTAAGACGGTGCGGCTGCGGCAGCGCTAGCTGATCAGCCGCAGTCTCAGCGCTTTTGCCACAAGCTGGGTGCGGTTGACGCAATCGAGCTTCTTGATGGCATTGGTCATGTAGGCGTTGACCGTGTGATCGGAGAGGGAGAGGATCTTGCCGATTTCGGACGAGGTCTTGCCCTGTGCCGTCCAGCGTACGACTTCAAGTTCCCGCGTGGTCAGCGGCCCGAAGGTCGATGCCTGCTCCGATCGGCGGATGCGATCGAACACCGCGAAGGCGTGCAAAATAACCATGCCGATTTCGTTCAGTTCCGCCTGGGTCAGGCGCGGACGATCTCCCGACATGCGGATGCGGAAGCCGGTACCATCGACCGAATGAAGCGCCATCGCCACGCTGGTGATCATGCCGTACTGACGGCGCAGGGCGATCAGGTCCGGCGGGAGCTGGCCAGGCGAGTTGCGATCATCGAGACAGCAACAGTCCGGGAGCGACCAGCCGCTCGTGGCATCCGCCATCCGGGTGCGTGGCAGCAGCCGCAGTCGATCGAATTCGCGGATATAGTCCTTGGGAAGATTGGTCTCGACGATGATGCGGGACAGAAGCGTCTCGCTTGCAGGCGGAAGCTTGACCAGAGCGAAATGGCGCAAGCCAAATTCGCGTGTGGCCCGTTCAAAGACCGTCGAAATCTCCGCACGGGAGTAGGCTGCAGAAATTTCGCCGTTGAGGATCGATTGCCGCTCCAGCGTGATCATATTAGCTTCGAAAAAAGTGAATGGTTATTATGTTAAGCGCAACAAATATACTAATCGCTTTGTAAATCCAGCGGAAAAGTGAGCAAAAGCCCCCGTGTGGAGTAATTTTCCGAGATACTGTTATATTTGTCTCATGTATCGCCGAGATGGGCTCATTCGCAAGCCCTTTTGCGGTTCGTCAATCACCGGTCCGGCCTGATCCGGGGTAATTTAGACCCTGAGTCGGTCAAAGCTTGGTTTCGTGTTTGTGGGCCTTTGTCGTCGCCATGATCTTCTCCAGCCAGCCGAGCATGACGGCCGAGACCACAAAGGTGAGGTGGATGATCGTGTACCACATCAGCGTGGTATCCGAGTACTGGTTGGCATTGAGGAAGATCTGCAGGAGATGGATCGACGAGATGGCAACGATGGAGGAGGCGACCTTGATCTTGAGGCTTCCGGCATCCAGTTTGCCGAGGAACGAAACGTCGGCTTCCGTTTCGTCGAAGCGGCTAACGAAGTTCTCGTAACCAGAGATCATCACCATCACGATCAGGCTCGCAACGAGTGCCGCATCAATGAGACCCAGCATGGCGAGGATCATTTCGGCTTCACTCAGCGTGAAGACTTCCTTGGCGACTTTCCAGAACTTGAACATGAAAGACAGCGCGTAGACGGCGAGTGCGGCAACCAGGCCCAGATAGAAGACGACGAGGAGCCAGCGACTGGAGAGGATGATCTTCTCGACAAGCAGTTCCAGCGATTTCATGGGGGCCGTTCTCCGTTGCAGGCGCTGGAGATTCCCATAAGCTGGGCCGAAAACCGGTGCAAGATGCCTATCCTGACGAAAACGCCGCACCCCCTACGGGGAATGCGGCGTCCAGGATCAAAGGGCGATCGTCGGGGAGGGATCAGAACTTCTTGGTCACCGACAGTTTGAAGCTGCGGCCGGGCTCGCTGTAGAAGTCCTGCGCCGAAGCCGAAACGCCGTCCGGGACGCTGACCGCGTCAAAGTACTTCTTGTCGAACACGTTGAAGACGCCGGCCTGAACCTTGAGGCCGGTCAGATCAATGCTTCCAACCTTTTCGGGTGCCCACCACACGGTCGTATCGACGAGGCCGTAACCGGGTGCCTCGAAGCCGGTGCCGCTGACCTTGTGGCGGGAGGCGGCAAGCGTCAGCGAGACGTCCGAGCCCCAGGTCTCGGATGAATAGCCGAGGCCGATGATGGCGCGCAGCGGCGCGACCGAGTTCAGGTAGTCGCCGGTATCGGTATCCTTGCCATGCGAATAGGCAAACGAGCCCCAGGTGCGCCAGCGTGGATCGAAGCGCCATTCGCCACCCAGCTCGATGCCGTAGATGCGGACGTGGTTGAGGTTTTCGTAGCCGGTAATGCCGCCGACCGGGTACTCACCGCCTGGAGGCGCGATGGTGACCGTGTCGATGAAGTTCTTGTAGTAGTTGTTGAAGGCGGTCGCCTTGAATGAATAGTCGGCCGCGTCGTATTTGGCGCCGATTTCAAAGCCGTTGCTGGTTTCGGTTTCGAGATCGGGATTACCGATGCGGGCATAGGAGCCCGGAGCCCCGTAATTCTGGTAAAGCTCGGTCGCGGTCGGCGCGCGGAAGCCGCGGGCATACTGGGCAAACAGTTCCAGTTCCTGGGTCGCCTTCCAGCCGAAACGGAGTTTCGGGGAGATGCCGAAGTCGTTGTTGCTTTCGAGATAGGCCGGATCGTAGTTCGGGCTGTCCTCGAAGCTTGCGGTCGATTTCGGATCGTAATCGTACCAGTCGAAGCGCACACCGGGCGTCACCGTCAGGCGGTCCTCGAAGAACTTGATGTCGTCTTCGGCATACATGCCGAGGATCATCCCGTCGACGTCAGGCATATCGGACGAATTGGAATGGAGCATGCGGCAGGACTGGGGACCGAAGGGTTGCGGGATGGTCGTCCAGTCGACATCAGGGCAATTGTCGACGCCGGAGGAGTATTGATAGGTCTTCTGCCAGGAGAGCTCGCCGCCGAACCGGAATTCGTGGCTGACGCCGCCGATGGTCAGTTCCTTCGAGGCGCTGCCGGAGATGCCGTAGCTATCCTGTGTCAGCTGGTTGTCTCGGCTGTAGATACCGCTTGGGGAGCCGTAGAAGAAGGGGTCGCCGGGAATGATTGAGCCGCGTGGGTCGGTAAGGCGGAACCCGTCCGTCGTGTTGTTCAGTCGCTGCTTTTGCCAGTAGGTGATGATGCTCGCCTGATCGACGATGTCGCCGCCGCTGGGGGAGGTAAAGTCGTAGGATGCCGACAGCCGCTTGCGATCGACCTCTTCGCCGCTCTTCAGCGTGCCCTGCTGGTAGCTCGTGGTCGTGCCGCGCATGTTGTCGCTGTCGATCTCCTTGTTGAAGAGTTCGCCGGTCAGGCCGAAACGATGGCCGCCCTCGATATACTGGTGGAACTTGGCGAGCAGGTTGCGCTGCCAGTAATCGCTTGGATTGGCCTCCGTGCGGGTGGTGCCGTAACCACCTATTTCGCCCTCGTTATCGGTCTCGTTGCCGCGCTTGTAGCCGCCCTGGAGCATGAACCAGCTGTCATTGTGTCGTGCGGCGATGGCGGCATTGTTGCCGAGGCTGCGGTCGGCGCTGTCATAGGTGCTCTTGGTCAGAGCGCCGAAATTACGGCCGTCCTCGATCAGGTCTTCCGGATTGATCGTGTAGAGCTGGACCGCGCCGCCGAGGGCGCCGGATCCGACGCGGCTCGAATCGGCACCCTTGGTGATGTCGATCGTCGAAAGCGTGTCGAAATCGAAGGCGTTGTTGCCACCACGGGCGCTATCGCGCGGGTCGGTCAGCCAGGGCTGGCGGATCCCGTCGATCGTCGTCAGGACGCGCTCGTTTTGCAGACCGCGAATGTTGATGCTCTGGCTCTGCCGGTTGAAGGTGACGCCGGCATCGACGCGACGGGAGAAATCCTTGAAATCGGTGACCATCCGGTCCTGGATGACCTGACGATCTGTCGTTTCGGTCAGCGGCGAATTGGACTTGCCGACGTAAGTCCCGTCGCGCAACACGATCGGCTTCAGGGCGGTCGTATCCTGTCCATCGGCAACCTGGGTCGCGGCGGTCGTTCCAGCGGCGGTCGTTCCAGCGGCGGTCGTTCCAGCGGCGGTCTGGGCAGTCTCTTGCGCCCATGCCGGCGGCGCGGCCGTGATCAGCAGAAGTGCGGCAGTTCCGGCGTAGAGATGGCGATGCCGCGACGAACGGGTAGGCATGGTGGTTCCCCTCAAAAAGACATGCAGAGACATCGGGCGCGGCGATAGCCTGCGTCCGGGTAACGTTCGGATTGTTTGATTTCCGCCGAAGCAGAAGCCCCGCAAAAAGCCTTAGAAATCTAAACTAAATGAGTCAAGTTTGAATCTGAGTGAAATACTCATGTTTTTGCGCAGCGTGTCGTGAGAGCACGCCGTGACGAGTGTTGGTCGTCGTCACGGCGTGGTTGGTCAGTGGCTCGGTGGTGGGTTTGCGGAAGACGGGGAAGGCGCGACTGTCAGCCTGACGCTGCCGCGGTTGTTGCCGTAGGCGCCCCAGGCATCGTTGGCGAAGCAGTAAAGATAGCCGTCGCCCTTCGGTGTGAATTTCGCCTTGCTGCGGATGAGAAACACCTCGTGGGGCAGTTTGAGAATGCCGTTCTTGGGCGTCTGCTGCTGAGCGGGCGGCGGCACGTCGTTGGCGATCACGCCGATCAGGCTGAACCAGGGAAGCTCCTCCTCGCGACGGGTCCACCAGAAATCCACCTGCTGGTTTCCGGTCGACCATTTCCACGCCTTTTCGAGCTGGCCAAGGCCGCTCGAGGCAATATGGGCAATCTCACCGGCCTGGAAGTTTCCTCCATCTTTCGGGCCATCGGCATTGCACAGGACCGTGCCATCCGTCCACTCGCCTTTCGCGACGAACGAGTAGGTGATGCCCTTTTGCAGAAAGATGCCGGTGTCGTTCCAGTGGTCGCGTGCGAAGACGTCGACCTCTGCGGGCAGGTCTGCGTTGGCGTGCCGGTAGCGCCCCTGCGACAAGGGCGGGGTGCGGTGCCGCTCGGAGGCGGAGCTGTGCAAATCTTCTGAAGGCGTTGCGGTCACGTGCGGTACGGCGCGCGGTCTCGTTTTCAGCTTGGCGAAGATGCCACTGGCGGAATCATGCAGCACGCCGCGCGGATCCGGCCTCAGCTGGTTTTCAGCCCCTTCGCGGAATACGAGACCGCAGCTTTTTGCCTCGTTCATCATCCACAGGAGAGCGCCGTCCGAAAGGCCTGTTGCGGCATAGCCACCGCCGACATCACCATGCACGCCCGGGAACCAGACCTGTTTCAGCGTTCCGGTCCAGCCATCCGGCTTGACCCAGAGCGTCGGCATGAAACTTTGGCGGAACTCGTCGAGCGCCACCGCATGGCGGGCGTTGAGGACGGCGGAACCGAGTGTCGTATCGTGAAACTCATGGTTCTCCGGATTGTCGAGAAGGTTGAGAAACCCCATGTCATCGGGAATGCCGAGCGCGCCAACCGTATCCCAGACGCCGATGAACTGGATGAGCGTTGAGGCATTGCGGGTGCCGCCTGGGGCGACGTTGTGGAAGTGGATCTTGCCGGACTGTTTGCGCTTGGTGCCGGCTTCGCTCTTGGCGCGGTACTCCGTGAAGATCGCCTCGATCGCCTTCCAGGTTCCCTCTTCGTCGAGCTTAGAGGCTTTGATATCCAGAAGGCCGCATTTGGAGATCATGCCGCCGAGGCTGCGGACCGTGTAGGCGCCACGGCTGAAGCCGAACAGATAGATTTGATCTCCGGATTTGTAGGTGCTGGCAAGCCATTTGTAAGCGCCCTTGATGTTGTCAGCGAGACCCTTGCCGGTACCGCCTTCCACCGCACGTCGCCACCAGGTTCCGTCTGTGCCGACACCGGGGTGATAGTAGGCATCCTGTTTGATGCCAGCGGCATCCTTGTCGGCGACTGCATTGTAAATCTTGCGAACATTGGTCGGGCTAGGCTGGCCGCCATCCATATCGTCGGGCGTGTTCCAGGTGCCGTCGCAGCAGAGAATAAGGTTCATTGGTCGTTCCCCCTCGATCCCCCATGGATCAGAGATATATAAGATTGTATCGAATTAAATTGCAACTTTGGTGTGTGGATGAGCGCGTTGTAGTGTGCATAATCAGGGCGCTGTTCCCGTTCCGGGCTTGTCGTGGGGAAGCGGCTGTGGCCATGGTTCACGCAAACCAACAAGCGAGAGACAAGCATGGCCCCCGTTCCATCCGACATCGAGATCGCCCGCGCGGCAAAAAAGAAACCGATCGCGGACATTGGCGCGGCGCTTGGCATCTCTCCCGAGGCGTTGGTGCCCTACGGCCATGACAAGGCGAAGATCGGGGCCGATTTCATCGGCTCGCTGCAAGGTCGCCCCGATGGCAAGCTGATCCTCGTGACGGCGATCAATCCGACGCCTGCCGGCGAGGGCAAGACGACGACCACGGTAGGCCTCGGCGACGGGTTGAACCGGATCGGCAAGAAGGCCGTGATCTGCGTGCGCGAGCCGTCGCTTGGGCCCTGCTTCGGCGTCAAGGGCGGGGCTGCCGGCGGCGGTTATGCGCAGGTCGTGCCGATGGAAGACATCAACCTGCATTTCACCGGCGACTTCCACGCCATTACGTCTGCGCACAATCTCCTGTCGGCGATGATCGACAACCATGTCTATTGGGGCAATGCGCTCGACATCGACACGCGCCGCATCACCTGGCGGCGGGTGATGGACATGAACGACCGGGCGCTGCGCCAGACCGTGACCTCGCTCGGCGGCGTCTCGAACGGGTTTGCCCGGGAAAGCGGCTTCGACATTACCGTCGCATCCGAAGTGATGGCGATCCTGTGTCTGGCGCAGGATCTGGCCGACCTCGAAAAGCGGCTCGGCGATATCGTCATCGGCTACCGGTTCGACCGCTCGCCGGTCTATGCCCGCGACATCAAGGCCGACAAGGCGATGGCGGTGCTTCTGAAGGACGCGATGCAGCCGAACCTGGTGCAGACGCTGGAAAACAATCCGGCGCTGGTGCATGGCGGGCCGTTCGCCAACATCGCCCATGGCTGCAACTCCGTGATCGCGACGAAGACGGCGCTGAAGCTTGGCGACTATGTGGTGACCGAAGCGGGTTTCGGAGCGGATCTGGGTGCCGAAAAGTTCTTCGACATCAAGTGCCGCAAGGCAGGGCTGAAGCCCGACGCAGCCGTGATCGTTGCGACCATCCGGGCGCTGAAGATGAATGGCGGCGTGAAGAAGGACGATCTCGGGACAGAGAATGTCGAGGCGCTGACGCGCGGCTGTTCGAACCTGGGACGCCACATCGCAAATGTGCGCAAGTTCGGCGTGCCGGTCGTGGTCGCGATCAATCACTTCATCTCGGATACCGATGCGGAAGTGGCGGCGATCAAGGACTACGTCTCGCATCACGGCGCCGAGGCGATCCTCTGCCGTCACTGGGCGGAAGGTTCCGCCGGCATCGAGGAACTGTCCTACAAGGTGGTGGAACTGGCGACAAGCGGTGCCGCCAACTTCAAGCCGATCTATCCTGACGACATGCCGCTGATGGAAAAGATCGAGGCGGTCGCCACCAAGATCTATCATGCCGGCGAGGTGACGGCGGAAAAGCCGGTGCGCGATCAGCTGAAGGCCTGGGAAAGTGCTGGTTACGGCCATCTGCCGGTCTGCATCGCCAAGACGCAGTATTCGTTCTCCACCGACCCCAACCTGCGCGGTGCTCCGGAAGGGCATGTGGTGCATGTGCGCGAAGTGCGACTGTCGGCCGGCGCCGGCTTTATCGTGGCAATCACCGGCGAGATCATGACCATGCCGGGTCTTCCGAGCGCGCCTTCGGCCGAGCGGATCCATCTCAACGCGGATGGGCTGATCGAGGGGCTGTTCTAAGCAGGGAGGCTGCTCAGCGGGTTTTCTCCGGATCGTCCTGGCCTCTCGCCTTCGCGGGTGAGGGGCAACGTCATGCGTCTGTCACACCGAAATGGTCTGCTTGCCCTTACTCTTCAGGCACTGGCGGTGACCCGACGATTCGGGGCCGGCCATCGGGAACATCAGGATGGATCTTGTTCTTGCGACACTCGCCATGGCCCTTCTGGCGATCAATCTCTTCAGCATCGCGGTTGCCGGCCTGCGGCTTTCGCATCGGGACAAAGCGAGTGACAAGCCGGCGGTGATCAAGCCGGACGGTGTATCGATCGTCATTCCGGCGCGCGGCATCGAGGCCTATTCCAGCCTGACGCTCGCGCATGCATTCAAGCTCGAGTGGCCGGATTACGAGCTGATCTTCTGCGTGCAGGACGAGGGTGATCCGATCATCACCGAGATCCGCTCGGCGATTGCCGCGCATCCGGCGGTGCCGGCGCGGCTGCTGATCGGCGATGACCGGATCAGCGCCAATCCCAAGCTCAACAACTGCGCCAAGGGCTGGCATGCGGCACGACACGAGTGGGTGGTGCTTGCCGATTCCAACGTGTTGATGCCCAAGGACTATATTCAGAACCTCGTCTCCGGTTGGCGGGCCGATACCGGGCTCGTATGCTCGACGCCGATCGGATCGCGTCCGGACGGGTTCTGGGCGGAAGTGGAATGCGCTTTCCTGAATACGCTGCAGGCGCGCTGGCAATATGTGGGCGAGGCGCTGGGGCTCGGCTTTGCGCAGGGCAAGAGCATGCTGTGGCACAAGCCGTTTCTGGATGCTGCCGGCGGCATCCAGGCGCTGGCGGCCGAGATTGCCGAGGACGCGGCGTCGACCAAGCTCGTCAACCGGCATGGCAAGAAAGTGCATCTGGTCTCGGCACCGTTCGAGCAGCCGCTCGGGCGTCGCGGGCTGGAGGAAATCTGGTCACGCCAGACGCGTTGGGCCCGGCTGCGGCGGGTGACGTTTCCCCTGTTCTTCACGCCGGAGATCCTGCTCGGAGCGCTGCCGCCTCTGACGCTTGGACTGATCGCTGCCGTCCTGCTGGATCTCAATTCGGCAGCGGTTGCTGCAACCGTGTTTGCGGCAACCTACCTGCCGGAACTGGCCCTTGCGCGGGCCAAGGGCTGGAGACTGTCGATCCTGTCGCTGCCAGCGATGATGGTGCGCGACGCCATGCTGCCGGCGATCTGGATCAGAAGCTGGCTTTCCGGATCGTTCGAATGGCGCGGCAATGCCATGACGATCGGCACGCAGGAAAGCCGGCTGACCGGCTCCTCGCCGGCCTGACCCTGGCCCTCAACGGCTACTCGCAGATGCGGTAGCCGCCATCCCTGTCGATGATGTCGAGATGAAGGTGATCCTCGTGCGCAGCATCGCTGCCGGGTGCGAGGACCGTGGTGAAATGCAGGCATGCGCCGGCGGTGGCGGTCATCTGGAAGGCACCTTCCAGCGTGTGATCGTCCTCGCGCCGCTTCATCACGACCTTCTCGCCGTTGTCGAGCTTGAAGGCTGCGACATCGAAGGCGTTGCCGCGACCGTGCTCGGAGATCTTGCCGGTCGAGGCGCTGTTTCTCAGGCGGCACTGGTAGGTGGAGCCGGGAACGAGGCCGGTGATCTTGCGGCCCGGCATGGCGATGTTGAGCGCGGGCTGGACCGTATCCTTCAGCCAGTGGGCCATGGTCAGTGCCGTCTTGCAGCGCATGGTGGCGCCGCCGAGATCGACGCCGGGCAGGACCTGCGCCACCTCGATCGGCTGCTTTATGCCGCAGCCATTGCCGTCGTCGATCGGTTTGACGGATTCGAACTTGGCGCCGATGGCACCGAGGTCTGCAAGGCAGGCCTTGAGTTCTGCGGCGTCTTCCTCGACGAGAGGCGGAGGAGGCGGGGTCTCGGCCTGTTCCTGCTTTTCGTCCGCAGGCTTGTCGGCCGGAGTTTTGTCATCAGCAGCCTTGTCCTGCGGTGCCTTGTCATCGGGCTTGGCGGCGTCCGGTTTGGCAGAATCAGCTTTGCCGTCGTCGCTCGATGCGGCGGGCTTCTGTTCTGCGGGTTCTTCCGGCTTGGGAGTGGGGGTCGGGATGGTTTCTTCAGGAGCTTTACCGGTCTGTTCCGGGCTCTGGGTCTGTTCGGGGGCCGGGACAGGTGGCTCTGCGGGGCGCTCTGCCGGCTTCTCCGCAGGGGTTTCGGGCGGGTTCTCGGGCTTTGCTTCGACGGGCTTTGCGGCGACCTCAGGTGTAGCAGCGGCTGCGGCCGTTGCCGCCGTTGCCTCGGGCACGGGTTCACCACCCGGCTTTGCCATGGGAAGCGGAACGATGGCGAGGGCGGGGGCGGCGGGGATCGCGGCTCGGCTCTGGTTCTGGGCACCCTGTGCGGGGCGGGTCGACTGGTTTTTGCCGGACGAGGATTTGCGCGTCGACTGTTTGCGGGTGCGTCCGGCATCGCGCATGAACTGGTCGATGATGTTGATTTCGACAACGTTCGGCGTCGAGCCTTGCGGTGCTGGGCGGGCGGGCAGAGGCGCTGCACCCAGTGTCAGCGGTGCGCTCATTGCCAGCGAAGTGCTTAAAGCGAGAAGGCATAGAGTATGCTTCATCCTTCGGTCGTCCTTTCCCATGTTTCGGAGACGCAACGCGGATGACCCTGTTTTGGTCGCATTGTGGCCAAATAAATCCACTTGCGCGTTTGCCGGAGCCGCGCTAACAATTCGCTCCATGATGATTTCGATGAGCAACAACGGTAACTGGTGGTGGGCACGCTGACGCGGCCTTGACCAGTCATGTCCATCGACAAGACTATGACCAAGCCGCCCGATTACCGAGGCGGCTTTTTTATTGGCCGCTTCTGAGACCCGGGCAGATCAACAGGGATTTCAAGAGGCAGACATGGCGACGATCATTCACGACGACGGGTCCGAGACCTACGAGACCAAGGGCGGAATCAGCGTCAGCCGCGCCCGCAGGCCGGCCGAATATGCAACCGCGATCTCGTCTTATGTCGACCGGCTGGACGAGCGCCGCGGCGCGGTGTTCTCGTCGAACTACGAATATCCGGGGCGCTATACCCGCTGGGATACGGCGATCGCCGATCCGCCGCTCGGCATTACCTGCAACGGCCGGGCGATGTGGATCGAGGCCTATAACGGTCGCGGCGAAGTGCTTCTGTCGTTTATCGCCGACAAGCTTGCGACAATTTCCGACCTGACGCTTGGTGAGCGCACCGACCGCCGTCTGGATCTGACCGTCAATCAGCCGTCTCGCGTCTTTACCGAGGAAGAGCGCTCGAAGATGCCGACGGTGTTTACCGCGCTTAGGGCCATTGTCGATCTCTTCCATTCGGATGCGGATTCGGCAATCGGTCTGTTCGGGGCTTTCGGCTACGATCTTGCGTTCCAGTTCGATGCGATCAAGCTTTCGATGCAGCGGCCGGAAGACCAGCGCGACATGGTTCTCTACCTGCCCGACGAAATTCTGGTCGTCGATCACCATGCTGCAAAGGCCTGGGTCGATCGCTACGACTTTGCCAAGGACGGCGTGACGACGGAAGGCAAGGCGCAGGATATCGCGCCCGAGCCGTTCCTGCGCACCACGGTGACGCCGCCGAAGGGCGATCATAAGCCGGGGGAATATGCGAGCCTCGTTACCCGCGCCAAGGAAAGCTTTCGCCGCGGCGACCTGTTCGAAGTGGTTCCGGGCCAGAAGTTCATGGAGCGCTGCGACAGCAATCCGTCGCAGATTTCCAACCGGCTGAAGGCGATCAACCCGTCGCCCTATTCGTTCTTCATCAATCTCGGCAACCAGGAATACCTGATCGGCGCATCGCCGGAAATGTTCGTGCGGGTGTCCGGCCGTCGCATCGAGACCTGCCCGATTTCGGGCACGATCAAGCGCGGCGAGGATGCGATTTCCGACTCGGAACAGATCCTCAAGCTGCTCAATTCCAAGAAGGACGAATCCGAGCTCACCATGTGCTCCGACGTGGACCGCAACGACAAGTCCCGCGTCTGCGAGCCGGGTTCGGTCAAGGTGATCGGCCGCCGGCAGATCGAGATGTACTCGCGGCTCATTCATACGGTCGACCATATTGAAGGACGGCTCCGTCCTGATATGGATGCGTTCGACGGCTTCCTGAGCCACGCCTGGGCGGTGACCGTGACCGGTGCGCCGAAACTGTGGGCGATGCGGTTTGTCGAGGCCAACGAAAAGAGCCCGCGCGCCTGGTATGGCGGCGCGATCGGCATGGTCGGCTTCAACGGCGACATGAATACGGGGCTGACGCTTCGCACCATCCGCGTCAAGGACGGCATTGCCGAAGTGCGTGCCGGTGCGACGCTGCTCAACGATTCGGATCCGCATGAGGAAGAGGCCGAGACCGAGCTGAAGGCATCGGCGATGATTTCGGCGATCCGCGATGCGCGGGCCGGCAACACGGCCAAGGCTTCGCGCGACGTCGCCAAGGTGGGCCAGGGGGTGAAGATCCTGCTGGTCGACCACGAGGACAGTTTCGTCCACACGCTTGCCAACTACTTCCGCCAGACGGGAGCGACGGTCTCGACCGTTCGCTCGCCGGTGCCGGAAGAGGTGTTCAACCGGATCGATCCGGATCTTGTCGTCCTGTCGCCGGGGCCGGGCAATCCGAAGGATTTCGACTGCAAGGCGACGATCAAGGCAGCGCGGGCGAAGGACCTGCCGATCTTCGGCGTGTGCCTTGGCCTGCAGGCGCTGGCCGAAGCCTATGGCGGCAAGTTGCGGCAGCTGGCGCTGCCGATGCACGGTAAGCCTTCGCGGATCCGGGTTCTGGAGCCCGGCATCGTGTTCTCGGGGCTGGCGAAGGATGTGACGGTCGGGCGATATCACTCGATCTTTGCCGATCCGTCGACGCTGCCCTCCGATTTCATCATCACCGCCGAAAGCGAGGATGGCACGATCATGGGGATCGAACACGCCAAGGAGCCGATCGCCGCGGTGCAGTTCCACCCGGAATCGATCATGACGCTGGGCGGCGATGCCGGCATGCGGATGATCGAGAACGTGGTGGCAAACCTTTCGAGAAAGCGCGCGACAAAGGCGGCCTGATGGACGATGCCGACACGGTGGGTGGCGCTGACGGCGTCACCATCGAACCGCTCCGGGACGAGCATATCGAGGGCTTTCACAAGGCGCTCGATATCGTCTGCCGCGAGCGGCGCTACATGGTGTTTCTGCGCGCACCTCCGCTCGACGAGATGCGGGATTTCGTGCGCGAGAGCGTGGCTGCTGGCAATCCGCACATCGTCGCGGTCGCTGACGGTGAGGTCGTCGGCTGGTGCGATATCCGAAGGCTGGAGCGCGATGTGCATGCTCATCGCGGCCTGCTCGGCATGGGCATCATTCCCGGGTTTCGCGATAGAGGCTTGGGCCGTCGGCTGATCGATACCGCGGTCGAGGCCGCGAACCGGTCCGGCATTCACCGCGTCGAACTCGACGTGCATGCGGACAATCACCGGGCGATCGCGCTTTACCGGAAGGTGGGATTTCAGGTGGAGGGCGTGGCGCGCGATGCGTTGAAGATCGACGGATGCTACCTGGACAGCGTGCGGATGGCGCTAATCTTTACCTGACGCCTGGTCTCTGACGCCCGATGCCCGCCTGCGACGATGCCCCGTTGTTGATAACGTCTGACGACGAGCATACCCGGCGACTGGACGCGCAAGACCGGCTTTGACAAACCGCGAGGCTTGCGCCATACAGCCGGCCATTATTCGAAACCGCCGCTGCGAGACGCTCTCGCCGCGGCGGTTTCGTCGTTTTGGGCATAGCTTCCTGCAAATCGCTTGCAGATGCAGGAGGACGATTAGTGAAGACGGGTATGGGCGATATGGACAGAGTGGCAAAGGACGACAAAAAGGTCGAGAGACTGGCGATGTGGGGCATCCCGATCTCGATCGGCGTGCTGTTCCTCAAACTTGCTGCGTGGTGGGTAACCGGCTCGGTGGCGCTGCTGTCGGACGGTCTGGAATCACTGGTCAACGTGGCGGCGGCATTCATTGCCTATTTCGTCATCCGCTATGCTCAGCGGCCGGCAGACGATGACCACCACTTCGGCCATCACAAGGCGGAATACATATCCGCCGTGGCGGAAGGCGCGTTGATCGTGCTGGCGGCGATCCTGATCATTCAGGAAGCCTGGGGCGCTCTGGGCGCCCCGAGCATGCCGGAAACGCCATGGCTCGGGCTTGCCATCAACGCTACGGCAGGCGGAATTAACGCGGTCTGGGCGACCGTGCTGATAAGGGTCGGACGGTCGCACCGGTCTCCGGCGCTTCTGGCAGACGGCCAGCACATCATGTCGGATGTGGTGACGTCGGCCGGCGTGTTCGTCGGTCTGGTGCTCGCGGTTCTGACGGGTTACCTCATCCTTGATCCGCTGCTTGCGATCTTCGTCGCCTTCAACATTCTCTGGCAGGGTTACAAGGTCATCACCCACTCGCTGGGCGGGCTGATGGACAAGGCGCTGCAGCCGGAGGAGGAAGCGGCCGTGCGTGCGGCGATCACCGCCCATTGCGACGGGGTTCTCGATGTGCACGATCTGAAGACGCGACGGGCGGGATCGGCTGCGTTTATCGATTTCCACCTGGTGGTGCCATCGCGAATGTCGGTCGGCGAAGCCCACGAAATCTGCGACCGCTTGGAAGATGCGATCAAGGAGGCTATTCCCGGTGCCACCCTGGCCATCCATGTGGAGCCGGAAAGCGAACACGCGCATGGCAAGCGTGTTGCCATTGAAAGCCATGCGAATCTGAAGGGAATTTAAAATGACGATGACGGATGTCAGCGGACTGTCGCAGCTCGGCAATCAGGTCGAGGCCCCAACGAGCCCCGAGACGGCGGTTCTGGAAAAGGTGCCGAACGGCAACCAGGGCACGGATTATGTGGTGCGCTTTACCGCACCCGAATTCACCTCACTTTGCCCGATGACCGGCCAGCCGGATTTTGCCCATATCGTGATCGACTATATTCCCGACGGGTTTCTGGTCGAATCAAAGTCGCTGAAGCTGTTCCTGCATGCGTTCCGCAACCACGGCGCCTTTCACGAGGACTGCTCGGTCTATATCGGTAAGCGGATCGTTGACCTGCTCAATCCGAAATGGTTGCGGATCGGCGCTTATTGGTATCCGCGCGGCGGCATTCCGATCGACGTGTTCTGGCAGACCGGCGAAGCGCCGAAGGGCGTGTGGTTGCCGGATCAGGGCGTGGCGACCTATCGGGGACGTGGGTAAGATTTATTGGCAATTAGCCCGGCACGCACCGGGCTAATTGCGACACTCAACCCGTTCGGGGAGAGGGCCATTCCGCCTCAGACATTCATGTTGTCGTCGCCGCCGAAATCGCCGCCGCCGAAGTCGGACTGATCGTCGTTGCCAAAATCGGCCTGTTGCCAGCCGCCGTCATTGCCACCGGGATCGGGTGTTGCGTCGTTGCCGTTATCTGCGTCCGTATTGGAGGCCTCACGGATTGCGTCGTCGCCGATATAGGTGTTGTTGATGACGGTTTCCTCGGTTGGGCCGCCTGTGAACGGATTGGCTTCGGCTGCGGGATTGCCCAAGCCGAGGCCTGACATGTGGTTGCCGAACAGGCCCGAAAGCGAATTGGCAAGCAGCATGCCGCCCGCCACGCCGGCGGCCGTGCCAAGTGCGCCGCGCAAAAAACCGCCGCCGGCAGATGGTGCCTGACCCTGCTGATAGCCTTGTGCCCCCTGCATCTGTGATGACCAGGGACCTGACGGGGCCGATGGGCGATAACCGTCGTCGTTGCCGCGGTATGGCTGCTGATATCCCGGTCGCGCACCCCAGGGGCCGGATGGCTGCTGGCCGGCCTGTTGGGACGGCATTTGCGGTGCCGGAGGGCGAGGCGCCTGGCCGGAGCCGAAGATCGAGCTCAGGAAACCGCCGCCCTGTTCGTCGCGCCTGATGTCGCTTTCGCCGGCCTGAAGCTGCTTGACCTGTTCTTCGAGCTCGCGGATGCGGGCGGATGCGGCCTCAAGGCCCTTCTCCTGAACGATCACCGCCTGGGTGAGGTAATAGGCGGAATAGGGCTGCTGGCGGGTCGCGTCATCGATCAATGCCTCCGCATCACGGTCGCGCGGGGTGGTCGAGGCTGTTTTCACGCGATCGAACAATGCGGTCAGAAGCTGGCGTTCTTCCGGTGACATGGTCTCACTCCTTGTGGACGTCCCAAGCGGCCGTCATCTGACAAGGAGTTAGTCGGCATTTTCGGGATTTCAAACCCGCTGCCGGGTTAAATCTTGTTCATGTAGAACATGCGCCGCCTGACACTATGATTCAGGCGGCGCAGCCTATCTTGTTGTAATATCAGCCGAATGCGAGCGTCAGGCCGAGCACTGCGGTTGCTGCGCCGAGGATGCGGGTTACAGCTGGCGCAAAGCGCGCGATACCGAGGCCGAGCGCGATGCCGGCTGCGTGAAGAAGAGCTGTCGCGATGACAAAGCCGAGGCCGAACTGAAGCGCACCGGCACTGCCGAGTTCGCCGCCATGGGCATGGCCGTGGAACAGCGCAAAAACGCCGACGATTGCAGCGCTGGCGGCTGTCGGAAGCTTGGCGGCGGTGGCGACCAGAAGACCGAGTGCGATGACCGAGGCGAGGATCGCCGGTTCAACGAAAGGCAGATCGAGACCGGAGACCGCGAGCACGAAGCCGAGCGCCATGGTGCCGACGAATGCGGCAGGCACGGACCAGATGGCCTTGCCGCCGATCTGTGCTGCCCAGAGGCCGACGGCGAGCATGGCAAGCACGTGGTCGAGGCCGAAGATCGGATGCGAAATGCCGGCCATGAACGAGCCATGCGCTTCAGGATCGAGATGGGCAAAGGCGGGAGCGGCAGCAACGACGACTGCGCCCGTTGCGAGCGAAATATGCTTCAGGGCGGTTTGGAAAGGTCTGGTCAACATTTTAATCCCCGATGAAATACATGATGCGTGAAGCGTAAAACGATAGGCAAGAGCAGTCACCGCGTCCATTGCCAATTGTAACGATCCGGCGATGCGGACTACGTCATTCACCTTAGTCGCTGGAAGCTTGCCATGTTCAGGCCGGGGTGCATTGTTTTGTGACCGCGAACACATTATGTCCCGTATATGAATTTCATGCAGGAGACTTTGACCGTGCTGAACGACGAAGACGACACAGAAGACAAGACGAAGGAACTGCCGCTCGGTAAGGAAACGGAGGCGAATCTTTTCAAGTCGCGTTCGATCTTCATCTACGGAGCGATCACCCAGGAACTGGCGCAGAAGGTCAACACGCAGCTCGTGGCACTTGCCGCAGCCAGCGACGAAGACATCCGCATCTACGTGAATTCCCCGGGCGGCCATGTCGAGTCGGGCGATTCGATTCACGATATGGTCAAGTTCATCAAGCCGAAGGTCTGGATGATCGGCACGGGCTGGGTCGCTTCTGCAGGCGCCCTGATCTACGTGTCGGTTCCGAAGGAACGCCGCATCGCGCTGCCGAACACCCGCTTCCTGCTTCACCAACCATCTGGCGGTACGCGCGGCATGGTCTCCGACATCGAGATCCAGGCCCGTGAAATCATCAAGATGAACGAACGCCTGAACAAGATCATGGCAGAAGCAACCGGCCAGCCGATCGAAAAGATCGCAGCCGATACGGACCGCGACTACTGGCTGTCGGCACAGGAAGCCGTCGCCTATGGTCTTGCATCCAAGATCGTGACGTCGCAGAGCGAAATCTGATCCAGACGTCGTTCTGACAAATCAAAATCCCTCGTCGGCTTCAGGCCGGCGGGGGATTTTTGCGTTTGAGGGCAATCGTTTCAGGCGCGGGTAGGGGCCGACAGGTCCGGATGACCGGAACCCTTTCGGCCACCGCGCGATATCAGGCGAGCTTGCGGGTGGGTACGGCGGTTGCCGGGACGCGGCCCTGCTGCCAGTGGGCGGCAAAATCCATGAACGCATCGGGCGACATCGGTTCCGCGAAGGCATAACCCTGCAGCACCTGGCAACCAAGGCCACGCAGGATATCCATATGGGCTTCCGTTTCGACGCCCTCGGCGACGATCTCGATCCCTTGCGAACGGCCGATCTCGATGATCGAAGCCACAAGCCGGTGCTGGGGACCTGACGCCTGAAGCGGAGAAATCAGCTGCCGGTCGATCTTCAGCCGCTTGGGGCCGAGTTCCAGCAGACTGACGATCGAAGCGTGTCCGGAGCCGAAATCATCCAGCTCGATATCGATACCCAAATCCTTCAGCGTGCCGATGATCTTGCGCAGGCCGCGGTCGTTTCCTTCAAACGAGATCGATTCCAGAAGTTCGAATGCAATGCTGCCCGGCGCAAACGACAGGTGCGACAGCTGCTCCAAAAGGTTTTCGTCCTTCAGGCGCTGGGCTGAGACATTGACAGAGACCCTTGGGACGGCAAGCCCGCGGGCACGCCAGCGGGTGGCCTGGAACAGCGCTTTTTCGAGAATGAGCGCGTCGATCTCACCGGAGCGATGAAGACCTTCGGCAATATCGAGAAACGCTTCGGGCGCGAGCAGGCCGCGGGTCGGGTGGACCCATCGGGCCAGCGCCTCGACACCGACGATATCGAGGGTGACGGCATCGAACTGCGGCTGGAAGAAGGGAACGATCTGGTCGTTCTCGATTGCCGCGAGAAGCTCGTCGGACGTGCGTTTTACCTGGATCGCCGTCAGAAGCAGGGACTCTGAAAACACCTCGGCGCGGTTACGGCCGCGTTTCTTGGCCTCGTACAGTGCGACGTCGGCATTGATCAGCAACTGGCGCGGTTCTTCGAACGCAAGCGTCTGCATGGCGATGCCGGCGCTGCAGCCGACATGGCATTCCTGGCCGTCGATCGTCATCGGTTTGGCGATCGCCTTGACGATCGAGCGGCCGAGATGTTTTGCGCGCTCTTCCGGGGCTGGGCCGCTGGTGACGACCACGAATTCGTCGCCGCCGATCCGCGAGACGAATTCGTCATGGCCGATCAGTTCCAGGAGCCGGGCCGTCGTCTGGCGCAGGACCTCGTCGCCGGCCGCGTGGCCGAGCGTGTCGTTGACTTCCTTGAAGCGGTCGAGATCGAAATGGATGAAGGCCAGGCGGTGACTGTGCGTCGTCGCGTTCGAGGCTTCCATGAACTGGTCGAGAAAGCGCCGGTTGGGAAGGCCGGTCAGGGCGTCGTGCAAAGACTGGTGCTGCAACGTGCGGCGTGTTGCGCGCAACCGCTCGTTCTGTTCTTCCGCGCGGGCGCGCTCTTCCCGCAGTTCGATCTGCAGATTGACGTCATCAGTGACATCCCAATTGGCGCCAACGACGCGTTCGACGCCTCCCGATGTTTTGTAGGCCTTCCCGTGCGCGCGGATGTGACGGATCTCGCCCGAAGGTCGGACAATCCGGAACTGGGTAATATAGGGCTCGGTGGCACCAATGACCTCGTTCAGCCGATTTTCAGCCGTCTCGATATCGTCCGGATGGACAGTCGAACGCCAGTCCTCGTAGGTGAAGATGTCCTTGCCCGGAGGCGCAGAATACAGGTCCTTGAGCCGCTCGTCCCAGAAAAGGCGGTCTGTGGCGCCCTCGTATTCCCAGACGCCTATCTGCGACGCTTCGAGCGCCAGCGTCAACCGGTGGTGAATGGTCTCGAACTGCTCCTCCCGGTGTTGCAGATCGACGATGTGGCGATTGCGCTGCCTCATCAAGATGCCCACCCAGATCATCGGGGCGACGATGCAGAGTGCGATCAGCGTCGCGTAGGCATAAAGCCAACCGATATCCGGCGGGGTCGTCTTCCAGCCGGCTTTCGGGACTGCTGCGAGATACCAGGTGTCGTATCCGAGCTCGATGCGGGCACGAACCGCATCGGCGGAGAAGATCGCCGGGTCACCGGTAAAGACGTCCTTCGCAACCGGTGCCGGCCGCCTGGAGATAGCGATGCTGAGGGGTTGCCGTTCGGTATCGAGGTCGATGTCGCGGAACAGGCGCTCCACGTCGATCACGCTCGAGACGATGCCCCAGAAATGTCCGTTGGCTTGCGAAAAAACCGGGTAGCGGGCCAGCAGTCCCAGTCCGCCCTGAGCGAGTTCGACAGGTCCGGCGATCGTGGTGGACCGGCGCTTGATCGCCTCCATGACGGACACTGACCGTTTGGGGTCGGCCGTGTAGTCTCGTCCAACAAGCTGCTTGTTCTGGTCGTAAGGGTAGACGTACCGGATCACAAGATCGGGCGCCACGGCGACGTTCTTCAGCTGCGAGGGAACAGCGAAAACTCGCTCGGAGAGCGCCGCAAATTGCGTTTGCGTGATGGATGGGTTTGAAGCGATCGCGGCAACGAGACCCTGGACCAGATTGACGTTGCCGCGAATATTGGTTTCGAGGCTTGAGGACACGCGCGCCAGTTGTTCCGACGCGACGAGCCGCTGCTGCGCCATGTATTGGGCGCGCTCTTCCAGATCGGCCCGGACAATTCCGAAAATGACCGCGGCGACCATAATGAAGGCGGGCAGATACCAGCCGAACCGGTAGAATCGCCGTTCCCGGCTTCGGCCGGGCTTTATCATGGAGGAAGAGAAGAGCATGCAATGTTCCAACAGGTCTCCCGCCAACATTTCAGACAAGGCTTAATTTAGTCTGAGATGTAACGGCGCCCGACGGGTCGTCGAGCCGAAATACTGGTCTCCACTCCAATATTTTTGAGAAATCCGGCCCTTTATACATGACTGAAAATCGGAAAAAATCAGTCGGCCTGGTCATCTCTTGGGCTTGTCTCGCGGCGGCCGGTCGTGCTCCATGCACCCTTCACCGCGTCGGGTTCTCATCATGTTCAAAGACTTCTCTTTTTCCGCCCTGACGATGGGGATGCTGACCGCGTTTGTCGGTTTCGTCAGTTCCTTTGCCGTGATCATTCAGGGTTTGCAGGCAATGGGCGCCAATAGCGATCAGGTCGCCTCCGCGCTCCTGGCGCTTTCCCTGGCGCTCGGCATTCTTGCCGTGAGTTTCTCGGCCGCTCTCAAGATGCCGATCAGCATTGCATGGTCGACGCCTGGTGCCGCTCTTCTCTCGGGGATCGGGATGATCGAGGGCGGATTTCCCGCAGCCGTCGGCGCCTTCGTCATCTGTGGCGGGCTGATCATGCTGTCGGGCCTGTTCCAGCCGCTCGGGCGCGCGATCCGGATGATCCCGGGGCCGCTTGCCAATGCGATGCTGGCCGGTATCCTGCTCGGCCTGTGTCTTGCTCCCGTGAAGGCGGTGGCGTTCGACCCGATGCTGGGACTGCCGATCGTGCTGACCTGGGCGGTCGTCGTGTCGCGCTGGCGGCTTCTGGCCGTGCCGGCCTCGCTTGCGGCGATGATGCTGGTGCTGATCTTCGGCGTCGACCTGCCGGCAGATACGCTGAGCCAGATCGGCGCTGCGATCCATCCGCAATTCGTGTTCGTCGAGCCGGTCTTCACCTGGCACGGCGCGATTTCCGTGGCGGTGCCACTGTTTATCGTCACCATGGCGTCGCAGAACATTCCCGGCATCGCGATCCTCAAGGCGCACGGATACGAGCCGCATCCCGGACCGATGTTCGTGGCAACCGGCGCCCTGTCCTCGCTTGTCGGCGTTTTTGGCGGCGTGCCGGTCAACATGGCGGCGATCACGGCAGCGATGTGTGCCAGTACCGACGCTCATCCGGATCCCGCCCGGCGTTACGTAGCGGCGATCATCGGCGGCTTCAGCTACGCGGCGCTGGGGCTGGTGGCCGGCGGCATTATCGCCTTCGTATCGCTCGCGCCGCCGATCCTGTTGCAGGCCGTCGCCGGGCTCGGGCTGATCGGCGCGTTCTCGAACGCGGCATACGCCGCCTACCACAACCCCGCTACCCGCGAGGCTGCAGCCATCACCTTTATGGTCACCGCTTCCGGAATCGCCTTCGCCGGGATCTCGGGGGCGTTCTGGGGTCTGCTGGCCGGTGGCGTGATGATGGGTTTGCAGAAGGCTCTCAGACGCGAAAGATTGCCTTGAAAGGGAACCGCGGCCGTCGTTGCAACATCAAATGCCGTTCGAAAGTGCACTTGCACGTTCTCTGCCCGCCCGCTATAGATTCTCCCATGACCATGACAGGTGCGATCATGTCCGACCGTTTGCCGACCCGCAGCTTCGCTGCCGGGGCGACGGTTTTCGCGCCTCTCTCGCTTCTTAGCCTCGACCTTACACTCGGTTGCCGGGTCCGTTGAGGAGCGCCCGGCGGCCGAAAGCCCGCCGGCGTAAGAGCTCCTCGCAAGATTTACCGATATAGCTGAGACAGACCTTAAGAGGTCGCCATCCTCACCAAGCAGGCCCCAAAAGTGCGGCGCGCGGCGGATGGATAGGACGAGGACTTGAAGACCATGGACGCCAAGAATTCCAACGTGACTACTGCCAACAAGGCTAAGGGTATGGCCGAGGCGGCGGTGAAATACCGTGCCTATCCCGCCATCAACATTCCCGACCGGACCTGGCCGTCGAAGGTGATCGACAAGGCGCCGATCTGGTGCTCGGTGGACCTGCGTGACGGCAACCAGTCGCTGGTCAACCCGATGGGCCACGACCGCAAGGCCCGCATGTTCAAGCTGCTCCTGGATATGGGCTTCAAGGAAATCGAGATCGGTTTCCCGTCGGCTTCGCAGACCGATTTCGACTTTGCCCGCTGGTGCATCGAAGAGGGTGGCGTTCCCGACGATGTGTCGATGCAGGTGCTGGTTCAGTGCCGGCCGGAACTGATCACCCGCACGTTCGAATCGCTGGAAGGCGCCAAGCATCCGATCATCCACTTCTACAACTCGACATCGGAACTGCAGCGCCGTGTGGTGTTCGGCAAGGATGTCCGCGGCATCAAGCAGATCGCCGTCGACGCGGCGAAGATGATCACCGACATGGCTGCCAAGGCCGGCGGCGATTACCGGTTCGAATATTCGCCGGAAAGCTTTACCGGCACCGAGCTGGAAGTGGCGTTGGAGATCTGCAACGCAGTCATCGAGGTCGTAAAGCCGACTGCTGACAACAAGCTGATCCTCAACCTGCCCTCGACCGTCGAGATGGCGACACCGAACATCTATGCCGACCAGATCGAATGGATGTGCCGTAATATCGACTCTAGAGAAAACGTTATCATCTCGCTGCATCCACACAACGACCGTGGCACCGGGATTGCGGCGACGGAGCTGGCGCTGATGGCCGGCGCCGACCGCGTCGAAGGCACGCTGTTTGGCAATGGCGAGCGCACCGGCAATGTCGACGTGGTGACGCTGGCGCTCAACATGTACACGCAGGGCGTTGATCCTGGGCTGGACTGCACCGATATCGAGCGCATCAAGGACGTCTACGAATATTCGAACGAAATGGTCATTCCCGAGCGCCATCCTTACGTCGGCGAACTGGTCTATACGGCGTTTTCCGGCTCGCACCAGGACGCGATCAACAAGGGCATGAAGGCGATCAAGACCGCCAACCATCCGGTGTGGGAAGTGCCTTACCTGCCGATCGACCCGCGCGACGTCGGCCGGTCCTACGAGGCGATCATCCGCATCAACTCGCAATCGGGCAAGGGCGGCATCGCCTATATCCTGCAGCAGGATTACGGCATCAACCTGCCGCGCAACTTGCAGGTTGAGTTCCGCGAGGACATCCAGCGGATTACCGACGAAGAAGGCAAGGAAGTCGCTTCCAAGCGTATCCATGAGCGCTTTATCGAGCGCTATGTGGACCAGCCTTCAGCACGGCTGAAATTCGTCGATCACCAGACGTTCCCGGCCGGGATGGAGCACAAGGGCATCCGCGTCGTTTCCGCCGAGATCACCGATGGTGGTGAGACGAAGACGATCGAAGGCCGCGGCACGGGCCCGATCGACGGGTTCATCAACGCGCTGTCGGCCTATCTCGGGATCGAGTTGTCGGTGAACGAGTATTCGGAACACTCGCTGCAGCATGGCTCGAACGCCTCGGCGATCGCCTATGTCGAGGTCGAGCATCCGGGTGGAAAGCTGTTCGGCGCCGGCATCAACAACAACATCGTGACGGCATCGCTCGATGCGATCGTGTCTGCTGCCAACCGGGTGTTGGAAGAACGCGGCCAGTAGTAGGATTCTGTAAGGCATTAGAAGACAGAAGCCGCATCGCCAGCCGATGCGGTTTTTTGTTGGGATCAGATCGGGCGGATGGGCTTCGAAGCAGGCCGGAGGCTCAGATCAGTCCCGCGGCCTTGGCGGCGATCTCGTCGAGATCGGCGGCGGAGGAGGGGCCGACGACGACATAGGTCGCGAGCGGCGTGCTCCAGGACACAAGACCCGTATCGGCGCGGATGTCCTCGACCGGTTTGTTGGTGTCCGGACGGGTCTTGGAGAAGGTGATCGCGATGATCTCTCCTTCATCGCCGCGGCGGTAGAGGAGGAGGCCGGAGGGGCGGTTGTCGGCGGTGAAAAGCCGCGCGCCGGCGAAGGTCAGCCCGCTTTGCGACAGGTCCGGAATGCGAAAGGCGATGCCGGTGCCTGTTGTCAGCCATGCGAGAATATCGCCGGGCCTGTCGGCACCGATTTCCACCAGACGATCGGGCAAGCGGGTATAGAGCCGGTAATGGGCGACGACGTCGTCAAGCCAGTCCCGCGAGTCGAGCTGCACTTCCGAGCCGCCGAGACGGGTCGATCCCGGCTGGGTGCCGAGCGCATAGCCGATGCCGCCGCCGAGGCAGAGACTGAGAAGACATGCGACAAGGGCCTGCGTTCTGCTTGGCTTGAACGAGAGTGCCTGACGCTTTTTGTCATCAGGCAGCCTGATCGCGCGGCGCGGCAGTGGTGCGTTCTTGATGGTGCGGACGAGTTCGAGCGGCAGCGGTTCCTTCATGGCATCGTCGAAGACGCGCCGGCCGTAATCCGTGCCGCGTTTCAGGTTGTCATGCAGGGCCCGCGCCTGCGGCTCGTTGACCAGAAGCGCTTCGATCTCCTGCCGTTCGTGTTCGTTGGCTTCGCCATCCAGGAAGGCCGAAATGCGCTGTTCGAGCGCGGACCAGGAAGCACTGGCTTTCATGCGCGGCGCTCCGATGCTTCCGGCGCGATTTCCGACAGTCTGAGCCGTGCAGAACACAGGCGTTCGGCGAAGGCCTGTTCCGGAATGCCGAGGATAGCAGCCGCCTCGCCATAGGCGAATGCCTCGACGTCCACGAGAAGGAAGACACTGGCGAGGCCTGAGGGCAGGGACAGCAGGATCTGATCCGATGTGGCCATCGTGGAAATTTCGGTAGCCGATACGACGCCCTGTGCCTTCGGGGTGGAGGACGGCTGGGTCTTGCGGCGCTTCTTGATCTCGTCGGACCAGGCTGTGCGCATCAGGCTGAACAGCCAGCTTTCGATGCGGCCTTCGCCCTTCCAGTGATGGCTTTTCTGGATTGCACGCGAACAGACTTCGCGCACCAGCCTGTCGGCATCCTCGGCGGTGCCTGCAAGCGTCAACGCGAAACGACGAAGCCTCGGCAGCAAGGCTACGAGGTCACGGCGAATGTCCATGGTCTGGGTCGGATTGTTCATGCGGAAACAAGCTTAACGGGGCTATGCGTTATGATTACGGCCATCTCGTTAAGCTATGAATCGAATGTGATGCATTTGCAACAGGCGACGCAATTAATCTACAAGATTTCGACGGTCTCGGGCTGGATCGCCGGCATAGGCAGTGGTTGATCGCCATAAAAGACGTGGCTGCTGTCCAGCGCAATGCCGTCACCTGCCTGCGTCAGCCCGTAGCGTTCACAAACCAGGTTCCAGTTGCCGGGTTCGCCCGACAGCGAAAACAGGTTGTAGGAAGCAGGTGGCTTGTGGCCGCCCGGACCCTGCGAAGCGGACGCTATACCGACGACCGGCACGGGCCGGTTATGGGTCTTGAGTTCGTAGACGGTGTTAAGGTGCGTATGGCCGTGCAACACCAGTTCGGCGCCGCCGGTCGAGATGGCCGCAGCAAATCGACGGATGCCGATCATACGCTTGTGCGATGACGCCGCGCCGTGGATCGGCGGGTGGTGAATCATTACCACGCGGAATAGGCCACGTTCGCCGGCTTTCTTCAGCAGGTTCACGGTTTCGCGCGCCTGGCGCGGGCTGAAATAGCCGGATGCGGAAAACGGCGGCGTGGCATTGGATGTGGAGCAGCCGATGATGGCGATCGGGCCACGCTCCCGGTAGGTCGGGAAGATGTGATCGTCCTTCGGCCATTCGCCCGGATCGTCGTCGCTTTTCACGAAGGGATACCAAGCGGCAACCGACTTGTCGTGAGCGCCCGGCACATAGGCATCGTGATTGCCCGGCACGACGGTCGTATCGGCGGGTTCGCCGATCGTATCGAGCCATTCGCGGGCCAGCCGGGTTTCGATCTTGGTCGCCAAATTGACCAGATCACCTGTGATGAGCAACTGGTCCGGCTCTCGGTCCTTCATGTCGCTCAACAGCAGATCCAGCGTGTTGACGAGAAGATGCTTTCGGCGGGTGCGGTGCCAGTTGACGAAACCGGTGATGCGTTTTGACAGAAGCTCGCGCATCGTCAGCCGCGGAAGGGGCCCCAGGTGGATATCGGAAATATGCGCGAACTTGAACATGGCGAAGACATAACGCATGAGAGAGCAATTGGTACCGAATTTATCGCCGCTCCCGAAGTTATGAAGTGGAACGCCTGAATGGTTGAGCAGGGCATTCCCGAAGTTACCGGCGGCCGGGCCCGCATTCTCGTCTGGCTGATGCACAAGGCGTTCATCGTCACACGAGGCATGACGATGGGTGTGCGGGCCGCCTGTTTCGACGAGGAGGGCCGGATTTTCCTGGTGCGCCACACCTATGTGCCGGGATGGTATATGCCCGGCGGCGGCATGGAGCGCGGCGAAACCGCGCTCCAGGCGCTGCACAAGGAACTGCGGGAAGAGGGCAATCTGGAAGTCCTGGGAGTGCCGGAGCTTTTCCACGTCTACCTGAACCGCAACGCTTCAAAGCGCGACCACGTGCTGTTCTACAAGGTCAACGTCAACCAGACGGCGCCGCGCGCCGCGGATTACGAAATTGCGGAAAGCGGCTTCTTTGCCCTCGACGCGCTACCGCCCGAGGTCACCCAGGCGACAGCGCGCCGATTGCAGGAGCTTTCGGGAAAGATCGAGAAGGGGGAGTACTGGTGAGAGTTACCCGCTTTCCTACCCCCGCCCATGCGGTGCGTCGAGATCGAGCTCTGGTCCTGTCGGGACGATGCCGGTCGGGTTTATGGTTTTGTGGCTCTCGTAATAGTGGTGCTTGATGTGTAGAAGATTGCAGGTCTCGGCCACGCCCTCGTGCTGGTAAAGATCGCGCAGATAGGCTGAAAGGTCCGGGTAGTCGGCGATGCGGCGGATGTTGCATTTGAAGTGGCCGACATAGACCGGATCGAAGCGGATGAGTGTGGTGAACAGCCGCCAGTCGGCTTCGGTCAGCTTGTCTCCGAGCAGGTAGCGGCTTTTCGAGAGACGGGTCTCGAGACTGTCGAGCGTTTCGAACAGCTTTGAGACGGCCTCTTCATAGGCGTCTTGCGTGGTGGCGAAGCCGGCCTTGTAGACGCCGTTGTTGACGGTGTCGTAGACGACTGCGTTGATCGCGTCGATCTCAGTGCGCAGATCTTCAGGGTAGAAATCGACATAGGAACCGGTGATGCCGTCGAAGGCGCTGTTCATCATGCGGATGATTTCGGCGCTTTCGTTCGAGACAATCGTGTTCTGCTGCTTGTCCCAAAGGACCGGAACCGTGACGCGGCCGGAATAGGCGGGATCGGCTTTCAGATAGACCTGGTAGAGATAGTCGGAGCCGAACAGGGCGTCGCCGGTTGCGCCGTCGCGTTTGCGGAATTCCCAGCCGTTTTCCAGCATTAGGTAATCGACGACGGAGACCGAGATCAGATCCTGCAGCTTCTTGAGGTTGCGGAAAATCAGCGTCCGGTGCGCCCAAGGGCAGGCGAGCGATACATAGAGATGATAGCGTCCGGCCTCGGCCTTGAAGCCGGAGGTGCCTGACGGTCCGGCGGACCCGTCAGCTGTCACCCAGTTGCGGAACTGTGATTCGGAACGCTTGAAATGACCCTTGCTGGCCTTGGTGTCGTACCAGATGTCGTGCCACTTACCGTCTACCAGCATGCCCATTGCAATCTCCTTGGTTGTCTTTTTGTTAGATACGACAAAGCCTGACAATGACGAGGTGCGATTTTGTAAACGCTGCGTTTTTGGATTGGACGGGTGGAATATTTTCTGATAGCTCGCTTGTCACGATTGTTCGGGAACATCAGAGAATGACCGAAGTGCGGACACTGCGACGACGCTGAAGATCGATTACGACGCCTGAAAACGCGTCGCGATATCGCTCGTCCTGTCTGCTCTCTCCTTACGGCTTCGGTTCTCCATGTCCCTGCATCTTGTTGCGTCGCAATCCTCAACATCCCAGAATTCTTCGTCCGAAAACACCCCCAAGTCCATGGCGAAACACGACCTCGTCTATCTGACCGAGGATGCGTCTCACGATGACATCATCGAGGTGATCAACGAGGAAGCGTTCGGCCCCGGTCGGCATGTCCGCGCTGCGTCCCGCATTCGCGAGCAGGGGCCGCATGACCGGTCGATCTCGTTTGTCTGCGCTGACGATGGCGAGACGATCGCTTCGGTGAGGATGACGCCGGTTCTGGCGGGAAGCGTGAAGGGCCATATGCTGGGCCCGCTGGCGGTCAGGCCGTCGCACAAGAACCTCGGGATTGGCCGCGAACTGGTGCGGATCGCCATCGATGCCGCCCGCCGCCATGGATCGGAAGCCGTGATCCTGATCGGCGATCCGCCCTATTACATGCCGCTCGGCTTCGAGAAGGTGGCCTATGACGCGCTCGATTTTCCGGGACCGGTCGATCCGGGCCGGGTGCTGGTCGTGCCGCTCAAGGACGGTGTGCATGACGGGCTGAAGGGCGTGATCGGCTGGCGGGAGCTGTGATCCGTCAGGACTTCGCGCAAAACCCTTGATCTAGAATCGTTTTTCCAGCCACGTTACATCATGTCCGCCGGCGAGGCCTTCGAGCTTGCCGATCGGGTGGTAGCCGAGCTTCAGATACAGCGCGAGTGCTGCCGGGTTCATCGTATCGATATAGGCGCCGATACAGCCGCGCTTCGCCGCCTCCGCTTCGGCCATGGTCATGAGGCGGGCGGCGAGGCCTTTGGCGCGCATCAATTCCGGAATGAACAGCATCGAGATGTAAAGCCAGCCGCGGCCGGTATAGCCGACGAGGCCGCCTGCGATATCGCCGGCCGTATCACGTAGCGGGATTGCCAGTTCGCGACGGTCGCTCGCGCCGAAGCATTCGATATTGAAGGCTTTCAGCTTGTCGAGGATGATGTCTTCGTCCTGCTGCGAGATGCCTTCGACGATTTCCAGATCCATATCCAACCTCTCGAGTTGCGGCCGAGATGGATAGACTAAAGCGCTTTTTGAAGGAAGGTGCGGGTTCTGGTTTCGACGAAATTTGGAATCTCGCCAAACACTTGGTAGCCGTGGCTCTTGTAGGCCTTGAGGGCGAGTGGGTTGAACGTATCGATCCAGGCGCCCTTGCAGCAGCGGGTGCGCGCTTCGTTTTCAGCCTCGGTCAGAAGCTTTGCCGCCATCCCCTTGCCGCGCAGGGTTTCCGGAATGAACAGCAATTGCGTGAAGAGCCAGCCCCAGGACGTGTAACCGGAGAGGCCGCCGATGACCGTGCCGCTCTCGTCGCGGATCAGCACGGCGAGCAGTTTCCTGTCGGAGGCTCCGACCTCGCCTTCGTTGAAGGCGGTGAGGCCGCTGCTGACGACTGCCAGATCGTCTGAGGTCGGCGCGTCGGTGAGATAAAGCTCGTGGCCCATCAGCGACCCTCGCGCCACCACATCGCGGCCATTGCGAACAGCAGCACCGACAGGCCGGCAAAGCCGGCAAACAGCGGCAGCGTGTTGATGCCGCGCAGCACCGTCTCGTCGGTCATGCGGATGACCATGCGGTTTGGATCGCTGACGCGGACCTCGCCGCGAACGGGGAGGATGTCTGGGATGGTGATGCCATCGCCTGAGGCGACGCGCGTCACGAGGCCACGGGTCTTGTCGGCATAGGGCTTCAGCGTCGCCTCTATGGAGATCATCGCCTTGAACTCGGGCGAGTCGACGGCGCCGACATGGACCAGCGTCTGGAAGTCGCCGTTTCTCACTTCGAACAGGCCGGTTTCGTCCATGCGGCTTTCATAGCGATACTCGCCGGGGCCGGCGGGCGTCATCTGGACGGTTTCGGTGCGGCCGGACGGATAGCGGATCGTTGCGGGGCCGGGGTCGTCGCCGATCGTCTGGCGGGTGGCGGCGAGCGTACGGCCGACGGAGCGGGCGGTCAGCGCCTCTTCCTCGAGTTCCGGCTCCTTCATCAACCAGTGAGCGATGCGGCGATAGAGCGCCACATGCGGGCCGCCGCCTTCGAAGCCACGGGCCCAGAGCCAGCCCTGATCCGACAGGAGCATGGCGACGCGGCCTTCGCCCTGACGGTTGAGGACGAGGAGAGGGCGGTCGCCATCGCCTTCCATCACCGTCTGGCCCTGCGGCGGATCGACATCGATGGTGCGGAACCAGCGTCCCCAGGCGGGCGGCGTCTGGTTGGAGCCTTCGAGACCGCGGGTGACCGGGTGCTTGGTGCCGACTTCCGATAGATGCGGGAAGAAGCCGGCATTGTGGACTTCGCCCGTCGGTGCGGCCGGCAGGACCTGTTCGAGCGGTGTCGCGGCGATCGAATCTTCGCCAGCGTGTTCGGGGCCTGCCGCGATCAGCAGCGCGCCGCCGTTTTGCACATATTGGGAGATGTAGTCGTAATAGAGGATCGGCAGCACGCCGCGATGCTTGTAGCGATCGAAGATGATCAGATCGAAATCCTTGATCTTCTCGACGAACAGCTCGCGGGTGGGGAAGGCGATCAGCGACAACTCGTTGATCGGCGTGCCATCCTGCTTTTCCGGCGGACGAAGGATGGTGAAATGCACGAGGTCGACGGAGGCGTCGGACTTTAGAAGGTTACGCCAAGCGCGCTCACCGGCATGGGGTTCGCCGGACACCAGCAGCACGCGCAGGTTCTGCCTGATGCCATCGATGACATGGACGGCGCGGTTGTTGGCGGTGGTCACTTCGCCAGGGAGCTCGGCAACCGAGAACTCCATGACATTGTTGCCGCCGCGCTGGACGTTGAACGAGAACGGGGTGGTGACGCCGGGCGTTGCCTGCAGCGTGGCGATCTGCTGGCCGTTCATGCGCACGATGACTTCGGCGGGGCCGCCGCCCTGGCGACCGTCGTCGAACACGCGCAGTGTCAGTTCCTGCTCTTCGCCGACAATGCCGAAGCGGGGCGCGCGCAGCACTTCGATGCGGCGGTCGAATTCGTTTGGCTGGCCGGTGATCAGCCCGTGGACGGGTGCGTTGAAGCCGAGATCCTGATTGATGCCGGGGAGATCATGGATCTGGCCGTCTGTGAGGAACACGGCGCCGCCGACACGGGCCGGCGGAACGTCCGACATCGCGGAGCGCAGCGCAGTGAACAGCTTCGTCGAAGGTGTGTCGCTGTCTACATCGTCTCCGGCCTCGACGATGCGCGTCTCGATGCGGGGATAGCGGGAGAAGCGGTCGCGCAGTTCCGCCAGCGCCTGATCGGTCTGCTGCTCGCGGCCGGCCGTCTCCTGGCTCTGAGAGCGGTCTACGACGATTGGTACGATGGTGGAGAGCTGTTCGCGATCTTCCTGGTTGAGCGTCGGGTTGGCGAGCGCCATCAGCAGGGCGGCAAGCGCCAGCGTCCGAAGGACCGCACCACGGACGCCGCGCAATAGGGCGGTCACAGCAAGGACGAGGGCCAGTGCACCGAGGGCTGCAAGGATCGGCCACGAGAAGAAGGGGGCGAATTCGATGGTCATCGGTTACTGCCCCAGCCGTTCGAGGAGCGCGGGGACGTGGACCTGATCGGCTTTGTAGTTGCCGGTCAGCATATACATCATGATGTTGACGCCGGCGCGGTAGGCGTATTCGCGCTGCATGTCGTCAGGCGGTACGGTCGGGAGCATGGAGTTACCCTGTTGATCGACTGCCCAGGCGCCGGCAAAATCGTTGCCGGTGATCAGAAGCGGCGTCACGCCGTCGCCGCCCGAGGAGAGCTGCGAGGTGGAGTTGCGGGCATCCTGACGGGCTTCGACCCAGAGCGGGCCGCCGCGATAGCGACCGGGAAAATCCTTGAGCAGATAGAAGGTGCGGGTCAGCACATGGTTTTCCGGTGTCGGCTCGAGCGGCGGGATATCGATGCTGGCGAGGATTTCCTGCAGCCGCAATCCGTTGGGGCTGGAGCTACCATCGAGTGCGGAGACCTGGTCGCGGGTGTCGAACAGGACCGTGCCGCCGTTGCGCATATAGGCGTCGATGCGCGAGATCGAGGCCTGCGACGGCATCGGCGCTGTCGCGGAAATCGGCCAGTAGATGATCGGGTAGAAGGAGAGGTCGTCCTTGGCGATGTCGAGTCCGACAGGGGCGCCGGGCTCCAGCGTCGTGCGGTAGCGCATGTATTGGGTGAGACCATCGAGGCCCCGCTCGGAGATGCTGTCGACGTCGCTTTCGCCGGTCTGGACATAGGCGAGGTGGGTCGTGTCGAGGCGGTCGAGGATCTGGTCGTCGCCAGGCTTTACGCCTTCACCGGGCTGCATTTCGCGAAACTGCTGCGGCTGGGCCGATTGCGGTTGCGCCGCGGCAGCGGGCGGCGAGGGTGGCTGCTGGGCGAGCGACGGGTTCGGGTTGAGCAGCGCCATTCCCAACGCGAAGCCGAGGATGAGGGTCGCGGCGGTGCCAGACGTCCGGGCGGAGGTCGGCTTGGAGCGTCCGGGGCGGCGGGAAAAGGCACCGTTCATGAAGAGCATTACCAGGCTATCGAGGACGAGGAGCGCGAAGGCGAGAGCAAACAGGGTCGGACGCAGGGAGAGAGCCTCGCCGCCAGCCAGTTGCTCGCGTGCGACCTGCGTTCCGCCGACCGATGGATCGAAGGGGGCGAGAACGGTCGCGGGGGCAAGAAGATTGACGGCGGAGTAGCCGTCTTCGGTGCCGTAGAGGCCCGGAGGATGATCGAAGCTTGCGACGGGCCTTGCGTTGGCCGGGATGATGATCGGACGGGCAGCGCCGGTCTCGGTCGTCATCACGCCATCGGCGGTGAGAAGGCGGTAGGGAGGCAGGGCCGCGGCAGCGCCTTCCGTTCCTGGTGCACCGGACGCGCTGCCACCGGCAGCACCGCCGACGCGGGCCATCTGCACCAGCCGGCGCAGCATCTCGACGAAATTGCCCGACAGCGGCAGGTTCGACCAGGTTGCCTCGGCGCTGGTGTGGAACAGCACGATACGGCCGGCTTCGACTTCCTTTTCTGTGACCAGCGGCGTGCCGTCGGCAAGGCTTGCCCAGGTGCGCTCGGCAAGATCCGGCGTCGGTTCGGCCAGAACCTGGCGGGTCACAGTGATATCCGCTGCGCGCGGCAGGCCGGCGAAGGGGCCGAAATTCGGGAAATCGGCCAGCGCCTGCGGCTCCGACCAGGACATGGCGCCGCCGAGCGCGCGTTCGCCCTGGCGCAAGGTGACCGGTACCAGCGGATCGTCGGCCGGTGCTGCGGCAAGGCGAGGTCCGGCGAAGCGGACGAGCGTGCCGCCACGGGAAATCCAGCGCTGCAGCGGCTGCGAGATTTCGGGCGGCAGGCGGCCGACATCGGCCATGATGATCGCCGAGGGATTGTCCTCGAGGATCTGCGGGATCGACACCGAGAGATCGGCGGTGTTGGGCTGGATCACATCGGCATAGGGCTGCAGTGCCCGGCTGATATAGTAGAGCGGCTGCAGCAGCGGCTGGAAATCGCTGCCGCTTTCGCCGGCAATCAGCGCCACGCGACGGCGGCGGAAACCGTCGTCGAGAAGGTGGGCTGCACCGGCGGTTGCGATGCCTTCGACAGACAGGCGGGCGAAATCGTTGCGCAGTTCGAACGGTGCGGAGATTTCCGTCGTTGCCGTGTTGGCGCCATCGGCAAATTCCAGCGTGCCTGCGGCAAGCGAGCGACCTTGCGGATCGAGCGCGTTGACGGTGAACTGCTGCGTGCCAGCCGTGGAAAGGCGTGTGGCGCTGACATTCATCGCCGTGGAATTGTTGGTGGCACCGGTGATCGCGACGGCCGATTGTCCATCGCCTTCGAGGACGCGCATGTCGCCTGCCGAGAGGCCGGCAAGGGCGGTCATCGTTTCGGCGTCGGTCGTGGCGGCGATGCCGTCGGAGACGAGCGCCAGCGTGCCGGGGCGGGTGCCGTTAAGGGCTTCCCGGAGTGCGGTGACGGCGCGCGTGCGGTCGGGCACCAGCGGCCTCGGGCTTGCGGCGGCGAGCTTGTCACGCGCTGTGGCGGCACTGCCGGGCGTTGCTTCCTGGTTCTGATCGGCGGTGAAGGCGATCGCGACCGGGAGGTCAGCGCTTTCGGCATCGTCGATCAGGAGATTGGCGGTCTCGACGCGGCGTTCCCAGTCGGTCGATGTCGCCCAGCCGTTGTCGATGACCAGCGCCAGCGGGCCGCCGGTGTTGAGCGAACTCGTGCGCGGGTTGATGACCGGATCGGCGATGGCGAGAATGATCGCGGCGGCCAGAGCCATGCGCAGAAGCGTCAGCCACCACGGGCTCTGGGACGGCGTTTCCTCGCGCTTCAGGACGCTTGCGAGAATGCGCAGAGGCGGGAAGACTTCCGATTTTGGTCTGGGCGGGGTCAGCCGCAGCAGCCACCAGATGGCGGGCAGGGCGATCAGGCCGAACAGGATGGCGGGATAGGCGAAGGCGAGCGCGCTCATGACCTCTCCTCCATGCGTCCGGTCTCAACACGTCGAGGTGCCGGCATGCCGGAGAGGTAGCCGTGGACGGCGACCAGCGCTTCGGAGGCGAGACGGTCGGTGCGGTGGAACACGAAACTCCAGCCGAGACGGCGAAGGCCTTCTCCGAGCGCATCGCGGCGGGCGAGATAGGCGCGCTGATAGTCCTCGCGGATATTTTCGGCGCGGCCGGAGACGAGCTTTTCGCCAGTTTCGGGATCGGTGAATTCGGTGCGGCCGGTATAGGGGAAGGTCTCTTCGGCGGGATCTGCGACCTCGATCACATGGCCGCGCAGGCCGCGGCGGCCGAGTGGGGTGATACGGTCCATGACCTTGTCGGCGTCATCGAGGAAATCGCCGATCAGGACGATATCGCTCTGGCCGCGGATCATGCCCGTGTCCGGCAGGCCGGTCGCCTGCGGCGCGTGCATGATGGCGGTCGCCAGCCGTTCGGCGGCGTTGCGGGCCGAGACCGGCTCCATGATGCCGGGGCATCCGATCCGCTCGCCCGAGCGGGCAAGGATTTCGGCAAGCGCCAGCATGATGACCAGCGCGCGGCTTTCCTTCGATACTGACCCGAATGTCGATTTGTACATCATCGACGGCGACATGTCGGCCCAGAGCCAGATCGTGTGGGCTGCTTCCCATTCGCGGTCGCGGACATAGGTATGGTCGTCGCGGGCGGAACGGCGCCAGTCGATGCGCGACAGGCTTTCGCCCTCGGCATAGGGACGGAACTGCCAGAAATTCTCGCCCATGCCGCGCTTGCGGCGGCCGTGCCAGCCGGCAATCACCGTATTGGCGATGCGCTTGGCCTCGACCATGCAATCGGGCACCAGCATGGCGCGCTGCTGGGCGCGATGAAGGACATCGCTGCTGGCGGTTTGGTCGACGATCTGGCCGATGGATGCCACGGAGGTTCCTTTCTAGCCTGAACCGGCGATCTTCAGCCGCGGGCCTGTTTGACCAGGCCGGCAATGACATCGCGGACCGACATGCCTTCGGCGCGGGCGGCGAATGTCAGCGCCATGCGGTGCTGCAGGACCGGTTCGGCAAGCGCGTGGATATCATCAAGCGACGGTGCGAGGCGGCCTTCGTAAAGCGCGCGAGCGCGGGCCGTCAACATCAGCGACTGGCCGGCACGTGGGCCTGGACCCCAGGCGACATGCTTGTCGGTGGACGCGTTGCCGTGGCCCGGTCGGGCAGAGCGGACGAGCGACAGGATCGCATCGACCACCTTGTCGGAGACAGGCATCTGGCGGATCAGCGCCTGGATGTCCTTCAGCCGCGTCGCGTCGATTACGCTGCGCGCCTTGGCTTCGGCGCTGCCTGTCGTGTCGAGCAGGATCTGACGCTCGGCGGCGAGCTCCGGGTAGAGAACGTCCACCTGCAGCAGGAACCGGTCGAGCTGCGCTTCGGGAAGCGGATAGGTGCCTTCCTGTTCCAGCGGGTTCTGCGTGGCAAGGACGTGGAATGGTGCCGGCAGGTCATAGCGCTGGCCGGCCACGGTGATGTGATATTCCTGCATGGCCTGCAGCAGCGCAGACTGGGTGCGCGGCGAAGCGCGGTTGATTTCGTCGGCCATCAGCAGCTGTCCGAAGACGGGTCCCTTGACGAAGCGGAAGGAGCGGCGTCCGGTCTCATCGGTATCCATCACTTCGGAACCGAGAATATCTGACGGCATCAGGTCGGGTGTGAACTGGATGCGGTTTGAATCCAGCCCGAGGACGGTGCCGAGCGTCGAGACGAGCTTGGTCTTGGCGAGGCCGGGAACACCGACCAGCAGCGCATGGCCGCCGGACAGGACCGCTAGCATGGTGTTTTCGACGACACGCTCCTGGCCGAAGATGACCTTGGCGACTTCCTCGCGGATGGCGGCGATATCGGCAAGTGCCTTTTCGGCCGAGGCGATGATGGCTTTCTCGTCGAGGACTGTTTGCGTAGAATTCATCATGCCCATGTCGTTCACCATCACCTTTGATTGGTATCCAGATCCAGCAGGCTTCGCCGAACCTATCCGTCCGACCGTGAATCGCTGCATCGCAGCGGCCACCTTAGACGTTGAAACTTATTCCGCCAAATAAGGCTGACAAGCACGCGATGAATGACTATCTCGTGAGAACATTCACCTTGGCTGATGCTTAAGGTCGAACCGGGACTGAAAAATGGCAGTAGAACCAATTAATAAGGCGGCCGATGCCGCTGGTCTCGCGGCAATGATCGCCCATGCGTCGGAGCAGGCGAGTGGTGGCCCGAGGGGCGAAATGCCCGGCCTGCCGCCGGTCGAGCGGTGGAACCCGCCGTTCTGCGGCGATCTCGACATGGAAATCCGTGCCGACGGGACCTGGTTCTATCTGGGCACGCCGATCGGCCGGGCGCCGCTGGTCCGGCTGTTTTCGACCGTGCTGCGCAAGGACGAGGACGGCCGAACCTATCTCGTCACGCCTGTGGAAAAGGTCGCGATTCGGGTCGTCGATGCGCCGTTCGTGGCGGTTGAGATGCAAACGAGCCTACGAGACGGCCAGCAGGTGCTGACGTTTCGCACCGGTGTCGGGGATGTGGTGGAGGCAGGCAGCGATCATCCGATCCGCTTTGCGATCGCAGGCGAGGGGCAGGAGCTGAAGCCCTACCTGCATATCCGTGGACGGCTCGAGGCACTGGTGTCGCGGGCGGTGATGTATGATCTGGTCGCGCTCGGTGAGACGATCGAGATCGATGGCGTCGCGATGTTCGCAGTCCGCTCCTGCGATACGGTGTTCCCGGTGATGCCGGCGGCGGAGCTGGAATTGTTGTCGCGATGAGTGGTCTCGGTTTTTATTCCGCCGACGAGTTTCGCCGCCGTTCGCTGTCCCAGAAGGGCGGGCCGATCGAGGATGCCTGGCGCGATCATGGCGATCATGTGCTTAACCCGGCCTGGGTGAACGCGACCATTCAATCCAAGCTGAAGGATGCCGCGGTGCTGGTGCCTGTCATCGACGATGCCGATGGCGCCAAGGTGATCCTGACGCAGCGGACCGTGAAGCTGCGCAAGCATTCCGGACAGATCGCGTTTCCGGGCGGTGCGATCGATCCCGAGGACGGATCGCCTGAGGTGGCGGCGCTGCGCGAGGCCGAGGAAGAGATCGGTCTTGACCGACGCTTCGTCGAGCCGCTGGCCAGACTTCCCGATTATTACGCCGCGACCGGATTTCGCATCACGCCGGTGCTGGCCGTGGTGAGCCGCGGTTTTGAACTGACGCTCAATCCGGACGAAGTGGACTCGGCTTTCGAAGTGCCGCTGTCCTTTCTGATGGACGAGGCGAACCACCAGCGCGGCACCCGCGACTGGAATGGCGCGACCCGGCACTTCTACGTCATGCCCTATGAGGACCGGGAAATATGGGGCATTACCGCCGGAATTTTACGCACGCTGTATGAAAGGCTTTACGCATGACCTCCATTGCTACCCCCTCGGTTGCCGATGAGGCATGGTTCAACGATGCCGCTCTGCAGCGGCTTCTTCTCCTTCTGAACGCCGATGGCGGCGAGGCGCGGGTGGCGGGTGGCGCGGTGCGCAACGCGCTGATGGGGCTTGCCGTCGCCGATATCGACGTGGCGACGACGCTTCTGCCGCAGGACGTGGTGGAGCGGGCAGAAGCTGCCGGCATGAAGGCCGTGCCGACCGGGATCGAGCATGGGACGGTAACGCTGGTGATCGACGGCACGCCGTTTGAGGTGACGACGCTTCGGCGCGATATCGAGACCGATGGCCGCCATGCCAAGGTTTCGTTTGGCACCGACTGGCAGGCTGACGCGGAACGGCGCGACCTCACCATCAATGCACTCTACGCGGATGCGTCGGGCGCTGTGGTCGATCTGGTCAAGGGATTGCAGGACATCGAGAGCCGGACGATCCGGTTTATCGGCGACGCCTCGCAGCGGATTGCCGAGGATCATCTGCGCATTCTCAGGTTCTTCCGGTTTTTCGCCTATTACGGATCCGGCCGGCCGGATGCGGACGGATTGCGGGCATCGGCACGCGCCAAGGACAGGCTTTCGACGCTTTCTGGCGAGCGGGTCTGGGGCGAGACGAAGAAACTGCTGTCCGCCCCCGATCCGTCTCGTGCACTTTTGTGGATGCGGCAGGCAGGCGTTCTGACGGAAATCCTGCCCGAAACGGAAAAATGGGGCATCGACGGCATTCATCCGTTGGTCGCTGCGGAAGCGGCGCTCGGGTGGACGCCGGATCCGCTGCTGCGGCTTGCTTCGATCGTGCCGCCCGATGCGGAGCGGCTGGCGGCGATGGCGAAGCGGCTGCGGTTTTCGAATGCCGATGCGGCGAAGCTGGCCGTCTGGGCGTCCGCACCCGCCATTCCCGACGAGGTGACGGATGTCGGCTTTGATCGTCTGCTCTACCGAAATGGCGTGGCCGGCATGGTTGCACGCGTCAAGCTGGCGCTGTCGTCGGCCAGAGCAGCGGCCGAGGGCGATCCAATGGCGATGCGCAAGTCGGCAAGGCTGTCGGTTCTTCTTAAGCGGGCCGAGGGCTACGCCAAGCCGGTCTTTCCGATCGCGGGCGCCGACGTTCTCTCGGCAGGTGTGCCTGCCGGCAAGAGGGTCGGTGAGATCTTGAAGCAGATCGAGGACTTCTGGGTGGAGCGTAACTTCAACCCCGACCGGGCAGCGCTGGCCACCCGGCTGGACGAGATCGTGAAGCAGAGCTCCTGATCAATCCTCCTATTCGGAGATCGCCCAGGAGTGGAATACGGATGCCCGCTCCGCGGGAATCATCATGCGAGCGGCATTGGCCGCGCCGGATTCCGCCGACTTACCGGCAAGCTGCCGCTTCACTTGCTCGACACAGAAAGCGTGGGGCAGTTCGCCACCGCTTCTGGCTCGCATTTCGACGGCCAGACGCTCGACCAATTCGGGCGTCTTCATCAACTTCGAAACGGGGTATGAACTTGGTTTTGTCAGGCTGTTTGATGGGGTCATGGCTGTTCTCCCGTGCAACCAGAACGCACGCTAGCACCGAACACACCGATTCGAACATCGAATTTTTCGCAGATGACAACTACCAGTGGCCTTACAGTCATCAATTTCTTGAGAGCAGACTGCCCGGGCGTGCCAAAATGATCAGGGCCAGCGGACTGCCGGTGGCATCGAGGATAGAATCGATTCCACATTGCCGCCTGTCTTCAGGCCGAAAATGGTACCGCGGTCGTAGAGAAGGTTGAACTCCACGTAGCGGCCGCGACGGATCAGTTGCTCGTCGCGGTTCTCTTCGGTCCAGGGCCGGTTGAAATTGCCGCGGACGATCTTCGGGTAGAGGAGGTTGAAGGCGCGGCCGACATCCTGCGTGAAGGCGAAATCGGCATCCCAGCCGCCTTTTTCCGCATCCGAGTGGAGCCAGTCGAAAAAGATGCCGCCGACGCCGCGGGGCTCGTTGCGGTGCTTCAGGAAGAAATAGTCTTCGCACCATGCCTTGTAGCGCGGATAATCGGCGACCGCGTGCCGATTGCACGTGATTTCCATGACCCGGTGGAAAAGCTGAGTATCGGGGTCTTCCTGGCTGCGCCGGATGTCGAGGACCGGCGTCAGGTCGGCGCCGCCACCGAACCACTGGCTGGTGGTGACGACCATGCGGGTGTTCATGTGCACTGCCGGCACATTGGGATTGACCGGATGGGCGATGAGCGAAATGCCCGACGCCCAGAATGCGGGGTCTTCGTCGGCGCCGGGGATCTGCTTGCGGAATTCTTCGGAAAACTCGCCGTGGACGGTGGACGTGTGGACGCCGACCTTCTCGAAGACGCGGCCTTCCATCATCGACATCGTGCCGCCGCCGCCTTCGCCCTCGTTGCGAAGCCAGTTCTTCCGGGTAAAGCGGCCGGGCGGCTGATCGGAGAGCGGGCCGGTCAGCTCGTCTTCCAAAGCCTCGAAGGAAGCACAGATCGTGTCGCGGAGGCTTTCGAACCAGGCTCGCGCGGCTGCCTTCTTCTCTTCGAGATTTTCGGGCAGTTCCTTGGGCAATGCCGGCCGTTCCATGGTCTTTTCCTTTTCCGCTATGCCTTTGATCTGATTCCGTATCCTCGCCGGCGGCACTTAGCATCTCAGACTTGCGCCGGCCATTCCCAAGCGCGTGAGGCCGCCCGTTTTAAGACGGGAAAACAGACTCGCAATGCGTGTGAGACCATATTATCTTGATGTCACCAGGTGCCGATAAGAGGGTTTGATGGCGAAATTCACACCCCCGCCACTCGACGGGCTGAAGCGCAGAATTCACCGCCACCGGCAGGAACAGGCCGGCGGACCGGGCAGTATGTTCGTGCGCGAGACATTTCTGATGACCCGCGAGGATGCCCGCGAAAAAGCGCGGCAATGGTTCGACGAATTTCCGAAGGCTGCCTACTGGACCGAAGTGGAAAGCTGGCGTCAGCTGGAGGGCGACCGCATCGAATTCACCATGCGGAGACTTCCGACGGCGGACTAAGGAAGTCCCTCAGGCGCCGGGTTCGGCGAGGCGAAGGCGGCTTTCGATCAGTGCGCCGCTGTCATCGAGGATCGGATGCGCAACCGACACGATGTGCGCGTTGATGCGTTTGAGGTCACGCAGCATGTCGAGATGCAGCGAGCTGGTCTGCAGGCTTTCCAGTCGTCCGTCGCGCAACCGCTCCAGATGCTTTTCGGCGGACCGCTTTTCGAGCCGACGGACTTCCACCTTGATTTCCATCAACTGCCGCGCCAGCGCCAGATCGCCGGTCTGGAAGATCGTCTGGGCGGTTCTCAGGTTGTCGACAGTCAGGCTGAGCAGCACCTGCAATTCATCGAAGCCGTCGTCCGAGAACTTGAGGCCGTGCGCAATCTTCTTGCGGACCTGTTCGGCGATGCCCTTTTCGATGATGTCGCCGATATGTTCGAGGTTGATCGCGTAATCGATGATGGCGATGGAGCGGCGGGCGTTCTCCGCATCGAGACCGGTGCGGCCCAGTTCCGAAAGGTAGAGCTTCACATCCTGATGAAGGTGATCGACCCGTGACTCGAGCCCGGCGATGTCTGCAAGCGGGGCGATATCGTTACGTTTGAAGGCATTTTCGGTGCGGATCAGCATGCGCTCGATGGTGTCGCCGACGCCGAGCACTTCGCGCGTCGCGTTGGCGAGCGCCATCACCGGGTTGTCGAGCGCGTCCTGATCGAGGAAGCGGGGGCCGTCGTCTCGCTGCGGATCATCAGGGACGAGGCGAGCCGCAAGGCGGGAGACATGGGCTGAGAACGGGAATACGACCAGCGCCAGCAGGATATTGAAGGCGAGGTGTGCATCGACCGGGAGCTTTTCCGGCGACAGCGGCAGGGCTTGAACGGCATCGGCGACAGGGCCCGCTAGCGGCAACGCGATGGCGCAACCGATGCCGCGGGTGACAAGGTTGCCGAGCGTGATGCGTCTTGCGGCAGCCGGCGCAGAGAGAGTGGCGACGACGGGCGGAATGGCGCCACCGAGATTGGCACCAAGGATGAGCACGATTACCAGGCCGGCGGAGACATTTCCGGTCGAGGCGAGCGAGAGGATCAGCACCACGACCGCCAGGCTGGACGACGAGACGAAAGCCAGAACCGCCGACAGGATCAGCGCCACCGGCCACGCGTCATCGAGCAGGCCGATAAAGGCCGCGAGCGCCGGCGACTGGCGCATCGGTTCGGTGGCGAGCCCAAGCAGATGCAGCGACAGCAGCATCAGGCCGACGCCTATCATGGCCGTGCCGCCGCCTTTGGGGGCTGGCGATGCACCGCGAAGCATAACCAGACCGATGAGGATGAGAAGGGGCGACAGCCACTCGATGCCGGTCGCGACCAGCCAGGCGGTAACGGCGGTGCCGACATTGGCGCCGAGGAGCACGATCTGAGCCATGCGTGGACGCACCATGCCGCGTTCGGCAAACGAGGCGAGCGTCAGCGCGGTGGCGGTCGAACTTTGCAGGGCGATCGTGGCGACAAGGCCGGAGACGAAGGAGCGCAGGCTGCTGCTGGTGCCGCGGGCTAGACCCGTCTTGAGGCGTGTCCCGAAGGCGCGCGTGACCCCATCCTTGACCTGCGCAAGGCCAAACAGAAGCAGGGCCACGGCGCCGAAAAGATTGATGATGACGATGGTGGATTGCATATCAGATTGTCTTCGCCCGGGGACGGTTCCTATCGAATGAAGTGCGATAATGAATTGCCGGCTAACGAATATAGGCCGATTACGCCGATGTGCAAATCACTGTTCGCGACAGTTTTTTACGCGTTTCCGCGCTGCCGCGGGAACGCGGATCAGGCAGCGTCTTCGGTGGCCTGCTCTTTCGCCATGACCGGCGTGAGTTCGAGACCCAATGCCTTCATCACCTTCAGGATGGTGGTAAATTCCGGGTTGCCTTCGCCACTCAAGGCCTTGTAGAGCGCCGCGCGGCTCATGCCTGTCTTGCGGGCAAGCTTGCTCATGTTGCGGGCCTTGGCAACCGTGCCAAGGCATTTCGCAATGAAGGCCGGATCGCCTTCCTCGAAGGCTGCGACCATGAATTCGAGACAGTCTTCCTCAGAGTTCAGGTGTTCGGAAATATCGAATGGACGAGTCTCCAGAGGCATCGAACTATCCTTTCCAAAACGCAGCCAATTTTCTGGCCTCAGCGATGTCTCTCGCCTGACTATCCTTGTCGCCCCCACACAGCAGGAGCAAAATGGTGCGATCGCGCCGCACGAAATACACGCGGTAGCCTGGGCCGTGGTGAATTCGCATCTCGCTTGAATTTTGTACATAATATGTACTCTATGGAGTGCAGTCGTGCAACATCATAGAATAAACTCAGGCGTGTAAAAGACGCGAAATGCGCGTGCCGTTTATGAGGCGAAACCCGTCTGTCTCAGCGCCTCTCCTGATATCATTGCGGCCGACATGGCGACGTTGATGGAGCGTTGTCCTTCGTGCATCGGGATCAGTATGCGGGCATCCGCCGTTTCGTGGACGAGGTCCGGAACGCCGGCGCTCTCGCGGCCGAACAGCAGGATGTCGCCAGGCTGAAACTGGAAGTCCACGTAGGGTTGGGCGGCCTTTGTGGAGGCGAGGACCAGCCGCCGGTTTTCGGATCTCCGCCAGTCGTCGAACTGCTGCCAGTTGACGTGGCGGGTGAGTTCGACGTTTGCCAGGTAATCCATGCCTGAGCGTTTCAGGTTGCGATCCGAAATATCGAAGCCGGCCGGTTCGATGATATCGACGCCGAGGCCGAGGCAGGCGGCGAGGCGAAGGATCGTGCCGGTATTGCCGGGAATGTCAGGCTGGTAGAGGGCGATGCGCAGGTTGGTCATGGTTTTCCTTAAGCCGAGCCGGCCTGTGAGCTCAAGCGTTTGAGGGCGGTTTCGATCGGATTGCCGCAGATTTGGGACTTTTCAAAATGGCAATGAACGGGTAAAAGGGCATCGATCTTTAACGCCAGCCTATGGAGGCCTACATGGATACGACCGTGCCTATGCGCCTCCGCCCCCCGGTATTTGTCCGACAGGCTTAGGCGTCCGCGGTTTCACGCAGTCTTTTCACCTTTGTATTTTGCACGGCCGATATGCGGCAGCGCTCACAACATAACTGACCGGTTCGCCGTCGGCGCGTTTGCGTTGCGTGAAGCGGGTCCGATTGACGGAGCTATCAATGTTTTCCTGGTTCGAACGGCGGGTTCACCCTTATCCCGAGGAGACCCCAGGCCTGCCGCCTGCCGGCCTGATCGCCTTCCTCTGGCACTATACCAAGCCTGTCTGGCCCTGGGTGCTGATCATGTCGGTCTGCACGATGTTCATCGCGCTCGGCGAAGTGATGCTGTTCCAGTTTCTGGGCAATATCGTCGACTGGCTGACGCATGCCGAGCGTTCGACGTTCCTTGCGAACGAGGGAATGACGCTGGTTGCCATGGCACTGATGGTGCTGGTCGGGCTGCCGCTCGTCGCCGGCCTCAATTCTCTCATCATGCACCAGATCCTGATGGGCAATTTTCCGATGATCGCCCGCTGGCAGATGCACCGGTTCCTGCTCAACCACTCGATGACATTCTTTGCCAACGAGTTTGCGGGTCGCGTCTCGACCAAGGTCATGCAGACGTCGCTGGCGATCCGCGAAGTGGTGATGAAGGTGCTCGACGTCTTCGTCTATGTGGCAACCTACTTCATCTCGATGGTGGCGGTGGTTGCGGTCGCGGATATCCGTCTGGCGGTGCCGTTGGTGGTCTGGATCGCCTTTTATTCGGCAACCGTCGCCTACTACGTTCCCAAGCTCCGGAAGATCTCGGCAGCGCAGGCGGATGCGCGCTCGATGATGACCGGGCGTGTCGTCGACAGCTACACCAACATCGCGACGGTGAAGCTGTTTTCGCATTCCGGCCGTGAGGAAGACTACGCCAAGGATGCGATGGACGTGTTCCTGAAGACCGTGCATGGGCAGATGCGCAAGGTGACCGCGTTCCAGGTGCTGGTCTATTTCTACAACTGTGCAGCCCTGTTTGCCGTCGCGACGCTGTCGATCTGGTTCTGGCTGGACAGCGCGATCTCGATCGGCGCAATCGCCATCGCGATCGGCCTTGCGATGCGCATCAACGGCATGTCGCAGTGGATCATGTGGGAAGTCTCGGCGCTGTTTGAGAATATCGGCACGGTCTATGACGGCATGTCGATGATGACCAAGCCGCATGACGTCACCGATGTCGAGGATGCGTCGAAGCTTTCGGCGGCGAAAGGCCATATCGTCTACGACGACGTGCGCTTCCATTACGGCAAGGCAGCGGGCGTCATCGACGGGCTGACGCTGGATATCAAGGCGGGCGAGAAGGTTGGTCTGGTCGGACGCTCCGGTGCCGGCAAGACGACGTTGATGAACCTGCTCCTGCGGTTCTACGATCTGGAAAGCGGGCGGATCACCATCGACGGGCAGGACATTGCCGGTGTGACGCAGGACAGTTTGCGGTCCTTGGTCGGCGTGGTGACGCAGGACACATCGCTGCTGCATCGCTCGATCCGCGACAATATCGCCTATGGCCGGCCGGACGCGACCGATGCCGAGATCATCGAGGCAACCAAGCGTGCCAATGCCTGGGACTTCGTGGAAAGCCTTGTCGATCTTCAGGGGCGCAAGGGGCTCGACGCGCATGTGGGCGAACGGGGCGTCAAGCTTTCGGGTGGCCAGCGTCAGCGGATCGCGATCGCCCGCGTGTTCCTGAAAGATGCGCCGATCCTGGTGCTGGACGAGGCGACCTCTGCGCTGGATTCGGAAGTCGAAGCGGCAATCCAGGAAAACCTGTTTGCCCTGATGCAGGGCAAGACGGTCATCGCCATCGCGCATCGGCTGTCGACGCTCACGGAGATGGACCGGGTGATCGTGCTCGACCGGGGCGCCATCGTCGAGACCGGCACGCATCGCGAACTGGCGGATCAGGGCGGCATCTATGCGGACCTCTGGAACCGTCAGTCCGGCGGCTTCATCGGGCATGAGGATGAGGGCCAGGCTGCCGAGTAAACCGTTGACGGAAGAGGCTTGCGGTCACCGGGAAACCGGCGGCCGACAACGGTCGTCACGCGTCCGATGGGCGCTGGACGCTTCCGATCGGCGGGAGGGCGCGACGGCAACGATTTATCACGTGTTGCGCATGTTCCGAGCCACCCCAAGATGGTCGCTCACGCTGTCGTAGGCTCCCAAGAGAACGACGCCGCGGCCAGCGAAACATTCAACAATGTCAGGTATTTGCGACGACGCTAATATTTTTTTATGGCCGTGACCCAGTAAGTTTTTCTTTATCTAAAGCTGTCAAGTCTCGAGGGATTACACTCCCTCTCATTTCGGCTCCGGTCCCAGATGTTCAGCAAGATAAAGATCAAGTTTCTTCTGCCCGCTCTCTTCGGCATCACCGTTCTTCTGGTGATCCTTCAGGGCGCACTCGCCATGCGCTCCGTCAACCAGCTTGATGCTCAGACGTCCAACATCAGCCGTCGCATGGAACGCTCGGTGATGACCTCCAATATGGACAGGATCCTGTCCGATATTCGGCGTCTTTATTTGATGGCGCTTTCGGCCAGCAATGCCGCTGACCAGAAGCAGTGGCTCGATCAGATCCGCGCCAAGACGCAAGAGCGTGCCGAGGCTTTCAAGACATTCGCCGACACGGCCAGCCTCGATGTGACCAAGGACAAGATCGAAAAGCTCGAAGCGATCGTTGCAGATTACGACAAGCTGGGAGCTCAGTTCGTCAGCCTGCTGGGGGCCTCGCGCGTCTATGAGGCCAAGGCCGTCATCGCGCAGATGGTGCCCAAAGGCGGCGAGGCCGGCGATGTGATGCTGGACATGATCAACGACAACCGGCTGCACAGCCTCGAATACGGCAAGGTCGCAGATAGCGCCGCACGGTTTGCAGCGATCTCGACGATTGTCGTCGTCGTCTTCGCAACACTTCTCGCGCTTGCTGCAGGGCTTTTGTCCTACTTCCGCGTTGCGCGCCCGATTGCCGACATTACCGGTTCGATGAACACACTTGCCTCCGGTAATGCGCAGGTTGCGATCCCTTACGCCGGGCGGAAGGATGAAATCGGCGAGATGGCAGCAGCCGTTTCCGTGTTCCGCAACAACGCCCTGGAGCGCGAGCGCCTGGAGCGGGAAACCGAGGCCAACCGTTCGATGAGCGAGAGCGAGCGGATTGCTCGCGAGGAGCAGAAGGCGCATGAGGCGGCCGAGGTTTCGTTTGCCGTCGATAGTCTTGCCAACGGTCTGAACTCCCTCTCGCACGGCGATATGACCTTCCGCATCGGACAGCCGTTCGCCGGACAGCTCGATCAGCTGCGCGTCAACTTTAACGCCTCGATGGACAATCTGCAGACTGTCCTTCGGTCGGTCGGCGACAATGCCCGGATGATCGATGCCGGTGCCAACGAGATCCGCTCTGCCGCAGACGATCTGTCGAAGCGTACCGAGCAGCAGGCGGCATCGGTCGAAGAGACCGCTGCGGCGCTCGAGGAGGTAACGACGGCCGTCAAGGATTCGGCAGCCCGTGCCGGAGAAGCCGGCAAGCTCGTCGAGCACACCCGCAACGGTGCCGAAAAGTCCGGCGATATCGTTCGCCAGGCCGTTGTTGCGATGGAAGCGATCGAAAAGTCGTCCGGCGAGATCGGCAACATCATCGGCGTGATCGACGACATCGCTTTCCAGACCAATCTTCTGGCGCTGAACGCCGGTGTCGAGGCAGCCAGGGCCGGCGAGGCAGGCAAAGGCTTTGCGGTCGTTGCCCAGGAAGTCCGCGAACTTGCCCAGCGGTCCGCGAAAGCGGCGCGCGAGATCAAGGTTCTGATCGGTGCTTCGGGCGAAAAGGTGCGTGACGGCGTTGCGCTGGTCGGCCAGACAGGTGCTGCCTTGCAATCGATCGTGACCGAAGTGCAGCAGATCAACACCAACGTCGCCTCGATCGTCGTGTCTTCGCGTGAGCAGTCGACGGGTCTGTCGGAGATCAGCACCTCGGTCAATCATATGGACCAGGGCACCCAGCAGAACGCGGCGATGGTAGAGCAGACGACGGCTGCCAGCCACAGCCTTGCCGCGCAGGCTGCATCGCTGATCGAGCTTTTGGCACAGTTCAAGCTGGAAGAGGGACGCAGTGCCGTCCGCTCGGCCACGCCTGCATCGCGACCGGCACAGTCACCCGTGCGCGCAATGGGCAACCGGATTGCCTCGGCATTCGGCGGCGGCCAGGCTGCAGCCAAGCAGGAATGGTCGGAGTTCTGATCCTGCCAAAATGATGAGTTCTGGAAACGGCTGCTTCGGCGGCCGTTTTCGTTTTGAAGCCCCCCTTATGAAAAGCGGGCGATTGCGGAATTATCCGGCGACAGCCGCATCCCAGCCTTTGCCCCTTTCGAAATCCGCCTATATCCTGCGGCATGATCATTCGTCTCTTCCGCGCCTTCGAAAATTATGTTCAGCCGTTTGCGCGCAAGGACGATCTGCGTCCGCCCGAAGACGTGTTCGCCTTTATCTGGTTCTACATCTCGCAGGCCAAGGCGCCGTTCTTCGGGATGCTCATTCTGGGTGGTCTGACGGCGGCGATCGAGGCGGCGCTGTTCTGGTTCGTAGGGCGGCTCGTGGATATCCTGTCGACGATCAAGCCGGGTGACGGCTGGACGGTGCTGCTCGACCAGCATGGCGGCGAGCTGTTGGGCATGCTGGTGCTGATCGGTGTCGTGCGCTTCCTGGTGACGATGTCGACCGCGCTGATCGACCAGCAGATCATTACGCCCGGGTTCTACAACCTGATGCGCTGGCAGTCCTACATGCATGTTGCGCGCCAATCGCTGTCGTTTTTCCAGGACGACTTTTCCGGCCGGATCGTCACCAAGGTCTGGTCGGGCGGGCAGGCGGCGGGCGATCTCGTCACCTCGCTGATGGAAAGCGTCTGGTTCGTCACGATCTACTCGGTCTCCATGCTGGTCCTGGTTGGCGGGCTCGACCTGCGGCTCGGCGTACTCGTCTGCGTCTGGGTGCTGGTGTTCGGATTTCTGGCCCGTTATTTCGTGCCGCGCATTCGGTACCACTCGCGCGAGACGGCGGAGGCTGCCTCCATGCTCAACGGCCGCATGGTCGACGCCTACAGCAATATCCAGACGCTGAAACTGTTCGGGCGCGACGAGGCCAATGACCGCTACATGCGGCAGGGCTTTGAGACCTATCAGACCACGCTCATCCACTTTACCCGTTTCATCACCGGCGTCCGGGCGTCGATGGCGCTGCTGTCGGGCATCATGATCAGCAGTATGGCGGCGCTGTCGATCCATCTGTGGCTGTCCGGGCTGATCAGTTCCGGCGCGGTCGCGTTCACGTTAGCGCTGGTGCTGCGGCTCAATTTCCTGCTCGGCCGTCTGATGACCCAGTTCAACGGCATCATGCGCAATTTCGGCACCGTCCAGAATGCCGCCGAGCTGATCTCCAAGCCAATCGGGCTGGTGGATGTGCCCGGCGCGACCGAGCTGAAGGTGGCTCAGCCGGAGATCCGTTTTGAAAACATCCGGTTTCACTACGGCAAGGGCGAGGGCGTGATCGACAACCTGTCGCTCTCCATCCGGGCGGGAGAGAAGATCGGGATCGTTGGACGATCGGGGGCGGGCAAGTCGACGCTCGTCAACCTGCTGCTGCGCTTCTACGATCTGGAGGGCGGGCGCATCCTGATCGACGGGCAGGACATTGCGACGGTGAGCCAGGAGTCGCTGCGCGCCAATCTCGGCATGGTGACGCAGGACACGTCGCTGCTGCATCGCTCGCTTCGCGACAACATCCTGTTCGGGAGACCCGATGCGACCGACGCACAGCTTCTCGATGCGGCCAAGAAGGCCGAGGCAGACGGGTTTATCCAGACGCTGACCGACCAGCGCGGCCGCCGCGGCTTCGATGCGCATGTGGGCGAGCGCGGCGTGAAACTGTCGGGCGGACAGCGACAGCGGGTGGCGATTGCCCGGGTGATGCTGAAGGACGCGCCAATCCTGGTGCTGGACGAGGCAACATCGGCGCTCGATTCGGAAGTGGAAGCGGCGATCCAATCCAATCTGGAGCGGCTGATGCAGGGCAAGACCGTGCTCGCGATCGCGCACCGGCTTTCGACGATCGCGACGCTCGACCGGCTGATCGTGATGGACAAGGGCGCCATCATCGAGCAGGGGACCCATAACGAGCTGATTGCGGCGGGCGGTCTCTACGCGGATCTCTGGTCGCGCCAGTCTGGCGGGTTTCTGGGGATCGAAGACGAAGGCGACGTTGTCAAGGTCCGGTAATCGCGATGTCGGCGATCAGCCCGGCGTGGTTGGAGCCGTAGGTGTTCGGCATGCGGGTGAGCGACTTTATCTTGAGCGGGGCACGCACATAGACGTGGTCGATCGCCAGACCCAGCATCCGCGCCCGGACTGGCCAGGTGGGCGGCTCGAAGGCGGCGGTCTTCAGCCCCGTCGAGTTCAAAAACATCCGCATGTTGGGTGGCAGGCTTGAGGCGTTGAAATCGCCTGACAGAACCAGTGGGCCATCGGTGGCGGTGATGGCGAGCGCTGCATTCATGAGTTCCATCGTGTGGAAGTTGTCGAAATACGGCTTCGTCGTATGGATGCCGACGACATGGACCTTGCGCCCGGAAACCGTGACCTCGCCCATGATGAAGCGATTGTCGAAGATATTGCTCAGGCTTCGAACCGAAGCGTTTTCGATCGGGGTTTTTGAAAACATCATCTGGTCGCACTCTTCCATGAGCACGCCGCAGCCGACGCGGTAGGGATAGACCGTGGCGATCTGCGTCAGATGTTCGTAAAGCGATTCGCCTTCCATGATGTTCACCACATCGGCGCCCGATGACAGGATGGCGCGGGTGATGCCCTCGGCATTTTCGTAGTTTTCGGAGAGGATGTTGAAGGACATCAGCCGGAAGGTCGGTGCGCTCTGATCGGCAGGCGTGACCTCCGCCGCAATTTCGCGCGCCATCCACAGAGGGTGCGCGGTCAAAAGCAGCGCGACCAGAAGCAGGGCATAGCTTGCGAGGTTGCGGTGGATGAGAAGCGCGACCGCCATGGCGACGACGCAGGTCGCGGCCGCATGAAATTGCAGGCTGTGGAGCGTTGCGAGGATCCAGTGAGGCCGCAGATAGCGTGTCAAGATCGCGAGAAGGACCAGCGACACGATGACGCAGATGGCGACCGATAACGTCTTTCTCATTCAGGATTTCCGAGCCGGCTGCCATGAAGCTTTCTGCCGCCTAGCATGCCGTTCCGCCACTGGCAACGCAACAGGCCCGGCCGGGGGCAAGGAAGGGCAGGCGATCTGGGGTTGTGGCCGCTTCGCCACGCCCGCGCGTCCCGGGGTGGGGCAGTTCGATCCAATGCGGCGCATATCCGGCAATACAGGGGGACGGTCCGCATCCTGGCCAGAATGTGGCGGGCAGGCACTTGCCAAGTTGGGACTTTATCTGCGATCAAGCACATGAGGCGCTATTTGCTGGGATTCCCAAGGCATGAGTGTGTCGGGGGAGCCGCGCGGAGGAGCGATGCGGATTTATCCGCTGGAGCGTGAGAGGATGACTGACCGTGAGCGAGCACGATACGCATAGTGCACGCGTGGAGCCCCATTCGGGTGAACCCACGCGGCGCGATTTCCTATATTTGACTACCGGCATGGCTGGCGCCGTGGGCGTCGCGGCTGTTGCCTGGCCGTTCATCGACCAGATGCGGCCTGATTCATCGACGCTTGCGCTCGCATCGATCGAAGTGAATGTCGCAGCTCTTGAGCCGGGTATGTCGCTCACCGTCAAATGGCGGGGCAAGCCGGTGTTCATCCGCAACCGGACGCCGAAGGAACTCGAAGAGGCCAACAAGGTCGAGCTTGCCGCGCTCAAGGATCCGGTGGCGCGCAATGCCAACCTGCCGGCCGATGCGCAAGCATCCGGCGTCGATCGTTCTGCCGGCGCCGGCAAGGAAAACTGGATCGTGATGATCGGCTCCTGCACCCATCTGGGTTGCGTGCCGCTCGGTCAGTCCGGGGACTTCGGCGGGTGGTTCTGTCCGTGTCATGGGTCGCACTACGATACGGCAGGCCGTATCCGTAAGGGACCTGCTCCGCAAAACCTGGCCATCCCGACGTTCGCATTTGCGTCGGATACCGTGATCCGGATCGGGTGAGGGGAGCATTCTCATGAGCGATCATTCGTCCTACCAGCCATCCACCGGCATTGAAAAATGGGTCGACCAGCGGCTGCCGCTGCCGCGTCTGATCCATGACAGTTTCATCTCGTTTCCGGTGCCGAGAAACCTCAACTACGCCTATACGTTCGGCGCCATGCTTGCGGTCATGCTGATCGTACAGATCCTGACCGGCGTCGTGCTGGCCATGCATTACACCGCATCGACAGTCGACGCGTTCGACTCGGTCGAGAAGATCATGCGCGACGTCAACCATGGTTGGCTGCTGCGCTACATGCACGCCAACGGCGCGTCGTTCTTCTTTATCGCCGTCTACCTGCATATCGGACGCGGTCTCTACTACGGTTCCTACAAGGCGCCGCGCGAAATCCTCTGGATCCTCGGCGTCGTCATCTATCTCCTGATGATGGCGACCGGCTTCATGGGCTACGTTCTGCCCTGGGGACAGATGTCGTTCTGGGGTGCCACCGTCATCACCGGCTTCTTCTCGGCCTTCCCGCTGGTGGGTGAATGGATACAGCAGTTCCTGCTCGGCGGCTTTGCCGTCGACCAGCCGACGCTCAACCGCTTCTTCTCGCTGCATTACCTGCTGCCGTTCATGATTGCCGGCGTCGTCGTCCTGCATATCTGGGCACTGCATGTGACCGGCCAGACCAATCCGACCGGCGTCGAGATCAAGACAAAGACCGATACGGTGCCGTTTACGCCTTATGCGACGCTCAAGGATGCGCTCGGCGTTTCGGTGTTCCTGATCGTCTACGCTTGGTTCATCTTCTACATGCCGAACTATCTCGGCCATCCGGACAACTACATCCCGGCTGATGCCCTGAAGACCCCGGCACATATCGTGCCCGAATGGTACTACCTGCCATTCTACGCAATGCTGCGCGCGATCACCTTCAACTTCCTGTTTATCGACTCGAAGCTCGGCGGCGTGCTGGTGATGTTCGGTGCGATCATCATCCTGTTCTTCCTGCCATGGCTCGATACATCGAAGGTGCGTTCGGCCGTCTACCGGCCCTGGTACAAGACGTTCTTCTGGATCTTCGTCGCCAATGCGATCATGCTCGGTTGGCTGGGGTCACAGCCGGCGGAAGGCAGTTTCGTCGTGCTGTCGCAGATCGGAACGCTCTACTACTTCGGCTTCTTCCTCGTGATCATGCCGCTGCTCGGCCTGTTCGAGACACCACGTCGCATTCCGAATTCGATCACGGAAGCGGTGCTGGAGAAACAGGGCAGAACAGCCAATGCCGGCGTCGTGGCCGCTCGGGCAAATGCCTGAGCGCAGGCGGGAGGAGACATACATGAAGAAGATCACACTCGGCCTCGCTTCGCTCACACTGGCACTTGGCCTCACCATGGGATCGTTGAGCGCGCAGGAAAAGCATGACGTCGGCGCCGGTACAGCCGGCGGCGGCGGCGGTGACCATGCGGAGGGCGGCACGCCGCATTATCCGCTGCGTCATCCTGAACCTGTGGACTGGACCTTTGCCGGTCCCTTCGGCCACTACGACAAGGGCCAGCTGCAGCGCGGCCTCAAGGTCTATACGGAAGTCTGTTCCGCCTGCCATTCGATGCGGCTCGTGTCGTTCCGCACGCTTGAGGATCTCGGCTATTCGGACGGTCAGGTGAAGGCGCTTGCGGCCAATTACGAGGTGCAGGACGGTCCGAACGACGACGGCGAGATGTTTACCCGCAAGGCCGTACCATCGGACCACTTTCCGTCGCCCTATCCGAACGCCCAGGCAGCGGCGGCGGCCAATAACGGTGCTGCACCGCCGGATATGTCGTTGCTTGCCAAGGCGCGCGGCATCACCCGCGGCTTCCCGCAGTTCGTGTTCGACATCTTTACCCAGTACCAGGAAGGCGGCCCGGACTATATCCACGCGCTGCTGACCGGCTACCAGGATCCGCCTCCGGGCGTGGAAGTCGCACCGGGGACGCACTACAATCCTTACTTTGCCAATGCCTCAGCGCTCGCCATGGCCCCGCCGATCAGCAACGATCAGGTGAGCTATGACGACGGTACGCCGCAGACGGTGGATCAGTATTCGAAGGACGTCGCCGCGTTCCTGATGTTTACTGCCGAGCCGCATCTGGAAGAGCGCAAGCGCACCGGTTTCATGGTGATGATCTTCCTGGTGATCTTTACCGGGCTGATCTATCTGACCAAGAAATCGGTCTATGCCCGCAAGCCGCATTGATATTTAAGGTCTTCATGGAAAAGGCGGCTTCGGCCGCCTTTTTTGTTGTCTTGCGGCTGGCCGCTCAAAGGTCCCGGCAGTGATCAGAAATAGGTGACCGTGACGATCACCGTGTCGGTGTAGTTGCCGGCGGCTGCCGGTTGCGGAGCGACGCGGCCAAAGACCGGTATCGACTGCACAGCGCCGGCCCCCGTGCCGGAGACCAGTGCGCTACCTGTCGCACCCCAAGGTCGAGAATGGGCCTGATCGGCGTAAAGGCCGTAGGCGATCGTGTTCGTGCCGGAGCGCATCAACCGTTGTTCCGGGTTGGTGGCCGCAGCCAGGCCGCCATCCATGGCGATGCTGTAGGTTGAGTTCGGCGTGCAGGTGACGTCGACCCCGCCGCTCGCGGTCACTTCGGAATCGATCAGGCCGTGAAGACCGAAATCTAGGTTCGAAACGGCGATCAGGCAGTTTGCCGCAACGGTTGCTTGGACGGTAAAGCTTGCCTGCGCCAGTGTCGCCGAGGTCGGTGCCGCGCAGTCGAGGGTGCTTCCCTCTTCGTAGTAGAACCGCACCTCGCCGGTGGCGAAGGAGGAGAGGTAGGTGCCGGTGCCAGCGCTCGTCTGGCCGGCAGACAGCCCTCCGTAAAGCGTCACGGTGCCACTCGCCTCGCCATCAGATGCGGCGATGCGGATCGTCCGTGGCTGGCCGAGTGTCGTATCGTCATACGAACCCCAGCGGGTCGCGCGGCCGGCGTCGGCGTAGAGCTGGTAGCCGAGCTCGTTCGCGCCCGATCGCATGATGCGGGTCCCGCCGGATGTGCCACCGCTACCGCTGCCGAGATTGCCGCAGAGCGTGACCGCGGTTGCGTTGGCGCTGACGCCGCTGCAACTGATCGAAACCTGCCCCGTCGCATCGGCGGATGCGCCCGAGAGCGTATCGACATTGCCGAAATTGGCGGCGTCGATGTCCACGGTGCAGCTTGCGGCAGCGGCGTCGCCGGTGCCGGCTCCATAGAGCAGCAGGCCGATCCCGGCCTGGAGAAGAAGCGTTCTGAGGCGCTTAAGGCTGGCATATCGCATCGGTAATACTCACCTGTTTGCCCCGCTGGGGCTTGTATTGGAAGGTTGCCACGCAGGTGGTCTCATCTGGCAGCGTCAGGGTGAGGCGGTTGCTGGCTTTCAGATTTTCCACGAGCGTCTGGCCGTCATAGCCGACGACGAAAGGTTCCGATCCGGTCTTCGTCGTGCCGCTGGCGCCAACTGCGATGGGTTTTCCGTCCGGTCCGGAGAAGGTTACCAGTGCGGCGTTCGCATCGACGTCGACCTCGAAGTTGACGACGATCCCCGATCGGTCGGCCGGCACCACGACGGTGCGGGTGGTGTTGACGACGGCGTCGAGCGGCAGATCCTCGGGGTCGATCGCAATGTGGTTTTCCTGATAGGAGCGCAGGTTCGGAAGGAGCAGCTTGCCGCCGCTGTTTGTGCGGCCGGCTGGTCTGTTCTCATGCTGGACCTCGACGCCGGGCGCGCCTGCATCGACGATGGCGAACGCGTCGTTGATGCGGTTGGACGCGAAGACGCCGCCTCCGGCCGCGACCAGAGCTCCATCAACGGTCACACTGGCCCTTGTCTTGCTGCCGCGTTGGTCGACACGCGCTGCCACTTTTGCCGCCGAAGCGCGGTAGCTGACGGCTGCCGAGTTGATCGCGTTTTCCGACTGCGTCCGGCCAACGCTCCAGCCGTAGTCGCCGATCTGCTGACCCAGCGTGCGGCTGACCGTCTGCGTCACGCTGGTTTCGTCTGACTGCGATGCTACCGACGTGGTGGCCGAGATCCGCTTGCCGATCGGGACGAAGATGCTTGCATAGATTCCGACAGTGCCGTCGGTCAGGCTCTTGATCGCGGACACGGAAAACGTGCTGTCATTGAACACCGGGCGGCTGTAGGAAAGGCCGAGGATACGCTGCCGGTCACCTTCGGCGGTCTCGGCATTGGTGAAGCTGAAGTTCAGGTTCGATCGGTCGAAAGGCATTGGGACCGACAGGGATACCTGGTCGAGCGCCTTGGGCGGCGCCGCTGATCCGAGCAAGATCCCGTCGGTGGAGCTGCGCTTGTCGGCTGTGACCGAGGCAATGTCCTGAAAACTGCCGAAGCTGCGCTGCATGCGGGCTCTGAGGTGAAAGCCCCGCATCTGTCGCTCCCAGGTCATGCCAACCTGCTCGCCTATTGAACCGTCGTGATAACTGCCAGCGCCCGAGAGCGAGATGACGCCACTCCAAGGCGCGGCGAACACGGCGCCGACGCCGCCATGGACGAGATCCGCGCCGCCCTCGGCATGGCCTTCCATCGTCAGCCAGTTGGTCACGCCGGTGCGCAGGGTCGCCGATCCGTAAGGGCGTGAATCGTAGTCATTCGAGTCGATCCCGTAGCCGTGTCGCGCAAAGCCCAGCTCGGCGGAGAAATCGTAAAGCCCGCGGGCGAGCATCTGACTGGACGCGATGAAGCTGCTTTCGGTCGACACCTGCTGCCCTTGAGCGTCGGTGACGACGACCCGGGCATTGCCGCTTCCGTCGACGAAGGGCAGGTTGGTGATATCGAACGGACCTGCGCCGACCGAACTGGAAAAGCGCTTGGCATCATTGAGATAGACATCGACGGTGGAAGGCACGGCAGCGCTTGCCGACAGTTCCGGCACGGGAAAGGTGACCAGGTCGGATCGCAGCGAGAAGCTGCGTTGCACCTGCAGGCCTCCTAGACGGGTCGGGCGCGTCCAGTTCAGGCCGCCGGTGATGACGTCACCGGCGCTGTAGGTGACCATCGAGTCCTGGTCCGAATAGCGCCAGGTCGTGTCCAGGCGCGTCGAGCCGTAGTAGGTATCGTCAGAGGTGCTGGCGATAAATGTATTGCTGAGGACGCCCAGCGGGCTGAAATACAGGGCTTCGAAAGCGCCGCTCACGCCGGTGAAGCCGAACCGCGAATCCTTTTCGGAATTGTCGGAAGACGCGACGATATTGTAGTTGAGGAGTGCACCGGACGAGGATTGCGCCTTCAGTCTCGGTCTCTTCGGCGCACCGCCGCGCGGCGCCTTGGCGTCGATGATTTTTGGCGCGCGTTCGCCGTTCGATGCGGTAAAATCGATCGTTTGCTGCAGATCGTCGTAGACGAAAGTGACTGATGGTAGCTGATCGATGGTTCCGCGGCCATCTTCGCCGATTGCCGTCTTGGCGGGCTTGATGCCGATATTGCGCAGCTGCTCGATCTCGATCGAGAGGGATCCGTCCGGTGCCTGCCGGAAGGCGGCAACGAGATTGGTCTTTACGCCGTTGATCGACACGGACAGGTAGAGGTCGCTCGGCCCGTCCGTATCGGTGGCCGCAGGGACGTCAAAAGGATCGGCATCGGCCGCCAGATTGGCATCCGGAGACTTATCCCCGGATGCCGCATGACCTGCGGTCGGCAGGACGAGGACGGCGAGGCACAAGCGCGCCAGGAGCAGGGCTGTCTGACGCGCCATGCGACCGACCCCCTAGTCGGTAAACCGAACGGGGATCGAATGCCGGATCATGACGCTGACCTGACCGGGGGTCTTTCGCCCGGCCTCGGGCAGCTGATCGATCAGAAGCCGGTAGGACTCTGTTCCGACAATCGGCTTCTTGCTGACACGGACAACTCTGATCGAGTTCTCAGTACCAGGCTTCAGCGTGGTGACCGGGGGGCTGGCAACCACGTCCGTGGTGGGATCGAGGCGATCCTTCCCATTGACCTTCGTCCAGCGAAAAACCCGCACCTGCACCTTGACCGGCCGCAACCCATCTTCCCACACCCGAACCGTTCCCGTGGGGGAAGAGGCTTTCAGATCCAAAGTGATCGGAGAAACCCTCAACGCAGCTGCTCCGGCACCGCCGGCTATCAGGCATGCGAATAGGCTCGCTGCCATGAAGCGCATGGAGATCATCTTGTCATCCTTATTTTCAGGTTAGCGACACGCCGCGCCGCCGGAGCTTGCCGCAAGCTTCGTGCTTAGTAGTTGATCGTTGCGATCAAGACGTCGCCGTAGGTATCAGCCTGGACGCTCTGGTTCGCTGCAAGCACTGCCGTGAACGGAATGACGTCTGCTGCGCCAGTCGCGGTGCCGTCAAGCGTGTTCGTACCGAGGGTGGCGCCCCAGATCGGACCGGTCGCCAAGCCCTGGTGAACCGTATAGGTCGCCAGACCACCGTTGGCTACGCCTGTCATAAAGCGGGTTTCAACGGTTGCCAGGGCGCCATTGCCGACACCAAGCTGTATCTGATAGGGCGCATTCGCCGTGCATTGCACGGTCATGTTTCCGGGGACCTCGACGGCTACATCGATCAGGGCCTGATTGCCGAAGGCTACCGGATCAGTGGCCAGCGTGCATTCGGCAGCCACGGTCATGGAAACATCCATGTTGGCGGCCGCTGTCTGGGCGAATGCGGCGCTTGACGTCAGGGAAAGGGCTGTAGCGGCGAAAATCGTCGCGAGTATTGTCTTCGTCATGAAGGACCTCAATGGGCGCGATCATTCGCGCTTTGATAGAAATTGGCAATGTTGCCAACCCTAGACTGCGGTCCAATTTGTTAACGAAACATTAATGCCGTTTCTTTCACAAGTAACTAATTTACTCTAAATCAAATAAAGTGATGATGAATCGGAAAATCGATCTTCCGCATTCAAACGAGCCAGCGCGTTATGCGAGGGCCAGGCGACAGTTTACTTATTCGTGATTTCTAATGGATGGCGGAATGTCGAGAGTGCAGGTATCAATTGCGGTGAATACTCAGATCGGTTTTGGTTGAAGAGACGGCGGACGAGAATGCGTCGCTGGGGGCACTGTTGGGTCGGCGGGTAGTGCGCGGTTTGATCTGGACAATGTCGACCGCAGCTGCCTATTGCTTTCCTTTAGCAACGAACAACAAACAAGGCTCCCGCCCCAATGTCCTCCCGTGACGACACACTCGCCGCCTCCATCCGTGCCATCCGTGATTACCCGAAACCAGGTATCATCTTTCGCGACATCACGACGCTGCTTGGCGATGCCAAGGCGTTCCGTCAGGCGGTGGACGATCTGGTGAAACCTTATGCCGACATGTCCATCGCCCAAGTGGCCGGTATCGAGGCGCGTGGCTTTATTCTCGGTGGTGCACTGGCGCACCAGCTCTCGGCAGGGTTCGTGCCGATCCGCAAGAAGGGCAAGCTGCCGCACGAGACCGTGCGCGTGGCCTACAGCCTCGAATACGGCGTCGACGAGATGGAAATGCATGTCGATGCGGTCAAGCCCGGCGAGAAAGTCATCCTGACCGACGACCTGATCGCGACCGGCGGCACGGCCGAAGGTGCGGTGAAGCTGCTGCGCCAGATGGGTGCGGAGATCGTATCCGCCTGTTTCGTCATCGACCTGCCGGAACTCGGCGGCCGCAAGAAGCTGGAAGCCCTCGGCGTCGAAGTGCGCACGCTGATCGAATTCGAAGGGCACTAACGAAAATCCGCAAATGCCGCCGGTTTTGAGGATTGCGACCGGCGGCGGAGGCGATATCCTTCACCCGTTCCGGACTTGACCGGAGCCTCGGGGAGACGGCCATGGATATCGCAAGCCTGACTGCCTTTGCCGCCGCGTTTCTGGTTTTCGCGGCAAGTCCCGGACCCGACAATGTGACGATCATGGCCCGTACGGTGTCGCACGGTGCGGCCGCCGGTATCGCCTACGGAGCCGGAACGGTCACCGGCATCCTGATCTTTCTGTTCCTCGCCGTGTTCGGCCTGTCGCTGGTGGCGGAGGAGCTGGGCATGGCAATGACGGTGCTGCGCTATGCCGGGGCTGCCTATCTGGTCTGGATGGGCGTGCGGTTGTGGTTTGCCGAGCCGGTTCCGGCCGATCATGCCGTGGTAACGGGCCGGTCGGGGCTGGTGGCGACATTTGCGACCGGTGTCCTTCTCAATCTCGGCAATCCGAAAATGCCGCTCTTTTACATAGCGCTCCTGCCCAACGTCGTTGGACCCAATCTCACGATGGAGCAGGCCGGCGTTTTGGCGCTTGTCATCGTCGCCGTCGAGGTTCTGGTGATCGGCGGCCACGTGGTTCTTGCCGGGCGGGCGAGGGCAGCACTGAAGCGCCCAGCGGTTCTGCGGCGCGTCAACCGGGGCTGCGGAGCGGTGATGGTGGGGGCGGGCGTTGCTGCTGTTGCCGTGCGATAGTGGTGTCAGGTGAATTCGAGAACGGTGCCTTCGTAGCGCATCACCGTCTCGCCGTGTTGGTTGACGCCGTCATTTTCCGTCAGGTTGATGAAGGTGCCGGGGCGGCTTCCGAGCGGGCGCGATTCGATCAGGGTCACGGAATAGGTGATGCTGTCGCCGGCATAGACGGGTTTCAGCCATTGTAGCGACTTGAAGCCGGCGGAAGGGCCGAGTTTCGGGGCGGCGAGGCCGGCGGCTTCGAGGCGTGCGACTTCCGCTGTCCAATAGGCCATGAACGTCTTCATCCAACCGGCGCAGGTGTGCCAGCCGGAGGCGCAGAGCCCGCCGAAGACGTAGTGTTTTGCGGCTTCCGCATCCACATGGAAGGGTTGCGGATCGAATTTCCGGGCGAACCGGATGATGTCTTCAGGGGTAAAGAGGAGCGTGCCGGTTTCGATCCGCGTGCCGGGGGGAGAGAGTTCGATCAGCCTCATGCCGTGACCTCGGCCGCGTTTCGGAGCCGGATCATGATCGGGTTTTCACCGCGCATGACGATCTGGCCTCGCTGATTGGTGACTTCGTGCAGGAAGTTGACGAGGCCGATGCCCGGGCGGGAGCGGAGCAGGCGGGTCGAGGCCACGGTGGAGCGGCCGGACAGCGTGTCGCCAGCGAGGACCGGCTTTTTCCATTCCATCAGTTCGATGCCGGGCGAGCCTTCGGACGCTGCGCGCGACAGCCAGCCGTCATACATCATCCGCATGAACATCGACGATGTATGCCAGCCGGACGCCGAGAGACCGCCGAGAATGCTGGCACGTCCGGCGGCTTCATCGAGATGCATGGGCTGAGGGTCGAATTCGGTGGCGAACTCGACGATTTCCTCGGCCGTCACCTGCTTATCCGCAAGCGGGAAGGTGCGATCCGGGGTGAAGTCCTCGAAGTGATATTCGATTTCCGTCATCGCGTTCGCGCCTCCGCGGTGTCCCGATCAGGTGTTGAAGCGGAAGTGGATCACGTCGCCGTCGTTTACGACATATTCCTTGCCTTCGTCGCGGCCCTTGCCGGCTTCCTTGGCGCCGACTTCGCCCTTGAAGGCGACGTAGTCATCAAAGCCGATGGTGAAGGCGCGGATGAAGCCGCGTTCGAAATCCGTGTGGATGACGCCGGCAGCGGCCGGGGCCTTGGTGCCGCGGACGATCGTCCAGGCGCGGGTTTCCTTGGGGCCGACCGTGAAATAGGTGATCAGGTGAAGGAGATTGTAACCGGCGCGGATGAGGCGATCGAGGCCTGCTTCTTCAAGGCCGAGGGCCGAGAGGAATTCCTTGGCTTCGTCTTCCGGCAGCTGCGCGACTTCAGATTCGATGGCGGCCGAGATGATGACGCATTCGGCACCCTGTTCCTTGGCCATCGCGGCCACGGCCTTGGTGTGCTCGTTGCCATCGACGGCATCGCTTTCGGCGACGTTGCAGACGTAGAGGACGGGATGCGAGGTCAGGAGGTTTAGAGCCTTCAAGATCTCGATGTCGTCGGCTGCCAGCGTCTTCAGAAGAATGCGGGCAGGTTTTCCGTCGTTGAGAAGCTTGATGACGGCTTCCATGACCGGCAGCTGGGCGACGGATTCCTTGTCGTTGGTCTTGGCGCGCTTGCGGGTCTGCTCGACGCGGCGTTCCAGGCTTTCGAGGTCGGCAAGCATCAGCTCGGTCTCGATCGTCTCGGCATCGCCGACCGGATTGATACGGCCTTCGACATGGGTAATGTCGTCGTCTTCGAAGCAGCGCAGCACGTGCACGACAGCATCGACTTCGCGGATATTGGCGAGGAACTTGTTGCCGAGACCTTCACCCTTCGAGGCGCCGCGCACGAGGCCGGCGATATCGACGAAGGAGATACGGGTCGGAATGATTTCCTTGGAGCCGGCGATGGTGGCCAGCTGCTGCATGCGCGGATCCGGAACCGCGACTTCGCCGGTGTTCGGCTCGATCGTGCAGAACGGATAGTTGGCAGCCTGCGCCGCCGCAGTCTTGGTGAGAGCGTTAAAGAGCGTGGACTTGCCGACATTCGGCAGGCCGACGATACCGCATTTGAAACCCATGGGACGGACCCCGTCTGACTAGAATTGTTCGTTGCCGTGGCTATGGGGGAAACAGGCCGGGCGGTCAAGGGTTGGCGGGGTGAGGGAGGTCGTCGGAACGCTGGTAACGACGCAAAACAGAATTCGGAAACGAGACGTCGGCTTGCGATGCAAACACAAGTCAGACCCACCGGTCCCAATCGGCAAATCACCGCAGTTGCTTGAATTTCGGACCCGTCGGTGCGATATAGCCAGCATACAATCATTGCTGTTTGAGCATGGCGAACGTCATCAGGAGATGCGGATGGCCGGAGACACCACCCTCACGCCGAAGACGACGACAAAGCCCAAGCTGGAGCGGCCGAAGCTCTACAAGGTTATGCTCGTCAACGACGATTATACGCCGCGCGAATTCGTGACCATGGTTCTGAAAGCCGTGTTCCGGATGAGCGAGGATACGGGCCGGCGGGTGATGATGACCGCCCACCAGATGGGTGTGGCGGTCGTGGTTGTCTGCACCAAGGATATTGCCGAGACCAAGGCCACCGAGGCGATCGATCTCGCCAAGGAAGCCGGTTTTCCGCTGATGTTCACGACCGAGCCTGAAGAATAGCCGGTCGTCGGCTCAGGAAGCGGTGACGCCGAGAGCTTCGGCGGAGATCCAGAACACCGCGTCCTGCGATTCCTCGGTTTCCAGCCAGACGAAGTCGAGACCCGGAAATTCCTCCTCGAGGATTTCACGGCCGGAGCCGATCTCGCAGATCATGCCGCCTTCGGGATTGAGGTGGTTTGCGGCGTCTGCCAGCAATGTCCGCACCAGATCGAGACCATCAACACCGCCATCGAACGCCATCGAAGGCTCGGCACGGAATTCCGCCGGGAAACCATCCATCGCGTCGTGATCGACATAGGGCGGGTTGGTGATGATCAGGTCGTATTTCCGGCCTGCGAGCGGCTGGAACAGATCGCCCTGATGCAGGCTCACCTGCTGTTCGACCTCGTGTTCCCTAAGATTCAGCTTTGCCACTTCCAGCGCGTCGGCCGACAGATCGACCGCATCGACGGCGGCGTTGGGGAAGAATTTGGCGGCGAGCACCGCAAGGCAGCCGGAGCCGGTGCAGATGTCCACGGCGCTCTCGACCATCATCTGGTCGGGCAGGAAGGACGATCCGTTCGGACCGAGATATTCGCGAAACAGGATCTCGCCGATATGCGAGCGTGGCACGATGACCCGCTCGTCAACCAGAAACCGGACGCCCTGGATATAGGCGCGGCCGGTGAGATAGGACGACGGTTTACGGGTCGTGACGCGGGCCTCGATACGCTCTGCGAGAAGCCTGCGCTCGGCCGGCAGGAGGCGCGCGTCGAGGAAGGGATCGAGTGCGTCGATCGGCAGGTCGAGCGTATCGAGCAGCAGAAAGGCCGCGTCGTCGCCGGCAGTCGTGGTGCCGTGGCCAAAGGAAAGATTGGCGGCGTTGAAGCGCGAGATTGCATAGCGCCAGTAATCGCGCAGCGTGACGAGTTCGGTCGTGAGAGCGGTCATATCTGGTGTCATCTTACTTGTCCTTGTCGCCGAACAGTTTCTTCAGCATGTCGGCCATCGGGCCGGTGGCCGGGATGTTCGGTTTCATGCCGCCGCGCGCCTGGTGGATATGGCTCTTGCCCGCAGGTTTCGGCGCCTTCGGTGCGGGCTTGGGCTTTTCGTCCTCGTCCGGCTGGCTGCCGACGGCAAGGGCGAGCTTGTTCATCAGCTGCGAATCCTCGCCCTTCACCAGCATTTCGGCATTGTCGGCGAGCGCATCGAGAAGCTGCGGCAACCAGACCTGATCCAGCTTGTCGAAATCGCCGAGCACGTGGTTGTTGACGAATTCCTTGGCCCCGGGATGGCCGATGCCGAGCCGCAGGCGGCGGTAGTCCTTGCCGCAATGGGCATCGAGCGACTTGATGCCGTTGTGGCCGCCATGGCCGCCAGCCGTCTTGATGCGCGCCTTGCCGGGCGCAAGATCCAGCTCATCGTAGATCGCGATGATATTTTCAGGCCCGAGCTTGTAGAAGCGCATGGCCTCGCCGACCGCTTCGCCCGACAGGTTCATGTAGGTCTGCGGCTTGATCAGCAGAACCTTGTCGCCGGCGAGCTCGCCTTCGCAAATGAGGGCCTTGAACTTCTTTGCCCATGGCGAAAAGCCCGGCCGCCGCTGGATGGCGTCGAGCGCCATGAAGCCGATATTGTGGCGATTGCCGGAGTACTTGCTGCCGGGATTGCCGAGACCCGCAATGATCAACATGAAGTGCGTCCGAATTTTCGTACAGGATGTGGTCTCACCACCCCGAAACGGAACGGAAGTCAACCCGGTTTCGTCCCTGCCGACTGATTGGCACCGCTGATCGCTTGCTCAGTGTTCGGCCTTGAGGCCGTAGCGCCGGTAGATCGTGTCCTGGCGGCCATCAAGGATCATGCTGTCGAGTGCGGCCTGCATTTTAGCGATCAAGGCGTCCGGGACTGTTTTCTGACAGGCAATGCCGAGCTTCTCCTCGGAGAGGGGAACCACCCTCTCGACGTCGGTGCCATTGTTCTTCAGCCTCTGATAGACGCCTTCCGACATGGGCATCATGTCGATCCGGCCCCGGACGAGCTTGCGCAGCGACGTGTCGAAATCGGCGCTGAGATCGAGGTTCGCAAATCCCATCGATTTCAGAAGGTCTTCGGTGAAATCGAGCCGATGGGTTCCGATCAGAAAGCTCTTCGCCTCATCGAGCGTCGTGGCGTGGATCGACGAGCCCGCCCGCTTGACCAGGATCGTATGGTTCACGGAGATCGTCATGACCCATTTGAACCGCGGCTTGCGGTCCGCTGTCTGCGCTGCCGAGAAGGCGCAGGTCATCGGCTCGGTCTCGGCGAGCGCGATGGCGCGGGCCCAAGGGATCATTTCAACGTCATAGGGTATTTGCGCTTGCCGCATGATGACATCGATCTGGTCTATGCCCGCGCCGCCATAGCGCCCGTTCTGATCACGGTAGCTGAAGGGTGCATAGGGCTCTGTCTTGAGCTGGAGCCTGTCTGCGGCGTGCGCCTGCAGGCAAGACCACGGTCCGATTGTTGCAGCGAGAGCAAGCACGACGAGTGCTGCGCTTGTCATGCCACACCTGATCGAGGACATCTGCTGCTCCACATCGAGGGCCGGGATTTCAGCTTGCAATAGAATCAATTCGGTCGCCGCTTCGGTCGGCGTTCAACATCGTAAGGACATCGCCGATCGCTTGCGGTCGTGCGAAGTAGTAACCCTGAGCGTATTCGATGCCCATGTCGATGAGTGTCGAACGCTGATATTCGGTTTCGACGCCTTCGGCGACGACATGGCAGTTCATCTTGTGCGAGATCGCGGCAATGCCTTCGATCAGCATCTTGTTTCGACGATCGATATCATCGTCGCCATTGTTGAGAGACCGGATAAAGGATTGGTCGATCTTGACGATATCGACCGGGAAACGGCTGAGATAGCTGAGCGAGGAATAGCCGGTTCCGAAGTCGTCAAGCGCGATGCGGCAACCGATGTTGCGGATCTCGTCGAGCAGCCTGCGGATTTCCGGATTGTCATGCATCAGCACGGCCTCCGTGATCTCGATGACCAGTCGGGACGGGCGGATTGCGTAGCGGCCGAGCAAGGTTGACAGCTTGACGGGAAGGCTCGCATCGAATTGCAGCGGCGATACGTTGACGGCGACATAGGTGTCAGACATGCCCGGTATCCGGGAGATGCGGGCAAGATTGGCGACGGCGTCCTCAAGGATGAGATTGCCGATCTGGCCAATCGTACCGGTTTCCTCGGCGACGCTGACGATTGCGCCCGGAGGGACAAGCCCCTTGCGCGGATGGCGCATGCGCATGAGCGCTTCAAAGCCGTTGCAGGCGCCGGTCCTGATATCCACGATCGGCTGGAGATGCGCTTCGAACCAGTTGGCGGCAAGCGCTGCTTCGATGTCGGTTTCGATTTCGGCACGTTCCCGCGTCTTGTCGAGGATGGCCGAATTATAGACCTGCGCACCGTTCTTGCCGTCGCGCTTGCGGGCATACATGGCCAGATCCGACTTCTGCAAAAGCTCGGCGCCGCTTGCGGCATGGGCAGGGTAGAAGGCAAGGCCGATACTGGCGCTAAGGCGCACACTGTTGGTCTCGATGCGGAATGGAACGTCAAAGAACTCGACGATTCTCTGGCACAGCTCGGTGCCGCGCCGTTCCGACCCCTCGCCACACAGAAGAATGGCAAACTCGTCGCCGCCCAGGCGCGATGCCGCGTCGTGGTCGCCCAAAAGCGGCAGCATCCGCTCGACGAACTGGCCAAGCACGAGATCGCCGGCCGCATGACCGAGATTGTCGTTGATCGATTTGAACCGATCGAGATCAACGAACAGACAGGCGATGTCGGTTCCGTTGCGATCCGCCTCGATGATTTTCTGCTCAAGCGCCGCCTCGAACCCCTGACGGTTGAGAAGACCGGTCAGGTGGTCGGAAATGGCCTGCTGATAGTTGCGGATTTCTGACTGCTTGAGCTCGGTGACGTCGGTCATCACGCTCAGCGAGCCGGTCTCGCCGTCGCCCGCGGAACCGAGTTCGGTCTCGGCGATAAGGACGTTCATCGTCTTGCCGGACTGACAGATGAAGCGCACGGTGACTTCGAACGCCGGTCCGCGCGATCGAATCTGCGATTTCCTGTTGTGGTAGAGGCTGCGGTCTTCCGGCATCACCAGTTCGCAGAAGGGCAGGTTCAATATGTCAGATCGGCTGTACCCGGTCGCAACGAGCCAGTAGTCGCTGACGGCGGCGATCCTGTCGTCGGCGTCGAGCGAAAACAGCATGGCCGGCGTGAGATTGTAGGTCTGCGTCGTCTTGCGATGTGCCAGCTTCAGCTCGCGCTCCTCGTGTTCGAGAAGGGTCTGCATCTCGTTGAAGCTCTTGGCCAGGCGTCCCATTTCATCGGTGGAGCGCCAGTCGACATGGTGACGAGAACCGAGGCGACGGGTCGCTTCGATTGCGGCGGTCAAACGCAGAAGAGGTTTGATCACCATCACGCGGTTGCCGAGAATGGCGGCGCCGAACACGGTCAGGATGGCGATGATGAAGATCGAGATGAAGGCGAACTCGAATTCGTGAAGCTTCGAGAACCAGCCGATTGTCGGGATGCTGACGCTGACCTTACCGACAACGCGAGCGCCGTAGTTCGACATGTAGGTGATGGGCTGTGAGCGGATCGTCAGGTCGCTCAGGGATATTTCTTGCGGCGTGACTTCCGATATATTCAGTTTGCCCGTCGTGTCGGTGACGCGAACTGCGTAGATGGTCGGATCTTTCACCATGGCGACGGCGATCTGGTGAACGCTTTCGGTATCGAGATCCCAGAGGGGCTTGGCAAGCGCCTGCGAGTTCGTCGCCAGAACGATGTCGACATGCTCTTCGAGCGCCCGAACCGCCTGCTGCGATGACAACGCCAAAAGCAGCGTGAACAACGGCACGACGACGGCCAGAAGCGCGCCCGAGATAATGGCTATGAACCGACTCTCAACGGAATGAGCCACCCGTATTCCCCGCCTGCTTGTAGTCGGTGTTAGCCGCCGACTGCGTGTTCCCCAACACAGTAATTGGCCGGATAATTCCAGCCATTGATTAAGCTTTACTGAAGCCGGGAAGAGTAAAGCGAAGCGGATCTTAAAGAGGGTTACGTAATCCTGACCGGAAAACGTAAAAGCCCGCCTTCGGTGGAAGGCGGGCTCTCAGAAAGACAAGACGAAAATGTCTTATTCGGCTTCAGGAGCCGCAGTCTCAGTCGCTTCTTCTTCTTCGACGCCTGCAGCTGGTGCAACGATCGTCGCGATGGTGAAGTCGCGGTCGGTGATGACAGGTGTCACGCCCTTCGGCAGCTTAACGGCCGAGATGTGGAGGCTGTCGCCGATCTTGGCGTCGGTCAGATCAACCGTGATGAATTCCGGGATCTGGTCGGCCGGGCAATGGAACTCGACCGTGTGACGGACGATGTTCAGAACGGCGCCCTGCTTGATGGCCGACTTGTCTTCGTTTTCGAAGTGTACCGGTACTTCGACGTTGACTTCAGTCTTGGCCGAAACGCGCAGGAAGTCGACATGCATGGTGAAGTCGCGGACCGGATCCAGCTGGTAGTCCTTCGGGAGGACCTGGATCTTCTTGCCGTCGAATTCGATCGTCGCGATGGTGGTCATGAAACCGCCAGCGTGAATGCGCTTCGTGACTTCGTTCGTGTTGAGCACGATCGACAGAGGAGCCTGCTTGTCACCATAGATGACTGCAGGGATAAAACCGTTGCGGCGAAGTTCACGGGAGGACCCCTTACCGACCCGTTCGCGCGCCTCGGCCTTGAGCACGTAAGTTTCCTTGCTCATGGCAATTCCTTTCGAGGTTGTTTGGAGAGTTCTTCGCGGACAGTGCCGCGTCAAACCGGAGGGCATCGTCCGACGCTCTCCATCCGCGTTGCCTCCAAGGGTGTCTACGCGGACGGGGTCCCTATAGTCCATCAGGGCAGGAGACGCAAGGGATCTGCGGCGTGGTTGGCTCTGCAAACCGGTCGTCGTCGTTACCTACCGCCAGATACCTGCGTGGCCAATATGAAACTTCCGGTATGTGCCGTTTTGCCATCCATTAATGACGTTCATTCGAAATTAGCGAGATTCGATAAATGCGAGGTCCGGGCGACCGAATTTGTTAAATTGTGAGGGTCAAGACGGTGTTAACTCCGGAGACCAAGATCTAACATGTACGCCGTTCTGTCCTGTCTGGCCTATGAGCACAATCTCTTCCTCGTCGTCGTGGCGGGGGCGCTCTGCTTCATTGCGAATGCGGGAACCGTGGTTTTTGCCGCCCGGGCACGACAGGCAAACGACCGCAGCCGCTACGGCTGGGTGATCGTCTCCGGCGGAGCAGGGGGCTTCGGGATCTGGGCAACACATTTCGTGGCCATGCTCGCCTACGATCCGGGCCAGCTCTTCGCATTCAATCTGTCGCTGACGCTGCTGTCGCTTGGTATTGCATTTCTCGCGACATTTGCGGCGGGACTGCTTGCCGTGCTGTTTACCGGCAAGTCCGGCGCTGTGGCCGCCGGCCTGGTATTCGGTACCGGCGTTTCCTCTATGCATTTTACCGGCATGGCGGCGATCGAGTTCGGCGGCCTGATCGTCTGGTCGCAGCCGCTGGTCATCGCTGCCATCGTCACCGCGATCGTCATGTCGACGACAGCCTTCCTGATGATCCTGAAGGGAGGCCTTGCAAACAACATTCTTGCTGCAGGTCTCCTGTCGCTCGGTATCGTCTTTATGCATTTCATCGCGATGGGCGCGGCAACGCTTGTCCCGGGTTTCGGGATCCTGCCTGAAGACGGGATGCTGTCGAAGCCGCTGATGCTGGCAACGATCATTGCGGTCTCGCTGTCGTTGATCGGGTCGGGCCTGGCCGTTGCCACAATCACCGGGCGTGCGGCGCGGTCCTCGAAGGCCAGCGAAGCCAATTTCCAGATGCTCGTGCGCGGGGTGACCGACTACGCGATCTACATGCTTTCACCCGAGGGCGCCGTCTCCAGCTGGAATGCAGGGGCAGAGCGTGCCAAGGGGTACAGCGCCGACGAGATCATTGGTCAGCATTTTGCACGTTTCTATTCGGCTGAAGAACAAGCCCGGGGTCTGCCGGAACAGGCGCTCGCAACAGCGCGCACAACCGGTCTGTTCGAGGCGGAAGGCCGGCGCTACCGCAAGGATGGGAGCTGGTTCTGGGCACATGTGGTGATCCAGCCCGTCCTCGACGACGATGGCGTGCTTGCCGGCTACGCCAAGATCACGCGCGACATCACCCGTCAGAGACAGGACACCGACCGGATCGCCTCCGTGACGCAGAACCTGGATCTGGCGCTTGAGAACATGGCGCAGGGGATCTGCCTGTTCGATCGCGAGCAGCGGTTGGTGCTGACGAACCGGCGCTACGGCCAGATTTTTCGGTTTGAGGAAGGCGCTCTGAAGCCGGGTATGACATACCGCGAGATCGTGGCTCTTGGCTACAGGACCTCGTTTGCCGACGCGGCGGAGGCGGAAGCACGGGCAGAACAGCATTACCAGCGCAACATCGCAGCCATCAATTCCAGGCAGGAAGCCCTTCTACACCGACTGAGCGACGATCGGACGATCCGGATCGATTTCAGCTATCTCGATCAGGGCGGCTGGGTTTCGACATTCGAGGATATCAGCGAGCGGATACGGTCGGAGGAAAAGATCGCCTTCATGGCGAAGCATGACAGCCTGACGCAGCTTCCGAACCGTCCGGCCCTTATGGAATATCTCGAAGCCGAGGTGCGTAACGCGGAGAGCGAGGGCGGGCATGTTGCGGTCGTCGGCATCGATCTCAACAAGTTCAAGCAGATCAACGATCAGTTCGGGCACGCGGCCGGCGATGCCGTGCTCAAGGAAATTGCCGAGCGGATGAATTCGATCGTGCGGCCGCACGAGATGTTTGCCCGGTTCGGCGGCGACGAATTCGTGGCCGTGAAGCGCTACGGGGATTTGGCCGAAGTGTCCGAGTTCCTGGACCGATTGTCGGATGCGTTCGGGCAGCCGATCCAGATCGAGGTGCATCGTCTCAGTCCCGGCGCAAGCATGGGTGTTGCGCTCTACCCGCATGACGGTGCATCCCCCGATGCGCTGATCGCGAACGCGGACCTGGCCATGTACCGCGCCAAGGGATCGCTCTCGCGCGACATCTGCTTCTACGACATCGAGATGGACGAGGCCGCCCGCGACCGCACCAAGATGGCCGAGGATCTGTGGACGGCGATCGAGCAGGATCAGCTCAGGCTGCACTACCAGGTGCAGAAATCGGTCGCGACCGATGAGATCACCGGTTACGAGGTCCTGCTGCGCTGGAGCCATCCGGAGCGGGGCAATGTCTCGCCGGCCGATTTCATCGGGGTTGCCGAGGAGTGTGGCGCCATCCTGCCGATCGGCGCGTGGGTTCTGCGCGAAGCATGCCGGGAGGCGGCGAACTGGCCGAATGACTACAAGGTTGCGGTCAATCTGTCGCCGGTGCAGATCGCCCATGCCGACATGCCGGCGCTGGTTCATACCGTGCTTCTGGAAACCGGTCTGAAACCAAGCCGTCTCGAGCTTGAAATCACCGAAAGCTCGATCATCAGCGACAAGCAGCGGGCGATGAATGCGCTTCGCTCCATCAAGGCGCTGGGCGTATCGATTGCGATCGACGATTTCGGGACCGGCTATTCGTCGCTGGAGACGCTGCGCTCCTTCCCGTTCGACAAGATCAAGCTCGACCGGAGCTTCCTGACCGAAGTGGACCGCAGCGAGCAGGCAACGGCCATGGTGCGAGCAATTCTGGCTCTGGGGCAGGGCCTGCAGATCCCGGTTCTCGCGGAGGGTGTCGAGACGGTAAACCAGCTCGACATTCTGCGGCGGGAAGGATGCCACGAAGTGCAGGGCTATCTTCTCGGTCGGCCGATGCCGATGGAAGATCAGCCGAACCCGCAGTCTGGGTCAGAAATGGGCTCGGCCAACCAGAACGCTGCCTGAAGATCGCGGAAACGTTTGACCTAGCGTCGAGGTTCGCCGCCGGGGGCGTAGGCCGTTTTCTGCTCGAACCGGAATTTGTGGCCGCAGTCGCTACAGCGCAGCATGTATTTGCGCGGATCTTTCGAGGCGAACTCGGTCTGAAAACCTTTCGGGAGTTCGTCGATGCGAAAATCGCGATTGCTGGCGCGCTTGTCGTCGGACTCGGAGACTTCGGCATAACCGGCATGTCCGCACTGCGAGCATTCGAGTTTTCGGGAATAGCGGTCGCGGGCGGCCATGCGGAACTCCTTGGGTACCGCGCCTACATAGTCAACAGACGCCGCGAATGCAAAACGCCGGGATGGAAATCCCGGCGTTTATATTCTTGGCGTTCAACTCACGTCGCGATCAGCGGCGGCATTCGCCCGGAGAGACCGCGCCGAAGCCGGCATTGCGGGCTTCGCAGGCATTCGGGAATGTCTGGAGCCGACCGCCACGCTGGCCGCAGACCGGGCGATATTCGCGGGTGCACATGCCGCCGCCATTTTCAGGACGGTCAGGTCTGCCGGGACGATCCGGCCTCGAGGGGCGATCCCAATCCGGGCGGTCAGGCCTTGATGGACGATCCGGGCGATCGGGTCTGGATGGGCGATCCCAATCTGGACGGGGATCGGGGCGATCGGGCCGGCTCCAGCCGGGGGCGGGACGTTCCGGCGGATAGCCGGGGCCTGGACCTGCGTCGACGCAGGCGGAAAGCATTGGAGCCAGGATGAAAAGTGCAAGCCATTTCGGCTTGTTTCGTAGGATCGACATCGCGATAGGTCCTCCCTCTGCAGATGGATGGCAGACCTCTATCAGACTTACATAGCCGTGGGACAGGGGCCGCAGCATTTTTGCTGCCGAGCCCGTCCCACGGTCATGCGTCAATCCTAGTCGAACAGGCTCGAGACGGACTCTTCCATGGCGGTACGGTTGATCGCCTCGCCGAGAAGGTTTGCCGTGGTGATGACGCGGATATTGTGCGCCGACTGAACGGATGTCGTCGGCTGGATCGAATCCGTGATCACCAGTTCCTTGAGCTTGGACGCCGCGATGCGGGCAACGGCACCGCCCGACAGCACGCCGTGGGTGATGTAGGCGGTCACGCTGGTGGCGCCATTCTTCAAGAGCGCTTCGGCCGCGTTGCAGAGTGTGCCGCCGGAATCGACGATATCGTCGATCAGGAGACAGTCCTTGCCGGTCACGTCACCGATGACGTTCATGACTTCCGACTCGCCTGCGCGTTCACGCCGCTTGTCGACGATGGCGAGCTGGCAGCCGAGGCGCTTGGCAAGCGCTCGGGCGCGAACCACACCGCCGACATCTGGCGAGACCACCATGACGTTGTTGAGGTCGTAGTGTTCCTTCACGTCGCGCGCCAGAATCGGCACGGCGTAGAGGTTGTCGGTCGGGATATCGAAGAAGCCCTGGATCTGGTCTGCGTGCAGATCGAGCGTCATGACACGGTTGGCGCCGGCCTCGGTGATGAGGTTGGCGACGAGCTTGGCCGAGATCGGCGTGCGCGGCCCGGCCTTGCGGTCCTGGCGAGCATAGCCGAAATAGGGAAGCACAGCCGTGATGCGCTTGGCGGAAGACCGCCGGAACGCATCGATCATGATCAGCAGTTCCATCAGGTGATCGTTGGTCGGAAACGACGTGGACTGGATGACGAACACGTCTTCCCCACGGACATTCTCCTGTATTTCAACGAAGATTTCCTGGTCTGCAAATCGCCTTACCGAGGCTTTTCCGACTGGTACATTAAGATAGCTGCAGATCGCGTCGGCCAGATGCCGGTTCGAATTGCCTGCGAAAACCTTCATTGCGGTCCGCCTGTATTGAAGCTGGATGGCGGCCTTTTACCGGCGCCACCTTCGAATGCAATAGCGTTTTCCCTCAGGCCACCGTTTTTTGCGAAGAAACAGTGACCGTGTCACATCATGGTTACCTAACCGCCATGCGATTGCCGCCAGCTCATATAGTCCTGGATCGTCTTTGCGGCGATGAGTTCCATCGTCGAGGACGGCACTGAGGCCCATGGATCCTGGCCGCTACCGGGCACATTTTCCTGGCCCTGCATGCGGTGAAGCCTGGAGCCGGTATTGTCGAGAACATCCCAGACGTAGACGATGGTGATCTTTTCGCCATCGCTGAAGGCCGAGAAATAGCCCTTGAGGATCTGCTCGGTACCCGTATCGCTGGAGGGACGGATCGTCAGCCCGGCGGCTCGCGCCTCGGCGCCAAGCCGTCGCGACAGCGGCGTCACGGCTTGGACAGGGGCACCGATGATCGGCAGGAAGCGGATGGTGTTGCCGGCGGCGGCGGGCAGGGAAGCCTCCTGCTGGGGCGCTGCAGCGGTAGACTGGGCCTCAGCCTGGCTTTGGCCCTGCCACTCGGGTGGCGGGCCTGAAGAGGCGGGCGAGGTCTGGTTGCCAGACTGCATCGCCTGGGCCTGCGCCTCGAGCGTATTTTGCGGGCGCGGCTGGTAGGTGTCGTTTCTGTAGGTCTGGTTCTGGTAGGTCTCGGGCCTTGGGGATCGTGCCATGCGTTCCGTATCGGCCTGGGTGACCGGTGTCGATGCGCGACTGCCGCCGCCGATCTCGGCGCGCGGCGTCAGGGCCTCGCTGGTGTTGCAGCCGGAGACGGACAGCGCAACGATGCAGGCGGAAAGCAGTTTTCCGATAAGCCGCATGCGTTCGCCCCTTTGCCGGTTCCCATCCCCCGACAAGCTAAGGTCGGATTTTTCGGCCTGTCAATGATCGCGGGCTTCTCAGCCCTGGATAAGGTCGAGACCATGACGTGAAAGCGGCTGGGGAGCGCCTTCCGTCGTCAGATAGGTCTGGCCGAGCGTCATGGCCGCGCCGCTGTCGCTGTCCATGATGATCATGTGCACGAACAGCGTCATGCCGGGCAAGATCTCCTGCGGATTGCCGAAGTGGAACATCTGGTGCTCCATCCACGACGGCGAGAAGCGGGCGCCCAACGAGTAGCCGCATGCGTTCAGCCGGTGACGGGAGAGGCCGCGTTCGTCGAGGATCCTGGCATGGGTATCGAACACGTCTCCGAATGTATGACCTGGAGACAGAACCTCCTCGATCGCCCGGATCGTCTCAAGGCAGGCCTTGTAGAGTTCCTTGTGGCGCGGCGAGGGATCACCGACGAGCGCGGTGCGCATCATCGCGACGTGATAGTGGGCGGCGGTGCCGGCCCATTCGAGCGTCAGCTGGTCGGTGGCATCGAGCTTGCGGCGACCGGCCTTGTAACGGCACAGAAGCGCATCCTCGCCGGAACCGATGATGAATTCGTTGGCGGGGTAATCGCCGCCGCCGGAAAATACGGCACCCTGCATCGCCGCAAGGATATCGGCCTCGTCGCCGCCGGCCTTGATCAGCGGCAGAGCGGCGTCGAGCGCATCATCGGCCAGTTCGGCGGCGCGTTGCACATGAGCGATCTCGGCCGCGCTTTTGACGAGGCGCAGGCGGCTGACTAGATAGGATGCGTCACTGAGCTGGCCGAAATTGGTGAGCTGGTTGTCGAGCAGGCGCGCGATGCGGCCGGTCATGCCATGCGTGTCGTATTCGACGCCGATCTTTGCGCCGAGCAGATCGAGTTCGCTCAAGAGGTTCTTGAGATCCAGCGTCGGATCGGCATTCACCCGGTCGACCCAGACCACGATGTTTTCGATGATCGAGGTCTGGCGGGCCTGGCGAAGGTCGGCAGAGCGCGTGAGCAGCGTCATCGAGCCATCGGCCTTCACGACCAGCGTCTGGAAGAAGCAGTAGCCGAACGTGTCGTAGCCGGTCAGCCAGTACATGCTTTCCTGCGCAAACAGCAGGATGGCATCGAGCTTTTCCTCGGCCATCTTCGTCGTCAGGCGGGCGAGGCGATCGGCATATTCCGATCTGTCGAAGTGCAGAGCCATGGTAGTCCTCCCGAACTTTTATTGCTGAAGCGCGATGGCTGAAATCTGGCGGCCGTAATCCGGCTCTTGGTCATGCGTCGTGCGGCGATAGGAAAAGAAGCGTTCCCGATCCGGGTAGGTGTCGAGGCCGAGGTTCTCAGCGGTGACGCCTGCCGCCTTCAGCCGCGACATGGTGAGTGCCGGCAGATCGAACATCGAATGCTGCGGCTTTGGAGACGGCGTGAAGAAGGCTGCGTATTCGGGGTTCACGCCGAGGAAGCGTTCCACGAATTCCGGCCCGACCTCGTAGCTGTCAGGCCCGATCGACGGGCCGAGAACGGCAACGATCTTTTCCCTGACGGCGCCGAGCGAAACCATCGCGTCGATCGTGTTTTCGAGCACGCCGGTCAGTGCACCCTTCCAGCCGGCGTGGGCCGCGCCGATCACGCCATTGTCGCCATCGGCAAACAGGATGGGGCCGCAATCGGCAGACAGGACGCCGATCACGACGCCGGGCGTGGCCGCGACCATCGCATCGACCTGCGGGCGCTCGCCTGAATAGGCGGCATCGACCACGACCACATCAGGCGAATGGACCTGATGCACGGTTGCGAGCTTTTCGAGCGGCAGATCGAACCAGGCCGCAACCCGCCGGCGGTTTTCGAGAACGAGCGTCTGATCGTCGTTCGACCCGACACCGACATTGAGGCCGGCGTAGATTCCGTCCGAAACGCCGCCCTTTCGCGTGAAGAAGCCGTGGCGGATTTTGGCGCCGGCTGCTGCGTTCAAGACTGCGCTTTCGATCGGCGTCGGCGAGGCGTTCTCCGGCATCGGTTTATCCACCCTGCTGATTTTGTTGGTTTTGCGTGATGCACCGTTGGCGGCACTCGCTGCTTCGATTGGGCGCGAGATTGGCGCAAGCCGATAGCGTGTGTCAATCTGCCCGGACGTGCTCTTTCAGTCGACCGGACGGAAGGGCATCAGATTGACCGCGGAGCCCGAGACCGCGATGACCTTGAAGAGTTCGCCCATCTTGCCCGCACCTTCGCCGGCAAGACGATCGACGGCAGCTGCTATCAGCCGCTGTTCGGACGGTTCCTTGTCGCGCGCAAGGGCTGAAGCCCGTTCGGCAAGGCCGAGGCCATAGAGGAATTCGCCCTGATGGAGGCCGCCGTTCAGATGAATGCCTGACGCCAAGGCGACCTTGGCGAGATCTTCGAAATCGACGTGGCTGGTGAGATCCGCCTCGCCGGGGCTGGCAAGCGGCGGGTCGTAGTCGTGGTTCTTCACGGCCTGCAGCGTATCGCCGAAACTGGTGACCATATGGCCGTAGTCGATGACGAGCGCACTGCCGCCGAAATGCCTTAGCCTTTCGCAGAGCGTCTGCATGACGGCCTGGCGGGCAGGGGCGAATTCGAAGATCGTGCCTTCCGGGATGGAAGCGACGGGGGCCGGCAGGAGGACCGGATCGAGCGTGGCGATGCCGGCGACGAAGGACAGCTCGTCCTCCGGGCCGAGGCCCACCAGCCTTTCGCGAAAACCGGTCGGTGTCCGAACGAACTGGCGGATCGGGATCGCGTCGAACAGTTCGTTGGCGGCGATCAGGGTGAACCCTTCCGGCACGTCTTCGAAACTGTCGTGCCACGAAATCTTGGTCGAATAGGCCTCGAGCGTGACGCGCTGAACGCCGCGAAGGCGTTCGCTGGTTTCGACCAGATGGACACGCAGGCCGTCCATCAGGGATGGTGCGATGCGCTGGATGACGCGCAGCATGTCGGACATCATCGTGCCGCGGCCGGGACCGATCTCGACTAGGCGCACATCGCCCGGGCTACCCTGGCGCTGCCAGGCGTGGACCATGAAAATGCCGACCATTTCACCGAACAGCTGGCTGATCTCCGGCGCGGTGACGAAATCGCCATGCCGGCCGAAAGGTTCGCGGGTGCGGTAGTAGCCGAATTCCGGATCGGCAAGGCAGAGCGCGAAATAGTCGGTGACGCTGATCGGTCCGCTGGCGCGGATCAGCGTCTTGATCTTTTCGGCAAGGGGCGTGGTTACTTCTGGGCTGTTCACGGGTGCCTCACACTTTCGCCGCGGAGGCGACGCGAGCCCGCGTGATCGCCCAGATGCCAACAGCAACCATCGGTAGTGATAGCACCATGCCCATCGTTAGCCAATTGGTGCCGAGCAAATAGCCGAGCTGCACATCCGGTTCGCGGAAGAACTCGACAAAAATTCGGCAGAGCCCGTAGCCGAGGACGAACGCGCCGCAGATGGTGCCGGGTACACGAAGGGCCTTGGAACGATAGATCAGGAGTGCCAGCACCAGAAGCAGGATGATGCCTTCCAGGCCTGCTTCATAGAGTTGGCTCGGATGGCGGGCGAACGGGCCACCGGTCGGGAAGACGACAGCCCATGGTGCATCGCTCAACCGGCCCCAGAGTTCGCCATTGACGAAATTGGCGATGCGGCCGAACAGCAGGCCGAACGGCACGACGGCGGCGACGATGTCGAACATGCTCCAGACCGGAATGGCATGACGGCGGGCAAACACGATCATCGCAATCGTTGCGCCAAGGAAGCCGCCATGGAAGGACATGCCGCCGTTCCAGATCTCGATCGCGCGGATCGGGTTTTCCAGGATCGGGCCGAGATCGTAAAACAGGATGTAGCCGATGCGGCCGCCAAGGACGACGCCTGCCGCGATCCAGACGAGGAAGTCGTCGAGATGGACCGCGGTCATCGGGGCCTGACCGTTGGGCCACAGTGACGCGTTTGCGGTCAGCTTGCGGGCGTAAAGCCAGCCCAGCATGATACCGGCAACATAGGCGAGGCCATACCAGTGTACCGCAAGCGGCCCCAAGGAGAACGCGACCGGGTTTATCTCGGGAAATGGCATGAGAGCAAAAAAATGAAGCGCTTCGTACAAATTACAGGTGTCTCGCTTACTCACAGTCGTGTGAAAAGATGGACTTGGGGACATCGCCGGTCAAGATGAATCTCATTCTGAGACGCGCGCAACAGTGGATGACGCTTGCAACGCGGCGACCCAAGCCCTACTTCAGATCCCATAGGACAAACACAGGCCGATATCGGGCCGATATCGCTGCCGATGGCAAGGAGACGGAACCTTATGTCGACCGGAACGAACCGCATATTCGACGATTTCGCACGGCTGATGACGGACGCTGCCGGCGCTGCACAGGGTGTGCGCAAGGAAGTGGAGACGGCTTTCCATGCCCAGGCGGAACGGTTCCTTAACAACATGGATTTGGTCAAGCGGGAAGAATTCGAAGCCGTTCGCGAGATGGCTGCCCGCGCCCGCGACGAGAATGTTGCGCTGAAGGCCCGTCTCGATGCGCTGGAGGCAAAATTCGGCCAGAGCCAGAGCCACGACCAGAGCCAGTCAGGTCAGTAAGCCACTTCAGATCCGGCCATAAACTGTGGCCCCTCAGGGGATTCGCAATCTCCGTTTGAGATCGCCGTCAAAGTCCAGCGCCAAAAGCCTGCGCGGCGATCTTTCCCAGCCTATTCGCGATTGAGCGTCATCGCGTCTAATCGGCACAGTCAGGCGTCTGTTTTGCCTCGCCAAATCCCCATGAATTTACAAAAAATTAAGCCCTGTGGACACTCTTAAAAAAGCCAGCGTCCAGAGTCATTTAACCATCCGTTCTGATCTCATGCGCGAACCGGTTTCGGGGTTCAATCCACGGAAATCGGCATTCAGGGGATGGCAGCCGGACTCCGTCTAGCTACACTGATTTTACACGATGATTCGAAACGAGCCGGTGAGCTTCCGGTGGTGACCGATAGGTTACCGACGAGGCTGAAGGTAAGCTCCAGACAGGGTAACTCAGTTATTCTGGCGGCGACGAGCGATCATCGAAATGTAGTTCCGGTTAAGTGTTGGCGCGTTCCGCTCGAATTCGCAATCATTCCGGTCAAAAAGGTGCCGCATGAGCCTCATGGAATTAAACGTTGAGCGTCAGTCGAACCCGGTGGACATGATCGAGTTCGTCGCAGCTTCCAACGATTGGACATTCGAACGGTCCGGCGAAGACGAGATCGCCATGACCGTGGAGGGTCGGTGGACGGACTACCACGTATCCTTCTCCTGGATGGAGGAGTTCGAGGCGCTGCATCTCGCCTGCGCCTTCGATCTGAAGATCCCCGATATCCGCGTGAACGAGGTCATCCGGCTTCTGTCCTACGTGAATGGTCAGACGCTGATGGGGCATTTTGACCTGTGGCGTCAGGAAGACGTGGTGATTTTCCGCCAGTCGCTTCTGCTGGCCGGCGGTGCCGAACCCACGAACCAGCAGGTCGAGGTTCTGTTTTCCAGCGCGCTTGATGCCTGCGAGGCCTATTATCAGGCGTTCCAGTTCGTGGTCTGGTCCGGCATGGAAGCCAAGGCTGCCATGGATTGCGTCCTGTTCGAGACGGTCGGCGAGGCTTGATGGCGTTGCAGCTGGGTTCGATCGTTCTCGTCGGTGCCGGCAATATGGGCGGCGCCATGCTTTCCGGCTGGTTGAAGAACGGCGTTCCCGGCGCTTCCGTCACCGTCGTTGACCCATCGCCGTCCGAGGCGATGAGAGCGATGATGTCCGACGCTGGCGCGACGCATGTTACTGCACTTCCAGACGGTGCGTCGGCAGATATCCTGTTTCTCGCGGTCAAGCCGCAGCTGATGGATGGCGTTCTGCCGCCGCTGAAGCCTGCGGTCGGCGCTTCGACAGTCGTCGTCTCGGTCGCAGCCGGCAAGACGCTGTCCTCCATGCAGAGCCATCTCGGGGACGGTGCAATGGTGCGCGCCATGCCGAACACGCCGGCCATGATCGGCCGCGGCGTGACCGGTGCCTATGCCAACGACAAGGTGTCGGCCGCCCAGCGCGATGCGGTGCATGCGCTTTTGAAAGTCAGCGGTCCGGTGGAATGGGTTTCGAGCGAGGCGGATATCGATGCCGTCACCGCCGTTTCCGGCAGTGGCCCGGCTTATGTCTTCTATCTGGTCGAATGCATGGCGGAGGCCGGGCGCAAAGCCGGTCTTCCTGCCGATCTTGCGATGCGGCTTGCGCGCGAAACCGTGTCGGGTGCGGGAGAACTTCTGCATCAATCGACGGAGGATGCCTCGCGGCTTCGCCAGAACGTGACGTCTCCGGGCGGCACCACGGCTGCTGCCCTCTCCGTGCTAATGGCAGACGATGGGATGCAGCCGCTGTTCGACAAGGCAATCGAGGCAGCGCGGAGCCGCGCGGAAGAACTGGGACGCTGAGCAGCCATGTCTAACGAGATAAGCTTTGCCGACTTCGAGAAGGTCGATATCCGGGTTGGCACGATCGTCGAGGTCGAGCCGTTTCCGGAAGCCCGCAAGCCGGCGTTCAAGCTGAAGATCGATTTTGGGCCTGAGATCGGCGTGAAGAAATCGTCGGCGCAGATTACCGTCCACTATACGCCTGAAACGCTGCTCGGACGCCAGGTGCTGGGCGTCGTCAATTTTCCGCCGCGCCAGATCGGGCCGGTCCGTTCCGAAGTGCTGACGCTTGGCTTTGAAGACGAGAACGGCGCGATCGTTCTGGCTGCCGTCGAGCAGGGCGTTCCAAACGGCAAGAAGATGATGTGATCAGGCGCGAGGGCGTCCTCACCGGACACCTTAGCCGTTTCGCCAACAGTCTCCCTAACTCTCACGTGAGCTCTTTGACTGCCGGCCTTCGGTCAGGCGGGAACGCGAACGATAGCTCTCAAGCCACCGCTCGGACTGTCGTCCAGCGTGACATTGCCGCCATGCGAGCGGGCGATGTCGCGGGCGATCGCTAGGCCGAGGCCGGTTCCGGACGCATCGAGATTGCGGGCCTCGTCGAGCCTGTGGAATGGCTTGAACACATCCTCGCGGGATTGCGCAGGAACGCCCGGGCCGTCGTCATCGAGGGTCAATGTCAGCCACTTGGCGCTGTGGCGCGCATCGATATGCAGGTTGTCTGCGTAGCGCTGGCTGTTTGAGACGAGGTTTCCGAGCAGGCGGTTGAAGGCGTTCGGCCTGACGGCGATCTCGTCGTCGCCCTCGATGTGGTAGGTGAGGATCTGCCCGTGCAGGCTGAAGCTCGCGCGGAATTTCTCGAGAAGCTCGCTCAGATACAGCGTACCGAAATCCTCCTCGGCCTCGCCCTTGGCAAACGCCAGGTAGCCTTCCAGCATGGACTGCATGTCTTCGACATCCTGTTCCATGCCGGCGAGTTCCGGCTTGTTGCCGGCAAGCGCCAGCTGCAGTTTGAAGCGGGTGAGGATGGTGCGAAGGTCGTGGCTGATGCCGGCCAGCATCGCGGTGCGCTGCTCCATCTGCCGTTCGAGCCGTTCGCGCATCTGGATGAAGGCAAGGCCTGCGCGCCTTACCTCGTCTGCGCCGCGCGGCGAAAAGCCTTCGGTCTTTTGTCCCTTGCCGAAACTTTCCGCCGCCTGGGCAAGTCTCAGGATCGGGCGGATCTGGCCGCGCAGGAACAGGATCGAAATCACCACCAGCACGAAGGCGGTGCCGATCATCCAGATCAGGAAGATGTGGGTGTTGGACGCGTAGGTAGAGCCGCGTCTGGCAAACACCCGCAGCACCCGTTCGTCCATTTTTACGCGGATCTCGACGAGCCGACTGTCGCCTACCGTATCGATCCAGAACGGCATGCGGATCTGACTGCTCAACTGTTCGGCAAGGATGTTGTCGAGGATCGCGAAGAAGGGGCGCTGGCGGGGCGGCGGGAGCTGGCCGTTCTCCTCGATTGCAATCGTCAGGCCGAGAGAGCTGTCGGCGATGCGGCTGACTTCGTTGTAGTTGCTATCCTGCGGATAATTGCGGATTATCTCGATAATGGCGGCGATGTCGCGAACGGTGCCTTCAGACAGGCGCTCTGTCACCATGCGCCAGTGGCGTTCCATGAACACCGCGGCGACGACTGTCTGGAGCAGGAGCACGGGGAGAATGACGATCAGCAGCGAACGGGTGTAGAGGCCCGTCGGCAGCCAGCGACGCAGCCAGCGCGTGAACGGACGCCAACCGGGGAGGGTAAACCGGCTGGTCTCTCGCTTCAGCGTGTTGAAAATTGCCATTCGCCGCCCGTTATCGTCCTGTCGTCGGTCTCTTGTGCATCAGTCGATACTCAGCCTGTACCCGATGCCACGCACGGTCTGGAGATAGACCGGGTTGGCGGGGTCTTCTTCGATCTTACGACGCAGCCGGTTGATCTGCACGTCGATTGTGCGCTCGCCGACATCCGTATCGTCCCCGATCAGTTCGTGGCGGGGGATCGTTTCGCCGGCGCGCAAGGCAAACAGCATCATGATTTCCTGTTCGCGGTCGGTCAGGCGGATCGTCTCGGCCGCCTTGCGCAGTTCCTTGCGCGGGATCGAGAAGGTGAACGGACCAAACATGATCTGCTCGATCTTCGGTGCATCGGCCGAGCTGCTGCGGCGCAGGATGTTGTTGATGCGCAAGACCAGTTCGCGCGGATCGAAGGGTTTTGACAGGTAATCGTCGGCACCTGCCTCGAGACCGGCGATGCGCGATTCTGCCTCGACCCGTGCCGTCAGGAGGATGACCGGGGTGGTCTTCTTTTCATAAAGCGACTGGGTGAGCGACAGGCCTGTTTCGCCCGGCATCATCACGTCGAGAATGATGAGGTCGAAATGCAGTCCTTCCAACTTGCGCCGCGCTTCGGCGGCATCTCCCGCGACCGTGATGCGGAAACCCTGCTCCACCAGATAGCGGTTGAGGAGATCGCGGATGCGGGTGTCGTCGTCGACAACGAGAAGGTGAGGGGCGTCGTCCAAAAGCGGTGTATTGGTCATCTGTCTGTCCCGGTCAGATATCCTGACTGATGTCGATATCAGAAATCACGAGGTTCGGGTCACGTCCACGCATCCGTTGAAGGAAAAGGGTTACGCTTTCCCGCATCCCGGGGGTGAAGTCTTCCATGGCGCGTGCGATACGCTTGGATTGCGGCTCGCACAGGGCCAGCGCCAGTTCGCGGCCGGCAAGGGTCGGATAGAGGCGGCGCTGTCTGCGATCCTTGGCCCCGGCCATCTGCCGGATATAGCCAGTCTCGATCAACTGCTTCAGGACGCGGGCGAGGCTCTGCTTGGTGATCTGCAGCAGATCAAGAAGATCCGTCACCATCATCCCCGGCTGGCGGCAGACGAAATAGACAACCCGATGGTGGGCGCGCCCCATGCCGATCTTCGCCAGGATAGCGTCCGGATCGGACACGAAGTCGCGATAGGCAAAGAAGAACAGCTCGATCGCTTCGAAATCGATCTGGCCCTCGTCGACCACGGGCATCTGTGGCGGGACTTTCTTGACGGCTTTTCCCGTCGCTGCAGGCGGCACGCCGTTTCCTTTCGCTCGCTACGTCTTCATCGTGTGAAGCTGTTTAACGTAATCCTTTTGCGCTGTCGCCCGTGATAAATCGCTCTGGCGGTCAAAATTCGACCGGTTGTGTTGCTTTCAGGGAGAACACGCACTTTCTTTTGCGCGCATGACTTGTCCGGCGGAACCTTTATCCCCAAGCGCCATTATTCCCAGCGAACGACTGGAGATTATTCAATGAACGCGCACACTTATTCCGCAATGCCGCCGATCGAGCTGAACCAGACCAAGGCCGAAGCTCATCCGCTGCGCCCGGTCTTCATCACGGTGATTGCGCTGAAAGTCGTCGTCTCGGCATTTCTGCTGGCGACTGTTTCGCTGGCCCCGCCGGTTGCTGCTGAAGGCACGTATCTGGCTGCCGCTATCAACTGATTTTGAGGCTGTCATCGGCAAGCCTTCCGGCTATGAAGAACGACAACGTTCAGGGCAGGACAGGCATTATGGGTCGATTGCAGGCGAGCGTCATTCACGTGACGCCATTTCAACAAAACTGTACCGTCTTCTTTGACGACGATACAAAGACAGGCGTCATTGTCGACCCAGGCGGTGACATCGGGGTTATTCTGGACCTCGTGCGCAAAAGTGGCATTACCCTTTCCGAGATCTGGCTGACCCACGGGCATATCGATCATGCCGGAGGCGCCGACGAACTTCGCGAAGTGCTCGGCATTCCGGTCGTCGGACCCCACCGCGACGATCTTCCCATTCTTGAAAATCTTGAAAAGCAGGCTCAGATGTTCGGTGTCGAGGGCGACGTCCGCAACGTCGTGCCTGATCGGTTTCTTGACGAAGGCGAAACAGTCTCGTTCGGCGAGCATGTGTTCGAGGTTTTTCATTGTCCGGGACATTCGCCCGGTCACGTCATCTTCTACAACAGAGATAACGCCTTCGCACATCTTGGTGACGTCCTGTTTGCCGGGTCGGTCGGACGGACTGATCTACCCGGAGGCGATCACGCGACGCTGATGGACTCGATCCGCACCAAGGTTCTGCGGCTGGGAGACGAGGTAGGTTTTCTCTGCGGTCACGGACCGGGAAGCCGGATCGGCGACGAGCGCCGCAGCAATCCATTCCTGAAGGGCCTGTAACCGGCAACCGGTATCACGTGCATAAAAAAACCCGGCATCACTGCCGGGCTCCAACTGGAATGAGCGAGCTTTTGAAGCTCAACCGGAGATCTGCAGATTGACGGCCTTGGGGCCTTTTCCGCGACGATCCGGTTCCGTGTCGAAGCTTACTTTCTGGTTTTCAGTCAGCCCGGACAGGCCGGAAGCCTGTACGGCGGAGATATGAACGAAGATATCGGCGCCACCGTTGTCTGGTTTGATAAAGCCGAATCCCTTGTCCGTATTGAAGAATTTCACAGTGCCAGTCTCGGCCATGCAGCAGGTCCTTTTCCTTCTGTCCGTGTTCAGCGGCGGACAGCATCAGAGTGTGCCCTCACGGGCGGCGGCAGGCAGCTTTAAGAAAGGGTCCCTGTGTTTACCGCGGCGACTGGCAGATAAGGTATAAAACCAAGCCCCCAGTTCCCGCCCGAAGTCTTGGCGCCTTCGGAGCGCGTCATTATAGGTCTTCCCATGCTCGTAAATTGCCCGAACATGGACAGAGTGCTGTGTTTATCAAAAATTGGCAAGAAAAAGTTTTTTGAAAGGCAGGCCCGTTCCAGCCTGCCTCATTTGGCCAAAAGCGCTGCAAATGCGGGCTTTGCGCATGGTCCGAAGGAAGTTGGATGGGCAACGGATCGCTGGCGATGCTTCGCCCGATCGGCTCTATGCGTGTTCGCGTCATGTTTGTAGCCGTTTCCCAACGTCTACACTCTCTGCGGGAAGTCCCACTGCGAACCGGTGAAGGTGCGGACGGCTAGCTGCCCTGATGTCTGCGGCCGAAGGTTTTCATCCGCTTGAGAGGGGTGGCCGACGGAAACGGGGCGGCGGCAGAGACGCGAATGGCGGATGCAGGCGAGGGGCTCATGTCGAGGTCGCCGCCGATGCGCGGCAGGCCGTGTTCCGGGAATGTCCTGTCGAACGTGGTCGGGGCGAGTTCAGGCCGAGCGAGTGCATATCCCTGCACGAGAGACGCGCCGAATTCCTCGCACACCTCCACCTGCCACATTTCCTCCAGTCCTTCGATGATCGGTTCGATCCCGTCATCCAGCATCTGCTGCAGGACGACGCGCAGGAGTGCTGCTCCTGCCGGATTGTCGAGAAAGTCGCGGACCCAGCCGGGTTCGAATTTGACGTAGTCAGGCTTCACCCGCTTGAGAAGCGCCAGATCGGACTCGCCCGCACCGTAATCATCGATCGCCACCTGGAAGCCGATGGCGCGCATGTGGCTGGTGAAGTCGGCGATGACGGCGGCGTTGGTCTCGGCGGTCTGGCGGATTTCGCAGACGATCCGGTTGACGGCAAGTCCGGCTTCGTGGCTCGCAAGTTTGATGCGTTCGACTTCGTGGCGCATGTCTTCGGGCGTGCGCACCAGACCCGGCTGGAACTTGACGAAGATCTTCGCCTGGCGTCTGTCGAGCCGGCCGGTGTTGAGAATATGGATCGTCCGGACCATGCTGTCGATATCGGCAACTTCGGCGGGATCAACGAGGCTGAAGAATTCGTGCGGGGGAACGGGCTCTTCGCCACGATAGGCGCGCACGAGCCCGACAAAGGCTTCGATGGCCAGCCGATTGCCGGGTTTCGACGTTCTGAAAATGGGCTGAAGCGCGGATCTGAGAATGAAAGGCCCGTACGCGGTCGACCATGCCCCGTCGTCGCCGCGAACCAGGTTGGCGAAAATGCTTCTCGATGCCATACCCGTACCGTCTCCTGCGCAATTTTGCAGATTGTAGGCGAGACGGGTTACGCGGTCGTAAATACGCGTCCGAAGGTTTTAATCAGCGACATTGATGGCATTCATTCATGCTTTTTTCTTGAAAGGCGCCGGTTCATTCTCCATACAGCTTGAGGCGGCCGCTCGGCGGCGAATGAGCGCACCCCGCCGTAGTGTTCAATCAGCCCAGGACCGAAACGACATGGCCTTTCTTGCCGACGCCCTTTCCCGTGTAAAGCCTTCAGCGACAATCGCTGTTTCCCAGAAAGCTCGCGAACTGAAGGCGAAAGGGCGTGATATTATCGGTCTCGGTGCCGGTGAGCCCGATTTCGACACGCCTGATAATGTGAAGCAGGCCGCGATCGACGCGATCAACCGCGGCGAAACCAAGTACACGCCGGTTTCGGGGATTCCAGAGCTGCGCAAGGCGATCGTCGACAAGTTCAAGCGCGAAAACAACCTCGACTACAAGGTCGAGCAGACCATCGTCGGAACCGGCGGAAAGCAGATTCTGTTCAATGCCTTCATGGCGACGATGAATGCAGGGGATGAAGTGATCATCCCAGCACCCTACTGGGTTTCCTACCCGGAAATGGTCTCGATCTGCGGCGGCACGCCGGTAACGATTTCGACCAAGCAGGAAAACAACTTCAAGCTGACGGCCGAAGAGCTGGAAAGCGTGATCACGCCGAAGACCAAGTGGTTCATCTTCAACTCGCCGTCGAACCCGACGGGCGCTGCCTATAGCGCGGATGAATTGAAGTCGCTGACCGACGTGCTGCTGAAGCATCCCCATGTTTGGATCCTGACCGACGACATGTACGAGCACCTGACCTTCGGCGACTTCAAGTTCGCGACGCCGGTCGAAGTGGAGCCGAAGCTCTACGACCGGACGCTGACGATGAACGGTGTTTCCAAGGCCTATGCGATGACCGGCTGGCGCATCGGCTATGCTGCCGGTCCGATCGAACTGATCAAGGCCATGGACATGATCCAGGGCCAGCAGACCTCGGGCGCATCGTCTATCGCACAGTGGGCGGCTGTCGAGGCGCTCAACGGTCCGCAGGATTTCGTGACCAAGAACAAGGCGATCTTCGAAGGCCGCCGCGATCTCGTCGTGTCGATGCTTAACCAGGCATCCGGCATCGTTTGCCCGAAGCCTGAAGGCGCATTCTACGTCTATCCGTCCTGCGCCGGCCTGATCGGCAAGACGGCTCCGACCGGCAAAGTCATCGAAACGGACGAGGATTTCGTGTCCGAGCTCCTGGAATCGGAAGGTGTCGCCGTGGTTCACGGATCGGCCTTCGGTCTCGGCCCGAACTTCCGCATCTCCTACGCGACGTCGGAAGACATTCTCGAAGAAGCCTGCAAGCGCATCCAGCGCTTCTGCGCAGCCTGCAAGTAAGTTTCGAGACACGAGTTTGATGGGAGAGCCCGGCCAAGCGCCGGGCTTTTTCGTGAGTGGTGGTCCAGTGGAGGGAAGGTCGGGGCGGGCCACGGCTATAGCCCCGACCGAGCCCCTTTTCGAGGATCCTGCGTTTAAGCCTTGGTTAGCTTGACGATCGTCGAGGAGCCGGAACGGGTTTCGGTGACGGCGTAGACGGCGCCATCGGGGCCGACCTTGACGTCGCGGATGCGGGCCTTGAGCGGAACGTGTTCTTCGTGGCTCACCTTGTCGCCATCCATATGCAGGACCACCACGCCCTGGGTTACCAGACCGCCGACCAGGAATGCGCCCTTCCATTCGGGGATCGCATCGCCATTGTAGAAGGCCATACCGGAGGGGCCGATGACCGGATCCCAGTAATAGACGGGCTGTTCGGTCTGAGCCTTCTCGGTGATGCCGTCGCCTACCTTGCCGCCGCTATATTCGACGCCGTAGGTGACCTCCGGCCAGCCGTAGTTCTTGCCGGCTTCCGGTCGGTTCAACTCATCGCCGCCCTTGGGGCCATGTTCGACCGTCCAGAGGCGGCCGTTGCCATCGAGTGCTGCTGACTGGAGATTGCGGTGGCCGTAGGACCAGATTTCCGGCCGCGCTTCGGCCTGATCAACGAATGGATTGTCGGGCAGGGCCTTGCCGTCCATGTCGATGCGGAAGACTTTTCCAAGACCGCTTTTGAGATCCTGTGCCTGGACACGCGGCTCCGGATCGGACCGCTCGCCGACCGTGACATAGAGCTCGTTGTTGGGGCCAAAGGTGAGGCGCGAGCCGAAATGCTTGTTGCCGTCATAGCTTGGCATCTGCTGGAAGATCACCTTGACGTTTTCCAGCTTGCCGCCGCCATCGTCGTTGGCGACGAGCTTGGCGGAGGCGACGGATGTGCCGTTGCCGTCTTCACGCTCTTCTGAGAAGGAGAAGAAGATCATTCCGGATGTTTCGTAGTCCGGTGCGAGCGCCACGTCGAGAAGACCGCCCTGGCCAGCGGACAGGACTTTCGGAACGCCTTCGATCGCAGGGCCGGGCTTGCCGTCCTTGATGATATGCATCGCGCCTTCCTTGGCGGTCACCAGCATGCGGCCATCGGGGAGAAATTCCATAGACCAGATGTGCGGAAGCCCTTCGGCAACGACTTCGGTGGTGATCTTAGGCATTTCCGCCGGCTGCGCTGCGCGGGTCTGACCGGTGAAGGCAGGTTTTTGATCCTTCGCATTTGGAGCGCCTGTTTCAACCGGTTTGCCACTGGTTTGCGCCATTGCGGGAGCGCCGACCAGTGCGAGAGCCAGGGCCGTGCCTGCAAGGAAGATGTTCGTGCGTTTCATGGGTCACCTCCGGACTTTGTCTTGATGCCTTTCAGTGGCGATCGCTCGCCAGACATTGTCCCATCTAGGGCGGCCAGTCCCGAAGACCGAACACAGGGTGTTCAACTCTTCTTTATTGCAGATGTCACAATCCGATCATCGTCAGCATGATGAAGGTCGCAAACAGCACAAAATGGGTCATGCCCTCGATTGCGTTGGTCTGGCCGTCGTTGAGGTTGATCGCCGCAACCACGAGCGTGATCGCTACCATCACCGTCTGGACCGGCGTCATCGCCATGATGAAGGGCTGGCCGGTATAGAGCGCGATGCCTTCCATGACCGGGACGGTGAGAATGACTGTTGAGAGCGACGCGCCCATGGCGATGTTGACGACCGACTGCATGCGGTTCTTGAGCGCCGCCCGCATGGCGGTCAGGATTTCAGGCGCGGCGGAGATTGCGGCGACAACCACGGCGGTCAGTGCGATCGGGGCGCCGGAGCCTTCCAGGCCTTCGCCCATGAAGACCGACATGGATTCCGCCAGGAAGCCGATGATCAGAACGCCCAGAAGAATTATGCCGATCGATACGGCCGCGGAATCCTCGGCGGCCTCCTCCTGAGGCGCGGACGCTGTCCCGGCGGCTGCCGCCTTCTGGGTCCGCGGATAGGTGTAGCTGAAGAAGTAGCTGTGCGGCCCGACCTGCATCTTGAGAAAGACGCCGTAGAGCGCGATCATCGCGCAGATGGTAAAGGCGGAATAGTAGTGCCAGCTTTCACGCGGTACGAATTCCGGCACGATCATCGAAATGCCTACCGCCGTCATGATCATGACAGTGTAGGTGCGGCTTGAATCGTCGTTATAGGGTTGCTCGCCATGGCGCAGGCCACCGAGCAGGGCCGCGAGGCCAAGAATGCCGTTGATATCCAGCATCACCGCCGAATAGATCGTGTCGCGCACCAGCGTCGGTGAGGAATTCGAACCCATCATGATGGCGAGGATCAGGACCTCGACCGCCACCGCGGACAGGGTGAGGATCATCGTGCCATAGGGGTCGCCAACCTTGTGCGCCAAAACCTCCGCATGATGCGCGACACGTGTCGATGCAACCACGATCACGCCGACGAAGAGCGCTGCTGCGATCAGCGACACCGTCTTTCCGGCCTCCAGAATTGAGTGTTCGATGAAGAAGCCGAGAATGGCGACAACGAGGGCGATCAGCAGGAATTTCTCCTGCCGGAGGTGGGTCGCGATTTGCACTGGAAGCTCCTGGAAACGATCTCGGAGAAACTAGGGTTGTCGGTCGACCTGCACAGAGGACGGTTTGCGATAATCGGTCTTTGGTGCCATTATCCTCGCCAGTGGAAGGAACTTCGCGGCGTATTCCGGCTTTTTTGCACTACGCGGCCTTCTGGACCGAGACCGGTCGGGCAGCCACGAAAAACATACAGGAGGATCTATGACCAAGGTCGTTTACACAATCGTGCCACATGATGGCGGCTGGGCCTATCGACTGGGCGACGTTTATTCCGAAACATTCCCGAACCACAACGACGCGCTGCAGGCGGCCCGGATTGTGGCTGCCGAACAGCAGGTGGGTGGTGAGCCCGAAGAGATCAGCTGGCAGGACGCAAAGGGCGTCTGGCACACCGAGCACAGCGACGGCGGTGACCGTCCCGAAGCCGAAGTTGTGGATGGCGATCAGGCGGACGCGCGCTAAGCATTCGCTGCGACCAAAAAGAAGGCCATGCCCGGCGTTTGTGCCAGGCATGGCCGATTTCAGACAGTCGGGCCTAAAGCTTAGGCTTCTGCTGATTCAAGGGACGGGTAGTCGGTATAACCCTTAGCGCCGCCGCCGTAGAATGTGTTCTTGTCCGGCTCGTTGAGCGGCGCGTTTGTCTTGAAACGCTCGACCAGATCCGGGTTGGCAATGAACAGCTTGCCGAAAGCGACGCCATCCACATAGCCGCTAGCTACAGCCTTTTCAGCCGTATCCTTTTCATAGCCATTGTTGACCACCCAGGCGCCGGTGCCGCCGGCGTTGCGGTAGGTATCCTTCAGTTCCTGGTAATCGAACGGCTTGCCGCCCTGGACATAGTCGCGGTCACCACCGGTCGCACCCTCGATGACGTGGATGAAGGACAGGTTGCGGGTCGCCAGTTCCTTGACCAGATAGTCGAAGACCGTCTGCGGCGCATCTTCGGTGATGTTGTTGGCAGGCGTAACAGGCGACAGGCGAATGCCGACGCGACCGCTGCCGATGGCTGCAGCGACGGCGTCAACGACTTCGAGCGCGAACCGGGCGCGGTTCTCGACGGAGCCACCGTATTCGTCTTCGCGGAGGTTGGCGCCAGTCTTCAGGAACTGGTCGATGAGGTAGCCGTTGGCGCCGTGGATTTCGACGCCGTCAAAGCCGGCCTCGATCGCAGCCTTTGCACCGGCAGCAAAATCGGCAACGACGCCCGGGATCTCGGAAAGTTCGAGAGCGCGCGGCTCCGATGTATCGGCAAACGCGCCGCTGCCATCCGGGTTGATGATGTAGGTCTTGCCCTTGGCGCCCAGTGCGGAAGGCGCGACGGGTGCGCCTTCATTCGGCTGCAGCGAGGTATGCGAAACGCGACCGACGTGCCAGATCTGGGTAACGATCTTGCCGCCCTTCTTGTGAACGGCTTCCGTCACCTTCTTCCAGCCGTCGATGGCCGGAGCGAGGTAAAGGCCCGGAACGTCGGCATAGCCCTGTCCCTGCTGGCTGACCGGGGTGCCCTCGGTGATGATGAGGCCCGCCGAGGCGCGCTGTTCGTAATAGGCGATGTTGAGATCGTTGGGGATCGCCTTCGGCGAACGGTTGCGGGTGAGCGGCGCCATGACGACGCGGTTCTTCAGTTCGATGTCGCCGAACTTTACCGGTTCAAAGAGTGAGGTCACAGGAATATCCTTCCATGCTGCTTTGGGAGTGATTGAGTTAAGGGGTGGCATTCAGAGAGCGGAGCGAAGATTGGTCACGAAGTCTGCGATCTTCTCCTCGTCGCGGCTGTAGAACGCCCATTGACCAACCCGGCTCGTTTTCACGAGGCCGGCTTTTTCGAGGGTCGAAAGGTGCGCAGAGACGGTCGATTGCGACAGACCACATCGTCTTTCGAACTGCTTGGCACAGATGCCCATTTCGAGCGGATGATCCTGATCGGAAAAATGCTGCTCGGGCTGCTTCATCCATTCGAGGAACTCAATCCTCGTCGGATGGGACAGTGCTTTCAGTATCTCGGTGCGATCCATCGTCTTTCCATATCGTCTCTAACCGATATATAGATCGTCTGAAGACGATTTAAAGGAATGACGTTCCCATTTTTTTGGAGGAAGGCAAAAAAAAGGGCCTCCAGATTGCTCCGAGGCCCGTCAGGTGTGAAGGTCTAAAACCTCCAGAGGGGAACAGCCGGCGCTGATAACGGGGACGTCATCAATTGCTCCGGCTGATCCCTATATGGGCGCAGCGATTTGTGAGAGCAAGGGGGGTGGCCGAAATATTGACCGTTTCGGTCCAATTTCTCTGGCAGGCAGCCGAGGATTGCGGCGGGCCGGCAAACCGCAGGGCAAAAAAAGAGGGCCACAGGATCACTCCAGGGCCCTTATAATTATGAAGGTTAAAAACAACCTCCAGAGGGGAACAGCTGCTGCGGTGGAACTGGGAGGAAAGCCACCATATGCATCAGCTGAGTGCGATATGATGGTTTTTTGGGCAAGCGGCAACGCTTTTTTGCGCAGGACTGCCATGCACGTTCTGCACAGCTTACTCTAGTCACTGAGTCGTGTATGAAATCGCTGCGAGAATCCCGGTTCCCATTCTGAGCGAAACGTCTTCGACAGCGATCAGAAATTCCAGTTACGCGCCTTGGCGACGATAAAATCGCGGAAGACCTTCAGCTTGGCAGCGTTCTTCATTTCATCCGGGTAGCAGAAGTAAGTGTCGAATGAAGGGATGTCGGCGCTCAGCGTCAGCTGGATCAACCCAGGGTCGCGGCCGACGATATAGTCGGGCAGGCAAGCGATGCCGATACCAAGCAGGCAGGCTCGTTTGATCGAGGTCTGGCTGTTGATCTGCAGGTGGGGCGTGCGGGTATTGTCCGAAGAACGGCCGGCGGATTCAAGCCAGTTGACGTCGAGAAGGTAATTCGGGGCAGGCTCGCCGAAGGAAATGATGCGGTGGGTGTCGAGGTCCTCGACCGACTGCGGTTCGCCATAGCGGTTGATATAGGAGGGGGCTGCATAGACGTGCATGTGCACGGTGAACAGCTTGCGCTGGATCAGGTCCGACTGCTGCGGCTGGCGAAGGCGGATGGCGCAGTCCGCATGGCGCATGTTGACGTCGACTTCCTCGTTATCGAGGATGAGCTGGATCGACATTTCCGGATAAAGCTGCAGGAACTCCTGCACCTTGTCGGTGAGCCAGCCCTGGCCAAGGCCGACCGTCGTCGTGACGCGCAGCTTGCCCGACGGCTTTTCCGTCGTCTCGGTCAGCTGCATCTTCACGGTCTCGAGCTTCAGAAGCACGTCATGCGCGGTGCGATAAAGAAGCTCTCCCTGTTCGGTGAGGATAAGGCCGCGGGCGTGGCGGTGGAACAGTTTGACGCCGACGTCCTGTTCCAGCGCGCTGACCTGCCGGCTGATTGCCGACTGGGACAGATGCAGCTTGTCTGCTGCATGGGTGAAGGATCCCGCCTCCGCCGCAGCGTGGAAGATGCGCAGCTTGTCCCAGTCGAGAGGTACGCCCATGCTTACTCCGCAGCAATGGCAACCGGCTGAATGCCGGCGAGGTAACGTTCGGCTTCGAGCGCTGCCATGCAGCCCATGCCGGCGGCGGTGATCGCCTGTCGGAAGGTGTCGTCGGTGACGTCGCCCGCGGCAAACACGCCGGGAACGTCGGTCATTGTTGAATCAGGCGCCGTCCAGAGATAGCCGCCGTTCTTCATCTTCAGCTTGTCCCTGAAGAGTTCGGTCGCCGGCGCATGGCCGATCGCCACGAACACGCCGTCGATCGGCTGATCGGAGATCGTGCCGGTCCTGGTATCACGCAGGCGCACACCCTCGACCGATGGCGGCAGTGGTGCGCGGGCCGGCTTGCCGGTGACCTCGGCGATTTCGGTGTTCCACATCACCTTGACGTTGGGGCGCTGGAACAGGCGCTCGGACAGGATCTTCTCCGAGCGGAACGAGTCCCGCCGATGCACGACCGTCACGGTCTTGGCGATATTGGAGAGATAGAGCGCTTCCTCGACTGCGGAATTGCCGCCGCCAACCACGATGACGTCCTTGTTGCGATAGAAGAAGCCGTCGCATGTGGCGCAGGCGGAGACGCCAAAACCCTGGAACTGCTGCTCGCTTTCGATGCCAAGCCATTTGGCCTTCGCACCGGTCGCGATGATGATCGTATCGGCAGTCCAGACGGTGCCGGAATCGGTGCGGACCGTGAAGGGGCGATGATTCATCTCGACCTCGGTCACGAGATCGTTGACGATCTCGGTGCCCACATGGACCGCCTGCTGCAGCATCTGCTCCATCAGCCAGGGACCCTGGATCGGATCGGCAAAGCCCGGATAGTTTTCAACGTCCGTGGTGATCATCAGCTGACCACCCTGTTCCATGCCTGCAATCAAGACCGGCTTCAGCATCGCACGCGCTGCGTACACCGCAGCTGTATAGCCGGCGGGGCCGGAACCGATGATCAGAACCTCTGTATGACGGGCGGACATGATGACGTTTCCTTTCCAAGACCGTGTCGGGCGCGTGGCGCCGCTTCCTCATATAGGAAGCCATTATTCGGTCTGCCGCTTTTGACACGTCATGTAAGGGCCATCCATGCAACATTGCAAGGGCAGCCTTGCGATAACAACAAGACAGTTGGAACTGCCCGGTAGAAACGTCAGGCCAACTGCGATTGGATGTGTCTCCAGGTGCACCTCGGTTGACAACAACTGGACCGGCGCGCGAAATTTTCTTGCGTCGGAACGATGTTATTGTATGTCTTCGCGACACCGAGATGGATACCCGGGAGCCTGCGTGCTCCCGTCAATTTTGAAGGCAGGCACTACACATGGTCGTGAAAGTCGAACTCGATACCATCGACCTGAAGATCCTTCGCGAATTGCAGAAGGACGGACGCATGACCAATGTCGAGCTGTCCGAACGGGTCGGCATATCGGCGCCGCCCTGTCTGCGGCGCGTTCGCAAGCTGGAAGAGAACGGCATCATCAAGGGTTATCGCGCCATGCTGCAGGCGTCGCTGCTCGGATACGATCTTGTCGCCTTCTGCATGGTGGGACTGAAGCAGCAGTCGGACAGCAAGCTGAAGGCCTTCGCGGCGGATATGGAAACGCGGACCTTGGTGCGTCAGGCCTGGATGGTCTCCGGCGAGACCGATTTCCTGCTGCAATGCGTGGCCGAGAACCTCACCGTCTTCCAGGATTTCGTCATCGAGGATCTGACCGCGGTCGACAATGTCGATACGGTTCGCACCATGCTGACGATCCGGCAGGTCAAGGATGCGCCGGTCGTGCAGATCTAGGGTCGTCTCGATCGAGATCGTCCGAGGGGCAGGGAGCAGAAACCAGAGCATGTCCAGCCACGACATCGAGCTTGTGATCACCTGGGTTGATGGTTCGGACCCGGATCATCGCGCGAAGCGCCTGCAATACGATGACGTTGCGTCGAGTTCGCACGCGGTGGCATCCAGCCCGACGCGGTTTGCCGATAACGGCGAGATCTACTATCTCATCGCCTCCGTGCTGAAATACGCGCCGTTCATCACCAAAATTCACATCGTCACGGACGGGCAGAAGCCGGAATTCGTCGACAGTTTTGCGCAGGCGGGTTTCTGCACGGAAGATTTCATCGCCATCGTTGATCACAAGGTGGTTTTCGACGGGCTTCCGGCCGTGCTGCCGACGTTCAATTCGCTGTCGATCGAGACTGCGGTCTGGAATATTCCGGGACTTTGCGAGAATTTCGTCTACAGCAATGACGACTTCTTTCTGAACGCTCCGACATCTGCCTCCGCGTTCTTTCGCGACGGCAAGCCGATGCTTTACGGGCGCGTGAAAAGCGGATTACGATCCCGCCTCAAGCAGTGCCTGCGGTGGTTCAAGCGGAAGCGGGCGGAAGCGTCCAACGCTGTTCCGAGCTTTACCGTCGCGCAGGAGAAGGGGGCAGAGCTGGCGGGTGCGAAGAGCCGGTTTCTGCAGGTCGGCCATTACTTTCATGCGGTCAGACGCTCAACGCTTGCCGATTACTATGCAGCGCATCCCGACGTGCTTCGCCAGCAGCTCTCCCATCGCTTTCGCAACATCGCCCAGCATTCGCCGGTTGCGCTTGCCAATCATCTCGAGATGGAGCGCTTTGGCGCGACCCCGTTACCCGAACACCGCACGGCCTATATCAAGCCGCGGCAGAAGCGGGCGACCGCACCTGTACTCGCCATGATCGAACAGGGCAGCGCCCCGTTCGGATGTATCCAGAGCCAGGACGAACTCAGCATCGAGCTTCGCCAGGCGCTGACTGACGTGATGATAACGAAATTTCACACCCATCTGCCGCACCGGCTTATCGAACACCTGCGGGCGGCAGACTGACGAGGTTACCGGTGTAGACAGGACTGCCGAGGCTACGGCAGCAAGACTTGGAGAACGTGCGTGGTACGCAAGAAGAGTAAGCTCGAGGCACTGCTGTCCTTCAACCGCTACCGCAAGCGCTGGGGAGCAGCAAAATACGCCAAGCTCGACCAGGATTACGCGGGCATGAAGCAGCGGCTGATCGAGGATTCGGATCGCGAGCACCGGTCGGGCAAGCAGAAGTCGCTCGACGATCACATGGCGAACCTGAGACTGGAGTTCAAAGGCCAGCCGGAACTGCTGTTCTATCATGCACAGCTTATCGTCCTGATGCGGCGCGAATATAATGTCCGGGAGACGTACCAGCAGTTCAAGACGCTGTGGCAGAATGAAGCGCCGTTCCTCACCGCGCATCTCGATCTGCGTTGGCTGATCTCCGCGAGCGACAGCATCGCCGATCTCGACGAGGACATGACGGCAAGGGCGATCGCCATGATCGGCTCGTCGCTTGCCAACACGATCAAGGTCTACGAGACCGACCGCTTTATCCATGGCGGCGACGAGCGTCCTGTCTCGCAAGCTGCGATCGAACAGACGCAAGGTGCGCCGATGCACAGGTTCAACGGGATGTATCTGTTCAAGGTGGGGACCGACGACACGCTGCGAAACATGCGCTGGCGGCTCGATCCGTTTTTCAAACAGGGGATTGCCGGCGAGATCGCGAAGGCGATCTACGACCGCCTGCAGGAGAACGACACGGCATTCAGCCGGTTACGAGCGCTCCACCACCGCGATCGCAGCGGGTGGTGGTAGAGCAGGCGCTTAAGCTGTCCCAGTTCAGGATGGCTCGCCATTCTTCGCTCGCTGCTTTTTGCGCTGCTTGACCAGCCTGTCCTTCTTGGACCTGATCCGCAGACCTCTAGCGAGATTGTAGATGACGCGAAGCGGCATGGTGATCGTGATCAGCTTGCCGAGGTTGCGGTTGCTGTTTTCCAGCCGTTCGGACAGGACCTGGATCGCGGCGAACACGAAGTTGCTGTTGTCGATATCGGGGAAGTGGCGCGACAGCGCCTTGTAGGGATTGAAAGCTGTTCTTCCTGCCATTTCGAGCTTGTCGCTGTTGGCGAGGAGTTGCAGCACCGACTGTTCGAACGTCCAGTCGTGGATGTGGAACATCTGCCACTTGCGGCTGCGGCGTCCCGAGAAACCGCAAAGCACGACCTTGGCCTGCGGCACCTTCTCGCAGAGCCAGACCGAAAGGGCGAAGCCTGAACTGGCGGTATGGTCGCGCGGGTAGAAATCTTCGAGGTAGCTGCAAAGGTCGATGGCGCCTGCTGCGACGCCGCCGAACTCGGCCGGTTCCGTCACCTGTTCCATCGTGGCGGCGCGCATGCTCATGACGCCGGTAAACCCGGGGCCCGGCAGCAGGGCCAGCACCTTGTCGAGAGCGTTGTCGTAGATCAGTTCGGACCCGACGCGGCTCGTGCGTGCCACCAGCAGCGAATTGCGCGTGAACGGCGTTTTCAGCACCTTGCTGACGTAGTTGAAAAAGACGAACAGCGTCGTTTCCGGATAGGCGGCGTGGATCTCGTTGAAGTTCTGCTCGTCACTGTTGGCGACAAGGACGATGTGGGAATAGCCGGCAAAAAACTGCTGCCAGTCTCCCTCGCTCAAAAGTCCGCTCGTCGTCGGTCTGTGCTGCGCCATCCCGGCAGAAAGTTCCGTCATTCGAAGCGTCCTCCATGCAGATGCGGGCAGAGCCGGACCGGTTGCGTGGCACCGAATGCCTCTGAAGTTTTCATGGTCTAGTCTCTAAAAGCGTTTCGTAGATTTCCGCCAGACTGTTGGCTTCCTTTTCGATAGCGAAGGCGACGCGAACATGCTCGCGACCGCTCCAGCCCTGCTGGCGGGCCAGTGCAGGGTTTTCGAAATAGGTGCGCAGCGCATCGCGAAGCGCCGTGTAATCGCCGGCCGGAACAACCGATCCGGTCTCGCCCTCGACGATCATTTCGGAATAGGCGCCGGCATCGCTTGCAACGACTGCGGTTCCCGATGCCATCGCCTCGAGCGGCGTCAGTCCGAAGCCTTCATTGCGGGACGGTGCCACATACAGAGACAGGCGACGGTACCAAGGCTTGATGTCGTCCACTTCGCCCATGAACAGGATGCGATCTGTCAGACCGCTCATGGCGACATCGGCTTTCAACGCATCGCCGAAAACCTTGTTGTCCGGCGTGACACGCCCGCAGACGACGCCCGTCCATTCGGGATAGGACGGCAACAGCTCGATCAGGGCACGCACGAAAAGGTCTGTACCCTTCTGATGCCGAACGCGCCCGAAGCAGCCGATCAGATGCTTGCCGAAATCATCTGCCGGGGAGGAAGGGTCGGATGGGCCGGAGGGACGGAAGAGATCGAGATCGACGCCGTGGTGCACCACCTTATAGGGCACTTTCAGGTATGAACCCGATCGTGCAGACGTCGCGACGACCGCATCCATCTTGCTGATCAGAAAACCCGTCCAGGCGGAATGGGTTCGTTGCGCGGCGGAGGTAAACAATAGCTTCAGCGGCATCCGCAGCACATCGCGCATGAAGAGGCCGGGCAGCATCTCGATATTGCGGCGGGCATGCCAGACACGGGCGCGCCGCCCTGATGGCGGTGACCACAGCGCGGCAAGGTCGGCATAGCGGATGTGGGGAAGGTGGGAGGGCAGGCCAGGTCCCAAGACCGCGATCTTCTGACCCTTTGCCCTTTGCACCGGAATCAGTTGGACGATCGTGGACGTCACGCCGGAGAGCCGCTTCTTGAAGTTCGGCGCAATCACTTCGATATCGGATATATCGACCACGGAGCCGGGAGCGATACCGCTGCCCATCTCCGTGGCGACTTCGCCAGACGTTTCCACGAGCGATCAGCCCCAGGAAATGGCGAGAATCTCGTAGGCTTTTGAGCCGCCAGGGGCGACGACTTCGATACTGTCACCCTTTTCCTTGCCGATCATGGCACGGGCGATGGGTGAGGAGATCGAGATGCGGCCAGCCTTCACATCGGCTTCCTGATCGCCGACGATCTGATAGGTTTTTTCCTCTTCGGTATCCTCATCGATCAGCTTGACGGTTGCGCCGAACTTGATCGTGGAACCGGACATCTTGGAGAGGTCGATCACTTCGGCGCGGGCCGTGAAATCTTCCAGCTCGCCGATGCGGCCTTCATTGTGGCTCTGGGCTTCCTTGGCCGCGTGGTATTCGGCGTTTTCCGAAAGGTCACCATGGGCGCGCGCTTCCGCAATCGCTTCGATGATGCGGGGACGCTCCTCCTGCTGGCGCCAGCGCAGTTCTTCCTGCAACTGGGTAAACCCCTTCGGCGTCATCGGTACCTTTTCAACCATTTTCTTGTCCTTAAGGCGCATGTCCGCGGATGCCGCGGACACAAAAAGAAACAGGTTCCGGAGCGGTAACTTCGGAACCATCTGCAGCATCTGAATTTAGGGCATCATAACAGAATTTCGACTGCTCCCGCTAGGAAAATCGAAATGGTGTCAGATGCGCCAGCTGGAGTTGAATGAATCAAACGTCCCTCGATTTGTCAACGAGTTGACGCAGTCATAAAGAACATATAGAGAACGCACTAATGAAGAAGTCGCTGAAAGAACGGTTGGCGATCCTGTCGGACGCTGCCAAGTACGACGCCTCCTGCGCCTCCAGCGGGACATCGAAGAGAGATTCGTCGGTATCCGGCGGATTGGGTTCGACCGAGGGGTCCGGCATCTGCCATGCCTATGCCCCGGATGGTCGCTGCATCTCCCTTCTGAAAATCCTTATGACGAATTTCTGCATCTACGATTGTGCCTATTGCATCAATCGTTCCTCCAGCAATGTCGAGCGCGCCCGGTTCACGCCTGAAGAGGTTATCTGGCTGACGCTGGAATTCTATCGGCGCAATTATATCGAGGGTCTGTTCCTGTCGTCGGGCATTATCCGCTCGTCCGATCACACGATGGGCGACATGGTACGGATCGCGCGGGAATTGCGGACCGTTCATAATTTTCGCGGCTACATCCATTTGAAGACGATCCCGGAAGCGTCGCAGCAGCTGATCGAGGAGGCGGGGCTTTATGCCGACCGTCTGTCGATCAACATCGAACTGCCGACCGATGCCGGGATCAGCCAGTTTGCGCCGGAAAAGCGGCCCGCCAATATTCGTCGCTCGATGGGCGATCTGCGGCTGAAGATCGAGGAGATGCGCGACCCGACGCTGCAGACCAAGCGTCGCAAGCGGTTCGCGCCTGCCGGCCAGAGCACGCAGATGATCGTCGGGGCAGACGGCGCCAACGACGCGACCATTCTCGGGACGAGCGCCAGGCTTTACGGCAGCTACAGCCTGAAACGCGTCTATTACTCCGCCTTCAGTCCGATCCCGGACTCGTCGAAGACACTGCCGCTGATCAAGCCGCCGTTGATGCGCGAGCATCGGCTCTATCAGGCTGACTGGCTTTACCGGTTCTACGGGTTCGAGATCGGCGAGATTACGGCGTCGACGGAAAACGGCATGCTGGATCTGGACCTTGATCCGAAGCTTGCATGGGCGCTCGGCAACCGCGACAAGTTCCCGGTCGATGTGAACAGGGCGGACAAGGAGACGCTGCTGCGGGTGCCGGGTTTCGGGACCAAGACCGTCGGAGCGATCCTGTCGTCGCGCAGGTTTCGCAAGCTGCGTCTGGAGGATTTAAAGCGGCTGAGCGTGTCTCTGAAGAAGGTACAGCCCTTTATCACCTGCGAAGGGTGGACACCGCGCAAGCTTGCCGACCGGGCCGATCTGCGATCCATGTTCCAGCCAAAGCCGGAGCAGCTGTCGCTTCTATGATGTACCGAGTCTTGTTGCGGGGGAGAGGCGATCTGACCGAGTGGCGCGATGCTGCGCGTGCCTATCTCGCCGCCGGCATCGCACCTGATCGTGTCGAGTGGCGCACGATGGACGACACGGACGGATTGTTCGGGCTGGACGGCAACCAGTTGCCTGCGCCTGTCGACAAGCCGGTGACGCAGGGTGTTCCTCCAGCCTTTCTGAAGCTTGCCGCCTCGGTCATCTGCCATTCCGATCCGACGCGGTTCTCGCTTCTCTACCGGATGCTGTTTCGCATGGCGCACGGGCGCAATTTTCTGGGTATGGCGACCGATCCGGATGTGGTTGCGGCAAACCGGATGTCGAAATCGATCGGCCGCGACTATCACAAGATGACCGCCTTTGTCCGTTTCAAGGAAATCCCGCTGCCGGAGGGTGTTGCCGGACGCCGGCGCTTTGTTTCCTGGTTCGAGCCTGATCATTTCATCATCGACCGTGTGGCCCCGTTTTTCCAGCGTCGTTTCAACGACATGGACTGGCTGATCGTGACGCCCAAGGGTTCGGCTTCCTGGGATGGCGAGACCCTGCGGACCAGCGATGAGCCCGCCGAAAAGCCAGACCTTCGCGACGACACGGACGATCTGTGGCGGACGTACTATGCCAACATCTTCAACCCCGCGCGGCTGAAGGTAAAGATGATGATGTCGGAAATGCCGAAGAAGTACTGGAAGAACCTGCCCGAGGCCGAGCTTATTCCGGGCATGATCGCCAGCGCCGAGGCAAGTGTGATCGAGATGGGACGCAAGGCGGCGAGCGAACCCCTGGCGTTCCACCATCGCATCCAGGAAGCCGCAGCACGGGTGCCCACGCCAGAAGGGCCGACCGCCGGTACAATCGAGGCCTTGCGGGATGAAGCACGTCGCTGCACCCGCTGCGACCTCCATTGCATGGCGACCCAGACGGTTTTCGGCGAGGGGCCTGTCAATGCCAAGGTGATGATCGTCGGCGAGCAGCCGGGCGATCAGGAGGATCTGGCCGGGCGTCCCTTCGTCGGGCCGGCGGGCAAAGTGTTCAACGAGGCGGTGAGCGCGGCCGGGATCGACCGGACGCAATTCTACATCACCAATGCGGTGAAGCATTTCAAATACGAGCCACGCGGCAAGCGGCGCATTCACCAGAAGCCAAATATGGGCGAGGTGCAGCAGTGTCGCTGGTGGCTCGTCCAAGAACTCGATCTGGTGCAGCCCAAGCTGGTCGTCGCGATGGGTGCGACCGCGCTGTTTTCACTGACCGAGATGCGCCACAAGCTGGAGGACGTCCGGGGCAGGCCGATTGCCATGCAGAACGGTCGGATGCTGTTTGTCACCGTGCATCCGTCCTACCTGCTTCGCATCCCCGATCTGGGGCGAAAGGCGGAGGAGGTGGCGCGGTTCAAAGAGGATATCGTGGCAATCGGACGGTTGGCTTCGTAAGCGAAGCATCAGGTTCATTGGCGGGCCCAGGTTTCAATTGACTTCGTCTTGAAATGAAAGCTGTATTCGGCGGGGTCTCTCAAGACTATAGCTGGGGAATATGTCGAATACAGACGTTGCGGTCACGCCGCCATTCAAGACGCAACCTTTCGGATCCACGCTTCGGTGCGAATATTCGCTAATGGAGGCGGTCGGGTATATCATACTCTGGGTGATCATCAGTGTGTTGACACTTGGGATCGGTGCGTTCTTCGCGGTTTACTACTTCTACAAGAGCATCATCAACAAGACCTACCTGATCGGCCGGGACGGCCAGCGGATCGCCCGGCTCGAATGTGAACTCAACCTGGCGGAGATGATAGGTCACATCCTGATCTGGATCCTGATCTCCATCGTGACGCTCGGGATCGGTCTCGTGTTCTACGTCTTCCGCACGTTGCGGCTGTGCTTCAACAAGACGAGGCTCGTCTATATCTGAGAGCTCAGTGCCCCGAGCCGATCGCGCTTTCGTCGATATGGGCGCGGGCATAGATTGTGCGAGCAGTCGCTGCGAGGATAAGCAGGACCAGTGAGGCGACGAGGCAGCAGCTGGCAAAACCCGTCGAGAAGGATTGCCGGGCGGCCTCCAGCCAGACCGGGCCTTCGCCTGCCTGAAGAGCGCTTCCGCCGAGCCCGCGGGCCGTCTCGACGGCGCCGCCGATGGTCGCCCTGACCGTCGCTGCCTGGGCAGGGTCGAGGCCGGTAACATCCGTGCCATCCATTAGAATGCGATAGACCAGTGTCCCGAAGCTGCCGAGAAGGGCGACACCGAGGGCGCCGCCGAATTCGGCGCTGGTTTCGGAAATCGCCGAGGCCGAGCCGGAGCGTTCCGGCGGCGCGGTGCCGACGATCAGGCCGGTTGTCGTCAGGACGACCGGCACGAAGCCGATGGCGATGATCATGGTCGAGCCGAGGACGCCGTAGAGGCTCTCGGAATAGGCGGCGATCGACATGGACAACATGCCGGCCGCGTTGATGACGAGACCGATGAGGACGGTGTTGACCGGGCCGAACCGGTTGGTGAAACGGTAGGCCTGCAGCGACATCACGGTAAAGACGATCGATGACGGGATCGACCAGAGGGCGGCTTCGAGCGGCGACAGGCCGAGCACGAACTGCAGGAAGAGGTTCTGGTAGAGAAACACCCCGAAGACGAAGAACATGCCCGCGAGATTGACGAGAAGCGAGGCGGTGAACGCGGGGATGGCAAACAGCTTGAGGTCGATCAGAGGCTGCGTCAGGCGCTTCTGACGGCGGATGAACAGGTAGCCGAACGCAAGCCCGATCGCGATCGGGATCAGATGCCGGCTCTGAAAGCCGTCGGCCGCCATGTGCTTGAAGCCGTAGATCACCGGCAGCACGGTCGCGAGCGACAGGACGACGCTGACGAGATCGAGCTTGGCACTGTCCGGGCTTTTGTATTCCGGCAGGAGGAACGGGGCGACGACCAGAAGCACCAGCATGATCGGAATGTTGATGAGAAACACAGAGCCCCAGTGAAAATACTGCAGGAGAAAGCCGCCGAGGAGCGGACCGATCAATCCGCCCAGTGCGAAGGCTGTGCCCCAGATGCCGATCGCCCGGTTGCGCTCGGCTTCGTTCTTGAAGAGGTTGACGATCAGCGACAGGGTCGAGGGCGCGATCGTCGCACCGGCGATGCCGAGAAGCGCACGGGCGGCGATGAGTTCCTGTGCTGTCGAGGAGAAGGCGGCAAGCGCCGAGGCGATCCCGAAGGCGAATGCGCCGATCAGCAGCACGCGGCGGCGGCCGATCCGGTCTCCGAGCGTGCCCATGGTGACGAGAAAGCCGGCGACCATGAAGCCGTAGATATCGTTGATCCAGAGCAGTTCGGACGCCGACGGATCGAGATCCACAACGATCGCGGGGACGGCGAGAAACAGGATGGACAAGTCCATCGAGTAGATCAGGCAGGCGATCGACAGGACGCAGGCACCGATCCATTCCCGGCGACCGGCAGGCTCGTGGCCCGGATGTTGCGACGGCATCTGCATCGTTCCTCTCCCAGATATCGGCTTGCGGATTTACCGCACGTCTCAGGGTCGGGCAACCGCGGGGGCCAGCAAAGAAAACGGGCGCCTGAAGCGCCCGTCGGAGAGTGTTATGCGAAGTAGCTTTGCAGCGTCCGCACTTCGAGATTGCCGGCCTTCAGCGCCTTGATCGCCATCGCAGCGGATTCGGCACCTGAAATCGTCGTGTAATACGGCACCTTCTGCATCAACGTTGCACGGCGCAGCGATTTCGAGTCCGAGATCGCCTTGTTTGAATCCGTCGTATTGATGACGAGCTGGACTTGGCGGTTGCGGATGGCATCCTCGATATGCGGGCGTCCTTCCAAGACCTTGTTGATCTTGGTCGACTCGATGCCGTTTTCGGCGAGGAAGCGGGCGGTACCGCCGGTGGCGATGACCTTGAAGCCTATTTCCTTCAGCATGCGGATGGCCGGCAGCACGCGTGGCTTGTCGTCGTCGCGGACCGACACGAAGACCGCACCGTCGCGGGGCAGTTCGACGCTTGCACCGAGCTGGCTCTTGGCAAAGGCGAGCGCGAAGTCCGTATCGAGACCCATCACTTCGCCGGTCGAACGCATTTCCGGTCCGAGCAGGATGTCGACGCCGGGGAAGCGGGCAAACGGGAAGACCGCTTCCTTGACCGCGATATGCTTCAGGTTGCGCGGATCGGGCTTGGTGCCGTAGGCCGCAAAGATCGCGTCAAGCTTTTCGCCAGCCATGGCACGGGCGGCGATCTTTGCGATCGGGGCGCCGATGGTCTTGGCCACGAAGGGCACCGTGCGCGAGGCACGCGGGTTGACTTCGAGCACGTAGACGGTGCCGTCCTTGATGGCGAACTGGACGTTCATCAGGCCGACGACGTTGAGCGCCTTGGCCATCGACGTTGCCTGGCGTTCCAGTTCGTCGATCATTTCGCTCGAGAGTGTGCGCGGCGGCAGCGAGCAGGCGCTATCGCCCGAGTGAATGCCGGCTTCCTCGATATGCTCCATGATACCGGCGACATAGACGTCGGTGCCGTCGCAGAGGCAGTCGACATCGACTTCGATGGCGTTGGAGAGGTAGCTGTCGAACAGGAGCGGGTTCTTGCCGAGCAGGGTGTTGATCTGGCCGGTCTTGTCGTTCGGGTAGCGCTGCTTGATGTCCTCAGGCACCAGTTCCGGCACCGTATCGAGCAGGTAGCTCTGCAGCTGGCTTTCCGAATGCAGGATCTGCATGGCGCGGCCGCCGAGAACGTAGGATGGGCGAACGACCAGCGGGAAGCCGATTTCCGAAGCCACGAGGCGGGCCTGCTCGACCGAGTAGGCGATGCCGTTGTTCGGCTGCGTCAGGTCGAGCTTCATCAGCAGCTTCTGGAAGCGGTCGCGGTCTTCGGCAAGATCGATCATGTCGGGCGCCGTGCCGAGGATCGGGATACCGTTCTTTTCTAGCGCTTCGGCAAGTTTCAGTGGCGTCTGGCCACCGAACTGTACGATGACGCCGACGACTTCACCCTTTTCCTGTTCCGCGCGGAGAATCTCGATGACGTCTTCTGCGGTGAGCGGCTCGAAATAGAGGCGGTCGGACGTGTCGTAGTCGGTCGACACGGTCTCGGGGTTGCAGTTGATCATGATCGCTTCGTAGCCGGCATCCTTCAGAGCGAAGGCGGCATGGCAGCAGCAATAGTCGAACTCGATGCCCTGGCCGATGCGGTTTGGACCGCCGCCGAGGATGACGACCTTCTTCGCAGTCGAGACTTCGGCTTCCGAGCGCAGTTCGCCCACGAACGGTGTCTCGTAGGTCGAGTACATGTAGGCGGTCGGCGAGGCGAATTCGGCAGCGCAGGTATCGATGCGCTTGAAGACAGGCCGCACGTTGAGCGCGTTGCGCAGTTCCGCGACTTCCTTCGGGCGCTTCTTGGTCAGGCTGGCAAGGCGGGCGTCGGAGAAGCCCATGGCCTTCAGCATGCGCAGGTTCTCGGCATCGGCGGGCAGGCCGTGTTCGCGAACGCGCGCTTCCATGTCGACGATCGCCTTGAACTGGGCGATGAACCACGGATCGATCTTGCAGGCTTCATGCACTTCGGCTTCGGAGAGACCAAGACGGAGAGCCTGGGCGACCTGGCGCAGACGATCCGGCGTCGGCGTGCCGATGGCAGCGCGGATGGCGTTCTTGGAGCCTTCGCCCTCTTCCATGCCGGGGATCTCGATCTCGTCGAGACCGGTCAGGCCGGTTTCGAGACCGCGGAGCGCCTTCTGCAGCGATTCGGCAAAGGTACGGCCGATCGCCATGACTTCACCAACCGACTTCATGGCAGTGGTCAGGACCGGCGAGGCGCCCGGGAATTTCTCGAAGGCAAAGCGCGGGATCTTGGTGACGACGTAATCGATCGACGGTTCGAACGAGGCAGGCGTTGCGCCGCCGGTGATGTCGTTGTCGAGTTCGTCGAGCGTGTAGCCGACGGCAAGCTTGGCCGCGACCTTGGCAATCGGGAAGCCGGTGGCCTTGGAGGCGAGCGCCGACGAACGCGATACGCGCGGGTTCATTTCGATGACGACAAGACGGCCATCGGCCGGATTGACCGCGAACTGGACGTTGGAGCCGCCGGTCTCGACACCGATCTCGCGCAGGACCGCGATCGATGCGTTGCGCATGATCTGGTATTCTTTGTCCGTCAGCGTTAGGGCCGGCGCGACGGTGATCGAGTTGCCGGTGTGGACGCCCATCGGGTCGATGTTTTCGATCGAGCAGATGATGATGCAGTTATCCGCGGTGTCGCGGACCACTTCCATCTCGTATTCCTTCCAGCCGAGAACCGATTCCTCGATCAGCACTTCGGTGGTCGGCGAGGCATCGAGGCCGCCGCCGATGATTTCGAAGAATTCCGAGCGGTTATAGGCAATGCCGCCGCCGGTGCCGCCCATGGTAAAGGACGGGCGGATGATGGCGGGCAGGCCGACGACGTCGATAGCCTGTGCCGCAATCGCCATCGCGTGGCTGATATAGCGCTGCTTGCGGTCGGTTTCGCCGAGGTTCCACTGGTTTTCGAGCGCGTCGAGCGCCTTGTCGAGCTCGGCGCCGGACAGTTCGGCCTTGACCTTGTTGCGCTCGGCTTCGTGCGTCTTGCGGTCGGCATCCTTGATGTCGGTGGCATTGGCCAGCATCGACTTCGGGGTTTCGAGGCCGATGCGGCTCATGGCTTCGCGGAAGAGGGCGCGGTCCTCGGCCATGTCGATGGCGGCGGGCTTGGCCCCGATCATCTCGACATTGTAGCGGTCGAGCACGCCCATTCTCTTCAGCGACAGCGCGGTGTTCAAGGCCGTCTGGCCGCCCATAGTCGGCAAAAGCGCGTCAGGGCGTTCCTTGGCGATGATCTTGGCCACCACTTCCGGGGTGATCGGCTCGATATAGGTGGCGTCGGCCAGGCCCGGATCGGTCATGATCGTTGCCGGGTTGGAGTTGACCAGGATGACCCGGTAACCTTCTTCGCGCAGCGCCTTGCAGGCCTGGGTGCCGGAATAGTCGAATTCGCATGCCTGGCCGATGACGATCGGGCCCGCCCCGATGATGAGGATCGATTTGATGTCTTGGCGCTTCGGCATGATCTCTATCCACTTTTTTCTGCGCGAAAAACCGGCACGGGGCGTGAAGCTCCGGTCGGGTGGCGTGCGCATGTTTTTTCTGGCTAGACGCGGCTTATAGGGAAATGTGCCGGGGAACGGAACCCCATAATTGAGCAAATCGACAGGATTCCTCAAAGGTGCCCGAAGCGCATTCGTGTCGCATCCAGGTTGGGGCGGCTCACGGGAATTTCCTGACAATCCTTCATCACCACGAAAAGCCTGCCCTTGTCGCGTCTCAGCTTTTCCACATGCGCATCAGCCACCCAATACGAACGGTGAACCTGCAGACCTGGCGTGCCGTCGAGTTCCTTCAACGCGTCGGCGAAGCGCAGCAAAATGAGTTCGTGGCCACGGCTCGTCACCACGTCCGTGTAATGATCCGCGACCGAGAGCCTGACCAATGCGCCACGATTATACGGTTTCAGGCGGCTAAGGATTTGGGGTTCGGAGGCCGGTGAGCCCGTCAAGGCCTGGGGTGCGGCGGCAGGAACCGAGACCTCAGCGATCTGGCGGTGCGTGACCACGTAGGTGAGCAGACAGAATAGTGCGCAGAGCGGCAGGGCGATCAGCGCCCGTTGCAGGCCGCCGTCCGTTTCGGTCCAATAGCCACGGAACGCATAGTTGACCACACCGAGCGCAAAGCCGATCGGCAATGCAGCGACGAGCGCGCCGACCATCATGCGCGCGAGTGTATGGCTGAGATGTATGCGCAACAGCACTTCGGCGGAGATGGAGAGCGAAATCGCGATCGCCCAGGTGATGGTGTGGATGATCAGCCAGTAGCCGAGCCGCACGCCCAATGTCATGCTCTCCAGAGTGCCGTAGGGGCCGGTAAAAACGAAGATCAGGACGACGAGCGCAAATGTCGTCCAGAAGCGCCAGGATCGGACAAAGAGCTGCAATTCACGAAGCGTGGAACTCAAAAACGGGTAAATCACGAAGTTTGTCCGTCGCCTGCGCCATTTGGATTGAGGTCGCATCAGTCATGGCCGAAACAGGCCGCAACTTCAATCTTCCGATGATTTCGACAGGTGTCAGTCATGAACCTTCAGCCGCTTCTTGATGCCCCGATCGCCGTGCAGATCCACGTCGCCGCCGTCCTGCCGGCCGCCGTGCTGGGCGCCTACATCCTTCTGAACCGCAAGGGCACTCCGATACACCGGCTGCTCGGCCGTATCTGGATGATGCTGATGGCCGTGACGTCGCTGTCGAGCTTCTTCATCCACGGTATCGATCTGGTCTACGGTTTCGGCCCGATCCATCTCCTCTCGATCTTCGTGCTCTTCAACATCTGGCAGGCGATCGCCTCGGCGCGCGCTCGCAATATCCGCCTGCACAAGGCGGCGGTGAAAGGCATGTATTTCGGCGGCATCGTCATCGCCGGCCTGTTCACCTTCATTCCCGGCCGAATCATGAACGCGGTCGTGTTTTCCGGCGGACCGAACTGGATACTGCTCGTCACCTTGGCGGCAATCGCCGCAGCGCTTTTCCTGCAGCATCGGCTGATCAGGCACCGTTTGTAATTCGGTCCAAAAAATCGGGTAACCGTACCGATCTGCGCCTGGCTGACATGGACAGACAGGGCTTACGGAACTAGCTACAAGACTAGAAAAAATACTTGCAGCAACGGCCCTCCGATAGCGACCGCTTGCGCGGAGGAAACCATGGCCGATGCCACTTCGAAAGCCGCTATAGCTTCCACGCCAGCTGCGGCTTCCGCCGTACAGGCGGACAAGACGGTGATGCCGATCATTTTTGCGGTCAGCTTCTGCCATATGCTCAACGACATCATGCAGTCGATGATCTCGGCGATCTATCCGATGCTCAAGGCCGACTACAATCTCGACTTCTGGCAGATCGGCATTCTGACGCTGGCCTTCCAGTGCACCGCATCGCTGCTGCAGCCGGTGATCGGCATCATCACCGATAAGAAGCCGTTTCCGTACTCGCTGCCGATCGGTATGGGGGCGACGTTTGTGGGGCTGTTTCTGCTCGCCGGTTCGCATGTCTATCTGATGCTTGTGGTGGCGGCTGCGCTGATCGGTATCGGGTCGGCGGTGTTCCATCCGGAATCGTCGCGGGTGGCGAGGCTTGCGTCCGGCGGGCGCTATGGTTTTGCGCAGGCGACCTTTCAGGTGGGCGGCAATTTCGGACAGGCGATCGGGCCGCTGCTGGCGGCCTTCATCATCGTGCCGATGGGGCAGGGCAGCGTTGCCTGGTTCTCGGCAATCGCGCTCCTCGGCATCCTCATCCTCTCCTGGGTCGCGCGCTGGTACAAGGCGCATATGCTGGCCAACAAGGGGCGCAAGAAGAGCCTCGGTATTCACAGCCTGCCGCGGCGCACGGTGATGGTGGCGCTGGTCGTGCTGGCGATCCTCACCTTTTCGAAGAACATCTACATGGCGGCGATCGGCAGCTATTACACGTTCTTCGTTATCGAGCGCTTTGGCGTCACCGTGCAGTCGTCGCAGATCATGCTGTTCGTGTTTCTGGGCGCGACGGCGCTGGGCACGTTGATCGGCGGTCCGATCGGCGACCGGTTCGGCTCCAAGGTGGTGATCTGGATCTCCATTCTCGGCGTGCTGCCGTTCACGCTGGCGATGCCGTTTGCGAATTTGCCGATGACGATCGTGCTGTCGGGTATCGTTGGGCTGGTGATGGCGTCGTCGTTCCCGGCCATCATCGTCATGGCGCAGGAGCTGGTCCCTGGCCGGGTGGGAATGATCGCCGGCATCTTCTTCGGGCTCGCTTTCGGCATGGGTGGCATCGCCGCCGCCGTGCTCGGGATCATCGCCGACCACAGGGGCATCAGTTTTGTCTATTCCATCTGCGCCTTCCTGCCGGCGCTCGGTCTTCTTACCGTGTTCCTGCCCAGCAAGGCGCAGCTCAGGGTCGCCTGAGCCAACAGCCTGACATCCCGACATGGATATTTGGCGGGCCTGTTCTATATCGTCGTCAAGGATCATTTCCGACCGAACTTATTAGAACCTGGGGTGCGATATGGAATGGAAAGGGCGTCGGCAATCCGACAATGTCGAGGATCAACGGGGTGCCTCGATGGGTGGCCGCGGTGGCGGTTTCCGCATCCCGATCGGTGGCGGCGGACGTGGCGGTGGTGGATTGAGCATCGGCGGCATCGTCGTCGTGCTGATCATCTGCTGGGTCACGGGCATCAATCCGCTGACGCTTCTGTCGGGCGGCGATACCGGCATGGATACGGGCACCAGCACCACGCAGCAGGCGCCGCGTACGCCGGCTGAAGACGAGATGACCGGTTTCGTCCGCACCGTCCTTGCTGATACCGAAGACACCTGGAACGAAATCTTCCAGAGCAACGGCGCTCGTTACGAGGAGCCGACGCTGGTTCTCTTCGGCGGTCAGGTTCGGTCTGCCTGCGGTTTTGCGTCGTCGGCAAGCGGCCCGTTCTACTGCCCGGGTGACCGCAAGGTTTATCTGGATACGGAGTTCTTCAAGGAACTCAGCCAGCGGCTTGGGGCCGGAGGCGATTTTGCCGAGGCCTATGTGGTCGCGCATGAAGTCGGGCATCACGTCCAGAACCTGCTCGGCGTATTGCCGAAATTCAACCAGGCGCGGCAGAATATGAGCGAGACCGAGGCCAACCGCATGTCGGTTCGCGTCGAGCTTCAGGCGGACTGCTTTGCCGGCGTTTGGGGCAAGCGGACCCAACAAAAGGGCTTTCTCGAAAGCGGCGATCTGGAGGAGGCTCTGAACGCCGCCCAGCAGATCGGAGACGACACGCTGCAGAAGCGCAGTCAGGGTTATGTCGTCCCGGAAAGCTTCAACCACGGCACCTCGCAGCAGCGGATGCGCTGGTTCAAGCAGGGCTTCGACACCGGCGACATGAAGGCCTGCGACACGTTCTCGGGCAATGTCTGAGCAGTGATCTCTGCTGCTCCGGCGAGCAGCAGAGCCGTGATTTAGAGATCAATCTTCGAAAAATCGTGTGGGCGGCGAAACCGATCGCCCGCACTTTCCCGGTTTCGGCGTGCTCGACTGCGCAAAGCCGGGGCCTATGCCGGGCTGCATTCGGCACCAGCCGGCGGCGATGGACAAGGCCGAGAATCCTTGCCGCACCATCCTCCCATCGATCGGTCCGTCAGACCTGTCACGTCACCCATCAACGTTAGTGAACTTCGCCCTACAATTTTTGCTGGATCGGTGCCGAGCCTTGATGAACCCCGATGCCTTCTTTATAGGCAGGGTACCGTGCCGCTGACCGTTTCTGGAAGCGGCTTTTTCCATTTGTAGGATTAATCGATGTCGGGCTTGCCGAACACACCCGGTGCATCTGCGCCTTACGACGCCGTCATTACGGATCGTTCCTGGTCGTCGCATCTGCGCGGCACGTTTGCGCTCGGCATCCCGCTGGTGGGAGCCCAGCTTGCGCAGATGGCGATCCATACGACCGACGTCATTCTGGTCGGCTGGCTTGGGACGACCGAACTTGCCTCCGTGGTCATTGCCACGCAGCTGTTTTTCGTCGTGTTCATCTTTGGCACCGGGTTCACCAGCGCCGTCGTGCCGCTGGTTGCGCAAGCGCTCGGCCATGGCGACCGGATTGGCGTGCGCCGGTCGGTGCGCATGGGGCTGTGGGTGGTGATTGCCTATTGCACGCTTGTGGCACCGCTGCTCTGGTTTAGCGAACCGATGCTGCTCGGCCTCGGTCAGGCGCCCGATGTCGCGGCCAATGCGCAGAGCTATCTTCGCATTGCGCAATGGGGCATGTTCCCGGCGCTTGGCCTGATGGCATTGCGCAGTTTTGTGACTGGATTGGAGAAGGGCGGGATCGTTCTCTACATCACGATCGGCATGTTCATCATGAACGCGATCGTCGCCTATCTGTTGATCTTCGGCCATTACGGAGCGCCGCAGCTGGGTCTTCATGGCGCGGCGATCGCTGCCGTGTCCGCCAACCTGGTCGGCTTCCTGATCGCGATCGCCTATGTGCAGGCGCAGCCCGCCATGCGCGCCTATGAACTCTTCGTGCGCTTCTGGAAGCCTGACTGGTCGATGGTTCGGGAAGTCTTCCTGCTCGGACTGCCGATCAGCTTCACGATCCTTGCCGAAACGAGCCTGTTTGCGGCAGCTTCGCTGATGATGGGCAGTATCGGCAAGCTCGAGCTTGCCGCCCATGGGATTGCGCTGCAGCTTGCCTCGATCGCCTTTATGGTGCCGCTGGGTCTGGCGCAGGTCGCAACGGTTCGGGTCGGACTTGCCAACGGTCGTGGTGACATGGTCGGTGTTCGAAGGGCCGGCGGGGCCGTGCTGATCGTCAGCATCATCTTCACGGCGATCGGCGGTGTCCTTTACGCCGTGATGCCGGGCGCGCTGGCGGGGCTTTTCCTCGACACCAGTCAGCCGGACGCCGCTGCGGTGCTCGCGCTCGCCACACCGCTGATTGTCATTGCCGGCATCTTCCAGCTGGTCGACGGGCTGCAGGCCGTAGGGGCCGGGCTTTTGCGCGGATTGAAGGATACGAAAGTGCCGATGCTGCTGGCGCTGATCGCCTACTGGCCGATCGGCTTCGTCTGCGCCTGGGTGTTCGCATTTCCGCTCGGCTATCGCGGCGAGGGTGTCTGGTTCGGTTTCGTGATCGGCCTTGCCGCCGCAGCTCTCTTCCTCTGCGGACGGTTCTGGATTCTTTTGCAGCGTCATAAGCAAATGGCCCGCTGAGAGCAGCGGGCCATCTGATTGAAACCGTGACTTGAGAAGGTTTTAGCGCTCGGCGAGCGCTGCCTCTCCCTTGTTCTCGCGCACCATGTTGATGAAGCGGCGGAACAGGTAGTGGCTGTCCTGCGGACCGGGCGATGCCTCCGGGTGATGCTGGACGGAGAAGACCGGCTTGCCGGACAGACGCAGGCCGCAATTGGTGCCGTCGAACAGCGAAATGTGAGTCTCCTCAACACCCTGCGGCAGCGACTTCGAGTCGACCGCGAAGCCGTGGTTCATCGACACGATCTCCACCTTGCCGGTCGTGTGATCCTTGACCGGGTGGTTGGCGCCGTGATGACCCTGGTGCATCTTTTCGGTCGTGGCACCGAGTGCGAGGCCGAGGATCTGGTGACCGAGGCAGATGCCGAAGGTCGGGATGTCGGTCTTGACGATGTCCTGGATGACGGGGACAGCATAGGCGCCGGTGGCTGCCGGATCGCCCGGGCCGTTCGACAGGAAGATGCCATCCGGCTTCAGCGCCAGAATGTCTTCCGACGAGGTCTGGGCCGGGACGACCGTGACCTTGCAGTCGAGGCCGGTGAACAGGCGCAGGATGTTGCGCTTCACGCCGTAGTCGATGCAGACGATGTGATACTTGGCATCCTCGGCCTTCAGTTCCTCGGAACCTTCGTTCCAGACCCAGGGCTTTTCGGTCCACTGCGACGACTGGCCGGAGGTCGCTTCCTTGGCGAGGTCGAGACCTTCGAGACCACTCCAGGCCTTGGCTTCCGCCTTCAGCGCTTCGATGTCGAAATTGCCGTTCGGATCATGGGCGATCACGGCGTTCGGGGCACCGTTCTGGCGGATCCAGGAGGTCAGCGCGCGTGTGTCGATACCAGAGAGGCCAATGACGCCGCGGCTCTTCAGCCAGGCGTCGAGATCCTTTGCCGAGCGGTAGTTCGATGGTTCGGTGATGTCGGCCTTGAAGATCGTGCCGACGGCGCCGCGGCGGGCAGCGGGCGTCAGGTCCTCGATGTCCTCGTCATTGGTGCCGATATTGCCGATATGCGGGAAGGTGAAGGTGACGATCTGGCTGAGATAGGACGGATCGGTCAAAATTTCCTGGTAGCCGGTGAGGGCGGTGTTGAACACCACTTCGGCGGTGACCTTGCCGGTCGCGCCAATGCCTGTTCCTTCAATCACGGTTCCGTCGGCAAGCACGAGAACGGCGGTGGGTTTTTTCGTGGTCCAAGGGGTGGTCGCGGTCATATCCATCCTTCTGCCCCAGCGGCCCGTTTCCCGAAACGGAAAACAGGGTGTCGAGGTCATCTCTCGTCGCAGAAAAGGGCGCGCGGAAACCCGCTTGCGGCCCACTATCCAATTGTTGTGCAGGTCCTCGACATAAACAAGGCAGAACAGCGGGTCAATTGCCGTTTATGAGAAAGCTGGGCGCAAAGGCCGGCAATCGGTGAGTTTTGCCGTGTCGGCAAAACGTTTGATCGCCGTTCACGCTTGTTCTATGACGTCGCAAAAGATCGGTCCGCTGCGGATCGAGTGACGTTCAAGGAGACAGGCCATGTTGCGCGACAAGCTTTCCGAAGCGATGAAGGAAGCGATGAAGGCGAAGGAAACCCGCAGGCTTTCGACCGTGCGGCTGATCCAGACCGCCATCAAGGACCGTGACATCGCCAATCGCGGCACCGGCAAGGACGCTGCCACTGACGACGAAATCCTGCAGATCCTCCAGAAGATGGTGAAGCAGCGCGAGGAGTCGGCGAAGATCTACGAAGACAACGCCCGCCCGGAACTTGCAGCACAGGAACGCGAAGAGATCGCCGTCATCAAATCCTTCATGCCGGAACAGATTTCCGACGAGAAGGCGAGCGAGATCGTCGCTTCCGTCATCGCCGAGATCGGTGCTGCTGGAATGAAGGACATGGGCAAGGTGATGGCCATTCTGCGCGAACGCTATGCCGGCCAGATGGATTTCGCCAAGGCGTCCGGCACGATCAAGGCGCAGCTGAGCTGAGGTCTAGCCGCTACGCATAAAACGAGAAAGGCGGGAAGTCCTTCATGGAGTTCCCGCCTTTTGCTCTTCTACGCCTCCCATCGGCCGACCGCGGACATGCCACCGGTAGGAGAGGACGATCGACCGCAGTCATTGCAGGCAGCCGTCCTGAAGAGCAATCTCAGATGCCGTACCCGCCTGTCGAGGCGACTGACGGCACGTCTTGTCGGATTCAACGCTATGCAGGGAACCTGCGTATCGCAAGTTACAATTCGTTAATTTCTGTGGGTTGATCGGGTCGGTGTTCACGGAGCGGCGGCCTGTGAATAGCGGGCATGATTTGCGGCCGGGCTGGCATTCCTGCGCACTGAGCATTAATATGGTCTCTGGCCCGCGAGGTAGACATGCGCTTTTCAAACAGTTTTCTTGATGAGATCCGGGATCGGGTGCCGATTTCGACGGTGATCGGCCGTCGTGTCACCTGGGATCGCAGGAAGACCAATGCCGCGCGCGGCGATTTCTGGGCCTGCTGCCCGTTCCATGGCGAGAAAAGCCCGAGCTTTCACTGCGAGGACCGCAAGGGCCGCTATCACTGCTTCGGCTGTGGCGTGTCGGGCGATCATTTCCGCTTCATGACCGATCTGGAAGGGCTGAACTTTCCAGAAGCCGTCCAGCAGGTCGCCGATATGGCTGGTATCGCCATGCCGCAACCCGATCCGCAGGCGGAAAAGCGTGAACGGGAGCGGATGTCGCTTCTCGACGTCATGGAAATGGCGACGCGCTTCTTTCAGGACCAGTTGCAGAGCCCAACCGGCGCCAAGGCACGCGCCTATCTTCGCGACCGCGGACTGACGGCGCGCACGATCGAGAATTTCCGGCTCGGCTATGCGCTGGACAGCCGCAATGCGCTCAAGGAGTTCCTCGCCGGCAAGGGTGTGGCCAAGGAGCAGATCGAGGCCTGCGGGCTGGTGCGTCATGGCGAGGGGATTGCCGTATCCTACGACTATTTCCGCGACCGCATCATGTTCCCGATCCTGTCGTCGCGCGACAAGGTGATTGCCTTTGGTGGACGCGCGATGGCGCCGGATGCGCCGGCCAAATACATGAACTCGCCGGATACCGAACTCTTCCACAAGGGTCAGGTGCTCTACAATTTTACCCGCGCCAGGCGGGCGGCCCAGCCAGGGCCGGGATCCAAGGAGCCGGGCACGATCATAGCCGTCGAGGGCTATATGGATGTGATCGCGCTCAGCCAGGTGGGCGTCGAGAATGCCGTCGCGCCGCTCGGTACGGCCTTGACCGAAAACCAGCTGGAGCTGCTTTGGCGGATGACGCCGGAACCGATCCTGTGTTTCGATGGCGATGGTGCCGGTATCCGTGCTGCAAACCGTGCTGCGGATCTCGCGCTTCCCTCCATCAAGCCCGGCCGCTCGGTGCGGTTCGCGTTGCTTCCAGACGGCAAGGATCCGGACGATCTCGTCAAGCACGAGGGAAGAGCGCCGTTCGATGGCGTGATCGCGCAGGCGCGTCCGCTGGCGGAGATGGTCTGGCAGCGGGAAACCAATGGTGCCGCCTTCGAGACCCCGGAAAAGCGGGCGGAACTCGAGGCAAGGCTCAAGCAGATCGTTTCCGTGATTGCCGACGAAAGTGTGCGCCGTCACTACCAGCAGAATGTGCGCGATCGTCTCAACGGCTTGTTCCAGCCGCAGCGCAATGGCGGCGGTGGCGATCGTCGTCAAAGCTACCAGCAGCGCGAAGGCGGCGGGGCCGGCAGAGGCGGTGCGGCCGGCGGACGGGGTGGATCGTCGTTCCAGCAGCAGGGGCGCGGAATGGGTGTTTCCGACCGCCTGACGCGATCGGGGCTGGTGCGGGGACATCTCGACCTTCCGGCCCTGCGCGAAAGCGTGCTGGCGCTGACCATCGTCCATCATCCGCAGCTTCTGCTCAACGAGTATGACGAGATCGCCTCGATCGAATTCGAGAACCGCGATCTGAAACGGATGTGGTCTTGCGTGCTGACTATTGTCGGGCAGGCCGGTGCCGGTTTGACGGTGCAGGACCTGAAACGGGAACTCGGCGAGAATGGCTTTGAGGAACTGTTGAAGTCAATGAACAAGCAGATCCGCAATGCGCGACTGTGGACGGCGACGGAAGAGGCCGATCCGCAGGATTCGCTGCAAGCCTACCGTCAGACCCGGGCACTGCATTCCAGAAACAAGGAGCTCCGCTGGCAGAAGATCGAGCTGGAGCGTGAACTCGCGGAGATGACCGAGGACGAGGCCGAGCGTGCCGAGATCCTGCTGCGTGCACTTCTGGAGGTACAGAATGAAATTTCCAGGCTTGAAAACCAGGAAGCGATCATCGACGGCTTCGGTGTTCTGTCAGGACGCGTCAAGGGCGCTGCCGTCAGTCACGGATGAAGGAGAGCTGCGCAGATACTAAACCGTGTTGAATTGGTCGCCTGATGGATTAACAGCGCGAGTGGAGTGGTCTATACAGCTCTTGATTGATCACTGTATTGTTGCAACGCATCGGAAAATGGCGTCAATCCCGCGCATTTCGGGTAGAGCCAAGGGTTTTTACCGGGCGGCGGGCTCTTGTCTTTCATTGTGCACCGCTTACATATGGCTTCAATATGACGGGAGTACCGCCAACGGGGACATGGTCGTAAGGTAATTTCCACTTTTCCTGGGCACAAGCTTTGGAAGAACTTGACGAAGCGTTATTTTGTGGGAATCACCATTTCGGGCAATATTGGTGGAGTGGGTCTAGCGCCGCGGCGATGTTCGGCATCTTCGTTCTGGCGGTCCCCGCGAGTAGCGGTCGCCGATGGTAATCGGGAGTTAAAGGTCATTCCGTTACGAGTTGGATATTGATTCGCGGCTGGTGTGGCTTTTGCCCTCCGCCGCAGGCCACGAAGCGCTGCGCAGTGGCGTTCAGGGAAAGCGACGACATACATGGCAACTAAAGTCAAAGAAAACGAAGAAGCCGATACCGAGCGCGAAGGCTCGGTCGACGGTCCGCTTCTCGATCTTTCTGACGACGCGGTCAAGAAGATGATCAAAGCCGCGAAAAAGCGCGGCTACGTGACGATGGACGAGCTCAACTCGGTCCTTCCGTCCGAAGAGGTCACTTCCGAACAGATCGAAGACACGATGGCGATGTTGTCCGACATGGGCATCAACGTCGTTGAAGATGAAGAAGCCGAGGAGGCCACCACCGAGGAGGAGGACTCCAACGAGAGCGAAGAGAGCGAAGGCGGCGAACTTGCCCCGACGTCCAGCACCGCTCTTGCCACGGCGAAGAAGAAAGAACCCACCGATCGTACCGACGATCCGGTCCGCATGTATCTGCGCGAAATGGGCTCGGTCGAGCTTCTGTCGCGTGAAGGCGAAATCGCGATCGCCAAGCGCATCGAGGCCGGCCGCGAGACGATGATCGCCGGTCTGTGCGAAAGCCCGCTGACGTTCCAGGCGCTGATCATCTGGCGCGACGAACTGAACGAAGGCACGACGCTGCTGCGCGAGATTATCGATCTCGAGACGACCTATTCGGGTCCCGAGGCGAAGGCTGCGCCACAGTTCCAGAGCCCGGAAAAGATCGAGGCGGACCGCAAGGCTGCCGAGGAAAAGGAAAAGACCCGCAAGGCTCGTTTCTCTGCTGCCAACGATGACGACATCACCGCTGTCGGCGGTGACCAGGGCTTGGAAGAAGAGGAAGAGGACGACGACGAGTCGAACCTTTCGCTTGCCGCCATGGAAGCGGAACTGCGCCCGCAGGTCATGGAAACGCTCGACACGATTGCGGATACCTATAAGAAGCTGCGCAAGCTTCAGGACCAGCAGGTCGAGCAGCGGCTTGCCGCCTCCGGCACGCTGTCTTCCGCTCAGGAGCGCCGCTACAAGGAACTGAAAGACGAACTGATCACGGCAGTGAAGTCGCTGTCGCTGAACCAGAACCGCGTCGAAAGCCTTGTCGAACAGCTCTACGACATTTCGAAGCGCCTGATGCAGAACGAAGGTCGTCTTCTTCGTCTGGCTGAATCCTACGGCGTCAAGCGCGACTCGTTCCTGGAGCAGTATCAGGGTGCCGAGCTTGATCCGAACTGGATGAAGTCGATCGCCAATCTGTCGGCACGCGGCTGGAAGGATTTTGCCAAGGCGGAGTTCAACGCCATTCGCGATATCCGTCAGGAGATCCAGAGCCTGGCCACCGAAACCGGTATTTCGATCACCGAATTCCGCCGGATCGTGTCGATGGTGCAGAAGGGCGAGCGCGAAGCGCGGATCGCCAAGAAGGAAATGGTCGAGGCGAACCTTCGTCTCGTCATCTCCATCGCCAAGAAATACACCAACCGCGGCCTGCAGTTCCTGGACCTTATCCAGGAAGGCAATATCGGCCTGATGAAGGCCGTCGACAAGTTCGAATACCGTCGCGGTTACAAGTTCTCGACCTATGCGACCTGGTGGATCAGGCAGGCGATCACCCGCTCGATCGCCGACCAGGCCCGCACGATCCGTATTCCGGTGCACATGATCGAGACGATCAACAAGATCGTCCGGACATCGCGCCAGATGCTGCACGAGATCGGTCGCGAGCCGACCCCGGAAGAGCTGGCCGAAAAGCTGGCCATGCCGCTCGAAAAGGTCCGCAAGGTCCTGAAGATCGCCAAGGAGCCGATCTCGCTCGAAACCCCTGTGGGTGACGAAGAGGATTCGCATCTGGGTGACTTCATCGAGGACAAGAATGCGCTGTTGCCGATCGATGCCGCCATCCAGGCGAACCTTCGTGAAACGACGACGCGGGTTCTCGCATCGCTGACGCCGCGTGAAGAACGTGTTCTTCGCATGCGCTTCGGCATCGGCATGAACACCGACCACACGCTCGAAGAAGTCGGCCAGCAGTTCTCGGTTACCCGCGAACGTATCCGCCAGATCGAGGCGAAGGCGCTGCGCAAGCTGAAGCACCCGAGCCGGAGCCGCAAGCTTCGCTCGTTCCTCGACAGCTGATCGCTGGACCAGACCCATTAAAAGCCCGGCCGTTATGACGTGCCGGGCTTTTTTATTGATGTTGTGATCGGGCCGGACTCGATCATGCCCGCGAACCATCCTACATGGGAGCCATGCCGGATATGTCTCCCGCCCCCCATAAGAAGGTGATCGCAACGGCGCTGGGTGCGTCAGTCGCTCTGCATCTGATCATCGCGGGCGCGCTCCTCGTCAAATTGCCGCTGCCGACCAATGCGGTTCCCGAGGAGGAAACCGTCCAGGTGGAGCTTGTGCCGCCGCAGGAAGAGGACAAGCAGGAGCCGGTCGAAGAAGCGAAGAAGCCTGACGAGCTGAACCTCAAGGAAGAGGCGAAGGCCGAAGAGCCGCCACCGGAAAAGCCGCCCGAGCAGAAGCCTCAGGAAGATCCGCTCGAGGACCCCGTGATTTCGGCGAGCAAGGCTTCGGCACCGGAAGCTGCTCCGCCGCCTTCCCCTGCGCAGGACGAACAGCCGGAGGAGACGAAGCCGCCGGAACCTCAGCCTCCCAAGCCTGAAGAACCAAAGCCCGAAGAGCCGCAGCCTCAAGAAAAGCCGCCCGAAGAAAAGGCGCCGGAAGAAGCGAAAGAGCCCGAGGCACCGCAGAAGGCCGAGCAGCCGGCACCGCCGCCGCCGCCTGCAAGCCCGACACCGGCCGAGGAGGAGAAGCAGGCGTCAGCGCCGCCGATGTCCGCACTGCGGCCTGTGTTCCAGTTTGGCGAAAAGGACAGCGGTCCGCGCCAGGCGCTTGACGGCAATGCTGCGGAGGATGCGCCAGCGCCCGCTGCGACCGATGCCGATCCGCCAGCGCCTGAGGAGCCTGCACAGACGGCGGGTACCAACGGACAGGGCGAGGGCGCGCCAGCAGAAGCGCCGGTGCCGACCCAGATGACGCCACCGCAGCTCAGTGTTCCAGGCTCCGATCCGTCGGGAATGCCCGGACCTGCCGGCGGTGCGTCTCCTGATGCGATGACGGCCGGGCTCTTTACAGGGCCGCCTTCCTCCGCACCCGTGCCGACGCAAAAGCCGGCGCCGCCGAAACCATCCACTGCCGCCGGCGATCTCAAGCCCGTCAGAACGCTGTTTTCCGCGCGCGATACCGGTGATGCGCTGGCGACCGTTGCGATGGCCGGCATACCGCGCGGCGTTCGGGCAGGGCAGCTCTGCTCGTCGGAACTCAGCGCGCAATTGCAGAACGGCTCGCCCGCCTACAATCCCGATGTCTTGCCCGCACCGAAGCTGCCCAATGGGACGGTTCTCGAGGCGCGCAATATCGGCTTTCGCGCCAAAGGGCAGTGGCATGACGTCAGCTTCCGCTGCGAAGTGGATGCCGATGCCACGAAAATCGTTTCGTTTTCGATGAATGTGGGTGGCCTCGTGCCGCGCTCGGAATGGCGCAAGCGCGGTTTTCCCGAGTTTTGATCTTCAAGCAGAGAAGAGAATTTCGATGCCGCAGACCGCGATCCAGATTTCGACCAGAGGCCAAGGGCTATACGAGTTCACGGATGAAGCCGAACGCTTCGTGCGCCAGGCTGGGCGCGACGAGGGCCTGCTGACCGTCTTCGTTCGCCACACGTCCTGTTCGCTGATCATTCAGGAAAATGCCGATCCGGACGTGAAGAGCGATCTGAAGGCGTTCTTTTCCCGCCTCGTTCCCCCCTCGGACGATCCTTCGATGGGCTGGGTCAGCCATACAATGGAAGGGCCAGATGATATGCCGGCACATATCAAGGCGGCACTGACGGCAGTCTCGATCGGCATTCCGATAACCGGCGGTAGGCTGGTGCTCGGCACGTGGCAGGGGATCTATCTCTTCGAGCACCGCGACAGCCCGCACCGTCGAGAGATCGTGCTGCATCTTTCGTCGTGATGATCGTTGTTTTCCAAATGAACACATACTGAATGATCGGTTTTGCAGGCATTCAGCTGGGTTGGATAGAGTTGCATCGACCGTTGGCCCGAAAGGCCGACGCGAGACAGCCGGACAACCGGTGACAGGTTCAGGAGAAGCAAAAGATGACTACAATCACACGCCTGATGGCGAAGGCCGGCCTTGCAGCCTTGATCGCTCTGACAGGGATTTCGGCGTCCGCGCCAATCGCCGCCGCCGCCGGCCCGGAATTCGTACAGTACCGTGAGCGCGACTGGCGTCCGCACCACCCGCCGCGCTATGAGCGCCCGCGCCACATGCGTCCCGTCGGCTGCTCGCCGCGCTTGGCTGAACGTCGCGCCGAAGCGATGGGTCTGCGCCGTACCCGCGTCGTCGACATCTCCCGCCGCAGCGTGACCGTCGTCGGCGTCGACCGCCGCGGACGCGACCGGGTCGTGTTTGCCAATGTGCGGGGCTGCCCGCTCATCCGTCGCTAACGGATCTCAAGCGTCCCAGTCTATCTTCAGCCCCGTCCGGCATTCGCCGGGCGGGGTTTTGTCGTTGAAGCGATCCGATCAGGGATCGATGGAGAACACGACGTTGACGTTGACCGTGTAGCTGGTCTCGCCGGCCGCCACCGGGACGCCGTTGCCGGAATCCTTTGCCATTGTCATGCGCATCATCGGCGGGGCCATGGGCGGTGCCGAATTCTCGCTGATCTCCATGATGCGGCCAAGCTTGACGCCGGCAGCTTCCGTCAGAGTCTTTGCCTTGGCGAGCGCTTCGGCAACGGCTGCCTTGCGCGCCTGCGTCATCACTTCGTCGGTATTGGTATTGGTGAACTCGATCTGTCCGCCCTGGTTGACACCGAGCTTGACCGTCTTGTCGATCAGACCGCCGAGCTTTTCGAGATCGCGCACCTTAAGCGTCAGCGTGTTGGACACTTCGTAGCCGATGATTTCCTGCGGCGGCTCGATGCCGTCCTTCGGGGCTACCTGGCGATATTGCGGGTAGATCGCAAAGCTGCTGGTCTGGACGTCGCGATCGGCAATGCCTTCAGCCTTGATGGCGGCGAGCACTTCGCTCATTGCCGTGTTGTTGGCGGAGACGGCCGCATCGGCGGTCTTTGCCTGCCTCACGACGGCAAGCGACAGGATCGCCATATCGGGCGCGACCGCGGCCTTGCCCTCACCGGACACGCTGATGATCGGTTCGCGCGGCGTGCGGGCTTCCTGCGCAGAGGCGACCGTTGCCGAAAACGGCGACAGCGGAAGGAAGGCCGTGCCGAGGGCAAGGGCTAGGAAAGCCGGCGCGAGAGAAGGGGCGGTGGGCAAACGGCGCATTGTGTCTCCTTTGATACTGGTTGTTCGACGATCCCGGCCAAATGCCTGAGTTGAAAGCCGAACATCCTCTAGGTGACGTGTGATTGTGAACCTATTGCGGCGAGGCCTTGTGAGCGTTCACAATTTGAGCTAGACGGACCCTTGCGACCGGCGAACCATTGCGCCAGTCGTCATGCCTTCAAAGGGCAGGGCCTGTAGCTCAATGGTTAGAGCCGGCGGCTCATAACCGCTTGGTTGGGGGTTCGAGTCCCTCCGGGCCTACCAATGTTTTATCTATTGCTTCGTAGCCTCATTGTAGCCGGACGCGAATTTCCGGAATTTTGTCACGAGGTTTAGTAACTCCACATCTGTGTGGTGCCGGTTGTGAAACGTTAGATAGTCTCACCATGCTCCTCGGACAAATGTGTTCGTATCAGGTCTCTGCGGCTCGACACACGTCTCAGCGATCGCGATGGAGTAGTCACGAGGTCGCAACGCAATATGCGATCGATGCCTTCGTCACCTTGTTGAAGGCCGCCGTAGGGAACACCGCGCCTGCGGTTAGTAGCGCGAGGAGCAGTCCAGCTTGTTGCCAGCATATCCACGCACGCAGTCCTTCCAAACGAGAGCCAAATCGTTTCCAATTCCCTCGTAGTGCCGTTTACTTTCTCTGCTAATTTCCGATTTCACCGCGCTGAAAGATCCGGAAGAGGTTGGGACCTCCCCATTGATGTAGTTGATCCCTCCATTCGCTTCTGCCGATCTCTACGAAGAGAGACTCCGCCCACGCCGACTAATGGTTCAACATAGGCCCCGCCAGCTATCAAATCGTCATCGACGATGCCTGCAACCTACCTAGACCTCCTCGGGACCATCTGGGTATCGTTGCCGCCGATCAAATTTGTCATTGTGCCGAATAGCGGGCTCTTCAAAACCCCGTACCTAATCGCAACTGCGTCGTTTTTGCCTGCAAATTCAGGACTATTCGCGGTCCAATTGGGACTACCATTCAGAGCCGCGCAAAGCTGGCCGTGCAGCAGGCTCAGTCAGTCCCGCTGCTTTTCTTTCAATCAATCCCCGAAGAAGCTCAACCCGATCAAGCCATTTGCGGCAAAGCCGGCGGCGGCCGTTACAAGGGGGAGATAGATCCGCGACATAAGCGGACTCAAGGTACCCCATCCGAAGCTCGCGGCCTGCTTGATCTTTTGAGACTGGCGGATCTTTTCGGCATTCGCCTTGCGGATCTCGGTGGCCTGCTGGCGGGCCTGCGCCCGCTCGGCGATACGTGCATCTATCCGTTGCTGGCGTTTCACCTGCTTGGTTCGTTCGCGGATCTCTTCGTAAGATTTACCCTGGTTGAGATGTCCTTCCCGGCCGATCCGCTCATCGATAACGAGCGACTGCTGGTAGATCTGTTGAAGCTGTTCGGTGGGAATGCCTGGCGTGCAGAAATAATGCTCAAACATCGCCATGTTGAAGTGCAGCACGGATTGCGCCACATGCCGGCCGTCCATTCCCCACTGGTTGCGATAAACATGGCTTACCGCCTCATAGGATGGGAAATAATAGAGTGACGAATCTTTCGGCGAACGGTCGCGATAGAACTGGTCAAAGGCGGCTCGGATAATAGCCTTGGAAACGGAGTTCGCCGCAATCGCACTCACCGACCGGAATGTAGCCGTCAGCGGAATCGGCGACACTGAAAACATGATCTTCGCCTCCGGCCGGAATCGGCGGATGATTTCGTAGATGGCGTTGATATTTCTTAGTGTCTCCTCGAAGGTGGAGACGCGGAACTTGTGGCGAGAGGCATCGAACTTGTCCTTCGGCACGGCGCGCCAGAACACTTCCTTGGTCGGCTCGTCATACCAGATCTCCGACAGGCCGAGCGTGATGATGAACATCTCCGCCTCGTCGAACAGTTGCTTGGTGACGAGCCGCACTTCTTCGCCATACCCGAATTCCTCGGCCTTGTAGCCGTGCCAGAGATCCCCCTCGGGCACCTTGTTCAGCCAGGCCCATTCGAACTGCTGCAGGATGGCGAATGTATTCACCATGCCATCGCCCATTTTTGTCACATAGGCCTTGTTGTCTTTCTTGGTTAGCACATTGTAGCCGCGATCGTGCAGATAGGTGCTGATATTGGTTGCGAAACAGGAACCGAAAGCAACGACCGGGGTTTCCTTCGCCAGAAACGGCGCCGCCGGCTTCCAGCCTGCTATGATGTATTTGTCGATCGCGTCCGCCACCTTCAGCGAGGCGGGCGTGGGATAGAAATTCGTGTTCTCACCACGATAGAAGCTCTGGGAGGTCGTCTTCTTCTGGCCATCCTGCTCATAAACAAATGTCGACATCCAAAATCCCCTTCGAATATTCTTACAGAGTATTACCTCCTGATAGCCAGTCAATATTTTCACCGTGAATGCAGCCTACCCGTGCAGCATGTCTGCTCGGATTGAAGCTTGTAGGCAACACCCTCTGCATGAACTCACCTTATGACCACGGGCCGAGCCTTCAATCCTGATGGCATCCGGCTGTGCGAGCACACGTCTTGATCGCTTCCTGCAATCGATGAGCCTGTCGGACGATCCCGGTTTTGACGGCGCTATATCTTCTCTGATGAAAGCTCCCAACTCATGGTGCTCAAGGCTGATTTTATTTCGATGAATCTTACGTTGCACCAGTGAAGCACCAGAGCTTAGTGCTTGTACGCGACGTGAGCATAAGAGCTCACGATACATGTATTTGGATTCCCATGTGAGTTGGCACCGCATCAAGATACTTTGCGTCGCCGCCATGCTTAACGCAGCTTGCAGCGGCTTCGGCAAAGTTTTTGCTGGTGCGTGGGAGACCTGTGACAGCAGTCGTTTCGACTGAGCGAGAGGTCTGGTTCATAGCTGATCCTGCGAGGTCGTCGTTCAAAAGATCGCAACAAGATCAGGGGAGGGCGGAGGGGCGATTTAGCACTAACAGCATTGCTTTTGCTGCGCTAATCGAATTTCTCCGTGTCCACCACATCAACCATACTTATTAACATCGTGCGAGCGAGCGATCCGTCCCCTCAGTATCGGCAGGTGACTGGAGAGCCCTCGGATCCGTTTTCAGCCCCTTTCGGCAAGGGCAACGGCCCGCGCGACGATACGGGCGAGTGTTCCGTCGTTGAAGGCCTGGGCCAGCATTCCCTCGTTGAATCGATCACCGCGCACCAGCGTTGTCAAAAGGTGGGCCATGTCATCCTGTGAAGCGGTTTCGATCGCCATCGGCGTCGTGATCATATGCTGGTAGCTCTGGCGAAGACCGTCGCTTGACCAGTCGATCTCCGGCCGCACCCAATTGGCCGAAACCACGGCTTCTATAAAACCAAGTCCGCCTTCCGAGAAGGCGTAGTAGGGAGATTGCATGACGCCGGCTTCCGTCCCTCCGCCGGACCAAGCGCCGAATGTGAAGTCCGGGTCGGCGAAGACGGCTCCGTACGCGAGAAGAGGGGCCATATCGGGTGGTGGCTGCATGGTGGAATGCGTCCTTGCGGGTAAAGGGGTCTTGTCGACGTTTCGATTTGGGTTGCAACGGGCATTTGCGGATTTTTGCCGATGGGCGCAATGCCGGCCTGGATTACAGCCCGTTGCGGTTCGGCGGATATTACCGCTGCGTCGAGGCGCTGCATGCCAACGGCGGCGGCGTGATGGAGGCCGGCGAAGAGGCATGGTTCCTTGGTTATTACGTTTTACCCTATGACAACGTGCTGCGGCTGCACTTCCACGACGGGCGGCAGGAAAAGCTGATCACCTTTGCCGGGGTCTATCCCGAAACAGAAACGCTCATCTATTCGGCCTTTATCGAGCGACCGGAGCGCTACCTGGAACAGGTACCCGCTCCACGGGAAAAAGCTGCCGGACTTGCTGTGTTGCGCGAAAAGCTGATTTCGTTGCGGAGAAGCCGCAGCCGTTGGTGAAGGCTGATCCGGACCTCTTCCTATGCGCCGTCCGTGGCGGATCAATCGTTACGAACGGATCCTATCCCCAAACAAAAAAAGCGCCCCCCGCGGTATCGCGAAGAGCGCTTTTGGGGAAAAACTGCTGATTAGCAGTTGGTGCCCTGGACGGTTGTGCCGGTGTTGTTCGGGAGGTTGCCCGAGTTGGCTGCGTCACCTGGCTGGCCGCCGTTGTTGCACTTCTTGCTGCCTTCGCCCATCGTGCTGCTGCTCGGCATGGTGCTGTTGGTAGCTGTCGAATCGACGGTGCCGGAAGCTGCTGGCTTCGGCGGGATGTTGCCACCTTCGCCTGCGGTGTTCTGCTGTACGTTGCTGCGGTCTGCGGCGGTGCCGGACGTTGCCGTCTGGGCCATAGCCGACGTTGCGAGACCAGCGGAAAGGATCGTTACTGCGAGAAGCTTCATCATTATGGTGTTTCCTTGTATTCCCTACGGTGACTTAACCCGATGGCGGGCAAAAGGTTTCCTCACATTAGCAAAAGATCTGCATGCGGGCGGGCCGTGGGTTTTTGACCATTGGCAGCTTCGTCGGTTCGGGGAGGGTTCGGTTGCGTCATTCGGGAGCACGGTTGCCTTCGACTTCTCGGCCACTCGCTGGCGACTGGTCGGCCATGAGGCGGCGGCTGGGGGCGTTCTTGCATGGTCGGTTCGCTTCGTTCGCCATGCCGGAGCGCCGCTCTGTGGATAACCGCATGTCGGGCGAATTCCGGCTTTTGTCACCCCAGCAATTTTCTTGACCTTCGGCTTCAATTATAAGCAGCCTGCAGTTCAGGACCGCATGGGAGGCGAGACGGTTGCAGACGATTTTGAGCATCGGTATCGATGCGCTCGCCTATGGCATGATCCTGTTCGTGATTTCGATCGGGCTTTCGGTGACGATGGGGCTGATGCGGGTGGTCAATCTCGCCCATGGTGCCTTCGCGATGATCGGCGGCTATGTCGCCTCCTATATTTCGCGGGACCTCGGCCTAGGCTATGCGCCGGCCATCCTTGCCGCCGTGGTCGCCACGATCGTGATTGCGGTGCCGATCGAGCGGTTTCTCTATCGTCGCATCTATGGCGCGCCTGAATTGACGCAGGTGCTGATGACGATCGGCATCACGTTTTGCATCATCGGGCTTGCCAATTACCTGATGGGGCCGACGCTAAAGACCATTCCGCTTTCGGATGTGCTGCAGCAACCGGTCGATCTCGGTTTCCGCAGCATTTCCGCGCATCGTCTGTTTGCAATCTTCTGCGGTCTTGCCGTGGCGCTTTGCCTGTGGCTTGCGATCGAGAAGACCGGTTTCGGCATCAGGCTGCGGGCCTCGGTCGATAATGCGGCGATGGCGTCAGCGCTCGGGGTTCGCACCGAAATCATCTATGCGGTCAGCTTTGCGGTCGCGGTCGGGCTTGCGGCCTTCGGCGGCGTGGTCGGGGCCGAATTGCTGCCGGTCGAACCCTATTATGCGCTGCGCTATCTCGTGACATTCCTGGTCGTCGTTTCCGTCGGCGGGGCAGGCTCGATCGGGGGCACGTTGCTCGCCTGCCTGCTGCTCGGCGCGGTCGATACGACGGGGCGCTATCTGCTGCCCGAGTTCGGCGAGTTCTTCTTCTACCTTGCGGTGATCGCCATCATCTGCGTGTTTCCGAACGGCCTCATGAAGGGGGCGAAGTAGAATGGCGGTTGATGTGAGTTCAAGGGATATGGGCGCGATTCGCCGTCGCCGTTCGCTGATGCGCGATGTCGTGGGGTTCGGCGTGATCGTCCTTGCCGCGGCGATCGGCTATTTTGCCTTTCCGGACAATCTGGCGCTTCTGACGCGGATCATCGCGGTGGCGCTGCTCGTGCTTTCGCTTGATCTCGTCACCGGCTATTGCGGCGTGGCGACGCTTGGTCATGCGGCGCTGTTTGGCAGCGGCGCCTATGCGGCGGGTATTCTGTCTGCCCATTACGGCATCAACGATCCGCTGCTGATGACGCTTGCGGGTCTTGTCGGCGGAACGTTTGCCGGGCTTTTGTCGGGGCTTGTGATGCTGCGTGCGCATGGGCTGCCGCAGCTGGTTCTGTCGATCGCGCTCATTCATCTGTTTCACGAGCTTGCCAACAAGATGTCGTCCTTTACCGGCGGCAGCGACGGCCTTTCGGGGATCGCGCCGGATCCGATCTTCGGCCGTTTCGAATTCGATCTGTTCGGCAATACGGCCTATGTGTTCGCGGTCGTGATGCTGCTCGTCGTGTTCGTTCTCCTGCGCATTCTCGTGCGGTCGCCATTCGGCATGCTGTGTCGCGGGCTGAAGGAGGATCCGCTGCGGATCCGGGCGATGGGCGCCTCGCCGAAGCGCGCGATCGTCAAGATGTATGGAATTTCCGGGGCGGTCGCGGGGCTGGGCGGCGCGCTCAACGCCATCTCCACGCAGGTGGTCGGGCTCGATACGCTGTCGTTTACCCAGTCTGCGGAAGCGCTTGTGATGTTGGCACTCGGCGGCACGGGTTCGCTGTTCGGGGCCCTTGCCGGCACCGTCGCGTTCATGATGTTTCAGGACTATGTGTCGTCCGTCAATCCGTTCCACTGGCTGACCATGGTCGGCGCGCTTCTGATCGCCGTTGTGCTGTTTGCGCCGAAGGGCATCTATGGAACGGTGGCGGCGTTTCTTGAAAAACGGCGGGAGGGACGGCCATGACCGCAGTTGTCGGAAGTCCCGTGTTCGAAGTCGTCTCCCTCAAAAAGTCGTTTGGCGGGCTGGTGGTCACGAACGATGTTTCGCTGTCCATGGCGGCGGGCGATCGGGTGGCGTTGATCGGCCCGAACGGTGCCGGCAAGACGACCTTCGTCAATCTGGTGACGGGAACGCTGGCCCCCAGTTCTGGCGAGGTGCGGCTGGGTGGCGAGGTGATCACGGGGCTCGACGCGAGTGCTCGCGTCAAACGCGGGCTGGTGCGGTCCTTCCAGGTGACACGGCTGTTTCAGGATATGACGGCGGCCGAACATCTGGGCCTTGCGGTCCTGCAGCGGGAAGGACGGTCCGGCCGTATCTTCGGCAATTTCCTGACCATGGCTGACGTGATGCAGGAGGTGGAGCACCGGCTCGAGACGTTGCGGCTGACCGCGCTCATGCACCGCAAGGTTCGCGAGATCGCCTACGGTCAGCAGCGTCTTCTGGAAATCGCCATCGCGCTCGCCTTGAAGCCGAAAGTGCTTCTCCTCGACGAACCTGCGGCCGGCGTGCCGCAGAGCGATGTCGGGCTGATCGAGCAGGCTCTCAACGAGCTGCCGGCCGATCTGGCGGTGCTGATGATCGAGCATGACATGGACCTCGTTTTCCGGTTTGCCAAAAAGGTGGTGGTGCTTGCCGCCGGTGCTGTCATCTTCGACGGCGCGCCGGGCGACGCCACACGCGATCCCCGCGTCAGGGAAGCCTATCTGGGGAGCTATGCCGATGCCGGCCGCGTCGCTTGAGATCGAAAACCTGTCGGCGGGCTACGGCCCGACCAGGGTGCTGGAAGACATCACCGTCACGGTCCCGGCTGGACGGCGGCTGGCCGTTCTCGGCCGCAACGGCATGGGCAAGACGACGCTGCTTGCGAGCCTTGCCGGGCAGACCCGTCGTTACGGCGGACGGATTGCGCTTGACGGTGCCGATATCAGCACTGCCGCGGGCGCCGACCGTGCCCGCGCGGGCCTCGGCTATGTGCCGCAGGAACGCTGTGTATTCCCGAGCCTGACGGTGGAGGAAAACCTGTTCGTCGGCTTGAAGGCGCGCCCGAAGGATGCGATCGAGGAGGCCTATGCCATGTTTCCGCGGCTGAAGGAGCGGCGCAGCAATCTGGGCAACCAGCTTTCCGGCGGCGAGCAGCAGATGCTGACGACGGCCCGCACCATTCTCGGCCGTCCCTCCGTGTTGCTTCTCGACGAACCGCTGGAGGGACTCGCCCCCGTCATCTGCGAGGAACTGATGATTGCATTCGCGGCACTTGCGACCTCAGGCGACATGACCATCCTTCTGGTGGAGCAGCGGATCCAGAGCGCGCTCGATTTCGCGGAAGACGTCATCATTCTGGAGCGCGGGCGCATTGCCTGGAGCGGCACGCCGGATGCTCTGTCGAAGGATCAGCAGACCGTGGACCGTCTGCTCGGTGTCGGCGGTCTGCATTGATGGACAGCCCGGCGCGGCTCGCCAGTCTGGCGATGTATGTCGCGCCGCCACCGGTTGCTGAGGCGACCGATGCGCTGTGGGGGTTTATTGCGCGTCACCTGACCGATGCCGGCATGGCCGGGGTTCCTGGTTTGCTCGATCGTTCGATCTCCCATGACGACGCCTGGCTGCGGCCGGATCTGCTGTTGTCGCAGACCTGCGGCTACCCTTACGTCAGCAGTCTGCGCGGAAACCTTCGGCTGGTGGCGACGCCTTGCTATGCCTATTCCGGCTGCGACGGGCCGGACATGTGCAGCTTCGTGATCGTTCGGAAGGATGCGGGGATATCCTCGCTTGAAGATCTGCGCGGGCGGACGGCGGCGATCAACAGTCGCGACAGCAATTCGGGCGCCAATCTGTTTCGCGCCGCGATCGCGCCGATTGCGCGCGGACCACGCTTCTTCGGAAGGGTGATCGAAACCGGCGGGCATGCGGCCAGCATCGCGGCGGTTGCCGAGGGCAGGGCGGGTTGCGCTGCGATAGACTGCATCACGTACGGTCATATGGCGCGGTTCTCGCATGAAGATCTGGCTGATATCGTCGTGCTGGCAGAGACCCCGTCCGGCCCCGGCCTGCCGCTTATCACCCGGGCGTCTGCATCCGATGACGAGGTGGCGCTTTTGCGATGCGCGCTTGAGGCCGCCCTTGTCGATCCGTCGCTTGCGGATGCGCGTGACGTGCTGGCGCTGACCAGTTTCGCGGTTCTCGACGATTCCCGTTACGAGAGGCTGCTCGAGCTTGAGCGGCAGGCCGCAGCGCTTGGCTATCCTGCCGTCGCCTGACACATCGACGCCGCTGCCGGGACTTTGCCTTATCCCTTGAGACGCCTATCGTAGCGCCTTCGCCGACCCCGGCCTTTCAAGGGACGCTGCCCGTGACGATCCTTCTCGACAAGGCACTGACGTGGCGTGATGTGGCTCACGTTGCGGAAGGCGAGGATCTCGCGCTTTCGCAAGGGGCTTGGGACCGCGTCGCCTATGCCCGACGCATCGTCGAGGCGTTGGTGGAAAACGGCGCGAGGGCGTACGGCATCACGACGGGTGTCGGGGCGCTGTCCGATACGGTCGTCGATCGCGAGTCGCAGAGCCGGCTTTCGCGCAATATCGTCATGAGCCATGCCTGTGGTGTCGGGCCACTGCTTGGCCGCCGCGAGGTGCGGGCGGTGATCGCAGCGCAGATCGGCAATTTCGTGCATGGGTATTCGGGGGTACGCCCTGATATCGTTCGATACCTGTGCCGGTTTCTCGAGGCCGATTGCATTCCGGATATGCCGTCGAAAGGCTCGGCCGGCTACCTCATTCACAACGCCCATACGGCGCTGGTGCTGATCGGCGAGGGACATGCCTGCGTGGCGGGGGAGCGGATGACCGGCCGCGCGGCGCTTGCCGCAATCGGGCTCGAACCGTTGGTGCTCGGCGCCAAGGAAGGGCTCAGCCTCGTCAACGGCACCGCCTGCTCGACCGGTCTCGCCTGCGTGGCGCTCGCGCGTGCCGAACGGCTGCTCGATTGGGCCGATGCCATTGCCGCGGTGACGCTGGAGGCTGCCGGGTGCCAGATGTCGGCTTTCGACGAGGATGTGCTGGCGCTGAGGCCTTCGGCCGGCATCGCTATGGTCGGAGCGGCATTGCGGTCGCGTCTTCAGGGAAGCGGTATCATCGCGGCCGCGGTCGGGCGTCGAACACAGGATGCGCTCAGTCTTCGCGCGATACCGCATGCGCATGGTGCGGCCCGCGACGTGTTTGCCCATGCCTGCGGGACAGTCGATCAGGAGCTTGCCTCCGTCACCGACAACCCTGCAATTGCCGGAACACCGGATGCGCCGCTTGTCTGGTCCGAAGCGCATGCGGTGGCGCCGGCGCTTGGGCATGCCGCCGATGCGCTGGGAGCTGCGATTGCCCAGGTTGCGGCGATCAGCGAGCGTCGCATCGACCGGCTTGTCAATCCGCTGGTGAGCGGCCTGCCGCCGTTTCTCGCGACCGATGCGGGAAGCCATTCCGGCTTCATGATTGCACAGTATACCGCTGCCGCACTCGTCAACGAGAACAGGCGGCTGGCCGCGCCCGCGGCAACCGATGGCGGCCTGACATCGGGGCTTCAGGAGGATTTTCTGGCGCATCCGACCGCGGCAGCCAACAAGCTGCTCGCCATACTCGACAATGCCGAACAGGTGCTTGCGATCGAATTGATGGCGGGCGTCCAGGCCCAGGACATTCTCGCCGAAACCAATTCTCCCGCGATCGGCACCCTGGAGGTCCGCGATATGGTGCGACAGCATGTGGCCATCTACGCAGACGATCGCCCGCTGGGTCAGGATATGGAGGTGCTACGCAAACTGATCGCCGGCAATCCGCCGCCGCCTGCTTGACCTCCCTCGCGCATCTTATAGTATGAGTTAGGTCATCATGTATGATGACATTGTGATAGGAAGCTGTCCTGGGGAGGATCAATGCTGAAGAGACTTTTGCTGACCGGCGCCGCCGGCGGGCTTGCGCGCGGAATTCGTCCGCTGCTGAGCGAGCTTGCAGAACAAGTGGTGCTGTCGGATCTCACCGACATCGATGATCCCGGTGCGAACCAGAGTTTTGTGCGCTGCGATCTGTCCGATGCCGCAGCCGTTGCCAAACTGGTCGAAGGCGTGGACGGTATCATCCACCTCGGTGGTGTTTCGATCGAAAAGCCGTTCGACATGATCCTGCAGGCCAATATCGTTGGCCTCTACAATCTCTACGAGGCTGCCCGCCACAGCGGCAAGCCGCGCATCGTGTTCGCCAGTTCCAATCATGTCGTCGGCTATTACAGACGCGACGAATTCATCGACAACAGCGTCGCGCCGAAGCCGGACTCGCTTTACGGTGTTTCCAAAGTCTTCGGCGAGGCGGTTGCCAGCATGTACTGGCAGAAGTTCGCTCAGGAGACGCTGTCGATGCGGATCGGCTCCTGCTTCGACAAGCCGCTCACCCGGCGTATGCTGGCGACCTGGCTGAGCTACCAGGATTTCGTTTCGCTTTGCGGGCGGGCCTTCTCAGCTCCACGGCTTGGCCATACGGTGGTCTACGGCGCTTCTGCAAACGATGAGCAATGGTGGGACAACGGCAACGCGTCCTTCCTTGGCTGGAGGCCGCAGGACACATCCGCCAAATGGCGCGTGGAAGTGGAGGCGGCGGCCGTTGACGATCCGGCCGATCCCGCGGTCATTTATCAAGGCGGTGCATTCACCACGGCCGGGCATCCGGACGATATCTGAGATAGGAATTTTGCAATGACGATCTACCAGAACCTGATTGCCGGCGAATGGGTCGGCTCGGATGCGTCCGAGAACATCAGCCCGTCCGACACGAAAGATGTCGTCGGTCTCTATGCCCGCGGTAGCGCCGAGGATACCAAGACTGCGATTGCGGCGGCGAAGGCCGCGTTTCCCGCATGGTCGCGTTCCGGCATCCTGGAGCGGCACGCGATCCTGAAGAAGACCGCGGACGAGATCCTGGCCCGAAAGGAAGAGCTCGGCAAACTGCTGGCGCGCGAAGAAGGAAAGATCCTTCCCGAGGCGATCGGTGAGGTGACGCGCGCGGCGCAGATCTTCGATTTCTTCGCGGGCGAAGCGCTGCGCCTGACCGGCGAGGTCGTGCCGTCGGCACGGCCGGGCATCACCGTCGAGATCACCCGCGAGCCGCTCGGCGTCATCGGCATCATCACGCCCTGGAATTTCCCGATCGCCATTCCGGCCTGGAAGATCGCACCGGCGCTTTGCTACGGCAACACGGTCGTGTTCAAGCCGGCCGAGCTCGTGCCGGGCTGCGCCTGGGCGATCGTCGATATTCTCCACCGCGCAGGCCTGCCGAAGGGCGTGCTCAACCTGGTGATGGGAAGCGGTTCCGTGGTCGGTCAGGCGATGCTCGACAGCCGGGATCTGGGCGGCATCACGTTCACAGGCTCGACCGGCACCGGCAAGCGGGTGGCGCTTGCCTCGATCGAGCATAACCGCAAGTTCCAGCTGGAGATGGGCGGCAAGAACCCGATGGTGGTGCTTGACGATGCAGACCTTAACGTCGCCGTGGAAGCCGCGGCCAACTCAGGCTTCTTCTCGACCGGCCAGCGCTGCACGGCCTCGTCGCGGCTGATCGTGACGGAAGGCATTCACGACAAGTTCGTGGCGGCCATGACCGAGAAGCTGAAGTCACTGACCGTTGACAATGCGCTGAAGGCCGGCACGCATATCGGTCCCGTCGTCGACGAACGGCAGCTCAAGCAGGATACCGACTATATCGAGATCGGCAAAAGCGAAGGCGCCAAGCTTGCCTTTGGCGGCGAGGTCGTGTCGCGCGATACGCCCGGCTTCTATCTGCAGCCGACGCTGTTTACCGAAGCGACCAACCAGATGCGCATCAGCCAGGAAGAGATTTTCGGACCGGTCGTCTCGGTCATCCGCGTCAAGGACTATGACGAGGCGCTTGCCGTTGCCAACGATACGCCATTCGGCCTTTCCGCCGGCATCGCGACGACCAGCCTGAAGCATGCGACGCATTTCAAGCGCAACTCCGAAGCCGGGATGGTGATGGTCAACCTGCCGACGGCGGGCGTCGATTTCCACGTTCCGTTCGGCGGCCGCAAGGCGTCGTCCTTCGGTTCACGCGAACAGGGCAAATATGCAGCGGAATTCTTCACCGTAGTGAAGACAGCCTATACGCTGCCGTAACCGAATTTGGCCCCGGCGTAGCAGATGTTGCGCCGGGTGCAATCACCGTGATCCTCTGCAACGGGCAACCGGAATTGGCGGGGATTGATGCAAGCGCTTAAACTTGATAATCACAAACAAGTTTAATGTGCCACGGTGAATCGATGACGTTCCAGCCCCGAATGCGAAACCAGATCGAGGGTTTTTCGGTCATCGGCGGCATGCGTCGGCGGCACTGGAATGGTATCACCGCAGATCTGTGGGATGTGGAATGCGGCCCGCATGCGGGCGGTTATTACGTGGCGCAGGATCCGCGGCTTTTCATTCTGTTGGAGCATCGCGGCGGCGGGCGGCCGCTGGTGAAGTGCAGTCCACGAGCGGGCGGTTCGCCGCAGGACAGTTGCGAAAGCCCGATTTCCTATATCCCGGCCGAGATGGATCTGTGGGTGGATATCGAAGACGTCCAGTATGTGCGGCACCTCGACATTCATTTCGATGCGGATGGTTTGCGGCGCCGGCTGATGGACGAGCTCGATCCGCGGCGTCTGACCGAGCCGCATCTCCTGTTTGCCGATCAGCGCGTGATGTCGCTGGCGCAGCTGATTGCGACGGAAGTCGCCAGTCCGGACCCGCTCCATGATCTCTACGGCGATGGCCTGACGGTCGCGCTGCTCGTCGATGTGCTGAAGATCGTCAAGCTGTCGGACGCTCGCAAGCGCAGCACGCTTGCGCCGTGGCAGTTGCGGCGCGCCGTGGAATTCATCGAGGCCAATTGCCTTCGCAGCATTCGACTGCAGGAGATCGCGACCCTGACGGGGTTGTCGCAATCGCATTTCAGCCACTCGTTCAAGGCGTCGACCGGGTTTGCACCGCACGAGTGGCAGATGAATGCCCGGCTCGACCGTGCCAAGCAGATGCTGATTTCCGGCGCCCGGCCGCTGACCGAAATCGCGGTCGAGAGCGGCTTTGCCGATCACGCCCATTTCAGCCGCGTGTTCCGCAAGCATGTCGGCACCACGCCGTCGAAATGGAAAAAGTCACACTCGGTTTGAATCGGCTGCGATGGGGTTCAGTCCAGCAACTTTGCCCAAGATCGTTCAAATATCGCGGATGCGGGCAAGCGACGGCGTTTAATTTGAGTTAAACACTCATCTATTGTGCCAGTAGTATGGCGGCGTGAGTGGGGCGAAGATGAGTGGAATTGTGGGGAAGAACACGGTGAAGGCGGCGCTCGGGGCAGGGGTCGCCCTGATGGCGCTCAGCGCATCGTTTAGCGCGCGGGCGCAGGTGCAGAGCGAGGGGACGACGCTTGCACCGATCGTGATTGAAGGGCAGGGATCCGATAGCGGCACCGGCGCTGTTGACGGCTACGTCGCCAAGCAGACGACCACGGGGTCAAAGACCGATACGCCGATCAATGAAATTCCGCAGTCCGTATCCGTCGTCGGACGGCAGGAGCTGGAGGATCGCGGCGTCGTCGACAAGGTCGATCAGGCGCTTCTCTATACGCCCGGCGTCTTTGCGCAGCCTTACGGTTCGGATCCCGATACCGACTGGATTTATGTGCGCGGCTTCAACGCGTCGCAGACCGGTCTCTTCTACGACAATCTGGCTCTGACCAGCCACGCCTTCGGCAATTTCCAGATCGATCCGTTCCTGCTGGAGCGCGTGGAAGTTCTTAAAGGCCCGGCATCGGTTCTGCTCGGGGGCGCCAATGCCGGCGGTGTCGTGAACCTGGTGCGCAAGCGTCCGACGGACGAGCCCTATTTTTACACCGAGCTCGGAGTGGACAGCAACGGCAGCGGTTATGCCGGCTTCGACTTCTCGGACAAGGCGCTCGGCAGCGATGTCGTCAGCTACCGCTTCACGGGCAAGCTTTCCGGCGGCCAGGGCTATTCGGATGAGCAGGATGACATCCGCGGCGTGTTCATGCCGCAGATCACATTCCAGCCGACCGACACGACCAGCCTCAATGTCTGGGGCTCCGTCAGCAAGCTCGATCAGACCCATACGTCCAACGGTCTGCTGCCCTATACGGGCACCGTGGAAAGCAATCCCGTGTTCGGCAAACTTGACCGTGACGTGTTTGTCGGCGATCCGGATTTCGATATCGGTCGCTCGACCCAGGCAATGGTCGGCTACGAGTTCGAGCATGAATTCGATAGCGGCTGGAAGTTCACGCAGAACCTGCGCTACGCGCATCTCGACAAGCGGGAACGCCAGATCTACGCGTTCGACTTCCTGTCGCAGACCGATGGCCTGGTGCTGACCTACGCGGACGACGTGCGCTCTTCGGCCGACTCGTTCAATGTCGACAACCGGCTGGAGAACGAGTTCGAGCTTGGCGGCGCGAGCCACAAGGTCATGGTCGGCGTGGATTACCGCTATTATCGTCTCGACAACGATCAGCTCGCGACACCGTTCGGGTCCTATCCGCCGCAATACGATCCGCTCAACCCGAGCAATGACCTGCCAACACCAACACTCGTGCCGTCGACGCATCAGATCTACACGATCAATCAGGTCGGTGCTTATGTGCAGGACCAGATCAAGTTTGGCGGAGGCTGGGTCGCCACCCTCAACGGTCGCTTCGATTATCTCGAAAGTGACGTTGACGACCGCCTCGGCACCGGTGATGCCAAGCTGAACGATACCGCCTGGAGCGGCCGTGCAGGCATCGCCTACGAATTCGCAAACGGTGTCACGCCCTATGCCAGCGTCGCCACCTTCTTCAGCCCGCTTGTCGGCACCGGTGCGGATGGCGCGCTGAAGCCCGAAGAAGGCGAGCAGTACGAGGCCGGCGTCAAGTACGAGCCGACCTGGCTCGACGGAAGTCTGACGGCGTCGGTGTTCCAGATCGACAAGCAGAACTATACGGTCAGTATCCCGGCCATCGGTGACCGTCAGCTTGGCGAAGTCCGCTCACGCGGTGTTGAACTCGAAGGCAAGTTCAATCTGGATCGCAACTGGAAGCTGATCGCTGCCGCCTCCTATACGGATCTCGAGTTCACCGAAAACCCTGGCGATTCCTCGCTGGAGGGCAATACGCCGGCCGTGGTGCCGAACGCGCAGGCATCGCTCTGGCTGGACTACACGGTCACGGACGGACCGCTCGCTGGCCTTGGTCTCGGGGCCGGTGTGCGCTACCGCGGCAAGTCTTGGGCTGACGACGCCAATACGCTTCGCGTGGAGGATGCGACCGTGTTCGATGCGGGTATCCGCTATGAAAAGAACGACTGGAAAGCTGCTCTCAACGTGACCAACCTGTTCGACAAGGAATACGTCGCAGGCTGCAACACGATGTATTTCTGCGGCTACGGCGAAGCCCGTACGCTGACCTTGAAAGTCAGTAAGGTTTGGTAACTTGACAAACTGAGTAAACTTTAGCAGGAAGGCCCTACGGGGCCTTTCACACTGACCGGCTCATGAGACTGTTGACGAACGGGTGAGCGCAGAGGAGCGCGACGGGAATGTTGATGGACAGGTTTACGCTTTCCGGCCAGGCAATTCCGGTCGACCCGGAGCGCATGCTGTGCGAAATCTGCGAACATTTCGTCGAGCATAGCGAGGTCAAGCGCGACGGCGACCACGTCAATCTCGCAAGCGAGGTTGGCGAAGCCAATATCCGCAAGCAGGGCGGCTGCCTTTCGATCGATATTTCCTGCCCGTCGGCGCAGCTGCTGCAACTGGTGCGCAGCTCGATTGCCGAGCATCTTTTCATGTTTGCCGGCGAAGAGCCGCTGGAACTGAACTGGCATGACGAAGCGGTCCTGACGCCAATCCCGGGCCTTACCGAAATTCGCGTCGTTGCCGCGCGGCATGTAACGCCGCATATGCGCCGCCTGACGCTTGCCTGCGACGACGTTGCCCGGTTCGTCGGCGCCGACTACCACATTCGCCTGCTGATCCCGAAGAAGGGCCGCAAGCCCGTCTGGCCGGTTACCCGTGCGGATGGTCGCCTCGGCTGGCTGAACGGCGAAGACGAAATGGTGATCCGCATCTACACGATCCGCAGCGTCGATGTGGTCCGCGGCGAGATGGATATCGACTTCGTTCTACACGAAAGCGACGGCCGGCCGATGCCGGGTGCCGAATTCGGCCGCCATGCCGAACCGGGCGCTGTCGCAGGTCTGCTCGGACCGGGCGGCGGCGGTTTGCCGGATGCCCGGCGCATGATCCTTGCCGGCGACGATACGGCCTTGCCTGCGATTTCGCGCATCCTCGCCGAAGCGCCTGCCGATGCGCGGCTGCAGGTGTTCATCGAAGTCGACGACCTTGCCGATCAGTTGCCGCTCTGCTCCAGGGCGTCGGTCGAGATTACCTGGCTGCATCGCAAGGGGATTGCGCCTGGCAAAGCCGGGATCCTCGGTCCCGTCGTTCTTCCTGTCATCGAGCAGGCGGGGCCTGACAGCTATATCTGGATCGGCTGCGAGAAGTCCGAAGCTCGGCCGATCCGCAACCATCTGAAGTCCCGCGGCCACGACAAGAAGCGCATGTGCGTGATCGGATACTGGGGCGAGAACAAGCACTGACTGAGATTGCATTGGGGCAAATGCCCTAATCGTCAGGCGTGAGCGGCAACATGGTTGACGCCGGCATGGCGAAGCAGGTAGGACGCCATCGTTCCCTTCTTGGGAACAGTGCGGAGAGGTGGCCGAGTGGTCGAAGGCGCTCCCCTGCTAAGGGAGTATACCCGGAAGGGTATCGTGGGTTCGAATCCCATCTTCTCCGCCACTATTTTCCCAGATCGTTTCGTCTCGACATCTTTTCTGGGAACTTTTGTACCTTCAGAAAGATAAGTCAGGAACCACCTCGCGACGTACCCGTTGATAGTCATTCACCTATCAAGAAGGATACCCCATGGCTCGCGATATTTCCTCCGACATCGATCGTCTGTCCGATCAGCTCGCCGACCTGCGTTCGGCTCTCATGAAACAGGCCAGCTCTTCGGCAAGCGAGGCATCCAGCTATCTCGCGCCGCGTGCCCGCCAGGTGGCGCGGCAATTGCAGCACGGCAGCCATGACATTTCGGAGGTCGTACGCCGCAACCCGGGTACCGCAACCGGTGCACTCGTCGGCGCGCTTGCGATCGGAGCCGCAATCGGCTTCCTTCTGTACAGTGCCGCTGAGCGCGACTAATTAGACCTGAGACAGGCGCGTGGATTTCTTCCATGCGCCTGTTTGCACATTGTGGACCGTAGGGCTCAGGCCGACGGCTGCTTCGTCTTGCGCAGATACGGAAGAACCGTGTCGAACGATCCAAAACGCGCAAGCGCATCCTCATTCGAAACCCCTGCCGTAATGATCACATCGTCGCCCTGCTGCCAGTTGGCGGGCGTTGCGACCTGATGCTTTGACGTCAGCTGGATCGAATCGATCGCCCTCAAGATTTCATTGAAATTGCGACCTGTTGTCATCGGGTAAGTGAGGATCAGTTTGATCTTCTTGTCTGGACCGATGACGTAGACAGAACGTACTGTCGCATTGTCTGCAGGTGTGCGGCCCTCAGACGATGACCCGGCGCTTGCCGGCAGCATGTCATAAAGTTTCGCGACGTTGAGATCCTTGTCGCCGATCAACGGATAATCGACATCGTAGCCGGTTGCCGTGCGAATATCGTCCTTCCACTTGCCGTGGCTTTCGACAGGATCGACCGAGATGCCGACGATCTTGACGCCGCGCTTGGTGAATTCGCCTTCGAGCCCCGCCATCGTGCCGAGTTCGGTGGTGCAGACGGGCGTGAAGTTCTTGGGGTGGGAAAACAGAACCGCCCAGCCATCGCCGATCCAGTTGTGGAATTCAATCGTGCCTTGGGTTGTTTCGGCAGTAAAGTCCGGGGCGATGTCGTTGATACGCAGGCTCATGGTGAAGTCCTCCAGTGCTTTTCGCATTGTGATCGGTGACGGCGACATACCCGGTCGGGTGCCGCCTTTGGGCCACCTTAGATATTAGCGGTCGGCCCACTGAATACCACCACGTTTGTTCCAAATTGCGAGCGAGATGGGGCGAAAAGTTGCGCATCGAGTAACGATATCGAAGTCGCATTGCGCGGTCTGAGTTCGTCGCCGATGACCGGCATCTGAATGCAAATCAGCCTCGCGTTCCTTTCGGAAGGCGAGGCTGACGGGAAATCCTTCGACCGCGATTAGCGGATGATCTGGACGACCTTGCGGGTCTGCGGATCGACGATCACGCGTTCCTCGTTTACGACCGTGTAGGAATATTCCGGCGCTTCCGGGATCTGCGAGAGAACGACGGTTTCAGGAACCGCCTGGCCGACCACGATGCGCTCCTTGACGACGACGCGTTCGGTTGGCATCGGCTGCTGCTCGACATAGGTGACGACGCGCTGCGGCGGCGGATCGATTGCGCTGCCGACGATCGCGCCAGCGACGCCACCAACGGCTGCGCCGACAGGTCCGCCGACGATTGCGCCGGTGACCGCGCCGCCTGCTGCACCATTAACCGTGCCCTGCTGCGCCATAGCGACCGGCGCAATGCCGATGCTAAGAAGGGTAGAAAGAACGAGGATCTTCGTTTTCATAACGTTTACCTTTCGATGCCTGCGACGGGACCTGCCCGGCAGTTTTATGTTCCGCCAGATGCAACGGTCGTTTTCGACCCCGTTCTGGATGAGTATAGCGATGTCCTGATACCCAAAAGGATAATGTGTTCAGCGCCTTGATACGACCTGACAATGGCCGAGCGGATGGTTCGTTCCAGCCATTGGGCTTCAGTCCTGTGCGGTATGGGACCAAAGGCTGAGACATGGCGGATCTTGCCGAAGAGACGGAAAAGACGGAACAATTCCGGCGGCCGGTGGATTTCAAATACTCAGTGCACCTGCGCAGGCGGGATGCTGACACCTCATGTGGCAAGAGGCCGCTACGACGGGCAATGCGCCGGTTGTCACGGCATATTTGAAGAGCCAACAGATGATCACACGCCGAGACATACTCACCGCCGTCACCACCGCAGCATTCGTCACGGTGTTTCTGCCTGTGCAGCTTCGTTTCGATGTGGCGTCGGATGGAATGCTGATCAGCATCGCCCAGGCACAGGCGCAAGGCAATGGCGGTGCAGGGTCTGGGGGCGGAGCCGGCGGTAATGGTGGCAAGGGAGGCTCGGGTCAGGGTGGCTCTGGCTCGGGTGGCTCTGGTCCCGGTGGTTCAGGTCAAGGCGGGTCAGGGCAGGCCGGCGGCTCAGCGGGTGACGGCGCGGATGGCGGATCGAAGGGTGACGGGGGCAAGGGCGGCTCTGGTAGCGGTGCGCCGGGAGAGGGCAATCGCGGGGACGCGCAAAATGCCGGAACGTCGGGGACACCCTCGGATGCTCCGGCGAATGGAGCCGTGACTGATGGACCGCAGAACACCGGCACCCAAAAGGACAATGCGATCGGGACGACACCCGAGACACCGGACGTCTCGGCCGAAGGAAGGAAGAAGACCTCTAAGAATTCGCGCTCGCTGTCTGTTCGTCATGCGAACGGAACCACAGAGCGGATCTCGGGTGATCGGTACGAGATGCGGGATTCACGGCAAAGACCGATCGTGAACCGCGAGGCCACACGATCGGACCGAAAGAGGCTTGAGACGCTAAGCCGCTAACGGACACCTCGCTAGGCTGCTCCGCCCGTCCGACTTTCGGTCGCATCCCTAAGGGCCAGCGCTGCTTCGGTGCGGTTGGAGACCTTCAATTTCGACAGAATGCGCGTCATGTGGTGCTTGACCGTCTTCTCATGCAGATCGAGCAGCTGCGCTACACGCTTGTTGCTGAGACCCGATGCCACGAGGTTGAGGACTTCCTGTTCGCGGTCCGTCAATTCCGCCATCAGATCCTGCTTTGCGGCATTTTCCCTTTCCTTTGCCATGCCGGCGAGAAGCCGGGCAGAGAGGCTAGGGGCCAGGTAGGGTTCTCCAGAGGCAACGGTGCGGACGACGTCGGCCAGTTCGCGGGATCCGATGCCTTTCAGAACATAGCCTTTCGCTCCAAGCTTCAGGGCACCTGCAATGTCCTCGTTGGCTTCCGATACGGTCAACATGACGATCTTGATAGGGGCCCAGGCCTCGACGGCGCCGGCAACGGCCTGCAGTCCGTTTCCGGGCATCGAGATGTCCATCAGCATCACGTCGGGGCGGATATGCTCGACGATATGAAGCGCCTCGTCCTTTGAGCCACCTTCCGCGACGATCTCGAAACCCTCCATTTCAGAGAGGCTGCGGATCACTCCCTCGCGAAACAGCGGGTGATCGTCGATGACGGCTATTCTGGTTGGGGCTTTCATACATGCTCCGATTCATGAACGTTCAGCGACATTCTGACCGTTGTTCCACGAGAAGACGTCGCGAGATCAAAGGTTCCCCCGAGGCTTTCAATCCGCTCCCTGAGACCAGCGATCCCTAATCCTTCCGGCCTCATAGTGGATTTGTCGAAGCCGGGTCCATCGTCGCTTACCTCGACAATGATCATGTTGCCTTCGTAGGTTTGGGTGACTGTCTGGTTTGCGCCAGCGGCGTGCCTGTATCCGTTGTTCAACGCTTCCTGCACAAAGCGGTAGATACAGATCTTGGCGGAAGGAAGAAGCGGTCTGGCGGGCGATGCGATCTTGAGGTCAACGGTCGCCGCAGTCCGCTCGCGGTGAGCGCCAACGACCTTTTCGAGGATTTCCGGCACAGCTGCCGTTTCGATCTGCGGCAGGACAAGCCCGCTGCAGATGCTGCGGATCTCATCCATCGCTTCCTGCAAGCGCGCCTTGATTGCAGCAATCTCCGCTTCCCGGACATCGCGGGGAGCTTCCGGATCGACCAGGAGCGCACTGTCGACGCGCAGCGCCGCATAGGCGACAAGCTGGGCGGGGCCGTCATGCAGGTCGGCGCCCAGCCGCCGGAGGTAGCCTTCGTTCAACGCTGTTGCGCGTTGCGACGCGCGCTGTGCACGGCTGTGCAAGGTCCTGTTCTGGGTCAGCAGGCTCTGCAGGTCCACCACCCGCTCCGTGAGGCTGCGCTGCTGCGCCTCGATCATCCGGCTGCCCTTGAAGACGATCGCCGACAAAAGCAGGAAGAACGTCGTCGTGACCCCGGCGACGGCCAGCCAGCTCTGAAGGCGCGCCTGCGACAGGCTTTGCTGGAAATCATCGGCGATCTCGTAGAATTCCGTGACCGCGATCACCTCGCCGGACCACGGCTGCAGAATCGGATTGTAGATCTCGAGAAGCGGCTTTCCGAAACTGCGCTGATCGAAACTTTCGGCATCATCGACATAGTCGAACTGTGCGACCATCTTGCCGGAAAAGGCTGCGGTCAGATCTTTGCCCGGCGGGAAACGTTTGCCCTGGATCGTTTTGTCCGTCGCATAGAGAACGGTGCCGTCTGCGCGCCAGAGCCTGAAGGAGACGACCTGCTTCCCGAGAGCGCCCTGACCGAAGGTTTCGTCGAGAACCCGGTTGGTCACGTCGTCGAGCGTGTCCGTTGTCTTGAGATCCGGCAGGATCGGCGCAATGATGCTATCGACATAGAGTGCGGTGGTGGCCGCAGAATTGCGTGTGACCGCGTCCTCGATGAGGTTCGTCACGAAGGCGCCGACCAGCAGCATTGCAACGATGGACACGATGCCGCCGGCAAACAGGAATTGCCGCGCCAGCGTCTGTTGGTTCCAGCGTTCCAAAATTCCTGTCTTCAGCAATGCCCCGGGGCCTCGATTGATCGAGCCATACCTATGGCAGCCGAAAGCAGGATCAATTGTGGCCGTGACGCGAAAGGAGCGATGATGCCTCCACAAGACATTCTTTGTGCACCTTCTTTGCCTTCACGTCTCTCCTGCCTATCTGTTGCAGCAATGAAACCGACAACAACGTCGTCGCCATCGCGGCTGATGATGCAAACCCGGAGACGATGCCGTGCTGCAACGCCTGAGAACGATCATTGCCGAGCGGTTCATGACGTTTGAGCCTCTTGGCCTGATCATGTTCTCACTCCTGGCCGGTAGCCTCTTCCTGTTCATCAGCCTGACCGGTATCGTGATCGATGGCGAAACGCACGAATTCGACGAACGGATCCTGCTTGCTCTGCGCCAGGCAGGCGACCCTTCGGTGCCCATCGGGCCCTACTGGCTGACCCATGCCGTTGGTGACATCACCGCGCTTGGCGGCATTACCGTGCTATCGCTTATGACCGTGCTTGCCACGATCTATCTTCTGCTCGCGGGCCGCCGCTCGATCGCCGTCTTCATGTTTCTATCCATTCTCGGCGGTTGGCTGCTCAGCAACCTTCTCAAGCTGGGCGTGGCGCGGCCAAGGCCGGACATCGTACCGCATCTCGTCAATGTCCACGACCTGAGCTTCCCGAGCGGGCATGCGATGCTTTCGGCGGTGACCTATCTCACCCTTGCGGCGCTGCTGTCACGTGCCGAACAATATCGCTCGACCCGCATCTTTTTCCTCGCGACCGGCATCCTGCTGACCCTGCTGGTCGGTCTCAGCCGCCTCTATCTGGGCGTTCACTATCCAACAGACGTGATGGCGGGGTGGTGTGCGGGTGCAGCCTGGGCTGCCGGCTGCTGGATTGTCGCGCGACGGTATATTTCGTCACGCGCATCTTGAATGAAACGACCGCGTCGGGAATGAGTGGGCAAACGAAAAGGCAATAGCGATGGCGGACATGCAACTCGACCAACTGTGCGACCTTATCCTGAAGACGGAGGAGGGAAAGTCTCGCTCGCTCATCGCGGTCGCAGGACCGCCCGGAGCGGGGAAGTCGACACTGGCCGACATTCTGGCATCCAAGCTCTCCGGACGGGGGGAAACAGCCGAAGTCCTGCCGATGGATGGTTTCCACATGGACAACGGCATTCTCGAGGAGCGCGGATTGCTCGCCCGCAAGGGGGCGCCCAATACGTTCGACCTGCGCGGTTTTATCGATGTCGTCCAGGCCGTGAAAGCGGCCGAGGATGAAGTGCTCGTGCCCGTGTTCGACAGGTCGCGCGAACTGGCGATCGCTGCGGCACGGGTCGTCTCGCCACGCCATCGGTTCATCGTGATCGAGGGCAACTATCTTCTGCTGGGCGAGGGTGGCTGGGAGCGTCTTGCACCGCTGTTCGACTACCGGATCCTGCTCGCCCCGCCGATCGAGGAGCTGCAACGGCGTCTGGAGGCACGATGGACGTTCTACGGTCTGGCCGGACAGGCGTTCGAAGACAAGATCCACGGAAACGACATGCCGAATGTTCGGTTGGTGCTGGAGAAATCGAAGGGCGCCGATCTGGTTCTCGAAAGACTGGATCTCGAAGCCGCACGATAAGTGCTCCCGGGGGGCTACAAAGATCGACTTCGTGATCCAAATATAACAGGGTAACGATCACAGAGGACGGGTGAAAACCAATGCGATCACCCAACACGCTTCTATCCCTGTTGTCCGAGGACGACTACTCGCACGCGGAACGCTGCATGGAGGAGCTCGAATTGCCGCAGGGCATGCTCCTTTCCGGACCGGACGAAGTCGACCGATACTGCTATTTCCCCTATTCCGGGATCGGGTCGACCGTCGCGATCTCTGCGCGCGGCAAGCAGTCCGAGATCGGACTGTTCGGGCGGGAAGGCATGTCTCCCGCGTCGGCGATACTGGGATCCGATCGCAACCCGTACAAGGTCATCATGCAGGTTCCGGGACACGGCGCACGCATCGAGGTCGGGCAGCTGGTTGACCTCATCTGGAGCAGGCCGGAGATACGCCGGGTCTTTTTCCGGTGGGCGCATGTTTCTTCGGTGCAGGTTGCTCTGACTGCGCTGACCAATGCCACCCAGACGATTGAGCAGCGTCTGGCCCGATGGATCCTGATGTGTCACGACCGCACTGGAAGCGACGAAGTCAACCTCACGCACGAATTCCTGGCAATCATGCTTGCCGTCCGGCGTCCGAGTGTAACGACATCGCTGCATGTACTCGAAGGTCGGCAAATGATCCATTCGTATCGGGGAACGATTGTCGTGCGAGACCGTCCGGCGCTAGAGAAACTCGCAGCCGACTGCTATGGCGGAGGTGAGGTTGAATATCAGCGCGTGATGGAGATGTCAGCGTCAGTCTAAGCTCTGGCTGAAACCGCGGCGAGCTTCTGCTCGACGACGGAAACGACGAACGCTGGATCGGCCGGCTTGTCAATCCAGACGCCATCGCTGAAGAGTTCGTTTTCCCAGTCCTGCGGCTTTTCACTGCCCGAGTAGACCACGAATGGGATGCGAGCGTCTTGCAACACTTGGATGACCGCATAGCAATCACCATCGGTCAGATGAAGATCAAGAATGACAATGCTCGGAACATTCTTCTGCAGCCATTCCAGCGCAGCTTGTTTCGAGCGCAGATTGATAACGTTATTCAGCCCAGCAGCCCCGAGCGCGTCCTCGATATCCAACGAAATGAGCGGCTGATCTTCAAGCAATAAAATCATATGTTTCGACAAACCAGTTCCAAAGGGTCACTGTGTTGAAAGCGCGGATTCGTTCTAATCAATTTGCTTCGGACTTTGTCCGTTGGTCTGATAGCGTACCGACGTTGGGAAGCGGGTTGTCTCGCTTATTTTATGGACATAGATGGAATCATTCTATTCAGGCGGAGATATCTCCATAGGCCGAGCAGGCTGGTCTCTGCCTTCAAGGGTTGGCGATGGGTGACATTCAGAAAGATACGGTCCGGAATTCGCTTCTCCGGCTGATGCCCCGAGAAAGCTTCGAAGCAATTGCGCCGCATCTCGAACATGTCGATCTTCCGCGCGGAACCGAGCTATCGGCTCCGAACGAAACGCCCCTGCACGCCTATTTCCCGGAATCCGGTATCGCCTCGATTGTGGCGAGGTCTCCGCAAGGGCAGCATGCTGAGATCGGAATTTTTGGTCGCGACGGAATGACCCCCACGGCGATGGTCCTTGACGCGGAATCGGACCCCTATTCGATCTTTATGCAAGTGGAGGGCCGTGGTTACCGTCTGGCCTCAGATCAGTTGAAGCTGGCTTTGAAGGATCGCGCCTGTCTCAACCTTCTGACGCGCTACAGCCAGGCCCTGTCGGTCCAGGGGGCCTACACGTCACTGTCCAACGCCGTCCATCACATCGACGAACGTCTGGCCCGGTGGATCCTGATGTGTCACGATCGGACCGACGGCGACGAGATCAGCCTTACCCACGAATTCCTCTCGATCATGTTGGCTGTCCGCCGACCGAGCGTGACGACGGCACTGCATCTGCTCGAAGGTCGCAAGCTGATCTACTCCGAGCGTGGCATGATCATCGTCAGAGACCGTAGCGCACTCGAGGATTTCGCCAAAGATGCCTACGGGGAATGCGAGCGGGAATACGAGCGTCTGATCGGACCCTTGAGGTAGAAGTCGACCTCAGTTTGTCGCCGCGGGCAGCGAGAACTCCCCAACCTTCGTTCCCTTGTAGTCACGGACCTCAATCATTGGAGAGACGGAAGGACGACCCTGTCGCAACCGGTCGGCCATGATTTCGCGCGCAGACGCCTCGGCCTCGGCCAGGGCGCTTGGAAGATCCGGAAGATCGTTGCCTTCTTCGTCTTCGATCAAATCTTTGCCGTCACGAACGTGGAAATAAAATCGGGGCATGTGGGTACCTAGCGAGCTTTTTATTCATACCCGCGAGGCTCGCTTAGGTTCCAGATCCGTGTTCATGTCGGCAAAGACTGTACGGTTGCGTACATAGGCTCAGGCGCGCTCTTCCCAGAGCTTGGCCAGTTCAACGATCGTGTCGACCGCCTTTTCCATATCCTGGCTGCTGACCCATTCCAGCGGGGAGTGGAATGCATGGCCGCCGGCAAAGATGTTGGGGCAGGGCAGGCCCATGAAGGATAGCCTTGAACCGTCAGTGCCGCCGCGGATGCTGCCGCGCTTCGGCGTCAGACCGGCCCGCTTGATCGCATCGATCGCATTCTCGACGATCTCAGGATGACGGTCGAGCACCAGCTTCATGTTGCGATACTGCTCGATGACGGTGAACGTGTAGGTCGAACCGGGATAGTCGTGCATGACGTCCTTGACGATATCCTCGAGCAACGTCTCCTTGGTGTTCAAACCCTCGTCGGCGAAGTCCCTGATGATCAGGCTGATCTTTGCCTTCTCCATGCTGCCGCTCAGATCCGTCGGATGGATGAAGCCGTCCCGGCCTTTCGTCGTTTCCGGCGCCATGTGTTTTGGCAGGCGATCGACGATGGCGCCGGCGATGCGGATCGCGTTTTCCATCTTTCCGTAGGCGAAACCGGGGTGGATCGCGACGCCGGTGATGGCGATCTCGACCGCGTCGGCAGAAAACGTCTCATCCTCGATCGTGCCGACTGTTTCGCCATCCAGCGTATAGCCAAAATCGGCGCCGAGCTTTTGAATATCCACCTTTTCCACACCGCGGGCGATCTCTTCGTCGGGCGTGAAGAGGAGGCGGATCGCGCCGTGCTTGATGTCGGGGTTGTCGATCAGGTATTTCGCGGCCGTGACGATTTCGGCAAGGCCCGCCTTGTCGTCGGCGCCGAGAAGCGTCGTGCCGTCGGAGGTGATGATGTCGTGGCCGATCTGGTTCTTCAGTTCCCTGTGCTCGCTCTCGCGGATCACGCGACCCGCATGGCCGGGAAGTGCGATATCGCCGCCCTGGTAGTTACGGATTACCTGCGGCTTGACATCGGTGCCGCTGAAGTCTGGTGCCGTATCCATATGCGCGCAGAAGCAGACGACGGGCACGTTGTTCTTACCCGTATTGGACGGCACCGTTGCATAGACATAGCCGTGTTCGTCGAGATGCGCGTCTGAGAGGCCGATCTCCAGCAGTTCTTCGACCAGAACACGGCCGAGCGTCAGCTGTTTCGAGGTCGATGGCTGGGTGGGTGAGGAGGCATCCGACTGGGTATCGATGACGACGTATCGGAGGAAGCGGTCGGTAACGGTATCGGTCATGAGCAAATATCCGGATCAAATCAAAGCCGGACTGTAGCCTGACATCTCCAAAATGCAAAAGGTCCCGTGCTGGACGGGACCTTTGATTTCAGGAGCGATGACTATCCGACTTGAACAGCCTCGGCCTACTTGAACAGAGCCGGCAGCCAGAGCGACAGGCCGGGGATATAGGTGACCAGCAGCAGCACGAAGATGCTGGCGCCAAAGAACGGCCAGATGGTCTTCATAGCTTCGCGGATGGTGATGCCGCCCACCGCGCAGCTGACGAAGAGCACGGTTCCGACCGGAGGCGTGTTCAGTCCGATACCGGCGTTGAGGATCATTACCACGCCGAAATGGACGGGGTCGATGCCGAACGCCTTGACGACCGGAAGCAGGATGGGCGTGGCGATGATCACCATCGGCGCCATGTCCATGAACGTGCCGAGCACCAAAAGGATGATGTTGATCATCAAGAGCACGATGATCGGATTGTCGGAGATCGCCGAGATCGCCGCGATGATCAGCGTCTGCACCTGCAGGAAGGCCATCAGCCAGCCGAAAGAGGCGGCCGTGCCGATCACCAGCAGCACCATCGCCGTGGTGCGGACCGCACCCATCACGGCTTCGACAAAGCCATCCCAGTCCAGTTCCCGGTAGACAAGCATGGCGACAAGGAAGGCGTAGAGCACCGCGATGCAGGAGCTTTCCGTGGCCGTGAACACGCCCGAGCGGACGCCGCCGAAGATGATGGCGATGAGCAGAATGCCCGGGAGCGAGGCGAGGAAAAAGTAACCGACACGTCGGAAACCGGGGAACGGGTCTGAGGGATAGCCGCGCTTGACGGCAACCCACCAGGCCGTAACCATCAGCGCTGCGGCGAGAAGCAGTCCGGGAATGATGCCCGCAGTAAAGAGATCGGCGACGGAGACATTGCCGCCAGCTGCGATCGAATAAAGGATCATGTTGTGCGACGGCGGGATCATCAGCGCGATGATCGCAGCGTTTGCCGTCACGTTGACAGCATAGTCGCGGTCGTAGCCGCGGGCTGCCATCTGCGGGATCATCAGGCCGCCGACGGCCGAAGCATCAGCCACCGCAGATCCGGAAATACCACCAAACAGGGTCGAGGCGACGACGTTGACCTGGCCGAGACCGCCGCGCATGTGGCCGACGAGGCCTGCTGCAAAACGGATCAGCCTTGTGGCGATGCCGCCGCGCACCATCAGGTCGCCGGCAAAGATAAAGAACGGGATCGCCATCATGGCGAAGACGTTCATGCCGGAATTCATCTGCTGGAAGACGACGATCGGGGGAAGGCCGATATAGAGCACTGTCGCAAACGATGCGATGCCGAGGCAGAATGCGATCGGCATGCCGATGATCATCAGGAAGGTGAAGGAGCCGAGGAGAATTGCATAGGCCATTACGCGGCCTCCTGAACAAGCACGTCCGCTGCGATTTCCTCGCCGATCGCGACGTCGATGAAACGTTCGAGTGAAAAGATCGATATCATTGCGCCACCCAGGATCATCGGGAAGAAGTCCGTGCCACCAGGCCATCCCAGAACTGGGATGCGGGCCGTCCAGGTTCCGATTGCCAGCAGCGACGAGTAATAGGCCATGCCGATGCCGAACAGCACGATCAGTCCGAGGCTGAGCAGGTCCATCGCCCGCTGGATGGCCGGCGGCATCACGTAACGAACGACGTCGAGACCGAGATGGACGCTTTCGCGAACGCCGACAGCAGCGCCAAGCATGATGAACCAGGACATCAGATAGAGCGCCAAAGGCTCCGACCAGCTGGGACTATCGTTGAGGATATAACGGCTGAAAACCTGCCAGCCCACGATCAGCGTCATCGAGACCATGCCGATACCGGCGATCCACAATGATAAGCGGCTGATCACGCCCAGAACCGGTCTTACGGCCTGCATGAAATTACGCATTGTCCCGTCCTCCAAAGCCCGACCCGTTCCCCGATGTCGGAAAAGCACAGCCGGCCCCGGTGTGGCGGGGCCGGCCGATCAGGGCTGTCAGTTGACGGCCTGGATTTCTGTCAACAGTGCCTTCATGGTCGCGTCGGTGACGAACTTGTCGTAGACCGGCTTCATCGCGGCGGAGAACTCGTCCTTGTTGACGTTGATCACCTTGACTCCGCTGGCGCGGACCTTTTCTTCCGAGGTCTTTTCGCGGGCGGTCCAGAGCTCGCGCATCTTTACGACGCTGTCCTTGGCTGCCTGGCGGATGACCTTCTGGTCATCAGGCGTCAGCTTGTCCCAGGAGAGTTTCGACATGACCAGGATTTCCGGGTTCATCGAATGCTGGGTCAGTGTGTAGTTTTTGGCGACTTCATAGTGACGGGCCGATTCGTAGGACGGCCAGTTGTTTTCAGCGCCATCGACAACGCCGGTTTCCAGCGACGAGTAGACCTCGCCCATCGGCATCGGTGTCGGGTTGGCGCCAAACGCCTGCATCATCGAGATCCAGAGATCGGACTGCTGGACGCGGATCTTCATACCCTTGAGGTCGGCCAGTTTCTCGACAGGCTTCTTCGTGGTGTAGAAGGAGCGTGCGCCTGAATCGTAGTAAGCAAGACCGATCAGGCCGTGCGGTTCGAAGGCGGCCAGGATCTTGTCGCCGATCGGTCCATCAACGACCTTGTGCATGTGGTCGGTCGAGCGGAACAGGAAGGGCAGGCCGAGAACGACCGTCTCCGGGATGAGATTGTTGAACGGCGCGGCATTGACGCGGTTCATATCGATGACGCCAAAACGGGTCTGTTCGATCGTGTCCTTTTCGCCGCCGAGCATCGAGTTGTTCATCACCTGCACGCCAATGCGACCGCTGGTGCGCTCCTTGACGAGTTGACCCATGTACTTGACCGCCTCGACAGTCGGATAGCCATCGGGATGGATGTCGGCGGAACGCAGGGTAATCTCCTGCGCGCTCACGCTGGTATGGGCCGTGGTGGTGGCCAGTGCGAGGCAAAATGCGAGCCCGAGGGCTTTCGTCAGTTTCATGTCTTCCTCCTCCAAAAAGCCGTCGCCTCCACGCGCCGGCGGTGATTAAATTTATTTGGTCGATGCACTCCAGTCCGGAAGGCCAAACAGTTGTTCCGGGTTCTTCACGAGCGCCAGCTCAAGCGCTTCTTCGTCCGCCAGCCAGCTTAGAACCGTGTCGGTCAACGCGACGTCGTCCGGATAGTCCTTCTGCTCGCGTGCAAGGTTGTGCGGCCAGTTGCTGCCCCAGACGATGCGTTCAGGCGCATAGGCGGCGATGTCGCGCGAGAAGGCCGCGACGTCGGCATAGTCAGGTGCGCCGGACTTCGAGGACTCGTAGACGCCTGCAAACTTGAACCAGCATCTGCCGATATCCATCAGTCGCTTGACGGCTGCGATCTCCGGGCCCTCTGGCGTTGCGCCGGAGAAGAACTTGCCGTGATGGTCGAACACCCAGCGGCTCTTGAGTTTGGCAAGGCGTGGCTCATGCTCGAGGATGTTGCTGCCGTCGAACTGGACTGCGAGCATCCAGCCGCGGGCGGCAGCCTTGGCGTCGAGTGCTTCGAGCGCCGAAAGGTCCACGGCACCGCCGGGCAGATCCATGATGCGCAGGCCGACAATACCGGCTTCGGCGAGTTGGTCGAGTTCGCCATCGGAGACATCACCCGCGACTGCAGCGACGCCACGGGCAACACCGCCCATTTCCTTCAGGCAGGCGACCAGGTTGGTGTTGTCGCGCTGGTGGGCATTGCCCTGCGTGATTACGACACGATCGATGCCGAGCCATGCCATGAACTGGCGATACTGCTCCGCATCGGGGAGAGTTCCGACTGGCAGGCCTGGGCCGCCGGGCTGCGATGGGAAACCCGGCAGGTACATATGCATCTGCGAGTCGACTGCGCCCGACGGCAGTTTGGCCGTTGGCGCGTCTCCGGAGAGCGGACGAACAAGCATCAGACGTCTCCCGACTTCGGTTCAGGCATTTTGAATTCCTTGAGCGCATCGCGGTTGATCTCGATCCCGAGACCAGGGCCATCGGGGATCTGCACCACGCCGTGCCGATGTTCGATCGGTGTTTTGATCACCGCCTGGCGGAAAGGGTTGTCGGTGCGGTCGAATTCGAGAATGGGTTCGATCGGATTGACACGAACCGGGCTCGGGATCATCGCCGCCATGAACTGCAGGGCTGCTGCGATATGGACGGCCGTGCCCCAGACATGGGGCACAACGCGGATACCATGGAGCGCCGCGAGATCGGCGACGCGCTTGGCCTCGGTAAACCCGCCGACGCCGGCAAGATCCGGCTGGAGAATGTCAACGGCGCGGGTTTCCACGGGCTCGCGCATGCCCCACCGGCTGTGCCAGGTTTCGCCGCCGGCAACCGGGATCGGCTGGCGGGCGCGCACTTCGCGGTAGGCCGCCAGCTGTTCCGGCACGACGGGCTCCTCGAACCAGTCGATATCGTATTGTGCCGCCGCGTTGCCGAGTTTGACGGCTTCGATGGTGTCATAGCCGTGGTTGGCGTCGATCATCAGGCGCATATCGGGACCGGCTGCTTCCCGCACGGCGCGGATGACGCGAAGGTCTTCCTCGACGCCGAAGCCGATCTTGATCTTCGTCGCGTGGAAACCCTCGTCGCGGTAGCGGGCGACATCGCGGGCATTGTCCTCTACGCGGTCGACGCCGTCGCGCTTGAAGCTGCCGGTGGCATAGGCCTTGACGCTTTCGCGAAAACGGCCTCCGAGCAGGATGGAAACAGGCACGCCGAAATGCTTGCCCTTGATGTCCCAGAGCGCGATGTCGATGCCCGAGAGTGCAGTGACGGCAAGGCCGCGCTGGCCCTGGTCACGCAACGCGTTATAAAGCCGCGCCCAGATCTTTTCGGTTTCCAGCGCGTTTTCGCCGATCAGCCAGTTTGTATACGCCGCCACCACAGCTGCGTTGGGCCGGGCCGGGCCAAGGCATTCGCCCCAGCCGATGGTTCCGTCGTCGCACTCGATCTCGACCAGGATATGGGCGCGGCGGTCGAAGCGCATCGAGGCGCTTTCGAAGGCGACATCCAGCCTGTGTTCAAGAAGGTGGGTGCGGACCGAAGCGATCTTCATGGGTTCACCGCTTCTGATCGCCGATGAGCTTCAGCAGGATCTGCTCTTCTTCTTCCGTCAGGTCATCAAGCGGCGGGCGGACCTTGCCGGCATCGAAACCCTGCAGACGCACGCCGGCCTTGATGGCCGAGACGGCATAACCCTTGCGGCGGCCGCGAAGCGCCATGAACGGGTAGAAGAATTCGGTGAGGATCTGTTCGCAGCGGGTGCGATTGCCGGCCCGCAGCGCCTTGTAGAACTCGACGGCAAGACCGGGCACGAAGTTGAAGACGGCCGACGAATAGGTGGTGAAGCCGGCACCGAGATAGGCTTCGGCGAACAGTTCCGCCGTCGGCATGCCGCCGAGATACATCAGCCGGTCGCCCATCGTCGCGGTGATCTGGCGCACGAGGCCGATGTCGCCGGTGCCGTCCTTGAAGCCGATCAGGTTCGGGCATTCGTCGCAGAGCCGCTGCAGCGTGTCGACCTGAAGCACGGAGTTGTCGCGGTTATAGACCATGACGCCGATGCCGACCGACTGGCAGATCGCCTTCACATGCTTGTACAGGCCTTCCTGCGGCGCATCGATCATGTAGTGGGGCAGCAGCAGAATGCCGTCCGCGCCTGCTTTCTCGACCTTCTTTGCAAGATCGACGCCCACATGCGTGCCGAAGCCGCAGCCCGACACGATCGCGGTCTTGCCGGACGCTTCCTTGGCGGATTTCACGATTGCGGGAATTTCGTCGGGTGCCAGCGAGAAGAATTCTCCGGTGCCGCCGGCGGCAAAGAGAACGGGCGCCTCGAAGCCGGAAAGCCACTCGATATGACGCTGATAACTTTCAGGCTGAAACTGGCCCTCGGCATCGAAATGGGTCACAGGGAACGACAGCAGGCCGGCGCCAAGCGCTGCCTTGATCTCTTCAGGCGTCATGTAGTGTTATCCTCTCAGTGTCTCCTCCAGACAATGTTGTCGTACATGTATGATGAATTTGTGTCAACACGTCATCTGACAGATTGGCGAACTTCGCGCAGCAACGTCCGGTAGCGCAGTTGCGCGCCACGCAGATGGCTGCGCATGGCCTGCCTTGCGCCTTCTTCGTCGCCTTCCGAAATTGCCACGACGATCGCGTCATGCTCCTTGTCGAGAAGGGCGATATAGGCCGCCTGATCGGATTCGGAATCGTCCGGACGCAGGGCCGCACGGGGGATCAGCCGCTTGCCGATCATGGTGAGGAATTCGCGGAAGCGAGGGTTGTTCGTCGCTTCGGCAATGGCGAGATGGAGGGCAAAGTCCGCCTCGCTGGTCGGCTTGTCTGCCTCGAGACAGGCGCGGACGGCGTGGTGGTGTTCGAAGATGCTTTCCTCCTGCGCGGGCGAGCGACGCACCGCTGCAAGGCCTGCAGCCTCGACTTCGACGGCGGTTCTGAGCTCCAGGAGCTCGATCATCGAGGACACCTGAGCAAGATCGATATTGTTGAGCGAGAGCATCGTGGGCTGGGTGTTTTGCCGTGGTTCCAGCACAAAGACGCCGGCACCCTGGCGCGCTTCCACAAGACGGTCGGCGCGGAGTGCGGCGATCGCCTCGCGCACAACGGTGCGGCTGACGCCGTGGGTTTCGGTCAGCTGCGCTTCGCTCGGCAGCCGCGCGCCGGCGGTAAACTGGCCGGCGGCGATCGCCTGGCGCAATGTATCCGTCAGCTGAGACACCAGCGTTCCTGCACCCTTTGCCGGCTCCAGCCGCGTCTCTCCAGCCATTCGTCTCTCCTTGCGCTCTCGTTATCTGCTCCCCTTAACCTGTATGATAAGTCGGCTTCGTTGTCACGGCTTTTGCTTATGGAGCCTTTGCGGCAGTTGAAAGCGGCCGCACTTGTCTCTAGGTTGCGGCATTGATTTCAGATGTCCGGTGATGAGTGCGCGAGAGAGTTCGGTGTATCGGTCTGTTGTGTGCTCTTTTCCTCTGGCCGGCGGCGGCGCAGGCGCAGTGGAAGCCGGTGGAGAAGGTGAAGACCTATCCGGTTAAAGGCACGTCCGGCATCGAGCTCTACTCCTCGATCGGCGAAAACGGCCCCAAGGTCGGCAGCCAGGTTCGGGCGATTGCCCATACGGATTTCAAGCTGACCTGGTCGCGCAAATACGAACCGCAGCCGGACGGCGCCTGCACGCTGGTTTCGGCGCGGCCCAACATCGTCATCATCTACACACTGCCGAAGCTTGTCTCTAAGCTTTCGCCCGAGCTTCAGCAGAAATGGGACGCGTTTACTGACGGCGTGCGCCGGCATGAGCGGGTCCACGGCGCGATGATCGAGGATCTCGTGCGCCAGATCGAAGCGGCCAGTATCGGGCTTTCGGTGCCTAACGATCCGAAATGCACCAAGGTGCGGACTGAACTGCAGAGTAAGATCGCCGTCATCTTTCCCGCCCATCAGCAACGCAACCGGGATTTCGACAAGGTAGAACTCGGCGATGGCGGCAACGTGCAGCAGCTGATCCTCCAGCTCGTCAACGAGCGCTAGAGACAGGCGAATTTTTCAAAGGAAGCTTTCAATGACGCAGGTTCTTTCCGCTGGTGATGTCGATGCCGAGGCTCTGATCGAAGAGCTGAAAGAGTGGGTGCGGATCGAGACACCCTCCGGCAATGCGGCGGCGGTGAACCGTCTGGTTGATCGCGTCGAAGCAATCGCGGAAAAGGCCGGGCTTTCCATCGAACGGCTGCCGGGCACGCTCGGGTTCGGCGATATTCTCGCAGTCCGATCACCCCGGCAGGCAGGCAGCAACGAGAGATCGGTTCTGGTGCTCGCTCATCTGGATACGGTCCATGCGATCGGCGTGATCGATAACCAGCTCCCACTTCGCCAGGACGGCGACAAGCTCTACGGACCCGGCATCTACGACATGAAGTCCGGTGCGCTGATGGCGCTGGAGGCGTTGAAGATCGCGGTTGCGAAGGGCAGCAGAATGCCGGTCGATCTCGTTTTCGTGCCGGACGAAGAGGTTGGAAGCTTTTCGTCGCGGGCCTTCATGGAGGAATGCGCGCGCAGCGCCGGTTATACGCTGGTGGTGGAACCGGCGCGCGACGGCGGCAAGATCGTCATCGCCCGCAAGGGTGTGGCGATGTACGATATCGTCGTGCGTGGCCGGGCCTCGCATGCGGGCACACGGCCACAGGACGGACGAAGCGCCGTGCGGGCGGCAGCAAGGCTGGTGCTCGATCTGGAGGCGCTGAACGACGCAGGGCGCGGCATCACCGTCACGGTCGGAACGATCAGCGGCGGCACCGGCCGCAATACGGTGCCGGCGGAATGCCGCATGCAGGTGGATGTGCGCGTGCCCGACGATGCGGCCGCCACGGAAGTCACGGCGAAGATCGCCGCCATGCAGCCGGTCGATCCGGATATTACGTTTGAGATCAATGGACAGATGAACCGGCCGCCATTCGCGCAGTCGGATGCGGGGCGGAGACTGTTCGATAGCGCAGCGAAGGTCGCAACGGATCTGGGCATTGCGCTGGAGGGCGTCACGACCGGCGGCGGTTCCGACGGCAATTTCACCGCAGCGCTTGGCGTGCCCACGCTCGATGGTCTTGGCGCCGACGGTGCGGGGGCGCATACGTTCGACGAGCATATCTTGCTGTCGAGCGTCGCACCGCGGACGGCGCTTCTCGCCAACCTGATGATGTCGCTCGAGCCCGAAGCCTGACGGGTGCCGCTTTGTGAACGGTGCGGCACCGGCCGCACCCGTCACGGCATCTTTTCATCGTCCAGAAATTGCGTCCATATGGCTGATATCGAAGACCAATCGGGAATTCCGACATGACCAGCGGCCTGCACCACATTACCGCCATCACCCGCAAGATACAGGCGAATGTCGACTTCTATGTCGGCTTCCTCGGATTGCGGCTGGTGAAACGCACCGCCGGTTTCGAGGATGCGCAGCAGTTGCATCTGTTTTACGGCGACGGTGCCGCATCGCCCGGATCGATCGTGACGTTTCTCGCCTGGGAAGATGGATCGCTCGGTCGGGTCGGGCATGGGGCGCCGAGCGAGATCAGCCTGGAGATTTCGCCGGAAGCGATCGGCTTCTGGCTGACGAGGGCCCTCCAATATAACATCAAGCTATCCGGGCCGGCGCAGGAATTCGGCCAGCCCGTGCTGCGGCTGACGGATCCGGACGGTATCATCGTCAAGCTCGTCGGCGTCGAGGAGACGGGACCCTGGGTCTGGTGGCCGGATGGCGGTATCGCCGAAGAAAACGCAGTCCGCAGGCTTTACGGCGCGACGATCCTTTCCGAGAAGCCTCAGGAGACCGCTGAATTCCTTGTGAGGCATATGGGGTTGGCTGTTGGAAGCCGGGAAGGCAACATCCAGCGGCTGGTTTCGGATGCGCATGATATCGTCGATGTCCGCGATGCATCGGGTTTCTGGACGTCGGCGCCGGGCACGGGCGCGATCGATCATATCGCTTTCCGGGCTGCGGATCGCGCGGCGGTCGAAGCGGTGTATGCAGACCTTGCCGCTGCCGATGCGGGCGAAATGAACATCCACGACCGGCAGTATTTCCATTCGCTCTACGTGCGCGAGCCGGGCGGCACGCTGATTGAACTCGCCTCGGACGGGCCGGGTTTTGCCACCGATGAACCGGTCGAGACGCTCGGAAGCCAGCTGTTCATTCCGAAGCATTTCAAGGCGGATCACGAGGCGCTGAAGGTGATGCTGCCGCAGTTCGGTCTCCCCGGCGAAGAGCGCGTCATCTACCGCGATCTGCCGTTTGTTCATCGTGTTCACATGCCTGATGACTGGGATGGCACGACGCTGGTGCTGATGCACGGCACCGGCGCCAATGAAACGTCACTGCTGCCGCTTGGCCGCAAAGTGGCGCCCAATGCCATGCTGATCGGTCTGCGCGGCCGTTCCGTGGACGAGGGCTATCCGCGGTTTTTCCGCAGGCTCAGTCAGACGACGTTCGACCAGAAGGAGATAGCCTCGGAAGTGGAGGCTTTCGTCGGGTTCATCGAGGATATCGCTCCGGCCTATGGCGCGGATCCGGCGCGCACCGCGTTCCTCGGTTATTCCAACGGCGGCAACATGATCGGCGCGACGATGCAGCTTTACCCGGAGGTCATCCGCAGAGCAGTGCTTCTGCGCTCGATGAACGTGCTCGAAGAGCGCCCCGTCGTTGATCTTTCCGGGACAGAGTTCCTGTCACTCAGCGCCACCAACGATTTTTACGGCCCACTTGCCGGCGAGATCGAGGACAGGCTACGGACGGCCGGGGCGGACGTGACGGTCCGGGTACTCGACGCGGATCACGGCCTCGGCGCGGAAGACGAGGTCATCGTGCACGAATGGCTCAAGGAGCGGATTGGTTGACAGGTAACGTGTTCACGACCGGAAACGACAAGCCGGTATTCTGTGCCGATATCGGCGGTTCGTTCATCAAGTTCGCGGTGTCGCCGACGCATGGTGTCATCGAGCCTCTGGAGCGGGTTCCAACACCCGCGTCCGACTGGGATGCGTTCGTGGCAGCGCTGTCTGACCTGATCGCGCGGCATGCCCATCTGGTCGAAGACAATGACTCGACGCCGCTGGCGTTGTCGATCACCGGGATCGTCGATCCCAAGACCGGTGTTTCGATTGCCGCCAACATTCCCTGCATCACAGGACGTCCCGTGGCGGCGGAACTTTCCGCGCGGCTCGGAAGGCCGGTCGTTGCGGCCAACGACGCCGATTGCCTGACGCTTGCCGAAGCCAGTGAAGGTGCCGGCAAGGGCCATGACGTCGTGTTCTGCGCCATCATCGGCACCGGGATCGGCGGTGGTCTGGCGATTGGTGGCAAGCTGGTGCGCGGTGCGGGCGGCGTGACCGGCGAATGGGGCCACGGGCCGATCGTCAATACGACCGTCGAGATCGCCGGCGAGACGATCCACATTCCGCGCCTGGCCTGCGGTTGCGGCCAGTCCGGCTGTGCCGATACGGTCGGCGGCGCACGCGGGATAGAGCGTATCGACGGCCTGCTCCATGAGAGAGCCGAGACCAGTCACACGATCATTGAAGACTGGCAGGCCGGCGATGCGTTGGCGGAAAAGACGATCGCCGTCTGGCTGGAACTGATTGCCGATCCCCTGGCGCTTGCGGTCAACACGACAGGGGCGTCGGTCGTGCCCGTCGGAGGGGGACTGGCCTCCGTTCCGGCACTGATCGACCTGCTGGACGGAGCAGTGCGCAAACGCATCCTCAACCGGATAAGTCACCCATTGGTGATCCCGGCGCTTCGGCAGGCGGATGGTGGGCTGGTCGGGGCAGCGGTGCTCGGCCGGCAGGAGGGCTGATGGCGATGCGGATCACGCTCGAAGTCTGTGTCGATACGCCTGAGGGGTTCGAGGCGGCTGTGGCAGGCGGGGCCGACCGGATCGAACTCTGCGCGGCGCTCGATCTGGGCGGACTGACGCCGTCGCCGGGGCTGATGGCACTGGCGGCGAAAGCGTCGACCCCGGTCTATGCGATGATCCGACCGAGGGCAGGGGATTTCGTCTTCGGTCTCGGTGACGAGGCCGCCATGCTCGGCGATATCGACGCTGTGCGGTCCGCCGGGTTGGCGGGTGTGGTGATCGGTGCGAATCTGGCCGACGGCCGTCTCGATGTGGCGCTGCTCGAACGCCTGATGCGACATGCTGACGGTCTCGGTGTGACGCTGCACCGTGCCTTCGATCTGGTGCCGCATCCGGTTGAGGCCCTCGACGTGGCGATGACGCTCGGCGTTGAGCGCATCCTGACGTCCGGGCTGGTTCCGCGCGCCATAGACGGCGTGAACCTGTTGAAGCAACTGGTCGATCAAGCCGGGACACGGTTGTCGATCATGCCGGGCAGCGGGGTCACGCCGGCAAACGTTGTCGAATTGTTGAACTGCACCGGTGCCCGCGAGGTCCACGGCTCCTGCCGCGCTGTTCTCAAGCGCGGTGACGGCAGGGCTGTCGAGTTCGGTTTTGAAGCTAACCAATCATACCGGACAAGCGAAGTCATCGTGCGCGAGATGCGGACGATCTTGGATGGTGTCGGCAGCTGAGGGTTCGCTCAGCCTCAGGCGCAGAGGCTGGCGAGGGCCTTGAAGTCCTGGATCTGCACGCAGCGGACGCTTTGCAGTTTGATCAGGTTGGATGCGCGCAGCTTTGCGAACACACGCGAAACGGTTTCGATCGTCAGGCCGAGATAATCCGCGATGTCGAGCCTCGACATCGGCAGGTCGAAATGGTCGAGATTGCCTTGGCGGTTGGCCATGTCCAGCAGGAAGCCGGCGATGCGCTCCACCGCGGTCTGGCGGCCGATGACCGCCAGGTGCTCCTGGGCGCGCAGCATGCCGCGCAAGGCGAGCTTCAGAATGTCGTCGCCATTGCCGGGTTGGGAAATGCTGCGCAGTCCCGTCGGAACGATCGCTTCCGCAAAAAAGGCATGCGTGCGGTCGGCTTCAAAACCAAAGGTCTCGCCGGCAAGGTAGAAGCCGATGACCTGACGGCGGCCATCGGACAGCAGCCGATGGAGGCGGACGGCGCCGAATTCGACCTCGTAGAACGTGCCGGATTTCTCGCCGGGCGTGTAGATTTCCTTGCCGCCGGCATAGGTCTGGACCTGGGTAACCCGGGTGACTGGTGCGGAGGAACACGGAAACGCGATCGGCGTTGCGTTTAGCATCTTTGCCTGGGCGTTCGCGACCGGAGCGTTCACGGCTCTTCCTCCAAGTGATCAGAGCTAGGATGCCGCAAGCCACTCTTCGGCGATATTGAGGTGTCTCCCTACGGAGTTCTACGTAGCAACCGGTGCCGGCGTGGCGTGGCTGAGATGGGCGAAATCCCTCACCATCCGCAGCAGTTCCGCGCCATCGAACGGCTTTATCAGGATGCGCGCCGTGTTTTTGGATGGGATCGGCGTCATTCCGTCTGCCAGCATGATGAAACGGCTGGGAGAGTCGAGAAGCTTGTGCTGGGCGTCGAGGTTGCCGTGGACTTCGTGGGAGTCGATGATCGTGCACGCTGACGAGGCTGCCGAAGCGTGGCCCGCGCACCAGCTTTCATAGGAGAGGACCTGAAAACCTTCGACCTCCAGCGCGAACGCCAGCGACTGTCTAAGCCCGGCATCCGGAGCGATCACTGCAATAGTGGTCGAGAGTGACAACACGTGGACTATCCAGGATCCGGGGGGCGCTAGGGCGACATTGGACGCCGATTGTAATATGCGCGCCACGCCCCAAGCGGACTTTGCGTTAGATCAAGAAGTTGCAATTAAATCGCGGATTGTCCGTTTGTTCAGGTTCGGCGTCACTCCTGGTCGAAGCCGGCCGCCATGGTCATCCGAACCAGTTGCGGCAGGCTGCGCGCCCGCATCTTGGCCATCACGTTGGCGCGGTGGACTTCAACCGTCCGGGGGCTGATGTCGAGATCGTAGGCGATCGACTTGTTCGGCAAGCCGGCAACGACTGCCAAAAGGACCTGGCGCTCGCGATCGCTGAGCGACTGGAGGCGGCTCAACACTTCCTGCACCTCGGTCACTTCCGTCGGCTTTTCGACGAGAAGCTTGGCAGCCCGCTCGATTGCTTCGATGATGGTCGTATCGTCGAACGGTTTTTCGATGAAATCGACAGCGCCGGCCTTCATTGCTTCCACTGCCATTGCCACGTCGCCGTGGCCGGTTATGAAGATCACAGGCATCCGGATCTTCTGGGCGGCGAGTGACCTGATCAGCTCGAGACCCCCGATATCGGGCATCCTGAGGTCGCTGATGAGCAGGGCGTTGCGAGTTCCGGGCGCAAATTTCAGGAAGGCTGTCGCGCTTTCATGCACGCGCACGGCAAATCCGTTCATCGTCAGCATGAAGGCGAGCGACTTGCGCACCGGCTCCTCATCGTCGACGATATGCACCACGTAGTCAGCGGTCGGCATTCTCTTCGTCCTCCTTGTACAACGGCAGCGTGAACCGGAACGTGGCACCTCCGGCGACATTTCGGGTGACCACCATCTCACCGTCATGGGCTTCGATAATACGTTTGCATATCGAAAGTCCGATTCCCATACCACCCGCCTTGGTCGTCACGAATGGCTTGAACAATTGGGCCTCGATCTCCTCCGCAATCCCGGGGCCTGTGTCTTCGACGACCACAGCCACGTGCTCGTCGTCCTGGACCAGCGTGCGGATCGTGAGCTCTTTCCGCTCACTGTCGCGCATCGCTTCGATTGCGTTGCGCATCAGATTGGTCAGGACCTGCTGGATCTGGATCTTGTCAGCGACGACGATTTCCGGGCCGTCGTTGAATTCGAACATCGTCCGCACGCCGTTTTCCCGAGAGCCGACCAAGGCCAGAGCCGCGGCTTCTTCAATCAGCCGGCGTATGTTGTGGGGTGCTTTCTCCGTTTCACCCTTCGTCACGAATTCGCGCAGGTGCTTGATGATCTGCCCGGCGCGGAGCGATTGGTTGCCGGCTTCCTTCAGCGCGTCTCGCAATCGCGACGCCATGTCGTCGTCCATGTCCCGCAGGAGTCTTGCGCAGCCGTGGACATAATTCGCGATGGCCGAAAGCGGTTGGTTCAGTTCATGGGCAAGGGTCGAGGCCATTTCACCCATCTCGTTCAGTCGCGCGAGACGGGCAACTTCACCCTGCATTTCCTGCAATCGTGCCGCCGATTCGGCGCGTTCGGTAAGATCTCGCACGAAGCCGGTATAGAAGGTCTCGCCACCCGACCGGGTTTCGCCAACGGCAAGCTTCATCGGGAAGGTGGAGCCATCCTTGCGACGGCCGACCACGACGCGATCCCGGCCGATAATCCGCTTCTCGCCGGTGCGCGCGTAGCGCTCGAGATAGCCGTCATGCTCCCTGTGGTAGGGCTCCGGCATGAGGATACGCAGGTTGCGTCCGACGACCTCGTCTTCCGTATATCCGAACTGGCGAACGGCCGCGGAATTGAAGGAGACGATGATGCCTTCCTTGGTAATGACGATAGTGGCATCGAGCACGGTGTCGAGGATCGATCGCAGATGCGCCTCGCGAACCTCGGCCTTGGCCTGGGTCTTTGCGATGATGATCCGGGCGATATGCAGGACCTTGCCGGTGACGGCGATTGCCAGGCTGGTCAGAGCGACCACTCTCAGTTCCGCCGAGGTCGCGCTGACGGGTGACAGTTCCTTCAACGCCCAGACACCGATTACGGAGAGGATTGCGGCGACCACGCCCGGTCTCAAGCCTCCGATGACGGAGGCGAAGATGATCGACGGCACGAAAAAGAAGTAGATCCCCTTGCCGTTCATGGGAACGGACAGAGCCAGACGAACTGCAAAGCCGACCAGGAAGCCGACGACAGCAAGGAGATAGACCTCACCACGGGTGAAATCACGTTTCTGAATGAACTGTACGAAGCGTTCGGTGCGCCCGGTCATTTCGCTTAGGATCATCGCTCATCCTACTGAAAAGGCGATCGACAGGCGCGCGGAGAGACGGGCGCGGATGTCTTGAACGCGTTGTAGCACAGGCTTAAATGCAGCGTCCAACGGGCAAATCGGGGAGGGGTCTTCATACACATGCTTTTCACCATATGTCAGAGAAACCACGCATTCGCTCCGGAACCCTGTTCATCCCGGCGTGCAATTGATCGGTAAACCCGATAAGGCTGGGCCTTGGCCTAAACATTCCGCTAGGTTATCAACCAGAATCAGACTGGTAACACACACGCAGCCATGGCTGCTGCCGGAGAATTTGATATGTCGACCGTAGCCGCCGAAGCAAATGAAGGGCGCGCCGCACCGATCAAGGTTTTGTTCGTAGAAGACGAAGCCCTGATCCGCATCTCTACAGCCGATTTCCTGCAGGATGCCGGCATGGGCGTCGTCGAAGCCGGCACAGCGGGTGAGGCGCTAGGCCTTGCCTCCGAGCAGCCGGTCGATATCCTGGTTACCGACGTGCATCTGCCCGACATGACAGGCCTGCAACTGACCATCAAACTCCGCGCCCAATTTCCGGATCTCCCGGTCATCTTCGCGACGGGCGATCGCAATGTCGAAGGCGCCGAAGGCCTGTCGCGTTCGGGCCTGGTGACCAAGCCCTATGACTACGACAGCCTTGTCTCGCTGATCCGCTCCATGGTCTCGGCCGGCTGACCGGCGGAACCGGCCGTTAGATCCGGCCATCCGCCTCCACGATCATCTTCGTCAGGCTGCCATCCGCGGGAAACAGCGGGATGAGGCATGCCTGCAGCGCGTGATAGATGTCGCCCTTGCCGGGAAAAAGTGTGTGAGCCGGGACCAGATCTTCCGTCAGTTCCTCGTGCCAGCCGCCGTTCTTGTGGTCGATGAACTTGTTGGCGATGGTGCCCCAGATCAGCCTGTAGCTGTCTTCGTAGAAGCTGTCGGCCGGCAGATGCTGGTTGATGAAATGCGCAGCGCCAGCGCCCTCGCACATCGGCCACCAGAGCTTGTTGGTCTTGGCGGGCTTGTCGTCCCAGTCGAGTGTGTAGAAAAAGCCGCCTTTTTCCTTGTCCCAGCCGAGTGACATGGCCTGCACGAACAGGTTCTTGGCCGCATCCGGCATCCAGGCGTGCTTCTTGTCGCCGAGCGTCCACAGTTGCAGCGTCAGTCTTGCCCATTCCAGCCAGTGGCCGGGCGTCGTGCCGGCCGGGCGGAACATCTCGTCCTGGTGGTAGTAGTTCTTGTCGATCTGCCAGTCGCTGTCGAAATGCTCGGCGACGCGGAAGCCGACGCTGCCGGCGAGGCGCCTGATCACGAGGTCTGCAATGCTTTCGGCCTTGTCCAGATAATGCCGTTCGCCGGTTGCCTCAAAGGCCGCCATCAGCGCTTCAGTCAGGTGCATGTTAGAGTTCTGGCCACGGTAGCTGCCGCCGTCGATGGGGGACCAGTCGGGCGCGAATTCTTCGGCAATGGCGCCGTGTTCGATATTCCAGAACCGGGTCTCCAGCACGTCGGTGACGTCGGCGAGCATCGCGTCGGCGAGCGGATGGCCAACGACTTTTGCGGAGGATGCGGCGAGAAGCACGAAAGCGTGGCCGTAACCCTGCTTGTTGCTGTCGGCCGGGCCATCGTCGTTCATCGACCAGGCATAGCCGCCATGTGTCTGGTCGCGGTGACCGTTCCAGAGAAAATTCATGCCGTGGTCGATCAGGTCGCCTGACCCCGGACGTCCGAGCAGATAGGCGATCGAATAGCAGTGTACCATGCGGGCAGACGCGTGAATGCCGCGAACGGGATTGTCCAGGGGGAGCGGGTTGCCGGTGGGGTCGAGATCGAAGAAGCCGCCCTTGGGATTGATGGCTCTGTGCTGGAAGAAATCGAACAGGCCGTCAGCCTGTTGCAGTAGCCAGCGCCGGTGGTAAGGCAGATCGCTCCAGAATTTCGATACCTGGCCCACGTCGCTCATGCTTCTCTCCCTTTTGCTTTCGGCTTCAAGGCTATACCGTCAGGAGTATGGCCTGTCATCGACAATTCGTTTATTGCTCACGGCACAGAGGCTGGACATCATATAAACGCATCTTTATATGATTATGAATACCGTTTGATGCTGTTCAGGAGTGTGTCCCTTGTTTGATGAACTCTTCGGTCCCGAAGGCGATCGCCGCGACGGCGCGGAAATCCTTGCAGCCCTGAAAGCGGCCGCACGCGAACGCATTCTCGTGATAGATGGCGCCATGGGCACCCAGATCCAGGGGCTCGGCTTCAACGAAGACCATTTTCGTGGAGAACGCTTCATTGGTTGCGCCTGTCACCAGCAGGGCAACAACGACCTTCTGATTCTCTCGCAGCCCCAGGCGATCGAGGATATCCACTATCGTTACGCCAAGGCCGGCGCCGATATTCTCGAAACCAACACCTTTTCTTCCACCCGTATCGCGCAGGCGGATTACGAGATGGAAGGCGCCGTCTACGATCTCAACCGCGATGGGGCACGGCTTGCCCGCCGCGCCGCGATCCGCGCCGAAAAGGAAGACGGCCGCCGCCGTTTCGTGGCCGGCGCTATCGGCCCGACCAACCGGACGGCCTCGATTTCTCCTGATGTCAACAATCCAGGCTACCGCGCTGTCTCCTTCGACGACCTGCGGATTGCCTATGGCGAGCAGATCGACGGTCTGATCGACGGCGGTGCAGATATCATCCTGATCGAAACGATCTTCGACACGCTCAACGCCAAGGCCGCGATCTTTGCCTGCGAGGAGCGCTTCGAGGCGAAGGGTATTCGCCTGCCGGTCATGATCTCGGGTACGATCACCGACCTTTCCGGTCGTACGCTGTCCGGCCAGACGCCGTCCGCGTTCTGGAACTCGGTGCGCCATTCGAACCCGTTCACGATCGGCCTCAACTGCGCGCTTGGCGCAGATGCCATGCGGCCGCACCTCCAGGAATTGTCGGGCGTTTCCGACACGTTCATCTGCGCCTATCCGAATGCTGGTCTCCCCAACGAGTTTGGCCAGTATGACGAGACGCCTGAGATGATGGCGAAGCAGGTCGAGGAATTTGCCCGCGAAGGTCTGGTCAATGTCGTCGGCGGCTGCTGCGGCTCCACGCCGGAGCATATCCGCGCGATTGCCGATGCAGTCTCCAAGCACAAGCCGCGCGAGATCCCGGAGCATTCGCCGTTCATGTCGCTGTCGGGCCTCGAGCCCTTCACGCTGACCAAGGACATTCCGTTCGTGAATGTCGGCGAACGCACCAACGTCACCGGTTCGGCTAAATTCCGCAAGCTGATCACCGCCGGAGATTATGCGGCAGCGCTGGTCGTTGCCCGCGACCAGGTAGAGAACGGCGCGCAAGTCATCGACATCAACATGGACGAGGGCCTGATCGATTCGGGCCAGGCGATGATCGAGTTTCTCAACCTGATCGCCGCCGAGCCGGATATCGCGCGCGTTCCCGTCATGATCGACAGCTCGAAGTTCGAGATCATCGAAGGCGGACTGAAATGCGTTCAGGGCAAGCCGATCGTCAACTCGATCTCTCTCAAGGAAGGCGAGGAAAAGTTTCTGGCGCAGGCCAAGCTGATCCGCAATTACGGCGCAGCTGTCGTGGTCATGGCGTTCGACGAGACCGGCCAGGCGGATACCTATGACCGAAAGGTCGAGATCTGCAGCCGCGCCTACAAGATCCTGACCGAGCAGGCGGGCTTTCCGCCCGAGGACATCATCTTCGATCCGAACGTGTTTGCGGTGGCGACCGGGATCGAGGAACACAACAATTACGGCGTCGATTTCATCGAGGCGACGCGGACGATCCGCGAGCGCATGCCGCTTGTGCATATTTCCGGCGGCGTTTCGAACCTGTCCTTCTCGTTCCGCGGCAACGAGCCGGTGCGCGAGGCGATGCATGCCGTGTTCCTGTACCATGCCATTCAGGCGGGCATGGATATGGGCATCGTCAACGCTGGGCAGCTGGCGATCTACGAGAACATCGATCCGGAACTGCGCGAGGCCTGCGAGGACGTGGTGCTGAACCGCCGCGCAGACGGGACTGAGCGGCTTCTGGAAGTGGCCGAAAAATATCGTGGCGGCCCCGGCAAGGAAGCCAGGGTCCAGGATCTCGCCTGGCGCGAGCGTTCGGTCGAAGAACGGCTGTCGCATGCGCTGGTCAACGGCATTACCGAATTTATCGACGCCGATACGGAAGAGGCGCGGCTGCAAGCCGCGCGTCCGCTGCACGTCATCGAGGGGCCGCTGATGGCCGGCATGAATGTCGTCGGCGATCTGTTCGGTTCGGGCAAGATGTTCCTGCCGCAGGTGGTGAAATCCGCCCGCGTAATGAAGCAGGCGGTCGCGGTGCTGCTGCCTTACATGGAAGAGGAAAAGCGCCTCAACGGCGGCGACCAGCGCAAGACGGCCGGCAAGATCCTGATGGCGACTGTCAAGGGCGACGTCCACGATATCGGCAAGAACATCGTCGGCGTCGTGCTCGCCTGCAACAATTACGAGATCGTCGATCTCGGCGTGATGGTACCGGCGACGAAGATCCTCGAAACGGCAATTGCCGAGCAGGTCGATATCATCGGCCTGTCGGGCCTGATCACGCCGTCGCTCGACGAAATGGTGCATGTGGCAGCCGAAATGGAGCGGCAGGGTTTCAACGTGCCGCTGCTGATCGGCGGCGCCACGACCAGCCGGGTTCATACAGCCGTCAAGATCCATCCACGCTATGAGCGGGGCCAGGCGGTCTATGTCACGGATGCCTCGCGCGCCGTCGGCGTCGTCTCGGCGCTTTTGTCGCCGGATGCCAAGGATGGCTATGTCGAGACGATCCGCGGCGAATATGCCAAGGTCGCCGCGGCGCATGCCCGGTCGGAAGCGGACAAGAAGCGGCTTCCAATCGAGCGTGCCCGCGCCAATGCCGAGAAGGTCGACTGGACATCCTACGATCCGAAGCCACCGCAGTTCTTCGGCACGAAAGTGTTCGAAGGCTACGATCTGGCGGAGCTCGCGACCTATATCGACTGGACGCCGTTTTTCCAGACATGGGAACTGAAGGGGCGCTATCCGGCCATTCTCGAAGACGAGAAGCAGGGCGAGGCCGCGCGTCATCTGTTTGCGGATGCGCAGGCGATGCTTCAAAAAATCATTGCGGAGAAGTGGTTCCGGCCCCAGGCGGTGATCGGCTTCTGGCCGGCCAACGCTGTCGGCGACGACATCAAGCTGTATACCGACGAGACGCGCAGCACGGAGCTCGAGACGCTGTTCACGCTGCGCCAGCAGCTGTCCAAGCGCGACGGCCGGCCGAACGTGGCGCTGTCGGATTTCGTGGCGCCGGTTTCGAGCGGCAAGGCCGATTATGTCGGCGGCTTCGTGGTGACAGCAGGTATCGAGGAAGTAGCGATTGCCGAACGGTTCGAGCGGGCAAACGACGACTACTCGTCGATCCTGGTCAAGGCTCTGGCCGACCGGTTTGCGGAAGCGTTTGCCGAACGCATGCACCAGCGCGTGCGCCAGGAATACTGGGGCTATGCGCCGGACGAGACGCTCACGAGCGACGAGTTGATTCACGAGCAGTATGCGGGCATCCGTCCGGCGCCCGGCTACCCAGCGCAACCCGACCATACGGAAAAGGAAACGCTGTTCAGGCTGCTCGACGCCACCAAGGCGACAGGTGTGACGCTGACCGAAAGCTATGCGATGTGGCCGGGATCATCCGTCTCTGGCTTTTATATCGGCCATCCCGCCAGCTACTATTTCGGCGTCGCCAAGGTGGAGCGGGACCAGGTCGAGGATTACGCGTCGCGCAAGGGCATGGCGATCGAAGAGGTCGAACGCTGGCTCGGGCCTGTGCTCAACTATATCACGACCAATGTGGCGGCGGTGGAAGACGCCGCTTAGGCGGTCTGCTGCCATGTTCACAGATTGAATCAAGAAGCCGGCAAGTTGAATCACTTGCCGGCTTCTTCCGTTTGATATTGCGGTCTTGTTAGCGATCAAGCATTCGCCACTCGCGGCGCGCTGCGCCTATTCCTTGACCACCAGCAGGTCGCTTGCGGCGAAACGCAGGGTCACTGTTTCGCCTGGCTGCGGCAGCACCTTGTCCGGCGCGTTGAACATGTCGAAGGATATCTGGTTGCCGCCGACCGTGACCTTGGTGCGCACGACGGAGCCAAGGAAATGCGTCGAGACGACGGTGCCGGTCAAAGCCGTATCGCCCGTGGCGCTCTCCGAAAGCGAACCAGCTTCAGGACGCAGCGCGATCGAAACGGTGTCGCCTTGGTTCAAGGCGCCGATCGGTTCGCGCAGCGTGATGATGTTGTCGCCGATGCGGATGGTGTTGGCGGCTGGATCGGCGACGATCGCATCGATGATGTTGAGCGTGCCGACAAACGATGCGACGAAGCGGGTGGCCGGGCGGTTGTAGATCTCCGACGGCGTGCCGATCTGGTCGGCGCGACCGGCGTTCATGACGACGATCCGATCCGAGATGGACAGTGCTTCTTCCTGATCGTGGGTGACGAAGACCGTGGTGATGCCGAGCTTCATCTGGATCTGGCGGATCTCCTCACGCAGGGATACGCGGATCTTTGCGTCGAGCGCCGACAGCGGTTCATCCAGCAGCAGGACCTGCGGTTTCGGCGCGAGCGCACGCGCCAGCGCGACGCGCTGCTGCTGGCCGCCGGACATCTGGTACGGGTAGCGGTCGGCCAAATGTTCGAGGCCGATCAGCTTCAGCATTTCCTTCACGCGGGCGTCGATATCCGCCTTCGACATGCCAGCGACCTTGAGGCCGAAGGCGACGTTGTCGAACACGCTCATGTTGGGAAACAGGGCATAGGCCTGGAACACCATGCCGATATTGCGCTGGCTGGTTTTCAGGCCCGACTGGTTGCGGCCGTTGATGAAGATCGTGCCGTCGCTCGGGTTCTCGAACCCGGCGATCATCCTCAGAACCGTGGTCTTGCCGCAACCGGACGGTCCGAGAAAGGAGACAAATTCCCCTTTCTCGATCGCCATATGGAAGTCCTTGACGACCTGCGTCTGGCCGAAGCTTTTCTTGATACCGTCGAGAACGAGAAACGACATGAGGTGAAAATCCTTGAGGCGCAGTCCCTAAGCCCGGGAGGGTGCCATCTTGCTGAAACGGGAAACGAGCTGGAGCAGGCCCATCGAAAGCCAGGTGATTGCAAAGGCGATCACGGCGAGCGCCGAAGGCTCATAGGCCTTATTGGCGCCCACGAGCTGGAGATAGGGACCGAATGCGGGTCGGTTGAGGAGGGCGGCCATGGTGAACTCGCCCATCACGATCGCGAAGGTGATGAAGGCGCCCGACAGCACGCCCGACATCACGTTCGGGAAGATGCAGCGAAACAGGATCGTCGGCCATTTGGCGCCAAGGATTTCCGCCGCTTCCGTGAGGGTTCGAACGTCGATGGTGCGCATCGCCGTATCGACCGAGCGATACATGTAGGGCAGCGACAGGGTGATGTAGGACATGACCAGAAGCACGTTGGTGCCGAAGGTCGAACCGGTGAACGGGATGTAGGACGACGAATTGTAGAGCCGGAGGTAGCCGAAGACGATGACGATCGCCGGGATGACCAGCGGCATCAAGGTGATGAACTCCATCACCGGACGCATCTGCGGAACGCGGAGCCTGACCCAGTAGGCCGTCGGCACAATCAGCAGCATGCCGAAAATGATGGTGAGCAGCGCCATCAGCATGGAGAAGCCGAAGGTTGCCCGGAAGGCGGCATCCGAAAACACCGAGTCGTAGGCATCGAACGAGTATTCGCCGCGCCGCATGCGCAACGAGAATTCAAACGTGCCGATCAGCGGCACGAAAAAGTAGATGACGCCGATGGCGATGGCGAGCCAGGCGAAGAATTTTGTCATCTTCATCTCGCGCATCCTCACTTCTGCCAGCGTTCGGCGCGCATGCGCAGCCAGATGTACAAGACGTTGGAGGCGCCGGTGATGACGATCATGCCGAGTGCCAGCGCATAGCCGAGGTTCGGATTGTGCAGTACGTCGCCGCGGATTTGCGCATAAAGCAGGATCGGCACGATGTTGAGCGAGGAGCCGGTCAGCGCATAGGCCGTGGCGATCGCGCCGAAGGCGTTGGCGAACAGAAGCAGGCTGGTGCCGAGGAGGCTTGGCCACAGGATCGGCATCGCCACCATGCGCCAATATTGCCAGGTGGATGCGCCGAGGATCTCGGAGGCTTCACGCCACTCCTTCTTCAGACCGTCGAGTGCCGGGGTCAGGATCAGCACCATCAGCGGGATCTGGAAGAACATGTAGGTGAGGGTCAAGCCCACGAAGGAGAGGAGATTGAAGCCGGTCGAATAGAGATTGAAGCCGAACCAGTCGCGCATGAAGACGGTCACGAGCCCTGTGCGGCCGAGCGTGGCGATAAAGGCGAAGGCGAGGGGCACGCCGGCAAAGTTCGAGGCGACACCGGAGAAAGTCAGGAGGCTCGATCGGATCCAGGACGGCAGGCCACCAAGAACGATTGCCCAAGCGAGCGCAAAGCCGATGATCGCGCCACCGAGCGATGAGGCGAAGGAGACCTTGATCGAGATCCAGTAGGCCGAAAGGATTGTCGGCGTGAACAGGTCTGCGATATTCTTGAAGGTGAACGTTCCCTCGGGCGTGAAGAAGGCGCCGACGACGAGATAGAAAGTCGGGACGATCAGAAACATCAACGCGAAGATCATGAACGGCGCGACGCCGAGCCAATCGACGACGGTACGGCGGTCGATGAAGGACGATGATGCGGTGGACATGAATCCGGTGTTTCTGTCGGAGGAGGAAAAAGGCCTCCCCGCGCCCATAAAAGCGGAGCGGGAAGGCCGTCTAGGCTAGATTACTTGACGTTGGCGCCGACCACGGAATCCCACTTCGTGGTGATCGCGGTCTTGCCGGCAGCCTGCTCTTCGAGTGTCGGGAATACGGCCTTCTCATAGGACGCGGCCGGCGGCAGGGCGTCGAGCAGTGCCTTCGGGATCTTGTTGTTCTTGGCAAGATCGTTGAACCGGATCGGGTGGCAATAGCCCTTCAGCCAACCGAGCTGACCTTCGTCGGAATAGAGGTATTCCATCCACAGCTTGGCAGCGTTCGGATGCGGTGCGAAAGCGGAGATCGCCTGCACATAAACGCCCGCGACGACGCCCGACTGCGGAACGACGACTTCGTAAGGCGGGTTGCCCTTCAGGCTTTCGCCCCAGGACAGAGCGTTGTAGTCCCAGGCGATGATGATCGGGGTGGAGCCCTGTGCGAACGGGGCAGCCTTGCCGATGACCGGAACGAAGTTGCCGGCCTTGTTGAGTTCTGCGAAGAACTTCAGGCCTTCTTCGCCAGCCTTGGCGGCATCGCCCTTAGCGGCGGAGAGACCGGCAGCATAGACGCCCTGGACAGCCTGGTTTGCAGAGCGCGGGTCGCCGGCGAGTGCGACGGCGTTCGCGTAGTCGGACTTCAGAAGATCCTTCCAGTCCTTCGGCGATTCCTTGACGAGATCCTTGTTCACCATGAACGCGAGAACGCCGTAATAGTCGCCGTACCAATAGCCTTCAGCATCCTTGGCTTCAGCCGGGATCGAGTCCCAGGTGGAAACCTTGTAAGGCTGGATCAGGCCTTCGGCCTTGGCGGACGGGCCGAAGGACAGACCAACGTCGATCACGTCAGGAGCCTGCGGGCCCTTGTTGCCCTTGTTGGCCTTGATGGCTTCGATTTCGTCGCCCGAGCTCGCGTCCGGGTTCAGTTCGTTGACTTCGATTCCGTACTTTGCCTTGAAGCCGGCGATCACGTCGCCGTAGCCGCACCAGCTGTGGGGCAGGGCGATGGTGGTCAGCGCGCCTTCCTTCTTGGCGGCGGCGATCAGTTCCGCGCTCGGCTCGGCTGCTGCAAGGCTGGTGGAAGCGATGAGGACTGCTGTCGTCAGAGACAGCAGACGATGGGCGTTCTTGAGCACGGGTGTCCTCCTGGGGTTGAGCGTCTCGGCGCGACTCGTAGAGCCATTGTGTGTATCGTATGTGACAGCGCGCATTCCAAGCGCATGCTAGAAATCAGGCCTGTATTTCAGGAATTTAGAAGATATCCCTCACCAATTGAATCCGTTTGTCCGGAGGGAACTGCGCTCGGACACGGCAATCGTGTTTGCCCTGTCATCACTGGTCAATCCTGCCGGTCATAAGAAAGCCGTTCCCTCCGGTCTGCGCCGGTTTGTGACAGGATTAACATTCGTTTCCAGGACCGAGTCAACGGGGCCTATGGAGGAGATCTGAAATTACCGTTGACGACGCGGCGGAAGTGAAGAATTCTCGTCGTGGTTAATGCGTGTTCATACTTCACGAAATCGCTTCAAGACCGATGTCGGCGTGATCAAAGGACAGTCATCGCGTCCGGCACTGACTTCACGACCTAGACTATGAACGAGTTTATTCGAAACGAAGCCGCCTACGGTCGAGGCAGGCTTTCGACGGGCCGGTGTGGGAACTCTCCAGCCGGTTTACTGAAAGACCAAGGGAACAGCCAGAGCTGCGGGATACCGACACCGACAAAAGCGGGCGGATCCGGAATGGACGGGGACGGCGGGCCGGACGGCCTCGCTGCCTATTTCTTTGATCAGGAGAGAAGGCATGGAAAGTTCATCAGCGGGCGTCAGCTACAAGAAGGCGGATGCTGCCTATTTCGAAAAGCGCGGGCTTTCGCGCTATGCAGGGGTCTGGTCGCTTTGGGCGCTCGGCGTCGGCGCCGTCATCTCAGGGCATTTCTCGGGCTGGAATTTCGGTTTCGCGACCGGCGGATGGGGAGGGATGCTGGTTGCCGGCATCATCATCGCCGTCATGTATCTCGGCCTGACGTTCTCGATCGCCGAGATGAGCCCGGCGCTGCCGCACACGGGTGCTGCCTATTCCTTTGCGCGAACGGCGATGGGACCCTGGGGCGGCTTCATTACAGGGCTCTGCGAGAACGTCGAATACGTGCTCACGCCCGCCGTCATCGTTACCTTCATTACGGCCTATGTGAATTCGATCCTCGGCCTCGATCCCGTCTACTCGCCGATCCTGTGGATCCTGTTCTACATCATCTTCCTAGCGCTCAACGTGTTCGGCCTCGAACTGTCGTTCAAGGTGACGCTGGTCATCACGATCGTTTCGCTGGCGGTGCTGGTGTTCTTCTGGGTCAGCGCCATCCCCAACATGGACTTTTCCCGCTGGGCGCTGAACATCGGCGTCGGACCTGATGGTGCAGCGATCGAACTGCCTGAAGGCAATGGCGACTGGTTCCCGTTCGGGATCACAGGCGTGCTTGCAACGCTTCCCTTCGCGGTCTGGCTGTTCCTTGCCATCGAACAGTTGCCGCTGGCGGCAGAAGAATCGGTCGATCCGAAGCGTGACATGCCGAAGGGCATCATCCTCGGCATGATGACGCTGATGCTGTCGGCCTTCATGATTGTGCTCCTCAATCCTTCTCTGCCGGGTGTCGGCGCCTTTCATCTGAGTACGGCGCTGGAGCCGCTTCTCGACGGGTTCAAGTCCGTTTATGGCGACGGAGGCGTCGTTATCCTCGGTCTGGTGGCGCTGACGGGTCTGATCGCCAGCTTCCATACGATCCTCTATGCACAGGGTCGCCAGATCTACTCGCTCTCGAGGGCCGGCTATTTCCCGACGGCGCTCTCGGTCACGCATCCGACCTACAAGACGCCTACGTTGCGATGCTGGCTGGAGCGCTGGTCGGTCTTGCCGTGATGCTGGTCATCTGGTTTTCGCTCGGTGCAGAAGCAGGTGGCAGCGCCATCGGCAGCGTGTTGCTCAACATGGCGGTGTTCGGCGCGATGTTCTCCTACATCATGCAGGCGATCTCGTTCATCATCCTGCGCAAGAAACTGCCCAATATCGAGCGGCCGTTCCGGTCTCCACTGGGCATCCCGGGTGCCGTCCTGACGATCGTCATCGCCGTGGTGACGCTTCTCTATCAGGTTCAGGATCCCAACTTCTTCAAGGGCGTCGTCTGGGTGGTGATCTGGTTTGCAGTCGCGATCGCCTATTTCGCGCTTGTTGGCCGCCATCGTCTGATCCTTTCGCCGGAAGAAGAGTTCGCGATGGAGCACAAGCAGGCGGCGGCGCTGGTCTGATCCCCAGACATCCGTGATCAACACGTGGCCCGCGATCGCTTCGCGGGCCACATTTGCGTTCTCAGCCTTTTTAGGTCGGCATGCTGAAATGTGACAGGCAATATGCGTTAACCCTTAATTTACGTCTCGTTAACCAAGTTCATGAAGAATACGTTAACTGCGCATGAAGCGGCGTGGTGGTGAGCGATGCGGCTCTATTTCATCAAGGACCGAGAATGCCCGTAATTTCATTTGCCAATGCCAAGGGCGGTGCCGGCAAGACGACTGCAGCCCTGCTGCTTGCCACGGAACTCGCCCACCAGGGATTTCGCATCACGATCATCGATGCCGATCCGCAGAAGTGGATCAGCCAGTGGTGCGAGATCTCCGGCCCCGTGCCCAACCTCTCGGTGATTTCAGAAGTCACGACGGCGTCGCTTCCATGCCACCTGCGCGAGATGGCATCTTCGACCGACTACTTCATCATCGATCTTGCCGGCGCGCGAGACGCGCTGGTAACCACTGCAATCGGGCTTTCCAACCACGTCATCATCCCGGTCCAGGGCTCGGCGATGGATGCGAAGGGCGCAGCACAGATTCTCGATCTGCTCGCGCAGATGAAGGACAAGGCCAAGCTCGACATTCCCCATTCCGTCGTCCTTACCCGTGTCACCTCGATGGTGACGACGCGCGCCATGCTGGCGATCAAGGGGTTGCTGGCGGCCAAGGGCGTCAATGTGCTGGAGACGTCGATCGGCGAACGGGTCGCGTTCAAGGAATTGTTCGAGACCGGCGGAACCCTGCACACGCTCGACGCGACAAAGGTCAGCAATGTCGACAAGGCAAAAGACAATGCGCGCAGTTTCGCTCAGGAAGTGATGCGCATGATGCCTGTCCGCGTCGTGCGCTCGATGGGATCGAAACTGTTTCCGTTTCGCCGAAACGCCGCCTGAAGCCAATTCAACGTAGCCATAAAAAAAGCCTCTCCGGTTTGCCGGAGAGGCTTTTTGCGTTGTTAAGTCTGGCAAAACCTACTCGAGGAATTCGACGGTCGTGCCGGGCTTGACCATCTTGGCAAGTTCCGTCGCATCCCAATTGGTGAGGCGCACGCAGCCGTGGCTGTTGGTCTTGCCGATCTTGGAAGGCTCCGGCGTGCCGTGAATGCCGTAGGTGGGTTTCGACAAGGCGATCCAGACCGTGCCAACCGGGCCGTTCGGACCCGGAGGGATCTGCAGGATCTGGGTGTTGTTGCCCTGTGTGAAGTTGATCTTCGGATTGTAGGTGTAGCCCGGATCGAGCGCGATGCGCTGGACGGTATGGTTGCCCGACGGCGATGGCGTATCGCTCGAACCGATCGTGGCCGGATAAGCCGAAATCAGAACGCCGTCTTCACCGTAGGCGAAGACCTGCTTGCGATACTTGTCGGCAACGATCCGCGTCACCTGTCCGGTCTTCGGCGTGCCGGGGTTGATCACCTTGATGGTCATGCCGGGAATGGTGAAGTCGACGTTCGGGTTGAGCGACTTCAGGTAGTTCTCATCCATGTGGAACTGCTCAGCGAGCTTTTCGGTCACGGATGTGTAGGACATAGCCGGCAGAGTGGCCTTGTGAGCGTAGTCTTCCGGGATAGACGCAACATATGGTCCGGCAGCGTCCGCGGCCGTGATCGTATAATCGATGATCGGCAGGCCGCCCGAATAGGTCAGGCGCTGCATGATGTCTTCGGAATTGTTCGGATCAAGCGTCTCGCCGGTCATTTCCTGCCAGGCGGCGATCGCCTTGTTGACGTTGTCGCCAAGATGGCCGTCGATCACACCCGGCGAAATGCCCTCGCGGTCAAGAAACACCTGGAGTGCGGCGATCTCGGCCTGCGGCTTCTTAGTGACGGTGATGACCGGTTTGGCATCATGCTGCGGTGCCGGAAGCTGCGAGCCCGCATTCGGGTCGATCGAGGCTTCTTCGGGCTCGGAATAGTTCTCGTCGATGCCGGGAAGTGCATCGTTGGTAAGTGGCTCGCGGGTAATCGAACCGGGGCCGGCAATCGACCCGGTCACGGCACCCGGTTCTTCGCCGGGACGATACTGGCGGTAATCCTGATATCCGCCCTGGTCTTGCGGATACTGATCCTGCGGTTGATAGACGGTGTCGCGACGGTTGCGGTAGCCACTCGGTGCCGGCGGATATTCCGCCTGCTGGGGGCGGTAGGCATCCTGGCGCGTTTCGGTCGCAACGATGTTTCCGCGGCGATCGAGATAGACGCGGCGGCCCATACCGTCGCGGCTGATCACCACGTCGCGCGGATCCGGCATGTAGTCGAGTATGGCGCCGTCAGGTGCCACGAGGGTCGTCTGCTGCTGATAGCGATATCCGCTCTGAGCCTGCGCCGACGATGGCCCGAAGGCTGCTGATATTGCCATTAGGCTGATACTTGCGAGAATGAGACGCTTCACGTTTCCACCGAAAGAAATTATTCCGTCTACGGTAAGCGGGGGAATGCGCATATGGTTCCCGACTCCGTATCTGGTGCCATAGACAACGTAATTTCGACTTTACCGTGAGAAAAGTGAATTCGTTATGAACCGATGGTAAATTCGATCACGATCCGGCGAGAGGCGCCGTGAGGGAGGTTTTATGAAAGCGTTTTCAGCAGGAAACGGGCCGAAGCTCACCCTGGACGAGGCGTCTGTGCTGGATATCGGCGCGTGTTTCGTCGGCGGCATCGACATTGCGCCCGGCCGGGCCATTCCCGACGACGGCGATCCGCGAATCGATCACTCGCTGGAAGGGTTTTTGTTTACCTGCGGTCCCGACCACATCCGTCATCCCGAACCCATACCCGGTCGTCCCGATGGCGCGAAGTTTCCGCTGCACGGCTCCTTCTCGTCGCACCCGGCCGAGATCGTGTTCTGGGATATGGAGGATGCCGAATGCCGGGCGCGCATCGCGGTTGCCACGGCCGACGGAGGATCGGCGCTTCTGGAGCGCCACTGGCGGATCGATGGTGTGACCGGCGAAGTCTGCCTGTCCGACAGGGTGACGAACACCGGCACGAAAGCCATCGCCCGGGTCCACATGTACCATATGAATATCGGGGCCTGGCTGCTGGACGACAATGTTCGTCTTTCGGGCGCGATGTTCGAGCAAAAAGACATGGCCTGGAATTTCGGACCGGAGCCGGGAAGCGTATTCTGCGTAGAGGCGAAGGGTGAGGGCGATGCTGATCCCTGGGCGGAAGTGGCATTGGGGCCGATCGCGGCGCTCGGTGGTCTGACGCTCAAGGTGCGTTTCAGGACCCACACGCTTCCATACCTGCAGATGTGGCGCAACCAGAAGGCTCCGGCGCATGTGCTGGGGATCGAGCCCGTCTCGCACCGGCTGGCGAGCCGCAGCGAACTTGAAGCGTCCGGCGAGCTGAAATGGCTCCAACCCGGCGAAAGCGCCGACTACGGCTTGAGCTTCGTGTTTGCGTAAAAGGCCGCTTGGCGATTGACGCTCCCGAGGGTGCATCGTAAAGCTTGCGCCCTATCGAGAATGGAGGCTCTGCCATGGATATCCGCGAGATCAACGACGAATACTCGGTCTCAGGCCAGATCACGGTCGAAGACCTCGATCAGATCAAGGCGCTCGGCTTCAAGTCCATCGTCTGCAACCGCCCCGACGAGGAAGAGTCCGGCCAGCCGGATTTTGCCGCGATCGAGGCACGCGCCAAGGAGCTCGGTCTCGACATCCGCCATATCCCGGTCGGCCGCATGGGCCTGACACCGGAAGGCGTGACCGAGATGGTCGACGTGCTCGAAGATTTCCCCAAGCCGATGCTCGGCTATTGCCGCTCGGGCGCACGCTCCACGGCAATCTACGAACAGAGCTCGCGCCTGCGCGGCTGATCGGTCCCAAGCCTTTTCCACGCAGGGTCGCGGCTTGCCGCGTCCTGCATTTCCGAAGCTCAGCATTCAGGAGCATTTTATGAGCATTCAGCGTATCGAGCCCGGCGCCCGCATGAGCGGCGCCGTCGTCCATGGCAACACCGTCTATCTGGCCGGCCAGGTTGGCGACGGCGACAGCGTTACCGACCAGTGCAAGGACGCGCTCGCCGAAGTCGATCGTCTGCTGGCCGCTGCCGGTTCCGACAAGTCGAAGATCCTGCAGACCCTGATCTATCTTTCCGACATCGCGGATTTCGCTGAAATGAACGCCGCCTGGGAAGCATGGGTCGACCCTGCCAACACACCGGCCCGCGCCACCAGCGAAGCCAAGCTGGCTGCGCCAAAATACAAGGTCGAATTCATCGTTACCGCGGCGATCTGATCGCTCGGTTCATACGGACATGAAAAAAGGGGGCCAGTTTTCACCGGCCCCCTTTTTGTATTGACGATCGCTCAGGATCACGGCTCGCCCGGCGTCATGCCGATGAAGTAGTAGGCCGCGAGCGCGAGACCGATGAAGAAGATGACGGCGACGAAGGTCGTCATGCCGCCCAGTGCTTTGCGTTTTGTGTCATTTGCCATGCGCCATCAACGGCTTGGCCGGCGAAATGTTCCGCCGGCTGACTTCGCAGATGCCTCAGTTCCTGTTGCGGATCTGGGTCAGCGTTTTCGCCGGCGTGATCGCTTCCGGATCGAGCCTGACTTCGATGATGGCCGGCTTTCCGCTTTCGCGGGCACGCAGGTAGGCCGGACCGAAATCCTGCGTCTTCTCGACCAGCTCGCCATGACCACCGAAGGCTTGCGCATAGGCGACGAAATCCGGATTGACGAGATCCGTCGCCGAGACGCGGCCCGGATATTCCCGTTCCTGATGCATGCGGATCGTGCCGTAGATGCCGTTGTTGACGAGCACTGTGATGATCGGCAATCCGTAGCGGACCGCGGTGATGAATTCCTGGCCGTGCATCATGAAGCAGCCATCGCCAGCAAAGCAGACGACTTCGCGTTCCGGAAACAGCTGCTTGGCGGCAACCGCCGCCGGAAGGCCGTAGCCCATCGATCCTGATGTCGGTGCCGACTGGGTGTTGTATTTCCGGAACCGGTGGTACCGGTGCACCCAGGTGGCGTAGTTGCCGGCACCATTGGTGAAGATCGCGTCGGTCGGAACGTTTTCCTCGATCCAGGCCATGATCGGTCCCATGTGGACGTTGCCGGGGCCGCTTTTCGGAGGGGTCGACCATTTCAGGTAGGAATCGTGCATCGACGATTTGCGCTCGGTCCAGAGCGGCAGCGCCGGCGATTGCAGATCCTTAATGGCCGCGACGAATTCCGCCGGTGCCGCGCAGATCGCCAGATCCGGGCGGTACATACGGCCAAGCTCTTCCGGATCCGGGTAGACATGGACCAGGGTCTGCTTGGGGTAGGGAATGTCGAGCAGCGTATAGGACGAGGACGGCATTTCCGACATGCGGGCGCCGATGAGGATCAGCAGATCGCTATCCTTGATCTCATAGGCAAGCGCCGGGTTGATGCCGATACCAACATCGCCGGCATAGGATGGGTGGAGGTGATCAAACAGCATCTGGCGACGGAAGGAGCAGCCGACCGGAAGTTTGAAGCGGCTGGCGAAATCCTGGAAGTCCGAGACCGTCTTCTCGTCCCAGCGGGTGCCGCCAAGGATCACCATCGGCCGCCTTGCATTGCGCAGCATCTCGTCTAAGGTCGCGATCTGGCTCTTGCCGGGATGGCTTTCGACCGGCGTATAGGGGCGGGCCTGAACCGCCTCGACCGCTTCCGTCAGCATGTCCTCCGGCAGTGTCAGCACGACCGGGCCGGGGCGGCCGGAGGTAGCAACGGCAAAGGCGCGGGTGACGAATTCCGGAATGCGGCGGGCATCGTCGATTTCGCCGACCCATTTGGCGAATTCGGTAAAGGCGCGCCGGTATTCGACTTCCTGGAAGGCTTCGCGTTCCTTCATGTCGCGGCCGATCTGGCCGATGAACAGGATCATCGGGATCGAATCCTGCTTGGCGATGTGAAGCCCAGCCGACGCGTTGGTGGCGCCCGGACCGCGGGTGACCATGCAGATGCCGGGTTCGCCCGTCAGGCGACCCCAGCTGTCCGCCATCATCGCCGCGCCGCCTTCCTGGCGGCAAACGAGAACCTCGATACCGCTTTCATAGAGCGCGTCGAGCACGGCAAGATAGCTCTCGCCCGGAACGCAGGACACTCTGCTCACCCCGTTTGCCTTCAGTGCCTCGACGATCAGTTCTCCACCCGTCTTCATCGATTGCGCTCCTTCTCGATCATGTTCAGTTCGGCAAGAATTTCGGCCGTGTGCTCGCCCACGTTCGGGCTTGGCCGGTGATAGGCAAGCGGCGTCTCCGATAGCACGATCGGGCTGCGGACGCCGGGAATGATGGTGCCGTCGGCTGCCTCCAGATCGACACGCAGGCCGCGCGCCTTGACCTGGGGATCCTCGAACATTTCGCCGATCGAATTGATCGGTCCGACAGGCACGGCATTGTCGCCGCAGGCGGACAAGAGATCAGCCTTGGTCCACTTGATCGTCTCGGCGATCAGGAGACTGCGGACCTCGATCCGGTGCGCGACGCGCGCCTTGTTGGTGGAAAACCGCTCGTCATCCGCGACGTGCTCGATGCCGAGAATTCGGCAGAAACGGCGGAACTGTCCGTCATTTCCAACGGCGAGAATGATGTAGCCGTCCTGCACGTTGATCACCTCGTAAGGAGAGATGTTCGGATGGGCGTTGCCGAGGCGGACCGGCGAGATGCCTGATATCAGGTAGTTCATGTTCTGGTTGGCAAGGACCGCCGACATGACATCGAGCAGCGCCATGTCGATATGCTGGCCTTCGCCCGTCCTCATGACGTGGATCAGCGCGCTCTGGATGGCGGTGACGGAATAGATGCCGGTAAAGATGTCGGCGATGGCGACGCCCGACTTCATCGGCTGGCCGTCGGGTTCGCCAGTGATCGACATGAAGCCGGACATGCCCTGGACGATATAGTCGTAGCCGGCAAGGCTCGCATAGGGCCCGTCCTGGCCGAAACCGGTAATCGAGCAATAGACCAGTTTCGGATTGATCGCCTTCAGGCTCTCGTAGTCGAGCCCGTATTTGTTGAGGCCGCCGACCTTGAAGTTCTCGATCAGGACGTCCGACTGCGCGGCGAGGCGGCGGACGATGTCCTGGCCTTCTTCGGTCTTGAGATCGACCGCGATCGACCGCTTTCCCCGGTTGGTCGAATGGTAATAGGCGGCAGAGAGGTTTTCGCCGTCGATGCTTTCGACGAAGGGAGGGCCCCAGGCGCGGGTATCATCGCCGCCATCAGGGTTTTCGACCTTGACCACATCGGCACCCATATCGGCCAGCATCTGGCCGGCCCAGGGGCCTGCGAGCACGCGGGCCAGTTCGAGAACGCGAATGCCGGCAAGCGGCGGCTTTTTCTTCGGCTCATCCATGATCAGGGGCTTACCACTGTGTTTTCGCTGTTGGTGACGGGCTTGAGCGAGGCGGCGCGGCGTTCGCGCCAGATGATGTAGAGGCCTGACCCGATGATGATGGAGATGCCGAGCCATTTGACCGGATCCGGGAAATCACCGAACACCAGCCAGCCCAGCAAAGTGGCCGAGACGATCTCGAAATACTGAAGCGGCGCAATGACCGAGGCGGGCGCGGCGCGATAGGCATAGACGGCAAGCAGGCCGGAGAGGGCAGCGACGGTGCCGACGCCGACCATCCATGTGGTCGTCGTCAAATCGGGGACCGAGGGGGCCATAAATTCGATGCCGCTGACATGACCGATCAGGAGGAGGGCACCTGATATCGGAATTCCCCAGAGCGACATCTGAAACTGCATCGACCATGGGTTTTCGCGATGGGCGAGCGCCCGCGTCATCAGGGCGAAGACGGCGACGCCGAAAGCTGTGACCACGGGCAATACCGCGATATAGCCAATTTCCTGGAAGCTCGGGCGGATGACGATCATCGCGCCCAGGAAGCCGACGCCGCAAGCCGTGTAGCGCCGCCAGCCGATGATTTCCTTGAGGAAGATCGACGACATGACGGTGAGGATAATCGGCTCGACGAAGAAGATCGCGACGGCATCGGCAACTTCCATGACGGCGAGCGTTGCGACGAAGCAGATCATCGAGAGCGTGATCACGGCCGCGCGGATGGCGTGATAGAAACTGAGCTCCCAGGAGAAATTGCGCCATGACCCGGTCCACAGCACGATCGGCAGCATGCAAAGGCCCTGGACGATGAAGCGCACCATCGTGATGAGCGTTGGGGAGGCGTTGGCAGTCGCAAGCTTGGAAAACACGTCGATCAGCGGCGTGATCAGCATGGCAAGCAGCATCAGGCCCATGCCGGCGGAAATGCCGGACGCTTGCAGAGCAGGTCTCGTATGCGCATGCGGTGACGTCATGGCGAAGCTATACCTTCGGCATTCTCCGAGCGCACTTGAGGAAATGTCATGAACTCATTCCGTTTGCTTGCGGGTATCGCGCGACGGATCTGAGCGACGCGAGGTGAGCGTTTTCGCCCATTCGGCGCAGGCGTTGGTCGCGCGGTCGCGGACGCGATCGTTCAGGGTCTCGTGGCGGGTTTGCGGGTAGATGATCGTCTCGACATTGTGCATGCCGCGTTTCTGGAACCTGTCCGCGAGCCAGCGGATGGCGCGCCCTCCATCCGTCGCCGGATCGTCCGTGCCACCGACCAGATTGACCGGCAAGTCGGCGGGCAGGCGGTCCAGAAGCGCGGGTCCCCGGTAGGACATCTCGAAGATGTCGAGCCAGAGCGAGACGCTGGCATCGAAACCGCAGAGCGGGTCGGCAACATAGGCATCGACTTCGGTTTGGTCGTGGCTCAGCCAGTCGAAATCCGTGCGATGGCCGGGGATCGATTTTCCCCATGCCCCGAAAGTGAGTTTCGGCAGATGCGTGCTTGGAACATCAGACCCTTTCAGCGCGCGCTCGACAAGCAGAATTGCCTGGGCACCGCGCCCGGCAAGGCCTGGATCGAAGTTGGAGTTCCAGACGGCAATCCCGTCGAAGGCCTGCGGATAATCGATCGCGGCATTGAGGGCGATGAGGCCGCCCATCGAATGCCCGACGAGAATGATCGGCAGGTCCGGATGGGCATCAGCCGCGAGATCGCGAACCGCTTTCACATCCGCAGTTACATGCCTTGCACCGTTGCGCAAAGCAAAGCGGCCGAGCGGTATGCCGGGTGCCGTGGTCTCGCCATGGCCGCGGTGGTCGGGCGCATAGACATGAAAACCGTGCGTCGCCATCGCTTCGGCAAACCGCCGGTAACGGCGGGAATGGTCGGCGAGACCGTGCAAGACGAGGATGACGCCACGGCCGTCCGATGTCGCGGGTTGATGATGAAATGCTATGCGTGCGCCCGTCGAACTATTGAGCCAGTTGGTTGTGTCAAACATCGCTATTCCTGCGGCACCGACGCTGTCAGTCGCTTGTCCTGCCCGGCCGCTTCTCCCGTTCGATCTTTCGCAGAGGCAATCCGGTAGCGCAATGTTAATTCAAGCTAGGTAAGCCGGTGCTGAAGGGCAAAACGCAGGTGGCTTCGAGGATGGCTGGCGCGAGGAGAGGCGAGGCAGGCGCGTCATCGACGCGGCAGGAAGGATCGCTTCTGCGGATCTTTTTCGTTGTCTACCTGACGGCAATCCTTTTGCTGCTACTCGACCTTTCCGATGGACGGCTGTTCTTCGCGGATGTGGATGATGTTCTCCGGGGCGTTCAGATTCGCCATCTGTTATCCGCATCCGGGTCCTTCTGGGACGTGACATTGCCGATGATCGACAGCCCAGGGATCTACGTCTCGCCCTGGTCTCGTCTCGTCGACCTTCCCTATGCCGGCCTTTCGCTTCTGCTGACGCCGCTGCTCGGCCGCGACGGCGCCATCTCCGCATCCCTGCTGATCTGGCCGCCGATGCTGCTTTCGGTCTATGGGCTGTTTGTTGCCATGATCTGGAAACGCATTGCTCCGATCACCGAGGGTATTCATTATCTCCGGCTGGCGGCTGGGACGTTTGCGATGCTGTATGCGGTCTTCGAATTTGTGCCCGGTCGGATCGACCATCACAATGTCCAGATCGTTGCTTTGATGGCCGTCGCCTACGGTCTTGTCCGCTTCGATCGTATCGGCGGTATCGTTGTCGGGGTAGGCACCGTCATGTCGGTCGCCATCGCACTCGAAGGTCTGCCGTTCCTGGTCATCATGTTCGGCGGACTTGTTGTGGCATTCGTCGCAGGGGCGACCAGGGCGGCCGAAACGCTCTCGGCGGCGTCGGCCACAATATGTATCGCCACTGTTCCAACAGCTTTGGCACTGCTTGGTGCCTCGGGTACGATGTCGACGCAGTGCGATGCGTTTTCTGCACCCTATATCGTTCTTCTTGTCGGTCTGTCCGGCACATCCTGGATTGCCTGCAGATGTTTCGCCGATGCATCCGGCTGGGTAAAACTCGCCGTTCTTGCCGCTGCCTCGATCGGCGTCATCGTTGCAACCGGAATCTCTTTTCCTGAATGCCTTGCGGGCCCCTATGCCGGGATGGATCCGCTCGCCAAGCAGCTATGGTTCGACCGGGTGCCGCAGGAGCAGGGACTGCTCCATTATGCAGGCGGCTCGCCGTTGCCGGGCATCTTGTTGATCGGTATTTTCCTCACCATACTGGCTCTTGCGGCGCCACGGGTCTTGAGTGAGGTTCGCGCCGGTAATCCTGCCCTTGCGATCCTGTTCGTCACCGCACTCGTCAGTGTGCTTCTGGCAACCGGTCTGCTTCGCTATATCCGCTTTCCATTCGTCTTCGCCGCACTTTTCGTGCCACTGGCGCTCCGCCATATCGATCAGACATCAAGGCAGCCCGGCCGAGCGTCAAGGACCTTGTTCAGCGTCGGGACCGGCGTCTTTCTGCTCATGGTCGGTCTCTGGGGCCTTTCGCGGCCACAAACGATACATGGCGATGCCGTTCAGGCGATGACCATCGACGACTGCAAGGCCGGCGACATGTCCGCTCTCTCAAATCTCGGAGAAGGGCATCTTCTAGCACCCCCGACACTTGCCATGTCGGTGCTGAGGAACCCGATGCCTTCAGGGCTGACGGTCGGGCCGATTCCGTTTCATCGGGCCTCACACGGGATGGCGAACGCCTATACAGCCCTCATCACAACCGACCCAGAGACGCGTCGCGAAGCGCTTGCACCGTTCGATTATGTGGCGGTCTGCCGTTTCCCTGCGCAGGCTGAGCCTGGATCGGCGCCGCTCTACGATGCATTGTCCGCGGGCAAGGACTGGCCCGGTCTCGCACGGCTCGAGACCGGTCGCGCAAATCCGTTTCAGCTTTTCCGGATCGACCACGCAAACCTGCGCTAGAAAGCCTCCGGTGCCACGATTCCGTTCGGAAAGCGCATGGTTTGCGCCTCGTATGCGTTGCTCCCAAGCCCGTCTTCGCCTACATAGCGGGCAAACAAATTCCCCGGAGCACATTTATCCATGGCACGTCAGTTCATCTATCACATGTCGGGGCTGAACAAGTCCTACGGCGCCAAGAAGATCCTCGAGAACGTCAACCTGTCCTTCTATCCGGATGCCAAGATCGGTATCCTCGGTCCGAACGGCGCGGGTAAGTCGACGGTTCTGCGCATCATCGCTGGACAGGACAAGGAGTTCACCGGTGAGGCCTGGCTCGCTGAAGGTGCGACCGTCGGCTATCTCGAGCAGGAACCGCATCTCGACCCAACGAAGACGGCTTTCGAGAACGTCATGGTCGGCGTTGCTGCCAAGACCGCGGTGCTCGAGCGCTACAACGAACTGATGATGAACTATTCCGACGAGACCGCCGACGAAGGCGCCAAGCTCCAGGACGTCATCGACGCACAGAACCTCTGGGATCTCGACAAGCAGGTCGAAATGGCAATGGAAGCCCTGCGCTGCCCGCCGAAGGATTCGGACGTCACGCTGCTTTCGGGTGGTGAACGTCGCCGTATCGCGCTCTGCCGCCTGCTTCTGTCGCAGCCGGACCTGCTGCTGCTCGACGAACCGACCAACCACCTTGACGCCGAGACCATCGCCTGGCTCGAAAAGCACCTGCGCGACTATCCCGGCGCCGTGATGATGATCACCCACGATCGCTACTTCCTCGACAACGTCACCGGCTGGATCCTCGAGCTCGACCGCGGCCGCGGGATTCCATACGAAGGCAACTACTCGGCTTACCTGCTGGCGAAGGCCAAGCGCATGCAGCAGGAGTCCCGCGAAGATGCCGGCCGCCAGAAGGCGATTTCGCGCGAACAGGAATGGATCGCCTCCAGCCCGAAGGCCCGTCAGGCCAAGTCGAAGGCCCGTATCAAGGCCTACGAACAGCTGGTCGATGCTGCCGACGGCATCCGTCCCGGCGATGCGCAGATCATCATCCCCGTGTCCGAGCGTCTCGGCCAGGTGGTGATCGAGATGGAAGGCATCAACAAGGGCTTTGAAGGCCGCACGCTGATCAACGACCTGTCGATCAAGCTGCCACCGGGCGGTATCGTCGGCATTATCGGCCCGAACGGCGCCGGCAAGACGACCCTGTTCAAGATGATCACCGGACAGGAAAAGCCGGATGCCGGTTCTGTCCGCATCGGTGAAACCGTGCATCTCGGCTATGTCGACCAGAGCCGCGATGCTCTCGACGGCAACAAGACGGTGTGGGAAGAAATCTCGGGCGGTGCCGAAGTCATCAAGCTCGGCAAGTTCGACATGAACTCCCGCGCCTATTGCGGCGCCTTCAACTTCAAGGGCGGCGATCAGCAGCAGAAGGTCGGCAACCTGTCGGGTGGTCAGCGTAACCGCGTCCACCTTGCCAAGATGCTGAAGGCCGGCGGCAACGTTCTGCTGCTCGACGAACCGACCAACGACCTTGATACGGAAACACTGGGCGCTCTCGAAAGCGCGCTCGAAGCGTTTGCCGGCTGCGCGATCATCATCAGCCATGATCGCATGTTCCTTGACCGGTTGGCGACGCATATCCTCGCGTTCGAAGGCGATGGCCATGTGGAATGGTTCGAAGGCAACTTCGAGGATTACGAAGAGGACAAGATCCGTCGTCTCGGCCCTGATGCTCTCAATCCCGGCAGCCAGGCCCACAAGCGTCTGACACGCTAACTGCAGACGCAGTTTGAAGCTTACAAAAACCCGGGGTCGTCCCCGGGTTTTTTTGTAGGAATGCCTGCTCAGCTCCCGTTGCGTCTTGCGTGGCAATTTGAAATCACATAAACATATCTTTATATGTTGATTGTGAAGGCGTGTTGTATGGGGTTGGTCCTCGATGAACTGGTAGATGTGCTGAAGACAGCAGGGGAGCCCACACGGTTTCGTTTGCTGGTGCTTTTGGCCGCAGGCGATCTGACCGTCACGGATCTGACCGAAATTCTAGGTCAGTCCCAGCCGCGGATCTCGCGTCATCTCAAGCTGTTGACCGAAGAAGCGCTGATCGAGCGATACCAGGAAGGCGCCTGGGCTTACTTTCGGCTGCGCCAGGAAGGGAACGGCGCCGCACTGGTCCAGACTTTGCTCGCCTCCGCTTCGCAGGATGATCCGGTGCTTGTGCGTGACCGCGAGCGTCTGACAACTGTGAAAAACCAGCGCTCGGCGAAGGCCCAGGAATATTTCAGCCGCAACGCTTCGCAGTGGGACGAACTCCGTCGTCTGCATGCCAGCGACGAGACGGTCGAAGAGGCGCTGCTGCGGCTGATCGGCCCATCGCCAGTTGATTCGCTGCTCGATCTCGGCACGGGAACGGGCTGGATCCTGCGTTTGCTGGCAAGCCGCTATCGCCGCGCGATCGGTGTCGACGCCAGCCGCGACATGCTGTCTGTCGCCCGGTCCAATCTCGACGATGCAGGCATCGTCAAGGCATCGGTCCGGCACGGCGACATTCTCAATCCGCCTGTCGAAGGCCAGGATTTCGATCTAATCACCATTCACCAGGTGCTGCATTTTCTCGACCGGCCTGATCTTGCGATCGCCGAAGCCGCCCGCATGCTGCGGCCCGGCGGGCGATTGCTGATCGTCGATTTTGCGCCGCATGCGCTGGAGCATCTGCGTGACGAGCACGCGCATCTGCGCCTCGGGTTTTCCCATCAGGCGATGAACGAGTGGCTGAACAGAGTGGGCCTGGACGTCCAGAAGGTGATCGACCTCAGCCCCGGCCGCGAAGGCGCACTCACGGTGACCGTGTGGCTTGCCGGCGACCGTCGCCTGCTGATGGCGAAAGCCGACACACCCGCTCTCGCCGAAACCGTTATCTAGGAGCCTGATCATGGATACACCCGCAGCCAAGGCCCCGTTCAAGCTCTCCTACGAGTTCTTTCCGCCGAAGTCCGATGAGATGCAGACGCAGCTCTGGGAAACGGTCGATGCGCTTGCAGCCTTCAAGCCGGAATTCGTCACGATGACCTATGGCGCCGGAGGCTCCACGCGCGAGCCGACGCTCGCAGCGGTTCAGCGTATGATCAACGATGCCAAACTCCAGACCGCTGCGCATCTGACCTGCGTCGATGCCGCGCGCGAGGAGGTCAAGTCTGTTGTCGAGGAGTACCGGGCAGCGGGCGTTCGTCGCATCGTTGCGCTGCGTGGGGATTCGAGCGCAGGCGTCGGCGCGGCCTATACGCCGCATCCCGACGGTTTCTCCGACACAGCCGATCTGGTGCGCATGCTGGTCGAGTATGGCGACATGGATATTTCCGTCTCCGCCTATCCGGAAATGCATCCGGAAAGCCCGAGCATGGCTGCCGATATCGATACGCTCAAGCGCAAGGCGGATGCAGGTGCCAACCGCGCCCTGACGCAGTTCTTCTTCGACAATGAGGTGTTCGAGCGCTATCTCGAGGCCGTTCATGCAGCCGGCATCACCATCCCGATCGTGCCGGGTATCATGCCGATCCAGAACCTGACGCAGCTGAAGCGTTTTGCGGGCCGCTGCGGCGCCACCGTTCCGGCGTTTCTCGATGCCCGTTTCGAAGGTCTGGACGACAAGCCTGATGATCGTGCCAAGGTTGCGGCCGATGTTGCAGCCGAGCAGATCGCAGACCTGATGCGCCGCGGTCACGATCACTTCCATCTCTACACGATGAACCGCGTCCCGCTGGTCTCAGGTGTGCTGGAACGGCTTGGCCGGCACCCTGACAAGGTTGCGAACGTCGGTAACGCTGCGTAGCTCCGACAATGAAAAAGCGCATGTTCCATGCGGGAACATGCGCTTTTGTAATGCTGCCGATTATCAAACGGTCAGTCCGAGGTATCACCGGTCACCGGTTGCATGCGTTGTTTTGGAATGCGTCTAGATGAACAACATCGAAGCGACGAACACAAACGCAATACCAACCACCAGGACATTGAGAGGGTAGGTTCTTCCCATGTCTGCCTCCTTGCGTTGACTGACAGAGTTTATGTCTGTTTCATGGCAAATGGAAAGAGGGAAACTGTGCTGCGGCGCATCAAGATGCGGCCGGAACCGACCGATCATTTTCCATCTTATTGATTTGACAACGGAAAGCCCCGTTAACGGAAGTTTTCAAAGTGTTAAATATCGCGATCAGACGGTTAACAGTACCGTTTCCAGCGAGGACTACGTCGCTGTTGTGCGGGTGCGAAGGATTCGCCCATCCAGCAGAAGGAGCCCTGCACAGATGACCGCCATGCCGGCAATATCATTCCATTCCAGTCGTTCGCCGAGGAAGAATACTCCCAGAAGAATGGCGCTCGGAGGGATGAGCAGCGTGACGAGGGAAGCGTTGGTTGCGCCGGCCAGTGCCAGGACCCTGAAGAAGATCAGGTAGGCGAGCGCGGTCGAGAGTAACGCCAACGCTACGATAGCCATGACGACGTGAGGAGACGGTGCAGCAAGCGTCCAGGGTTGGTCCGCAACCAGCGAGACCGGCAGTATCATCAGGCTCGACGCCGTGAGCTGTCCCGTGGCCGTCACCGGGGCCGGTATGCCGCGGAAGCGTTTTCCGTAGGTGCCGGCGATACCATAGGAGATCGCGGCGCCGATCGGCAGGAGCAGCGCCCAGAGCGGTGCTGCCGTATCTGTAATCGTGCTCGGGCCGATCAGGATGCAGGTGCCGACAAGGCCTGCAGCGCATCCTGCGAGCTTTGCCCCGGTCAGCTTTTCGTCCGACGTCCACTGGTTGGCGATGATGACGGTCCAGATCGGCGTCGTCGCGTTGAGGATCGAGGCAAGGCCTGCGCCGATCTCCGTCTGGCCGAAGAAGATCAGCGTGTGCGGCAGAGCGTTGTTGAGGAAGCCCATGACGAGAAAGGCGCGCCAGTGGGTGGCAAGGATGGAGTAGGTTCCGTTGCGGCCGTGAAGGTAGATGTGGAGAGCGAGCGCCGCAAGACCGAGGCGCAAAAACACCAGCGTGAACGGCGGTACTTCCTGGACGGCGATGCGGGCGAAGAAGAACGAGCCGCCCCAGAGAAGGCCGAGCACGAACAGCAATGCCCAGGCGACGGGGGTCAGTCTGGCTGCGGCGGATGACATGGAATGCCTTTATTGATGCTGCTCGAAGATAAAACGGGCGGCGGTCAGCCCGCCACCCGTTTCATGTCATGTGATGCAAGGCCCGCTGATCAGAGCGCGGACAGCAAAGCCTGGGTCGGCCAGCCGTCGGCCGGCATGCCGAGGCGTGCCTGTTCCTTCTGGACGGCAACGCGCGTGCCGGAGCCCAGAATGCCATCGATCTTGCCGACGTCATAGCCATGCGCCTGAAGCTTGGTCTGCAGTGCCTTCATGCCCGTATCGTCGAGACCCGGTTCCGGGTTGCCCTTCAGGTAAGGCGGGGCGCCGGAGAGGCGGGTGGCGAAATAGGCGGCAGACGTCGTGTAGATGAACGACTGGTTCCACTGCAGGTAGATACCGAAGTTCGGATAGGTCAGGAACGCGGGTCCCTTGCGGCCCTGCGGCAGAACGAGTGCTGCCGGCAGGTTGCCAAAGGACGTGACACCATCGCGCGGCGTGACACCGTAGGAGAACCATTCGCTGGCGGGGATCTCGTTGCCGAGGCCGCTCTTTTCGAAGGGCAGGCTTTCCGGCAACGTCACTTCCTGGATCCAGGGCTGGCCGGGCGTGAAGCCCATGCTCTGAATGAATTTGGCCGCCGTCAGGATGGCGTCGGGACCGCTCGTCTTGACGTTGATGTGGCCGCTGTTGTCGCCATCGACGCCGTGGGCGATGATGTCTTCCGGCAGCATCTGCACCTGGCCGATTTCGCCGGCCCAGGCGCCGGTGTTGGTGGCCGGGTCGAGATCGCCGTGCTGGACCATTTCGATCAGCGCGATCAGCTGCGGCCGGAACAGGCCCGGACGGCGGCAATCATGCGACAGCGTGACAAGCGCGTTGCGGGTGTTGAAATCGCCCTGAACGGCACCGAAATCGGTTTCCATCGCCCAGAATGCGGTGATGACTCCCGGCGCAACACCGAATTCGCTCTGGGCGCGGCCGAACACGTCCGAAAGCTGCTTCATCTTCTGACGACCGATATCGAGGCGGCCCTGGCTGACGGTGCGCTGCGAGAATTCGAGGAAGGTCTGGCGGAAGACGCCCTGCGCGCGGTCGCGTGACAGAACCTTCTGGTCGATCTCGGCGCCTGCAAATGCCTGATCCGCGGCGGCAGCGGTAGCGCCGGCTTTGATCGCGTCAGCCTTGACGCCGTCGAGGAAGGTCGCAAGATCGCCGCCGCAAGGTGCTGCCGGAATTGGCGGAGCGGTCGGCTGAGTGGCTGTCTGGGCAAGGGCGGTGGAAGAGAGGCAGGCGGCGAGAGCACAAGCCAAAGCTGCGCGGCGGACAAGTGTCGAAGACATCAGCGGTTTCCTAAAATCGATTTCTTCCGCGCGACATGGTCACTGGTGGACATGGGCGCAGACCCTCAGGTCGCGCCGGTTTTAGCGTAACGTCAGATACATTGCCAGAGAGCTTGTGCGGGTTAGCACATCAGTCGGCCGACGCAATAAACGTCTTCCACGCTTTGCTGTTTCCGGCAAAGACATTGATATCGGTTGCGCCCTTGACGCCCGGGACAACGCCGGTTGCCGTGTATTGCCAGAACGCCCACTTGCGGTCCGTATAGATCTTGGTCGGATGGGCGGCGACCGAGCGAACCCAGAAATGGTAGTTGGGGAAGGCGCCGACGAGGTTGTCGCGGTGGAAATCGACCGACGTGTAGATGATCGGCCGCTTGCCGTAGTGGGCCTCGATCCTGTCCATGAAGCGTTTCATGCTGGCCCGCACGGTCTGCGGATCCGGCTTCAGCTTGCAGGTGGGCGAGGCGTGGTTCCATTCCATGTCCAGCACCGGCGGCAGCATGTTTGCTTCCTTGGGAACATTGGCGATGAACCAGTCTGCCTGATCTTCCGGTGTCGAGCAGAAATAGTAGAAATGATAGGCCGCGTGCGGAATGCCGGCATTGGCGGCGTTGCGCCAATGGGTGGTGAAGGCGGAATCGATGCGGTCCTTGCCCTCGGTGCCCTTGATGAAGACGAAGGCGACGCCGGATTTCTTCACCGTCTGCCAGTCGATGTCGGTGCCGTTCCATTTCGACAGGTCGATGCCGTGAACCTCGTGGCGGCCCGGATGGTTCGCGCCGAAATCCTGCGGATCCGTGTCCTTGAACTTCATCTGCCGGACAGAGCCAGTATCGACCAGATCGTAGCTCGTGGACGTACAACCGGACATCAGAAGCGCGGCAGACAGGACGGCAGCAGAAAGAACGGTTGGAAGCCGGGGCATGAAGGTTCCGTGTTAGGGCAGAGACAAAGAGCCTTGTCCGCGATCGAGTGGGCAAAAGGGAGGCGTAGCGTCCCGTTTACCATAAGCTCGTAAAAATTCAGTTAGAAAGCAAGATCTGGAATACGCTTAGTGATTATCCCCGGCGGCGAAGGATCGCCCGCCAGGCATAGCCGCGGCCGATCACCTCGAACATCATGTCGGCCTTTGCCGTTGCGAGACGCTTTTCCAGCGCCTGTTCGAGGGTGGCGCGCGGGGTCACATGAAAGCGGGCGAGCCAGGACTTGAGCGCAGACCCCATGATGTTCGGCAGGTTTTCCTGCTGTCCGAAGTCGACGATATGCAGCGACCCTTGAGGCGAAAGCGCCGCAAGGGCGGCGTCGATCGCCTTCTCCCAGTCTGGGATCATCGACAGGGCATAGGAAATGAGGATCCGGTCGAAACCGTTGACGCCGAACTCCTCCGCCGTGAATGTCGTGGCATCTGCGACCTTCAGAATAGGCTTTATTTCCGTGCCGCGGAAATTCGCGTCTGCCGTCTGGAGCATCTGCGCGGAGATATCGAGGCCGTAAAGTTTCGCGTTCGGGAAAAGCTTGTGGGCGAGGAGAAGGTTGCGGCCGGTTCCGCAGCCGACTTCCAGCACGCTTCCACCGACTGGCGGAGCAAGACCTGCGATCGTGCCATCGCGTCCCAGGAGATAGTATTTTCGGGTGAGGTCGTAGATATGCCGCTGGTAGCGGTACATCCGGTCCATCCTGCCGGCATGGCCGATCTCTTCACGATTGGCCGGTCCGAGGTTGCCTGCGTCGGTCTCTGCCATCAGTCGGCCTTCGCGTAGACATGGAAACCGCCGTAGATGGCGGAGCGGTCCTGCAGGTTCAGGGCCTGCGAGCGCTCGTCGAGATAGGTCCAGCGGGCGGCAAGCGAGGGCGAGAGGCGCCCTTCGATGACGCTGCGCTCGGCGGCCGTCCGGAAGATCACCCGGGCGCCGACAGCGGCCGTCCGGTCGATCTCCGACCAGAGGTCGTTGATCTGCTGGTCGTTCATCCAGTCTTGGGCGTCCAGCAAGACGTAGCGATCGATTGAGCCTGCCGTCTTGCGCTTGAGGAGAGCCGTGAAACTCTCGTGGTGAACGGCGACCCGGTCTGTGGCGGCACGGATCGCCTTGTAGTTGCCGGCCTTGAGATAGGTGGGCAGCGTGCCTTCGTGGGCGGCGGGATAGCGGCGGACGAACGCCTGCCAGGCGAAATAATTGTCCTTCAGAGGAAAATGACAGGCGAGCTTTTCGAGACGCTCCCGCAGCACGGTCGCGATTGAGCCGTTATCGCTGCCGCCGGTCGCCATGCCGGCCAGCTCGTCATATTGCTGCGGCGGAATGCCAAGTCCGAACAGCGAGCTCTTGTTCGAGGTAATCCAGCGGACCAGTTTTCTGTCGAACAGGGGCGCGATCTCTTCGTCGAAGAAGCGGCGCTGATCTCGGACCGATTTGGTCTGCGCCATCTTCGTCAGATCGACGCCATGCAGGCGCGCCAGAAGGTGTCCCGCGCCGATGAACCGGCCTAGAAGACCGGTGCGGTAGATGTTGCGGTCGAACACGGAGATGCGGCGACGGCCGGTGATAGACCGCTTCTGCCAGTAACTGCGGGTTGCGCGATCCAGATTCGGCGCGATCAGTCTGTCGAAGGTGACGCTGTTCGATCGTGTACCTTGCGCCGAGAGAAACCTGACGACATCCATATGGCTCGGCAGATGACGGAATGCCGCGAGCTTTAGCCGATTCAACGCGACATGGTGGGGGTTGAGATCCACGACATCGATGCTGCGCGGATTGCGGGAGAGGTAGGCCAGCATGTTGCAGCCGCCGGAGCCAATGGTGACGATCGCGTGCTCGGCTGAAAGCTCCATTGCTTCCATGTCGACGTCTGGATCTTCCCAGATCTGAGGATAGACGAGACCGGAAAACAGGAGCCCGAACAGCCGTTCCGACAGCCCTTCGCGCGAAAATAGTTTGTGCTGGAGCAGCGCATCCTTGAGCTTCTGATTGCTGGTGAAACCGGTTTCCCTGACGACGTCGGCCATTGCGTCTCTCGCTGCGTGAATTATTCCGAGATGTGTAGAACGCAGGCCTAAACCCGGCATGCTACAGCTGGATGACGCGGGCTGTTGTTGAACAAGGACATTTTGCGCATGCGCCTGATGAAGCGGATTGTGACGGGAACTGCAGGAGCCTTGGTACTTGGTATCGTCGGGGGACTGGCGTGGATCACCATTGCGCCGCCGCAACTGCTTCGGGTCGGAAGCGGCTATGCGGCCAAGATCGTCTGCTCCAACGTGTTTCTGGCCGGACGCGATCCGCAGGAGGTGCTGGCGATCGACGTGCAGGCGCCGGGCAACCCGCTGCTCCTGATGATGCGGGTGACCGTTGACCGCGATGCCGGACGTGTCGATGCCGGGCTGCTTGGCTTCATCGGAACCAATCAGGCAACCTACAGGCCTGGCCTCGGCTGCACCGTTTCGCCGGATGGTTCGGCGTTGCCGCAAGTCGCGCTGCCGCCGCGATCATCACCTTCCGTCGATGAAGCTCCGGCCTGGCCGGTGGGGCAGGGGGTCGAACGCGATCCGCGTGTGATGGCGGTGCTAGAGGATAAGGCACTGACGGGGCCTGGCATGCGGGCGGTGGTGGTCGTCAAAAACGGGCGCATCGTCGGCGAGGCTTATGGAGAGGGCTTCTCGAAGGACACGCCGTTGCTGGGATGGTCGATGACGAAAACCGTCAATGCGGCGCTGATCGGCACATTGATGAACAGCGGCCGGATGTCGCTCGGAGATCGTGATCTTCTGCCAGCGTGGAGCAACGACAAACGACGCGAAATCACGCTGGCGAACCTTCTCGCCATGGAAAGCGGGCTTGGTTTCAACGAGAATTACGGTGCCGTCGCCGATGTCACGCGGATGCTCTACCTCGAACCCGACATGGCCGCCTTCACGGAAACGATCCCGCTCGAGGCCGATCCCGGTTCGCGTTTCAGTTACTCGTCGGGCTCCAGCGTATTGCTGTCGAGGATCTGGATGGACAGGATCGGTGATCGCGCGACGGCTCTTGGCTATCCATCCAGGGCCTTGTTCGATCCGCTCGGCATGACAAGTGCTGTCATGGAGCCCGATGCGGCAGGGACGTTCGCCGGCAGTTCCTACCTCTATGCGACCGGGCGCGACTGGGCGCGGTTCGGGCTGTTTCTGGCGCGCGACGGAGTGTGGAACGGGACGCGTCTGCTGCCGGACGGCTTCGTGCGGCTGATGCAGGAGCCGAATGCGCACTCGGGCGGACGGTTTTCGAAGATGCAGACGTGGCTACCAAAGCCAGACGACGTCGCTCTGCCTGAAGATACGTTCTATCTGCAGGGCCATGACGGGCAGACCATCGCTGTCATGCCGTCGGCGGATCTCGTGGTGGTGCGGCTTGGGCTGACGCCCCGGTCGCTGGGTTACGAACCGGGCTTGCTGTTCGGCGCCGTTGCAAAGGCGACCGGTGTCGTGGGGCTCTGATCGGCCTTCAGCACATGCAGCATGTCGCGGCGCTTGGCGTCGTAGTAGTAGCCGCGGGCATAGAGGCGGATGGCGTTGTCGTTCTTGTTGTCGGCAACGAGCCAGGCGCCGCGGAGATATCGGATCGCGTATTTGAGATTGGTCTCGGCGTCCAGCAGGCCTTCCGGCTTGCCCTGATAGCCCATCGACTTCGCGGTCGAGTACTTGATCTGCATCAGGCCCCAGTAGCCATTCTTGTGGTAGGCCTTGGGATTGTATTTGCTTTCGCGATGGACGACGCGGTGCACCAGCGATTCCGGCACGCCGTAGAGACCGGCATAGCGCTTGATGAGCTTCTTGAGGTCTGCAGGCGCGTTCGACGCGGTATCCGGCATCGGCTCGCCGGGAGCTGGCGGAAAGTCCTTGATAGTGCCCATGGCCGAGACCGCAGCCACAGCGCGGGGTGCGGCTGCATAGGCAAGCGTGGAGCTTGCGGCAGCCGGCGTTGCAGCACCAGCAATAGCGCTCGATGTAAGCGTGGCTGGACGCGGTGTCGGCACGACCGATTGCAGCGCCACCATATCCGGCGTCAGTTCTTCCTCGTCGAGCGCGATGGCCTGCGCTGCTGCCGGCTGGATCTGGCCAGACGCAACGGCGGTCGCGACCGGCGGCGACACGAGACGGCTCGACTTCTGGGTCATGACCGAACCGGCTGCGGGCTTGAGCGGCTGCGCGGAAGCAAGGCTCACGGGCTGGACTGCGGTTGCGATCGGCGGCGGCGTGAAGGCAACGATCGGCGCCATGGTCGGAGACGCCATGGCAGCATTCTGAGCCGATACGGTTTCTACGGTCGGCGGAACCGGAACGGCGATGCGACCGCTCTTGGCGATCTGTGCCATTGTCTGGCCGGGCGCCATTTGTTGAGATTGATCGGCGGAGGAAGAATTGTACTGGATGACGAGCTGACCGTCAGCTGACGTGGTCTGAGACGGCTGACCGGAAGCGACTTTTGTATCGCGCTCAACGCTGGAGCATCCAGCCAGAACGGAAGACATCGCAAGCGCCACAGCAGCTCTACGGCTGACGAATCTGACCACCGTCATCAGGTTGCTCTCATTTGAAATGGTTACCGTACCCGCCAAAAAGTCACCGATTGTGGATTTCCATTAACGTATAAGGCGGCGCCCGGCAAGTCGAAGGACGCTTTCTGTTTCTTCAAGCAGCGATTCGCCGGAAACCAGCCGTCACGGCACGCCTGGCGATGAATACCGTGCCGGGCTTGTTCAAGGCTGGATTGCGCCTCGAAAATCGCTTTGTGCCCCGCAGCGCAAGGCTGGGGATGAGTGCCTGTGCCAACGCACTGCCAGCGATGGAGGCGAGAAAAATCGCCGTCAGCACTTCGGCCTGGAGCGAAAGCGACAGCGAAGGGCGCAGAAACTGTGCAGTCAGCGCGGCAAGAATGATCGCGTATCTGGGGGTGCGAACGCATCGAACGAAGACGTCTGCGAAGATCCGGTCAAACCGCCGCGTCGGCAGATTGTCATTGTCGGCGAGCGGCGCGCGGACCTGTGGGTCCTGGAAGCACCAGAGTACATAGACCATGGCGTAGGCGATGCCGACCCAGCCGATCGCGGTCATGGCCGATGGCGCGTAAAAACAGACAAGCAGTAGCGGCGCGAGGCCCGCGGTGAAGGCGAGACCCAGTCCCAAGGCCAATGCGGGGACCGTCACGACTGCGCTTAGACGGCCGCGCTGCTTGGAATAGAGCGCGACTGTCCTCGTCAGCGGGTTGGGAAGGATGACGAGGGCCACAGCGGTCGCGGCAAATGCGAACCATGTTTCGATCGTCATCACATTCCTCCGGAGCCCACGGCTCTCGTTTGTCGCTCAGCGCGACGCGTTATACGGTTTCGTAGGGCTGGCCGATATGGTCCATCACCTCGCCAAACCATTTTGCCGTCAGATCGAAATGTTTTCCACCCTTGATTCGGGGAAATTCGATGGTTCTCAGTTTTCCGCCCTGGTCTTCATCATGGCCGGTGACGCCGGACACCTTGTTGAGAGCGCTTTCGACCGCAAGATCGACCATGCCCTGGATGAGGCGAAGATCATCACCATTGGCCGGGGCCGAGCGGGCGAAATAGCCTGACTTCTGCACCATTGAGCGTTCGGCACCGATCAGGCCCGCAAACTGGTTCTGGAACCAGCCACCGACATTGATCGTGTCGAGCTTCACATGGCCGAACGCATCGCGCTTGACGGTGTCGCCGGCGGCTTCCCGTTCCGCGATGATCGTATTCATGCCGGCACCTTCCGAGACGAAGATCGTCACGGTGCCGCGTTCTTCCATCACGCGCTTCAGGCGTGCCGACTCTTGTTCGAGGTCGAACTCCAATTCCGGCAAATAGAGGCCATCGATGCTTTTCAGCTCGGTGTTCATCATGAGGCCGTCGACATACTCGTTGCCGCGGCTCTGCTCGATATAGGCGCGTGCCGTTGCAGCCGTCAGCCAGCCGCAGTGGCGACCCATGACTTCGTGGATCACGAAGGTGCGGGGGGCGGCGGTCTGCTCGTTGCTGACATTGTCGAAGAAACGCGCGCCGACTTCGGCCGCCGTCCAGGCGCCGAGCGACTGGCGGATTGGCACGACGTCGTTATCGACGGTCTTCGGAAGACCGACGACGGTGAGATCATAGCCATTGGCGCCGAGGTAGGCTGCGAGATCGGCTGCCGTCGTGTTGGTGTCGTCGCCGCCGATCGTGTGAAGGATCGTCACGCCGTCCTTGGCAAGCCGTTCGGCTGCGACCTGCAGTGGGTTGTCGCCTTCCTTGACGAGGCCGCGCTTGACGCAATCGGCGGCGTTGGTGAGCTTGACGCGACTGTTGCCGATCGGCGAGCCGCCGTAACGATGAAGGAGAGGAGCCTTTTCACGCATCTCGGATGTGATCGCGATACTGTCGCCCAAGAGCACGCCCTGGTAGCCGGAGCGGTAGGCAATGATGTCCAGATCAGGGGCAACATCCGAGTAGCGCTCGATCAATCCGCCAACGGCAGACGAGAGGCAGGGCGCAAGGCCGCCGGCGGTCAGCAGTGCGACTTTCTGTTTGGACATCGATCCTCCTTGATGCGCTCAGGGCGCAAGAAACTGACAAAACGGGATGAATGGATGCGACACCAGCCGGAGCCTGTAAAGTGAATTTCTCAAGAAAATTCCGCCGCTTCGAGGTTTTTCCTGTCCGTTCCCCGATCTAATCGTTTCAAAGAAATCACTTGCGATGCGGTCTGCGCTGGCACGATAGGGCGGCCGTTTTTGTCAGCGTTTCGACCCATTGGCCGTCAACGACTTTGTACCGTTGCCGGACAGACCGGGCATTCAGCATGATTGTTCGAAAAACATGAACAGAGTTTAATCTTTAGCGGACCGTCCTCAGCTTGCCAAAACGTCGGTTATCTGGTCATTTAAGGGATGATTTTCGATTTCAATTGCCTTCAATTGTCCTCCCTGTGGGAAAGGTTGCTCGGTGCCGTCGGCGATGCCGCGGGCGGTGTGCTCAACCGAGTCGTCGATGCGATCCGCACCATGTTCGAGGGCGATCCGGAAACCCGGCGCCAGGTTTCCTTCTCGGTGGCGATCATTGCCCTGTCTGCAAAGATGGCGAAGGCCGATGGCGTGGTCACCGAAGCCGAAGTGAGTGCCTTCCAGCAGATTTTCGATTTTCCGGCCGAGGAAGCGCGCAACGTTGCACGTCTCTATAACCTCGCACGCCAGGACATTGCCGGCTACGAGGCGTATGCCACGAAGCTTTCGGGGCTGTGCAGCAGCGGCGACATGGAAAACTGCCCGATGCTTGAGAGCGTCGTCGATGGTCTGTTTCATATCGCCAAGGCGGATGGTCTCGTGCATGAGAGCGAGCTGGCGTTTCTGGCGCGCATCGCCGAAATCTTCCGGATCGACGAGGAACATTTCCGCCGCATCATGGCCCGCCACGTGCATCTCGACGGTCGTGACCCGTATCTGGTGCTCGGCGTTTCGCGTGACGACGATTTCTCGGCAATCCGCAAACAGTACCGTCTGCTGGTTTCGGAGCATCATCCCGACCGGCTGATCGCACGCGGCGTGCCGGCAACACTGCATGCGGCTGCGACCGAACGGATGGCCGCGCTCAACGCGGCCTATGAAGCGATCGAGAAAGAGCGCCGCGCGGCATGACAATTCCGGCTTCCTTTGCCGCCGATCATGCCCGCGCCACGGTCGAGCCTTCGCCAAATCATGGGGAAAGGGCAGGCGGGCGCCAGCCGGACATGATCCTCCTGCATTATACCGGCATGCCTGATGCCGATCAGGCGCTGGCATGGCTTCGCAACGAGGCGAGCCAGGTCTCCAGTCACTATTTCATCCATGAAGACGGCCGGATCGTGCAGCTTGTTCCCGAGGCGCGGCGCGCTTGGCATGCGGGCAAAAGCAGCTGGGCCGGCGAAACGGACATCAATTCCTGCTCCATCGGGATAGAAATCGCCAATCCCGGACATCCCGGCGGACTTCCCCATTTTCCGGATATCCAGATCGATGCGGTCGTCGAATTGTGTCGAGACTGCGGCAATCGCTGGGGAATATCTCGGGAACGGGTCGTCGGACACTCGGATGTCGCCCCCATCCGCAAGCTCGACCCGGGCGAAAATTTCCCCTGGCAGAAATTGTATTTGGCGGGGATCGGTCACTGGGTCGAGCCAGGTCAGATCAGTGGCGGCCGGTTTTTCCAGCACGGCGAAAGTGGTCAGCCGATCGAGGCCCTGCAGTCGATGCTGTCGCTCTACGGATACGATATTGAAATCACGGGCACATTCTGCGATCGCACGAAGGGCGTCGTCGAGGCTTTCCAACGGCATTTCAGGCCCGCCCTGGTCGATGGGATTGCCGATTTTTCGACGATCGACACGCTGCATCGGCTGCTCAAGGCACTGCCGAAATACAGCTAGGCGCAAGCTTCGCGAAACTGTCGGAAGCGTTTGCGGACAGGGCTTTTTTGCATTGCCACATGATCTCCTTAATGCGGCTTTCTAAAGAGTTGCTAACGCAGCGTCCCCAGACGGGGGCTGCCAAGATAAACCTACAGGTCTTGTAAAACCTCGCGTCGTCGTCCGGCGTCGCGACGAGGGATGTTTGCGTATCACGATATCCCGCGAGCCTGTTGTTCCGGAGATACTTTAGAATTGACTAAGATGACTTGTGCGGTCGCGGCAGGCATTGCCATGCTTTTCGCGGGATGTGGATCTGTGCGTGCCGAAGACGGCGGAGACGTGGTTCGGGTTTATGTCAAACCGCTGACCATTCCCTGGGAGACACGCGAAACCGGGTTTGCTGCCCCGACGGCCACCGACAGGCAGATGGTTCGCCGGATGCATTATACGACGCTGATCGCCAAATATGCCGATCAATACGATGTGCCGTTCGACCTTGCTGAGGCTGTCGTGCAGATCGAAAGCAATTTTCGCCCGACTGTGAAGGGCAGTGCCGGCGAGATCGGCCTGATGCAGGTGAAGCCGGCGACCGCAAGGCTGATGGGCTACAAGGGCCCTGATTATGGCCTCTACGATCCGGAAACCAACATTCGCTACGGCATGAAGTATCTGGCGGGCGCCCATGATCTGGGTGGCGGCAAGATTTGCGGCACGATCCTTAAATACAATGCGGGCCACGCCGCCAAGCGTATGAACCCGACGTCCAAGCGCTACTGTCAGCGCGTCGAGGCGGTTCTTGAAGACAACAAGGACGATGTGATCGAAAAGACCTTCGCGTTCGATTTTCCGCCGAAGGGGTATGCCGTTCTGGCGCCTCTGGTATTCTGATTCCGGAAACGGTTAGAACTGCCTGAAAAGAGCGGCAATTCGAGCTAGGGAATCGAAAGGACAGGGCATGGCGGCGCGGTTCAAATACATCATCATCGGAAGCGGCATGATGGGGGCGGCAGCGGCCCGGCATCTTTCCAAATGGACCGATGGTGTGGCGTTGATCGGGCCGGGCGAACCTGACGATTACCAGCGGCATGACGGCGTGTTCGCAAGCCATTACGACGAGGCGCGCATCACCCGGACGATCGATCAGGATCCAGTCTGGGCCCGCCTCGCCAATCGTTCGATCGAGCGCTACGGCGAGATCTCGTCCGAAAGCGGTATCGATTTCTACTCGGAAGTGGGCTGTCTGATGGTCGGGCCTGGGCGCGCCGGGCAGCCATCCTATGTCGGTCGCGTGCTCGATGCCGCCGGGCGGCTCGGGGTCGAGACCGAAACGCTGGGGCATGATGCGCTTTCGAAGCGGTTTTCGTATTTCGCCTTTCAGGATGGCGCCGAAGGCGTCTGGGAGGAGAAGCGGGCGGGTCATATAAATCCGCGCCGGCTGGTGAAGGCGCAAGTCATGCTTGCGGAGCGCCAGGGTGCCACGCTGATCCCCGAGACCGTTTCGGCCGTAAGCCAGGACGGCGCGATCGTGACCGTGACGACGGCGGAAGGGCGCAGCTACACGGCCGACAAGGTTCTTGTGGCGGCAGGCGGCTTTTCCATCAACGAGGCACTTGTCGGCGCTCGTCTCGATCTCTCAGTCTATGCAAGGACCATCGCGTTCTACGAGGTCGGCGAGGGGGCGATGGAGGAGCTGAAGGCCATGCCATCGCTGATCTGGAAATGGAACGAGGAGGATGACGGGATCTACCTTCTGCCGCCGGTCCGTTATCCTGACGGGAAGACCTATGTGAAGATCGGCGGCGATCCGGATGATCTCCTGCTGCCGTCAGAGCCAGAAATCCGTGACTGGTTCAAGACCGGCGGACGCGAGACGACCCGGCGCCACCTGACCGACGTGATGGAACGGCTGATGCCGAAGCTCGATCTGTCGCGATCTTCCATGGCAGCCTGCGTCACGTCTTTCACGCCAAACAACTATCCGGCCGTCGCCATGACAGCGTCCGACCGGATCGGTGTTCTGACCGGCGGTTGTGGCGCTGCCGCCAAGAGTTCCGACGAGATCGGCCGGCTCGGCGCCGAACTGATCTTTAACGGGTCGATCATCGACGATGGCTATCCGGTCGATTTCCATGCGGAATACCGGTAGGCCTATGGCCTTATCCGCGCATCTCGGCTAAGAGCCGCGCGACCAGTTGGCCGGGCAGCCGCACTTTACCAATGCCGAAAGGCGGTAGGGTGAGGAAAGTCCGGGCTCCACGGAAACACGGTGCCGGATAACGTCCGGCGGGGGCGACCCTAGGGACAGTGCCACAGAAAGGAAACCGCCCCGCTTTCTGATCGACCGGATGACGCATTGCGGCAAGGGTCGATGAGATAGCGGGGTAAGGGTGAAAGGGTGGGGTAAGAGCCCACCGCGCGACCGGTAACGGAAGCGGCATGGTAAACCCCACCGGGAGCAAGACCGAATAGGGATGACGCGGGACGTGCGCAAGTACGTCTACAGCCTGTTTCCGGGCCAGTCATCCGGGTGGGTTGCGCGAGGCGACGTGTAAACGGCGTCCCAGATGAATGGCTGCCACGTTCCGGTGTTCGCACCGGGGCCATACAGAACCCGGCTTACAGGCCAACTGGTCACTACTCTCTTCTGATTCGTCAATTGTGCCCGTCCCCGACGGGGCAATCTGACATGCAAATTGCCCGATTTCGGTGCCGCTTTTTATATGAGCAGGCCGGAAAGCGCCTTGCGTTTCCGGCTCTTAGCAACTGTCAAAATATCACTTGCGAAGGGTCGCAAAGGCAGTTTCTCCAAAGCGCTCAATAACCCTTTGTTAAACTTAACAGCTTATAAATAAATCCGAACATGGAGGAGCTTGCAGGGCCTCTCCCATTGACGCCCATATGGTCCCATGGTATCCCAAATTCGCACTGCACAAGGGCATTTTGCCCATCAAATCAAGAGTTTCGATCTCACAATCGGGCAAGCATCTGCTTATCCGCACGGATCTTCCTTGTTTGAATCCAAGCAGTCTGGCGGGAAGTTTCCCGTGTCTTTTGCGAACGGGGCGGGTGTTTGTTGCGATGAGCCGCTTCCTGTCGAATGCGACGAACAGGATCGATACGAAGGGGCGGGTCTCTGTGCCTGCCGGCTTTCGCGCGGTTCTTTCCGAGCGCGGAATTCAGGAGCTCTACTGCCTCCAGGATTTCATCTATCCGGCGATCAGCGTCGGCGGTCCGGATCTGCTCGATCGCTACGAGCGGCAGATTGCGTCCGTCGATCCGTTTTCACCGGACGCCAACAGGATGTCGCTGCTGATTCACGGCGGCGGTGTCTTCATGAGGCTCGATGCGGAAGGCCGGCTGATGGTCTCGGATTTCATCCGGGATTTCACGGGTATCAGCTCGGAAGTCACTTTCGTCGGGCGTTCGGATCATTTTCAGCTTTGGCAGCCGCAAGCATTTCACGAGGCGCAGGCGGCAGCACGGGAGGGACGTTTGAGTTCACGTCCCGCATAGTACAGGAGAGCGGGATGTCGGCGAATCCAGGCGAAGGTCAAACTGAGCCCGAAGGCGGACCGGTTCGCCATATTCCAGTTCTTCTGCACCAAGTGGTGGAGGCGCTTCAGCCTCTTCCTGGCAAGGTCATCCTTGATGGCACCTTCGGGGCGGGCGGTTATTCGTCCGCCCTGCTGGCTGCCGGTGCTGACGTCATTGGCCTTGATCGCGATCCTTCCGCAATCGCCAATGGGCAGGCTCTTGTTGCCGCGCATGCAGGTCGCCTCTCTCTCATTCATTCACAGTTCTCGCAGCTTGCCGATCATGCGCCGGAAGGCGGGCTCGATGGCGTCGTGCTCGATATCGGCGTGTCCTCGATGCAGATCGATGAGGCCGAGCGCGGCTTCTCGTTCCAGCGCAACGGTCCCCTCGACATGCGCATGTCGAGCAATGGCGTATCGGCGGCTGATGTCGTCAATCGCGCGAAGGTCGGCGATCTCATCCGCATCTTCGGCTTTCTCGGCGAGGAAAAACATTCCGGTCGTATCGCACGTGCCATCGAAAAGCGCCGCGTGACCGAGCCCTTCCGCACGACGCGCGATCTCGTCAATCTCATCGAGAGCGTCAATCCGCGTAAAGCCAAGGACAAGATCCATCCGTCGACGCGTGTTTTTCAGGCGCTGCGCATTTTCGTCAACGACGAACTCGGCGAGCTGGCACAGGCGCTGTTTGCCGCCGAGCAGGCGTTGAAGCCCGGTGGCCGGCTCGTGGTCGTCACCTTCCATTCGCTGGAAGACCGGATCGTCAAGCAGTTCTTCGCCGATCGCTCGTCCAAGACCTCCGGCTCCAGACATCTGCCGATGGTTGCGGTGAAGGAAGCGATCTTCGATCCGCTCGGCAAGGCGATGGTGGCGGCAAGCGAGGAGGAGGCGGAGATCAATCCGCGCGCCCGTTCCGCCAAGCTGCGCGCCGGTATCCGCACCGAAGCAAAATCGCGTGGCTCCGACATGTCGATCTTCGACCTGCCGAGCCTCGCAAGCCTTTCGACATTGGGGGTCTGACGGATGTTGAGAAGCTTCGATCTCGTGCTGATCGGCGTCATGACGGCAACGGCTGTTGTGACCTATTCGATCAAGCATCGCGCCGATGAGAAACTTGAAGAGGTCCGGCGTCTCGAAACCGAGATCAGGCTCGAGAAAGATACGATCGATCTCTTGAGGGCTGACTGGGCGCTTTTGACTCAGCCAAACCGTCTTCACCGGCTGATCGGCGTCTATGGCACCGAGCTCGGCCTTGGCGCGACCGATACGACGCAACTCGCCATGCCCAAGGAATTGCCGATGATGAAGTCGCGTCTGCCGCAGCCCGAGACCACCATCGAGGACATCATTTCCGGCAAGGACAGTGAAGTCGCAGCGGCGCTGAAGGGCGTCGAGGCTGCAAAGTCCAGGCCTCCGTCCAAAATACCGGTGCCGAAAAACCGTGGTGCTTCTTCTCTTGATGTTCATTCAACCGGATCGGTGAGACGCTGATGTCCTTCCTGTCACGAATCATGGTTTTGAAGAGCAGGGCGCATTTTTCGGCCGGGGGCCGTGGCCGCCCATCGATGCGCGGCGCGTCGTTCGAAGGTACGCGCAAGCGCAAGTCCGCCCAGGCGAAAAACCGCGTCGGCCTCCTGATCGCCGGCTTTGTCGCGTTCTACGGCGTCATCGGTGGACGTCTCGTGCAATACGGCTTTGCGATGCCTGAGGTAACGTCGAGCATTCTGCCGGCAGACCGGTTCATGGCGTCGCGCCCGGATATTGTCGACCGCAACGGCGAGGTGCTGGCCACCGACATCCGCACCGTCTCGCTGTTTGCCGAGCCGCACAAGATCGTCGACGCCGACGAGGTGATCGAAAAGCTCGCGACCGTGCTGAACGATCTCGACGTGAAGGGCACCTATACGAAGCTTCGCTCCAATTCGCATTTCCAGTGGCTGCGCCGCCAGCTGACCCCGAAGCAGCAGAGCCAGATCCTGGCGCTCGGCATCCCGGGTATCGGTTTCCGGCCTGAGAAGCGCCGTTTCTATCCCGGTGGCAGAACTGCTGCGCATCTCGTCGGTTACGTCAATATCGACAACCGCGGCGTCGCCGGAATGGAACGCTACATCGATTCCCAGGGTCTCGCGGACCTTGCGGCCGTCGGCATGACCTCCGATCAGCCGCTTGAGCCGGTCAAGTTGTCGATCGATCTGCGCGTCCAGGCAATCGTTCAGCAGGTCGTTGCCGAATCAATCGGCAAATACTCGGCGATCGGTGCTGGCGCCGTCGTCATCGACGTTCACACCGGTGAAATCCTCGGCATGGCATCGGCACCGGATTTCGATCCGAACGACCCGAACGGCGTGGACGCTGAAAAGGGCTGGATGAACCGCATGTCGAACAGCACGTTCGAAATGGGCTCCACCTTCAAATCCTTCACGCTCGCCATGGGTCTCGATGACGGCAAGATGAACCTGCAGAGCTCGTTCGATGCGCGCTTCCCGATCCGCATCGGCGGTTTCACCATCAAGGACTTCCATGGCAAGGGGCGCGTGTTGAGCGTTCCGGAAATCTTCCAGTATTCTTCGAACATCGGCACGGCGAAGATCGCCGACATGGTCGGCATTGCGGGACACAAGGACTTCCTGACGCGGCTTGGACTTCTCAGCCGGATGAAGACCGAACTGCCTGAAATCGCGATGCCAAGTCAGCCGCGTGAATGGAAGAAGATCAACTCCATCACCATCTCGTTCGGTCACGGCGTGTCGACAACGCCGCTACAGACGGCTGTTGCCGGTGCGGCACTGGTCAACGGCGGCAAGCTCGTTCCGCCGACATTCCTGCCCCGCACCCAGGCGCAGGCCGACGAGATCGCCACCCAGGTCATGAAGCCCACGACCAGCAAGGACATGCGCTTCCTGTTCGAATGGAACGGCATCAACGGATCGGGCCGCAATGCGCGCGTGGCCGGCTTCAATGTGGGCGGCAAGACCGGAACGGCGGACAAGGTCGTCAACGGCCGCTACGCCCACGACAAGAACTTCAACGCGTTTCTGTCTGCCTTCCCGATGGACAATCCGCGCTATGTCGTCCTGTCCTTCAGCGACGAGCCGAAGACCGACAAAGGCAATGGCGCCGCGCTTGCTGCAATGTCCGCAGCACCCATGGTCAAGGAGATCATCGCGCGGTCTGCTCCCATTCTCGGTGTAAAGCCAAAATTCGGCAATGACGGTTCTGCCCTGCTTGTGTCTTATTGAGGATCAAGAACGGGCCCTCGATTCGTGAGGGAGCCTGCTGTTAGATGGAAAGATTACCGATGAAACTGCGCGATCTTGCCGGAGACGATTTTCCGGAAGCGGCCGATATCCTGGCTGGACCAGCCGGTGATGTGGATATTCTCGGTCTTTCCTCGGACAGTCGGCAAATCGCCGAGGGCATGCTGTTCGCAGCTCTTGCTGGATCCAAGGCTGACGGGTCGCGCTTTGTCGACGATGCCGCCGCCAAGGGCGCGGTTGTCGCCATCGCGTCCCATCCGGCAGACAGCAGCATCCCGGTTGTGGTCGTGGACAATCCACGCCGCTTTCTAGCAATCGCTGCCGCTCGGCTGTATGGCGCTCAGCCGGAGACGATGGTTGCGGTAACAGGCACTGCCGGCAAGACTTCGGTTGCCTCCTTCACCCGGCAGATCTGGGCCTATGCCGGCCATGCGGCTGCACAGATCGGCACCACGGGCGTCGTCTCGCCTGATCGCAACGACTACGGCTCGCTGACCACGCCTGATCCCGTCGAGCTTCAGAAGCTACTGGCGGAACTCGCGTCCGAAGGCGTCACCCACGCGGCGATGGAAGCGTCCAGCCACGGTCTCGACCAGAGCCGTCTCGACGGCGTCAAGCTGTCAGCTGTCGGTTTCACCAATCTTGGCCGCGACCATATGGACTACCATCCGACTGTCGAGAGCTACATGGCCGCCAAGATGCGGCTGTTCGATACGCTGGCACCTGCGGGCGCTCCGGCCGTGATCTTTGCCGACGACCGCTGGACTGAAACTGCGATCGAGGTGGCACTTGCTTCAGGCCTCAGCATCCGGACCGTCGGGCGCAAGGGCGGTTATCTCTGCCTGAAGCGTGTCGAACACTTCCGTCACAAGCAGACCGCGGAGATCCATGCGGACGGCAAGATCTATGAGGTCGATATTCCGCTCGCGGGCGACTTCCAGGTGGCCAATGCGCTGGTTGCCGCAGGACTTGCGATGTCGACCGGCGTTCCGGCCGCTGTTGCCATGGCAGCGCTTGAAAAGCTCGTCGGCGCATCCGGCCGGCTCGAGCTTGTCGGCCAGACGAAGGATGGCGCGCTTGCCTATGTGGATTACGCCCACAAGCCCGATGCGCTCGAGAACGTTCTGAGCTCCGTGCGTCCGTTCACCACCGGCCGCGTGGTCGTTGTGTTCGGCTGCGGCGGAGATCGCGACAAGGGCAAGCGTCCGATCATGGGAGAGATTGCCACCCGCCTTGCGGACGTGGTGATCGTCACCGACGACAATCCTCGCTCCGAGGAGCCAGCCACGATCCGCTCCGAGATCATGGCGGCAGCGCCGGGCGCGGAAGAGATCGCCGACAGGGCAAAGGCAATCCGTCACGCGGTCGGACTGCTCAAAACTGGCGATACGCTGATCGTTGCCGGCAAGGGGCATGAGGAAGGACAGACGGTTGGGGCAACGACATTGCCGTTCTCCGATCATGTCGAAGTGCGCAAGGCATTGCAGGACCTGGCGGAGGGCGTAGCATCGTGAGCTTTCTTTGGACCTCGCAGGAAATGGCCACCGTCATGGACGGCCGGCCGATCGGGCAGATGCCGGAAGGCGTCACCGGTCTTTCGATCGACAGCCGCGGAATCACCGAGGGTGAAGCGTTTTTCGCCATCAAGGGTGACCGGGTCGACGGGCATGACTATGCCAGCATGGCGATTGCCAACGGTGCATCGCTGATCGTCGTTTCAGAAGCGAAGCTGCCGGCAATGGGCCGTCTGACGATCCCGATGATCGTCGTCGAGGACGTGCTGGCCGCACTCGTCAAGCTCGGGATCGCGGCGCGTGACCGCAGCCGCGCCCGTATCGTTGCCGTAACCGGTTCGGTCGGCAAGACGACGACCAAGGAAATGCTGCGGCATGCGCTTGCCCCGTCCGGCAAGGTGCATGCGGCCGTCGCCTCGTTCAACAATCACTGGGGCGTCCCGCTGACGCTTGCGCGCATGCCGTCCGATACGGATTTCGGCGTGTTCGAGATCGGCATGAACCATGCCGACGAGATCCGGCCGCTGGTCAAGATGGTGCGCCCGCATGTGGCGATCATCACGACGATTGCGGCCGCCCATCTCGGGCATTTCAACAGTCTCGAAGAGATCGCGGCTGCCAAAGCCGAGATCCTTGAGGGTATCGAGCCCGGCGGGGCTGCCATCCTCAACCACGACAATGCACAGTTTGCGATGCTGGAACAGAAAGCCCACGAGTTGGGTATCAGCCACGTCATGACGTTTGGCCAGCATGCAAAGGCCGACTATCGCCTTGCCGATTTCGAGGGCAATGCCGAGAGCTCCGTTATCTGGGCCGTTCTCAATGGCGAGACGAAGGAGTTCGTAATCGGCGCACCTGGCCGCCACATCGCCGAAAATGCCATGGCAGTTTTAGGAGCGGCGCTCCTCCTCGGTGCCGACATGGGCTCGGTGGGGCAGGCGCTGGCCGAACTCAAGGCCGTCAAGGGCAGGGGACAGCGCCATCGTCTCGGTATTGGCGAAGGCCATTTGACGCTGATCGACGAGAGCTACAACGCTAATCCTGCCTCCGTTCGGGCCGCGATCTCCCTGCTCGCAGCGACAGCACCGGAACTCACCGGTCGCCGCATTGCCGTCCTCGGCGACATGCTGGAAATGGGCGAGTTCTCGGCCCAGGTGCACGAAGAGCTGGGCGGGCCATTGCTCGCCTCCGGGATCGAGCACGTCTGGCTCGCCGGCAAGGAAATGGCCGCTCTGCGGGATGCGCTGCCTGATAGTGTCGACGTACAGTATTTCGAAACGACGGACGCACTGACTGAATACGTCGTGCGCTCCGTCATTCCCGGCGACGTGCTGATGGTGAAGTCGTCACTTGGGCTTGGTTTCGGCAAGATCGTTGCCGCGCTGCTTGACAACTACCCGGCTTTTTCCGACACGGACCGCCAACCTTAAGACGACGCGGCTTTTTTGAAAGGGCCCTTTATGCTGATCTGGCTCGTGGAACTGGCAGACAAGATTCAGTTCTTCAACCTGTTCCGATACATCACGTTCAGGACGGGAGCGGCGCTCTTCACCTCGGCGTTCATCGTCTTCATGTTCGGGCCACGGATGATCAATTCACTCCGAATCCGTCAGGGCAAGGGTCAGCCGATCCGCGCCGACGGACCGCAGACCCATTTCAAGAAGGCCGGTACGCCGACCATGGGCGGGTTGATGATTCTCGCCGGCATCGTCGGCGGATCGCTGCTCTGGGCCGATCTTTCCAACATCTACGTGGTCGCCACGCTGCTCGTGACGCTCGGATTCGGCGCGATCGGTTTTTACGACGACTATCTCAAGGTCACCAAGCAGACCGACAAGGGCTTTTCCGGCAAGGCGCGCCTCGGCATCGAGTTCCTCATCGCCGGCATCGCCGTGTTCTTCATGATGCGACTTGCGATGGTGACGGAGCCTGCGGGAAACCCGCATCTGGCAACCTCGGTCGCCTTTCCCTTCGCCAAGGATTTCCTGATCAATATCGGCTATTTCTTCATCCTGTTCGGTGGCTTCGTCATCGTCGGCGCCGGCAATGCGGTCAACCTGACTGACGGTCTCGACGGGTTGGCGATTGTGCCGGTCATGATTGCCGCCGCGTCGTTCGGGGTGATTGCCTATCTGGTCGGTAACGCCGTCTTTGCAGGCTATCTGCAGATCAATTTTGTCCCCGGAACCGGTGAGCTCGCCGTCATCATGGGCGCGGTGATCGGGGCTGGCCTCGGCTTTCTCTGGTTCAACGCCCCGCCGGCTGCGATCTTCATGGGCGATACCGGTTCGCTGGCACTCGGCGGCCTGATCGGTTCGGTTGCCGTCGCCACCAAGCACGAGATCGTCATGGCGATCATCGGCGGCCTGTTCGTGATGGAAACGATGTCCGTGATCATTCAGGTCGGCTTCTTCAAGATGACCGGCCGGCGTGTGTTCCTGATGGCGCCGATCCATCACCATTTCGAAAAGCTTGGCTGGACCGAAAGCCAGGTCGTGATCCGGTTCTGGATCATCGCCGTCGGCCTCGCGATGCTCGGCCTCTCGACCCTCAAGCTGCGGTGATCCGATGATCCCGGTCACGACGTTCAGCGGAAAACGTGTCGCACTATTCGGTCTCGGTGGTTCGGGGCTGGCGACCGCGCAGGCTCTGGTTGCCGGCGGTGCCACGGTTCTGGCCTGGGACGACAATCCTGACAGCGTCGCCAAGGCAAACGTTGCCGGCATCGAGACGGCGGACCTGAGAACCATCGACTGGAGCGCGCAGGCGGCCTTCGTCCTGTCTCCGGGCGTTCCGCTGACCCATCCAAAGCCGCATTGGAGCGCAGATCTGGCGCGTGCTGCCGGCGTCGAGATCATCGGCGATGTGGAGCTTTTCGTGCGCGAGCGCCGGGCGCATGCGCCGGATTGCCCGTTCATCGCCATCACCGGCACCAACGGCAAATCGACCACGACGGCGCTGATTGCGCATATCCTGCGCTCAAGCGGGCGCGACACGCAACTGGGCGGCAATATCGGGACGGCGATCCTGACGCTCGATCCGCCGAAGGCCGAACGGTATTACGTCGTCGAATGCTCGTCCTACCAGATCGATCTGGCTCCGACGCTCAATCCCACGGCCGGCATATTGCTTAACCTCACGCCCGATCATCTCGACCGTCACGGCACGATGCAGCATTATGCCGACATCAAGGAGCGATTGGTTGCTGGGGCGAAGACCGCCGTCATCGGCGTCGACGACAGCTATTCGACGCTGATCGCCGACCGGGTCGAGCGCACAGGCGTCAAGGTTCGTCGCATTTCCAAGCGTAATGCGGTCGCCGATGGTATCTATGCCGAGACAACCCGGCTCATCGAGATGAATGGTGGCGTTTCGTCTGCGCTCGTCGACCTCGATGGCATCCCGACGTTGAAGGGCAGCCACAATGCTCAGAACGCGGCAGCGGCGATTGCAGCCTGCCTGGCGGTCGGCGTGTCTGCCGATGACATCCGCGCCGGTCTGCGGTCATTCCCGGGCCTCAAGCACCGCATGCAGCCGGTCGGGAGACGGGACCATGTTGTTTTCGTCAATGATTCGAAGGCAACGAACGCCGAAGCCGCGGCCCCTGCGCTTTCCAGCTATGAGCGGATCTACTGGATTGCGGGCGGTCTTCCCAAGGAAGGCGGCATCGCAAGCCTCGCACCACTCTTCCAGAATATAACAAAAGTCTATTTGATCGGAGAAGCAGCACCGGCATTCGCAGCAACTCTTGGAGACACGGTCCCTTACGAAATTTCGGGCACGCTCGAACGGGCCGTTACCCATGCAGCCGCAGATGCGGCAGCCGACACTGTTTCGTCGGCAGTGATGTTGTCGCCGGCATGCGCCAGCTTTGATCAGTTTAAGAATTTCGAAGTGCGCGGCGATGCGTTTGTCGCACTCGTCGCAGCTCTCGACAGTGTGGACATGCTGGTCGATACCGGAAAAGGAAACTGAATATGGTAAGCCGCGCAGACCGTGGACCGCTCGCAGACTGGTTCTGGACGATCGACCGTTTTTTCCTGGCGGCCTTTATCATGCTGATGGGCATCGGGTTCATGTTGTCGTTTGCGGCATCGCCAGCCGTTGCCCAGCGCATCGGTCTCTCAGACTTCCACTTCGTCGAACGCCATGCGGTTTTCCTCATTCCGTCACTCGCCATCATGATTGGCCTGTCGTTCCTGACCCCGCGTCAGGTACGAAGGACCGCAATCGTGCTTCTTACTCTTTCGCTGGCCGCGATGGTTCTGGCGTTGTTCTTCGGCGTCGAGGTCAAGGGGGCGCGGCGCTGGATCGGTGTTGGCGCACTGTCCATCCAGCCGTCCGAATTCATGAAGCCCGCCTTCGTGGTGGTCTGCGCCTGGCTGTTTTCAGAGCACGCACGGCAGCCTGAAATTCCGGGCAATCTCTTCGCCATCATCCTGTTCGGCATCGTCGCGGCCCTTCTTGTCGCGCAGCCCGACCTTGGGCAGACGATCCTGACCAGCATCGTGTGGGGCGGCATGTTCTTCATGGCCGGCATGCCGTGGCTCTGGATCGTTCTGCTCGGCGGTGTCGGTGTCGGCGGTCTTCTTGCGGCCTATTACATGCTGCCGCACGTGACGGCCCGTTTCGACAAGTTCCTGACCGGCGAAGGCGACCGCTTCCAGGTGGAGACAGCGCATGAGGCGATCGTGCGCGGCAACTGGTTTGGCCAGGGCCCGGGCGAGGGCATCGTCAAGCGGATCCTGCCCGACAGTCACACCGACTTTGTGTTCTCCGTCGCGGCCGAGGAATTCGGCATCATCTTCTGCATGGCGCTTGTTGCAATCTTCGCCTTCATCGTGCTGCGCGGCCTCAAGCATGCCTTCAACGAGCGCAACGACTTCAACCGCTTTGCCGTCGCCGGCCTTGTGCTGCAGATCGGCATACAGTCGATGATCAATATCGGCGTCAATCTCGAGTTGATGCCGGCCAAGGGAATGACGCTTCCGTTGATCTCCTATGGCGGATCGTCGATGATCGCCATATGTGTGACAGCTGGTTTTATTCTGGCACTCACACGTCACCGGCCGGAACGGCGCGCGCAGGAACGCAGCTTGTTCCGCGTCGCGTCCGGAGTTCCCGCGGAGTAGGTATATGAGCAAGGGCATTATTCTGTTATCCGCCGGGGGAACCGGCGGTCATCTTTTTCCTGCGGAAGCATTGGGTCACGAGCTGAAAGCACGGGGCTTTTCCGTGCATCTGGTGACCGACAGCCGCGCCGAGCGTTTTGCTGGCAAGTTTCCGGCGGACGAGATTCATGTCGTACCGTCGGCGACGTTCGGATCGAAAAATCCGATCGCGATGGCGCGGACTGCCTGGAAGCTCTGGACCGGTCTTCGCGCCGCGCGCAAGCTGATATCGCGTTTGCGGCCGATCGCGGTCGTCGGCTTCGGTGGCTATCCAACAGTCCCGCCATTGATGGCCTCGACCGGCATGGGCGTGCCGACGATCATCCATGAGCAAAATGCGGTGATGGGCCGCGCCAACAAGGCGCTGGCTTCGAGGGTGCAGGCGATCGCTGGCGGGTTTCTTCCCGAAACGACCGGGACATACGCGGCAAAGACCGTAACGACCGGCAATCCGGTGCGTCCCGCGGTTCTGGAAGCCGCAAACGTGCCCTACGTCGCGTCGCGGGGAACTGATCCGTTCCGGCTCGTCGTGTTCGGTGGTAGCCAGGGCGCTCAGTTCTTCTCGTCTGCCGTGCCCACGGCCTTGAGCCTTCTCGATCAATCCGAGCGGGACAGGCTGGTTGTGACACAGCAGGCACGCCCCGAGGATCAGGGCCGTGTCGGCTCGTGCTTCGGCAAGCTGAATTCGAAGGTAGAAATCTCGCCGTTCTTCCCCGACATGGCCGAGCGTCTTGCGGCGGCGCATCTCGTGGTGTGCCGCTCGGGTGCATCGACGGTATCGGAGATCTCGGTGATCGGGCGACCGTCCATTCTGGTGCCCTATCCCTATGCTCTGGATCACGACCAGGCGGCCAATGCGGCGGCGCTCGTTGCGACCGGCGGAGCCGAGGTCGTGGCGCAGTCCGAGCTTTCGCCGGAACGCCTCTCGGCGATGATATCGTCTGCCATGAATGAGCCGGAGCGGCTGGAACGGACGGCGGCAGCCGCCAAGCGGGCAGGTCGGCCCAATGCGGCGATCGCACTTGCAGACCTCGTCACCGCGGTTGCTGAACGTAAAAATATTGCAGAATTCAAGGGAGTACGGGCATGAAGATGCCGAAGGCTATTGGCCTCGTTCATTTCATCGGCATCGGCGGGATCGGCATGAGCGGTATCGCCGAAGTGCTGCACAATCTCGGCCACAACGTTCAGGGCTCCGACCAGGCCGATAGCGCCAACGTGCAGCGCCTGCGCGACAAGGGTATCCCGGTTTTCGTCGGCCATACCGCCGAAAACCTTGGCGATGCGGAAGTCGTGGTCGTTTCGACAGCGATCAAGAAGAACAACCCGGAACTGGTCGCGGCACGCGAAAAATCGCTGCCGATCGTCCGGCGCGCGGAAATGCTGGCGGAGCTGATGCGCTTCCGCAATGCGATCGCGATCGGCGGCACGCACGGCAAGACCACCACGACTTCGATGGTCGCGGCGTTGCTCGAAGCCGGTAATCTCGATCCGACGGTCATCAACGGCGGCATCATTAATGCCTACGGCACCAACGCCCGCATGGGCGAGGGCGAGTGGATGGTGGTGGAAGCCGACGAATCGGACGGTACCTTCCTGAAGCTGCCCGCCGACGTTGCGGTTGTGACCAATATCGATCCGGAGCATCTCGACCACTACGGCAATTTCGACGCGGTGCGGGCGGCCTTCCGGCAATTCGTCGAGAACGTGCCGTTCTACGGCTTCGGCATTCTCTGCCTCGATCACCCGGAAGTGCAGGCGCTGGTCGGCAAGATCGAGGACCGCAAGGTCGTGACCTACGGGGAGAACCCGCAGGCCGATGCGCGGTTTTCGAACATCCGCATGGAGGGTACCAAGTCGATCTTCGACGTGGAAATCCGTCGCCGTCGCACCGGTCGGATCTTCACCTTCAAGGATCTGGTGTTGCCGATGCCGGGCCGCCACAACATCTCCAACGCAACGGCTGCGATTGCCGTCGCAAACCGGCTCGGGATATCGGAAGAGAATATCCGCAAGGGTCTTGCGAATTTCTCCGGCGTCAAGCGCCGCTTCACCCTGACCGGCACTGTCGACGGCGTTTCCATCTTCGACGATTACGGTCACCATCCGGTCGAGATCAAGGCCGTGCTGAAGGCAGCGCGCGAGGCATGCCAGGGGCGTGTCATCGCCGTCCACCAGCCGCACCGTTTCTCCCGGTTGTCGAGCCTGTTTGACGATTTTGCGAATTGTTTTAACGATGCCGACAGTATCATCCTTGCGCCGGTGTATGCCGCGGGGGAAGATCCGATCGAAGGGGTCAATTCAGAATCGCTGGTGTCGCGGATCAAATCGAGCGGCCACCGCGACGCGCGTTACATGACCTCTCCGAGCGAACTGGCTTCGATCGTCTCCGGCATTGCGAAGCCGGGGGATTTCGTGGTGCTTCTGGGGGCAGGCAACATCACGCAATGGGCTGCGTCGTTGCCGAAGGAACTTGAGAGATTTTCGGGACAGTAGAATGAAACAAGTAAATGGGGAAAAGCTGCTGACGTCACTCGGGGACGGCGTCAAGAACTTGCGTGGTCGTCTGACGCCGAACGCACCGATGGACCGTGTCACGTGGTTCCAGGCGGGCGGACTTGCCGAGCTGATGTTCCAGCCGCATGACGCCGAGGATCTCGCGACTTTCCTCAAGATGCTGCCGCAAGAGGTCCCTTTGACCGTTGTCGGCGTCGGCTCCAATCTGTTGGTGCGTGATGGTGGTATTCCGGGCGTTGTGGTCCGTCTCTCTGCCAAGGGGTTCGGCCAGCTCGATCTCATGGGTGACAACCGGATCAAGGCCGGTGCGATCTGCCCGGACAAGCACCTCGCTGCGATGGCGATGGACAATGGTATCGGCGGGTTTGCCTTCTACTACGGCATACCGGGTTCGATTGGCGGGGCGCTGCGGATGAACGCCGGCGCCAATGGCGGGGAGACTGCCGAGCGGCTGGTCGAAGTCCATGCCGTCGATCGCGAGGGCAACGAGCATGTGCTTTCCAACGAGGACATGGGATACAGCTACCGCCATTCATCGGCTTCCAAGGACCTGATCTTCACCCATGCGGTGTTCGAAGGGTACCCGGAGGACCGTGCCAAGATCCGCGCCGACATGGACGCTGTGCGCCAGCACCGCGAGACCGTGCAGCCGGTCAAGGAAAAGACCGGCGGCTCTACCTTCAAGAACCCGGAAGGCCATTCCGCCTGGAGCCTTATCGACGAGGCCGGCGGCCGCGGCCTGATGAACGGCGGCGCCCAGATGTCGTCGCTGCATTGCAATTTCATGATCAATATCGGCCATGCCACCGGCTATGATCTCGAATATCTCGGCGAGATGGTGCGCCAGCGCGTGTTCGACAAATCGGGCATCAAGCTGGAGTGGGAGATCAAGCGCCTCGGTATCTTCATGCCGGGCCGGGAAGTGCGGCCCTTCCAGGGTGCGACGACGGAGTAGCTATAACTAGTCCTTCTTCAAGGATGGGCGAATGACGCTGATACACAACGAGCGAACCAAACTTCTGGCGAATTCGCTGGACAGGCTTTCGACGGCCTGTGTGGCCGCGGGTTTCATAGCTCCGGCTGTCTCGCTTTCCAACGGAGCAGCTTCGGCTGGTATCTCGCTGTCTATCGCCCTTTCGACGCTGGCTTGGATTTCCGGCGGTTTGCTACTACATTGGGGTGCAAGACGTGCTCTTGGAGAGTTGATCTCATGAACGCACCCACTTTCTTCTTCCTGTATGTCCTGCCCTTTGTGATCGCTGGAGCGGGTTGGGTTGCCGTCTTGCTTGCGGAGCGAAGCAGCCGTCGCAAGCACCGGCTACATCCAGGAGAGTGACAGTTCACACAAAAAAAGCCCGCGAAGTCAGAGACTTCGCGGGCTTTTTTGTCATTTTGATTCCGGTTTAGCTTAGACCTCGTCCTTGCCCGACAGGAGGATGCAGACCAGCGTGATCACGGCAGCGATGCCGAGATAGTAGCCGACATAGGCCATGCCGTAATTGGCCTGGAGGTAGGTTGCGATATAGGGCGCGAGCGACGCGCCGAAGATGCCGGCGAGGTTGAAGGTGATCGACGAGCCCGTATAGCGGACCGCGGTCGGGAAGGGAGCGGCCAGTGCCGTTCCGATCAGGCCATAGGTCATGCCCATCAGCACCATCGCCAGTACGACGAACAGGAAGATCATGCCTTCGCCATTGGTCATCAGTGCCGGCAGGACAAACGAGAACAGCCCGATCAGCACCGTCGTCACGATCAGCATCTCGCGGCGTCCGTAGCGGTCACCCAGCTTGCCAACGATCGGAATGAAAATGCCGAACACGATCGAGCCGAGCAGCTGCACCTCGAGCGCATCGAGGAACGGCATCTTCAGGATCTTGACGTTGTAGGACAGTAGATAGGCCGAGCCGATGTAGAACAGCACGAAGGTTGCAAGTGCCACGAAAGTGCCAAGCGCCAGGCTGCGCTTATGCGTGCGGAACAGTTCCACGACCGGGATCTCGACCCGCTCCTGCTTGTCGATCGTCTTTTGGAAGGCTGGCGTCTCGGTGATCGAGAGGCGTACCCAGAGGCCAACGGCAATCAGCAGGATCGATGCAATGAACGGAATGCGCCAGCCCCAGGACAGAAGCGCTTCCTGCGACATGAAGTGCAGCAGGATCCAGAACACGCCCGAAGACAGGAACAGGCCGACAGGAGCGCCAAGCTGCGGGAACATGCCGTACCAGGTGCGCTTACCCGGAGGCGCGTTTTCGGTCGCGAGCAGAACAGCACCGCCCCATTCGCCGCCGAGGCCAAAGCCCTGGCCGAAACGGCAAAGCGCCAGAAGCAGCGGTGCTGCCACGCCGATCGTCTCATAGGTCGGCAGCAGGCCGATGATCACGGTGGAAATGCCCATGGTCAAAAGTGCGGCAACCAGCGTGGTCTTGCGTCCGATCCGGTCACCGAAATGGCCGAACACGACGGCTCCGAGCGGGCGGGCAAAAAATGCGATCGAGAAGGTTGCGAACGAGGCAAGCAGCGCCGTCGTCGGATCGCTGTTGGGGAAGAACAGCGCCGGGAAGACGAGGACCGCAGCCGTCGCGTAAACGTAGAAATCGAAGAACTCGATCGTCGTGCCGACCAGGCTGGCCGTCAGGACGCGTGCAGGAGAATTCATTGCAACATGCGCTAACGGCTCAGCTGACGGCGAAGCGGGAGGCGTCGCGTTTGTCATACTGATTCCAATTCAGGAGATTTAAATATGCGGCTCTCAAGGAGTACCGGCTGCGACATACAGCAGTTTTCTGACGAGTAAAACAAAAAACGCGCAATAAACGGCACGTTTTCACCCCTGATCCATTGCGATCTTGCCGCGTTCGAGCAGCTGTTCGAGCTGCATGTCCCGTGCGGTACCCTGCGACCTCAAGTCCTGCATTAACCATTTCAAAATCTAATTTGTGCTTCAATTTCAGCCTGTTGGGTTCTCCCATTGAGGAAAGTAAACGATTTGTTAACCATTTTGGTGCACCAATAGCCTGGCGATCAGATCTGAGAAAGAATCGTTGGTCGTACAAGTTTGGCGCAAGCGATGTCGCTTAAGCCTAAAGCCCTTTTCCGGGAGTGGTTGATGAACGACATGCATGTGGCTGTATTGATGGGAGGGTTTTCCTCCGAGCGGCCGGTCAGCCTGTCTTCCGGCAACGCCTGTGCTGAGGCTTTGGAAGGCGAGGGTTACAAGGTGACGCGGGTTGATGTCGATCGTGATGTCGCAGCGGTTCTTGCCAGCCTGCGCCCGGATGTCGCCTTCAATGCGCTGCATGGTCCCTTCGGTGAAGATGGCACCATCCAGGGCGTGCTCGAATATCTCGAAATTCCCTACACGCATTCCGGCGTTCTTGCTTCCGCTCTCGCGATGGACAAGCAGCAGGCCAAGCGCGTGGCCAAGGCTGCCGGTATTCCTGTTGCTGAAGCCAAGGTCATGGATCGCCATGAGTTTACCAACGAGCATCCGATCGCGACCCCTTACGTCGTCAAGCCGGTGCGCGAAGGCTCGTCCTTCGGCGTCGTCATCGTCAAGGAAGGCCAGTCTCACCCGCCGCAGATCATTACCTCGCCGGAATGGAAGTACGGCAGCCAGGTGATGGTCGAGCGTTATGTCTATGGCCGCGAGCTGACCTGCGGCGTCATGGGCGACGTGGCGCTGGGTGTGACGGAAGTCATCCCGAACGGCGATGCGTTCTATGACTACGATGCGAAATATGCGGTCGGTGGTTCGAGTCACGTCATTCCTGCACAAATTTCACCAAATATTTACCAAAAAATTCAATCCTTGGCGCTTGAGGCGCACCGGGCGATGGGGTGTCGTGGCGTCAGTCGCTCGGACTTTCGCTTCGACGACCGGTTTTCCGAAGACGGCGAAGTCATCTGGCTGGAAATCAACACGCAGCCCGGGATGACGCCGACCTCGCTTGTGCCTGAGATGGCTGTTCATGCTGGTCATACTTTTGGTGGTCTCGTCCGTTGGATGGTGGAGGACGCGTCGTGTTTGCGTTGAATAGCAAAAAAGCTGACGATCACGGCCGGGCAAACTATCTCGGCGCTGAAGAGCGTCGTGTACTGCCGCGTCCACTGCGCCGCGTCGTCCGCTTCGGCTTGAGCCTTGCGACGGGCCGCATCCATATCCCTGATCATACCGGCACGTTCGCGACTTTCGGTTTCTTCGCGGTTGTCGGCCTCTACGGAATGTCGCTTGGCGGTCATGCCCAGACGGTTGCTCAGGCGACGACAGCGGCCGTCGGTTTCGCCATCGAAGACGTTCGCGTCTCGGGCAATGACCAGACGTCGGAGATCGATATCCTTCAGCTTCTCGGTCTCGATGGCACGACCTCGCTGGTCGCTCTCGATGTCGATCAGGCGCGCCGCAAGCTGTCCGAGCTTCCCTGGGTTCGCTATGCCGAAGTCCGCAAAGTCTATCCGCGCACGATCGAAGTCATGCTCAAGGAGCGCGAAGCTTTCGGGATCTGGCAGAACGGTTCGGATCTCGCTCTGATCGAAAAGAACGGTTCCATCATCGCGCCGCTGCGGGACAGCAAGTTCGCTTCCCTGCCGCTGTTCGTGGGTCGTGAAGCAGACAAGGCCGCATCCGCTTTTGTCGATCAGATGGCTGCGTGGCCGGAGCTTCGCTCGCGGGTAAAGGCGTACGTCCGCGTCGCCGGTCGTCGCTGGGATTTGCACATCGACAACGGCGTTGTCCTGAAGCTGCCGGAAACCCAGGTCGAGACCGCGCTCAGCGTGCTGGCTCGTCTGGAAAAGGAAGAACGGATCCTGGAGCGTGACATCGCTGCCGTCGATCTTCGCCTGCACGACCGCACAACCGTTGAACTTACTTCTGCCGCCACCGAACGCCGCAACGAGGCAGTCGAGGCACGCACGAAGGCGTTGAAGAAGGCAGGAGAGACGTGAGTGTATTCGGTTCTTCCAATTACGGGCTTCCGCACATGAAGCCACTGTCTTCCAAGCGCAGCCACATCGTTTCGGTGCTCGACATCGGCTCGACCAAGGTCGTGTGCATGATTGCTCGGCTGACGCCAAAGCAGGAAAGCCAGATCCTGCCGGGTCGGACCCATCATGTCGAGATCATCGGCATCGGCCACCAGCGTTCGCGCGGCGTCAAGTCCGGCGTCATCGGCGATCTCGATGCGGCGGAAAGCGTCGTCCGTCTTGCGGTTGACGCTGCAGAGCGCATGGCCGGCCTCACGGTCGACAGCCTCATCGTCAATGTTTCTGCCGGTCGTCTGACCAGCGACGTCTATACGGCATCGATCGACCTCGGTGGACAGGAAGTCGAATTGGCCGATCTGAAGCGTGTTCTCGTCGCCGCCAGCCAGAAGTCGGCTCGCCAGGACCGCGCAATCCTTCACTCGCTGCCGACCGGCTTCACATTGGATGGCGAAGTCGGGATCCGCGATCCGCTGGCGATGTACGGCGATATGCTGGGCGTCGATATGCATGTCGTCACCGCCGAGCGCGTGATGCTGCGTAACCTCGAGCTCTGCATCAACCGTGCGCATCTGTCCGTCGAGGGCATGGTGGCAACGCCTTATGCCAGCGGCCTTGCAGCCCTTGTCGACGACGAAGTCGAACTGGGTTGTGCAGCGATCGACATGGGCGGCGGCACGACAACAATTTCGGTGTTTGCCGAAGGCAAGCTCGTTCATACGGATGCGATCGGCCTCGGTGGCCATCACGTCACCACGGACCTTGCACGTGGTCTTTCGACCCGGATCGAGGATGCCGAGCGGATGAAGGTCGTGCATGGCTCGGCCGTCTCCAACGGCGCAGACGACCGCGACATGATTTCGGTTCCGCCGATCGGCGAGGACGACCGCGACCAGCCGACCCAGGTTCCGCGCTCGCTCGTCACCCGAATCGTCAAGGCCCGCATCGAAGAAACGCTGGAACTGATTCGTGACCGGATCCAGAAATCCGGTTTCAGCCCGATCGTCGGCAAGCGCGTCGTTCTGACGGGTGGTGCAAGCCAGTTGACTGGCCTGTCGGAGACAGCCCGTCACATTCTGGCCCGCAATGTTCGTATTGGTCGTCCGATGGGCATTTCCGGCTTGCCGGCTGCCGCCAAGGGCCCGGCCTTTTCGACGGCCGTAGGACTGATGATCTACCCGCAGGTCGCAGACCTCGAAACACATGCATCCCAGAGCGGCCTGATCGGCTCGCTCGGAAATGGAAACGGCCGTCTCGCCCGCGTCGGGCAATGGCTCAAGGAAAGTTTTTGACCCGGGCTCTGCTCCCGGATCAGAGAAGTTGCAATGAATTGGCCAGCTCGGCAATGCGGCCACGAGAAGAAGGACAGGTACAATGACGATCAAGCTTCAAAAGCCTGATATTACCGAGCTGAAGCCTCGGATCACCGTTTTCGGCGTCGGCGGCGGCGGCGGCAATGCCGTCAACAACATGATCACCGCAGGGCTGGAAGGCGTCGATTTCGTCGTTGCCAATACCGATGCCCAGGCGCTGACCATGACCAAGGCCGAGCGGATCATCCAGATGGGTGTGCAGGTCACCGAAGGTCTCGGCGCAGGTTCGCAGCCGGAAGTCGGTCGCGCTGCCGCTGAGGAATGCCTCGACGAGATCATCGATCATCTTAACGGAACGCATATGTGCTTCGTCACCGCCGGCATGGGCGGCGGCACCGGCACCGGTGCTGCTCCAGTCGTTGCACAGGCTGCCCGCAACAAGGGTATCCTCACGGTTGGCGTTGTTACCAAGCCGTTCCACTTCGAAGGCGGTCGCCGCATGCGGCTTGCCGAACAGGGCATCCAGGAACTGCAGAAGTCGGTCGACACGCTGATCGTCATTCCGAACCAGAACCTATTCCGCATCGCCAACGACAAGACGACGTTTGCCGACGCCTTCGCCATGGCCGACCAGGTTCTCTATTCGGGCGTTGCCTGCATCACCGACCTGATGGTCAAGGAAGGCCTCATCAACCTCGACTTCGCGGACGTTCGTTCCGTGATGCGCGAAATGGGCCGTGCGATGATGGGCACCGGCGAAGCTTCGGGTTCGGGCCGTGCGATGCAGGCAGCGGAAGCTGCTATCGCCAACCCGCTGCTCGACGAGACTTCGATGAAGGGTGCACAGGGCCTGCTGATCTCCATCACCGGTGGTCGCGACCTCACACTGTTCGAAGTCGACGAAGCGGCAACCCGCATCCGCGAAGAAGTCGATCCGGACGCCAACATCATCCTCGGCGCAACCTTCGACGAAGCGCTGGAAGGCATCATCCGCGTCTCCGTCGTTGCCACCGGCATCGACCGCGCCCATGGCGAAATCGACCTGCGTGCCGCTGAAATGCGCGCAGCCCAGAAGCCGATTATCCGTCCTTCGGCGGCCGTTGCTCCGGCTCCGGCCGCACAGCAGCCTGTCATGATGCAGGCACCGGTTCAGGCCGCAGCGCCTGCGCCAATGGCTCCGAAGGCAGTCGATCCGATCGCCGAGACCATCCGCCAGGCCGAAGCCGACATGGAACGCGAACTGGCTATCCCGCAGCCGGTCATGCAGCAGCCTGCAGCGCCCGCGCCGCAGCCAGTCATGCAGCAGCAGCCGCCGGCCGAAGAGGCATTCCGTCCGCAGAGCCGTCTGTTCGCACAGTCTGCACCGGTTGAAGCCGCTCCGCAGGTTTCGCGCCCGGCTCCGCAGATGACGCAGCAGCCAGCACCACGCATGACACAGCCGGTTCAGCAGGAGCCTGTCTACCGCGAACCCGTCATGGAACCGGTCCGCATGCCGAAGGTCGAGGATTTCCCGCCGGTCGTTAAGGCCGAGATGGATCACCGCACCCAGCCTGCCAGCCATGTGCAGGAAGAGCGCGGCCCGATGGGTCTTCTGAAGCGAATCACCAACTCGCTTGGCCGTCGTGATGAAGAAGAGCATGTCGAACCGGCCGCCGCTCCGGCACCGGCTCAGCAGCAGCGCCGTCCGCTGTCGCCTGAGGCAAGCCTCTACGCACCGCGTCGCGGCAACCTCGACGATCACGGTCGTTCGGTACCGCAGAGCTCGCAGCATGACGACGATCAGCTCGAAATTCCGGCATTCCTTCGCCGTCAGTCGAACTGATTTGTGGGAGCGTCGCAGCGTCAGCGCGCGGCGTTCAACAAATGTCTGCAGAGCCCGGGTCGTTGCACCCGGGCTTTGTGTATCCGGACGCCTGAGGCGTTAAGGATTTTGTCCTGGACCTCCGGAAAAGTTGCCTTAATTCAGGTTGTTACCGGTAGACGTCCGCGTTTGTGCCTTGAGTCCTAACACCGCGTCATTCTGCGGGTTGGTGGCGTAACAATCCGATACGAACAGTGATTTGGAATGTTAAAGACGCCTGCGTATGTAAGACGATAAGTGATGCTGACATGAACGTTTGAGAGGCGTTGTCGCCGGTATCTAACCAAGCTCGATCCCAGACCAGGGGTCTTGAGAGAAGGCATTAGAATGACCATCGGATTGCTCGGTTTCCAGACCACCATCGCGGCCCCGGTTTCTTTGACCGGTATTGGCGTGCATTCGGGGTCTCCGGTCAGCATCACATTCCAGCCTTCTGAAGCCAATTCCGGTATCATCTTCGCGCGTCAGTTTGATGACGGATCTTCTGCCGAATACCGCGCCGTCTCCTCTCAGGTTGGACCGACCGATCTCTGCACGATCCTCGGTTCGTCGCCGGCCACCTGGGTTGCCACGATCGAACACGTGATGGCAGCACTCTACGCGCTCGGGATCGACAACGTGACTGTCGATGTCGATGGCGCCGAAATGCCGATCATGGACGGCAGCTCCTATCCTTTCATTGATGCGATCGAACAGGTCGGCATCGTCAATCTCAATGTGAAGCGTCGCTACATCCGTGTCATCAAGCCGGTCCGAATCGAATCGGGCGCGTCCTGGTCCGAGTTCCGGCCGCATGATGGTACCCGCTTTGAAGTCGAGATCGATTTCGCATCTCCGCTGATCGGCCGTCAGAGCTGGAACGGTGAACTGACCGCAGCGCGGTTCAAGCAGGATCTTTCACGGGCTCGTACATTCGGCTTCATGCGTGACGTCGAGCGCCTTTGGGCTGCTGGCTACGCTCTCGGTTCGTCGCTTGAGAATTCCGTCGTCATTTCCGATGACGAAACGGTCGTGAATGTCGAGGGTCTTCGCTATCAGGACGAATTCGTGCGCCACAAGACGCTGGACGCGGTTGGCGATCTTGCGCTTGCCGGCGCTCAGTTCATCGGCTGCTACCGCTCCTATCGCGGCGGCCACAAGATGAACGCCAATGCGCTGAAAGCTCTGCTCAACGATCCGACGGCTTATGAAATCGTCGAAGCGCCATCGTCGCGGGTTGCGCGCGTGAGGGCCGGAGATTTCGTTCCGGTCAGCGTCAGTGAACTGGCGCCGTCTTTTGCTTGAATAACAACTCCAGTCGACTTGGCCGCTTCCGTTGGAAGCGGCTTTTCTTTTGAATAGCCATGTGTGCTGCGGTCGGTGCCACAAAAATGCGTTAATGGGTGAGCATTGCGTTGCTCTGCCAATACTTTTATGGCTAGAACGACCTGCTTTCGGGCAGCAGGGCAAAACGGGCGGGACATCGGGAATTGTCGAATGGCGTATGCGAAGGCTGTAGAAATGCGTAGAGCGGCAAGGATCGCACTTGTATCGTTGGTGTTTGCGGGTGCCGGTCTCGGCCTTACCGCATGCCAGTCGGACAAAGACATCGACATCACCAAGCTCGGTTTCGAAAGCGAGTCGCCCGAGGCCCTCTACAATCAGGGCCTTGCCAACATGAAGGCGGGCAATATCGTCGAAGCGAGCCGCAAGTTCGACGCCATCGAGAAGCAGAACCCGTTCACCGAATGGGGCCGCAAGGCGCTCGTCATGAGCACGTTCAGCAAGTATCGCATGGGCCGCAACGACGAAGCCATCACCGTCGGTAACCGCTATCTCAACCAGTACCCGCGCTCCGCAGATTCGGCCTACGTGCAGTATCTGGTCGGCCTTGCCTATTCCAAGCAGGTCGCCGACGTCACGCAGGACCAGAAGGCCGCCAACAACACGATCGATGCGATGACCAAGGTCGTCCGTGATTATCCCGATTCGGAATATGTCGAGGATGCGCAGGCCAAGATCCGCTTTGCGCGTGACCAGCTTGCCGGCAAGGAAATGCAGGTCGGGCGATACTATCTCGAGCGCAAGGAATATCTTGCCGCCATCTCGCGCTTCCGCAGGGTCGTCGAGACCTTTTCCAATACCAACCAGGTTGAAGAAGCCCTCGCGCGTCTGACGGAAACCTATTACGCGATGGGCATCGTCGAAGAGGCGCAGACCGCCGCAGCCGTGCTTGGCCGCAACTATCCGGACAGCCAGTGGTACGCAGACTCCTACAAGCTGCTTCAATCTGGCGGCGTTCAGCCGCGCGAGAACAAGGGCTCGTGGATTGCGCGTGCCGGCGCAAAGCTCGTCGGCGCCTGAGACCTTTCAACCAAGTGCCTGACAGGATAGGCGAGGCCGCATGCTGATCCAGCTTTCGATCCGCGACATCGTTCTGATCGAGAAGCTGGACCTTGCCTTCGAAGCGGGCCTATCCGTGCTGACCGGCGAGACCGGTGCAGGCAAATCTATCCTTCTCGACAGTCTTTCTCTGGCGCTGGGCGGCCGCGGCGACGGCGGTCTTGTGCGCCATGGCGAGGATAAGGGGCAGGTGACGGCGGTCTTCGACGTGCCGATGAACCATTCCGCCCGCAAGCTTCTGCGCGACAACGGCATAGACGACGAAGGCGATCTGATCTTCCGGCGTATCCAGTCGGCCGACGGCCGCACCCGCGCTTCGATCAACGACCAGCCGGTCAGCGTGCAGATGATGCGCCAGGCGGGGCAGGTTCTGGTCGAGATCCACGGCCAGCACGACGATCGCGCGCTGATCGATACCGGCGCCCACCGCACTCTTGTCGATGCGTTTGCAGGCCTCAACGATGAGGTTCTCGCGGTTTCCCACCTCTACAAATCCTGGCGGGATGCCGACCGGAGCTTGAAGACGCATCGCGCCAAGGTGGAGGCCGCTGCGCGCGAAGCCGATTACATCAGAGCCTCGGTCGAGGAACTGGAAGCCCTCTCTCCCCGCGACGGCGAGGAGGAGGAGCTGGCCGAGCAGCGCTCGAAGATGCAGAAGTCCGAGCGCATTGCCGGTGATATTTCGGAAGCGTCGGAATTTCTCAATGGCAACGGTTCGCCCGTGCCGCTGATCGCCTCCATGGTGCGCCGCCTCGAGCGCAAGAGCCACGAGGCGCCTGGGCTGCTGGAAGAGACCGTCGAGCTGCTGGATCAGGCGCTCAACCATCTGTCGAACGCACAGATGGAAGTCGAAACGGCGCTTCGCCGGACCGAGTTCGATCCGCGTGAACTGGAGCGAGTCGAGGAACGGCTGTTCGCCCTGCGTGCCGCCGGCCGCAAATATTCGGTCGCCGTCGTCGATCTTCCGGCGCTTGCCGAGAAGATGGTGGCTGACCTTGCCGATCTCGATGCCGGCGAGGAACGGCTGGGTGAGCTGGAAAAAATCGCGGCCGCTGCGAAAGAGGAATTCGATCGGGCGGCACTCGTTCTCTCTGACAAACGTAAAGCGGGCGCGGAGACGTTGGCCGAAGCGGTGATGCAGGAATTGCCGGCGCTGAAGCTGGAGCGGGCCCGCTTCATGGTCGAGGTGACCGCCAATCCGGAGGCTGCGGCGGCCGAGGGTATCGATACGGTCGAATTCCATGTCCAGACCAATCCGGGCACACGCCCCGGGCCGATCATGAAGGTTGCCTCCGGTGGCGAGCTGTCGCGCTTCCTTTTGGCGCTCAAGGTGGCGCTTGCCGATCGCGGCTCGGCACCGACGCTCGTCTTCGACGAAATCGACACTGGTGTCGGTGGTGCGGTGGCGGATGCGATCGGCCAGCGGCTGAAGCGTCTGTCGGGCACCGTGCAGGTGCTTTCGGTCACCCACGCGCCGCAGGTGGCGGCCCGTGCTGCGACTCATCTTCTGATCTCGAAGGGTCCGGCCGGCGACGGTTCCGACAAGATTGCCACGCGGGTGGCCACCATGGCGCCTGAAAACCGCACCGAGGAAATTGCCCGCATGCTGGCCGGCGCTTCGGTAACGGACGAGGCGAGGGCGGCCGCCAGAAGCCTGCTTGCGGGCAAGAGCTAAACGGTTATCCGGCAGTCGCGGGAGCGTGCGGTCAGGCTCACCCGGACAGGGCGTAACGCAATCCGGTATCCCGAAACGATGCTGTATTTCGTGGCGTTCAGTCACAGGCGAGATGGGCGCTGCTTCTTCCAATCTTCTCAAATTGCACTAGAAATGCCGTTGAAGATGGAGATTCCCGCATGGCCGCCGACCAGACCCCGACCGAGACCCCTGTTGATGACTTGACGGAACAGGCAGCGGCTGATGAGCTGGAGCGACTGGCGCGTGAACTTTCCCATCACGACGAGCTCTACCATGCCAAGGACGCGCCTGACATTTCCGACGCCGCCTACGACGCGCTGAAGAAGCGTAATGCGGCGATCGAAGACCGTTTCCCGCAGTTGATCCGGGCCGATTCGCCGTCCATCAAGGTCGGTGCGGCACCTCTGCCGACCTTTGCGCAGATCACCCATTCGCGACCCATGCTCTCGCTCGACAACGCCTTTGCCGATGACGACGTGCGCGACTTCGTGAACTCCGTCTACCGCTTCCTCGGTCAGTTGCCGGACGGCTCGATCGCCTTTACGGCTGAACCGAAGATCGACGGGTTGTCGATGTCGATCCGCTACGAGAACGGGATCCTCGTCAATGCCGCGACCCGCGGCGATGGCACGACGGGCGAAAACGTCACCGCCAATATCAAGACGATCAAGGAAATCCCGAACCGGCTGCCCAAGGGCGTTCCTGCGATCGTCGAGGTGCGCGGCGAAGTCTATATGGGCAAGAGCGATTTTCTGGCGCTCAATGCGGAGATGGAGGCGAAGGGCAAGCAGCTCTACGTCAACCCGCGCAACACGGCGGCAGGATCTCTGCGGCAGCTCGATGCCAAGGTGACCGCAAGCCGAAAGCTGAAATTCTTTGCCTATGCCTGGGGCGAGATTTCCGAGCCGAACGAGTTGCCGAGCAACCAATATGAGATGGTGCAGACCTTCAAGGACTGGGGTTTCCCCGTCAATCCGCTGATGAAGCGGCTGAATTCCCTCGACGAGATCCTCGGTCATTACCGCGAGATCGGCCTCGAGCGTCCGGAACTCGACTATGATATCGACGGTGTCGTCTACAAGGTCGATCGGCTCGATCTGCAGGCGCGCCTTGGTTTTCGCTCGCGCTCGCCGCGCTGGGCGACGGCGCACAAATTCCCGGCCGAGCAGGCGTTCACGACGGTCGAGAATATCGATATCCAGGTGGGCCGTACCGGTGCGTTGACACCGGTCGCGCGACTGACCCCGATCACCGTCGGCGGTGTCGTCGTCACCAATGCGACGCTGCATAACGAGGACTATATCAAGGGCATCGGCAATTCCGGCGAGCGGATCCGCGAGGACGATCACGACATCCGCATCGGCGACACCGTCATCGTGCAGCGGGCCGGCGACGTCATCCCGCAGGTGCTCGACGTCGTCATGGAAAAGCGGCCGGCGGATGCCAAGGCCTATGAGTTCCCGAAGAAATGCCCGGTCTGCGGCAGTCATGCGGTGCGCGAGAAGAACGAGAAGACCGGCAAGCTCGATTCGGTCACCCGCTGCACCGGCGGCTTCGTCTGCCGTGCGCAGGCAACCGAACACCTGAAGCATTTCGTCTCGCGCAGTGCCTATGACATCGAAGGGCTGGGCGCAAAGCAGGTCGACTTGTTCTTCGAAGCGGAAGATCCGGCTTTGCAGATCCGCACAGCGCCCGACATTTTCACGCTGAAAAAGCGTCAGGAAACATCGAAACTGCTGAAGCTCGAAAACATCGACGGGTTCGGGAGAATCAGCGTCAGGAAGCTGTTCGACGCGATTGACGAGCGGCGCTCGATCGCGCTCAACCGCTTCATCTACGCGCTCGGCATCCGCCATGTGGGCGAGACGACGGCAAAGCTTCTGGCGCGTCACTACGGCACCTACGAGGCCTTTGCCGAGGCCATGAAGGAAGCGGCCAGTCTCTCCGGGGATGCCTGGGCTGACCTCAACAATATCGAAGGCATCGGCGAGATCGTCGCCCGCGCCATCGTCGAGTTCTTCAAGGAGCCCCGCAATCTCGATGTCGTGACGCGCCTCCTCACCGAAGTGACGCCGCAGGCGGCAGAACAGATCGCTGCGTCGAACAGCCCGGTTGCCGGCAAGACGGTCGTCTTCACCGGCTCGCTGGAGCGCTTTACCCGCGACGAGGCCAAGGCGCGTGCGGAAGGGCTCGGCGCCAAGGTGGCCGGTTCCGTTTCCAAGAAGACCGACTATGTCGTTGCCGGCCCCGGCGCCGGTTCCAAGCTCGACAAGGCAAGGGAACTCGGCGTCGAGGTGATGACGGAAGACGAGTGGCTGACGTTTATCGGTGGCTGATCATCAAGTCCTCAGCCGCGCCATCGCGTAGGCGTCGACATAGTGCCCGTCGCGAAAGGCGTCGTCCCTGAGATGCCCTTCGATAACAAAGCCGTTGCGCTCGTAGAGCCTGATGGCGTCGTGGTTGTCGGTAAAGACGTCGAGTTCCAGGCGGTGCAGGTTCAGCCAGTTGTCGGCAAGGTCGATCGCGGCCTTCATCAAGGCCGAGCCGACGCCGCGGCCGACGAAATCGTCGTGCACGCCCATGCCGATCGTCCCGACATGGCGGCGGCGGCCCTGTAGCGGACCGAGGGAGATGCCGCCGATGATGACGCCGTCCATGTCCGCCACGAGATTCTTTGCGCCGGGCGTCGGGTTTTCCAGATATTGGCGTGTCTCAGCCACGGTCTGATATGGCAGCCTCAGCGTGCCGTAGCGATATCCGGGAAGATTGGCGAGGGCCGTGATGGCCGCCGCATCGTCGGGTGTCGACGACCTGATCACGTAACCGTCCAGCCGTTCGGCTCGCGGTGGCTTTTCCTTGATCTCTTCGCTTGAAGTCACTCTTGCTCTCCTTGGGGATCACCGAGGCAGAGCAGACCAGCCGATCCCTGCCAGTTTCGGCAGGGTGGTGGACGGATGATCGACTAACGCGCCAAACCCGCCACACGCCCTGCAAGGCGGATGGTCATGGTAAGACGGGTAAGGGCGATAGCGTTCATCATGGTCACATTGGGCCTGACAATCATGTGGAGGTCAAGATGCAGGCGGGGATCCGCTTTGCCGAATCGTTCCATCCGGAATAAAAGTCCGATGACCGAAGATTAGGGTATGACCTTGAAGACCATTGCGATCGATTTCGAAACCGCCAACGAACAGCGCGGCAGCGCCTGCTCGGTGGGTCTTGCGTGGATCGAGGATGGTCGCGTGGTGCGGGTCGAGGAACGGCTGATCCGGCCGCGGGACATGCGGTTTTCGTCCTTCAACATCGCCATCCATGGGATCCGGCCCGACCATGTCGAGGATGCCGGCGAGTTTCCCGAAGTGATGGACGAGTTCATCGACGATTTTCGCGGCGCGACGATGATCGCCCATAATGCCGCCTTCGATTTCAGCGTCTGGCGCGCCTGTCTCGACCAGTACCGGCAGTCCTATCCGGAACTGTCCTATCTCTGCAGCGTCAAGATGGCCCAGAAAGTCTGGCCGCATCTGATCTCGCACAAGCTCAATATCCTCGCGCAGCACCTGGGGCTGAGCTTCCTGCATCACAACGCAGCGGAAGATGCGGCGGTCTGTGCCGAAGCCTCGATCGCGATTGCACGGTCGCTTGAGGTCATGCATATCCACGATATTCCGACCGCGATCGGCATGCGGGCAGGGCGGTTGTTTTCCGGTGGCTATGATGCCTGCACATTGCGCAAGCAGTGATCACTTGTAACCCCGCTGCCGAAGCTTATCTCTGATCACGTATCGTTGACTGGAGATTTTGCCACTATGACTCGTTCGAGCCGCCGCCTTGCCGTTCTCGCGACCGCCGCTATCCTCGGCGGTCTTGCCGTTCCCGCTCTTGCCCAGGTGGTCGGCAAGGTCGGCGTCGACTGGATCGGCAACGACATCATCGTCGAGGCGGTGCAGGACCCGAAGGTGAAGGTTGTCACCTGCCACGTCACGTATTTCGACCGCAGCGTCATCGACAGGCTGAAGAACGGCAAGTGGTTCGAGGACCCGTCCAACAATTCCATCTCCTGCCGCCAGACCGGGCCGATCGAGATCGGTGATATCGAGCTGGACGACGGTGGCGAGGAAGTGTTTCGCCAGGGTCGGTCGCTGATCTGGAAAGACCTTCTGGTCAAGCGGATCTACGACAAGCCGAACGATACGCTGATCTACCTTGCCCATTCGCGACAGGTTGTCGAAGGATCGGCGAAGATGGCGATCTCCAGCGTGCCGCTGTTCAACCAGCCGGTGACCTGGGAAAAGGGCAAACCCTGATCCGCTTTACGTCCTGACGTAAGAAAACCGGGCTCCTTTCGGAACCCGGTTTTAACTAGGACAGCTCTAAGGCTTACGATCAGGCGGCTTCCCGCGACAGTTCGTCTGCAATGACGGTGTCGAGGTTCAGGAAGCAGACCATGGTCTTTTCGAGAGCAACGATGCCGCGGCAGAAATCGCGCTGGGCTTCCGGAATGATTTCCGGTGCCGGCTGCAGATCTTCGCTTCTGATCGTCATCATGTCGGAGACCTGTTCGACCAGAAGGCCGACCAGCTTGCCCGCGATGTCGGTGACGATGATCGCCGAACGCTCTGATGGTTCGGTCATCTTCATGCCGAGGCGGCACGCCATGTCGATGACCGGGATCACCGCGCCGCGCAGGTTGATGAGGCCAAGCACGTAAGGCGGAGTATGCGGCATCGGAGTGACCGGCGCCCAACCGCGAATTTCGCGGATCGCCATGATGTCGATGCAGAATTCCTGGTCTCCCAGGTGGAAGGAGACGATTTCGAGATAGGCTCCCGACTGCTTGATGGCGTTACTCATGTCGATCATCCTGATGTCGTTTTTTTGAAGGTCTCACGTCCCCGTTAAACTTCCCCTAATCTTTGCCGCCTCAACGCGCTTTTTGTTCTATTTCCCAGCCGGTCGACGATGCTATAGTGGGTCATGCAACCGACCGCCCCATCGCTCCGACTTCCGGTTTTTCTGATCGCCGCGCTTGCCGCGATGCTGATCGGCGTCCTGGCTTTTGTTGGTTGGGCGCAGCACGGTTCTTCCATCTTCCTCGCGATGGCCGAGGGGACGCTCTCCTGGTGCATGTGACGGCCACGTCTGTGAAAACGCGGTGGTGATTTGCAACAATCGTCGTCTGCGGCTATCAGCGGTCACGATCGCAACTGATGATGCAGCAGGCAAACTACGATGAAGACTTTCCGAATTGTACTTTGGCTCGCCGTCGTCATTCTGGCCGGTGTTCTGGCCTGGCTGACCCTGGAGGTCACGCGTTCGAAGCAGCAGGTGGCCGAAGGGCCGTTCGGTGTCCCGTTTGAACTTGTGGCGCAGGACGGCAGCCCGATTACCGAAGCAGCGTTCCGCGACAAACCGACGGCCGTGTTCTTCGGCTTTACCCATTGCCCGGAAGTCTGCCCGACAACTCTGTTCGAGCTGAACACCTGGCTGCATCAGGTCGATCCCGATGGCACAAAGCTCAACGCTTACTTTGTGAGCGTCGACCCGGAGCGCGATACGCCGGAGCTGATGGGACAGTATGTCTCGAATGTCTCCGACCGTATTCGCGGTATTTCAGGCCCGCCTGCCAAGGTGATGGAGATGGTCAAAGGGTTTCGCGTGCTCGCCCGCAAGGTGCCGGTGGATGAGAAGAACCCTGGCGGCGATTACACGATGGACCATACGGCATCGATTTTCCTCCTGAAGGACGGCGGCCGTTTTGCCGGAACGATCGCTTACGGCGAGGATCCTGCTGCTGCTGCAAAGAAGCTCGAGAACCTGACCAAGGGATAAGTCGCTTGAGGCGGATGCCTTATCTGTGGCAAAGCTTGCCGCGAAGATTATGAAAGGCGACTTCCTTTGAGTGAAATCCGGCTTTACGTGACATCCACCGAAATCGGTTCGGCCGAGATCCTCGACCTCCTGTCGCTGGAGTTCGGCGAAGAGGACGTGGCGATTGCCACGACCGAGGTGGACGAGAAGAAGGATATCTGGGAAGCCTCCGTCTACATGATGGCGGACGACGAAGAGGTCTTCAGAGAACGCATCGCAAAGGCGATCAGCGAGGATTTTCCCGATCTTTCGATTGCGATGGAGGTTATCCCGGATGTCGACTGGATTGCCAAATCGCTCGAAGGGCTCAAGCCTGTCAGGGCAGGGCGGTTTCTGGTTCATGGCTCGCATGACCGCGACAAGGTCAAGATCAACGACATTGCCATCGAGATCGATGCTGGACAGGCATTCGGGACCGGCCATCATGGCACAACGGCGGGGTGCCTCGAGGTGATCGACACGGTCGTTCGAGCAACCGAGCCGAGAAATGCGCTCGATCTGGGAACGGGCAGCGGCGTTCTGGCGATTGCGGTGCGCAAGTTGCGCAACATCCCGGTTCTTGCAACGGACATCGATCCGGTCGCCGTTCGGGTTGCCAAGGAGAATGTTCGCCGCAACGGCATTGCCAGCGGACTGCGGCTGGAGACGGCACCGGGTTTCCACTCCTCGGCCTTTCGCCAGGACGGTCCGTTCGACCTCATCATCGCCAATATTCTGGCGCGGCCGTTGATCAAGATGGCGCCGCAGCTGGTGACGCATCTGACACCGGGCGGATCGGTGATCCTGTCCGGTATTCTAGCCGAGCAGCGCTGGAAGGTGATTTCCGCTTATGCAGGCGCCCGCTGCCGGCATGTGCGCACGATCTGGCGCAACGGCTGGGTGACCATGCACTTCGTGCGAGGCATGTGACGGGCCATGGGCTGGCCTGTCAGGTTCTGTAGGCTTGCCGGCACACCGAGTTGCGTGCCGGGTATCGCGTCGTCTTCAAATCAGAAGATGTAACGGGTCGCACCCTGGCGCTGAAGTTCTTCGCGCGTCGTGCCGAGGCTCTTCAGCGTCGCATCATCAAGGCCAAGCATTGCGCCGTTGACGTAACGGGAGACCTGACGCTGACGGGCTTCGACCACGCGGTTCATTGCATTGCGGAGAAATGAGTTGGCCATCGTGTTCGTCCTTTTCAAAGTGATGACCCCAGAGGTCATCGAACATTGACGACACCTTAGATGATAAAAAATGAGGCAGGCAGTGGGTCTGCATCATGTGTGGCATGCGTCGGCTGCATGGATGGGTTCCTGACCCTGACTGCCCTGTCACGTATCTGCATAGTATACTGGCGGCGGCGCGGGGAAATGTTCTAACATGGCGGCCATCAGTCGGAATCAAACCAGCCGGAATTCACTCATGTTTCAATCGTTCGAGACCAAGTCCGCCCCGCAGTTCGGCCGCGAAAGGGTGACTGCCCTGCGCGACGGCTTTGCCGAACTCGGCATCGACGGGTTTCTCGTGCCCCGCGCCGACGAGTATCAGGGCGAGTATGTGCCTGAGTCGGCCGAGCGCCTGTCGTGGTTGACCGGCTTTACCGGATCTGCCGGCATGGCGCTCATCACGCAGCGTGAGGCGATCGTGTTCGTCGATGGACGTTACGTGACGCAACTGGCCGAACAGGTTGACGGAACTGTGTTTTCCGGCGGCGATCTGGTCGGCGAGCCGCCGCATGCCTGGATTGCGAAACATGCGCCGAAAGGGTTCCGCCTCGGCATCGACCCTTGGCTGCATGCCGGTGCGGAAGTGCGCAAGCTGGAAAAGGCGCTTGCGGAGATCGGCGGCACGCTGGTTTCGCTGGCCCACAATCCGCTCGATGCGATCTGGAGCGATCGCCCTGCGGAACCGGTTGGCGCGTTGACCATCCAGAGAGAAGAGTTTGCCGGAAAGCCGGCCGGCGACAAGCTGAGCGAGATCGCGCGGCAGACCGAAGCGAAGGGACTGTCTGCGGTACTGATCACGGATCCGTCCTCCGTCGCCTGGATCTTCAATGTTCGCGGGGCTGACGTGCCGCACACGCCACACCCGCTGGCGCGCGCGATCGTCTTTGCAAACGGCAAGGCAGAACTCTTCATCGATGCGGCAAAGCTCGGGAGCGAAGAGGCGGTTTACCTGGACGCTCTCGCCCTCCGGCGGGATCCCTCCGAGTTCCTCGGGCGTCTTGCTGAGGTTTCAAAAGACGGCGCCTGCATCCTGATCGATCCGGATCTGACACCGCTCGCGCTGACGGCTGCAATCTTCGCAGCTGGCGGCGAGGTGATCGAGGGGATCGATCCGGCAAAGCTGCCGCGCGCCTGCAAGAATTCGGCGGAACTCGATGGATCGGCGAAGGCGCATCTGCAGGATGGCGCGGCTGTCGTCGAGTTTCTGTGCTGGTTGGATGGCCAGACGCCGGGCTCAATCACTGAGATCGAAGCGGTAAAGACGCTGGAAGCGACCCGGGCCCGCGTCGGCCAGAGTATGCAGAACCCGCTGAAGGACGTTTCCTTCGATACGATTTCCGGTGCCGGAGAGCATGCTGCGATCATGCATTACCGGGTGACGTCCGAAAGCAACCGGCAGATCCTGCCCGGCGAACTGTTCCTGATCGATTCGGGCGCGCAGTATGTCAACGGAACGACGGATATCACCCGCACGGTTGCGGTCGGCTCGGTTTCCGAGGATCGCAAGCGCTTCTTCACGCTGGTTCTGAAGGGCATGATCGCCATCAGCATGGCGAAGTTTCCGAAGGGAACGCGCGGCTGCGATCTCGATCCGCTCGCTCGGATCGCGCTGTGGAAGGCGGGGGCTGATTTCGCGCATGGCACGGGACACGGCGTCGGGTCCTATCTCTCCGTGCATGAGGGACCGCAGCGCATTTCGCGGATGTCGACGCAGGAGCTTCTGCCCGGCATGATCCTGTCGAACGAGCCCGGCTATTATCGCCCCGGCGCCTTCGGGATCCGCATCGAAAACTTGATCTTCGTGAAGGATGCGCAGCCCATCGAGGGTGGCGACATGCCGGTTCTGTCGTTCGAGACGCTGACCTGGTGCCCGATCGATCGCCGCCTCGTCGTCGCCTCGCTGATGACCTCGGAAGAACTGCAGTGGCTGAACGACTATCACGCAGAGGTGCGCGAAAAACTGATGCCGCTGATCGACAAGGATTCGGTCAAGACCTGGCTCACTGCTGCGACGGCGCCGATCTCCGGCTGAACCGGATTACATGCCGAAACCGTGCCGGGCGGCCATGACTGCCGCCCAGCCGACGACGAGGACCATGAGGCCCGGAAAACGCAAGCCGAACACCAGCGCCGCGATCATCGCAATGCGCACGTCCCAGCCGCTGTTGACGAAGGGTGGAGCGACGAGTGTCACCAGAACGGCGGCCGGCACGGCGTTGAGGGCCGATTCCACCCGTGGCGGTATGCGTTTCAGGCTGTTGACAAGGATGTAGCCGCCGAGCCGCGTGGCGTATGTCGCAATTGCGGCCATCAGGATCAGGGTGACGGTCTGGCTATCGACGGAGAAGGCGCTCATGCCGGTTTCCATTACGCAGCCTCCGTTTCAAGGGCCGGGTCTTTCACGTCGTGATCCGAGGCTCCGGGAGGAGGCAGGATGGCCGCGACGACGATCCCGAGCGCTGCCCCCACACTGATATGCCAGGGTGACCCGACGACCCAGTAGGCGACAACCGATCCGACTGCTCCGGCGACGAGGACGGGTAGAAAATTGTGCCGCTTGCGAAAGCCCATCACCAGACCGAGAAAGTAGACGGGCAGGAGGACATCGATGCCGATCGCCTTCGGGTCGCCGATCAGGCTGCCGAACAGCGCGCCGACAATGGTATTGCCGACCCATCCAATCCAGACCACGCCGCCCATGGCGATGTACCAGGCGAAGGTTACGGGGGTCTGTTCTTCACGTTTCTCCGTCTCGGCAAATTGCGGATCGGTCAGCAGGAAAAACGAAAGACAGCGCTTGAGGAGCGGGAAGCGCCCGAGGATCGGTGATACTGCCGCGGAATAGAGAACGTGGCGGAAATTGACGGCGAGCACCGAGAGCACGATCATCCAGGCCGCGACATGATGGCCGAACAATTCGATCCCGACCAACTGGCTCGCACCGCCGAAGACAAACGCGCTCATCAGCGCCGCTTCCGCCATGCTGAAACCGTTGTCGATGGCGATCGCTCCGAACAGGATGCCGAACGGGGCTGAGGAGAGGACGATGACGAAGCCCTTCTTCAATCCGTTCCTGATCTGGCCGCTTGTGGTGATCGGTTCGCTGAAACTCATGAGTCTTCCGATGCGTGCGCGTGCAATGCTTCGTTTATGCACGTGAGCGCCCGGTGACAATCGAATTGCGTTGATGCGTGTATCGATTTTGCTGAACGATCGGCGGCGCGGAGTGCGTCAGTCCGCGAGAATCTCGCTGCTCTTGATAATGCCGACACCGTTGGCACGCATCTCCTCGATGGCAGCCCTGACACCCTCGGGTGTTATGCCGCGGCTCGCATCCTCGATGAAGCGCACTTTGACGTCCGGCAGCATTTCGACAGCGTCCAAGGCTGAAAACTTCACGCAGTAGTCCGTGGCGAGACCGCAAACGTCAAGCTCCGTAATCTGCTGCGCCCGGAGGTAACCGGCAAGGCCGGTAAGGGCGGCCTGGTCGTTGTCGCGAAAGGCGGAATAGCTGTCGACCGCAGGGTTTTCGCCCTTCTGCTGGATATAATCGACTGCGCCGATATCGAGATCCGGGTGGAATTCCGCATCCGGTGTTTCCTGCACGCAGTGATCCGGCCACATGACCTGCGGCTGGCCCGAGAGCTCGCCCATGTCGAATGGTTTCTTGCCCGGTTGCTGGGAGGCGAAGCTGCCGTGATTGGCGGGATGCCAGTCCTGCGAGGCGACGATCACATCGTAACCGCCGTCGGAAATGAGGCTGTTTGCGATCGGCACGATGTCGTCACCGTGGGCAACAGCGAGGTTGCCGCCAGGGCAGAAGCCATTCTGGATGTCGATCAGGAGCAGCGCTTTCATAGATCGTCCTCACGAGTGGTTCTTCCTTGTCACACGAAGATGCCAAGCATGGCGGCATCGATCAAGCCTCTTCTGCCCAACACGATCGTCGCTCCAAATCATTTGTGACGAAACGGTCGGCCTTGGTGGCAGGTTCTGCGGTCATCTGATCTCCGCGGTTTCTAGGATGTCTGAAGATGACTCGATCGCTTTTGCTGACGGATCTGAAATCTCAATCCGGTTTCGAGCCGAATGTTGAAACGTGATTCCTCGTCGGATGCGGACCACAACCCTATCTAGAGGTCATCTTCACGGAGTTTCTCCCATGTCACTGTCGTCTTCGCTAGAAACGCGGGCTGAAGGCCTGCCGCCGATCGGTTTTCCCGGTCTCGGCGCTCTCATCGTGCTTGTTGTCGGCACCGTTGCGCTCGGCCTCGCTTATGGTCCAGCCCAAGGTGCGCTCTTCCTCATCGGAGGCGGGCTTGGCATCGCGCTCTATCACGCGGCCTTCGGGTTCACGTCTGCCTGGCGTGTCTTCATTGCGGAGGGCCGGGGCCGGGGTCTTCGCGTTCAGATGATTCTTCTGGCGCTTGCCGTCATCCTGTTTTTCCCGGCTCTATCCAACGGCGTGCTGTTCGGCACCGAGGTGCGTGGCAATATTTCGCCGGCCGGTATCGGCGTGATCGTCGGCGCCTTCATGTTCGGCATCGGGATGCAGCTTGGCGGCGGTTGTGCATCCGGCACGCTGTTTACCGCCGGTGGCGGCAATGCGCGCATGCTGGTGACCCTGTTCTTCTTCATCGTCGGTTCGGTTCTCGCCACCATTCACTTCGACTGGTGGGTCAGTCTTCCTTCGCTGCCGCCGACGTCTCTGTTTCAGACGTTCGGCGCATTTGGCGGCATTGCGGTATCGCTTGCCATATTCGCGGCGATCGCAGCGATCACTGTGGTCGTCGAGAAGCGGCGCAACGGCGCGCTTGAACAGGCACCACCGTCGCCACGGCATGGTCTTGCCCGCTATCTGCGTGGTCCGTGGCCGCTGGTGGCTGGCGCGATTGCACTCGTCATCCTCAATTTCGCGACGCTCGCAATCGCCGGCCGTCCCTGGGGGATCACGTCCGCCTTCGCGCTCTGGGGTGCGAAGGGCGCGCAGGCGATCGGCTTTGATCCGACAGCCTGGGCCTACTGGCAGCAGCCGGGGAATGCCAAGGCTCTGGCCGGAAGCGTGTTTGCCGATGTCACATCCGTCATGGATTTCGGCCTCATCGCGGGCGCCATGCTGGCCGCCGCGCTTGCTGGAAAGTTCGCACCCAGCCTCGACATTCCGCTCCGCTCGATCCTTGCGGCCGTCGTCGGCGGTCTGCTGCTCGGCTACGGTGCGCGAATCGCCTATGGCTGCAATATCGGAGCCTATTTCTCCGGCATCGCTTCCGGCAGCCTGCATGGCTATCTCTGGGCAGTCGCGGCGTTTGCCGGAAATGTGCTGGGTGTGAAATTGCGGCCCTTCTTCTTCATGGAAGGTCGGTCCATTCGCCGGGCCGACGGTTGAGCCGTTCACCGGATCCCTTCAAAACTCCACGATCCATGGGCGCCTCCACAGAGGCGCCCATTTTCGCATGTGGGTTCAGACAGAGTGTCGCCACACTTTGGCTCTGGCTTGCCGCATCTTACCCCCTCAAAATTGCGGGTGCGATTTCGTACCTCAAATGTCGCAACAGTTAAAAACCGGTGTAAGCCTTGAGTTTGTTAACTTTTGTCGCTAAACAGCAACAGTCGACGAGCTAGACACCGGACTTGCGGGCAGGGTCGAACACCCCTTTGCCGCATTTCTGCTTAACTTCCGGCGGTATGCGCTTTTAAGTGCACCACCGAAACCAAATCGGGGCGGCGTAAAGACATTGGTTACCATAATCGTTCATTCTCATATGCAGTCGATTGGCGGCGATGAGCAGATCCTGTCTGCTTTCTCAGTCCGCTTTGATCTTGCGGGCAAGACTGCGAAAGCAGGCCTTGCCGGTGTGAGTAACGGTTCGGGTAACGAGTAATGGCGCGTCAGTTGGAATCCAAAGCTTCGAAGCAGAACGGTCGCAAAGCGGCATCGAAAGCATCCTCGGCGCAGGCGCGCCGCAAGAAGTCCCGCTCACTCATGACGAATATGGCGCTTGGCGTCGGCTTTACCGTGGCGGCGCTGGTTGGTGCCTCGATGGTCACGGTCGCGACCTCGGTCAAGTCTGCCCCCAGCATCAGGTTCGAAACGGCCCTGCTTGCGCCACCAACGGCGCGCGAGCATCTCGTGGCTGCATCGGCGCGCACTGCGGACCGCAATCTCGATATTTCGAAATTCTCTCGCCTTCCAGGCAGCGCGCCGGCCGAGCCGAAGCGCGGTCGTCTGGAAGGAGCGCAGCTTGCTGCTCTCTCTTCCCAGCGTCCGGATGACGCAAGCGTTCGTCAGTCGATGCATCTCGCGATGGCAAAGGCTGCCCGTCACGCCGAAACCGAACAGCAGTTTGCGGCCCTTGGCAAGCTGCGGCCCGGCTCCGACCAGATCAAGTCCGCTCTCGGTTCTGCCATGGAAAGTCTTGTGGTCGTAGCGCCACGCGGTAGCGAAGCTCTGGGCGCAATGCCCGACATTCTCCAGGAAGTTCAGCCGGCGACAGAGGTGGCGGAACTCAACACGATGAAGCCGGTGGAACTGGCGTCGCTCGAAAGCGATCTGCCGGAAAGCATGTCGGAGGATACGGTGGCGATTGCCGAACAGGCGACGCCGCTACCTTCACCTGCGCCGACATCTCTCGCCCAGGCGCTGCCGAAAGCCGGACCACTGCCGGTCCTGCGTCCCGGTGCGGCCACCACCAGCGCTTCCATGGCCGTCGCTTCCGTCAAGCCTGAAAAGCCGAATGCACTTGCCGCAATCGCAGCCGTCGCACCGCAAAAGCCTGGCCGTGGCGACAACGATAACGACAAGCGAACCGTGCTTGCCTTTGCCAAGCCGAACAACCCGATGCGCGAAGAGCCTCTCGCTCCGTCGCAGGGTTCGCCGAAGTGGCCGGGCATTGGGACCAAGGTTGCGATCTACGACATCACCAACGGCGTGGTCATCATGCCGAACGGCAGCAAGCTCGAGGCCCATTCCGGCATCGGCAGCATGCGCGACAACCCGAACTTCACGCATGTGAAGATGCGCGGCCCGACACCTCCGGGCACCTACAAGCTCTCGATGCGCGAATCGCTGTTCCACGGTGTTGCGGCAATCCGCCTGACGCCGACCGACGGCAAGGCGCCGCAGGGCCGCACGGGTCTTCTCGCTCACAGCTTCCTGCTTCGCGTTCGCGGCGACAGCCACGGTTGCGTAGCGTTCGCCGACTACGACAAGTTCCTGAAGGCCTTCCAGCGCGGCGAAATCACCCACATGATCATCGTGCCGAAGTGGGATGGCAAGCGCCCCGGCGCCGGCCCAAGCGGCGGCGGCATCATGGCAAAGCTGTTCGGCAACAAGGACGCCTGATCAAACTCAAAACAAACGGAGCCTTTTAGGCTCCGTTTTTCGTTGTCAGCCCAGCGTCTGCCGCGTTGCGGCCAGGAAGATGCGCGCGCCGATCGCAATCAGATCGTCGGGATAATCATAAGTCGGGTTGTGCAGGGCAGGGTGGTTTTCGCCCGCGCCGAGAAACAGCATGGCCGATTTCGAGACCGTAGCGAAGCGGCCGAAATCTTCCGAAGCGCGATAGGCTTGTCCCGCGACATGCAAAACACCCTCGGCATCCATCGCAGCCCTCAGGATGTCGGCTGCAGCGGGATCGTTGATGCAGTGGCCGAACACATCCTGATAGGACACGGTCAACGCCAGCCCATCCGCCGCAGCCGTATCTCTCGCCATTGTCTCCGCCTGTTCGACAAGCGCCGACATCTGATCATCCGTCGACGTGCGCAGCGTCACCCAGATCTCCCCATGCGCCGGTGAAATGCCGGCGGCGGGTTCACCGATCGTCACGTGGGTCACGGTCGCACGCACGAGGTCGTCGTTTTCGACCGAACCATCTGAAATTCCGCTCAGGGCGGGCAACAACTTGGCCACCGCCGCCACAGGCGAAATCCCGGTCTCGGGCCATGCCGCGTGGGCAGTCTTGCCGGTCAGGATGATCTTCATGCCGCGCGATGCGCAATTGGTCGGCCCGTCCTTCAGATGGACGTGGCCGAGCGGGATGCCCGGCATATTGTGCAGCGACAGGCTGATATCGGGCGTGAGGGCCCGGAACGTCTCGTCGGCAAGGACCGCTGCCGCCCCGGCGCCGTTCTCCTCCGCCGGCTGGAACAGGAGAACGACACGACCCTTGGCGGGACGTCGACGTCCGAGCGCACGGCCGACCGCCGCAAGCGTTGCCATATGCCCGTCATGCCCGCACATATGGCTCTTTCCCGATACCTTCGACTTGTACTCGGGATCGCCCAACTCCTTGATCGGAAGAGCATCGAGCTCCGCCCGCAGCATCACCGTCATTCCGGGCACGCCACTGTCGTAGACGACCGCGACGCCGGTGCCGCCCAGACCTTCGACGATCTCGTCCGGACCGGTCTCCGACAGGAACCGCACCACCTCGCGCGCCGTCCCCGCTTCCTCACCGGAGACATCAGGCATGGTGTGAAGCCGGCGGCGCCATGCGGTGAGTTCGACGACGTCGCTGTTGGTGAGGGACATGTCATTCATCGAATTCTAAACCCCTCATCATGGTCACGACCCTCGTTTGCGAGTGGATAGACGTCCAGTCAGCCCGCCTTCTCCACGAACCCGTCCAGCACCCGCTTTTGCCCTGCCTTGTCGAACTCGATCGTCAGCTTGTTGCCTTCGATCGCGGTGACGTTGCCGTTGCCGAATTTGATGTGGAAGACGCGGTCGCCGACTGTGAATTTCGACGGCGTGTCGGTTGTCGACTTGGCGACCAGTTCGCCGTCGATCGTGCGGCCGCGGGGGCCGCTTTCGCCGTAGCCGATGCGTTCCACGGCGTGGCCGGAGCGGCTGCCCCAGTTGTCGCGGGTGGCGTCTGTCTTGTTGGCCTGGGCGCGTTTCCAGCCGGGCGTCGAATAGGAGTTGCCGGCGAAAGCATCCGCCTTGTCGAAGCGCGACTGGCCGTAGCCGCCGCGGCCGCCATAGCCGCCGAAGCTCGAGGACTCCGAGGACGCCACATCGACATGGCTCGGCGGCAGTTCATCGAGAAACCGCGAGGGCATGGTTGATTGCCACAGGCCGTGAATGCGTCGGTTCGAGACGAACCAGATGTGGCAGCGTCGCTTTGCGCGGGTGATGCCGACATAGGCGAGGCGGCGTTCCTCCTCCAGCCCCGAGCGGCCGCCTTCGTCCAGGGCGCGCTGGTGCGGGAAAAGGCCTTCTTCCCAGCCGGGCAGGAATACGGTCTCGAATTCCAGACCCTTGGCCGAGTGGAGCGTCATGATCGAGACGGCATCGAGGTTCTCGTTGGTCTCGGCATCCATGACGAGCGAGACGTGTTCGAGGAAGCCGCGCATGCTCTCGAACTGCTCCATCGAGCGGATCAGTTCCTTCAGGTTTTCCAGCCGCCCCGGCGCTTCGGCGGTCTTGTCGTTCTTCCACATGTCGGTATAGCCCGACTCTTCGAGGATCTGCTCGGCCAGTTCCGTATGCGGCACGGTTTCGAGACGTGCCTGCCAGTTGCGGAAATTCTGCACGACATCGAACAGGGCCTTGCGGGCCTTCGGCTTCAGCTCGTCGGTCTCGATCATTTCGCTTGCGGCCTGCAGCATGGGCACATCGCGGGCGCGGGCGCTGTCATGCAGGTAGCGTATGGTCGTGTCGCCGAGGCCGCGCTTCGGCGTGTTGACGATACGCTCGAAGGCAAGGTCGTCGGCCGGCTGGCAGACCATGCGGAAATAGGCCATCGCATCGCGGATCTCGAGGCGCTCGTAAAAGCGCGGGCCGCCGATGACCCGGTAGTTGAGCCCGAGCGTCACGAACCGGTCTTCGAACTCGCGCATCTGGAACGAGGCGCGCACCAGGATCGCCATGTCGTTCAGCGCGTGTTTCTTGGAATCGCTGCGACCATCACCGCGCTGCAGCCTCTCGATCTCCTCACCGACGGCACGGGCTTCCTCTTCGCTATCCCAGGCGGCGTGGACGATGACCTTTTCGTCTTCAGGGTCGACCCGGTCGGTGAACAGCGTCTTGCCGAGGCGTCCTTCGTTATGGGCGATCAGATGGCCGGCAGCGCCGAGGATATGTTCTGTCGAGCGGTAGTTGCGCTCGAGCTTGATGACCTTGGCGCCCGGAAAATCCTTTTCGAAGCGAAGGATGTTTTCCACTTCGGCGCCGCGCCAACCATAGATCGACTGGTCGTCGTCGCCGACGCAGCAGACGTTTTGCGGCACATCCTTCGGGCGCTGAGCGAGGAGACGCAGCCACATATACTGGGCCGTATTGGTGTCCTGATACTCGTCGACGAGGATATAGCGAAACCGCTGGTGATACTCCTTGAGCAGATCCGGTGCCTTGCGGAACAGGGCGATCGGGTGCAGCAGAAGGTCGCCGAAATCGCAGGCGTTGAGCGTGCGCAGGCGGGCCTGATAGGCGGCATAGAGTTCGCGGCCCTTGCCGTTGGCAAAGGCCCGGGCGTCGCCTTCCGGAATGTCGGGCGGCAACAGGCCCTTGTTCTTCCAGCCATCGATCATGCCGGCGAACTGCTTGGCCGGCCAGCGCTTGTCATCGAGACCTTCCGCCTGGATGAGCTGCTTGATCAGGCGCACGACGTCGTCGGTGTCTAAGATGGTGAAATCGGATCGCAGGCCGACCAGCTCCGAATGGCGCCGCAACAGCTTGACGCCGATCGAGTGAAACGTGCCGAGCCACGGCATGCCTTCGACGGCGCCGCCGACAAGAACGCCGATGCGCTCCTTCATCTCGCGCGCCGCCTTGTTGGTAAAGGTCACGGCGAGAATCTGGCTCGGATAGGCGCGACCGGTCTCCAGCAGGTGGGCGATACGGGTGGTCAGCACGCGGGTCTTACCGGTTCCGGCGCCAGCCAGAACCAGAACGGGACCATCCAAGGTCTCGACCGCTTCGCGCTGTTCCGGGTTGAGGCCGGTCATATAGTCGGGCGACGGCCGGTTGCCGCCGCGTGCCGCCATGGCCCGCGCCGCGATCCCCAGACCACCGGAGGCACCACCGGCACCACCAGCAGGAACAGGAGCCGAACCATGGTTGCCAGCCGATGCCGGCACCGGGCGCTGGTCCGATTGGTCTTCGCCTCGCGCCTTGCGGGGGGCGGGCTCCGGCTCCTCATCGAAGAAAGGGATGTCGTCGTAACTGTTACTCATCCGGCCAATGTAGTGATTCGGGCTCGAAAGACCAGCCGATGTTCTCTTTTCATTCCTATGTTTCCCCTAGGAATCGTCCGGATCCGTGTCGTTGAAGCTCTGACACATCCGTGAAATCGCGTGATGTTACAAAACAGTAAGGTAGGTTCCTCGACCTTGCCAGTTGGGCGCGAAACGGGGATACTTGCACCACTTATCGATAGACTTGCGAGGAATGAATGCGGATCTGGAACCAGCTTCTGATGTCGGTTGCGGTACTGCTCGGAGGGCTCTGTCTCTGGGTCTACCTGTCGGAAGATGCCGGGCGGTCACTGATTTCGATGGGCGTTCCCGCAGGCATGGTGACTTCCATCAATCCTGATGTCGCCGAGCCGGCGGCCGCAACGGTTGCGGGCGCACCGGCTTCGTCATCGCGCGGCGGGCAGCGGGGCGGCGGTGAGAGCCAGGTGGTGTTGGTTGCAACCAGACCCGTCGGAACCGGCGTGGTCAACGACAGACTGTCGGCGATCGGTGACGGCGAGGCGATCCAGTCGGTTATCGTGATGCCGCAGGCGACGGGCACCGTAAACGAGATCCTCGTCAAATCCGGCGACATGGTCAAAAAGGGCCAGATTCTTGCGCAGCTCGATGACGACGAGCAGATCATCCTGCGCGATCAGGCGCAGGTGGTGTTGCGCAGTGCGCGCGAGAAATCCGATACTTACCGGAACCTCAAGAGCTTTTCCCGTCTCGACGTGCTCGACGCGCAGATTGCGTCCGAAACGGCGCAGCTGACGGTCACCAACGCCGAATTGGCGCTGAAGCGTCGCTCGGTCGTTGCGCCAATCGATGGGATCGTCGGCATCGTCGCGGTCAATATCGGTGACAACGTCACGACCGCGAGCAATATCGTGACGATCGACAACCGTACCGAGCTGCTGGTGGATTTCTGGGCGCCGGAGCGTTTCGCGGTCCAGGTCAAGCCTGGCATGCCGGTCGAGGCCGCCTCCGTCTCGCGTCCAGGCCGCACCTTCGAGGGTTCGGTCGAGGCCGTCGACAACAGGGTCGATCCGGCAAGCCGTACGATCCGCATTCGTGCCAGAATTCCCAATGTTGATGACGAACTCCGCGCCGGCATGTCTTTCGGCGTGACGATGCGGTTTCCGGGCGAAACCTTTCCAAGCGTCGATCCGCTTGCAGTCCAGTGGGATGCGAAAGGCTCGTTCGTCTGGCATATCGTCGATCACAAATCGGTCAAGGAGCGGGTGAGGGTGATCCAGCGCAATCCCGATGCGATCCTCGTCTCGGCCAATCTGAAGGATGGCGATGTCGTGGCAACCGAAGGGTTGCAACGGGTCCGGGAAAATGGTGCCGTCCGCATTGCCGGTGAAAAGCCGCCGGAGGTCGCCAGCCGATGAGCAGCAGCCACAGCGGTAACGCCAATAACAACGGGTCGTCCGGCCAGTCTTCAGGAAAGCAGAACAGCTTTACCGCGCTCTTTGTGCGGCGGCCGGTCCTTGCCGCGGTTCTCAACACGCTTCTCGTCGTCGCAGGCCTTGCCGCTCTTGCCGGCGTCGAGGTGCGCGAGTTGCCGGATGTGGACCAGCCGGTCATCACCATCCGCACCACCTACGACGGCGCTTCCGCCCAGACGATGGACCAGGAGGTGACCGATATCATCGAGGGCGCGGTTGCCCGGGTCGCCGGCCTCAAGGCCGTTTCGTCGGAATCGCAGTTCGGCCAGAGCCGTGTCACGCTGGAATTCAACGACACCGCCGATCTTGCGGTGGCCGCCAACGACGTGCGCGATGCGCTTGGTCGTGTCACCGGCCAGTTGCCTGACGACGTGGACGAGCCGCGCATCATCAAGGCCGATTCCGACAGCCAGCCGATCATGCGGCTTGCCGTTACGTCCAACTCGTTGTCGATGGAAGACCTGACGCTTCTCGTCGATAACGAGGTCTCCGACCGGCTTGCGTCGGTTGACGGCGTCGCTGACGTGGAACTCTACGGCGACCAGGAAAAGGTCTTCCGCGTCGACGTGAACCAGACGGCGCTTGCCAGTCGTGGGCTGACGATTGCAGACCTCTCCGAGGCGCTATCGACGGCTGCGCTCGACGTGCCCGCTGGGTCGCTGGAATCCTCGACGCAGGACATTGTCGTGCGCGCGACGGCGAGCCTGACCAAGCCCGAAGACTTCGAAAACGTCATGCTGGGCAACAATGTTAGGCTGCGCGATGTGGCGACCGTGATGCTCGGGCCGGACGACGGCACGACGGCGTTGCGATCGAACGGCGTTCCGGGCGTCGGTCTTGGCGTGCTGCGCCAGGCGCAATCGAACACGCTCAGCATCTCGGAAGGTGTACGGGCCGCCGTCGCCGATCTCCAGAAGACGTTGCCCGAGGGCACGCGCATTGCCATCACCAGTGATGACGCGGTCTTCATCGAAGGCGCGCTGCATGAGGTGGAGATCGCGCTGGCGCTGTCTGGCACGATCGTCATTGCCGTCATCTATCTCTTCCTGCGCGACTGGAAGGCGACGCTCATCCCGGCGCTTACCATGCCGGTGGCGCTGATCGGTACGCTCGTCGCGATCTATGCCGTCGGGTTCTCGATCAACATTCTGACGCTGCTGGCGATCGTGCTTGCGACCGGCCTTGTGGTGGATGACGCGATCGTCGTTCTCGAAAATATCGTGCGACGACGATCCGAGGGGATGGGACCGCGCGCGGCCGCCGTGATCGGCACGCAGGAGGTTTTCTTCGCGGTGCTGGCGACGACCGCCACGCTTGCCGCCGTGTTTATTCCGCTGTCCTTCCTGCCCGGCCAGATGGGCGGCCTGTTCCGCGAGTTCGGTTTCGTTCTGGCATTTGCCGTCGCGCTGTCTTCGGTCACGGCGCTGACGCTTTGCCCGATGCTTGCCTCGCGCATGCTGACCAAGCCGATACAGGAAAAGAACGACGGCCTGCTCGGCCGGTTCGGAACGCTGTTTGCCAATTTCTACCGGGTGACACTGCATGCCTGCCTTGGCGCGCCGGCGATCGTCATCGTCTTTGCGCTGCTGTTCGGCGGTGCCGGCTATATGGCCTTCAAGACGGTCAAGAGCGAACTCACCCCACCGGAAGACCGGGCCATGGTCATGCTGCGGGCGACGGCGCCCGAAGGCATCAGCCTGCAATATATGCGCGACAAGCTGCAGCAGATCGAAGAGAAACTGCAGCCGCTCGTGGCGTCCGGCGAGATCCAGAACATCTATTCGATCTCGGGGCAGGGTGGCGCCACCAATAACGGCTTCATGGTTCTGACCCTCGCGCCTTGGTCCGAGCGGGAGCGTAGCCAGGCCGATATCGTCCGGGATATCAACGCGGCCACCGCGACCGTGCCCTCGCTTCGCGCCTTCGCGACGCAGCAGAACAGTCTGCGTATCCGCGGTGCCGGCAACGGGTTGCAGATGGCGATGGTCGGCACCAATCATGAAGAGCTGACGGCCGCCGCGCTGAAACTGGTCGACCAGCTTCGTGCGAGCGGATTGTTCGATACGCCGCGTCTCAACAACGAGCCGACACAGGCCCAGATCTTCGTGTCGGTGAACCGTGAGCGGGCATCGGATCTCGGAATCGACATCACCAATCTCGGCACGTCGCTGCAGTCTCTTCTCGAAGGCCGATCTGTGGTGGACGTGTTTGTCGACGGCGAGGCGACGCCGGTCAAGCTGACATCGACGACGCGTCCGATCGATGACCCGACGGATCTCGAGAACATTTTTCTGAAGGCCAAGGATGGCCGCATGGTGCCGCTCTCCACCGTCGCGACGCTCGAGGAACGGGCCGTGGCGCCGAGGCTCAACCGCGAACAGCGGCTTGCGGCAGTCTCCTTCTCGGCCAGCCTCAAGGACGGTGTCTCGCTCGGTCAAGCGGTCCAGGCGGCGACCGAGCTTGCGCAGCCGCTCCTGCCAGCTGGATCACGTCTGATACCGTTGGCAGAGGCTGCGACACTCAAGGAAAACTCGAGCGGCATGGCGCTGACATTCGGCTTTGCGATCGCCATCATCTTCCTGGTGCTTGCGGCGCAGTTCGAAAGTGTCCTGTCCTCGATCATCATCATGTCCACGGTGCCGCTGGGACTTGCCTGCGCTGCCTTCGCCTTGGTTCTGACCGGCTCCAGTCTCAACGTCTATAGCCAGATCGGGCTTGTGCTGCTTGTCGGGGTCATGGCGAAAAACGGCATTCTGATTGTCGAGTTCGCCAACCATCTGCGCAACGAGGGCGCGTCCTGCCGCGAGGCGATCGAACGGGCGTGCGCTATCCGTCTTCGACCGGTGATGATGACGATGATCGCGACCGTGATCGGCGGCGTGCCTCTGGTTCTTGCCAAGGGCGCCGGTGCCGAAGCCCGTATCGCGCTCGGCTGGGTGATCGTCGGTGGCCTCGGCATGGCAACCATGGTGACGCTCTACATCACCCCTGTCGCATACTTGTTGATCGCCCGCTTCTCCAAGCCACAGGTGCACGAGGAACAGCGGCTGCAGGACGAGCTGGAAAGCGCCCGCAAGGGACGTGCCAACGATACGAAAGAGCAGCAGCTGATGGCAGCCGAGTAAGGGCTTGCCTTCAGGCAACGGTTTCGGGGTTCCGCATGTCGGCGAAAATCTGCTTCAGGACGTCGTAGATCCGGCCATCGAGCGATTGCGACACGTTGAAGCGCATGGAGCTCGCCGCTGATTGCGACGGGCTGAAGACATTGCCCGGAGCAAGCACAATGTTGTGCTTCAGTGCCGCCCGCGCCACGTCGGCGGAATCGAGACCCTCGGGCAGCCTGCACCACAAAAACATGCCCGCCTGCGGCGCGATCCACGGCACGATCCCGATCGCCTTCAGCCGTGCCGATACCTCGAACCTTGCGCCGGCGAGCCGCCCCCTCATCGTGTCCACATGCTTGCGGTAGCTGGCATCGCTCAGCGCCTGGTAGACCAGTTCGGACGCAAGCGATGGGCCGCCGAACGAGGTCGCGATCTTGAGGTCCGTCAGACCCTCGATCCAGTCCCGCTTGGTGGCGATGAAGCCGCAGCGGACCGAAGCGGACAGCGTTTTTGAAAAGCTGCCGATATGAATGACCCGATCGAGACCGTCGAAGGCTGCCAGCCTCGGAGCCGGCGTGTGCTCGAAATCCGCAAAGATATCGTCCTCGACGATCGTCAGGCCGAACTGTTCGGCTAGTTTCAGGACGCGATGCGCAGTGACGGGACTAAGCGTTGCCCCCGTCGGATTGTGGACCGCCGAATTGGTGATGTAGAGGCGAGGGCGGTGTGAGGCGAGGACGTTTGCGAAAGCGTCGAGATCGGGCCCGCTTGGCGTATAGGGCACGCCGACGATCCGGGCGCGATGGGCGCGCAGGATCGCCTGGAAATTGAAGTAGCACGGGTCGTCCACAAGCACGGTGTCTCCGGGCTCGATCAGGAACCGGCAGAGAAGGTCGATCGCCTGGGTGCCGGAATCGGTCAGCACGATCTGGTCGGGCGAAGCCTCGATGCCGCGCTCTCCCATTCTGCGCGCAATCAGGCTTCGAAGCGGTGTCAGGCCGAGCGGAGAACCGTAGTCCGTAAGTGCTGCCGTATCGCCGCGGGACAGTGTGCGAAGCGATCGCCGCAGGGTCTCGTCCGGTAACCAGGACGGCGGTAGCCAGCCGCAACCAGGCGTGAGGCCATCGCGCCGGACATCGAGCGATTGCCGTGACACCCACAGGGGATCAACGGCGCGGTCGAGCTTCGGACCGATCTGCGCGAGCGACAACGGTGCCGTCTGGCTGGCAACGTAGAAACCGGAGCCGGGGCGGGAGGTGATCACGCCCTCTGCCGTCAGCCGGTCGTAGGCATCGACGACGGTGGAGGTGGAGACTTTAAGAGTTGCCGCGAGGCTTCGCACGGAGGGAAGCTTTGCTCCGGGCACAAGGCTGCGCCCGGAAATCCGTTGCCGGATGGTTGAAACGACCATAGCGACCTTCTGCCCACCTTGCGTCCCCAAGTCCATCCGTACTGCCTCATGCACCATTACAGTTTTGTCAAATCGTACCTGAGTGTAGCTGTCGCGGCCAGAGGCTTGCGTGCATAAGCGTCGAAGGCTTTTGGTAGGGGTATGCAGGCTTATGGATCGTTCTCTTTCAGGTTGGATCAACGGCATGATCGGCGTGATCATCTTCAGCGGGTCGCTGCCGGCGACAAGGGTTGCCGTCACGCAGTTCGATCCGGTTTTTCTAACCGTTGCCCGTGCCGCGATTGCCGGCATCCTCGCGCTCTGCATTCTCCTTGTTTTCCGGGAGAAATGGCCGTCGCGCCGCGACCTCGTGTCTCTTGTGGTCATCGCGCTCGGCGTCGTGGTGGGTTTTCCGCTTCTCACTGCGCTGGCACTCCAGCACGTGACATCGGCCCATTCCATCGTCTTCATCGCTCTGTTGCCGCTCGCGACGGCATGCTTTGCGGTTCTGCGCGGTGGCGAGAGACCCAGGCGGGCATTCTGGATCTTCGCGATTGCCGGGAGCGCTTGCGTTGCCGGTTTTGCGCTGTCGCAGGGTGTGATGGCGTCACCCTATGGCGACGGCATGATGCTTGCCGCGGTTCTCGTCTGCGGCCTCGGTTATGCGGAAGGTGGCCGCCTGTCGCGGACGCTCGGGGGGTGGCAGGTGATCTGCTGGGCGCTTGTTCTATCTCTGCCGGTGATGGTCGTCATCACGCTTACGCAGCTGCCGCCGGATTTCTCAGCGATCCGGATGCCGGTATGGCTTGGCCTCGGCTATGTCTCACTCTTCAGCATGCTGATCGGTTTCATCTTCTGGTACCGCGGGCTGGCGCAGGGCGGCATTGCTGCGGTCGGCCAGCTGCAACTGACGCAGCCATTCTTCGGCCTCGTGCTTGCCGCCCTGCTGCTCGGTGAAAGCATCAGCCCGATGATGATCGTCGTGACGCTGGCCGTCATCCTCTGTGTGGCCGGGGCTCGCCGCTTCGCGCGATAAACCCAGCGTACCGATGCGGGGTTGTTCGTTCTGGACAAACCTTGCCGTGTCTCCTAACCAAGCCCTAGCATCTTGAGGAGACGTAGCATGGCAATTCGCGACGTGAAGGCAGGCCAACGGAACGAGGAGGGCATTGCCGCGGTCCTCGGTATCTTGAAACAGGCCTTCGGCGAGCGGTTCCAGACCGGCCAGTCATTCCGCGAACAGCACGCCCACACAACGACCTATCTTCCGGGCCAGCTTCCGGATGGCGTCGTGTTCGTCGAGACGAGCGACGATGTGAAGACCGTGGTGAAGGCTTGCTCCGAACACCGGGTTCCGATGATCCCGTTTGGCGTTGGTTCCTCGCTCGAAGGTCAGGTCAATGCGCCGTCCGGCGGCATTTCGATCGATTTCAGCCGCATGAACAAGGTCCTTCGCATCAGCCCTGAAGATCTCGACGTCACCGTGGAGCCAGGCATCACCCGCGAGGAGCTGAACCGCGAACTGCGCGATACCGGCCTGTTCTTTCCGATCGATCCCGGTGCCAACGCAACGATCGGCGGCATGGCGTCGACCCGTGCGTCCGGTACCAACGCGGTGCGTTACGGCACGATGAAGGACAATGTCCTGGCACTGACCGTCGTGACCGCCGATGGCGAAGAGATCCGCACCGCGCGTCGCGCCCGCAAATCCTCGGCCGGCTACGATCTGACCCGGCTTTTCGTGGGCTCCGAAGGCACGCTCGGCGTGATCACGTCGGTGACGCTGAAGCTTCAGGGAATTCCGGAAAAGATCGGCGGCGGCGTCTGCGCCTTCCCGAGCGTCGAGGCTGCCTGCGATGCCGTCATCATGACCATTCAGATGGGCATTCCGGTTGCGCGTATCGAGCTTCTCGACGACGTGCAGATCCGCGCCTGCAATGCCTATTCGGGCCTATCCTACCCCGAGAAGCCGACATTGTTTCTCGAATTTCACGGCACAGAAGAAACGGTCCGCATCCAGTCGGAACAGTTCGCCGAGATTGCCTCCGACTGCGGCGGCGACGAGTTCCATTGGACTGCCAATGCCGAGGAACGCACGAAGCTGTGGAACGCCCGCCACAATGCCTACTGGGCAGGCCGGGCGCTCGATCCGTCGCTCAACGGCCTTTCCACCGATGTCTGCGTGCCGATCTCGCGGCTGGCGGAATGCGTGGCCGAGACCCAAGCCGATATTCGCGACGCGGGGCTTCTGGCGCCGATCGTCGGCCATGCGGGCGATGGCAATTTCCATGTTCTCGTGCTTTTCGACGACAAGGATCCGGCTTCCGTTGCCAATGTCGAGGCGTTTACGGGACGCCTGAGCCGCCGTGCTCTCGCGATGGACGGAACCTGCACCGGCGAACACGGCGTCGGGCAGGGCAAGATGTCCTATCTCGACGAGGAACTGGGCGGTGCCGTCGAGCTGATGCGGTCGATCAAGAAAGGCTTTGATCCGCAAAACCTCTTCAATCCGGGAAAGATCTTCCGCATCGCGGAATAACACTTCCCAATGATTGACTTGCCAGTCCGGCGCGTGGAACTACTCTTGCCGTAGAAACAGGGAGATAGGCCGGTGCTCGGACGCATCATGTTGGCTTTGGGCGGATTGGTCGTGGCGGCGCTGTTTGCGGCGCTGCTGGTGCCGTTCTTTGTAGACTGGTCGAGCTTCCGCGTCGCTTTCGAGGATCAGGCCAGCCGTCTGCTCGGCAAGAAGGTCGCCGTCCACGGCTCGGTCGATGCGCGGATCCTCCCATTTCCGTCGGTTACACTGCATGACGTGCGCGTCGGCCAGGACGTCGATGGCCAGCCGCTCGTGCAGGTGGCGCAATTCTCGATGGATATGGAACTCGCGCCGTTTCTCTCCGGCGAGGCACGCATTTTCGATATGCGCATCGACAAGCCGAAGGTGCGTTTCCGCATCCTGAAGGACGGCACGTTCGAATGGCTGCGCGGCAGTCGCCCGACGATTGCGGCCCGCAGCGTCATTCTCGAAGACGTCCATATCATGGGTGGCGAAATCGAGATCATCGACGATCGCAACGGCCAGGTCCGCCACATGACCGGACTGTCCACCGACCTGTCGGCGGGGACGCTTGCCGGGCCATGGCGGGGCGAGGGCAATGCGGTGCTGGATGGCCAGGAGGCCCGCTTCAGCCTGACAAGCGGTGAAGCCGCCGCCGAGGGACGGCAGATTCCATTGCGGCTTCGCGTCTGGCCGGATGCCCATCCGGTCGTGGTCGATTTCGATGGCGAACTTGCCGCAGTGGACAACAAGCCCAGCTACAACGGCAAGTTCAACCTTGCCTTCCTGCAGGAAGAAGACGAGTCCGAGCCGGTCAAGGCGCCGCCGCCCGGTCCGCGTGTCTCGGGCGATTTCGAGCTGACCGGCGAGCGCGCCCGCATTCCGCAATACCGGGTCGAAGTCGGTCCGAAGGAAAACCCTTACATCGTCACCGGCGAGGCAACGCTCGATACCGGGCCGAAGCCGGAATTCCTGCTGACGGCCGATGGCCAGCAGATCGACGTCAACCGCCTGAGCGACGGTCCCCAGGCTAAGACCGGTCGCAATCCGGCGGCGTCCGCGCAGCGCCGCCTGAATGCCTTCGTGCAGATGGTCGCGTCGATCCCGATCCCGCAGGTGCCAGGAAGGGTCAACCTCAAGCTGCCGGCAATCGTCTTCAACGACACAACGATCCGCGACATCCATCTCGACGTTAGACCGGCCGGGCGCGGCTGGGCCGTCGACAATGTGACTGCCACCCTGCCGGGCCGCACCCAGCTGGAGGCCAAGGGCAATCTCAACCTTGCAAACCGAACCGCCTTTGTCGGCGACATGCTGGTTGCCTCGACACAGCCGTCAGGTCTCGCCGACTGGCTGTCCGGCAGCGTTGATCCTGCGATAAGGCAGCTGAAAAACGCCGGCTTCTCGGCCAAGGTGAACCTCACGCCGGAACTTCAGAGGTTCGAAGCTCTGGAACTTGGGATAGGGCCTGCAACGCTTAAGGGTCGGCTGGAGCGCCAGTCGCCGAATGGCCAGGCGCCAAGCCTTTCCATGGCGCTTGCCGGCAACGAGATCGATATCGACGCGATGCGCGCGCTCGCTTCGCTGGTCACCGGCGACGATGCCGGTCAGGACGTGCTGGATCACCGGGTCGCAGCAAGCCTCAAAGCCGACCGGCTGACGGCTCTCGGGGTCGTTGCAACCAAGGTCGATACCGCTTTCAGCGTGGCCGAGGGCGTGTTGTCGCTGGAGCGGCTGACTGTCGGAGATATCGAGGGCGCCACCTTGTCCGCCAAGGGCAGGGTAGAGGGCTCGCTGGTTTCCTACGGCGGGACCGGGTCGGTGAGTTTCCGTTCACCGGACCCTACGTCTTTCATCACCATGCTGCGGGATCGGCTGCCGCATCATCCGTTGCTCGACCGGTTGGCCCGAAACGGCAGCTGGTATGCGGATTCGGATCTGATCGCCGATATTTCGCTTGGCGGTAGCGGTCTTGGCGGTGCGAATATCAAGCTGCGCGGCAAGGCGAATGGCAGCACTGTCGATGCAGATCTGAAGCTGCCCGGCATCTTCGATCTCACGGCCGGCAACGCGATGACGCTGTCTGCATCGCTTGCCAACCCGAAGGCGACGGTCCTGCTGGGTCAAGCCGGTCTCGATCCCTTGCCTTTCGATGGTGACGGCGCGGGACGGTTGGCGCTGACATTGCAGCAAAAGGAACAGCACGCGGCCACCACCGAACTGAGCTTCACGACGCCCAAGACGTCGCTGCTGATGGCCGGCGACGTGAATATCCAGAATGCCGGATTTGGCGAAGGGCGGGCGCGGGTGTCGCTCAAGAGCGCCGATATCGAGCCCTATCTGCTGGTCACCGGTGTCAGCCTGCCGCAGTTCGGCAGCGGACTGCCTGTCAATCTCGCGGCTGATGTCGAGCTTTCGGCAGATGCCGTGAAAGTCTCTGGCCTCAGTGGCGATCTTGCCGGAAACACTGTCGGTGGATCGCTATCCGCCGATCGCCGCGCTCCCGGCCTGCCTGTTACCGGCGACATGTCTGTCGACACGATCGATCTTGCCTGGATGGGCGAGGCGGTATTCGGGCCGATGGAGAATGGCGTGACAGGCGCCCCATCAAAGACGCCGTTCGCCACGCCGCTGATTGGATCGACGGATGTCGGCATCAATCTGTCGGCAAAAACGCTCCGGGCGGATGCGCTTGGAACAATTACCGGTTTTTCGGGCAGGGTGAACGGCAAAGCCGGTGGTCTGACGATCGACAACGCCTCCGGTACCTGGCAGGGCGGAAATCTGTCCGGACGGCTGATGATGTCGAACGGCGATGCGACCGGCATCGTCCAGGCAAAGCTGCAGGTCGAAAACGCCGATCTCGCACCGCTCGTCTGGCAAAAGGGCGGCACACCGGTCGCGACGGGCAAGCTGGACAGCACTGTCAGCATCGAGGCGACTGGCAAGAGCATGGACGAACTCATGCATGGCGTCAGCGGCTCCGGCGAGATGCGCCTCAAGGATTTCGAGATTGCCGGGATCAATCCGGATGCGCTCGCGCCGATACTTGCCGGTGCCGACAAGCTGCAGGGCGAGGTCAACGAGGCAGCGGTTCAACCGATCGTGACAACTGAGGTCCTGAAAGGGACAACCCGGCTCGGGTCCGTCACCATTCCGATGACGATTACCGGCGGCGCCGCACGGGTTCAGAATTTTACCGCAACGGCCGGCGCCGCACAGGTCTCGGCTGAGGGCGTGCTCGACTTTGTCGATAGCCGCATCGATGCCGGGCTGTCGGTCCGTTACGATGCGGGTGAAGAGACTGTGGCGGGGGGAGAACCGACTGTCACGCTCGGTTATTCCGGATCGCTCGAGCAGCCGGAACAGCGCATTGATATGGCCGCAATGGCAAACTTCCTGTCACTGCGTGCCTTCGAACAGGAACGCCGCCGCGTCGAGACGCTGCAGGCAAGCGTGCTCGAGAAACAGCGGCTGCGCCGCGAAGTCGCGCTCTACACATTTCGTGGCGTGGAACGGGAGGCGGCACGCGTCAAGGCAGAGGCCGAGGAGCGGGCACGCCAGGAGGCGGCGGAGGCAGAACGCAGAAGCCAGGAAGCCGAACGGCAGGAGGCAGCAAGGCGCGCTGAAGCAGCCCGGCTCCAGCAGGAGCGGCAACGGGAAATCCAAAGGCAGAACCAGCAGCCATCGGCGCCGGCGCCGTTCACGATGCCACCCGCCGGCGACCTTTTCCAGGAGCAGCCTTCGGGTACGGGTCGCTCCTCAAACCCCAGTTTGCCGGGCGTGCAGCCGTGAATGCGGCGGCACGCTGATCTGAGCAAATGGGGGGCGGGAGGACGCTGACCGTCAGCGCCTGGCTGGCAGCCCGGCAAGACAGTCTGCCAGCGAGGTTTTGAACCAGCGCAGCACATGCAGGCGGAGTGCGGAGGAAAGATTGTTGTCTTCCGAACGACCGTCGTCGACCTCGGCGATCAAGGCGGCCAGACTGATGCCGCGTTTGGCAGCAATGGATTTCAGTTCATGCCAGAATTCATCTTCCAGCGAAAAACTCGTTCGATGACCGTGCAGGGTCGCAGAATGTTTTCGGATCAAGTGTAGGCCCCGTCACCCTCATGGTGATTGATGGAGCGCAATTGAGGATGTCGCATGCGCACGGTCAAGCCGTTGCCATGAGTCAGCCTAACGAAGCCTTAACGCCGTTCGTCCGTTTCCGGAGAAGGCTTTTCGAGCTTGCCCTGATCGAGGGTTTTCCCCGCTTTTTCGTTGAGGGCCGTCGTCAGCTGCTTCTCAATCTTGGTGCGGCCAAAGCTGATGCGGTTCTGTTCGGCAGCCGCGTCCTTTTGCGAACGCGCCTTGCCTTTGCGAAACTGCCGAAGGTTGACGATCTCGGCGCACATCGTGTCTGCCTACTGCTTCTTGCGGAACGAATCGAGGGAGACGACGGAGCCTTCCTTCTTGTCCTCGCCGGTGGCGGCATCCGCATCCACAACCTTTGGCGTGGTATCGACCGGGATCGCGGTGATCTCGGCGGAAACTTCGCCTTCCTCGACCATCGGCACTTCGAACTCGAGTTCGAAATTCACGGACGGGTCGTAGAAGCCGCGGATCGTGTTGAACGGGATGACCAGGCGTTCCGGCGTATCGTTAAACGACAGGCCGATTTCAAAAAGCGTATCGGTGATCTTGAGGTCCCAGAACTGGTGCTGGACGACGATCGTCATCTGTTCCGGATATTTCGACTTCAGCGCCGGAGAGATTCGTACCCCGGGTGCGCCGGTCAGGAATGTGATGAAGAAGTGGTGGTCACCCGGCAGTCTGCCGGTTGCCGCGACCTCGGACAAAACCTTGCGGATAACGCCGCGGAGGGCGTCCTGTGCCAGAATATCGTAGCGGATGTGATCCTGCCCCATGCGATCCTGTCTTTCTATTGCTCTTCAAACGCCGCTTATGTCACGAGACGCGCCCGCGGGGAAGTCCGCTTCGGCGTCGAGTCATGTCATGATATTCCACCGGGGAGCGAAGGTGAAGGCTTCTGTTGCCAGGTGCCTCCGGACCCCGCCTTACGGGGCTAACCGTAAGGACTTAGTTCGGGTTTCCCGCACCGCCATTAGGCAGCGAGAGCGTAACCCTTAGCGTTGTTGTCATTTGCAACTACACTTGTGACCCGATAACGGCGGTATCATGCCGAGCAAAAGTTCGATCTTTACACCCTTGTCGATCCTATTTCGCCCCCATCACAAGCCGGTCCAGATTGACCGACCGGTTTGTGGTGGAGGCGCCGGGTACCGCCCCCGGGTCCAATAGGCTTATTTCATCGACCGTTTATCGCCATATCCGAACCGAAGTCCGGCACGAGTGATATAGGGGTTTGCGAACCGGATGAAAAGAGGTCTCGTCATATTCCTATCATCAACGTGAAAAGCTTGGAAAAGCCGCGCCGGTGACGGGGAGGTGATTGGTGAGTAGGCTTCGTGCTATTATGTAGGACGATCTCGACCAATCGGCGGAAGACCCATGAAGCAGTATCTCGACCTTCTCCGGCACGTGATGGAGACTGGCGCCGACCGCGGCGACCGCACCGGGACCGGTACCCGCTCGGTCTTCGGCTATCAGATGCGATTCGATCTGAACGAGGGTTTTCCGGTCCTCACCACCAAGAAGCTGCATCTGCGCTCGATCATCCATGAGCTCTTGTGGTTTCTGAAGGGCGACACGAACATTGCCTATCTCAAGGAGAATGGTGTCTCCATCTGGGATGAATGGGCGGACGAAAAAGGCGATCTCGGTCCGGTTTACGGATATCAGTGGCGCTCATGGCCGACGCCTGATGGCGGTCATGTGGATCAGATCGCCCACCTGATCGAGAACCTGAAGGTCAACCCAAACTCGCGCCGGCACATCGTCACAGCCTGGAATCCTGCACAGGTTGACGACATGGCGCTGCCGCCCTGCCATTGCCTGTTCCAGTTCTACGTGTCGGAGGGGCGGCTGTCGTGTCAGCTCTACCAGCGGTCGGCGGACATATTTTTGGGAGTTCCGTTCAACATCGCCTCTTACGCGCTCCTGACCATGATGGTGGCGCAGGTGACCGGGCTGAAGCTTGGCGATTTCGTGCATACGCTTGGCGACGCGCATATCTATTCGGATCATTTCGAACAGGCGCGGCTGCAGATGACGCGCGAGCCGAAGCCGCTGCCGACACTGCGCATCAATCCTGATGTGAAGGACATCTTCTCCTTCCGCTTTGAGGATTTTGCGCTGGAGAATTACGTCGCTGATCCCAGCATCAAAGCACCGATTGCAGTCTGATGGCGGTTCCGGTCGCAATCTTCGTCGCGGTGTCGCGCAACAATGTCATCGGCAGAGATGGCGACATGCCGTGGCGATTGTCGACCGACCTCAAACGTTTCAAGGCGATGACGCTCGGCAAGCCGATGGTGGTGGGGCGAAAGACGCTCGACAGCTTCGGCGGCAAGCCGCTGCCCGGCCGCCCGCATGTCGTGGTCACCCGCAATCGCGATCTCTCGGTCGAGGGTGTGGAGACGGCGGCGTCCCTCGAGCAGGCGATATCTAGGGCGAGGGAGATCGCTGCAGCGACCAGTGCTGAAGAGATCGGCATTCTCGGAGGCGGTGAAATCTACGCGAAAGCAATCGATCTGGCAGACCGACTTTACGTGACCCATGTGGAAGCGGATATTGCAGACGGTGATACGATGTTTCCAGCAATCGATCCAACCGTGTACGAAAAGATCGAGGAGATCTTCGTCCCGGCCGGCGAGCGCGACAGCTTTGCCACCCGTTTTGCTGTCTACAGCCGCCGATCGATGCCAAAGTGACATAATTCGTTACCGAACACCGGGAAGTTATTGAAGCTGCGTTGAAAGCGGCTCTTCCGATACTTATAACGGCATGACCGGGGGCACGGACCGCGAGCTGCTGCATTTCAGGCGGCTCGGACAGGCGACCGGTTAGGGAGTAGCACTAACAAAGAGGTTTTGATGCCCTGGAGCAATCAGAATGGCGGCGGCGGCCCATGGGGCGGCGGCGGCGGCGGCGGTAACAATCAAGGACCTTGGGGACAAGGCCCGAACCGTCCGCGCGGCGGCGGTGGTGGCGGAGGGGGAAATGGCGGACCGCCTGACCTCGAAGACATCCTGCGGCGCAGCCAAGACCGGCTGAAGGGTTTTATGCCTGGTGGTTTCAACGGCGGAGCAGTCGCGGTCGTCTTTCTGGCCGTTCTCGCATTCCTGGCATTCGAATCGATCTATACGGTTCAGCCGGACGAGCGGGGCGTCGAACTTCGGTTTGGAAAGCCCAAGGAAGAGCTGTCGATGCCGGGCCTTCACTTCCATCTCTGGCCGTTCGAAACGGTGGAGATCGTCAAGGTCACCGAGCAGCAGCAGAATATCGGTGCGCGCAGCAGTGCCACCAATTCGAATGCCGGATGGATGCTGACCGGCGACCAGAATATCGTCAACGTCCAGTTTTCGGTCCTCTTCACCGTCACCGATCCACGCGCCTATCTCTTCAACGTCGAGGCCCCGGCCCAGACGCTGCAGCAGGTTGCAGACAGCGCCATGCGCGAAGTCGTCGGACGCCGTCCGGCTCAGGATATTTTCCGCGACGCTCGTGAAGGCATGTCGACGCAGGTGCGCGACATCATTCAGGGCACGATGGACCGTTACGGCGCAGGCATTGCCATCAACGCCGTGCCGATCGAAGATGCCGCGCCGCCGCGCGAAGTGGCAGACGCGTTCGAAGAGGTTCAGCGCGCCGAGCAGGACGAAGACCGTATCGTCGAGGAAGCCAATCGCTACGCCAACCAGAAGCTTGGTGGCGCCCGCGGTCAGGCCGCGCAGGTCCGCGAAGAGGCGTCCGCCTATCGTGACCAGACGGTCAACGAGGCTCAGGGTGAAGCGCAGCGCTTCGTGTCGATCTACGACCAATATGTGAACGCACCGGACGTGACGCGCGAACGCATCTTCATCGAGACCATGGAGAACGTTCTGAAGAACTCCAACAAGGTCATCATCGAGCAGGGTCAGAACGTCGTCCCTTATCTGCCGCTCAATGAAATCAACCGGCCGGCAGCCGCACAGGGGGGCAACTGATGATCTCGAACAAATTGCCCGCTTTCCTGATCGGTCTCGCCGTTCTCCTTTTCCTCGTCTACTCGTCCGTCTTCGTCGTCAACGAACGGCAGCAGGCGCTCGTGCTTCGCTTCGGTGAAATCCAGAGCGTGAAGAACGAGCCGGGGATCTATTTCAAGCTTCCCTTCGCCTTTGCCGATGCGGATCGCGTTCAGTATATCGAAGACCGCGCACTTCGCCTGGATCTCGACAATATCCGCGTTCAGGTCCGCGGCGGCGCCTTCTATGAAGTCGACGCGTTCGTGATCTACCGGATCGAAAATCCGCAGCGTTTCCGGGAAGCGGTTTCGGGCGATCGCGTGTCTGCCGAATCGCGTATCAGCACGCGTCTCGACGCCGGTCTGCGCCGCGTCTACGGTCTGCGCAGCTTTACCGAGGCGCTGTCCGAAGAGCGTGCGTCGATGATGACCGAGGTCAAGCGTGATCTCGACGTTGCCGCCGAAACGCTTGGCGTCAAGATCCAGGATGTCCGCATCCGCCGTACGGATCTGACGCAGGAAGTCTCGCAGCAGACGTTTGCGCGCATGCGTGCCGAGCGTCTCGCGGAAGCGGAACTCATTCGCGCCCGTGGTAGCGAAGAAGGCCAGCGCCGCCGTGCTATCGCCGACCGCCAGGTTGTCGAGTTCGTCTCGGAAGCGCAGCGCGATTCGGAAATCATCCGAGGTCAGGGCGATGCCGAGCGTAACCGCATCTTTGGGGAAGCGTTCCAGCGTGATCCGTCGTTCTTCCAGTTCTACCGGTCGATGCGCGCCTATGTCGCCTCGATGGCCGGGAAGGATACGACCCTGGTGCTTTCGCCTGATTCACAGTTCTTCCGGTTCTTCAACTCGTCGGACGGCGTGGTAACGCCGCCTGCAGCGGGACGGCCTGCACCGGCACAGCCGACGCCAGCCCAGCCGGCACCGGCGCAACCGACGAACTAAGCACTTAAGAAAAGGGCGGCCTGTCATGGCCGCCCTTTTCGCAACTGCCCTTTTCACCCGTCATCCACATCCATGTGCGCCGATGGTCGCGGTTTCACGAAAAGGTAATTTTCCCGGCCGTTATTCCGCCCTATGCTTTCTTCAGAACGGGGCGCGAGTTATCAATGCGTAACGTTGTGGGTTGCACGGATGCTTTTCTGCCGCAGCAGACACCGTGACAGAAAACGAGGATGCCAATGGGCCATTCGAAACTATCGTCCTTGAAGGGTTCCGTGAGCCTCGGTCTAGTGGTTGCCGTCATGGTCAGTCCGCTTCAGGCACTGGCGCAAAGCCCGGCCCAGCCGCAGCAGGTCCAGGCCCCGGCCCCTCGGCCACAGGCGCCAGCGCCTCAGGGACAGGCGCCCGCTCCGCAGGGGGAAGCCCCGGCACCTCCGGGACAGGCGCCGGCTCCACAGGCTAACAGCCAGCCGGCCACTCAGCCCGGCGGCATGCTGCCCGCGCCACCAGCGCCAGTCGGCAACAATTTCAATCCGCCACCTCCGGTCAGCCAGTCCGCAGTGCCCGCCGGTCCAGCGCCGATCTCCGATCTGGCGGAAGGCCTGCTCGACGCCGTCGTCAACATCTCGACGTCGCAGAGCGTCAAGGACCAGGGTGCCGGCCCGCAGCCGCAGATCCAGGAGGGCTCACCCTTCCAGGAATTCTTCGACGACTTTTTCGACGACAAGGACAATCAGGGCGGAAACCAGAAGGTGTCTTCGCTCGGCTCCGGCTTCGTGATTGATTCCTCCGGCTATGTGGTGACGAACAACCACGTTATCGAAGGCGCCGACGATATCGAGGTGATTTTCCCGGATGGCCGTAAGTTGAAGGCCCGGCTGGTCGGCACCGACACAAAAACCGACCTCTCCGTGCTGAAGGTCGAGTCCAAGACGCCGCTCAAGGCCGTTCCCTTCGGTGATTCCAAGAAGATCCGGATCGGCGACTGGGTCATGGCGATCGGCAATCCGTTTGGTCTTGGCGGGTCGGTGACGCTCGGCATCGTGTCCGCACGCGGCAGAAACATCAATGCAGGGCCCTACGACAACTTCATTCAGACGGATGCGGCGATCAACAAGGGCAATTCCGGCGGACCGCTGTTCAACATGCGCGGCGAGGTAATCGGGATCAACACGGCGATCATTTCACCCTCCGGCGGCTCGATCGGTATCGGCTTTGCCGTCCCGACAGAACTTGCGGAAAACATCGTCCATCAGCTGATCGAGTTCGGCGAAACGCGCCGCGGCTGGCTCGGTGTCCGCATTCAGCCCGTGACTGACGATATCGCGGCGAGCCTGGGGCTCGACAAGGCCCGTGGAGCACTGGTTTCCGGCGTCGTTGAAAACGGTCCGATCAAGAACGGTGAAATCAAGTCGGGCGATGTCGTGCTCGCCTTCGACGGACAGTCGGTCAGTTCGATGCGCGATCTGCCGCGGATTGTTGCCGAAAGCCCTGTGGGCAAGGATGTCGAGGTGCGGTTGCTGCGCGACGGCAAGGAGCAGACCGTTCGCATCACGCTCGGGCAACTCGATGATACGGCCGATGCCGCAGATGGCGATGAGCCGGCAGCACCCGATGGACAGTCGCCAGACGCACAAAGCCCTGACGATCAGTCCCCGGATGACCAGGGCAAGAATGACAGCGGCTCCCCGGACGCCGGCGAGAAAAGCAGCGAGCCCGTCACGGTTTACGGCATGACGCTGAGCGTGCTGGATGAGGCGCACCGCAAGACGTTCGGGATCGCGGAAAGCGTCGAGGGCGTGGTGGTGTCCGAGGTGAAGGCTGGTTCGGTTGCCGCTGCCAAGGGCTTCAAGGCCGGCGACGTGGTGGTCGAAATCGCCCAGGACTTCGTCGAGAACCCGGGTGAGGTCGCCAAGCGCTTCGACGTGCTGAAGAAGGAAGGCCGCCGCAACGCGCATGTCATGGTGGCCGACAAGACCGGAAACCTGCGGTTCGTGGCACTTCCGCTGGAATAGCCTGAGAGTTCAGGCTTCCTCGACAAGGCGGGCGTTCCGCCTTGTCCATTCCTCCGGTGTCATTGCGTAGACGACATGGCGCTTGAGGTGGGGATGCGTCTCCGGCACGCGCGGATGGTCGAAATCCATGCCGGCCGCCCGATGCATTCCAAGGCGCTTCATGACAGCCGTCGAGCGGTTATTGTCCGCTACGGCGAACGAGACGACGGCCTTGATGTCCTTCTCCACGAAGGCGAAATCGAGAAGCGCTTCTGCCGCTTCCGTCACATAGCCATTGCCCCAGTAACGGGCAGCCAGACGCCAGCCGATCTCCACCGTTTCGGCCGGAAAAATCCCCGGCATATTGGCATAGGTCAGCCCGCAAAACCCGAGTGGCTCGCCGGTTTCCCTGAGTTCGAGCGCGTAAATGCCAAGCCCGTTTTCGGAAAACATGTCGTTCAGTTTCCCGAGGAACGCATCCGATTCGTCGTGGCTGCGACGGAACGGGAAGAACGCCATCACGTCAGGATCCGCGTTGATTTCGCGGAACAAGTCCCGGTCCGTGGGGAGCCAGCGGCGCAGGACGAGGCGTGAAGTTTCAAGGAGCGTGGTTGCGACAGGCTGCGGTTGCATGGTGATGCTCATCCCTCTGTGGAGCCTCAGCCGGGAATGACGAAATCCGTCTTCCGGTAGCCCTGGATATAGAGGAGCGCGGTCAGGTCGCCGTGGTCGATTCGGATCTTGGCCTGGGCCGCAACGGTGGGCTTGGCATGGAGGGCAACGCCGGAGCCTGCGATGCCGAGCATGCCAAGGTCGTTTGCGCCATCGCCGACAGCAATCGTATCATCAGGGGTGATGCCGAGTTCGCGGGCGATCTCTTCCAACGCATCCACCTTGGCCTGTTTGCCGAGGATGGGTTCGGCGACTTCGCCGGTCAGGATGCCGTCTTCTTCGAGAAGGATGTTGGCGCGGTTGATGTCGAAGTCGAGCATTGCGGCGATGCGGCTTGTAAAGACGGTAAAGCCACCGGACACGAGTGCCGTGTACCCACCTTTCGTCTTCATCGTCGCGATCAGTTCCGGTCCACCCGATGTCAACGTGATCCGCTTCTCGATGACCTCATCGACGACGCGGATCGGCAGGCCTTTTAAGAGCGCCACCCGTTCTCTCAACGCCGGCTCGAATGCGATCTCGCCGTTCATGGCACGTGCCGTTATCGTCGCCACCTTGTCCTTCAAACCGACGACGTCCGCGAGTTCATCGATGCATTCCTGGCCGATCATGGTGGAATCCATGTCTGCGATGAGGAACGACTTGCGCCGGGTTTCCGCCTCCTGCACCACGACATCGATCCGCTCCTCGCCGATCAAGCCGCGAAGTGTTTCTTCCGCAGCCGAGAGATCGGTGCCGTCGCGAAGGGCGATATCGCAGGCGATCCCGTCTGCCAGCCAGTAGAGACCGGAGGCATTGACCGCCTTGGCGGCCCGTTCGGCGATGGCCGGAGTGAGAACGGGGTTTGACGGATGGGCAATGAGCGTGGCAACGAAAGCCATATGACCGACCTTATGCAAAATACTGATGCGATCCTGATAACCGGGCCAACTGCCAGCGGCAAGTCGGCGCTTGCCATTCGCATGGCACGCGAATGCGGCGGCGTCGTCGTCAACGCCGATAGCATGCAGGTTTACGACACGCTCAGGATCATCACCGCGCGTCCGTCAGAGGAAGAGACCGCGGACATCACCCATTACCTCTATGGGCATGTGCCGGCGACACACGCCTATTCGACGGGCGAATGGCAGCGGGACGTATCCGCACTCCTGCCGGTCTTGAAAGAACAGGGGCGGATTCCGGTCTTCGTCGGCGGCACGGGGCTGTACTTCAAGGCGCTCACGGGCGGTCTTTCGGACATGCCGGAGATTTCCCAGGATATTCGGTGCCGTGTGCGCTTGCGGCTCAAGGAGGAGGGACCGCAGGCGCTTCACTCGGAGTTATCGGCACGTGACGCGGCGGTTGCCGCCAATCTGAGGCCGATGGACGGACAGCGAATCCTGCGGGCACTGGAGGTGCTGGAAGAAACAGGCCGATCCATCACCGAGTTTCAGGGCAAGGCAGGCCCGGTCATCATCGATCCGTTGCGAGCGCGCAAAATCGTCGTTCTGCCGGATCGAAAAATCCTGCACGATCGTATCAATGCCCGCTTCGTCAAGATGCTGGATGGGGGCGCAGTCGAGGAGGTCGAATCGCTGCTCGCCTGCGATCCGGCCCCGGACCTGCCGATCATGAAGGCGATCGGCGTGCGGGAGATCGGCGAAATGCTCGCGGGACGGATGACCCGCGACGCGGTCATCGAGCGTGGCTCCGCGCTGACGCGGCAATATGCCAAGCGTCAGATGACCTGGTTCCGCAACCAGATGGACGAAAGCTGGGAGCGCCTCGCGACGTGAGGACGCTCGCTCGCGATCAGTCCTTGTCGTAGAGACTACTCAGCGGCTTCTTGAGAAGGCCATCGCGCAACGAACCTTCCCTTGGCGGAGCTTCGCGCCGCAGGAATGCGTTCGGACGCGGTTCCAGTGACGGCGAGCCTGGTCGAGGGGTCTCGGACGAAACCTGCCGACGAAGATCGGCGAAACGGTCGTGAATGGCGGGCGGGCGATCCGTGAGCCGGTCGGTCTGACGCTCCGCGGGACGCTCGGCAAAGCGCTCAACCGGCCTGTCGCGTTCCGGGAAGCGCGGTGCAAGCCGCTCCGCTGCACGCGGGGTCGGTAGCATGTCGGATCTGTAGGGTGCCAACGAGGGCGGTTCCGGCGAGCGCGGGGCAGGCGCATCGAGCGGCGGTATACCGCTGCCGATTTCACGCCGCCAGTCATTCAGTTCCGCGTCATCGGCGGACGGCACAGCCTGCCTGTCTTCGGGCGGGATCGGCAGACCTGCCTCCGGGGCGGGTGGATTGGCGGAATAGCTCTGCTGGAACGATGAGATTTCCGGCGCTGTGACCGAGCGCATGCGGGACACGATCGAACGCAAATCAACCGTGTCGGGCGTTTCTTCGCTGCCCTTGTTTGCAAGACTGTTGGTCTTTGGAAGATAGCGTTTCTCGACGCGTGAGAAGCGCATGCGCATGGGAACCGAGATGGCCTCGCCGAACGCGATTGCCTCGCCATTGCCGATCGACGACAGGAAGCTCGTCGTCGAGATCGACGAATTCGGGATCGCCGACTTGATGATGACCTGATCCCGCTCATTCGACAGGCGCATGGCAAACAGTGTCGAACACTGGGACAGGATCGTCTGGTCAAGCTCGCCTGGGCGCTGCGTGATGATGCCAAGGGAAACGCCGTATTTGCGGCCTTCCTTTGCAATGCGGGAGATGGCCTGCACGGTCGGTGCAAACCCGAGCTCCCGGTCCGCCGGTACGTAGCGGTGCGCTTCCTCGCAGACAACGAGCATGTGAATTGCGCCATTGCTCCAGAGCGCAAGCTCGAACGCCATGCGGCAGAGGATAGAGGCGACAGAGTTCACGACTTCCGATGGGATGCCGGCAAGCTGGAACGTCGAGATCGGCCGGTCGTCGCCGGGAATGCGGAAGATATGCGCGATCGTCTCCATGATCGTGTCTTGGATCGTGTTGTTGGAGAACATGAAATGGTAGCGCGGATCGTTGATCGCCGACGTGATGCGCATTTTCAGAGCGCGCAGGAACGGCTTGTCGGAGCGACCCTCCAGCCTGCCGAGCCGTTCGTCGATCAGGGCCAGCAGATCGGCCATGCGGTAAGGGACGGGCGTATCAGCGGTCAGCGAACTTTTTTCCGAAGCCGAGCGGCGCATCAGGCCCGAATCGCTGCCCTTGAAAGCGCGTTTTGCTTCCGGAATGAGGTCGCGCATGATGTCGAGCTCTTCGGGGATAGCCGGGCGGCCACGGAAAATGACTTCCGAGAATTCCTCAAGGCGCATCAGCCAGAAAGGCAGGTCGAGCGTGTCGGTATCGATAACGACCGCATGATCGGGAAAGGCTGCCGCAAATTCGTTGTGCGGATCGAGGATCAGAACGCGCAGCCGATGGTCGGCTTCGATCGCCTTGTGCAGGAGAAGCGAAACGGCTGTCGACTTGCCGACGCCGGTGGAGCCGACGATGGCGAAATGCTTCGACAGCATCGAAGGCACATGAATCGCCGCATCGATGCTCTCATCCTGGCTGAGCTTGCCGATCGTGCACGTATCGTTCTTGCCGGCATCGTAGATGCGCAGAAGGTCGGCCGAGCGGATACGATGGGCAATGGCGCCGAGATAGGGGTAGGCGGAAATGCCGCTCGAAAACTCTTCGCGGCCATCATGCCCGACACGGACCTCGCCGAGCAGCTCGACTTCGATGTGGAATTTCGTGTCTTCGCCTTCCGCCCACTGGCGTTCGCCAGATTGCATCGAATAGGCAAGCGCGACGACGCGGTTGCTGCCGACGGAAATGGAGATCAGCCGGCCGACGGACCAGAGTTCGGTGAGATCGGTGTCGCCATGCTCGGCGACAGCTGCGATCGTCGCATGCGAGCCGTTGCAGGCGACGACACGGCCCAGCATCCGGTTACCGATTTTCTGGGCATCGCGACGCTCTTGCTCCCCGGCAGAGATCGAACGGTGAAGGTCGTTGTTCAACAACAGTAACGGCCCTGCAAATGGGGTGGCAATCGAAAGGTGATATGGAGATCAGGTTCCTCCAATCTCGCGACTGTAGCCTTGCCGGCTTAACAACTTGTGTAGGACCTCGTGACTTTCGGCGTGAACTGCGAGCGATCTCAATGAGATGACGTTTTTGCTGACGGTCTGCGTTGACGAATGGGGCATATCCGGCTAACACTCACGGCCATGAAGATTTCGAACGCACTTATCGTGGTGGGAACGCGCATGGGCAGGACGGTGTAACCGTCCGGCGATAGCCACCCATGCGCGGAAAGACAGGCTCCTCAAGGGGCCTTTTTTTATGTCTTCAAACCGGCTCGGAGGAGCCGCCGGTAAATCCAGAAGTGAACGGATGACGATGATGACGGATACGAATAACAGGATGACGGGCGCAGAGATCGTCCTGAAGGCGCTCAAGGACAACGGCGTCGAGCATATTTTCGGCTATCCCGGCGGCGCGATCCTGCCGATCTATGACGAAATCTTCCAGCAGGATGACATCAAGCACATCCTCGTCCGCCACGAACAGGGCGCCGGCCATGCTGCCGAAGGCTATGCCCGTTCGACCGGTAAGGTCGGTGTCATGCTCGTCACGTCAGGTCCAGGCGCCACCAACGCGGTTACGCCGCTGCAGGACGCGCTGATGGATTCGATCCCGCTCGTGTGTCTGACTGGCCAGGTTCCGACCAACCTGATCGGCTCGGACGCCTTCCAGGAAGCCGATACGGTCGGCATCACGCGCCCCTGCACCAAGCACAACTGGCTCGTCAAGGACGTCGACCAGCTGGCTGGCGTCATCCACGAGGCGTTCCGTATCGCCCAGTCGGGCCGTCCGGGACCTGTTGTCGTCGATATCCCAAAGGATATCCAGTTTGCGACCGGAACCTACACGCCACCGGGCGCGACGCCTGCCAACAAGAGCTACGCGCCCAAGCTTGCCGGCGATATGCAGGCAATCGAGGCAGCCGTCCAGCTGATGGCTTCGGCCCGTCGGCCGATCCTCTACACAGGCGGCGGCGTCATCAATTCCGGTCCGGAAGCATCGCGTTTGCTGCGCGAGCTGATTGAGCTGACGGATTTCCCGATCACCTCGACGCTGATGGGGCTCGGCGCCTATCCGGCATCGGGCAAGAACTGGCTCGGCATGCTGGGCATGCACGGTTCCTATGAAGCCAACATGGCGATGCATGACTGCGACGTCATGGTTTGCGTCGGTGCGCGTTTCGACGACCGCATCACCGGTCGCCTGAACGCGTTCGCGCCGAACTCGCGCAAGATCCACATCGATATCGACCCGTCGTCGATCAACAAGAACGTTCGTGTCGAGATCCCGATCATCGGTGATGTCGGCCATGTTCTGGAGGAGATGGTCCGCCTGTGGCGCGCCCTGCCGCAAAAGCAGGACAAGGCGCAGATCTCCGACTGGTGGAGCGAAATCCAGAGCTGGCGGGGTCGCAAGTCGTTTTCCTACAAGAACTCGACCGACGTCATCATGCCGCAATACGCGGTCGAGCGTCTCTACGAGGCGACGAAGGGTCACAAGACCTTCATCACGACCGAGGTCGGCCAGCACCAGATGTGGGCGGCACAGTTCTTCGGTTTCGAAGAGCCGAACCGCTGGATGACATCGGGTGGTCTCGGCACGATGGGTTACGGCCTGCCGGCAGCTCTCGGCGTTCAGGTCGCGCATCCCGATGCGCTCGTCATCGACATTGCCGGCGACGCGTCGATCCAGATGTGCATCCAGGAAATGTCCTGCGCGATCCAGCACGATCTGCCGGTCAAGATCTTTATCCTGAACAACCAGTATATGGGCATGGTGCGCCAGTGGCAGCAGCTGCTTCACGGCAACCGTTTGTCGAACTCCTATACGGAAGCGATGCCTGACTTCGTCAAACTCGCGGAAGCTTACGGTGCTGTCGGCATGTATTGCGACGATCCGAAGGAGCTGGACGACAAGATCGCCGAGATGATCGCAATCCGGCAGCCAGTCATCTTCGACTGCCGTGTCGCAAACCTTGCCAACTGCTTCCCGATGATCCCGTCAGGCAAAGCCCATAACGAGATGCTGTTGCCGGACGAGGCGACCGACGAAGTTGTTGCAACCGCGATCGACGCCAAGGGCCGTCAGCTGGTTTGATCGGCGCATCTGGGGCGTCAGCGGAGGGCTGGCGTCCTGAACCTATCTCTGAGGAAACGGACCTGAGACCATGAATGCACATCAGCAGCCGACCGGTTCTGCCTACTTCTTCCAGCCCGAGACCGCCAAGGTCGAGAGCCACACGCTTTCGGTTCTCGTCAGCAACGAGCCGGGGGTTCTTGCCCGCGTCATCGGGCTTTTCTCCGGCCGCGGCTACAATATCGAAAGCCTGACGGTTTCGGAGACCGAGCATGAAGCGCACCTATCGCGCATCACCATCGTGACCAACGGAACGCCGACCGTGCTCGAGCAGATCAAGGCGCAGCTCGAGCGCATCGTGCCCGTCCACCGGGTTCTCGACCTAACGGTCCGGGCGCGCGATCTCGGCCAGGACCGGCCGATCGAGCGGGAAGTGGCATTGCTCAAGGTCGTCGGCCACGGCGACCAGCGGGCAGAGGCCTTGCGTCTCGCCGACGCGTTCCAGGCGAAGGTCGTGGACGCGACGATCGAGCACTTCATCTTCGAAATCACCGGCAAGTCGTCGAAGATCGATCAGTTCGTGGCGGTCATCAGACCTCTCGGCCTGATCGAGATCTGCCGCACGGGCATCGCCGCGATGAACCGCGGCTCGCAGGGCATGTAAGTGTCGGGCCGTGGCGCCGGGGATATTCCATTGCAAAAGGACTGGCTGCCGAAACCTGGAATGCGCATCGGTGCGACCTTCTATGTCCGGCAGTCCCAGCCCTTTTTGCGGCATTACTTCGGTGTCGAGGCGCTTGAACCGACGCTTCGGCCGGGAATCGGCGGGATCGTTCTGTGGGGCGGTCGCGCTCCGGCAAAGGCGGCGCGGCTGATTGCTGCGCTGCGCGGCCTGCCGAGCTGGTATCTCGAAGACGGGTTTTTGCGTTCGGTCGGGCTCGGCAAGCAAAACACGCTGCCGATTTCGATCCAGATCGACGACCTCGGCATGCCGGTGAGGGCCGCCGTTCCCTCGCGCCTGGAAAAGGTGATCGCGGCATCTGCCGACGATTGGGATGCTGCATCCCTGGGCAGTGATATCCGCACTGCGCTGGTGTCTGAAAAGCTGTCGAAATACAACAACCTGCCGCATCGGGAGCTGAAACTCGAGAGATCGCGGCGAAAGCGCATCCTTCTGGTTGACCAGGTGTTCGGCGATGTTTCGGTGCCGATGGCGGGCGGCTCGCCGGACAGCTTTTCGCGGATGCTCAAGGATGCGATCGGGAGCGGTGCTCAATGCGTGGTGCGCACCCATCCGGATGTGATGGCCGGTTTCCGCAAGGGCTATCTGACCGAACAGGCAGCGAAAGCGTCCGGCGTGATTCTCCTGTCGGATGCAGTCTCGGTTGCCTCCATTCTCGATGTGGTGGATGAAGTCTGGACGGTCTCGAGCCAGTTCGGGCTGGACGCGCTCCTGCGCGAAAAGCCGGTGCGGTGTTATGCCGGTCCGTTCTATGCGGGCTGGGCCCTGACCGAAGATCACCTCGGTGAGGGCGCGCAGGCCACGCTGTCTCGTCGGACCGCCCGTCCCACCATCGATCAGCTGGCAGCGGCAGCCTTCGGCCTCTACCCGGTCTATCGCGACACGAAGAGCTTTGCCGAAATCGACGTGTTTACCGCGATCGAGACGCTCGTCGCCGAGCGTCGTCAGCTAGACCTCGACTAGAGCATTTCCAGCGGCTGCTTGCGTTCCGGCGGCGGGAAGGCGGCGTCGAGCACTTCCCAGTCCTCGTCGCTGATCTCAAGGTCCGCAGCACCGGCATTTTCCTCGACGCGCGACGCCGTCGAGGATTTTGGAATCGCGATCACCTTATCCCGCTCCAGCAGGAAAGCGAGCGCCACCTGTGCCGGCGTTGCCTGGCAGGCTTTGGCGATGCGGATCAGTTCCGCATTGCGCAGGATCCGTCCCTGTTCGATCGGGGAATAGGCCATGACCGGGATGTCGTGCTCCTGGCACCAGGGCAAGAGATCGTATTCGATGCCGCGGCGCGACAGATTGTAGAGAACCTGGTTGGTCGCGCAGTTGCGTCCATCCGGCACCTCCATCAGTTCCTCCATGTCGGCGATGTCGAAATTGGAGACACCCCAGGCGCCGATTTTGCCGTCGCGGCGCAGAGCCTCGAACCCGGCGACGGTTTCTTCGAGCGGATGCTCGCCGCGCCAGTGCAGGAGGTAGAGGTCGAGCCGATCCGTTTTCAGGCGTTCGAGACTGGCCTCGCAGGCCTCGATCACACCGCGGCGGCTGGCATTCCAGGGATAGACCTTGCTGACCAGAAACACCTCGTCGCGTCGGCCTTCGATGGCTTTTCCTGTCAGCTCTTCCGACGCGCCTTCGCCATACATTTCCGCCGTGTCGATCAGCGTCATGCCAAGGTCGAGGCCGCGGCGCAGACTTTCGATCTCGGCGTTGGCGTCGTTCGGGGACTCGCCCATCTTCCAGGTTCCAAGACCAAGCGCTGGAACCGAGATGCCGGAGGGCAGGGTGACGGTTGGAATATCGGGCATCTTCGACCTCGCTGATGAGTGATCTGATGTCAGATAAGGCGCTCTGCCGTGATGCCAAGCCTCCGGTTCGTCCGGTGGCGGCAAAGGCTTGCCGGGCATGAGGAAGGCGCATACGCTGAACCGACGACGACAACGTTTGCATCTCCTCGATGCGGACGTTGGCAAAGGTATCCCGCAGCGATCATGAGGTCCCGCCATGCACGAAGATCACGAGACCGATCACCACGACCACCATGGCCACGCTCACGGTCACGGTCACTTTCACGACCACGACAACCGCTACACCGACATGCAGGCGCGGGTAAGGGCGCTTGAAACGGTGCTGGTCGAAAAGGGCCTGATTGACCCGAAAGCGGTCGATGCGATCGTCGAGACCTACGAGACGAAGATCGGGCCGAAGAACGGCGCCCGCGTGGTAGCGAAAGCGTGGAGCGATCCGGCATTTGCAGACTGGCTGAAGGCAGATGCGACGGCGGCGATCGCCAGCCTCGGCTATGCCGGTCGTCAGGGCGAGCATATGCGCGCCGTGTTCAACACCGTGGAGACCCATAACCTCATCGTCTGCACGCTCTGCTCCTGTTACCCGTGGGCCGTGCTTGGCCTGCCGCCGACCTGGTACAAGGCGCCGGCCTATCGCTCTCGTGCGGTCATTGATCCCAGGGGCGTGCTCGCCGAATTCGGCCTCACGCTTCCCCAGGAGACAAAGATCCGCGTCTGGGATTCGACGGCGGAACTGCGCTACCTCGTCATTCCGGAACGGCCTGACGGGACGGACGGGCTGGACGAGCAAGCGCTTGCCGCACTCGTCAGCCGCGACGCGATGATCGGCACGGCGGTCGCAGGAGTGCCATCATGAACGGCCCGCACGACCTCGGCGGCCAGATGGGGTTCGGCCCGGTGGCGCCTGACAGCAACGAGCCCTATTTCCATGCGGACTGGGAACGCCGCGCGCTGGGCCTGACGCTGTCCTGCGGTGCATTTGGCGCGTGGACTATCGATGAAAGCCGGAATGCGCGCGAGAATATCCCGCCGGCAAGCTATCTCTCGGCCAGCTACTACGAGATCTGGACCCGGGCGCTGGAAGTGCTTCTGGAGCGGCACGGTTTTGCGACCGGCGCGGAAATCGCCTCGGGCACCAAACAGAGCGAGCCGGCAGTGCCCAAACGCATCCTGAAGGCCGAGATGGTTGCGGGCGTGCTTTCCAAAGGAGGTCCGTGCGACCGGCCGTTGGAGACAAGGCCTGCCTTTGCAACGGGTGACCGTGTCCGCACCAAAAACTTCAATCCGGAGACCCATACGCGACTGCCGCGTTACGCACGCGCAAAGGCCGGCGTGGTCGAGGCAGTACAGGGCGCTTTCGTGTTCCCGGATGACAATGCCCATGGCAAGGGCGAGAACCCGCAATGGGTCTATACGGTCGTATTCGACGCGTCAGAAATCTGGGGTGAGGGCGCCGATCCGACTCTGACGGTCTCCATCGATGCCTGGGAGAGCTATCTTGAGCGTGACTGAAACTCGATGCGATAGCAAACCCGACCTTGCGCAATCGCCGGGCTTGCCGGTGTCACCGGAGGGTGATCCGGTATTTCCCGAGCCCTGGGCAGCCGAAGCATTCGCGCTGACCGTGCACCTGCACGAGCGCGGCGTGTTTACGTCGGCCGAGTGGGCGGCGTCTCTGTCGCACCAGGTCCATCAGCCCAGCAGAGCAGATGATGGAAGCGACTATTTCGACTGCTGGGTGGCAGCCCTTTGCGACGTGCTGGCACAAAAACAGGTCGCCGACGAAGCGACGATCCTTGGCCTGCAGCAGAGTTGGCAGCGTGCAGCGCAAGCCACGCCGCATGGCATGCCGATCGAGCTGAGGAACGATCCGCACCGACAGAGTTGACAACAGGCATCTTGAAAATACACATCAAGTGTGTATAGATAGTCCATGAAGAGTGGCGACATCATCTCTGCGTTGAAGGCTGATGGCTGGTACGAGGTCGCCAGGAAGGGCAGTCATGTCCAGTCCAAGCATCCAAGGAAGCTTGGTCGGGTAACTGTTCCTCACCCGAAGCAAGATATTCCAGTCGGAACGCTCAAGAGCATCGAGAAGCAAGCCGGACTAAATTTGAGGTAAGCCATGCGCAATTATATCGCACTGATTCATAAGGATGCCGACAGCGATTTCGGCGTTTCCTTCCCGGATTTCCCCGGTGTTGTCACCGCTGGTCGGGATCTGGATGAGGCGCGGCGTATGGCTGAGGAAGCGCTGGCGTTGCATGTCGAAGGACTGCTGGAAGATGGCGATGCTATTCCGGAACCGGCGTCGCTTGATGCCGTGATGGAGAACCAGGACAACAGGGACGGTGTCGCCATCCTTGTTTCGCTCAAGACCGAAGGCAAGAAGTCCGTTCGCATCAACATCACGCTTCCCGAAGACATGCTCGCGTCGATCGACGCTTTCGCCGAGGCGAATGGATTTACCCGATCCGGCTTTCTGGCCCGTGCGGCCAAGCATGAGATGGAGTCCGCCGAGTCGGGCAATGGCCGGAAGCGAGCGCTGGACGTCTGAACCAGCTTCCTCCATCCCCGGCTTCCATTCATCTTTCGTTCTTTTCAGTTGCGCTGACGGGCAGAATCCTGCCAAGTCGCGGCCATGCAATTTGCGCCGCAACAAGACGAGGCCTTGAAGGCCGTTTCGAAATGGCTGAAGGAAGGCCGTAGCCAGGTTTTCCGTTTGTTCGGGTATGCGGGCACGGGCAAGACGACGCTTGCCAAGCATTTCGCCGAGCATGTGGATGGCGACGTGCTGTTTGCCGCGTTTACCGGCAAGGCGGCGCAGGTGCTGCGGTCGCGTGGCGCGCGCAATGCCAAGACAATTCACTCGCTGATCTATCGCCCCCGTGGCGAGGAGGAGGTTGAAAACGAGGAAACCGGCAAGACTTCCGTGTCGCCGATGTTCTCGATCAACCGCCAGAGCCCGCTCACCAAGGCCGCTTTGATCGTCATCGACGAATGCTCGATGGTAGACGAACAGCTGGGGCGTGACCTCTTAAGCTTCGGCACGCCTGTTCTGGTTCTGGGTGATCCCGGCCAGCTGCCGCCGGTCACAGGCGGAGGGTTCTTTACCGAACAGGAACCGGATTATCTGCTGACCGATATCCATCGCCAGGCGCAGGACAACCCGATCATCCAGCTCGCCATGACCGTGCGCGAAGGCAAGGAGATCATGCATGGCGACTACGGCAAGGCGAAGGTAATTTCCCGCAACGAGGTGACGCAGGAACTGGTGATGGAGGCCGATCAGGTTCTGGTCGGAACCAACCGGACCCGCAAGCGCTACAACCAGCGCCTTCGCGAACTGAAGGGCTTTACCGCCGATTACCCACAGTCCGGCGACAAGCTGGTCTGCCTTCGCAACGATCAGGTCAAGGGCCTTTTGAACGGGTCTCTGTGGCAGGTGATGAGTTCGTCGCGAGAAACCGTCAAGCCCGGTATCAACCTGATGATCCGCCCGGAAGACGACGACATGGATCGCGGTGCAGCCAAGATCAAGCTGCTGAAGACTGCGTTTGAGAGCGACGAGGAAATTCCGTGGTCGACACGCAAACGCTATGACGAGTTCGATTACGGCTATGCGCTGACCGTCCACAAGGCGCAGGGTTCACAGTGGCAGAACGTCGTTCTGTTCGACGAGAGTTTTGCCTTTCGCGATACGCGGGAGCGCTGGCTCTACACGGCTATCACCCGCGCTGCCGAAACGCTGACGATCGTCCGCTAGAGCGGTTCAGTTGAGGACGACACCGGCCACCAGTGCCTTGGCGATTGCCTGAAAACGGTTGCTCGCCTCGAACTTGTCGATCAGCGCGATCTCGATTCGGCGCATTTCGTCGAGATCAATCTCAAGCTCGCGGGCTATCCTTGATGCGGAATATCCATCGCTCATCAACGACAGGCATCGGCGTTCGATATCGGCAAGCGGCGGACAGGCTGCACGCCGGCTGTTCTCGGTACGGTCGTCGGTGTCCTGTGACACCAGGGTCTCGATCTGCTGCATCTGCCGCCGGATCTGGGAGATCTCTGCGGTCATCTCCCGTTTGCGTTGTTGAAGTGCGGTACTGAAGATGTCGTCGGCCTTGGCCTGGCTGGCAGCTCCTGCCAGCTCCGACAGGAGGTCCTGGATCATCACGATGCCGATGCCGACCTCGCGGCAGGCCGTGATAACTGCCATGCGACGGATCTGATCTGATGCGTAAACCCGCATCGGGGCCGTTCCGCGTCCCGTTGCACGGCCTGCGACCAGCAGCCCTTTTTCCTCGTAGAAATGCAGTGTCCGGTGCGTTACGCCGAACAGGTCCGCCACGTCGGCAATCGGCACAGGCTGATCCGGCAGCTCGAACGGCAACTGGATTTGCGGGAAAAATCTGATCGCCAGGAATTCCGGCGACAACAGGCAGGAGGGCTGGGAACTCTGGCTCGTTGCATCAAACAGGTCGCTTCGCATCGGATCCTTCGGTCGCTAGCTGGTCCTGCTCGATTGCATCCACAGGCCGCTTTATGCGTCATGATGAGCGGATGATCTTCGGTAAAAGGAATGCGGACCCGATTGATCGTGACAGCAGAATTCGCCTCGCCGGCCTCATGTGCCGCATCTTGCCGACTTGGCGAATTCTGCATGAAGACAACGTACGTAAAGTTTTAACGATTACTACTCCGGATTTTTGTAGATTATAATATGCTTACGTATCGGAAAGATCTATTTTCTACGTAATGTTCCCAAAAGGTGGTCAACACGCTGCGCATGTCCTAAAAGCAGGCTGACATTTCTCGCTTCGGACGCTGCCATGACCACTACGCTCTCCGTCAATCTCAATGCTGTCGCCATGCTCCGCAATCGCCGCGATCTTCCGTGGCCAAGCGTTGAAGCTTTGGGGCGGATTGCGTTGCAGGCCGGGGCATCCGGACTGACGGTTCATCCGCGTCCCGACCAGCGCCATATCCGTTTTTCCGATCTGCCGGTTTTGCGCGCCCTGATCGACGACGAATTCCCGGATGCAGAATTCAACATCGAAGGCTATCCGAGCGAGGATTTTCTGGCGCTGTGCGAACGTATCCAGCCGGAGCAGGTGACATTGGTGCCTGACGATCCGGCCCAGGCGACGTCCGACCACGGTTTCGATTTCCGTGCGACAGGCGAAATGTTGAAGCCGATCGTGGCGCGCTTGAAAAAGGGCGGTATGCGCGTTTCGCTGTTTGCCGATGGTGACGGAGATGTCGAGGCAGTAAAGCTTGCCAAGGCGACCGGCGCGGACCGGATCGAACTTTATACCGGTCCCTATGGCGGCTGTTTCGACAATCCGGAACGCGGCATCGAGTTTCTCGAGCTGTTGGGAAGGACTGCGGATGCTGCATTGGCGCACGGCCTTGGCGTCAATGCCGGGCACGACCTGACGGTCGACAATCTCCCCGCGCTGGTGAAGCGCCTTCCGGCGCTTGCTGAAGTCTCGATCGGCCACGGGCTGACGGCCGATGCGCTGGAATACGGAATGGCCGAGACGGTGCGCCGTTTCTGCCGCGCCTGCGGTCAGACGATCTAACTGAACCCGCAGCCGCGGCTCTCTCTTCGACCATGAGGCTGTTAGCGTCTGGTGCCGTCACGGCAGGCTTGTCACGGCGTAAAGGCGACGGGTCGGATGCTGACCCCACGCGGCGCTATCGAGCGCCTGAATGCCTTGCATCAGGCGCTCCCTGCCTTGCACAAAAGGCAGATGGACAAAGTGCCGCAGTTCCGTTGACTGAGAACTTGATTAAGACCTGCATCATATTGCGCTGCAGCATTTCATTGTCATTCGTCATTCGGGGAAGCATCCATCGTGAGCAAGCATAGAGTTGTCGTCGTCGGGGGAGGTTTCGGGGGATTGCAAACGGTGCATGGGCTGAAAGGTGCCGATGCCGACATCACGCTCATCGATCGTCGCAACCATCATCTGTTCCAGCCGCTCCTCTATCAGGTCGCGACGACGGTGCTCGCCACGTCGGAAATCGCATGGCCGATCCGCAGGCTGTTCCGCGATCGGCGCGATGTCACGACGGTGCTCGATGAAGTTCTCGGGATCGACAAGGGTGCGAAGACGGTGAAGCTCGCGTCCGGCCGTATGGTGCCCTATGATACGCTGGTTCTCGCAACCGGCGCACGCCACGCGTATTTCGGCCGCGACGAATGGGAAAGTGTCGCGCCCGGCCTGAAGACGTTGGAGGATGCGACGACATTGCGCCGCCGCATCCTGCTCGCATTCGAGCGGGCAGAGATGGCGGAAAAGACGTCGGAGCTGGATTCCGAGCTGACATTCGCGATCATCGGCGCCGGTCCGACAGGCGTGGAAATGGCCGGCATGATCGCGGAACTCGCGAACAAGGTGCTGCCGAACGAATTTCGCAAGATCGACACGACCCGCACACGGGTGATGCTGATCGAGGCAGGTCCACGCGTGCTGCCGGCTTTCACCGAGGATCTGTCGGCTTACACGAAGACGGCGCTCGAAAAGCTCGGCGTCGAGGTTCATACCGGCAAGCCCGTCACCGCGATCACCGAGGAAGGCGTCACCGTTGGCGACGCGTTCATTCCCTGCAAGACGGTGATCTGGGCAGCCGGTGTTCAGGCATCGCCCGCAGCGCGCTGGATCGGCGCGTCGGCGGACCGGGCAGGGCGCGCCGTCGTCGGTCCGGATCTGTCAGTCCCGGAGCAGCCCGAGATCTTTGTCATCGGCGATACCGCGCTGGTCTCGCAGGATGACGGCAAGCCGGTGCCCGGCATCGCGCCGGCCGCCAAGCAGCAGGGCGAGTACGTCTCGAAGGTCATCAAGACGCGGCTCGCCGGCAAGCCTGTGCCCGCGGCGTTCCACTATCGCCACCAAGGCAGTCTCGCAACCATCGGCAAGCGTGCGGCGGTGATTGATTTCGGCAAGTTCAAGCTGACCGGCGGACTTGCCTGGTGGATCTGGGGGCTTGCCCATATCTACTTCCTGATCGGCACGAGATCACGCGCCGCCGTCGCCTGGAGCTGGCTGTGGATTTATCTGTCCGGCCAGCATAGCGCGCGGCTGATCACCCAGAAGGAAACGCTGAAGGACGAGTCCTGATCGTCTGGCAGGGTATGGATCCTCGGGCGTGATCCAAGGATCCAAGCACGATCTCAGACATCGGCGCGTGGTACGTCCGTCAGATCGAGTTCCCAGGTCTGGCCGACGCATTCCGGGCCGAACATCGCATGTCTCTCCTCGGCGACAAGCGTGAAGCCGGTGGCCTCGTAGATGTGGAGGGCAGCCTTCAGCACGTCATTGGTCCACAGCGACAGCTTGGTATAGCCTGCCGCCTTCGCGAAGGCGATGCAGTGCTCGACAAGGGTCCTGCCAAGGCCGAGGCCACGGCCTGCAGGATCGACATAAAGGACGCGCAGCTTGGCGATGTTTTCGCCAGCGTCAGCGACCAGAACCGAGCCTATGCGCTGTCCGTCTCTTTCGGCAATCCAGCACCGCTCCCTGTCCGGATTGAAGTTCTGGATGAACCGTCCCGCCACCTCGGCGACGAGACCTTCGAACCGGTCGTTCCACCCGTATTCCCGCGTATAGGCAACCGCCTGCGCCTCAATCAGCCAGCCCATGTCGCCGGTTCGGTGTTCACGGATCACGACCGGTGCCGTGGAGCGCTCTGTGGTTGCCAGGATGCCGTGGATGGTAGCCATCGCGGTGACCAGTCTGTCTCGATCACCGTCGCTGACGCCGGAAAGCTCGCGGGCGATCTGCGCTCTCGATCGCGTGCCGAGCATTTCGTATTCCGCTTTCCCCGGCGCGGTAATCGTCAGGATTTGACTGCGCCGGTCCAACGGGTCGGGTTCGCTCTCGAGAAAGCCTGCTTCGCGGAATTTCTTCAGGATGCGGCTGAGATAGGCAGGATCGAGCCCGAGTTCACGGTTGAGCTCGGTGGCCGAAATCCTTTGGCGCGCACCGATCTCGTAGAGGATACGCGCTTCCGTCAGCGTGTGGTCGGTATCGAGGTATCCCTTTGAAAGCACGCCGAGCTTGTTGGTGTAGAAGCGGTTGAAGGCGCGGATTGCCTCGAAGGTCTCTGCTTTAGACATGATGATCCTCCCATTCAGGAGGATAGATGTTCCGGTATTTAGTTGACTGAGTCAACTAAATACCGGAACTAGGTCGCCTGTTGTCTTACGCGGTGAGGTCGGCCTTGCGGCTGTCGAAATAGGACGCAAGCGATTGGGGCTTTGCACCCGTCAGCGTCTCGTAATCGTCGGTCACCAGATCGAAGTTGCCCGCCCTGATATTGGCATCGGCGGATACGAGCATCTTGATCAGGAAGTCGGGAAGCCCCGCATTGGCCATTCCGCCCGCAAGTTGCTCCTCGGTGACCTTGACGACCGCAAGCGTCTTGCCTGTGACCTTCGAAACCAGTGCTGCGATGTCGTCCGCGCCGAGGCTTTCCGAGCCCGTCAATGTCACCGTCCTGTTGCCGGCCGGGGGATTGGCGAGCGCTGCTGCGGCGGCGCGGGCGCAGTCATCGCGTGAGATGTTGGAAAGCTTGCCGTCGCCCATGGCCGTGTACCAGGTGCCGGTCGCGAGGTTATGCGGCATCGACATCAGATAATTGTCGCCGTACCAGGCGTTGCGCAGGATCGTGTAGGACAGCCCCGTCGCCTTGATGGCCTCCTCGGTGCCGAGATGATCCGGCGCGAAGCTCACCAGCGATCTGTCCGGGTTCGGCATCGATGTGTAGAGGATGTGCTTGACGCCGGCCTTTTCAGCAGCGGCAACGGCAGCCTTGTGCTGCTTGAGGCGACCGCCCGGCGTGGCGAGATCATCGGTCGAGATGATCAGCACGCGATCGATCCCTTTGAACGCCTCTACCAGCCCGGCTTCGTCGGTGAAATCCGCCTTGCGGGTTTCGATACCCTTGGCCGCAAGCTCCGACAGTTTGGACGGATCGCGGCTTGCGGCAACGATATCGCCTGCGGAAACCTTCGATGTCTCCAGGAGGTGATGAAGAACGGCGCGGCCGAGCTGACCGGCGGCACCGGTGACGAGAAGTTTGGTCATCCTGCGTTTCCTATCTTTGTAAGTCTCAAAAAGAGACTAACACTAGAATAGGAATTGACGACCTCCTGTAAAGGAGGCAGTTTTGAGGGAGATCGTTACCAAAAGGGAACCACCGCAATGGCCGTTACCGCACGCAAGCCGACGCTGGCTGAGCAGCCCTGTGACACGTCGACCTGGGATGCCGGGAACTGTCCGGTCCGGGACGTGATGAACCAGATCGCAGGCAAGTGGTCGACGCTCATTCTTCAGGCGCTTTCGGAAAAGCCGTACCGGTTCGGCGAGCTGCGGCGGCTTGTGCCCGATATTTCCCAGCGGATGCTGACGCAGACGCTGCGGGATCTGCAGCGCGACGGTTACATCGATCGGCAGGTGTTTCCGACCAAGCCGCCAAGCGTCGAATACCGGATGACGCCGCTAGGCTACTCGCTGTTTGAACCACTCTCGGCAGTGCTTGCGTGGGCGGCAAGCAACCACGCCAACGTCAGGGCGGCACGGTCGAAGTTCGACGCGGGCGATCTTCGCTAACACAAAGGGCGGCCCGAAGACCGCCCTTGTCATTGCACTATACCAAACGGATTAGGCGTCGAGCGATGCCATGTCGATGACGAAGCGGTAGCGCACGTCGCTCTTCAGCACGCGCTCATAGGCTTCGTTGACGTCCTGGATCTTGATCATCTCGATTTCCGAAACGATGTCGTGCTTGCCGCAGAAATCCAGCATGTCCTGGGTTTCCTTGATCGAGCCGATCATCGAACCCGACAGGCTCTTGCGGCCCGGGATCAGCGAGAAGGCATGAACCGGGATCGCATGCTCCGGTGCACCGACAATGACCATCGAGCCGTTGACCTTGAGCAGGCCGAGATAGGCGTTCCAGTCGATCGCCACGCCGGCCGTGCAGATGATCAGATCGAATGTGCCGGCAAGCTTGGTGAAGGTTTCCGCGTCGCTCGTCGCGTAATATTCCTTGGCGCCGAGCTTCAGGCCGTCTTCCTTCTTGGAGAGGCCCTGCGAGAGGACGGTGATATCAGCGCCCATCGCGGAACCGATCTTGACACCCATATGGCCGAGACCGCCCATGCCGACGATCGCGACCTTCTTGCCAGGGCCAGCCTGCCAGTGGTGGAGCGGCGAATAGAGCGTGATACCGGCGCACAGCAGTGGAGCGGCAGCGTCGAGCGGAAGATTGTCCGGGATCGACAGGACATAGCCTTCCTTGACGACGATGTGATCGGAATAGCCGCCCTGGGTGGCCGCATTGCCGTTCAGCGTATCGACATCGTTATAGGTCTGGACGAGGCCTGGCATATACTGCTCGTTGTCGACATCGCGCGCTGCGCAGCCGACGCAGCTATCGACGAAGCAGCCGACGCCGACGCGGTCGCCGACCTTGAATTTGGTGACGGCCGAACCGACGGCGGTAACGATGCCGGCAATCTCGTGACCGGGAACGATCGGATAGACGGCGTTCTTCCACTCGTTGCGGACGGTATGGATGTCGGAATGGCAGATGCCGGCGAATTTGATATCGATCACCACGTCATCTTCTTTCGGCTCGCGGCGCTCGAAGGTAAACGGTGTGAGCGGCTTGGTGGCGTCGGTCGCGGCATAGCCTCGTGCAATAGCCATGGAAAACTCCATTCATTTTCAGTTGAAATCAACTGCCGGACTATGCCGATCCGTCGTCACAAGCGTTAGATCGATCCTGCAAGCTTCTTGCACGATCCTACAAATTCCGTTTTCGGATACTACCTCTGTCTTGTGCCTGATATGGATTTGCCATGTCAGTGCCGGAACGCGCGACGGTGGTGAGACTTCATGACAATTTCCTTCATGCCCTATCAGGAACTGACGGCACTCGCTGCCCGGCATGCAGTCGAAGGCAATGATGGCACGACTGCGATCGAAGGTTTGCGGCTGCACCGATGTTCGGCTCCAACCGCGCCGCTTCATACGGCCTATTCTCCCAGTTACACGCTGGTCCTACAGGGCTCCAAGAGCCTGACGCTTGGCCGTGAGACGTATCGCTACGGCGTCGGCCAGTATCTGCTGACCTCGCTCGATCTGCCCGTCGCGTCCTGGGTGGTGGAGGCCAGCGGCGATATTCCCTACTACTGCCTCTGCCTCGATCTGAAGATGGAGCGGCTCCACGAATTGTTCGACCGTATCAACTTCCAGCCAGACTCTCTGGCAAGCGAGGGATACCGCGGGCTGACGGTCAACCATGCGTCGCCTGATCTGATCGATGCGACAACCAGACTGGTGCGGTTGCTCGATACACCATCCGATATCGCTGCGATGGTGCCGCTTATCGAACAGGAGATCTTCTACCGCCTGCTGACCTCGCCCGATGGGCCAAGGCTTGTCCATATGGCCATGTCGGAAACGCAGAGTTCCAGAATCGCACGCGCCGTCAGCTGGTTGCGATCAAATTTCCATCGTCCGCTCAAGATCGAGGATCTGTCGGATCACGTGGGAATGAGCCCGTCCTCGTTCCACCATCACTTTAAGGCCGTGACGGCTCTCACGCCTGTCCAGTTCCAAAAGCATCTCCGCCTTCACGAGGCGCGCCGGTTGATGCTGGTCGACGGGCTGGATGCAGGCAATGCCGGCCACCGCGTCGGTTACCAGAGCCCGTCCCAGTTCAGCCGCGAATATGGCCGTCTCTACGGCATGTCGCCGAGCCGTGACATCAGCGCAGTGCGTGAGCCGTCTGCCGGCTGATCGCGGTTGAGGCGGGTGAGCGCGACTTCTCTCTTGCTTTGCAAAGCCAATTCCTTCCGCATCTTATTCACAGGACCCGCCAGAAGAACTTGACGGACATGTGAAATCATTTATACCGGCAGAACCGTACCGTACGGTACTTCAGAGGTGAGCCGTGAGAACCGAAACCGCAGACATGCCCGACTTTTCGCCGCGCCAGAACGAGGTTCTGGAGCAGGCGCTGCGTCTGCTCGTCGAAGGCGGTGAGAAAGCACTCACCACATCCGGGCTTGCACGCGCTGCAAGCTGCTCGAAGGAAAGCCTCTACAAGTGGTTCGGCGACCGCGAAGGCCTGCTGGCCGCGATGATCGCCCATCAGGCCGCCAAGGTCCGCACGTTCGAGCGGTCCGGCGAGCGGCTGAGTGCCGAGCTTTTGCGGGATCATCTCGAACTTTTTGCACGCGATCTGCTGGAGGTTTTATCCGGCGATGTGTCGCTGGCGCTCAACCGGCTGGCGATCGGCCAGTCGGGACCGGGTGCCGGGCCGAACGGATCCAAGCTCGGCAAGCTGCTGGTCGAGCATGGCCGTCGCCAGATCGATCGTCGCGCCATGGCGCTGATCGATGCGGGCAAACGGGTAGGGCTCCTGCGGTTCGACAACGCGGATGCCGCCTATCATACGCTTTACGGCCTGATCGTCTCCGACCTGCATGTCCGCATGCTGCTCGGCGAACCCGGGCTGAAGGATACTGCACGTCAGGCGGAAAGAGCCATCGATGCCTTTCTGTCGCTGTATCGCACCGAGAAACAGCCGCTGGAGGTGTCACGCACCTCCGCGGCCCGCTAATCATCAACAACAGTTACGTTCATAGGGAAGGAACATACGATGCGCGTTTATTACGATCGGGATGCTGATCTCAATCTCATCAAGTCCAAGAAGGTTGCCATCATCGGTTACGGTTCGCAGGGTCGCGCCCACGCGCTGAACCTGAAGGACAGTGGTGCCAGCAATGTCGTCATCGCCCTGCGTGCCGATTCGCCGACCGTCAAGAAGGCCGAAGCCGATGGCTTTAAGGTCATGACCGTTGCCGAAGCTGCCGCCTGGGCAGATCTGATGATGATGGCGGCTCCCGACGAGCTGCAGGCAGACATCTACAAGGCCGACATCGCCGGCAACATTCGCGACGGCGCTGCCATCGCTTTCGCCCACGGCCTCAACGTCCATTTCGGCCTGATCGAGCCGAAGGCTTCCGTCGACGTCGTCATGATCGCACCAAAGGGCCCGGGCCATACGGTTCGTGGCGAATACCAGAAGGGCGGCGGCGTTCCTTGCCTCGTTGCCATCGACCAGAACGCGTCCGGCAATGCGCTTGAGATCGCTCTCTCCTACGCTTGTGGCGTTGGCGGCGGCCGGTCCGGCATTATCGAGACCACGTTCAAGGAAGAGTGCGAGACCGATCTGTTCGGCGAACAGGCTGTTCTCTGCGGCGGTCTCGTCGAGCTCATCCGCGCCGGTTTCGAAACGCTGGTCGAAGGCGGCTACGCGCCGGAGATGGCCTATTTCGAGTGCCTGCACGAAGTGAAGCTGATCGTCGACCTGATCTATGAAGGCGGTATCGCCAACATGAACTACTCGATCTCCAACACGGCCGAGTGGGGCGAGTACGTCACCGGTCCGCGCATCATCACCGCCGAGACAAAGGCCGAGATGAAGCGGGTTCTGACCGATATCCAGACTGGCAAGTTCACGTCCGACTGGATGCAGGAATACCGTGCCGGTGGCGCCCGCTTCAAGGGCATTCGCCGCATGAACGACAAGCACCAGATCGAGGAAGTCGGCACCAAGCTTCGCGCCATGATGCCCTGGATCGGCAAGAACAAGCTGGTTGACAAGGCCGTCAACTAAGCGATTGTTGCAGATTGAAACGGAGGCCGGAGCCAAAAGCTCCGGCCTTTCGCATTTCTGGGTGACGTCGAGCGGGTGAAGTCGCCGGTCGAGGCTCCCCGGTCAACCATTGCTTAAGCAAGTTCTGCGATTCTCTCTCGCAGTTCGGATCGATCCTGATCCAGTTTAGCGTATTGGGTGGGCGTCTCGTGAGCATGTGGACCAAGCATCACAAGAAAAGAAAATTCGGTCGTTTCGTCCTGCCGGCCATCACGATCGCATTCGTTTCCTATTTCGGATATCATTCCGTGCATGGCGAACTCGGGCTGATCGCGACGGAGAAATTCGAGAAGCGGCGGATCGAGCGGGTTGCCGAACTGACAAGGCTGACCGACGGTCGCAAGGCGTTGGAGCGTCAGGTCCAACTGATGAGCGACGGGTCTCTCGAGAAGGACATGCTCGACGAGATTGCCCGCTACCAGCTCAACGTCTCCAAGCGCGACGAGATCGTGATCTTCAACAACTACTTCTAAATTAACCAAAAGCTGGTTAATTTCACAATTCAGCAACGATATCAGTGATTTAATTTGGATGTGAGCCATGCAATTATGGCATTGCTGGTCCGTGCTTTCTTCCCTATGTTACGCTCCGAAACCAGGGTGCGTCATTTTGACATGATGTCCCCTTTATAAAGAGCAGCACACAGGGAGGGATCGATGGCGCAAGCTAAAACCGCGTCTACGTCCGGCCGCAAAACGGCGGCAAAGTCTGCAACCCAGAACGTTTCAAAGGATTTTACCGGCAAGAATATGTCGGACTTCGGCAAGGATGACGAGCTGCACGCGTATCGCGAAATGCTGCTCATCCGCCGCTTCGAGGAAAAGGCCGGCCAGCTTTACGGCATGGGCTTCATCGGTGGTTTCTGTCACCTCTATATCGGCCAGGAAGCTGTCGTCGTCGGCATGCAGATGGCGCAGAAAGAGGGCGATCAGGTCATCACCGCCTATCGTGACCACGGCCATATGCTGGCAACCGGCATGAGTGCCCGTGGTGTGATGGCGGAACTGACGGGGCGTCGCGGCGGCTATTCCAAGGGGAAGGGCGGCTCGATGCACATGTTCTCCAAGGAAAAGCAATTCTACGGCGGCCACGGCATCGTCGGCGCGCAGGTGTCTCTCGGCACCGGTCTTGCTTTCGCCAATGCCTATCGCGGCAATGACAGCGTATCGGTTGCCTATTTCGGCGATGGCGCTGCCAACCAGGGTCAGGTCTACGAGAGCTTCAACATGGCTGCTCTCTGGAAGCTCCCGATCGTCTATATCGTCGAGAACAACCGTTATGCGATGGGCACATCGACTGCCCGTGCGACGGCGCAGTCGAACTATTCGTTGCGTGGCTCCGGCTTCGGCATTCCCGGCATCCAGGTGGATGGTATGGATGTGCGCGCCGTCAAGGCCGCCGGCGACGAGGCGCTCGCGCATTGCCGTTCCGGCAAGGGTCCGATCATTCTCGAAATGCTGACCTACCGCTACCGTGGTCACTCGATGTCCGACCCGGCAAAGTATCGTTCCAAGGAAGAAGTGCAGAAGATGCGCTCCGAGCAGGACCCGATCGAACAGGTGCGTCTGCGCATCCTCGACGGCGGCTGGGCGACCGAGGACGAACTGAAGACGATCGACAAGGATATCCGTGACGTGGTCTCGGATTCTGCAGATTTTGCCCAGAACGATCCGGAGCCGGATGTATCCGAGCTCTACACCGACATTCTGCTCTGATCGCGGGGAGGGAACCTCAATGCCAATCGATATCCTGATGCCCGCGCTTTCTCCCACGATGGAAGAAGGCACGCTCAGCAAGTGGCTGAAAAAAGAGGGTGACAAGGTCACCTCCGGCGACGTGATCGCCGAAATCGAGACCGACAAGGCGACCATGGAAGTGGAAGCTGTCGATGAAGGCGTGATCGGCAAGCTGCTGATCGAGGCCGGCACCGAAAACGTCAAGGTCAACACCAAGATCGCAATCCTGCTTGCCGAAGGCGAAACCGCCGACGACATGAAGGCTGACAAGCCTGCACAGGAAAGTGCGCCCCAGGCGGATGCTCCGAAGGCCGATGCCGACACTCCGGCGGCGACCTCCGATGCTGCCGGCGGCAAGGCACGCGAAGCCAAGGACGAGACACCTGCTGACGCCAAGGTACCGGCCCAGCCGAAGATCGAAATTGCTGCCGATCCGGACATTCCGGCCGGCACCGAGATGGTGATGACCACGGTTCGCGAAGCACTTCGCGATGCCATGGCCGAAGAAATGCGTCGCGATGGCGATGTGTTCGTGATGGGTGAGGAAGTCGCCGAATACCAGGGCGCCTACAAGATCACGCAAGGCCTGCTGCAGGAATTCGGCGCGCGTCGCGTCGTCGATACGCCGATCACCGAACACGGCTTTGCCGGCGTCGGCGTTGGTGCCGCTATGGCGGGCCTGAAGCCGATCGTCGAGTTCATGACGTTCAACTTCGCCATGCAGGCGATCGACCACATCATCAACTCGGCTGCCAAGACGCTTTACATGTCCGGCGGCCAGATGGGTGCGCCGATCGTGTTCCGTGGACCGAACGGTGCTGCTGCCCGCGTTGGCGCACAGCACAGCCAGGATTACGCTGCCTGGTACAGCCAGATCCCGGGCCTCAAGGTCGTCATGCCGTATACTGCTGCCGACGCGAAGGGTCTTCTGAAGGCTGCGATTCGCGATCCGAACCCGGTCATCTTCCTGGAAAACGAGATCCTCTACGGACAGCAGTTCGAAGTGCCGAAGCTGGACGATTTCGTTCTGCCGATCGGCAAGGCGCGTATCCACAAGACCGGCAAGGACGTGACAGTCGTCTCCTTCGGTATCGGCATGGCCTATGCCACGAAGGCGGTTGCCGAACTCGAGAAGGACGGCATCGATGTCGAACTGATCGATCTTCGCACCATCCGTCCGATGGACCTGCCGACTGTGATCGAATCGGTGAAGAAGACCGGTCGTCTGGTCACCGTCGAGGAAGGCTATCCGCAGTCGTCGGTCGGTACCGAAATCGCCACCCGCGTCATGCAGCAGGCCTTCGACTATCTCGATGCGCCGATCCTGACGATCGCTGGCAAGGACGTGCCGATGCCTTACGCCGCCAACCTTGAAAAGCTGGCGCTGCCGAATGTCGGTGAAGTCGTTCAGGCGGTGAAGACCGTCTGCTACAAGTAAGGGACCGGTCATGCCGAAATCTTCTGTGAAGCAGATTCTGCCGGTTTCCGGTTCTTGGTTCCGAGTGATCGGCACCAAGAACAACCCGGTCTTTGAAAGAATTGTGTTCTGGGCCTTGGTCAAGACTGAAGACACCGAGGTGATCGTCGGTGTGCCGCGCGAAGAGATTGGCGTGATTGGTGCCGTCGACGGCTGGCTTGAAGACGTTGCCGGTTACATCGAAGTGACGCCTGAAGATGTCACCCGGCTGACGGAACATCCTGACGAACTTGCCCAGTTTGAACTTGTGTGGGCGGAGGATTAACATGCCTATCAACATCACCATGCCTGCCCTGTCGCCGACCATGGAGGAGGGCAACCTCGCCAAGTGGCTGGTCAAGGAAGGCGATACGGTCAAGTCCGGCGACGTGATCGCCGAAATCGAGACCGACAAGGCAACGATGGAAGTCGAAGCCGTCGACGAAGGCGTTGTCGCCAAGCTGGTGGTTCCGGCCGGCACCGAAGGCGTCAAGGTCAACGCCCTGATCGCCATCCTTGCGGTCGACGGCGAAGATGTTTCGGCTGCCGCTTCCGGCGGCGAGGCTCCGAAGGCTGAAGCCCCGAAGGCAGATGCTCCGAAGGCTGAAGCCGCTCCTGCGGAGAAGGCGTCCGAAGCGCCGAAGTCCGAAGCCAGTTCCAACAAGCCGCTGACGGATGCCGCTCCGGCACCGTCGACGCCTGCTCCGAAGGCAGAAGACGGCAAGCGTGTGTTTTCGTCGCCGCTCGCCCGTCGTATGGCCAAGGAAGCCGGTCTCGATCTCACCGGCGTTACCGGCACCGGCCCACATGGCCGTGTCGTCAAGGCCGATATCGAGAAGGCAGCCGCTTCCGGCGGTGCAAAGCCTGCTTCTTCTGCTGCAACGCCGGCAACTGCCGGTGCCGCTCAGGTTCCAGCCGCGCCAATGGCAAAGGGTCCGTCGGACGACAACATCATGAAGCTGTTTGCGGAAGGCTCGTACGAGCTTCTGCCGCATGACGGCATGCGCAAGACGATTGCCTCGCGCCTGACCGAGTCGACCCAGACGGTTCCGTCGTATTTCGTTTCGATGGATTGCGAACTCGATGCGATGCTCAAGCTGCGCGCCGAGATCAATGCGTCCGCGCCGGTGAAGAAGACGGAAAAGGGTGAGGTTCCGGCCTTCAAGCTTTCCGTCAATGACTTCATCATCAAGGCGATGGCGCTGGCGCTGCGGGATGTTCCCATGGCAAACGCCTCCTGGACGTCTTCTGCCCGCGTCCTGCACAAGCATGCGGATGTCGGCGTCGCCGTGTCGATCCCGGATGGTCTGATCACTCCGATCGTCCGCAAGGCCGAGACGAAGACGCTTTCGGTCATCTCCAACGAGGTCAAGGACCTTGCCAAGCGGGCCCGCGACAAGAAGCTGAAGCCGGAAGAATACCAGGGCGGCACCACGTCGGTGTCAAACCTCGGCATGTTCGGTGTCTCCAACTTCACGTCGATCATCAACCTGCCGCAGGCCTCGATCGTCTCCATTGGCGCCGGTGTCGAAAAGCCGATCGTTCGTGGCGGCAAACTCGAAGTCGGCACGGTGATGACGGCAACGTTCGCCTTCGACCACCGCGTCATCGACGGCGCGCTCGGCGCAGAGCTTGCCTCGGCCTTCAAGCGCTACATCGAAAGCCCGATGGGCATGCTGGTTTAAGAAATCTCGGCCGCGGCCTAAGTCGCGGCCGTTCCCATCGGTGAATGCGCTTGATGCGTGACATTTGTAAGCTGCTCCACCATATTTGATGGAGCGGAATACGGTCCGCTCAGGAGCACGTCGATGGCGAACGAACCGGTGGACATGATCATGCCGATGCTGCGTGAAATACGCGGTGAAATGCATGAGATACGCGGTGAACTCGGTGCCGTGAAACAGCAATTGCACAAGCTTGAGATCGGCCAGAAGAGTATTCGCAATGCGCTGACCGCCGATACGATGCTCTCGAAGTTCATGACTGGTGACTTCGAGGAGCGGATATCCGAGTTGGAAAGCAAGGTCGAGACGCTGATGAAGGGGACCTGAGCTCGACAGAGACAGGTCGGCAGGGAATGACTGGGCGTATGGACACTATGAAAACCGTTCTCTGCTTTGGCGACAGTCTCACCTGGGGATACGACCCCGTCGGTCCCGGCCGGCATGCGTTCGAGGATCGCTGGACGAGCGTGCTCGGCGCCGCACTCGGAGACGAGGTCACGGTGATTGCCGAGGGCCTGAACGGGCGCACCACCGGCTACGACGACCATCTCGCCGATTGCGATCGCAACGGCGTCAGAAATTTTCCGACCGTCCTCCACACCCACATGCCGCTTGATCTGGTCGTCATCATGCTCGGCACCAACGATATGAAGCCTGTCATCGCCGGCACGGCGCATGCGGCGCGGGCCGGCATCCAGCGGCTGGTCGCTTTGATCCGGCACCACGAATGGTCGTTCGACTATGATGCACCTGACGTGCTGATCGTTTCGCCGCCACCACTTTGCGAGACCGGGGATCCGATCTTTTCGGCGATGTTCCAGGGCGGGATCGAGCAGTCGTCGATGCTGGCCTCCCTTTACCGCGATCTCGCCGACGAGCTCGGGTGCGGCTTCTTCGATGCAGGATCGGTCGCAAAGACCAGCCCGCTCGATGGTGTGCACCTGACCGCTGAAGATACCCGCGCCATCGGCCGTGGGCTTGAGCCGATCGTCCGGATGATGCTCGGCATCTGACCCAAGAATTCACATCGGCAGGCCGCGTATCGATGGTCGCCGCAGACACAGACTTGAAAAGACAAAGGCAGGAAACAATGGCTCAGTCCTACGATCTCATCGTTATCGGCGCCGGTCCGGGCGGTTATATCGCCGCGATCCGTGCATCCCAGCTGGGCATGAAGGTTGCCGTCGTCGAGCGCGAGCATCTGGCCGGCATCTGCTCCAACTGGGGCTGCATCCCGACCAAGGCGCTGCTTCGGACCGCCGACGTGCTGCACACCGCGCAGCATGCCAAGGATTACGGCCTGACGCTGGAAGGCACTATCACGCCCGACGTCAAGGCGGTCGTTGCGCGGTCGCGCGGCATTGCCAACCGCATGAACAGCGGCGTCGGCTTCCTGTTCAAGAAGAACAAGATCGATATCATCTGGGGTGAAGCCAAGGTCACCAAGGCGGCATCCGGTTCGCAGATGGCCGAAATCGTCGTCGGCAAGATCACCAAGGAGATCGTCCAGCCGCAGGGTCCGGTGCCCAAGAACACGCTGGGCGAGGGCACCTACACCGCCAAGCACGTCATCGTCGCCACCGGCGCCCGCCCGCGTGCGCTGCCGGGTATCGAGCCGGATGGCAAGCTGATCTGGACCTATTTCGAAGCGATGAAGCCTGAAGAGTTGCCGAAGTCGCTGCTCGTCATGGGATCTGGCGCAATCGGCATCGAGTTCGCGTCGTTCTATCGCACCATGGGCGTCGACGTGACCGTGGTCGAAATCATGAGCCAGGTCATGCCGGTCGAGGATGCCGAGATCTCGGCCTTCGCCAAGAAGCAGTTCGACAAGCAGGGCATCAAGATCCACCTCGAAGCCAAGGTCGCGAAGGTCGAGAAGGGTGCAAACTCGATTACTGCCACGATCGAGAAGAAGGACGGCACGTCGGAGAAGATTACCGCAGACCGGATGATCTCGGCTGTCGGCGTGCAGGCCAATATCGAGAATATCGGCCTTGAGGCTGTCGGCGTGAAGACCGACCGTGGCTTCATCGTCATCGACGGCTACGGCAAGACCAATGTCGAGGGTATCTACGCGATCGGCGATGTCGCCGGCGGTCCGCTGCTGGCGCACAAGGCCGAGCATGAAGCCGTCGTCTGCATCGAGAAGATCGCCGGTCTGCCCAACGTCCACGCCATGGACAAGAGCAAGATCCCGGGCTGCACCTATTGCAATCCGCAGGTCGCGTCGGTTGGTCTGACGGAAGCGAAAGCCAAGGAGCAGGGCCGCGAGATCCGCGTCGGCCGCTTCTCGTTTGCGGCCAACGGCAAGGCCGTGGCCCTCGGCGAGGACCAGGGCATGGTCAAGACGATCTTCGACAAGAAGACAGGCGAGCTCATCGGTGCACATATGGTCGGGGCGGAAGTGACCGAACTCATCCAGGGCTTCGTCGTCGCGATGAACCTCGAGACGACAGAGGAAGACCTGATGCACACGATCTTCCCGCATCCGACGATTTCGGAATCGATGAAGGAAAGCGTTCTCGATGCCTATGGTCGCGTCCTGAACGCTTAAGTCTCAGCGCCGATTGCATATGGGCGGATCGCCGCCCATATCTGCTGAAGAGGTTTGAACGGAGTAAGACATGGGCGTGGGCTGGTTTGCAGCAATCATCATCGGAGGCCTGGCAGGCTGGCTTGCCGGCAAGCTGATGGATATGCGCTTCGGCATCTTCATGAATATCGTGATCGGCATTGTCGGCGCGGTGCTCGCCAATGCGATCTTCGATTCTGCCAACATCCATGTCGCCAGCGGTTGGCTGGGTTACCTCGTGCAGGGTTTCGTCGGCTCGTGCATTTTGCTATTGGTCGCAAAACTCGTCAGACGTTGACGGTACCCGCATTCAAGGCGGTTGAGGACAGTAATTTATGGTCACCATTCTCGACAGGATAAACCTCATCACCCCGGCCACGGGCGATGAGAAGCGTGTCCGCCATCCGGAAAAGGCGCATCGGCCCGATACCGCAGTGCTGCGCAAGCCGGAATGGATCCGTGTCAAGGCTCCGGTTTCCAAGGGCTATCAGGAAACCCGCTCGATCGTGAAGGAGCACAAGCTCGTCACTGTTTGTGAAGAAGCGGGTTGCCCCAACATCGGCGAGTGCTGGGACAAGAAGCACGCCACGTTCATGATCATGGGCGAGATCTGCACGCGCGCCTGCGCGTTCTGCAACGTCTCGACAGGAAAGCCGAACGCGCTCGACCTGTCAGAGCCTGAAAACGTCGCAAAGGCCGTCAAGGAGATGGGCCTCAGCCACGTCGTCATCACCTCGGTCGATCGTGACGATCTGGCCGATGGCGGTGCGGAGCATTTCGAAAAGGTGATCTGGGCAATCCGTGCAGCGTCACCGTTGACGACGATCGAGATCCTGACGCCGGACTTCCTCAAGAAGCCGGGCGCTCTCGAGCGCGTCGTTGCGGCAAAGCCCGACGTCTTCAACCACAATATGGAGACGGTTCCTGGCAACTACCTGACGGTTCGCCCCGGTGCGCGGTATTTCCACTCGGTTCGTCTGCTGCAGCGGGTGAAGGAACTGGATCCGACGATGTTTACCAAGTCGGGCATCATGGTCGGCCTCGGCGAAGAGCGCAACGAAGTGCTGCAGCTGATGGACGACCTGCGGACCGCCGACGTCGACTTCCTGACGATCGGCCAGTATCTGCAGCCGACCCGCAAGCATCATGCGGTGATGAGTTTCGTGACGCCGGAAGAGTTCAAGTCCTACGAGACTGTGGCCTATACGAAGGGCTTCCTGATGGTGGCGTCCAGCCCGCTGACGCGATCGTCGCATCACGCAGGCGATGATTTCGCCCGTCTGCGCGCCAATCGCGCCCGCAAGCTGCTCGCAGCAGCGGTGTAATCCGCACTTCTGCGGTCTGGCGGCCGATCACTCGGCCGCTTGAACCTTCTCGATCTTATCCTGGTTCTTGTCCTGCCCGCGGCGGCGCTCGCGCAGCGTCGTACGATGTCCGCGTGTCTCGGCTTTCGCCATTTCCACAAAATAGGCGAGCATGGGGAGCTGGTTCATATCGGCCAGTTGCTTGGCGGATTCGAGCAGCTTGATCATTTGTGTGAAGTCATCCATGGAATGCGTCTTTCCGACAGGTAAAAGCCAGTCATCTCCCGTGAAGCGTTATACGCAGGATTGATCCCGCGGATCATTACAACTTCATTGCTGAGACATTAAAATTATTTAATCTTCGGGCGTCCCGTTATCGAGCCGAGCGGCGACGTCCCAGATATGCCTTGAAGCAGCAACCCGCCAGAGGGCAGGGCCATTTTTTTGGACGACAGCGAGAGCGCAGGATTTGGGCGCGCCTGATGTTGAAATCGCACCGACACATGCGTCAGCTTCTTGATCTTCTGCCTGTGCGCGATTAACTCCACGACATGCCCAAGTTCGAAATACGCCGCCCCGTCAAGCATAGTCCCGAGAAGATGTACGCGCTGGTCGCCGACATCGAGAAATATCCGGAATTCCTGCCGCTTTGTGAAGCGCTGTCGATCCGTTCCCGCAAGGAACGTGATGGCAAGGAGTTGCTGCTTGCCGACATGACCGTCGGCTACAAGGCGATCCGTGAAACTTTTACGACCCAGGTCCTGCTGCATCCGGCGGAGCAGGCGATCGATGTCAAATATATCGAAGGTCCGTTCAAGTATCTCGATAATCGCTGGCGGTTCGAGCCGGCGACGGACGGTTCCGACGGTTGCACCGTTGCCTTCTTTATCGACTACGAATTCAAGAGCATGATTCTCGGCGCTCTGATGGGCTCGATGTTCGACCGCGCCTTCCGCATGTTTGCCGAAGCGTTCGAAGCACGCGCGGACAAGATCTACGCCTAATTGGGGTCAGTTCAGTCCGCCGCCTCCAGCAGCATCTCCAGCGCAGTCCTGACGGTCGCAAGCCGGATCTCGGTTCGGCCGATGTCGCCATAGCGCATCTCCCGGTGCAGGATCTTCCCGGTCCGGCCGCGCGCTGCGAGATGGACCAGCCCGACTGGCTTTTCGGCCGAGCCGCCGCCGGGGCCTGCTATGCCTGTTACGGCAACAGCGAGATCGGCGCGGGAGCGGAACAGGGCGCCAGTTGCCATCAACAGGGCAGTTTCCCTTGAGACGGCGCCGTGTGTTGCAAGCACCGACGAGGGCACTCCCAGCATGTCTGTCTTCGCGTCATTGGTATAAGTGACAAAGCCGCGATCAACGACCGCCGACGACCCGGCGATCTCGGTCAGCGCTCCGGCGATCAGGCCGCCTGTGCAGGATTCTGCCGTCGAGACCATCAGCTTGCGCTTTGAAAGCGTCTCGATGATGCGGCGGGCCTGTGCCTCGATATCGTCCGGAAACAGGCTCATGCCTTCACCGAGCCGAACACGACGGTGGCTGTGGCAATCGCCGCGATCCCCTCGCCACGGCCGACAAATCCGATCTTCTCGTTGGTCGTCGCCTTGACCGAGCAGCGGTCGAGCGAGATGCCGAGGATTTCGGCGAGCTTTTCGCGCATTTCCTGACGATGCGGACCGATCTTGGGGGCTTCCGCGATCAGCGACACATCGGCATTCATGATGGTGCCGCCGTGTTCGCGCACGATCTTCGCAGCGTGCTCAAGAAAGATCCTCGAGGCCGCGCCCTTCCACTGCATGTCGGACGGCGGAAAGTGGTCGCCGATGTCGCCGGCGCCGCAGGTGGCGAGCAGCGCGTCGGTGAGGGCATGCAGCGCCACGTCGGCATCCGAATGGCCGCTCAGCTTCTGATCGTGGGGAATGAAGATCCCGCACAGCGTCACGCCGTCGCCGGACACGAGCTGGTGGACGTCGTAGCCATTGCCGGTGCGAACATCCGGCAGATAGTGTGGGGCAGGGTTGCCCTGCGTGAGTTTTTCGTCAGCCATATCGATATCCCGCTTCAGCGTCAGTTTGATATTGTCGACGGAGCCTTCCACAATCGTCACGGCAAGGCCCGCCCATTCGGCGATCGAGGCATCGTCGGTGAAGTCGTCGTGGCGAAGGGCTGCGGCCTTTTCATGCGCGGTGCGGATTTCCGAGAGACGGAAGCTCTGCGGTGTCTGGGCCGCATAGAGCCCCGCCCGCGAAACCGTTTCGTGCACCAGCCCGTCCGATCCGCCACGCTTCAGCGTATCGGTCACCGCCATCGCCGGCAAGATTCCGTCATTGCCCGCGGCAAAGCCCTCTGCAATGCGATCCAGCAGTGCGTGGTCGACGAAAGGGCGGGCCGCGTCATGGATCATCACGTGGGTCGCCTCCGTTGCCGCAATCGCCCGCAGGCCCTCGTAGACGGAGCGCTGCCTTGTATCGCCGCCGAAGGTGACGATGATGTTCTCGGCTCCGCCAAGTCCCTCCGTGGAAGCCGCATAGAGCGCCTCGTCTTCCGGATGGATGACGACGACGATCGGACCGCTCTTTGGCCAGGTCAGAAATTTCTGCAGCGTATGATGAATGACCGGCAGGCCACCGATGCGGCGATATTGCTTCGGCCCGTCTCCCGGCGCACCCGCACGCTCTCCGCGGCCAGCGGCCACGATGACGATGCCTATCTTGAAGATCTCGCCGTCCATGAGCCCTCGGAAATTGGTGGGAGGTTGACAGCCGCAGAACTATAGGACCAAAAGCCTTTATTCCAGCACGTCGCTTAAAAATAACGCAGCTCGTGAATTGCCCTTGGCAAACGCATGACTCCTGAATAAAAATAGTGCAGAAGAATTATCTGCCCGAAAGATCATCACTTGCCGTTTCCCGACCTTGCCTCACCTTTTCATATCGGGCCAGTCGCCATCCGTAACCGGGTGGTCCTGGCGCCGATGTCCGGCGTCACCGATCTGCCGTTCCGCACGCTTGCCTGGCGCCACGGTGCAGGCCTCGTCGTAACCGAAATGGTGGCGAGCCGCGAACTGGTCATGAACCGCGAGGAATCCTGGTCGCGTCTGCAGGGAACGGGGATCACGCCGCATATGGTGCAGCTCGCCGGTCGCGAAGCACACTGGATGGCGGAAGCGGCAAAGATCGCCGAAGCCAATGGCGCCGATATCATCGATATCAACATGGGCTGTCCGGCGAAAAAGGTGACCGGTGGCTATTCCGGTTCCGCGCTGATGCGCGATCCTGATCACGCACTGTCGATGATCGAGGCGACCGTCAAGGCGGTCAGCGTGCCGGTCACCGTCAAGATGCGGCTCGGCTGGGACGAGAATACCATCAACGCACCGGAAATTTCACGCCGTGCCGAACAGGCCGGTGCCCGGATGATCACCATCCATGGCCGCACCCGCATGCAGTTCTACGAGGGCAAGGCGGACTGGGATGCCATCCGTGCGGTGCGCGATGAGATCAAGATCCCGCTGATCGCCAATGGCGATGTCGAGACGCCGGAAGATGCGGCCGAGATCATCCGGCGCTCGGGCGCCGATGCGGTCATGGTCGGACGTGGCGCGCAGGGTCGTCCCTGGCATATCGGATGGCTTGCCGGCGCTTCTGCACCGTGCCGCGAGGAGATGGCTGTCATCGTCGTTGAACATTACGAAGCGATGCTGGAGCTTTATGGCCGCGAGGCCGGGCTTCGACACGCAAGGAAACATCTCGGCTGGTATCTCGACCGGTTCGCGCCGAACCTGCCAGCAGATCAGAAGGGCGCAATCATGATCTCGAAGGACGCGACCGACGTTTCGAAAAGAATGTCGTCGGCACTGCTCGACGGTGCGTTCGATGAGTCGGCAAGGAAGGCAGCATGACAAAGTCTCCCGCACCCGATGCCGCGCAGGGGCAAGCGCTGGCCATGGCGGTTCTCAATTCCGTTCAGAACCCGGTCATTCTTGTCGATGCCGATGGCAGGGTCGCATTCGCCAACTGGGAAGCAGAGTCGTTCTTCGGCTCCAGCGCCTCGCATCTGGCCAAGAACACGATCTCGAGTTTCATTCCGTTCGGAAGCCCGCTTCTTGCGCTGATCGATCAGGTTCGCGAACGCAGGGCGCCGGTCAACGAGTACCGCGTCGACCTGTCGTCGCCGCGCCTCGGCCAGGAAAAGCTGGTCGATCTCTATGTCGCGCCTGTCGTCAGCGAACCGGGGTCTGTCGTCGTGGTGTTCCAGGAACGCTCGATGGCCGACAAGATCGACCGGCAGCTGACCCACAGGGCTGCGGCGCGATCGGTCACCGGTCTTGCGTCAATGCTGGCGCATGAAATCAAGAACCCGCTCTCCGGCATCCGCGGAGCAGCCCAGCTGCTTGAGTCGGTCGTGCCGGACGAAGACCGCTCGCTGACCCGGCTGATCTGCGACGAGACCGACCGCATCGTGTCGCTGGTCGACCGTATGGAGGTGTTTTCCGACGAGCGTCCGATCGACCGTATGCCGCTCAACATCCATTCCGTGCTCGATCATGTGAAGGCTATCGCCAAGGCCGGGTTCGGACGCGATATCAGGATCGCGGAAATGTACGATCCGTCGTTGCCGCCGGTCTATGCAAACCGCGACCAGCTGGTGCAGGTGTTCCTGAACCTCATCAAGAATGCTGCCGAAGCGGTCGGCGATCAGCCGGATGCGGAGATCATGCTGACCACCGCCTACCGTCCGGGCATCCGCCTGTCGGTTGCCGGCACGCGGGAGAAGATCTCGCTGCCGCTGGAATTTTGCGTCATCGACAACGGTCCGGGCGTGCCGGCCGATATCCTGCCGCATCTGTTTGACCCTTTCATCACCACCAAGACGAACGGTTCCGGCCTTGGTCTGGCGCTGGTTGCTAAAATCATCGGTGCCCATGGCGGCATCATCGAATGCGACAGCCAGCCGCGCCGGACGATATTCCGCGTTCTTATGCCCATGCACAAGGAAGAAGGCGGCGATGGCCGCGCCTTGAACTTCACAGGAAGCGATTAATGACTGCCACGATCCTTGTCGCAGACGACGACGCAGCCATCCGCACGGTTCTCAACCAGGCGCTGACCCGCGCCGGTTATGACGTCCGCATCACATCGAATGCCGCAACGCTATGGCGCTGGATTTCCGCCGGCGAGGGCGATCTTGTCGTCACCGACGTGATCATGCCGGATGAGAACGCGTTCGATCTTCTGCCGCGCATCAAGAAGGCGAGACCGGATCTTCCGGTACTCGTCATGAGCGCCCAGAACACGTTCATGACCGCCATCAAGGCCTCAGAGAAGGGCGCCTACGACTATCTGCCGAAGCCGTTCGACCTTACCGAGCTGATCGCGATCATCGGGCGGGCCCTGGCTGAACCGAAGCGCAAGCCGGCTCGCCTCGACGACGATACGCAGGACGGCATGCCGCTGGTGGGCCGTTCGACGGCGATGCAGGAAATCTACCGCGTTCTGGCGCGTCTGATGCAGACCGACCTGACGCTGATGATTACCGGCGAGTCGGGCACCGGCAAGGAGCTTGTCGCCCGCGCGCTGCATGACTACGGCAAGCGCCGCAACGGCCCGTTCGTCGCCATCAACATGGCGGCAATTCCACGCGATCTGATCGAGTCGGAACTGTTCGGCCACGAAAAGGGTGCCTTTACCGGCGCCCAGAACCGCTCGACGGGCCGTTTCGAACAGGCAGAAGGCGGCACGCTGTTTCTCGACGAAATCGGCGACATGCCGATGGATGCCCAGACGCGGCTTCTTCGTGTCCTCCAGCAGGGCGAATACACGACGGTTGGCGGTCGCACGCCGATCCGCACCGACGTGCGCATCGTTGCCGCGACCAACAAGGACCTGAAGCAACTCATCAACCAGGGTCTGTTCCGCGAGGACCTTTACTATCGCCTCAACGTCGTTCCCTTGCGCCTTCCGCCGCTCCGAGACCGCGCCGAGGATATTCCCGATCTCGTCCGCCATTTCATGCAGATGGCGGAGAAGGAAGGGCTCGACGGCAAGCGTTTCGAGACGGAAGCGCTGGATGCGATGAAGGCCTATGCCTGGCCGGGCAACGTCCGCGAGCTGGAAAACCTCGTGCGCCGCCTGATGGCGCTTTATCCACAGGATGTGATCACCCGCGAGATCATCGAAACGGAGCTGCGCTCCGACGTGCCGGATAGCCCGATCGACAAGATGACGGCCCGTTCGGGGTCGCTCACCATCGCCCAGGCGGTCGAAGAAAACATGCGGTCATACTTTGCCGGTTTCGGCGAAAACCTGCCGCCGCCAGGTCTTTACGACCGGGTTTTGACGGAAATGGAGTATCCATTGATCCTTGCCGCGCTGACTGCCACCCGTGGTAACCAGATCAAGGCAGCAGATCTTCTCGGCCTCAACCGCAATACGCTGCGCAAGAAGATCCGGGAACTGGGCGTTTCGGTCTATCGCAGCTCGCGCGGCGCATAGTCCTGTCATTTCCGTTCGCCACAATCGCTTGACACTTCTGCTTCATCGTTGCATTTTCGCCACAAAGCGTTGCTTAAACATCACGCAGATTTACGCTTCAGGCTGAGCCTCCAAGCTCGGCCCGAGCAGCGCGAGTTTTCGTTGCAAATGAATGACTGGCGTCTGCGTCCGGATGAGATATCCGCACCGGCCACGCCACGAAGGCCGGGGTTTTAACGATGACGGATGGCGCTGCAACGCAGTCGGCCGAAACGGAGCCGGCAGCTGTAGTCCACGATCGGCGTGCATCCTTCGCGCTGCCGGGCCTGCTTCTTGCCGGTGGTGCACTGATCTGCGCCACACTGACGCTGTTCGTGCTGCTGGGCGTGACGCCGGTCGCGCCGACGACCAATGTCGTGATCGCGTCCGCCGCGATCAACTCGCTGTTCATTCTCGGCCTTGTCTACCTGATCGGCAGAGAGGTCGGACGACTGGTAAAGGCCAGGCGTCGCGGCCGTGCCGCGGCCCGTCTGCATGTGCGCATCGTCGTCCTGTTCTCGTTTGTGGCGATCACGCCCGCTGTGCTGGTTGCGATCTTCGCCAGCCTGACGCTGAGCGTTGGTCTCGACCGCTGGTTTTCGCTGCGCACCCAGTCGATCGTGCAGTCGTCGCAGGACGTTGCGCGGGCCTATATGATGGAGAACGCAAGTTACCTTCAGGGCCAGACCGTCTCGATGTCGAACGACCTCGAGCGGAACCGGGCGATGTATTATCTCGACCGCACCGGTTTCATCGATCTTCTCACCCGTCAGGCACGGGGCCGCGGTCTGCTCGGTGCCTTCCTGGTGCAGGAGGATGGCCAGGCCGTCGCACAGGCTGACATCAAGACGGAAAAGCCGCTTCCCGCCATCCCCCAGGACGCGCTCAAGAGTGCTGCGTCCGGCCAGCCGACGCTGATTCCGCCGGGCATTACCAACCTCGTCGGCGCCGTCATCAAGATCGATACGATCCCGGGCGCCTTTCTCTACACGATCCGGGCCGTCGATCCGCGCGTGATGAACGCGATGCGGCTGATGGAGGAGAACACCGCCGAATACAAGGCGATGGAAGCCGGCCGCATGTCGCTGCAGGTCGCCTTCGCCGTGCTCTATCTCGGCTTTGCGTTGATCGTGCTTCTCGCCGCCATCTGGGCCGCCATCGCGGTTGCCGACCGTATCGTGCGGCCGATCCGGCTGCTGATCAGTGCGGCAGACAGCGTCGCCACCGGCAATCTCAACGTGGTCGTCCCGGTTCGCACTGTTGACGGCGATGTGGGCAGCCTGTCGCGCACCTTCAACAAGATGATTTCCGAAATCCGCAGCCAGCGCGATGAAATTCTCGAGGCCAAGGACGAGGTCGACGATCGCCGCCGGTTTATCGAAGCCGTACTGTCTGGCGTGACCGCTGCCGTCATCGGCGTTGAGGCCGACCGCCGCATCACCATCGTCAATCCGACGGCCGAAGACTTTCTCGGCGCGCCTGCAGAGGAGCTGATGGGCAAGACGCTTGATGACGTGGCGCCCGAGATCGACCATGTGCTGACCGAGGCGACCGCCCGCTCGCGTGGGGATTTCCGCAAGCAGGTCAATCTGATGCGCAACGGGACCGAACGGACGCTGTCCGTGCAGGTCACCCGTGAAGAGCAGCGTTCGCCGCAGGATGCCTATGTGATCACGCTGGATGACATTACCGACCTTGTCATTGCTCAGCGTTCGACCGCCTGGGCGGATGTGGCGCGGCGTATCGCGCACGAGATCAAGAACCCGCTCACCCCGATCCAGCTTTCCGCCGAGCGCCTGAAGCGCCGCTATGGCAAGCAGATCGACCCCAGCGACCGGGCGGTGTTCGACCAATGCACAGATACGATCGTGCGCCAGGTCGGCGATATCGGCCGCATGGTCGACGAATTCTCCTCGTTTGCCCGCATGCCGAAGCCGGCCAAGGAAGACGCGGACTTACGCGATATCCTGCGCGATGCCATCTTCCTGCGCGAAATGGGTGAGACACATGTGGACTTCATTCGCGAGCTCGGAGATCAACCGCTGAAAGGTCTGTTCGATGCCCGCATGCTGGGCCAGGCTTTCGGAAACCTCGTCAAGAATGCTGTCGAGGCGATCGAGGCGGTGCCGAGCGATCAAGAGCGCGACGGCCGCAAGATCATGGTTCGCGCGGCTCTCGAAAAAGGCCGGGACACGTTCGTCGTCGATATCATCGACAACGGCAACGGACTGCCGACCGAAAACCGGCACCGTATTCTCGAGCCCTATATGACGATGCGCGAGAAGGGCACGGGCCTTGGCCTCGCGATCGTCAAGAAGATCATCGAGGAGCACGGCGGACAGCTGGAGCTTCACGATGCTCCCAACGATTTCGATCATGGCAAGGGCGCCATGATCCGGGTGCTGCTGCCGCATGTCGAGCGGGTGGCAAAGCCCAACACAGATAATAACGATAAGGAACTGGCATATGGCATCTGATATTCTTGTCGTCGATGACGAGGCCGACATTCGTGACATCGTTTCGGGGATCCTGTCCGACGAAGGCCATGAAACGCGAACGGCCCACGATGCGGACAGCGCGCTTGCGACGATATCCGACCGTGTGCCACGGCTCGTCTTTCTCGATATCTGGATGCAGGGATCTCGCCTCGATGGTCTAGCACTCCTCGAGGAGATCAAGTCCCGTCATCCCGACCTTCCCGTCGTCATGATTTCCGGTCACGGCAATGTCGAGACGGCGGTATCGGCCATCAAGCGCGGTGCCTTCGACTTTATCGAAAAGCCGTTCAAGGCCGATCGGCTGATCCTGATCGCCGAGCGAGCGCTCGAAAACTCCAAGCTGAAGCGCGAAGTGACGGAGCTGAAGCGCCGCACAGGTGACGCCGCCGAACTCGTCGGCACGTCGGTTGCCGTGTCGCAGCTTCGCCAGACGATCGAGAAGGTCTCGCCCACCAACAGCCGCATCATGATCCTTGGCCCATCCGGTTCCGGCAAGGAGCTGGTGGCACGGATGATCCACAAGAAGTCCTCCCGCGTCACGGGGCCGTTCGTGGCGCTCAACGCCGCAACGATCACGCCTGACCGGATGGAGATCGCGCTGTTCGGGACCGAGGGTGGGCCAGGCCAGCCGCGCAAGATCGGTGCGCTGGAAGAGGCGCATCGCGGCATTCTCTATCTCGACGAGATCGGCGAAATGCCACGCGAGACGCAGAACAAGATCCTGCGCGTGCTTGTCGATCAGCAGTTCGAGCGTGTCGGTGGCTCCAAGCGGGTCAAGGTGGATGTGCGCATCATCTCGTCGACCGCCCTCAATCTTGAAAGCCTGATCGCCGAAGGGGCGTTTCGCGAAGATCTCTATCACCGCCTCGCGGTCGTGCCGGTCAAGGTGCCGGCGCTTGCCGAACGGCGGGAGGACATTCCGTTCCTCGTCGACATGTTCATGCGCCAGATCTCCGAGCAGGCGGGCATCCGCGCCCGCAAGATCGGTGACGATGCCATGGCGGTGCTGCAGGCGCATGACTGGCCGGGCAATATCCGCCAGCTGCGCAACAATATCGAACGGCTGATGATCCTTGCCCGCACCGACGGTCCTGATACGGCGATATCAGCGGACATGCTGCCGCCCGATCTCGGCGACATGCTGCCGAAAGTCTCGGCGAAGGGCGATGTGCATATCATGACGCTGCCCCTGCGTGAGGCACGCGAAATGTTCGAACGCGACTATCTCGTCGCGCAGATCAACCGCTTCGGCGGCAACATTTCGCGCACCGCGGAATTCGTCGGCATGGAGCGCTCGGCGCTGCACCGGAAACTGAAGTCGCTGGGCGTGTAAGGGATCATCATGCGTATCGCTTACGTCAACGGCCGGTATGTCAGGCATTCCGAGGCTGCGGTCCATATCGAGGATCGCGGTTTCCAGTTCGCCGATGGTGTCTACGAAGTCTGCGAGGTCCGGGAAGGGCTGATCGTTGATCTGACGCGGCATCTGAACCGGCTCGACCGGTCGCTGAGCGAGCTTCGCATGACCCAGCCGATGAGCCGGGCGGCACTCACCCTCGTCATCCGGGAGGTGCTGCGCCGCAACCGGGTTCGCAACGGCATCTTCTACATGCAGGTGACGCGCGGTGCGGCAAAGCGCGACCATTTCTTCCCGCCGGAGGGCACTGCTCCGACCGTCACGATCACCGCCAAGAGCACCGATCCGTCGCTGCTTGCCAAGAAGTACGCGACCGGCATCAAGGTGATCACGCTCCTTGAAAACCGCTGGGATCGAGTCGACATCAAGACTGTCGGCCTCTTGCCCAACGTTCTTGCCAAGCAGCAGGCCCGTGATGCGGGTGCCCATGACGCGATCTTCGTGACGCGCGACGGCATGGTGCTGGAAGGTGCGTCGGCCAATGCCTGGATCGTCACGCCGGATGGCAAGCTCGTCACGCGGCCGGCGGAGCATGGGATCCTGAAGGGCATTACCCGCACCACGGCGATCGACGTTGCGGCGAAGCTCGGCCTGGTTTTTGTCGAGCGGGAGTTCTCCGTGGACGAAATGCATGGCGCCCGCGAGGCCTTCATGACATCCGCAACCGGCATTTGCGTTCCGGTCGTCGAGGTCGATGGTAAGCCCGTCGCGAACGGCCATCCAGGCACCGTCTCAAGCGATATAAGGGACGCTTTTTTCGCGATTGCGGAGAAGACGGCGATTTGATAACCAGACTGTCAGGGGAAGGGAAACACGAGGGCGTTTCCCGCTCAACTCTAGAAATTTTGATCAGCTTCCGGCAATGACCGGCAAGAAAGAAAGAAGCGACGCTATGGCGGAACGTTCTCAGAACCTGCAGGATTTGTTTCTCAACACAGTCCGCAAACAGAAGATTTCCCTGACGATATTCCTGATCAACGGGGTGAAGCTCACGGGCGTCGTGACCTCGTTCGACAATTTCTGTGTGCTTCTACGCCGTGACGGACACTCGCAGCTCGTGTATAAGCACGCTATCTCCACCATCATGCCGGGCCAGCCGATGCAGATGTTCGAGACAGAAGAAAACGCTGCTTAAGGATCGATAGAATCTCCAATCGCGATACCTCGAACGAATCAATAGTCCCGGAAGCTGAAAAGCACCGGGACGACATGCGCGCTGTCGTCATCGTGCCTGTGCTGAAACAGAGCCGGGCACGCAGCGGGCAGGGTGAGGCGACAGCCACGCCTGCGCCCTCAAGACCTGCCGCGCCGCAGCGATCCAACGAAGCCCGGCTGGAAGAAGCGACCGGCCTTGCCCGTGCGATCGATCTCGAGATCGCCGAAGGCATGATCGTAACCGTCGGTCAGCCGCGGCCCGCCACGCTGATGGGCACCGGCAAGATCGAAGAGATCAAGGCACTTCTCGACGAGAAGGATGCCGGGCTCGTCATCGTCGATCATCCGCTGACACCTGTCCAGCAACGCAATCTCGAGAAGGAATGGGGCGCCAAGGTCATTGACCGCACCGGCCTCATTCTGGAAATCTTCGGCCGCCGTGCCTCCACCAAGGAAGGCACGCTGCAGGTCGATCTCGCTCACCTGAATTACCAGAAGGGCCGCCTCGTTCGGTCCTGGACCCACCTTGAACGCCAGCGCGGTGGTGCGGGCTTCATGGGCGGTCCCGGTGAAACCCAGATCGAAGCCGACAGACGGCAGTTGCAGGACAAGATCATCAAGCTCGAGAGGGAGCTTGAACAGGTCGTGCGGACCCGCCAGCTGCACCGCGCCAAACGCCGCAAGGTGCCGCATCCGATCGTGGCGCTGGTCGGCTATACCAATGCCGGCAAGTCGACGCTGTTCAACCGCATTACCGGCGCCGGTGTGCTGGCCGAGGACATGCTGTTTGCGACGCTCGATCCAACGCTGCGCCGGATGAAGCTGCCGCATGGCCGCACCGTCATCATGTCCGATACGGTCGGGTTCATCTCCGATCTTCCGACCCACCTTGTCGCCGCCTTCCGCGCGACGCTGGAAGAGGTGCTGGAAGCCGATCTCGTGCTGCATGTGCGCGACATGTCCGACCCTGACAATGCCGCCCAGTCGGCTGACGTGCTGCGCATCCTCGCCGATCTCGGGATCGACGAGAAGGAGAGCGAGAAGCGCATCATCGAGGTCTGGAACAAGATCGACCGGCTCGACCCGGAAAGCCACGACGCGCTGTTCGAGCGTGCCCAGGGGCGCGCCAACATCATGGCCGTCTCGGCGATCACAGGCGAAGGCGTCGAGGCACTGCTCGATGAAGTCTCGAACCGGCTTTCCGGCGTGCTGACCGAGGCCGAGATCGTGATCCCGGCCGATAAGCTGGCACTCGTCTCCTGGGTCTACGGCAATGCCGTGGTGAGCGAGCGTGAGGACAATGAGGACGGCTCGGTGACGCTGGTCGTCAAACTCACGGATCGGCAGGCTTCTGAACTGGAGCGCAGGCTCGGGAACGGCGCAAAGCCGGACAAGGAAGAGTGGGAGCGGTAAGACGCTCCTTCTTCATTCCCTGTAGCTGCTGCGAAGGTTCGCGGGAGCGTATTTCCCTCCATACGGATGGTAATTCGCTTTGTGAACCTATGTCGGAAAACGCCAGTCCAGTAACGCTCCATTGTGATACGTATTCATCTTCGTGGCGCGAAGCTAACACACTGACAATATTTGAGTATTAAATAGGGTTTACGCGTAATTCACGGGCGGCGGAAGCAACCAAAGCTTGGCGGATGCATTTAGGCTGCGCTCTCCAGCTAAGGTTCGCTCCTGATGACATCATCCGTTCTTCACAAATCTGCGGGTGGCAATCCACCGCGCATCTTCTCCGACCGATCTCTGGCGGCGCTCTGCCTCCTCAATTTCTTTCTAGCCGATGCGCGTGATGGGCTCGGGCCGTTTCTTGATGCTTTCCTTGCGACGCAAGGCTGGTCATCGATGTCACTCGGCCTGATCGCCACGGTCGGTGGTTTGATCGGGCTTGCCGCAACGCCGCTTTGTGGGGCGCTGGTCGATGGAACGTCGTGGAAACGGGCGCTCGTTGCCATTCCGGTCGTGGTGGTCACCGCTGCAGCGCTGGTGACGCTTCTTTCCCCCAATCCGGCAATTGTCTGGATCGGTCAGATCGGGACCGCCGTCGTCGGCGCCGTGATCGGTCCGGCACTGGCCGGCCTGACGCTGGGTCTCGTCGGCGAGAAGCTGTTTTCGCAACAGATCGCTCGCAACGAGTTCTGGAACCACACAGGCAATTTCGCCTCGCTGTTTGCCGTCTACGTCATCATCTCGCTGTTCGGCCAGGGTGGCATGATCTGGCTGATGATCGCGACGGCGTTCGGTGCTCTTGCGGCAGTCGCAATGATCGATCCTGATCGCATCGATCACAAGGTCGCCCGCGGCCTTGCGGCGGACGACGGCAGCGGAGCAGACGCTAGCGCGGCGGAGGCGCCATCCGGTTTCAGTGTGCTTCTGAAAAGCCGGGGACTTATTCTGCTCGCACTGATCCTGATGATCTTCCATTTCGGCAACGCGCCGATGAGCCGGTTGATCGCCCAGCAGTTCGCCATCGAACTCGGAACACCATTCCGGACCACGGCGATCATCACAGGCATCGCCCAGCTTTCGATGGTGGCTGTCGCGGTCGTGACGCCGTTCCTGATCCGAAGGCTTGGCCTTGCCGCGACGCTTGCGATCGGGCTTGCAGCGCTGCCGATCCGCGGGTTGATCGCCGGCAGCTTTGACGGTTTCTGGGTGGTATGGCCCGTCCAGATCCTCGACGGCGTCGGTGCCGGGCTGCTTGGCATCGTCACACCGGTTGCAGTGGAACGCATCCTGAAGGGTACAGGCCGTTTCAATGTCGGCTTTGCGAGCTTGATGACGGTCCAGGGCCTCGGCGCATCGCTCAGCAACGTCGTTGCCGGCTATGTGGTCAGCCAGGGAGGCTATGCGGTCTCGCATCTCGTCGGGGGCGGCGTCGCGCTGATCGCCGTGGCCGTCTTCGCGATCTACCACAAGGAAATCGCGCCTTCGCAAAAGTCGATCGGCTGAAACAGAGATGCCGCGATCCCCGGATGTATTCGGGGATCGCGGCATTGATAATCAGATCATTAGACCGGTCTTTTAAACCGATATCTCAGAAGCTTACCCAACAAATGCGCGTTCGATAACGAACTCGCTCGGCTTGTTGTTGGCACCTTCGGTCAGGCCGGCATCTTCCAAGCGTTCCTTGGTGTCTTTCAGCATCGCAGCCGAGCCGCAGATCATGCCGCGGTCGACCGCAGGATCGAGCGGCGGCACGCCGAGATCGGTGAAGAGCTTGCCGTTGTCGATCAGGTCCGTGATGCGGCCCTGATAGGGGAACGCCGCGTCGCGGGTTACGGTCGGATAATGCTTCAGCTTGGTGCCGACGACTTCGGAGAGAAACTCGTGATTACGGATCTCTTCCATCAGGTCGAACCCATATTTCAGCTCCGCCACTTCGCGGCAGGTATGGATGAGGATGACCTCATCGAATTTCTCGTAGGTTTCCGGATCGCGGATCAGGCTTGCGAACGGAGCGATGCCTGTGCCGGTCGAGAACATGTAGAGACGCTTGCCGGGCGTCAGCGCGTCGAGCACCAGCGTCCCTGTCGGCTTCTTGCGCATCAATACCGTATCGCCCGGCTTGATCGCCTGCAGATGCGACGTCAGCGGGCCATCCGGAACCTTGATCGAGAAGATTTCGATCTCTTCGTCCCAGGAGGGGCTGGCAATCGAATAGGCGCGGTAGATCGGCTTGTCGCCGACCATCAGGCCGATCATGGCAAATTCGCCTGACCGGAAGCGGAAGCCTGCCGGACGTGTCATGCGGAAGCGGAACAGATGATCCGTGAAATGCTCCACCGAAAGCACGGTTTCGGCGTAGACTCCATCCGGGATCTTCACGGCAAACTCTTCGGTCTTGGCAGGTGCGTTCATAGTCTCGTCCGTTACTCGGTCAGATTGGTTTCGCAGCAGCGAAATACACTATCGAGCCGCGCTTATGAAGCAATCGGCCGCGCTTTCTGGCCGATCGCTTAGAAAATATGTCTTCTGAGGTCAGCTTTTCAAGCCGGCACAGAGCGGCGGCGCCAGCTATAGCCTTCGCCTGGCTCCGCAGGACGGGCCGTTGGCTGGTAGTGAACGTCAATGCCGGGCAGGCGGCCTTCCTCCAGACGCTGCAGCGCCGTCGCGTTGGTGACCGCGAAACTGTCGATGCCACAGCGCAGCATCAGCGGCACCTGATCGATCAGCACGTCGCCCACGGCGCGCAACTCGTTCTTGTAGGCCAGCCGATCGCGCAGCAGCGACGCGTGGCTGAAGGCGCGGCCATCGCTGAAGGCTGGAAACTCCACCGCCACCAGTTCGATGCGGTAGAGATAGGGCTCAAGCTTCCTGACGTCGTCGGCGGGCTTGATCAGCACACCGAGACCGACATCGTTGCTGGCTTCCGCCTTCTCGATGAACTCGGCAAGCGGAAGCAGCGGCTTCTGCTCGCCCTCGGCCTTTACCTCTTCCGTCTCGATCACCCAGGGGTCGTTGGCGACGAAGCCGGTTTCTCTCCAGATCTTCGCCATCACGCCGCCTCCGCCTTCGCATCACCGTAGAGCGCATCCTTGAAGGGCTGCGGTCCAACCCGGCGATAGGCGGCGAGGAAAGTTTCCTCCCGGCCCTGCCGAAGACCGAGATAGGTGTTGACGATGGTTTCGATCGCGTCCGTCACCTTCGACGGCTCGAAGCCGCGGCCGATGATTTCGCCGATCGAGGTGTTCTCGTCAGCCGAACCGCCAAGCGTGATCTGGTAGAGCTCGGTGCCCTTCTTCTCGACGCCCAGAAGGCCGATATGGCCGACATGGTGGTGGCCGCAGGCGTTGATGCAGCCGGAGATCTTGATCTTCAGCTCACCGATTTCCGCCTGCCGCTCCGGGGAGCCGAAACGCGTGGAGATTTCCTGCGCGACCGGGATCGAACGGGCGTTCGCCAGCGCACAGTAATCCAAGCCGGGACAGACGATCATGTCCGTGATCAGGTTGGAGTTTGCCGTTGCCAGATTGTGTGCGGCGAGGGCGCGATAAAGCGGCTCGAGATCGGCCAGCGCCACATGCGGCAGGATGACGTTCTGCTCGTGGCTGATGCGGATTTCGTCATGGCCGAATTCTTCGGCCAGATCGGCCATCGCATCCATCTGCACGTCGGACGCATCGCCCGGAATGCCGCCGATGGGCTTCAGCGAGATGGTGACCATGCCGTAGTCCGGATGCTTGTGCGGCTGAACGTTCTGATCCACCCAGCGGGCAAAGTTCTCGTCCTGCCGCTTCCAGCTGGCGAGTTCCTTCCAGCCCTCGGCGCGGTTCGCCAACGCGGGCGGTGCGAAATAGGCGGTGATCGCCTCGATATCCTGTTCCGGCAGTTTCAGCTCGGTGCCCTGCAGGTGCTGGAATTCTTCTTCCACCTGACGGGTCAGTTCCTCGACGCCGGTTTCGTGCACGAGGATCTTGATGCGGGCCTTGTACTTGTTGTCGCGGCGACCGTTTAGATTGTACACGCGCATGATCGCGGTCGTGTAGGAGAGGAGATCCTCTTCCGGCAGGAAGTCGCGGATCTTCTTGGCGATCAGCGGCGTGCGGCCCTGTCCGCCGCCGACATAGACGGCAAAGCCGATCTCGCCCTTGTCGTTCTTCTTCAGGTGCAGGCCGATATCATGCACCTGGATCGCGGCACGGTCGCGCTCAGCGCCGGTCACGGCGATCTTGAACTTGCGGGGCAGGAACGAGAATTCGGGATGGACCGACGACCACTGGCGCAGGATTTCCGCGTAAGGTCGCGGATCGGCGACTTCGTCGGCTGCAGCGCCTGCGAAATGATCCGCGGTGACGTTGCGAATGCAATTGCCCGATGTCTGCAGCGCGTGCATTTCGACGGTTGCGAGTTCGGCGAGGATATCCGGCGTATCCGACAGTTTCGGCCAGTTGTACTGGATGTTCTGCCTGGTGGTGAAATGGCCGTAACCGCGATCATACTTGCGGGCGATATGGGCAAGCATCCGCATCTGCTTTGCATTCAGCGTGCCATAGGGGATCGCGACGCGCAGCATGTAGGCATGCAGCTGGAGATAGACGCCGTTCATCAGGCGCAGCGGCTTGAACGCATCCTCGGCAAGCGCGCCGGACAGGCGGCGCTCCACCTGATCGCGGAACTGCTCCACGCGGCTTTCAACAAATGCGTGGTCGAATTCGTCGTAACGATACATGGTGTTCCTGAACTCTCGGTATCAGACTGCGATGAATGCCGGATCGGCGTGGCTGTAGCCGACTGCATAATCCATTGTGGGGCCCTGTGCACGAATGCGTTCGCGAAGGCGCGTGGGCCACAACTTGCCTTCGGTTTCTTCGACATCGATGACATTGACGTCGACGACCTTGTTTTCGGCGAAGTCACGCTTGCCGATTGCCTCCAGCGAGGAGACGGCTTCCGCATGGCGTGCGACGAGCGCTTCCTGCAGGTTTTCCGTCCAGCGACCGGCGGCATCGAGCCAGACGGCGATGCCATCGGACAGGCGGTTGGCAGTCAGAACCTTGTCGGCCATTATTCCACTCCAATGCTTGCCCGCTCAACCGTCCTTGCAAAGGCGGAAAGCGGTTCGGACTTCTCAAAATTCGCACCTGCGACGGCTTCGCCGATAATCACCATGACCGGGCCATCGAGGTCGTCGCGGGCCTCGAGCGCCGGGAGTTCCTGGAGGACCCCGTGGAACAGCTTGCGGTCGGTGCGGCTGGCATTCTCGATCACCGCGACGGTGGTGAGCGGAGAGACGCCCGCCTGCATCAGCCGTTCGGCGACCGATGCTGCAACCGTGCGGCCCATATAGACGGCGATGGTGGCGCCGGAGATCGCAAGGCTTGCCCAATCGGGCAAGGCTTTGCCAGCAAGGTCATGGCCGGTGGTGAAGATCAGCGACGAGGCGACACCGCGCAGCGTCAGCGGCAGTTCGAAATCGGCAGCAGCGGCAAAGGCCGAGGTGATGCCCGGCACGATCTCATAGGCGATGCCGGCTTCGCGCAAGGCTGCCATTTCTTCGCCGGCGCGGCCGTAGACCAGCGGATCGCCGCTTTTCAGGCGCACGACGCGCTTGCCCTGGCGACCGAGATCGACCAGCAGGCGGTTGATCTCGTCCTGGCTCTTGGAATGGCAGTTCTTGCGCTTTCCAACCGAAAGGCGTTCCGCATCGCGGCGGCCCATATCGACGATCGCCTGGGGAACGAGAGCATCGTAGACGATCGCGTCCGCTTCCATCAGCACGCGCTGGGCACGCAATGTCAGGAGATCCTCGGCACCTGGACCTGCGCCGACCAGCCAGATCTTGCCTTCGGCCTTGCCGGTGACCGAGAGAAGAGCGTCTGCGGCACGGCGGGCGGCGGTGTGATCATTGGCGTCGACGGCATCGGCGACATCGCCGGAGAAGAACCGGCGCCAGAAGATGCGACGCGAGACACCGCGCGGGACCATGCGTTCGACGGCATCGCGGTAATCGGTCGCAAGCGAGGCAAGTCTTCCGAGCGATGGCGACAGCATCTGATCGATGCGGGCGCGGATCATCTGGGCGAGAACAGGACCTGCACCTTCCGTGCCGATGGCGATGGCGAGTGGAGCGCGGTTGACCAGCGCCGGCGTGAAGAAATCGCAGTGATCCGGCTGGTCCACGGCGTTGGAGGGAATGCCATGAGCCCGGGCAGCAATGACGATGGTCTGGTCGAGCGCCTGATCGCCGGTGGCGGCAAACACGAGCGTGGCGCCCGCGACCTGACCGGCGGCAAAACTCTCGTGGATCGGCTCGATCTTGTGCTCGGCGAGCCATGCGGCGTAATCGGCCTGCGGATCATCCGCATAGGCGACGATCTGCGCGTCTGTATTGGCAATCAGCCGCGCCTTGGCATAGGCCTCTTCGCCGTTGCCGAACACGGCAACGTTTTTTCCGCGCACGCGAAAAAACGCCGGGAAGACCGACAGGCGTTGAAGGCTCTGAGACATGCGATTATCCTGCATCATATGAACCTGAATATCCACAATGCGGTGCCATAATTGAAGAAATGGATGTGCAAAAGGCCGGGGCGCCCGGTATTTCTGTTTCCCGTTCGCTCGCTTCTTGAGCAAAAGCCACCGCCAACCTTCCGTTTATTGTGTGCAGCGCTGCACGGCCATAACCCTACAACCGTACAATTTCGCTCAGCGGCAGACCTGGAGATGAGTGCCCCATGACCATTGCTTCCCGCCTTCTCGATGTCATCGAGCACGATATCCTGCCTCTGACCCAAACGGGCGTTGCCGCCGGTAACAAGGTGTTCGGGGCGGCGATCCTGCGCAAGTCAGATCTGTCGCTGGTGATTGCCGGGACCAATAACGAGCTGGAAAATCCGCTCTGGCACGGCGAGGTGCACACGCTGAAGCGCTTCTACGAGATTGATTCCGGACTTTCCGCCAAGGATCTGATTTTCCTCTCGACTCACGAACCGTGCACGATGTGCATGTCGGCGATTACCTGGGCCGGGTTTGACAATTTCTACTCGTTCTTCAGCCATGAGGACAGCCGCGACGCGTTTGCCATTCCGCATGACCTGAAGATCCTGAAGGAGGTGTTCGGGCTGGAGCCGGGCGGCTACCGACGCGCCAACGCCTTCTGGAATTCCTACTTCATCAGCGACCTTGTCGAGGCCGAGGAGGACGACGTCGTGCGGGACGATCTGAAGGCCCGGGCGGAGCGGATCAGGCAGCGCTACCAGCTGCTGTCGCAGAGCTATCAGGCAGGCAAGGCTGACAACACGATACCGCTCAATTGAAGGCCAAGGATTTCGGCATGCATGCTTCCAAGGATATTTCCCGCCTGATCGAGATCATGGCGGCGCTGCGGACACCGGTGACCGGGTGCCCGTGGGATCTCGAACAGAGTTTCGAGACGATCATTCCCTACACGATCGAGGAGGCCTACGAGGTGGCCGATGCGGTCGAGCGGCATGACATGGACGATCTGCGCGAGGAACTGGGCGACCTGCTTTTGCAGGTCGTGTTCCATGCGCGGATGGCGGAGGAGGCCGGTGCGTTCGCATTCGGCGACGTGGTCGAGGCCGTCACCACCAAAATGATCCGCCGGCATCCGCATGTGTTTGCGCGCTCCGATGCGGATACGCCGGGTGCCGTGAAGCTTCAGTGGGATGCGATCAAGGCCGAGGAGAAGCGCGAGCGGGCAGAGCGGCGGGCGCTGCGCGGCACGACCGAGCCATCCAAATCCGGCTTTCTCGGCAGCGTACACCGGGCCCAGCCGGCGCTGAGCGAAGCCGTGAAGCTGCAGCAGCAGGCGGCCCGCGTCGGGTTCGACTGGTCGAAACCGGGCCCGATCCTCGACAAGATCGAGGAGGAAGTCGCCGAACTGCGCGAGGCCCTGGCGGCCGGGCAGCCCGAAAAAGTCTCCGACGAACTCGGCGACCTCATCTTCGCCCTCGTCAACATCGGCCGCCATGTGGACGCCGATCCGGAAACGACGCTGCGTGGGACAAATGCGAAATTCCGCAGACGTTTCAGCCATATCGAGACGGAGCTTCAGAAGTCAGGCGAGACGCTGGAGGCTGCGACCCTGGAGCGGATGGAGGGGCTTTGGCAGGCGGCGAAGGCGATTGAGCGGGCGCTGTAAGCCGCTCAGCTTCCTGCCGCCTATCTCGGGCCGGCGGGGCTGGTTCTATCCGCGGTCTGCGTTACGGCCGGGATGGCGGGGGCAGTTTTTCGCGGGCCCGGTAGGCCGCCATCCATCGCTTGGCATCCTCGTCCGGTAGCGCGTTTCGGGCGACCTCGACACAGGCATCCTGCAATTCACGCTCGATGGCGGAGGGCGATGCGAACATCTTGCCCTGCCGGCCGAGATCGGCGCGGGCGGCAAGCGCGATGAGGTAGATCAGGGTAAAGCTTTCGGGGTAGTCGGGGCCGAAATTGATCAGACAGGCCGGGGCGCGGGTGTCTAGATCGACATGCAAGCATCGGTTGGCGCGACGGCATTCGCGCCGGAGGCAGGCCTGCGGAAAGGCCAGGATCTCTGCCGTGCAGCATGCCAGATGGGTCTCGATTTCCGTGATTTCGACAGACATGGTGCTTCTCCTGTCCGGTTTCGGATGATCCGCCCGCCGGGCAGACTCGTGCCTTGGCGATCGACGGATGGAAAATTCGGACGGGGCGCCGGAAGCTGCCTCGATATAGAAAATTGTAGGTGACACCTTTCGGCACCCCGTTCGGCGGTTTTTGCCCGCGACTGCGGTCTCTCTGCAATGACCCGGCCGGGCGGTTGTTCGCCGCCGGCTTCCCGGTGCTTCCGACGGATCAGGAATCCGGCGAAACCACCCGGCGGGCCACCTTGTGTGCCGCACAGGCACATCCGGCGCGCTCTTTCGGGCATCGGAAACCGGCGGTCGGTCCGTGACCCGCCTGTTTCCCCCGTGTCGCCGGAGGGAGACCATTTTCCGCGGACCCGGAGCATGGGGTGTTGCGTCCTTTCCCCATGACCCGCGCCGGTTCCGCCTCGCCGGGACGCCTCCCGGTGTATCCGCGACGGAACGCAGCATTATAGGCACGGAAAAAATCCGTGAGGATGTAACCTGCGTTAAGTCATTGAAATTTAGTGGGGCGGTGCGTCAAAAGTCGCCGCAGCGCAAACAAAAGCGCTCGAGTCGCATCTAAGGACCGGAAATGCGGGCGTTGCGCCCTCGGCGCGAAAAGCTGCCGCTCAGCGCGGCGCGGTGCCGGCCAGTTTCGACTGCACGAGATCGACGCTGCCGCGAACATGGATCGTCACCGGTTTGCCACCGGCACCCGTGACCGCCAGCGCAATCACCGAGACGTCTTCCTCATAGGTGGTGACGTAAAGGACCTGAGCCTGATTGACGTAAACGGGCTGATTGTGGGTGTTCTTGAAGCCAATCATCGTGGCTGTGCTCCATCTTCGTTGTGAAGAAGGTATCGCATGGAAGGGGTTGATGGAGGGTGAATGCGGGTGGTGATGGTGTATGGGGATGTGGAGCCGCTTTGGCTGGCGGCGAAGGCCGGCGCCGCGACCCCGCGCGGATCTAGTGGCCGCCGAGCAACTCGCGCAGGCCCCATTTGACCTCGCCCTTGCGGTTTTCGATGCCATCCACCTTCCAGCCGCCGTTTTCGCGCACGAGCGTGTAATGCAGCGTGACCGGCCCAAAATTGCGGAAGAACACATCGAGTTCGACGCGGTCGCCGCTTCCCTTGAGCGGCCCGAGCCGCACATTCGTCGCCTCGCCATCCTGCCCTGAAATCACCGGATCGAAATCGATCGTGCCGATCTCGTCATCGGACGTGCGGGCTCGATCAGCGACGAACAATTTGGCCAGCCCGCGCGAGAAGAACGGCTGGTAAGGCGAGGGAGCATCCGTCGGAGTCTTGTCGAGATCATAGGCATAGAGCGCCTTGATCAGAGCTTCCGGGGTTTTGTAGGTCTCCGCCTGGACGGCAAAGGCGGAGAGGAGGAGCAGGGCGAGGGTGATGAGGGTGCGCATTGGGGCCTGGGGGATAAAGAGAGACGCGCAGCGAAGCAACGGCCATTGAAGACAACACAAACAATCTCGAGTTGTAAATGATGTAGGTGTTGTTGTCACTACTTCAGTCAGGGATTGCAATATCGACCAATTCGAGTAGGAGCGAAAACAACGGACGAAATCCATCAAATGCCTCGACCGGAAGTTTTGAAACTACATGTTCCGAAAAATAGACTTTATTGCCAGATATAGTTTTGAAATGAGTATGATTTTCGAGATCCTTCCTAATTATGTGATCTCCGAGCTTGGCAGACGTCTGTTTTAGCTTTAGTTCAATAGACTTACCGTTTGATGCTGTCTCAAGAAAATCGTCGTTAAAGAGATACTCTATTGGCATATTTTTATATTTATGACATTCAGCCCTAAATTCTGGTGCAGGGAGAAGAACCGCATACACTCTGCCGCTTACACCCCTTCTCACAACATTTCCGCTCACCTCAAAATCGGAGAAATTCCGATCAAGTTTGAACTCTTGTATTCCCGCTTCGTCGTAGTCAAAAAGACCGACCACAATATGCGGATGATCGGCTGCCACACCCTTAATGCACACCCCTAGGCTTTGCGCGCCGCCATTACCTGTCCCCGCAACGTCAATTCCGGTCTCGCAACTTTTTATTTTGAACGGCATAGCTTCGTCAGGAAATAGCTTCGTCCAAGCTGTATGGAGAATTTTCGCATCGGTCCGACCCTCCGTCAAGATAACGGGCGTTGTGATTGCTTTCAGCTCTTGCCCCAAAATCAAAGCTCGCTCCTCGGCGTCTCGAGCTCTTTGTTCCGTAAGTGCAATTCCCCTAAGGGCGTCGGCTACGACCGGCAGGTAAAAGCCTTCGGCCATTGCTTGCTGAGGGTCCATCTTGTCCAACTCTTTTCCCTGTAAGACGGTTGAGAGTTTATTTTCATCTTTACTGACCAGGAATCTCGATATGCTTTCGTCCTGGAGCATATAAAATGAGGGGCTGTGCGTAGTCATGAATATCTGGATGCGATTGTCATTTGCTAGGGTGAGTATCCGCTTAGCTTCGGACTGAGCTGCAACAAAATCTAGAGAGTTCTCCGGCTCTTCAAACCCCCATATATGATACTCGTACGTGTCATTGTCCGAAATGTATTTTAGCAACTCAGGTATATGGCGGGCCTTTATGCCATCACCTCGTTGCTTTGTGAGGGATTTGGGATCAGTTTCGCCGACCCCCACAGTTTCGAAGTCTAATGTCTTGAATAGCTCGCTTAATTGAGTTGGCGCACCGATTTTCGTATTGAAGGAGACATCTACAGGTAGTGTCGCGAACATCGTGCTAGTCAATTTCTGAACTTCGTTTGAGAATCCGTTAACTACCTGAGTGAATCCCGGTGTGTTAGCCAATGTCTCGTGTATATCTGATAGCAACATTTCAAAAATAGAGACATCTTTTATAGCAGGTATGTAAATAAAGCGAATTTTATTGAGGAATCTAGTCGCAATATGGCGTCTTTTGGGCGGTATATTTTGCGATATTTCTTCGTGATAATCGAATCCCCTTGAAACCGTCCACTGTCGTTTAACGTAAAAACTTTCGCCTAGCGACTTCTGAAACGATTTTGGCGTGTTGAATGTAATTTTTACGTATAAAAACTTTCGTATATCCTCCGAAGCTTCAGATTCTTTTCGTCGAAAATCGCAAAAATCGGTATCGAACTCGAAATCCTGCGAGTGATCGACGTTTCCGGCAAAAAATAAGTTAAGAGCTCTTACTATATTAGACTTACCCGAGTCATTTTTTCCGAATATTATATTTAGGTCGCCAAGATTACGTATTTTGAACTTATAGAAACTGCGAAAATACGAAACTTCGATTTCACTTATTAAATTCACGTTTATACACCCCAAAAGAATCGCGATCACCAGTGAGTATGCACTCTACACGCGCAATTACTTTTACAGATTCTTATTTCTGTGCAATGCTTTAGTTGTAAGAGGTTCTAGCAAGTTTTCCGGTTTGGCCACCGGCGCCGTTCGGCCTTTGGACGAAGTACTGACTGTGACAGGATGGCCTCGATAGGTCGGTTCCTACCGCCCCGGCCGTCCCGTATACCCCTCCGTCCGCCGCTTCTGCTGCTTGGCGTCGCCAGCATCCTCGTAACTCCCGGCGCAGACCTTCCTTACCCGCCCCTTGAGGGGGAGGGTCGGACCGAAGGTCCGGGGTGGGGTGATGGTTTGAGGTTTTGGCGGGTCACCCCCACCCGCCGCTTTGCGGCGACCTCCCCCCTCAAGGGGGAGGTGGTTTCCGGGGTGCCCGAGGGTGAGTGACCGCTGCCTATTCGAAGCCGTCATGTGGGTGCCTACCTCCCCGGCCGGCCCATCTTCCCCTTGGTCCGCCGCTTCTACTGCTTGGCATCGCCAGCATCCTCGTAGCTCCCGGCGCCGACTTTCCTTACCCGCCCCTTGAGGGGGAGGGTCGGACCGGAGGTCCGGGGTGGGGTGATGGTTTGAGGTTTCGGCGGGTCACCCCCACCCGCCGCGTTGCGGCGACCTCCCCCCTCAAGGGGGAGGTGTTTTCCGGGATGCCTGAGGGCGGAGTGACCGCCGCCTCTTCGCAGTCATCCTGTCGGTGGCTACCGCCCCGGCCGGCCCGTCTTGCCCTTGGTCCGTCGCTTCTGCTGCTTGGCGTCGGTCGCATCCTCGTAGCTCCCGGCGCCGACCTTGCCGCGCACGATGGGCCTCGGGTCGTCCTTGCCTTCGCCTCGTTCCGGCTGGCCTTCCAGCAGCGGCGAGAAGCGTTTCTTGGTGCTGATCGTTTCCGGTGGGCGTTCCGGCAGGGTGCCGGGGGCGGGTTTTTCGGTGCGGCCGACGGTCATCTCGTCGAGGGAGTTGCGGCGGAACAGTGGGGTGGCCGTGTCGGTGCCCGGGCCCATGTCGTCGAGTGAGGGTTTGGCGAAGTAGGAGGGAGACGCCTCGTCTCCGGCCTTGGCGGCTTTGCCTTTGCCGCCGCCGAGCGAGGTGCGGGTGGCTTCGGCGCTGCGGCGCACGCCTTCCTGGGCCTTGGATTCCTCGCGGGCGATCGGGTCGTCCATGGTGGCGAGTTCTGAGGCCTTGAGGCGTTTGATCTCGTCGCGCAGGCGGGCGGCCTTTTCGAAGTCGAGGTCTGCTGCGGCGTCGCGCATGGATTTTTCCATGGCGTTGAGATGGCTCTGCAGGTTGTTGCCGACGAGGTGGCCGCCGTCTGCAAAACCCTTGCCCGAAGCGCCTGATATATCGGCGCGGACGTGGTCGCGTTCGTAGACGCTGTCGAGAATGTCGGAAATGCGGGCTTTCACCGATTCTGGGGTGATGCCGTGTTCGGTGTTGTAGGCGACCTGCTTTTCGCGGCGGCGGGCGGTTTCGTCCATGGCGCGCTGCATCGAGCCGGTGATCTTGTCGGCGTAGAGGATGACCTTGCCATCGACGTTACGGGCGGCGCGGCCGATGGTCTGGACGAGCGACGTCTCCGAGCGCAGAAAACCTTCCTTGTCGGCATCGAGAATGGCGACGAAGCCGCATTCGGGAATGTCGAGACCTTCGCGAAGCAAGTTGATGCCGATCAGCACGTCGAAGGCGCCGAGGCGCAGATCGCGGATGATCTCGATGCGTTCCAGCGTGTCGATATCCGAGTGCATGTAGCGGACGCGCACGCCTTGCTCGTGCAAGTATTCGGTGAGGTCTTCGGCCATGCGCTTGGTGAGCACGGTGACCAGGGTGCGGTAGCCTTTTTCGGCGGTCTCGCGGATCTCGCCGAGCACGTCGTCGACCTGGCTGCGGGCGGAGCGGACTTCGACCGGCGGATCGATGAGGCCGGTCGGGCGGATGACCTGTTCGGCAAACACGCCGCCGGCCTGTTCCATTTCCCAATTGCCGGGCGTTGCCGACACGGCGACGGTGAGGGGGCGCATCGCATCCCATTCCTCGAAGCGCAGCGGCCGGTTGTCCATGCACGACGGCAGGCGGAATCCGTATTCGGCGAGCGTCGCTTTCCGGCGGAAGTCGCCCCGGTACATGCCGCCGATCTGGCTGACGGAGACATGGCTCTCATCGATGAACAGAAGGGCGTTGTCGGGGATATATTCGAACAGCGTCGGCGGCGGCTCGCCGGGGGTGCGGCCGGTGAGATAGCGCGAATAGTTCTCGATGCCGGCGCAGGAGCCGGTCGCCTCGAGCATTTCGATATCGTAGCGGGTGCGCTGTTCCAGACGCTGCGCTTCCAGCAGGCGGCCGCCCTTTTCGAGCTCGTTGAGGCGGAGCTTCAGCTCTTCCTTGATCGACTTGATGGCGCCGTTGAGGGTGGGGCGCGGCGTCACATAGTGGGAGTTGGCGTAGATCTTGACCGATTTCAGGTCGCCGGTCTTGTGGCCGGTGAGCGGGTCGAATTCGGTGATACTGTCGATCTCGTCGCCGAACATCGAGATGCGCCAGGCGGCATCTTCAAGGTGGGCGGGAAAGATCTCGATCGTATCGCCGCGCACGCGGAAGGAACCGCGGATGAAGTTGATGTCCTGGCGCTTGTATTGCTGGGCCACGAGGTCGGCGAGCAGCTGCCGCTGGTCGAGCTTGTCGCCGACGGCCATCTGGAAGGTCATGGCGGTGTAGGTCTCGACGGAGCCGATACCATAGATGCAGGAGACCGAGGCGACGATGATGCAGTCGTCGCGTTCCAGCAGCGAGCGGGTGGCGGAATGGCGCATGCGGTCGATCTGTTCGTTGATCGAGGATTCCTTCTCGATGAACGTATCGGAGCGCGGCACATAGGCTTCCGGCTGGTAATAATCGTAGTAGGAGACGAAATATTCCACCGCATTGTCGGGGAAGAAGTTCTTGAATTCGGAATAGAGCTGCGCCGCCAGCGTCTTGTTGGGCGCAAGGATGACGGCCGGGCGCTGCGTGGCCTCGATGACCTTGGCCATCGTGAACGTCTTGCCGGAGCCGGTGACGCCGAGCAGGACCTGCGAGCGTTCGTTGTTGTTGATGCCCTCGACGAGGTCCTTGATGGCGGTCGGCTGGTCGCCGGCGGGCTGATAGTCCGAGGCCATGCGGATGGTGACGCCGCCTTCGGATTTCTCAGGACGGTGGGGACGGTGCGGCGTCCACATCTTGCCGTCCTTGAACAGCGGGTTGCCGCTTTCGATCAGCGCCGACAGGGCCTCCACCGTGGCGGTGACGGCGCCGGTGGCGAGGTGTTCCGCCTCTTCCAGCGACACGTCCATGCCGGCGACCGGATTGAGGCCGGCGGCGGCGCGGGTTTTGGGATCGGACGAGCCGCCCATAGACGTGCCGCGAGACGATTTCGACGAGGTCGTGTGCTTGGCGGTTTTCGGCGTGTCCTTCGCGGCGGCCTTGATGGCCTCCTCGCGGGCGGCGATCTCGATCTTCTTGCGATGCTTGCCGGCCTTGGAGGCGATCTCGCGCTGGGTCTCGACGCCGGACATTTCCGCCTCGGCTTCCAGCTGCCTCACCCAGTCCGAGACATTCCCCTCCAGCGGAGCGCCTTCAAACGACGATTGCGGGGATTCCTCGAAACCGCTGGGCTTGGAGGAGGGGGATTTTTTCGGAGATCTGGCCATGGCGCGAATATGGAGGCGGGATGGTGGAAAGTGAAGAGGGGGATGAGTGGAAAATGAGTACAAAAGGGCAACGGGGTAGTTTGTGCTTTTGGCGCGGTCTCCAGCAGATCCCGAAGGCTACCATTGTCCACAGTTCTACGATGCATAGCGTGGGCTGCGTCTCTCACATCCCCCTGCCGTAAAGTAACCGGATGACAGAATGTTGTACCGACCGTGGCTGGACAGGCGAGCTGTCGTTGGCGATATCGCAGCTGATGGCATTCTTGCCGAGGCATGTCGAAATCGTTTAGAGGGGCCACTTCCGAGGTTCTTCGGTCCCAGACCGCGGTTGGCTGGCGGCAAATCGTCCGGGTCGCGAAATGGCCGTAATTGTCTTTCGTTTCGGACACATTCGTCTCCAACTCTGGGGGACTGAAACAGGAGTGGCCGGATGGCGATTTCGAGACCGACATTGGCAGCGACTCGCTACGGGTACGGATTGCGTCCCGGCGAGGAGCCGCCGCGCGATGCCGAGGCTCTGCTGGCCCAGCTCGACCAGGCCGCAAAGCGGAAGCCGCGTTTTCCGCGCGAGGGAGCGGGTGGCCGCCGCGAGACTGCGTCTCGCGTGATGTCGCTGCGGGCTGCCGAAGCGAAGGCGGCGAAGGACGGCAAGCCGAACGAAAGCATTCGCAAGGAAACCCAGAAGGAAGCGCTGCAGATCTATCGGCAGGATGCGATGGCGCGGCTGGCGCAGGCGATCCTGTCGCCCTTCGGGTTTCACGAACGGCTGGCATCGTTCTGGACGGACCATTTTTCCACCAGCGCGCTCAAGTCGCTGCCGATGCGGATGGTCGTGCCTTTGTACGAGGCAGAGGCGATCCGTCCCAATCTGGCCGGGTCGTTCGCGAACCTGCTGAAAGCCGCCATGCTGCATCCCGCGATGCTGATCTATCTCGACCAGAGTGATGGTGCAGGCATGGACGCCCCCGCGGGGCGGTCGGGCGGGCGTGCCGTGAACGAAAGCCTTGGCCGCGAACTGCTGGAACTGCACACGCTGGGAGCTGGGAGCGGGTATACCCAGGAGGATGTCCGGGCCGCCGCGCTGATCCTGACGGGACTGTCGGTCGATCGCCGCGCTCTCGAAGTCGTCTATCGTCCACGCATTTCCGAAGGCGGCTCGATCAGCCTGCTCGGAGAGGTTTACGAGGACGACGAGGCGGGGAGCCAGGACCATTTGCGGATGCTCGAGGATCTGGCCCTGAACCCGATGACGGCGGAACATGTCTGCCGAAAACTGGTGATCCACTTCGTTGCCGACGAACCCCCGGCGGATGTGGTTGCCGCGATGACGGCAGCCTGGGCTGAAACCGAGGGTGATCTGAAGGCCGTCTATCGTGCCATGCTGGATCATCCCCGTGCCTGGAGCGATCCTGGACAGAAGATCAAGCGTCCGTTCGAATTCGTCGTGTCCGGATTCCGAGCCGTCGACATTTCCGATAAGGACCTCTCCCGGTTGCTGGACGAGATGGACGACGATGAGCAGGAAGACGACGGACCGATGCGAAAGGCGCTGAAGATGGCCAGCAGCACGGCTGCCCGCGCGGATGCCAAGCAGCGTGCCGCGCGCGCCAACGACCTGACGCTTGCCGCGCTCCAGCGGATGGACCAGCCGATCTGGCAGCCACCGAGCCCGGCCGGCTATGCCGACCTGGCGAGTGTCTGGCTGTCGCCGGGCCAGCTGAGCGAGCGGATCGCCTGGGCGCGGCTGATGGCCGGCCGTTTCGGCCAGAGGCGCGATCCCGGCACGTTTCTCGATGCGGCGCTCGGGGACGCGGCGGGCCAGAATACCAGGGACGTGATTGCTCAGGCACCCAACACCAACCACGCCATCGCGATGGTTCTGGCGTCGCCCGAGTTCAACAGGAGATAGCGATGACGATCAAGCCAAGCTTTTCGCTCTCCCGCCGCGGCTTTCTGGCCGGCGCCTGCTGTGCCGCTGCCGCACCCGTGCTGACATCGCTCAGCGTTGCGGCTGCTCCTGGCGAAAGCCGGTTCGTGACGATCATATTGCGCGGAGGGATGGACGGCCTGGATCTGGTGCAGCCCTATGGCGATGCGGCTTTCGCCGGATTGCGACCGACGCTCGGTCTGACGCCCGGGACCGGACTTGTTGATCTCGACGGATTTTTCGGTCTCAACCCGGCGGCGTCGGCATTGATGCCGCTCTGGCGGGAGAATGCGCTGTCCTTCGTGCACGCGGTCGCGACGCCCTACCGCAACGGGCGCAGTCATTTCGTCGGCCAGACAATGCTGGAAAACGGTGGTACCGACGCATCGCAGAAGAGTGGCTGGCTCAACCGGACGCTGGCGGTCATTCCGCGGACCGACGGCCGCAAGGCGCTCGACATCCATACGTCGATGGAACTGATCCTGAGCGGGCCGAACAAGGCCGACAACCGTCCGGGAACGGGCGACGTGGAGATGGCGCAGGACGAGATCGGCTTTCTCGATCGGCTCTACGCAGCCGACGCGCCGTTTGCCGCGGCGATGGAGGAGGTCAAGCGGACGGGGTTTTCGGCTGGCGGGTACCGCCAGAAGCGGAACCGCAGCGTCGTCGACATGGCGCGGCTTGCCGGTGGCATGCTGCGGGAAGACTACCGGATTGCCAGCTTTTCGATCAACGGCTGGGATACGCATCGCGAACAGGCTAGCCAGTTCGGATCGGTGGCTGGCGAGCTTGCCGCTGCCATCGTGGCGCTCAAGGACGCATTGGGTGCTGACGCCTGGGCCCACACGGTGGTGCTGGCCGTCACGGAATTCGGACGTTCCGTGCGTGAGAACGGCACCGGCGGGACCGATCACGGCACGGGCAGCGGTGCAGTCCTCGCGGGCGGTGCGGTGTCGGGTGGGAAGGTGATGGGGCCCTGGCCCGGTCTTGCCGAGGACAGGCTTCTGGATGGCCAGGATCTGATGCCGACCGGCGATGTGCGCGAGATCGCCGCGGCCATGCTGCACAAGCAGTTCGGCATTGCGCCGGACAAGCTGACGTCGCGCGTCTTTCCCGGGCTGTCCTTTGACAGGTCCTCCATCTATCTTCAGGGGTAACTGGCTATCTACAGCGATAGACCGGCTATCTGCAGGGATCGACTAGGGCCAGTCCGAGCCGACCGTTATTCTGCCGGGACGGGTCTTGGCTTGCCGTCGTCTCCCAGCGCCACCATGACGAAGGTCCCGGCCGTTACCTTTTCCAGCATCCGGTACCGGGCACGCTGCGCCCAGGCTTCGACATTCAGCGTGATCGAACTCGTGCCGACGCGGGTGATCTCGGTGTAGACGTTCAGCGTGTCGCCGATCTTGACGGGGAGCTGGAATGCCATTTCCTTCACGGCTGCGGTCACCGTGCGGCCATGCGCCCGCTCGGTGGCGCGGATGCCGCTGGCAAGGTCCATCTGGGCCATCACCCAGCCGCCGAAGATATCACCGGCTGGATTGGCGTCGGCCGGCATCGCAAGTGTGCGCAGTGTCAGTTCTCCGGTCGGAGAGGCAGGTTGCGGCTGTTCGGTCATTCGTCACGTCCTTGCTGAGTCTCGTATCTGTTGAGACCAGACTAGAGCGAAAGACGGGTCCGGCCCACCCTTGTTTTGGATTGGAGCAATGCTCCAGCAACATGGCTTGGATACATGCCGCTTTAGTGCGTGCGCACCCAATCCGAGTAAGTGTTTCCGCCGCTTACATGCTTTACGACCTGCTAACCCTCTTCACCTAAGCTCCGCGCAGTTTTACTGGAGGGGGAAACTATGCAGCGTATCGCTATTTCTTGGCGTCTCTACAGCCTTGTCGTCCTGTCGCTCGTCATTCTCGGTGGCGCGATGGTGTTCAGCCTGTTTCAAAGCTATCGTTCGTCGGAGCGGGAGCGCAAGGCGGGTCTTGCCCAGATGAACGACAACGCTGTTGCCATCCTGAAGAAGTACCAGGGTCTCGAAGCTGCCGGCACGATGAGCCGTGATGAGGCGCAGGCAGCCGCCAAGGCCATCGTCAGCGCCATGCGCTATGGCGGCGGATCGGGGTATTTCTGGATCAACGACATGCACCCGACCATGGTGATGCATCCGATCAAGCCGGAACTGAACGGGTCGGACCTGACCCAGAACAAGGACCCCAACGGGAAATTCCTGTTTGTGGAATTCACCAATGTGGTGAAGGCTGGCGGTCAGGGCTTTGTCGACTATTACTGGCCAAAGCCCGGTGCCGCCGAACCGGTCGAGAAATACTCGCATGTTATCGGCTTTTCGCCCTGGGGCTGGATCGTCGGTACCGGTGTCTATACCGATGACCTAAAGGCGATGTTCCGCCAGGACGCGATGAAGTTTGCCGCCATGTTTGCGGGTGGTGCGGTGCTGCTGCTTGCCGGCGCCTGGTTTGTGGTCAGAAGCGTGACCCGACCGATCCGTCAGGTAAAGGGCGTGCTGACCGCGATTGCGGCCGGCGAGACCGGCATGGCTGTTCCGTGCACGGCTTATCCGAACGAGGTGGGCGAGATGGCACGTGCCGTCGAAGTGCTGCGTAACAGCGTCGAAGAAAGTGCGGCACTTCGGGCACGCGAGGCCGATCAGCAGCGTGCCATGGCGACGGAACGTTTTGAAAGCGAGCGCAGCAGCGGTGCTGCGGCCGAGAGACAGGCGCGGGCGATCGGCGAGCTGGGATGGGCGCTGGAGGCACTTGCCGCCGGCAATCTCTCCGTTTCGCTCGGTGATATTGGTGCTGATTATGCGAAGCTGCGGCGCGATTTTAATGCGGCGGTCGAAGCGCTTCACAATGCCATCGCTGCGATTTCGGAAACCGGCCATGTGGTGCGCGACAGCGCTTCCGACATTTCCGGCGCTACCGGCAACCTTGCCAAGCGGACCGAGCAGCAGGCTGCGGCACTGGAAGAGACGGCCGCCGCACTCGACGAGATCACCGCGACAGTCGGAACTGCGGCAGAGCGGGCTCGCGAGGCACGCGTCATGGTCGCCGAGACCAAGGCAAGTGCCGGCCGTTCCGGAGAGATCGTCCGCAGCGCGGTGGATGCGATGGGCCGTATCGAGGCGTCGTCCAGCCGCATCAGCCAGATCATCGGGGTCATCGACGAGATCGCGTTCCAGACCAATCTTCTGGCGCTCAATGCCGGCGTCGAGGCGGCACGGGCAGGTGAGGCGGGTCGCGGCTTTGCAGTCGTTGCGCAGGAAGTGCGCGAACTGGCGCAGCGCTCGGCCAACGCCGCCAAGGAGATCAAGACGCTGATCAGCACCTCGGTTCACGAAGTCGAGACCGGCGTCGCGCTGGTGCGGTCAACCGGTGATGCGCTGGTGGAGATTGCCGTGCTGGTCGAAAAGGTCAACGCCCATGTCGAGACGATCGCAACGACCGCGCACGAACAGTCGGGTGGGCTTCGGGAGATCAACGCGTCTGTCAACCACATGGACCAGATGACCCAGCAGAATGCCGCCATGGTCGAGGAGACGACGGCTGCCAGCCAGACCCTGGCCGAACAGAGCCATCATCTGCAGCATCTGCTTTCGACCTTCCGACTGAATGGCGAGGCCGTAAGGGACACTCGTCAACCGGACCGGGTTCGCGCGGCCTGAGTGACTGACGTCGATGCGCCCGTCCGCAGCTTGCGGGCGGGCGTTTTTACGCGCGGCGGACATTTGATGGTCTTCACAAAGGTGCAGTTGTAGTGTGTGGCAGCTCGCGCTGCCTGCATGAAATGACCATGAAACGGCCTCGATTGGGCAAGGCTTCGTTTACCGAATCTTCCTACAATTTGCGCTTGTGTGATTTCGGCACCAGAGGGTGGCAACTGGTATGGCGTATGCGCTTCTCGAGAAGCAGGCCCAACGGATGGCCCCGAAGACTTTTATGCGCAAAGCTTTGGCGCTGCTGATGGTCTCCACCATGCTTGCCGCCTGTTCTTCCAGCGACCTTGTTCCGCCTGCGTCGATCGATAGCGGGACGCGCGTCGGCGCGATCCAGCCTGTCGCGCCGCTGCCGCCCGACACGATCGCCCAGTCGCCCTACCAGACAAACGCCGGTTATCAGGCTGGTCCTTCGCCAGCCGCTTCGGTTGGCATGATGAATGCTCCGGTCGCCTCGAACAGCCCTCCCGGTGACGGGGGACATTATCTGCGCGCGCCGCAACCGATGCAGTCAGCCTCGCTGGCGCCACCCGTATCCTCCTCGCCGCTCGGGCAGGGCGGAATGCCCACCGCCTCGCCTGAAGAGGGCGTCAACATGGATAGCGAGCTCGGCTTCGATCCGGACGAGAGCGGTGTGACGGGCCTTGCGGAAGAGCAGGACAGCGATATCGCCGAAGGCGTCGGCGACCAGCCGGTGGTCGATGGCATCGGCACGGACAATCCGCGTGCACTGAGTGCGAGACGCCAGCCGATTTCCAACGTCGAAGATGATCGTGTCATTGTGCCGCCGAAGCGTTCCGGCGCGGGCGCGCGCGATGAAATGAGGAATGACGGATTGGCCGGCGGTAGCCAGGTCTGGGGCGACCGTTCGCCCGTGACGCCGCCGAGCCGTGCGCCGGTTCGCAGCCAGCAGGTGGCGATGCTGCGTCCCAACAATCCGACTATCCAGTCGGGTCCGATGAGCGAGCCGGACAAGCCGTTTCTGCGCAACGTCATGCCGCAATCGGAAGTGAGCTGCCGGGCGGAACTGCGCCGGATGGGCGTCGAGTTCCGGGATCAGCCGCGCATCTCCAACGGTCCGAGCTGCGGCGTCGACTACCCCGTGAAGCTTTCCGGTCTTTCCGGCGGCATCGATGTCAAGCCGGCGGTGACGCTGAACTGTCAGGTGACGCTTGCCTTCGCCAAGTGGGTGAAGAGCGAACTCGCACCATCGGCACGTCTGCGCTACCTCTCGGGCATCCAGAAGATCCAGCCGATGGGTGGCTATTCCTGCCGCCGCATGAACAATTCGCGGCAGCGCTACAACCCGATGTCGGAACATGCCAAGGGCAATGCGATCGATATCGGTGCCATCGTGCTGAAGAACGGTCACGATATCAACGTGCGCAAGAAGGGGCTGTTTTCCTTCCGCGAGGGCGCGCTGCTCAAATCCGTGCGGACCGACAGCTGCAAGTATTTCAACACGGTGCTCGGACCCGGTAGCAATGCCGAGCACTGGAACCACTTCCACTTCGACCTGCGCCCGCGCAAGGGCGGTCGGCGCTACTGTAGCTGACGTCCACGCTACGGTTGCCCAAGCTCACGCAGCACAAGAAAAAGCCGTCTCCACTTTCACCCGGAGGCCGGCGAAAGTGGAGACGGCTCGCGGGGGGAAGCCTGTCTCCCGGTAGGAGACCCGCCTTTGGCTGAGGCGGGGTGATGCGGCAAGCGAAAGAAAATGCTGAAAAGGATCTGGTGATAACGGCCGACCGGTTTGGTGTTGCGGCACTCCAGAAACCTGGAACCGGGCGCCCATTGCTTGCCTCTGCGCAATCATGCTGTCAGAACGTCACGGGAAAATGACAGCGGCATGCAGAATCCAGTTTTTGAGCGCTGCCTTCGGAGACGAACGATGCAGCCTCTCATGCCGCCGCTGGCCGACCTTTTGCCTTTCATCACAGCACTTCTGGCAGCGGGCGTGCTGGCGGGACTTCTTGCCGGGCTGTTCGGGATCGGTGGCGGCGCGATCCTGGTGCCGATCTTCTTTCACGTGTTCGGCCTGCTGGGCATTTCCGACGCGGTGCGTATGCATCTGGCGCTCGGCACCTCGCTTGCGATCATCGTGCCGACGTCGATCCGATCTTTCATGGCGCACCGAAAGAAAAACGCCGACGCTGTCGACATCGATCTCCTGAAGGGCTGGATCATTGCCGTGCCGCTCGGCACGATGATTGCCGCCGTCGTCGCGGCATGGTCGTCCAGCACCGAGCTCAGAATCATCTTTGCGGTCATCTCGCTGCTTCTGGCGCTGCGGATGATATTCAACCGGGCAAGCTGGCAGCTGGGCGACGATCTGCCCAAGAACCCGGTCAAATTCCTTGTTGGCACGGGGATCGGTATTCTCTCAGGCCTGATGGGCATCGGCGGCGGCGTCATGAACAACACCTTCATGACGCTCTATGGCCGCTCCATCCATCAGGCGGTCGCGACATCATCCGGCGTCGGCGTGCTGATTTCGCTGCCGGGCCTGATCGGCTATGTCTGGGGCGGATGGGGTGAGCCCGGCCTGCCGCCGTTTTCCACCGGTTACATCAACTGGATGGCGGTGGCTCTGCTGATCCCGGTGACGCTTTTGATGGCACCCTATGGCGCAAGGTTGGCGCACGCGCTGTCTAAGCGGCAGCTGGAATTCGGTTTCGCGCTGTTTCTGGTGGGAATTTCGATCCAGTTCTTCTTAAGCGTGTTTGCCTGACACCATTGGTCGCGAAATCCGAACGCAATATTCGACCACCGGGGGATGGTTGCACGACGCGTTGAACCTATATTCGTGGCAATCCAGAAAATACTTTCCCCATTCAAGTCTCCCAGCGAGTAACAATGACTTCTATCGTTTCCATCCGCCAGCTGACCAAGACCTACGGTAATGGTTTTCAGGCGCTGAAGGGCGTCGATCTCGATATCGAGGAGGGCGAAATCCTAGCGCTTCTCGGCCCAAACGGCGCCGGCAAGACGACACTGATCTCGATCATCTGCGGGATCGTCAATCCGAGTTCCGGAACTGTCAAAGTCGGCGGCTACGACGTCGTCAAGGACTTTCGCAAGACCCGTTCGCTGATTGGACTGGTGCCGCAGGAACTCACCACGGACCAGTTCGAAACCGTGTGGAACACCGTCTGCTTTTCGCGCGGCGTCTACGGGTGCAAGCCGGACCCCGCGCTGATCGAGAGGATCCTGAAGGACCTCTCGCTCTGGACGAAAAAGGACAGCATGCTGCGCGAGCTTTCCGGCGGCATGAAGCGGCGCGTGCTGATTGCCAAGGCGCTGTCGCATGAGCCGAAAGTGCTGTTCCTCGATGAGCCGACCGCCGGCGTCGACGTCAACCTGCGCCGCGACATGTGGCTGGTGGTGGAAAAGCTGCGCGAAAGCGGCGTCACGATCATTCTTACCACCCACTATATCGAGGAAGCCGAAGAGATTGCCGACCGGGTCGGTGTCATCGATGGCGGCAGCCTTCTGCTCCTGGAGGAAAAGGCAAAGCTGATGACGAAGCTCGGCCGCAAGCAGTTGCGGCTGGAGCTTGCAGCACCACTTTCCGCGCTGCCGGAAAGCCTTGTGCCCTTAAACCTCACTCTTTCCGATGATGGATCGACACTCATCCACGACTATCAGGGCGAGGAAGCGCAGGACAGTATCGCCTCGCTTCTGGCGACGCTTGCGCGGGAGAACATCCATTTCCGCGATCTCTCCACGCGGCAAAGCTCGCTGGAGGATATTTTTGTGGCGCTGGTGGCTGAAAAAGCGGGAGAACAGGCATGAATTTCGAAGCCGTCAAATCGATCTACTATTTCGAGATGGCCCGCATGCGCCGCACGCTGCTGCAAAGCGTGCTGTCGCCGGTCATCACCACGTCGCTCTATTTCATCGTGTTCGGCACGGCGATCGGCTCGCGTATCCAGACCATCGAGGGCGTGTCCTACGGGTCGTTCATCACGCCGGGCCTGATCATGCTGACATTGCTGACGCAATGCGTTTCGAACGGCTCGATCGGCATCTACTTCCCGAAGTTTACGGGCACGATCTACGAGATCCTCTCGGCGCCGGTGGCGATGACGGAGGTTCTGCTCGGCTATGTGGGGGCAGCGGCGAGCAAAGGGCTGATCATCGGCCTGATCATTCTGGCGACCGCATCCTTCTTCGTGGAGATCCGCATCGCCCATCCATTCATGATGATCCTCTTCCTGGTGCTGACGGCTGTGACCTTCAGCCTGTTCGGTTTCATCATCGGCATCTGGGCGAAGAATTTCGAGCAGTTGAACGTCGTGCCGATGCTGGTCGTCCCGCCTCTGACGTTTCTCGGCGGCAGCTTCTACTCGATCGACATGCTGCCGCCCTTCTGGCAGGCGGTCAGTCATCTCAACCCGGTGCTGTATCTGGTCAGCGGTTTCCGCTGGAGCTTCTACGAAATCGCCGACGTCAATCCGATGATTTCGGTCGGCATGATCGCGCTGTTTCTGGTGATCTGCCTGTCGGTGTTGGGCTGGATGTTCAAGACCGGGTATCGGTTGCGGAACTAACCGGCTCAGCCGGTCCGCACCTGGCAGCCTCCACTCAAGAGACCCTCACAGAAACGCCCGCAACATTGCTGTTGCGGGCGTTTCTTTTGCGCGTTGGTTCGGGCCTGTCTAGCCCAGTGACAGTCGCCGACGTTCGCCGCGGGCGGCCATGACCGAGGTGCCGGCGAGGGCGGCGAGACCGAGGAAGGAGATCACCGCGATCGGTCCCTGTGTTTCGATCAGGATGCCGCCGAGGACCGCACCGCTGGAGATCGCGATCTGGAAGGCGGGGATCACGAGCGCACCGGCGCTTTCGGCCTCGTCAGGGGCGTGACGCACGACGAAACTCTGGATGCTGACCGGGAATGCACCGAAGGCGAGGCCCCAGAGGGCGATTGCGACAGCTGAGACGACAAGCGATGCGCCGCCGATCGCCAGTATCAGGGCCGATACGGCGACAAGGCTGCCGAAGATCGTCACCGACAGACGTGCACTGCGTTCCGAGACAATGCCGCCGAGGATGTTGCCGACGAAGCCTGCGATGCCGTAGCCGAGCAGAATCAGCGAGATCGTTTCGACGTCGAGCTTCGGCACGCGCTCCAGGAACGGGCGGATATAGGTGAAGCCGGCGAAATGGCCTGCGACGAAGAGGAGGATGGTGAACAGTGCGGTTCGGATGGCCGGACGGCGCATCAGGGCCGCGAGCGTTCCAAGACCTGCATGGCCGGTCGGCGGCAGGGCGGGCAAGGTGAAGGCCTGCACGGCCAGCGCGACCACGCCAACGGCTGCGGAGAGGTAGAATGCCGAGCGCCAGCCGAGCGTCGAACCCAGCCAGGCGCCGAGCGGAGCAGCGCAGACGGTGGCGAGCGAAACACCGGCCATGATGATGGCCATGGCGCGGGGCATGCGGGCCGGCGGCACGAGGCGCATGGCCAGTGCTGCCGACATGGCCCAGAACCCGCCAAGGCCGATGCCGAGCAGGACACGGGCGGCCAGCAGCATGACGATGTGGTTGGCGACTGCCGCCAGCAGGCTCGACAGGATCAGAAGCGTGGTCAGGGCGAGAACCGTCCAGCGCCGGTCGATATTGCGGGTGCCGATGATGACGCCGGGCCCGGCGATGGCTGCAATGACGGCGGTCGTCGTGATCGACTGGCCCGCAACGCCGGTGCCGACGCCGAGATCCGCCGACAGCGGCGTCAGCAGGCTGACGGGCAGGAATTCCGCGGTGACAAGGCCGAAGACGCCAAGCGTCAACGATATGACAGCTCCCCAGCGCGCGGGTGTGTCGTCGGCCTGCGGCGACGTGGCTCGTTGGACGCTCATATCCATTGGTATAGACTCCTGACTGAATGATGCGCCCTGGATAGGCTTCACTCGCCGGATGATCCATGCTAGATAATCCGATATGCTTGATCATTCGTCCAAACTGACATCTGACCTTACGTCCGATCCGCTGACCGAAATGTTGCGGGGGCTTCGCCTTGATGGGGTCGACTACGGTCGCTGCCGTCTGGCCGAGCCGTGGGGAACGGCGTTTCCGGCGCAGGACGCCGCGCGTTTTCATTTCATCAAATGCGGCCGGGCGATCATCAAGACCGAAACAGGCGACTGGCAGGAACTAAAAACCGGCGACGCGGTGCTGATCCCGCGGGGCGAGGCGCATGTTCTGGCGAGTGCTGCCGATGCGCCGACCCTGCCGTTCGAACACTACGGCCGCAAGGAAGTCTGCACCGGCATCTATGATCTGAAGTGCTGCAATACGGCGGAGAGCGGCGGCACGCTGGTGTTCAGCGGCTCCCTGCGCTTCAACGTCGACCGGCTGCATCCGCTTCTCCAGATGATGCCGGAGACGATGCTGACCAGTGATCTCGCCAAGGATGACCCGGCCATTCCGCATCTTCTCGAGGCGATGACGCGCGAAGTGGATATGGACCGTGTCGGCGCCGGCGGCATTCTGGCGCGCCTCGCTGACGTACTGATGGCGACGATGATCCGTACCTGGGTCGAACACGGCTGCGGCGAGACCCGCGGCTGGATCGCGGCTGTGAGAAGCCCCGATGTCGGCCGGGTGCTCGCGGCCATCCATCTGCAGCCCGAGCGCGACTGGAACAATGTCGAGCTGGCGCGGCTGATGGGCATCTCCCGCTCGGGCTTTGCGGAACGGTTCGCACGCGTCGTCGGCGAAACGCCGGCGCGGTATGTGGCACGGGTGCGCATGCACCAGGCCCGGCTGTGGCTGAAGGACGGGATGCGCGTGGCGATGGTGGCCGAGCGGCTGGGCTATGACGCCGAGGCCTCGTTCAGCCGCGCCTTCAAACGCGTGATCGGCGATCCGCCGAGTCATTATCGAATCAAGGGCGATCCGGTCCGCGCGATGGCGCCCCTTGCTGCGGTGTCCTTGGTCGCTGCCGAGTAGATTTGGAAGCGGAAGCCGCTAATCCTTCAGCCTCAGCTCATCGGACTGCATCTGCATCGAGCTGAGTGTGGAGAGGAAGGTCATGCCGAGAAGGCTCTCGTCGAGCCTGCCTTCTTCCGCCACCATGGCGCGGACATCGCGTCTGACGATCGGGCCGATCGAGACTTCGTTCAGGCGCACCGGTGCTGCCTGGGCGCGGCCGTTGGCGGTCATGACAGTTACCGAGTAGCTCAGCGCCGACGGATCAAGGCCGATCTGGCTGGCATCCTCATAGGTCAACACGATACTGCTCGCACCGGTATCGACCAGCATCGGCAGGACCTTGCCGTCGACGCCGACATTGGCCTTGAAATGGTCTCCGAGCGTCTTGTGGATGACCACTTCGCTGCTGCCGTCGCTGGATGTGGTGACGACCGCGGTGCCCGGCATCAGCCCTGCCGTCATGCGGGCACCAAAGCTGCTGAAGTCGTTTCGGTAGAGATAGCCCGCAACCAGCGCCATGATGATGACGAGCCAGATGGCGATCTGGCGGGCAACGGTTCCGAGGTTGCCGCGGCGGCCCTGCAGGACGCCGGCGGATAAAAGTGCGGCGATCGGGATCAGATAGACGAGGCTGCCGAAATCCTCGTTGGCCATGCCGAATGTGCGGCCGCTGTCGTGGTTGTAGACGAGCAGCGCCAGACCGGCACCGAGGATGAGGAGGACAACGGTAAAGCCGTTCATGCGGTGGTTGTTTCCTTCCTGACGGTGGCGTTTGCTGTTCTTCTGCGCTTGAGCTCACCGAGCTTTCCGGGTTCGACGGTGTCGAGCCGTGTGGGCAGCAGATCCATCAGCTGAACGCGCTCGTCATCGGTGAAACCGGTCCATCCGGCTATCTCGTCGCCGGTGCGTCCGCAGCCGAGGCAAAAGCCTGTTTTCATGTCGATCGAACATATCAGTGTGCAAGGCGAAATCATCGCGTCCATATCGTGGGTTCAGAGGCCGAGAGCAAGGGCAGATAACAGAGCGATCTCGCAGAGTTGTTGTGTGGCGCCGATCGTATCGCCGGTATGCCCTCCGAGTTTCTTCGCCACGTAGCGGGTGAAGCCCCATGCGGCGGCGGCAGAGAGGCCAAGCGCGATCAGCGCATGCAGCAGCCCGAAACCGGGGATGAGCATGACGAGGCCGGAGGCAGCGCCGATCAAGAGCGCGAGATTGCGGGCGTTGTCATCGGGCATTCCGGCACCGGCTGCGACACCGTTGTTTCGCGCGGGGGGCAGGGCGCGCCAATGGGCAACCAGCAGTGCGCGGCTGACGGCGGCGCTGGAGAGAAGGGCAAGAGCCGCCGCTTCCGGCGAAAGCCGCGCAATGCCGGCCAGTGCTGCGGCACGCAGGCCGAAGGATAGACTAAGCGCGACGACGCCGTAGGAGCCGATGCGGCTGTCCTTCATGATGAGGAGCGCATGATCTGCATCGCGTCCGCCGCCAAGACCGTCGGCGGCATCGGCAAGGCCGTCTTCGTGCAGCGCGCCGGTCAGGAGGGTGATCAGTGCGAGAGCGATCAGAACCGGCAGGAGCGTATCTCCAGCGGTTGACTGGATGCTGCAGAGGCTCAGGAGAAGGAGAGCGGGAAGAAACGCGATCAGCAATCCGGCGACCGGAAAGGCGCGCACGGCGCGTGAGACGGTGCCATCATAGCCGGCAAAGAAGCGATCCGGTACGGGCAGGCGGCTGAGGAACCCTACCGAGCGGGCGAGATCTGCAACGAAGTGGTTTGCGTATAGCAGTTTTTCTCTCCTGGCTTTGCGAGGCCTGTTTTGAGAATGGCCTTTTCGGCAGCAGCCTTTTTGACCTTGTCCCGTTCGACCTGACCTTGTCGCGTCGCTGATAGCCGATTATGAGATGGCGCATAAAGTATGATTTGCTGAATGATCAATCCCTACCCGATCCAGCGTCAGAAGACGATACCGCCCGAAAAGACCGAAGAGAGTTTTCCATGAGCATGACCGGCCTGCCGTTCGACGATTTCCGCACCCTGATGCAGAACCTTCCCGGCCCCGATGCAAGGGCATTGGTGGCGGCCCGCGAACGCGACGCGCAACTGACAAAGCCGGCGGGCTCGCTGGGACGTCTTGAGGAGATCGCCTATTGGCTGGCGGCCTGGTCTGGGCGGGCGCCGAGCGTGACGCGGCCGCTGGTGGCGATCTTTGCCGGCAATCACGGCGTCACCAGACACGGGATTACGCCGTTTCCCTCGTCCGTGACGCAGCAGATGGTCGAGAATTTTGCGGCTGGCGGTGCGGCGATCAACCAGATCTGCGTCACGCATGATCTCGGCCTCAAGATCTTCGATCTGGCGCTGGATTATCCGACCGGCGACATCGCCACCGAAGCGGCACTGTCCGAGCGCGACTGTGCGGCGACGATGGCATTCGGCATGGAGGCGATTGCCGGCGGCACGGATCTTCTGTGCATCGGCGAAATGGGGATCGGCAACACCACGGTTGCGGCCGCGATCAATCTGGCGCTCTACGGCGGCGAAGCGGAAGACTGGGTTGGTCCCGGTACCGGTTCGCATGGGGAGCTTCTGGCCCGCAAGGTGGCCGTGGTGAAGCAGGCGGTGGAGTTCCACAAGGAGCATCTGTCGGATCCGCTGGAAGTGCTGCGTCGCCTCGGCGGGCGCGAGCTTGCAGCGATCGCCGGCGCTATTCTCGCGGCGCGGATGGAGAAGATCCCGGTTCTGCTCGACGGTTATGTCGTGACGGCTGCGGCTGCTATTCTCAAAGCTGCCAATCCATCGGCGATCGATCACTGCCTGATCGGCCATGTCTCCGGTGAGCCGGGGCATTTGAAAGCCATCGAGAAGCTTGGCAAGACGCCGCTTCTGGCGCTCGGCATGCGGCTGGGCGAGGGTACCGGTGCCGCCCTTGCAGCCGGTATCGTCAAAGCAGCGGCTGCGTGCCACACCGGCATGGCGACCTTCGAGCAGGCTGGCGTCAGCAACAAGGACTGATGCTGGATGGAAAAGACGCCGCTGGACAGCCATATCGAAAAAGCGGCGACCTTTCGCAGGATCATCGCCTCGTTCCGGTATTCGATGCAGGGCCTTGCCAGGCTTTGGCGCGAGGCGGCGTTCCGGCAGGAGGTCTATGCCTTCCTGATCGGGATCGTCATCTTCGCGCTCGCCGGAGCCGGCTTCGGCGACTATTTCATCTTCATCATCCTGATGCTCGTGCTGTTTTGCGTGGAAGCGCTCAACACGGCGATCGAGGAACTTGTCGATAGGGTGTCACCGGAGATTTCGGTGGTCGGGCGGCATGCGAAGGATCTCGGATCCTTCGCCGTGTTCTGCCTTCTCTGCGCCAACGGCCTGTTTGCGCTCTATGTGGTGGTGAAGCAGATCTGGATCTGATCCGAACGGCGCTTGTGCCTCAGCCGATGATATCGAAATCGCCGGCGGTGAGGCCGAGGTTCTTGTCCAGTTGGGCAAATTGCACGGCGGCGGTCTTGCCGGTGCCGTCTGCGTCGTAGAACAGCTTGCCGGTCAGCTTGTCGTAGATGATCCGGTCGCTGGCATCATGCGCCTTGGTGCCGGTGTGGAATGCGCTGGACAGGAGATCGCCGACCTTGCCCGCCTTGGCGAAGATATCGTCGTCCAGCCAGATCGTGTCGTCCTTCGCACTGAAAACGCTGATCGTGTCGATATTGGACGCACCGAGCTTCGTATCGAACACGAAGATATCCGCGCCGCTGCTTCCTGCGAGCGCGTCCTTGCCGGCGCCGCCGGAGAGTTTGTCGTTTCCGGCGCCACCGGAAAGCTTGTCGTTGCCGGATCCGCCGATCAGGGTGTCGTTGCCTTTGCCGCCATCGAGGCGATCATTGCCGTTGCGTCCATCGATCCGGTCGTTGCCGGCAAGACCGTCGATCGTATCGGCAAGCTGCGAGCCGCGCAGGCTATCGTTCTTGTCGGTGGGGCGGATGAAGGCCGGGTCGCCGTCATGGGGGGCGGCCAGGCGGTCGAGATCGCGATCTGGTGCGGCGTATGGGATGAACCCGTCTTTCAGAGCGAGCTTGTTGAACTCATCGATCCGCGCCGTGCCGTTGATATAATCGACGGCGAAGACCGGTTTGCCGTTCGCGAGGAAATCCTTTTTGAGGATGTCGATCGTCTCGCGGTCCGGGTTGAGCTTGTTGTTCTCATCCGCATCGCCGCCATAATAGACGTCCTCGACTGCGATGCCGCCGATTGCGCCGAGATAGGCCTTTTTGCGGGCGCTGTCGGAGCCGAGGTCCTCCATGATGAAGGCGCCGTTTTGCGGAATGACGAAAAAGTCGGGATTGGTTTTGCGGGCATGCTCGGTCAGCGCGACGATGAAATCCACCATGCGCTGTGCAGCCTGCTTGGTGTTGGCCGGATCGCCCGGCTGCCTGTCCTTGGCCGAGGCCTCGGCGCCCCAGAAATAATAGGCATCGACGATGTCGAGATAGGCGGCGTCGAAGCCTGCCTTGACGATGGCATCGAAGTCACCGGTCTTCTTGTCGTTGAAGATCAGATCCTGCCAGTCCTTGTCCCAATAGCGAACCTTGCGCGATTCCGGCCAGTCGGCGTTGACGGGACCGAGCCAGTCGGGGGCATTCGACGTCAGCTTGTCGCGGGCTTCGCCGCCCGATGTCCATGTCGTCTTCCAGTAGTCGCGAAACTCCGCGGCCTCGCCGATCGAGATATAGGACGCGACCACCGAGCGACCGCCCATGCCGTCCTTCATCCGGGTGATCTCGTCGGCGGTAAACCGCTCCGCATTGCTGCCGTCGCGTGTTGAATCGATGACAAGAAAATCATGCGTCGCGGACGCCAGCAGACCGGCATCGAGCGGATTGCCGTTCGTGCCCTGCAGCTCATAGCCCCAGTTGTCGACTGTGACTTTGCCGGACGACGTTGTGAAACTGACCAATTGGTGACCTGGCTCGCGACTGAAGTCGCGGAGTAATGTTAAGCGAAGCTTTTGCGGCGGCGCTCGATGGGGGGGGCGTCGGCGATGGCGGGGACGCTCTGGAGGATGCGGGTCGAGGGCAGGATGGCGATGGCTTCGGTGCCTTCACGCAGCTTCGAGCGCAGGATGAACTGGCCGTCGTGCTTGGCAAGGATCGCCTGGACGATCGGCAGGCCGAGGCCCGTTCCCTGTTCGGCGTTCTTGATGGCAATCGATCCTTGTCCGAAGGCGGAGAGTACGATCGGGATTTCCTCTTCCGGAATGCCCGGTCCGTTATCCTTGATCGCCACATACTGGCCGCCGCCCGCGGTCCAGCCCACCTTGACGGTGATTTCGCCACCCTGGGGCGTGAACTTGACCGCGTTGGAGAGAAGATTGAGCATGACTTGGCGCATCGACTTCTCGTCGGCCCAGACCTGCGGCATGTGCTTTTCGAACTGGTCGCGGATGGTGATGCTTTTCGCCCGGGCCCGCAGTTGGACCATGCCGATGCAATCTTCCGCCACTTCCAGAAGCGACAGCGAATCCTCCGTCAGATCGTAGCGGCCCGCTTCGATGCGCGACAGGTCGAGGATCTCGTTGATGAGGTTCAGGAGGTGCTGGCCGGAGCGGTGGATGTCGCCGGAATATTCCCGGTATGTCGGGTTGGCGAGGGGGCCCAGGACCTCGGAACTCATCACCTCCGAGAAGCCGAGGATAGCGTTGAGCGGGGTGCGAAGCTCGTGCGACATCGAGGCAAGAAAGCGGGATTTTGCCAGATTGGCTTCTTCTGCACGGCGGCGAGCCTCGTCAGACATGGACTTCGCCACTTCGAGCTCGGCGATCAGATCGTCCTTTTCCGACTGATAGGACATCAGCGTCAGGTTGGAGCGGTAGAGGCGCTCGGCGACGTAATGGAAAAACACGACAGCCGTCGCGCACATGGCGGTAAGGCCGATATCGAGGACCTGACCCGACAGGATGGCGATGCTGAGAAGCGCCGCAATCATCGGCACGAAGCCGTAGAGAACGCTCTGGCGCAGCATGAACGTGCTCATGGCGGTGTAGGACACCGCAAACAGAAGCACCGCGCCCTTGTAGAAATAGAAGCTGTCGCCAGCGCAGGTGGAGCAGCCCTGAAGCGCGAAGACACCCCAGCCGCAGCCGAGCAGGATATGTCCCGTCAGAAGGCGTCTACGCCATTTCCTGGTGTCGGCAGCCGTTATCTCCACCTTGCTCGCACGGCGTGCCAGAAGCACGTTGATCGCGTGCAGGCACAGCATCAGCAGCGCCCAGGCGAAGATGTGGATATCCGGATTGAGATAGAAGCCGATGGCGGTGACGACGGCAACAACGAGCGGCGTCATCAGTGCCGCCTGCAAGCCGGACCCGATATGGATGGAGAGCATATCGCGATCAAACGCGAAATTGCCATTGGACGACGACTGCAGCCGATCACGGGTCGCACGGACAGCCTTCGAGACAGCCTTGTTGCGGTGGCTGCGCGTGCGATCGACGATATTCTTGTCGGTTGATGTGCTGACGCCGCTACTCATAGGCTGTGTACTGGGCCTGTAAACTGATATCCCCGGGGTACTTGAGAGGCTAATCCGCAAACCTTAAGAAGATGCTGCCGGGAAAGGATTTGTTTGCCATTTCCGTGAAGCTTCCGTTTTGTTGTAAGGCTCAAATGTGACCCGTATCGTTAAAATAGGCCGCGACGCCGTGTTCCTGGCGGCGTTCATCTTCCTGGGCTCGCTGATCATCGCCAAGCTCGATATCGGCCAGGGAAGCGCGATAAACGGTCCGTTTTTTGCGATCGATGGCGACACGCTGGCCGCCGGTGCTGAGCGGCTTCGGCTTGTCGATATCGATGCGCCGGAGGCTGGCCAGAGCTGTGGCGATGGCAAGGGCGGAGAGTGGGCCTGCGGCGATGCGGCTCGCGAAGCCTTGTCGAAGCTTGCGGCGAGTTCCATGACCGAGTGCCGCGGCGACGCGCGCGATCGCTACCGGCGTGTTCTGGTCTCCTGCCGCCGCGGTGACCTCGACATCAATGGCGAGATGGTGCGCCAGGGCATGGCTGTGGCGTCCGGTGGTTACGGGCGCGAGGAGGCGGCCGCGAAGGGTGCAGGCGAGGGGATCTGGGTCGGACCGTTCGAGAGGCCGAAAGCGTACCGGGCGGCGAAGGGGGCGATGGATGACGACGAGGGCACAACGGCGCTTGTCGATCGCGTAGGCGAGATGTTCGACCGGCTGAAGGCTGCGGTTTCGTGGTGAGTGCCAATCCGGCTTTCATCGCGTCACTCGGGGCCTCGATCGCGCAGTGTCGCATCTGTCGCGATCGTCCACTGAAAGGTGAAGCGGACCGGCTGCCGCACGAGCCGCGGCCGGTTGCCGTGCTGTCTGCCACCGCCCGGTTGCTGATCGCCGGGCAGGCGCCGGGCTTGAGGGTTCACGAGAGCGGTCTGCCGTTCAACGATGCCTCGGGCAACCGCCTGCGGGACTGGATGGACGTGACGCGCGAGGAGTTCTACGATGCGCGGCGTCTTGCGATCGTGCCGATGGGTTTCTGTTTTCCGGGCTATGACGCGAAGGGCAGCGACCTGCCGCCGCGTAAGGAATGTGCGCCGGCCTGGCGCAGCCAGGTGATGGCGGCGATGCCGCAGATCGATACGATCCTCGTGATCGGGCAGTATGCGAGTGCGTGGCATCTCGGGGCGCAGCGCAAGCCGAGCATGACGGAAACAGTCAGAAACTGGCGGCAGTATTTCTTCGCCAATGAGGGCCCGCGCGTTCTTCCGCTTCCGCATCCGAGCTGGCGCAATAGCGGTTGGCTGCGGAAGAATCCGTGGTTCGAGGCAGAGGTTATTCCAGCGCTTCGGCATCATGTGGATAGCTTGGTGCGGGGGAACAAATTTCGCTTAACTGTGCGATAATGGGGTATATAACGGAAAATCATTTCGAAAGGACGTTTGATGGACCGCCTGGACCGCAAGATTCTGCGCATACTGCAAGAAGACTCCACGCTCGCCGTTGCAGATCTCGCAAAGAAGGTCGGACTGTCGACGACTCCGTGCTGGCGGCGCATCCAGAAGATGGAAGAGGACGGCGTGATCCGCCGTCGCGTGGCGCTTCTCGATCCGGTCAAGGTCAATACCAAGGTCACGGTGTTCGTCTCCATCCGCACCGCAAGCCACTCGATCGAATGGCTGAAGCGGTTTTCCGAAGTGGTGGTGGATTTCCCCGAAGTGGTTGAATTCTACCGCATGAGCGGCGACGTCGATTACCTCCTGCGCGTGGTCGTGCCCGACATTGCTGCCTATGACGCGTTCTACAAGCGCCTCATCGCCAAGATCGAAATCCGTGACGTGTCGTCCGTGTTCGCGATGGAGCAGATCAAGTACACGACTGAACTGCCGCTCGACTATATGTTGCTCGACAATCAGAAGTCCGGCGACAGCGACTGATGGTCAAGGCGCTTCACAGGGCTGTTATTTTCGATTGCCCTTAATGAGGCCGGACCTACCTTGAGCGTGTGACCCGGTGCATGCCATGTGCCGGGCGCGAGCCTCAAGGAGACCTGATGCCCACGCTATTCCTACGTTCTATCGTTGTCGTTGCTGCTGCCTTAGCCCTGCCGGGCCTCGGTGCGGCGCAAGGCGTGTCCTCGGAGCACCCGACCTATGGTCCGAGGCTGGAAGGCTTCGAGTATCCGTTCAAGACTGAAGTCTTCAGCGTGGCGGGGCAGAGGCCGGATGCCGCGGCCGCAGGCGACAGCCAGCCGCTGGAAATGGTCTTCATGGATATCGCCCCTGAGACGCCGAACGGGCGCACGGTGGTGCTTCTGCATGGCAAGAATTTCTGTGCGGCAACCTGGGAGGCGACGATCGGTCGGCTGACCGGCGCCGGTTACAGGGTGATCGCACCCGACCAGATCGGTTTCTGCAAGTCGAGCAAGCCGGCCGCCTATCAGTTCAGCTTCCAGCAACTGGCGCAAAACACCAAGGTGCTGCTCGACGCGCGCGGTATCGACAAGGCGACGGTGGTTGGTCATTCGATGGGCGGCATGCTGGCGACGCGGTTTGCGCTGATGTATCCGGACTTTACCGAACAGCTGATTCTGGTGAACCCGATCGGTCTCGAAGACTGGAAGGCGAAGGGCGTGCCCTACCAGTCGATCTCGACGGCCTTCGAAGGTGAGCAGAAGACCAGCTTCGAGAGCATCAAGGCCTACCAGCAGAAGTTCTATTATTCCGGCCAGTGGAAGCCGAGCTATGACAAGTGGGTGGAGATGAGCGCCGGCATGTCTACGGGCGAGGGAGGAGATCAGGTGGCCTGGAACCAGGCGCTGACCTCCGACATGGTCTTTACCCAGCCTGTTGTCCACGAGTTCGGGCAGGTGAAAACGCCGACCCTGCTCATCATCGGCACGACGGACAAGACGGCTCCGGGCGCCAACCGCGCCAGCAAGGCGATCGCCGCATCGCTCGGCGATTATACCAAGCTCGGCAAGCAGGCGGCGGAATCGATCCCCGGGGCGAAGCTGGTGGAGTTCGATGACCTCGGCCATTCGCCGCAGATCCAGGATCCGGACCGGTTCCACAAGGCGCTGCTCGACGGGCTGAATGATCGCTCGTGATACTGGGAACCGCGTTCGCTTCAGAGAACGCGGTTCCTGATCAGCTTTCCGGCACGATTGCCGGCATGCGGAAGGTGAACACCGTCTGGGTATCATCAGAGGTGACATCGATATGGCCACCATGGGCCTTGGCGATCTGCGACGCGATGTAGAGGCCAAGGCCTAGACCCTGATCATGGGTGCCCGCATCGCTGCGGCTGAAGGGCTGAAACAGTTTTTCGATTGCCTTGCCGGTAATCGCGGTTCCGGCATTGGCGATTTCCAATTTCAGTTCGTCCCCTTCGACCGTTCCCAGAATGCGGATCGGATGTTCTGTAGAGCCGTGGGTGATCGCGTTGCCCAGAAGGTTGGAGAACATCTGCGCAAGGCGGTCATGGTCGACATCGAACAGGCCCGGCAGCTCTATCTCGACGTCAATCTGCCGCTCTGGATGGGCAGAGCAGATTTCCGAGACGACCTGCATCAGTGTGGGGCCAAGCGGACGATCTGCTTCCCTGCGTAGACCCAGACCGCCACCAAGCCTTCCGCGGGCGAAATCCATGACGTTATCGATCAGGCCGGACATGCGCAGGATACTGCCGCGCATCATGTTGAGCACCCTGGTAGACCGCTCGCTTTGCGCTTCGCGCTGCAGGATGTTGATGCCGCCGTCGAGCGACGCAAGGGGATTTCGAAGATCGTGGCCGAGGACTGCGATGAACTGTTCCCGCAACCGAGCCGTCGCTTCCGCATCGAGCAGACTTGCATTGGCCCGATCGAGCTTCTCGTCGGCTTCCAGATGGTAGGCAATCAGTTCGGCAAACAGCTTGAATGTTCCAATCACCAGCGGATTGTTGAGCGCTGCCGGCTTGGGATCTATGGCGCACAGGGTTCCGAAATAACGGCCATCCGGCAGGATGATAGGCATGGAAATGTAGCTCTTCAATCCGTAGAGCTTCGGGGTTTGATGCTGGAAGTAAACAGGGTCTTCGGCGACGTTGTCGATGACGATAACGTCGCGCGATTGCCGGACTTCGTGGCAGAGCGTCGTTTCGACCGGCAGTTCGCCTCCGGCCGGGAGGCCGAAATGGATGTTGTCGAGAACCTGGCAGGCAACCCACCGATCCTCCGTGACGCGAACCACTGCCGCATATCCCATCCCGGTCGCGCGACAGACAACATCAAGGATCGTTGGTACGGCACCGATACGCTGGACTGCGTCTATGTCGTCCTGAAAGTCATGCGCCATCAATATTCACCAATCCGGCTGACCTTGGTCCTCCAAAATACCCTCTACCCATGGGGCGTCGCAAGGACGTCCACCACGCGTCAGGTTCACCGTCGTCGCATAATGCCGCTGTAACCGCGAGTCCGGGTTTGCACCAGTCTGCTCTAGCTAAGGATAGAGCAACGGCCAATGTCAACGGGCCGTCGCCACGACTGCTGTCGTATCGATGAATTACTTCCGCTCCAGCCTTGCCAGCAGCGAAGACGTGTCCCAACGCTTGCCGCCCATCGCCTGCACTTCAGCATAGAACTGGTCGACCAGCGCGGTCATTGGCAGGTTTGCGCCGTTGCGACGGGCTTCGGTGAGGACGATATCGAGATCTTTGCGCATCCAGTCGACGGCAAAGCCGAAGTCGTATTTGCCCTGGTCCATCGTCTTGTGGCGGTTTTCCATCTGCCAGGATCCGGCAGCTCCCTTGGAGATGACGCCGACGACGGTCTCGATGTCGAGGCCTGCCTGCTTGCCGAAATGCACGGCTTCCGCCAGGCCCTGGACGACGCCGGCAATGCAGATCTGGTTCATCATCTTGGTCAGCTGGCCGCTGCCGACCGGACCCATCAGGCCGACCATGCGGGCATAGGCCTCGATCACAGGCTTTGCCGTGTCGAAGGTTTTCTGATCGCCGCCGCACATGACAGTCAACACGCCGCCTTCGGCGCCCGCCTGGCCGCCGGAAACCGGTGCATCGATAAAGCCGATGCCTTTTTCGCCGGCGGCTGTCTCCAGTTCACGGGCGACTTCGGCGCTGGCCGTCGTGTTGTCGATCAGGATCGCACCGGATTTCATGCCAGAGAGAACGCCGTTCTCACCTGTGGTCACCTGGCGCAGATCGTCGTCGTTGCCGACGCAGATGAAGACGAAATCGGCATCTTTTGCGGCTTCGGCTGGCGTTGCACCGGTGGCTCCGCCGAACTTCTTTGCCCACTCGGCAGCTTTGGACGCGGTGCGGTTATAGACGGTGACGTCATGGCCGCCCTTTTCTTTCAGGTGGCCTGCCATGGGGAAACCCATAACGCCAAGACCGATGAATGCCACTTTCGCCATGCCGGAACTCCCTGAATTGCTGTGATGCGAGGATTAGAACAAAGCAAGGCCGACGGGAAGGGCAAAGCGCTCGCAAGCCTGACTAGCTGACCTGTCACGACGCTCCACCCGCCGGTTGCGGCGCGTTGGAAATTGGTTCGGTGATACCATCGTGCAGAGCAGGGTCTTTCTTCTGATCAGAACGGTTTGATCACGGCGAGTGCCACGATCAGCACGAGACAGATCATGATGATCGGCATGCCGAGACGCACGAAGGCGTTCGGATCGCGTTTCGGATCGGCCGCCATCTTGCGCATGGCCGCCCCCTGCATGCCGTGCAGCGCGGAAAGCAGGATCACCAGCACGAACTTGGCGTGAAGCCAGCCGCCGGAAAAGCCGACGTAACCGATCGCCAGCCAAAGGCCGAAGATCCACGCGCCGGCAAGGGCTGCGGTCGTGACGGTGCGGTCGTATTTGCGCAGCGACTGGATGACGCCGACCCGGATCGTCGGGGGCACCATGGAGATGACGAAGGCGTTCACCAGCATGCCGCCGATCAGCAGGAAGTCGGAGATGAGGTGCAGGGTTTTTAGAACGAAATACAGCATGGGTCAGTCACTCCAGATCATGGATTCGGTAAAGCCGAGTTCGGCGAAGTCTCTTGCGCGCAATGCCTGTTCCTGCGGGTCCGACGGAAAGAACTCGTCGAGCTGCGGTGGGGAAACAGGGGTGGAAGACAGCATCGCATGCACCTGGCCGCGATGATGGATCTGGTGCTGGAAGAGGTGCAGCAGAATTCGATCGGCACGCTCGACCTGGACATGGTTTTGTCGCGGGATCCGGATTTCCCCGGCGAGGTCGTCCTCGCTCATGCGACGACAGTGATCGATCATGCGACGGTCGACGGCCCGTTGTTCCCGATCGAGATCGGCGATAGCGGGGAAGGGTATCTGCGGCTCGAACGCCGAAGCGCCGGGACAGTGTCCTTCGAGCGCACCGACGTAAAGCCAGTCCACCGTGAGAATGTGGTTGAGCGTGTGGATGATCGACGGGAAGAAGCTTTGCCGCGGCGCGCCAATATCTTCAGCCGACAGCAGGGCACAGGCTTTGAGCAGCCGGTGATTGGCCCAGGCATTGTTATAGGCCTGAGTGAGAATATAGCGCTGCGGCCCCATCGCCACCTCCATTGCGAAGTTGGTTTAGCCGTTCGGCACGGAGATGAGAAGACGGAAGTTGGTGTGGCTGCTCCGATGATGAACGGGGGGAGATCAATGCCTAGACAGTATCCGATGCTGGACCTGACGTTTCCTGCTTTTTGTTCTGGGGATTGCGCTTGGAATCCCGGAAGTAGGAGGATCCTGGCTCGAGGCTGTCAGCAATGTCGTTCCACAACCGACGCAGGCGGCGGACGTGCAGATCGTCCGAAATCCATGTCATCAGATGTTCGGCGGCTTTCGTGATCAGTTTCGGCTCGCTGCTGACCCGCTCCCGGGCCCATTTGGCGTATTCGTCCACCGAGACCGGGCGGGCATTCGTACCGTCCATGATCATGAAGTTCATTTTCGCGATGTCAGCCAGCTTGCGCAGGTTGCTGGTCGGCGACATGAGGATGCTCATGTAGATGTCGTCGAATTCTTCCGGAGAATCGACGCTGTCGATTGCGCGTTCGAGGTCGAAGATCGTCCGGATGTTTAACTCCCGCAAAGCCAGGAACCGCTCGAGGCCGACGATATGACAGAGCTGCGCCTGGGCGACCCAGTCGATGCACTGATAGATCCCGAACGGCGTTTCGACGTGAAGGAGGATGGGATTGTAGGTGGCAAGGTTCTGGATGTCGTAGATGCCGCAGTCTTCAAGACGGAAGCGGATTTCGTAATCGATGCCGTTGATCACATCGAGCGACACGATCGGGGTGATGGACACGAACCGGTCGTCGCTCACCTTGACCCAGGAGAAGATCTGCTGGAGCTTGACGAAGAGGAACTTGGTCGAGCTCTGCGGGAGCAGCCCGAGCATCGGCGCGAGTGCTATCCATGTGAGCGGCAAGGATTGGCCCGTGGTTTCGGCGCCTGAGGTTGCCCCGGCAGTCAGAACACGTCCGATGCCGCCGAGCGGGTCCGGAAAGGCTGCAAACAGGATGGCCGCAAAGAGAACCGATGCCAGGCTTTCGATGGTGATTCTCAAGAATGTGGTCGACGAAAGATCGAACACAGCGAGGCGGGCAAGAAGGGTCCGGGCCGAAGAAATGTAGGCGCCGATAAAGGCGAGCGAACCGATCACGATAAGCTTCGAGGAGGTGTCACCGCCGACGAGACCGGGCACAGGGCACTGAACGGAGATTTGCAGCCCGCAGCAGATCGCGGAAATGAAGATGTGGAAGCCGATATAACTGAGAAGGACAAACCCCAGCGACGACAGGAACAGACGATACGCGAATGTCACGCGGCCCTTTGCCGCGAGACTGATAAACTGCCTCAGCTTGTCCGCTTCCGGGAGAGCATCGAATTTGTCCTTCTCCGGAAAAACCAGATCGGCCGTGTATTTCGAGCGGACGAATTCGAAGGATGGATTGGTCCCGAGTCGCGAAGCTACGGTGTTTGAGGCACTGCCTTTTTCACTGCTGAAGTTGACGTAGAAATCCTGGATCTGTCGCAGCCGGCGCAAGCGCACTTCGTTTCGAGCTGCGAAGATGAGAAGCGGGCCAAGCAGGGCGATGACGAGAGCTATCCAGTCAATGCTCGAAAACAAGCCGCCCAAAAACGATAGTTTTGAGAAGGGGCTATCCAGCAGCCCAGTCCAAGACGTGGCATCCATAGCAATCCCCCCAATCAATCCGAATGCTATTATCGGTTGATTAGGTGAGCTTTGCGCAACTTATACGTAATGTCAATATGACTCGGCGAACCGTCCAGTTTAGGGGCTCAGCCCTTCAACTTCGCAATCACCAGATGGCCCGGGCTCGGGTTGCCGTCCTGCATCCGCACATTGATTTCGGTCATTTCCACGACCGTAAAGCCGGTCTCTTCAAGCCGCGAGCGGATGTAGGATTCCGAGTGGACGAAGCGCTGGTGGGGGCCGACCCGGTAGGGGGTGGTGTCGGATGCGGGGAGCGTTTCGGACGAGAAGGCGAACAGGCCGCCTGGCACCATGTTTTCGGCAGCACCGAAGAACAGCGGTTCTAGCGCGCCGAGATAGGGAAGAACGTCGGTTGCGGTGACGAGGTCGAAGGGCTCGTCGTCGTTATCGTCAAGGAAATCCTCGACTTCCGCAACGTAAAGCGTTTCGTAGAGGTCCTTCTCATGGGCGATCTCGACCATGTTTTCGGAGAGATCGATACCGGTGATGTCGTCCACCATGTCGCGCAGCGTACCGCCGGTCAGACCGGTGCCGCAGCCGAGATCGAGCATGCGCTTGAACGGGCCAAGGTTCAGTTCCTGCAGACGCTGGCGCAGGATGACGGGCACGGCGTAGCCGAGCTGTTCGACGAGGATGTCCTCGAAGCTTTCGGCATGCTGGTCGAACAGGGTTTCGACATAGGCATCCGGCGCTCTCGGAGGCGTTTCGCCGCGTCCCATCGAGGCAATGCGGACTGCTGCGCCGCCGTGATCCTCGGGGTCGATTGCCAGAACGTCCTCGTAGGCTTTCACTGCCGCGTCGATATCGCCGGCCTTTTCCAGCGCCAATGCGCGGTTGTAGGCCTCGGCCAGAGCTTCCTCGTCGATCTTCGTCATCGCCATCATCCTTTTCGTTGCGAAGCGCTTTAAGGGGCGGAGCGCCGTTTGGCAATCTGGACTAGCGTTTCAGATGACGGGTCAGGCGGGCTTCCATGAATGCCCAGAGGTGCCGCAGTGCTTCCACCATCGTCAGGTAGAAGATCGCCGCCCAGAGATAGGTCTGGTAGTCGAAGGTGCGCGAAAAGGCGTAGCGCGTCTCGCCCATCAGATCGAAAACGGTAACGATGGCGACCACGGCGGAGCCCTTGATCATCAGGATCACTTCGTTGCCGTAAGGGCGAAGTGCCACGATCAGGGCTTGCGGCAGGATGACCTTGCGCAGCGTGATGCGCTTGGAAATGCCCAGCGCCGCGGCGCCTTCGTGCTGGCCGCGCGGCACGCTTTCGATGGCACCGCGCAGGATTTCGGCCTGATACGCGGCCGTGTTGATCGTCAGCGAAAACAGTCCGCAATACCAGGCCTCGCGGAAGAACCACCATAGACCGACGGATTCGAGTTCCGCCCTGAAACTGCCGAGACCGTAATAGATCAGGAAGAGCTGCGCGAGCAGCGGCGTCGAGCGGAACAGATAGACGTAGGCGTAGGCGATCGTGTTGAGCACGCGGTTCTTCGACATGCGGGCGAACGCGATCGGCAGCGAAAGCAGCGCGCCGAGAACGATGGAGATGCCGACAATCGAGATGGTCGTCCACAGGCCGTTGAGGTAGCGCGGCCCATAGCGCTCAAACTTGGCCGTATCCCAGCCGTTGATGACCATCATCACCAACGCTGCTGCGAGCAGGCCCCAGAGTACAAGAACGACGATGCCCGCAACCTTGGCAGCGGTCAGCGGCCTCGCGACGACGGCGGGCGCAGGGCGTGGCGCTATCAGCTCTTTCACAAAGCTCATCGCGATACTCCCGAGCGTTTGGCCCAGCGTTCGATGAAGCCCAGTCCGAACGAGGAGATCATCGCAAGCACAAGATAGAGAAGGCAGGCGATGGTATAGAAGAAGAACGCCTCACGGCTGACGCGCGCGGCAATGCCTGTCTGGCGGATGATATCGGCAAGGCCGATGACCGAGACATAGGACGTATCCTTCAGCAAGATCAGCCAGAGATTGGTGAGGCCCGGCAGCGCGATGCGGATGAGCTGCGGCAGGACGATCAGGAACATCGTGCGCCAGCGCCGAAGGCCAAGCGCATCGCCGGCCTCATACTGGCCGCGCGGGATGGCGCGAAAGGCAGAGAGAAGCACTTCCGACGAGTAGGAGGAGAACACGACAGCGAGAGCTACCATCCCAGCCACGAAGGCGTTGATCTCGACGCGGCCGTCATAGCCGAAGGTCGACAGCACTGTCTGGAGAAGGATCTGGGCGCCGTAATAGACGATGAACAGCGTCAGCAATTCAGGAAGGCCACGGAAGATCGTCGTGTAGATGCCGGCGGCCAGCCGCAGCAGCCGTTCCTCAGACTGTGCTGCGAGCGCGATCAGAAAGCCGATGACGAGGCCGACCGGCAGGGTCGCCAAGGCCAGCGTGATCGTCACCTTGACGCCAAAGGCGATCTCGTCGCCCCATCCGGCGTCGCCGCAGGCAATCAGGGAACCTTGGCCGAGCCAGGTAAAGATGCCGGCCGGGCCGCAAAACGGGTCGAGCGTATCGAAGAGGGCGGAGAGCCATCCGCTCATAGGGTCATTCCGGTTCGTTCCCCATGCGGCTTTTAAGGCGCCGCTTCAGTCATAGGTGTCATTAAAAAGGAAAACGGCGGAAGGGCAAGCCTTCCGCCGTTCATATTCCGGCGTATAGACGATTACTTGTCGCCGTACACGTCGAAGTCGAAATACTTCTTGTTGATTTCGGCGTATTTGCCGTTGGCGCGGATCGCGGCGATCGCGGCGGTGAACTTGTCGGCCAGTGCCGTTTCGTCCTTGCGCACGGCAATGCCGGCGCCTTCGCCATTAATTTCAGCATCCACCGGGAGCGGTGCAAGGATCTTGCAGCAGTTGCCGGCTTCGGACTTCACCCATTCCGACAGGACGACGATGTCGTCCACAACGCCGTCGATGCGGCCGTTGGTGAGGTCGAGCTTGTACTCGTCAGACGTCGGGTAGAGCTTCAGTTCGGAATCAGGAAAATGCTTTTCGGTGTAGTTCGAGTGGGTGGTCGAACCCTGGGCGCCGAGCGTCTTGCCCTTGAGCGAGGCCGCGGTCGCATCCTTCAGCGGCGAATCCTTCGGCACGGCGACTGCCGGCGGCGTGTTGTAATATTTCTTCGAGAACGCAACCTGCTGCATGCGCTCCGGCGTGATCGACATGGAGGCGATGATAGCGTCGAACTTCTTCGACTGCAGCGCCGGGATGATGCCATCCCAGTCGTTGGTGACGAAGGTGCAGGTGACCTTCATCTCGTCACACAGCGCCTTGGCGATGTCGATGTCGAAACCGGTCAGATTGCCGTTGGATTCGAGAACGTTGAAGGGCGGGTAAGCGCCCTCGGTGCCGATCGTGAGCTTTTCCTGGGCAAGCGCGGATCCGGCAAAAAGCGATACAGCCGCGATGGATGCAGCTGCGAAAAGGCGGGACATAGTCATAATGATCCTCTCTGTTGGCAAGACCGGCGGCGTTGAATTCATACGCCATCCGGGTTGCGGGGCTTAAGGCCAGCTCGCCCCGTCTGACGTTTTATAGATACCGGCCAACGGGAAATTGCAACGGCATTTTCCTGCCTGATGACACCTCGCGGGAGGTGAACGCGGCATTCAGTTGTCATTCATGTGGTTGGGAACAGTCTTTGCGGAACCATATCGGTTGAATACCCGTTCAGCCGGCGCGTCAGCCCGAGGTCATTCTTTCGAACGATGCATAATACGGGATGCGCCAAGGGAAGAGACGCTTGAGAAGAGGAAGATTGCATGTCTAAAAAATTCAGACTGTTTGCCAGCGTGGCTGCGCCGGTGCTGTCGCTGCCGCTGATGCTGCAGCCGGTTGGTGCCATGCCGCTGAAGGCCGCCATCGAAGTCAACCAGGCTCCGGCCTCGGTACCAGGTTTCATCCAGGTTCAGCAGGAAGTCATCGCGCCTGAAGATGGTGGTGGCGAAAAGCCGCAGCGTCCGCGCCGCGAAAAGAGCGAAGCAGGCCAGGGCGAAGACAAGCCAGAGCGGCCGCAGCGTCGCCAGGCCGCGGAAGACGGTGGCGGTGCCAGCGAGCGCCCGCAGCGTCGCCAGCAGGCTGAAGACAACGGCGGCGCAAGCGAGCGTCCAGCACGCCGCGCGCAGGCTGAACAGGGCGAGCCCGAGCAGAAGAAGCCAGCGCGCCGCGATGCCGAGCGTCAGCAGGATGCTCCTGCAGCAGGCGAACGCCCGCGCCGTGAAGCGCAGGGAAGCGATGCCAAGGAGCGTCCGCCTGCAGCGGACCGTTCCAATGCCGAAGGCGAGCGCCCGAAGCCATCCCGTGACCGCGCCGATCCGTCCAAGGCCGATGCTGCCGACAGGGCAAAGCCGGACGATGCAAAGCCGGCCAAGCCTGAAAAGGCACAGGCTGATCGTGCAAAGCCAGACCAGGCCGATCCGGATCAGGCTCGTCCGCAGCGCGAAAAGGCAGGCGATGAACAGTCGCCTGAGCGTCCGCGCGCGCAGGGCGATCGTAACAAGGTAGATCCGAAGGCCGACCCCAAGGTTGATCCGAAGGCTGCGGAACGCAATGCTCGCGACACCGACGCTGAGAACGGGGCTACGCCACCGCGCGACGCCAAGGATCGCAACCAGCGCGACCAGACCCGTCCGGATACCGCAACGCAGCCAGACGCGGCTCGCCCAGACCGTAATCAGGCTGACCGTAACCCAGCCGATCGCGACCAGAACAACCGTCGCCCTGGTGATGCCGATCAGGCCAATCCGAACGAGCCCGGCCGTGATCGTCCCGATCGCAACCAGGCCGATCGCAACCAGCCGCAGACCGATCAGCCCGCAAACGGCCGTCCGCGGCCGCCGCAGGTTGCCGATACGCCTGACAAGGTGGAGCGCGCCAGGGAACTGGCGAAGGATCCGAAGTCTGCGCAGCGCGGCGAACAGCCGACCCTGCCGGTCGAAAACGGTGCAGCGGTGCTCGACAGCGCCAAGGAAGATGCACGTCCGCGTCGTCCGGACCGCGATGGTGAGCGTCCGCGCCGCGACCGCGACCGCGATGCCCAGCAGGCGGATCGTGCACCGCCACGTTCCGACGCTGATTCCCAGTCCAACACCCGGGAGACAGCCGACCAGAGGCGCAATTTCCGCGAACTGTCCGAAGAGCGCGGCGAACGGCTCGACCGTCGTCCGCAGTTCGATCGCCCGCGTGGCTGGGATTATCGCGGTCAGGACGGCCAGGACGTCGGTCGTAACGATCGCGGCAGGGATCGTGGCCGCGTAATCATCTCGATCGACAACCAGTCGGTCGTGCGCCACGATGACAGCCGCCGCTTCTATGAAGAAGACGGTCGCCAGCCGGAATACGAGCGTCTGCGCGATGGTCGTGTACGTGAAGTGATCGAGCGCGAAGACGGCACCCGGATCGTCACCGTGCGCAACCGTTACGGCGAGATCGTCCAGCGGTCGCGTATCGTGCGCGGCGGTGAGGAATACGTGCTCTACTATGCGCCGGAACTGTCGGACCAGAACCGTGGTGCGGATTATACCTGGCGCGATCCGGGTGACGATCTGCCGCCCATGCGTCTCGACGTTCCGCTCGACGACTACATTATCGACACGTCGTCGGAGCCTGACCGGAACTACTACGAGTTCCTCGAACAGCCGCCGGTCGAACAGGTCGAGCGCGTCTATTCGCTGGATGAGGTTCGCTACTCGGCCCGTATCCGCGACAAGGTTCGTCGTATCGACTTGGATACGGTCACCTTTGCAACAGGCAGTGCCGAAATTCCGATGAATCAGGCAAGCTCGCTGCGCAAGGTTGCGGATGCGATCAACCAGGTGCTGAAGAAGGACCCGGCTGAAACCTTCCTGATCGAAGGCCATACCGACGCCGTCGGCGCGGATGACGCCAACCTCGTCCTGTCCGACGAGCGTGCGGAAAGCGTTGCCCGCGTTCTGACCGACGCTTACGGCATCCCGCCGGAAAACCTGGCGACCCAGGGCTACGGCGAACGCTATCTGAAGGTTCGCACCGACGGACCGAACCAGGAAAACCGCCGCGTCACTATCCGCCGCATCACGGCGCTGGTAAAGCCGGTTGCGTCGAAATAGTACGGTTCACCAGAGTTGATCAGAGAGCGCCCGGTTTATCCGGGCGTTTTCATTTCTGCGGGAGAGAAACGACGTCCGCGATGAAATCCGCGATGGCGACCGTGTCGTCGAGATCGAAGACGAGCAGGGACGTACCCTCCACCGCATGATCGGCAGCGATGGCAACAATGTGCGGATCGGTCGGAGCCAGTGGCTCGCGGCTTTTCGATTCGAGCCTGCGGGCCTCAATCTTGGGCACTGGCTCGCGCTTGTAGCCCTCTATCAGCACCAGATCGCAGGGCGCGATACGATCGAGAACGTCCTGCAAACTGGGTTCCGGATCGCCGCGCAGCTCGTGCATGATGGCAAACCGGGTGCCGGAGACGATCGTCACTTCATGCGCGCCAGCCTGACGGTGCCGGAACGAGTCGGCGCCGACCTTGTCGATGTCGAAATCGTGGTGGGCGTGCTTGATCGTCGAGATCTTGTAGCCGCGGCGGGTGAATTCCGTCACCAGTCGGACGGCAAGGCCTGTCTTGCCTGAGTTCTTCCAGCCGGCAATTCCAAAGACACGGGGCGGCACTGTCATCTCAGAGCCTCGGTGAAGCGCTTGGCCAAGGCCAGATCCTCCGGAGTGTTGATATTGAGAAAAGGATCGAGCATTTCGCCGCCGATGTCGAGAATTGGGAAATCCACATAGACCGTCGAATGGCGATCCAGAAATGCCCTGAGGCGACGGTTGTCGGGATTAACAAGCCAGTTTTCGAGATCGTCGGCGATCGACTTCGGCCAGAGCGCGAAAACGGGATGCGTGCGACCATCCGACGTAGCGACGGCAATGGTTTCAGCGCCAGCGTCGGCTTCGAGACGTGCCACCAGATTGAGCGGCAGGAACGGACTGTCGCAGGGGACAGTCACCAGATGGGACGCATCGGTGTCCTGCGCCTGCAGGTCGAAAAGACCGGCCAGGACGCCTTCGAGCGGGCCGGCCTGGCCCGGTCTCAAGTCGGGAACGAGACGTAGCCCGGAGAGATCCTCTGAGGCTTCGGGCGCATTCAGAACGATCGATATCACCTGAGGCGCGAGCCGATCGACGACATGGCCGAGGATCGTCTTTCCGGCGAGCGGCAGATCAGCCTTGTTTTGCCCCATCCGGCTGGATCGGCCGCCGGCGAGAATGAGAGCCGGGAGATCGTTTGAGGCAGTTATCATCGACCCGTTTCTCTCGTCTGCGTGGAGCCGGGCGGGGCGACGTCGGCGGCGGTCGCGACCTGCTGCTTCCTCTTCTTTTCGCGCGCGAACGTGTAGAGACCGGAGCCGATCACGATTGCCGCTCCCGCAAGCATGCTGCCGCTCGGCTCCTCGCCGAAGAACAGGATCCCGATCGCCAGAGCCCAGATCAGGCTCGTGTAGCGGAACGGCGTCACAAACGAGACCTCTCCCGTGCGCATCGCCATGATCACGGTCTGATAACCCGCAAAAACGAGGAGCGATGTCAGGACGAGAATGGAGAAGGTGCCGGCGCTCACCGGTTGCCAGCCACCCATCGGCACGATCAGGATAATGCCGAGAAGCGTGTTGGCAAAGCTGGTGAAGAAGGTGATGCTGATGGTCGGAATCTCGGCGCTGATCCGCCGGGTCGTCAGGTCGCGGCAGGCGGTGAAGCATAAAGCGATGAGCGGATAGACAGCGTCCGCCGAAAACCCTTCCGCGCCGGGGCGCAGAATGAGAAGGACGCCAACGAGCCCGACCCCGATCGCGCTCCAGCGCCGCCAGCCAACCGGTTCACGAAAAATGAGTGCTGCGCCGAGCGTGACGACCAGTGGCAGCGACTGCATGATGGAGGCAGCGGTGGCAAATTCGAGCCGGGCGAGCGCGGTGAAATACGCAAGGGTGGCGCCGAGTTCGCAAAATCCTCGCAAAAGGACGAGGGGATGGCTCAGCGTTTTTAGCGAAATCGACGCGCGAAGGTGGCGCGCGATGAAATAGACGAGGGTTGTGGTCATGACCCCGCGCACGGCAATGATCTGTGCAATGCTGAGCTCTGACGTAACGGATTTGACCAAAGCGTCGTTGAAGGTAAATGCCGCCATGGCGAACGCCATAACCAGGGCGCCGCGTGCGTTTTCGGACAGACTCATGATGTCTCCTCGGGACCGCGCCGTCTTAACGCAGCTTCAAACGGTCCGCCAGCAGCCACATGTCCCCGTTCTTGCGAAATCGCAACTCGGACGTCCTTGAGTTAACGCTTGTTCAACCGAATTTGCAGATTGTGTGCAGCAATGTTACCCGCATGACGTGGGGGCGCTTGCTGGATAACCCGCGAATGAACAGCGGAGCCGGGGGCTACTCAACAACCCGGGGGTTCCATGTCATTCGTCGATCGTCTGCTTCAAAGACGCAAAATTGTCACCAAGGTTCTTCTCTTCGTCGTGCCACTGGTGCTTCTCATTGCAGGCGTGGGAATGGCTGGCTTTTATACGGCCGAAACGCTGAACGGTCATATGACCGTGACGCGTGCCACGATCGAAAATATCGGCGATTTCGAAGATCTCCAGTCATCGCTTCAGGCATTCACCGAGGCTCCGTCGGATCAGACCGTCGCGACCCTGCGGTCCAGTATCGCGCGTCAGGCAGACGGCGTCGGCCGGTTGCAAGGGCTGTTGCAGACCGAGGGTGACCGTAACCGGATAGCCGTTGTCCGCGAGCTTGCGGCTAAGCTCTCGGCCGACACGGACGGGCTGTGGGCGATCGAACAGATGCGCAAGCGCAATGTCGAGGAGATCAATCAGATCCTCAAAGGCGTGCGCGATGCTTCCAACGGCGTCGACAAGCAGGTCGAGATCATCCAGAAACAGTTTGACGGCAAAGAGAAATTCGCCAAGCGGCAGCTGTTTGAAGCCTACGCGTATCGATCCGTCGCGCGTCGGCTGGAAAATCTGCGCAATGCCGTGCGGGCCTCCGAAACCGACGAAGCCACCGTCAAGGGCGCGGAGCTTTACGGCCACACTCTGAAAAAGGAATTCGCGATCGTCGCTCCGATGCTGTCGTCCAACGGCAAGGCGGCCATGGCGCCGATCGAGCAGTCGGCCGATCAGCTTCTGGCCGTCATCGCCAGTGACAAGCCGGTTGCCGACAAGGCCCAGGCTTTGCGCATTGCGACAAGTGCCTTCATGAGACCGCAGGGGGAACTTGCCGCCGAAGTGACGAAGAAATCCGGTGACGCAGCCGAGCGTTTCGTCGATCTCGAAGGCGAGGTGGAAGTGCTGAAGAGCGTTCTCGACCAGATCGACCAGTCGCTCCAGATTTCGAACGCGATGCAGCTGCATGCCGAGCGTTTCATGACGGTGCCGACCGATGAAGCACGTTCGCATATCATTGCCGACATCGTGGCGCTGAGGGCAACAAGCGCAAAAGTCTCCGAACTCAATTCACGCAATGCCGCCACCCGCGACTTTGGACCGACCCTTGCGACACTGCTGAGCGCGCTCGACAAGAGCACGGCGACGACGATTGTCAACGCGGGTGAATGGACTGCGGCACGCACGAAGGCGACAGAAACGTTGACGGCAGGCATGGCCGGCCTCAAGAACTTCGTGGCGCAGGCGCAGGAGGTCGGCAAGGCGGACAGCGAGCGTTCGGCCACCGTTTCCGTGATCGCCATGGTGGCGGGCACGCTGCTTGCCATCGCCGGCGGCCTCATGCTGGTCGAGACGCTGCGCGGACCTTTGCGCCGCGTCACCGAGATCATGAAGCGTCTGGCCGATGGCGATCTCGATGTGAAGATCGAAGGCCGCGAGCGGGGTGACGAGATCGGCGACATGGTGCGCTCGGTCAGCGTGTTCCGCGATTCGGCGCTGGAGAATATCCGGCTGGAAAAAGAGGCGACGTCGGCACGGGAGCTTTCGAGCGCCGAATCGGACCGCAGCACAAGCGAACGTGCCCGGATTGCCGCCGAACAGCGTCAGGCGCTGACCGCTCTCTCGAGCGTTCTCGGCCAGCTTGCCGAAGGCGACCTGGAGCAGACCATGGATGAAAACCTGCCCGAGGATTTCATCGAGATGGCCCGCACATACAACCGCGCTGTCGAAGAGTTGCGCGGCACGCTTGCCGACGTCCGTTCCACGGCCGACGAGATCGAAGGCGGCACGGGCAATCTTGCGGCATCCGCCGACGACCTTGCCCGGCGCACCGAGCAGCAGGCGGCAGCACTCGAGCAGAGCTCACGTGCGCTCCGCCATCTCGGCGACATCGTCCGCGCAACAGCGCAAAGCGCTCGCGAAACCTCGACGTCCGTCAACGAGACTGAAGCTTTTGCGGTGCGTTCGGGCGAGGTCGTGGCACGCGCTGTCGGCGCCATGGGCGAGATCAGTCGGTCGTCGGAGAAGATCGCAACCATCATCGGCGTCATCGACGAGATCGCCTTCCAGACGAACCTGCTTGCGCTCAATGCCGGTGTCGAAGCCGCACGCGCAGGTGAGGCGGGTCGCGGTTTTGCCGTGGTCGCGCAGGAAGTCCGCGAACTGGCGCAACGCTGCGCAGGTGCTGCCCGGGAAATCAAGGGGCTGATCTCGGCAAGTTCCGCCCAGGTGACCAATGGCGTGCACCTGGTTGAAGAGACAGGTGGCGCGCTCTCGCAGATCATCGCCCATGTGACCGACGTGCGCAAACTGGTGACGCAGATCTCCGATGCTGCCGAGGAACAGTCGACGGGGATCAGCCAAGTCACCCGCGCCGTTCAGGAAGTGGAACACATCACCCAGCGGAACGCCGCGATGGTGGAAGAAAACAATGCCGAGATCCACGGCCTGCGCCAACGGGTCGGCGTTCTTTCCGAAAAGATCGAGCGGTTCAAGACCCGCGAACCGCATGAACAGTACGGCATGGGGAGTTATGACCGGCGCGATCAGCAGCGGCGCGACGTCGCCTGAGACGATCGCTGCAGTCCCAAAACGAAAAGAGCCGGCTCAAGCCGGCTCTTTTCACATCTGAGCTTTGCTTCGTTTACATCACCCGCCGGTGACGCTCATGTGCCGCGACACCGCCGGGCGGTTGTTGCGGTCGATGATGAAGTCGTGGCCTTTCGGCTTGCGCGAGATTGCCTCGTCGATCGCCGCCGAAAGAACGGCCGGATCGTCCGATGCGCGCAGGGCAGCACGAAGATCGGCAGCGTCGTTCTGACCGAGGCACATATAGAGCGTGCCGGTGCAGGTCAGGCGGACGCGGTTGCAGCCTTCGCAGAAGTTATGCGTCATCGGCGTGATGAAGCCGACGCGGCCACCGGTTTCGGCGACCTCGACATAGCGGGCAGGGCCACCGGTCTTGTAGGGGATGTCGGTGAATGTAAACTGCTGCTCGAGATCGGCGCGCAGCTTCGACAGCGGCAGATAGCGGTCCGTACGGTCTTCCTCGATCTCGCCCATGGGCATGGTCTCGATGACCGTCAGGTCCATTCCGCGGCCATGGGCGAAGCGCAGCATGTCGGCGATCTCGAATTCGTTGAAATCCTTGAGCGCGACCGCATTCAGCTTGATCTTCAGGCCGGCCTTCTGCGCCGCATCGATGCCTTCCATGACCTTGGAGAAGTCACCCCAGCGTGTGATGGTCTTGAACTTGTCGGGATCGAGCGTATCGAGCGAGACGTTGATGCGACGCACGCCGCAATCGTAGAGTTCTTGCGCGTGGCGGGCTAGCTGTGAGCCGTTCGTCGTCAGCGTCAGCTCGTCGAGATTGCCCTCTTCGATGTGGCGACCGATCGAGCGGACCAGATACATGATGTTCTTGCGCACCAAAGGTTCGCCGCCGGTTAGCCGAAGCTTTCGGACGCCCTTTGCGACGAAGGCCGAACAGAGCCTGTCGAGCTCTTCGAGCGTCAGCAGGTCCTTTTTCGGCAGGAACGTCATGTTTTCCGCCATGCAGTAGGTACAGCGAAAGTCGCAGCGATCCGTGACCGAGACACGCAGATAGGTGACCGCGCGACCAAACTTGTCGATCATCGGTGCGTTGGTCGCGGCAGGGCCGGCAGTCAGTGGCGGTATGACAAATGAATTCACGGGTAAATACTCCTGACGCCAGAACTTGGGTCCGATCCGGGGCAACGTCAAGGTTTGTACTCCTTAACGTGATGATGGACCGTTCACGGCGAACGGGCTTGCGAGGCATGAGCGAAGTCCATAATCGTGAGACATTCAAATTGGAAGAGAAACATGACTGACGTTCCCAACGACAGCTGGCCGACGGAATTGCGGGTTTCGCCGGACAAGAGAACACTGACCGTGCGCTTTGAAGACGGTGCGTCTTACGCCCTGTCCGCCGAGATGATGCGCGTGCTCTCGCCTTCCGCAGAAGTTCAGGGCCACAGCCCGGACCAGAAGGTGACGGTACCGGGAAAGCGCCTTGTGGGCATACGCAACGTCGTCGCGACCGGCAATTATGCGGTCCGCATCGCGTTCGACGACGGCCATGACAGCGGTATCTTTACCTGGCGCTATCTGCGCGAGCTCGGGACCGAGGGCGACGCGCTTTTCCAGGGTTACGAAAATGATCTGGCGGCCAAGGGACTGAGCCGCGATAGTGTCACGCAGACGCGCTAAAGCGATTGCGAAAACAAAGGGGATTGTCGGGGTGGCAGCGGAATCAAATGCGGGCGATCTGGTTCAGGTCGTCGCGCTTCTCGGGGCAGCGGTTATTGCGGCACCCCTCTTCAAGAAGATCGGTCTAGGATCCGTGCTCGGCTATCTCGCCGCCGGTTTGGCGATCGGGCCTTTTGGACTGAAGCTTGTCTCGGATCCGCAGGCGATCCTGCACATTGCCGAACTCGGCGTCGTCATGTTCCTGTTCGTCATCGGCCTGGAAATGCAGCCATCGCGGCTTTGGAGCATGCGAAAGGATATTTTCGGGCTTGGCGCACTTCAGGTGTGCGCCTGTATTGTTTTGCTGATGGCTGTCGGGATCGGCTTCGGTTATCCGGCGCCTGTCGCCTTCGTCGCCGGCACCGGCTTCGTCCTGACCTCGACGGCAATCGTCATGCAGATGCTTCAGGAGCGCAACCATCTGCACACGCCGAAGGGCCAGCATATCGTTGCGATCCTGCTGTTTGAGGATCTCGCCATCGTGCCGCTGCTGGCTATCGTCGCCCTCCTGGCGGCGCAGGGCGAGGCCGTATCCTTGACCGAGCGGCTGCAATCGGTCGGCATCGGGTTTGCAGCGCTTGCCGCACTCGTTCTTGCCGGGCGATACCTGCTCAACCCGTTCTTCCGGCTGCTTGCCAACTCCGGCGCCCGGGAGGTGATGACCGCTGCGGCTCTTCTCGTCGTGCTCGGATCGGCGCTGCTGATGCAGTTTGCGGGATTGTCGATGGCGATGGGCGCGTTTCTTGCGGGCGTTCTCCTGTCCGAATCATCCTTCCGGCATCAGCTCGAGGCCGATATCGAACCGTTTCGCGGCATCCTGCTGGGTCTGTTCTTTCTCGGCGTCGGCATGGCGGTCGATCTGTCGGTGATTGCCGCCAACTGGCAGCACGTTCTCCTTGCCGTGATCGCCTACATGATCGTCAAGGGACTGGTGATCTATGGGGTCGCGAGGCTGCTCGGCACGTCCCACGCCGAAGGTCTCGGCCGTGCGATCCTGATGGCGCAGGGCGGCGAATTTGCGTTCGTGCTCTACGCGGCGGCCGCCTCCGTCGGCATCTTGGATTCCGATACGAATGCCGTGCTGACGGCGACGATCGTTATCTCGATGGCGGTGACGCCGCTGGTCGTTGCGATCTACGTGCGCACCGCGCCGAAGCCGGAAGTGGATACGAGCGGTCTGGCCGAGCCAGAGAATATCGAAAATACGGTGCTGTTGATCGGCTTCGGGCGTTTTGGACAGATCGTCAGCCAGCCGGTTCTGGCGCGAGGCTATACGCTGTCGATCATCGACAGCAATGCGGAGTTCATCCGCGACATCGGCGATTTCGGCTTCAAGGTCTATTACGGCGATGGTGTCCGACCCGAGATCCTGCATGCAGCCGGTGCGGCGACGGCAAGGGCGATCCTGATCTGCGTGGACGATAAGGAAGCGGCGCTGAAGATCGCCGAGATCGTCAAGGAAGAGTTCCCGCTGGTTCCGGTTCTTGCCCGCGCCTATGACCGCGGCCATGCGATCGATTTGCTGAAGGCCGGCGTCGATTACCAGATCCGCGAGACCTACAATTCGGCGCTGAGCTTCGGAGGCGAGGTACTGCGCGCTCTGGGTGAGGCCGACGAGACCGCGCTTCAGATGGTCGAGGAGTTCCGCGAGATCGATCGCGAACGGTTTGCGCTGGAACAGGTCGGCGGCATCTATGCCGGCCGGTCGCTGATCAAGGGCAATGCGCAACCCGCAGACATCATCGCCGCCAAAACGGCGCGCGAACGGGAACGACGGGCGGCTGCACAGGACGCGGCGCAAGGGGCAGCAAGATGACAATCATCACAACGGTCGACGAACTGAAGGCGATCTATGGCGACAGCAGCGAGGCATCGCTTGCCAAGGTGACCCGCTTCCTGACGGCTGAATATCGGCAGATGATCGAGGCGTCACCGTTCGTGGCGCTGGCAACCGTCGGGCCGGAAGGGATCGACTGCTCGCCGCGCGGCGATCTCGGCGGGGTGGTGCGGATCGAGGACGAGCAGACGCTCGCGCTTCCGGACTGGCGTGGCAATAACCGCATCGATTCGCTGATCAACATCGTTCGAGATCCGCGGGTCGCCCTGATGTTTCTCGTGCCGGGCTCGACGATGACGATGCGGATAAATGGTCGCGCGGTGGTGTCGGTGGAGCCCGGACTGCTTCAAAGCTTCGAGATGGACGGCAAGCACCCGCGCAGCGTGACGGTGATTGCTATCGACGAGGTCTATTTCCAATGCGCGCGGGCGCTGATGCGGTCGGAACTGTGGAACCCAGCTCGGTTTGTTGACCCGAAGACCCTTCCGACGCCCGGCACCTTGCTGAAGGCGGCAAAGGCCGACTTCGACAAGGAGACCTATGACCGCGACTGGGCGGACCGTGCCGCCAAGACGATGTGGTGAGGGCAGGCGGTCACTTCTTGTAGATCAGCCAGCTCTTGCTGACGTAATCCTTGGTCATGCTGTCTTCGTAGAAGACGGTCCGGTTTCGTCCGGAGTTCTTGGCATGATAGAGCGCCGTGTCCGCGCGGGCGTAGAGATCGCCCGGATCGGCTGCCTGCGAGGCCATCGAGTATCCGAGCGAGATGGTGACTGGCCCATAGTTGATGCCTGAGCGGGAATTGCGGAAGGCGCGCGTTTCGAGAGCACGACGCACCCGCTCGCAGATGATCATGACCTCGTCGGGTGTGTTGCCCTGAACGATGATCGCAAACTCCTCGCCGCCTGTGCGTGCGACGAAGACTTCCTTGCGGACGTTCGAACGGATGACCGAGGCGACGGTCGACAGGATCTTGTCGCCGACCGGATGGCCGTAGCTGTCGTTGATCTTCTTGAAGTTGTCGATGTCGGCAAGGACCAGCGCGGTCACGGGCAGGCTTGGCGCATGGTCAAAGATCGTTGCCAGGCGCTCGTCGAAGGCGCGTCGATTGGAAAGTCGCGTCAGGGAATCGGTATTGGCGATCCGCTTGTACTCGTCGAGTTCGCGGCGGACCTGATCCATCTCCTGCGAGCGCTGCTCCATGTCGCCGGCGGTCTTTTCGCCCTGCGCGATCTTGTCACCGGTGGCATCGTTGAGGAGGCTGACGGCGTTGCGGATCAGCTCGCTCGAAAAGCTGCTTTTGGCATTGATACGGACGGCGGTCTCGCCAAGAAGACGGCTGTAGCTTTCGAGCGACGCCTGTTCCTGACGCAACAGCTTCAAGACAGAGTCCAGCTCCGTCAAGATGCGGTCATGCGCCTTCTCGATGACATCGACCTGACCCGTTCCCAGGTGCCGGGCAGAAAGGTCGTCGAGTTCCTCTTGCGTCGCGCGTGAGCCCAGCGCCGCAAGATCCTGTGCCAGCTCGGGGTTGGAGCCGATGTAAGCTTCATAGAATAGCTGATAATTACGCGGTATCGAAGCGACCCCCATCGCCCGAATTGCGTATATGACTTGACTGATCAAATCACTGGATTGCGCCTTCGGCGCCACACCCGTCGTCATCGACGACCCTCACTAGACCTCATCCACTGTGTGGATAAATTTATATGTCACGAATATTGGAAAACAATTAAGAGCAGTTTGTATTTGCGCAATTTTGTACGCGTTATTTTAATTATGATTCTATGTTATATTGCGTGAAAGTGCAAATCTTGGCTGAGCTTGCGATACAAGCCAAACATATGGTTCGGTCTAGCTCATTCCGGATGTAATCTTGACGACGGGGCCTATCGGTTGACCGACCCCGTCATCGCTATTGGGACCGATTTACTTGGGCCCGATCATGTTTTCCGGACGGACATACTGATCGAACTCCTCGTTCGTCAGATAGCCACCGCCAACGGCTTCCTCACGCAGCGTGGTGCCATTCTTGTGCGCGGTCTTGGCGATCTTGGCGCAGGTGTCGTAGCCGAGCCTGGAATTCAGCGCGGTGACCAGCATCAGGGAGTTTTCGACGCCCTTGCGGATATTGTCTTCACGCGCTTCGATGCCGACGACACAGTTGTCGGTAAAGGAAACGGCAGCATCACCGAGCAGCTGGACCGACTGAAGGAAGTTGTAGGCCATCATCGGATTGTAGACGTTCAGCTCGAAATGCCCCTGGCTGCCGGCGAAGGTGAGGGCAGCATGGTTGCCGAAGATGTGGGCGCAGACCTGTGTGAGCGCTTCCGACTGCGTGGGGTTGACCTTGCCCGGCATGATCGACGAGCCCGGCTCGTTTTCCGGCAGCGACAGTTCGCCAAGGCCGGCACGCGGACCGGAGCCCAGGAAGCGGATGTCGTTGGCGATCTTGAACAGGGCGGCTGCTGCCGCATTGATCGCGCCGTGCGAAAACACCATCGAGTCGTGTGAGGCGAGCGCCTCGAACTTGTTCGGCGCCGTCATGAAGGGCAGGCCGGTGATCTTCGAGATTTCGTCGGCGACCTTTTCGGCAAAGCCGACGGGGGCGTTGAGACCCGTGCCGACGGCCGTGCCACCCTGGGCGAGCTTGGAAAGCCCCGGAAGCGTCAGTTCGATATTGGCGATGGCGGACGCGACCTGCGCGGCATAGCCGGAAAATTCCTGGCCGAGCGTCAACGGTGTCGCGTCCTGCGTGTGGGTGCGGCCGATCTTGATGATGTGGGCGAAAGCCTTCACCTTGGCTTCCAGCGCCTCATGCAGGTGCTTGAGCGCCGGCAGGAGATGGCGGACGATGGTTTCGACGCAGGCAATGTGCATGGCCGTCGGATACGTATCGTTCGACGACTGGCTCATGTTGACATGGTCGTTCGGGTGCACAGGCTTCTTGGAGCCCATGACGCCACCGAGGACTTCGATCGCCCGGTTGGAGATCACTTCGTTGGCGTTCATGTTCGACTGCGTGCCGGAACCGGTCTGCCAGACCACAAGCGGAAAATGATCGTTGAGTTTGCCGTCGATCACTTCCTGGGCGGCATCGACGATCGCCTTGCCGACGGTCCGGTCAAGGCCTGCCAGTTCCATATTGGCGACGGCTGCGGCCTGCTTGACGATGCCGAGCGCACGGACCACGGCCAGCGGCTGCTTTTCCCAGCCGATCTTGAAGTTTCCAAGCGAACGTTGCGCCTGAGCGCCCCAGTAGCGGTCTGCGGCCACGTCGATCGGGCCAAAAGTATCGGTTTCGGTGCGCGTTGTGGTCATCGTGTCGCCTCTGTCTCCCATGCCCGCGAACGCGGGCGAACTATCGCGTGCCGGGCACGAAACCGGCGCCGGCATTACTATACCATTACCGGGTGACTTCAAGCGCAGCCGGGGTCGATTTGTGACCGTGTCCGCGTGCCATTTCGGTCACGCCGCGTGGAATTGTGCCCGATGGAACAATGGTCGGCCAAATAAACTAGGTTACCCATTGGTGAAAATTTAACGAATAATTTCTTAATCTTCGCCGGCGTTCGCGTATGCTTTGCCGCTCAGATCCGGCTTTGTGTGCGCTCGGGCGTTTCTTTCCACAGGCCACGCGATCGGATAGATGGCGGGCTGCACGAATTGATCCCGCAGATTTGCAAGCGGGTGGAAATGACGGGGACAAAATTGCCGCAAGATACCAAAAAGACTTCGCTCGCTCTGGCTTTGGTTTCCGGAATTTCGGCCTTTGCCGTCCTGGCCGGCCCCGCCAACGCCCTGACCCTGATGGATTTCCTGAAAGGCGGCCCTGGCAAGAGCCGCGCCGCCGACAACGGCGTTCCGGGTGTGACGACTGTTGCTCCTACCGAAAAGGCGCTGGCCGATCCCGAGCCGCTGCCGAAGGTGTCCGGACCCCGCTACTATACGTATAAAGCCGATGCCAGCCGGGCTGTGCAGACCGCAGGCTTTGCCGCGGCTTCAGCGACCGATGCGACCCGCCTGATCGCGCAGGCAAAGGTTTCGGCCCCGTCTGCGATCGCGTCCGCACTCGAAGCCTATTACAGCAAGAACGCAGCTCCGCTCTGGGTCTCCGGCGGCGATGCCAACGACCATGCGCGGGCGCTGATCAGCGTGCTGGAAAAGGCCGCCGACTTCGGTCTGGATCCCACCGACTACGCGTTGAAGGTTCCGAACCTGACGACCGCCAGCGTCGCGCCGGCCGAAGCGCCGGTTGCGTCGGCTGAAGCCGAGGCCACTGTCGACCCCGCAACCCCCTCCGCCGCGGCGCCGGAAGCGGCAACCGCCACACCCGTCGCTGCCACGCCGGACACAGCTACCACCACGGCTGAAACGCCTGCCGTAGCATCACCTGCCGCCGGTCCGGCCGAGGGTCACGACCGCGATCTGATGCAGTTCGAGCTTGCTCTGTCTGCCAAGGCATTGCTGTTTGCGCAGGATATGACGCGCGGGCGTATCGATCCGAACAAGATCTCCGGATTCCACGACTTCAAGCTGAAGGCCGTCGATCTGAATGGCGTCATGGCTTTCCTGGCGACAGGTCAGGAACCCGGCGCCTATCTTGCAGGCCTTGCTCCGCAGGACCGGCATTTCACGGCTTTGAAAGCCGAGCTTGTCAGGCTGCGTGCTGAAGCTGCGAGTGAAGCGACCGCCGTGAAGCTCCCGGACAATCTGCTCCTGAAGCCGGGCAACAGCAGCCCTGATCTGTCAGCTGTTGTGGCGGCGATCCAGCATTCGGGGTCCGATGCGCTGAAGACCAAGCACGAAGCGACGCTTGCGAGCTACCAGCAGACGCCGGAATACACGCCCGAGCTGGTCGATCTGGTCAAGACGTTCCAGAGCGAAGCAGGCCTGAAGGCCGATGGCGTCATCGGTGCGGCGACCGTTCGCAAGATGGTCGGCCATACGTCGCAGGACAAGATCGAAAAGCTTGTGGTCGCCATGGAACAGGCGCGCTGGCTGCCGAGCGATCTCGGTCAGCGCTACGTGTTCATCAACCAGCCTGCATTCCGCGTTTACTACAACGAGAACGGCGCCGAGCAGTTCTCGATGCGCACAGTTGTGGGATCGAAGGCGCATCAGACGTTCTTCTTCCAGGACGAGATCGAGACTGTCGAGTTCAACCCATACTGGGGCGTGCCGCAGTCGATCATCGTTAACGAGATGCTGCCGAAGCTTCGCGCGGACCCGTCCTATCTCGATCGTCTCGGCTATGAAGTCGCGGTCAATGGCAAGGCGGTGCCGTCGCGCAGCGTCAACTGGTACACTTCGACCCAGAACGTCTCGGTCCGTCAGCCTCCGTCGAGCGACAATGCTCTCGGCGACCTGAAGATCCTGTTTCCGAACGCCCATGCGATCTACATGCATGACACGCCTTCGAAGAGCTTCTTCCAGCGTGACATGCGTGCGCTCAGCCATGGCTGCGTGAGACTTGCAGAGCCGCGCAAGATGGCTGCGGCCGTCCTCGGCATTTCCGAGCAGGAGGTCGATGCTCGGATCGCCGGTGGTGAAAACGTTGCGGCCAAGGTGACCGCAAAGATCCCGGTCTACGTTTCCTACTTTACCGCATGGCCGAACAAGGACGGAAAGGTCGAGTATTTCGACGACGTCTACGATCGCGACGCGGCAGTGAGAAAGGCATTCGAGGCAACCACGAAGGCACGTTCGGCTTAAAGCTGAAAATCTTGACGTCAAATTGGAAACGGCGGCCTTCGAGCCGCCGTTTTCGTTCGTACCGACTTCAGATCATCTTCCGGATGACCTGGACGGTCAGATCGTCGAAGTGATCAATGACGATGTCAGCGTTGAGGTCCACGACCGGGACGTCGGAATAGCCGAAGCTGACGGCGATCGAACCAATCCTTGCATTTTGCGCGGCGAGGATGTCGTTGATGCTGTCGCCGATCATGATGCTGCATGCCGGGTCGGCGCCTGCCTTCTCGATCGTGCCGAGAATATGCCCGGCATCGGGTTTGCGGACCGCAAACGTGTCTCCGCCGGTGATGACGTCGAAACGCGAGGCAAGGCCAAGGCCCTGCATCAGCGGCAGCGCCAGTTCTTCCAGCTTGTTGGTGCAGACGGCAAGCCGGACGCCCGCACATGCGAGGCGATCAAGACAGTCGATGACACCCGGATAGACCTTGCTCTTGCCCGGCATATTCGCCTTGTAATGCGCCATGAAGCGATCGAAAAGCCGCGCGGCCAGTTCGTCGTCGAGCGGCGTGTTGCGCAGGTGGAAGGCGCGGGCGATCATCATCCGCACGCCCTGGCCGACGAGATGGGTGATATCCTCATAGGCGACAGGCTGCAGATCGGCCGCGGCAATCGTGTGATTGAGGCTATCGATGAGATCGGGCGCGGTATCAACGAGGGTACCATCCAGATCGAAGATGACGAGGGGAGTTTTCACGGGTGCCTCTTGGTTTCGATGAATGCCGGCTGGAATATCAACACAGAAAAAAGCAAGGCAGCGACTAACACGGATCCGGCGACGCCGCAAAACCTCAGCAAGCCTGTGTGCAAGACGTTAGGCTCTTTCGTTTGTCAAAAGAGCCGTGTAAACAGCGACCGCAGGAACATTCTGGAGCTTTTGGCGGATGGACGCCCGAGAAATGAAGGTCAAGGCGGCTGAGGCTGCGCTGGGATATGTCGAAGACGGAATGCGTCTTGGCATCGGCACAGGCTCGACTGCCGAAGAGTTCGTTCGTCTCCTGGCCGAAAAGGTGCATGGCGGCCTGAAGGTTCTCGGCGTGCCGACCTCGGAGCGGACCGCCCGCCTTTGCGTCGAACTCGGCGTTCCCCTCAAATCGCTCGACGAACTGCCGGAGCTCGATCTGACGATCGATGGCACCGACGAGGTGGACGGGAACCTGACCCTGATCAAGGGCGGCGGCGGTGCTTTGCTGCGTGAAAAGATCGTTGCGGCGGCGTCTGCTCAGGTGATCGTGATTGCCGACGAAAGCAAGGTCGTGGAAACCCTCGGCGCGTTTCCGCTGCCGATCGAGATCAATCCGTTCGGCATGGCCTCGACACGCATTGCCATCGAAAAAGCGGCCTCCAGGCTCGGCCTTTCCGGCGAACTGAAGCTGCGCCGCGGTGGCGAAGATGTGTTTCGCACCGACGGCGGGCACTATATTCTTGACGCATCTTTTGGCCGCATTCCTGATGCAGAGGCCTTGTCAGCTCAACTTCATCTCATTCCCGGCGTCGTCGAGCACGGGCTGTTCATTCACATCGCGTCCTTTGCGATCATCGCCGGCGAGGCAGGTGCGCGGACGTTGAAGGCGAAATAACCTTAGGAGCAATCAACCCATGATCAAATTCGCGGTTCTTGGCCGTGCTGCCGCCCTCGCAATTGTGATGTCCGGCGCAGTTTCCGTTTCTGCTCAGGCCCAGGAAATTCCTGAGGCCCATATGGCGGCTGCGCGCGATGCTATCGCTTCGCTCAACGTCACCGATCGGTTCGACAACATTCTGCCCAACATGGCCGAAGCGTTGAAGGGTCAGTTCATCCAGTCTTCGCCGAACTTCCAGGAACAGATCAACGCCATCGTCGACGAAGAGGCGCTGGCGCTTGCTCCGCGTCGTGCGGATCTCGAAAAGGAAGCTGCGACGATCTACGCCAAAAGCTTTTCCGTCGATGAGCTGAAGACGATCTCGACCTTCTTCACGACCGAAGCCGGCAAGAAGCTTTTGAACAACCAGCCGCTGGTTGCCCGCGAACTCGGACGTGCGGCTGAAATCTGGGCAAACGGCATTTCGCGCGACCTGAACACCCAGGCGACCGCCAAGCTGCGCGGCGTTATCGATGCCAACCCGATCAAGGCACCTGTCGTCGATACGCCGGCACCTGCGGCGGCTGGCGCCAAGCCGGCTCCGACGCCTGCTGCCAAGCCCTGATCGACTGATCCACAAGACTTCTGAAAAGCCCGGAGAAATCCGGGCTTTTGTTTATGGCGGCTGCAGCATTATATGTGGCTGGCACCTATCTATGCCCCAAGCATCCCACCCATGTTCTTTCTTCAGGAGCCTGCCATGACCGCCTATGACTATGACCTGTTCGTGATCGGTGCAGGCTCCGGTGGCGTCAGGGCAGGGCGCGTTGCCGCGTCGCTCGGCAAGACGGTTGCCGTGGCCGAGGAATATCGGTTCGGCGGCACCTGCGTCATCCGCGGCTGCGTGCCGAAGAAGCTGCTTGTCTACGCGTCGCAGTTCTCGGAGCATTTCGAAGATGCTGTCGGCTTCGGCTGGACGGTCGGCGAAACCAGCTTCGACTGGAAAAAGCTGATCGCGGCCAAGGATGCCGAGATCGCGAGGCTCGAGGCGATCTACAAGCGCAACCTCTCCAATAGCGGCGCCGAGGCGATCGAAGACCGGGCCGAGCTTGTCGATGCCCATACGGTGCGCCTGGTGAAATCCGGAAGAACCGTGACGGCGGACAAGATCGTGATTGCCACGGGCGGCACGCCCAACCCGCATGTGGCCCTTCCCGGCTACGAGCTCTGCATCTCGTCCAACGAGGCTTTCGATCTGCCGGAACTGCCGAAATCGATCCTGATCGCCGGCGGCGGTTATATCGCGGTGGAATTCGCCAACATCTTTCATGGCCTCGGCGTCGAGGTGACGCTCATCTATCGCGGTCAGGAGATCCTGTCGCGGTTCGACCAGGACATGCGCCACGGACTCCGCAAGGCGATGGAAGACAAGGGGATGCGGGTCATCCTGACGGACGTGATCGCCGAAGTGACGAAATCTCCGGCCGGTCATCTCATCGCGTCGACCATGGGCGGCGAAACGCTTGCCGTTGATACGGTGATGCTGGCGCTCGGTCGTGATCCGAACACCGATGGATTGGGGCTTGAGGCTGCCGGTGTCGAGGTGGATGATCTCGGTGCCATCGTCGTCGACGAGTATTCGCGCACCAATATCGAAAACATCTATGCGCTCGGCGATGTCACCAACCGGGTACAGCTGACGCCGGTCGCGATCCATGAGGCAATGTGCTTTATCGAGACCGCGTTCAGGAACAATCCGACCAAGCCGGATCACGAGCTGATTGCGACGGCGGTGTTCTCGCAGCCGGAAATCGGCACGGTCGGTCTTTCGGAAGAGGAAGCGGCCAAGCGCTATGCCGAGCTCGAAGTCTACCGCGCGGAATTCCGGCCGATGAAGGCAACGCTCTCCGGCCGGCAGGAAAAGACGATCATGAAGCTGATCGTCGATGCCGAGAGCCGCAAGGTGATCGGATCCCACATCCTTGGTCACGAAGCCGGAGAAATGGCGCAGCTGATCGGCATCTGCCTCAAGGCCGGCGTGACGAAGGACGATTTCGACCGCACAATGGCGGTGCATCCGACGGCTTCGGAGGAACTGGTGACCATGTACACGCCGAGCTACCGCATCAGGAATGGCGAGCGGGTCTGAGATCTGTTTGGACAAGAACGAATATAATTTAGCAATGTAAGATGTTTCGGCGTCGTTTGTTGCACTGGTGGAAGCCCTGGCGGGCGCTTATCTACCCGCTATGCAAACGAGGCCGTTCGGTCTATAAGCCCCGCAAAATTTGAAGCTTTGCCCGGCGGGGGAGCCGGGGTGGAAACAGGTGAGTATCATGGCGCAGAACTGGACCCCGAGCACGTGGCGGAACAAGCCGATCCAGCAGGTTCCGGACTATCCGAACATGGCTGCATTGGAAGCAACCGAGGCGCAGCTTTCCACATTCCCGCCGCTCGTGTTTGCGGGTGAGGCTCGCCGCCTGAAATCCCAGCTTGCCAAGGTGGCGGAAGGCGATGCCTTCCTTCTGCAGGGCGGCGACTGCGCCGAAAGCTTTGCCGAGCATGGCGCCGACAACATCCGCGACTTCTTCCGCTCGTTCCTGCAGATGGCCGTCGTGCTGACCTACGGTGCGCAGCTTCCGGTCGTGAAGGTCGGCCGCATCGCCGGTCAGTTCGCCAAGCCGCGCTCGTCCAATATCGAGAAGCAGGGCGATGTCGAGCTGCCGTCATACCGCGGCGATATCATCAACGGCATCGATTTCACCGAAGCCTCACGCATTCCGAACCCGGAGCGCCAGCTGGATGCCTATCGCCAGTCGGCGGCAACGCTGAACCTTCTGCGGGCCTTCGCGATGGGTGGCTATGCCAACCTCGAAAACGTCCACAAGTGGATGCTCGGCTTCGTCAAGGACAGTCCGCAGGGCGAGCGCTATCGCATGCTGGCCGGCCGGATCAGCGAAACGATGGAGTTCATGCGGGCGATCGGCATCACGGCCGACAACCAGCCGAGCCTGCGCGAAACGGATTTCTTCACCAGCCATGAAGCATTGCTTCTCGGCTATGAGGAAGCTTTCACGCGCGTCGATTCGACATCGGGCGACTGGTACGCGACGTCGGGCCACATGCTGTGGATCGGCGACCGCACACGCCAGCTCGACCACGCGCATGTGGAATATTTCCGCGGCATCAAGAACCCGATCGGTCTGAAATGTGGTCCGTCGCTGCAGCCGGACAATCTGATCCAGCTGATCGACGCGCTGAACCCGGCAAACGAGCCGGGCCGGTTGACGCTGATTGCGCGTTTCGGTCACGACAAGGTTGCCGATGGTTTGCCGAAGCTGATCCGTGCCGTCGAGCGCGAAGGTCGCAAGGTCGTCTGGTCCTGCGATCCGATGCATGGCAACACGATCACGCTCAACAACTACAAGACCCGTCCTTTCGAGCGGATCCTGTCGGAAGTGGAAAGCTTCTTCCAGATCCACCGGTCGGAAGGGACCCATCCGGGCGGCATCCATATCGAGATGACCGGCAAGGATGTGACCGAATGCACCGGAGGCGCCCGTGCGGTGTCGGCCGGCGACCTGCAGGACCGCTACCACACGCACTGCGATCCGCGCCTCAATGCCGACCAGGCGCTGGAACTGGCGTTCCTCCTGGCCGAGCGCATGAAGAGCGGTCGCGACGAGAAGCGAATGGTCGTCAACGGCTGAACCCCGGTTCGACGCAACGCAAAAGGCCGGCGTGAAAACGCCGGCCTTTTGCGTTTCAACGGTCGCCTACTGGACGAGAACGGGGTTGCGGCAGGACGCGCCACCGACCTGGACATCCGCTTCACCAACGCGCACGCCGAGGGTCAGCAGGACGTTGTAGAGGACGGTGTCGACCGGGCTCATGGCCGCACCGAGCGTGGCGCCGACGGCAGCGATAATGGGTTGCGGCAGCCCGAGCCCAAGGCCGAGAAGGTCTACCCGCACAACGAGCTTGGAAAGCAGGCTCGTCGTCAGCGACTCAAGTACGTTCTTGACCGACGTCGACTTTACCCTGTTCGCGGTGATTTCCGCCGGCGAGAACGTCAATCGCTCTGTCTTGAGATTGGTCGAGGTGGTGTCCGCCATGGCGGAGACCTTGAGAAGAAGGGTCGAGATGATGTCGGCTCGCGTGACACGCGGATCTTTGCCGAAGTTCGTGAATGCCGTCGTATCGACGTCGCCCAATGCGATCGACGCGATGCCCGGGACGGCGTCGACATCGACGGTGGCGCTGTTGGCCGCGCCCGTACAGGTGATGCCGGCAAGCCGTCCTTCGGCATAGGCAACTTCCAGGTAGAGGGGGACGCGGACCTTGAGCCCGAGGATCGCCTGAAGGCCATCAACTACGACCTCGACCGCCACGCGTGTCTGAGCGGTGCGGACGATCGTGCCCGGCGCACCCACTGCGAGGTAGGACGACCCGACGGGCGGCTCCCCGATCGCAACGGTCACCTTGGACGAGGCGACACCGGGAACGGATGTCCCAAGGTCGACAGAGAGCTGCTTGCCGCCGCTGGCAGCGGTTGCGACGGCCGACAACAGATCGAAGACGCTGGTGTTGACAGATAGTCCACTCGATTGGCCGATCAGCTTTTGAGATACGGGTCCCAGCTTCAGCGTATCCTCGAGCTTGACCATGACCTTCGTCTTGTTGAGCGTCTTTTCGAGATTGGAGAGGACCGTCGAGACCGAGGGGGTAAGTCCTGTCGTCTTGCCGAGGGCACCGACAAACTTGCCATAGTTGATGTCGGTTGTGAGAACATCCGCGTAAGTTCCTGACTGGAGACCAAGATCAAGAGCAAGCTGGTCGATCGTTTTCAAGGCATTGACCTGGGCATCGGCGAGGGCCCGATAATCCATCGCCTTCAGGGAAATCGTCGTTCCGAGCATCTGGCCAAGCAGGGCATTGAGGACACCCTCGTTGACGCTTGCCAAACGACTGCCGATCGAGAAGGACGCAAGCTTATCCGTTGCTGCTGTGCCGGATGCAGCAAGCGCCGGCGGGGTGGTGAGACTTGCCCCGAACATCAGGTTGCTCTTGCTGCGGAGCGTCAAGCGGACCGCATCGGGCGGTGTTGCGCCGGCGACAAAACGGTTCGCGGCAGGCTGCGCGGGATCGGGTACATAGCGGCCCCTGGTGATCTCGGCATAGCTGCCATAGGCTTCTAGCGCCGTCTTGGGGTTGAATGGGACAACCCCCTTGGTTGTCAGCAGGCCGCCGGCGCTGACGACGCCAATGCTTTGACCGTTCATCGCGAAAAAGTCGAAAGCGGATTTTTCTGCAGTCGAAATGTTGGCCGCTGCTGCAATCGCGGCGAGGTCGGCGCTTGCCTGCAACTGCCGCTGCTGCAGCGTCAGGCTGCCATAGTCGACGCCGAGTGCCAGCGCTCCGATGGCAAGCGGCATGGCAAGTGCTGCAGTAATGGCAATGTTGCCGGCCCGGTCACCGGCGATAGTCTGACGACGCTTCAGGCGGAAAAGCATCTCAAATGCCTCCGATCCGCATGGTCGAATAGCGCCTTATGTGCTTGTCCGGCATGGCGTAGCTGTAGAGACTGAAGATCGGCAGGGTACTTGCGTCGTATTCGATCGAAACGGTGAACTGGTTGGGGTTGCTCGGGTCGCTTTGCACCTTCGTCGTGAAGTTCTTCTTGTCGAGAAGCGCATAGTCCATCGTCGACTTGGTGAGATACTCCTGCACCAGCTTCTGGCGTTCGCTGGCATCGAGGCCGGCAACAGCCGTGCGTGCCGCATCCGCGGCAATCTGCTGCACGGCGTGGGCCGCAGCGAGGTAGACGCCATAGCCGATCAGGCTGAAGAGCATCAGAAGCAGGACCGGCGCGATGATCGCGAATTCGACGGCGGAACTGCCCGAACGGCATCGCAGCAAGGATCGGATTCTCATCACCAACTCCCATTGTATGAGTATATTCGAATATAATGTTATGCGGTTATAAAGAATCCATGAATCGCATCCGTCAGTTTTTAATGATGTGTTTTTAGAGCTCCGGAGGCTAATCTCGCGTGACTTGCCACCTTGTGTTCAGGCGTCGTAACCTCGAGCTGCCAGCAAATAGCCATGAGAGGACGCAATGCGCAGTTCGGTCGAAATCTATAATATCCGGACGCGACAGAGCCGGATTGTCTGGCAGACGAGCGCGCTTTTCGAAGCGCCGAACTGGGCGCCGGACGGACGTTTCCTCATGCTCAACAGCGACGGGCTGATCTATCGGCTGCCCGTGGCCGGCGACACGCCTCCGATCATCGTTGACACCGAGTTCGCGGTTGCCTGCAACAACGACCATGGCATCTCGCCCGACGGCACGCTGGTTGCGATTTCCGATAAGGTCGAATTCGGCAAGTCCGCGATCTATGTGCTTGCCGCGACCGGGGGCAAGCCAAGGTTGGTAACACGGAACCTTCCCTCCTACTGGCACGGCTGGTCTCCGGACGGACAGCGCTTCGCCTATTGCGGCATCCGCGACGACGTTTTCGATATCTATACGATTGCGGTCGAAGGCGGCGAGGAGATGCGGCTCACCCATGGCGAAGGCCGCAACGACGGGCCTGACTACTCCCCGGACGGGAACTGGATCTATTTCAATTCGAGCCGCACGGGCACCATGCAGATCTGGCGCGTGCCGGCTTTGGGCGGCTCGGCGGAGCGCATCACCGACAGCCCCTATGGCGACTGGTTTCCGCATCCGTCACCGAAGGGAGACAAGATCGTTTTCGTATCCTATGACGGCGACGTGTTCGATCATCCGCGCGATCTCGATGTCCGGGTTCGGCTGATGGATATGGATGGCAGCAATGTCGAAACGCTGTTCGAACTGTTCGGCGGGCAGGGCACGATGAATTCGCCAAACTGGTCACCGGACGGTGACGAATTCGCCTATGTCAGGTATTTTCCTGTTTCGTGATGGGCTTGCGATATCTGGTATGGTCGGGCATAGCCTCGGCAGTTTTGCTTCAGCCGTCGCAAGCACTGTTGGGGATAGACGATGCCGCCAATTCCAGACCCGTCCGACGATACGCAAGCAGGCCTTGCTCCGGCCGGCGCCTTTTCCGCGACGGAGCGGGCAGCGATCTACCGGGTGATCGAAACGCGACGCGACGTTCGCGATCAGTTCCTTGCCGACCCCTTGAGCGACGAGCTTGTCACCCGTCTTCTGGCGGCCGCGCATGCCGCACCGTCTGTCGGTTTCATGCAGCCGTGGAATTTCATCCTCGTCCGTGACCAGGCGATGCGGCAGGCGGCCTGGGAGGCCTTTTCCAAGGCCAATGACGAGGCGGCGGAGATGTTTTCCGGCGGCGAGCGCGAGCTTTATCGCAGCCTCAAGCTTGAAGGCATTCGCAAGGCGCCACTGTCGATCTGCGTTACCTGTGATCCGGACAGGGCGGGACCGGTCGTACTCGGTCGCACCCACAATCCGCGCATGGATGTCTACTCCACCGTCTGCGCCGTGCAGAACCTGTGGCTTGCCGCGCGCGCCGAAGGCGTCGGTGTCGGCTGGGTCAGCATTTTCCGCGATGAGGACGTGCGCAGGCTGCTGGGTATCCCAGAGCGCGTGGCGATCGTCGCCTGGCTCTGTCTCGGCCATGTGGACCAGCTCTACAGCGAGCCGGAACTGGCCGTGCGCGGCTGGCGCCAGCGCCTTGCACTGGATGACCTGGTGTTTTCCGAGTGCTGGCAGGGTGACTGACTACTGCTGTTGCTGCGGTCCATTTTCGCGGGGGTGGCGCAGATCAATACTGGCTTCAGGGAGAAAAATCGGACCCACCGTGCGGACCTTTGCGGAGGTTTCGTAATTCCGCTCCGGTACCGGCGGCGTGGGATCGATCGCAACCTTCTGGACGGTGGCAGGCTTGCGGGTCCGCAGGTCGGTGATGCTGCCGGAATAGGCCTCCTCATCCTTCGGTAGCGCGATCCCCTTTACCCGGATCCGTTCCTTTTCCTCCTCCTTCGCGACATCCTGGAAATCGGACGGAATGCAGGCATTCTGGCGGATGGCAACGATGGTTGCGCCGCGCTCTTCCCCGGTGACGGACAGGTTGCGGGCTTTGTTGCGCTCGTCAACAAGCACTTCGCGGTTTTCCTCCAGGGCTTGCAACTGCTCGAGAAGGGGTTCGCACTGGTCGGCCTTGGCCGCGCCAAAGGAAACAATGCTGCCGCCACCGCATCCGGCGCGCCGCATGTCGACGCGAAGTTTGCGGATGTCGGAGTTTGCCTGGCTGAGGTCCTGCGCATATCGGCGCATCTCAGCGGTATTGCCGATCACAACGGGTGTGCTGTGAAGCTTGCGGTACAGATCTGCGCAAAGCTGCGCATCCCGCGCCAGGACGGAGGCGGGGACGAAGACGAGCGGAATGAAGATCAGGCCGCGAAATCGCATCGCTTTTCCGGCAATTCGTTAAAACCCATCAAACATAGGCCGGGGCGGATGAAGATATCCTAAACCGCCCCGGCTTCTGTAAGACCTAGCCGAACAGCGACTCTGGCTGCGAGGCTTCGACGACGGCCAGAGCCGCCATATTGACGACGCCGCGGGATGTGACGGACTGGCCGAGAACATGGGCGGGTTTTGCCGTGCCAAGCAGGATCGGGCCGACATGCAGCGCGTCCATCATGGTGCGCACCAGGCCAAGCGAGATGCTGGCCGCATCGAGGTTCGGGAAGACCAGCAGATTGGCTTCACCGGACAATGTGGTGCTCGGCATGGCGCGCTTGCGCAGTTCCTCGGAAAGCGCCGAGCCACCCTGCATTTCACCGTCGACTTCCAGATCCGGCGCCCGTTCGCGAATGATGGCGAGTGCGTCGCGCATCTTCGCGGCGCTCTCGGAATTGCGCGAGCCGAAATTGGAGTGGCAGATGAGGGCCGCCTTCGGCTTGATGCCGAAGCGGCGCACTTCCTGGGCCGAGAGAATGGTGATCTCGGCAATCTCTTCGGCGGTCGGATTGTAGTTGACGAACGTGTCGGTGAAGAAGATCGCACCACGCTGCGAAATCAGGAGGCTGAGGCCGGCGAGCGTCTTCGTGCCTTCGCGTTTGCCGATGATCTGGTTGACGTCGCGCAGATGCCGGTCGTAGCGGCCTTCGATGCCGCAGATCAGTGCATCGGCCTCGCCGCGCTGGACCGAGAGCGCGCCGATGACCGTGTTGCTGGTGCGCACGATGGTTCGTGCCGCTTCCGGGTTGACGCCTTGGCGACCGACAAGCGCGAAATAGTCGTCGACATAGCCGCGGTAACGCGGATCGTCTTCCGGGTTGACGACGGCGAAATCGACATTCGGGCGGATGCGGATGCCGAAACGCTGGAGACGCGCTTCGATGACCGAGGGACGGCCGATTAGGATGGGCCTTGCAATCTGCTCTTCGAGCAAGATCTGTGCGGCCCTCAGAACGCGTTCGTCCTCGCCTTCGGCGAAGATGACGCGGTTTCTTTCGGCAGTCTTGGCCGCCGTGAAGATCGGCTTCATCACGAAGCCGGAACGCCAGACGAATCGGCTAAGCTGGTCGAGATAGGCTTCAAAATCCTGGATCGGACGAGCGGCGACGCCGCTTTCGGCCGCAGCCCTTGCGACGGCCGGCGCGATGCGCAGGATCAGCCGCGGATCAAATGGCGATGGGATCAGGTAGTCGGGGCCAAAGATCGGCGTTTCACCGGAATAGGCTTTCGCGGCGACGTCGGAGACTTCCTCGCGGGCAAGTGCCGCGATCGCCTTGACCGCCGCCATCTTCATTTCTTCGTTGATCGTGCGGGCGCCGCAATCGAGTGCACCACGGAAGATGTAGGGGAAGCAGAGGACGTTGTTGACCTGGTTGGCGAAGTCCGAGCGGCCGGTGCAGATCATCGCGTCGGGACGCTCGGCGCGGGCGAGTTCCGGCATGATTTCCGGCGTCGGGTTGGCGAGCGCCATGATCAGCGGCTTTTCGGCCATCTGCACCAGAAGTTCGGGCTTGAGCACGCCTGCGGCCGACAGGCCGAGGAAGACGTCTGCGCCGGCGATATTGTCGGCCAGAACGCGGTTGTCGCTTTTCTGGGCATAGATCGCCTTCCACTCGTCCATCAGCTCGACGCGGCCCTCATAGACCAGCCCTTCGATATCGTGGACCCAGATGTTTTCCTTCTTCGCACCAAGCGACACGAGAAGATGCAGGCAGGCAAGCGCCGCTGCACCGGCGCCCGACGTGACGATCTTGACGTTATCGATCGTCTTGCCGGCAAGCTCCAGGCCGTTGAGGATCGCGGCGGCGACAATGATCGCCGTTCCGTGCTGATCGTCATGGAAGACCGGGATATTCATCTTTTCGCGAAGACGACGCTCGACTTCGAAACATTCCGGAGACTTGATGTCTTCGAGGTTGATGCCGCCGAAGGTCGGCTCGAGTGCCGAGATCGTCGAGACCATGGCTTCGATGCCCGGCGCGTCGATTTCGATGTCGAACACATCGATGCCGGCGAATTTCTTGAAGAGGACGGCCTTGCCTTCCATTACCGGCTTGGAGGCAAGCGGGCCGATATTGCCGAGACCGAGCACGGCAGTGCCGTTGGAGACCACGGCGACCAGATTGGCACGCGCGGTAAATTCCGCGGCCATTTCCGGATTGTCGCGGATCGCAAGGCAAGGAGCGGCCACACCCGGCGAATAGGCAAGTGCGAGGTCGCGCTGGTTGCCGAGCGGCTTGGTGGCCTGGATTTCCAGTTTGCCGGGGCGGGGATAGCGGTGGAAGAAGAGAGCCTGTTCGTCGAGATCTCCGGTTACCGGCGATGGTTTCGGATTGTCGTGCCCATCCATGCTCTTATGGCTCCTCGTATCGATTTCCGTCCTGACATGCGAGTCCCCTCCTTACATCAATCGATCCATCGAGAAACTACAATATTTGCGATGCTGTCGGATTTTGCCGCCGGTTTCGGGTGGTCGCCGACTGCGGCGATCGCGCCCCTGTCATCATCCTGAAACACGAGTCTGATTTTCGAAGGGTAGGACAAGGTAGGTAACGAAGGGACGTTTCCGTGGCCGATGCAATCGAGACAAGGCATTTCAGAACCCTGTTCATTTCGGACGTGCATCTCGGCTCCAAAGCCGCCCGCACGGACTTTCTCCTCGATTTCCTGCGCTACCACGAGGCGGAAACGATCGTGCTGGTCGGCGATATCGTCGACGGCTGGCGGTTGAAGCGCAGCTGGAACTGGCCGCAGGGCTGTAACGACGTGGTTCAGAAGCTTCTGCGCAAGGCGCGCAAGGGCACGCGGATCGTCTACATTCCGGGAAACCACGACGAATTCCTGCGCGATTTTCCCGGCATGCATTTCGGCGGTATCGAGGTCGCAGACCGAATGATCTACGAGATGGCAGACGGGCGGAAATACCTGGTGCTGCACGGTGACGAGTTCGACGTCGTGGTGCGCAATGCGCGTCTGCTCGCCTATCTCGGTGACTGGGCCTATGATGCGGCAATCGCCATCAATGTCGGTCTTGCCGCGGTGCGCCGCCGCATCGGCCTGCCATACTGGTCATTCTCTGCCTGGGCGAAGCTGCAGGTGAAGCACGCCGTGAATTTCATCGGCGAGTTCCAGAAGGTTGTCGTCGACGAGGCTCGTCGCAACAATGTCGATGGCATCATCTGCGGCCATATCCATCATGCGGTGATGGAAGACATCGACGGGATCCACTACGTCAACACGGGCGACTGGGTCGAAAGCTGCACGGCGATTGCCGAGCATCGCGACGGGACGCTGGAACTGATCTCCTGGCAGAAGATCGCGAAGACTGCGGAAATCACGACGCTGCCGGCACCGGAGACGATCAGGGGCATGCAGGCCGCGTAACGGCCTGACGATGCAAGGGCCTCATTATCCCCAGAGATTCGTCCGGGGCGGATAGACCAGCGATCCGTCGTATCGCAGCCCGTCCGGGCGGTCTTGCGCCAAGAGTAGCGGACCGTCGAGATCGGCGTAGTCGGCATCCTGCGCCAGAAGAACTGCGGGGGCCATGGCCAGCGACGTTCCGACCATGCAGCCGATCATCACCGCAAAGCCGAGCCGTTCTGCTTCCTCCTTCATGATCAGCGCTTCGGTCAGCCCGCCTGTCTTGTCGAGCTTGATGTTGACGGCGTCATAGCGGTTTCTCAGGCTTGCGAGATCGCCGGTCGCGTGGACGCTTTCGTCGGCGCAGATCATCACCTTGCGGCGGATGGTGGCGAGAATCGCATCCTTGCCGGCGGCGAGCGGTTGTTCGATCAGCGACACGCCAAGGGCGTCTGCCACTTCCAGATGACGGGCAAGGTTATCTTCCGTCCAACCCTCGTTCGCATCGATGATCAGCCGCGAATCGGGCGCTGCATCGCGCACGGCGCGCATGCGACTTTCGTCATCGTCTGTGCCGAGCTTGACCTTGAGGAGCGGACGCCAGGCATTTTTCCGCGCATCCTCTGCCATCGCCTCGGGTTCGCCCAGAGACAGCGTGAAGGCGGTGACAAGAGGCTTTTCTCCGACCTCGATCATCGATGCCACGGACCGGCCGAGGCTCTTGGCTTCCAAATCCCACAAGGCGCAATCGACAGCGTTTCGCGCAGCACCCGGCCGCAGCCGTGTCTGGAGCGTGTGGCGATCCATGCCATCGCGCATCATCGATGCCAGCGAGTTGATCTCGGAAAGCACACTTTCGGTTGTTTCGCCGTAGCGCTTGTAAGGGACGCATTCGCCCCGGCCGGTGGCGCCATCCCGGGTGATCGCACAGGTCACCACCTCGGCTTCTGTCTTGGAACCGCGGGAAATCGTAAACACCCCGGCGATCGGGAATTTCTCGATTGTTGCTTCGAAGTGACGCGTCATGGTTTTCCACCTGGGCGTTGTGGCAAATCCGTTCAGGGTCGCTATATTGCCGCTCTCAGTGCTGCGATCAACAGCAGATCGCAGCCGCGTGCTGCTTAACCTAAGCCGAAAGAAACCTGTGCCGTCACAACCTGCCGAAATCAAAGCCGAAGACCTGCCCGGCGGCGATGGCGAGCGCTACATTCTGGCCGGAGAATGGCGCAATCATTCGATTTCGCCGGTCCTCAAGGCGTTTGGCGATCTTGAAAAGAGCAGCGGGTCTGGATCCCTCGAGATCGACGTCTCGGGGATCGACGGAATCGATACATCCGGCGCCTGGCTGATTCGCCGTCTTCTGTCGGCAAAAGCCGAGCAGGGTCGCGACGCGAAGTTGGTCGGGGCGGAAGGGACGATCGAGGAACTGGTTGGCGCCCTGCCGGAAAAGACCCCGGCACCGCCGCCCAACGATCAGGACAAGCGGTCGCTGTTTGATCGCGTGTTCAGCCCGGTCGGCAAGACGATGACGGAATTTGCCGGTGACTTCGTCGCCGCCATGCACATTCTCGGTTCGGCGGTCCGTGGCGCACAGCTGAAATTCGGCCGCGGATCCGGCGTCTCTCCTGCATCCGTCGTGACGCATATCGACCGGATGGGCGTTCGGGCGGTTCCGATCATCCTGCTGATGTCGTTTCTGATCGGCGCGATCATTGCCCAGCAGGGCGCTTTCCAGCTCCGGTATTTCGGGGCAGAAATCTTCGTCGTCGACTTGGTCGGCATTCTGCAGCTTCGCGAAATCGGCGTTCTGATCACTGCGATCATGATCGCCGGCCGTTCGGGCAGCGCGATCACCGCCGAAATCGGCTCCATGAAGATGCGCGAGGAGATCGACGCGCTGACCGTCATCGGCCTTAATCCCGTCGGTGTGCTCGTGTTCCCGCGCCTTGTCGCTCTGACGATCGCACTGCCGCTCCTGACCATCGTCGCGAACCTGTCGGCCCTCTACGGCGCTGCGGTGATCACGCTGGTCTATTCCGGCATCACATTCGATACGTTCCTGTCGCGCCTCAAGGAGGCGGTCGACTTCTCGTCGGTGGCCTCAGGCATGATCAAGGCGCCGTTCATGGCGCTGGCAATCGGCATCGTGGCGGCTGTCGAGGGAATGAAAGTTGGCGGCAGCGCAGAATCGCTCGGCCAGCACGTCACCTCGTCGGTGGTGAAATCGATCTTCGCGGTGATCCTGATCGACGCGATGTTTGCGATTTTCTATTCCGCGATCGATTTTTGATGGGGACCGGCGTGGAAGACGTTCAAACCTTTGACAATACCAAGCCCGCGGAGACGAAGAGCGACGAGCGCAAGGTCGTGCTGTCGGTCAAGGATCTGACGGTCGGCTTCGGCTCGAAGCTCGTGCTGGACAATCTGAACCTCGATATCTACCGGGGCGAGATCCTCGGCTTCGTCGGAGCGTCGGGCACCGGTAAGTCGGTGCTGATGCGCACGGTTCTCAGATTGCTGCCGCAGCGCTCAGGTACGATCGAGATCCTCGGAGTTGATTATGCCACCGCCGACGAACAGCAGCGCGTGGCGCTCGATACGCGGCTCGGCGTGCTGTTCCAGCACGGTGCGCTGTTTTCGGCGCTGACGGTGAAAGAAAACATCCAGCTGCCGATGCGCGAGTATCTCGATCTGCCGCAGTCGCTGATGGACGAACTCGCCTATGTGAAGCTTGAGATGGTGGGCCTGCCGCCCGATGCGGCCGACAAGTATCCGTCCGAACTATCCGGCGGCATGATCAAGCGTGCAGCCCTTGCGCGCGCTCTGGCGCTCGACCCCGATCTGGTTTTCCTCGACGAGCCGACATCCGGGCTCGATCCCATCGGCGCTGCCGATTTCGATGCCTTGATTGCAAGGCTGCGCGATACGCTTGGCCTCACCGTGTACATGGTGACCCACGACCTCGACAGCCTGTTTTCCGTTTGTGATCGCATTGCCGTGCTTGGGCAGAAACGGGTCTTGGTGGAAGGCACGCTTGAGGATATGTTCGCCTTCGACGATCCGTGGGTTCAGTCCTATTTCAAGGGCAAGCGCGCGCGTTCCGTCGTGACCGATGAGACCAGGCCCGACGGCGAATCTGAGAAGTGATGTAACCTATGGAAACTAAAGCAAATTACGCCCTCGTTGGCTTTTTTACCTTGCTGGTAATGGCTGCCGCTTTCGGGTTCGTCTACTGGATGGCTTCGTCCGGCCGGGGAGGCCCCACGGCTGAGCTGGCGATTCGCATTCCGGGCTCCGCAAACGGTCTTTCCGTTGGTTCGGCGGTGCGCTTCAACGGCATCCCAGTCGGCTCCGTGCGCAGCCTCAGCATCGACCCGGATGATCCGCGCTACTCGATCGCGTTCACCGAAGTGCGCGCCGACGCACCTGTCTACCAGTCGACCAAGGCCGTTCTGGAAGTTCAGGGCCTGACGGGCGCTGCCTATGTGGAAATGTCGGGTGGTGCCAAGGGTGAAGAAAACATCCTGCAGAAGGCGATCGAGAGTGGCCGTCCAGCGGTGCTGATCGCCGACCAGTCGAGCGTGACCAACCTTCTTGCGACCGCCGACAAGATCCTCGACCGGGCCGACCAGGCGATCGGCGACATCCAGGGATTTGTCGGAGACGCACGTGGTCCGCTGACGCAGACCATCCGCAACGTCGAGACGTTTACGGCTGCGCTCAGCAACAATTCGGACAGCATCGACAAATTCCTGAACAGCCTTTCGACGCTGTCCGCGACGGTCGATCGCGTCTCCGGCACTTTGAACTCGACGCTTGAAGCGGCCGACCAGCTGGTGCGGGCGATCGATGCCGAACGGGTCAACCAGGTTGTAACGAACGCCGAACGGGTGACTCGCAACATCGCCAATGCATCGGATAACTTCGGTCCGCTGGTGCAGAACGTGACCCAGGCGGCTGCGAGCTTCCAGCAGGCAGGCGTCGATGCGCAGAGCGCCCTGAAACGCGCCGATACGCTGATGGCGGCCGTCGACGTCAATCAGGTCGGCGCTACGATCCGCAACATCTCGTCGGCATCCGAAGACGCACGCCAGACGCTCAGCTCGGCGCGCGACGTGATCGACGACGTGTCGCGCCGCCGCGACGACATCAACGGTGCGATCTCTAACTTCACGGACATGTCGACCAAGCTGAACAACGCATCGAACCGTGTGGACGGCATTCTGGCCAAGGTGGACGGGCTGGTCTCCAGCGACGACTCGCAGGGTCTGTTTGCCGAGGCGCGCAAGACGCTCGAATCCTTCCGCACCGTCGCCGACAATATCAATTCGCGCGTTGGACCGATTGCCGACAATCTGTCGCGCTTTTCGTCCGGTGGCTTGAGAGACATCCAAACGCTGATCAACGACACGCGCGGAACCGTGCAGTCGCTCAATCAGGCAATCAGCAATTTTGACCAGAACCCCCAGCGCCTGATCTTCGGCGGCGAAACGGTGAAAGAGTACGATGGCAGGACACGGCGCTAACATGCGGGGAGTTCAGGGTTTCATGCAAGGATCTGCGATGCTTCGCGTCATGCGCCATCCGATCATCATCGCAGCCCCTTTGATGGCAGCACTTCTGGCCGGTTGTGGCAGCAAGGCGAACAACGACACGTTCGACCTGTCGATCACGCCGATGGCGAGCGGAGCAACCGCGAAGAGCCGGCAAATCCTGGTGCCTGAACCGACTGCGGTCAAGATGCTCAACAGCGACCAGGTCGTTGTGCGTATTTCGCCCTCCGAGGTTCAGTATCTGGCCAATTCCCGCTGGGGTGACAGGCTTCCGGCGCTGGTCCAGTCGAAGCTGGTCGAAGCGTTCGAAAACTCCGGACGGGTTGGCGGCGTCGGCAAGCCGGGGCAGGGTCTGGCGATCGACTATCAGGTCGTAACCGATATCCGCAGCTTCGAAGTGGTCACTGAGGGCAACAGGCTCGCCACGGTGGAGATCTCGGCAAAGCTCTTGAACGACCGCAACGGCAGCGTTCGTGCACAGACCGTCTTCAAGGCAACGGTGCCGGTCGCCGGAACCGAGAACCGCCGCTTCATCGAAGCGCTGGACAAGGCATTTGCACAGGTCGGCGCGAATATTGTCGACTGGGCTCTCAAGGCCATGTGATCCTTTTCGCGCGGGGACGACCCGCGCGATATCGGCCTGGCGGAGACTTCTCTGCCGAACAATTCGCAGCAGAGAAGCATTCTCCTGCAGTACGTCATGTGAGCTGAGCGTGCGCTACCCAAGGGCGCTGGCGGTGAAGCTTGGCGGTAGTCCCAAGCATCGCGATAGGATACCCACCCCGCTCCCGGACCCGCTCTGCCTGGTGAGCGATATGATACTGCTTCCAGCCCTGAGATCCTCGCAAGTCCTGCCATGTGTCTTTGACAGCGGGCTTCGCAATCCGAAGGAATAGCCTGGCCGTTGTGGGGTTGACCTGCGCTATAAACAGCGCTCCGATCTCGGTTGCCTCCCATGAGAGGCGAGCGAATAACTGAGCCTTCGATCCCCGTTTATCTTTTCAGGCAATCCGGTTTTGCTCCCTCCGGTGACACCGTGGTCAGCGTTGCACCGTTGGAAAGTGTCGTGGCGGTTTATGGCGCAGGCGGCGTGGTGGGCGAAGGTGGTCTGGCTTCTGCCTTTGGCGGCGCCGTGGTGTTTCGCAACGATGTCGCCGGCGCGTGCTACATCGGCGTCTAGGGCGCCCGGAACGCGTCACGCTTTCGCAGCGACCTTCGTGCACGGATGGAGATCATTCTCCTCAGGCACGCGCCCGATGCGCGGCTCAGTTTCTGGGGCGCGGCAAAAGAGCGGCCGTTGAGGAACTGAGTAGAAAGAGGGCCAGACGTCAGGTTCGCTCCGATGCAGTGCAGCCCATCGAAAGCCGGCTTGATGGGCGACTGAGTGTTCTGTGAAGTACTGGCGAAAAACTCCGCAGGTCGCTTTGGAAACTGAGCCTGTCACCAAACTCCTCTAATCCTCGCCCTTGTGGCGGGGATCCAGTCCGTACGTGTCCATGAAGTGAAGGAGTCTGTGACCCGACAGACCTCGTGCCGCTGGAATTTCGGCACAAGGGCTGGGAAGAGAGAAGTCGGGGTACCCCTCTCGCCAACAGCTTCTTCAGGGTTTATCCGCCAACGAAAAAGCCGCCCTGAAAGGCGGCTTTTCTTGTTTTTGGCATTCCCTGCGGAGTGGCTCGCTCAGCTGAAGCGACCAGCCGCGTGGGCGAGCATGGTGTAGACCTTGCCCGTATCCGAGGTCAGGTAGCTCTGGGTGACCGTCTTGTCGCGGTCGGTGCGGGCGACGTCGGCGAGGAGCTTTTCGAAATCGGCGATGTAGCGATCGACGGCGGTGCGGAATTCCGGCTCGCGCTCGTATTTGCGCTTGATGTCGTCGAACGTCTGCTGGCCCTTCAGCGTGTAGAGGCGGCGTGTGAACACGTCGCGCTCGCCGCGCTGGTAACGGCGCCAGAGGTCGACCGAGGCGTCGTGATCGATCGCGCGGGCGATGTCGACCGACAGAGAGTTGAGCGATTCCACCATGTGGCGCGGGTTGCGGTTGTCGCCGTTGGTGCGAACCGGCTGGGCCGGTTCGGCTGCTGTCGGGCGTGCAGCCTGCTGCGGCTGGCGAGCAACTGTGCCTGATGTATCGTCACGCGATGCACCGCGAAGGAGATCGCTGATCCAGCCGCCTTCACCTGGACGCTGCGTTGCTTCAGGTGCGCGGGAGACCGGGGCCTGAGGCTGTGCGAGAACCTGCGTTACCGGTGGCGTCTGTGACGGCGCCTGGGCAACCGGCTTGCTTACGCCCTGTGCGATGCTCGGCGTCGGACGATCGAGTGGCAGACTGTCACGAAGGACAGACGAGCCAAACGGTGCGCTCGTCGCGGCGGCTGGTGCCGTCGGAGCTGCAGGGCGCGGGGCCGCCGGCTGCGGAGCCGGCTGGGCGACCGGAGCAGGGCGCGACACTGCAACCGGCTCGGACACGTCGAGGCTCTGGGCGGACCGGCCGACTAGCTGCGAGATGTCCTGCAGGGCCTTGATCTGTTCAGCCACGGCACGGCGCATGGCGGCTGCGCTTTCCTTGGCTTCTTCGGGCAGATCGAACGCGCCGCGCTTCAGTTCGGTGCGAGTCGCATCGAGTTCCTGGCGAATGTCCTGGGCCGAGCGGCGGATCTCGTCGGTTGCGCCGGTAAAGCGGCCGATCGCCTCTTCAACGGAAACCCGCAGCGTATCGCGCAACTGCTGGGCTGCGCCATCGGTGCGGTTTGCGGCGTCGGCCAGCAGGCGCTCAATGTCGCCCATCGAACCGGTGATGCTGCCGCGCAGGCGCTCGGATAGATCGCGGGCGCGTGTTTCGGCATCCGACAGTGTCGTCTCGATGGCGCGGCCTGCCTCGTTGCCAGCCTCGCTCAGCGTCTCGCGCATAGCCTGGGCCGTGAGGTTGGCACGCTGCTGGGTTTCGCCCAGGCCGCGACCGATATCGGCGAAGGAAGCGTGCAGGCTTTCGCGCAGTGATGCGCCGATCTGCGAGGTGCGATCTTCGGCGCGGGTAAAGGCGCCATCGACTAGGGAGGTCAGACCATTGAGCGTGCCTTCGATTTCCTCCGAACGCTTGACGAGACCGGCAGAGAGCGTGCGAAGCGCGGTCTGGCGTTCGTCGAGCGTGCTTGCAAGGTTCGACTGGGCAGCGCCGAGCAGCTCGGACGCCTGAGCGAGAACCTTGGAGTGATCGTCGAAGCGACCGACGATGCCGCCGACCTGGCTGAGCGTCTGGCCGGAAATGCTGACCAGGCGATCGATGTTGTTTTCGAGCAGGCGGCTCGAACCATGCACGAGGTCGGCCGCGCTGTTGGCCGATTCGGCAAAGCGGTTGGCGGTCGCATCGAGCTTCTGATCGGCGTCGGACAGCTGTTCGCTGACACGGTCCGCTGCCTGGCCGAGATTGCGGGCGGCCTGTTCGACCAGCGATGCGATGCCGGAATTGCTTTCGGCAAGGCGCTCGATCAGGCTGTTGACGTTTGCCGACAGGCTCTGCTCGACGGCGCGCATGGCACCGGTGGCATTCTCTGTCCGCTGGCTGATGGCAGCGAGCGTCTCGTTGGTACGGGCGGAAATCGCCTCCACCAGTGCGTCGTTCTCGTTGCGGATGCGGTCGGTCGTATCGCGGGCGGCCGTGGAAAGGCGCTCGGCGCTTTCCTGTGCGGCCTGGCTGATGCGCTCGGCGGCGGACCGGCCGGTCTCGGCATATTCCTCGACGAGAGGGCGTGCCTTTTCGTCGATCAGCTTGGAGAGTTCGGCCGAACGGCTTGAGAGCATCGAGTTCAGGTCGCGGGTACGGCTGTCGAGTGACGAGCGGATCGATTCGCCACGGGCAGCGAGTGCCTTGTCGACGGCCGAAAGAGCGCTGTCGAGTTCGCCTGCGGTTTCGGCAAGGGTGTCGCGCAGAGACGTGCCGCGGGCATCGAGCGCCTTTTCGGCATCGCCAAGCGCTTCCGAAATCGCATTGACCTGCTTCTTCACCAGGCTGTCTGCTTCTGCGACCTTGTGGACGATCGCGTTGCCGGCTTCCGAGAAGGCCTGCGCCACGGTTGCCGCCTGACCGGCAAGCCGGTTCTGGGTTTCCGAAATGCGGTCGACGATATCGTTGGAGCGCTGTTCGATCGAGCGGGCAAACTCATCGTTGCGGGTGCTGAGTTCTTCCGTGAAGTCTGCGCCGGCGCGGGCAAGAAGCTCTGCCGAACGGCTGGCTTCGCTATCCATGCCCTGCGCTGCGGCGCTGACGGCGTCCCGCAGGCTGGAGGCGAGGCCGACAGCCTTGCCTTCGATGGTGCGCGACACGGCGTCTAGGCCGACGGTGAGCGCCCGGTCCATGGTACCGAGGCGTTCCTCGATGCGGGCGGTGCGTGTATCCAGCGTTTCGGCGATCCGATCCGAGGTTTCGGATCCGATGCGCTCAAATTCCTGCGTGCGGGATGCGAGCGCCTGATTGATGCGGTCTGCAGTTTCTCCCGACAAGCGCTCCAGTTCGGCCGTGCGATCACTCATCACGGTAGAAACGCGATCGGTCGCAAGGCTGGTAACGCGCTCCAGTTCCGCGGTGCGGGCGCCGAGTGCATCGGCGATACTGTTGCCGGCCGTGTCGACCAGGCTGGTCGCATTGCCCAGTTCCGAGCGGATGCGTTCTTCCAGACCACCGAAGGTCGTCTCGATCCGGGTGCCGGCGCCATCGAGGGCGGTAGAAACGCCGCCGACAGTTTCTTCGACGCGGCTCGAGAATCCCTCTGCGGAGGCTGTGATTTCGCGGGCGGCTTCGTTGAGCTGGCCTGCAATCGCGCCGACGTTTTCGCGAAGACGCGTTTCCAGGTTTTCACCGGCGCCGTCGATCGTGGCGCGCAGCGATTCCTGCTGGGCTTCGAGGGACATTTCCAGCATGCCGGCGCTGGTTGCGATGGTGGCGCCGATCGATGTTGCCTGATCCAGCATCAAGTCGGCCAGATGGTTTTGCGCATTGGTGAGCGTGCTGGCAATCAGGCCGCCGCGATCGTCGAGTGTCGAGCGAATGCGCTCGTAGCCGCCATCGAGTGTAGACGAGAGCTGGCGGTTTGCGGTGTCGAGCGTCTCGGCCATCTGACCGTGTGCCGTCGTGACCTTTTCGGATATGTCGCGGCTTGCGGTATCGACGACGCCGGAGATCTGTACGGCAGCGGTGCCGACCGTGTCGCTGATGGTGCGGGTTGCTCCATCCAAGGTCGAGGCGATGTTGCGCGTTGCGTCGCCGACGGACTGGGAGATGTTCTGGGCGCCCGAACCGACCGTCGAGGAAATCTCGTAGTTGGCGGCGCCGAGCGTCTGCGCGATGTCCTGTCCGGCTGTGGCAAGCGTATCGGCGAGCTGCTGGTGACCGAGGCCGATCGTTGCAGCAATCCGCTGCTGGGTGGCGTCGAAGGTTTCGTCCATCCGCTGCAGGCCATCGGCCATGCCGGTTTCGAAGCGGCTGGTGCCATCGGTCAGGGCGGATTCAATACGTGTGGCTGCGCCACCGACCGAGTTTTCGAGACGAGTGCTGCCACCGTCGAGGATGCGGGACAGTTCCGCAGCCTGGGTTTCGAGCGTGATGTCGAGGCCGAGCTGGCCGTCCTGGTAGGCACTGCGGATTGCATCCGTGCGATCTGCAAACGCGCTTTCGATGCGTTCCGCTGCACCGCCGACGGATGTCTCAAGCTGCGCGCTGCCGGACTGGATGATGCGCGACAGTTCCGAGGCGTGAGTCTCGAGCGTGATGTCGAGGCCGAGCTGGCCTTCCTGATAGGCGCTGCGGATGGCATCGGTACGATCGGCAAAGGCGCTTTCGATGCGCTGGGCTGCACCGCCGACGGACGTCTCAAGCTTCTCGCTACCGCCCTGGATGATACGGGTAAGTTCCGAAGCGTGCGTTTCGAGTGTGATGTCGAGGCCGAGCTGACCTTCCTGATAGGCGGTGCGGATGGCATCGGTACGATCGGCGAAGGCGCTCTCGATGCGCTGGGCTGCGCCGCCGACGGATGTCTCAAGCTTCTCGCTGCCGCCTTCGATGATGCGGGTAAGTTCCGAAGCGTGCGTTTCGAGTGTGATGTCGAGGCCGAGCTGACCTTCCTGATAGGCAGTGCGGATTGCGTCGGTACGATCTGCGAACGCCGTTTCGATACGCTGGGCTGCGCCGCCGACGGATGTCTCAAGCTTCTCGCTGCCGCCTTCGATGATGCGGGTGAGTTCCGAGGCGTGGGTTTCGAGCGAGATGTCGAGACCGAGCTGACCTTCCTGATAGGCGTTGCGGATCGCTTCGGTACGATCGGCGAAGGCCCTCTCGATGCGCTGGGCTGCGCCGCCGACGGATGTCTCAAGCTTCTCGCTGCCGCCTTCGATGATGCGGGTGAGTTCCGAGGCATGCGTTTCGAGTGTAATGTCGAGACCGAGCTGACCTTCCTGATAGGCGTTGCGGATCGCGTCGGTGCGATCGGCAAAGGCAGCTTCAATGCGGCCGGCAACCCCTTCTACGGAATTCTCGAGGCGTTCGCTGCCGCCGTCGAGGATGCGCGCCAGTTCCGAGGTCTGGGTCGCAAGCGTGATGTCGAGTCCAATCTGGCCGTCCTGATAGACGCTGCGGATCGCTTCGGTGCGTTCGGCCAACGTGGCTTCGATCCGTTCGGCTGCACCGCCGACAGACTTATCGAGCCGTTCGCTGCCGCTGTCGATGATGCGGGAAAGCTCGGAGACGTGGCTTTCGAGCGAGAGATCGAGACCGAGCTGGCCGTCCGTATAGGCCGTGCGGATTGCTTCGGCGCGAGCGGCGAACGTGTGTTCGATACGGCTGTCTGCATCCGATACGGCGCCGATCAGAGCTGCCGTCTTTTCTTCGAGTGCGCCTGTGAGGCGATCTTCATGCAGGGCAAGCGAAGTCGCGATGTCCATCGATCGGTCATCGAAGATCTCAGCGAGGCGGTCGCGGTTGGCGGCAAGCGTCGTGTCGAGGCTCGTCACCTTGCGCTCCAGTTCGCTGCCGAGCCGGATCTCGCTGTCGGACAGCGCCTTCGACAGGACTTCAGTCTTGTCGTCGAACATCGAGGACAGGCGCTCGGGTGTTCCCGACATCAGCTCGCTGATTGCCGAGGTGCGGCTGTCGAGGACTTCTGCAAGACGATCGTGGCTGCCGGTGACTGCATCGATGATGGCATCCGCACGCGAACCGACGGCGTCCTCGAAACGGGCCTGGCTATCGGAGAGTGCGGCGGCAAGTGCCGTGCCGCGTTCGACCATGACGGCATCGACCTTGTTGTGGGCGTCGCCGAAGCTGTGGCTGATTTCGTTGCTGCGGGCAGCAAGCGCATCGGAAAATTCGCGGGCGCGGTTTTCGAGCATGGAGTCCAGCACTTCCTGGCCGGTTCCAAGCGTCGTTGCGAGCGCCAGCGACTGGTCGGTCAGTGCATTGCCGATCCGGTCGATGCTGGACGACAGGATGCCTTCTATCGCATCCGAACCGCCTGCGACGGTTTCGTTGATGCGGGCGAGGCTGTCCATCAGCTTGCTATCAAGCGTGCCGGCGCGCTGGTCGAATGCCGTGGTAAACTGCGACAGGCCGTCGTCGAAGGTTGCCGAAAGCTGGCCAACGGTTGCCTGGAGACGGTCTTCGAACAGGCCGGAGCGGAGGTCGAGATCCATGATCGCGTCGTCGGAAGCGGTCTGCAGGCTCTGACGGAAGGTGGCGCTCTTCTGGTCGAGCGAGCGGTTGAGCGCGGCGATTGCCGTGTCCAGCGTGCCGCCGAGCGTCTTCTCGCTGTCATTCAGACCCTCGGTGATTTCGCGGGTGCGGGCAAGCAGCGTCTCGTTGAGCTGACGGGTGCGGTCGGCGAGGGCGGCGTTCAGCTTTTCGGTGTTGGCATCGATGGTCGACGCACGGGTTTCGAACTGGCCGAGCAATTCCTGACCGCGTTCGGACATGGTCGATGTGAGCGTGTCGAGGCGGATATCGAACTCGGTGGCCAGAGCGATACCGGACGATGCCAGGCTCGAGACGAGGTTTTCGGCACGGGCCGCCATCAGGGAGCTGAGCGCTTCACCGGCAGCGTCGGATTTTGCGATGAGAGACGCGGCGCGGGTGTCGATCATCGAGGCAAAGGCCTCGCCTGACGTGGCAAGGCGAACGGAGATCTCCTCTGTCGACAGCGACAGGTCTTCCTTCAGCTGCTCGTGCACGCCGACGATCGAGGAGCGGATACGTTCCGCATGGTTGACGATCGCGTCGCGCTCGGCACCGAGTTCATGCACCAGGCCGCGGACGCGCAGCTCGTTGTCTGTATAGCTGCGTTCCAGCGCGTTGACTTCGGAATGAACCAGCGTTTCCAGCTCGGAAGCACGCGCAATGGTGCGCTCGATGCCTTCGTTCATCGCAGACACTTCGCGACGGACAGCCTGGCCGACCGACATGATGCGCTCGGAGGCAATGGTTTCCGGTTCGGAGAGACGCAGGGCCACTTCCGCCATCGAGCGGGCCGCATTGCGCAGATCGGCAGCTCTCGCCATCATGATCGCGAAGGCGAAGAACAGCATGATCGGCAGCAGGATGCCGACGACGAGGGCGACGATTCCCGGTGCAGCGAGGACGCCGGCGACCGAGGTGAATTCCCACAGCTGGCTGCCGTAGATCAGCTGGCCGAGACCGATACCCGCAACAACCCAGAAGAACGAGATAATGGCGGCATTGCGGACGGCGCTCTTGATCGAGCCGCCTTCGAGCGAACGAAGAATCGCATTCGGGGTGCGGCGACCGGCATCATTGGCCGGCTCGAAAGCGGGCTGTCGGGCTGTCGTTTCGGGACCGGCCTGACGAGGCGGAGCGGATTGCGGATTTTGTGAGGACGATGGGGAGCGCTGCCTTGGCGTATCCGACACTCTGGTCTCCGAAGCGGTCTGAGTTGGTCGGGCGCGAGGCTGCTCGCCGTTGAAGTCGATCTTCAGCGCTTCTTCCAGTGCCTGGAAAGCCGTCTCATCGACCGACTCGCTGCTCGTTTTCTTCGCCATGCGGTTACGCCTCGTTACACTCACCCGGCGCTTTCGTTCCAGCTCTGCCGCCTGCAGGCTGGAAGTCGGGTCGCCGACCGGAACCCGGCCCGTGCGTCATGCTGGCCGCAATTCCACTTTACTCACAATTCGAACGGCCGTTGTTGCAAACGGATGATAATGAAAGCTTACCACCGTTCCGCCGTCAGACGCAGGATGGTTTACACACCCATCTCAACCGTCCTGTAGTGACACATTCGTGTCTTTCACACAATTGCTCGGCCGGGATCGGCCCGGAAAGCAGATTTGTTGTTAACAGAATTTAAACCACGAAAAATGTCGAAACCCCTGACATTCCGTGAGGTTGATGGAAATTAACCATGTCCCGAAATTTGCGCCGTGATTGTGCCGGAATTTAACGGGATAGGCAGCCGCTGTCCCGCATCACTGGGACGCATGATTGAGCCCCAAAGAGGAACAGAGTTTCATGTCAGCGGCGAATACTGCTTTTTCAACGCCCACTAGCCCGCGCGGGGCATGTCCTTCGCAGTCGCGCCCGATCGATCTCGTGCATCTTGCCCGCCAGACGATGGGCGACAAGACACTGGAAAACGAAGTGCTGATGATGTTTGCCCGCAACGCCCGCCGGGCGCTGCAGGACATGACGGGCGCAGACGCTGCCGGGGTTGCGATGACGGCGCATCGCCTGAGGGGTGCTGCATCTGCGGTCGGCGCGTTCGGCGTTTCCAAAGCTGCAGAAAAACTCGAAGCAGACGGTGCCGACGCCGCGCATTTGGCCGCGCTTGCCGCGTGTGTCGTGGAAGCGGAGAACTTCATCCTGAAACTCTGCCGCTGATCCGTGACAGTTGAAGGGCGCCGCAAGACAACGGCGCGTCGTCCGTTCGTGTTGACTGGACCGGTGATTTATCGGAAGACAACCGGCCAAGACTGCCACTCAATGCGGATTTCCTGATTATGACGAAACTGACCCTCGTTGCCTTCGACGGTACGCGCTTCGATATCGAAGCTGACAACGGCTCCACAGTGATGGAGAACGCCGTGCGCAATTCCGTGCCAGGCATAGAGGCCGAATGCGGCGGCGCCTGTGCCTGTGCCACCTGTCATGTCTATGTCGACGATGGCTGGACCGAAAAGGTCGGTCCTCCGGCAGCGATGGAAGAAGACATGCTCGACTTCGCCTTTGAGGTGAAGCCGACCTCGCGGCTGTCCTGTCAGATCAAGATCAAGGCCGATCTCGACGGTCTGATCGTGCACGTTCCAGAACGTCAGGCCTGAACCAAACCAGACGACGTTACTCCAAAAAAATGCCTCGCTGCGCAGTTAGCGCAAGCGAGGCAAGGCAGGCGCATAGCCGCAAGGCGAGGGAGGAAAACGCCTGCGGCCGCAATTGCGCCGGGGAGACCTGTGAAGCTTGTACAAGGCAACAACGCGGGACCTCTCTCGGTCCAAGTGCCTGATCGCGGCCGCGAACATCTGCGGCGCCTGAACGGGTAGATCCGGGCACCGTGGCCGGGATCGCGGGCGGCTGGATGACCCTTGATATGGGTCGTTGGCAGCGCCGTTCTGTTGCTACGGTTTTAGCCCAGACACACACATTAGTATATTGTTATAAGTCACCGATGAATGACAGGGTGGTGCGAAAGCTCCGCGCAAGTCTCGGGAAAGGTCGGGCTACGGGTCGGTTGATTGGCTGTGCGGTTCGAGATCGTCTTTCGCTGCCCGATCAGTCGCGCTTCATCCGGTATTTCAGGAGACGGGTCATCCGCTCGTCGAAGTTCTTCGACTCGACCTGGTCGAACCGCATCTGTTCCCGGTCGTGTGCTTCCAGAAGATCGCGAGTCGCATCGGCGACCTTCTTCTCGAGACTATCGCAACTGCTGGGCGTCGATAGGTCCAGAAGCTGTCTCTCGAGAATGCGGGCATGAGTGCGGGCAATCTCGGCATGGCGTTCTTCGTGGCGCTTGATGTCTGCCGAAAGCGTGTCCCATATCATGCCAAGATCCGCGTCTGCACGACGTCGATTGATCCAGCGTGGCAGAACGATATGGGTACGCAGTGTGACCCTTGCGGCGCCGACCGTGCAGCGATTGGCGCGCTCGACATAGGTCACTTCCCCGCCGAATTTGATTTCGGTTGCACCGGGATGACGGTGGCCGGTCGTGCGGGTCAGCGGACCGCGTTTTTCCAGCTCCTTGTCGAGGTCTTCGGCAGTTTTGCCGCCGATCTGAAAATACGAGTAAGTCTTGGTGATGATCGGTGCGGCCGATGCGGGAGAGGCGAAGACGCCTGCAAGAAGTACGGTACCGATGAGACGGCGAACCGCGCGCATTGAAAACATTCTGTGGCCTGCAACGTTGAACTTTAAAAGAGCTTGGGGCATAGCGGGGTCAAGCGCAACACGAGGTCTCTGAATTTTGCGTCAACTCTCCAAAGATGGTCAGCCGGTGATATCGCCGAGCAACAGGCTCTGGCATGTCGGGCGTGGACGGGTGCTGGAACTGGGCGCGCAAGGCCATATCATGGCGATCGTCAACGTGACGCCGGACTCGTTTTCCGACGGCGGTCGACATGTGCAAACGGATGCGGCCTTGAGGCATGCGCTGTCCTGCGTCGCCGAGGGCGCAACGATCCTCGATATCGGCGGCGAATCGACACGGCCCGGTGCGGACCCGGTGACGCCTGCCGAAGAGCAGGACCGCATCCTGCCGCTGATCGAAAAACTCTCGGGCGAAAGCGACGCCATCATCTCGGTCGATACCTATCGTGCGGCAACGGCGCGGCTGGCCATGGCAGCCGGCGCCCATGTCATCAACGACGTGCACGGCCTGCAGCGCGAGCCTGAAATGGCTGACGTCGCCGCCGAAACTGCGGCCGGTCTCTGCATCATGCATACGGGGCGCGACCGGACCGATCGACGGGCTGATGTGATTGAAGACCAGCACCATTTTCTCACCCGCTCGCTTGAGATCGCGCATGCCGCGGGGATCAAGGATGAGGCGATCGTGCTCGATCCCGGGTTCGGCTTTGCCAAGAACCGCGACGAGGACATGGAACTGATGGCGCGATTCGGCGAGTTGCATGCGTTCGGATTTCCGTTGCTGGCGGGAACGTCGCGGAAACGGTTTATCGGTGCGGTCACGATGCGGGATCCGGCTGATCAGCGCGATATCGGCACCGCTGCCACGACTGCGATTCTCAGGCTTGCTGGGGCTGCGATCTTCCGGGTCCATAACGTGGCCGCCAACCGCGATGCGCTGCTGATGGCAGATGCGGTTCTAGCAATCCACGCAGCACAAGGTAAGGACATCTGATGGGGACCTACAGCATCGCCCTCAAGAACTGTGCGTTCTTCGCTCGCCATGGCGCGCTCCCGGCAGAGGAGACGCTTGGTCAGCGATTCTATGTCGATCTCGTCATGCATGTGGATGCCGAGGAAGCGCTCGAGAACGACGACGTCGAGAGCACCGTGCACTATGGCAAAGCCTATGAGATCGTCGAGAGGATCGTGACCGATACGCGCCGCAACCTGATCGAGACGCTGGCCAAGGACATCGCGAAGGCGCTCTGCGCCTGGTCGTCGCAGATCCGCCGGGTCGAGGTGACGGTGCGCAAGCCGAGCGTGCCGATCCCTGGAATTCTCGATCATGCCGAAGTCAGGATCGAGCATGTCGCGTGACGGCTCGATGGAATTGGTAGCGCTGGGGCTCGGCGGTAATGTCGGTGATCCGCGGGCCGCGATGGCGGATGCGTTGCGGGAGCTCGATGGCCGATCGGACTGTCGGGTGGTCGCTGTTTCCCGGCTTTATGCCACGCCGCCATGGGGCAAGACCGATCAGGCCGAATTCCTGAACTGCTGCGCGCTGATTGAGACGTCGCTTCTTCCCGAGCCGCTTCTCGATGTCTGTCTCGATATGGAAAGGCGGCGCAAGCGCCAGCGTGTCGAGCGCTGGGGCCCGAGAACGATCGATCTCGACATGCTGACTTACGGCGACCAAGAGTTTCGAACCGAGAGGCTGGAGCTTCCGCATCCGCGCATGACGGCGAGGGGGTTCGTGATGATGCCGCTTGCCGATGTCGCGCCGGATATGGTCCTCGGACAGAAAAATGTCCGCGACTGGCTGGCAGAGGCGGACATCGAAGGCATCAGGATTGCTGATGCAAACAGGGACTGGTGGATTACGGCTTGATCGAGCCGACGGCGATCGAATCGAGATCGCGATCCAGCGACAGGCCGATCACAGGCACCATCTGGTCTTCGACCTTGACCGAGATGGTGATGTTCATCTTGTTTTCGCCGCGCAGGCTGGCGACCATTGCGCCATTCAGCTGTGCACGGTTGATGCCCATCACGACCTTGTCGCCATTAACGGAACCGGAGACGATATCGAGGCCCTTGCCCTGGGCGCCATCCAGGAACTTGCCGGAATAACCGGTGCTGCTCTGGCTGATGACCGCGGACATCGGCTGCTGGAAGACGCCGACGCGGCAGGTGCCATCGAGCTTGATGCCGACAGTGCCATCCGGCTGTGCAGCGCCAACCAGGTTGCAGCTGAACTTGGTGCCCTTGTACTTGCCCGCGACGATTTCGCCCGGGCCTTTCCAGACACCACCGACCTGCTGGAAAAAGGATTTGTCACGTGAAGCCGCCAAGGCCTCAGGTGCCAGGGCTGGCGCCGTTGCGATGGTCAGTGCAACGATGCCGCCGAAAAGCGAAAAGAGGCGCGAATACATGTGCTTTCCCTTGGAAACCAGAAACTTCAAGTGCCTCGTAAATTAGCGCGGAATGGTTAATGACTGGTATCTTTTCGGGTCACGGAAGGTAAACGCCGCGGCATCAATCGGTCTTGCGCGGACCGACCGGAGAGAGATCGGACATGAAGTCGCCGATCCCCGGACGCTTCACGGCGCGGAAGGGAAGTGGGCGGCAAAGATCCATCGCGGCGATGCCGATGCGGGCCGTCAAAAGGCCGTTGATGACGCCTTCGCCAAGTTTGCTCGATAGCCGGGAAGCCAGGCCGTGGCCCAGAACCTGCTGGGCGATGCCGTCTCCAACGGCGATCGAGCCTGTGACGGCCAGATGCGCCATGACGTCGCGCATCAGCTTCAAAAGCCCGAGCGTGCCCGGCCGCCCGCCGTAGAGATCTGCCATCGCGCGGATCAATCGCGTCACCTCGAACAGGACGTAAACGAGATCGACAACTGCTCGGGGGCTGACGGCGGTGACGACGGAGACCCGTTTCGAGGCGCCGAGAATGAGGATGCGAGCCTGCCGGTCGAGCGGCGACAGGAGTTCGCGCTCGGCGAGATCGATCAGTTGCGGGCCATCGATGATGTCGTCCTTCGTCGCATCGAGGGCTGCGCGTCCGCGGGCGGTCTCCGCCCGGTGACCGGTCAGTTTTGTCAGGGCTGCAACGACGGTTCTGGCCGCGGTCGGCCTCGTTGATTTCAAGGCTTCTTCCGCTTGCGTCTTCAGCGTCTGGACCGCGGCAAGCCGCATCATTCCGACGATCTCGCGACCGACCATGACGAGAAGCGCAACGATGCCGACGCCGAGCGCAGCCGCTGCCGCGTAACCGAGCCAGTCGGACCGGGCGAACAGATCCCGGATGATCCGATCTGCCCATAGGCCGAAGGCGAGCGACAGGAATGTGCCGAAGGCCGCGGCTGCGAGGTTGGCGAACGAGAACCGCTTCCGCTTGACCGGGACCGCGACGGCAAGCGCGTCCGGTGAAAGTTCCTGCGGGCTGATGAACGGATCGAGCTCGTCCGGCGTGATGGCAACGCCGTCGTCGAAGCGGCGCGGTGCGCGGTTCGGATGGGTCTGCGGCTCGTCCTTAGGCGGCATGTCATCCTCGACAACGAAGGAAGAGGGGCGGCGGCGGTCATCGGTGATCTTGCGGTCGGTCATGCGAGGCGATCTCCCAGCAGAAACTGCATGGCGCGGTCGAGCCTGATATGCGGGACCGATAGGGTAATGCCGCCCTTTTCGTCGAGAGCCGGGGGACGGAAGCGCACCACGTTGACATCCGGAAGCTCGGAGCCCGGCTGACCGAGCTGCCGAAACAAGGCTTCCGGGTCGGCCGGAAGGTCGCCAGGGAAGATCGCCGTCTGCCGCGTGCCGTCGAAGACTTCGCCATTGATGGTTTCGCCTGCCATCGGTGTGCCGACGATGACCGGCAGTTGGTGACTGCCGTCCTTCACGGAAGCTTCACGCGTGGCGCGCACGGAGGCGATTGCCATCACGTCGATGCCGGCGCCGGCCATGCCGATCCGCTCGATGGCGCGGTCGACGAGGCGGCCGGTCAGGCGTTCCAGCCGGTCGTGGCTTTCGTGATGCAGATGGTCGGCCTTGGTGGCTGCGACCAGCACCTTGTCGATGCGCCGGCCGACCAGCGACGAGAAGAAGCTGTTGTGGCCGGGACGGAAGCAGGCGAGTACGTCGGTCAGTGCGCGTTCCAGATCCTGCACGGCCTCAGGGCCACGGTTGATCGCCTGGAGCGCGTCGATCAGCACGATCTGCCGGTCGAGACGCGCGAAATGCTCGCGGAAGAAGGGTTTGACGACGATTGTCTTGTAGGCGTCGTAGCGGCGCTCCATCATCGCCCGGAACGACCCCTTCGGGGCCGGCGTATCCGGAAGATCGGCGAGGGGCGCAAAGGTGAGGGCGGGCGAACCTTCCAGGTCGCCGGGCATCAGAAATCGCCCGGGCGGCAGGGTGGAGAGCGAGCGCTCATCGGATTTGCAGGCTTTCAGGTAGGCCGCAAAACTCTCGGCCAGCCGACGCGCGGTTCCTTCGTCCGCCGGTGCGTCCATGTCTATGCCGGAGGCGAACGAAAGCCAGTCCTTCGACAACTCGGCGCGAATGCCGGTACGGGCAAGGGCTACCGTGTTGCGGCTGAAGGTCTCGTAATCCTGTGCCAGCAGCGGCAGATCGAGCAGCCATTCGCCGGGATAGTCGACAATGTCGATCGACAGCCGGCCGCGGGAAAACATCCGGTTCCATCCACTGGCGCTCTGGTATTCCAGCGTGACGCGGAGTTCCGAGATCGCGCGCGTCGAGTCCGGCCAGATCCGTTCGCGCACCAGTGCGTCGATGTGATCCTCATACTGGAAGCGCGGTATCGCGTCGTCCGGCTGCTGCTCGAGCCGCGCCTGCGAGACCCGGCCGGAGCGCATTGCCTCGAACAGCGGCAGTCGGCCGCCGTTCAGGAGATTGTGGACAAGCGACGAGATGAACACCGTCTTGCCGGCACGCGACAAGCCGGTAACGCCAAGCCGCATCGACGGATTGACCAAGTTCGATGCGCGATCGGCGAGATTATCGAGAGCAATCTTCGCGTCGTCGGTGATACTGGTGAGCGCTGGCGGCAAGGTGTCGTCCCAAAACTGTTTGTCGCTATATAGGGACCGTCAGGCAATGCGCAAAGGGATGGGATGCCTTGGAATCTGTGGTCACGGCGTGATGAAATCTGTCAGGTTCCATGCGGGTCGCGAGCCGTCGCTTCGGCCTGCGTGATCGATGACAGCAAGGCCTGCCGTCGGATACCCTGAGGGCAGGGCGCGGGCTGCATGCTCTTTTCCGATCAGTTCCCCGAACACGTCCTCGATCGTCGGGTTATGCCCGACGAGCATCACCGATCCGCTGCGGTCGCTGGTAAAAATCAGCGCGAGATAGGTGCCGACCGATCCGTTGTAGACCTCATCGATGAATTCGGGCTCGATGGTTTCGCTGATTGCGCGGCGCACCGCCTCCGCAGTCTGGCGGCAACGCATAGCCGTCGAACTGATAACAGCGTCGGGGCGGTAGCGACGGTCCGCCGCCTTGTCGGCAACGATTTCCGCTTCGGCGAAACCGTCCGTCGTCAGTGTTCGATCGAAATCTCTCTGACCCTGTTCCGGGTTGGCCGCCCGGCCGTGCCGGAGAAGGTAGATGCGTGACGGCGGCGGCGCGAGTGTCGGCATATCGGTGAAAGACGCCATTTCTTTCTCCTTTGACCGCCTGGACGGTAATTCCGTGACTTCGGAACTTCAACCACGCCTGCGCCATGATTGCCAGTTGCGCTGCCCAGGAACCGGTTTCAACCGAAGTCGATTAAAGCATAGAAAATAGTCATTTAGCTGATTTTTGTGACAATTTTAAAATTGCCTCAATAACGAGCGGAAGGCTTGAACCGGAACAACCAAAGCGATATAGAGCGGCCACGAGATGTTCTTCAGGAGAATCGCGTTGAGTGAGAAGATCGATCTTAGCAATTATGTACTCTCGGAAACCGACGAGTTCATGAATGCAAACCAGAAGGCGTATTTCCGGGCAAAACTGACGGCCTGGAGAAACGATATCCTGCGGGAGGCGCGGGAGACTCTGGATCATCTGGCAGAGGAAAGTGCCAACCATCCCGATCTGGCCGATCGCGCATCTTCGGAAACCGATAGAGCCATCGAGCTTCGTGCCCGTGACCGGCAGCGCAAGTTGATCTCCAAGATCGACGCGGCGATGCAGCGCATCGACGACGGGACCTATGGCTATTGCGAAGAAACCGGCGAGCCAATCGGACTGAAGCGTCTTGACGCCCGGCCGATCGCAACCCTGTCGATCGAGGCCCAGGAGCGGCACGAGCGTCGCGAAAAGGTCTATCGCGACGAATGATTTCTGCTTGACGCATGGTCTACGGCAGAAACGACAAAAGGCACGGGAAACCGTGCCTTTTGTCGTTTGATGTCATGGATACGTGCAAAGCCCGCGGCCCTGCATGTCATTTATCGCGCGTGGCGGACATTTCCCCAAATATACGGGCGACTTCGTCCTGAAGTGATGGCTCGGCAGTCGCGCCGGTAATCGGTGCGACAGCAGGATCGCGCTGCGGCAACTGGCGGTTTGGTGCTGGTACCGCGATCGTCTCGCGGCCGGCGTTTTCCCGCGCCGCAAGGTTTTGTGCCATTTCCTCTTCCAGAATTTTCTCGAAATCGCTCCCGAGCATCTTCGGCTTTTCGAGGGCCGGCTGTCCGCCGGTCGAGAGGTCCTCAGGATTGATCGGGACAACGCGCGACGGTTCTGTCGGCTGGTCGGGCTCGGCGTGAGCAAGAACCCGACTGCGCGCGGCTTCAAGCGCGTTTGCCGCATCGTCGACCCTGGATGGTGCAGGCTGCGGGATCGCCGTTATCGCTGCCGCGGCGATCGGCGCTGCGGCAACGCCAGCGGCTGTCGAAACCGTTGCCGGGATGACGACGGTCGGTGCCGGACGCTGTGGCTCGGGGGCGGATTGTCTTGCCGGCGGATCCAGTCGCTGCGGGGCGGGTGGCGATACGGACGCAGTCGGCGTCGGCTCCGACCGGGATACCGGGCTCACAGGGCGAGCGGGAATGGGAGATGGCTGGGTCGCGAGTGGTGGCTTCGCACGCGGGGCGTCGTCGCGCACAGAAATCTCCCGCATGGGCTCAGGCCGTTCGGCCTCTGGCAGAGCTGCCGGGCGAGGGTCCGGACGCTGCCTCTGGGCAAGTGCGGGACGTGGTTCAGAAGGCGCGCTTTCAATGGCGGAGGGCTGTGAGGGCGAGTTCGTCGCGATGCCGGTTTCGATCACGATATCGGTCGGCCCGCCGATCATGACGAGGTGCTCCACGCCGTCGCGGCGGATCAGCACGAGGCGGCGACGTGCATCGACGGCTGCCGCATCCAGCACCTGCAGCCGCGGATTGCGGTTGCGTCCCCCGCGGACGAACGGCGACGGTCCATTGCGACCGCGCAGCATCCACAAGATGCCGAACAGGAAGAGAAGCCCGATGCCGACACCGAGGACCGCGATAACCATCCGGCTGCCATAGGCGCCCATCAGTTCTTCGGCCATATGCTGATACTCCTCATGCCAATCGTCACATTTGAAAAGACGACAATTTTCGCTTCGATCAAGGGGTGCTGCGATGCTGTCTTGATGGAAAACATCACTTCGGAGAGGAAAGATAGGGCACAAGTCTTCACTGTCCCGGGTTTTCTGGCACAACGGAGCTTTTTGCGTCGCCGACAACTTGCTAAGAAGGAATCATAGGGTTTTCGGCTCCGTGGAGCATGACGGCCGCAGTAGGATGGCTTCGGCAGTCGGCCGTTGCGAAATGCGAGGGATTGATGACGAAGTTGCAGCAGGGCGGCAACTACGAGACCCCACTGGTCGAGCGTAAGACGCGGGGTGGAACCATTCTTCGGATCGTGCTTCTGGCGCTGGTGCTGCTGGGCGTTGCAGTCGCTTTTGTGGTTTTTCAGCAGGCACTCGACAATGAGATTGTGCTCGGCCTGCTGGGCATCCTTGCCATGGTCGGCATTTTTTTCCTCGTCTCTTCGATGATTGGCCTCGTGGAAGTCATGCCGCAATCGCGGTCCGACGATCTCGCCCGCGCTTTCCTGGCCGGCCATCCAGACGGTATCCTGATCACGGACATCAAGGGTCGCATCGTCTACGCGAACGCTGCCTATGGTCGGATGACCGGTGCGACGAAAAAGAGCGATATCCAATCCCTTGAAACGCTTCTGTCCAAGTCGCGCGAATCCAACGAGGCGCTCTACAGGCTGACATCCGCGCTGCGGGAAGGCCGCGAGGGTCATGAAGAATTCCGCCTGCTGCAGCCGCTTGGCCGCAGCACGGGCACTGCCGTCGTTGGAGAGAATGGTGCGGGCGCCTTCTGGTACAGGCTGAAGGCCGGCCTTCTGGCGGGTTCGGGAAACAACAAGGCGCAGCTCGACATCTGGCAGATTACCGACACGACCTCGGAACGTTCGGACCAGGAGCGCTTCTTTCGCGAACTGCAAAACGCCATCGACTACCTCGACCATGCGCCGGTCGGGTTCTTTTCCGCGGGCAAGAAGGGCGAGATCTTCTATCTCAACGCCACGCTGGCTGAATGGCTGGGTCTCGATCTGACCAAGTTTTCTCCGGGATCGATGACGATCGACGATCTCGTGGCGGGCGAGGGCATGGCGCTGATCCAATCGGTTCAACCGGCGCCAGGCCTGAAGCGCACGGAGACGCTCGATCTCGACCTGCGCCGTGCCAACGGCCAGAGCCTGCCGGTGCGACTTGTTCACAGCGTCAGCTCCATGCGCGACGGTGCGCCCGGCGAAAGCCGCAGTGTCGTGATCAACCGGCCGCATGGTGAGGACACCGATCAATCCGCGTCGGCAATGCGTTTCACGCGCTTTTTCAACAACACGCCGATGGCCATTGCGTCCGTCGATGGCGAAGGCCGGATCCTGCGCATCAATGCGCCGTTCCTGCGACTGTTCGCCGGGGTTCTGACCCGCGACGACGTGGAAAGTGGTGCGTCGCTGGAGCGTATCGCGCACGAGACGACCCGCGATCAGCTGATGGCGGCGCTTGCTGCCGCACGCGACCGGCAGGGCGACATTACTCCGATCGATTCGCGGCATCCGGGTGACGAGACCCGCTATCTGCGTTTCTACGTCAATGCGGTGATCGACGAGAGCGACGAGGCACCCGAAGAGGCGGCCATCATCTATTCCGTCGAGACGACCGAGCAAAAGGCGCTCGAGACGCAGATGGCGCAGACCCAGAAGTTGAACGCTGTGGGAACGCTGGCAGGCGGCATCGCCCACGATTTCAACAATGTGCTGACGGCAATCCTTCTGTCCTCCGATCACCTGCTTTTGCAGGCGCGTCCGTCCGATGCGAGCTTTGCCGACCTGATGGAAATCAAGCGCAACGCCAACCGGGCCGCCGTTCTGGTGCGCCAGCTCTTGGCCTTCTCGCGCAAGCAGACGATGCGTCCGGCGGTGCTGAACCTCACCGATGTGGTGGGCGACCTGCGCATGCTGGTCGACCGGCTGATTTCCGGCACCAATGTCAAGCTCGATGTCGACTACGGGCGTGACCTGTGGCCGGTGCGTACCGACCTGTCGCAGTTCGAGCAGGTTCTCATCAACCTCTGCGTCAACGCGCGCGATGCGATGCCGCAGGGCGGCACGATCCTGATCAAGACCCGCAATGTGACGGCCGAGGAAACCAGCAGCTTCCATCAGGCCGATCTGCCGGCGGAAGATCTCGTGATGGTCGAGGTTGCCGACAGCGGCACGGGCATTCCGCCCGAGATCATGGACAAGATCTTCGAGCCGTTTTTCACCACCAAGGAAGTGGGCAAGGGTACAGGTCTCGGCCTTTCGATGGTCTATGGCATCATCAAACAGTCCGGCGGCTATATCTATCCGGAATCCGAAGTCGGTCGCGGAACGAGTTTCCGGCTGTTCCTGCCGCGTCACATTCCCGAAATACCGGTCATCACGCCAGAGGCCGCAGAGGCTGCAGCTCTGGCAGCCGCACAGCCTGTGGCTTTGAAAGCGCCGGCAGATGATATGGATCTCACGGGCAAGTCTGCGGTCGTGCTGCTTGTGGAAGATGAAGAAGCGGTTCGCCGGGGTGGCAAGCGCATGCTGGAAACGCGCGGTTATACCGTGCACGAAGCCGGATCCGGCGTCGAAGCACTCGACATCATGGACGAGCTCGAAGGCAAGGTTGATATCGTCGTTTCCGACGTTGTAATGCCTGAGATGGACGGGCCGACGCTTCTGACGGAACTGCGGAAATCCTATCCGGATCTGAAGTTCATCTTCGTCTCCGGATACGCGGAGGACGCGTTTGCGCGCAACCTGCCGGCCGATGCGAAGTTCGGTTTTCTGCCCAAGCCGTTTTCGCTGAAGCAGCTTGCCGTTGCGGTTCGCGAGATGCTCGACTCGGACTGATTTTCTGATCCGCCTGCCAACCTTTATGGAGCCTCGCGATTCGTCCGTCGAACCGCGAGGCTTCTTGCTTTAACGCCTGATTTTCCACAGGTTATGCGTGCGTGAACGTTCCGGGAACGAAATCGCGATAACGCAGTTCAATCAAGCTGATAAAAGCCTCTTGATTGATGAGAACAAAAAGAGTACACGATGTCCATCGGCTGCTTCATTGCTTGCGTGGCGGCAATAACCTAAAGGTGGGACCTCATGGCACAGAATTCATTGCGGCTCGTAGAGGATAAAGGCGTGGACAAGAGCAAGGCGCTCGAAGCAGCACTCTCACAGATCGAACGATCCTTCGGTAAGGGATCGATCATGAAGCTTGGCTCGAACGATAGCATCGTCGAGATCGAGACAGTTTCCACCGGTTCCCTGAGCCTCGATATTGCGCTCGGCATCGGCGGTCTGCCGAAGGGCCGTATCGTCGAAATCTATGGTCCGGAAAGCTCGGGCAAGACAACGCTTGCCCTGCAGACCATTGCCGAGGCTCAGAAGGGTGGCGGTGTTTGCGCCTTCGTCGACGCGGAACACGCGCTCGATCCGGTCTATGCCCGCAAGCTCGGCGTCGATCTGCATAACCTCCTGATCTCGCAGCCTGACACCGGTGAGCAGGCGCTTGAGATCACTGATACGCTGGTGCGTTCCGGTGCTGTCGACGTTCTCGTCATCGACTCGGTTGCGGCATTGACGCCGCGCGCCGAAATCGAAGGCGAAATGGGCGACAGCCTGCCGGGTCTTCAGGCCCGTCTGATGAGCCAGGCACTGCGCAAGCTGACAGCGTCGATCTCCAAGTCGAAGACGATGGTGATCTTCATCAACCAGATCCGCATGAAGATCGGCGTGATGTTCGGTTCGCCGGAAACGACGACAGGCGGTAACGCGCTGAAGTTCTACGCCTCCGTCCGTCTCGACATTCGCCGCATCGGCCAGGTCAAGGAACGCGAAGAAGTCGTCGGAAACCAGACACGCGTCAAGGTCGTCAAGAACAAGATGGCGCCTCCCTTCAAGCAGGTCGAATTCGACATCATGTATGGCGAGGGCGTGTCCAAGACCGGCGAGCTCGTCGATCTCGGCGTTAAGGCTGGGATCGTGGAGAAGTCGGGCGCATGGTTCTCCTACAACAGCCAGCGTCTCGGTCAGGGCCGCGAGAACGCGAAGTCGTTCCTGCGCGACAATCCCGAGGTGGCACGCGAAATCGAAACGTCGCTGCGCCAGAATGCCGGCCTGATCGCCGACAAGTTCCTGCAGAATGGCGGACCCGATGCCAATGACGGCGACCAGGCCCCCGACCCTTGATCGGACCTGGGTTGGGATGCCGATATAGGGCATCCTGACGCTGATCTTCGCCGGTTTTTCGGCTTTCAAATCTTGCCGGCCGCCATCTACGAGATGCGCGGCCGGTCTGCGTTTCGGGCGGGTTTGGGATGATTAGGGGTGCTGTGGCTGGACAGTCGGGAACGCGGACGATACAAGCCTTTCGTCTTCGAATAACAGCATCGCACCCGGCGATAAAAAGGGCTTAGCATGAGCGGCGTGAATGAAATCCGGTCGACGTTTCTCGACTATTTCCAAATGAACGGCCACGAGGTTGTGTCCTCGTCCCCGCTTGTGCCGCGCAATGACCCGACGCTGATGTTTACCAATGCCGGTATGGTGCAGTTCAAGAACGTCTTTACGGGTCTTGAAAAACGCCCCTACACCACGGCCACCACATCCCAGAAATGCGTGCGCGCCGGTGGCAAGCACAACGATCTCGACAATGTCGGTTACACCGCCCGCCATCTGACCTTCTTCGAGATGCTCGGCAACTTCTCGTTCGGCGACTACTTCAAGGAAAACGCGATCGAGCTTGCCTGGAAGCTGGTCACAGAAGGGTTCGATCTGCCCAAGCACCGGCTGCTGGTCACCGTCTATTCGGAAGACGAGGAAGCTGCGACGCTGTGGAAGAAGATCGCCGGCATTTCCGACGACAAGATCATCCGCATTCCCACTTCCGACAATTTCTGGCAGATGGGCGATACCGGCCCCTGCGGTCCGTGCTCGGAAATCTTTATCGACCAGGGCGAAAATGTCTGGGGCGGACCTCCGGGCTCGCCTGAAGAAGACGGCGACCGCTTTCTGGAATTCTGGAACCTCGTGTTCATGCAGTACGAGCAGACGGCTCCTGGCGAGCGTTCGCTGCTGCCGCGTCCGTCGATCGATACCGGCATGGGTCTCGAGCGCATGGCCTGCGTCCTGCAGGGCAAGCAGAGCGTGTTCGACACCGACCTGTTCCAGACGCTGATCGGCACGATCGAGGATGTCCTGAACGTGAAGGCCGAGGGCAGTGCCAGCCACCGCGTCATCGCCGACCATCTGCGTTCGTCAGCCTTCCTGATTGCCGACGGCGTGCTGCCATCCAACGAAGGCCGTGGATACGTGCTTCGCCGCATCATGCGCCGCGCCATGCGCCATGCGCAGCTGCTCGGTGCCAAAGAACCGGTCATGTACAAGCTCCTGCCGACGCTGGTTCAGGAAATGGGCCGCGCCTATCCGGAACTGGTGCGCGCCGAGGCGCTGACCACGGAAACGCTGAAGCTTGAGGAAACCCGCTTCCTGAAGACGCTCGAACGTGGCCTGTCGCTGCTTTCGGACGCGACCAGCACGCTCGACAAGGGCGACATGCTTGATGGCGAGACCGCGTTCAAGCTTTACGACACCTACGGTTTCCCGCTCGACCTGACGCAGGACGCGCTCCGCGCCCGCGAAATCGGCGTCGATTTGTCGGGCTTTACCGATGCGATGGAACGCCAGAAGGCCGAAGCCCGCTCGCATTGGGCAGGTTCCGGCGACAAGGCGACCGAAACCGTCTGGTTCGAAATCAAGGAAAAGTTCGGCGCCACCGAATTCCTCGGCTATGACACCGAAACTGCCGAAGGTGTCGTTCAGGCGATCGTCAAGGATGGCAAGGCCATCGACAGTGCCTCGAGCGGCGATGCCGTTCAGATCGTCGTCAGCCAGACGCCGTTCTACGGTGAATCCGGCGGTCAGATGGGCGATGCCGGTTTGATTTCGACCGACCACGCCAAGCTTGAAGTGACCGACGTCCAGAAGCGGGGCGAGGGGCTGTTCGTCCATATCGCGACCGTCGTTGAGGGCACGTTGAAGGCTGGTGACGCGGTCATCCTCGCCGTCGATCACGCACGCCGTTCGCGCCTGCGCTCGAACCATTCCGCCACGCATCTGCTGCATGAAGCCCTGCGCGAAGTGCTCGGCACCCATGTGGCGCAGAAGGGCTCGCTGGTTGCGCCGGAGCGTCTTCGTTTCGACGTGTCGCATCCGAAGCCGATGTCATCCGAGGAGTTGCAGGTCGTCGAGGATATGGCCAACGCCATCATTCTGCAGAACGCGCAGGTCACCACGCGCCTGATGAGCGTCGACGATGCGATCGCCGAAGGTGCGATGGCATTGTTCGGCGAGAAATACGGCGATGAAGTTCGCGTTGTCTCCATGGGCAAGGCCGTCGATGGCCCGAAGGCCGGCAAGCCTTATTCGATCGAACTCTGCGGTGGCACGCATGTGAACGCGACGGGCGATATCGGCCTCGTGCGCATTCTCTCCGAAAGCGCCGTTGGCGCTGGTGTTCGCCGTGTCGAAGCGGTGACGGGGGATGCGGCGCGTGTCTATCTCGCCGAGCAGGATGAGCGCGTGAAGACCTTGTCCGGTGCGCTAAAGGTTCAGCCCGGTGAGCTTGTCTCCCGTGTCGAGGCGCTGATCGACGAGCGTCGCAAGCTCGAGAAGGAACTGGCAGACGCCAAGCGCCGGCTCGCCATGGGTGGCGGTCAGCAGGGTGGTTCTGCCGACGACATCCGTGACATCGCGGGCATCAAGTTCATGGGCAAGGCACTGGCCGGCATCGACGCGAAGGACCTGAAGGGGCTCGCGGACGAAGGCAAGGCCACGCTCGGTTCCGGCATCGTGACGCTGATCGGCGTCTCCGAAGACGGCAAGGCGAGCGCGGTCGTGGCGGTGACGCCTGATCTTATCGGCCGCTTCAGTGCCGTCGATCTGGTGCGGATCGCCTCTGCGGCACTCGGCGGCAAGGGCGGCGGCGGACGGCCGGATATGGCGCAGGCCGGTGGCCCTGACGGTGCCAAGGCCAGTGAAGCGCTGGAAGCCGTGGCCGCAGCGCTCGGCGCCTGAGGATTGGACTGATCGGGCGGCCACTGGCCGCCCGTTTCACATGAGGTTTGGACATGGGATTGAACGCGAGCGTACCAGACGAGATCGACGAGGTCGTGGATGGCCTCGTGCCGTCCCTGTTTCGGGATGCACCGAGTTCGGTCTCGTTCAACAAGTTGCGCAAGCGGCTGCTGCGGCAGGTCCGTCAGGCGTTCGACGATTTCGGCATGCTGAAGGACCAGAAACGCTGGCTGGTCGGCCTGTCGGGTGGCAAGGACAGCTATTCGCTTCTCGCCATTCTGCTCGATCTGCAGTGGCGTGGCCTGCTTCCGGTCGAGCTGCTTGCCTGCAATCTCGATCAGGGACAGCCGAACTTTCCCAAACACATCCTGCCGGATTATCTCACCTCCATCGGCGTCAAGCACCGGATCGAGTATCGCGATACCTATTCGATCGTGAAGGAAAAGGTGCCGGCGGGCGGAACCTACTGCGCGCTCTGTTCGCGGCTTCGGCGCGGCAATCTCTACCGGATCGCCCGTGAAGAGGGGTGTGATGCACTGGTTCTCGGGCACCACCGGGAGGATATTCTCGAAACCTTCTTCATGAACTTCTTTCACGGCGGACGGCTTGCCGGCATGCCGGCAAAGCTTCTGAACGACGAAGGCGACGTGATGCTGCTGCGGCCGCTCGCCTATTGCGCCGAGGACGATCTGGCGAAATTTTCTGCCGCCATGGAATTCCCGATCATCCCGTGCGACCTCTGTGGCTCGCAGGACGGGCTGCAGCGCAATGCGATGAAGGCCATGCTTGCCGATATCGAGACACGCATGCCGGGGCGCAAGGACACGATGCTGCGGGCGCTGGCGCATGTGAACCCGTCGCATCTGCTTGACCCGAAACTGTTCGACTTCTCCGGCCTCAGCGCCAACCCCGCCGCCTGATCCCCAACAAGCTGCTCCTACCACTGCAGGATCTCACACCATGACCATGCCGCTCGATATAGCCAAGCTTGCCGACATCCTGCGCCTTGCGGCGAAGGAAGAGATCCTGCCGCGGTTCCGGCGGCTTGGAAGCGGCGACGTGCGTTCCAAAAGCGAGCCGTCGGATCTGGTGACCGAAGCGGACGAGGCTGCCGAGCGTCTGATCCGCCGCGAGCTTGAAGCGCTGGCGCCTGATGCTCTGTTTGTCGGCGAAGAATTGGTGGCCGCCGATCCGTCGCTTCTCGCCAAGCTAGGAAGTTCGGATTTCGCGATCGTCGTCGATCCTGTCGATGGCACATTCAATTTCGCCTCCGGCATTCCTGCCTTCGGTGTCATGGCCTCTGTCGTCTGGAAAGGCGAAACGGTGGCCGGCATCATCTACGATCCGATGGGTGACGACTGGGTGATGGCGGAAAAGGGCGCAGGCGCCTTCCTGCGCCGTCCTGACGGCGATGCGGTGCGCCTTGCGGTCGCGGAAGCGACACCGATCGGCGACATGGTCGGAATGGCGTCACCCGGGTATTTCTTCGGCGAGGAGAGAGAGCGGCTGCTGGCCAATCTGGCGAAGGTGCGTTTCTTTGCCAACTATCGATGTGCCGCGCACGAGTATCGCACCTTTGCCGGCGGGCACGTGCAATACCTTCTCTACAACAAGCTCATGCCTTGGGATCATCTGGCGGGCACCCTGATTGCCACGGAGGCCGGCGGTTATGCGGCGCGCTTCGACGGATCCGATTACCTGCCGAACCACGTGGATGGCGGGCTGCTGGTCGCGACCTGCAAGGACAGCTGGCAGATGCTGCGCCGCGAACTCATCGGCGACTGAGCCTTCAAGGGGTCGGTCCCAGTAGAGGGCGAAACGACACCGTAAGCCAACTCCGTTGTCCTCGTTGAACCCTCGTGTATTCTGGTGCCGGAGGGCGGCATGAGGAAGCATATCCAGGTTCTCGAACGAGCGGGGCTCGTTGTCACCGAGTAGATCGGACGGGTGAGAACCTGCAGGCTTGGGAAGCACGGACTTGAGGCGGAGGCCGAGTGCGTAGAGGCGCATCGAAAGCTTCTCGAGGCCCGCTTCGAAGCATTGAATGAACTCATCAGTACCATGCGACGGGAGGCAACCGATGAATCAGCAAGTTGACAGGACATCAGTGGAGCGCAGGGGCGATCGTGAATTGGTCGTCAGGAGGACATTCAATGCGCCGCCGAGCGCCGTTTTCAGGGCGTGGAGTGAGCCCGAGATGTTCCAGGCTTGGTGGGTTCCCAAATCGGTCCCTGGCCTCTCGCTCGTATCGTGCGACATGGACGTGCGTACCGGCGGCAAGTATCGGCTGGAATTCGGTGCTGGCGGCGATTCCGATACCATGGCCTTTCATGGCAAGTATCTCGAGGTCGTACCGAACGAGCGCATTGTCTGGACCAACGACGAGGGCGAAGAGGGCGCGGTCACGACCGTGAGCCTCAAGGACCAGGGCAGCACGACGCTGTTGCGTTTCCACGAGGTCTATCCGTCCAAGGGGGCGCTTGAGGAGGCCCTGCAGGGCTCGGCGGTCGCATTGCCCGAGCAGTTGGACCAGCTCGACGAATTGCTGACCAGCAAAGCTGAGTAGCGCTGTTGCGGAAACGCATCGGGGCAACGTATGCCTCAGGCGCGCTACCCCACCGAGCTTTTCGCGGGTGGTGAAGGCAAAGCAAACCAATCTCGCGGCGCCGTTCTATGTCCGCAACGGGCCGAAAGGCGTCTTTGGCAGCTCTGCGCCAGAAGCGGACGTGCCATGTGGCAAGAGATCAAAATCCGTAGTAGATGAACCCGATGAAAATCAAAGAGAGCTTGATTGGCTTTCGCCGGTGGGAGCGGCGTCACCCCTTCTTAGGCTTCATCGCCTTCATAATCATTTCCTGCATCACCGTGCCCATATTCTTCGGCACGATTTTCTACCTCTTGTGGCCGGAGGGGTTTTGAACAGACCGGCGGTTACCGGTGGTGAACCATCGGAAGTATGACCGCAAAGGGCCGAAAGCTGACTATCTCCCTTAGAGTGTCATCTCGCCTTCTACCGAAACCGGCCCCTTCGAGACAAAGCGGATACGAAAAAGGCCGGATCGCTCCGGCCTTTTTTCGCGCTGACGTGATGGACCGTCAGGCCTTGTGGTTATGGGGCCGGAAGAGCTTTCCCTTTTCGCCGATCAGCACGAAGATCAGGCCGATGACCGAGACGGTAAAGAAGCCTGCCACCATCGGGGTTGCCGTGCCGTCGAAGGCCTGGCCGATCGATGCGCCAATGATCGCGCCGCCGACCGTGCCCATGAAGCCGAGGACGGAGGACGCGGTGCCCGCCACGTGGCCGAGGGGCTCCATTGCCAGCGAATTGAAGTTCGAGGCAATCAGGCCGAACAGGAACATGGCCATGGCGAAGAAGGCCAGGAACAGCAGGAAGGGCATCGGTTCGGATGACAGCAACTGGACGCTCAGCCACAGGAAGGTGACCACGACGAAGCCGATGATGGCGGCGTGCGACAGCTTGCGCATGCCGAGCCTGCCGACCCAGCGAGAGTTGAGGAAGGCCGAGATCGACATGAACAGAGCGACCGCAGCAAACGCCACCGGAAACCAGACGCCGAGCTGGTAGATGCCGACATAGACCTGCTGGGCCGAGTTGATAAAGCCGAACAGGGCGCCGAAGATGAACGTGCTCGCGAGCGTGTAGCAAAGCGCCATGCGATTGGTGAGCACGATCAGGAAGCCGGCGACGATGGACTTTACCGTGAACGGGCGGACATCGGCCTGATCCAGCGTTTCGGGCAGCTTGCGGGCAACCCAGATCGTGACAATGATTGCGACGACGGCGATGAAGACGAAGATCAGGTGCCAGTCACCAAACAGCAGCACGAGCTGTCCCGTTCCGGGCGCGATGATCGGTACGATCATGAACACCATCATGATGAGAGACATGACTTCCGCCATGGCGCGACCGCCGAAGACGTCGCGGACGATCGAGACGGAGATGACGCGGGTCGCAGCCGAGCCGATGCCCTGGATAAAGCGCAGGATGAGCAGGCCCGCAAAGGAGGGGACGAAAACGACGGCGATCGCGGAGACGATGTAGATGCCGAGACCGATCAGAAGCGGCGTGCGTCGACCGAAACGGTCGGAGATCGGGCCATAGAAGAGCTGGGCGATGCCGAAGCCGAACAGATAGGCCGAGACGACATACTGTCGATGGTTCTCGTTCTCGACGCCGAGTGCTGCGCCGATCTGCTGTAGTCCGGGAAGCATGATATCGATGGCGAGGGCGTTGAGTGCCATCAGAGCGGCCATCATGGCAATGAATTGTGCCCTTCCCATGCCTTGCAGCTTTGGGACAACGGGATGTGAAGGATTTGTCACGGGGGATTTCCTAAAGAATGGGAAAGGCGCCGTGGGAGCGGCGCCTTCAAAATTTTGGAGAGTATATCAAGCCGGATCAGGCTGCGCGGACGGTAATGCCCTGTTCCTCGATATGGGTTTTGAGCTCGCCCGACTGGAACATTTCGCGGACGATATCGCATCCGCCAACGAACTCACCCTTGATGTAGAGCTGGGGGATCGTCGGCCAGTTGGAATAGTCCTTGATGCCCTGGCGGATTTCCGCGTCGGCAAGAACATTCACGCCCTTGTAGTCGAGCCCGAGGTAATCGAGGATCTGGACCACCTGGCCCGAGAAGCCGCACTGCGGGAACTGGGGCGTGCCCTTGAGGAAGAGAACGACATCGTTCGTCTTGATTTCGTTTGCGATGAAGTCGTGAATGCCGCTCATGATCTTTCCTTTCACACGCGGTTTCAAGGACCGCTGCGGTGTCTTGCCCCTTAAATAGCAAGGTGACCTTACTAATTCCAGCGCAATTCCGCTGGAACTGTCAAACTGTTTACGCCTTCGCGCAACGCCACCAATGACGTGCCCCTTAGGGCTATCGGCTGCGTTGCTTGCTGCGGCTGGTGGCAGTGCGCCGGCGGCTCGTCTGCTTTTTCGCTGGCCTCGCAAGTTTTGATCGCGTTCTGGGCGTTTTGCCGGTGAACATACCCGTGGTCGCGGACCGCGTGCTTCCTGATGCAGCGGCGCGGGTCTGACGCTTTTTGCGCTTGGAAGGCGTGCGGCCGTGCGACTTGCCCAGAAGCTGCTTGACGACATCGTCCACAACGCTGGTAACGATCTGCTTGATCAGGTCGGACATCGCACCCGAAGCTCCGTTACTCTGATGGAGCGGAGGTCTGAAGCGCCAGGGCATGCAGAACGCCGCCCATATTGCCCTTCAGCGCTTCGTAGACCATCTGGTGCTGCTGGACGCGGCTCTTGCCGCGGAACGCGTCCGCGACGACCTCGGCTGCGTAGTGGTCACCGTCACCCGCCAGATCGCGGATCGTGACCTTGGCGCCGGGAATTCCGGCCTTGATCATGTCTTCGATATCGCCGGGACGCATGGGCATAGTGTCTTCCTCTTCTTCGGCCGCAGACTCATATCGCGGCATGCTTTGACCGAAAGACTGCCTGAAAGCCGTCCTCCGGTCAAAGAGGTAACAACCTCAAATCCAGATTGCTAGAGGATTTGGATCGATCGACGCCGCCCGGTCGTTGCTCATGCCATGAACGAGGGGAACCAGCTCTCGTGAGCGATGGTGAGATCCTCGACAGTGATGTCGACGATGTCATCGACGACGACGCGTTCGCCGGCGACCTTGCCGAGGCGGCGGAAGGGCACGGCTGAACCTTCGGCATTGGCCTGCAGGAAATTGGCGATGTCGGCCGGAACGGCGATCACGTAACGTGCCTGATCTTCCCCGAACAGGAGAGCATGCGACGGTCCGCGCTGTTCCGACAGGCTGACGGTCATGCCCTTTTCGGACGCCATCGCCATTTCGACGAGGGCGAGACCCAGGCCGCCGGAGGAGATGTCGTGGCAGGCGCTGACGTGGCCGTTGCGGATTGCCGAGCGGACGAAGTCACCGTTGCGGCGTTCGGCGGAAAGATCGACGGTGGGTGCTGGGCCTTCTGTCGAGCCGAGGATGTCGCGCAGGTAGATCGAGGAGCCGAGATGGCTGCCATCGGTACCGATCATGATCAGCACGTCGCCGTCGCCGGCCGAGCCGATCCTTGCCATCTTCTGCCAGTCGGGCAGCAGGCCAACGCCTGCGATCGTCGGGGTCGGCAGGATGGCGACGCCGTTGGTCTCGTTGTAGAGGGAGACGTTGCCGGAGACGATCGGGAAATCGAGTGCCAGGCACGCTTCGCCGATGCCCTTGATGGCGCCGACGAGCTGGCCCATGATTTCAGGCTTTTCCGGGTTGCCGAAATTGAGGTTGTCGGTGGCTGCGAGCGGTTCTGCGCCGGTCGCGACGATGTTGCGCCAGCATTCGGCGACCGCCTGCTTTCCGCCTTCATAGGGGTCTGCCTCGACATAACGCGGCGTGACATCGGACGAGAAGGCGAGCGCCTTGGTGGGATGGGTCTCGATGCGCACGACACCGGCATCGCCGCCGGGGCGCTGCAGCGAATTGCCCTGGATCAGCGTGTCATACTGTTCCCAGACCCAGCGGCGGCTGGACTGGTTGGCAGAGCCGACCAGCTTCAGAATGGCATCGTTGTAATCCGTCGGGGCTGCAACGTCTCCCGCTGCCAGGTCAGGGCGCGGGTTTTGCTGGATCCACGGACGGTCGTATTCCGGCGCTTCGTCGCCCAGTTCCTTGATCGGCAGGTTGGCGACTTCCTCGCCCTGATGGATGACGCGGAAACGCAGGTCATCTGTGGTCTTGCCGACGATTGCGAAATCGAGGCCCCATTTGACGAAGATCGCCTTGGCGACTTCTTCCTTCGAAGGCTCCAGCACCATGAGCATCCGCTCCTGGCTTTCCGAGAGCATCATTTCATATGCGGTCATGCGCTCTTCGCGGACCGGGACCTGATCGAGCTGCAGTTCGATGCCGAGGCCGCCCTTGGCACCCATCTCGACGGCCGAGCAGGTGAGACCGGCGGCACCCATATCCTGGATGGCGATGACGGCTCCGGTCTTCATCAGCTCGAGGCAGGCTTCCAGCAGGCACTTTTCGGTAAAGGGGTCGCCGACCTGAACGGTTGGGCGCTTCTCCTCGATATCGGCGTCGAATTCGGCCGATGCCATCGTGGCGCCGCCGACACCGTCGCGGCCGGTCTTCGCGCCGAGATAGACGACAGGCAGACCGACGCCCTTGGCTTCCGACAGGAAGATTCCGTCGGATTTTGCAAGTCCGGCTGCGAAGGCGTTGACGAGGATGTTGCCATTGTAGCGTTCGTCAAACTCGACTTCGCCGCCGACCGTCGGCACGCCAAAGGAGTTGCCGTAACCACCGACGCCGGCAACGACGCCGGAGACGAGGTGTTTTGTCTTTGCGTGGTCAGGGGCACCGAAACGCAGGGCGTTCATGGCCGCAATCGGCCGTGCACCCATGGTGAAGACGTCGCGCAGGATGCCGCCGACGCCCGTCGCCGCACCCTGGTAGGGCTCGATATAGGACGGGTGGTTGTGGCTCTCCATCTTGAAGACGACGACATCGCCGTCATCGATATCGACCACGCCGGCGTTCTCGCCAGGGCCCTGGATGACGCGCGGGCCCTTGGTGGGCAGCGTGCGCAGCCAGCGCTTGGACGACTTGTAGGAGCAGTGCTCGTTCCACATGGCCGAGAAGATACCGAGTTCGGTATAGGTCGGCTCGCGGCCGATCAGATCCAGGATCCGCTGATATTCGTCGGGCTTGAGGCCGTGGGATGCGACGAGTTCTGGCGTGATCGGGAAGCTGTTCGGAATGGTCATGATCTTCTCTATGTTGCGGAGCGAGATATGCGCCGCTCTTTAGCCTATGTCTCGACGAGGCGCGACAAGAAAATGCCGGCGCGCCACAGGCAAAAGCCGAGATCAGAACCGGTAACCTACCGTCAGACCCGCGCGGGTCAGACCATCGTTTGGTCCGTCGCAGAGATTGGCGTGAGACGAATGGCCCGCCTGCGCCAGGAGCTGCCAGTTTCCGAGAAGTTTGACGCCTGCGGCCACATATTCGTGGAAGAGCGCGCGGCAGCCAAGCTGGGGGTCGTCGCCGCTGTCCAGGTTGCCGTCATGCACCGCGCCGCCGAAGCCTGCTTCCACGAAGACATTGCGCGTGACCGGCACTGTCCACGAGAAGCCTGCATAGACCTGGCTCGTTTCGCCCGTGGTGCTGAGTTCGCCGCCGACGTGAAGACGTGGCCGCAGGACCTTCTCAACGCCCGTCGCCTGTTCACGACCGAACGGATCGGTGAGGAGCATTCCCGTCAGGAAGACGCCGTTTTCCTTGCGACCGCTGTCCAGGGAGGTGAGGACTCCAAAACGCGCGTCGTCGAACAGTTGTTCGGCAGCAACGATCGGTGTCGCGACCATGGACAGGAATGCCAAGGGTGCAGCGAGGGCGATCCGCGCCGGCAGTGTCAGGGAAATCGGCGGCAAACTACTCTCCTCGAATCGGCATTATGTTGCCGTTTGAGGAGAGAGTGGTCTGCGAAACTCGTACGGAGCTTACGCTATCGACAGAAGGCTTCTGACGGTCGAGATCAGCAGTTGGTGTTGCCAGCGGCCCAGCGTTGCACATCGGCGTTGACGCGGCCCGACACAGGCTCGCTCATCAGCGGGCCGAAGGTGGAAAGCTTGGCAGGTCTGCCCTCCGCCTGCACCACGAGAAGCGGACGGATATCGGACGAGCCCTTGCGTGTCAGAAGAAAGCGTGGACGACCGGAGAAGGACGTCAGTTCCGGCGCGAACGCGTAGGACTTGAAGGCAGGGTCGCCCGACCGGAACCAGCATCGATTGGCGCCAACGGCAACCTTTTCCATCACGTCGAGCGCCGATGCGTTGCTGACCGCTTTGACGGGTGGTTTCGACTGGCAGGACGCGAGCGCGGTCCCGAGAGCGACAAGAGAAATGGCAGTCAAAGTACGGTAAGAGATCTGCATGTCGTTCCCGGAGGGTTATGGTATTGTCTGCTACGGAGGCCTGAGACCGGTCAGGCAGCGATCACGTCGAGCGCCGAGGCAAAAAGGCCGCGACCGTCACTGCCGCCATGCGCGGCTTCGATCAGGTTTTCCGGGTGCGGCATCATGCCGAGAACGTTGCCGCGCGCGTTGATGACGCCAGCGATATCGCTCAACGAACCGTTGGGGTTGGTGCCTTCCGCATAGCGGAACACGACCTGGCCCTTGTCTTCCATGGACGCGAGAGTTTCTGCGTCAACGAAGTAGTTGCCGTCATGGTGGGCGACCGGGCAGCGGATGATCTGGCCCTTGCCATAGGCGCGGGTGAAATCCGTTTCGGCATTCACCACTTCGAGCTTCACGTCCTTGCAGACGAACTTCAGCGATGTGTTGCGCATCAGCGCACCCGGCAGCATGCCGGCTTCGACGAGGATCTGGAAGCCGTTGCAGACGCCCATGACCTTCACGCCCTGTTCTGCCTTCTGCTTGATAGCTTGCATGACCGGCATACGGGCTGCAATCGCGCCACAGCGCAGATAGTCGCCGTAGGAGAAACCGCCGGGAATGACGATCAGGTCGATATCGTCAGGGATCTCGGTTTCCGTCTGCCAGATGGTGACGGGCGCCTGGCCGGAGATCTTGGTGAGGGCGGCGATCATGTCGCGGTCGCGATTGAGGCCGGGAAGCTGGACAACGGCGGACTTCATGGGTGTGGTTCAAACCTTGCATGTGCCTCAGACAGCTCGCGCAGCTCGAGGCGGGTTTCGATACGGTCGAGACGCAGGTCGTGGCGCGCCAGTGCCGTGTGGATATTATGCATGTCCTGATGGAGCGATATCATCGCACCACGCATGGCATTCACTTCTGCCTTCAGATCCCGTTGGCCGATTTTGATGTCAGATATGTCTGCTTGCACGCGCTTCATCAGTTCGTACATGAGTTCATTCGTGACGTCGGCCATGACACACCCCGCAACCGTTACTCGATTGCGATAGTATAGTTCTCGATTACCGTGTTAGCCAGAAGCTTTTCGCACATCGACTTCAGGTCTGCTTCGGCTTTTACCTTATCGGTGCCCTCAAGGGAAAGGTCGAACACCTTGCCCTGACGAACATGGCCGACGCCTTCGAAGCCCAAGCTTCCGAGCGCGCCTTCGATGGCCTTGCCCTGCGGGTCTAGAACGCCGTTCTTGAGCGTAACGGTCACGCGTGCCTTGATCACTGAATATCCCCCGAATTACTTGACAAGAACCGGGCCGGTCCCGCGGAGCGGCTCGTTTTCGTTGATGATGCCGAGACGGCGCGCCACCTCGGAATAGGCTTCGACCAGACCGCCGAGATCGCGGCGGAACCGATCCTTGTCCATCTTTTCCTTCGTCTCAATATCCCAGAGACGGCAGCTGTCGGGCGAGATCTCGTCAGCCAGGATGATGCGCATCATGTCGCCTTCGAAAAGGCGGCCGCATTCGATCTTGAAATCGACGAGCTGGATGCCGACACCGAGGAAAAGGCCGGACAGGAAGTCGTTGACGCGGATGGCGAGCGCCATGACATCATCGAGCTCGGCCGGGTTTGCCCAACCGAAGGCGGTGATGTGCTCTTCGGACACCATCGGATCGGCAAGCTGATCGGACTTGTAGTAGAATTCGATGATCGAGCGGGGAAGAACGGTGCCTTCCTCGATGCCCAGACGTTCCGACAGCGAGCCGGCGGCGACGTTGCGCACGACGATCTCGAGCGGGATCATCTCCACTTCCTTGATCAGCTGCTCGCGCATGTTCAGCCGACGAATGAAATGCGTGGGAATGCCGATCTTGTTCAGGTGTGTGAAGAGATATTCCGAAATGCGGTTGTTCAGAACGCCCTTGCCGTCGATCACACCGTGCTTCTTCTTGTTGAAGGCTGTGGCATCGTCCTTGAAGAACTGGATCAGCGTGCCTGGCTCCGGGCCTTCGTAAAGGATCTTTGCCTTGCCTTCGTAAATACGGCGGCGACGGTTCATGATTGTTTTCTCGTTGTTGGCACCCGGGGCAGGCGCAATGGATCGTGTTTGAGGGGTCCATATCGGAAAAGATCGCATTTCACAATGCGGGGCCATCCGTCCGGTTTTCATCCCGATGAAAAAAGCTATGCCGGCTCCCTTTACCGGATAGGCCGCAGGCGACTCAGTCGCGCTATGCGGCAGAGCTCCAGCCTAGCAGGAAAAATGCGTCATGATTCCGGCGTGACCGCCGAGTTCAGGGCTTCAGTTTGCCGAGGAACTGGGCAAACACCATCGTACCCTCCGGCCATGGACCATGCCCCGATTCTTCGTTGATATGCCCGGACTCCCCCGCATCTACCAGTACCGATCCCCAGGACGCGGCGATATCGTCGGCGTGATCGTAAGAGCCGAAAGGATCGTTGCGGCTGGCGACGGTCAAGGTCGGAAACGGCAGTGGATCGCGCGGGTAGGGTCCGAAGGTCATCAGGTGCTTGGGTCTGATCTTCGGATTGGCCACCTCGGGCGGTGCGACCAGAAACGCGCCGGCGACCTTCTTCTTGAAAAGAGGAATCGCGTGGATGGCTGTTGCCACGCCAAGCGAGTGCGCGACGAGCACAACGGGTCGCGTCGAAGCATTCACTTCGTCCGCGAGCCGCTGGACCCAGTCGTCCTTGACCGGCTTTGCCCATTCCGATTGCTCGACCCGGCGGGCGGTGGCGAGTTTAGACTCCCACCGCGTTTGCCAGTGGCCTGGGCCAGAATTGGTGTAACCCGGGATGATGAGGATATCGGCTTCGGATGCTTTCATGCCGCTTATCTGTGTTTGTGTGATTTCAATATCAAGTTGCTGGTATCAGGCTTCGCCAAAGACCCGGGTAAAGATCGTGTCGACATGCTTGGTGTGGTAGCCGAGGTCGAACTTCTCACGGATCTCTTCCTCGGAAAGGGCGGCCCGGACTTCCTGATCGGCCAGCAGCTCTTCGAGGAAGTCCTTGCCTTCCTCCCAGACCTTCATGGCGTTGCGCTGAACGAGGCGATACGCATCCTCGCGCGACGTGCCTGCCTGCGTAAGCGCCAGAAGGACGCGCTGGCTCATGACCAGACCCTTGAACTTGTTCATGTTCTTCAACATGTTCTCTGGGTAGATCACCAGCTTTTCGATGACGCCGGCGAGACGGTTGAGGGCGAAGTCGAGGGTGACGGTCGTATCCGGGCCGATGGCGCGTTCGACGCTCGAGTGACTGATGTCACGCTCGTGCCATAGAGCAACGTTTTCCATCGCCGGAACCACCGACATGCGCACGAGGCGAGCAAGACCGGTCAGGTTCTCGGTCAGAACAGGATTGCGCTTGTGCGGCATGGCCGACGAGCCCTTCTGGCCGGGCGAGAAGAATTCTTCCGCTTCCAGAACTTCCGTGCGCTGCATGTGGCGAATTTCGATCGCGACGTTTTCGATCGACGAGGCGATGACGCCGAGGACCGCGAAATACATCGCATGACGGTCGCGCGGGATGACCTGCGTGGAAACCGGTTCTGCCTTCAGGCCGAGCGCTGCTGCGACATGCTCCTCGACGCGGGGATCGATATTGGCAAACGTGCCGACGGCGCCTGAGATCGCGCAGGTGGCAACTTCTTCGCGGGCTTCGAGCAGACGGGTCTTGTTGCGGTACATTTCCGCATAGAAGCGGGCGAAGGTCAGGCCCATCGTGGTGGGCTCGGCATGGATGCCGTGGCTGCGGCCGATGCGGACCGTATCCTTGTGCTCGAAGGCACGGGTCTTGAGGGCTTCAAGAACGCGATCGATGCCGGCGATCAGGATGTCGGTCGCCCGCACGAGCTGGATGTTGAAGCAGGTGTCGAGGACGTCCGAGGATGTCATGCCCTGGTGGATGAACCGGCTGTCGGGGCCGACGAATTCCGCGAGGTGGGTGAGGAAGGCGATGACGTCATGCTTGGTGACGGCTTCGATCTCGTCGATGCGCGCGACATCGAACGTTGCGCTGCCGCCCTTTTCCCAGATTGTCTCAGCCGCCGACTTCGGGATCACGCCGATCGCGGCAAGCGCGTCGCAGGCATGCGCCTCGATTTCGAACCAGATGCGGAACTTCGTCTCTGGCGACCAGATGGCGACCATCTCGGGCCGGGAATAGCGAGGGATCATGAGCGTGCGGCTTTCCTGTCAAGTGTTGCCCGGCCTGTAGCAACAAGCGGGCCAAAGCTCAATAACTTCGGGTTTGTTTGCAGGAAAGAGGCCGCCGGATGGTTAGCGCGCGCCGCTTGCCGCTGTTCTCAGTGCTTCGATATTGGTGCGATAGGCGTCGATGCCGTCACCCTTGTAGATGGCGGAGCCAGCAACGAAGACGTTGGCGCCGGCAGCGCTCGCAGCGCCGATCGTGTCCGCAGTAATGCCGCCGTCGACTTCGATCTCGATCTCGCGGTCACCGATCAGGGACTTCGTCGCGCGAATCTTGTCGAGCATGGCGGGGATGAATTTCTGTCCGCCGAAGCCGGGATTGACGCTCATGATCAGGATCAGATCGACGTCATCGAGCACGTTTTCGAGCGAGGACAGCGACGTTGCCGGGTTGAGCGTCACACCGACCTTCTTGCCGAGGCTGCGGATCGTCTGCAGGGAGCGATGCAGGTGAGGGCCCGATTCAGCGTGCACGGTAATGCTGTCGCAGCCAGCCTTGGCGAAGGCCTCAAGAAAGGGGTCGGCCGGTGCAATCATCAGATGGCAGTCGAAGAACGCATCCGTATGCGGTCGCAGCGACTTGATGACGTCAGGTCCGAATGAGATGTTGGGGACGAAATGACCATCCATGACGTCGAGATGCACCCAGTCGGCGCCGGCCTGCACGACGTCGATGACTTCCTGGCCAAGCTTGGAGAAATCGGCGGCAAGAATGGACGGGGCGATGCGGATCGGCAGGGTCATGGGATGGGTCTCCGGTTTGAGGGAGGCTTTATCATCCCGTGGCGACAGGAACAATCGCCTGGCCAGACCATCAGTCGGTGGCGGGCCCGATCTCCACAAAGTCCGTACCTTGCCACTCCACCAGACGGAACGGGTTCTGCTTCAATTCGTGGTCCGGGCCGAAGGCGACAGGACCGATCGCGGTCGTGAAGGAGCCTGCCGCAAGAGTGTCGGTCAGGGAACGACCATTGGACGTCTCGGTCACCGCCCGGTGAACAAGTTCTGTTGCCGCATAAGCGGGCAGAACGTAGCCTTCCGGCTCGACATTGCCTGCGCGTAGTTGCGTGACGGCGGTGGAAGCTTCAGGCGCAACTGCGTAATCCGGAAGGGCTGCCGCGAGCACGCCGTTGGCAAGGCCAACAGGACGGTTTGCGGCACGCAGCGCATCTCCGCCCATGACTGTCAGGGAAACGCGTTCGGCTGCAGCGTCGCGAACGATGATGGCGGTATCGTTTCGGTCGCCACCGATAAAGACATGGGTCGCGCCGGCCTTTGCCAGGCGGCGGACGAGAGCGATCTGTTGCTCCTGGCCAGGCCTGAACACGTCGGTGAACGCGGGGCGGATGCCTGACGGTTCCAGCTTCTGGCGCACGGCGCTTGAGAGCTCGCGGCCATAGATCGTGCCGTCGTCGATGAATGCGATCGGCTCGGCTTTCCAGCGGGATAGGATGGCAGCTGCAACAGCATCCGCTTCGGTGGTTTCGGTCGGTGCCAGACGGAAAAACGGCCAGTCGTTGCGAAGTGCATCCTCCATCAGAATCTTCGACCGCACCGAGACCGAAACGGCTGGAATAGCGGCGGCCTTCAGAGCGGGCATCGCCGTCGTCAGCGTTTCCACGCAGAGGAAGCCGATGGCCGCGCTGGCCTTTGCATCCGTCAGAGACTTCGATACCGCGAGCCCGCCATTCTCGTCACAGCTCTCGTCCAGCTCCACCAGCGTATCGCCATTGGCCTCGGCGGCCGCACGGGCGCCTTGGTAGATCTGGGCTCCGAGGAGGGCGTATGGACCCGATTTCGGTGCGACCACGCCGATGATCGCAGCCGATGCAGACGGAGCAGCGAGGAATGAGGCAAACAGGCCGGCTGATATCAAAGTGCGAATGTCCATGCCTTCCCTTAACTCATTGCGGCTTGCGTTCCAGCACATTTAGCTTTCCCATCCGACCGGTCAAAGAGAATCGCGTCACGACGATAAAAACTGCGCGTAGACATGGAAAAGCGCGGGTGAGGCTTCCATATCGTCACGACGCGCCGATGCGTGTTTCGAAAATTGCCGTCTGAAAGGCACCGATGACCGTCACATCCAGTCTTGATCCACTCGTCACCGCCCAGAATTGGGCCGAAAGCGGCCGCGACGTGGCGATCGCAACCGTCGTCGAGACCTGGGGATCTGCACCACGTCCGATCGGAAGCCATCTCGCGATCGATGGCGAGGGAAATTTCGTCGGCTCCGTTTCGGGTGGCTGCGTCGAGGGCGCCGTGATTACGGAGGCGATAGAGGTGATTTCGTCAGGCACTCCGAAGATGCTGGAATTCGGCGTTGCCGATGAGACGGCATGGCAAGTCGGGCTTTCCTGCGGCGGCAAGATCCGCGTCTATGTGGAAAGGCTCGGCCGATGAAGTTCGATGATCTGGCGCGTCTCAACGGCGCCCGGCAGGAAAGACGGGCCTCAGCGACAATAACCGACCTTGCGTCGGGCGAAATTTCTCTTGTTTCCGAGGAAACGGTTCCGGAGGGTCCGCTTGGTGCCGCCATCGCGGACGCGATGCGCAGCGGCAAGGCCACGAGCGTCGAAATTGACAACCGCATTCTGTTCATCAATGTCTATCTGCCGCCGCCAAGGATCGTCGTGATTGGTGCGGTTCATATCAGCCAGGCGCTCGCCCGTCTGGCGCCGGTGGCGGGCTACGACCTCACGATCATCGATCCGCGGACAGCCTTTGCCACCAAAGAACGGTTTGGTGATGTCGATGTCATCGCGGAGTGGCCCGAAGACGCGCTGAGAGAGCGACCGTTCGATAGCTATACGGCTGTCGCGGCCCTGACGCATGATCCGAAGATCGATGATTTTCCCTTGTCGCAGGCGCTGAAGGCGGGCTGTTTTTACGTCGGGGCGCTCGGTAGCCGCAAAACTCATGCGAAGCGCGCTGATCGACTGAAGGATATGGGACATTCCGAGGAGGAGATTGCCCGGATTTCAGCGCCGATCGGTCTCGACATCGGTGCTGCGAACCCGGCCGAGATTGCGCTTGCCACACTTGCCGACATCGTCAGGTCGTTGCGCCGGCGCGACCTCCTTACGCAGGGTTAGGGAATGAAATACGCCAGCTTCCCGTTGCGTGAGGCCGAAAACATAGTGCTTGCCCATTCAATCCGGTTTGAAGGTCAGCGCGGACGACTGCACAAGGGTCACCGGCTAGCGCCTGATGACATCGAGCGTCTTTGCGAAGAGGGTATCGCTTCCGTCATAGGCGTGCGGCTAGATGCAGGAGACGTTCTTGAAGACAAAGCGGCGGGAATGCTGGCCGCCGCAATCGCACCTGATCACCTCACGTTTTCGGAGCCAGCAACGGGACGTGTCAACGTTTATGCGGCAACGGCCGGTCTGTTCGTCGCCAACACGCACGTCGTCAACGCGCTCAACGGCGTGGACCCGTCGATCACGCTTGCCTGTCTCAAGGATCGCGTATCGGTCAAGGCAGGCGACATGGTCGCAACGTTCAAGATCATTCCGCTCGCTGTCGATGGCGATTGTCTCGGGAAGGCTGTGGCGCTGCTTGGGGCTTCTACACCGTTTGAGGTCAAACCGTTCGAGGCTCATGCTGTCACGTTGATTGCAACGGAGCTTCCGACGCTGAAGACGTCGGTGATGGATCGAACGGCGAAGCTCATCGAGCAGCGGCTTGCACTTTCGGGCAGCACACTGGTGCGCGAGATCCGTATTCCGCATACGCACGACGCCCTGACCGCCGCACTGCAGGCGCTTGATCTCGGGAACTGTCGCGAGCCTTCGCTGGTGATCGTGTTTGGTGCGTCCGCCGTTGCCGATGAAGAGGACGTCATTCCGGCTGCGATCCGAGCCGCTGGCGGTGAGGTGATCCGCGTCGGCATGCCGGTCGATCCCGGCAATCTTCTTGTTTACGGCGATATTGGTGGTGTCACGGTACTGGGAGCCCCCGGTTGTGCACGGTCTCCGAAGGAAAACGGTTTTGACTGGATGCTCCACCGGCTGCTTGCCGGCGAAAGACCGACATCGGACGATATTGCCGCACTGGGTGTGGGAGGACTTTTGATGGAGATCCCGACAAGGCCTGCGCCGCGGGACCGCAGCGAGAGCAAGGACGATGTCTCGCTTTCGGTTGCGGCTGTCCTGTTGGCCGCCGGTCAGGCCAGGCGCATGGGAGAAAGTGGCCTTCACAAGCTGCTTGCTGAGTTTGACGGTGTGCCGCTCGTGCGCCGCTCCGCCAAGATGCTGTTGGCCTCGAAGGCCACACCCGTGGTCGTTGTCACCGGTCACCGGCAGCAGGATATTGCGGCCGAGCTTTCATCGCTCGACGTCCGTCTCCAAGACAATCCCTCCCATGAAGCGGGGATGGCGAGCTCTCTGATTGCCGGCTTCACGAGGCGCGATGTCGCGGCAGCGGATGGGGTCCTCGTCATGCTGGCAGATATGCCGGGCGTGACCGTCAGCCATATCGATGCCTTGCTCGGTGCCTTTGGGGCCGCCGGTGGCGAGGCGATCGTGCGCGCAGTCTCCAACGGCACGCGCGGCAATCCGGTTGTTCTGCCGCGCGCCACCTATGATGCTGTACGGAACCTGCAGGGCGATGTCGGCGCAAGGGCGATTATCGAAACCTCCGGTCTTCCGGTGATCGATGTCGATATCGGTCCGGCAGCCCATCTTGATGTGGATACGCCCGAAGCCGTCATTGCTGCAGGTGGCGTTCTGAGGACGTGACAATGGATACTATCGCGATCGAAGAGATGTTCGAAGGTCTCGGGTCCGTCAGCATCCGTCGGATGTTCGGCGGCAAGGGCATCTACCATCAGGGCCTCATCGTCGCGATCGAGCTGCGCGACGAACTGATGCTGAAAGCCGATGCCGTGAGCGCGCCTGAGTTCGCTTCTGCAGGCGCGCGGCAGTGGAGCTACGAAGGCAAGAAGGGCAAGTCCGTGATGATGCCTTACTGGACGGTACCGGAAGATGCGTTTGAGGACCCCGACCTCATGTCAAATTGGACAAGACTGGCCTACGAGGCCGCAATCCGGAGTGAAATCGACAAGTAACCTATATTTTTGGCACTGCGAGATTTCGCGTATTGAATAGGCAATAGGTTTCGCGCTAAAATAGGCATCGTAATGGGGGATGCAGGCTTACCGAGCAGTCGGTGCGTTTCCATCTGACGTAAAATACAACGCTGTTTTCATCACGGGCAGCCGTTCCGGGAAACCGGGACGGCTTTTTGCGTTGCTGTTTTATCAACGTCCGCCGCGGGCTGGAAGTTGTGTGTTCAGATTTTGGAAAGATGTTCAAATGCGCGGATCGAGAAGACCGAGAGTGGCATTGGCGGATCTGCAGGGTCAAACCATCCCAGATCCGAAAGCTTGTCCGGTTCGGTCAAGCGTGGCTCGCCGGAGAAATCGCGTGTGACGTAGATCATGGAGATCCAGTGTTGTGCGTCTTCCGGGAGGATCTGTTCAGTCGCGCAGAGGAACTCAACTTTGCCGATCGACAGGCCGGTTTCTTCCTCGGCCTCACGACGTGCCGCATCCACGGACGGCTCCATCTTATCGACCTTGCCGCCGACGATGTTCCAGTAACCGGCTTCCGGCGCCTTCAGGCGACGGCAGAGGAGAACCCTCCCATCATCCCGCAAAATGACCAACCCGGCGCCGACGCCGGGAAAGTCTATGCCGGGTCTCAGGGACAAATTCAAACCTTGGCGTTGGCGACGATCAGCATGAATGCCGGAATGTCGTCGCCGAAACCGACTGGTGTCGGGCCGTCATCGTGGTCGCGGTAGTGACGGCGACGCTCGCGGTTGTCGTCATTGGCAGGATTCGGAGCAGGGGCCGGGCGAGGAGCGCGTTGTGCGCCATTGTTCTGCGGCTTCCTGTCGGCGCTACGTTCGCGCTTTACGTCTTCTACCCTGGCTTCAATCATATTTTCCGTCTGGCTCCGATCATCCTGGCTCGTCGGTTCTGCAATCTTGACCGGAGCTTCTACGCTCCTGGTCTGCTCGGCGCGCTTGCCGCGACCGCGATCCTTGTCGCGCTCGCCACGCTTGCCGCCACGATCGCGACCCTGGCCGCGTTCCTGACCCTTGTCGCTGCTTTCCATCGGTGCCGGCAGGGCAGCGATGTCACCGTTCAGCCATTCGATCTTTTGAGTGATCAGCTTTTCGATGGCATCGAGATACTTAGCATCGGATTTTGTCACAAGCGTGAACGCACGACCGGACCGTCCTGCACGGCCGGTACGGCCGATGCGGTGGACATAGTCTTCCGCATGGATTGGAACGTCGAAGTTGAAGACGTGGCTGACGTCGGGAATATCGAGACCGCGCGCTGCGACGTCGGAGGCGACCAGAAGCGTGATCTGGTTGTCCTTGAAGCCTGCCAGCATATTGGTACGCGAGCGCTGGTCCATGTCGCCATGGAGCGCGCCGACCGAGAAGCCGTGGCGCTCAAGCGAACGGAAGAGATCGGCGACATCCTTCTTGCGGTTGCAGAAGATGATCGCGTTCTTCAGGTCGTCCTGCGCGCGGATCAGGTCGCGAAGGGTTGCGCGCTTCTCGTAATCCTTGTTGTGAGCGGCGACCAGGCGCTGCGTCACCGTCGTTGCTGTCGAAGAAGGCTTTGCCACCTCGATACGTTCCGGGTTCTGCAGGAAGCGGTCGGCCAGCTTCTGGATTTCCGGCGGCATGGTTGCCGAGAAAAACAGCGTCTGACGCGTGAACGGGATCATCTTGGCGATCTTTTCGATATCCGGGATGAAGCCCATGTCCAGCATGCGGTCGGCTTCGTCGATCACCAGGATCTCGACGCCGGTCATCAGCAACTTGCCGCGCTCGCAATGGTCGAGCAGGCGGCCTGGCGTGCAGATCAGCACATCGGCGCCGCGCTCAAGCTTGCGATCCTGTTCGTCGAACGACACGCCGCCGATCAGGAGAGCGACGTTCAGCTTGTGATTCTTGCCGTATTTTTCGAAGTTCTCGGCGACCTGTGCCGCGAGTTCGCGGGTCGGCTCGAGGATCAGCGTCCGTGGCATGCGGGCGCGAGCACGGCCTTTTTCCAGAAGTGTCAGCATCGGCAGCACGAAGGATGCCGTCTTGCCTGTTCCCGTCTGCGCGATGCCGCAAATATCGCGGCGCTGCAGGGCAAAGGGGATGGCACCAGCCTGGATCGGTGTCGGGATTGTGTAGCCCGAGTCGGTGACTGCAGAGAGGACTTTCTGGCTAAGGCCAAGATCAGCGAATGTGGTCAAAGGGAAATCTGTTTCCGTTGCAATTCGGGGAAGTGATCCGGTGCCGACGGTAACTGGCGTACGACAACTGGCCCGCGACATAGGACCAAAATGCCGGAAAGTCAAGAAATCCCGGAATATTGCTGCCGGATGTGGTGAATAGAGGCGGCAAGGCTTCCAATGTGTTGTCGAACGCGCTCAGTTTCGCAACGCATGACCCATTCCGGACCTCTCGCGCATCTTTGCGGCCTAATTGAGATAATTGTCGAGCTTCATACCGGCGTTCAGGAAATGCACGGGGTCGACCGGCGAACCGTCGCGTCGCACTTCGTAATGAACATGCGGTCCCGTGGACCGTCCGGTGGAGCCTGCACGTCCGATCACCTCGCCGGGAGCCACAGTCTCTCCGGCTCTGACAAGGATGCGCGACATGTGGCCATAGCGCGTGGTGATGCCTTGGCCATGATCGATCTCGACCAGATTGCCATAGCCTGCTGAGGGACCGGCGACAACGACTTTGCCGGCGCCCGTACTTTTCACGTCATCACCGGTCTCGGCTTGAAAATCGATGCCTGCATGCAGCGCGAGGCGTCCGACAAACGGGTCCATCCGGTTACCAAACCGGCTGGTGACGGAACGGCCGGGGGCCGGGTTTCCGAACGGCAGCTCGCGCGCCACGTCGCGGACGCTTTCGAGCCGGTTGAGCGCGGAATCGAGATCATCGAGCGATGTGTCGAACGTGTCCGAGAACAGCTGAGGCTGGACGTAGGGGCCACCAATACCCGGGTCCGGTTCGGTCGGAGGAGCGGCCGCGACCTGCACGCCCGTACGCCGGAGGATGGACGTGATGGCGTCTGCCGTCTGCGATGCGCCAGTGGTGAGATCGGCGATCTTGACGATCTGGCGCTTCTCGATGTCCTTCAAGGACAGAGTCACCTTGGAAAAGATGCGGTCGGCTCGATCCGCGAGATTTTCGCGAAGCGGGGTGTAGGCCAATGGATTGGCGACGCCGAGATCCGCCGGAGCGGAATGGTTCGACAACAGGCCTTCGATCGCGTCCAGTCCATGACTGACGGATGCCTGCTTGTCCTTGCCTTCTGCCTGATAGGCTGAAGCTGGTGACGACGAGGTGCCGGCGGACGGGACGATGCCCGATTCTTCCGCGCGGTCTAGAAGCGAACCAAGTTTGCCGTGCCGCGAAAAGAGGGCGTTTTGCTGTTCAAGCAGTTTCTCGACCTTTTGCTCCACGACCTGCTGATCGAGCAACTGACGGGATGTGATGCGGTCGAGCTGGGCGCGCAGGGCAGAGATCCGGTCTTCGTAATCATGCTGCATGCGCGCCTGGCGCGCCATCGTTGCGCCGATCAGATCGTCGCGGATCACGAGATAGCTGGTGGCGCCGAGATATCCGATCGCCAACGCGCCGACGACGCAGACGGACACTGCCGCCATCCAGGGGCGGATCGTCATGTGGCGGATCTTTTCGCCGCTTGCGAGAATGAGAACGTGCTCGGGAGCACGATTTCCAAAAACGCGGCTTTGAGTTCCGTTTGCCACCTTCTGCTCCTGAAGATGCGCATGAGACGAGTCGTGCGCGGTGATCCTTCCTCCGCACTAGACCGCTTTATAGTTAACAAACCGTTGTTTTTCGTGCCGCAGGGCAGGAGGCGTGACACCGCAATTTCGCATCAACATGCGACAGAGAGGTGGCTGTCTTACAGGGTCTGTACGGCTTTCAGCACCTCTTCGGCGTGACCGGCAACCTTTACCTTCGGCCAGACATTTGCGATCCGGCCATGGGCATCGATCAGGAACGTCGTGCGGTCGATTCCCATGTACTTGCGCCCGTACATGCTCTTTTCCTTCCAGACGCCGTAGAGATTTGCGACGGCGGTATCCTCGTCCGATCCGAGGATCACTGCGAGCGCATGTTTCTCGACGAACTTGTCGTGCTTCTTCACCGTGTCCGGGGACACGCCGATGACGGCAGCGCCGGTTTTTTCGAACTCGGGGAGGAGGGCCGTGAACGCCAGCGCTTCGGTGGTGCAGCCGCTGGTATCGTCCTTTGGATAGAAGTAGAGAACCACCGGCTTGCCGGCGAACGTCTGCAGCGAGACGGTACCACCGCCGTCGCGGGGAATATCGAACTGTGGGGCGATGTCGCCAATGGCCAATTCAGACATGAATTTCCTTTCTTTCGCCGGGATCTTGAGCAATTGTCGGCCCATCGGTAGTCTATTGGTGCCCGTTGCGTCTAGTCAGGCTGCAGCGGGTCTTGAGAAGGTAATGTCAGCCTGATGGCGGAAATTCGCGGCGAAAAGGTCAGCTTCAACCGCAAGGATATGGTTCCGCTGCACGAACTTCCCTCTGCACAGGCGGAAGATCCCATTATCGTACACTGCCCACCGCGCCGATCGCGCATGCGCCGCGTGGGCAAGACTTTTTTGCTGTTTACGATGCTGATTCTGGCTGCTGCCGGAACTGCGATTGTCGCCATCGAGAGCGGCGTCGTCGACGGCGCGCTGACGGCGCGGGCCCAGTCGGCCCTCAACAACGCGATCGGACCCCGTTATGTCGCTTCGGTCGGTTCGACGGCGATCCGGTTTGATTCGGTGATGCGGATCGCGATCGAGGCGCGCGACGTGGATATCGTCGAGCAAGCGAGCGGTCAGCGGCTGAGCCGTGCCGAAGCGCTGCGGATGGCGATCGATCCGATGAAGCTTCTCGGCGGCCGCGTTTCCATCAACAACATTTCCGCGCAAGGCATTCGGCTGGAGACGGCGCAGTTGCCGGCAGGCGACCCTATGGCGCTGTCGCAGGTTCGCGTCGATGCGATGCCGAAGCTGCTCGAGCAGGCGTTCCAGCGCCTTGATGAAGTGCGCGGCCTGATCGAGCGTACCGGCACCGCTTTCGTTAGGATTGCCGGCATCGAAATCGTGCTGCCGTCTGCCCCTGGCCAGAAGCCGCTGATGTTCGTCGTCAACGAGCTCAATATGCAGCGCAACATCGAGGGCGAGATCGATATCAGGGGGATCGTCAGCCTTAACGACCGCCAGGCAACGCTGGTGGCAGGATCCCAGACTATCGAAGGCGTGACGACCGGACTTTCCGCAAAGCTCATGGGGCTGGACGTGACGTCCTTCCTGTTGCATCGGGATGCAGCCGGGATGCCGCGCGAAGGGCTGGACAGTGCCGTCGATCTTGAACTTGCTGCCACCCGTTCGCGCGAGACCACTGTTCCGGTCATCACCGCAAAGCTCAAGCAGTCGCCCGGACGGTTCTATTTTGACAGTATCGAGCAGCCCTTCAGCGGCGCGGATATCGATGTCGCCTATGATTTCACCAAGGACGCGATCGAAATCCAGAGATCGGAAGCGCGTTTTGGCCCGACTGTCCTTCCGTTCACCGGCGCGGTCGTCGATCTCAATAGGGTCGATCCGGCAGACCACCGGCCGGGGTTCGGTCTCGATCTCCTCGTCAGCGGCGGAACAGCAGCCGGCGCGTCGAACGCCGAAGAACCGGCACAGTTCGATCTGAAAGCCGTCGGACGCTATCTCTCGGCCGATCGCGAGTTGCAGTTCGACGAGATGGCGATGTCCAGTCCGCTTGGGCGGATGGCCGCTGCACTGAAAGTGCGCTTCGGCACGCAGTCTCCGGAAATCAGCTTCGGCGGTCAGTTGCCACAGATGCAGGTGACTGCAATCAAGCAGCTCTGGCCCTTCTGGATGGCCCGCAAGGCACGCGACTGGGTGATGGGAAACATGTTCGGGGGAACGCTGAGCAACGGCTCCATCGCCGTCTTCATTCCGGCAGGACGCATGAAGGGACCGGGCGTTCCGCTCGATCTCAACCGCAACGAACTGCAGATCAGTTTCGACCTTGCCGACGGGCGCGTCAACCTGCCCGCCGACATCCCGCCGCTTCGCGACATCTACGGCCGTTTCGACCTGAAGGGCGAAGCGATGCAGGTCGACATCACGCAGGCGGGTTCGTTTTTTCCGTCGGGGCGCGCGGTCAAGGTTGAGGGAGGGCGCTTCTCGATCCCATCGACCTACGCGAAGCCTCTGATGGCCGATATCGCGCTGAAACTGAGCGGGCCGGCAGATGCCATCGCGGAACTCACGAGTTTCAAGCCCATCAACGGCCTCAAAAACACAGAGTTCAAGGCATCGGATTTTTCCGGCACTGCCAGGGTGGATGTGAAGGCGCAGTTTGGTCTGGTCAATGACCAGAATCCGCCGAAGCCGGTCTGGAATGCGCATGCGGACCTGCGCGACGTTGCTCTGGCGACGCCGGTGTCCGGTCGCAAGATTTCCAATATCGACGGCACGCTCGATATCGATCCGCAGGCCGCCAGACTGAGCGCGAAGGCTGCGATCGACGAGGTGCCTGCAGACGTCACCCTCGTGCAGCCGATCGACAGCGCGTCGACTGTCAAGCGTGAACAGGTCATCAAGGCAGTCCTCAGCGACAGCCAGCGGGACAAACTGGTGCCCGGTCTCTCGGAGATCGTCCAGGGTACGATCAGCGTGGAACTGACCAGGCTCGATGATACCAGGCAAGGCGTCAGCCTCGATCTGACGCGCTCTGCGCTCTCGATCCCGGGCATCGGCTGGACGAAGGGCAACGGCGTCGGTGCCAAGGCGCAGTTCGAGATTGCCGGGGAGGGACTCCAGCGGACAGAGCTCAAGAACTTCGAACTGGTGGGCGACGGGTTTGGCGCGCAGGGCAATATCGTCCTCACCAATGGTAGCCTCGCGTCGGCGGAGTTCTCGAGCGCCCGCCTGTCGCCGTCCGATAATTTCAGCGTTGCGGTGAAGCAGTCGAAGGGTGTCTTCGACGTGTCGATCGGCGGATCCTCTGCCGATATAAGGCCTATCATCACCAAACTTCGCTCGGCTACGCCGGGCACAAGTGGGTCGGGTTCCTCTGCCAAAAGCAGCGGTGGCGCGACGATCCGTGCCAAGCTCGATCGCATGGTCGGCTTCAACGACGAGGCCTTGTCGAACGTCACTCTGTTGTTTGCGATACGCGATGGCGACATTGCCTCGGCCGACCTTTCCGCCGTAACGGAAAGCGGGCAGGCCGTTGTCAGCGACATAACGAAGGGCAACACGATCTCGATGACCAGCGGCGACGCCGGCGCCATCGTGCGGTTTGCCAATATCTACAACAACATGCGGGGCGGTCTTCTCAATTTGCGGCTGCGATCGCAAGGGTCCGACTGGGCCGGCAATGTCGACATCCGAAGCTTCGCTTTGGTGGACGAGCAGCGCCTGCAATCGCTGGTATCGACCCCTGTGGGCCGGGATGGGGAAAGCCTCAGCAAGGCGGTCAAGAAGGAAATCGATCTCAACGCCGCGCGCTTCCAGCGCGGTTTTGCCTCGCTCGTCTACCGAAACGGTGCGCTCTCTGTTGCCAACGGCATCGTTCGTGGCGAGCAGATCGGCGCGACATTTCAGGGCATGCTGCGCGACGCCCGCGGCAGCATGGACATGACCGGCACCTTCATGCCGGCCTATGGAATCAACCGGCTTTTCGGCGAGCTTCCGCTGATCGGTGCCATCCTCGGCAACGGACGAGACCGCGGATTGATCGGCATCACCTTCAAGCTCGAAGGCGTGTTCGACAAGCCGAAGCTGACGATCAACCCGCTGTCGATCATCGCGCCCGGTGTGTTCCGGCAAATCTTCGAGTTCCAATAGAAAAAAGGCCTCGCGAACGAGGCCTTTTCATTGGTCTGCAGACCGCTGGCACTCAGGCCGGGCGGACGAGGATATGCTTCTTCTTGCCGAGCGACAGCTTGATCACGCCGTCGGCAGTGACGTCGCAGGTGCCGATCACGGCACGTTCGTCCGAGACTGCGGCATCGTTGATGCGCACGGCACCACCCTGGATATGCCGGCGGGCTTCGCCGTTGGAGGCTGCAAGGCCTGCCTTGACGATCAGCGCCAGGAGGCCAAGACCGGCCTCCAGTTCCGAAGATGCGACGTCGATCGAGGGCAGGTTGTCGGCGAGGGCACCTTCCTCGAATGTCTTGCGGGCGGTTTCAGCCGCCTGCTCGGCATTGTCGCGGCCGTGCAGCATGGCGGTGACTTCCGTCGCGAGGATCTTCTTGACCTCGTTGATTTCAGTGCCCGATAGCGCCGACAGCCGGGCGATCTCGTCCATTGGCAGCGTCGTGTAGAGCTTCAGGAAGCGGGAGACGTCCGCATCCTCGGTGTTGCGCCAGTACTGCCAGAAGTCATAGGCCGACAGCATGTCCGGGTTGAGCCAGACCGCGCCGTTCATGGACTTGCCCATCTTGGCACCCGACGACGTCGTCAGAAGCGGCGAGGTGAGAGCGTAGAGCTGCGGCGTCCCCATGCGGTGACCAAGGTCGATGCCGTTGACGATGTTGCCCCACTGGTCGGAGCCGCCCATCTGCAGGCGGCAGCCGTAACGCTGGTTGAGCTCCACGAAATCGTAGGCCTGCAGGATCATGTAGTTGAATTCGAGGAAGGACAGCGACTGCTCGCGGTCCAGGCGCGTCTTGACGCTGTCGAAGGACAGCATGCGGTTGACCGAGAAATGACGGCCGACATCGCGCAGGAATTCGAGGTAGTTGAGATCGCGCAGCCAGTCGCCGTTATTGATCATCAGCGCATCCTTCTGACCTTCGCCGTAGCTCAGGTAGTTGGAAAACACGCGTTTGATGGAGGCGATATTGCTTTCGATCGTGTCGATCGTCATCAGCTGGCGAGCATCGTCCTTGAAGGAGGGATCGCCGACCATGCCGGTGCCGCCGCCCATCAGGGATATCGGCCGGTGGCCGGTCTGCTGCATCCAGTGCAGCATCATGATCTGGATGAGGCCGCCCGCATGAAGGCTCGGTGCCGTCGGATCAAAGCCGATATAGGCCGTCACGGTTTCCTTGGCGAACAGTTCGTCGAGACCCGATTCGTCGGAAATCTGGTGAATGAAGCCACGCTCGTCGAGCGTGCTGAGGAAATCGGACTTGAACCTGGACATCTTACTTCTCTGTGGATGCGTTTTTGTGTCTTGAGAGCCGGCGTCTAGCACTGTTTCGGGCGTTTATCACTTCAAAAATGAAGGCAAATGAGCAGGCACTACTCTGTAACCCGCCGTCACGGTTCGTTAATCTTTTGTTTTGTGCCGAGCCGATAAGGTGATGGCGGGAATGGCGGCATTTCATATTTTCTAAATGTATTGTTGGGTCGATGAACGGGGCAGTTTTTTTCCTGGGGGTGAATTTCGTCGTCGCGATATGTTTCTGTATCGTGTTTGCGGTTGTTTCCACCCGCAGTCGGTCGCGCGTTGCCGCGCTTTGGTTCGGGGCCGGTTTCGGCGTCGCTTCACTGGCCGCTGTTTGCGAGATTGCCGTCGCCTATCTGCCCTGGCCGCGTCCCTGGGCGATAGGAGCTTTTGCAACCGTTCTCGGTGGCATGATTTTCCTGCTGTTCGGCATTGGCAGTCTCTATGACGTTCGCATCAACCGTCGACTTGCCGGATTGATGTTCGCCGTCAGCTCCTTCGGAAACGTCTTCGTCTATGATCTGCGGCCCGGTACGCCGCTTCACGCATTTTCCTACCAGACTCCGTTTGCCCTGGTTATCCTCGCAAGCGCCGGCGTGGTTCTGCAGGCTTTGTTGCGCTCGAACCGGCAACTGCTGATCGACAAGGTCGTGTGCGCGCTCCTTGCGGTCACAGGGGTACACTTCATCGCGAAGGCCGTACTTGCGATCGCCGTTGGTGCCGGGTCCGTCGCGACAGACTATATCCGCACCGACTATGCGCTGATCTCCCAGAGCCTGACGGCTGTTCTGATGGTCGCGGTCGGCCTGACCCTGCTGTCGGTGCTGGTGCTCGAAATCATGGCCGATGAACGCAGCGTGTCGGAAAGCGACGCTCTGTCGGGCCTTGCAAACCGGCGCGGCTTCGAGCGCCGGGTGAGATCCGCAATCGCGACGTTTCCAAACGGACCGCATGCGGTGGTTTTATGCGATCTCGACAGGTTCAAGACCATCAATGACACCTATGGGCATCATGCCGGGGATATGGTGATCCAGAGTTTCGGGACCTTGCTTTCCTCGTGCGCGCCAAAAGAAGCAATCGTCGGCCGGATGGGCGGCGAAGAGTTCTCCGTGTTCCTTCCCAACACGCCGATGGACGTTGCGCTGATGGTGGCTCAGGCTCTGAGGGGCGGCACGATGGCGATGTCGGTGGCGGGTCTGCCACCCACCTCAAGGATCACGGCGAGTTTCGGCGTCGCCAATCTCACCAGCCCCGACGCGCTCGACGAAATGTTCCGGCAGGCGGATGTGGCGCTCTATGCCGCGAAGCGGGCCGGCCGTAACCGGGTTCATGAAGCGACGTCAGACGATGGGCGTCCGCGTGCGGCACATGTGCGACCGGTCAACTGAAGATACGAAAATGGCCGCAAACGCGGCCATTTCTGTGTTATCGATAGGGTACTACGCTTACCGGATGCGCTTGGCAGCCGGCTCGGGGACGAGTTCGCCATTGAGGCGGCGATCGAGGTAATCCTCGCATTCGCCCATCAGCGTTTCGGTCTGACCGTTGAAGAAGTGGTTGGCGCCCTCGATGATCTTGTGCGTGATGAGGATACCCTTCTGGGTCTTCAGCTTCTCGACGAGGCCGTTGACGTCCTTTTCAGGCGCAACCCTATCGGCATCGCCGTTGATGATCAGGCCGGACGAGGGGCAGGGCGCGAGGAACGAGAAGTCGTAGATGTTCGGCTGCGGCGCAACGGAGATGAAGCCTTCGATTTCCGGGCGGCGCATCAGAAGCTGCATGCCGATCCAGGCGCCGAAGGAATAACCGCCGACCCAACAGCTCTTCGAATCCGGATGCAGGCTCTGGACCCAGTCGAGTGCCGATGCGGCATCGGACAGTTCGCCTGCACCGTGATCGAATTCGCCCTGGCTGCGTCCGATCGAACGGAAGTTGAAGCGGAGTGTCGTGAAACCGCGCTTCTGGAACATGTAGAAGAGCTGGTATACGATCTGGTTGTTCATCGTGCCGCCGAACTGCGGATGCGGATGCAGGATGATGGCGATCGGCGCGCTCTTTTCCTTGGAAGGCTGATAACGGCCCTCCAGGCGGCCTGCAGGGCCGTTGAAAATCACTTCGGGCATCGGTACTCCGGTCGGTCAAACGTGATCTGATGCCAGACTGGGTTGCTATCCACGGTTCATCCGTCGAGTTTGACTTGACGAAGCCGCTCAGCTTTTCTAAAACCCAGTTTAGAACCATTCGAAATTGGGGCCGCCTTGGCAGCGCCCGATGCGATGTCTCTTAAGGCAAGCGTGGCCGGAATTTCAAGAAAAATGCGGCCTGCGGCAACCCTAGATGAGACCCAACGGTAATTAGGGACGGAATCTGATCAGGCAATGGCGTTGAACCGCACCTATCTCGACTGGAACGCGACGGCACCTTTGAGTGCGCCGGCGCGTGCTGCGATGCTGGAGGCACTTCAGCTTCCCGGCAACGCATCGTCGGTTCATGGTGAGGGCCGGTTGTCGCGCGCGGCCGTCGACAAGGCGCGGCGCCAGGTTGCGGCCTTGGTCGGTGCAGATCCAGCGCTTGTGACCTTTACCAGCGGTGCGACGGAGGCCTCGAACCACGTTCTGACCCCTGACTACCGGATGGGCCGTTCGCCCCTCGCGATCGGCGCTCTTTACGTTTCGGCGATCGAGCATCCGGCGATCCGCGAAGGCGGCAGGTTCGATCCCGCTCAGGTGATCGAGATACCGGTGACGCCCACAGGCATCGCGGATCTTTCGGCGCTGGAAACCCTGATGGCGGCGCATGACCATTCTCTTGGCCTTCCAATGGTCGGGCTGATGCTGGTCAATAACGAGACCGGCGTGATCCAGCCGGTGGCGGAGGCTGCAGAGATCGTCCACAGGCATCGCGGGCTTCTGGTCGTCGATGCGGTGCAGGCGGTCGGTCGCATCCCGGTCGATATCGTGAGGCTGGATGCGGACTTCATTGTACTCTCATCGCACAAGATCGGCGGTCCGAAAGGTGTCGGCGCCCTGATTTCGCGCGGCGAAGTGTTGATGCCGAAGCCGCTGATCCGCGGTGGCGGGCAGGAGAAGGGTCACCGTTCGGGCACGGAGAATTTTCACGCGATCGTCGGCTTCGGCGCTGCTGCTGCGGCGATGAGCGAAGACCTCGATGAGCGCAATGCCGGTATCGGCGCGTTGCGAGATCGTCTCGAAGGCGAGATGCGCAAGGCTGCTGCCGATGTGATGATCCATGGGGCGGATGTTTCACGCGTCTCCAACACCTGCTTCTTCACCCTGCCGGGGCTGAAGGCGGAGACGGGTCAGATCGCTTTCGACATCGAAGGGATCGCGCTTTCGGCCGGTTCGGCCTGCTCTTCAGGCAAGGTCGGCGAGAGCCATGTGCTGACGGCGATGGGCCGGGATCCGCAGCTGGGTGCGCTGCGCATCTCGCTCGGCCCCGACACGACAGACGAAGACATTACGCGTGCGGTTGCGGCTTTTGCCAAAATCGCAGCCCGTCGCAAGGCACAAGGCGTTGCGGCGTGACAGCGCTCTAATTTGTGCGAGCGCAACTTTCTACTTGCCTAAAGGTGTGAAAACCGCCTTTTGGCGCCTACATACGGGAGGAACAGAACCTCCCGGAGACATGACAGAATTGCCGGAATTTGAGCCGGCAAGATTTGGAGAATGAACATGCCAGCTGTCCAGGAAACAATCGATCAGGTCCGTGGGATCGATATCGATCAGTACAAATACGGCTTCGAAACCATCATCGAAGTGGACAAGGCGCCCAAGGGCCTTTCGGAAGACATCATCCGCTTCATTTCCGCCAAGAAGCAGGAGCCCGAATGGATGCTGGAATGGCGTCTGGACGCCTACAAGCGCTGGCTGACGATGGAAGAGCCCACCTGGGCGCGCGTCGACTATCCGAAGATCGACTTCAACGATCTCTATTACTATGCCGCGCCGAAGACCACGTCCGGTCCGAAGTCGCTCGAGGAAGTCGATCCCGAGCTGCTGCGCGTCTATGAAAAGCTCGGCATTCCGTTGCGCGAGCAGGAAATCCTTGCTGGCGTCGACAAGCCGCGGGTTGCCGTCGATGCGGTGTTCGATTCCGTGTCTGTTGTCACGACCTTCAAGAAGGAACTTCAGAAGGCCGGCGTGATCTTCATGTCGATTTCTGAAGCCATCCGCGAGCATCCGGACCTGATCAAGCAGTATCTGGGCACCGTCGTTTCGGCCACCGACAACTATTACGCCACGCTGAACGCTGCGGTGTTTACCGATGGGTCGTTCGTGTTCGTGCCGAAGGGCGTTCGCTGCCCGATGGAACTGTCCACCTACTTCCGTATCAACGAGAAGAACACCGGCCAGTTCGAACGCACGCTGATCATTGCTGAGGAAGGCGCTTACGTGTCCTATCTCGAAGGCTGCACGGCGCCGCAGCGTGACGAGAACCAGCTGCATGCCGCAGTGGTCGAACTTGTTGCTCTCGACGATGCCGAGATCAAGTATTCGACCGTTCAGAACTGGTACCCGGGCGATGCCCAGGGCAAGGGCGGTATCTACAACTTCGTGACCAAGCGTGGCGATTGCCGCGGCCACCGTTCGAAGATTTCCTGGACCCAGGTCGAGACAGGCTCAGCGATCACCTGGAAATACCCGTCCTGCATTCTGCGTGGTGACGATAGCCGCGGCGAGTTCTACTCGATCGCCGTGTCGAACGGTCACCAGCAGATCGATAGCGGCACCAAGATGATCCACCTCGGCAAAAACACGTCGAGCCGCATCATCTCGAAGGGGATTTCGGCCGGCGTTTCGCAGAACACCTATCGCGGTCAGGTTTCTATCCATCGCAAGGCTGAAAACGCCCGCAACTTCACCAACTGCGATTCGCTTCTGATTGGCGACAAGTGCGGCGCGCATACCGTGCCATACATCGACGTGAAGAACTCGTCGGGCCAGATCGAGCACGAAGCGACAACCTCGAAGATCTCCGACGACCAGAAGTTCTACGTCATGCAGCGCGGCATTCCAGAAGAAGAAGCGATCGCCCTGATCGTCAACGGCTTCGTCAAGGATGTCATCCAGCAGCTGCCGATGGAATTTGCGGTCGAAGCGCAGAAGCTGATCGGGATTTCGCTCGAAGGCTCCGTCGGCTGATCGGCCTGTCATTTGAATAGCGCGCCTGGCGCGTCACTAAAGAGTATCCGGAAAGATAGACCTATGCTTGAGATCAAAAACCTGCATGCCCGCATTGCCGAAGACGGCACCGAAATCATCCGTGGCCTGAACCTCACCGTGAAGGCTGGCGAAGTTGCCGCCATCATGGGACCGAACGGTTCCGGCAAGTCGACGCTCTCCTACATCCTGTCCGGCCGTCCGGACTATGAAGTCACCGAGGGCGAAGTCCTTCTGAACGGTGAGAGCATTCTGGAGCTCGATCCGGCGGAGCGTGCCTCCAAGGGCATTTTCCTCGCCTTCCAGTATCCGGTCGAAATCCCGGGCGTCGCCACCATGCAGTTCCTCAAGGTGGCCATGAACGAGCAGCGCAAGGCGCGCGGCGAAGCCGAACTGACGACGCCGGACTTCATCCGTCGCGTCAAGGAAGCCGCCAGCGAGCTGAAGATCGACATGGACATGCTGAAGCGTCCGCTCAATGTCGGTTTTTCCGGCGGCGAGAAGAAGCGCGCGGAAATCCTCCAGATGGCGCTGCTCGAGCCTTTGCTCTGCGTGCTGGATGAGACCGATTCCGGCCTCGACATCGATGCGCTCAAGATCGTGGCAGATGGCGTCAATGCGCTGAAGTCGCCGGATCGTGCGACGATCGTCATTACCCACTATCAGCGCCTACTCGATTATATCGTGCCGGATACGGTCCACGTTCTCTACAAGGGCCAGATCATCCGCACCGGTGACAAGGCGCTGGCGCTCGAACTCGAGGCCAATGGCTACGCGGACATCATCGGCAGAGCAGCCTGAGACGCGGGAAGGAATTTGGCATGAACATGCAAATCAATCAGCCCGTCCGGCTGACGGCCGCCGAAACGGCGCTCGTCGAGGCTTTTGCGGCCCAGGTCGGCGAATTGCCGGGCAACGGTGCTGTCACGGGAACCCGCGATCGGCTTCTGGACGATCTGAAGCGGTCGGGCCTGCCGACGCGACGCATCGAGTCCTGGCACTATACGGATCTAAAGAACCTGTTGCGCGCTGTTCCAGAGCGTGTCGCCGGCGGCGTTTCGGTCGATCCGATCGCGCCGCTGGTCGAAGGGGCTAAGGTCCTTTCGATCGTTCAGGGCGTAGCGGACAACCGCGCCACGATCGATGGCGTCGAGCTTTCGGTCTTCAGGGACCAGCTCGCCGATGGTTCGGCAGTGGCGGGTCTTGCAGCGTTCGACAAGGACGACGCGATCGGTCGCATCAATGGCAGCTTCGTGCGTGACGGCTTTGCGCTTTCCGTACCGGCTGACGTTGCGGTCGAGCAGCCCATCGAACTTCAGGCGGTTCACGGTGCCGGTCAGGTCCACACGCGGTTTCCGGCGGTGTTCGGAGCGCGTTCGAAGGCAACGATCATCGAGCGTCACTGCGCGGTGACTGAGGATGCGGCACTCGTATCGTCGATCAGCGACCTGACGCTGCAGGACGGCGCTGAGATCACCTGGATCATCCTCCAGACTCAAGGGGCTGACGACACCCATCTCGGTCAGATCCGCATATCGCTGGGTACCGATACCAAGCTGCGATTGTTCATCGTCAACGCCGGAGGCAAGCTGGTGCGCCAGGAGCTTCGCGTCGAGGTTCAGGGCGAGGGGTCGGAGTTCACGCTGCGTGCCGTCAACCTGCTCGGTGGCGATACCCATACGGACGTGACGATGGTTCTCGGCCATAACGTTCCCCATACGAGCTCCACGGAAATCATCCGTAACGTCCTGTTCGACAAGGCGAGCGGTGTGTTCCAGGGCATGATCAAGGTCGCCCCGGACGCGCAGAAGACCGATGCGAAGATGGCGTGCAATACGCTTCTGATGTCCGACGACGCCGATTTCTCGGTGAAGCCGGAGCTGGAAATCTTTGCCGATGACGTGATCTGCGGCCATGGCGCCACGGTGTCCGATATCGACCGCAACCATCTCTTCTACCTGATGGCACGCGGCGTTCCGGAAAACAGGGCGCGTGGAATGCTGGTCAACGCCTTCGTCGCGGAGATCGTCGAGGAACTGGAAGAAGAAAAGCTCGTCGAGGCGCTGGAAGGCGTCATCTCCGACTGGCTCGAAAAGCACGCCTGATTTTCAGGTGTGTCTCATAAAATGAGGCATGACATGGACCAGATCAACCCTGCGACAGCTTACGACGTCGAAGCGATCCGAAAGGATTTCCCGATCCTTTCGACCATGGTGCATGGCAACAAGCCGTTGGTCTATCTGGACAACGGGGCGTCTGCCCAGAAGCCGCAGGCCGTGATCGACGCGATCGCGCATTCCTACTCGAACGAGTATGCCAATGTGCATCGCGGCCTTCACTACCTCTCCAATGCGGCAACGGATGCCTATGAGGCGGCGCGCGAAAAGGTGCGCCGTTTCCTGAATGCCGGGTCCGTCGACGAGATCATCTTCACCAGCAATTCGACGGCGGCGATCAACACGGTCGCCTACGGTTATGGAATGCCGCATATCGGTGAGGGCGACGAGATCGTCATCACCATCATGGAGCACCATTCCAACATCGTGCCATGGCACTTCATTCGCGAACGGCAGGGCGCGAAGATCGTCTGGATCCCGGTCGATGACGACGGCGCCTTTCATCTCGAGGACTTCGAAAAGGCGCTGACGGACAAGACCAAGCTGGTTGCCATCACCCATATGTCGAATGCGCTTGGTACGGTGGTTCCGGTCAAGGACGTCTGCCGTATCGCGCACGAGCGCGGCATTCCCGTTCTCGTCGACGGCAGCCAGAGCGCTGTCCACATGCCGATCGATGTGCGCGATATCGACTGCGACTGGTTCGTGATGACCGGCCACAAGCTCTACGGTCCCTCGGGCATCGGCGTGCTCTATGGCAAGGCGGACCGTCTGAAAGAGATGCGGCCGTTCATGGGCGGTGGCGAGATGATCATCGACGTGGCCGAAGATTTTGTTACCTACAACGATCCGCCGCACCGGTTTGAGGCCGGGACACCGCCGATCGTTCAGGCGATCGGTCTCGGTCATGCGCTGGACTATATGGACAAGGTCGGGCGTGATGCGATTGCAAGGCACGAGGCGGATCTGACAGCCTATGCCACCCAGCGGCTGAGTGCGATCAATTCGCTTCGGATCATCGGCAATGCGCCGGGCAAGGGCGGGATCTTCTCGTTCGAGCTTGCCGGCATTCATGCGCATGACATCTCGATGGTGATCGACCGGCGCGGTGTGGCGGTGAGAGCCGGCACCCATTGCGCCATGCCGCTCTTGAAACGCTTCGGCGTTACCTCCACATGCCGTGCATCCTTCGGCATGTACAATACCCGCGCCGAAGTGGATGCGTTGGCCGATGCGCTCGACTACGCCCGCGATTTCTTTTCCTGAAGGACTTTTGAAGGCCATGGACGACCAGATACCGAAATGGGATGCCCGCGAGGGGATCATCCAGTCCGCCATTCCCGAAGACGAGGTGGCGCGGCTTTCCGACGACATCGTCGCGGCGTTGAAAACCGTCTATGACCCGGAAATTCCGGCCGACATCTTCGAACTCGGATTGATCTACAAGGTCGATATCGAGGACGACCGGATGGTGAAGATCATGATGACGCTGACAGCGCCCGGTTGCCCGGTTGCCGGCGAAATGCCGGGCTGGGTGGAAAATGCCGTCGGCGCCGTCGAAGGCGTGTCCGGCGTAGAAGTCGAGATGACCTTCGATCCGCCATGGACGCCGGAGCGGATGTCCGAAGAGGCGCAGGTTGCTGTCGGGTGGTATTGATCGGTTAAGGCACCGGTACTAAGTTGGAATCACGAGACGTAATCTCGAAACACCAGGTCTAGAAACACCGGGCCTTGAACCCGGTCGTGGAAGGAAAAAATGCCATGGGCTTTGCTGTCATGACGATCACCGACGCTGCTGCACAGCGCGTCAACCAGATCACCTCGAACTCCGGTCCCGATGCGCTTGGCCTGCGCGTCGGTATCAAGAAGGGCGGTTGCGCCGGCATGGAGTACACGATCGATCTCGTGACTGTGCCCAATGCCAAGGACGACCTGATCGAGCGGGATGGTGCCAAGGTGTGGATCGAGCCTTCGGCCGTTCTTTACCTGCTCGGCACACAGATGGATTTCGAGACCACCAAGATGCGATCCGGCTTCACCTTCGTGAACCCAAACCAGACATCGGCCTGCGGTTGCGGCGAATCGGTCGAACTGAAGCCTGCGGATCTGGCGGCGCTCGCGCAGCAGCGCACCACGCAATCTCCGGCCGCCTGAGGCGATAAATTCAGATTTTAAAGAGAAAGGGCCGCGAGGCCCTTTTTTATTGCGCTGTCTATTCGTGGCGCAAAGCCTCAATGGGGTTGAGCTGGGCTGCCCGTCGGGCCGGGAAGTAACCGAAGATCATGCCGATCGCTGCGGAAAAGGCGAAGGCCATAAGGATGATCGTCGGGCTGGCAACGAACGGCACCTGAAGAAAGCTGACGACGCCGTAGGCGAGTGCAAGGCCTGTTATGATGCCCGTCACGCCGCCGAAGATCGACAGCATCACGGCCTCCACGAGGAACTGCCGGAGAACCTGGCTTTCGAGCGCGCCGATCGCCAGCCGGATGCCGATCTCACGGGTGCGCTCGGTGACCGAGACCAGCATGATGTTCATGATGCCGATACCGCCGACAAGAAGACTGACGGCGGCTACGGCACCGAGAAGGCCTGTCAGCAGAACCGTCGTTCCCGTCATCGCCGCCGCGATCTGCGACATGTCGTTGACGGAGAAGTCGTCATCGCGTCCGATCGCGATGCGGCGCCGCTCACGCAACAGGCCTTCGACGTCCGACTGGACCTTGGCGGTCGAGATGCCGTCCTGAGCAGAGATAACGATGCTGGAGATCGTCGTCGTTCCACCGATCCGGCGCTGGTGCAGTTTCAGCGGCATGATGACGGTGTCGTCCTGGTCGTCACCCATTCCGGACTGACCCTTTACGGCGAGAACGCCGACGACCGGGCAGGCGATGTTGCTGACCCGGATCAGCTGTCCGACCGGGTTAGCGGCACCAAAGAGCTGCTTGCGGACGGTTTCGCCGATGATGCAGGCGGCATGGCTGCCGCGATCCTCGTTCGGATTGAAATTGCGGCCGAGCGCCATATCCCAATCCTGCACGATGAAATAGTCGTTGGTGGTGCCGACCGCGCTCGACGAATGGTTGGCGCCGCCGGCGATGACCGTGGCAGTCCCGCGATTGATCGGTGCGACGCCGCGAAGGCCGGAGACCTGCTCCTTGATCGCCAGCACATCCTTGTCGTTGAAGCGCTTGGCTTCCGTGCTCGCGCGTCCCGGTCCCCACTGACCGGGGCGGATGAACAGCGTGTTGGTGCCGAGGCGGGAGAGTTCGTCGCGGACCTTCGCAGTCGTACCATTGCCGATCGTCACCATCGCGATGACGGCGGCGACGCCGATCACGACGCCGAGGACCGTGAGGAAGGAGCGCAGCAGATTGCGGCTGATTGCCCGCCAGGCGAGCTTAGCGGCTTCCAGCAGCATGGCTTGCCCTTTCGAGATTGGGTTCGTCGGAGACGAGGTGACCATCGGTAAAGCGCAAGAGACGCGACCCGTAGGCTGCGATGTCTTCCTCATGGGTGACCATGATGACGGTAATGCCGTTGTCGCGGTTGAGCCGGGTGATCAGATCCATGATCTCCATGCTGGTCTTGGTGTCGAGATTGCCGGTCGGCTCGTCGGCGAGAAGCACGGCCGGATCGGTGACAATGGCTCTGGCGATCGCGACGCGCTGCTGCTGACCACCTGACAGTTCCTGGGTGGTATGGCCTTCGCGTCCGGCGAGGCCGACCTGCGCCAGTGCTGCGGTTGCGCGCTCACGTCGCTCCTTATGGGCCATGCCGCGATAGACGAGCGGCAGTTCCACATTCTCGACGGCCGATGTGCGGGCGAGAAGATTGAACCCCTGGAACACGAAGCCCAGCATGTGACGTCTCAGAAGTGTGCGCTGCTCGCGACTGAAATCTGATGTCGGGACGCCCTGAAACAGAAACTCGCCGGATGAGGGGATATCGAGCCCGCCGATGATGTTCATCGCCGTCGATTTGCCGGAACCGGAGGGTCCCATGATCGACACGAATTCCCCGGCGGATATGGCAAGGTCGATCTGGTCCAGCGCCCGGATCGTCGCTTCGCCGCGCCCGTAGAACTTCGAGACCTTGTCGAATGCGATGAGGGGGGCAGGCGTGACGGCGAGGTCCATCACTGCGCCCTTGCGACGGCATCCGTCACCAGTTCATCGCCGTCGCGGATTTCGCCTGATTTCAGCACCGTGAACTGGCCATCGGTCGGCCCGGTTTCGACCGGCACGCGCTGGGCTTCACCGTTTCGAAGTACCCAGACAGTGCGCGTGTTGTTTGCTGCCTGTTCGCCACGATTGCGATTGCGCGAGGGGCGCGGCGGCGAGAACAGCCGGGAGAGGACGTTGCCGCGCTGCCGTGCGGTGGCGGCCGGCGAGTAGCGAAGCGCAGCGTTCGGGACAAGCAGCGCATCCTTGACCGACTGGACCGTGATGTCTGACGTGGCGGTCATGCCCGGCCGCAGCAGCAGATCGGCATTGTCGACGGTCAGGATCGCCTTGTAGGTGACGACGTTGGACACTGTCTCGGACGCGAACCGGACGGTCTCGATTGTGGCCGGAAAGCTCCGCTCTGGATAGGCGTCGACAGAGAAGCGCGCCGGCTGCCCATCCTTGACCTGACCGACATCCGCCTCGTCGACGGAGACCTGGAGTTCCATGCGCTTGAGGTCGCCGGCGATTGTGAAGAGGACCGGTGCATTGAGCGAAGAGGCGACCGTTGCGCCCGGATCGACTTCGCGGGTCAGCACGATCCCGTCGATCGGGGACACGATCGTCAGTTTCCCGAGATTGACCTCGGCGAGCCTCAGGCTTGCTTCGGCAGACAGGATCGCGGCCTGATTGATGTCCTTCGTCGCAACCGCCGATTCGTAGGCATAGCGCGCCGCATCCAGATCCTGCTGGCTGGAAATGCGATTGGCGACGAGTGCCGTCAGGCGGTCGAATGAAATCTTCGCGGAAGCCGCTTCTGCCTCGGCCTTCAGGACATTGGCCTTCGCCGATGCAAGTTGAGCGCGCGCGCTCTGCACGTCCGCTTCCTGCTTGCTTGTGTCGAGTTCGAGCAGAACATCGCCGGCCTTGACCGCGCTGTTATAGGTCACGTTGACTTTCCTGACCGTGCCGGAAAGCTCGCTCGATATGTCCACCTGATCGGTCGGCTGGACGGAGCCGGTGGCCGTGACAACCACTGCGAGATCGCCGCGCTTTGCTGCCTGCGTCGTGTAATCGTATCGCGGGCCGCTGCTGCCGAAATAGGAGTAAGCCAGCAGGGCTGCGGCGGCGATGAGGATGAGGAGAGGCCAGACAAACCAACGTCCACGCTTTTTCCGCTTGCCCGAAGACGCAAGGATTGCGGCGAGATCAGGCGCATCCTGTTTACGGCTGGCTGGGGGAGTGGACTGGACGTTCAATGGCTATCCTCGATGCGGTGGAAATAGCGCGAGCCGTTCCGGTCTAGCGAGGGATCGCGTCGAAACCGCGGCTTTGCAACTCTGGAACGAGGCATTCGCATGAAAGCAGCCGGTGGCCAACTTAAATGTCGGTAATGTATCGGAGGCACTGCATCGAACTTCGCGGTTGTGCGTTATGGCTGAACACACAAAGGAGAACTCAGATGATCGATGTCGCCCTTATCAAGGAACATGCGGAAGTGATCGGTGCGGACGGCGTCCACATCGGAACGGTTGACCGCGTTGAAGGAAACCGTATCAAGCTGACCAAGAAGGATAGCGGTGAGGGGAGCCATAAAGGCCATCACCATTTCATTTCGCTTGAACTCGTTGCCGATGTAGAAGGCGACAAGGTTCGTCTCTCTGCAGATGGTGACGTCGCAGTGACGTTCGAAGAAGAAGACGGCGGCAAGCCGATCCACTGAAGCAATTCAGCATGCAAAAAGGCCGGCGTTTCTGACGCCGGCCTTTTTTGTTTACGCATCAAAAATTTCAACGGGTTGGATGGGGGACCCCGAAGCGCTCGGGAAGAAAAGCCGTTTCAGTCGCGGCGCCACTCAAGCGAGCGGATTTCTCGTGCGCAACAGGCGTGCTTGGAATGCCAACAAGAATTACAAAGACGGCACCAACAGCAGCTGAACAACATACCAGCAGAATATTACGAACGGTCATGCTTGCACTTCCTCTCGTGATGCGATCGCTTGAGATCGCGATGATGTAAGCCGGTCCTTGTCCTCCGTGTGATGATCCTAGTTGGCAGCCGACAACTGGGTCGGAGACGCGAGTATTTCTGTATCACCAAGCGAGTGATCAGAATATTTGAACACCAGAATACTGAGGACCGAACCGATAAGAGCGACGAAGACTATTCTCATGCTGAGACTCCTTTGCCGTCAGAACGGCGGTCCTGGAGTAAGGTTCCGTAAACCAATTCGTGATAGCCGCCGATTTAAGAACTTTGCGGATTGTTGATTGACAAATGGTTTGCCCCGGCACGTCCTTGGACGAGAGCGGGGCACTTATGCCGGAGCGATCTGTCTGCCGCGCGGCTTTATTGAACTTTAAACCCGTTACGGGTAATAGGTGTGATCCCTGCATCAGGATTGCGCATTATGGCCGAAACCGCTTCGGGATCCTCAAGGCAAGCCACCAAAGATCCGATGAGCGAAGCCATTGCGCGGAGCAGAACCGGTCTCGTTGCGGTCGCGGTCGCGAGCGGACTGGTCAACGTGCTCTACCTCACCAGCTCATTCTTCATGCTGCAGGTCTATGATCGGGTCATCCCAAGCCGCAGCATCCCGTCGCTGATCGCGCTCAGCTTGCTGGCATTGATGCTGTATCTATTTCAAGGCGCATTCGAGCTTACCCGCAGCCGCATGCTGACAAGGATTGCCGGCATCATCGATGATACGATGGGGTCGCGGGTTTTCAAGATGATGCTCAAGGCGCCGGTCAAGACGAAGGCGTCGATCGACGGTCTTTCGATCATGAAGGATTTCGACCAGGTCCGTTCGTTTGTCTCGAGCGCGGGGCCGCCGGCCTTTTTCGACCTGCCGTGGCTGCCGTTCTATGTCGCCATCTGTTTTCTGTTTCATCCGGTCATCGGCTATATGGCAGTCGGCGGGGCGCTCATCCTGATGGTGCTCACCTACCTCACCAATCGCAGCACGCAGGTTTCAGCCAAGAAAGTGCACGAACTGACCGGCCAGCGCAGCGCCTTTCTTTCGGCGGCACAACGCAATGCCGAAGTCATTGAGGCCATGGGCATGGCAAACGACTTCTCACGGCAATGGACTGCGACAAACGCCAACTATCGCAGCAGCTATCAGACCAATTCCGATACCTCGAACGGATACCTGTCCGTTACCAAGATTTTTCGCATCGCGCTGCAATCGGCAGTCCTTGCCGTCGGCGCGGTGCTCGTCATCGAAAACCAGGCATCCGGCGGCATCATCATCGCGTCGTCCATCCTTACCTCCCGCGCGCTCGCCCCGGTCGAGCAGGCGATTGCAAACTGGCGCGGCTTCGTTTCGGCCCAGCAGGCCTGGAAACGGTTGCGGCATATGCTCAATGCTCTGCCGGAGGCCGATATGCCTCTGTCGCTGCCCGCACCGAAGCAAAGTCTGGCGGTGGAGAGCCTTTCGAGCGGCCCGGCCGGGCTGCAGAAACTGGTGATTTCCAATGTATCGTTTACGCTTCAGGCCGGCAGCGCTCTCGGCGTGATCGGACCGAGTGCATCCGGCAAATCATCGCTCGTGCGGGCTCTGACGGCCGTCTGGCCGATCTATCGCGGCAGTGTCAGGCTGGATGGCGCAGCGCTCGACCAGTGGAGCGACGAGGACCGTGGTCGCCATCTCGGATATCTTCCGCAGGAGATCGAACTTTTTGCGGGCAGCGTTTCGGACAACATTGCGCGGTTTCGTGAAAACCCTGATGCGGCCGATGTCATTGAGGCGGCAAAGGCTGCAGGCGTCCACGACCTCATCCTGCGCCTGCCGAACGGCTATGATACCGATATTGGCTTGAGCGGTTCCATGCTTTCGGCCGGTCAACGCCAACGCATCGGGCTTGCGCGTGCGTTGTTCGGCAAGCCGTTTCTGGTTGTTCTTGACGAGCCCAATTCCAATCTCGATTCGGAAGGCGAGGTCGCGCTGACGGACGCGATCATCGGCATCCGCAAACGCGGGGGCATCGTGATCGTGGTTGCGCACCGCCCGAGTGCGCTCGCGGCGGTGGATTTCGTGCTGATGATGAAGGACGGTGGTCTTGCGGCCTTTGGTCCCAAGGACGAGGTGCTCTCGAAGGTGCTTCGGCGCGAGAACCAGCCGAACGAGAGAAGTTCGCCGCTCAAGGTCGTCGGGGAAAGCCCGGAACAGATAAGGCAATAGGTCTCAAGATGACAACAGCCGAGCGTTCGCTGAAGCGCCATATCCTGCTCGTATCGACGTTGAGCGTGTTGCTCGTCGGCGGCATCGGCGGCTGGGCACTCAGCACGACATTGTCGAATGCGGTGGTGGCCGAAGGCAGTGTCGTGATCGAGGACAATGCCAAGAAGGTGCAGCACCTGACCGGCGGTATTGTCTCCGAGCTGCTCGTGAAGGAAGGCGCGCATGTCAAAGCTGGGGACGTCCTGCTGCGGCTGGACGGCACGTCGCTCAAATCCAATCTCGGCATTACCAACAGCACGCTGGCACAGCTTTACGCGCGGCGCGCGCGGTTGCAGGCGGAACGCCGCGGTGAGGAGAACTTCACGGTCAAGGAAGCCGAGGCCGCAGGTATCAATTCCCAGACGAACCGCATCCTGATCGAAGGCGAACAGCAGTTCTTCCTCAGCCGTCGCGCCTCGCTCGAAGGTATGAAGAAGCAGCTCGCCGAGCGGAAGAGCCAGCTGGCCGAAGAAATTGAGGGCGCCACACTGCAGATCAAGTCGATCGACGATTCGATCGTGCTGATCGATGAGGAACACACGGCTATCAGCTCGCTCTACGAAAAGCAGCTCGTGACGATGCAGCGTGTCAACACGCTGAAGCGCCAGCGCGCCGAGCTTGACGGCAATCGCGGACGGATGATCGCGACGCGGGCGCAGGCGCATGGCCGCATCAACGAGATCAACCTGCAGATCCTGCAGCTCGACGAAGACAGGCAGACGGAAAACGCGCGTGACCTGACCGATGTCGAGGCAAAGATCGCCGAATCAGAAGAACGCCGTATCGCCATACAGGACCAGCTCGACCGTCTCGACGTTCGCGCACCGCTTGACGGTTACATCTATCAGCTGGCGCTGCACACGGTGGGCGGCGTTGCCAATCCGGGCGAGGCGCTGATGCTGCTGTCGCCGGAGACGCGCAGCCTGACGGTCGAGGCGAAGGTCGCTTTGCGCAGCATCGACCAATTGAGCGTGGGGCAAAGTGTCGACATCCGCTTCAGCGCTTTCGACCAGAAGACCACGCCTGAAGTCCAGGGCAAGATTTCGTCAATCTCGCCCGATTCGGTTGTCGATCAGCGTAGCGGCGCTGCCTCCTATATCGTGCGGATTGCGCCTGATGCAGGCGATATCGCGCGGTTACAGGGCCTGTCGCTCTATCCAGGAATGCCCGCGGAGGTGTTTATCAAGGTCGCCGACCGGTCGGTCATCTCCTATCTGACCAAGCCGATGATGGATCAGATCAACCACACGTTCCGTGACGAGTGAGCGGAAAGCGACCAATAGGCAGCTATTGGCCTCAGGCGCTGACGAGAACGCCGGCTTCCTCGGCAGCAGCGACGAAGGCCGCACGGGCGTCTTCCGGCTTGCGTTTTCCACCATCCACTTCGGCGCACACGATCAGCGCACGGTCGATCAGCGGACCGTCTTCGACAGGCCAGTCCTCGATCATCGCCCAGGCCGCAGCCTGGGTCGTTTCGACTGTCGTTTCGACAGGCGGCTCGCCAATCAGGACGACGACAGGTTTTGACCAAGGGTTGTTCATCATCGGGGGAATTTCACATGATTTGATGCAGGTCGAAGACTACGGAACATCTGAAGTCCATCTTCGCCAGCGTCGAGTTTCACCACATTATCTGGATAAATGGTGAGAGCGCAGGGTGTTCGAACCCTCGACCTACTGATTAAAGGTCGGTCGCCTTACCATTTTCCTGAACTTAGTCGACGCCGCCACCCCCGTCAATCCGGGAAGGATGTCTGTTAAATAATTGATTTGGTTCATCCTTACGAGACAGATGCTCCCCCCCTCGCTCGCTGCCACGACGCGCCAGGTCATATTTACGTCAGGGAAGCTTAACCGTGAGTTTTGAGATTGCGGCTTTGACCTTATGCGTGCCGTCCATCGGGGCCAAGCCCGTGCCGGAGGCGATCGAGTTTAGCCAGTCCGGAAATTGTGGGTTCATCGACGATTACAGTGAATAGGTAACCTGCAATGATCGAGACTGAGATTGCCAAGACTGCAAGCGTCATCAATTCCAGGGGGCCTTCGTGACCGAACTGGAGATAACCAATCGCCCCGAGGCTGTATAGGAGAGGAACGTGAACCAGGTAGAGGCCAAACGAGATCCTCCCGAGAAACATAAGCGGGCGGATTGAAAGAAAGCGGCTTATCGGGACGCTGGCGATGGCGCAATAAACCATCCCGACAGCTGCGAGCGTATGCCAGAATTTGTGCGGCTCGCCCAAAGCGAATGTCATGGGCAAGCTGAGCCCAATCCGATCTCCGAACCCCTTTGTCGAGCTTCCGACGACAATAGCGAATAGGAAGATTGCAAGAGAGCCCGATCCGGTGAGCCGTCCGGCTGCGTGACACTCACGCAGGAGAGCGCCAGCCATGAAAGCTGAATACTCGGGCCGACCCAAGGCGCATGCCGCTACCGCGAGCAGAATGAGCAGCGTAATTCTCGCTTTACCGGAAACGAAAGCATAGATCGCTATGATCGCAACCGATCCGAGCAGTTCGATCTTCATCGTCCACAGAACGTTGTTGAGCAGTGATGAACCTTCGACGAAGACATACAGTCCGCCCTCTAGCGCGGCGTTGAAGAGGTTCGGGAGTCTGTCATGGGCTAAAACGAACGTCATCCAAGGGTGGGTGAGAGCCGCCTGGACGTCTGGTAGCGTGCCTGCCGTAAGCGTCAACAAGGACCAGGCAATGACGGCACTGGCCGCACTCGGCAACGCTAGTCGAAAGTAACGCCGCGCGACGGTGATACTCAGCTTTCTTTTCCGTGACGCCGAAGCGGACGCAACGACGAACCCGGAGAGCACAAAGAACACCGCTACGGCAAAGCCGCCGTTGTAAAAGATACCGAGAGGAGTGTCGGATATCCAGTAAGGCGCAACGCTCTGCTCCGATATCAATCTGGGTTGAAAGGCGCTGAAAAAATGAAACAGCGTCACCGACAAGCAAGCGAAGCCTCTCAACCCATCGAGGCTTCTGAAACGAGGCTGTGGCATCTCTGACCCCGACATGACAACGCTATTGCCTGCTCAATCTCTCGCCCAATCCTTACAGTATATATCAGAGTATGTTCAGAAATAACAAATAGCAACTATAGTCATTTTTATTTTATAGTGCACAGTTTACGATTTAAATTTTATATATTATGACTAACCCTAGTTTTATGGTTTAATATTACGGGTCTTTTGGAGCTTGGGGAGTTATTTATGCGTCGAGTGGTGGCGAAATTTATGATGGCTCCCGCAGCGTTGCTGCATGCTATGGTGGCTTCGCTCACCTTCGGAGTTATTACCTACAGCTATACTGGGCGATGGATCACTGCAGTCGGCTTTGCGATCGCATGCCACGCTCTCATTCAGGTAGGTTACTTCTTGGGCATGGTGTACTTGGTCTTGAGGAAGCGCTAGCTCGACCCGAGTGACGGCGTTATTCCATCATGCCGAGCCGCATGCCAGCAGCACGCTCAAGACATTGATCCGCGGGCTTGGCAGAGGACCCTCGTCACATCTCTTCCTCAGTATTCGGGAGGGTGAATACTCGTAAGATCGAGGTGTGACGGGAGGTCGTTTTATACGGAGACAATCGAGCGAAACGGATTTTTTCGGGTTACGCTGTCGTCAAAGTTTTAGGGTTCAGCGCATTGGCGGTCTCGCTCCAGCGAACTGGGTCCGGAAACTGCGTTAATTTTTTTCGCCTTCTGCGTCACACGGCGGAAATCGAGCGATTTTGCCAGATCTTCGATATGACGGTCAGAAATGTCTGCGATAGCCAAGGCAACTTCGCAGTCCTGCCACCCGGCATCGGCGGATCGCTTTATCAGTTCGTCGAAAGCGGGCGCGAGTGCTTTGCGGCATTTCTCGAGACGTTGTGCTCCAAGCGCAGATGAAGGCGCCAACGGTATCTTATATCGCTGTTCCATTTTAGTCATCCCTACGTTAGATACCATAGGAAACTACACGATTAGAATTTAGTCAATGAGGTTAAATACAATAAAATACAGTGATGCAGATGTATCAAAATCAGACCTGCTTCCTCTCAATTGATAAACTTTTATGATTTCCTAATATTGATAATTCTAGATTTATATATTAGTATATAGTTCAATATACGATAAGTTGTCCTAGTGAACCTTTATGTATAGTGTAAGCTCCGCGGATATTGATTTCCGATCGTAACATTATTCTGATCGGTAGCTGCATAAGCCAGCGAAGTGTCAGGCGGGCACGGCCACTGTGGGACGACGGGATCGTACCGACAGTGCAGATGAATAGACTTCCATAGTCTCCGTCGCAACGCGATCGATTGTCATGTTTTCTATGCGGAACTGACTTCTGGTCTGCCACTCTTGCACCAGGCTGGGTGATTTCACGAGGTCATCGAGTACGGCTGCCAATGCTTCGGGGTTCTTTGGAGGAACGATGATTCCGGCGGCACCGTATTCCAGCAGCTGTGGGATGCCATCCACATCTGTGCCGACCACAGCGCAGCGTGCTTCTCGTGCTTCGGGCAGTACGAGCGGAGCGGGATCTGCATGGGATGGCAGTACAAATATGTCCGCACCCATCATGTATGGAAACGCATCACGAACGGGTCCGATGAAGGTAACAGCATCTTCCTGGGCCGTATCCCTGACAATCGCTTTGTAGGCTTCCTCGTACGGCCCTCCGCCAACGACGTATAGGCGGGCGTCTTTGTACTTCAGCCTCACCGAGCGAAAGGCTTCCAGCAAATCAGGCAATCCCTTTCGCGGATGCAGGCCGCCGACAAACAGAATGCTGGGTCCGGCAAGTGTAACCGACGCGCGGTCACGTGTATCCAACCGGGGAGAGCCGATGGTTCCGTTCAACACGACACACAACTTGCTCGCGGGTACTCCCCGCTTATTCATGGAAACCGCGACGGCCTCACTGACCGCGATCACCCTGTCTCCCAGCTTCATCACGACGGCGCTTTTCTCGAACGCGTTGTGAACCGTGGTGATAATAGGAACGCGCCTTGCCCGGCAGATTCCAACGGCCAGAACGGCACTGGTCATCATATGGGCATGGACGACGTCCGGCCGGAATGTGCCGACATACCGGTTTAGATCGGCGACAGCCCTCATGATCGACACAGGTCGTCTCCGGTGGTTGACGGTGACCGTTTCAATGCCCATGCTGGAAAGCAGATCGTCGAAATCCCCGCCACCGCTCGCGATGGAGACTTCGTGCCCCAGCTTCCGCTGGGCACAAGCCAGGTCAATAGCGGCATGGACATTGCCGTTCAGTTTTTGAGTATGGTTGATGACGTGGAGGATGCGCATGCCAGTCTCCGTTTCAAGGCGCCGAAATTTCAAATCACTCTTTGCCGCTCGTTGTCTGCCTATGGGCAAGAACAGACGTTTCGGCGTCGAGCGTCGAAACCCTGGCTGTAGGCTGGTAATTGAACGCGCCCTGTCGGCCATGGGATTCGACGCCGAATTCGGCCAGCCTTGCGACTCTCGAGAATGCGGCGTCTGCCGCGCCTTTGCTGTAGATCGGGTAAGCGTTATCGAGAACGTGGCTGCCCTCCAGCACGAGATCGCCTGAGAATAGTCCGTTGACGCGGACGTGCTCGCGAAAATCCGCCTCTGCAAGTGTGACCGAGTCGGCGACATGGTTTGCGATGACCTCCACGGCGAAATATTCTCTGCCATTGGCCGTACCGTAGAAGTCCGAGTAAACGGTCAGGCGCTTCCACGCACCGTCGTGCGAAAAATTGTAGATGATCGAGTCATCGAAGCCTCGCTTGCCCGAGAAACTGAAATAGAGGCTGATTAAAGTGATAGTTCCAAGCTGCTGCGCGTTGGACATCGCGCAAATTTCCTCAAGCTTCGGAATAGGAATCGTGGAAATAACCCGCGGCGCCATGATCGCCTTGTCTCTCAGGGTTGCGCAGAAACCTGTCGATGTTTTGTACAGGGAGTAAATCTGGGTCGACAGAGCGAAGGTAGCACCACGCTGTTCCAGTTGCCTGGCGGCCACCTCGTAGAGCGTGGCGAACCCGGCTCGGGGGCGCGCCATCTGTCTGTTGCGCCGGCGAGGCTTTACTCGTCGCCTGAACAACCGCCTGACCTGATTTCGCAGTGATGCGTGCTCGCTAATCCAGAGCATGCGCTTCCGCGCCAGGTCCAGATCAATGTCTTCCGCAGGCACTCCGTAGAACCGCTTCATGTAGGACAGGAGACCCGAGCGCTGCAGAAGATATTCGCCCAACCAGTAGGCGGCAAAATCCTTGGCATTTTTCATCTCCCGCTGTCTCAGTCTTGCGTTGACGAGCGAGGTCAAGATCCTCAGCAGGCCGATTGGTCCGGCGCGGAGCAGGTCGTCTCGGACGGAGATTGGGTAGGCAGTTATCATTCCTTGAGGGTTCAGTCGCCCCCATGTGGGTTTGATAGGCACATAGAGATCGAGCAACTCAGGAAAATGGGCAAGCAGAGGTGAGTCGTCCTGAAAAATCAGGCTGCCGACGTCGAACGTATAGCCGTTCGCAGACCAGTCGATATGGTTGCCACCGAGATGGTCGTATTCGTCGATAACAAGCAGTTTGATGCCGGGAGACTGCTTGAGAAGCACGGATGCAGAAACCAGTCCGGAAATTCCGGCGCCGAGGATCACCGCATCGTACGCTTCCAATTCGACAGGCAGTGGCGGTGAGAAGAGGGCTGCATCAACCATCGAGCGACCATGTGACTGGAGTTTGGCCTAATCGGAATTCTCGGTAAAGAACTTCTGATTTTCTAGGATTTTCGTCGAAACGAAAGCCTACAGATAAAATATTTCCTTAATGTAACTTCTATTTTATGTATATGCAATAATAAAGTTTCAATTCTTGATATATTTGACATTTCTATATTTAAAGACTAAAATCCCGCAATGTGAATGATGGGTACATTTCCCTAGATTTGTTTGATAATATTTGTGGTTAGTCGAATTTGCTTTAGGAGTGCGCATTGTTACAGAGAAATCTGGATTTCGACAGCTCGCTCGTTGGCATAGATCTGATATCTACCGACGTGTTCGACACGCTTCTGCTCAGAAAGGGAAAATCTCAACGGTCCCGAACGGCGGCGGGTGAAGCCATTTTCGCCAGCAGGCTTAGGCTGCGTGGTCGCCCCGTAGATGCGTCCGTTCTGGTTGATGCGAGATTGGCGGCTGAACGATGCGCTTATCGCGCCCTGAACAAGGGCGAGGGCAGCGGGGAGGTCCGCTTGATCGACATCGTACAGCGGCAGCTTTCCATGTTGGGGCTACCGCTGGATCTCGTCGATGAACGGATGGCCATCGAGCTCGAAATCGAGAGAAAAGTTCTTTTCGCCAACGGCGTCCTGGCGATGCGTCTGCGCCGATATCGCAGCATGGGAATTCGTGTCGTCGCAGTGAGCGATACAGGCCTTTCGGGCGTGCAGGTCCAGTCGCTCATCGACCATTTTCACGGGCCTGGCCTGCTCGATCGTATCTATTCCAGTGCCGACGAGAAACTGACGAAACGCCAAGGTGCGCTCTTCGCTGAAGTGCTCAAGAGGGAGGGTGTAGCCGCAAACCGTTCGATTCATATCGGCGACGATTTCGAAGCTGACAAACGTGTGCCTGAGCAAATGGGGTGGAATGCGGTCCATATACCGAAAAGCTCCAGGGCTCGATTGCTGGCGAAGGCAGACGGTGCCGTGACCGAGGTCAGTCGTTGGACGAAAAAAAGGCTGGCGAGCAATTCGGTTTCTCCCGGTGCCGCAAACGATGCCTTCGTTTTTGGTCGCGATGTCTTCGGCCCGATCGTGGCCGAGTTTTGCTTGAGGATCTGGCTGTACTGCGAGCAGGCGAGTGCTTCGTCAGACGCAACGGTTCTTTTCTGCGCCAGGGGCGGTATAGGGATCCGCCACGCCTATGAGAGACTGATCGACCGTCTTTCGCTCCCCTGTTCCGCAAAGAGGGAGAACTTGCTTGTTTCGCGGCTGGTTGCCGCGCGTTCAGCCGTTATCACACGAGACAATGCAGTGCTGGATGAGCTGAGCCGCGAGTTCAGCGGGGACACGTTCGCTGACGTGGCGCGTGCGCTCGCGTCTAGGGAACATGATCTACCCGACACCTGGCGCAGCGACTTTGCGCGAGAGCGTTTCTTTGAACTGCTTGATACCGAACCGGGAACGCGAGTGGTGGGTGACATCGCCTATCAGAACGACTTGTTCAAGCAGCACCTATCCGATATCGGCGCGCTCGGCTCACGGATGATCTTGTGCGACACCGGCCTATACGGAAGCACGCAACGTCTTCTTGCCGCTGGTTTTCCCGACCAGCGATTTGAGACGATCCAATTTGCCCGCAGCAACTACAAGAAATTGAGCGTTCAGCATTTTTCAAGAGTTGCCGGTCTCGTCGTCGAGCAAGACAGCTACAACCTGTTGCAGCCGCGAAGCTCGGTCCTGCGATACTGGCAGTTGGTGGAGAGCCTCTTCGAACCCAGGACGGCTTCGGTGCGCCAGCTTCATGTCGGCTTTGATGGCCGCGTTGCCGGCAATGGTGGTGACATCCGCTACGGTGCGATCGATGCGACCGCCGGCAACCCGCTCCTAGCCGGCGCGATTGACTATATCGACCGGCTCGTGGACGGCACCTCCATTTTTTCGGATGTCGATCGGGCATGGTTCAGGCTCCGCAGAGCGATCACAAATCCGAGCCCGTCGGATATAAGCGTGTTGGGTGTCGGGCCTCGCTCGATCGATTTTGGACGGCCCGAAACGAAGGATGTCGTCGCCGGTGCAACGACCAGCAGCGTCGGGGAAAAAATCGCGCGCATCAAGTCTCAAATGTGGAGGGAGGGGGCGATCGCCCGCGACTTCCCGAGATTGAGGCCGGCCTTGCTCGGTGCTCTGGAGATGACCCACATTATCCGCGGGCTCAATGAGCGCTTCTTGAGATAGACGACCAGCGATGATGATACCCAGCGATTTTCTGTACGAGTGAGGTAGCGCATGCTGGCGACCACGACGTTAAAAGGCGCGAGCTGGCTCGTGTTTTCCCGCTTCATAGGACGCTTCATCGACTTCTTCACGCTTCTCATCCTTGCTCGCATGCTCAGTCCTTCAGAGTTCGGGATTGCGGCTCTTGCGATGGCCCTGGTCATGGTCGTTGACACTGTCCTTGAAGTTCCGGTCACCCAGGCTTTGATCAGGTTACCGACGATCGATAAGTCGCATCTCGACACAGGCTTTACGCTGGCCCTGATGCGCAGCGTGTTCATCGCGGTGGTGGTGATGCTCGTTGCCTGGCCGTATGCGGCATACAATCACAACGAAAATCTTATCGCGCTGGCGAGCGTGCTTGTGATTGGGCCGGCGGCGAAAGGGTTTGCGTCCCCCGCAATGATCTATTTTGCACGCGACATCAACTATCTGCCGACATTCATGCTCGAGACGCTGGGGAAGGTCTGCGCATTCACAGCGGCGACGACCGTGGTGCTGATGGGAGGTTCCTATTGGGCAATCGCCGCTAACTTCGTCGCTTCGGCGGTCGCCGGCACTTTGATATCCTATCTGTTCGCGCCCTATCGGCCCTCGCTGACACTGGTGCGGTTCAGGGACTTTGCTTCGTTCATCGGATGGTTCAGCTCTGCGCAACTCGTGTCAGCACTGAACTGGCAGCTTGATCGCTTCATGCTCGGGGCGTGGGCCAGCAGCACGGTTCTCGGACGCTATTCCGTCGCCAACGACCTGTCGGTTCTGCCGACGCAGACGATCGTCGGTCCTGCTCTCCAGCCGGTGATGGCAGCATTCTCGCGTATCGCGAGCGACCGGCTTCGGTTGCAGAGGGCTTTCCTGAAAGCATCTCGTTTCGCCATGATGATCTCAGTACCGGTGGCAGTGGGTATCTCGTTGACAGCGGACCTCACGACGAGCGTCATGTTGGGCGCCCAATGGAATGAAGCCGCGACGTTCCTTAGCCTTCTTGCACTCGCGATGGTTCCGATACCCTATTTCCAGACACTGTATTCCGTATGCCTGGCGGTCGACCGGCCCCATATCATCCTGCGCCTCAATACTATCGATCTCGCGTTCAGGACTGCCTTCATAACCGTTGGCTATCATTTCCTGGCGGCCGAAGGTGCGGCGCTGGCAAGGGTGGCCTTGTCGTTTACGATGTTCGGGATTTACGTTTTGACGCTTCGCAAGATGCTTGGTTTGCATGTCCGGCAGCAGCTTGCCAATCTTTGGAAGGTGCTGGTTGCTGCTTTCGTCATGACCGTGATCGTGCTGATCCTCAGACGTGAAGTTGACCAGTGGCAGATGATCAGCGTCCTGGAACTCGGGCTCGTGGCTGTCGCCGGTGCGGCGACTTATGTCGGGATGTTGTTCGTACTCGGACTGAGGCTTACGCTTGCCAGCGGGCGTCCCGAGTTCCTGAACCTCTGACTACCTATTCATGGCGGCCTGAATCAGACCGGACAGGGATCTCTGGGAGGCCTTCAGGCGATACTCTACGCAGCGGCGGGCAGGCTTGTTCGGCAGTGTCGCGGCAATGATGAAGAACAAGGACATCGAGAGTTTTGTGCGCCAGGGCTGTCGGCCCCGCAACACCATGACGATCAGCTTCAGCAGGCGTCTAATCGAGACGCGGCTGCCGTTCGCGATGTCCAGATAGACGCTCCGCTCCAAGACATAGAACGTTTTCGTCGCGTCGATAAGCTTCTTGTCGAGTCCGAGAGGCTTCAGGATTTGCTGCAACTGCGCCAGCCTGGCTTCGAAACGAGTGATGTCGAACTGCAGCGCCTTGGCATCAAGAGCCCTGTTGAAGTTCGTGAAGTTGCGGCCGTGAACGCGGTACAGACCAAGTTCCTCGGAAAGGCTAACGACCTCGCCGAAGAAAGGAGCTGCGAACAGCATTATGCCGTCAACAGCGCGGTCATAGTCGGCCGCTTCGAGAAAAGAACACAAGTTGCGCCGAAACACATTCCCCGAAGTCGGTGGTGTCTGGTAGACGCCGGTCCTGAGAATGCTTTGACCAAGGGTGTTGCTGCGGAAGCTTTTGAGCGGCGGCATTGCCTTGCTGATGACATTGCCATCACCATCAATCCGCAGGAGCGGAAATTGCAGTTTCGAGACGTTGTCGTCGAGGTGAGCCAGAACAGTTTCGACGCAGTGAGGAAGTAGTTCGTCGTCGGCATCCAGGAAAAGGATGAACGGGGCGGTTGTCTGCTCGACACCGAAAATGCAAGCTTTCCTCTGGCCGCCGTTCGCCAGCCTGTAAGCGCGGACTCCGTATTTCTGTATCGCGTCCCACGAGCCATCCGTCGATCCGTCGTCGATGACGACCAACTCGTAGTCCTGGCGCGTCTGCCGCAGGACGCTGTCGATCGCGCGCCCGACATACTCCTGGTAGTTGTAACAGGTTATCACGATAGAAATCGAGGGCGAGATCGAGGGGGTGGATACCTGCATCTCGTCAGGCCTTTGCCAGGTTCAACACGGTCGCAACCGTCATCACGCCTGCCCGCCGCATGTTCTGGACTGCGTCTTTCACCTCGTCGACCCGGGATCGACCGGCTGTGGCAACCACGAGCGTAACGTCGGCGTGGTAGGCGAGCGCAAGCGCATCCAGAGAGCCGTGCAGGTTTGGCAGATCGAGAACGACATCGCCCTTCATGCGCGCGTCTTCGATGATGCGGACGACGGCCGGGGAACGGAAGTCGGCGAAAAGGTTGGCCCGCCTGTCGTCAGAAAGGATACGCATCGTATCCAGACCGTCCAGGTTCCGAAACTCGACCTTCTGTGTTGGTAGGTTTCGCGCAGCCGCGTCCGCAAGCGACAATGGAGCTGTGCTTCTGTCCTCTGCCTTTTTCGCGGTTCGATGATCCAAGGCGGGAATCCCCGAATGGAAAAGTGTCACATGACGTCCTCCCCGGTGGATCATCTGCGCTAGACTGAGTCCCAGCTCGGAAACCCCACGGCCTGGCCGCGTTCCGGCAAGAGCGATCACCATGTTTCCTTCGCGGCGCCGTGCTGCACACGCTATGTCGATTGCCGTGCGAAGATCACGGATGGCGTTGGCATATCTGAACGATTTACGGTTCAGACTGCGCCAGGGTATGTCCTTCAGTCCGCTGGGGGCTGGAACCGTCGCGAGGCATGGCACCTGTGTTTCGGCGATCAACGTTTTAGCGCTTCGCACCTTCCGATCGAAGGCGATGCCAAAACCGATCGTTAGCAGGCCGCCGACGAGACCCAGAAGGCCGCCGAGAGCGGTGATCAAGGTCGTCCTTGGGCTGGAGGGCGCTAGGGGCGGCAGGGCGGCGCCGATGATACGGGCGTCCGCGTCCGGAGTCGGACCATTCGGTAGGGTGCCATTCTGCATGGCCTTGCTCGCAGTCTCCACCTGCATGGCGAGGGAATCGATACGTCCCTGAAGAGCCTCAGGGCTAACCTTCGCCATCTGGTATTTCGATGAAACCGATTGCAGGAGATAGCCGGATACAGCAGCATTGGCGACCCGGGCGGGCAGAGCAGGATCCGACGACCGATATTCAATTTCGATCACGTAGGAGGATCCTACCCTTCGCGCGTCGAGCCGGTGCGTGAATCCAGAAAACGCAGCGCGTTTTTCGGCAGATTCTCCACGCTCAATCGCATCGGGGGCGGCCCGATCCATCTTGCCGCGATCTGCCACGGTTTCGGACCCTGAGAAGGATCCGAGCACGGAGGCTCCGAAGTCGACAATGGAAGACAGTTGCCCGGGTGGCTGCGGAGCAAGCTCGGGAACAGACTGGAGATTGAGGCTATTGAAGATCGTTGACAACAAACGTTCAGAACGAATGATCTGCAGTTCGCTATCTGCCCGGTTCAAGTCAAGATCCCGCCTCGCAACCGCGTCCGGACCAGACAGGGAAAGCGGCCCCGGTTCCAGGAGGATGGTGGCAGTAGCGTCGTAGATACGGGGCAATGAGTGCGCATACAGTCCCGCAACGAGAATGCCCGCGGCGAAGGACGTGGCAATCCTGAGTTTGTGTTCCCATGCGATATCGCTCGCCAGCCGCAGGAGTGCAAGCGGTCCATCAGGATCTTGGGGCAGCTGGACCGGTTCGTCCTCTATACGCCACAGCCGAGAAGATCGGGGAGGAGGACCGGGAATGTTGAAGGTCATGCGTTCACCCCTGACTGAAGAACCGGTTTATTCACGAATAAAAACGCTGCGCGTTCCGGCTGCAGGCGTCCGCGGACGATGTCCATAATCGCGACGAGATTGCCGACAGCGCGTCCACGCCTGTCGATAAAGGGTTCTGGCCGCGCTGCGCGTACGAGATTGATCGCCATGTTGCAGGCAACATGGGTGATGACCTCTCTGGGTTTCATCGTGCCCTTGCTCAGCATGTAAAGCGGATTGACGACCTGCGAATAGCCAAGTCGCCGGCCACTGACGCGACCGCTCTTCACGCCCATGTGGGCACCGATCGCATCGTCGGACTTCACCAGGCGGCCGCCGGCTTTCGATAGCGCCGCCGCGAAGTCCCGGTCCTCGAGCCACCCGTAGAGCACAAGCCGTTCGTCGAACCGCAGCGGACCAATCGCACTGATCCGGAAGGCCATGTTGCACCCATACGGGCTGAACGGTTCCTGCCACGAACCGACGCCGCGGCGCGCGTTGGCGACAGCCGTCACCGCCTCGTCGAACGTTATCCCCGGGCCGCGGATACCGTCTGCAACAACGCGCCCGGTAAACCCGACAACCTGGCTTTCGTCCCTGAATGCCTGTCCCGCACTTGCGATCCAGTCTCGATGGGCGACAAAGTCGTCGTCGAAGAACACGACTAGCTCGGCTTCACCGGACAGAGCGGCCAACGCGGTATTCCGTTGCGCCGCCAGCCCAGCCGGTCCGGTCAGGACTTTCACACGATGGTCGTCGACGAGACTGCCCGCGTCCGATTTCTCGACGCAGGAAACGATCAGTTCCAACGGCTTCTGGCTTTGGTTGTCCAACAGGTGCTTGACTGTCTGCTCCACGATGCTGGGCCTGCCGCGCGTCGCGATGACTACGCTGGTTCGCGTGGGCGTGGTCGGAACTGGCGACTTTCGGCAGGGCGCTGGCATGTGCTCCATCAGCTGGAGATACTGGCTTGCGGTTTCTCGCCATGTGAACTTCTGGATCTGATCACGGCCGCGACCGATCAGATCTGCGCGCAGTTGCTGCGAGCCCTGCAGGGTCTTGATATGATCGAGCCACTGACGAGCGACCCGGGGTGAGGCGAGCAGAGCCGCATCGCCGCATACTTCGGGCATGCTTGCGCAGTCCGAGGATATCACCGGGCACCCTCGCGCCATCGCTTCGACGATCGGCAGCCCGAAGCCTTCTGCCAGAGATGGAAACGCAAGGCAGAGCGCGTGTTCGAGAAGGTAGGCCAGATCGTCATCCGCCAACCGGCCAGGCCAGTGGACGTTCGGACGGCTCTGCTGGTCGCTGAGTGCAAATATTCCGGCGTCCCCGCCGACGACGACAATGTCGATCCCAAGCCGATCAAGAGCCTCGGCCATCTCGATCAGGAGGATAAGGTTCTTGTGACGCGCCTGCGAACCGATCGCCACAATGAACGCACGCCCGCGACTGGCTATTCGAGACTCAACGAGGAGAGGTGCGGTATTTGCGAGAGCCGAGTTCCACGCAAGGGCATGCTCATGCCCATTGGAAAGAATGGCGATGTCTTTGGCTTCAATCGGGAGATGGCGCGCCAGCTGACGCGCTGCGGCGTGAGATACGGTCACGATACGCGCGGACCGCTGAACGAGCACCGGCTGAAGCCGACTATAGAGTTCGCGAAAGCTCCGGCTGTAGCTGTCAGGAGCCGAGAATATGTTCGCGTCGTGAATGCACACAACCTGGTCGGCTTTCAACGCAGGCGCCGTATTGCAGAGGTTCAAAAGCGGGCCTCTATAGCGGGCAGGCAGCGTTGTCTGTTCCCACAGGTGGCCGCTGAGAGGCCCGAAGCGCGACGTCTTGATCCGTTCCAGCTCTGGATCGTGCGCGTCATTCGGAGCGACAAGCCGAATGGTTTTGTTTGCTGGAACCTGAGCATCAATCGCGCGGACGACGTTCATCGCGTAACGCTGTACGCCGGTCGCATTATGGGTCAGAAATCGGCCGTTGATGGCAAACGAGGACTGCTGCATTGCAGCTCCTTGCTGGTTTCGAGGACTGTGTGTCAGCGAACGAACGCCGCTCGTGACGGTGCGCTCACCGCGATCAAGGGAGGCTCTGCATCGGACGGTGGAATATCGTCGATATCCGTCAGTGCGGCTTAGTAACTTCCGCGTGCCTTTAGAACAGCCGGCACGGTCTTTGCAATGATGACGATGTCGCCCCAAAGGCTGCGCTGCTCGACGTAGCGCACATCGAGCTCGACACGCGCGCTGAAAGCAAGGCTGCTTCGGCCGCTGATCTGCCAAAGCCCTGTCAGGCCGGGCCGAACCCGGATGTAATGGTTGAAGTAATGACCGAACAGTTCGGCCTCGCTGCGCACGATCGGGCGAGGACCCACCAGGCTCATCTGCCCCCTTAGCACATTGAACAACTGCGGTACTTCATCGACGCTGCTTTGACGTAGCCACGCACCGAAAGGTGTAATACGCGGGTCGTCCCTGAGCTTGCGGGTGGTGTTCCATTCGAGCCGGGCCTGAGCGTTTTCGGCCAGATGGCGCGCCAGAACCTCATCGCCGTTGTTCACCATGGAACGAAACTTCAGGCACGGAAACATGACTCCGTTTTGGCCAATTCGTCGATGCGCGATGAAAATCGGTCGCCCCTGCAGAACGAGGAGGATGATCGCCACCATCACGAGAAGCGGGGCAAAGCCTATCAAGGCGATCGAAGCGATCATGACGTCGAGGGCGTATTTCAAACCCGAGGACATTGGATGCGTTGCTTCGTCTTCCGAAGTTGCAGCCATGTTGCCGAGGCGCGAGGGAGAAGAAAGACCCCGGCTCATCCTCGCGCCGATCTGGGCGTCATCCATATGTATCTCCTTATCGACTCTACTAATAGCGATCTAACCCAATTGCGGAATACATACTAAAGTTAACAATTAGTATACTGTTTGACAACACTTTTGTTATGAGCCAATATAAAAAATGTAAATAGCAAATCTGTAATCTATTTCGCGTAATAGTATATATCTATAAGTATTAATAAATATATCTATGCTTGTGAGATTCGTAATCGTATTTGCAGTGCTCAATAGAATGGAAGGTTTCATAGTATGCGCGTTGCGATCATTCACTATTGGCTTGTTGGGATGCGCGGGGGAGAAAAGGTCCTTGAGGCCCTTTGCAAGATCTATCCCGAGGCGGACATCTACACGCACGTGTATGATAGATCTGCTGTCTCCGTCGCTCTCAATGCTCGCACAATCAAAACGACGTTTATCAATGATCTTCCCTATGCGAAGAAATTGTACAAGAAGTACCTTCCGCTGATGCCGATGGCTTTGGAGCAGCTGGATCTGAGCAAGTACGACTTGGTCATCAGCAGCGAATCCGGGCCATCCAAGGGGATTGTTCCGAATTCATCGGCGCATCACATCTGCTATTGCCACTCGCCTATGCGATACATCTGGAACATGTATAACCAGTACTATTCCGGATCTGGATACTTATCCCGAATGCTGATGCCGCCCTTTGCGCATTATCTGAGAGCCTGGGACGTCGGTACATCCAGCCGGGTTGATAGTTTTGTTGCGAATTCCGCCACGGTTGCGCAACGGATCGAGCGTTATTATCGCAGGGACGCCCAGATCATCCATCCGCCGGTAGACACAGACGCCTTCCAGCCGGTGGGAGCCGATGAGGTTGGCAGCAATTACTTGATGGTCGGCGAACTCGTCGCCTACAAACGACCCGATCTTGCAGTCGAAGCCTGCAATCGGATGAAGGCCGAACTCGTCGTTATCGGCGGAGGGGAAATGCTCGGACACCTGCGCAAAATCGCTGGTCCTACCGTGAAAATTCTTGGCCCCCAGCCCTTCGATGTCCTCAAATACCATTACGCCCGCTGCAGGGCCCTCCTATTCCCCGGTGAAGAGGATTTTGGCATCGTCCCCCTCGAGGCGATGGCAAGCGGGCGACCCGTCATTGCCTTCGGGCGGGGAGGTGCGACAGAGACAGTGATCGAAGGCCGAACTGGCACGTTCTTCGACGAGCAGTCGATCGATGCGGTTACCAATGCGATCGAGCGATTTGAGGTGATGGATTTCGATCCGGCTCATGCTGTCGCGCGGGCAGGGGAATTCAAGACCCAGGCGTTCATCGACAAGTTCTCGGATTTCGCCGCGTGTTCGCTTGCGAGAAGCGTTCCAGGCCCTGCCGAGCGCCCCCGACCGGCGCCGGTGCTGGTTCGTACTCTCGAAGGGGTCTGAGAGCAAAAACGTCTTTTACGGTTCCGAAAAAGTGGCCAGATCGCGAACACTCCGGTCCCTGATTGGTCCGCTCGACGGAAATGCAAGTCAATGAGCTGGAGCTGACCTGACAATGAAATTCTGGATATCGAAAGCCTCCCTAAACCGCAAAAACGCCTCCGCTCATACTGTTGCACCGAGGCATGTCTCGACGAAGGTCGGGGCTGTCATTGCCATCGCCACTACGATCGTGGCCGGCTTCGTAACCAGTTCCCGTGCGGACGAGTATGTGCTTGGCCCTCTCGATACGCTGAAGGTTCGTGTCTTCGAGTGGCGTCCGAGCACAGGGACGACCTACGAATGGACGCCTCTGTCGGGCGAATTCGTGGTCTCCGCAGGCGGAAACCTCTCGCTTCCGATCGTCGGAACGATCCCAGCGGCTGGTCAGACCGTCGAAGCGGTCGCGGATGCAATCGGGGAGCGGCTGCAGAAGCAGGTTGGCCTTCAGAAAAAGCCGAATGCCTCGCTCGAAGTTGCGGCCTATCGACCCTTCTTCATCAGCGGACTCGTCGCCACCCCTGGGAAATATAGCTATAGCCCGGGGTTGACGGTTCTCCAGGCGCTGAGCATGGCCGGGGGGCTGGGGCCTTCCGATCCGAATACGCTGGGTATCCAGCGGGACGCCTTGCTGAGCCAGGGCGATCTGCGCAGCCTCGACGCCGAAAGGATGGCTCTTGCGGCAAGGAAGGCTCGGGTCGATGCCGTCCTGAGCGGTAGCGAGACGATTACCTTCCCGACTGATCTCCTTGCTCGCTCGGAAAATCCGCTGGTTGCGAAAATGATGGAGGAAGAGAACTCCTTGTTCGAGACCCGCCGCCGTTCGATGGATAGCGAACTCGAGTCGCTCAGCCAGTCGAAAATCCTGGCGATGAACCAGATCAAGGTTCTGACAGCGAAGAGTATCTCGCTTGAGAAGCAGATCGATATGGCAACGAAAGATCTGAACTCCGTCAACAAGCTGGTCTCGCAGGGGCTGACTGTGTCGGCGAGGCAAATCGGCGCCAGCCAGAATCTTGCAGACCTCGAGGCCCGGAGCCTCGATACTTCGCTCGCGCTCGTGAAAACCAAGCAGGATCTCGCGAAGTTCGATCATGACGCCTCCGAGGTCCGCGACAAGTATCGCGTCGACGCCTTGACTGAGGCGTCGGAACTCCGCGGTCGGCTGGCACTGAATACCGAGAAGGCACAGACGACGCGTGCGGTCCTCAGAAACATAGCAAACCGTTCGCCTGCCGCGCTTGCCGCCATCGACAACGATGGCTCCCCGACATTTGCAATCTCGATCGACAGGCATGTTGGCGGTGTCCTGCGCAACCTTAAGGTTACTGACAACGACGCCGTCGCTCCCGGCGACATATTGCGTGTCGAGCGGGCACGTGAGCCCCTCTCAAGCGAACTGGCCGAGAAGGTCGGCCAATAGTGGTTCAAACAACTGTAATGTAGAGGGGTATACTAAGTAAGTATATTCACTATTTCCTTTTGCCTTGCGTGCCGAACGGCTTCCGTGATATTCGAATCCGCGTCTTTTCTATTGCGGCAATCGGGGGTTGACTAGAATATGTACATCGCCCTGATCCTTGCTGTGATCATCGGAGCGGTATGTGCGGTACGTTTGCATGTCGCCGTCTTCAGCGTCGTTCTGTTCGTTCTCATCGCGGGGTCGGTTTGTGCGAGCATCGTTGCGGGATACGGGCTAGTCGCATCGTTTGTATGGGCTGCAATGTACGCCTTCGCGCTGGAAGCCGGCTACGTATCCGTCTACGGCGTGCTGCATGGCATCCGGATACGATGCGCGCGTCGTGCGAATGAAGCCAGAAAGCTTGATACAGGCTCAAACCACGTGCAGGATTAGCACAGCCTTGCAAAGGGCCGATCGTCCTTACGCGGTTGTCGGGTTCTCAAGTGACGCGGACGGCGTGTTGCTGGCCCTGCTTTCTACCGACAACCGATCAATTGCCTGCTGCTCGGCATATGCCATTCCGAACCTGAACCTATAGCCGGTTGCGGCGAGTTTGGCCGTCGAGAAACGCATCCGCCAGAGCGGGTTGCGCAAAGACAAGCGGCGCAGGCGCATGATATCGCGCGCCCAATCGAACACCCCGGGCAACGCTATGCTGCGGAACCTTTGATCATGACTGGCAGCATATGCGCGGCGCATGAAATCAATATGTCGAGGTCGTGCATAATCGTCCTCCGCGATATTGAATGTGTCGACCAAACCCTGCTTTAGCTTGCCCGAGAGACCTCGCTCCAGAAACCACACGAGTGCGTCCGAAAGGTCCTTGACGTAGAGATGATGGGCATGTCGATGAGCGCCGAAAAGGCGCTTTGAGAGCGGCCAGGCCCTTATGGAAATCAGATCGTCAACGCTTACAACGACTGTCGGTCGCACTATGACATAGCGAACAGCCCTGGCGGTATCTTTCAGGACCATCTCTCCCTCAAGCTTCGTCCGTCCATACATTCGGACATAGTCGAGCGCCAGATATTCGGAGGCGTCGTCGCGCTGAACCGTGAGGGTCGGAGATTTTTCATCCACATGCCGTCGACGCCCGCTCCCGTAGACCGAGACGGAGCTGGTGTAACAAAAGGCAGAAACGTTGTGTCTCTCGCTCGCTTCAGCAAGCATCCGCGTGGCATCGACGTTGACCGCTTTCATTTTAGCCATGTCGCCAAGTACGGCGGCTAGATGGATTACGCCCACGCACCCGGCAACGAGACTGTCAAAATCGGTGTCCCGCAAAAGGTCGAAATGTCGCCACTGGACCCGTTCGCTGCCCTGGCTTTCGGCTCGCGTCCGGGGGTTCGAAGTCACCGCCCTGACCGAATATCCTCGCTCGAGCAGGTCGTCGACAACGACTTTGCCTATCCGCCCGGTGGCCCCGGTTACAAGTACGATCTTCCTCCCCATTTCAGACGGCATCGACCAATACCCTTGCGCTCAGGTCGTCGGCACCGGCGCTCGCCTTGGAAACGAGATGATCCGACAAGCGTACCGCCATGGCGACGATCATCTGCGTCGGGTTGCAGTGTCCGGCTGTCGGAAACACGGAACTTCCAGACACATAGAGGCCCGGGACGCCATGGACTTGGCAGTTTTCGTCAACGACACCAGACGATGGCTCTGCCGACATCCTTGTGGTTCCAGTCGGGTGAGCGACATCGACGAAACTGTCCGGCAAGTCTGCCTTGTCGAGCACCCACTGCTCCAGTTCGGGGATCGGAAGTCCAAGTCGCGCAAACTCACCTGCGGTCAGATGCGCCATCGCATGCATGCTTCGTGCCTCGTCGACGCTGCTTCTCCAGTCGACCTTGGGCAAGCGCATTCCAAGATGGTCTCTCTTCTCCGATAGCGTGACGCGGCTGTCCGGGTTGGGCACCTGTTCAATCATGCATTCCAGTGTCAGAGCAGACAGTTTCCGTGGGACCCCATTCTTTTCGGCAAAGTGATCCTTGATCCCGCGAACGAGAAGATTGCTGTTCGAGACCACGCTGAACACGTCGCTGGGAAGTCGACCAGCACCGCCGACGATCCTCCGCAAGGCATCCCACGGATCGTCTGGCGCTCGGATTTCACCAAGCCAGCTTGCGCAGTTCAGCAAGCGCTCTCGTCTTTGAATGGTGGGGCTGAGACGGAACCCGGCCCTGAAGAACCTGCCGTCGACATTGTAGCGGCCGTAGCGTTTCTGTAGTGCCGCAGTGGTGGAGACATCGAAAGAACCGATTGGACCGCGTAGGTGATCCATCAGATATCGGCCGACCTGGTCGTAGTCGTTACCGAGGCCCCGAGGGTTTTGGCTGTCGGAATTCAGCAGTATGCGGGCGTTTTCCACTCCGCCGCAGCACAGGATCACAACCGGCGCTGCAATCAGCTTGCTTTGCCCGTCCTGGGTTGCGAATTCAACGGATTTCACCGAGTTCGATGTGTCCTCGATATGGACTTTCAAAACGGTCGCGCCTGTCACGAGGGTGATGTTCGACCCTAACTTCCTGTCGAGGTTCCGACCAAATCTTCTATATTCGTAGGGATAGCTTTCCTCGGGATCGCGGCTGAACTGCCAGAAGAAGGGGATCAGCACCTCCTTGTCGAGGTCGTTATCGGGTGGGCGCCGTCCGGCAAACTGCCAGAAACGTTCGTCGCTGTAACCGCTGCCTTGCGCCAGGCCCAGATAGCGTGCGCTTCGATCGAGATAGGGTTCCATATGGGCTCGATCGAATGGCCAACCGGAATGCGGCACCCAATCACGCTTTTCGAAGTCAATGTCGTCGAAATCGCCGCAGCGCCCACCCCAGGTGTGGGAACTGCCCCCGAGTATCCGGTTGCGTACTGCCCATTGATCGGCTCGGGGGCGACCGACATTCTCGATCTGGTTCAGGCTGTCGGCGAAATTGCTTCTCTCACCCGTTCCGCTTTCCAGCAGGATCACGCGGAGCTTGGTGCCTGACAATGACTCCGCAAGCGTTACGCCGGCGGGACCTGATCCGACGATGCAGATATCGCAACGGAGAGGCGGCAGCGTGCTGTCGCCCACAGATGACCGGATTTCCGCCAGTGACATCTCTACGATCCTCTCGCGTTATAATAATAAGTGTTATGAAGCAACTAATGATTGTCTGTACTGAAATACATTCCGTGAATAAAATTCATTTTGCAACAACAAAAATATTGGTATCTAGAAATAATAATGTAGTTTTGGCTCAAGCAGTTTTATTCATTGAGGAGGCTTACGATGGCTGACAAGCCTGTGCTGAAGGGCAGGGAACGCAAGCTTCAAATTTTGTATATCCAGCCCGGGACGCGCGCGTTTGCTGGTATGGAACGCGTCATCGACACGATCTGCTCGAAGCTATCCGAACTGCATGGCGACGATCTCAGCATCGACGTTCTCTACACCACCATCCATCATAATCGTCCCACGGATCCGAGGCCCTACCGGGTGATCGATGCCATCGCGCGCAACCGTTTCGATCTGATGCGGCAGTTTCGCCGTGTTATTGCCAGCAAGGAGTATGACCTGATCGTCGTACCGCAGGTCGAGCCGGCTGTGATCTGCATGGCATCCTGCCTGGGCCTGAAGCGAAAGTTTGCCGTTCATCTGCACGGAAACCCGGAACTTGAGCGCAGCCATACCAAGGCAAAACTTCTCTTCTTCCTGATGAAAGCCGTCTTCCTGAAGAGGTTGAGTTCCGTCTTCGGCACCTCTCCCAGGCAGCTTGAGTCCTTTCGCGCCATGTTCAAAAGCAGCCTGCCTCACTACTGGGTGCCTAATCCCGTTCGACACTTCGCTGCGAGCGCGATGCAGGCTGACCGCGACGCGCGCGATGTCATCACCTTCGTCAATGTCGGACGGTTCAGTTTCCAGAAAGGACAGGACGTCCTTCTGGCGGCGTTCGACAAGCTGCGCATGTCACGCGGAAACGTCCGACTGAAAATCGTTGGCTACGGCAGTGGCGAAGCGGCGCTCCGCAAGAGCATTCAGGAGCTGGGACTCGCTGATCTGGTGAGCATCGAACACCATCCGGAGGATCCAAGCCCGGCACTCGCCTCAAGCGATATTTATGTCTCATCGTCACGATGGGAGGGGTGGTCCCTGGCGATCTGCGAGGCCTTGCGCTTCGGCTTGCCGGTGGTATCGACCAACTGCGAGTTCGGTCCAAGCGATATCCTCGTCGACAACAGGCTCGGCCGCCTGGTGCCGATGAACGGTATTGATGGTCTCCTGGAAGCCATGAATTACTACTGCGATAATCTGGTGCAGGAGCGTTCCCACGCGCAGTACCGGAGGGACTATGTCGACCAGTTCAGTCCCGAGCGGGTCGTCAGTCAACATGCCAACGCAATCCGGTATGCCTCCGGGTTCGATCGCGCGCTCCCGACCTGAGAGAGGTTTGCATGGCTTTGGACATATCTCGCCGTTCTTTCCTGCTTTCCAGCGCTCAGTTTGGGCTAGGACTTGCAGCTTCCTCCAGGGCGATGGCGACCGAGGCTGATCCGGTGTCAGGGCGGACGCTGACCTTCGCCGACAACTTTGGCCACATCGACTGGTCTGTCTGGGATGCAGGGCCGAAACCGACAAAGTCAGATCCCGGTTTTTACGGACGCTCGGCTTTCGCAAGACGCGACGGCGAGGAGGGGTTCAATCCCTATGCCATCGTCGACGACGTGGCAGCGACCGATGGCAAAGCGTTGCAGATTTCGGCAAAGTATATTGGTCGGACCATGAGCGTTCCGCACTATTATGGAAACACTTCCCGCGAATTTCAATGGATCTCCGGAAATCTGAAAACCGCCAAGCGTAGCGGCGAGATTTCCAAGTCCTGGCGGAAAGGCTATTTCGAGGCCCGGATGTTGTTTCCCAGGCATCCTCTGACCTGGCCGGCATTCTGGATGATGAACGGTCGCAGTATCCTCTTTCCGAAAACGAGCATCGAACTCGACGTCGTGGAGCATAAGGGCTGGGAGCCTAATCTCTATGGCGCGTATTTGCATGAATGGGGCGAGCCTGGACAGAACCACGATTCTACGGGTGTTCCAACGCCGGTTGACATGACCCGGCAGTATTGCCGATACGGGATTTTGGTGACCGACGAGTTCTGCACGCCCTATTTCGAACGCCTGCCGGTCATCGACATGGCGACGAAACTGCCAGCGAAATGGAAAATCACGCGCGCGCGAGAGCTGGATATGCAGGGCGACACCTTCTGGCCATTGCTCACCCTGGCGCTACGATCCGATGTTCCCTATCCCGCGCAGTTACGCCCTGAGGAACTGCTGACCCATATGCGGATCGACTACTTCCACGTCTATCAATAGGGCTGCCGGCAGGCGCCCAGCATTCATGCCCCATCATCTATGCCCCTTGCGCGCTTGGCACTCTTGCGGATGCCTCGTCGACAGCGGTTTCAGGTCGGCAACTGGCCAAGGCAGCCAGAATGAAGAAGGGCAAACCCAGATCGACGGTCGGGCCTGCTACCAAGGACCCGATCAGGAGACAAAAGCAGCCGTTTCGTGCGGCCATCCGGCTGTCGGAGAAAAACGATCGTGGTGTATGCTTTGCAGGTGCGAACGCCGCGATCATGAAGCAAACGAAGAGGAAAGTCCCAGGCCATCCAACATTGGATAGCAGCGCCATAACGAAGCTCGAGGTTCGCGCGGTCCCCAGTCCGACGCCAAGTCCGGATGAGTCCACGAAGTTCGCGAGGGCATAGGCATTCCATGCACCGCGTTCGGAACCGGATGACGAGTTCGCCTTGCTGAATATCAAGAGATCGACGTAGTCGGTGATCTGGCGGGTCAGTGCCTCATCCAGCGCAATCATCATCAGGCAAATAGCGGCAATGGGAGGGGCAAGCAGTAAGGTTGCCGAACTGTTGAAACTCCCCCAATTCGCGCCGCTGCGCACAACGGCAGTCATATAGAGCAGAGCAAGGCACAGCGGCGCTGCAAACAGGCCTGTCGACGAGGTCGATCTGATGATCAGGAAGAGGGAAATGACGAAAGCGATGCCGGTCCAGCGGCTGAACCTTCCGCACAGCCACATCGTGCCACAAAAGCCAAGAGAGCCGAGCGTCGTTCCGGCAAACGCTGATGCCTCCGGCCAAGATCCGACGACACGTTTGACGCCAGCCACGGTGTCGTTCTCACGCATCGTATACTGGGCGTTTCGAATGAGGCCGAGCAGGTCCTGCCCAACAGGGCCGCCCAGCAGATCCATTAATCCGAAAACGATATTGGCAGCCGCATAGGAAATCAGCCCGATGACGAGTGCAACGAAGCCCTTGGGGGTGGAGCCGATCGCGACCAACAGACAAAATGAGATGAGGTCCGCCGTCAGGTAGACTGCCTGCGTCAGGTTGCTCGATACGGGACCCAGAGGAACTGTCCCGCCGTCGGCGTTATACTCGGAGATACCCAGCGGGACTATCTGTGTGACCCCTGCAAGCAGCCGAGGCGCGAACAGACCTGTGGCAGCCCCGTATAAAAGCAATCCAGCCAGCCAGAAGGCTGGACGGGGAAATGCCATGGCGCGCAATGCCAAGCCAGCTTCACGCCGGTGCGACAAAGTCGCTGCAGCCAGGAATAGAATGAAAAGATGAGCGGGTGGAATACTCGAGGAGCCGACGATTAACGTTGCTGCGGCACCGAGTACTGCCAGCGTCATGAAGATGATTGCGGCGGAGCGATATCCCAGAAAAACGCTGACAATTCCGATCGCAGCAACGAAAATGCCGAGCGGCTCTATGCCCATTGGCGAACTCCTCCCCTAGCCGTTCTCGGTTGCGAGACAACGCGTGCAGAGTGTCCAAAATCCAATACGACGGCGAGCCGCATATCGCCCACTACGCTAGCTCCACGTTTCATAGAACTCTGTCCCTTCATACCAACGAACGTGTCTTGCCAGTTTCAGCGGGGCGGATTGTAATATCCGAAAATATATTACATCTTCATTTAATTAGACTTCAATTCCGCCTTATAATTCTATCTCTTTTGATTGGATACATAATCTCCAAAATTTGTACATATCTTATTTGAAATGTATTTTGGGTGGAACGCGAGGCAGATCATCTCTGCGAGCCGCAGTCGTGAACTCCGGTGTGCCCGCTCGGTTACGGCTCATTTGCATTCGTTCGAGATTCAGTTGGGGCCTTTTACGTGCCGTGTCCCGGCCTGCGTCAGCACGCTTACTTATCGGACTGAACGGCTTCGTTGCTTGGGTTCTCGTTCGAAACCGCATAACCGCCGCCGAGTGCGACGTTGAGCGAGACATAGTCCTGCGCCATCTGCTGTACGGCCTGGGCCAGGCTTGCCTGGGCGGTGGAGACTTCGCGCTGTGCGTCGAGAACGTCGAGCAGCGAGGAGGCGCCATCACGATAGCTTGCGGTTGCGAGCTGCAGAGCTTCCTCGTAGGATTTCACGGTCGCACGGAGCGCTGCCACGGTGCGGCCATCGCGGGCAACGGCGGCAAGCGCGTTCTCGACTTCCTCGACGGCATCGAGAACCGTCTGCTTCCAGGACAGATAGGCTTCGCGGGCTGACGATTCGGACGACTTGACGTTGGCACGCAGGGCGCCGCCGTCGAAGATCGGAAGAGACAAGGCCGGACCGAAGGACCAGGACAGGATGCCACTTTCGCCGCTTCCGGCAACGCGGGTGTAGGATGGCGAAATGGAGCCACCGAGCGTAATCGCCGGATAGAGCTGTGCTTCGGCAACGCCGATCTGCGCAACGGCTGCGGCAAGCTGCCGTTCGGACGCACGAATGTCAGGTCGATTGCGGATCAGGTCGGCGGGAATGCCGGTCTTGGTGCTGTAGCGGGCGACCGGCTGGCGGGCACCGCGCTGCAGTTCAGGAAGCAGTGTGGACGCCGGCATGCCGAGAAGCGTCGCGATGCGATGCGCCGCGGTGCGATACTGGGTCTCGAGACCTGGCAGCTCTGACAGTGTCGAGTTCACAAGACCTTCGGCCTGAACAACATCCAGTCTGGAGGCAGCACCGGCTTCCAGCTGAAGCTTGGTGAGATCAAGCGTTTCACGGCGAGAACCGAGGTTCTTTTTGGTGATCGCGATACGCTCCTGATAGTAGCGAACATCGATATAGGCAGCGGCAACCTGCGAAAGCAGGCTGAGGCGGGCGACGTCAACGCTCGCGTAGGCCGAGTCGAGGCTGGCAAGAGCCGATTCCTTGCTGCGGCGGTAAAGGCCGAACAGATCGAGGAACCAGGACGCGCTGGCCCCACCACTGGCGGATGATTGCGGCGAAGTCGATGTGGCACCGAGCCGCCCGCCGATGTCCTTGGTGCCGCTGCGTTCGCCCTGCGCATCGATATCGAGCGAAGGAAGACCGCCGGCGCCGGCGCTGACGACGGATGCCTTGGCCTGGTTGATGCGTTCCAGAGCCTGCAGAACGCTGAGGTTCTGGGCCAGGCCCGTCTGCATGTAGCCGTTCAGGCGCGTGTCGGAAAACGCCGTCCACCAGGCTTTCATGGAAACGTCGCCATTGCTCGTCTGTCCGCCCTCGGCAAACTTTGCAGGCAGGGACACTTCCGGGGCCTGATGGTTCGGTCCGACCACGCAGCCGGAGAGAAGGAGCATGACGAGAGGAGCGGCTACGCGGATGGATGTCATATGCGATCCGAAATCCATTATTCAACCCGCTTGGCAACGACTGAATTGCAGTTAATTACATTAATTAAGACGATAGTAAAAGATAGTTAAATAATAGTAAATACAGGCAAATCTTATTATTCAAGTAGCGTTTCAACTGTACGCGTATTCGCGAAAAAGCAGATTTCTCTGAATTCATTGAAATCGGATCGCTCGTCCGTGCATCACTACGGGAAATTGCTCTTGCAGAGGTTGCGGGATACTGCCCTTGAGCTGTATGCGGACATGGCAAATTCGTTCCGCTCGCCGTCGTCCAATGGTTCGACCTCGATGACGCCAATAATCGCGCGTTGTCACCGGGGTTCGCAATAAACCTCACGCTTGTCAGAACGTCGCAACAGTACGGTGACGCCTACGAAGCCGTCAGCGGGCTGACACCCACAATGATCTTCATGGGATTATTCAGTTGAGAAGGCTGGTCTTCTCGGGGTCGTCCAAAACCCCTGTAGCGCAGGGGTTCATGACGTTTTTGAATGGTGAGAGCGCAGGGGTTCGAACCCTGGACCTACTGATTAAAAGTCAGTTGCTCTACCAGCTGAGCTACGCTCTCCCTAAAGACTGCCGAGGCATCCTTTGAAAGTGCGCGGAACATATGCAGGTCACTCTTTGCGGTCAACCCCGCTAGCTGTGCAAAATTGCGTTCCTAACGCTTTTCCCCGGCCGCTTCGCCTGCGCGCAAAAAGGTGACTGGCTTTCCGCGCGCGGCATGCTTAGGTGAAATCGATCCCACGGTCGGACAATGCCGATCAAAACCTGCGGACCAAAACGTGTCGATTGCTGATATCTCTCTTCTGAGTGCCTTGATTGCCGGCGCTCTATCGTTTCTTTCCCCGTGCGTCCTGCCGCTGGTGCCGCCCTACCTGTGCTACATGGCCGGGATTTCCGTCGACCAGTTTCGCGACGGGCATGCGTCCGTGTCGCGGTCAAAGGATACGCGCCGCGCGGTTCTTTTGGCCGCGTTCTTCTTCACCCTCGGCTTTGCGACCGTGTTCGTTGCGCTTGGCGCCGGTGCGTCGACGATCGGTGTTCTTCTCCGGCAGCATCTCGACCTGCTCTCCAAGATCGGCGGCGTGATCATCATCATCATGGGCCTGAATTTCCTCGGCGTGTTCCGCATTGGCCTGCTTGCGCGCGAGGCGCGGTTTCATGGCGGTGGACAGCCGGCGACGCTGTCTGGCGCCTACGTGATGGGGCTGGCTTTCGCGTTCGGCTGGACGCCGTGCATCGGTCCAGTTCTCGGCGCGATCCTCGGTGTTGCCGCGTCGCGCGATACGGTGGGCGAGGGCGCCATGCTTCTGGCGATCTATTCGCTCGGTCTCGCCGTGCCGTTCTGGATCGCTGCCGGGTTCTCCGGTGCCTTCATGCGGTTCCTCACCCGCTTTCGACGGCATCTCGGTCACGTCGAGAAGGCGATGGGCGTGTTGCTGATCCTGACCGGCCTTGCTTTCATCTTCGGTTTCGTGACGTCAGCCGCGATCTGGTTCCAGCAGACCTTTCCAATCCTGATGCAAATCGGCTAACGGAACGGCCACAAGGTCAACCGCGGTAAGGATTAAAGGCGGCATGGGCGACATCATCGGCTTGCTGCTCCCGTTTTTCGGACTAATCCTGATCGGCTACGTGGCCGCAAAGGTCACCAAACAACCGGCCGAGGCGCTTGGATGGATGAACACGTTCATCATCTATGCGGCACTTCCGGCGCTGTTCTTCAAGCTCGTCTCGCGCACGCCGATGGAGCAACTGGCGCGGGTCGACTTCATTCTTGGCGAGATCTTCGCGACCTATCTGATCTTCACGGTGGTGTTCCTGATCGGGTTCCTGATCCGCAAGACGTCATTCGAGGACTGCACGATCCAGGCGTTTGCCGGCGCTTACGGCAACATCGGATATATGGGGCCGGGGCTTGCACTGCTTGCTTTTGGCGAAGCGGCTGCCGTGCCGGTAGCGCTGATCGTCTGCTTCGAGAACGCCGCCCATTTTATCGTGGCACCCGCCATGATGGCGGCAGCCGGCGGCGACGGTCGATCACCGCTGGCGGTGGCGGGCGATATCGCCCGCAAGGTTCTGCTGCACCCGTTCATCATCTCGACAGCTGTCGGCTTTGCATTCGCCGCGATGGCGTGGCAGCCGGCCGAACCGGTACAGCGGCTTATCGATTATCTGGCGCAAGCGGCGGCGCCCTGCGCGCTCTTTGCAATGGGGGTGACGCTGGCGTTGAGGCCGGTGCGGCGTGTTCCGGTCGAGATCGGCTATATCGCCGTCTTCAAGCTGATCGTACTGCCACTGACGACGTTTTCGGTCCTGTCGCTGATCGGTGGTTTCGAACCGGTCTGGATCTACTCGGCGACGCTGCTGTCAGCCCTGCCGACAGCCACCAATGTCTTCGTCATCAGCCAGCAATATGGCGTCTGGCAGGAGCGCGCGTCGGCGAGCATCCTGATTATCACGCTGGCGTCTGTCTTCACCCTGCCAGCGATCCTCTATCTCATCCATTCCGGTTTTCTATCTGCGGGCTTGCTTCCTTAGGCCCGAAAAAATTTCGCGCAGTCCGCGGCCCGGTTCGATCCCCTCCCGCATCATCAGATTGCGTAACGGCGGGGCGTTTTTCAAGACCTGCAGACCGCCCGCCCGCAGCATCTGGACGGGCAGGAAGTCCGACAGAAGTGAGCGGTTGAGCAGATCGACACCGAAGGTGCGGGTCATGATATCGGGGCGGCGGCTCCGGTTAAAACGATCGCCGATATCCGCGCCGATCGGTCTGTCCGGTTCGTCCGTCACCAGATCACTCAGCGTGATGATATCACGCAGCGAGAGGTTGAGGCCCTGAGCGCCGATCGGGGGGAAGGCATGCGCGGCTTCGCCGACAAGTGCGACACGACCCTTGCCGAACCGGTCTGCCATCAGGCTCGAAAGCGGCCAGGCCTGCGGGGCGGCTTCGACGGTCACCTTTCCGAGCATCGACTGCATGCGGTCTTCGACGAGCTGCGACAGCTGGTCGAGATCGGTCGCCATCAACCGCTCGGCTTCTTCGGGCCTCACAACCCAGACGAGGCTGGAGCGGGAACCGGGTAGGGGAACCTGCGTGAACGGTCCGGTTTCGGTATGGAACTCCGTCGAAACGTTGTGATGCGGCACCGTATGGGCAAAGTTCATCACCAGGGCGGACTGCGGGTAGGACCAGCGGCGGACGTCTATTCCGGCGGCCTCGCGCGTGCTCGACTTTCGCCCATCCGAGCCGATGACCAGATCAACGGACATCGACGAGCCGTCCGACAAGGTGAGGCTGGCGCGATCACCGTAGAAATCAAACGCGTCGACCTGATGGGTGAACCGGGTCACGTTCGGCTCAAGGTCGATCGCCTTTTCCAGCGCCGGAGACAGAGCGTTGTTGGGAATGTTGTAGCCGAATGCGTAAAGGCCGACATCCTGTGCGCGAAACTGGGTGGTGGGCGCGCGCAGCAGCCGCGTCGTGCCGTCGATGATCTGCATGATCGACAGCGGTGCTGCCGAGGGTGCGATGATATCCCACAGACCCAGTCGATCCAGCAGGCGGATGGATTGATCCATCAGCGCGGTCGTGCGCCCATCGTCTCGCTCGGATGCCGGCGAAATCAGCGCGACTTTGCGGCCGGCTCGACCAAAAGCCAGCGCCGCCACCGATCCTGTCAGGCCGCCGCCAACGACGGCAATTTCGAACTCGTGCATCTGTCACCTCCGGAGCCATTCGCTCTCACCGTATTTATAGAGTGCCGGCCGTAATTCCAGCCGTAGCAGCGCCAGATTCGCCACGCGCTGCCCACGAGGGATCGAGAGAAATCCTGGTTTTCCCGGTCATAATCAGGTGTGCGCCGGCATGCGCAGTTGCAAACGGGGACAATTGGCCGCATATCTCGCAGGCTTCACGGAAAGGCGGGGGACGCGTGTTCAGGCGACTATTCAATTATCGGAACGTCCCTTACGCGGAAATCCGGGCTTTCTCCGTGCATCTCCTGACGGCGTCAGGCTCGTTCCTGGCATTCCTCGGTGTCGTGGCTGCGGCAGAACATCGATTTGTCGACATGTTCTGGTGGCTGGGGCTGGCACTTCTGGTTGACGGGATCGACGGACCGATTGCGCGCAAAGTGCATGTGAAGGAAGTCCTGCCGAACTGGTCGGGCGATACGCTCGACAATATCATTGATTACGTGACTTACGTTCTCCTGCCGGCCTTTGCGCTTTATCAAAGTGGAATGATCGGCGAACCCTGGTCATTCGTTGCGGCCGGCGCCATCGTCGTTTCGAGTGCGATCTACTATGCCGACATGGGCATGAAGACCGACGAGTACTTCTTCTCCGGTTTCCCGGTCGTCTGGAACATGGTGGTGCTGACGCTGTTCGTCATCGATGCCAGTGCGACGACGGCCATGATCGTGGTCTCCGTATCCGTGGTTGCCACTTTCCTGCCGATCAATTTCCTCCATCCGGTGCGCGTCAAGCGCCTTCGGCCGCTCAATCTCGGGATCTGCCTGCTCTGGTGCGCGCTCGCCGGCTACTCGCTGCTCCTGCATTTCCAGTCACCGGACTGGCTCGTCTGGGGCGTCGTGATCAGCAGTCTTTATCTCTATTGCATTGGCGGCATGATGCAGCTTTTTCCAGGTCTTGGAAAATAGCTGCGTTTTTTCGCAACGCGTCTCTTTGCTGTTGTGCAAGGCAACAAAAACGGTATCAATATCAACCCAGTATCCGGTCAGACCGGACGGGTTCAGCATTTGAAATAACTGCGACGCGGAAATACCGGCACTCAAGACCGGGCGCGCGGGTGAACGAGGGGACGTCGTGACTTTTTCCGAGAGCGAGCAGGCTGCTTCGCTTTTGTCGGTCCGTGGACTGACGAAGCTGTTCGGCGATTTTGCTGCGTGCAGTGGTATCGATCTCGATATCGCGCCGGGTGAAATCCATGCGCTGCTCGGCGAAAACGGTGCCGGCAAATCCACTCTCGTAAAGATGCTGTTCGGCGTGCTTCAGCCATCGGGCGGGCAGATTGTCTGGCAGGGGAACCCGGTGACGATTGGTTCGCCTGGGGAAGCCCGGCAGCTCGGCATCGGCATGGTGTTTCAGCACTTCTCGCTGTTCGAAGCGCTGACGGTTGCCGAAAACATCGCGCTCTCGCTCGATCCGAAGACACCACTTGCCAAGATCGCCGAAGAGGCTGCCTCGCTTTCCAAGGCGTACGGACTGCCGCTTGATCCTTATGCGCATGTGGCCGACCTTTCGGTCGGTGAACGCCAGCGGATCGAGATCGTGCGGGCTCTCCTCCAGAACCCGAAGCTGATCATTCTCGACGAGCCGACCTCCGTGCTCACGCCGCAGGAAGCGGACCGGTTGTTCGAGACGCTTTTCAAGCTGAAGTCCGAGGGCCGCTCGGTGCTCTATATCAGCCACCGGCTGGAGGAAGTGCGTCGCATCTGCGACCGCGCCACCGTTCTTCGCCACGGCAAGGTGACCGGCGCCTGCGATCCGAGGCAGGAGACGCCAGCGTCACTTGCCCGGATGATGGTGGGTACCGAAGTTGCCGCGGTGCATCGGGACGAGGCGGTGGCGCTCGGGGACATTCAACTCGATGTGACCGATTTGACCGTGAAGGCGCGCTCGCCTTTCGCGGTCAGTCTCAAGAACATTTCTATGCGCGTTAGGGCAGGCGAAATCCTTGCGATTGCGGGCATTGCGGGCAATGGCCAGAGCGAACTGTTCGACGCGCTGTCTGGCGAATATCCGGTTGCCGATGATGACCGGATCAAGGTCCGCGGCAAGTCCGTGGGTCGCACGGGCATCAATGGCCGGCGGCTGCTCGGCGCTAGTTTCGTGCCCGAGGAGCGGCATGGTCATGCTGCCGTACCCGGCATGTCGCTGACCGACAATCTGCTTCTGGCGCGCAGCCAGCCGGACCGGAAGGCATTCCTGTCGGGCGGTCTGGCGTCGATCGTGCGTTCCGGTGCGATCCGCTCGGCTACCAAACGCATCTGTCAGCAGATGGATGTGCGCAAGAGTGGAGAGGATCCGCTGGCGGGATCGCTTTCGGGAGGCAATCTGCAGAAATTCGTCGTGGGGCGCGAACTCGATCGGCAGCCTTCGATCATGATCGTCAACCAGCCGACCTGGGGCGTCGATGCCGGTGCTGCGAGCCGGATCCGTCAGGCGCTGATCGATCTCGCGAAATCCGGCTCCGCCGTCGTCGTGATCAGCCAGGACCTTGATGAGATTTTCGAGGTGGCAACCAATATCGCTGTTATCTCGGAGGGCAAATTGTCGGAGCCGCATCCGGTCGGCAGCCTGTCGCTGGAGCGGATCGGGCTGATGATGGGTGGCATCCACGAGAGCCATTCGATCCCTGACGCCATGCCGTCCTCGCCGGAGGCAACGTATGCGCATTGAACTGCAAAAGCGCGCCCGCGTCTCGACACTGTTTTCGGTTCTTTCGCCGCTTCTGGCGTTGGTGCTGACACTGATCGGCGGCGCCATCCTGTTCTGGGCGCTCGGCAAGAACCCGGGATCTGCGCTCTACAGTTTCTTTATCGAGCCGCTTCTGGAAGTCTGGTCGCTGCATGAACTGGCCGTCAAGGCCGCACCGCTGATCCTGATCGCGGTCGGGCTTTCGATCTGCTACCGCTCGAACAACTGGAATATCGGCGCCGAGGGCCAGTTCACGATCGGGGCGATCACGGGTTCGATCCTGCCGGTTCTTTATCCCGAGTGGCATTCGCCGATGATCCTGCCGCTGATGCTTCTGATGGGCATTGCCGGCGGCGCGCTCTACGCGGGTATTCCCGCACTTTTGAAGACGCGGTTCAACACCAACGAAATTCTGACCAGCCTGATGCTGGTCTATATCGCGCAGCTGTTTCTCGACTGGCTGGTCCGCGGCCCATGGCGTGACCCGCAGGGCTATAATTTTCCGCAGACGAAGAGCTTCCAGATCGAGGCGGTGCTGCCGGAAATGCTGGCCTCCGGCCGGGCCCATTGGGGCTTTGCCTTCGCGATCATTGCCGCGGTGGCGCTCTGGTTCATGATGCGCTTCATGCTGAAGGGTTTCGAGGTTCAGGTGCTTGGGCAGTCGGAACGGGCAGGGCGTTTTGCCGGCTTTTCGGCACGGCGCATGGTGTGGTTCTCGATGCTCGTCTCCGGCGGACTTGCCGGGCTTGCGGGGATCTCGGAAGTATCCGGTTCGATCGGTCACGTGCAGCCGTCGATTTCGCCCGGATACGGTTTCACCGCGATCATCGTTGCGTTTCTGGGGCGTCTCAATCCGCTCGGAATCATCGCGTCGGGCCTCGTTCTGGCGCTCACCTATCTCGGTGGTGAGGCGGCCCAGCTTTCGATCGGGATTTCCGATAAAGTCAGCCGCGTCTTCCAGGGCCTGCTGCTGTTCTTCGTTCTGTCCTGCGATACGCTGATCCATTACCGCATCCGGCTGATCTTTGCCGGAAGCCAGGCGGAGGCGAAGGGCTGATGTTCGAGGCGATCCTTCTTACCGTCATCACTGCCGCGACACCGCTCGTCATTGCGGCGCTCGGCGAACTCGTGACCGAACGTGCCGGTGTGCTTAACCTCGGCGTCGAAGGCATGATGATCATGGGCGCCGTCTGCGCCTTTGCGGCGACGCAGATGACCGGTTCGCCCTATATCGGCATCGTCGCCGGCATTGTTGGCGGCGGTCTGTTTTCGCTGCTGTTCGGGTTCCTGACGCTGACGCTGGTGGCAAACCAGGTGGCGACGGGACTGGCACTCACCATCCTCGGTCTCGGCATTTCCGGCCAGCTCGGCGAGAGTTTCGTCGGCCAGCCGGGCATCAAGCTGCAGCCGATCGTCATTCCGCTTCTGTCCGACATTCCCTTCGTCGGCCGGGTTCTCTTCGCCCAGGATCTGACCTTCTATCTGTCGATCGCGCTTGTCATCGGCATCAACTGGTTCCTGTTCAAGAGCCGTCGCGGCCTGAAGCTTCGCGCGATCGGCGACAACCACGGATCGGCGCATGCGCTCGGCATCAACGTCATCCGCACGCGCTATTTGGCAGTGCTGTTCGGTGGCGCCTGTGCGGGTCTTGCCGGTGCGCAGCTGTCGCTTGTCTATACGCCGCAATGGGTGGAAAACATGTCGGCCGGACGCGGCTGGATTGCGCTGGCGCTCGTCGTCTTTGCCTCGTGGCGGCCGTGGCGGGTTCTCGCCGGCGGCTATCTTTTCGGTGCCGTGACGATCGGGCAGCTGCATGCGCAGGCGTTCGGCATCGGCATTCCCTCGCAGGTTCTGTCCGCACTTCCTTACGTGGCGACTATTGTCGTCCTCATCATCATCTCGCATAATCGTCGCACGACGCTCATCAATACGCCGGCTTCGCTCGGAAAGGCATTCGTCCCCGATCGGTGACCGCGGTAAGCACACCCCGTCTTCAAGCCAATAGAGGTTTAGGAAATGAAGAAACTGATTATCGCCCTAGCCGCGTCGGCCGCCCTTCTGGGTGGTTTCTCGACCGGCGCGCAGGCCCAGGAAAAGAAGAAGGTCTGCTTCATCTATGTCGGTTCCAAGACCGACGGCGGCTGGACCCAGGCGCATGATCGCGGCCGTATCGAGCTGGAAAAGGCACTTGGCGACAAGATCGAGACGCCGTTCCTCGAAAGCGTGCCGGAAGGTCCGGATGCCGAACGTGCGATCGAGCGCATGGCCCGCTCCGGTTGCGCGATCGTCTACACGACCTCGTTCGGCTTCATGGATGCGACCGTGAAGGTTGCCGCGAAATTCCCGAACGTGAAGTTCGAACATGCAACCGGCTTCAAGGCTGGTCCGAACCTCGCGACCTACAATTCGCGCTTCTACGAAGGCCGCTACATCCAGGGCCAGATCGCTGCGAAGATGTCGAAGAAGGGCGTTGCCGGCTACATCGCATCCTTCCCGATCCCGGAAGTGGTGATGGGCATCAATGCTTTCGCACTCGGCGCAAAGTCGGTCAATCCTGAGTTCAAGCTCAAGGTCGTATGGGCCAACACCTGGTTCGACCCGGGCAAGGAAGCCGATGCTGCCAAGGCACTGGTCGACCAGGGCGTCGATATCCTGACCCAGCACACCGACACGACGGCACCGATGCAGGTTGCAGCCGAGCGCGGCATTTTCGCATTCGGTCAGGCCTCCGACATGATCGCCGCCGGTCCGAAGACGCAGCTGACTGCGATCGTCGACACCTGGGGCGCCTATTACATCAAGCGCACCAAGGCGCTTCTCGACGGCTCCTGGAAGTCCGAGCAGATCTGGGACGGCCTGAAGGACGGCATTCTCACGATGGCGCCCTACACAAACATGCCTGACGACGTGAAGGCGATGGCCGAAGAGACCGAAGCCAAGATCAAGTCCGGCGAACTGCATCCGTTTACCGGCCCGATCAACAAGCAGGACGGTTCCGAGTGGCTGAAGGCCGGCGAAAAGGCCGAGGACGGCGTTCTGCTCGGCATGAACTTCTACATCCAGGGTGTGGACGACCAGCTGCCGAAGTGAGCTCGTCTCCAGTCTGAGTTTGAAAGGGCGCCCTCATCGGCGCCCTTTTTGTTTCTGATGGACATATGCCGTTTATCGCCCTTCAAGACAGTTGCTGCTACACAGGCGGCGATCGCCGAAGGAGATTCTGAAATGAGCCGTTCCTGCCTTGCCGTCATTCTTGCCGCTGGCGACAGCACGAGAATGAAATCGTCCATGTCGAAAGTACTGCATCCGGTCGCCGGGCGACCGATGATTGCGCATGTGATGGCAGCGGTCGCTTCGGCCGGCATGACGGACGCGGCACTTGTGGTCGGCCGCGATGCGGACAAGGTTGCCAAGGCAGGCGCGATCGGCGGGATATCGGTCAAAGCCTTCCTGCAGAAAGAGCGGCTCGGCACCGGACACGCGGTTCTCGCGGCGCGTGACGCCATCGCCGAAGGCTTCGACGATGTTCTGGTGGCCTATGCCGACGTGCCGCTGATCACCGCCGCTCCCTTCATGGCCGCCCGGGCCGAGCTGGAAAACGGGGCCGACGTGGTCGTCATCGGTTTCCACACGGACAAGCCGACCGGTTACGGCCGTCTTCTGGTGGAGAATGGCGAACTCGTTGCCATCCGCGAGGAGAAGGATGCGACTGAGGAGGAGCGCAAGGTCACCTGGTGCAATAGCGGCCTGATGGCAATCAACGGTGCCAAGGCTTTGGCCCTGCTCGAACAGATCGGCAATGCCAATGCCAAGGGCGAGTACTACCTGACGGATCTCGTGGAGATCGCCCGGGCGAACGGCGGCAAGGTCGTTGCCGTGGATGCGCCCGAAACGGAACTGACCGGCTGCAACAACCGGGCGGAACTGGCTTACATCGAGCGCCTGTGGCAGGAGCGTCGCCGACATGAACTGATGGTGTCCGGTGTCACCATGATTGCGCCGGAAACCGTTTTCCTGGCCTATGATACGCAGATCGGACAGGACGCGCTGATCGAGCCGAATGTGGTGTTCGGGCCGGGCGTGACGATCGATAGCGGTGCGGTCATCCACGCGTTTTCCCATATCGAGGGTGCGCATGTCAGTTCGGGTGCGACAGTGGGGCCATTCGCGCGTCTTCGCCCAGGTGCTGATCTCGCCGAGGGCTCGAAGGTCGGCAATTTCTGCGAGGTGAAAAACGGCAAGGTGGGCGAGGGCGCCAAGGTGAACCACCTCACCTATATCGGCGATGCCGTCATCGGCGCGCATGCCAATATCGGTGCCGGCACGATCACCTGCAACTATGACGGCGTCAACAAGCATGAGACCCGGATCGGCGCGAACAGCTTCATTGGGTCGAACTCGTCGCTGGTTGCACCGGTCTCGATTGGCGATGGCGCCTATGTCGCGTCAGGCAGTGTGATTACCGAGGATGTGCCTGATGATGCGCTGGCTCTTGGTCGCGCTCGCCAGGAGGTAAAGCCGGACCGCGCCAAGGTGATCCGCGAGCGGGCGCTGGCGATCAAGGCATCGAAGTCGAAGTAGATAGCGGTGCTGATCGGTCGCAGAATCGCTTCTGCTTCCAGGTGCCATCCGGTTCGAGCCATTAAGGTTTTCGCGTTACGGTTCGACATCGAAAGTGACCGCGCCGGTGATTGCACGGCGAGGGCAATCGGCTAGGACTTCGCGATCGAACGAGAAGAATTGGAGAGGCCTATATGTGCGGGATTGTCGGGATCGTGGGCCAGGAGCCGGTAGCGACGCGTCTAGTCGAGGCGTTGCGGCGGCTGGAATACCGCGGCTATGATTCCGCCGGCGTCGCCACCATCCACGAGGGCAAGCTCGATCGCCGCCGCGCCGAGGGCAAGCTGTTCAACCTCGAGAAGAAGTTGGACGGAGAGCCGCTGCCGGGCACGATCGGGATTGCCCATACCCGCTGGGCAACGCATGGCGTTCCGAACGAGACGAACGCGCATCCGCATTTCGTCGACGGAGTCGCGGTTGTTCATAACGGCATCATCGAGAATTTCTCCGAACTTAAGGACGCCCTGATCGCCGACGGGGCTGTCTTCACCAGCCAGACGGATACGGAAGTCGTGGCACATCTGCTGGCGCATTACACGCGCGAAGGCCTGGGGCACCGCGAGGCAATGCTCGCCATGCTCAACCGCGTTTCCGGCGCCTATGCGCTGGTCGTGATGTTCGAGGACGAGCCCGGCACGATCTTTTCGGCGCGATTCGGGCCGCCGCTTGCCGTCGGTCATGGCCGGGGCGAGATGTTCTTAGGATCGGATGCGATTGCGCTCTCGCCCTTTACCAACGAGATCACCTATCTGGTCGATGGCGATTGCGCCATCATCACCCATGATCGTCTCGAGGTCGTCGACTACGAAGGCCGGCCGGTTACCCGAAAGAGCCAGATCTCGCAGGCGGCGACCTTCATGGTCGACAAGGGCAACCATCGCCATTTCATGGAGAAGGAGATTTATGAGCAACCCGAGATCATTTCTCACGCGCTTGCCCATTATATCGACTTTGCCACCAACACGGTGAAGCCCACGGATACGGCGATCGACTTCTCGACAGTGTCGGGCCTCGCGATTTCCGCCTGCGGTACGGCCTATCTGTCCGGTCTCATCGGCAAATACTGGTTCGAGCGCTATGCGCGCCTTCCCGTCGAGATCGACGTCGCCTCGGAATTCCGCTACCGCGAACTGCCGCTGTCGCCCAGCCAGGCGGCGCTGTTCATCTCGCAGTCCGGCGAGACAGCCGATACGCTCGCATCCCTGCGCTACTGCAAGGATCAGGGCCTCAAGATCGGCGCTATCGTCAACGTCCGCGAATCGACGATCGCGCGGGAATCGGATGCAGTGTTTCCAATTCTTGCAGGACCGGAGATAGGTGTCGCCTCGACCAAGGCCTTCACCTGCCAGCTCGCGGTTCTGGCGGCTCTTTCGATCGGTGCCGGTCGCGTCCGCGGGACGGTGACGGAGAGCGACGAGAAGGCGATGGTAAAGCACTTAGCCGAGATGCCGCGAATCATGAGCCGGGTATTGAACGACATCCAGCCGCAGATCGAGGCGCTTTCGCGAGAGCTTTCGCGCTTCAAGGATGTGCTTTATCTCGGGCGCGGCACGAGCTATCCGCTTGCACTGGAAGGTGCGTTGAAACTCAAGGAAATCTCCTACATCCACGCGGAAGGCTACGCAGCCGGTGAATTGAAGCACGGACCGATCGCCCTGATTGACGAGCACATGCCGGTCATCGTCATTGCGCCGCATGACAGGTTCTTCGAAAAGACCGTTTCGAACATGCAGGAAGTGGCGGCGCGCGGCGGCAAGATCATCTTTATCACCGACGAGAAGGGGGCCGCTGCCTCGAAACTTCCGACGATGGCGACGATCGTGCTTCCGAATGTAGACGAAATCATTTCACCGATGATCTTTTCGCTGCCGATCCAGCTGCTTGCCTACCACACGGCCGTGTTTATGGGCACCGATGTCGATCAGCCTCGCAACCTCGCCAAATCCGTCACTGTGGAGTGATCGGGAAAGGGTTGCTTTCCCTTGCATCGCAGCATTGCATCTTGCATTGTCGCATTCGATGAATGCGACAATGCAAGTCACGGGTAAGGAATTTTCATGAGCGACAGCCCAGAGCGCTTATCGCTGGCCGGTCGGCTCAGAAACAACTTCCTGACAGGCCTGATCATATGCGCGCCTTTGGCGATCACCATATGGCTTACCTTTACCTTCATCGACTGGGCCGATAGCTGGGTAACGCCCTACATCCCGCAGCGTTACGACCCCCAATATTACTTCGACGTAACGATTCCCGGCACGGGTCTGCTGCTGGCGATGGTGATGATCACCATCATCGGCTTTCTCGGCAGGAACCTGATCGGTCGCTCGATCGTCAGTTTCGGCGAGTCGATCCTCAACCAGATGCCGCTTATCCGGACCATCTACAAGAGCGTCAAACAGATCCTGGAGACGGTTCTGAAGGAACAGTCCACGTCCTTCAAGAAGTGCGGCATGGTGGAGTTTCCGACACCCGGCACCTGGGTGCTCGTGTTTATTGCCGGCGATGCACAGGGCGAGATTGCCGAGAAGCTCAACGCAGACGGCGAGGAGATGGTGGCGGTGTTCATGCCTCCGACCCCGGTTCCAACCGCGGGTTTCCTGATGTTCGTGCGCAAAAGCCAGATCATCATGCTCGACATGACGCCGGAAGAGGGCGCCAAGCTGTTGATCTCGGGCGGGCTTATCTCTCCGACCTATACGCCGAAGCCGGGCGAGGTCCCGATCCTGCCGGCACCGCAGGACATGCCCACTGTTACCACGCCTCCGACAGCACCTTAGCCGGCGCGCAGGAAGCGGATCGCTTCGTCACGTCTATGCAGGTAAAGCAGCGCGCGTACGGCCTCGCCGCGTTCACTTGTTAGGTCGGGATCGCGATCCAGGAGGTAGGTCGCGTCCTTGCGGGCGATCTCGAGGAGATCCGCGTGTGCTTCTAGGCTGGCGATCTTGAACCCGGGCGTCCCTGACTGGCGGGTGCCGAGGAGTTCTCCTTCGCCACGCAGTTTCAGGTCTTCCTCGGCGATCAGAAAACCGTCCTCGCTGTCGCGGAGAATCAACAGGCGCGCGTGGCCGGTCTCGCTGAGTGGTCCCTTGTAGAGAAGAATGCAGGCGGAGGCTTCGTCTCCACGCCCCACACGCCCACGCAACTGGTGGAGCTGCGCCAGACCGAACCGCTCCGCGTGTTCGATCACCATGATCGTCGCATCGGGCACGTCGACGCCGACCTCGACGACGGTGGTTGCGACAAGCAGGCGGATCTCGCCGTTCTTGAAGGCGCTCATGACGGCGTCTTTTTCCGGTCCGGCCATTCGGCCATGCACGAGGCCGACATTGTCGGCACCGAGTTCGCGGGCCAGTACCGCGTAGCGCTCCTCGGCCGACATCAGTTCGGAGACGTCCGATTCCTCGACCAGCGGGCAGATCCAGTAGGCCTTCTTTCCCTCTGCGACGGCGCTGCGCAGGCGCCCGACGACATCGCCGATCCGTTCGGTCGGGATCGTCACGGTCTGGATCGGCTTTCTGCCGGCAGGCTTCTCGGTCAGCTTGGACACATCCATGTCGCCGAAGGCTGCCAGCACCAGTGTGCGCGGGATGGGCGTCGCGGTCATGACGAGCATATGCGGGGATATGCCCTTGGCGGTCAGACGCAGACGCTGATGCACGCCGAACCGGTGCTGTTCGTCGACGACCGCCAGCATCAGGCTGTGATAGCTGACGGTGTCCTGGAACAGCGCGTGGGTGCCAATGACGATCTGGGCCTCGCCCGAGGCGATCCGCTCGACGATGGCTTCGCGTTCGCGACCCTTGGTGCGGCCGGTCAGAAGTTCGACAGTGACGCCGGCGGCACCGGCCAGTTTCGAGATGGTCGAGAAATGCTGGCGGGCGAGGATTTCGGTCGGTGCCATCAGAACGGCCTGGCCGCCGGCTTCGACAGCGGCGGCCATCGCCAGAAGGGCCACCAGCGTCTTGCCGGCGCCGACATCGCCTTGCAACAGCCGCAGCATGCGGTCTTCGCCTGCCATGTCCTTGATGATATCGTCGACGGAGGATTTCTGGCTGGGCGTCAGCGAAAAGGGCAGCGCGGCAACGAGACGGGCGGCAAGCTCGCCCTTTACCCGGATCGGCTGTCCCGGCACTTTGCGGATCTTCTGGCGCACCAGTGCCAGCGACACCTGGCCTGCGAGAAATTCGTCATAGGCCAAGCGGCGGCGTGCCTTGGACTGGGGATCGATATCCGTCTCGTCGCGCGGATCGTGCAGTTCCTGAAAGGCTTCCGTTACGGTAGGAAAGCCCTGACGCTGCGTGAGGCTCAAATCCGCCCATTCCGGGAACTGCGGCAGGCGTGCGATCGCGCCTTCGATCGTCCGGCGGAATGTCTTCGACGACAGGCCGGCCGTCATCGGATAGACCGGCTCGACAAGCGGCAGGTTTTCGGCTTCCGATACCTTCACCATGAAATCCGGATGGATCATCGAGGCGCGGCCGTTGAACCAGTCGACCTTGCCGCTGACCATCACCTGTTCGTCGACTGGAAGCGTCTTGTGCAGCCAGTCGCCCTTTGCCCTGAAGAAGGTGAGGGCGAGTTCGCCCGTCTCATCGTGCAGAAAGACCCGGTAGGGCTGGTTGGTCCGGGCCGGTGGAGGTTGATGCCGGTCGACGCGTCCCTCGATGGTGACGATCGCTCCTTGCGGCGCGAGCGCAATGCCCGGACGGTTGCGGCGATCGATCAGCGAATAGGGCGCATGGAACAGGAGATCGACGACCCGGCAGTCTTCCGCATCCTCGCGTCCGGTGACACGCGCGATCAGGTCGGCGATCTTCGGGCCAACGCCGGGCAGCGATGAAACGGAGGCAAACAGCGGATCGAGTATGGCAGGGCGCATGGTTGGCTAAATGGCGCAAGTTTTGCCCATTTGGCAAGGTGACGCGAGCCGAAAACAATCCTATATGAACCGCAAAACAGGGACTTGGCTTATGACTGGATTGGCACGCACCAGCGCGGATCTCGACCCCCGTCGCCGACGTATTCTCTATCGCTGCTGGCATCGCGGTATTCGCGAGATGGATCTCGTGTTCGGCAGCTTCGCCGAGGCGGAGATTTCCAACCTCTCCGATACGGAACTGGACGAGTTTGAAGTGATCATGGACGAGCAGGACCACGACCTGCACGCCTGGATCACCGGCGCTATGGCGCTGCCCGAGGAACGCAATACGCCTCTGTTTGCGCGTATCGCCGCCTACAAGCCGGACTTCGATCCCGTGACCAGAGAGTCGTTGCAAGAGAAACTCGGCCAATGATTTCCGGATTTAACGCGAAGAAGATCGCGGCGGCCTCAACACCGCTGACCATCGGCAGTGTGCCGGCCGGCACCGAACCGCTTGTTCTTGCGGAACTGGCGCGGGCCGGACAGTCGGTTGCCTACGTTCTCTCGGACGGCCAGCGGATGCCGGATCTGGAGCAGATGCTGTCCTTCGTTGCGCCGGAAATTCCGGTTCTGTCGCTGCCGGCCTGGGACTGTCTGCCCTATGACCGTGTGTCACCGAGTGCCGATGTCTCCGCAAGGAGACTTGCCGCCCTGTCGGGGCTGATCGCGCATGCCAAGAAGCCGCATCCGGCCATTGTGCTCGTCACCGTCAATGCGATGTTGCAGAAGATCGCGCCAGCCTCGGTGATCGAAAGCCTGGCGTTTTCAGCCAAGCCCGGCAACGTGATCCGGATGGACGATATTGCCGCGCGGCTTGAGCGCAACGGCTTTGACCGCGTGTCGACCGTGCGCGAAGTCGGCGAATTTGCGGTGCGCGGCGGTATTCTCGATGTGTTCGTGCCGGGTTCGGAAGAACCGGTGCGGCTGGATTTCTTCGGTGACACGCTGGAAACGATCCGGTCCTTCGATCCGGCAAGCCAGCGCACGACGGGCCAGGCCCGCTCGCTCGACCTCAACCCGATGAGCGAAGTGACGCTGACGCCTGATACTATCAGCCGCTTCCGCACGAACTATCTGTCGATGTTCGGGGCTGCCAACCGCGACGACGCGCTTTATCAGGCCGTGTCCGAAGGGCGCCGCTACGCCGGCATGGAACACTGGCTGCCGCTGTTTTACGAGAAGCTCGAGACCGCGTTCGACTATCTGAGCGGTTTCCGGATCGTCACCGATCATAATGCGCGCGAAGCGGCGACTGAGCGCTCAAAGCTCGTCACCGACTACTTCGAGGCACGCCGCGATCAGGCGAGCCTGGGCAAGGGAGCGACCGCGCAGGCGACACCCTACAAGCCGGTATCGCCGGGCCAGCTCTATCTCGATGGCAAGTCGTTTGCGGAAACCCTCGATGAGGTCGCCGCCATCCGGCTCACGCCCTTCAACGAGATGGATTCGGCCGGCCGACCTGTTCTGACGCTGGATGCCCATACCGGGCCGCGCTGGGCGAAAAGCCAGGCAGAGACCGGGTCCGAGACCCAGGAGCACGATTCCGATAGCGAGGTTCGTGTCAATATCTTCGATCTCGTCGTCAAGCACATCGCCGACAAGCGCGCTGAAGGCATCAAGGTTCTGATTACGGGCTGGTCCGCCGGCTCGCTCGACCGCCTGTTGCAGGTGCTGGACGAACGCGGCCTGAAGCGCATCAAGCCGATTGAAAAGCTGTCCGACCTGCAAAAGCTTGAAAAAGGCGAAGCGGCGTCGGCCGTGATGAGCCTGGAGGCGGGTTTCGAGACGGGCGATATCGCCGTGATCGGCGAGCAGGATATTCTCGGCGACCGCATGGTTCGGCGTGGCAAGCGCCGCAAGCGCGGAGCCGACTTCCTGACCGAAGTCGCGGGCCTCGATGAAGGGTCGCTTGTCGTCCACGCCGAACACGGTATCGGCAAGTTCGTCGGCCTGATCACGATCGAGGCAGCCGGTGCGCCGCGCGCCTGCCTGGAACTGCATTATGCGGATCAGGCGAAGCTTTTCCTGCCCGTCGAAAATATCGACCTTCTCTCGCGCTACGGGTCGGATGCGGCGGAAGCCAATCTCGACAAGCTCGGTGGTGGCGCCTGGCAGGCTCGCAAGGCCAAGCTCAAGAAGCGCCTGCTCGATATGGCCGGCGACCTCATCCGCATCGCTGCGACACGCATGGTGCGCCGTGCACCGGTTTTGGCAACGCCGGAAGGGCTCTACGACGAGTTCGCGGCGCGCTTCCCCTATGACGAGACGGAAGACCAGGCAACTGCGATCGAGGCCGTGCGTGACGATCTGGCAGCGGGACGGCCGATGGATCGCCTCGTCTGCGGCGACGTTGGTTTCGGCAAGACCGAAGTGGCGCTGCGCGCAGCCTTCTTTGCCGCGATGAACGGTGCCCAGGTTGCGGTCGTCGTTCCGACGACCCTGCTGGCACGCCAGCATTTCAAGACCTTCACCAACCGCTTCCGCGGGCTGCCGATCCGGATTGCACAGGCCTCGCGTCTTGTGCCGGCAAAGGAACTGGCGCTGACGAAGAAGGAATTGTCCGAGGGCAAGGTCGATATCGTCGTCGGCACCCATGCGCTACTGGGCAACAGCATCCAGTTCGCGAACTTGAGTCTTCTGATCATCGACGAGGAGCAGCATTTCGGGGTGAAGCACAAGGAACGGCTGAAGGACATGAAGACCGACGTGCATGTGCTGACGCTGTCTGCGACGCCGATCCCGCGCACGCTGCAGCTGGCCATGACGGGCGTTCGCGAACTGTCGCTGATCACCACGCCGCCGGTCGACCGGATGGCTGTGCGGACCTTTATCTCGCCGTTTGATCCGCTGGTCATTCGCGAGACGCTGATGCGCGAGCACTACCGCGGCGGTCAGAGCTTCTACGTCTGCCCGCGGCTGGCCGATCTTGCCGATATCCAGGCGTTTCTGCAGTCGGACGTGCCGGAACTCAAGGTAGCCGTTGCGCATGGCCAGATGGCTGCCGGCGAGCTGGAAGACATCATGAATGCCTTCTACGACGGCAAGTATGACGTGCTTCTCTCGACCACGATCGTCGAATCCGGTCTCGACGTGCCGACCGCCAACACGCTGATCGTGCACCGGGCCGACATGTTCGGACTGGCACAGCTCTATCAGCTGCGTGGCCGCGTCGGACGCTCGAAGGTTCGGGCGTTCGCGCTGTTCACGCTGCCGGTCAACAAGACGCTCACCCAGATGGCGGACCGTCGCCTCAAGGTGCTGCAGTCGCTCGATACGTTGGGCGCCGGTTTCCAGCTGGCAAGCCACGACCTCGACATCCGCGGCGCCGGCAATCTTCTCGGCGAGGAACAGTCCGGTCACATCAAGGAAGTCGGTTTCGAGCTTTACCAGCAGATGCTGGAAGAGGCGGTTGCGGAGGTGAAGGGTGAGGACGACGTCGTCGATACGGGCTGGTCGCCACAGATCTCCGTCGGCATCACCACGATGATCCCGGAGAACTACGTGCCGGATCTGCATCTGCGCATGGGTCTCTATCGCCGTCTCGGCGAAGTGCAGGAACTGTCGGAGATCGATGGCTTCGGTGCGGAAATGATCGATCGCTTCGGGCCGATGCCGCCCGAGGTGCAGAACCTGCTCAAGGTCGTCTATATCAAGACGCTCTGCCGCAAGGCGAATGTCGAGAAGGTCGATGCCGGTCCGAAGGGCGTGGTCATCGTCTTCCGTGACAAGCAGTTCCCCAACCCGACGGCGCTGGTCGGCTATATCGCCAAGCAGGGTTCGCTTGCGAAGATCAGGCCGGACCAGAGCATCTTCCTCAACCGCGACCTGCCGACGCCGACAAAGCGGCTGACGGCTGCAGCCCAGGTGATGACGCAGTTTGCGGAACTGGCGAAGACCTGAAGCGTCTCGTCGCTTCGACAACAAACAAAAGGCCGGTGAGCAGAGCTCGCCGGCCTTTTTCGTTCAATCGATACTGTGGCTTTCAGGGCTTCGTGTCTGGCGCTTCCGGCGCCATCACCGCGGCGGCCTGCGTATCCGAGCCAAGGGCCGGCGGAAGCGGCGTGCCGCGAACGCGTTCGCGAATGAGGGTCAGCATGCCCGAGCCGATGATCAGGATGATGCCGATCACCATCGGCAGGTCGATATGGTCGCCGAAGACCAAGTAGCCGAACAGCACCGCCCAGATCATTTGGCTATATTGCGTCGGACCGATCAGGGTCGCGGGTGCATAGGCGGCTGCATACATGACCAGGATCGCGCCGAGTGCTGCCAGAAGCCCGTAGCCGGCCAGCCAGAGCCACTGGATTGCCGTCGGTGCCTGGAAGCCGGGCAGGGCAAGCGCGCCGCACACGACGAGCGTTCCGAGCACGCCGGCCCCGTAGAGCGATATGTTCTTCTCTGATGGTCCCATGGCCCTGAACACGACGATCGAGATGGCTCCGCTCAAGCCGCCGAAGACGGCGCCGAGATGGCCGATCGAGAGTTCGCGAAATCCGGGGCGGAGCACGATCATGACGCCGACAAAGCCGATGACGACCGCGGCCCAGCGCCTGTATCCGACCTGTTCCTTGAGGAAGATGACCGACATGATGGTGACGAAGGACGGAAGAAGAAAGATCAGCGCGAACGCTTCGGCCATCGACAGATGGGTGAAGGCAGTGACGCTGCCGATCGTGCCGCCGGCCTGCGCCACAAATCGCAGGATCCAGAGCGATCTGTTGGTGGTGTTGAAGATATCCGTCCAGCGGTCGCCCTTCTTCATGAGGAAGGGCAGACCGACGAGGCAGAAGACCGCGCCGAGGAACGAGGATTGATAGGGGCTCAGCTGGCCCTCTATCAATTTGACGCTGGCGTCGCTCCATGCATAGGCGGCGAAGGCCGCAAAGGCGATGAGGACACCCTTGAGGGTCTGGTCTTTCTGCACAAAGATGACTTTCAGAGAGCTAGATCATGCCCTTGCGAGCTTCGGCTTTGAGCTGGGCGATTTCGCGGAAAGCGTTGGCGAGAACATCCGGCATCTGGGCACCGCTCACCGCATACTGTCCATCGATGATGAAGAACGGCACGCCGTTGACGCCCATCTTCTGCGCAGCGTCGATCTCGGCAAGGACCGTTTCCTTATCGGCGTCACCTGCCAAAAGGTTCTCGACGACCGTGCGATCCATACCGGCTTCGACGGCGATGTCTGCGAGAACCGCGTGGTCCCCGACAACGCGCCCCTGCTCGAAATTCGCCTTGAACAGCGCGGTCACAACGCGATCCTGAACCTCGCGGCCTTCCACCATCGCCCACTGAAGTAGACGGTGGGCATCGAGCGTGTTCGAGCCGACCGTGATCGCGTCGAAATTGAATGCGATGCCGACTTCCTGGCCCAGCTGAGTGAGCGCCCCGTGCGCGCGGGCGACCGTTTCGCTGCCGCCGAGCTTTGCTTCCAGAAACGCTTTGTGGTCCACACCTTCAGGCGGAATGTCCGGGTTGAGGCGATAGGGACGCCAGTTCAGGTCGACACCGATCTCGTCCTGAACTTCGGCGATTGCCAGCTCGAGCCGCGCCTTGCCCAGATAGCACCAGGGGCACACGACGTCGGAGACAATATCTACGGTGATGCGCTCCATCGGCGTTCTCTTTCCAATCAGGTTTGGCTTGCGATCGGGAGGTGGCGAGCTGTCTACTGCGCCCGCTCATCCCACCAGGTGTTGAGCTGATAGCCGTATAGCGGCAAGGTTTCCGGATAGCGTATCTGCTTGCGCCGCGCCACCCACTGGTCGGCAATATGGTAGAGCGGAACCATGTAATGGCCTGAAATCAGCAGGCGGTCATAGGCGCGAACCGTTGCTTCGAAATCTTCCTTGCTACGGACGGCTGTCATGGTCCCGATCAACCGGTCGATATCGGGATCCGCCGTTCCTGCAAAATTGAAGCTGCCGGGCGTGTCGCGGGAGGTGGAGCCCCAGCGACCCATCTGCTCGATGCCGGGAGACAGCGACGACGGATAGGATTTGACGATCATGTCGTAGTCGAAGCTGCCCGAGCGCGACTGGTACTGCGAATCATCGACTGTGCGGATTGCCATGTCGACGCCAATCATCCGAAGGGCGCGCTGGTAGGCGATGGCGAGCTTTTCCTGATCGACCGTCTGCGTCATCACCTCGAACGACAACTGGCGACCGCTGGCATTCGTCATGCGGCCGTTCTTGATCGTGTAGCCGCCCTTTTTCAGGAGATCGACGGCCTTGCGCAACACTCTGCGGTCGGCGCCGGACGCGTTGGTCTTTTCGATACGGTAGGTACCATCGAGTACGTCGGGCTCGATTCGGTTCTTGGTGTCACCGAGGATTTCTAGCTCGCGCTGGTCCGCCGGTTTGCCGAGAGAAGTCAGCGGCGAGCCCTGCCAGAAGCTTTCTGTGCGGGTATAGGCGTTCTCGAACAGGTTCCGGTTGGCCCACTCGAAATCGAAGGCCAGCGAAAGGCCGGCGCGCACATTGACGTCTGCAAAGATCGACCGGCGCGTGTTGAACACGAAGCCCAGCATGCCCGTCGGCAGTTGCGGCGTGAAGGCTTCCTTGACCGCGTCTCCAGTCCGGATGGCCGGGAAATTATACGCGCGCGCCCAGTGGGTCGGGCTGCCATCGGGATAGATGTCGATCTCGCCCTTCTTGAAGGCTTCGAACAGGGTGTTGTCTTCCAAAAAGTATTCGACGCTGATTCGGTCGTAATTGTCGAAACCGACTTTGGCCGGAATATCCTTGCCCCAGTACTTCTCATCGCGCTCGTAGACGATGCGCTGGCCGGGCGAGACGGATTTGATAAAATAGGGTCCCGAGCCCAGCGGCACCTTCAGGGTCGACTGATCGAATGTCTCCGGGTCGATCGCGTGTTTCGGCAGGATCGGGGTGGAGGCGGCGATGATCAGTGGGAATTCCCGGTCGACCGTGTCGTTGAAGGTGAAGCGGACACTGCGCTCGCCGACCTTTTCCATCTTCTCCACGGGGGCGAGACGCCTGGAGAACGGTACCCGACCCTTGTCGCGCAGCACCTCGAAGGAGAAGATCACGTCCTCAGGCGTCACCGGCTGGCCGTCGGACCATTTTGCCTTGGGATTGATGTTGAACTGTATGAATGTGCGCTCATCATTCCACTCGACGCTTTCGGCCAGAAGACCATAGAGCGTGAAGGGCTCGTCGGCGGAGCGGGTCATCAGCGTTTCATAGATCAGGTTGCCGAAGGCCGGATCCCAGACGCCGCGGGCGGTGGTGCGGATGCTCTTCAGATTGAACGGGTTGAGGCTGTCGAACGTGCCGACGACACCGTAGCGGACGCTGCCCCCCTTCTTCACTTGCGGATTGACGTAGCTCAGATGCGGGTAATCGGCAGGCAGGGCAGGTTCGCCATGCATGGAGATCGCGTGCACAGGCTGCGCCCGCGCCCCGGATGCCATGACAGGCACAAACAGCGTCGCTGCGATCAAGAAGGATATACTGCGCTTCATGAAAGCATTCCGTTTCTCTCAATACTGCTGATTCGGGCGGAAAATAGCGGATAGGTGACAATGCACCAAGCACAGGCTCTTCAAACTTGCGTTGCAACGGTGAGGTTTGTCAAAATAGCAAAAGAAAGGCTGGATATCGCCGTCGCGTCGATGTAACAGATTGGCAACACCCGCCGAGTCATTCAATTGCCTCATTTGAGCGACAGGTGACAGGCAGTAGGACATCTCGACGGGGTGGACGGCGCATGCTGCGCCCGCGGATTTCAGGAGACGGATTTCGTTATGATGCTCAAGGCAACCAAAGTTATGCGGACGGCCATGTCTGCTCTTGCTGTTTCGGTCGGCGTAGCTGCGCTGCCGGTTGCAGCCTTCGCCCAGCAGGCAGCTCCCGCACAGGGCGGCGCCTCTGCCGGCGGTCCGCCGCTTGGCTGGTTCAAGACCTGCACCAAGCAGGACGATGCTGATCTCTGCGTTGTGCAGAACATCATTCTGGCCCAGAACGGCCAGCTGATCACGGCAATCGGCCTCATCAGTGTCGAAGGCAAGGTCAACCGCAAGATCCTTCAGGTTTCGGTTCCGACCGCACGTATGGTGCAGCCTGGCATCATCATGCAGATCGACGGTGCCAAGGGTCAGAAGCTCGACTACGCCGTCTGCCTGCCTGACAAGTGCACGGCCGAAGTGCCGCTGACGGATGCGATGATCGCCAGCCTTAAGAAGGGCACCGACGTCGTGTTCACGTCGATGAACTTCCGTCGCGCGCCGAACCCGATCAAGGTTTCGTTGACCGGCTTTACCGGTGCCTATGACGGTGCCGCAATCACCCAGTCGCAGCTTGCGGAAAGCCAGCGTAGCCTGGAAGAAGGCATGCAGAAGAAGGCTGAGGAAGCGCGCAAGAAGCTTGAAGAAGCTCAGAACGCTGCCAAGCAGGGCCAGTAAGTTCAGATCTTAAAGCAACAAAAAAGCCCGGTCGAAAGACTGGGCTTTTTTCGTTTTGACGATTTATCTCGACCAGGCTGGCCCCGATCAGTGGGCGAGGATGACCTTCGGCTTTAGGTTGCCGGAGGGGCCGGCGTCGAAGATCTGGTAGACCTGCGGGTTGCGCAGGGGTTGGTCGCTCTCGTCATGGACCAGGTTCTGTTCCGAGACGTAAGCGACGTATTCGGTTTCGTCGTTCTCGGCCAGAAGGTGGTAGAAGGGCTGATCCTTGCTTGGGCGGATCTCGGCCGGAATCGCGTTCCACCATTCCTCGGTATTGTCATATTCGGGGTCCACATCGAACACGACGCCGCGGAACGGGAACACCTTGTGGCGAACGACTTCCCCGATCGTAAACTTGGCATTTCGCTGTTTCATGGTGCGACATCCTTTCGCAACATAATGTGGGTGTAAATCCGTTGCTGCTCAAGTGGCAAATGCGGTGTGGTAAGGATAGTTCCACTTTGTTCTCATCCCGTTCCGGCTCGTCTTCCCTTCAACGTTGCAAGAATGACGCCTCCGAGAACGCACACGATGCCGACAGCATGGTAGGCCTCGAAGGTTTCGCCGAGAAACGCCACGGCCATGACGATCGAAACCGGGGGCATGAGGTAGAGCGTGGTCCCGGCCGTGACCGATCCGAAGATCCGCACAACCTGCTGGAAGCAGAAGAAGGCGGCGAGCGAGGCGAAGAGGATGATACCGGCGAGTTTCATCCAGGCGGACTGGCTGGTGGGAAGAAGACCGCCGTGAAACAGTTCCCAGATCGCCGGCACGACCAGGATGAGCGAGCCGGAGAAGGCGATCAGCCCGAACAGGGTGAGTGGACGAACGGCTTGAGCGGCCGGGCGCCGCAGCAGGATCGAGTAGAAGGCAAACGCGATCGCGGCGATCAGAATGCCGAGATCGCCGAGATTGAAGCGCATGTGAAGAACGGCAGCTAGGTCTCCGCGCAATACGATGACAGCTACGCCCGCAAAGGCGAGCGCCATGCCGCAGATCTCCTTGATGCTGATGCGTCGACTGGCGAACAGCCATTCCAGCAGAATGATGAAAAGCGATGAGGTGCTGTAGATCAGCGTGGCATTCGAGGCCGTCGTCATGGTGAGTGCCCAGTAGACGAAGCCGCCGCAAATGCCCATGCCGAGGAAGCCGAGCCAGAGCCACAACCACGTATGGGCCCGCACAAAGGCCGCAGCAGCGCGACGATCCATATAGAGCAGCGGCAGCATAATAAGCGTCGAGCCTGCCCAGCGGATAAACGCGGTCATATAGGGACCGATCTCGCCGACAATGCCGCGGCCGAAAACGAGGTTGCTGGAGAAGAAGACCGGGACAAGAAGGAAGATCAGCCAGTCGAGGGGACGGGGCGTGCTGCCGGTATCGGTGCGCATGAGGCAATCCAGGGGGCGGTGAAGCAGGCACGGGCCTGTGACCGCAGGTTAGGAGCCTGCTGCTCCGATGAAGCACGAATGAAAAACGGCGGGTAAGCCCCGCCGTTTCTGGTTTTCAGGTTGGTCCGCGGATCAGGCGGAATAGTACATGTCGAATTCGACTGGATGCGGCGTCATCTCGAAGCGCATGACTTCCACCATCTTCAGTTCGATATAGGCGTCGATCTGATCGTCGTCGAAAACGCCGCCGGCGGTGAGGAACTTGCGATCCTTGTCGAGGCTGTCGAGCGCTTCGCGCAAGCTACCGCAGACCGTCGGGATCTTGCGCAGTTCCTTCGGCGGCAGGTCGTAGAGATCCTTGTCCATGGCCTTGCCGGGATGAATCTTGTTCTTGATGCCGTCGAGGCCGGCCATCAGCATGGCGGCAAAACCGAGATAGGGGTTCTGGGCCGGATCGGGGAAGCGGACTTCGACGCGCTTTGCCTTCGGGTTCGACCCGAACGGAATGCGGCAGGAGGCGGAACGGTTGCGGGCCGAGTAGGCAAGCAGAACCGGTGCTTCGTAACCCGGGACGAGACGCTTGTAGGAATTCGTCGTCGGGTTCGTGAAGGCGTTGATCGCCTTGGCGTGCTTGATTATGCCGCCGATGTAGTAAAGGCAGCTTTCCGACAGGCCTGCATACTCGTCACCAGCAAAGGTCGGCTTGCCGTCCTTCCAGATCGACTGGTGAACGTGCATGCCCGAGCCGTTGTCGCCGAAGATCGGCTTCGGCATGAAGGTGGCCGTCTTGCCATAGGCATTGGCGACCTGATGCACGACGTATTTGTAGATCTGCATCTTGTCGGCGTTGCGCACCAGCGTATCGAACTTCACACCGAGTTCGTGCTGGGCAGCGGCCACTTCATGGTGATGCTTTTCGACGACCACGCCCATCTCGGTGAGGACGGTGAGCATTTCCGAGCGCATGTCCTGAAGGCTATCGACCGGCGGAACCGGGAAGTAGCCGCCCTTGACGCGCGGACGGTGGCCAAGGTTGCCGGTCTCGTAATCGGTGTCGTCGTTGGACGGCAGTTCCGAACTGTCCAGCTTGAAGCCCGTATTGTAGGGATCGGCCTTGTACTTGACGTCGTCGAAGACGAAGAATTCAGGCTCGGGGCCGACGAAAATCGTATCGCCGATGCCCGATGCCTTGAGATAGGCCTCGGCCTTCTTGGCCGTGCCGCGCGGATCGCGGTTGTAGGCTTCACCGGAAATCGGATCGAGAATATCGCAAACGATGACCATGGTGGATTGCGCGAAAAACGGGTCCATGTGCACGGTCTGCGGATCGGGCATCAGCACCATGTCCGACTCGTTGATGGCCTTCCATCCGCCAATCGAGGAGCCATCGAACATGACGCCATCGGCGAACATATCCTCATCGACGGCCGAGACGTCCATCGTCACGTGCTGCAGCTTGCCGCGCGGGTCCGTAAAGCGCAGGTCCACGAACTTGACGTCGTTTTCCTTGATCTGTTTCATGATTTCGCTTGCGCTCGTCATATGACCTTTTCCTCGCCTGTATGATTGTTATGAACTGTCCGCGCGGCTTCTTATCAGCCTTCAAAGTGCGGTCAGATAGCGTCCACACCCGTTTCGCCGGTGCGAATACGAATGACTTCCTCCACGTTGGAAACGAATATCTTGCCGTCTCCAATTCGTCCAGTCTGTGCCGCGTTGCGGATGGCCTCAATGACCGCGTCTGCATTCTCGTCAGCCAGCACAACTTCAACCTTCACCTTCGGGAGAAAGTCGACGACGTATTCCGCGCCACGATAAAGCTCGGTATGTCCTTTTTGGCGTCCAAAGCCCTTGGCCTCGGTCACCGTAATCCCTTGCAAGCCGACTTCCTGAAGGGCTTCCTTCACTTCATCCAGCTTGAACGGTTTAATGATCGCTTCGATCTTCTTCATGAGAAACCAACTCTCCGCTTCTCCCAGTCGCAGGCCCATGCCCGCCAAACAGGCCGATGCACTATTCGTGCCAAACTCTTTCACGTTTTTCAGAAAATAACACGGGTTTGCGTCAAAACTTTCCATTTTTCGGTGGATTGCCTGCTGAACGTGGTCGGCCACGTCCGGGTTTGTGCGCCTGACGCCGTATCCTTGCCGAAATCGCTTCCGCCCGCCGCACCGAGCGCATGCCTGTCCACCTACTAAATAAGCATGTTTTCTGTGCATTTGATGATGTTTTGATCACTAAGATCGCGCTTGTATTTCCCCTGTTTTGCCTTTGAATAGACAAATGACCAATTCATTCGCTCATTTGCTCCTGACGCCCAACGATATGGCAGCCATCGACACGGCCGCGGCAGCATCAGGCATGTCCTCGATAGGGCTGATGGACCGCGCGGGCCGGGCTGTCGCGGCGTCGGCTCTTCGACACTTTCCCGGCGCGTTGCGCTTTGTCGTCCTGTGTGGACCCGGCAACAATGGCGGTGACGGCTATGTCGCAGCGGCGGCCTTGAACGAGGCCGGCACACGCTGCGTGGTCTACAGTCTCGGGGATCCCGCACAACTGCGCGGCGATGCGCTTGAGGCCCGTTCACGCTGCCCGCTCGATACCCAGCCGTTGGACAATTATGTGCCATTGCCTGGTGATGTCGTCATCGATGCGCTCTTCGGGGCAGGGCTCTCCAGAAACGTCTCCGATAGCGTGGCGGCACTCGCTGATCGTCTGGCAGCCACCAATACACCCGTGCTTGCCGTCGATCTGCCGTCTGGACTATGCGGCCGGCGCGGTGTGGCGCTTGGCGCGGCGTTGCGTGCAGATCGGACGGTGACATTCGTTGCGCGCAAGCCTGGCCACGTCCTCATGCCGGGACGCGAGCTCTGCGGTGAACTTGAGGTTTTCGATATCGGCATCCCCCGTCGAATCGTTTTGAGCAAGGCCGGCAGTCTTGCCGAGAACGCGCCGTCGATCTGGAGCTCAGCTGTGCCGTCACCATTGGGTGACAGCCACAAGTATACGCGTGGACATCTGGTCGTGTTCAGCGGTCCCGCGGACAAGACGGGCGCAGCCCGGCTTTCGGCGACGGCGGGTCTGAAGCGCGGGGCAGGGCTCGTTACCGTTGCAAGCCCAACGGACGCACTTTCCGTCAATGCCGCCTCGCTGACAGCAATCATGCTTCATGCAATCGACGATGTCGCAGACCTCGCCGACTGGCTGGGTTCGGCAAAACTCTCCGCCTTCGTGCTCGGCCCGGGGTTCGGCGTCGGGGAGAAAGCCCGCGAGTTCGTGCTGGCACTGAAGGGCAAGCGGCTGGTGCTGGACGCGGACGGCATTTCCTCGTTCAAGGACGATCCTGATACGCTGTTTTCAGCCTTCTCGGAGGGCGAGACGCGCCTGGTACTGACCCCACATGAGGGGGAGTTTGCGCGGCTGTTTCCGGATTTGGCTAAGGACAAAGAACTCAGCAAGCCCGAGAAGGCGCTGAAAGCCTCGGCGCTGGCCAGCGCCGTCATCGTCTACAAGGGTGCAGACACGGTGATCGCTTCACCCGATGGCCGCGCCCTGATCAACACGAATGCGCCGCCCTGGCTTGCCACCGCAGGCTCCGGAGATGTGCTCGCCGGAATGATCGGTGCGCTGTTGGCCCAGGGAATGCCCGCCTTGGAGGCCGCGGCGGCAGGCGTCTACCTACACGGCGAAGCGGCCAATAGCCTGACCCCAGACATGACCGCGGAAGAGCTGGCTAAAAGAGCAGGGATCATGCCGAACAGAGAGCCCTAGCTCTTGGCGTCGAGCATCTCCTGCATGGCCATTGCGCCGCCGGGGGCGTTGACCTTGCCCTCGTGAATGAAGAAGGCGTAGACGTCGCGCGCTGTCTTGGCGGGCTTACGCGTTTCGTCGATCAAAGGTAGATCGTCGGGGACGCTACCGGCAGACCAGGTTTTCAACCTTTTCGCCCAATCTTTCATATCCGGCTTCGTGTAACAGGTTTCGATCTCGTCCGACCCTTTTTGCAGCCGCGCATAGACGAAATCAGCGGTAACGTCGGCGATCATCGGATAGTCGAAATGATCGGCGCAGACGGGCGCGACATTGGATTTGGCGATGAGTTCGACGAATTCCGGAACCTTGAAGCTGTCGTGGCGGACCTCGACGACGTGGCGCAAAGGCAGCCCTTCCAGCGCGTCCGGCAGCAGTTTCAGAAACGCTTCGAAATCGTCAGGCTCGAATTTCTTGGTGGGCGCGAACTGCCAGAGCAACGGCCCAAGATGGTCGCCGAGTTCGACGAGCCCCTGCTGAAGAAAACGTTCGATCGATTCGCCCGCCTCGGCCAGGACCTTGCGGTTGGTGGTGTAGCGGCTGGCTTTGAGCGAGAAGATGAATCCGTCAGGCACTTCGGACGCCCATTTCGCAAAAGTCTCGGGCTTTTGCGACCCGTAATAGGTGCCGTTGACCTCGATGACCTTTAGCTTGGACGCCGCATATTCAAGCTGGCGTTTCTTCGCCAGCTTGTCCGGATAGAACGTGCCCTCCCAAGGCGCGAAGGTCCAGCCGCCGATACCTGTCCGAATTACGCCTGGTGTCATCAATCATCTCCCCGAAACAGGTACTGGCGGCGGTAAAAACTATTCTGCCGCTTGGACTTTCTTGACCGGACGCCGTTCCAGAAGCTCCTTAAGGAACTGGCCGGTATAGGAGCGCTTCTCCTTGACGACCTGTTCCGGCGTGCCGCAGGCAACAATCTCCCCACCCCCCGTGCCGCCTTCGGGGCCAATGTCGATAACCCAATCGGCGGTCTTGATGACTTCGAGATTGTGCTCGATGACCACGACCGAATTGCCTTGATTGACCAGCTCGTGCAGCATTTCCAATAGTTTCGCGACGTCGTGGAAATGCAGGCCTGTCGTTGGCTCGTCCAGAATATAGAGCGTGCGGCCGGTGGCGCGCTTCGACAGCTCCTTGGCAAGCTTGACGCGCTGCGCTTCGCCGCCTGAGAGCGTGTTTGCCTGCTGGCCGACCTTGATATAGCCGAGACCGACATCGAACAGCGATTGCAGCTTGTCGCGCACGGCCGGAACCGCGGCAAAGAACTCGACACCTTCCTCGACCGTCATGTCCAGGACATCGGCGATCGACTTGCCCTTGAAATGCACGTCGAGCGTTTCGCGGTTGTAGCGTTTGCCGTGGCAGACATCACAGGTGACATAGACATCCGGAAGGAAGTGCATCTCGATCTTGATGACGCCGTCGCCCTGGCAGGCCTCGCAACGGCCGCCCTTGACGTTGAAGGAAAAGCGGCCGGGTGCGTAACCGCGGGCCTTGGCTTCCGGCAGGCCGGCAAACCAGTCGCGGATGGGGGTGAAGGCACCGGTATAGGTGGCCGGGTTGGAGCGCGGTGTGCGACCGATCGGCGACTGGTCGATATCGATCACCTTGTCGATATGCTCGAACCCGTCGATCCGATCGTGCTCGGCCGGGATTTCTCTCGCGCCCATGACGCGGCGTGCGGCCGACTTGTAGAGCGTTTCGATCAGGAAGGTCGACTTGCCGCCACCCGATACGCCGGTCACGGCGGTAAAGACGCCGAGCGGTACGGCGGCGGTAACATTCTTCAGGTTGTTGCCGCGAGCTCCGAAAACTTTGAGTTCCTTGCCTTTTTTGACCTTGCGGCGCTCAGTGGGAACTGCGACGCCGAGTTCGCCCGACAGGTATTTACCGGTCAGTGACTTGGGGTTTGCCATGACCTGCTGCGGCGTGCCTTCGGCGACGACCGTGCCGCCGTGGATGCCGGCCGCAGGGCCGATATCGACCACGTAATCGGCGGTCATAATCGCATCCTCGTCATGTTCCACGACAATGACAGTATTGCCGATATCACGCAGATGCTTCAGCGTTTCGAGCAGGCGGGCATTGTCGCGCTGGTGGAGGCCGATTGATGGCTCGTCCAGCACGTAGAGAACGCCGGTGAGGCCCGAGCCGATCTGCGACGCCAAACGGATGCGCTGGCTCTCGCCACCGGACAGCGTGCCGGAATTTCGCGACAGGCTGAGATAGTCGAGCCCGACATCGTTCAGGAACTGAAGGCGCTCGCGGATCTCCTTGAGGATACGGACAGCGATCTCGTTCTGCTTCGCGTTCAGGTGCTCGGGGAGCGCCGCAAACCAGTCGCGTGCCAGCCGGATCGACATTTCTGTCGTCTGGCCGATATGCAGCTTATTGATCTTGACCGCCAGCGCTTCCGGCTTCAGGCGGTAGCCTGCACAGGACGGGCATGGAGCGGCCGACATGTAGCGCTCGATCTCCTCGCGCGCCCAGGCACTGTCGGTTTCCTTCCAGCGCCGTTCGAGATTGGGAACGATGCCTTCGAACGTCTTGGTCGTCTTGTAGGACCGGGCGCCATCGGCGTAGTTGAACTCGATCTTTTCCTCGGTGCCCTCGAGGATCGCCGAGCGGGCGCTATCCGACAGCTTGTCCCAGCGGTCCGTCAGCTTGAAACCGAAGACCTTGCCGAGACCCTCGAGCGTCTGGTTGTAGTAGGGCGAGGTGGATTTCGCCCAGGGCGCGATCGCGCCATCCTTCAGTGTCCGGCCGGGTTCCGGCACGATCATGTTCCGGTCCACCTTCTGCTGTGATCCGAGACCATCGCAGGTGGGGCAGGCACCGAAGGGATTGTTGAAGGAGAACAGCCGCGGCTCGATCTCCGGAATGGTGAATCCGGACACAGGGCAGGCGAATTTTTCCGAAAACAGAACCCGTTCATGGGTTTCGTTGAGCGACTTGTTGGCAGATCCGCCTGCGGAGGTTTCCTTCTCCGGCAGAGGCTTGTCGGCGAACTCCGCAACGGCTAGGCCATCCGCCAGTTTCAGCGATGTCTCAAGGCTGTCGGCCAGACGCGCGGCAATGTCGGATCGCACCACAAGGCGGTCCACAACGACGTCGATGTCGTGTTTGTATTTCTTGTCGAGCGCTGGAACGTCGGCGATCTCATAGAACTGGCCATCTACCTTGACGCGCTGAAAACCCTTTTTCATCAGCTCGGCGAGTTCCTTCTTGTACTCGCCTTTGCGCCCGCGGATCATTGGTGCGAGAATATAAAGACGGGTGCCTTCTTCGAAAGCAAGGACCCTGTCGACCATCTGGCTGACGGTCTGGCTTTCGATCGGAAGCCCGGTCGCCGGCGAATAGGGAACGCCGACGCGCGCGAACAAGAGGCGCATGTAGTCGTAGATTTCCGTGACCGTGCCGACCGTCGAGCGGGGATTTCGCGAGGTCGTCTTCTGCTCGATCGAGATCGCCGGAGACAAGCCTTCAATCTGGTCGACGTCAGGCTTCTGCATCATCTCAAGAAACTGGCGAGCATAGGCCGACAGGCTTTCGACATAGCGTCGCTGTCCCTCGGCATAGATCGTGTCGAACGCAAGCGACGACTTGCCGGAGCCGGACAGGCCGGTCATCACGATCAGCGAGTTGCGGGGCAGATCGAGATCGATACCCTTCAGATTGTGCTCGCGCGCACCACGGATGGAAATGGTTTTGAGTTCGCTCATCGTTATGCCTTCGGGGAGGATCGAAGGTCCTTATGTAGTTATCGAAAGCCGCCTGTCGAGACGAAACTGTTGCAACGCAACCCGGTTCCGAATGCTTGACAGAACTATACGGAGAAAATAGAACAAAGAAAGAACAAAATTCACTGTGGATTAAACCTCGGCATTGCCCAATCCGGACGATCGATGGTTTAAGGTGGGGTAATTGGTTTTCAAAGCCGCGCTTGGCGGCAAACGAGGTGAATACGATGGCGGGCAGCGTGAACAAAGTCATTCTGGTGGGCAATGTCGGCGCCGACCCGGAAATCCGCCGGACGCAGGATGGCCGCCCGATCGCAAACCTGCGCATCGCCACGTCGGAAAGCTGGCGCGATCGTACGTCGGGCGAGCGTCGCGAAAAGACAGAATGGCATACGGTCGTCGTGTTCAACGAAGGCCTCTGCAAGGTCGTCGAGCAGTATGTCAAAAAGGGCGCCAAGCTTTATATCGAAGGCGCACTGCAGACCCGCAAATGGCAGGACCAGACCGGCAACGATCGTTATTCAACCGAAATCGTGCTGCAGGGCTTCAACTCGACCCTGACAATGCTCGACGGTCGTGGCGAAGGCGGCGGTGAGCGCGGCGGCGCACGTGGTGGCGCAAGCGACTTCGGCGGCGGTGGCGGCGGTGATTTCGGCGGCAACTACGGTGGCGGCGGCGATGACTATGATCGTCCGCGTTCCGGGGGTGGAGCACCGGCAGGGCGCGGTGCTCAGGGCAGCCAGGGTGGCCAGTCCTCCGGTGGTGGCGGCGGGAACTTCTCCCGCGACCTCGACGACGACATCCCATTCTGATCAAAAAAAAGGCGCCGGTCAGGCGCCTTTTTCATGTTCGATTGGAGCATGAGTGGCGCGGTCCGAAAGCATCGCTACAAGCACGTCGGACTGCGAGAGTATCCCGACGAGTTTGCCGTTCTCGCCGACGATCGGCAGGTAGTGCAGGCCTTCCTCCGCAAACATGACGACCGCGTCGTTGAGCGGTGCCGACGGCTCGATCGTCCGGACCGGCGCGGTCATGATATCCCTTACGATATGGTTTGGCGCTGTTGCGCCTTGCATCATCAGGCGCAGACGCTGGCGAGGGCCGATCGTCGGGCGACCGCCGGTCCAGATTGGCTTGTCCAGAAAATCCGTCTGCGTAACGACGCCAACCACCTCAGCCTTTTCGTTGGTGACGGGCAGGGCCTTCAGACGGTGGTTGCGCATGGACTGATGCGCCTTCCCCAGGGGATCATCCGGTGACACCGCGATCACGTCGCGGGACATGACGTCGGCGCAGGTGAGGTGGCTCGCGCGCTGGCGGTAGGAGCGCAGTTCGGTCAGGCGAATAATGGTTTCGAGGTCGCTGCGATCGATATCGAGGACCTGATCATAGTCCCTGAGGACGGCGTCGAGATCCTCCCGGCGAAACCCGATACGGCCGCCCGGCGGCGGATCCTTGGTGCCGTGCGAAGGGGCAGGTGTAGCGGGCGCATGCGGATAGCGCCGGCCTGCCAGATTGTTGAGAATGATCGCAAGCAGCAGCAACGCCACCGAGTTGCCCAGAACCGGCCAGAGGACGAATCCGTAGCCCATCGCGTGAATGGACGGGCCGCCAAGCACTGCGGTCAGGGCAATCGCACCGCTTGGCGGGTGCAGGCAGCGCAGCGCCATCATCGCCGCGATCGCTATGCCAATGGCGAGGCCCGAGGCGAGGGCAGGGTCTGGCACGAGCGCAGCGACTGTGACGCCGACAGTGGCCGAGAGAATATTGCCGCCGAGGATGGACCAGGGTTGTGCGAGCGGGCTCGACGGGACGGCAAAGAGCAGCACGGCCGAGGCACCCATCGGGGCGATCAGTGCCGGCAATGACGGTTCGAAGCCGACGACGAGACTTCCGCCCAGTCCCGTCAGGGAAATGCCGAGCAAGGCGCCGCCCGCAGAGCGAAGCCGTTCCCTCATGCTGATCGGGTTCGGTGCCTGTCCGATGAGACGGTTCAGAATGTGCATGGATTGAGCTTTCGGCCGTCCGTCTCAGGAAGGATCAGGGTATCGCGAATGCCGACCGGATACCGTCGACCACGAACTGAACGGACAAGGCAGCGAGGATGACCCCGAGAAGCCGGGTGAGGATCGCGCGCCCTGTCACACCCAGGAAACGGTCGAGCTTTTCCGCGATCAGAAGCGTTGCGTAGAGCACCACCATGATCAGCGCGAGGACCCCGATAAGAAGGGCGCGGTCGAGAGCGCTGGTGAATGTTCCGGACAAAAGGACGGTCGCCGAGATCGCTCCGGGGCCGGCGATCAGCGGCAGGGCGAGCGGAAACACGGCGATATCGTGGATATGGTCGATCGTGATCGCCTTTTGAGACGTCTTTTCCTTTCGCTCCTGACGCTTTTCGAAAACCATTTCGAACGAGATCCAGAACAGAAGCAGGCCGCCCGCGATGCGGAAGGCGCCGATCGAGATGCCGAGCAGGCCGAGAACGCTCGATCCGAACAGGGCAAACACCGCGAGGATCCCGAACGCGATCAGCGCACCGCGAAAAGCGACAAAGCGCCGTTGTGCCGTCGTCATGCCGACCGTCAGGCCCAGAAAGACCGGCGCCAGACCAGGTGGGTCGAGCGTGACCAACAAAGTGGTCAACGCGTTGATGAGAGCATCGGGTGAGGCCATGGATACTCCTAGAGGACGCTCGGCTTGCCGTTCAATGATAAGATTGTTAGGACAGCCGGGCGCTTTAGGGAAGTCTTGCAACGAATGTATCCAACGATCGTGGCGAACACCTTCCAAATGCCGCAAAACCTGTTCACAACTACAAAGCAAATTCAGTGGAAATTGGCGCCCGGAGCCGCTTTCCGCTATAAAAATTCAAATGATTCCGAACAGAGATCGTGATCCGATTTGACTGAGCAAAGCACACCCGGCGGCGGAAAGCTGCCTCCAGGCATCGAACCCATTTCCATTATGGAAGAGATGCAGCGGTCCTATCTCGATTATGCGATGAGCGTGATCGTCAGCCGCGCACTTCCCGACGTTCGTGACGGACTGAAGCCGGTTCACCGGCGCATCATGTTCGGCATGTCCGAGCTCGGGATCGACTGGAACAAGAAATACGTCAAATGCGCCCGCGTAACCGGTGACGTGATGGGTAAATTCCATCCGCACGGCAACTCCGCGATCTATGATGCGCTGGCACGTATGGCGCAGGACTGGTCGCTCCGCTTGCCCCTCATCGACGGACAGGGCAATTTCGGATCGATCGACGGGGATCCGCCGGCGGCGGAGCGCTATACCGAGTGCAGGCTTGAAAAGTCCGCCCATGCGCTGCTCGACGATCTCGACAAGGAAACCGTCGATTTCCGCGACAACTATGACGGCACGCTGTCGGAACCGGTGGTTCTGCCTGCGAAATTCCCGAACCTACTCGTCAATGGCGCAGGCGGCATCGCCGTCGGTATGGCAACCAACATCCCGCCGCACAATCTGTCGGAAGTGATCGACGGCTGCATCGCGATGATGGACAATCCGGCGATCGAACTGCCCGAGCTGATGCAGATCATTCCCGGTCCGGACTTTCCGACTGGTGCAATGATCCTCGGCCGCGCCGGGATCCGGCTGGCTTACGAGACCGGTCGCGGATCGGTCATGATGCGCGGTCGTGCGACGATCGAACCACTGCGCGGCGACCGCGAGCAGATCATCATCACCGAAGTTCCCTACCAGGTGAACAAGGCCTCGATGGTCGAAAAGATTGGCGAGCTCGTCCGCGAAAAGCGGATTGAAGGGATTTCCGATCTGCGCGACGAGTCGGACAGACAGGGTTACCGTGTCGTCGTCGAACTGAAGCGCGATGCGAATGCAGACGTCATTTTGAACCAGCTCTACCGCTATACGCCGCTGCAGACGTCGTTCGGCTGCAACATGGTGGCGCTCAATGGCGGCAAGCCGGAGCAGCTGGCGCTGATCGACATGCTGAAGGCCTTTGTGTCCTTCCGCGAGGAAGTCGTCAGCCGCCGCACGAAATACCTGCTGCGCAAGGCGCGCGAGCGCGCTCACGTGTTGGTGGGTCTGGCGATCGCCGTTGCCAATATCGATGAAGTCATTGCGCTTATTCGCCGTGCACCGGATCCTGCGACGGCACGCGAGCAGTTGATGACGCGCCGCTGGCCGGCCCATGACGTCGAGGCTCTTATCCGGCTCATCGACGATCCGCGTCACAAGATCAACGAGGATCTGACCTACAACCTTTCCGAGGAACAGGCCCGCGCGATCCTCGAACTGCGTCTTGCTCGCCTCACGGCGCTTGGCCGCGATGAAATCGGCGACGAGTTGAACAAGATAGGCGCCGAGATTTCCGACTATCTCGACATCCTGTCGTCGCGGGTTCGCATCCAGCAGATCGTCAAGGACGAACTTATCGCCGTTCGCGACGAATTCGGCACGCCACGCCGCACCGAGATCCTCGAAGGCGGTCTCGAAATGGACGACGAGGACCTGATTGCCCGCGAGGACATGGTCGTCACCGTTTCGCATCTCGGCTATATCAAGCGTGTTCCGCTGGCGACCTATCGCGCCCAGCGTCGTGGCGGCAAGGGCCGTTCCGGAATGGCCACACGTGACGAAGATTTCGTTACCCGGCTATTCGTGGTCAATACTCATACGCCAGTGCTGTTCTTCTCCTCGCGTGGCATCGTCTACAAGGAAAAGGTCTGGCGCCTGCCGATCGGTACGCCGCAATCGCGCGGCAAGGCCCTGATCAACATGCTGCCGCTGGAAGCCGGCGAGCGCATCACCACGATCATGCCGTTGCCCGAGGACGAAACGTCCTGGGATAACCTCGACGTGATGTTCTCGACGACACGCGGCACGGTTCGCCGCAACAAGCTGTCGGACTTCGTGCAGGTCAACCGCAACGGCAAGATCGCCATGAAGCTCGAGGAAGAGGGTGACGAAATCCTCTCCGTCGAGACCTGCAGCGGTCCGAACCTCGACCTCAACGAGCCCGGCGACGACGTGTTGCTGACAACCGCGCTTGGACAGGCGATCCGCTTCCCGGTCGAAGAGGTCCGCGTCTTTGCCGGCCGTAATTCCATCGGTGTCCGCGGTATCAATCTGGCCGAAGGCGACCGCATCATCTCGATGACGATTGTCGGGCATGTGGATGCCGAGCCGTGGGAACGTGCAGCTTACCTCAAGCGCTCGGCGATCGAGCGCCGTGCTGCCGGGGTGGACGAAGAGGATATCGCTCTGGTTGGTGAGGAAGTCACCGAAGAGGGACAGCTCTCCGATGAGCGCTACGAATACCTGAAGCAACACGAGCAGTTCGTGCTGACGGTTTCGGAAAAAGGCTACGGCAAGCGCTCGTCTTCCTATGACTTCCGGACATCGGGCCGTGGCGGCAAGGGTATCCGTGCCACCGATACCTCGAAGACTGCGGAAATCGGCGAACTCGTTGCCGCCTTCCCGATCGGCGAGGGTGACCAGATCATGCTCGTTTCGAATGGCGGTGTTCTGATCCGTGTTCCGGTTGGCGGCATTCGCATTGCCAGCCGTGCGACGAAGGGCGTCACGATCTTCTCGACCCATAAGGATGAGAAGGTGGTCTCCGTCGAGCGCATCAGCGAGCCTGAGAACGAAGACGAGAACGGCGAGTTGCCGGGTGAGATCTCGGCCGAAACCGGTGACCTCGGGATTGCTCCCGATACCGACACCGACGCGCCCGAAACCGATACGCCTGATGCTGACGGGGATGCGACCGAATAGGTCGCGTCCACCCGGACGGCAAAAGACGAGAAAACGAAAAAAGCCGGAGGATAGGAAACCATCCTCCGGCTTCTGTTTGAGTAGCTCCACGGGTTGGGCATCTCACCAGTATTTGGCACCGGCGATCAAACTAGTGGCGCGGTGTTCGATCATTGGATTGGGATGCGACCGAGTAGGTCGCGTCCTCCCGGAGGGCAGAGGACATCAACAACGAAAAAGCCGGAGGATGGAAAACCATCCTCCGGCTTTGTTTGAGCCGCTTGGCGCGGAAAGGGCATCGCGTCCTGTTCGCTACCGTTCACGAAAATAATGGTGTGGCTTGTCGCTCTAGATCTTCCCGACAACGCGCCCAAAGATCAGGGGGCACGATTGCGGTTTCTAAGATCGCGGATGTTTCAGAGGAACGGCCAATGGGATTAGGTCCCAGTCCAGCTCCTCGCGGCAGGCGATCAATAGTAGGAGATGTCGCTGTAACGACCGGTAACCTGCGGGTAGTTGGAGCCGTCGACATCCGAGCGGTCCTGGTAAAGAGTGACCGTCGCCGTCAACATGACAGCAATCATGGCGCTCCATACGAGGTTAATCATGGTGATCTTGTCGGGCATAGCCATCTTTTTGTTTGCGATCATCATATCCGATTATCCTTTTAATTGCCTGAGCGCGTGAACTGCGCGCAGCGACACCACATTATGAGAGTGACCTATCTGAACGGCTCTGAAGCATGCTTGAATGGCGTGTTCATCTGGCGTTCAGGTTCCGGATCGCGTTTCCACTTCTCAGAGGTCTGGCGATCCGAATACGTAAATCGCGGCGTCCAATAAAAGCGCTGCAACGATTGCAGCGAAAATCATCAAAGCCAGCATTTCCGTGTCTCTCAACTCAGCGGGACGATGATCTCGCCCCGTCATGATTGTCAGTTAAACATGAGCCGGCTGAAACGGCCTTGAACGACGCATTCATCTTTCGTTCAGTTTTTGGGAAAGCCTTGCAGCGGGCGGCCTTCCATGACAAAAGGCCGTTGAAATTCAGCTGGAACAGGCTCCGACTTCAGTATGACGATCGCTCTTTATCCCGGCTCATTCGACCCGATGACAAACGGCCATCTCGATATTCTCGTGCAGGCGCTGAACATTGCCGAACGGGTCGTCGTGGCAATCGGCGTTCATCCGGGCAAGGTGCCGGTATTCAGCTTCGAGGAGCGCGCGACATTGATCGCAGCGGCACTTTCGGAGGCTCTGCCTGCTCGCCGCGACAGTCTTTCGGTGGTTTCCTTCCAAGGATTGGTGATCGACGCGGCCCGGGAGCAGGGGGCGACAATCCTGGTGCGGGGCCTGCGCGACGGGACCGATTTCGACTATGAGGTTCAGATGGCCAGCATGAACCGGACAATGGCGCCAGACCTTCAGACGGTATTCCTGCCCTCTGCGGCCGCCTCCCGGCCCATAACGGCCACATTGGTCCGCCAGATCGCTGCCATGGGCGGCAATGTCGGTGAATTCGTGCCGGCTGTGGTACTGCGCGCCCTGAACGAAAAGCACAAACGCTGATTCTGCGACAAAAGATAACAGGAGTCTTCTGATGAAACTGCTTCGCCTCGCCATAGCCGGCGCCCTCGCGCTCGCTGCCACGGTCGGAACAGCCGTTGCGGCGGCAGACGATTTTCTGACCATCCAGTTGAAGGATGGCCCGGTCGTGATCCAGCTGATGCCTGAGTCGGCACCGAAGCACGTTGCGCAGGTGAAGGCGCTGGCTGCCAAGGGTGCCTATGACAACGTCATATTCCACCGCGTCATCGATGGCTTCATGGCCCAGACCGGCGACGTCAAGTTCGGCAAGCAGGGCGGCCCGAGCTTCAACGCTTCGCGCGCCGGCACCGGCGGCTCGGATCTTGCCGATCTTCCTGCAGAATTTTCCAAGACGCCATTCGAGCGCGGCACTGTCGGCATGGCCCGTTCGCAGAGCCCGAATTCTGCCAACTCGCAGTTCTTCATCATGTTCGATGAAGGCCCGTTCCTGAACGGTCAGTACACCGTAATCGGCAAGGTCGTGTCCGGCATGGAAGCCGTGGACAAGATCAAGCGCGGCGATGGCAGCAATGGCGAAGTCACCAATCCCGACAAGATGGTCAAGGTGACCGTCGGCAAGAAATAATCGGCTCACAGTCGATTGAAACGGCAATGGCCCACCGGGCTGATGTCCTGAGACAGAGATAATCAAGGAGAAATACCATGGCCGAGATCAAGGATCCCGAAAACACCCTCATCATGGAAACCACCAAGGGCAAGGTCGTCATCTCGCTCCTGCCGGACCTGGCACCTGAGCACGTTGCGCGCATCAAGGAACTTGCCCGCGAGACGGCCTATGACGGCGTTGTTTTCCACCGCGTCATTCCGGATTTCATGGCGCAGACCGGCGACGTCAAGTTCGGCAAGCAGGGCGGAGCGGACTTCAACCCTTCGCGCGCCGGCATGGGCGGTTCCGACAAGCCGGACCTGAAGGCTGAATTCTCGGCTGTATCGCATATCCGCGGCACATGCTCGATGGCCCGTTCGCAGAGCCCGAACTCCGCCAACTCGCAGTTCTTCATCTGCTTTACCGACGCTCCTTGGCTGAACAAGCAGTACACGGTCTGGGGCCAGGTCATCGAAGGCATGGACATCATCGACCTGATCAAGAAGGGCGAGCCGGTCAAGGATCCGGACTCGATCGTTTCCGTCCGCGTCGCCGCAGACGTCTGATCTAAACCGCAATCTCTGGCCCGCTCCGTCTTCTCGACGGGGCGGGCCTTGCCTATTCTGGAAGCTCTAACATCATGCGTGTCGATCTTTTCGATTTCGATCTGCCCGAGGAAAACATTGCGCTGCGGCCGGCAAACCCGCGCGACAGCGCCCGGCTGCTTGTCGTCGACGCAAGCGCCGATCCTGTCCTTTCCGACCAGCGGGTCAGCGATCTGGTGGAATTCCTGAAACCGGGCGACGCGCTGGTCTTCAACGACACGAAAGTCATTCCCGCGCAGCTCGAAGGCGTCCGCCATCGTGAGGGCGCCGGCGGTCAGCAGGTTTCGGCAACGCTGCATATGCGCACCGAACCGGATGTCTGGAAGGCCTTTGCAAGGCCCGGCAAGCGGATCAAGATCGGCGATCGGATCGAGTTCGGCCGCTCCGGTGAGAGTACCTGCCTGTCCGGGTCGCTTGTCGCGACAGTCGAGGAGAAGGGAGAGGGCGGCGAGGTGACGCTGCGTTTTGATCTTTCCGGTCCGGCACTCGACGAAGCGATCCTGTCGGTCGGCCATATTCCACTGCCTCCCTATATCGCCGCCAAGCGACCTGAGGATGCGCAGGACGCCAAGGATTACCAGACGATCTACGCCCGCGAGCAGGGAGCGGTCGCAGCGCCAACTGCAGGGCTGCATTTCACGCCCGACCTGTTTGCCAGGCTGGACGCGGCGGGCGTCGAGCGGCATTTCGTGACGCTGCATGTGGGGGCCGGAACGTTTCTGCCGATGAAGGTGGACGATACCGAAGACCACAAGATGCATCAGGAAATCGGTTACGTGAGTGCCGAGACCGCGCAGCATCTCAACGCCGTAAGGGCGAGGGGCGGGCGCATCGTCTGCGTCGGCACGACCTCGCTGCGGCTGATTGAAAGTGCTGCGGCTGACGACGGCACCATACTGCCCTGGAGCGGTGCGACCGGCATCTTCATCACGCCCGGCTATCGGTTCAAGGCAGTCGACATGCTGATGACCAATTTCCATTTGCCGAAATCGACGCTGTTCATGCTGGTTTCGGCCTTCTGTGGGCTCGAGACGATGCGCTCAGCCTACGACCATGCCATCTCGTCCGGCTACCGCTTTTACTCCTACGGCGACTCAAGCCTGCTTTTCAGGAACGACCGATGACCACCGAAAATTTCCAGTTCAATCTGAAGGCAACAGACGGCGGCGCCCGTCTCGGCGAAGTCTCCATGCCGCGCGGAACGATCCGCACACCGGCCTTCATGCCGGTCGGCACCGTCGGGACCGTCAAGGCGATGTATCTCGACCAGGTGCGCGATACGGGCGCCGATATCATACTCGGCAATACCTATCACCTGATGCTGCGGCCGGGCGCCGAACGGGTTGCGCGGCTCGGTGGACTGCACAAGTTGATCCGCTGGGATCATCCGATCCTCACCGATTCGGGCGGCTTTCAGGTCATGTCGCTTTCGGCGCTCAGAAAGCTGGACGAGAAGGGCGTGACCTTCAAGAGCCATATCGACGGATCCAAGCACCATATGTCGCCGGAGCGTTCGATCGAAATCCAGGGCCTGCTTGGCTCGGATATCCAGATGCAGCTCGACGAATGCGTGGCGCTTCCGGCCGAGCCCAAGGAAATCGAGCGCGCGATGGAATTGTCGCTGCGCTGGGCCGAGCGCTGCCGGGTGGCCTTCGGGGAACAGCCAGGCAAGGCGATGTTCGGCATCGTCCAGGGTGGTGACATTCCGGCGCTTCGCGTGCGGTCTGCCGAAGGGCTGAAACAGCTCGACCTCAAGGGATATGCGGTGGGTGGCCTTGCGGTCGGCGAGCCGCAGGAAGTGATGCTGCGCATGCTGGAGGAAACGCTCCCGGTTCTGCCGTCCGAAAAGCCGCGCTATCTGATGGGCGTCGGAACGCCTGATGATATCCTGAAATCGGTGGCGCGCGGTATCGACATGTTCGACTGCGTGATGCCGACGCGGGCCGGCCGTCACGGTCTCGCCTTCACCCGTCGCGGCAAGGTGAACCTTCGCAACGCACGCCATGCCGAGGATATGCGACCGCTCGACGACGAGTCCGGCTGCCCGGCTACACGCGATTACTCCCGCGCCTATCTGCACCATCTGATCCGCGCAGACGAATCGCTGGGCGGGATGCTGCTGTCGTGGAACAACCTCAATTACTATCAGGATCTGATGAAGGGTATTCGCGAGGCGATAGCCAACGGTCGTTTCGAGGATTTCTGTGCAGAGACCCAGGCGGAATGGGCGAAGGGCGATATCGACCCGGTCTGAGGATGTTCCAGCGGGCAGGGGCGGTGCCCCTGCCGACCATATTTAGACTAGATGCCCTGGCTTGCCGTGTTGCGGATCATCCTGACGCCGTTGACCTTGTAGGAGCCGTCGTCCATCAGCCGCATCTCGTAGATGGCGGTCCAGTCCTTGCCCTGCTTGGCGCTGATCATCACTTCCTGCAGCACGACTTCGCCGCCGCCCACCAGTTTGGAGCGGCCGAAGGCATAGGTTCCGGCCTGATAGACAGCCTCATAGTTGTCGCGGACCATGGCGAAGAAGACTTTTTTATCCGGATAAAGACTGCGGATCCCCGGCGACGCGAGAGAATAGGCCTTATCCGCATCGTCGTTCATCAAGGCGGAGATCTGGGCGGAGATGACGGCGCGGGCGTCGGCGACCGGATCTTCGGCGTGGACGACACCTGCGGGTGACAGAAAGAGGAATGCGGCAAGAGAGGCTATTCGAAAGCGCATCTGACATTCTCCAGCATCGGCTTCCATAAAGTTTAGAGCATACTCACCAAAGGGAAAGGTGGCGTTGCGGATATTTTCAGCATCACCGCGATCTGCCCAGTCGGACGGCAAACCTTAACGCAGGGCAGGGTCCCACGTTCATGTCTTGTCGTCGTCAAAGTCGCGGTGCACCAGTGTGTCTGATGTGATTGCTTCGGAATTCCGTAATGACCCTACTTGCGCCGGCTCTGCTCTATTTCAGCAATGCTCTTCTGTTCGTTTCCCTGTTCACGCGGCTTCCGGCCATTCAGGAATCGATGGGCATCGACAAGGCGGTGCTCGGGATGGCGCTCTTGAGCGCCCCGGTTGGCACGTTTCTGGCGCTACCTCTGGCCGGACGGATCACCGATAGGCTTACGCCACGGCTGACCGCGGTCATCACGCTGCCCATTGTCGCGCTTCTGAGCCCGATCCTGGCGGCCGCGCCGCTCCCTTTATTTGTCCTCGGTTTCTTCCTGTTCGGCTTTTTTCGCACGATCTTCGATGTGTCCGCCAACATGATCTCCGCCGGTATCGAGCAGCGGACCGGCACAAAGGTTCTGGCGAGAAGCCACGGGTTCTGGTCGGTCGGGCTTCTGTTCGGATCGCTTGCGTCCGGTTTCCTCGCAGCGCAGGGCGTATCGCCCTTTGTGCAGCAGAGCGTGGCGGCGCTACTTGTCCTCGTAGCCTGCTTTGCCGTCTTCCGGGTGACGGCCGCCGACCCGGCGCCAGCTGCGCCGACGACGAAAAGAAAATCCGCATACGTCATGCCGGACAAGACCATCATCCTCATCTGCATCATGGTGTTCGGGCTCTGCATCGTGGAAGGCGCGGTCTACGACTGGGCGATCTTCTTTCTGCGCGAGGAAATGGGGGCGGATCCGGCGATGGCCGGCGTCCTCTACGCCGTCTTCACCGTCGGCATGGGACTGACGCGGCTGTCGGGCGACAAGCTGCGGGAAGTCGCAGGACCGATCTCGCTGATCCGGGGATCCGCTATCGCCGTCGCGTTCGGTATCGTGCTGCTGGTGACCGCCGCAAACCTCGTCGTTGCCGGCGTGGCGCTGTTTCTGATCGGCTGCGGGATAGCGCTGGCCTTTCCCCTGGCAGTCTCGACCACGATCGCGCGCGGCAAGGGACAGCCGTCCGACAATCTTGCAGCGCTCGCGCTGACACTGATGCTTTCCACGATCGGCGTGCCGCCGCTTCTCGGCTTCATTGCCGAGCATGTGAGCCTGGTTGCCACGTTCGTCGTTCTTCTGCCGACCGTTCTCATCAGCTTCCTGATGGCGCCCGTGGCCGATGGGCGCCGGCCGTTCCGTCTCAGGCGTTGATCGCTTGCATGTGGAAAACCGGTCGGTTTTGGGGCAGGGGCAAGACTTGCCGGCTGATGGCCCCTAATTGGCCACATGAATGGATAATGGCTTGAGCCGACTGGACTTCGTCGCTACGACTGGATTGGCGTTTTCTGATATGACTTTCCGAAAACAGGTGGCACTGTGATCGATCCCTATGAAATTCTTGGTGTTTCGCGCGAGGCGGATGTGACGGCGATCAAGCTTGCCTACCGCAAACGGGTGAAATCCGCTCATCCCGATACCGGCGGCGATGCGGAAACGTTCGGACAGCTGAAGGCATCCTTCGAGCTCCTGAACGACCCGATCCGCCGAAAAGTCTATGACGACACCGGCTACGATCCCGAGCTTGCCGACAAGAAGGACCTGCAGGGTCTCGTCATTCTGGAGATGCTCGTCAACGAGATGATCCTCGATGAGCGCGAGCCTGGCAGCTTTGATCCGGTTTCCTCGATGCGGCGCAAGCTCACGGACCGGATCGTCAATGCGCGCTTCCATATTCTCGAGATGGAGCGCCACCGCGCCCGGATCCGCAATCACATCAACCGGATCGGCCGCAAGCCAGAAACGGATGTTTTGGGCCGCATGCTGAAATCACGCTGCGAAACGATTGCCGATGCGATCAGCAAGGCGGATTCCGAGATCCAGACCATCGAGCAGGCCTATGGAATGCTGGATGGATACAGTTACGAGATCGAAATTGTCGAGGTAAAGGACGCGGCCGAATAGGCCGCGGACCCGCACGCGGCCATCGGACGATCACATTTGGCGTCGCCGAAACTTCACGGATCATTTCATGACACTTGCCATCCGAGACGCCACCCGTGCCGATGCCGGAACGCTCCTGTCTTTCATCCGCGAACTCGCGATCTTCGAAAAGGCCGAGCATGAGGTTGCGGCGACCGTCGAGACGATCGAGACATCGATGTTCGGCCCGACATCTGTCACGCGCGGCCTGATCTGCGAAAGCGATGGCAAACCGGTCGGCATGGCCATCTGGTTCTTCAATTATTCGACATGGCAGGCACGGAACGGACTTTATCTCGAGGATCTCTACGTGACGCCGAACGCTCGCGGGCTCGGGGCCGGGAAGGCGCTGTTGCGCCATCTCGCGAAGATCGCTGTCGAGAGCGGGTGCGGACGGTTCGAGTGGAGCGTGCTCGACTGGAACGAACCGGCGATCGGTGTCTACGATGCGATCGGTGCCGAACCGCAGAAGGAGTGGATCCGCTACCGGATGGCTGGTGAGAAGCTCAGGGACTTTGCTGACGGCTAGGCCGGATCAGCCCGTTACCGTCGCGCGGTCAAAGGCCAGGTGAGCGCGACGAACGCCATGCCGCCAGCAACCAGAACGAAGGCCACACCCAGACTATAGTGATGGGCAACGAAACCGATGGCGGCCGGACCCATGAGAATTCCGGCGTAGCCCATCGTCGTGATGGCAGCGATCGCATGGCTGGGTGGCATTTGGGTCTGCTTGCCGGCTGCTGTGAACAGAACCGGCACGATATTGGAAGCCCCGAGCCCTACCAGAAGGAAGCCCGCAAACGCCAGGGGCTGGTTGGGAGCCAGGACTGTCAGCAGGAAACCCAGTGCTGCGAGCGTGCCGCCACCGACCACGACTTTCATGCCGCCGAGCGTCTTGACGATCCAGTCGCCTGTCAGCCGACCAACGGTCATCGCGATGGCGAACATCGTGTAGCCAAAGCCTGCCTGAGCTGGATCGACAAGGTGCGCGCCGATGAGGAACAGAGCGCTCCAGTCGAGCACCGCGCCCTCGCCAAGGAAAACCAGAAAGCACAGCAGTCCGATGAAGGCCACGATGCCGCGCGGGATGGTGAACAACGGCGCATCTCCGGTCTCCTGGTTTCCGTAGGGCAGGAGGCCTCGAAAGGATTGCGCCAGCAGACCAAGCAGCAGCGCACTGAACATCAAGGTCGCGGTCAGGGGTGAAACGCCGGCACCAAGCAGAAGGCTCATGCCGCCCGCGCCGACAATGCCGCCGACGCTGAACAGCCCATGGAAGCCGGACATCATGTTGCGGCCGCTGTCCTTCTCGACCATGACGGCCTGAATATTGATCGCGACGTCCACCGCGCCAACGCTTGCCCCGAACAGCGCCAGCGAGATCGCCATGCCGGGAAGCGTATCGGCGACCGCCAGCAGCGGGAGCACGACGGCGAGGGCGAGGGTGCTTGCCACGATGACGGCCCGGCATCCGAATCGGCTCGCGAGAATGCCGACCATTGGCATGGTCACGATAGAGCCCAGGCCAAGGCAAAGGAGCAGCAGGCCAAGCGTGCCGTCATCCACGCCGATTCGAGCCTTGGCGACAGGAACCAGCGGTGCCCAGGCCGCCATGGCCGAGCCGGCAATGAGAAAGCTGGAGCGCGTGGCCCATTGGTGTCGGCCTCCGGTGCGGGGGCGTCCTTTGAGGATCTGGGCGTTCGGCATCTCGATAGCTCCTGGATTACAGCGTTGGACCTCGGAGGAGATCGTCGCCGTCCTTGATGGTGCCCTGTTTACAGAATGCGTAAGAATGTGCAAGATCGTGCAGAAACTTTCATGAGGGGGCTGGCACGTGCTGACAGAAGAGAGGCTCGACCGCATCCGCGAGCAGTTGACCGTCCGCGGCAAGGTTGTTGCGAGCGAACTGGCGACGCAGTTTGACGTGTCCGAAGACACGGTTCGCAGAGACCTGCGCGAACTCGCCAAGCTGGGTTTCTGCCGTCGAGTCTATGGTGGCGCGCTGCTGCCGACGCCGGATTTCGGCACGTTGGCTGCCAGAACGGCATTGGACACGGATAGAAAGTCGAGCCTTGCACGGGCGGCGGCGCGGCTTGTCGAGGACGGCCAGACCGTGTTCATCGACGCCGGATCCACCAATCTTGCGGTCGCGAACGCGCTCGATCCGAGCCAGACGCTGACGATCATCACGAACGCGCCGGTGATTGCGACGGCGCTGTCAGACCGACCGAACTTTACGGTCATTGTACTCGGCGGTCTGTACGATCAGGCGAAGGGCGCGTGCCTCGGGCCGCAGGCGATACGTGAAGCCATGCAGGTCTATGCGGACATGTTCATCATCGGCGTATGCGGCGTGGACAGCATCGCCGGCGTCACTGCGCTCGATCCGGGCGAGGCCGAACTCAAGCGGACCATGGTGAACCAGAGCAGCATTCTCGTTGTCGCCGCGACGGCCGAGAAGCTCGGCACAGTCGCGCCGTTCAAGGTCGCGGACACGTCGATGATCGATCATCTCATCGTGGAGGATGGCGAATTCGACCGCGGAGACTTCGCGCGGTGCGATGTCCAGGTGCATGTCGCACTAGATGGCGGTTCTCCGTCGACGTGAAGCATGTGGCGGCAACGTCCGCATCTTTCGTAGCTTCGCACGTTCGTCAAACGAGGAATTCAACGACCCATGCGCATCGCCCACACAGCACTTTGGACCCGCGACCTCGACGCCGCTGCCGGGTTTTTCGAGACCTATTTCGGCGCAACGGTGGGAGAACCTTACCACAGCAAGAACAGGGTAGGGTTCACATCGAGGTTCGCCAACCTGCCCGGTGCAGAGGACCAGATCGAGCTCATGTCCGGGCCATGGGTTACGGACGCCACAGAAGAAAGCGTTGGCTGGGATCATATCGCCATCGCCCTTGGCAGCGAGAGTGCAGTCGATGCTTTGGCGGAACGTTGCCGACTGGCCGGCTGTCTGCGGTCAGGACCCAGATGGACCGGTGACGGGTTCTACGAGGCCGTCATCGTGATGCCGGATGGTAGCGCCGTCGAGATCACCGTTTGAACGCGATGCCGACGGCGCACAAAGTTGTTGCGTTCGATCATCAATGTTCTGGGTACTGAAACGTATGGGATGTGATCCGGCGGATCCGGCGCTCGCTCAGGTCAAGACCATGCGCCAGTGACACTATTGTCATCAAGCAAGATCCGGCCTTGGACGAAACTTCGATCCGCCGCAGATCGCGCTCGCTACTCACATGCGGGGAGTGTGACAGTCCAGCTTTGCAGCAACATCCAAAGATCAGATAAGATAGATTATGGAACTAAAGGATGTGGCTGGAAGCGCAATACCTTGGCCTTCTCCCTTAGAGCTGCAGATCATCCGCCGTCACATCGACTTCGAACGCCAAACCGTCATAGGCCGGTTCGACATGGCCCGGCGTTTCAGCCATGACGCGATCGTAGTCCAGTGGAATATGCATGTGGGTCAGCAACGCGCGCTTTGGCGCCAGATGGCTGATCCAGTCGAGTGCCTGCTGAAGTGAAAGATGGCTCGGATGCGTGCGGTACTGGAGCGCGTCGATGATGAGCGTATCCAGTCCTGTGAGCTTCGGCACGGTTTCCGGCGGAAAGTCGCTGACATCGCTGCAGTAAGCGACGTTGCCGATCCGGAAGCCTAGTGAATTGATATCGCCGTGGATCTGCCTGAGCGGCTGGAACCGGATGGCACCGCCCGGACCGTCTATGACGATCGGCGCGTCCATCGTCTCGATCAGCACCGGCTTGACGATCGGCGGATAGCTGCCGCCGGCCGGTGTTTCCAGGCAATAGCCGAAGCCCTGGCGGATGCGGTCCATCGTCGACGGATCGGCATGGATCGGAATGCGGTGCTTCTGGAGGATGAAATAGCCGCGTAGATCGTCGATGCCGTGCAGATGATCGGCGTGTGGATGGGTGTACAGGACGGCATCGATGCGCTGGACGCTTGCGGCGATCATCTGCTCGCGAAAGTCCGGGCCGGTATCGATCACGACAACAGTTTTGCCGCCGTCCGGCGCGATCTGCTCCACCATGAACGAGGCGCGCGTGCGCCGGTTCTTCGGGTTTTCCGGGTCACAATCGCCCCAGTCGCCGTTCAGCCGCGGTACGCCCGGCGAAGACGCGCAGCCGAGAACGGTAAAGCGCCGCCGATATCCGGTGCTCGTTCCGACCCGGGCCGCCATCACCTCAAAGCCTCGGCATCTTGGAGAAGCAGCGGAACGCGTTTTCCGTCGTGATCGCAGCCATCTCTTCGTAAGTCAGGCCGTGAACATCGGCCAGCACCTCTGCGGTGTTGACCACGTAGGACGGTTCGTTGCGCTTTCCACGCCAGCGCTTCGGCGCCAGATAAGGTGCGTCGGTCTCGACCAGGAGCCGGTCCGTCGGCAGCGTTTTGGCGATGGCCCGGATTTCCTCGGATTTCGGGAATGTCAGGATGCCCGAGAAGGATACGTAGCCACCAAGCTCGATACCGGCACGGGCGAGGTCGGGTCCGGCCGAAAAGCAATGCAGAATGAAGGGGAAGGCCCCCTTCCCGCTTTCAGCTGTCAGGATCTCGATCATGTCTTCGTCGGCGCTTCGGCTATGGATCACCAGCGGCAGCCCGGTCTCGCGTGCAGCTTCGATATGTCTGATCAAACCGGTCTTCTGGTCGGCCGGCGTTTGCGTGTCGTAGAAATAATCGAGACCCGCTTCGCCGATCGCGACGATCTTGTCATGCGAATTGGCGAGACGAATGAGGTCTTCCGCCTGGATATCCAGCTCTTCGCTGGCATTGTTGGGATGCGTGCCGACCGAGCAGAACACCGACGGATATTTGTCCGTGATCGCCAGCAGGCTGTCGAGTTTCCTGACGCGTGTCGAGATCGTCACCATCTGCCGGACACCGGCTTCGTGGGCGCGCTCGATCAGTTCGTCGCGTTCGGAGTCGAAATCGGCAAAATCCAGATGGCAATGGGTATCGATCAGCATGACTTGCCCTATGCCGCCGGCTGCGGCGCAACGTAGCGCGGAAAGACCGGGCTTGGAGCTTCCAGCACCGTTCCGGGCGTCAGGCGGCCAACTTCGCCTAGTGACGCGAAATCACGCGATCCGGCAGGTGCAGCCACCAGATCGAGGAGCTTTGCCGACGAATCCGGCATGAAGGGCTGCAACAGGATGGCGATCTGGCGCACCACTTCGGCGGCCACGTAAAGAACCGTCTCCATCCGCGCCGGATCGGTCTTCTTCAGCACCCATGGCGCCTGCGCCGCGAAGTAACGGTCGGTTTCCGACACGACAGCGATGATCGATGCCAGTGCACGGTGAACCAGCTGCTTTTCCATGTCTTCGCGGCAGATCGGCAGAAGCGCATCGACGGAGGCCAGCATCTGCCGGTCTGCGTCAGTCAGTTCGCCGGGGGCCGGGATCTTGGCATCGCAGTTCTTGACGATCATCGACAGCGAGCGGCTGGCAAGATTCCCGATACCGTTTGCGAGATCGGCATTGATGCGCGTGCCGATCGCATCTTCGCTGCAGGTGCCGTCCTGGCCGAAGGAGATCTCCCGCAGCAGGTAATAGCGGATCGCATCGAGGCCGAAATGGCCGATCAGTTCGAACGGATCGAGCACGTTGCCGAGCGACTTCGACATTTTCTCGCCGCCCTTCGCCAGCACGAAGCCGTGGGCATAGACGCGCTTGGGCAGCGGCAGACCTGCCGACATCAGGAAGGCGGGCCAATAGACCGCGTGGAAGCGGATAATGTCCTTGCCGATGATATGGGCGTCCGCCGGCCAGTATTTCGCCCGCGGACCGTTCGGGTCGTCGAGATAGCCGGTCGCGGTCAGGTAATTCGTGAGCGCGTCGACCCAGACATACATGACATGCGCCGGATCGTCGGGAACCTTGATGCCCCAGTCGAACGTGGTGCGCGATACGGAGAGATCGCGCAGGCCGGATTTCACGAAGGAGATAACTTCGTTGCGGCGCTCGGCCGGACCGATGAAATCCGGGTGGTCCTCGTAGTGCTTTAAAAGCTTGTCGCCGTATTCCGACAGCTTGAAAAAGTAGCTGGACTCTTCAACCCACTCGACCGGCGTGCCCTGCGGGCCATAACGGGTGCCGTCACGCAGCTGCGTTTCGTCTTCCGCATAGTAGGCCTCGTCGCGGACCGAATACCAGCCGGCATAGGTATCCTTGTAGATGTCGCCGGCAGCAGACATCCGGTTCCAGATGTCCTTGCTCGCCTGATGGTGGCGCTGTTCCGTCGTGCGGATGAAATCGTCGTTCGAGGCGTTGAGCAGCTTGCCCATCTCCCGGAACTGCTCGGTATTGCGCTCGGCAAGCTCTTCCGGCGAAATGCCTTCGTTGCGGGCCGTCTGCTGCATTTTCTGGCCGTGCTCGTCCGTGCCCGTCAGGAAGAAGACGTCCTTGCCGTCGAGGCGCTGGAAGCGCGCCATCGCATCCGTCGCGATCAGTTCGTAGGCATGGCCGATATGCGGCTTGCCGTTCGGATAGGAGATCGCGGTCGTGATATAGAAAGGTGTCTTGTTCGGCATGGGCTGTACTCGGACAGATGTTAAGTCAGGCCGCTCTTAGCGCATGTTGCAGACAAGCGAAACCCAAACTTCCCGCCATGGTCCGGATCGACGATCAGGCGAGCCTGGCGGTTTCGAGAATGGACATCAGCGTCTGCTTGCGATCGAGGTTATAGGCCTGGGCGATCTTCAACTTCTCGGTCATGTCGGAAACCAGCTTCGCCCTGCGGTCCGCCGTCGCGAGATCGCCTGACAATGCGGCCTCCCTCGCCCGTTTGACGAGATGGTCGGACAGATGCTCCAGAAAGAAGCCGAAGATGACGTCGCTGTCCTTGCCGGAGAGAACGTCGGCCAGCCGGTGCATGGCTTTGCGCGCCGCCGGTCCATCCGCCGAGACGGCATCGTCGAATGCCGAGATGATATCGGCGCCGCCGTAATTCAAAAGTTTCAGCGCCTGCGCGACGCTACCCTTGGATTGAGTCAGCACCATCTCCTCGGTCTTGCCGCCATCGAGTGGGCTGCCGAGGGCTGCGAGCGCGCTTGCAAGATCGGCATCACTGAGCGGTGACAGCCTGAGCGGCTGACATCTGGACCGGATGGTCGGCAAGAGCCGTCCGGGGGCATGCGACAGGACGAGGAAAAGCGCACGCCGCGGCGGCTCTTCGAGGATCTTGAGGATCGCGTTGGCTGCGTTGCGGTTGAGGTCGTCGGCCGCATCGATAATGACGATGCGCCAGTTTCCGGTCCCGGATGTCTGGGAAAAGAAGTGCCCGGCCCTGCGCACTTCGTCGACGGTGATGGCCGTCTTCATCTTTCCCGTCTTCTCGTCCACCGGACGAGAGAGATGCAGAAGATTGTGCGAGGCGCCCGAGGCGATCTGGCGGCTGACGGCGCTGTCTGGATCCGGATCGGCGATGTGATCAGGCGCGTTTTCGGGCTCCGGATGGGAGAGGACATGATTGGCGAAACGAAAGGCCAGCGTCGCCTTGCCGATCCCTTCCGGACCTTCGATCAGGATGGCGTGATGGCCCTTGCCCGTTTTGTAGCTTGCACTGAGAAAATCCTCCGCGGCATGATGGCCGAACAGGTGCGGATTTCTGGCGGGCGAAATGGCGCCGTCCAGAATATGCGGATCCTGGTCGCTCATTCCGATGAACCCGTGACGCCGGCCTGATCTGCACCGAGGCTCAAAGCCATGGGCTCGATCAGCGCTGCAATCTCCTTGGCAATCACGTCTTCATCGCGGTCGGCATCGATAACGTGACAGCGGCCGTGATCGGCGGTGGCAATCGCGAGATAAGCCTGGCGGCGCGTTTCGTGGGTCTCGATCTCTTCCCGCTCGAAACGGTCGGGGGCTTCGTCCGGCGCGCGTTTGCGGGCACGGCCAAGGCCGATTTCGGCGGGCAGATCGAGGATCACGGTACAATCCGGTTTGACGCCGTCGATCGCGACACGCTGCAATGCCTCGATGAGATCGGACTCCAGATTGCCGGTGGCGCCCTGGTAGACGCGGGAGGAATCGATGAAGCGGTCGCAGAGAACGATTGCGCCGCTTGCGAGCGCCGGCCGGATGACCTCCTCGACGTGGTCGTTGCGGGCCGCCGCAAACAGGATCGCTTCGAGCCTAGTCCCGAACTCCTGCGCTGCACCCGAAAGCAGGACGTGGCGGACCGCTTCGGCGCCCGGCGAACCGCCCGGCTCCCGCGTCATCAGAACGTCGTATCCCCGCCTGCGCAGGAGATCGGCAAGCCTGCGGATCTGGGTGGATTTCCCCGCCCCTTCCCCGCCTTCGAATGTCACGAATAGCCCGGATTGTTGTGTCACACCTAGTTCCGTATTGCGCCTGTCGGACGGTTCATAGCCGATATCCACGCGTCACGGAACATGTCAAAGCCAGAAGAACATCAGTTCCAGAGCCGCATCGGTCGCCTTGTTGAAGAGTGTACCACCTTCGATGGCATCCGCCGTCATCAGTGGCACTTCCCGGACCAGACGGTCTCCGGATGAGATCTGCAGAACGCCGATTTCCTGCCCTTTCGTGACGGGTGCACGGAGCGGCCAGCGGTAGACGATCCGACCCGAAAGGCGATCGGGGCTGTTGGTCGGAAGGTAGAGATCGACCGGCTCCTGCGCGACGAGATCGACGTGGCGGCTGGTGCCGCCATAGACGCTTGCCTGGCCGATCACTTCGCCTTGCGCGAAGATCACCTTGGTTTGAAACGAGGAGAGCCCCCACTCCATCACCCGGCGCGCCTCTTCCACCCGTTCCTTGTCACTGGCAAGTCCCCCCATGGCAAGGAAAAGCCGCGTTCCTTCGCGCTGTGCGGAAGCGACGAACGAGAAACCTGCTCCTTCCGCATAGCCGGCTCCAAGCCCGTCTATGCCGAGATTGAGCGCGAGCAGCGGGTTCTTGTTGCGCTGAAAGATCTTGTTCCAGGTGAAGTCCGGCTGGGCATAGAGCGGGTAGTATTGCGGATATGTCCTTTGAAGGTGCCGCGCGAGTTCCACCATGTCGCGGGTGGTGGTCCGGCTTTCGGCAGACGGAAGGCCCGTGGAATTGCCGAATGCAGAGCGCGTAAGCCCCAGATCCTTGGCGCGCGCGTTCATGCGCGTCGCGAATTCGGCCTCCGAGCGAGACAGTCCTTCTGCCAGAATGATGCAGGCGTCGTTGGCATTCTGGATGATCACGCCCCGGATCAGGTCGTCGACCTTCATCTGCGATTTCAGCGCCGCAAACATCGTCGTGGTGCCCGATGGCGCGCCACCGGTGCGCCAGGCGAACTCGGTTACGGGATAGCTTGTTTCGGGTGTGATCTCGCCGCGCTGGAGCGCGCTGAACACCACTTCCATGGTCATCAGCTTGGCGAGTGAGGCTGCCGGAAGAGACTGGTTTTCGTTTGCCGAAAGCAGCACCGTGCCGGTCTTTTCCTCGACCATATAGACCTGTCTGGCCTTGGTCGCGAAGGCTGGTGCGGCGTCCTGCGCAGACACGGTCTGTGTCGCGGAAAAGGCTGCCGTGACGCACAGGCAGGCCGAAAACAGAAAGCGTCGCATCATGCCCCCAGAAACGTTTCGACCTATGCCTACAGCATCGATCCGCGAACAGGAATCAATTTTCGGAGATAGGATGCTTTGTGGAAGACAGCGCGAACAACGCGCTGCCGATCGGGACTTCAGACGCGTCGCCTCAGGGTCGGGCCGTGCCGGGCCGCTTAGTCCTGCAGCAGGACGTTGCCGAACATGACCTGCTGCTTGTGGCCCTTAGGCGGCTCGACATAGGCAGTTTCGGAGGTCCAGGCCTGCTGTGCCCGGTTTGCGACCGGGCGGATCTGCTGTTCTGCCCGCGCCGGAGCGACTGGCTGAACGTAACGCTGCTGGCTTGCAACCTGCTGCTGAGCCGGGGCTGCGATCGCCTTCTGGGTCGGAGCCTGAACTGGTGCCGGCTTTGGCGCAACTGCCGCGACCTGTCGCTGCGGTGCCTGGGCACGAACAGTCTCAGCCGTCGAACGCTCGACCGGGCGCGGCGACGCCGCATACTGCTCGGCCTGCTGGAAGCCCCTCTTCGAGGATGCGTTGCTCTGCGCACGGCTCGGATAGGCGGCAGGCGTCGGTACGGACGAACCGAAGCTCTGCATCTGGTCACGCAATGGCTGGTTCGACGCGACCATCACGCCGCTTGAACTCTGACCGCCACCCGGATTGAAGGACGGCAGTCGATCGCCCTTGCGGATGTAGGACGCCATCAGGAACGGTGTATCCTCACCATCCATACGAGCGCGGCCGACATACTGGACATTGACCTTGGCAGTGCCCGAACGCTTCATATCGAGGAGCTCGGCTGTCTTGCTGGACACGTCGAGGATGCGGCCGGCGTGATACGGGCCGCGGTCGTTGACGCGGACGATGACCGACGAGCCATTTTCGACATTGGTGACGCGGGCATAGCTCGGCAGCGGAAACGTCGGATGGGCTGCCGTGAGGCTGGCAGAATCATAGACCTCGCCATTGGCGGTATAACGGCCATGGAAGGCCGAACCATACCACGATGCGAGACCACTCTTGTTATACTGCGGATCTTCCTTGGGAACGTAGGTCTTGCCCCTCACCTGGTAAGGCTGGCCGACCATAAAGCGACCGCCGCCTTTCGGTACCGGCTGTCCGTCCCTGACGACGCGCGGACTGGCTTTGACGCCATACTCCTTCTCGGAGAAGTATTCCTTGCTGCGCACCTGCTTCTGCGCAGGTTCAGGCGTCGGCTTTGTCGTGGCACAGGATGCCATCGCCGCGAAAACCACCGTCATGCCAAGCCACTTCGCACTTAGCGAAACAATACCGCCACTCAAACGCAAAACCTGTCCGCCCCATAATTTCTTGCCACAACGAGCGCTTGAGCCTCGAAGATCGATTCGTCGTTCCGATCAATGAACCAAGCGAGACCCGTTCGGCCCCGTCTTTGATGGATGCCTAGATTTGCTTTTTTCGTGGCTAAAATGCGAACGAAAACTGTTGAGTAATTAAAATTGTATCCAGTATGGTTAACGGATACTTAAAGTAATATTCTATTAATACCTTGATTGCCGCCTTCCCCGCCAAAGACTAGGGTACCAGTGCAGCAATCGAAGCGCATCTCCAGTTGACGACAGCAGTTCTGCGATTATAAAGCCTGACAGCGAGGAAGAGTGTCCGAGTGGTTTAAGGAACCGGTCTTGAAAACCGGCGTGCGGGAGACCGTACCGTGGGTTCGAATCCCACCTCTTCCGCCATCAGCCGATCGCACCGAAAAGAGTGGCAGCGTTCCATACACATCACTTCTGTAATGCTTGCGGGCTTTTTGCCCTTGAAAAAAGCGTACCGCTCGCCATTTCGCAACTTCCTGTTTTAACCATGCGTGAAATGATGTCCGATAGCACAGCCTATACCGAATCCGCGAAAATCCTCCTGCTGGAGGATGATCTCCTTCTTGCCATGGACATGGAGGATTACCTCCTCGACCGTGGACACGAAGTCGTCGGACCGTTTGGACGTCTGGTCGATGCGCTCGATGCCATCCCTCGCAACGAGCTTGCCGGCGCGGTGGTCGATCTCAACCTGCACGGCGAGTTGTCCTTTCCGGTGATCGAGGAACTGCAGGCACGTTCTGTCCCCATCATCGTCTGCACCGGTTACGCCGAGCTGCCGGAAGTCAAGACGAGGCTGAAGGGATTGCCGCTGCTTCCCAAGCCCTGGACGGCCCACAAGCTTTCCTCGCTGATGGAAGAGACATTCGGGGCCACTCAGGAGCCACGGCACGCGCCTTCGTCGAAAATCCGGAACTAGTCGCTCGGGCTCTCATCACAGTTCGTTCTGACACAGTTTCGACGCGGCGCCTAAAGTGGCAGCCGCGCCGGAGTTCCGAACTTCAGTCGAATGACGGTATCGGGAACGTGATCCGGCAGACGAGGCCTGTCTCGGCATAGTCTATTTCGACGTTCCCTCGGAGTTCATACTGGATGCTCCGCTCCACCAGCGTCGTACCAAAACCCTGTTGCTCGGGTGGCGTGACGGTCGGGCCGCCAATCTCCTGCCAGGTGAGCGTAATGGTTGCCTTTCCCTCCTTCACGGCGTCGCGCACCCAGCTGATCGCGATATGACCGCCATCCTGTGACAGTCCGCCGTATTTCACCGCATTGGTCGTCAGTTCGTTGAAGACCAGGCTGAGCGCCAGCGCGGACTTCGGGTCGAGATGAACAGTCGGACCGGGATCGATCACGAACCGGTTGCCGCGGCCCTCCATATACGGTGCCAGGGTCCGACGTACGACGTCGGCAAGCTCCGCCTTGCTCCAGTTCGTTTCGAACAGGAGCGCATGTGCGTCAGCCATCGCCCGAAGCCTGCCAAGCAGGTTCGACGCGTAGTCATCGACCGTGTGACTGCTCTTTGCAGTCCGGCGTACGAGCGACATGACCATGGCCATGGTATTTTTCACCCGATGGCTGAGTTCACGGACGAGCAGTTCCTTCTGGTTCTGCGCACGCCGGTGCTCGGCTTTCTCGTGAGCCTCCGCCAGTGCCCGCTCGACGGCAGCGGGCAAGCGTATCAACCGTTGCTTCAGAACGTAGTCCGTCGCGCCACGCCGAAACGATTCGATCGCGGCCTCCTCCCCGAGTATACCGGAGACAAAGATGAATGGTATTTCCGGCACCTCGCGGCTTGCCATGTCCAGCGCCGCCATACCGTCGAAATCGGGCAGCGAAAAATCCGAAAGGATGAGGTCGAAATCGCGCGCTTCCAGCGCTTTCACAAATTCACCGCGGTTGCTGACGAGACGGATCTCCGGCTTTTTCGTCAACAGTTCAAGCTGCTCGCGGATCAATTCGGCATCGAGCGGGCTGTCCTCCAGCATGAGTAGGCGTGGATTGTGCTGCACTCTGTTAGCCTCCGTCTTTGGCGCGGTATCCAGGAGGTGGTTCATTCAAGAGAGCCCAAAATACCCCGAGATCCTGAATGGCCTTGAAGAACTGCTTGAACTCGACAGGCTTCACGACGAAGGCGTTGACGCCGAGCTCGTAGCTTCGCACCAGATCCTGCTCTTCCCTCGACGACGTCAGCATGACGATCGGAATGTGGTGCAGTCTCTCGTCTTTCTTGACACGCTCGAGGACTTCGAGACCATCGATCTTGGGCAGTTTCAGATCAAGCAGCACAACGGTCGGATCGCCGGACGGGCGACCTTCATGAATCCCGGTTCCGAAGAGATAATCGATCGCCTCGGCGCCATCGCGAGCAACGACAATCTCGTTGGCAAGCTGGCACTTTTCCAACGCGGCGAGCGTGAGTTCCAGGTCGCGTGGGCTGTCTTCGACAAGCAGTATCGGGCGTAGTTCAGGCATGGGCGCGGCCTTTCTTCTCAGGGCCTGGCAGGGCAAAGACAAAGGTTGCGCCCTTGTCCACTTCCCCATGGGCGGTAATGCTTCCGTTATGGCGTTCGACGATCCTGCGCACAAGAGCAAGGCCGATACCGGTCCCCTCGAAGTCTTCGGCGCGCTGGAGCCGCTGGAAGACCCCGAACAGTTTGCCGACATAAGCCATGTCGAACCCGACGCCGTTGTCGCTGACGCTGTAGGTGGTCACATCGCCTTTGGCGGAGCCCCGGACGCGGATTTCTGCGGGGTTGCGGTGCCTGCTGTACTTTACCGCGTTTTCGATAATGTTGAACCAGACCTGCCGCAACAGCGTGGCATCGCCCCAGGCGGTCGGCAACGGCTCGATCGACCACGAGATGGCTCGGTCGTCCTGGTTCAGAATCACGCTCTTCACAACCTCGGCGACAAGCTTGTTCATGTCGACATGCTTATGGGTGATCGAGGCACGCCCCAGCTGCGAAAAATTGAGCAGGCCATCCACGAGCCTGCCCGCTGCCAGCGCCGAATCGGAGATGGTCCGAAGGTAGTGGCGCGATTTTTCGTCGAGACTGTTTTCCCTGTCTGTCAGCAACTGAGCGAAGCCGACGATGTGCCGGAACGGCGCCCTCAGATCGTGCGACACCGAATAGGAGAAAGCTTCAAGCTCCTTGTTGGAGCGCTGCAGTTCGCTGGTGAGTTCACCCAGCTCTTCAGCCTTTCGCAAGACGATCCCGACGATCGCGTTGCGAAGGTCGCGTGCAGCAGAAAGTTCTGCTTCGCTCCAGGCCTGAGAATGGAGCCGGACATTTTCGCTCCAGGCCTGAAAGGATTTCCGCGGATGGATACGTCCTTTTTCCTGGACAATCTTATGCGGGTCTCCAGCCCACTGGACCGTGCGGATCACCTCGGGCCGGAACCAGATCAGCCAGTTTTCGTAAAGCTCGGACAAACGAATGGCGATGATGCCGCTTGCCTCGCCGGCAAACGCTTCAGCCGATGGAAAGTCCGCAGCAAGCGATGTGGTGGCGAAGATGTCGTCGTCCGCTCTGCCGGAAAGCCAGCCGACGATGGAGCGAACTTCGTCGTCCGTCGGGGTGATCCCCACCTTGTGGCACTCTCCCTGTGCAATAATGGCGGCTCCCGAGGCCCCAACCTGCGCGACCAGATCTTTCGGCAAGGTCTCCAATCCCTCGCTCCAGGACGAGGCAGATGTCATTGCCCGCAGAAGATCACCGGAGATGCGCGCCAGCTCGACGCGGCGGGTGGCGTCCTGGGAGTGAACTTGCGCTGCGATCCGCATGGCGAGCGACTGGACGATAAAGTCGCAGGCATCGCGCACCCTGACCGGAACCATGTGAGGCTCGGCGCTATGGCAAGCGACAAGCCCCCAAAGGCGTCCGTCGATTATGATCGACATGGACATGGATGCGGCCGTGCCCATGTTGTGCATGTATTCGAGATGCACCGGCGAAACGCTGCGCAGCTGCGAGAAGCTCAGATCAAGCGGACTGCCTGCGGTCCCGAGTTCGCGATCAGCGTCTATCGGCACAGGTTCATAGGATGCGTCGGGAATGACGCGCAAGCGATTGGCGGCGTAGAGCGCACGCGCCTGTGCCGGTATGTCGCCCGCCGGGAAACGCAGGTCGAGATACGATGGCAACCTGCCATTGCCTGCTTCCGCAACAACGTGTCCGTTCCAGTCGTCGTCGAACTTGTAGACGAGGACGCGATCGAACCCTGTCAGGTCGTGAACAAAGCGAGCGGCCGCCGCAAGCGAACCCGCCACATCGGCCTGCGTCGACAGAACCTGCGCAAAACCGCGCAGGCGCGCAAACAGGCTGCCGAGTGTCTGCGTTCCCGAACGCTCGACTTCCAGGATGACAAGTCCACCAGATCGATGCGCCGTCAGTGTTGCATCGGAGATATCTGTCTGGAAAACGGCTTCGCTCGACTCATGCCAATTTCTAATGTCGTCATTCAGTGGATCAAGGATCACCGGCGCGGGACCGCCGAGGCGCAGATCGGCACCAAAAAACGCGCCGGCATTGCGGCTTGCCTGCAGGACCGTGAGATCAGCCGGCCGCAGAACGATCAGCGCACCATGCGGCTGGATCGCACCCGGTATATGGATCGGCTCCTGCGCGCAGGATTCCAGGTTGATTTCCGATCGATCCAAAATGCTTTTTCTCCCTCATCTCCGCCCGCATTCCACCGCGGTTCAGAGCCAAACAGGCTTCTAAATTAGTCCTGTCGTTTCACAAGCCAAAATACAAACTGGACGATTCATGTAAACCGAGCCGCTACCCATCGGCTCGGAATCGAGGGAACTTCGCCGTCCCAACTTCATTATTCGCTGACAAACACGAGCAAGATTCGGATGAATGCCAATGGTCCTCAAACAGTGATTGCTCACCTTTACGATTATCGGCGCCGCGTCTCTTCGCGCCAGAAGAACTCCAGTTCCACGCAAGCGCGATTATCTAGCCTGCCCTTGTCGGAATCAATCGCGACAGTTAGGGGACAATGAATGTCTAAAGAAACCGAACACACGAGCCAGCCATCCGAACAGGCCATTGGCCTTTTCCTGCAGGACGGCGATGGCGACAGCCTTACCGACGTGCTCGTCGAAGCGCTTTACGAAGCATTTCGCATCATGGACGACGACGTCTCTACCGAAACCTACCACTAACGCGCTAAAACGTACACTGGCGGCGAATGAGCGGACGCGACGCCGGGCCTGAGACGGCTCGCCCGTGGAGATGCTGAGCAGCGTTCGGCGAAACGGGTCGTTTCGATCAATAGCGGGGATAGAGTGCCCACCGGGCCCGGCTGTCGTGACTGTCGTCGTCATATAATCCCTGCCATTACCTTCACGAAATAGTCAGTGGGGCGGACAATGGTGGTGCCTGCGCGCTTTTGCGCGTCAACGCCTTCATTTCCGTTGCAGATTGTTCTAGAGACATTCGCTCAAACCGCCGGAAAGGCGGCACTACGACTGATAGGTAATATCGCCGATGCTCAATTCGCTCAGAAACGCAGCCCGCTCCTGGGTCGCAAAACTCCTGCTCCTGGTTCTTGCCGCATCCTTCGGCATCTGGGGCATTTCGCACTCCCTGATCGGATCGAACAGCAATACCGTCCTGACGGTGGGCGATCAGCAAATCTCGTCTGAAGAGTTCAGGCTGGCCTATCAGCGACAGGTCGCTAATATCGGTCGTCAGTTCGGCGCACCGCTGACCGCGGAACAGGCACGTGCATTCGGCGTCGAGAACGAGGTGTTCGCACAGCTCGCCGCAGGCGCTGCACTCGATCAGCTTTCCGACGACATGAATCTCGGTCTTTCAGAAGACAAGCTCGGTATCCTGATCAGCGAAGACCCTGCATTCCAGGGCGTCAACGGTCAGTTCGACCGCGCCTTGTTCACCTCCCGCCTGCGCAATGCCGGCCTTCGCGAGGACGATTACATCAAGGAGCGCAGCAAGGTTGCCGTCCGCAGCCAGATCGTCGAAGCGGTGTCCGACGGGTTCAAGCCGCCGCAGGTTCTGATCGATGCATTGAAGCAGTATCGGGACGAAAGCCGCACAGTCGAATATCTGCTTCTGTCGAACGCCAATATCGATCCCGTGAAAGCACCGACGGATGATATTCTGGCGCAGTGGTTCGAAGGTGCGAAGAGCCGCTATCGGGCCCCGGAATACCGCACGTTTGCCTATGTGAAGCTGCAGCCATCCGACATCGCGGATGCGTCTTCGATCACCGACGAGCAGGCGCGGGCCGAATACGACAAGCGGATCGCCAGCTTCAAGACGAGCGAGACGCGCACCATCGAGCAGCTGCCCTTCCCCAACATGGAAATGGCAGAAGCTGCGGCGACGCAGTTGCGCGCCGGAACGACGACGTTCGACCAGGTCATGGCGGACCAGGGGAAAACCGCAGCCGACGTTCGCCTCGGCGACTTTACCCGCGACGCTGTTCCGGATGAGGCAATTGCAGAAGCGGCCTTCAAGCTTGGCGCGAATGGCGGCATCACGCCAGCCGTTCAAGGTACATTCGGTCCCGTCATTTTGCGGGTCTCCAACGTTCGCCCGGAAACCACCCGCGCCTTCGACGAGGTCAAGGGCGAGTTGCGCCAGCAGATGGCGGTCGCGGCCGCCTCGCAGGAACTCAACACGGCACATGACCGCTTCGAGGAGTTGCGCAGCAACGGGACGACGCTTGAAGACGCAGCAAAGGATCTGAACCTCAAGCTCGTCACGGTCACGGCCAATGCATCCGGTCTTGATCCGCAGGACAAGCGCATTGCGGATCTCCCGAGTGGTACCACGCTTTTGACCGACGTCTTCCGCACCGATCCCGGCGCCGATACGCTGCCGCTGACGGTTGGCACCGACGGCTTCGTCTGGTTCGAGGTCCGCAATGTCACGCCGGAACGGGAACGTCCGCTTAGCGAAGTCCGCGACCGGGCCGTTGCCGACTGGACGGCTGATCAGCAGCGTCAGGCGCTTTCGGCACGCACGGCCGACCTCAAGGGTCGCCTCGACAAGGGCGAGACGCTGGCAGTGATCGCTGAGGATCTCGGCGTCGCCATCGAAACGAAGTCCGGCCTGCGCCGCAACGGCGAGGACGCCATCTTCGGCAACGAGGCGATTGCGGCAGCCTTTGCAGGTCCGGTCGGTGTGACTGGAACAGCGCTCGGATCGGACGGCGAGAGCCGCCTTCTTCTGAAGGTGACGGCGGTCGATCAGGCCACGAGCGATGCGCTTGCCGGCGACGAGCAACTCCAGCGCATGGCCGATTCTGCCGGCGATGACATGCTCGATCAGATGGTCAACAGCCTCAAGAACACCTACGGTGTTTCGATCAACCAGGCCGCCGTCAATCAGTCGGCTGCGCCCGCGCAATACTAAGCGACTTGAGAGCCAAAGAATGCCTGAGCTGAAACCCTTCATTGCCAAAGTTGCTGCCGGGGAGAGCCTCACGCTGGATGAGGCGCGTCAGGCGTTCGACATTCTGATGTCCGGCGAGGCGACGCCCTCGCAGATAGGCGGGTTTCTGATTGCGCTGCGCGTACGAGGAGAAACGGTGGCGGAAATTTCCGGCGCCGTAACGACCATGCGCGAGAAAATGCTGCGGGTCGACGCACCAGCCGATGCCGTTGATATCGTCGGCACGGGTGGGGATGGTGCCGGCACCTACAACATCTCGACACTGGCATCGATCATCGTGGCTGGTACGGGCGTTCCCGTCGCCAAGCATGGCAACCGGGCGTTGAGTTCCAAATCGGGGACGGCGGACGCTCTGTCGGCTCTCGGCGTCAACCTGGAAATCGGTCCGGACCGCATTGCCCGTTGTATCCGCGAGGCCGGGATCGGTTTCATGTTTGCGTCTATGCACCATGCCGCGATGCGCCATGTGGGGCCTAGCCGCGTCGAACTGGGTACGCGGACGATCTTCAACATTCTGGGTCCTCTCTCGAATCCTGCAGGCGCCAAGCGTCAGTTGCTCGGCGTTTTCGATCCGAAATGGCTGCAGCCGATCGCAGAGGTGCTGCGCGGTCTCGGCTCCGAGACTGTCTGGGTCGTGCATGGCCAGGGTCTGGACGAGATCACCACGACAGGCGTGACGCAGGTCTGCGCTCTGGAGGGCGGCAGTATCCGCTCCTTTGAACTGACCCCAGCCGATTTTGGCGTGCCGCAGGCAACGCTTGCCGACCTCAAGGGTGGTGACGGCATCCACAATGCGAAGGCGTTGCGGGCGGTTCTCGGCGGGGCGAAGAATGCATACCGTGATATTTCACTCTGCAACGCGGCGGCAGCGCTTGTCGTCGCCGGAAAGGCCGAAACGCTGAAGGATGGCATGACGATCGCCACGAACGCGCTCGAAAGCGGCAATGCCGCTGCAGCGCTTGACCGGCTTGTGGCCGTATCGAACGAGAAGGATTGAGCGAATGGCGGATATTCTCAAGAAGATCGAAGCCTATAAGCGCGAGGAAATCGCAGCGGCGAAGGCAAGCGTGCCGCTCACTGAGCTGAAGGCTCGTTCCGCCGACCAGCCTGCTCCGCGCGGTTTTCTGCGTGCATTGCAGGCGAAGAAGGATGCCGGCATTTTTGGTCTCATTGCCGAAATCAAGAAGGCGAGCCCTTCGAAAGGGTTGATCCGCGCAGACTTCGATCCGCCGTCGCTCGCCGCAGCCTATGAGGCCGGCGGTGCAGCCTGCCTGTCTGTTCTGACAGATACGCCGAGCTTTCAAGGTGCGCCGGAATTCATGGTCGCAGCAAAGGCTGCCTGCGCCCTGCCCGTTCTGCGCAAGGATTTCATGTTCGAGACCTACCAGGTGCACGAAGCGCGCGCCTGGGGAGCCGACTGCATCCTGATCATCATGGCGGCGCTGTCGGATGACGACGCGCTCGCGATCTACGAGGCCGCCAGCGAGCTTGGCATGGATGCGCTTATCGAAGTGCACGACGCCCCTGAAATGGAGCGGGCGCTGAAGCTCGAGGCACCGCTGGTGGGGATCAACAACCGCAATCTGCGCACGTTCGAGCTCGATCTCGCCATCAGTGAGACACTTGCACCGATGGTGCCAGCCGATCGACTCCTCGTCGGCGAAAGCGGCATCTTCAGCTATGCGGACTGCCAGCGGCTGCAGAAGGCTCATATCGAGACCTTCCTGGTCGGTGAAAGCTTGATGCGTCAGGACGACGTTGCTGCGGCGACGCGACTGCTGCTATCTGGTGAGACAAAAGCACAGGCAGCCGAATAATGGCAACACTCACTCATATCGATTCGGCCGGCGAAGCGCATATGGTCGATGTCGGCGACAAGACTGAAACCGTACGCTCGGCGACGGCCGAGGGTCATGTCAGGATGCTTCCAGAAACGCTCGCGCTGATTCTGGATGGCAATGCCAAGAAGGGTGACGTCATTGGAACAGCGCGGCTCGCCGGGATCATGGCGGCGAAGAAGACCAGCGACCTCATTCCTCTTTGCCATCCGCTGATGCTGACCAAGGTCTCGGTCGAGATTACCGAAGATGCCGCCCTGCCCGGTCTGCGTGTCACGGCGACCGCCAAGCTGACCGGCAAGACCGGCGTCGAGATGGAAGCGCTGACGGCGGTGTCCGTTGCCTGCCTGACGATCTACGATATGGCGAAAGCCGCAGACAAGGGCATGCAGATCGGCGGCATCCAGCTTCTCGAGAAGACCGGCGGCAAGTCCGGAACATACCGCCTGGAGGGCTGATGAAGGCACTACTCCCCGTGGCGGATGCCAGGAGCCGGCTGCTCTCTGCAGCGCGTCCGATCGACGATATCGTGAATGTCCCGCTCGGCGAGGCCGACGGTCGCGTGCTGGCTGTCGATCTGGCCGCGAGGCTGACACAGCCACCGTTCGACGCGTCCGCCATGGATGGCTACGCAGTACGGGCAGAGGACGCGTCTACGGTCGGCACGGAACTGTCGGTCATCGGGACGGCGTCTGCGGGCCACGCCTTCGAGGGCATTGTCGGCCCGGGCGAGACGGTGCGGATCTTCACGGGTGCACCTCTGCCGCAGGGCGCTGATTCCGTCCTCATCCAGGAAGATGCCGAGCGAATCGCGGACGACCGGATCCGCACTGCATTTGCCGTCGTCGAAGGACGGCATGTGCGGCCCCGCGGCCAGGATTTTGCAGAGGGCGAGATCGTCCTCAAGCGCGGCACAGAGCTCGACTTCGCGCATCTGACCGTCGCCGCCGCGATGAACCATCCGACGCTTGAGATCTATCGGCGACCAAGGGTCGCGATCCTTGCGACCGGTGACGAGCTTGTCGTTCCTGGCGGTGTGCCGGCGACCGCGCAGATCATTGCCTCCAATACGTTCGGCGTCGCCGCACTGGTGCGGTCCAACGGCGGCGAGGTTCTCGACCTTGGCATCGTCAAGGACAACCAGGCGGATATCGCTGCAGCTGTCGCACGGGCGCAGCTCGAAAAGGCCGACGTGCTGGTCACGCTCGGTGGAGCTTCTGTCGGCGATCACGACCTCGTCCAGTCGACGCTGAAGGCCGCCGGTATGGAACTCGATTTCTGGCGGATCGCGATGCGTCCCGGCAAACCGCTGATGGTCGGTTCGCTCGACGGCATGCATGTGCTGGGCCTGCCCGGCAACCCGGTCGCAAGCCTTGTGACCAGTCTCCTGTTCCTCGAGCCTCTGCTGCGAAAGCTCGCGCGTCTCAGCGAGAGGAACCGCGAGGTCATGGGTGTCACAGCGGAGCATATGAAGGCGAACGACCAGCGGAAGGACTATGTTCGCGCGAGCGTGACGCGTGACGCGGCGGGAAATCTTGTTGCCAAGGCTTTCGGAAAGCAGGATTCGTCGATGATGAAGATATTTTCGCGATCCGACGGCCTTATCGTGCGTCCGCCGCACGCTCCGGAGCTGGCTGCCGGTGCACCCTGCCCTATATTGCTCATTCGTTCCTAAGGCGCTTTCCAGGCGTCCTTTGCGATGCCTCGAACGGAGAAGCGCGTGCCTGCCGATCATTCAACTGACAAAGACATTCCGACCATCCTGTGGTTTCGCAAGGATCTCCGTCTCGATGACAATGCGGCGCTGAATGCGGCGATCGATGCCGGCGGCGCGGTCATCCCCGTCTATATTCGCGAACCCGACGAACTGAACATCGGGCCTCTCGGTGGCGCGCAGGAATGGTGGCTGCATCATTCGCTGACGGCACTCAAGGGCGCGCTGAAAGCGCTCGGCAGTGACCTCATCCTCGTTAGGGGAAAGGCCGAGGATGTTCTGTCCGACATCGCCCACAAGACCGGCGCCCGCTCCGTCTTCGTCAACCGCGCCTATGAACGCACGGACTACGACCGTGAAATCGCGGTCGCCCTCAAAGACAAGGGCATCGCCATCAGCGCCTTTCATGGCCAGCTTCTCCACGAGCCGGACCGGATCCGCACGGGGGCGGGCAAGGCATTCAAGGTTTTTACACCGTTCTGGAACGCGATGCAGAAGCTCGGCGAACCGCACGAGCCGATGGATACCCCAAAGTCCATCCCTGCCCCGAAGCAATTTCCCCGTTCGGAAAGCCTGGACGGCTGGGACCTGCTGCCGACAAAGCCGGACTGGGCTTCGGGTTTTTCCGAAATGTGGACACCGGGAGAACAGGGCGCGCGGGAGAAGTTAAAGGACATCATCGACAGGGACCTGCACGACTACAAGCGCGGTCGGGACTTTCCGGCGATCGACGCCACGTCTTCGCTGTCTGCCCACCTCACCCATGGCGAGATTTCCCCTGCCCGCATCTGGTACGAGACGAGAGGTCTTCCGGCGAAGACATCGGAAGACGTGTCGCACTTCCGCCGCGAGCTTGCCTGGCGCGATTTCTGCTACGGTCTGCTGATCGAATTTCCCGGCCTCGATCGCGAAAACTGGGACGACAAGTTCGACGCATTCGAATGGCAATACGATGCCAAGCAATTTACGGCTTGGACCAAGGGGATGACGGGTTATCCGATCGTCGATGCCGGTATGCGGCAGTTGTGGAAACACGGCTATATGCACAACCGGGTGCGGATGATCACGGCGTCGTTCATGATCAAGGATCTGATGATCGACTGGCGCAAGGGCGAGCAGTGGTTCCGCGATGCGCTTGTCGATGCGGATCCTGCCAACAATTCCGCCAACTGGCAGTGGGTGGCCGGCAGCGGCGCCGATGCCTCGCCGTTCTTCCGGATCTTCAATCCTATCCTGCAGGGCGAGAAATTCGATCCAGACGGTGATTACGTTCGCGAGCATGTGCCCGAACTGGCAAAGCTCGACCGCAAATACATCCACAAGCCGTTCGAGGCGCCTGCGGCCGTGCTGGAGAAGGCAGGCATCGAGCTGGGCAAGACCTATCCAAAGCCCATCGTCGATCACGGCTTTGCCCGCGACCGGGCGCTCGCCGCATACAAGGCGCTGAAATAGAAAAGTGGTCAAAGAAAAACCCGGTCGAAGCCGGGTTTTCTCAGGTCTTAGACGAGACGGCTCTGTTCGAGCGCTGCCTCGACGAAACTCGCAAACAGCGGGTGCGGATCGAGCGGTCGGCTCTTCAGTTCCGGATGGTACTGAACGCCGATGAACCACGGATGGTCAGGGTATTCGACCGTTTCAGGCAGAAGGCCGTCCGGTGACATTCCCGAGAAGACGAGACCGCAGTTTTCCAGGCGGTCCTTGTATTGGACGTTGACTTCGTAACGGTGACGATGGCGCTCGGAGATATCCGTCGACCCGTAGATCTCAGCGATCTTGGTGCCCTTCTTCAGAGCCGCCTGATAGGCGCCAAGACGCATCGTGCCGCCGAGGTTGCCGGCGGTAGACCGCTTCTCGAGCTCGTTGCCCTTCAGCCACTCCGTCATCAAACCGACGACCGGTTCCTTTGCAGGACCAAACTCGGTCGAGGATGCGTCTTCGATGCCGGCGAGATGACGGGCGGCTTCCACCACCGCCATTTGCATGCCGAAGCAGATCCCGAAATACGGAACCTTGCGTTCGCGCGCAAACTGGGCCGCGAGGATCTTGCCTTCCGAACCCCGTTCGCCGAAACCGCCGGGGACCAGAATGCCGTGAACCTTCTCAAGCCACGGAGCCGGGTCTTCCTTTTCGAAGACTTCCGATTCGATCCACTCGAGATTGACCTTGACGTGATTGGCGATTCCGCCGTGATGCAGGGCCTCGATCAACGACTTGTACGCGTCCTTGAGGCCTGTGTACTTGCCGACGATCGCGATCGTTACTTCGCCTTCCGGCGTGTGGATGCGGTTGCAGACCTCTTCCCAGGCGTCTAGACGGGGCTTGGGAGCGGGTTCGATGCCGAACGCAGCCAGCACTTCCGAATCGAGGCCTTCCTTGTGGTAGGCCATAGGGACGTCGTAGATATTGGCAACGTCGAGCGCCTGGATGACCGCGGATGGGCGAACGTTGCAGAACAGCGAAAGCTTGCGGCGCTCGGCCTCCGGGATTTCCCGGTCTGCGCGCACCAGCAGGATGTCCGGCGCGATACCCAGCGCCTGCAGTTCCTTGACGGAATGCTGGGTCGGCTTGGTCTTCAACTCGCCGGCTGCCGCAATGAACGGCATCAGTGTCAGATGCAGATAGATCGTTGTTCCGCGCGGCAAGTCGTTCTTGACTTGGCGGATCGCCTCCATGAACGGCATCGCTTCGATATCGCCGACCGTACCGCCAACTTCGCAGAGGACGAAATCGTAGTCCTCATTGCCCTCGGTGACGAAATCCTTGATCTCGTTGGTGACATGCGGAATGACCTGAACGGTCGCGCCGAGGTAGTCGCCGCGGCGTTCCTTGTCGATGATGTTCTTGTAGATGCGGCCGGTGGTGATGTTGTCGGTCTTGGTCGCCGAACGGCTGGTGAACCGCTCGTAGTGACCGAGATCCAGATCGGTCTCAGCGCCGTCGTCGGTCACGAAGACCTCGCCGTGCTGCGTCGGGCTCATAGTGCCCGGATCAACGTTGAGATAAGGATCGAGCTTCCTCAGCCGAACCCGGTAACCCCTCGCCTGGAGCAGAGCTCCGAGGGCCGCGGCCGCAATTCCTTTTCCGAGGGAAGAAACCACGCCGCCTGTGATGAATACATATCGCGCCATGGGAGCCACCGAATACCTTCTGATTTCTGATTCCGCCAGCGGAATTTTCTTTTTCCGAAAAAAGTCTGTGGAATCTCCACAAACGAAAACCGGCAGGCTTTTGGCCCGCCGGAGTTTGTTGCCTTCAACCGTGCCTTACTGGCCGGTTGGAACGCTGTTCGTCGGAGCGGGCGTTGCCGGGGCCGGTGTCGCCGGAGCCGGTGCTCCCGTTGCCGGTGCTGTCGGAGCAGGCGCTGAACTCGCGCCATCCGATGGGACGCCGTTGCTTGCCGGCGGAGCGGTCGGTGCCGGGCCGAGCTGGTTCAAGATACCATTGCCTGAACCCTGCTGGCTCTGCGGAATGCGGTCGAGAATATCCGTCGGACGCGATTCGTAGCGAGCCAGAATGCCGAGCGCCAATGACGTGACGAAAAACAGCGTCGCCAAGATCGCCGTCGTGCGGGTCAGGGCGTTTGCCGTGCCGCGCGCCGACATGAAGCCGGAACCGCCGCCGATGCCAAGCCCTCCGCCTTCGGAGCGCTGGATCAGCACGACGCCGACAAGCGCCAGCACGATCATGAGATGAATGACGATCAGAACAGTCTGCATGAATAAGATCCCTGCCCCGTTGGCGAGGCAATAGAAGAAGTTTGGCGGCTCTTTACACGAGGCCCGCCCGCTTTCCAAGCCCCTATTGAATGGCTCAGGCGGTCAAGGCTTCATAGACGCCGTAGATGGCGAGAAAATCGTCGGCTTTCAAGCTGGCGCCACCGATCAGTGCGCCATCAACATTTTCGATCGCCATCAGCTCCGCCGCGTTGCCCGGCTTGACCGAGCCGCCGTAGAGGAGACGCATCCCCTTGCCGTCGTCGCCGAACCGCTTCACGAGTTCTGCGCGCATGAAAGCATGCGCGGCTTCCACATCGCTTGCGGTCGGCGTCACGCCGGATCCGATCGCCCATACGGGCTCGTAGGCAATGACCGTGTTTGCTGCAGTGGCATCATCAGGCAGGGAGCCATCGAGCTGACGCTTCAGAATATCCAGTGTCTGACCGGTGTCGCGTTCCTCCGCCGTTTCGCCGACGCAGACGATCGCGATCAATCCGGCTGCATGGGCAGCCTCGGCCTTGGCGCGAACCGTCGCGTCCGTTTCACGATGATCGACGCGCCGTTCGGAATGACCGACGATCACATGCGTGCCGAAGCAGTCGGCGATCATGTCTGCTGAAATATCACCGGTATGCGCGCCGCAATCCTTCCGATGACAATCCTGGGCGCCGATCATCAGCGGGCTGTCTGTCGAAAGCGCCGTCGCCACATAGAGAAGCGTGGCCGGCGGGCATATCAGGGTTTCAACCTTTTCCGAGAGAGGTCCCATCACGCCCTGAGCAATCGCCTTGATCTCGGGAAGGCTGTCCCTCGTGCCGTTCATCTTCCAGTTTCCGGCAATAAGCGGGCGAATTTCTGGTGTCATGTCGATCCCTGTTCCTCTCCTCCAGCCGACGCCGTTGAGCGCCGCCACCTAAACGTGCAGGACAGGCCTCCCGACATGTCCTTTCACACTTCGTACGCTGAATAATGAACGCATTTCAAGTGCTTGGATGGATCATGGATGCCGGGACACCGGCCTAGAGCCCGCTCATCGCGCACCGCAAGCGATGCACGCCGCGATTCAATCGGTTGAGACCCATTGAAACGCCCGATTGCGCTTAAACCGGTAATTTGTGGGCAATAAGCACGAAATTGAGGGCTTTGCGCCAGTCGATCATCCGGATCGGCGTTCCGTGCCCACCCGTGTTGAAAACGGACATACGGACCCGGTATCCGGCGCTCTGCAATTTCCGGTAGATCTCGGTCTGTCCGCTGGCTGCGTAGACGCTGTCGGCACTGCCATGGGCGATATAGACCGGCAGTTTCGCCTTGGCGAACGGCGTCGACGGCAGACCCGGATCGGGTGGACCGCCGAGCAGGACCATTCCCTCCAGAAAGCGGATCGTCGTGGCATCTCGGCTCACGGCCTGACAGATGAAGCCGCCCATGGAGGCGCAGGCGAGGATGACTGGACGTCCAGTCGATTTCTCCGACGCATAGCGAATAAGGGCGGCGATATCGGCTGCACCTTTGTCGTCGAAGGATTTGATGCTCGGCGAATAGTAGGTCCCGCCTGACGCGGTGACGAGGTTCTTAAGCCGGTTGAAATTGCCGCCGAACGTGTAGTCGTTGACGCCGAGCCGCCTGTCGCCGCCCCTGCCGTGAATGAAGATCACCGTGAAGGCGGCACCCTGCGCAGGTCCCACCCTGGTGACATCGAGGGTCCGCCCGGAGAGAGGCAGGGTTTCATTTTCCTGGACACGGCGCGATCCAAGCGCCACATAGGCATTCTTGACCCGCCGCTCAGGCTCGCTGTCACGTCCGTTGATGTCGCGCAGTTCCTGGTAGTCGATCACCTCGTAAGCGCCGCCATCCCGGGTTTCCAAGACCTCGAACCGGGAGAACAGATCGTCCTTGAACGGCTTGATGGGGCCTTCCTGCGCGAGGCTTGCTGAAGCGGTGAACGCGACCATGCCAGCAAGAAGCGTGCCGAAAAAGAAATGAACTGTGGACATGCGGGCTTTCATTCGGAACCTTCTGTCTTCCAACTTGCCATGCTAAAGCCGAGGCAGCATTGCTGGCAGAGCCGCCGTGTGCGTACGGCATCGCGAGAAAGCCGGTTTTCTGGCAAAATCGCATGTGATTCGAAACAGCACGAGATAGGTATGGCTATCTCCTCCGCACCACGACAGGTAGTACCGACACCGCCAATGGATGACAATAACGACCTTTTTGCCGATACGCCCGCTCTCCCCAGATCAGCGCCAGCGGAACCTGTACCCGCCGTCAAGGCAGCGCCTTCGCCGCGACGTCCGGCTACAATCGCCGCCGACGGCGACGACTACGGCGCATCGTCGATCCGCGTGCTGGAGGGGCTGGAACCGGTGCGTATGCGCCCCGGCATGTATATCGGCGGCACGGACGAAAAGGCTCTCCACCATCTGTTTGCCGAGGTCATCGACAACTCGATGGACGAAGCCGTGGCCGGCCATGCCAATTTCATCGAGGTGTATCTGGATACCGAAGGTTGCCTGACTGTGACCGACAACGGTCGTGGCATTCCTGTGGAAAACCATCCGCAGGTGCCCGGCAAGTCGACACTCGAAGTTATCATGACCAAGCTTCATGCCGGCGGTAAGTTTGACGGAAAGGCTTACGAGACCTCGGGCGGTCTGCATGGGGTTGGCGTCTCCGTCGTCAATGCGTTGTCCGACATGCTGGAAGTCGAGGTTGCGCGCAACAAGAAGCTCTATCGCCAACGTTTTTCCCGCGGCGTTCCGCAAGGTGGGCTCGAAGAACTCGGTGACGTACACAATCGTCGCGGCACCCGCGTCCGCTTCCATCCGGATCCGCAGATCTTCGGCGATCACGCGAAATTCGATGCCGGTCGCATTTTCCGCATGGCGCGCTCGAAGGCTTATCTGTTCGGCGGCGTCGAAATCCGTTGGAGCTGCGATCCGTCACTGGTTCAGGCCGGTGGCGATGTACCGGACAAGGCGGTCTTCCATTTCCCAGGCGGTCTCAAAGACTATCTTTCGGCCACGCTTGGCAAGGATTTCACCGTTACCCGCGAAATTTTTGCGGGCCGTACCGAAAAGACCGGCGGTCACGGCGCCATGGAATGGGCCATCACCTGGTATGGTGGCGACCCGCAGGTTCACTCCTACTGCAACACCATCCCGACGACTGAAGGCGGCACCCATGAAGCCGGGTTGCGCATCGCGCTGACCAAAGGCCTGAAGAATTACGCCGAACTGACCCAGAACAAACGTGCCCGCGAAATTACCACTGATGACGTGATGATCTCGGCCGTGGGCATGCTGTCTGTCTTTATCCGCGAGCCGGAATTTGTCGGCCAGACCAAGGACAAGCTTGCGACCGTGGAGGCTCAGCGGCTCGTCGAGAACGTTCTGCGCGACCCCTTCGATCATTACCTGACCGGAAATCCCAACGAGGCCGCGAAACTGCTCGACTGGGTGATTGAGCGCTCCGAAGAGCGGCTTCGTCGCCGCAAGGAAAAAGAGGTCAATCGCAAGACGGCCGTGCGCAAGCTGCGCCTTCCCGGCAAGCTTGCCGATTGCTCACAGAACACGGCCGAGGGCGCCGAACTGTTCATCGTCGAGGGTGACTCGGCTGGCGGCTCGGCGAAGCAGGGCCGTAACCGGTTGAACCAGGCCATTCTTCCGCTCCGAGGTAAAATCCTCAACGTCGGCTCGGCAAGCCGCGAAAAACTCTCGGCCAACCAGCAGATCGCAGATCTCGTGCAGGCGCTTGGCTGTGGCACGCGGACGAAATACCGCGAGGAGGATCTTCGCTACGAGCGGGTCATCATCATGACCGACGCCGACGTCGACGGCGCCCATATCGCATCGCTGCTGATCACGTTCTTCTATCAGGAAATGCCCGAACTCATCCGCGGCAGCCATCTTTATCTGGCCGTGCCACCGCTTTACGTCATCCGGCAGGGTGGAAAGACCGTCTATGCCCGCAACGACGCGCATCGGGCCGAATTGATGGAAACGGTGTTCAAGGGCAAGAAAGTCGAAATCGGTCGCTTCAAAGGCCTTGGCGAGATGATGGCTGCGCAGTTGAAGGAAACGACCATGGACCCCGCCAAGCGCACGTTGCTGCGCGTCGGGATCGACGAGGTGGATTTCGAAGGCACGCGCGAGGCGGTCGACAATCTCATGGGCACGAGGCCCGAGGCGCGATTCCGGTTTATCCAGGAACGCGCCGCCTTTGCCGATAACCTCGATATCTGACTGCTGCGACCGGAAGACTTCCGGTCGCATTTTGAAGCTATCGTTCCAGAACCTTGCTGACGGCGGCAATCAACGCCGTCGCTTCATAAGGCTTGCGCACAACCGGCGCTGAAAATGTCGCTGGAATGATCGAGCGATCGCTGTATCCCGTCGCAAACACGAAGGGCACGTGACGACGCAGAAGTTCTTCCGCGATTGGAAGCGACGTACCGGATCCCAGATTGACATCGAGGATCGCGACGTCCGGGGTGAAATCCTTGAGGCGGCGAAGCGCGTCCGAGACCGAAGGCGATGTCGTTACCTTGTCGATACCATTGTCCGCCAGCATCGCCTCGACATCTGCTGCGATCAGCATCTGATCTTCCACAAGAAGGAACTCCAGATTGCCGAGTGATCGCTCGCTCGCCGTCCGTCCGCCGAGCCCATCAAGGTGGAGATCGTCCTCGGATGCCGCGTCGTCATCGGCGTGAACGTGCTTGGAGGGGATGACAAAGACCGCGTTGACGCCCTCGGGCGGGTAGTCGACCGATGCCCTACCATCCAGCTCGAAAGGCATGCTGCGGCTGATAAGCACACTGCCGAACCCACTGCGACTGGGCGCCTTTGTGACCGGACCACCGGTTTCTTTCCAGGTCAGCTCGCAATCGCCATCGGCACTTCGGCCCCACTCGATGTCGAGCCGACCGTCAGATACCGAGAGCGAACCGTATTTCGCAGCATTGGTAGACATTTCGTGCAGGACGAGGGCCATGACGGAAAACGCACGGCTATCAAGCCAGAATCGCGGTCCGCTCATCGTCACGATGCGGCCGCTTCCCTTATAGGGCTGCAGTTCGGCTTCGAGAAGGTCGGCGAGATGTCCGCCATCGCCGCTGCGGACGACCTGATCGTGCGCATAGGCCAATGCCTGAATGCGTCCCTTCAGCGAGCCGACGTAATCAGACAGCGGTCTTGAGTCATCCACAGGATGCCCCACGAGCGCCTTGATCACAGACAGGATGTTCTTGACGCGGTGGTTGAGCTCCTCGTTGAGCATGCGCTGGCGCACGTCCGCCTTACCGCGCTCGTCCGCAAGCAGTTCGTTATGATGCAGTACGGTTTCGACAAGAACTGCCCTGATGGCGTCGGCAATCTCGAGATCCGTATCGGTCCAAGGTTGAGCCTTGAGGCGTACCTGTTCTTTCCAGATGGCGAAGCTCGACCTCGGCGTCAGTCGCTCCCCATGCGGTCCGCTGGTATACTGCTTGTCGGGATTGCCTGCCCAATCGAGGGTCTGCACGACTTCCTTGCGGAAGAAAAACAGATAGTCGCGAGGGCGCTGGGACAAGGAAATGGCAAGAACGCCGCTCACGTCGTCCGGCGAGATCATCGACAACGGTAGCGACCGAGACAATTCGGCCGTCGACCAAATCCGTCCGCCCGCGACGCCGCCGACCAGTTCCGCCAGTTCGGCAACGAGATGCTCCTGTGGGACGAGGCCCTGCCCCGTCCAGATCCCGTCAAGCCAAAGCCCGACCCCATCGCAGGGTAGCATGCCGCCGAAATCATCCAGCGAACTTCTCAACAGCCCGCTAATATCGTTGTGGTTGGAAGCGATCTGAAGGAATCGGTCAAGCGAACGTCTGGCAAGATTTGCCGTTTCGACAAGTTGCTTCTGTTTCAGCGCGCTCAAATGCAGGGAGAAGAACTCGCCGAACGTTTCTGCCGCAACGCGCTGGGGCATCGACAAGGTCTTCGGCGAATAGTGGTGGCAGGCCATCAGCCCCCACAACTCCCCATCAACGATGATGGACACCGACATCGAGGCAGAGACGCCCATGTTGCGAAGATACTCGCAGTGGATCGGCGAAACACTCCTCAGATGCGCGAAGGACATATCAAGCGGCAGGCCGTCTTCGCCCAACTCAGGGACGATGGCCACACGCTCGTTGTCAGCGTTGGAGATGACGCGGATGGTGTTCTTGATGTAGAGAATGCGTGCCTGTTTGGGGATATCCGCTGCAGGAAAATACTGGCCCTTGAAGCTCTCGAGGTCGCGGCGTTTGTATTCGCTGACGACCTTGCCGGACCCTTCCTCCTCGAAACGATAGACCATAACGCGGTCATATCCGAGCATGGCGAACATCAGCCTTGCAGCGTTCTCGATAAGCCTGTCGATGCTCTTCATGTTGCGAATGCGGCTGATCAACATGCGCGCAACTTCGAGCGGCTGGTCGGCGTCGTTTGAAGCCGGCTCGAACTCGATGATCACCTTGGAATCGAAACGATGCAACGAGATGTCGAAAGCTTTGCCTGACGGGAGTCGCAAGGCATGGCGTAGCGCCGGGCGTGCTGGATCATCGGAGGTCGCGAGCGCGTTGCGAAGCGAATGGGCCGCTTCGCCACCGACGACGTCCTCGAGTCTCCGGCCGTTGATGTCACCTTCAACACCGAGCATCTCTCCGACATTCGCAGAGTGGTGAAGAATCTCAGCGCCAGTTAAGTCGCAGGCAAGAAGGCAACCATGCGGTTGAATGCTCCCTGGGATGTGAATTGGCTCGCGGTCGCAATTTGTAAGGTCGACCGCCTCCGCATTGAGCATCATTAAAGTCCTTGGATCTCGTCTCTTATAAAACACGCGTACGTTACGGTTATCTATTGTTCTGCTCTACCGAAACAAGGGGCGCTGACAAAGACGGTTTAGCCATCGCAATGCCCTAGACGAAGTTATGGTTCGGTGTTTTCACATTTGTATCGTATCTGAAGGATAGGCAGACGATGAAGGGCTCGGTTAAGAGGTCCACGGTAGGCTTGCAGCGTAATGGCCGAGACACCATATCGGCGACAGCAATCGGGAGTGGCAGTATATCGTGAGCGCGCAAGATGATCGGAACATCCCTATAGAACCGCGTTGGCTGGGACCGGTCTCTCCCAATCGCATTGCTCTGATACCGGCGATATCGGCAGCTCGATGGCTTCTGGTCCTGATTGTTGCTGCGTCGATTTATTTCTTCTACGGCTTCCTTGTGCCGGTTCTGGCCGCCTTGGTCATTGGATTTGCGAGCTGGCCACTTTATCGCAAGCTCTTGGTCCGCGTTGGCGGAAACACGACAATCGCCGCGACGCTTGCCATTCTGTTCATCCTCGCCTTTCTGATTGTGCCGATCGGCGTCGCGATCAGCTACACCACGGGTGAACTGCGCCAGTGGTTCAGCTGGGCGGTCGAAGTGAACAGGTTCGGGGCACCGCCTCCAGCCTGGATCATCGGCCTTCCCTGGGCCGGTGATTGGCTCGGGTTGCAGTGGACAAAGCATGTTGGGTCACCTGGCGCCATCGGCGAGCTTGTACAGATCGTTAGCGGAGCCAATATCGGCAATATCTACCGCGCCGTGATTGCTGCCGGAGATGGCGTCTTCCATCTCGTTCTGACCATGCTGTTCATGATGATCGCGCTGTTTTTCGTTTATCGTGACGGCGCATCGTTTTCACGCCAGATTGATCTCGTTGGTGAGCGCATCCTGCCGTCGCGGTGGGAGCGGATTTCGCGTGTCGTACCGGCGACAATTAGTTCGACGGTGACCGGGATGACGTTGATTGCGATCGGCGAAGGCATCGTGCTTGGCGTGGCCTACTGGATTGCTGGCGTCCCCTCGCCTGTGACACTTGGGGTCATCACTGGTGTAATGGCGCTTATTCCGGGCGGCGCGCCGCTTTCGTTCACGCTGGTATCTGCCTATCTCGTTGCCAACGGCTCGTTCGTCGCAGGGATCGGGCTGTTCACGTGGGGTGCGGTGGAATTGTTTATCGTCGACAAGACGGTTCGTCCGCGCCTGGTTGGCGGCCCTATCAAATTGCCATTCCTTCCCACATTCTTCGGCCTTGTCGGTGGTGTGAAAACCATGGGCTTTCTCGGACTGTTTATCGGTCCGGTTCTGATGGCGCTGATTGTGTCGATATGGCGGGAATGGATTCGCGAGGTCCGGATGGCAGAGACGACCGAAGTGCAATCGGCCGACCTTGCGGTGTCGCCGAGCGAAGCGGCGGAGCGGGCCTATAAGCGAAAGGCGCAAACGCCTTAAGCGTTCAGCCCCGCTGCGGTGACGCCTCGCTGGCGCCATCATTAAGCAATCTAACCCCAACAACCGCCATTGGGGAAAACAGCATGAATTCCGCGCTCATCGTCATGACTATTTTGGGCTGCAACGATTCGGCCACGGACTGCCGCTACATCTCGACGGTCGACCAGAGATGGCCGACGGTCGCAATGTGCGACGCCGTTTCCGAAGACAGGCTACCGTCCTATGCCAATCAGCCTTATCCGGTAATCATCGCCGTCTGCCAGAATCCGGACGATGCGATCGAGACAGCAACACAGTCGCAAACCCCTCCCGTGCGGGATCAAGCGTCCGAGCCGATAGCGGCGGCTCCGGAGCCAGACAGCGACGTAAGCGAGAAGCAGAAGGAAGGTCTGGCCAGCCGTGCGATCCAGCGGGTTCGCAACGTTTTGCCAACGACCGAAGGCGTCAAGACGCTCGTGACGACGCCCGTAAGGCTTGTCGAAGGCGGTTATTCGTGGGTTGCCAAGCGTTTCGACCGCTGAGCTCAGGCAGCAAGCGCTAACTCGCTCGCATAGGCTCGTGCGGCGAACCGCATCTCCAGACGATGCCGTCTCTCGATCATCTGGATCATATCCGAGACTGCCGGATGCTGCCCTGCAACCCCTGAAAACCTCTCGATCAAACGACCGCAGACATCAGCGGTGGAACGACCCGCCGACGCGTCGCGCCAGAGCAGGACAGCCTCGACGAAGACGGCGGCGATCTCCCTTGTCAGACCACAGGCTTCAAAAAGGGCGCGAACGGCATGAAGGCGGCCTGTCGCCAGGATAGGCCTCACGCGACGCTCTCCGAGCCCGGAAAGGGTCGATACCGCCTCTGCAACGAGGTCAGCCTTGCCAAGGCAGAGGGCGTGGATCAGGAAAGACGGTGTGAGGCGTCCCGATGCCCGGAGATGCTCGACAAGTGCCGGCACTTCCTGCTGGGACGTCGTTCCTGCAATTGCGACGGTTGCCGCTTCGTCGGCCTCGCGGCCCACATATTCGATACGGCCGCGAGCAAGCGTCGAGCGGACCAGACCGCAGTTGAGAAGCGTGTCCGCGATGTGGCTAACGAGCATGTGGCGCGCTTCTGAAGGAAGGTCTTCGCGCTCGAGCAGAAGGTTGCGAATGTCGTGGCGCTGTCCATGCCGCTCGGCGATCCGGCGCAGGGATATGCCTGTGATCAACGCAGTGCCACTTTCGAGCAGAATCAGAATTTCCGGCTCGTCGCCGATTTCTGCAAGTGCTGCACAGGCGCCGCGGGAAAGATTGGGCCGCGAGGCGATCAGACGCCGGGTCATTCCATCGCCTCGGCCGATCAGGTCGACAAGATCCGAGTCGCTGATCACGGGCGAGCGGGCAATCACCGTACAGGCGATCTCGACCTGATCTTCCGCAAGCGCGAGGATGATTGCACGAGGAGCCTGAGGCGAATCGGCGATCGATTCTGCCAATGCGAGACGTACGCGCGGCGAAGGGTCATCGAGAAGGTAAGTGATCGCCAATCCGGCAGCCTTGCGCTCTTCCGCCCCCATCGCCGCGTGGAGATATGCCCGACCAAGGGCATCCGCTGCGCGGGAACGGTCCCCAGCCCTTGCCGTCTCAGCCCAACGAAGAAATGCCTGTACGATCACGACCTGCCCCGGAAACACAACGCTGCTGCTCCGTCTGGAACAGCCTGGTGCCACGGTAGAGACAAAAAGTTTAAGATTGGTTCACCATGTTCCACACCCGGCGCGGCGCACCTCACGCGTAGCCTGAACCAGGCCGCATTATGAAATCTCACGTCGGACGGATCAGTTCGAACACGCCCTCGCCGGCATCGGAATAGTCACGGTAGCCCATGCGGCCGACCGGTCGGGCAAGCTGCATGTCGATTCGGCCATCCCGGATGATGTCTTCGGAGATATGGATTCCGACCACCTCGCCAAACACCATGTAGGCGTCGGTGAGCTCGCCCTTGAGATCCTTCGGCTGGATCACTTCGGTAAGACGGCATTCCAGCGCGGTATAGGCCTCCGCAACGTAGGGCGCGTCGACGACCTCTCCCATTCTGGCGGTGAGGCCAGCCAGGTCGAACTCATTCACCCCGTAATCTACCGGAGCCGAGGAAGCGTTGACCTGTTCGGAAACATGGCGGCTGGCCATGCTTGCCGTGAAAAAACCCGTGTCCGACGCATTCTTCAGACTGTGCTTGCGTCCCGACGAGGAGAACATCACGATCTTGGGGTTATCGGACACGATGTTGAAGAAAGAATAGGGCGACAGGTTCAGCGAACCGTCGCGGCCTTTGGTACCGATCCAGCCGATCGGCCGCGGCGCCACGATGGCCTTGAAGGGATCATGGCGCATGCCGTGGGCGTTTGTGTCGGTGCGATAAAACATGCGTTCAACCTGCGTAGGTGACAATGTCGGCAAGAGCCGGCCGCGGCCGGTCCGGCGTCGCGAAATCGCTCGAGCCGATATGAATGAAACCCGCGACCTTTTCGCCCGGGCTTATGCCAAGAGCGGCGAGGGCTCGCTCGTCGTAGCACACCCACTCGGTGCGCCAGTTGGCAACATAGCCATGTGCATTTGCAGCCATCAGCATGTTGAGGCAGACAGCGCCAGCCGACAGGACCTGCTCCCATTCAGGGATTTTGACGTGGGGCTGCGCGGTGCTGATAACGGCAACGACAAGCGGTGCACGTGTGAAACGCGTCAGTTCAGCCTGTTTGGCCGGTTCATTCATCTCCGGGTTACCGGCGAGCGCGAGTTCAAGGAACGTTTCGCCGAGCTTTGTGCAAACGTCACCCCGATAGACGACAAGGCGCCACGGCGCGATTTTGCCATGATCGGGAACGCGGACCGACATGCTCAAGATCGATTCGAGCTCTTCTTGCGATGGGCCCGGGCCTGTGATCTGGGCAACGGGCGTCGAGTGGCGCTCTTGCAGGTAATCGCTGAGCTTCAGGTTGTTTTCCATGTCGAAAGCTTCCGATCGATACGTGATATAGAGGTAGGCCTTGAAAATGCCCGGACGTTCGTCTTCAAGTGGCTTCTCGCAAAACAAGAGTCAACGGGTCATATCCTGATGCCAGGCCTATCGTTCGTTACCCGTATCGCTGCTGCAGGCCTGCTGCTGTTGACCGCTGCCGACCTGGGTTTCGCGCAAAGCGATGCGTTCGGAAGCTTCCGCCAGCTCGACAGCACGGGGAAGATGCCCAAGCTGAACGCCTTCTCGGCCACACCGGGCGAAAGCGCCGGCTCGATCGCGAAGGATGTGCGGTTTGATGCCAGGCTGACGGCTGACAGCGACGTGATGCAGGAAGGTCTTGCCTGGCGCGTGTTCAGCCCGATTGCCGGTGTGGACGGCAAGCTTCCGCTTGTTGCAAGCTCCGACGGCGGATCCGCCGCTTTCCAGCTGGCGCCGGGTGATTATTTCGTGAATGTCGCGTTCGGCCGCGCCGGCGTCACGAAAAAAGTAACTGTACCCTCTGAAGGCGACTTCCAGAAACAGACCCTCGTCCTTGATGCCGGCGGGTTCATCCTGAACGCGGTTGCCGGAGCGGACCAGACTATCCCACCGGCACAGCTGAGCTTCTCCGTCTATGCGGCCGAAGTCCGCGAAAACGGCGATCGGGCCCTCGTGATGTCGGAGGTGAAGCCCAACACCATCGTGCGGCTTGCGACAGGGACCTATCACGTGGTCTCTGAGTACGGTGACATCAACGCCGTCGTGCGTGCCGACATCCAGGTGGAAGCGGGCAAGCTGACGCAGGCAGTCTTGCAGCACAAGGCCGCGGAGGTGTCGCTGAAGCTCGTGTCTCAGCCGGGTGGCGAAGCCATCGCCGACACGGCCTGGTCGGTGCTGACGGCTGCGGGCGACGTGGTCAACGAAAGCGTCAGCGCCCTGCCCTCCATGGTGCTGGCCGAGGGCGACTATCTCGCCGTTGCCCGCAACAAGGACAAGATCTATCAGCGCGAATTCAAGGTGACGGCTGGTAACAACGTGGATGTCGAGGTTTTGATGCGCAATGCCAACCCGTCAAATGCCACGACCGCTGCCGTCGTGCCCGACTGACATCGGCTTCCAGGGTCAACTGGCCTTCTTGAGAAACCGCTGACGTCTGACGGGTCGCATGGAGAAGACGGCACTGTGGAGCAGACCGAGCAACTCCTTGCGATCTGTGGTCCCAGCCATATCGTCCCAGCTCATCGCCCTGCCCACCCGTGCCGTGATCGACGTTCCAGACAGGCGTTTGAACTCGCGGATGAGAAGCGACAGCCTGAATGTCATCGAGATCCGGCTGGCCAGGTGAAAGAGCCGACCATTCTGCCCCTCGAAATAGACCGGAACCACGTTGGCCCTGGTAGCCTGGATGAGTTTTGCGGCGAAGATCTTCCACGGCAGGTCGTCGGCAATGCCGAATCCCTTCTTCGCGGTTGCGACACCGCCGGCTGGAAAGATAATGATGGTCGTGCCGTCTTTCAGCAGCCGTATCGCTTCGTTCCGCGTGTGCATGTTCAGCACCAGCGCCTCCTTCGTCTCCTCGAAGGATACGGGCAGCGAATAGGGTTCCATCTCAGGAACCTTCAGGAGATCGTTGTGGATCAGCACGCGGAAAGGTCGGCCGAGCTGTTCGGCAAGTGCCAGCACGGCAATTCCGTCTCCGATGCCGAACGGATGGTTTGCAACGATGACCAGTGGAGACTGCAGCTGTTCTTCGGGAGGCCATGCGCCTTCGATCTCGAGACCCACGTCGATGATATCGAGCATCTTGCCGAAGACGCGGTCGCTCTTGCCGACGATGTCGGTGCGCCAGATATCATACAGCCGGGCGAAACGATCGCGTCCCGAGAGCCCTTCGATAGACCGGATGAACCAGCGCTTGAAGCGCGGATCCCTGTCATTGGCGTAGGACAGTTCTCTGAACCGCAAATCAGTCTCCCAACGGAAAGGCGCATCCGATGGGAAGGCAATATTACAAAACGATTGCAGTTTTTTGACAGCACCCGCGGACATGGCCCGCGGGCGCTGGTCTTGATCAGGCCGGGCGCTTTCTCAGTGCTGCGCGGCGGCGAAGGTCCGGTGGCGTCGCTTCTTCCGAGAGCGACCGGATCGCCTCTTCAAGCGTCATCGACGTTTGCGCCTGCGAGCCGAGACGACGGATGTTGACCGAGTTCTCCTCAGCTTCCTTCTTGCCGCAGACGATGATGACCGGAACCTTGGTCACCGAGTGCTCGCGGACCTTGTAGTTGATCTTCTCGTTGCGGAAGTCGGTCTCTACCTGCAGGCCAGCATCGCGCAACTGTTCGGCAACTTCCCGACCGTAGTCGTCTGCATCGGACGTGATGGTCGCGACAACGACCTGGGTCGGTGCAAACCACAGCGGCATGTGGCCTGCGAAGTTCTCGATCAGAATGCCGAGGAACCGTTCCATCGAGCCGCAGATGGCACGGTGGATCATCACCGGCTGCTGCTTTTCCGAGTTGGCATCGATGTAGAACGCGCCGAAGCGCTCCGGCAGGTTAAAGTCGACCTGGGTCGTTCCGCACTGCCATTCGCGGCCGATGGCATCCTTCAGCGTATATTCGAACTTGGGGCCATAGAAGGCGCCCTCGCCCGGAAGAATGCCGGTCTTGATGCGACCGCCGGACTGTTCTTCAATGGTTTTCAGAACGTCCGTCATGACGCTTTCGGCGCGATCCCAGAGGTCGTCGGTGCCAACGCGCTTTTCAGGGCGCGTCGAGAGCTTGACGACCACTTCCTCGAAGCCAAAGTCTTCGTAGACGGAGAGGATGAGATCGTTGATTCGCAGGCACTCAGCCGCCATCTGCTCGTCTGTGCAGAACACGTGCGCGTCGTCCTGCGTAAAGCCGCGCACGCGCATCAGACCATGAAGCGCGCCTGACGCTTCGTAGCGGTGAACGAGACCGAATTCGGCAAGCCTGATCGGCAGTTCGCGATAGGACTTCAGACCATGCTTGAAGATCTGGACGTGGCCTGGGCAGTTCATCGGCTTTAGTGCGAAGACGCGATTGTCCGCTCCCTCGTCCTTTGGATGCGTGAACGCGTAAGCGGATTTCACCGCGAACATGTTTTCCTGGTACCAGCCCCAGTGACCTGACGTTTCCCAGAGAGACGCGTCGAGAACCTGCGGTGCGTTGACCTCTTCGTAGGTGCCGGCTAGGCGGCGGCGCATGTAGGACGTCAGGGTCTGGAACATGCGCCAGCCCTTGCCGTGCCAGAAGACGACGCCGGGGCCCTCTTCCTGGAAATGGAAAAGGTCCATTTCACGCCCGAGCTTGCGGTGGTCGCGCTTTTCGGCTTCGGCCAGGATATGCAGGTAGTTATCGAGCTGCTCCTGCTCCGCAAAGGCCGTGCCGTAGATGCGCGTCAGCATGACGTTGTTGCTGTCGCCGCGCCAATAGGCGCCAGCCACCTTCATCAGCTTGAAAGCCGTACCGATCTGGCCCGTGGACGCCATATGCGGCCCGCGGCACAGGTCGAACCAGTCGCCCTGATAATAGATTTTCAGATCCTGGTCTTCGGGAATGGCGTCGACCAGCTCGACCTTGTAGGCCTCGCCCTTGGCTGCAAAAACCTCGCGCGCCTTGTTGCGCGGCCAGACTTCCTTGGTGAAGGGCTTGTTGCGCTGGATGATTTCCTTCATCCGCTTTTCGATCTTCGGCAGGTCGTCCGGGGTGAAGGGCTCGGCCTTGGCAAAATCGTAATAGAAGCCGTTCTCGATGACGGGACCGATGGTCACCTGCGTGCCGGGCCAAAGCTCCTGCACCGCTTCTGCCATCACGTGCGCTGCATCGTGGCGGATCAGTTCGAGTGCCTTGGGGTCCGTACGGGTAACGATCTCGATCTGACCGTCGACGACGGGGTCGGAGAGATCGCGCACGGTGCCGTCGATCGCGATCGCGACAGACTTTTTGGCAAGCGACTTGGAAATGGATTCGGCAACATCACGGCCGGTCGTGCCGGCATCATACGTGCGGACGGAGCCATCGGGAAATGTGAGGGAAACCTGGGACATGTTCTATCTCCTGTCCAGTCCCGCCAACGAATGCGGGTGGTGGTAAAATGGCCAGATCGACCGGCCGGCAACGGGCGCGGTGATAGTGTGTTTCGGGCCGTTAGTAAAGGTTTGGAACCCGCGAACGGATGGTCGGAAAGCCTTTAGCTTCCGAGCTCTGGCGAGCTGCAAGGACTGACGCCTTTTGAGATAGCTGGGCTGGTGTCACGCTTATCCATGACGCCAGTAGCGCCAGGGCATCCACCAGACCTGGCGTTGCCTCTGCAGGTCCGGAACCGGGTCCAGTCCGCCGGAGCCACCAGGACCGCAGCGCGCGACTCGGTACAGTGTCATCCAGAGACCGGGCCAGAGCCCGTGTCGGGCGATCGCCTCGTAGCCATACTCGGAACAGGTCGGAATATGGCGGCAGCCGTTTCCGACAAAGCCGGAAAGAGTGAGCTGATAGAACCGGATCAGTCCCATACCGGCGAGGCGTCCGGGCGTCTTTTTGAACGGGCCCTGCCAGTTGCGCGATCGATAGGGCCCGCCGCGTTTCGTGTCGTGGTCACAATCCGGCGAGCCGCACATCAGGCGGTCGCTTTGTCGGCCCGGTCGCGGACGTCGATCTGATCGAGCGCGTCAACGACCGCATCGAACGTCAGCATGGTAGACGGATGCCGGGCCTTGTAATCCTTCACAGGCTTCAGGTAGCGCATGTCTTCGAAGCGGCCGACCGGGCCTTCGCCGCCCTCTTTCAGCATCGACAGCATGTCGACCCTCGCCTGGCGCAGTTCGTCGACCGGCGCGCCGACGATATGCCGTGCCATGATCGACGACGACGCCTGACCAAGGGCGCAGGCCCTCACCTCGTGAGAGAAGTCGCTCACCACGCCGTCACTGACTTTCAGGTAAACACGAACTTTTGAACCACAGAGCTTGGAGTGCTTTTCGGACGTCGCATCCGCATCGTCCATTGCACCCGCGCGGCCAATGTTCCCCGCAAACTCAAGAATTTTCTGGTTATAGATCTCGTCCATGTCGCTCGCTCACGTCATCGTCCTCGACATCCGCTCGACCGATCGAACGCACCGTCTACCGGGATGACCTACCACAATCTGGATTAGGCCCCTATATGTTGTCCGCGACGGGAATTATCAAGGAAACACGTTTTCGAGAAACGCGCGAAAACGGCGATGGTATGCCTTGAAAATTCGGAACGCGCAGACGAAAAGTCAGGAAACTGGTATTCCGGCGTGATCCATGGCGATCAGCTTTTTTACCATAGTGAGATCGGATGTGGCCCTGGCCCGCATCGAGGGACACAAGATGGATGCTATTTTGAAGAATTTTCCGGCCTCCAGCCAGAAACAGCCTCGTCCGACCCAGCAGGAAGCTGAGGACGCCGTGCGCGTCTTGCTCCAGTGGTCCGGCGACGATCCGGAGCGCGAAGGTTTGCTCGATACGCCGAAGCGCGTTGCAAAAGCCTATCGCGAGCTCTTTTCGGGCTATGATCTGTCGGCCGAAGAGGTTCTCGGCCGGACCTTCGAGGAGGTCTCGGGTTATGACGATATGGTTCTCGTTCGCGATATACCATTCTTCTCCCATTGCGAGCACCACATGCTGCCCATCAAAGGCAAGGCGACCGTTGCCTATCTTCCGCAGGGCCGGGTTCTGGGGCTGTCCAAGATCGCGCGTGTGATCGAGATCTACGGTCGTCGCCTCCAGACACAGGAAAATTTGACGGCACAGATCGCCAGCGCGATCGACACGACATTGAAGCCGCGCGGTGTGGCCGTCCTGATCGAGGCGGAACACATGTGCATGGAAATGCGCGGTGTGGAGAAGCAGGGATCTCAGACGCTGACGACCCGGTTTACCGGTGCGTTCAAGACCGACGCGGCCGAGCAGGCGCGTTTCTTTACCATGGCCCGCAACCGCTGAGCGCCGAAATGACAATAACTTTTCAAGCGCCGTCGTCGGATAAGGCCGAGCTCGAGGGTGACGGCGCCTTTACGCCGCGTTTCGATACCGACGGTCTTGTGACCGCTGTCGTGACCGACATTCGCGATGGCGAATTGCTCATGGTGGCGCATATGAACGCCGAGGCGCTCGCGCTGACGGTCGAGACGGGCGTCGCTCACTACTACAGCCGGTCGAGAGCGAAACTCTGGAAGAAGGGCGAGACCTCCGGCAATCTGCAAACTGTGCATGAGATCAGGACCGATTGCGATCAGGACGCCGTCTGGCTCAAGGTCTCGATGTCCGGCCATGACGCCGCTTGCCACACCGGGCGACGCTCCTGTTTCTATCGTGCGGTAAAGAAAAGTGACGGTGGCGCTGTCCTTGAAATACAGGATCAACAGCGTCACTTTGATCCAGAGCATGTGTATTCTGGTCATGATGAGACGGGAAAGCGGTAGGCGTCTGCACCGCTTTCATACCATCCCCACCTGAATAACGAATTGGCAACCAAACGATGCGTTAATTGGCGTACGTGGCTGTGTTCAGCTGAGAGGTGATGGCGATGATGAATTGGAGTTGGAGTCGCAACGAGCGGCAAGCCGCGCCAGCAGACGCTGTCACAAATCGGCTCCAGACGTCCCCTCCTCCCATTGTCATTGAGCAGCCACGCAAGGCAAAGCTGTCTTTAGCACTTGGTGGCGGCGCGGCCCGCGGATGGGCGCATATCGGCGTGTTGCGCGCGCTTGACGAAGCCGGCATCGAAGTCGGGATGATTGCCGGCACATCAATCGGCGCGCTGGTCGGAGGCTGTTATCTCGCAGGGAAGCTCGACGAACTCGAAAGCTTTGCCCGATCTCTGACCATGCGTCGGATCGCGGCGCTTCTCGACCTCACCATCGGTGGCGGCGGCCTGATCGGTGGCATGCGGTTGACGAAGCGAATGCAGGAACACCTGCAGGGCATCTCCATCGAAGATCTCGACCGCCCCTTCGTCGCAGTCGCGACGGAACTTCATACCGGGCACGAAGTGTGGATTTCGGCCGGCTCTCTGATCCGAGCCCTTCGGGCGTCCTACGCGCTGCCGGGGATTTTCGAACCTGTGAAATGCAGCGGCCGCACGCTGGTCGATGGCGCGCTGGTCAATCCGGTCCCGACCTCCGTCTGTCGCGCCTACGAGCAGCCGCTGGTCGTGGCCGTGAACCTCAACTACGATGTCTTCGGCCGGTCCGCGGTTGTCAAACACACTGCAGCCGATGCGCCGGACGATCACGAGCGTTCGCGCCATCAGGACGACCCCCGCGTCGGTGTCACCGGCACCATGGTGCAGGCGTTCAACATCATCCAGGAGCGCATATCGCGCGCCAGACTGGCCGGCGATCCGCCTGATCTGGCGCTGCATCCACGCCTCAACGATATCGGTCTGTCCGAATTCCACCGCGCCGGCGAGGCGATCGACCGGGGCTATGAAGCCACCATGTCGCAGATCGTGGCGCTTCAGCGCATGCAGGAAGTTTTCGCCCGCTGAGATGCGGGCGAAGGTGCCGCTCTCCCAGCCGCCTTACCCGGCGATATAGGCCTTCATCTGTTCGGCCTCGATCTCCACTTCGCGCAGCCGCGATTTCACGACGTCGCCGATCGAAATGATGCCGGAGAGCCTGCCGTCGGCTTCTACCGGGACATGGCGGAACCGCCCCGCCGTCATCATGCCCATCACCTCGTCTGCCGTCTGATCCTCCCGACAGCGTTGCACGGAGGTTGTCATGACGGCCTTGACCGGCTGCTCCAGCGCATCGACGCCTTTGGTGGCGATGCAGTGGACGAGGTCTCTCTCGGTGAAAATGCCGGCAATACGCCCCTCCATCCCGGCAATGATCACCGCACCGATGTTTCGGTCGTTCAAGATGCCCGCGATCTGGCGCAACGTCTCGTCCGGGCTGACGGTCACGACGTTACGGCCCTTCGAATCCAGCATGCTCTTTACGGTCGTCGACATGGCTCGCTCCTCCAAAACCATTCGAACCGAAATGTCTCCCCTCAAAGACATTTACGGCACAGTCCCTCGGCGCGAAGTTTAAGACGACAGCAACTGGAGATCAAGCGGGCGCCAATGGTTGGTCATCGGCGGCAATCCTGTCGAACAGGCCGAAAAACAAAAAGCCGAAGAGAAAGCCACCGATATGAGCATCCCAGGCGATCTCTCCGACATCCGATCCAATCAGCGGCAGACCGATGGCGACAAGCACGTTTCCGAAGAACCACATCGCCGTGAAAATCACCACTGTCCGGTTCCGGAAAGAGCCGAGTATGGACTGACGTGGATGGAGATGGCCGAAACTGCGGTCGTATCCGCGGCCGTCCGGGAACGCGAACCGGCACGCGGCGCCCATCAAGCCTGAGACGACGCCTGAAGCGCCGACGAGTAGCGTCTGGTCGCCCCAATGCAGGCCGGCATGGAAGAAAGCTGCCGCCGCTGCCGAGAAAATCCAGAACAGCACGTAGCGGAGAGTTCCGATGCGGCGCACGACCGGCGCTCCAAAGGCAACCAGCCAGAGTGCGTTAAAGCCGATATGCTCGATACCGCCATGCAGGAAGGAATAGGTGACAGGCGTCCACAGCCATTCGAAATTCTGCTCCGCAAACGGAACGACGTAGCGTACGGGCGTGAAGGCGAACCACATCAGCACCGAGATCTGCGCCTCCTCGTCGAGCAAGTAAGCATCGACTAGATAGACGACGGCCAGGAACAGGACCGAGATCACAAGACTTCGGGGAAGATTGAAAACTGGCTGCGACGACTGGTCGTCGATGGCGTCCGCATCCCTGTCCGTATCGTTCGCGGCACCCGGCAGGTCTTGCCTGTCGCTCATCACAATTCCTTCCCTGTTGAAGCGTCAGGCTTACAGGACGACCCGCCTGAAGAAAAGCTGCAGATAGCACCGGATACAAGCACTTAGTCGCCGGGTTCGACATTCTTTCGTCTAGGCTCACCGCTCTGGCATGGTTTTCGCAGCGTTAAGGCTGACCCTCGTGTTGTGCCTTAGAAAGCGGTTCAGCACGGGATGAAGCGTCTCGAAATGGATCACGGGAAAGCGAATGCGAAATCCGGCTACGACGGAAATCTTCGAATACTGGACAGGTCTGTGCGACGGGCGGTTGCCTCCCATGCGCAACGAGATCGATCCGGTCGCCCTGCGCAGATTTCTGCCTCATCTCTTCATCGTCGCAAACGAGGCAGACGACCAATTGACGTTTCGGCTTGCGGGAACGCGGTTATGCGAGTTGTTCGGTGGCGAGTTTCGCGGGATGCCGTTCCGCACGATCTGGGATCTCGAAGAAAACGATCGCGCCCAGGAGGTCGTCATGCAGATCCTCGTCCATGAGAAACCCGCGATTGCCGACGTAGTCCTGAACGTAGCCGGCACGTCAATCGAATGCGAAATGCTGATGATGCCGCTTCGCTCTTCCGAAACCGGAAGCGACCGGGTACTCGGAGCACTTCTGCCTGCCGACGGCCCTTTCCCGGTGGCGGCCAGACCGGCAAGTGGGCTGCATCTTCAAGATTGGGGCTTTGTCGAAAGCGATGAAACCGGCGGGTTGTCCGTCTGCGGGCATGACCAGCCGCAGTTGGTCCAGTCAGGACTTCTGCGCCGCTTCCTGCCGGCGAGCTTCTTCCCACAATGACGACTTCGGGAACCATATATTAACGCCCTGTCGCTAATGTAGGCTAGGACTCTAGCTGAAAAAGCGCTCATCCATGTTTTCCGGCACCTCGTCTCAGGCATCCGTTTCGCAAGCAACTGCAGCGCAGCGCTCATTCCAACGCGTCTCCGTGAACATCGGCGGCCGCTTGATGCTGGCCGACCATGAGGAATATGCCTGCACCGCGATCGAGATGTCCCCCGGGGACGTCAGCTTCCAGTGTGCTGGTCGTCCACGGACCAACGAGCGGGTCATCGCCTATCTCGATCACGTCGGCCGCCTTGAAGGGACAGTTCTCAGTGTTGCGGGCGGCGGCTTCCTGATGATGATCAACGCGACCGACCGCAAGCGCGAAAAACTTGCCGCACAGTTGACCTGGATCGCCAACAAGCATGAACTCGGGCTGCCGGAGGACCGTCGCCACGATCGTCTCACCCCGCGCAACACCCGTTCGGAGATTACTCTCGACGACGGGCGCCGCTATCCGTGCCGGCTGCTTGACCTTTCGCTTTCCGGTGCGGCTGTCGACATCGAGACCCGTCCGTCAATCGGGACCCCGCTTCGCCTCGGAAACATGCGCGGACGCGTGGTGCGTCACTTCATGGAAGGCGTCGCGATCGAGTTTCACTCGGTCCAGTCCCGCGAAGCGCTGACCGAGTTCCTGTAAGCCTCATCATATCCATTTTCTAAGCCGCCTGCCCGCAGCTGAGTTGTGCTGTGTCTGCTCCGGCGTGAATTCTTAAGATCACCGCCATCGTCAGCGGCGCTGGACCCGCTGGTCCGACACACCAAAATCCCGAAAAAACACGCCGACAGAATTATTTTGTGCCTTTTCGGGATTTTTTTCGGGCAGTTTCAGGCGGAGAAACGGGCTGTTTTGGTCGCGATTTCGTCCCGGAACGCGGCGAAGCAAAGCAACAGGCACAGGCAGATCGAAGATCTTCGCTCACCTTTCGATGATGTCACGTTTCATCAAAGCGACGCAGTATCAGGGAGATAGGAGCGGATAGGTCAAATTTACCTCGCATTTTATGCAAATTCGCCGAAAAAGCAGTGCGTATTTTATGAAAAAGCACGTCGAATTCGACGCGTATTTTCGCCAAAGTTGATTAGAATAAGCATCTGATTTTACTGCGGTATTTTGCGGTCGATCAAAGGGTCTGAGGCATTGTTTCCCCACAACGGGGAGACAAGAAAAATGAACTGCCGTAAAGCTCTCGCATTCGCAATCGCCGCCGCTGCAATGATCGGCTCCATGACCGTCCAGTCCTTTGCGATGCCATCCGGCGCCATGCGCGTTATCGGCAAGGCAAACCCGCCGATCGGTCATTACGAATTCTGCAAGACCTACACGAGCGAATGCGTGGCATCCTACAAGGACGCCGGCCCCGTGGCACTCACCGAAGACACCTGGCGCACGATCCTCGACGTCAACTACACGGTCAACACCTCGATCACACCGATGACCGACCAGGAAATCTACGGCGTCGAAGAGCGCTGGGCATACCCGCGGACCGTCGGGGACTGCGAGGACTTCGCGCTCCTGAAGCGGAAGATGCTGACGCAGCAGGGCATTTCGCCTTCCAACCTGCTGATCACGGTCGTGCTGCAGCCGAATGGCGAAGGTCATGCAGTCCTGACCGTCCGCACCGATCGCGGCGACTTCGTCCTCGACAACATGCGCAACAAGGTCATGATCTGGACCGATACGGAATACACATACCTGAAGCGCCAGGCGACCGATGATCCGGCGCGTTGGGTCAAACTCCAGGACGGCCGGGCGACCGCAGTCGGCAGTGTCAGCCAGTAAGTCAAGATTACCCGACGAACGATCGACCATGTGATCATTCAGAACGCCGGCAGGGCCTCCGAGGAGGTACCCTGCCGGCGTTTCCGTTTATGGCCCTCACCACTGTCGCGCGACTATGACTAACGATCCATTAACCACAAATCCGCAACAATGGCGGTATCGCTGCCGGCGCGGTCGCACCCCTCGTTCGGTCCGCCGGCCACTCCAGTGACGAGAGCCCGGCCGCATGCAACCCGACAGCCTTAGTGAAACGGACAGCCCGCTTCTATCCAGGCGAACCCTGTACAAGATCACCGGCATCGTGGTTGCGCTTGGCATGGTGACCAGCGCCATCAGCGTTGGCGGCCGATGGCTCGGCGAGCGGATGATGCTGGGTGGCCATTCCGAGAGCACAGAGACATTCGACTTGGTGATCGGTCAGGATACGATCCAGCTTTCCGCCAACACGCTCCGTTTCAAGGAGCAAAGACGGAGCGGTGCAACTGAACGGGCGGATCTTTATCTGACCTGGCCGGAAATGACGGGCTACAGCGCCACCAATCGGGCGCGATTCGACACCGTCTCCCAGCCGGCATCTCTGATCTTCGTACAAATGTCGCAGAGCACCATGTCGCGCGACATGTCGGGGCGGCTTCAGCCGATCTACGAAGGACTTTTCGAAGGCCCGGCAGAACCGGCTGAGCATGGGCTGACACTGCATCGCCTCCGGGCGGACAGCGGTTACGGGAACGAAGTGATTCTGACGGGCGCACAGCCCGGTGCCGCCTCCCCCTACGCCGTGCGTTGCCTATTTCCATCAGCGGGAGAGCGCCCTACCAGCGGCGACTGCCAGCGCGATATCCGAGTCGGGCAGGATCTGACCGTGCTTTATCGATTCTCGAGCGCGCTTTTGCGCGACTGGCAGAAGATTGACGCCCGAGTTCGGACATTTGTCCAAACCCGCCTTGTGACCGGGCACCCGGTAACGCAGGTCAATCGGTAAAATGGTCCTCTGCGAAGCAACCAAACGTTCATCATAAACCTCTTGGTAACGCTGTTCCCCTAGATTGCCTGACAACGGGCCCATCGGGGGCGCTGAGCCCGGACGTAATACAACCACCATGCAAGCGATGAGTGCGGCAGTGTCGAAGAGCATGTTTTCCACAATCCTCCCCAAGGGACGCGTGGCAGTGCCGGGAAAATTTCTCGGTTGTCTTTTTACGGTGATCTTGGCCTTTTCGAGCCTCGCCAGTCCGGCGCATGCCGATCCGAAATATGCAGGGATCGTCGTCGACGCCAAGTCTGGAAAGGTTCTTTACGGCGAGGATCCGGATGGTCTTCGCTATCCAGCTTCGCTCACGAAGATGATGACGCTTTACCTGACCTTCGAAGCGCTCGAGGCTGGTCGTATCACGCTTGACACCAGGGTTCCGGTTTCTGCGCACGCTGCGTCCGAGCCGCCTTCGAAACTGGGTGTGCGCCCCGGCGGCGCCATCAATGTCGATCAGGCGATCCGTGCACTCGTTACGCGGTCGGCCAATGATATGGCGACAGCTCTCGGCGAGTTCGTCGGTGGATCCGAAGACCGCTTTGCGCAGATGATGACGAACAAGGCACGTGCCCTCGGCATGACGCGTACGACGTATCGGAACGCACACGGCCTGCCCAACACGGCGCAGATGACGACTGCACGTGATCAGGCGCGTCTCGGCATCGCTCTTCGCCAGCATTTTCCGCAGTATTACGGTTACTTCTCCATCCGCACTTTCAATTTCGGCAAGCAGACGATCGGCAACCACAATCGCCTGGTCGGAACTGTCCGCGGCGTCGACGGTATCAAGACCGGTTATACCCGCGCAGCCGGCAGCAATCTGGCAACGTCGGCACAGCTCGACGGTCGCTCGATCGTTGCAGTCGTGCTCGGTGGCCGCTCCAGCGCTGCTCGTGATGCAACGATGCGCAAGCTTGTAGCGGAATATCTTCCGAAAGCCTCCCGCGGCGGTCAGAGCAACCTGATCTCGCAGGCTCCGTCCGCTCCGGTTCCGACACCATCGCTTCCCGTTGCAAGCCAGCCGCGTGTCGCTGCTGCAGTATCCGATGCCCGTCAGGTTTCGGCTCTCGACCTTCCTAACAGTGGCCCCATGCCCGGCGCTCGCTATGACGAGACGGCAGCACCTGCTGCGACTGCCTATCTCGGCGAACCGTCGCAGAAGCGAACGGCTTCGGCAGCGATGAACTCCGCCATGCTCGGCTCGGGTGCTGTCCCGACCCCTGCCCCGGAATATGTTCCGAAGCGCAGTGGCGCCGGCGAGCGGACCGAAATGGCGGCAATCGATTCCGTCACCACGGCATCCACCCGCGATACGCCCAAAGTGTCTCTCAAGGGTGATGTGTCCGGTTGGGTCATCCAGATTGGCGTCTCGCCCAATCCTTCGATGGCAAACGAACTCCTGCAGGATGCGCAGGATAAAGGCGGCAAGGTATTGCGTTCCGCCAAACCCTTCACAGTCGCCTTCAGCACCAATGGCGGCCAGGTCTATCGGGCACGTTTCGGAGGCTTCGGCGACCAGAAGTCCGCGATCGATGCCTGCAATATCCTGAAGAAGAAAGGCGTGAACTGCTGGGCGTCGATACAGTAATCGGCCCATCAGACGACCACTGAAAAAAGCTGCGCCAGCCACCGTGTTTTGTATCCGCCGGCGCAGTGAAATCTCGATAGTAATGCGTAAAACGGGGTTTCCTATGGGAATGAATGAAAACAGTATCGGCTTCGTCGCCAACGCGACGAAGTCCAAGGCCCGCGGCATTGCGCTCAATCCGCTGCACGAAGCGGCCATGCGGCTTGCGGGAATGGGAATGGCGGGAATGAACCTGTCTTCGCGTTCCCGGGAAAAGACCAAGGATCTCGTCACCCTGCTGCTCAGCCATGGAGCCCGTGCGTGGCGCCAGTCGCAGCCACCGGCTCAGATCCATCTGCATGTCGGGCTGCGTGCCGGACGCGCGTCGGTCCGTTTGAGACTTCGCTGACTGAGACTGGGCTGAATAGCTAGAGAAGACCGAGTTCGGCGAGGTGTCGCCGCAACTCTTCCGGCAGCTGGGTGACATCATCTCCCAGTCCGCCGAGGTCCTTCGGGATCTCGTTATCGAGGAGATAACGCCAGCCCTGAAATGGCCGCTTCGGCATCGGCGCGGTTTCGATGACTTCGGGACCGAGCACCAGCTGGCAACGGCCGATACCATCCTCGCCCTTAACTGTGCGAACCTCCAGAAGCTTCTGGCGCGCAGAGACCTGCCCCTTGATCACCCAGTAGAGCGACCCGCCATCGACGAGCTCTTCCACGCGCTTCGGCATCATTCGCGTCGTGTGGATGCTGTGGGGTTCAAGGCCGGCGGACATGGCGGTCAGAGACCGCTCGGCCACCCAGTCCCTCAGGTCCTGGATGGAGTCGGCGCCGACGCAGAGCTTGATCAGATGTAGAGCCATGTCCGTTCAAAGCCGCAAGGACTGCGCCGGGTCAAGTCGGATCTTTCAAAACGGAAAACGTCCCACAGGAAGCTCTCAGCACTCGACCACGTTCACGGCAAGCCCGCCGGTCGAGGTCTCCTTGTACTTCTCGCTCATGTCCATGCCAGTCTGGCGCATGGTTTCAATACAGGCGTCAAGCGGCACGAAATGGCTGCCGTCACCCTTCAGCGCCAGAGATGCCGCCGTCACGGCCTTTACGGCGCCAAGCGCATTGCGCTCGATACACGGCACCTGGACGAGGCCTGCAATGGGATCGCAGGTCATGCCGAGGTGATGCTCGAGCGCGATCTCCGCAGCATTTTCGATCTGCTCCGGCGAACCGCCCATAACGGCGGCGAGACCCGCAGCGGCCATGGCCGCAGCCGACCCGACTTCACCCTGGCAACCGACTTCGGCACCAGAAATCGAGGCATTGTGTTTGATGATGCCGCCGATCGCTGCCGCGGTCAGAAGAAAGGTACGGATGTCTTCCTGCGTCGCGTCGTCGTGAAAATGCAGATAATAGCGAACCGTGGCTGGAATGACCCCAGCGGCACCGTTGGTCGGCGCGGTCACGACACGGCCACCACCGGCATTCTCTTCGTTGACCGCCATCGCATAGACCGAAAGCCAGTCATTGGCGAGAAGCGGGTTGAGCCGATTGCTGCGCCATTCCTCGTTAAGGCGGTCGTGGATCGCCCGCGCACGGCGCTTCACCTTGAGGCCACCCGGCATGATGCCGTCGACCTTCAGACCGCGATCGATGCAATTCCTCATCGCGTCCCAGATCCGGTCGACGCCTTCGTCGAGTTCGGCCGCGCTCATCTTTGTCAGCTCGTTGGCGCGTTTCATCTGGGCAATCGTCAGGCCAGAACCCTGCGACATTTCGAGCATCTGTTTGGCGGACGAGAATGGATAGGGCACGCGCGCATCGCTTGCCGTCTTCTTGGACGCCCGCATTGCCTCCAGTTCGGTGTCGGTCACGACAAAGCCGCCGCCGATCGAATAGTAGATGCGCTTCAAGAGCAGCCGTCCGTCCCGATCCAGCGCCGAGAAGCTCATGCCGTTGGCATGGCCGGGCAGCGGCTGCTTCTTGTCGAAGATCAGGTCCGTTGCCGGCCTGAACTCGTAGCTGGGGTGGCCCGGCGGGGTGACGCGACCGGTGCGTTCGACGTCTGCAATGATCGCGTCCATCCGATCGGGATCCACGCTGTGCGGCTCTTCGCCGACAAGACCGAGGATAACTGCCCTGCCCGTTCCGTGCCCAATGCCGGTAAAGGCAAGCGACCCGTGGAGGCTGACCTTCAGCGCCGCGACGGCAGCACCCGTCGGGCGTGGCCAGTCATTGGAAAGGAGGAGCTCCAGGAAACGATTGGCTGCCGACATCGGCCCCATCGTGTGCGAGCTGGAAGGACCGATACCGATTTTGAAAACGTCGAAAACTGAAAGAAACATGATTGTTCACGGGACCGTTCGTTTGGGCAGAGGCTACGCCAAACCTGAGTTCGGCTCAGGCGATCACCCGACATCCGCTTGGACACGAGCGACATGCATCACAGAGACACGCTCTACAGATAGGTGTTGCAAAAACCTATACCAGGCACACGCCTCTTGCCCGGACAGCCGAAACAAAGCAAGACGAAACGAGGCATACACGATTTGTGGCGAGACCCATGACGACTGCGGACTATATCGCGCTGGCACTGTTTCTCGCCCTCTGGGCCCTTTATTCCTGGCTCACAGCGGGGTCTGGCAGTCGCTTTTTCCCCCGCTTGAGCCTTAACCGGGCCATGGCGGAGCGGCGTCGGAACTGGATCTACAACTCGCTTCGGCGCGATCTCAAGATGATCGACACGCAAATCCTGGCCGGTCTGCAGAACGGGACGGCCTTTTTCGCCTCGACCTCGATCTTCGCGATTGGTGGCTGCTTTGCGCTGCTTGGCTCGACCGACAAGGTGGAGGACGTATTCAGCAATCTGCCCTTTGTCTATTACGGCGGGCGCACCGCGTTCGAGCTCAAGGTTGCCGGTCTAACGGTGCTGTTCGGCTATTCCTTCTTCAAATTCGGCTGGGCCTACCGTCTGTTCAACTACTGCACCATCCTGTTCGGCGCCTTGCCGATGATGCACGACACGAATGCTGATCGTGCCAAAGCTGAGATCGCCGCAGATCAAGTCATCCAGATGAACACGATCGCCGCCGGCCACTTCAATGCCGGCCTTCGGGCGCTGTTTCTTTCCATCGGCTACCTGGGCTGGTTCGCCGGGCCCTACATGTTCATGGCGATGACCGCGATCGTGGTCTTCGTTCTGACACGCCGCCAGTATTTCTCCGACGCCCGTCTCGCGCTGATGGACCCGGTGAGCGACACCAAAGACAAACAAGAGCGGGACATGCGAACGTGACATCATCAGAGATCCAACCCAATGCCCCCCGCGTGCCGCGCATTGTCTTGATCGATACGCTGCGCGGCGTGGCACTGATCGCCATGGCGACCTATCATTTCACCTGGGATCTCGAATTCTTCGGCTATCTCGATCCGGGAACAGCGACGCAGGGTTTCTTCAAGATCTATGCGCGACTGATCGCCAGTTCGTTTCTGTTTCTCGCCGGCGTCAGTCTGGTCCTTGCACATACGCCGCAGATCCGCTGGCAGTCCTTTGCGAAACGGCTCGGCATCGTTGTCGGCGCAGCCCTTGCCATCAGCGTCGCGACATTCGTCGCCTTCCCGGGCGAATGGATCTATTTCGGCATTCTGCATAACATCGCCCTGTCGAGCCTTATCGGCCTGGCGTTCCTGCGGCTTCCTCCGGCGCTCACGGCTGCGGTCGCCGCGATGATCGCGGTTCTGATGCTGGTCGATTACGTCGCTATGCCGGGAACTCTCGATTCGGCTCTGTTCGACACGCGCTGGCTCGCCTGGATGGGCTTCGCCGAGGCTCCGCCCCGTTCGAACGATTACGTGCCGTTGTTTCCCTGGGTTGCCGCTCTTCTTGCAGGCGTCGCCGCAACCAAGTTCCTGATGACACGAAACGTGCTGCCGCGCATTGCGAAGGTCCAGACAAGACAGAACCTACTCTCAAAGGCCGGTCAGCACAGCCTGCTGATCTATCTCGTGCATCAGCCGATCCTGATCGCTCTCGTCTATCTCTTCTCGCTGGTCCACCCCGCTCCGCCGCCGGATGTCCGCAAAGGTTACATCTTGAGCTGCGAGAGGGGCTGCGTAGAGAGTGCCGACGCCAACATCTGCCGCGCGTTCTGCACCTGCACGGCCGATCGGCTGATTGCCCAGAACCTCATGACGCCCATGCAGTCAGGCGTGATCACGCCACAGGACGACCGGATCCAGATGCTCGCACAGGAATGCGCCATCGCTTCGCCGCCTCCCTGAGAGTTCAGGTGCCGACGCCGATTTCGGCGAGACGGGTCAGGCAGGCCTCCTCGACATTGTCGAGTTCGAGCAGCGTTTCCTCGATGTCCTTGCGCTTCTGGCGCAGGTCATCGCGTTTCTCGTCGACCTTCTTCATCAGAAGCTTGAGCTGGCCCATTTCGCCCGGAGGCTCCTTGTAGATCTGGACGATCTCGCGGATCTCCGCGATGGAAAAGCCGATGCGACGTCCACGAAGAATTTCCATGATCAGACGGCGGTCTGCAGCCCTGAAAAGACGCGTACGTCCGCGGCGCTCCGGATGGATCAGGCCCTCATCTTCATAGAAGCGCAAGGTGCGCGTGGAAACGCCGAACTCGCGGGTCAACTCGGTGATGCTGTAATATTTGTTCACGGCCACATCCTGACATTTCTGCCTCAAATAATTGACTTTTACGTAACAGTCAATTTTTCGGATGTTTGCTGCTCTCCTTACCCGATCGCAAACCACCAAGTGGCGAGGCCCAGAAACGAGAAGAACCCGGTCGTGTCGGTGATCGCAGTCACAAAGACCGCGGAGGAAACGGCGGGATCCGCCCCTGCCCGGTTGAGGAGAATCGGCACCATCAGGCCGGCGGTCGCGGCCGCGACCATGTTGATGAGCATGGCAGTGGCAATCAGTCCGCCGATGTTCGGATCCTGAAACCAGAAGCCCGCCACCAGCCCGACCAACGTGCCGATCAGACACCCATTGATCAGGCCGACGCAGATTTCACGCCGTGCGACGCGCCAGGCATTGTGGATATCGAGATCGCGGGTCGCGATGGCGCGCACCGTGACCGTCATCGTCTGCGACCCCGCATTGCCGCCCATGCCGGCGACGATCGGCATCAGGATCGCCAGTGCGACCACTTCTTCGATCGTGGCCTCGAACAGCGAGATCACCGACGCCGCCAGGAAAGCGGTCAGGAGGTTGACGAGCAGCCACGGCACGCGCGAGCGCGAGATATCGACCACTGTGTCGGACAGTTCCTCATCACCGACGCCGCCGAGGCGCATGATGTCTTCTTCGGCCTCTTCCTGCATCACGTCGACGATGTCGTCGATCGTCAGCACCCCGACCAGCCTGCCGTTTTCATCGACGACGGCGGCCGAGAGAAGGTCGTATTGCTCGAAGAGCTGTGCTGCCTCTTCCTGGTCCATGTCGGCGGGGATCGGATAGTTCGTCTCCCGCATGATCGTCTCGATCTTCACCTGCCGGTTGGTGCGCAGGATGCGGTCGAGATAGATGACGCCGAGCAGCTTGAAGGTCGGGTCGATGACGAAGACCTGCGTAAAGCTTTCCGGCAGGCCTTCATCTTCGCGCATGTAATCGATCGTCTGGCCCACCGTCCAGAACGGCGGCACGGCCACGAATTCGGTCTGCATGCGGCGTCCGGCCGAGCTTTCAGGATAGTCGAGTGCCCGCCTTAGGCGAACCCGTTCCGTAAACGGCAGCTGCGCGAGGATCTCTTCGCGATCCTCCTTGTCGAGATCTTCGAGAATGTAGACTGCGTCGTCGGAATCGAGACCGCCAATACCCGCAGCGATCTGCGCGTTGGACATATGCTCGACGATCTCCATACGGATCGCCTCGTCCACCTCGGTCAGAGCCGTCAGGTCGAAGTCGGTGCCCAGCAGCCGAACCATCGCCCGGCGCTGGTCGGGCATGATCGATTCGAGAAGGTCGCCGAGTTCGGATTCGTGCAGGCGCGCTACATGCTGGCGCAGATAGAGAACATCCCGATCGGCGATTGCTGCCCCGACCCTCGCGAGGAAATCGGGACGAACCGCGCCTTCTTCGGTATAGATGTCGTGGGCCGGTTCGTTGGCCTTGCTGCGACCGCGGGTCTCTTCGCCGATATCGCTCATTGCCGCCCTCGCTATCCGCATCTCGCAGGTTGAAGATAACGGCAGAAACTGATTTTCAACAACCAGATAACCGTCTTAGATCGAACGCGTTTGCCGCTTCATTCCAGCTAGAGCAAATGGTCGGGATGGTCCAGTGCGCAATGGTCAAACATCTGTGGCGAAACGGTTTTCGCCATGCCAATTTGAACGCTTGAGAGACGAGGAAGGATAACGAATGGCACCACTGACGATATTGCGATATCCTGATCCCGGCCTGTCAAAGCCGTGTCAGCCGATTACCGTGTTCGACGCGGCACTCGAGACGTTCGCGCAGGATCTGCTCGCCACCATGCGGGCTGCACCGGGCGTCGGAATCACCGCCGCGCATGTCGGGGCTCACATCCGGCTTGTCGTGCTCGAACTGTCGGCAGGAGACGGTCCGCGCTTTTATGCCAACCCGGAAATCCTTTCGTTCGGTGAACAGCCCATGCGCTACACCGAGGGAAGCGTATCCATGCCAGGTGCGACCGAAGAGGTCGAGCGTCCCGCCATGATCCGGTTCCGCTATCAGCGCCTGGACGGGACGCACGCAGAAGAGGACGCCACGGGCTTTTACTCCGTCTGCATGCAACATGAGATCGACCAGCTGGACGGCGTCTTCTGGCTGAAGCGTCTATCGAGGTTGAAACGCGACCGGTTGGTCCGCAAGTGGGAAAAAGGTCGGTAGAGGAACCAAGGCTGTTCCTGACGGTTATCGAGGCAACCCTCTACCGACTGACGAACCTTACGGAAGGAACCACAATGCCCGCCCCCCGCAAGCCCGACGATATTTCCCGCGAAGAAGATTTCCGCGATTACGACGACCGCAACATCGACGAAGGCTGGCCTTATGACGATGCAGCCGGTGCCGGTGCGCGTCCGGTCGGCAACGCGGCCTATGGCGAGCCTGCTGCGAACTTCGAAAGCGATCGTAACGAAGGCTACCAGGTCGAAGGCATCGAGGCCGACGGGCAGCAGGAACGGCTTGTCGACAGCGATACGCCCGCAACGATCGGGGTCGAAGAATCAGACGATCTTGAGGAGCGCATCACGGACGCAATCGAATCGCTCGATATCGCCATGATGGATGCCATCGACGTGCATGTCGATGACGGAGAGGTCACGCTCGAAGGCCTGGTCGACGAGGCATCTGCCGTGCGCATCATCGCTGCCAAGGTAAAGAGCATTGCCGGCGTGAAATCCGTCGTCAACAACTTGCGCGCTGGCGGCGTCGATGGACGTATGCCCGACGAGGACTAAGACTCGCAAGCCGGTCGTTATGACCGTCGCCTCCAACGATCAGACGATTGCACAGGTCACCGTGAGGTGACCTGTTCTCGTTCGTTCACAGTCGGGCCGAAGATCTGCTCGAACGCCTCACGAAGCCGGATATCGACATCCGTCATCATGACCGGCAGGCCGAGATCCATCAGGCTGGTCACACCATATCCAGTTATACCGCAAGGCACGATGCCGGAGAAATGCGACAGGTCGGGCTCGACGTTGAGCGACAGACCGTGAAAGCTCACCCAGCGGCGCAGGCGAATACCCAGTGCGGCGATTTTGTCCTCAGTGACAGACCCATCAAACATGGTGGGCTTGTCCGGCCGCTTCACCCATACGCCAACACGATCCTCGCGCCGCTCGCCGCGAACGTTCATCATGTCGAGCGTCTGAATGACCAGCTCCTCGAGGCCCGCCACATAGGCTCGAACGTCCTGACGCCGGCGCTTCAGGTCCAGCATAACATAGGCAACGCGCTGGCCCGGGCCATGATAGGTGTATTCTCCGCCGCGACCCGTCGCAAAGACGGGAAACCGATCCGGCTCGATGAGGTCGGCGGTCTGGGCGCTGGTACCCGCTGTATAAAGCGGCGGATGCTCCAGCAGCCAGACGAGTTCGTCGGCATGGCCGTCGGCAATGGCTGCCACCTCCGCCTCCATCGTGGCGATCGCCACGTCGTAAGGCACGAGTTCGTCCGAAACCCGCCATCTTACGGGCGGACAGTCGGCTTGCGGCAGCATGGAGAGATTGAGATCGGTGCGTGTCAGCATGGCCAGTCTTCTGTCAAAAGCGAACAAGGGCGGCAAGAGCCTTGTTTTCCGGGACTTTATATAAGGTTATCCCCAACCCGTTTAAATCCTTCAAAAATCTGTCACGACGCACTTGTGCACCCCAAATCCTTTTGCTACATGCTCGCTCGCCGGAGCAATTCGGCTCTACCACGGATGCGGTCGTGGCGGAATTGGTAGACGCGCAGCGTTGAGGTCGCTGTGGGGCAACCCGTGGAAGTTCGAGTCTTCTCGACCGCACCAAAAGAACCCGGCTTCGGCCGGGTTTTTTCGTTTCTGGCGTCAAGCGACGTTTCAAGCCTCGTCATGTCACCTAATTCACATCTTCACAAACGAATTGACTTCTTGCTCCTTCTGGAACATAAACAGAACAACATAGGAGCGTAACATGGCAACCGCAGAAAAATTCATCGTTCTCCAATTCAAGAAGAACCGCGGCCACATCGTCCCCGGTGAAATGCGCCAAGCCTCGAACGCGGCCTCCGCCGAGAAGATCGCGACGGCCATGTCGGTGCGCGTCATCGGTGTCGCAGCCTATTCTGTGATGGTGGACGAAGAGACGGGCGATATGACCTCCCCGCGCCTTCTCATCGAGCACGGCGAGACCACGGAACTCGCGGCCTAACATACCGCGACCTCGACTTCCGAGCATCGGATATGTTTTCCGGTGCTTGCAGCGTCAAGCGTTGCTGATGTGCCCGCACCTGCGGCTTGCCGACAAGGTCAGCCTGTGTTTGAACTCAGGTTCAATTGAAAGCGCAGGCCAATGCCCCCAAAGACTTCCGAAAACCCGCTCAAGGGCATGGCGATCATGGCCTCGTGTATGGCCATTCTGCCTATCATGGATGCCATCGCCAAATACATGGCGAATTTCGAGCACATGTCGCCCGGACAGGTCACCTTCTATCGGTTCCTGTTCCAGTTCCTGAGCCTGCTGCCGCTGGCACTGCTTACCGCCCGGTCGCTCATCCATGCGAACCGCCCGTGGATGAACCTGTTGCGCGGCACGTTGCATGCGTCGGCAAGCCTGATGTTTTTTGCCGCCGTCAAATATATGCCGCTTGCCGATGTGTTCGCGATCTACTTCGTTGAACCCTTCATGCTGACGATGATGTCGGCCATTTTTCTCGGAGAGAGGGTCGGCTGGCGGCGCTGGCTTGCCATCGTCGTCGGATTCGGTGGTGCGATGATCGTGATCCAGCCGAGCTATTCGATATTCGGCGGGACGGCGCTTCTGCCGGTCGCCTGCGCCTTTCTCTTCACGCTCTATCTGTTTCTCAATCGCGCCATTGGTGAGAGTGATTCGCCGCTGGTGATGCAAACCATCGCCGGCCTCGGCGGCACCGTCTTCATGGGCCTCGCGATGACGGCCGGAAGCGGTTTCGGCGTGACCGACTTCGAGCCGTCCCTGCCCGCCTCCGCGCTCGGGTTGCTGCTGCTGGTCGTATTGGGGTCGATCTCGGGATACATGCACCTCCTCGTCGTCAAGGCGTTCAGGATGGCACCCCTGTCGCTGCTCGCACCCTTTCAGTATTTCGAGATCATTTCGGCGACCGTCCTTGGCTATGCGCTGTTTGGTGACTTTCCGACGGCATCGAAATGGTTTGGCATCCTCATCATCGTGGCCTCGGGCCTGTTCATCATCTGGCGCGAACATGCGCAGTCGAAACAGCTGGTGCCTGCGTGACCTTCGTTGACAACAACCATCAAACATCGTGAAAAGACCTCATGAGCCAAGACCCGATGTCCCCTGACAATCCCATGCTTCTGAGCGGATATTCCAATGTTCCGCCGGGAATGATCGCGACCGTGGTAACCTGTCTGGAGATGCAGGAACGACCGGAACCGGGTTCGATGCCGCCTGTAGGATCGCTCACCGTCGAGCACTGGCCGTCGCCGTCGATCGAGGATTATCGCGCGCTCTACAGGTCGGTCGGCGAACACTGGATGTGGACCTCGCGCCTCGTAATGGACGACAGCGAGCTTTCCGCTATCCTTCAAGACCCATTGGTCGAAGTTCATGCCCTGATAGATGGCGATCGCGCGGTTGGGCTTCTGGAACTCGATTTTCGCAAGCAGGGTGAATGCGAGATTGGCTATTTCGGTCTCGCCGCCGGTACGATCGGCAAGGGTGCCGGCCGGTTCTTGATGAACGCTGCAATCGAGAAGGCGTGGTCTCGACCGATCTCGCGCCTATGGGTTCACACCTGCCATCTCGATTCGGCGCAGGCGCTGCCATTCTACCAGCGCTCCGGCTTCAAACCTTTCAAGATGATGGTCGAAGTCGTCGATGATGTTCGGCTGACGGGGTTGGTGCCGCGCAGCGCTTCTCCGCAGGCCCCGATCATCGAGCCCTGACCGATCACCCGATTGCGACTATTCATACCGTCTTCCGGCTTGAGCCCGGACCACTTGCCGTGCAAAAGTCCCGGCAGAATTTTATAGATAAAATGGAGTGACACCATGGATGTCCGCGCCGCCGTTGCCGTTCAGGCTGGCAAACCGCTCGAAGTGATGACCGTACAGCTGGAAGGCCCTCGCGCCGGCGAAGTGCTGATCGAGATCAAGGCGACCGGCATCTGCCACACCGACGATTTCACCCTGTCGGGCGCCGATCCGGAAGGCCTCTTCCCTGCCATTCTCGGCCATGAGGGCGCCGGCATCGTCGTTGATGTCGGACCGGGTGTCACCTCGGTCAAGAAGGGCGACCACGTCATTCCGCTCTACACGCCGGAATGCCGCGAGTGCTATTCCTGCACGTCGCGCAAGACGAACCTTTGCACCTCGATCCGCACCACGCAGGGCCAGGGCGTAATGCCTGACGGCACCAGCCGGTTTTCGATCGGCAAGGACAAGATCCACCACTATATGGGTTGTTCGACATTCTCGAACTTCACTGTTCTGCCCGAGATTGCCGTCGCCAAGGTCAATCCCGACGCGCCGTTCGACAAGATCTGCTACATCGGCTGCGGCGTCACGACGGGCATCGGCGCCGTCATCAATACGGCCAAGGTTGAAATCGGTTCGACCGCGATCGTCTTCGGTCTAGGCGGCATCGGCCTTAACGTCCTTCAGGGCCTGAGGCTTGCCGGTGCCGACATGATCATCGGCGTCGACATCAATCCCGACCGCAAGGAATGGGGCGAGAAGTTCGGCATGACACATTTCGTCAACCCGAAAGAGGTCGGCGAAGACATCGTGCCCTATCTCGTCAACATGACCAAGCGCAACGGCGATCTGATCGGCGGCGCCGACTACACGTTCGATTGCACCGGCAATACCAAGGTCATGCGCCAGGCGCTCGAATCGTCACACCGCGGCTGGGGCAAGTCGGTCATCATCGGCGTTGCCGGCGCCGGTCAGGAGATCTCGACCCGTCCGTTCCAGCTGGTCACCGGCCGCAACTGGATGGGCACGGCCTTCGGCGGCGCCCGTGGACGCACCGACGTGCCGAAGATCGTCGACTGGTACATGGAAGGCAAGATCCAGATCGATCCGATGATCACCCACACAATGCCGCTCGAAGACATCAACAAGGGTTTCGAGCTGATGCATTCGGGCGAAAGCATCCGTGGCGTGGTGGTCTATTGACCACCGGGCCGTCCTACACGACCGACGTGCGGAGACTCGAAGATTTCTCCGCACTCGACCTTTATGCCATGATGAAAATGCGCGTGGACGTGTTCGTCGTCGAGCAGACCTGCCCCTATCCGGAACTCGACGGCAACGATGCGGCCTGTCTGCATCTGCGTCTTCTCGATGGCAGCGATCTGCTGGCCTGCGCCCGCATCTGGCGGCCGGAGCCTTCGGACAATCCGCGCATCGGCCGCGTTGCCGTCTCGCCGGATCATCGGGGCAAGCGGCTCGGCGAAGCGCTGATGCGCGAAGCGATCACCGTCTGCGAACAGGCCTATCCCGGAGAAACGATCGAGATTTCCGCGCAGGCGCATCTTCAGAAATTCTACGCCTCGTTCGGCTTCTCGCCGATATCAGAGGAATATCTGGAGGACGGTATTCCGCATGTGGACATGCTGAGGGCAAAGCCTTGATCTATGTCGATGCTGATGCCTGCCCCGTGAAGGCGGAAATCCTTAAAGTCGCTGAGCGTCACGCGTTTGAGGTGACGTTTGTTGCCAATTCCGGCTTGCGTCCGTCCCGCGATCCGATGGTGAAGAACGTCATCGTCTCGGCCGGTTTCGACGCCGCCGACGACTGGATTGCCGAGCGCGCCGGCCCTGCCGACATCGTCATTACGGCCGACGTGCCGCTTGCCGTGCGTTGTGTGGCCGCCGGTGCCTTTGTCACGGGACCGACCGGGCGCGTGTTCGACGAGACCAATATCGGCATGGCGAGCGCCATGCGCGATCTTGGCCAGCATCTGCGCGAGACGGGCGAAAGCAAGGGCTATAACGCAGCCTTCTCGCCACGCGACCGATCCAAATTCCTGGAGACGCTGGACAGGCTCTGCCGGCGCGCCAAATCAAACGGCTAGACCGCGCTATCAAGGCGGTACGGGAGGGCGGATGTCGACACAACAGGGCAAGGCATCGCTGTGGCACTGGCGCCGCCGCCGGCATGGGCCCTTCTTCGCATCGGCGATCGTCGCAGTCGTCGCGTTGCCTGTGCTGATCTGGCAGCTGCCGGAGCTTGCCGCAGCGCTGACGGCGATCGTCTTTTTCGTCGTCTATCTCGGATTGATGGCATTCCGAATCCCGCATCTGGACGCCGACCGCTTCGAGAAAAGCGGCCAGAACACCGACGAACCGGCACCGCTTATCCTGGCCGTCACGCTTGCAGCGGCGGCGATTTCGTTGGTGACGCTGTTTGAAGCGATGAACGACAAGCAGACGTCAGGTGCGTTGGATGTGATGGTCGGCTTCGCCGCCGTCATTCTCGGCTGGTTTTCGCTGCACATGATGTTTGCCCTACACTACGCCCACCTCTACTGGCGCCCCGGCGACGACAAGGTCGAGGGCCCGGTTGGCGGCCTCGACTTTCCCGGAACCGATCGTCCGGGCGGCTGGGAGTTTCTCTATTTCGGCTATATCATCGGCATGACCGCCCAGACGTCCGATGTCGCGATCACGGCGACCGACATGCGCAGGATCAATCTCCTCCACTCGGTCGTGTCTTTCTTTTTCAACACGGTGCTGGTAGCCGCTGCGGTCAATGCCGTCGTTTCGCTGGCCGGCTGAAGTCCCAACATCGAGGAACATGACCGATGAAGATCATCTCACAGAACACCGCATTTGGCGGCATGCAGGGCGTCTATTCGCATCCGTCGGATGCCTGCAAATGCGATATGACCTTTGCCGTGTTCGTGCCGCCGCAGGCGGTGTCGCAGCCGTGCCCGGTTCTCTGGTATCTGTCGGGTCTCACCTGCACCCATCAGAACGTGATGGACAAGGGCGAGTATCGCCGGCTGGCTGCAGAGCTCGGTCTCGTCATCGTCTGCCCCGACACAAGCCCGCGCGGAGACGACGTCGCGGATGAGGCGACCAACTGGCAGATGGGCAAGGGTGCCGGATTTTATCTCGATGCCACTCAGCAGCCCTGGGCCGAGAACTACCAGATGTACACCTACATCACGCAGGAACTGCCCGCCCTCATCGGCGAGCAATTCCGCGTCGACATGAGCCGGCAGGGGATTTTCGGCCACTCCATGGGGGGTCACGGCGCCATGACGATTGCACTCAAAACCCCCGACCGGTTCAAGAGCTGCTCGGCCTTTGCGCCCATCGTCGAACCGACGACCGCCGACTGGTCTGCACCGGCGCTCGAAAAATATCTCGGTTCCGATCAGTCAACGTGGCGGCCATACGACGCCTGCGCGCTGGTGAAGGACGGGGCGCATTTTCCGGAATTCCTGATCGATCAGGGCAAGGCCGATAACTTCCTCGACAGCGGCCTACGGCCATGGCTGTTCGAACAGGCGATCGAGGGCAAGGATATTGCCCTGACGCTCAGACTGCATGAGCGCTACGACCATTCGTACTTCTTCATCTCGACATTCATGGACGACCATCTGCGCTGGCACGCCGAGCGTCTGGCCTAATGTCCCGTCCGAGGATCAGCACGCCCGCGCGCAATCGCTCGCGGGCGTAGAGTTTCAGTTCTTGTCGACGGCCCAGGCGCCCGGGCCCGAGAAGACGAGATACAGGAAAATGAAGCAGAACAGGATGGCGCCCTCGCCGCCGTTCAGCGCCGGCCAGAAGCCCTTGCTGGCATGGGCCATGAAATAGGCAACAGCCATCTGGCCGGACAGGAGAAACGCGACCGGGCGGGTCATGAAGCCGACAACCAGCAGCGCGCCGCCGACCACTTCAAGCAGCGCTGCAATCAACAGAAGCGGCGGCAAAGCACCGTCGCCCATCGGTGCCGGAAAACCGAACAGCTTCATTGTGCCGTGCTCGATGAAGAGCAGGGCTGCAATGATTCTCAGCACGGCCAGCGCCTGCGGACGGTATTGTCCCAAACGATTGAAAAACTGCATGTGATAACCTCTCGTAGCAATGTCGCGACTGCGCGACAGCGAGCGAGTTAAGCTCGACTTGCTTCAGGAAATCAATTGCATTTCAATGGAGTCAGGGTTCGAAAAGCGCCGATGTGATCGTTGTGGAATGTCCGCTGCGCAAGCGGAACTCGCTTGCCACGCGATCGGCGATCTTTCTGGCAAGAGCTGCATCTGCATCCTTGTTGCCGAAGAGGAAGACCGACGTTTCGAAGGAGCCGGTTGCGACCGGTTCGCCTGTCGAGACGGAGACGGCCTGAACCGTGACCCTTGCCTCCAGCCGCCGGCCGAAGACGACGGGAACGGGTGCTGCCTGGTCGATGCGGACGGAGATGATGGTTCGCGGCAGCATGCTCGGCCGCATGGTCGAGCGGACAGCCTCATCGATCAGCATGTCGGTAGCAATAACGAGGCCCTGAGGTACGTCCGGCCTTGCGGTGACGAAAGCTCCTCTGACGTCGTAGAGAAGCTTGTCCCGAACACCATCTTCCAACGGCATGCGAAACGCCATCAGCGACGGCGTCAGGGTCAAGATCAGGGCGAGGCGCAGGACACCGGAACGCATGGGGGAACTCGATACAAGGACTGTACCGATCTTCCCCCAACAGGGTTAGAGAAGGATTAAATCCGCCCTGTGGTTGCGTCGAAAACCGCAGCAGCAGCCTGCATCTCTTCGAACCGCTTTGCCCGGCGGTGTTCCGCCTCGGCATCGGATCCCCAATGTTCGATTGCCCAATCTTCCTCCAGATGCGCGATCCGCCATGTGTCATCGACGGAGAGTTCACCTTCGGCAAAAGCAATTGCCAGAATTGCGGAGCCCGTCAGCGATGTCACCGTGTGGAGAGACGCAAGCTCGATCGGGGACGCATATTTGCGCAACACCCCGGAAAGGGCGGCGATCGCTTCCTTAGGCTGCTCCTTGGGCATGACGCCCTCGATCACCTCGAAGCGGGCGCCGATCGCGTTTGCGGCCCAGTCCAGGACAGGATCCCATTGCTCGGCCTGACGAAGCGCGAGGTTTGCGGGCGTTTCTGCGCGGTAGCACAGCATGTCGCTGGACGAGAAGCGAAGGATGTCCTCGAACACGGCCTGCGGGTCGGCGGCAATGCCGTCGATTGCGGTGTTCACCAGCCGTGTCACCGGCATCGTGCGCGGATCGATCACGTCGACCTGCGATGCCCATTCGTCGCGGACGAGTTCGGCCACCCGTGTGGTCGGCATTCTCAAGGCGTTCTTGGCGGGTGTCTTCACCGGCCGACCGTCGAGAAGGATGGCGTAGTCGCCCTCGCCTTCCTCAACCGAAACTTCCTTGTAGAAGCGCTTCGGCAGCGGCTTGTGCATCTGGATCTGTGCGCGCCGGGTCGGGTCTTCGTGGCTCAAACCGGCGTTCGGGTCGGATAGTATGTCGCGCATGGAAAACCCTCAGCCGATCAACGGCAGCAATTCGCTTGGATGATGGACGATGTGGTCGGCTCCGGCCTTCTGAAGCTCGCCAACCGAGGCGTATCCCCAGGAAACACCGATTGCCGTTGCACCGGCCGCCTTTGCCATCTGCATGTCGTAGATCGCATCGCCAATGACAAGAGTGTCTTCGGGCGACACGCCCGTCGCGTCGCAGCATTCGGTGACCATCGCCGGATGGGGTTTGGACGGGCAATCATCTGCCGTGCGGCTGACGACGAAATGGTCTGCATAGCCGTGCGTGTTCATGATCATGTCGAGGCCGCGACGGGATTTGCCGGTGACAGCGCCGATCAACAGGTCGTCTCGCGGTCCGATCGTCTCGATCAGGTCCTTTATGCCATCGAACAAAGGCTCGCGGAAATCGAGATCCTGGCGCACCACGGAAAAGAGCGACTTGTAGTAGGCCATCATCTCGACGGCTTCTTCATCGGCATGCGGCTTGCCGTCGATGCGGGCGATCGCGATGTCGAGCGTCAGTCCGATGATCGACTTCGTCTGCGCCAATGTGGGTTCCGCCTTGCCGAAGTGGCGGAAGGTGCGCAGCATCGTCTCGTGGATCAGTTCGGCGCTGTCGACCAGCGTGCCGTCGCAGTCGAACAGGACAAGCTTCATTCCTGGTCCTCCCGCCGACCGTTCTCCATGTCGAAGCCCAGAAGGTTCCAGGACTGCACCATGTGCGGCGGCAGCGGAGCCGTGACCCGCAGACGACCGCCATCCGGATGCGGGATGTCGATGTGGCGCGCGTGCAGATGCAGCTTTTTCTGGATGCCGCCCGGGAACGGCCAGTTGTGGTCGTCGTCGAAATATTTCGGATCGCCAATGATCTGGTGACCGAGATGCAGCGCATGGACACGCAGCTGGTGCGTACGGCCGGTATAGGGCTCCATCTCTAGCCACGCCATCGTCTGCGCGGCGGTTTCCAGAACGCGGTAGTAGGAGACCGCGTGATCGGCGCCCTCCTCACCATGCCTGGCGATCCGCATGCGGTCGCCGTCGGGCGTCTGTTCCTTGACCAGCCAGTTGGAAATCTTGTCCTCGCGCTTGCGCGGCACGCCCTTGACCAGGGCCCAGTAGGTTTTTTTGGTATCGCGCTCGCGGAATGCCGCGGTCAGCTTCTGTGCAGCACCGCGGGTTCGGGCAACAACCAGGACGCCTGATGTGTCGCGGTCGATCCGGTGGACGAGACGCGGTTTTTCGCCTCTCTTGTTGGTGAAGGCATCCATCATCTGGTCGATATGGCGGGTCACGCCGGATCCGCCCTGCACAGCCAGACCCGCCGGCTTATTGAGAACGAAGACCTTGTCGTCTTCATGCAGCATCATCCGCTGCAAAAGCTCGTAGTCGCCGGCGTGCTTCAGATCCTTGCCCGCGATCGGCCCGCTGTTCTTCGCGTCGGTATCCATCGGGGGAATGCGGACCATCTGGCCGGGCTCAACGCGCGTGTCGCTTTTCACACGGCCACCGTCGATGCGCACCTGTCCGGAGCGCAGTAGTTTCTGTAGAGGGCCGAAGCCGAGACCCGGGAAATGGATCTTGAACCAACGGTCGAGGCGCATGCCTGCCTCGTCCGCCTCGACGCGGATATGCTCGATGCCTGCCATCAAAGCTCTTTCATCTTATCTGTGATCAGTCCTGCCCTTTAGAGCATTGCCCGCCCGAGCGCCAGCCCAGCAAAGACCGCACACAGCGACACACCAACGCTTGCGATCACATAACTTGCCCCCGCCACGGTCGCGCCGCGCTCGAACAGCGAGATGACATCCAGCGAAAAGGCCGAAAACGTCGTGAAGCCGCCGAGAAATCCAGTCACCAGCAGGAGACGCATCTCAGGCGAGGCGTTGAGGCGCCGGGCAATCACCTCGCTTATCAAACCGATTGCGAAACAGCCGACGATGTTGACGGTCAGCGTTCCCCAGGGAAAGTTCGGCCCGAACCGGCGCAGCGTCCAGACGCCCACGAGGTAGCGGGCGACGGAACCGAATGCGCCGCCCAGTGCGACAAGTATGATATTGATCATCGAGATATCCAGAAAAGTCCTAAATCGTGCCTACCGTTAAAATGCCGGGATTTCGGTTAAATCGCGGCAAACTCGGCGCATATTACATATGTGCCGAATGGGTTGAAGGCGGTTGCTATGGTTCAGTTGACGACAATTTCGGCAAGCATGGCAGCGCTCGCCATAGAGACGTTACGAACGCCGCCGCAACTGTCCGTCAAAGCGAGAATTGGTGAGGCCAAACGTGTCGCCGAACGCGCTTCTGCGCGTGATCAGAGTGCGACCGATCCGACGGTCACCGGGGCGATGACGCTTGCGACCAGCCTGTCTCTCGATTTCCTCGATGCCGGCCAGCAGCCTCCGCAGCAGCAGGCATCGCTGCAGATGGCCGAAGCCGCCTATCGTGACACGGAAGAGTGACCTTCAGACCCCGAGTACAAGAAGTCCGACACCCTGAATGCCGCTGAGGAAGCGGCGCCAGCTTTCGGGTATCGTGAAATACATCCGCTTGGCGAATGGACGGATGACCGGAAGCCAAGCCTGCGCGTAGAGGCGCCCTTTCCACGAGAAGGGCAGGCTATAGCCGTTCAGCACCAGTTTCTGGTTTGCCCAGGATTGTTTGTAGGCGCCATCGCCGCCGAGAAGATCGTAGGTCTTGATCCTGTTGTCGATCAGCCAGCAGACTGTCATTTCCATCTGCACCTTGCCGGCGGAGAGATGCCGCAGGCTCCAGTCGAAGCTTCCGAGATAGGCATAGTAGTGCCCTGCCCGCACGAAGCCGAGCTCCATCGCCACCGTGACATCGCCGGCCCGCAGGATCGAAAGGCACGCACCCTCTAGCAACGCGGCATCACCCGTCAGGCTCGCCAGGAAATCGTCCAGGCCATCGAAGGAAAAACCGCTGCTGCTTCTCCCGGTCTCGCGCAGCCAGACCCGCTTCATCGCCGCACATTCGCGAACGTATTCGGCAAACCTTTGATCGGAGGGCCAGATCATCTCGAAGGTGAGTTCGCCGAGCCGCGCCAGGTGGTTGCGCCGACGGTTGCGATTGCGCTTCTTCAATTTGCCGCCGTGCGAGCGGTATGCGTCCGAGCCCGCAAACTGCGTGAGATCGAGCACGGCGCTGCTTCCGCCGTAGCCGCGGATCTTCGGCTGTGAGCGAAGCAGAAGACCCAGCGAGGATTGGTGCGGAACGGGGTGAAAGATCGCGACATCGCAATCGGGCATCATCTCGATACGGGTCAGCAACTTGCCCATCAGCAATCCGGCAAGATGGGCGTCGTCGCACAGGAGATTGCAGTATTGCGAGTGGGGTGCGCCGAGGTTTTCCAACACCCTTATGCCGCTGACGGTCTGAACCATCAAAGGCCAGACTGCGACGAGACTGCCGTTGCGCCACACAGTCTCGATCCGGAATTCGAACGCGGAGCCATTGCCGGCAAAGGCTGCGACCCAGCCGCGGCACCAATCGAAACTCTGAAAATAGGTCAGCCGGTCTTCGCACCGGCTTTCAAGGGCCCGCCAGGCGTCGGCAACCGTGTCGATTTCTGCAAGCGTGCTGAGGCGTCGGTAAATGCCGGCGTCCGGCTCCGGTGCACTGGAAATATCCACGATCTTCGTCCCCACAAAGCCAACCCATCGGTAGAATAGATGGCGGAGCTAAACGAGATATTACGCCTGAGATCACATCCCGCGTGATCAGTTATGCTGGTTGCCGGGACGGAAACCCTGGACCGGGAGCGTGAGATCGAAACTGCCGGACTTCTCGAAGGTCAGCTTCAGGGGCACGCTGTCGCCCTGCTTGAAAGGAGTCGCGACTTTGGTGAACATCAGATGCAGTCCACTGGGCTTCAACTCGACGGTCTGGCCGGCTGGGACCGCAATACCGCCTTCGAGCCGGCGCATCTTCATGATCTGGCCCTGCATCGACATTTTGTGGATCTCCACGGCAGGCGACAGAGGCGATGAGGCAGAGACGAGTCTATCGTCTTCGCTGCCCGTGTTGCGGATCACGAGATAGCCACCGCCGACCGGCTGGCCGGGAAGCATGGCGCGAACATAGCCGCCGAAAATCTCGAGCGTACCGACTTTGACTGTGGCGCCCGATGTGGCCGCCGGATCGGACGATCCGTGCATGTGCATGCCACCATTCCCGGAACCGGCATCTCCCGCCTGGGCATAGGATTGATCTGCCGCCGCACCAAGTGTCGCTGCAAACAGCGCCAGAGTCGCAAGAAATTTCATGACAACGCCTCCCATCGTCTTTCAAGACGACGGGTAGAGCAGATTCCTGAACGTGCGGAAAGCTTGAACCTTGGCACTCAGTCGCGATGCCTAAACCTATGGTGTACGACAAAAATCTTTGTCACGACGACATTCTCCCCTTGTCAAACCTGTCGCCTCCTCGATAATGAACCTCATACCCGTTGGGAGAAGCCGCTTCGATGCGGTGCCGAAGGAGCAACCGCCCCGGAAACTCTCAGGCAAAAGGACCACGGGCGACCAACCGGAACTCTGGAGAGTAGCACCCGTCATCGGGGGCTCGCCGAAGGGATAACAATCTCAGGCGAAAAGGACAGAGGGGGCTCGAAACAGGCGCGTAACCGCGCCCTGATCAGAGCCGGCGTGTGAGCTGATTTTACGCAGCGAGCGCCAAAACCTGGAGGCGCCTTTTTGGACGATCACTCAGTTCTCAAGACCACACCGCTCAACGCGCTGCATCTCTCGCTTGGCGCGAAGATGGTGCCGTTCGCGGGCTACGACATGCCGGTGCAATATCCGCTCGGCGTGATGAAGGAGCACCTCCACACGCGCGCCGCCGCAGGCCTGTTCGATGTCTCCCACATGGGTCAGGTCATTGTCAGAGCGAAGTCCGGCGACTATGCAGATGCAGCACTTGCGCTGGAAAGGCTCGTTCCGGTCGACATCCTGTCACTGAAGGAAGGCCGTCAGCGCTACGGGTTCTTCACCGACGACAATGGCTGCATTCTCGACGACCTGATGATCACGAATCGCGGCGACCATCTTCTCGTTGTCGTCAATGCCGCCTGCAAGGATGCCGACCTTGCGCACATGAAGGCGCACCTTCCGGACTGCGAGGTCACCCTGCTCGACGACCGCGCGCTGATCGCCCTCCAAGGTCCACGTGCCGAAGCTGTTCTGGCCGAGCTCTGGGCTGGCGTCTCCTCAATGAAGTTCATGGATGTCCGCGAAGTGCCGCTGCACGACGTTCCCTGCATCATCTCGCGCTCCGGTTATTCCGGCGAGGACGGCTTCGAGATCTCGATCGCGCAGGACCATGCCGTGTCAGTTGCCAAGGCATTGCTCGAGCACCCAGACTGCGAAGCCATCGGCCTCGGCGCCCGTGATAGCCTGCGCCTTGAAGCCGGTCTGTGTCTTTATGGAAACGACATCGACACCACGACATCACCGATCGAAGCATCGCTCGAATGGGCGCTGCAAAAGGCTCGCAAGGCCGGCGGCGACCGCGAAGGCGGGTTCCCGGGTGCGGACCGCATCCTTGACGAACTGGCAGACGGTACCAGCCGCCGCCGCGTCGGCCTGAAGCCGGAAGGCAAGGCGCCGGTGCGTTCGCATGCGAAACTGTTTGCCGATGCGGACGGGCTGCAGGAACTTGGCGAAGTCACCTCTGGTACGTTCGGCCCGACGGTCGAAGGTCCGGTTGCCATGGGTTACGTCCCCGTCAGTCATGCAGCAGCGGGTACGCAGGTCTTTGCCGAGGTCCGTGGAAAATACCTGCCGATGACGGTGGCCGCGCTGCCATTCATCACGCCGACCTACAAGCGATAAACATGCGCGGGCGGCCTGGCCCCACCCCCGGCCTCCCCCACGTCATCCCCATTCACGCTTTCCTTAAGAGGACATTCCCATGCTGAAATTCACCGCCGAACACGAATGGCTGAAACTCGAAGACGGCGTTGCCACCGTCGGCATCACCACCCATGCTGCCGAGCAGCTCGGTGATCTCGTGTTTGTCGAACTGCCGGAAGTCGGTGCCGAGCTGGTGAAGGACGGCAATGCCGCAACCGTCGAAAGCGTCAAGGCAGCCTCCGACGTCTATTCGCCGCTCGATGGCGAAGTCACCGAAGTCAATCAGGCGATCGTTGACGACCCGTCGCTGGTCAATTCCGATCCGCAGGCTGCCGGCTGGTTCTTCAAGCTGAAGCTCAAGAATGCGGCCGACGCCGACGCGCTGATGGACGAAGCTGCCTACAAGGAACTGATCGGATGAGCGACTCGACCGACTTCCACTTCACCGACTACGACCCGTACGACTTTGCCAATCGTCGCCATATCGGTCCCTCCCCGACGGAGATGAGCGATATGCTTGCGGTCATCGGCTACAAGTCGCTCGACGCGCTGATCGATGCCACGGTCCCCGCCTCCATCCGCCAGCAGAACCCGCTGACCTGGGGTGCGGCGCTGACCGAACGAGAAGCGCTCGACAAGCTGCGCGAGACCGCAAATAAGAACCAGGTGCTGACCACGCTGATCGGACAGGGCTATTACGGCACCGTGACGCCGCCGGTCATCCAGCGCAACATTCTGGAAAACCCTGCCTGGTACACGGCATACACGCCCTACCAGCCGGAAATCTCCCAAGGCCGCCTCGAAGCGCTCCTGAACTTCCAGACGATGATCTGCGACCTGACCGGCCTCGACGTCGCCAATGCCTCGCTGCTCGATGAAGCGACGGCGGCTGCCGAAGCCATGGCGCTATGCCAGCGCCAGGCGAAATCGAAGGCAACCGCCTTCTTCGTCGATCACGCCTGTCATCCGCAGACGATCGCGTTGATCGAGACACGTGCAGCGCCGCTCGGCTGGAGCGTGATCGTCGGTGATCCGATGACCGATCTCGACCCGGTCGACGTGTTCGGAGCGATCTTCCAGTATCCCGGCACGAACGGCGAAGTGCGTGACTTCTCGGGCCTTATCTCCCGCCTGCACCAGACCGGTGCGGTCGCTGCTATGGCGGCCGATCTTCTGGCGCTGACGCTTTTGAAATCGCCCGGCGAAATGGGTGCGGATATCGCGATCGGCTCGTCGCAGCGATTTGGCGTGCCTGTCGGTTACGGCGGCCCGCACGCGGCCTACATGTCGGTCAAGGATGCGCACAAGCGCGCCATGCCCGGCCGCCTCGTCGGCGTCTCCGTCGATGCCCGCGGCAACCGTGCCTACCGCCTGTCGCTGCAGACCCGCGAACAGCATATCCGCCGCGAGAAGGCGACATCGAACATCTGCACGGCGCAGGTTCTGCTCGCCGTCATGGCCTCGATGTACGGCGTCTTCCACGGCCCGGAAGGCCTGAAGGCGATTGCCCAGGCTGTCCACAAGAAAGCCGTGCTGATGGCCAAGGGCCTCGAAAAGCTCGGCTACACGATCGAACCCGATACGTTCTTCGACACGTTCACCGTCGAGGTCGGCCACATGCAGGGTGTGATCATGCGGGCGGCCGTCGCCGAGGGCGTCAACCTGCGCAAGGTGGGTGAAACAAAGATCGGCATGTCGCTCGACGAACGCACCCGCCCGGTCACGCTCGAGGCCGTCTGGCGCGCATTCGGCGGTGACTTCAAGGTGTCGGACTTCCCGGTCGAATACCGCCTGCCCAACGCGCTGCTCAGAAAATCGGATTACATGACCCATCCGATCTTCCACATGAACCGCGCCGAAAGCGAGATGACCCGCTACATCCGCCGCCTGTCGGACCGCGACCTGGCGCTGGACCGCGCGATGATCCCGCTCGGTTCCTGCACGATGAAGCTGAACGCGACGGCTGAAATGCTGCCGATCACCTGGCCGGAGTTTTCCGACATCCACCCGTTCGTACCCGTCGACCAGGCGCTCGGCTACAAGGAGATGATCGACGATCTCTCGGCAAAGCTCTGCCAGATCACCGGTTACGATGCTTTCTCGATGCAGCCGAATTCGGGTGCGCAGGGCGAGTATGCGGGCCTGCTGACGATCCGCAACTACCATATCGCCAATGGCGATACGCATCGCGACGTCTGCCTCATCCCCACCTCCGCGCACGGCACCAATCCTGCCTCGGCCCAGATGGTCGGCATGAAGGTCGTGGTCGTGAAAGTGCTCGAGAACGGCGATATCGATCTCGAAGACTTCCGTGCCAAGGCACAGCAGCATGCGGCAAATCTGTCCTGCTGCATGATCACCTATCCTTCGACACACGGCGTGTTCGAGGAGACGGTGAAGGAGATCTGCGAGATCACCCATGCCAATGGCGGCCAGGTCTATCTCGACGGTGCCAATATGAATGCCATGGTCGGATTGTCCCGCCCCGGTGACATCGGTTCCGACGTTTCGCATCTCAATCTGCACAAGACGTTCTGCATTCCGCATGGCGGCGGCGGTCCCGGCATGGGTCCGATCGGCGTCAAGGCGCACCTGGCAAGCCACCTGCCCGGTCACCCGCAATGGGCCGGAGAACTTGGCAGCGAAGGTGCGGTTTCGGCGGCGCCGTTCGGCTCTCCCTCGATCCTGCCGATCTCCTGGTCCTACTGCCTGATGATGGGCGGCGAAGGGCTCACGCAGGCGACGAAGGTTGCGATCCTCAACGCCAACTATATCGCAGCCCGGCTCAAGGGCGCCTACGATGTGCTCTACAAGTCCGCAAGCGGACGCGTCGCGCATGAGTGCATCATCGACACCCGCCCGCTCAACGCCTCGGCCGGCGTCTCTGTCGACGACGTTGCAAAACGCCTGATCGACTGCGGCTTCCACGCCCCGACCATGAGCTGGCCGGTTGCCGGTACGCTGATGATCGAACCGACGGAATCGGAAACGAAGGCCGAGATCGACCGGTTCTGCGATGCGATGCTGGCAGTCCGCGAAGAGGCTCGTGCGATCGAAGACGGTCGCATGGACAGGGTCAACAACCCGCTTAAGAATGCCCCGCACACGGTGGAAGACCTGGTCGGCGAATGGGATCGTCCTTATAGCCGCGAACAGGCCTGCTATCCGCCGGGCGCATTCCGTGTCGACAAATACTGGTCGCCGGTCAACCGCGTCGACAATGTCTATGGCGACCGCAATCTGCTCTGCACCTGCCCGCCGCTTGAGGACTACGCGGAGGCCGCGGAGTAACACGAATACCGGAGAGGCCCGGGCTTTGGGCCTCTCCGGGATATATTTTCGCGCAGCCCTTGTTTAAGTGCAATTATTCTCTATTTTGAGTTTCATCGAACTTTGCTAGCGACTCGTCCGCAGCTCCCGGAAAACTTGGAGCTCTTTCTGATTTCCTCTCAACGTCGATCTACCCCCGACCCCGTATTTCAGGGTTGGCAACTTACTACGATTGAAAGGAAATCGTTATGGATACCGGCACTGTAAAGTGGTTTAACAGCACCAAGGGTTTTGGTTTCATTCAGCCTGACAACGGCAGCCAGGATGTGTTCGTTCACATTTCCGCTGTTGAGCGCGCTGGCATGAATGGCCTGAACGAAGGTCAGAAGATCAGCTACGAAATCGTCCAGGACAAACGTTCTGGCAAGAGCTCCGCAGACAACCTGCGCGCTGCTTAAGGTTTTGTCATTGCCCCGCGTGACCACGGATGTACTGGCACGAAGGCGGCGATGATGGTGGAAGGTCGGGGTTCATCTCCCGGCCTTTTGTTTTTTCGTCCATTCTGAGGTTTTACTGTGCTAGACGGTTTAACTTCGAATGGGTGAAAAGAGAGCGGATGTGAGATCGCTTCCCGATCAACCCGCGTCCGACAAATTTCAAGAGATAGCGGTTCGCCGCGTAAGGAGATATTTTGCAGGTACTCGTCAGAGATAACAACGTTGATCAGGCTCTCCGCGTCCTGAAGAAGAAGATGCAGCGCGAAGGTATCTTCCGCGAAATGAAGGCTCGTAGCGCTTACGAAAAGCCTTCCGAGAAGCGTGCACGTGAAAAAGCAGATGCGATCCGTCGCGCGCGCAAGCTTGCTCGCAAGCAGATGCAGCGCGAAGGCCTGCTTCCGGCTCCGAAGAAAAAAGTCATCGTAGCTCGCGCCCGCTAGGCTCCGACATGAGCGTGGTTTTGAGCACAAGCCAGAGCCACGCAACCAATCGCAGGATGGCAGTCTATGCCATTCTCGCGGTCCACGGCAGACATCGGCCGTTTCCAGGAGGAAAGCATGACAGCGACCAAGGACCAGTTCTTCAAGCCCGCGAAAATGTCGGCACAAGCCAAATCGGAGCAGACCAACTCCGTGGTGCGTGACATCCTGGACGCCGAAGTTATCGCTCGTGAAAAGAAGACAGAAAAACTACGTGCTCTGCGGCTCCAGCAGACCGCTGATGCCCCCGCCCCTGTAAAAAAAGCGGCGACGAAGACCAAGCGCGCGGTCAAGACTTCCTAATCTTTCGTTTTACTCCCGACTGCTTTTCCCGAATTGAACCAATTCGTTGGTTCTGCGTTAACTTGCACTGCGGGACGCATGCATACTCCGGGATGCAGCGCTCAGGTGTCGCCTTTTCAAAGACGCCCCGCAGTCTTTTCTGATCATCCGGCTATGCCGATATCAGGAGAGTGCTTGTCAAGGATGCGAGGGTAGAATGTGTCAGGACAACGCCTCATCGGCGATCGTGCTAGGTTCGGATGATCTCGAACTTCTTCAGAGATTCCTGGAAGCCTGGTGCGAAGAAAGACATGTGGACGTGTCGAGCGAGGAGGCTCAGACTGTCGCATCGGGTCTTTTCAACTGGTACCAGTTTGAACTCAATGATCGCAACAACCTCAAGTCGGAACCGCCCGAGCCTCTGCCGGAATCGGTCGAATTGAAGCGATTGCTACGGCAACTCGCCGTAGCCTGATATTGGGCCCTGACCGTGCTGCAATCGCGGCTCGCTCGGGATTACGGGATACGAGCGATCACTTTGATCTCGAAATCGAACCCCGCGAGCCAGTTTACCCCGACCGCTGTCCAATTCGGGTACGGCTTTTCCCCCATTATGCCCAAGCGAACTGCCTGAATCGTCCCGAACTGATTTTCAGGGTCGGTGTGAAACGTGGTGACGTCGATGATGTCGTCGAACCCGCAGCCTGCCGCTGCGAGAACCGCACGCAGATTGTCGAACGCGAGTTGAACCTGTTTTTCAAAATTCGGTTCCGGCGTTCCGTCATCACGGCTGCCAACCTGTCCGGACACAAAGAGAAGATCACCCGACCTTATCGCGGCTGAGTATTTGTTGATCTCGTAAAGGGCCTGTCGGCCTGCGGGGAAAATTGCTTCTCGTTCGATCATAGCTCGTCTCCAATCGGTTGTTGAGTGCTCGGCGTTGCAGGAGCCTTCCCTGCCCACGTCAATCTTGATATACGCTCCGTATGCAACTGCGTATCTCAGATACGCTGCGTATGTCAACTGCTGTAAGAATTCGATCCGGGGGTGAGCGATGGCGCCGAGCAAGCGTACAACAATGATGGAAGAAACGCGGGTCAAGCTGATCAGCGCGGCTCGCAAGTCCTTCGCCGAGAAAGGCTATGCCAGCTCGTCCATGGACGACTTCACGGCGTCCGCCGGCCTGACGCGGGGTGCGCTCTACCATAATTTCGGTGACAAGAAGGGTCTTTTACAAGCGGTGATCGATCAGATCGATTCCGAGATGCTGCGGCGGATGCGTGCTGCAGCAGACCACGCTGGCGGGACACTTTGGGACGGCTTTCTTGCCGAGGCGGTCGCCTATATCGAGATGTCGCTGGAGCCGGAAATTCAGCGCATCATGTTGCTGGATGGTCCTGCTGTCCTCGGCGACCCATCGCGTTGGCCCAATCAGAACGCCTGTCTGCGCACCACGGCGGATACGATCAGTGCTCTCATCGCCGAAGGGACGGTCAAGAGTATGGATGCGGAGGCCGCCGCACGTCTCATCAACGGTGCGGCACTCAACGCCGCACTGTGGATCGCTGCGGCCGACGATCCGCCGGCCGTGTTGGAAAAAGCCGTCGAAGCGTTCCGTCATCTTGCCAGCGGGTTGCTGACGAAACAGCCCGTATGATCGCCCACCTCAACCTCGACGGCGATAAGTCGGAAGATTGCGAATTCCTGAGAGGATCTCCACTTCGTCCTCGCTCTTCGGCTTGCCGAGGAGAAAACCCTGCAGCTGTTCGCAGCCGTCTTCGACCACCATCCGGTGCTGCCCGAAGGTCTCGATGCCTTCCGCGACGACGGGCAAGTCCAGGCTCTTGCCGAGACCGATGATGGCTTTGACGATGGCACGGGCGCTGTCGCTTTCCTCCATCTCGCTGATAAAACTGCGGTCGATCTTGATCTTGTCAAAGGGGAAGCTGTGCAGGTTGCTGAGCGACGAATAGCCGGTGCCGAAGTCATCCATCACCACATGGACTCCCAGCGCCTTCAACCGGAGCAAGGTCGCGAGCGTCGTGTCGCGATCCTTGAGCAGCGAGGTCTCTGTGATCTCGAGTTCAAGCCGGTGGGGCTCTAGGCCGCTCTCATCCAGTGCCGACGCAATCATGTCGACAAGGTTCGGGAAGCGAAACTGGATGGCCGAAACGTTGACCGCTACCGCCAGGCCGTCATCCCAGGTACTGGCGACCCTGCAGGCTTCGCGCATCGCCCATTCACCGATCGGCACGATGATGCCGGTTTCCTCGGCAACCGGAATGAAGACGCTCGGTGAGACATTGCCCCATTGCGGATGCTTCCACCGCATCAGGGCCTCATAGCCCGAGCAGAAGCCGCTTGTGGCATCAAAGAGTGGCTGGAATACCATGCTGAGTTGCGAGCGCAGTACGGCGTAGCGCAACTCGCTCTCGATCTCGCGCCGCTCGCGCAGCTCTGCGTCCATTGCCGCGGAATAGAATGCTGCCGTACCACGTCCCGAGAACTTCGCATTGTAGAGGGCCATGTCGGCCGCATTGCGCAAGTCATCAGGCGTTTCTCCGTCGTCCGGATAAACCGCGCAGCCGATGCTGACGCCGACGGCGGTGGGATCTAGTGCGACATTCATTTCGGTGCGGAAGGTTTCGAGGATACGCTCGGCGAGCAGGTTTGCGCCCGCCGGCTGTTCGACGCCTGTCTGGAGGATGATGAACTCGTCGCCGCCGATGCGGGACGGCGTATCGGCCGGACCGACACAGCGCCGCAGGATATCGGCGACCCGGATCAGGACACGATCGCCTTCCGCATGGCCGAACACATCGTTGACGGCCTTGAAGCGGTCGAGATCAAGGGCAAGCACCGCCAGCACATCGCCGGAAAGTGCAGCCGTCCTCAAGGCACCGTCGAGCCGATCGTTGAAGAGCGTACGGTTGGGAAGGTCAGTCAAAGCGTCGTGGCGGGCCATGTGTTCGATGCGGCGCTCCGCAATGCGCTTCTCGGTCAGATCGCGGACAGCCAGAACCTGGCAGGAGCGACCGCGATACTCGATCGTATGGACGGCAACCTCGAGAAAGACCTCACGGTCCGTCACTTTCGGCGTGGCAGCGACTGCGGAATTCCTTTGAGCCGTCAGCGGAAGACCGTCGGCTGCCGCCAGCAGATCGTCAGGATCTCGGCCGAGGATGTCGCGGTCGCGCAGCAACAGCAATTCGGCAAAGCGAGCATTGGTCTCAATGACGCGGCCATCGCGAACCACCGCGAGGCCTTCAAGCGTCGCGTTGGCGAAGCCACGCAAATCCGTCAGATACCGGTCGATGAAGCTCGCGGCAACAGTCGTCAGCACGATCACACTCATGACGATCGAAACCGCGCCGGTCAGCCAGATCCGCCCGCCACCGTCGAGCGAGGCCTCTGGAAGCGTCGGATCGGGGATCAGCTCGGTCGCCGACATCGCAGTAAAATGCAGGATGCAAATGGCAGCAACACTGGCAGCGACTGCACAGATCAGGCGCAGGGTGCTTCTTCGAAGCGTCGTGGAGGCGAACGCCGCGGTGAAGAGAGAGAAAGAGACAACAGAGCCGATCAAGATGGGCGTCATTTCGTAGCGGGTCGTTGCCGCGGCACGGATCGCTTCGGTGCCGATCAAGTGCATGGCGGCGACCGTGACGGTGGCGACCATGCCGGCTGCGAGCGAAGAAACCGTCTTCGATCGATCGGCGATCTGCAGCGCCAACCAGAAGCCGGCGACGGCAGTCAGAGCCGATACAAGGGTGAGGACGCGCTCGAATTCGATCGCTATCGTGCCCTGGTAGGCGAGCATTGCCACGAAATGCGTCGACCAGATGGAAAGCCCGCCCGTGGCGCTGGCGACAAGGAGCCAGATCCGCCGCCGACGTTCGTTGCACTCGATCGCCCGTCTATGGATCAGAAAAAATGCGAGCATGCCGACGACGCAGATGCCGGCCGCGAGAAGAACAGTGCTTCGATCATGCTGAACCACGACGCATTCGAGAACTCGAAACATGGATGCCACCACAAGAACGCACGACGAACAATTTCATCGACTTGTCAGCAAAACATTAGGTGTTAATATTTAAGGAAATAATAATATACAGTGCCGGCATTCACGTCGCCGGTAACGCGCCTTGGGTGCGAGATCTTGATCCCAAAAGGCTTATCCGGTCGCCTTTTCGAGCCCGGAGCTCAAATCCACCGCCGCGAACGCAGCCGTCAGGATTTCGGTCCCAGCGCCAGGCTTCGTCGCCTCCGACGACAGGATCTGGCGGAACCGACGCGCACCGGGATAACCCTGAAACAGACCAACCATGTGACGCGTCACGTGATGCAATCTGCCACCGGAGGCGATAACCTGATCCGCATAGGCAATCATCGCGTCGCGCAGCGCCAGCCAGTCAGGGTCTGGACACTCAAGTCTTCCATCCAGAAGCGCATCGACGCCCGCCAGCAAGCCGGTGTTGTGATAGGCAGCGCGGCCGAGCATGACGCCATCCATCACCTCCAGGTGTTCAGAAGCTTGCTTAAGATCGGCAATACCGCCGTTGATCCCGAGGAACACATCCGGGTTCTCACGCTTCATCCGATGGACGAGATCGTAATCCAGTGGAGGAACCTCGCGGTTTTGTTTTGGCGACAGTCCCTGCAGCCAAGCCTTGCGGGCATGGATCCAGATCGCGTCGGCACCGGCACCAATCATTCGCGCGAGAAAGTCCGGCAGGACGTCGGCCGGCACCTGATCATCAACGCCGATGCGGCATTTGACGGTCACAGGCGCCTGTGAAACCTTTTTCATGGCTGTGACGAGGTCTGCAACATGCGCAGGATCGCGCATCAGGCAGGCACCGAATGTCCCCGACTGCACCCGGTCCGAGGGGCATCCGACATTGAGGTTGATCTCGTCGTAACCGTAATCACCGGCGATCCGGATCGCCTCGGACAGCTTTTCCGCATTCGAGCCACCGAGCTGCAAGGCAACAGGATGTTCTGCCGGCGAATAGGACAAGAGCCGCTCCCGCGGCCCATGGATGATCGCATCGGCGACGACCATCTCCGTATAAAGAAGCGCCCGCGACGACAGCTGCCGGTGCAGGAAACGGCAGTGACGATCGGTCCAGTCGATCATGGGTGCGACAGCGAAGACTTTTTTATGAGGATGCGTTGGCATGGTTTCCGAGCGACTATTCCGGTGCGTGGCTGCACGGATAACAAGATTTCGAGCCTGGCGAAAGACAAACGGCGAAAATGCGTTGTCGCCAGGTTGGTGCGGATTGGAACCGGCTGGAGCGTAGATGGACTGAGTCTTGAGGTAAAAGCCTCTTCTACAGGGAATTCGACTTTCGACGGCCGAGATGCCAGCGAAGGTGAGAGGTCGCCACCCAAGGTGCAAGCCCTACCCTTCAGTAGCAAATTTTGTTTAATCCGAGCAAAATGCGTGCTAGTCAGACATATGAGTTCTTCTCGCGGTCTTGAGATAGATTTTGCAGAGCCGGCCGTGGCGCATGTCGCACGGGCGGCGTTCGACTTGAACGGATTTTCGGCCGAGTATGTCGAGCTGAGCGGTGCTGAACCCTATGACTTCAGAAGCCGTGGCGAGAACCACTATCTCGCACTGCACGACATCACTCTCACTGATGGTGAGCTGCGCGTGGACGGTCTTCCGACGCTCCATAAAAAGGACTTGCGCGACACGATCACCTTCGTGCCCAAAGGCTGCGGCATCGAGGGCTGGTGCCAGCCTCAGCCACGAACCAACCGGTTTGTCGCTATGTATTTCGATCCAAAGGCGATCCGCGACGATCTGGCTGGTAGATATTCCGAGCGGGATCCTGCGCCGTTCGCTTACTCCCGCGATCCACAGTTACGCGCCACACTTAAGAAGCTTGAAGCGGTTCTCAGGGCGCCTCATGTGGACGAGCTCCACGCGGAGAGCGTCTGCCTTCTGGCATCGCTTGAGGTTTTCGGGGTCATGGCCGACAGGCAGGGGCGTCTGTCGGACCGACAGATCGCCGCGGTCACGGATTTCGTGGAGGGGCATCTGCAGGCAACAGTCGGCCTGGCCGAGCTGGCCGCTGTTGCCGGGCTCAGCCGTTTTCACTTTTCCCGCGCCTTCAAGGCAACGACCGGGGAAAATCCACACTCGTTCAACGGCGGCGCATCTCGCGAGCTGTCACGCTCCTTGCTCAGGTTGACCTGCCCATCGACGCGATTGCCGGGGCAGTCGGGTACAAGGGCACACCACAGTTTCGAAGGGCGTTTCATGAGGTGATGGGGACCTCTCCGCTGAAATATCGTCTGCAACGTTAGGCAAAATGGCGGGGGCCACCAATGGGCTATGAGTACACAGATGCCAGTCTGATCGTCTGCGATAGGGAGCCAATCACGCGACTCGAAGAGATCCAGAACTTCGCGTTCCTCGTTGCGATGTCGAACGACTGGACGATCGTTCGCGTATCCGAGAACTCCGAAACATTCTTCAACGTCAAACCGGAGAAACTCCTGGGCACGCGCTTCGACACGTGGATCAGTGAGACGGCGCTCCACGACATCCGGAACCGGATGGCGATTTTGGCGTCAACGACAGGAGAGAGAATCTTCGACGTGAAGCTGGTGCAGGGATTGCCCAACGTCGATCTGTCGATCCATTTTCAGGGCGATCTTCTGATTGTCGAAGGAGAACGGACACAGAAGACCGAACGGGTGGAGGCGGCTTCGATGGTTCGCGCAATGGCTGCGCGTCTGACCAAAGTTCCTTCAATCGAGAAATTCCACAGAGATGCGGTCCGACAGGTCCTGGCGATCACCGGCTTTGATCGAGTGATGATCTATCGGTTCGACACAGACGGTCATGGCGAAGTCATCGCGGAATCAACCCGCGCCGGGGTGGATAGTTTCCTCGGGCTTCATTATCCCGCGTCGGACATCCCACGCCAAGCGCGCGAATTGTACTTGCGCAACCCTTTCCGCATCATAGCCGACGTCTCGGCACCGACCGTGGCGTTATTGCCTCCCGCGGACGCGGTCACGCTTCCGCTTGACCTGTCGATGTCGATCAGCCGCGCCGTGTCTCCCGTCCATATCGAATATCTGCGCAACATGGAGGTTGGTGCCTCCCTATCCATTTCGATCGTCGTCGAGGAAAAGCTGTGGGGGCTTATCGCATGCCATGCCAATGGACCGCGCCTGCCGAGCTTCATCATGCGGACGGCATCGGAACTGTTCGGCGCGATGTATTCGATGATGCTGGAGAGCCGTCTGCGGCGCGGCAGCGAGGAGCACGAGCATCGCGCACGTGCTTTGGCTGATCGCGTCATTACGATGATTGCTGGTGACGAATCGTTGATGGAAGATGCTCAGTGGCTGCAGGACATGACGCGCGACATGTTGGATTGCGATGGTGTCGCAATTTACCGTCGCGGCAAAGCTCATCTTCACGGGGCCACGCCGTCGGAACATAATGTCATCTCTCTGGCCCATCATCTGAACGCCGCCTCGCCGAGCCGGGTGTTCACGACCGACAACTTGGCTTCGGTCCATGCGCCGTGCAGCGAGACAGCGGACCGCGCCGCTGGCATGCTGTCGATCCCCATCTCGCGTGTTCCGCGCGACTATATCTTGCTGTTCCGCCGCGAGCGGCTGAGCGAGATCAGGTGGGGTGGCAATCCTGCAAAGCCAGCGGAAGCAGGCACCGAGAGCGAACGCATATCGCCCCGCAAAAGCTTCGCAGCATTCGCCGAACTCGTCCGCGGCAAGTCCAACCCTTTTTCCGATCGCGATCAGCGCATCGGCGAAGCGATCAGACAGGCACTGATCGAAGTCATCCTGCGCTATTCGGACGGCGCCAGCGACGAGAGACGACGTGCTTCCGAACGTCAGGAAGTGCTGATTGCCGAACTCAATCACCGCGTCCGCAACATCCTTGCCCTGATCCGCAGTCTCATGACGAAGACAAGCCATACAGCCGTTGATGTCGCGAGCTATGTCGAATCGCTCGGCGGACGGGTGCAGGCGCTCGCACGAGCCCATGACCGCGTCACGCGCCAGAGCTGGGGCCCGGCGCCGCTCGCCGGCATCTTTCAGGATGAGATCGCGGCACATGACGGCTTACGCGGTCGATTTACCTTGAAGGGGCCGAACGTACTGCTGCAGCCACAGGCGATGTCGACCATTGCGCTGGTCGTCCATGAACTCGTCACCAACAGCTGCAAGCATGGCGCGCTTTCGGCCAACGGCCGCATAGAGGTGACCGTCGACTCGGTCGACGGCGAAGGCGTTTACATCAAATGGAAGGAAATCGGCGGCCCGGCCGTGGTTGCGCCGACACGGCGAGGGTTTGGGTCTGTCATCGTCGAGAAAACGATTCCGTTCGATCTGAAGGGAACGGCAGAGGTCCGCTTCCTGCTGGCCGGGTTGGAAGCGGATTTCTTCATCCCGCTAAATTATGTGATCATTGCGCCTCAAGACCCGGCACCGACGCAGACGATGATTGAGCCCGATACCCTGAAAGCAACCAGCCTCCCCCCAAAGCAACTACTGCACGATGCGCAGGTTCTGCTGGTCGAGGACAACATGCTCATCGCACTGGAGGCCGAGGACATGCTGTACGAGCTGGGCGCGGTTCAGGTTCACCTCGCCTCCACTATTGCCGAAGCCGAACAGTTGCTTGCCAAGCAGAGTTTCCAGTTCGCTATGCTGGACATCAATGTCGGTCGCGGCACAAGTTTCGATCTTGCGACCAAGCTCGGGCAAGCCGGAACGCCGTTCATCTTCGCGACCGGCTACGGCAACGAATTGGCGATCGCGCGCAGAAAGGAAAGTGAGGTCGTCATCCAGAAGCCCTATGAGCGTGATCATCTTGCGCGCGCCGTGCAACAGGTGCTGACGAAAGCGACTGTCGAAGGTGGCTGACGAAAGTGCTCGCGCTCTAGTCATTCATCCGCTCTGAAACGACGTTCCCTGCTCCCACTGCGGTCAATGACCTCAACCGGCAGGTTGCCAGCATGACAGCCCGTTCAGTGAACCGACTGTCCGTCGTCCTCTTCGAGGAAGCTTTTGATGCCATCGCGTTCGGCGGTGGCGAGGAATTCTTCCCAGGCGTCCTTGTCGGTCGCGAATGTCTCTTCCCAGCTGGTCACGACTTCCGTCTGGCTGATGACCTCGAGCGTCCAGTCGCCATTGGTATCGGCCGGGCGATAGATATCGACGAGCACGGTGATGCCGTCGTCTTCGAACTCACCGGCGAATTCTGAATGTTCGAGTTTGGGCTGTTGCGTCATCGGTGAAGAACCTTCGTTATCGTGCTGTCTTTAGTGCGATGCCAGCTCAACACGCCGGCCCTTGTTCGGTTGCATGGCCGGCATATTTGCCGAATGCGCTTTCCCTTATAGCAAAGCGAAAATTCGCGCCAGCCGTACGGCTGCGCAGAAATCGGGCTAGGATTGTCGGCCGAATTGGTGGACAAAGGACGCCTATCGATGACCGGAGGAATTTTTCGATGCGCGCTACCGTGATCCCTGCCCCTCAGCCCGTGCTTCTTGATGTCGAGGGCGAGACCGAACAGTTTCCGGTGCGCCGGGTCTATTGCGTCGGCCGCAACTATGCGGACCACGCCATCGAAATGGGCCATGATCCGTCACGCGAGCCGCCCTTCTTTTTCCAGAAGAATGCCGACAATCTCTATCATGGCGACACGTTCCCATACCCGCCAGTCTCTTCCGATGTGCATTTCGAAGTCGAGCTGGTGATGGCGCTTTCCGGTGGCGGCGCCGACATTCCGGTCGAAGAGGCCCTGTCCAAGGTCTATGGCTACGGGATCGGCATCGACTTCACGCGGCGCGATGTGCAGGACAAGGCGAAGAAGATGAGCCGGCCTTGGGAATCGGCAAAGGCGTTCGAACATTCGGCGCCCGTCTCCGCACTTGTCCCGGCCGCCCAAATCGGGCACCCGCAGGAAGGTGCGATCTGGCTTGAGGTCAACGGCGAACGCAAGCAGTCCGGCAACCTCAACCAGATGATCTGGAAGCTGCCGGAAATCATCGCCGAACTGTCGAAGCTCTTCGTGCTGGCACCGGGTGACGTGATCATGACCGGGACGCCGGCGGGCGTCGGCCCGATCGTCAAGGGCGACACGATCACCTGCAGCGCCGAGGGTGTCGGCGAACTCTCTCTCACGGTGATCTGAAGCACGAACCGGAGGTCAACAGATGCCGATCTACGCGCTTGGTGAATTCCAGCCTAAACTCCCCTCCGCCGACCGCTTCTGGATCGCGCCGGATGCGAACGTGATCGGCAAGGTGGAACTGGGCGAGGATGTCGGCATCTGGTTCGGCGTGACGCTTCGCGGCGACAACGAGCCGATCACGGTTGGTGCGCGGTCGAACATTCAGGAGGGCGTGATGGTGCATACCGATCCCGCCTACCCCGTCGTAATCGGCTCGGACTGTACGATCGGCCACCATGCGATCGTGCATGGCTGCATCATTGGCGACAATTCGCTGATCGGTATGGGTGCGACCATCCTGAACGGCGCAAGGATCGGCCGCAATTGCCTGGTGGGCGCCAATGCGCTTGTCACCGAGGGGAAGGACTTCCCCGACAATTCGCTGATCGTCGGCTCGCCCGCCAAGGCGATCCGTACGCTCGACGATGACGCCGTCGAGCGGCTGCGGCAATCTGCGGCGCGCTATGTGGAGAACTGGAAACGGTTTTCCCGGGACCTCAGGCCGGTGTGACTACGCGGCACACTTCTCGCAGATGCCGCGGATCTCGATCGTCGTCTTTGATGGCTTGAAGCCTTTGCTGGACGCCCAGTCGGTAAGGTGGTGATCGACCTCGTGATCGTGGAATTCCAGCACCTGGCTGCAGCTTTCGCAGATCGCGAAGGCAACCGTGCCGTGGCCTTGACCTTTTCCGCAGCACGCGCTTTCTCGGTGGGCGCACGCGACGAAGGCGTTGAGGCTTTCGAGCCGGTGGACCATGCCGAACTCGGTCAGCTTGTCGAGCGCACGGTAAACCTGAAGCGGTGCACGGAAGCCGTGGTCGCGCAGTTTGTCGAGGATCGTGTAGGCGCTGAGCGGCCCATCGGCACGGTCAAGTGCCTCAAACACCAGAGACTGGTTCTTGGTCAGGGCCGGATTGACGATCGGGGCGTTCATCCGCGCACTCCTTTATTGGTTGCCCGCTCATTCGTTTTGCGGCCGAAGGCGGGAAGCAAACTCATGATGAAAAGTAGGAGTGCGGCCACCACGATGGAAGGGCCGGACGGCGTATCATAGGTCAAAGAGCCGAATAGACCGCCGACGACAGCTGCAGCACCGATCAGCGAAGCGAATACCGCCATCCATTCCGGGCTTGCCGAAAAGCGTCTGGCGGTCGCTGCAGGAATGATCAGCAGCGAGGTGATCAGCATGATGCCGACGATCTTCATGGCGATCGCGATGACCAGCGCCATCAGAAGCATGAAGAACAGTTTTGCCTGAGCCGGCCGCATGCCTTCGGCTTCCGCCACGTCTTCACTCACCGTCGAAGCGATCAGCGGGCGCCAGAGGAATGCGAGCGCTGCGATCACGACGATCCCGCCACCCCAGATCAGTGCAATATCGGATGGCGTGACCGCCAGGATGTCGCCGAACAGGAAGGCGATCAGATCGATCCGAACCCAGGTCATGAAGGCAACGAGGACAAGGCCGATCGCCAGAGCCGAATGGGAGAGGATCCCGAGCAGCGCATCCGCAGACAGCGACTGGCGACGCTGAAGGAGGAGCAGCAGGCCGGAGACGAGGACGGCGACGCCGAACACCGACAGAAGAAGATTGACCTCGAAAAACAGCGACAGCGCCACGCCGAGCAGCGCCGAATGGGCCATCGTGTCGCCGAAATAGGCCATGCGCCGCCACACGACGAAGCAGCCGAGCGGTCCGGCTGTCAGCGCCACGCCGACTCCGGCGATCAATGCGCGAGTGAAGAAGTCGTCAAGCATGGGGCTTGCCCTCGCCGTGATGATGGTGGGCGTGGTCGCCATCGTGGTGATGGTCGTGAGCACCAACGTGATGGTGCTTGTGGTCACCATGCTCGTGGTCGTGCCCGGCGTGATGCTCGTGATGGTGGCCGTCCTCGGGGTGGCAATGATCCGTGATCGAGCCGTCGCGGTGCTGGACCCGGCCGTCCGGCAGGTGGGTATGGTCGTGATTGTGGCTATAGACTGCGAGCGCACGGCCATTGGCGCCAAACAGCTTGGCATAGTCAGAACTCTGGCTGACCACTTCCGGCGTGCCACGGCAGCAGATATGACCGTTGAGGCAGATCACCGTGTCGGTCCCCGCCATCACCATGTGCAGATCATGCGAAATCATCAGGATGCCGCAACCCGTCGTGGTGCGGATCTTGCGGATCAGATCGTAGAGCGCTGCCTCGCCAGCGAAATCGACGCCCTGCACCGGCTCGTCCAGCACCAGCAGGTCCGGCTTGCGTGCCAAGGCGCGGGCCAGCAGCGCGCGCTGGAATTCGCCGCCCGACAGGTGCCGGACTTCGGCGTCTGCAAGATGCGCGATGCCGGTCGCTTCGAGCGCTGCGATCGTATCCTGATCGGAAATCGAGCTCGTCAGCCGCATCAGGCGACGAACCGAAAGCGGCATCGTCCAGTCGATCGAAAGCTTTTGCGGTACATAGCCGATGCGCAGGTCGCGGCTACGGGTAACGGCACCCTCGTCTGCCTTCAGGACACCAATCGCCATCTTGGCGGTCGTCGATTTGCCGGCGCCATTGGGTCCGATCAGCGTCACCACTTCGCCGCGGGCAATCGACAGATCGACGCCGCGCACCAGCCAGCGATTATCCCGGAAAATGCCGGCATTCGACAGCGATACGAGTTTCGCTGCGGCCTTTGCATGATCTCCAAGCGGCAGGTCGGCCCGGTTTCTCATCAGCATGGTCGTCTAAAAATCCTGTTGTCAGGCCTCTTGCAGACCCTCATGGCACACGTTATAGCATAACGCAATTGATGTAATAACATTACGTCATTTCACAAGGAGCTATCCGATGAAATTTGCCGCAACCCTCCTCCTCTCATGCTCGGCCCTGATGACCGCATCGAACGCATTTGCCGATGCACCCAGCGTCGTGGTCTCGATCAAGCCGATCCATTCGCTGGTCGCCTCGGTCATGAAAGGCGTGGGCGAGCCGAAGCTGATCGTCGAGGGCGCGGCCTCCCCGCATACCTACAACATGCGCCCATCCAACGCGTCGGCCCTGCAGAAAGCCGACCTGATCTTCTGGGTCGGCCATGGCATGGAAGCGTTTTTGGAAAAGCCGCTTGAGGCGCTCGGCGCCAAGGCTGCCGTGGTAAGCCTGGAAGACGCGCCGGGCCTGACCAAACTGAAGTTCCGCGAGGGCGGTGTGTTCGAGCCGGAAGCCGAAGAGGAAGGCCATGATCACGGACATAGCCACGGCAGCGAGGATCACGCAGCCGGCGCGGAGGACGACGGCGACCACGACCATGACGGCAATGACGTGCATCTATGGCTCGACCCGATGAATGCCAAGGCGATGGCGCAGGAGATCGAGAAGGCGCTGGTTCAGGCCGACCCGGAAAACGCGACGACATATCAGGCGAATGGCGCAGACCTGATGAAGAGGCTCGATGCACTCGATACGGAACTGAAGATCACGCTCGCTCCGGTCAAGGACAAGCCGTTTATCGTCTTCCACGATGCCTATCAGTATTTCGAGAACCGCTACGGCGTGAAGGTTGCGGGCTCGATCACGGTGAGCCCCGAATCCATTCCCGGCGCAGAGCGCGTGAAGGAAATCCACCAGAAGGTGGAGGAGCTTGGCGCCACCTGCGTGTTTGCGGAGCCTCAGTTCGAGCCGAAGCTGGTGAAAGTCGTGACGGAAGGAAGCAAGGCGCGTTCCGGCGTTCTTGATCCGGAAGCCGGCGCACTGACCGAGGGGCCTGATCTCTACTTCGAGATGATGCGCGGTCTCGCAACGTCGTTGAAGACCTGCCTCTCGCAGGCTTCCTGATCTTCAAGACATTCGAGGTGCTGCGACCTGCAGTGCCGCGTGTTGAGAGAAACAGGTGGGGGACGTCGAACACTCGACGTCCCCCAACTCAATTCATCGGCCGGAAATGATGCTTGCGATCACGCCACTGGTGATGCCGACGAGCAGGAAGTCGTTATCCACCTTCACCCAACGCTGACCGCGCGGCGGGGCCGACAGGCGGTAGCGGCGATAATCGCGGACTTCCGCCATATGGCGGCGCTCAGCGGCCGACATGCGATGACCCCGCACCCAGCGCTTCTTGGTGACGACGACTTTCTTCTTTTCAATGACGACATGCTTGCCGGCCGGGCGGTGATGCTCCGGACCCTTCCGCCAATCCTGCGCCTGCGCTGTGGAGGCGATCGGCGCGACCAGAACGGTAGCGGCGAGCATGGCAATGATGAATTTCTTCATGGTTGTTTCCTCGTATTGAACACACGAAAGAATTAGAGCCCAACCGATGAACGCCATATGAATGCAAGATTAAACTTACGTAATGATCCTAGTGCCTTGGCGTCATATCTTATCGCAGGAAGTTAAGCGCTACGGGAGCTTCTCATACGATTGGCTCGTATACGAAGTCGTCGAAATCAGCGGCTTTCGCACGACCTGAGGTATCGAAGGCAAACACGCCCACGAATGCGCCGGTGAATGAGCTATGCTCGCCGCGTCCACCTTCGTCTGAGATGACAGAGGCGTCCAGCTTCGGTCCGATCGCCTCCCAGTCGTTCGCTCCACCTGCGCGCCAGAAGAACTGGAGATCATTGTCATTGACCTCGATTGCCAGATGCACCGGTCCGTCCGGCACCGGCACGCCGCTTCCGGCTGGCCAGACGAGCTTTGCATGCGGGAAGTCGCCGGGGCATGACAGCACCGTTACGACGCGGCCGAGCTTCTCGTGCAGCGTGACGGCGACGGCATGCAGCTTGTGGCGATTGTAGTAATGGGTAAGGCCTGCCACCTGCTGGTAGGTGTCGGGTGAGAAATCGACGACCGTCTCGGCGCGGAAGCGATGGTGCTCCTGCCTGCGGGCAACGAGCGCCTGCTCGAACCAGGAACCGATGCTTTCCCGGCCGATCAGGCGCAGATGTCCGGGGCGCTCCGTCAGGCTGAAGATCCGCTCCGGCTCCGGCGTGCGCAGCCACTGGAATTCGCTCGGCAGCACCGCCGTGTCGAACCGGTGCGCTACGCGACCGGTATCCTGAGCCACCTCGGTGCCGTTCGTCACAGGGACGTCGACGGCTGGAACCACGCCGCCATGTTCGAGATAGAGCCAGTCGTCCTTCCAGACGCATTTCTGCAGGGCCGTCTCGCGCCCGAGCGGTGAGCGGCGATGCGGTTCGATCGGTCGGCTGCAGAGGTGGGTGTGATAGACCTCTCCTTCCGGCGTCTCCACATACTGCCCATGGCCGGACCGCTGCAGCTCCGCCTCCGGTGCATCCTTGGACGTGATCAGATGGTTATCGGGATGTAGCTCGTAGGGGCCGCCAATCGCCTTCGACCGGGCCATCGTCACGGCGTGGCTATAGCCTGTGCCGCCTTCGGCCGCCGTCAGATAGTACCAGCCATTGCGCTTGAAGAGATGCGGGCCTTCGACAAGGCCGAGCGGGCTGCCGGGAAAGATATTGCTGATCGGGCCCTTCAACGTCTTCGTTCCGGCGTCCCATTCCTGCATGAGAATGCCATCGAAAGCCGGTGATTGGGGCGCGCCGCCAAAGCTCTCGGTCCGGTGGTTCCACTGCATGTTCAGGAACCACTTGCGCCCGTCGTCGTCGTGAAACAGCGACGGGTCGAAGCCGGAGGAATTGACATAGATCGGGTCCGACCATTCACCTTCAATCGTCGGCGATGTGACGATGTAGTTGTGAGCGTCCTTGAAGCTGCCGTCGAACCGTTTCACGTCGGTATAGACCAACCAAAACAATCCATCCGCATGGGAGAGGCACGGCGCCCAGACGCCGCAGCTATCGGGATTGCCGCGCATGTCGAGCTGGCTTTTCCGCTCCAGAGGCCGCCGCACGAGCGTCCAGTTCACGAGGTCGCGGGAGTGGTGGATCTGAACGCCCGGATACCACTCGAATGTGGAGGTCGCGATATAATAGTCCTCGCCGATACGGCAGATCGATGGATCGGGATTGAAACCCGGCAGGATCGGATTGCGGATCATGGATTTCCTCCGGTGGTCGTAAAGTCTCAGGGCGCAGACTGCTCTCTCCTCAGTCTGCACCCGTGTCTCCCGCTGTGGGGAGGTTCACTTGCGGGCGGGACCCTCGCGTTCGGCCGACGCTGCCCAGAGGTTGATATCGGCCTCCTTGGCGTAACCGTCGATCTCGGCCAGTTCAGCTGCCGTGAATTCCGGGTTCTCGAGCGCCTTGACGCAATCCTCGACCTGTTCCGGGCGGCTGGCGCCGATCAGGGCCGTCGTCACGCGGCCGCCGCGCAGCACCCATGCAAGCGCCATCTGCGCCAGCGTCTGGCCTCGCCTTTCGGCAATGGCGTTCAGACCTTTGAGGTTCTCGACATTCTTGTCGTTGAGGAAGGCCGGGCGCAGCGACTTGCCCTGGGCGGCACGGCTGTCTTCTGGAATGCCGCCCAGATATTTCGATGTGAGCATGCCCTGAGCCAGCGGCGAAAACACGATCGAGCCGACGCCGAGATCGTCCAGCGTGTCGAGCAGACCGTCTTCCTCGACCCAGCGATTGATCATTGAATAGCTCGGCTGGTGGATGAGAACAGGCGTGCCCAGAGCCTTCAGGATCGCCGTAGCTTCCCGCGTGCGCTGCGAATTGTAGGACGAGAGGCCGACATAAAGCGCCCTGCCCGAGCGAACGATGTGATCCAGCGCGCCGCAGGTCTCTTCCAGCGGCGTATCCGGATCGAAGCGGTGCGAATAGAAGATATCGACATAGTCGAGACCCATGCGCTTCAGGCTCTGGTCACAGGACGCGATCAGGTACTTGCGGCTGCCCCATTCGCCATAGGGGCCGGGCCACATGTTGTAGCCGGCTTTCGACGAGATGATCAGTTCATCCCGCAGTCCATGAAACTCATCGCGCAGGATCTGGCCGAAGGCCGTTTCGGCGCTGCCAGCCTTCGGGCCGTAATTGTTGGCGAGATCGAAATGGGTGATGCCGAGATCGAAGGCTTTTCTGCAGATATCAACCTTGCGCTGGTGCGGCGTGTCGTCACCGAAATTGTGCCACAGGCCGAGCGAGATCGCCGGAAGTTTGAGGCCGGACCGGCCGCAGCGATTGTATTTCATGGTGTCGTAGCGGTTGTCCGCCGGGTGCCAAGCCATCTCTGAAAAATCCTCCGAATGAAAAACGGCGCCGACCTCTTCTTCGGCGCCGTGCACGTCATAGAGTATCAGACAAGAAGCGCCAACGCTTCATCGATGCCGAGTGCCGCCGGTTGGGTGCAGGTCGTTGTGGTCGCAACGAAATTGCCCTCTTCTCCGGATTTCAGGATCGAGGTCATGACGTCGACGCCATGCAGCGCCCGGTCGATCGAGCAGCGAATGTCGCGCCCTTCGATCAGTGCCATTGCCATGTCGGCCAGACCTGCGGTGCGATAGTTTGCACGCGGACCGTTCGTCGGATGCTCCTGGTTGTTTTTGCTGAAGGGATGATCCCAGTCCTTCAGCGGCTGGATATCCTTGTCGCGGCCGCTTGCTTCCACCACGCCACCGAAGAAGTTCGGGTCGGGGACGTAGATCGAGCCTTCCGTGCCGTAGAGTTCCATATTGGCATGACGATGCGACCAGACATCCCAGCTGGCCGAGAGCGTGATCGTTGCGCCTGCCGCGAACTCGAGCAGAGCGTGGATGTTGGTGGGGGTCTCGACAGGGATGCTCTGTCCCTTCAGCGGTTCGCTGGTGATCGTCCGCGTCGGATTGGCCATCGACGTCAATGCCGCGACCCGTTTGACGGGGCCGAGGAAGTTGACGAGGTTGGCGATATAGTACGGCCCGAGGTCGAGGATCGGCCCGCCGCCGTTGAGGAAGAAGAAGCCGGGGTTCGGGTGCCACATTTCCATGCCCGGGCTCATGACATGGCATGTACCCGACGTGATGCGTCCAACGCCGCCGTCATCGATGAATTTTCGGGCCAGCTGGTGCGCGCCGCCCAAAAAGGTGTCCGGCGCACAACCGATCGCCATCCCCTTTTCCCGTCCGAGGGCCTGCAGCTGCTTTCCCTCTTCCAGCGTGATGGTCAGCGGCTTTTCGGAATAGACGTGCTTGCCGGCATCGAGAATGGCTTTCGAGACCTCGAAATGCGCGGCCGGGATCGTCAGGTTGACAATCACGTCAAGCTCGTCATTGGCGAGCAGCTCCGGAATGGTCTGCGCCTTCACCCCGTATTCTGCTGCCCGCAGCCGCGCCGCCTCCGGATTGAGGTCGGCGCAGGCCAGAACCTTGATCCCCTTAAACAGCGGAGACAGCGCGAAATAGGTCATGGAAATGTTGCCGCATCCGATGATGCCGACGCCAAGTTCCTTGGTCATGGGAAACTCCGATCCAATATCTGAATTCAGTAGGTCTTGAAGGCGGCCATCGAACGGGATGCGAGCCGCTCGATATCCTTCGGGTTGTCGTGCTCCAGCACGAAGTGCTTGGCGGGTGTCTTCTTCAGTGCCGCCATCAGATCTTTCCACGGCACGGTGCCATGGCCGACATCAGCCCATCCGTCTTCATCCGTGTTCTCGCCCGCTGGCGCGATGTCCTTGACGTGAACCGCCGAGATCTTCTTGCCGTAGCTTTCGATCCAGGTGAACGGATCGGCACCGCCACGGACGACCCAGGCGATATCCGCTTCCCAGCTCAGGTCAGGGCCGCCGGCAAAGATCTGTTCCTGTGGCGTGGAGCCATCCGGCAGTTGCTTGAACTCGAAATCGTGGTTGTGCCAACCGAATGTATAGCCGGCGTCCTGATAGCGTTTTCCGGCTTCCTGCAGGCGCTGACCGAAGGCGAACCAGCCTTCCGCATCCGTGGGTCTCTGATCGGCTGCGAGGTGGGGGCAATAGATGGCACTGATGCCGAGCGTCTTTGCGATCAGCAGTGCCTGGTCAGGCTCCTGTTCGAGGAGGTCGAGACCGAAATGGCCTGTGGGCATCGTGAGTTCGTTGGCATCGAGCTCTGCACGAAACTTCTGAAGACCGGCCTCGTCGAGCGTTCCGTAGAGACCGCCATAGCCCTCGACCTCACGGTAGCCGTGACTGGCCACGAGTTTCAGAACATCGGATAGCGGCGGGAAATTGCGGGCGCTGTAAAGCTGGAAACCGAGCGTCGTCATGTCATTCTCCTTGCAATGAAACTTTGGTCCGCGGAAAGCGAGAATACCGCTCCCACGGCTGGTCACCCTCCTGGGGAGTGGTGAACTATTGAAAAGCTGCGGATCAGATCCGCTCCTCGGTCGCCGCATCGAACAGCGACGCCATGGTCATGTCGAAGCCCAGCCGGACCTTCGATCCGACAGCGTAACGACGGGCTCCGCCGACGCGAACGGACAGAGTGTGAGCGGCGAGTTTCAGCCAGATGAGATTGTCTGCACCCATCGGCTCCTCGATGTCGACGATCGCCTCATGGATTTCCTCTCCGGCGATATCGGCATCGACCTTGATATGTTCTGGACGGACGCCGAGGACGACCTTGCGCCCGGGCGTTAACGGTTCAGATGCGCTGTAACCGTCGAGCAGGAAGCTGACGCCGTTCGTCTTGAACACGGGACGGCCGCCCTCTTCCGCCAGCTCGCCATCCAGGAAATTCATCGAGGGTGAACCGATGAAGCCCGCGACGAACTTGTTCTTCGGTCGGTTGTAGATTGTGACCGGATCGGCGAGCTGCTGGATGACGCCGCTCTTCATGATGGCGATGCGGTCTGCCAGCGTCAGCGCCTCGATCTGGTCGTGGGTCACGTAGATCATCGTGTTCTTGAGCTGCTGATGCAGCCGCTTGATCTCGACGCGCAGCTCGGATCTGAGCTTTGCGTCCAGGTTGGAAAGCGGCTCATCGAACAGGAAGACGTCGACATCGCGCACCAGCGCACGGCCGATGGCGACACGCTGCCGCTGGCCGCCGGAAAGAGCTGCCGGCTTTCGCTGCAGAAGCGGTTCGATCTGCAGGATCGCCGAAGCACGCGCGACGCGTTTGGCGATGTCTTCCTTCGGCAGTCCGGCAACCCGCAGGCCGAAGGACAGATTCTTTTCGACCGTCATCTGCGGGTAAAGCGCATAGGACTGGAACACCATGCCGATGCCGCGATCCTTGGGTTCCTCCCAGGTGACGTTGCGGCCCTTGATGAAGATCTGGCCATCGGTCGGCTCCAGCAAGCCGGCGATGCAGTTGAGGAGCGTCGATTTCCCGCAGCCGGAGGAACCGAGCAGAACAAGGAATTCACCATCGTGAATGTCGAGGTTCAGGTCTTCCAGAACCGTGACCGCCCCGAAGGACAGCGACAGGTCGCGGATCGAGACGCTGTGCTCGCCGGATAGGGTGGAGGGTTCGGGCAACGAGGTTGCACCTGGGGGAAATGCGTTGGTGTATGGTGTCTGGACGGAAAGATCGGTCATGGGGTCATCCCTTCACTGCGCCAGCGGCGATGCCGCGGACGAAAAGGCGGCCGGATACGAAATAGACGATGAGAGGGACAGCACCCGTCAGAAGCGTCGCCGCCATGTTGACGTTGTATTCCTTCACCCCCTGCACGGAGTTGACGATGTTGTTGAGCTGCACCGTCATCGGGTAGCTGTCGGGCCTCGTGAAGACGACGCCGAACAGGAAGTCGTTCCAGATGCCGGTGACCTGCAGGATCATCGCCACCACGAAGATCGGGAGTGCCATGGGCAACATGATGCGCCCGTAGATCTGCCAGAAACCGGCCCCATCGATGCGCGCCGCCTTAAACAGTTCTTCCGGCAGCGAGGTGAAATAGTTGCGGAACAGAAGCGTCAGGATCGGCATGCCGAAGATGGTATGGACGATGATCAGCCCGGTCAGGGTTCCGTAGATCCCGATCTCACGCAGGATGATGACGATCGGATAGATCATGACCTGGTAGGGGATGAAGGCTCCGATGATCAGGATGGAGAAGAACAGCTCCGACCCTTTGAAGCGCCAGTTGGCGAGCGAGTAGCCGCTGACCGAGGCGATGAAGATCGAGACCACCACAGATGGCAAAAGGATGCGGACGGAGTTCCAGAAGCCGCGTGACAAGCCGTCGCAATTGAGGCCGGTGCAGGCTTCTGCCCATGCCTTTACCCAGGGCTCGAACGTGATCTCCATGGGCGGCGAGAAGACGTTGCCCATCCGTATCTCCGGCATGCCCTTTAGCGATGTCACGACCATCACGTAAAGCGGCAGAAGGTAGTAAAGCGCCGCAAGGCCGAGCGTGCCGTAGAGGATGATGTTGCGGCGTGAGAGCCTGCGCTTTGGTTTGCGACCACTCGGGCCCTCCAGTGCGCGTGACGGTGTTGTCGCCAGCACTGCGGCATCTGTGACGACGGTCGATGTGGTGTCGAAAGTGGAAACGTTAGCCACGCTTGCGCCCTCCGAATTCGAGATAAGCCCATGGGACAATGATGATGGCGACGGTCAGCAGCATCATGGTCGATGCGGCAAAGCCCTGGCCAAGGTTCTGCGCCTGAAACATGTAGTCGTAGACGTATTTCGCGGGCACTTCGGACGCGTTGCCGGGTCCGCCTGAGGTCTGCGCCACGACGAGATCGTAGAGCTTGACGATGCCGCTCGCGATGATGACCAGCGTGGTGATGAAGACCGGACGCATCATAGGGATGACGATGAAGAGGTAGGTCCGCCACATCGGAATGCCGTCGACGCGCGACGCTTTCCAGATATCCTCGTCGATGCCGCGAAGACCTGCGAGCATGAGGCACATGACGAGCCCCGTGCCCTGCCACAGCCCGGCAATCAGGATGCCGTAGATGACGATGTCGGGGTCATAGACCGGATTGAATTCGAAGGTCTCCCAACCGAGCGACCGGACGATGTGCTGGATGCCGAATTCGGGGTTCAAGATCCATTGCCAGACGAGGCCGGTGACGATGAAGGACAGCGCGAACGGATAGAGAAAGATCGTCCGGAAAACGTTTTCGAAGCGGATCTTCTGGTCCATCAGCGCGGCGAGCACAAAGCCGACAACGAGGCTGAAGATCAGCGACAGGATGCCGTAGATCGCGAGATTCTGGATGGAGATCAGCCAACGTGCCGAGCCCCACAAGCGCTCGTACTGATCAAACCCGACGAATGTTGCGCGCGGCAGAAGTCTCGAATTGGTAAATGAGTAGATGACCGTCCAGACGGAACCGCCGAGGAAAATTACCAGCGCGACGAAGATCATCGGGATGGAGGCAATTTTCGAATTCAGGTTGCGAAACAGCTGGTTTGGTCTGGCAGATTGATGGGTTTTCGCCATGTGTTGTCCTCGATCGGCTGCAGCGTGAAGGCCGCAGGTTTCCGGGCCGGCCCCGCGCTGATGCGGGGCCGGTCAAGGTCAGCGATTTGAAGCGGTGTCAGTCCGCAGAGCTGATGATATCGACGAAGCGCGCCTGAGCATCCTTCACGGAGATGGAGCTGCTGAAGAACTCCGACATCAGATCTTCCTTCTGTTTCTGCGTATCGGCAGAGACAAGCTGGTCGGTGCTGGTGGCGGTGTTACCCTTGGCGATGATCGCGATACCCTTCTTCATGCAGTCGTTGGCGGCTGCCATGTCGATATCGCCACGGATCGGAACCGATCCCTTTTTCAGGTTGAATGCGACCTGTAGCTTGGGATCGACGATCGTTTCGGCGAGAACGTTCTGCGCCTCCGACTTGGCTTCATCCTTCAGCAATGGGAAATAGATGGCATCGCCGTTGGTTGTCAGCACGTCGTTGATGCCGAGCCCTGGCAGGCAGGTGTAGTCGGTGCCGGCAGTCTTTCCTGCCAGCGAGAACTCACCCTGTGCCCAGTCACCCATGACCTGGCCACCGGCCTTGCCGGTCAGCACCATGTTGGTGGCCTGGTTCCAGTCCTGTACGTTCGAACCCTTGGCGAGTTCGCGTGCCTTGTCGGCTGCTGCAAAGATCTTGGCCATTTCAGGCCCTGCAGCAACCTTCGCGTCCTTGTCCTTGTAGACCTTCTCGTAGAGGTCTTTGCCGCCCAGCGAGATCAGCAAGGTATCGAACAGGCCATTGGCCTGCCACGGCTGACCACCCAGTGCCAAAGGCTGGATACCGGCCTTCTTGAGCGCGGGCGCTGCTGCGACGAACTCGTTCCAGTCCTTCGGAACGGCAACGCCTGCCGTCTTGAAGGCTGCGTTCGAGAGCCACAGCCATTGCCACGAGTGGATGTTGATCGGGGCACAATAGATCTTGCCCTCGAACGTGCAGCTGTCGAGCAGGTTGGCAGGCTTGATAACCTCTTTCCACTTGCCCTTCTCAGCCACATCGCTCAGGTCTCGCATGAGACCCGACTGGACCAGTTCTTCGGCCTGCCGGCCGTGGTTGAACTGCGTGGCGCCCATCGGGTCACCACCGGTGATCCGGCTGATCATGATCGGCCGCGCGGTTCCTCCCGAACCTGCGATGGCTCCATCAACCCATTTGTTGCCGGTAGCATTGAAAGCGCCTGCCAGTTCCTTGACAGCTGCAGCCTCTCCCCCCGACGTCCACCAATGGGTGACCTCAAGATCGGCTGCCTGAACAAAGCACGGCAATGCCACGGTGGCAGCCATAACGGCTGCTAAAGCACGGATGCGCATGAGTCTCCTCCCTCACTGAAACGTTGCAGTAAAAGGCTAGGACAAACATCGATGGAGGGCAACCGAAAATCGCGTGAAAGATTTGGAGCAGGTTCGCAGCAATGTCCGACAGCAGCCCGCGTGCTTCGTGTTGATGCACTTATCTCGTTACATAACAATGCTTTATAGAATTATCAAATTGATCCTTCTTCGCAGACGCAAAAGAATTGTGCGTCTGCGTTGTAACGGGTATATCGACGGCAAGTCGTTGGTTTTCAGCGAAAATAGGACTGTATCGTTGCAGATTTTTACCGTATGAACGGTGCTTGTGGAGAAGGTCGCAGTCGCCGGTGATCTCCGAGAAAGCTGCAGCCATGGATGAAGACAAACGTAGATCCTTCGGGACGATCGGCAATCAACGCCCGACCCTTAAGACAATTGCCTACATGACGGGGCTGGGTATCACGACGGTGTCGCGGGCCCTCAAGGATGCACCCGACATTGGGGCCGACACGAAGGAACGCGTTCGACTTGTGGCCGGCCAGCTCGGCTATCACCCGAACCGGGCGGGCGTCCGGTTGCGCACAGGCAAGACCAATGTGATCGCGCTCGTGCTCAGCATCGAACAGGAACTGATGGGCTTTTCCAGCCAGATGGTACAGGGCATTTCCGAGGTTCTCGGGGGCACGCAATACCACCTCGTGTTGACGCCCCACTCTTTCGAGAAAGACCCGATGGTGCCGGTGCGCTATATCCTCGATACGGGATCGGCAGATGGCGTGATCATCTCGAGGATCGAGCCGGACGATCCGCGTGTGCGGTTGATGACGGAGCGCAACCTGCCTTTCGTCACCCACGGCCGAACCAGTATGGGGATCGAGCACCCCTACCACGACTTCGACAACACGGCGTTTGCCTATCAGGCGGTCGAGCGGCTCGCCAAGCGAGGCAGGCGGCATATCTGTCTGCTCGCCCCACAGAGCAGGTTTGCCTACTATACCCATAGCCGCATCGGCTTCGAACGGGCGCTAGCCGACTTTGGCCTGAGCGAGGTGCCGATGGGACGGATCACGACGGAGACGTCGCTGGAGGATATCAGAGCCTATTCGGAGAAGCTGTCGCGGCTTCCGCAACCGCCTGATGGAATCATTTCGATGAGCGGCTCTGCAACGATCGCGATCGCCTCAGGCCTTGAAGCTTCCGGTCGAAAACTCGGCCGCAATGTCGATATCGTGTCAAAGCAGTCGGCCGAATTTCTCAACTGGATCAGGCCGGAAATCCTTGCCGTAAACGAGGATATCCGTTGGGCGGGACGGGAACTTGCAAAGGCCTTGCTGGCCCGAATCGATGGGGCGGCGCCAGAGCTTTTGCAAAGCGTCAGCCAACCGGAATGGTCGATCAAGTCACCACAGGACTGATCGAATGCAAAAGCCCGGCGCTTGGCCGGGCTTTCCGTGTTTGCAAGATAGCCTTAGGCGAAGTCGGCGAGACCGCTGCCCCACGGGCCATGGTGCTTGTCGATGCCGTCGAGGCGATCGAAACCGTGGGCACCAAAGAAGTCGCGCTGCGCCTGGATGAGGTTCGCAGTGCCGCGTCCACGACGGTAGGCATCGAAATAAGACAGCGCGGACGAGAGCGCCGGAACCGGCAGGCCGGACATGACGGCATAGGAAACCACGCGGCGCAGTGCGCCGTCGGTGTCTGCGACCATCTGGGCGAAGGCTGGCGTCACGATCAGGTTTGCAACATCCGGGTCCTTCGAGAAGGCCGAGGTGATCTCATCGAGGAAGGCCGAACGGATGATGCAGCCATCGCGCCAGATCTTGGCGATCGTCGGCATCGGCAGGTTCCAGCCATACTCCTTGGAGGCGGCAGCCATGACGGCAAAGCCCTGCGCATAGGCGCCGATCTTGGCCGCAAGCAGCGCGTTTTCGAGATCGGCGAGGAACGCCGCGCTGTCTGCCGGCGAATCGATCGCTTTCGGCAATCCGAACTGCTTTTCTGCGGCGAGGCGCTCGGTGCGCTGAGACGACAGAACACGCCCGGCGACGGCGGCCTCGATTGCGGTTGCCGCGACACCCATGTTCTGGGCTTCGATGACCGACCACTTGCCGGTGCCCTTCTGGCCGGCGGAATCAACGATCACGTCGACCATCGGCTTGCCGGAAATCGGGTCCTTTGCCTTCAGAACCTTCTCCGAAATCTCGATCAGGTACGAATTCAGGCGGCCGGTATTCCACTTGCCGAAGACGTCGCCAATTTCGGTGGCGCCCATGCCGAGACCATCGCGCAGGATGCCGTAGATTTCGGCAATCATCTGCATGTCAGCGTATTCGATGCCGTTATGGATCGTTTTCACAAAATGGCCGGCGCCGTTTTCACCGAGCCAGGCGACGCAGGGTTCATCGTGGAATTTCGCGGAGATCGAGGTCAGCACCTTCTCGACGCGCTTCCAGCTTTCCTCAGCACCGCCGACCATGATCGACGGTCCATGGCGTGCGCCTTCTTCCCCACCGGATACGCCCATGCCGATAAAGGTCAGGCCGGAACCTTCGAGGTTTTCGAAACGGCGCATCGTATCGCGGAAGTTGGCGTTGCCGGCATCGATCATGATGTCGCCCTGCGAAAGATAGGGCTTCAGGAGCTCCATCTGCTGATCGACCGGATCGCCGGCCTTGATCATGATGATGATCGGGCGTGGGGGCCGGATTGCAGCGATGAATTCTTCCAAGGTCTCGCAAGGAACGATCTGGCCTTGCAACGCGCCCGCCTCGGCGTAGAATTTCTTGGTAACTTCCGCTGTCCGGTTGAAGACGGCGATCTTGTTGCCTTTTTCCGCGATGTTGAGCGCGAGGTTTGCACCCATAACGCCAAGACCGATAAGACCGATTTCTGCCTGTTCCACGGATATGCCTCCAGTTTTAATTTGACGCTGTTTTGGCATCCTCGTTTCCAAACGGCAAGGCTAAGACGAAAGCGAGCCCGTTTATTCGCGGATGCGCCGGCTCGTGCGACCAAGAGAATTTCCGAGTGGCATGCCACTCGGCGTAGAACCCAAGGAGGCCTTCATGACGGTCATGCCCGCACGCGTAATCCACCTCTCGATCGAGCGGAACTGGAGGGATGTCTACGCATTTGCAAGGCGTCCGGAAAACATGGCAAGCTGGGCTTCCGGCCTTGCCGCAGACCTGCGCGCCGAAGGTGAAGACTGGATCGGCGATGGCGGTCCGGTTGGAACAATCCGTGTTCGCTTCGCTCCCGACAACGACTTCGGCGTGATCGATCACAGGGTCACGTTGGAAAACGGGATGTCGATGGACAACGCGCTGCGTATCATACCGAACGGTGCTGGAGCTGAAGTTCTGTTCACCCTTTTGCGCCAACCCGGTACCGACGATGCGGCGCACGATGCGGATGCCGCGCATGTCCTTAAGGATCTGCAGTCGCTGAAGGCAATCATGGAACGCTCAGCGTCAGGCCGCAGGCCTCTTCCGCCGATCGGCGGTCTCTTGAATGATCAGGAGAACACCGATCATCGTTGAGGACCGCTGGAACGGCGACATGCGGCAGCGAAGCACAAGCGTCTCGCCTCCGACTTGATCTGCATAGGTGACCGACGTGCTTTCTCCTTCGAAGCAGCGGTCCAGGTTCGGCTTGAACTCGTTTCGAAATCGATGGAGACCGACAAATTCCCCGATATGCCGGCCGACGAGTTCCTCACGGGGAATGTTCAGCCGCTGCGCGTTCGTCTCGTTGGAATAGAGAATGCGATAACCGGGAGCGACGACAAGAATGCGGTCCGAAAGCTGGTTCAGGAGGGAATCGTCGAGAATGCCGCTGGAGACGGCTTGGTCGATCGGCGACGATTGGTCCTGCCCCTCACCGGGAGCTCCCGGCGCTTCCGCACAGGTGGTCTGCGGTGCAAGATACCGCTCGACCAGGGTCTGCAGGAGGTGAGCGTTGCGCCGAACGCAGCTGCGATCGTCCGCTTCCTCATTCAGGAGGTCGAGCGCAAAACGGAACTGGGCCTGAATGCTGCCGGCATCGGATTCGGCGCTGCCAAAGATCGCCAGGAGCAAAGGATCAAGTTCGCGGTCGAGACTGGCTGTCAAAGCCTCGTCTTCGCGGTCGATCGCCTGCTGTAGCTCTCCATATTTCGACCAGAAAAGATCGATCAATGCTTGCAAGACAATGCCCTCTCCACACGAGCCTCACGTCAGCCGTGGCCCTCTGAGACGACTGCGTCCAATCTCGTATAATACATCACACGTTAAATGTAGTCTCAAAAACGGCCCCTAAAAATGGCCGGTAAATACCCGTAGACGCTTGCAACCCACGAGAATTGTGGCCTCAGGAAATCAATCTGTGACCGTTTTCTTGATGTGCCAGCGGTCGTGATACCACAGCCACTGTTCAGGGTATTCCCGCACCCAGGATTCGACCTTGTCGTTCAGGACCTGAGACGTGCCCTGAATGTCGAGATTGCCGCGTTCGTCGCGCGGAAGTTCGATGCGAGGCTCTATCTCAAGGCGAAAACGGTTGTTCGGGAGACGGATGCAGCGGGCCGGATAGACATCCGCATCAAACTGACGCACGAGCTTGGCAAGAAGCGGGTTCGTCTTAACAGGGCGTCCGAAGAAATTGGTCGACAAGCCTTTTCTGAACTTCTGGTCGACGAGGACACCCACCCCCCCGCCCGCGTCCAGGCGCCTTGCCAGCGAGAACGATGACCCCGCATGCGACGGCACGAGCTGCCCCATGCGGGCACTGCGGAACGAGAAGACCTTATCGGCGATGTAAGGGTTGTTCGGCGGACGGAACAACACCATGACCTCGAGACCAAAGGCCTTGCCGGCGACAGGCAGGAGCTCGAAATTGCCGGTGTGGGCGGTAAAGACGATAAACGGACGTGGGTTGTCGCGCAGGTCCAGGAAGATCGGGGTGCCCGAGACTTCCACCCTGCCCGGCTCTGCCTGTTCGGGGTCGAAATCGAACAGCCGGTCGAGGAAGACATATTCGGCGGCGAGCCTGCCCATGTGTCCCCAACTCGCGACAGCGATCTCCTGCAGCTCCGCCTCACCCTTTTCCGGAAAGGCGTTGCGCAGATTGGTCATCATCAGTTTATGACGCCAGAATTTCGGCCCGATGTAGCGTGCGAAGCGATCGGCAAACCGGATCGCCGGATCCGCCGGAAAGATCTTCAGGAAATTCAGCAGCCCGAACGTGAGCTGCGCCACCAGCCATTGGCGGAAGTGGATAAGCTTCAGAACAATCCGGGTAATGACCATCTTCATCAGTGGTCAGTCCATCCTCAGGACGATCTTGCCGAAGATCTGGCGGCTCTCCATGCGGGCAAGTGCCTTGTGGATTTCATCAAACGTGACTTCTGTGTCGATCACCGGATGAACGATGCCCTGGGCCATCTTCTGCATGGCATCGGCCATGTTCTCCATGCGGCAGCCAAACGAGCCGATGAGCTTCAACTGCTGCTGGAACAGCATCATCAGATTGAGGTCGGTGGAAACACCCGAGGTGGAGCCGCAAGTGACGAGGCGTCCGCCGCGCTTCATGCACAGCATGGAACCCGCCCAGGTATCCTTGCCGACATGTTCGAAGACGACATCAACGCCCTTCTTCTTGGTCAGCTTGCGCACGACGCCTTCAAACCGATCGACGCGGTAGTTGATGACATGATCGGCGCCGAGCGCCTTGGCCTTCTCGATCTTGTCGTCCGAACCGACCGTGGTGATGACCGTGCAGCCCATTTTCTTTGCCAGCTGGATGGCGGCAGATCCGATGCCCGAGCCGCCGGCGTGAATAAGGATCGTCTCGCCGGGCTGGAGCTTGGCGTTATCGAACAGCATATGCTCGACCGTGCCGAACGTGACAGGCGCGAGTGCTGCTGCAACGGCATCGACGCCCGGAGGTGCCGGAACGAGAAGACGGGCCGGAAGATTGGCCTTTTCCTGCGCGAAGCCATCGAGATGGAAGCCATGAACACCCGAGACATTTTCGCAAAGGTTGTCGCGCTTTTCGCGGCACGCCTTGCAGAGACCACAGGTACGGGCGCCGTAAATCGACACAAGCTGGCCGGGCAGAACATTCGAAACACCGGGACCTATGGCTTCCACGACGCCGGAGGCCTCGGCGCCGATCGTCAGCGGCATCTTGCGCTTGGCGAATGCCATACCGCGCCAGCCCCAGACGTCGATGTGATTGAGTGCTACGGCCTTGACACGCAACGTGACTTCGCCAGGACCCGGCGCCTCCGGCTCGGGAATGTCGACGGCTTCGAGCTTGCGGTCATCAATCAGTTGCAGCGCGCGCATAACAGGTCATCCTCCGCCCGTTTGGGCGTTCAAAAGTCTATAAAATCTCTTGGGGGCTCGCCTTACGCCGGTTCAAGCGTCATGACAAGGCTGGCGTTCTGGCCGCCGAAGCCGAAGGAATTGGACAGAACCGCCCTCGGCGCACCGTCCCGCTTCACATTCGGCACCACATCCAGCTCGATCGTCGGATCGGGATTGGTGTAGTTGATGGTCGGCGGCAGAGTGCCGGTCAGCATCGTCTGGATCGAGAATACGGCTTCGACAGCGCCGGCTGCCGTCAGCGTGTGACCGATCATCGACTTGTTCGACGACACCGGAATACCCTTCAAACCTTCGCCAAATACGGCCAGCATGGAGCTATATTCCATCTTGTCGTTTTCCGGGGTCGATGTGCCATGGGCGTTGATATAGCCGATGCCGCTTTCGTCCATGCCCGCATCTTCAAGCGCCGCCCGGATCGTGGCGATCGCCGGGCCGCCGTCCGGGGACGAGCGGGTGCGGTGGAAGTGATCGGCCTTTTCGCCGAGACCCTTGACGATGCCGAGCACCTTGGCGCCGCGGGCAATGGCCGACTGCAGCGATTCCAGCACCAGCGTTGCCGCACCTTCCGCGATGACAAAGCCGTCACGATCCTTGCTGAACGGCTTGGACGCCTTTTCCGGCGGATCATTTTGCGTCGAAAGCGCAGACAGAAGCGAGAAGCGCACGAGTGCCTCGACGCTGACAGAACCGTCGGTCGCAGCGACCAGAGCCTTGTCGGTACGACCCTGACGGATCGCTTCGACGCCGAGCTGGATCGCGGTTGCACCAGAGGCGCAGGCGGTGGAAAGCGTTACGGGCAGGCCACGGGTACCAAACTTGTCGGCCAGGCGCTCCGAAATCGAACCGAACTGGACGGCTTCGAGAAAGACAGGATCAGGACGCTCGCGCATGGCCGTCAGAAAGCGATCGTAGGCATCGCCCTGCTGCGTCGATGGCGGTGCACGGTCTGCAAGCGCGAAACGGTCGGACCATTCCGGCTCGACTGGCGGAGCGGCCAGAAACAGCGGTCCGTCGAAATCACCGGACAAGCCGGCTTGGGCCAACGCTTCCGCCGTTGTCTCGCGGGCGAAGGCAAACGAGCGCTCGACCGAGTTTTCGGCTGGAACCTTGATGAAGTCCACCGTGCCGCTGATGCGGGTCGAAAGGCCTTCGGTCGGAAAACGGGTGATCTTGTGGATGCCCGACGTGCCAGAGGTCAGCGCTGACCAGTTGTCATCAAGACCCTGTCCGAGCGAGGTGATGACGCCCATGCCGGTGACCGCGACGATGGGCCGGCCGAGATGATCCGTGAAGCGGTTGTCACTCATGACTGTCTCCTTCACGCTTCAGCAGAGAGGACAGCAATCCCCTCGCCGCGCGTATATCCAACTGTAGTGACAATCGCCTGCTTTGCCGGGGACGCCATCGGCGTCTCGTTTGCGGCGTCGAAGGCCGGGACCTTGGCAGTCGATTCGAGCGTCAGCGCTGCAAGGGCGATGCCGAGCGGGAACTGCGCTTCCATCGCGTGGCCCGTAACGCCGCCAAAGCCGCGGATCGCGGAACCCGGGAAAGCCTGCTCGAGCGCTGTCTTTTCGCGCTTCGCGAGATCGACCATGCCGCTCGCGCCGGAGAACACGACAGTTTCCGCCCCTGGCGTGCCGTGGGCGGTGAGCCGCGACATGCGCTTCTCGAGCCCGCCATCGTCGCGGTTGCCGCGATCGCCTTCGACGGCATCGATCGTTGCATAGATCCGTGCACCACGCGCCTGCGCGTAGCCGCGGGATTCGAGAACGAGAAAGGCGCCGACCGAACCGGTGATCATTCCGCCGCCATTGTCCGGCGAGCGAGACCACAGCGGCTGCCAGCCGCCTGTCGCGTGAGCACGGATGCCCTCGACCAGCAGAAGAATATCAGCCCGTTCCGCCACGAAGGCGCCACCGACGAGACTGTGGCTCGACTGGCCCGCCTTGAGGCGGTGGAAGGCGGTTTCGATGGCCGAGATACCGGCCGATTCTTCGCCCATGAAGGTGCGGGACGAGCCGGTGACCTTGTGGACGATCGAGATATTGCCGGCCATCAGGTTCGAAAGCTGGGCGAGAAACAGGGTGGGACGCAGCTCTGTCGTCAGCTTCTCATTGAGCACCATGTCGCGGTCGTTGCGCTTCAGGGCTTCGTCGACAATCAGCGAGTCGACCTTGATGTCGCGCTCACCGCCGCCGGCTGCAACGATCATGTCCATCGAGGCGCAGGCATCCGCATCCGTCTTCAAACCTGCGTCGTCGAGAGCGAGGCCTGCGGCGAAAACGCCGAGGCGCTGCCAGTTCTCCATCTGGCGCTGATCGCCGCGCTTGGCGATCTGTGCGGACCAGTCGATCTCAGGCATGGGATGGACAGGATAGGGTTTGAAACGCTCCGTTTCGACCTTGGGCTCGTCAATGGACGATCCCGTCAGAAACGCGACATGCGGCTCGATGCCGACGCCGAGCGAGGTCACGATGCCGACCCCGGTAATCACCACATCATTGTCAGACTTCATAACTGTCCTCTTTGCGCGGCCATTGACCAGCGACGACATCAGGCACGACGGGACACTTTAGAACCGGTCCGTCCGGGCCGCATTATTCCCGAAGGCTTTGCGTCAGGTGCCGGCTTGCATCGCCGCAATGAGGCCGATCTCTTCGGCGCGCTTGCGCACGATCGGCGCCAGCGGAACTTCACTGAAAGGCATGGTCCGCAGCTTGAGCTGCGCATCGCACACCTTCTTGCCGCCCGACGTAATCTTTGCCTTTGTCACCATGTAGCCGGAACCCTCATGCTCCAGAAACGCCTCGATGTCGAGCACGGCGTTCGGCTCGACAAACGCACGCATCTTGGCACTGTCCACCGACATCAGGAATGGCATCGCGGCGAAATCGGTCGCCGCAAGAACCAGCATTCCGGATGCCTGCGCCATGGTTTCGATCAAAAGCACGCCCGGCACGAGCGGCATTCCCGGAAAGTGCCCTTCGAAAACAGGGCTCTTTTCAGGAACGACCGAGCGTGCAGTCAGCGTTTTTCCGGCAAGATCGAGCGTTTCCACCCGATCGATCATCTGGAAATATTCAAGAAGCATGAACTTGCGCCGACTGTGGGCTTTAGCCCTTTGCCGCCTTCAGTTCGTCGATCTTGGCGCAGAGGTTCTTCAGAACGAAGTATTCCTCCGTCGAGACCTTGCCCTCGTTCACTTCCTGGGTCCACTGCTCGAGCGGGATCTTGATCCCGAATTCCTTGTCGATCGCGAAAACGATGTCGAGGAAGTCCAGGCTGTCGATGCCAAGATCGTCGATCGTGTGGCTCTCCGGCGTGATCGTCTCGCGGTCGATCTCGCTGGTTTCAGCGATGATGTCGGCAACTTTGTCGAATATAGCAGTCACGCCCATGTCCTTTTAAAAAGTCTGTATTCGGTGTTCCACATAAGGAAACCAATCGAAAATGCCAATGGGTTCCAACAAGACGGCGCCAATTTGCCGCTACATTGTTGCCTAAACATCGATTGCCGATCGGTCAGAATGCCAAACCGCCCTCAAATTTGAAGAGGGCTAGGCCGGCCGACCTGCCGTCAGCGCGACACGGATAACGTCCAGGACCTTTTCGGGTTGGACACCGACCGCGACCTTCTGGCTTGGCTGATCATCCCAAGGACTATCGACGAACCGTCGGCCTGTGTCAGGCGCCTGGATCGTCTCGCCATCGGCAATGCCGCCGCAGACCACGCGGACAGGGCCGCTGCGGAGCTTGAACAGATCGGGCGCCACCAGATAGACGCAGGCACAGCTGTCGTGGATTGCCATTCCATCGAGACCCGCGCCCTGGCGGTAGAAATCGATATAGAACTGCGAAAGGTCGGACAGGAGTGTTAGCGCCTTATCGCCACCCTTGGCCAACTCAGCCATATCATCTGACGACATCATCGTCTTCATGGTGACGTCGAGGCCGAAAGCAATGACGTTCCACGGCGCGGTAAAGACGATATCGGCGGCATCCGGATCGCCGTGAATATTTGCTTCGGCTGCTGGTGTCACATTGCCATTGACGTCGAAAGCGCCGCCCATGATCACCACCTGCTTGGTCAGGCCTGCGATCTCCGGATCAGCCTGCAGCGCCAAAGCCAGGTTGGTCATGCGACCGACCGCGACAATGGTGATTTCGCCGGGATTGGCCCTGATCGTATCGATGATGAATTGCGATGCCTCGCGCGGATCGAGCGGCCAATCGATTTCGAGAGGCACGCCGATATTGCCGAGGCCGTCCTCGCCATGCACGATCGTCGGCGAGTGCTGCTCGACCCGCGACGGATCAAGCGTCTTGCCCGCCCCTTTGGCGATCGGCGCGTCGATGCCCCACTCCTTAAGCAGGAACTGCGCATTACGCGTGGTCAGTTCGATCGAGGCATTTCCGAACACCGTCGTCACACCGACAAGATCGATATCCGGATGGCGATGCAGAAACAGCAGCGCCATGGCGTCGTCTACGCCGGGGTCAGTATCGAATATGACTTTTTGCATGCGAATACCTTGATATGCTCGCCGCCTGCCAGCGGCCGTTCATCGCGCAACATAGCGCCGCAACGGTTTACTGCAATGCAGCCGCAACCTGCAACCGCTGCCAGCGCCCCTCCTATTGCCGGATCACCGATTCGGTGCCACAAGCCGGCGCGCATCCCTTCGCCATTTCCCCTCCTCTCCTTCACGCAGAGCGCCAGCCTTGAGCGACATTGCATTTCAGCTGCTTTTTCTTCTTTTCCTCGCAGCCATCTTCGCGGGGTTCGTTGATTCGATTGCGGGTGGCGGCGGGCTGATCACCATCCCCGTCTTGCTCATTGCCGGCATTCCGCCGCTGGAATCGATCGCGACGAACAAGCTGCAATCCCAGTTCGGCTCGGCATCGGCAACAATCGCCTATGCGCGCAAGGGCCATGTGAAGCTGAAAGAGCAGCTGCCGATGGCGGTGATGGCGGCGCTCGGCGGCGCCATCGGTGCGCTGCTTGCCTCCATCGTTCCAGCCGAATTCCTGACGACCGCGATCCCCTTTCTGCTCGTGGCAATCGCAATCTTCTTTGCGATCAAACCCAATCTCGGCGATCTGGAAAGTCACCGACGGGTGACGCCGTTCGTTTTCGGGCTGACCGCCGTGCCGATCGTCGGGCTCTACGATGGCGTCTTCGGGCCAGGCGCCGGATCATTCTACATGCTGGGCTTCGTTCTGCTCGCCGGCTTCGGACTGCTGAAAGCAACCGCCCACACGAAGCTCATCAATCTCGGCTCCAACTTCGGGTCGTTTCTGGTGTTTGCAGCGTCGGGATCGGTGCTCTGGAAGATCGGCCTGATGATGGGCGTTGGCCAATTCATCGGTGCGCAGATTGGGTCGCGACTGGCGATGCGGAACGGTGCGAAGATCATCAAGCCGCTGCTGGTGATCTCCTGCATCGCGCTTGCGACCAAACTGATCGCCAATCCGGCTCATCCGGTTCGTATCTGGCTGGGGTTCTAGATTATCTCCCGACCGGAACCAGTATAGCCCGTCACCCCTTCATCTTCAGCGGTAAGCCGGCGGCCACGAAAAATACATCGTCTGCCACGGCTGCGATTGCCTGATGCAGGCGGCCGGCATGATCACGGAAGTCTCGCGCCATGCGATTGTCCGGCACGATACCAAGACCGACTTCATTCGACACGAGGATGACGGTCGAAGCAGTATCCCTCAGATAAGACAGAAGTCCTTCCGAGGCTGAGGAAATGTCTGCCTCCGCCATCATCAGGTTCGTAACCCACAGCGTGAGGCAGTCGACGAGGATGACGACATCATCAGAGTCTATGCTGCGAAGGTTGGCTGCGAGGTTCAACGGTGTTTCGTGGGTGATCCAGCCCGTGCCACGGTCGGCTTGATGGCGCAGAATGCGTTCTTCCATCTCGGCGTCATAGGCGCGGCCTGTGGCAATGTAGTGCCTGTTGAGACCGGTTTCGCCGCTAAGTTTTTCAGCGAAGGATGACTTGCCGGATCTGGCGCCGCCAAGGACAAGGACGACGCGCCCGGAGCGGGTCATGGCAGCAGGCCGATCGCAGAGAAAGGGACCGGACAATTCGTAGATGAGGAAGGCGTCCGGCCCTGCTGGTGTTTGCTCTGGATTTGCATTGCAGCGCCATGTTGACTCGTTGAAGGTCACCCGTCAATCCCATGCGGGTTAGACATTTCGGGGCGCGATCTCACAACTTTCTCAATGGGCATTCTGTTTGCGACATGCGCTGCCGACTTGTTGCGTTGAAACGCGCTGGTTCGCCGCGTATCTGAGCGCATATGAAAACGACATGGCTTCGGTCTACGAAGCCTCTGAGGAAACACCGATGCTTTACATCTTCAAGAACAATGACAGCGTTCAGATTGCCTGGAATTCGAGCCTTCCGCGTCGTGACCGTCAGACCCGCGCCATGGAACTCGACACGCGCTTTTCACTGCTCGGTTTCATCCGTACGTTCAGCGCTGGCTGATGTGAAATGAGAACCCAAAAGTCGATATGAACGCAACCATAGCGCGATCTTTCATTTCGAGATCGCTTGCGTCACTGCAAAATGGTTATGGCGGCCGGTATGCACTACCTGATCCGGCGCCAAGTCGTTCGAGGACGACCATGGCGGCAACATCTACGCGTACATTCTTACCGTATGGTTATTAGCGCGTTACCAATGCCTGCAGTTTCAATTTTTTTTCCCCACACTGCGTGAATTTTTCTTTGCGACAGCGAGGGCGCTAATCAGCCACTAAACGTCAAATATCGGACGTGACAAAGTGCCGACTGCATGAACGGGCTGCTGCTGGTTGCAGAGTTTGCTTAGTTATTGCCGGCGATGGCGCTTTTGTCGTCACAAAAGACGCGAACACGATATCTTACAAGGGCTTGGTGATATGCCCGTTATTGTGCGGTTACTCGCGGACAGTTGATTTCTGCTTCGGAAAACGTAGGCTGATACTGCTGACACATTATTGCGCAACGCCTGTGACATCATTCGCTGGCGTATAAAAGACGCATGAGGCCAGCTGGCCGGTGCAATCACATCTACCGGTTGATCGCACAAAGCCGCAGTCATCGGGTGCCGGCTATCGGCGCCTCCAGAGTTGAACACTGTCACGAATAAGACTGGGAGGTCTTACACATGAAGAAACTCCTCACTTCCGCAGCCTTCGCCGCCGGTCTTTACGCTTTTGCCGGCACTGCCCATGCCGACTGCGGTTCGGTATCAATCGCAGAGATGAACTGGGCGTCCGCAGGGGTTGCCGCTCATATCGACAAGATCATTCTCGAAAACGGGTATGGCTGCTCGGTGGAAATGGTGACCGGCGACACGATGCCGACCTTCACATCGATGAACGAAAAAGGTCAGCCTGACCTTGCACCCGAATTCTGGGTCAACGCGGTGCGCACCCCGCTCGACGCAGCGGTCAAGGAAGGACGGCTCGTCATTGCAGCGGAAATCCTTGCCGACGGCGCTGTCGAAGGATGGTGGATCCCCAAATTCCTCGCTGACGCGCATCCGGATATCAAGACCGTGCAGCAGGCGCTTGCTCATCCCGAACTCTTCCCGGCACCGGAAGACAAATCCAAGGGCGCGGTCACCAACTGCCCGTCCGGCTGGAACTGCCAGACATCGACCGCCAACCTCTACAAGGCTCTCGGCGCAAGCGAAAAAGGCTTTGAACTGGTCGATACCGGCTCTGCTGCCGGGCTCGACGGCTCAATTGCCGGCGCATTCGAGAAGAAGACCGGCTGGCTCGGCTATTACTGGGCTCCGACCGCGATTCTCGGCAAGTACGAGATGGTGAAGCTGTCCTTCGATACGCCGCATGACAAGGCCAACTGGGATGCCTGCACGGCGGTTCCGGATTGCCCGAACCCAAAGGTCAACTCCTATCCGAGTTCGGAAGCCTTCACGGTCGTAACGAAGAAGTTCGCCGACAAGGCCGGCGTCGCGATGGATTACATCAAGGCCCGCAAATGGGGCAACGCCACGATCAACAGCGTTCTCGCCTGGCAGACCGACAACCAGGGCACCAATGAAGACGCCGCCAAGCACTTCCTAACAACCAGCCCGGAAATCTGGAGCAAGTGGGTCAGTGCCGACGTCGCCGAAAAGGTAAAGGCCGCTCTCTGAGCCTAGCTTTGACAATGAGGGAAGCCGATCTGCGGCTTCCCGCTCAAGGCGCGTGAGAAGTCGCGACAAGCCGTCCACCGCTGACGGTCGCGCGAACCCGACGCCTTATCCATTGCAGACGTGCATGAAGCTGATTTGGTCAGGAAGGCGCTCGGGCAGCCATGCCGGGTTACGCCAAAAATCCAACCTATAAAGGGGAACATCATGGCAACCTGCAACTTCCTGCCGAACGCTCTCTGTAGCTTTCCGGCGATCAGCGACGCTTCCATCCGTGAAGCACGCAAGGTCATCGATGAGGGGTTCAAGAGCCTTGTTCGCGAGTATACCGGCTTTATCGATACGATCGTCCAGCCCCTGCAATGGTTCCTGAACTTCCTGGAAAGGCTGTTCACCAACTCGCCGTGGATCATCGTCCTCGCCGTCATCCTCACCATAGTCTATCTCGGCAGCCGCAGCATCCGCATCACCATCGGTACCGCGCTCGGAATGTCGTTCATCGGCTTTATCGGCCTTTGGAACGATGCGATGATCACGCTCGCGATCACCACGGTCGCAACTCTGATCTCCATCATCGTCGGCATCCCTATCGGCATTCTGATGGCGCGGTCCGACCGGGCGCAGGCAAGCGTCAACCCGGTTCTCGACGTGATGCAGACCCTGCCGAGCTTCGTCTACCTCATTCCCGTGGTGATGATTTTCGGTATCGGCAAAGTTCCGGGACTGATTGCGGTGGTCATCTATGCGGTCCCGCCAATGATCCGCCTGACCAATCTCGGCATCCGGCTTGTCGACAAGGAAGTGCTCGAAGCCGCGGATGCGTTCGGTTCGTCGCCAAGCCAGAAGCTGAAGAACGTGCAGATGCCGCTGGCCCTGCCGACAATCATGGCCGGGATCAACCAGACGATCATGATGTCGCTGGCGATGGTCGTAGTCGCATCCATGGTCGGCGTCGGCGGGCTTGGCCGCAACACGCTGCAGGCGATCAACAACCAGTTCTTTACGTTCGGCATCATGAACGGTTTCGCGCTTGTTGCGATCGCCATCATTTTCGACCGAACAAGCCAGGCATTCGGCAAGCGCCTGCAAAAACATTCGGAGGTGGTCCATGGCTAGTCACGGCATCGAGATCAAAGGTCTCTACAAAATCTTCGGCGCGAACGGTCGCCAGTATATCGACGCCATCAAGGCGGGCATGACGAAGACCGAGCTCAACAAGAACCACGGTCATGTGCTCGGCCTGAAAGACATCAACATATCCATGCCGGCGGGTGGCATCACGGTCGTCATGGGTCTGTCTGGTTCCGGCAAATCGACCCTGATCCGCCATATCAACCGGCTGATCGACCCGACCTACGGCGAAGTCGTCTATGACGGCGTCGACGTGTGCACGATGAGCGAAAACGATCTTCGGGAATTCCGTCGGCACAAGACGGCGATGGTGTTTCAGAAATTCGCGCTTCTGCCGCATCGGACCGTGATCGAGAACACGGTCTATGGACTGGATATCCAGGGCGTGCCTCGCGCGGAAAGCTTCAAGAAAGGCCAGTACTGGATCGAGCGGGTCGGCCTCTCCGGTTTCGAGAACCACTACCCGAACCAGCTTTCCGGCGGCATGCAGCAACGCGTCGGCCTCGCACGGGCGCTGACCAACGATGCCGACATCCTTTTGATGGACGAGGCCTATTCCGCGCTCGATCCGCTGATCCGCGTCGACATGCAGACCGTGCTTCTCGATCTCCAGGCGGAGCTCAAGAAGACCGTCGTATTCATCACCCATGATCTCGACGAGGCCCTGAGGCTGGGCGACAAGATCGCCATTCTGCGCGATGGCGAAGTGGTGCAGCAGGGAACCGGCCAAGATATCGTCCTGTCACCTGCTGATGACTACATCACCGCCTTCGTCAAGGAGGTGAACCGAGGGCGTGTGTTGCAGGCAAAAACCGTCATGAAACCGTTCGACGGTCTGACTGACGGCGTCAGGCTTGCGGGCAACACGACGATCGAAGCCGCTGCGAGAGCGATCTGCGAGGCGAGCCTGACACGGGCAACGGTTACAGATCCGACTGGAGCGCCTGTCGGGACGCTCGACCTGCACACCATCATTTCTGCCATGGTAAGCCCTGCATCATCCGAGGAGGCACGGATCGCTGCGGAATGACAGGGCTCGGCGTCGGACCGTTCTGACGCCAACCCGCCATATGCCGACGTCCTTATCGACAAGGTCGACATGTTGGGCGATAAGATCGACAAAGGTCAGGACGGCGCTCCCCACGGTGTGGAGGCGTGGATCTGGCGTGAAACGATCACGGTAAAGGATGAAGACGTGAGCAACATTTCGCCAATTGGCAGCCGCGAGACCGTTGCCGAGAGTTTCGAGAACCGGTCGGCCGAACAGCAGTCCTGGCTTGTTCTGTTGATGGAGAACCCGTCGAGCGATGACCTTCTCCTGTCGGGTCTGCACCTCTACCTGGATCAGGCGAGTGAAGGACGGTTTCTCAACTCTTTGAAACTGGAAAAATCTGGTGGATGGCTCGGCAATGCAGCGCCGGCGCGGCTTCAGATCCGCATTGCGGAAGCGGCGAAATCCAGCCAGCACCCGGCTTATCAGGCGTTCAAGAAGGGTCTTGATCAGTCAGGCGGCTTCGAGCGTGCCTATCCAAAGGCTCGAGTCTGATCAAGTCGAGCAAAGCGCATCGAAACTGGCGGTAGCTTGTAAGCCAAGACTGCCCTGCCCCTCGCTGCGGGGCACCTCAGCAGCCTCGCTGCCGGCACGTGATGGCCGACAGCGGAGCTGGGGAGTAACTAATTACTGTGCAGCCTTGCCAACGCGGTGGCCGGCGTCCTGGGTGGCGTTCACGGTGTTCGCCGTGTCCTGGCCTACGCCGCGGATCGTGTTGCCACACGAGCTGAGCGAAGCTGCCGTTACGAAAAGTGCGGCGATAACCGTGACTGTCTTTGCCGTCATGTTAGAAAACTCCCTGGATGAAGATCAAATCGTTCGGAAAATCAATTTCCGGCACAGGAACGTTCCAGCTCGGAAAAAGTTCACGTGATCAAATGTGATGTGTCTCTTAGCGACCGCTGTGATGCTTTTTGGCAACAGCCCAATCGCGCCCGATGACTTCACCGCCGGTTCCAGCACAATGATACAGGACAAATCGGTTGTCGCAGCGCGCGAACCGAGAGGTCGGTGTGAATTTGCCAATCTTTCCCCGTTACTATGAGCGCGCACGCTACGCGGTCAATTACGGGGCAGGCCCATGACGGAACATTCATCTTCTCGGGTTTTGATCATGACTGCTGGCGGCATAAACCCGCAGGTGATGATCAATGCCATCCATCGGGAGTTTTCTGATCTCCACGTTATCCAGGAGGAAGCGGAACCGAAATCGATGCTTCTGAAGCGGCGCGCGAAGCGGTTTGGATGGATGCATGCGCTTGGTCAGCTGGCTACGATGATTGCGTCACGGCTCGGCAAAGGCATCGCAGCGAGACGATCTGAAGAGATCATTCACGAGCACGGGTTGATAGCGGCTCCCAACCCGGCAGTTCCTGTGACATCCGTATCGTCCCTGAATGACGCTTCGTGTCACGCTGCGGTAAGTGCAATCCGACCGGCAGTCGTCTTCACGATATCCTGCCGTATCCTGTCATCCCGAACGCTTGCCGCGATCCCCTGCCCCGTGATCAACTTCCACGCTGGCATCAACCCGATGTATCGTGGCCAGATGGGTGGATACTGGGCTCTCGTGGAAGGCGACGCGCAGAATTTCGGGGCAACCGTCCATCTCGTTGACAACGGGGTCGATACCGGCGGAACGCTTTACGAGAAACGGATATCTCCGGCCCGTTCCGACACGATGGCAACCTATCCGCTCCTGATGACGGCATCCGCGACGGATATCGCAATCAAAGCAATCCAGGATGCGATCACGGGCAATCTGAAGACGTATGAACCAGCCGGGCCATCAGCCCTGCGCTTTCCGCCGCCGATCTGGACATGGCTTTATCACGGCATCACCAAGAAGATCTGGTGATGCTCACGGACATGCCCGAGTTCAGGCCGCCGTTGCCAGCGCGCCGAACGCTTCCCTCATGCTTTCCGCGACAGCCTTGGCCGGGGCCGAGAGATGGGGCGCGGTTAGAAGCCGAATGTCGAAGCTGATGAGTTCGGGCAGCCCTTCCTTGGCGCCCAGAACCTGCATGTCGCTCGTGACATAGGAAAGCGGGAATGGTGCGATCGCAAGGTCGGACACGACTGCTGCGCGCTGCGCCATCGTATGAGAGCTCGCATAGGCGATACGATAGGAGCGCTTGTGGCGATCGAGCTGAGAGATCGCATCCTGCCGCCACACGCACCCATCCTCCCAGACGGAGATCGGTAGCGGATCACGCAAGTAGGCATTGCCGCATTTAGCACCGGCCCAGACGAGCCGTTCGGAATGGATCACTTCACCGGTGGTCGGGAACGGCCTTGTCGCACAGTTGATCAGGGTGAGATCCAGCCGCTGCTCATCCATCCGCCGGCGTAACTGCAGGCTCTGGTCGACGGTGACATCGACCATGATCCCCGGAAAGCTCTCTCCGAAATCCTTCAGGAGCTTTGGAAGTAACCGCTCGGCGATATCATCGGGAGCGCCCAGCCTCACGACGCCCGCGAGATCGGGCATGACGAACCGCGAGACCGCCTCGTTCGATAGAGCGAGCATCCGGCGCGCATAGGACAAAAGCATTTCGCCATTCTGCGTCAACGACACCGATCGCGCGTCCCGCAGGAACAGCGTCGTCTTCAACTGTTCTTCGAGCTTCTTGATCTGCATGGACACGGCCGACGGTGTTCGCAGAACCGCTTCTGCGGCAGTCGAAAAGTTGCCCGTCTCGGCAATGGCAACAAAGGTTCTGAGGATGTCGATATCGAGCAATGGAAGAGGCGGTCGAAACGGAACGGTCATCGTCATCACCATCAATTAAATTGAACCTAAGCACCATATCATTTCGTTTGATTGAAAGTCAAACAGGTCGCACCCTTGGAAACACAACACGCCATCTCAAAACAAAACGAATCTTGATGGGATGGATCATTTTAATTCTCTTTTTTGATGACTGACCGCAGTTCACTTTGAATCGGCGTCCAGTGCTCGAACGAGAGCCCCAAGGAGAAAATCGATGAGCATCATGACCTATCGTGAGAGTGTACAGCCACGAACATCGCAGTCGTCGTTTGCGACATACGTCGGGCTTGCCCTGAGCACCATTTCAAACCTGCGGGACGCATGGCGCCGCCGTCAAAATGAACAGGTCCTTGAGGGCCTGCCACCAGAAATCCGAAAGGATATCGGTTGGCCATCCACCGACAACGACCTCAAGCGCCATTGATGCCCAATACTCATGGCCTGCATGCGACACGCAGGCAGGTCTTGAGGCTGCGTCTTTTTTGATCGCCTGTTAACGAGATTATAGTGTGTGCGACCTTTGGACGTCGCAAATTTGACATTTCGCCGTCGTCAAATGTCCTTCTCCGTCACCGCCTTCCGTGTCAATGTCGCTTTTAAAGAAACGACCGGATCAACGGCGGCCAGCGAAGGGAACAGCGACATGGATATAACAAACCGTGGGCACGCGAAGAAACGCGCGCTCGTTTTCTTTCTTGTGCCGCATTTTACGATGCTGCCCTTTGCAGCCGCCGTCGAAACCCTGCGGATCGCAAACCGCATGCTTGGCTACGCCGCCTATACCTGGCGCCTCTGTTCCGTCGATGGCGAGAAGGTTTACTCGTCCAGTGGTATCGGTCTCGAAGTCAATTCCTCTCTTGCAGACGAACGCCGTCACCTGAGCGGTGAGCATCGCCCCAGCATGGTGCTGATGTGTTCCGGCATCTATGTGGAGGAGTTCAACAACAAATCTGTCAACGCCTGGCTGCGCGAGACCTATAACCGCGGCACGGCTGTCGGAAGCCTTTGCACCGGCGCGCATATTCTGGCGCAGGCGGGGCTCCTGAACGGCAAGCGCTGCGCGATCCATTGGGAGAACCTCCCGGGTTTTGCAGAAGCGTTTCCACAGGCGGAAGTCTATGCGGATCTCTACGAGGTCGACTCCAACCTCTATACCTGCGCTGGCGGCACCGCGTCACTCGACATGATGCTGAACCTGATCGGCCAGGATTTCGGCGACAATCTCGTCAACCGTGTCTGCGAACAGCAGCTGACAGATCGCGTCCGCAACCCGCATGACCGCCAGCGTCTTCCCTTGCGTGCCAGGCTCGGGGTCCAGAACTCCAAGGTTCTGCAGATCATAGAGCTGATGGAAAACAATCTGGCCGAGCCGCTGTCACTGGTCGAAATCGCCGACGATGTCGGCCTGTCCCGCCGCCAGATAGAGCGTCTGTTCCGGCAGGAAATGGGGCGATCCCCTGCCCGCTACTATCTCGAGATCCGCCTTGACCGCGCCCGGCATCTGCTGGTGCAGTCCTCGATGCCGGTCGTCGAGGTTGCGGTCGCCTGCGGGTTCGTGTCGGCGTCTCATTTTTCCAAGTGTTACCGCGAGGTCTACAACCGCTCACCCCAGCAGGAACGCGCAGAGCGCAAGCTTTCGCTCAACACCGCACGCACCGGGGTCGTGGTGTAAGTTTTTTAAAGAGCGGCACCCCATCGATATGAGGTGCTGCTCGCTTTGCACACTCAGCAGCTCACAAGAAATCAGGCAACGTTCCTGACGTCGGCTGCTGGAGCCTTCGAGCGAATCGTGCGGATCTGGATCAGCGTATCCAGGTTCTGGTTGACGCGGCAGTAGAACTCCTCGTCGATGAAGGGCCGCAACATGAAGTCATTGCCGCCGGCCTTCAAGAACCGGGCGGAAAGCAGCCGGTCCGACGACGAAGACACGCCGATCACGCGCAGTTCGTGGGAACCGCGAACCGAGCGGATGCGGCGCGTCAGTTCGAAACCATCGATATCGGGCATGTTGTAGTCGGTGACGACGAGACCGATATCGGGGTTCTTCTTCAGGATCTCGAGGGCCTTGGCGCCGTTCTCGGCGACACTGACCCTAAAGTTATAGCGCTTCAGACGACTCGACAGCAATGCGCGGGCGGTCATGCTATCATCGACGATCAGGACGTGATGGCGGTGGTTGGTCAGGAACCGGCAAACCGATTCCGCCAGCATGTCGACCGCAAAGACGTTGTCCTTCAGGATATAATCCACGATATCCTTGGCCAGAAGCCTATCGCGTGTTTCCTGCTGGAAGGTGCCGGTAAAGACGATGGTCGGGATCGACAGATCGATCAGGTATTCCAGCGCCTCTCCGTTTTCAGCACCCGGGAGGTTGATGTTGGAGATCGCAAGCGTGACAGGCTCGGTGGAGCGATCGTAAGCAAGCTGCAGATCTTCGAAGTTACGGCAGATCTCAATCTCGATGCCGAACAGTTCTTTCAGTCGGGTCCCGACCATCGACGTAAATACGTTAGAATCTTCCGCAAGCAATATGCGCGCATTCGCCAAAGATTCGCCGGAATATTGCATGCCGGAAATGCCGAGAAATGTCATGGTACCCTTTTAACCCCGATCCTTGCCCCATTTGTTTAACTCTATGCGAAGCAATTTTCAGAAGCGTTAATTAGGCAGTACTTTCACATCTTGAGCGCAGCGGTCATCGAGTTACCGCTGCCTAAAGTGAATGATGTATTATTCCGGTACCTTACCATTCTCGGCGTGTGGCTTTACGCGCCACCCGCCGTATCTCCCTCATCCGGCAGGACCGGCTTTCCGCGGTGGAAGACGATCTCCTGCTGCGGGAACGGAATCTCGATGCCCTCCGCGCGGAAGCGCTGCAGAATGGCGATCCTAAGGTTGTTACGGATGCGAAGACCATCGCCCATGTCAGCGAGATGGAAACGAAGCTCGAAATTCAGCGACGACGGCCCGAATGTCAGGAACTCGACGTGAGGTTCCGGATTCCGCAGCACTTCGGGGATCTGGTCGACGAGTTCCAGCAGAATGTCCATCACCCGTTGCGGGTCAGCGTTGTAGCTGACAGCGATCGGAATTTCCGAACGGCCGATCTTGTTGCGATGCGTCCAGTTGCCGACCGCGGCGTTGATCAGGTCGGAGTTCGGCACGATGATCGATTGTTTGCGGAAGGTCTCGATCTCGGTCGCACGTACAGAAATCCGCTTGACGATACCTTCGTTTGCACCCGTCACCACGTGGTCACCCACCTTGAACGGACGTTCCACCAGCAGAATCAGTCCCGAAACGAAGTTCGATACGATGTTCTGCAGACCGAAACCGATACCGACCGACAGTGCAGACGCGACAAGAGCAAAGCTTGAGAGGTCAATGCCCGCAGCCGACACGCCGACGATGACGGCAAGTCCGACGCCGAGATAGCCGATGCCCGTCTTCACCGAGTTTCGGACACCGAGATCCACCTGGCTTCGGGCAAGAACGTTGTTGTCGATCCACTTCTGAACCCAGTGGGTGACGACAAAGCCCAATCCGAACAGAAGGATGCCGCCGAAAATGCCGACGATCGAGATGGAGACGTTACCGATCCGAATTTCGGTGAAGAAATTGTAGATCCATGCCTCGATATCGGTGGTCTGGAAGCCCCAGGTCAGAAGGATGAGCGGGATGCCGAGAAACAGGGCGAACGCATAGATGCCGAGGCCGGCAACAAGCCCTGTCTGGTCGAGCGCGACCTCGCCAAAATTGCGGCGCTCCGCCAGCTGCCGACCGGCGCCGGTGTTCTTGAACGCACCCTGCTTGGAGATCGCCTTGCCCGACAGGAAGCCCAGATAGACCAGGACGACGACCGCGCCGGTCAGCACGATCTGTGTCGCGACAAAACGGGCAAGACCAATGTAGCCCGTCAGGACAGCAAGCAGAAGCAGCCCGCCCATGATCTTCAACAGACCGGAGAAAAACCGCGGCCAGGGATGGCCGGTACTGCCGCCACGATCCTCGCCCTCGGCAACGCGCGGCCGAACAAAGGAAATGGCGATCAGGATGAGACCAACGATGACAGCGGCGAACAGGCTCTTGACGATCGTCAGAACCAGCGGCGAGTTCAATGCCTCGCTGATCGCGCCGAGAAGGTAATCCAGTCCGTTGACCACCGCCATGACGAGCACGGCCAATGTCAGCAGCCGCGCGGCCTTGTCGGTGATGCGCACCAGTCGCCATGCCGGTTCTCCCGGCGCCATTACGCCATAGGTGAGCTTCCAGACAAACGAGACGAACCAGATGAAGCCGAACAGCGAAGCAATGATCGGCGCCACATCGGGTCTGAGGACATTGAACCCATCGAGGAAGAGATAGGAGGTCACCAGAAAGGCCGCGATCGAGACCGTCTGAATCACGGTCGACCAGAAGGCGACCGAAAGACGCTTGATGTAGGATGGATCTTCCTGACCGTTGCGACGAATGAAGCGGCCGAAAATGCGGTAGCCGCCCCAGAGGAATAGGGCCGCAGCACCGATGGACAGCGCGATGGCGCTCAGAAGCTGAAGCAGCTTGAAGCGGATGACAAAGCCGATCCAGCTGCCAAGCGTCGCGTTGAAGTTGTGCACTTCAGTTACGAAGGCATTGCCCGCCTCGATGAATAGATCGGCGTTCAATTCCGTATGACGAAACAGCGTCTGCGCGAACAGGGCACGGCGCAGGTTGGTGATCGTGTTCGCGAGATTTGTCGCGCTGTTGGCCAGGTTGTTGGCATCATCGACGATCAGGTTCAGCTCGGAACGCTCATTGACCAGCTTGCCGCGCTCCTCGGCGACGGCCGGCGCTTCCTGCGGCTGCCCTTCGGCCGGTGGTTCTCCGAGGCTCGTCAACCTGGACTGGATCTGCGTGACACGTGCCTTCAGCGTGTCAGACGCGCTGCGCATCTGTTCGACGATCTCTTCCGCCTGCAGGCGAAGCTCGGCCAGTCGGCCGTCGTCGGTCGTATCCTGCCTGACCTGATCGTTAAACGTGGTCAGCCGGCCGCGAAGGCTGTCCAATGTCTCCTTCATTTCATGATTGATCGAGTCGACCGTCACCATCGACTGTGGATTTTGCTGAGCAGATGCCTGCGGTTGCCCGGCCTGCCCGGGGGCTGCCTGGCCCGGCGCGGTCTGGGCTGGTGCTGCTTGGGTCGGCGCAGCCGGGGTTGGCGCAGCCGGGGTCGGTGCAGCCTGGGTTGACGTCGTACCGTTTTGCGGAGCCTGCGCATTGGCCGTGAACGCTGCTGCGGTCACAAGCAGGACGATCATGGATGCGCGGATCGTTCGCGTCATCAGTGACAAGGGATCGAAGGAGTTCACGCGCACCGGTCTCTACTCTTCTCAGGACAATCGGAATCGCAGGCACGAATAGAGGCACTTCAAGGCGAAGAAAAGGACGTCCTGCACAGCCTGAAAATTCCTTGGGAACTTTGGAACATTCTGCTGCGTTACCAATCGCAAATTCAAAACGTGAGGGTAAGACATGGAAGAAGCAGGCATCGGCTGGATCGCAGCCATCATCATCGGCGGCATTGCAGGCTGGCTGGCAGAACAGTTCATGAAGAGCAATATGGGCGTCTTCATGAACATCCTTCTCGGCATCGTCGGCGCGATCATCGCCAACGCCATTCTCGGCTTCTTTGGCGTTGTGCTGGGCGGCTGGATTGGCTACCTCATCGCCGGCTTTATCGGCGCCTGCATACTTATTGCAGTTGCGCGCGCCTTTAGACGCTAAGCGCTGATTAGATCAGGTCTGATCAAAAACCCGACCCCGGCAGAGCAAGATACTCGAGCTCTTCCGGGGTCGAATTGCGTCCGAGCAAAGCATTTCGATGCGGGAAGCGGCCGAACTGACGGATCACCTCCCGGTGCTTGACCGCGTAGTCGTGATATCGTTCGTCGCCGAGGAGAGCAAAAAGCTCGACTGCGCGATCCTGGTCTTCAAGCGCTTCCGAATGCTCGAAGGGCAGATACAGGAAGCACCGCTCATGAAGACCGGCGCCCGTATCGACACCTTCGTCAACTGCCAGCCTCGCCTCCCGCAACGCGATCCAATCTGTTGCGAACGCCAGCGGTGTGCCCCGATAGATATTGCGAGAAAACTGGTCGAGCACGATGATGGCCGCGAGATGCCCCTCGCGTGAACCTCGCCACGTATCCAGATCTCCATGCGCCAGAAACAGGTGAGTCGCCGCGAAATGCTTCGAGATTGCGACGTCCAGCGCAGGGTTCTTTTCGAACCATTTCTCCGGTCCCAGTTCGACGAACCAGAAATTCAGCACGTCTTCAGGGGGACGAACCGCTTCAGAACTCATCAAGCTTGCTCCAGTTGAACACCGTCGGACGCCTTGCCCATCATCACCAGCAGAGCCTCCACGACAAGCCTGTGATCGTCTCGCTGCGGGAGACCCGATACGGTGACTGCGCCGATACAGCCCGCCCCGTCCACCTTTATCGGAAAACTGCCGCCATGCGGTGCATAGTCGGCAATAGGAAGCGAGAACTTTGCCTCGAGTGTTGTCTCCTGCCTGGTCATTTTCAGACCCATTCCATAGCTCGACTGAAAGAAGCGCAGGACGACATTGCTCTTGCGCCGAACCCAGTCTTCGTTGTCAGGCATCGACCCCGGCAACGCCGTGTAAAAGAGTGGCATCGAGTGAAGCCGGATACCGATCGCGACTGGCAGCCCCTTCTCGATCGCCATGTCGCGCAGCAAACAACCGAGCTGCCAGGCTTCGTCTGGACCAAAGCGGTCGAAGATCAGGGCCGCTTCCTGCTCGGCGATCCTGGCGATATCCTGTTCAAGCGTCATGGTATTTCCCCGTTTGTAGCCTCATTGATGACGGTGGAATTGGGGAATGTAAATATCCTGCCCGCCAGCGCCGTTGCTGATCTTCCGGCAGACCATCCGTTCCACGGTTTGCGCAAAGACAATTGTAAATTGCTTGTGCGCAACCGCGAAGAAGCGGATAGAGGAAATTACCTCCAATCCTTCCCATTCAGGCCTCCCTATCATGGATCTATTTACCGCTGCTGGCTTGGCTGCCCTCGTCGAGGTCATTGCCATCAATCTCGTGCTGTCCGGCGACAACGCGATCGTTATCGGTCTTGCCGCTGCCGGCCTTCCGGCGGACATGCGCAAGAAGGCAATCCTGTTCGGCATCGCGGCCGCAACCGTGCTTCGTCTGATCTTTGCAGCGGTCACCTCATACCTTCTCGGCATCGTCGGGCTGCAGCTTGTCGGCGGCCTGTTGCTCGCCTGGGTGTGCTGGAAAATGTGGAGCGAACTGCGTGCCCACGATACGGCAGACGCCGACGCGCTCAACGCTGCGGCCGCCAACCAACCGCAAAAGACGTTTTTTCAAGCGGCAATGCAGATCGTCGTCGCTGATGTGTCCATGTCACTGGACAACGTCCTTGCCGTTGCCGGAGCTGCTCAGGAGCATTCCGCAGTCCTGATCATCGGTCTCGTCGTGTCGATTGCGATGATGGGTATCGCTGCCAATTTCGTGGCGAACCTGCTCAACCGCTACCGCTGGATCGCCTATCTCGGCCTCGCCGTGATCGTCTATGTCGCAATCACCATGATCTATCACGGCACGATCGAAGTCTTGCCGCTGATTCAGTCTGCCTAGTCGTTTCGGCTCGTTTTGAAACAGCGGTTTAAACGCTCATTATCATACAATCGAGATTGACCGTCGAATCAGAGCGCTGCCATTGAAGCAGGCCGGCTAGCAACGTTAGGTGGTCGCAGCCGGCAATAACCGGTCAGGGGCTCGCGGACCCCCAGCTCGAAAGTGCTGGTGAGCCCCGTCCAATCGTTGACTGAGGTCAAGCCCGGTTCGCGCCCGACGCGAGGCGGGTCAAACTTCGGTTATCCCCTGCCGTGATGCGATTGACCGTACCAGCACTCTCCTTTAGAAGCGGCATTCTTCCGAAGCAGGCTCTTCGGTGTGACGAATATTCCGGAGTTGGAACGGATGGCGGTGTTTCCGGCAGGAACACGAGAGACGGCCCGGTGCGCGCAGGACAAGCTCCCGTCGCAATGGGCAGTCTTTGTCGCGGCACTGCTGATCGCCTTCGTCGCTCTGGTTTCCGGCGGACTTCGCGATAGCCAGGCGATCCTGCGCATCGCGCATTCCAGCGAAAAGAGCTCGGAGACGCCACAAGCCAGCAAGCGCGATCCTATTCGCACGCTGGCGACTGCCGACCGCAGGGAGGCTGGTCCCAGCCAGTGGAGCGGCGCAGACGGCGCTTTGGCTTTCACCGCCTCGACACTGACGATTCCGGAATTTGCTCAGGCGATTGCATCCGCACTCACCGATGCCAACCCTATCGGCACGCATTGGCCGGCTCCGCTGCCGCGCGCACCGCCCGTCGTCTCCTGAGCGCGATAGTCGAACCTCACACGCATACGGGCCCTTGCTGCGAAACGCGCAACCGGGGCGAAGCAGGATCTTAAAACATGAGAAATTCACCCTGGCTGGTGGCGAGCTATATCCTCGTCATCGTGTTCGGCTTCCTGGTGGCGATGCCGAACATTTTGCCGCAATCGGTCCTCGACCGCGTGCCGTCCTTCCTGCCTCACAGCCGCGTATCGCTCGGTCTCGACCTTCGCGGCGGTTCGCATCTGGTGCTGGAAGTGGACCGCGCTGATCTCATCAACGAGCGTGTCCAGGGCCTGATCCAGGATGCACGCCGCGTTCTGCGCGAAAAGAACCTCGCAACATCGGCTATCCGTCGCTCGGGCGAGGCTGTGCTAGTTACGCTTCGCGATCCAGCGCAGCGCGATCAGGCCGTCACCGAGTTGCAGACGCTCGCGAACCCGATCGGGCTTGGCACGACGGTTGGTGGCAGCGACCTTTCCATCACCAGCCAGGGCGACAACACGATTTCCATCGCTCAGACGGATGCGGGGATCACCTCCCATATCAACGCTGCCGTTGAGCAAAGCCTTGAGATCATCCGCCAGCGCGTCGACCAGGTCGGCGTCGCCGAGCCGACGATCCAGCGTGTGGGTTCGGACCGCGTTCTCGTCCAGCTTCCAGGCGAACAGGACCCTTCGCGCCTGCGCCAGCTTCTCGGCTCGACCGCCAAGATGAGCTTCCACCTTCTCGGTGACCAGGGCCAGCCGGGCGTAACCATGATCGCAGACGAAAGCGGTCAGCAGTATCCGGTGCTCGACCGCGTCGAGCTCTCCGGTGACCGCCTGACCGATGCCCGCGCGGCGTTCGACCAGCAGAGCCGCCAGCCTATCGTCACCTTCCGTTTCGACAGCGCCGGTGCAGCCCGCTTTGCCCAGATCACGCAGGCAAACGTCGGTCGTCCATTTGCGATCGTGCTCGACAACAAGGTGCTGAGCGCCCCCGTCATCCAGACGCCGATCACCGGCGGTTCCGGTCAGATTTCGGGCAGCTTCACGCCTGAGGACGCGACCACCCTTTCGGCTCTCCTGCGCGCTGGCTCCCTGCCCGCCAAGCTCACCGTCATCGAAGAACGCACCGTCGGTGCCGACCTTGGTTCTGATGCGATCGAGATGGGCATCTTCACCGGGCTGATCGGCTTCGTCCTCGTCGTCTGCTTTATCTTCTTCCTCTACGGAAGCTGGGGCATTCTGGCCAACGCTGCGCTGCTCATCAACGTCGTCCTGACCTTTGCGGGCCTAACCTTGATCGGGTCGACGCTCACCCTCCCCGGCATCGCCGGCGTGGTGCTCGGCATCGGTCTTGCAGTCGATGCGAACGTACTGATCAACGAGCGCATCAAGGAAGAAACCCGCAAGGGCAAGAGCGCGTTTGCGGCAATCGACTCGGGCTTTGCCCGCGCCTACTCGACCATCGTCGACAGTAACGTCACGGCGCTGATCGCGACCGTCCTTCTGTTCTGGTTCGGCTCCGGTCCTGTCCGCGGCTTCGCGGTCACCATGGGCCTCGGCATCATGATCTCGATGTTTACCGCCGTGTCGGTCGTTCGCGTCGCGATGATCTACATTGCCGCTCAGCGCAAGCTGAAGAAGATCGAGATCAAGCCGCTTCTGCCGATCAACCTCGTTCCGGATGGTACGCGTATCCCCTTCATGAAGGGTCGCTTTATCGGTATCGGCGTGTCGGTTCTCCTGTCGATCGCCTCGCTCGTGCTGTTCGTAACGCCTGGCCTCAACTACGGCGTCGACTTCCGCGGCGGTATCCAGATGGAAGTCGTAACCGCCAACGAAGCGGATCTCGCGTCCTTCCGTTCGGGCCTCAACGAGCTCGGTCTCGGCGAAGTGGCACTGCAGGAATTCGGTGCCCACAACAGGCTCCTGGTCCGTGTCGAACGCCAGCCGGGCGGCGAGATTGCCCAGACGGAGGCTGTCGAGAAGCTCAAGGCCGAAGTCCTGAAGATCGACCAGACTGCCAAGGTCGAGCGTACTGAAGTCGTCGGTCCGAAGGTATCGGGCGAACTTGCAACGGCCGGCTTCCTGTCGGTCCTGCTCGCCTCGATTGCCATGATGATCTACATCTGGGTGCGGTTCGAATGGCCATTCGCCGTCGGTGCCATCGCGACCCTCGTGCTCGATGTGACAAAGACGATCGGCTTCTTCGCGATCACCGGTCTCGACTTCAACCTGACAGCGATTGCCGCGCTGCTGACGCTGGTCGGTTACTCTGTCAACGACAAGGTCGTGGTCTATGACCGCATGCGCGAGAACATGCGCCTCTACAAGAAGATGCCGTTGCGCGACGTGATCGACCTGTCGATCAACGAGACGCTGGCGCGAAGCCTCTACACCTCGGCGACAGCGTTCCTTTCGCTTCTGCCGATGGCGATCTGGGGTGGTAGCGCGGTTTCCAGCTTCGCGATCCCGATGGTGTTCGGCATTCTCGTCGCTGCCCTCTCGTCGGTGTTCATCGCGGCGCCGATCCTGCTGTTCCTTGGCGACTGGCGTACCCGCCACCAGGCTCAGAAGCCTGTTGCAGACGACACAGCCGTCGATTCCAAGCAGATCAGCAACGTCTGAGGCGTTTCACCATCCGAACAAAAGGGCGGGTCGTTTCCCGCCCTTTTTCATTTCCACGTTTTAAACCCGGTTTTCCATGGTCGATCTTGCCGCCTATGCGGGCCTGTTCTTTGCTGCATTCATCGCTGCCACGATCTTTCCGATGCAGTCGGAAGCGGTCCTTGTCGGCCTCATCCTGTCGGATCGCTATGCGCTTGCGGCCCTCGTCCTCACGGCCTCCGTCGGCAACACGCTCGGCTCGGTGGTCAACTGGCTGATGGGATTGGGCGTGGAGCGGTTCCGGGACCGACGCTGGTTCCCCGTCAAGCCTGACAAGCTTGAGAAGGCAAAGACCTGGTATCGCAAATACGGAAAGTGGTCGCTTCTCCTGAGCTGGCTACCGATCGGCGGCGATGCCATCACCGTGGTCGCGGGTGTTCTGAAAGAACCGCTGCCAACGTTCCTTGTTTTGGTCTTCATCGGCAAGACGCTTCGCTACGGCGTCGTCGCGGCTGTAACGCTCGGCGTGATCGGTTAAGCCATACCAAACATGGAACAATCGTGTGATGTTCCCATTAGTGTTGCCATGTAGGACCATGTTGGGAGGCAGTCATGGCAGAGGCGTTCGGCGCGAAAGAAGAAACACCTGAACTCAAGCGCGTGATGGGCCCCGGCCTGCTGCTGCTGTTCATCGTTGGCGATATTCTCGGAACGGGGATCTACGCGCTGACCGGACAAGTGGCCGCTGAAGTTGGAGGCGTTGTCTGGCTTCCATTCCTCATCGCTTTTCTTGTCGCCCTGCTCACCGCCTGCTCCTATCTCGAACTCGTCACCAAATATCCGCAGGCAGCTGGTGCCGCGCTCTACACCCATAAAGCCTTCGGCGTCCATTTCGTGACGTTCCTTGTCGCCTTCGCCGTGATGTCATCAGGCATCACGTCTGCGGCGACGGCATCGCGGGCGTTTGCCGCCAACTTCTCGACGTCGCTCGGGCTGGATCTCGGGGTCTGGGGCGTACCGCTGATCGCCGTCGGCTTCATTGCGCTGGTGGCGGCGGTCAATTTCCGCGGTGTCGGTGAAAGCGTAAAGCTCAACGTCGTGCTGACCGTTGTGGAACTGACCGGCCTTCTCATCATCATCGGCATCGGCCTCTGGGCGATTGCTGGTGGCGAGGGCGATGTGTCGCGTGCCTGGACGTTCGCCACACCGGAAGGCAGCGGAACTTTCTGGCCAGTCGTCGCCGCAACTGGTCTCGCTTTCTTCGCGATGGTCGGGTTCGAGGACTCGGTCAACATGGCCGAAGAGTGCAAGGAGCCAAGCCGTCTCTTCCCGAAAGTGCTGCTGACCGGTCTCGCGATCACCGGCGTGATCTACATTCTCGTGGCAATTTCAGCGATTACTCTGGTGCCGGCGAACGAACTGGGCGAAGGGGAGACACCGCTTCTGAAAGTCATCCAGGCCGGAGCGCCCGAGTTCCCGATCAGCATCTTTGCGATCATCACGATGTTTGCGGTCGCAAATTCGGCGCTGATCAACATGATGATGGCAAGCCGGCTGATTTACGGCATGGCCCGCGAAAATGTGCTGCCCGCCATGCTCGGCAAGGTGCACGCAACGCGCCGCACGCCGTATATCGCAATCGTTTTCACATCGCTTCTCGCCGTCTGTCTGATTCTCTTTGCCGGCGGCGTGCCCGCTCTTGGCGGGACGACTGCTCTTCTGTTGCTTTGCGTCTTTGCGATCGTCAATGTCGCCGTGCTGGTGCTGCGCAAGGACAAGGTAGATCACAAGCACTTCCGGACACCAACGATCTTGCCGGTTCTTGGTGTGATCTCCTGCGTGTTTCTTGCAGGCCCCTGGGCCGGTCGCGATCCGGTCCAGTATGCCATTGCTGCCGCCCTGCTTGGCCTCGGCGTCATACTGTGGATCGCCACCGTCCAGTTCATGAAAACATCCAGCAGGGCTGCCTGACCGGTACCAGAAGACCGGCGTCAGCCTCTCACGCTCTGGACTGAAAGGTGATGACGCCGTCGTTGGCGACGCTTACCGAAACACCGGTATAATCCGGGATCCGGAAGTGCCCGCCTTCGACGTCGTGGGTATGAGTGGCGGTGATCACCATGACATCGGCACCCGCCGCCTCACCGGCCATGATACCGGCAGGGACGTCCTCGAACACCATCACGTTGGAAGGGTCTGCGCCAAGCCGTTTCGCGCCGAGCCTGTAGCCCTGCGGGTCCGGTTTGCCGATCGTGACGTCCTCGGCAGTGACCAGCATGGACGGTATCGCAAGGCCAGCTGCGGCAAGTCTTGCCTTTGCGAGTTCCAGCGGCGACGACGTCACGACACCCCATTGCCCCGCGGGCAGGCTTGCCAAGAATTCAGCAGCGCCCGGAATCTGAACGATACCCTCGACATCGTCGATCTCGCCGCGCAGAACCTTCTCCGCTTCCATTGCCGGATCAAGACCCGGCAGGTTGAGGCTGGTGATCGTATCGATGCCGCGCTTGCCGTGCATGAAGGGCAGGAATTTCTCTACGTCGAGCCCCTGCTCTGCCGCCCAGCGTCCCCAGACACGTTCGGCAGAAGCAATCGAATTGAGGATCGTTCCGTCCATGTCGAAGAGAAAGCCGCGATAACCTCTGGTCGGCAGGACGATGACGTTTTGGGAGACTGACAATGCGGAATTCCTTTTGGAGAGACTGACGGGATTTGCAGGACCGGATACGCATCCGGACTACAGATAGGAGGGAGCCGGCGCAATTGACGGCGAGGTTCGAAGCGTTAGAACTGAGAATGGGAATGGAGAAAACCCTATGAATGAGGATTTGATGGGGCACGCGGATCTGCGCGGCCGCGGCGTGCTGATCACGGGCGGCGGATCCGGCATTGGAGCGGCGCTTGTCGAGGGATTCGCGGCCCATGGCGCAAAGGTCGCGTTTATCGACATTGCCGACGAACCCAGTGCAGCAGTGGCGGACCGGCTTTCCGCGATCAGCGATCATCCAGTCCGATATATAAGGGCGGACTTGCGCGATACCGATGCTATCCGACATGCGGTCGATGATGCGGCAGCAAGCCTCGGGTCACTCTCCGTACTCGTGAACAATGCCGCCTGGGACGATCGCCGGGATCTCGATGATATCACCGAAGACTACTGGGACCTCAGCCAGGCGATCAATCTGAAGCAGGTGTTCTTCACATCGCAAGCCGCCGTGCCGCATATGCGGTTGGCCGGCGGTGGTGCCATCGTGAATTTCTCGTCGATCGCCTGGATGCTCAACATGGGTGGCATGCCATCCTACACAACCGCCAAGGCCGGTATCGTCGGCTTGACCAAAAGCCTCGCCGGCAGACTTGGGCCGGAAAATATCCGGGTCAATGCCATACTGCCCGGCATGATCGTCACCGAGCGGCAGAAGGACTTGTGGCTGAAGGACGAAGACATCGCCGCGATGATCGGGCGCCAGTGCCTCAAACGCAGCCTGGTGGCGCAGGATGTCGTGGGCCCGTGTCTGTTTCTCGCGTCGAGCGCCGCGGCTGCCATAACTGCGCAGACACTGGTGATCGACGGTGGCGCGATCTAGCGAGAAAGGAAGATGGTGCCCCTGCCGAGGAATTGAACCTGGATCGGCTGCAAACGAAGCAGCTGCTCTGGCTTTGAGCTACGAGGGGCGTGCGAACTGATTGCCACCGATTGGTAAGCAGCGCAATCACAGCCTTTACCAATGGTTACGGGGTAAGGTTAACCCTGGCCCATTATGGCTTGGCACAATTGAAAATGCCCTGCGGATCCTTCCAGAGGAAGAACCCGCAGGGCCTGGAGGCCAGCTACTCCGCTGGAGAGAGAGCGGGCGGCGCCTCCAAACCGTGCTGCCGCAGGGGCCGCATTCCGGTCATCAGGCGCGCCAGCATATAGAAGACCGGCGTCATAAAGATGCCGAAGAAGGTCACCCCGATCATGCCGGAGAATACCGCGATGCCCATGGCGACGCGCATTTCCGCACCGGCACCGGTGGACACGACCAGTGGCACCACGCCCATGATAAAGGCCATCGACGTCATCAGGATCGGGCGAAGGCGAAGGCGGCTGGATTCGACTGCAGCCTCGAACGGCGTTCGGCCTTCGAACTCCAGCTCGCGGGCGAATTCCACGATCAGGATCGCGTTCTTCGCCGACAGTCCGACCAGCACCACCAACCCGATCTGGGTGAAGATGTTGTTGTCGCCTCCCGTCAGCCAGACACCCGTCAGTGCCGCCAGCACGCCCATCGGCACGATCATGATGATCGCAATCGGCAGCGTCAGGCTTTCGTACTGCGCCGCCAGCACAAGATAGACCAGCAGCAGGGCGAGCGGAAACACGATGATGCTCGAATTGCCGGCCAGGATCTGCTGGTAGGTGAGATCGGTCCACTCGAAGGCAACGCCTGACGGCAGTGTTTCGTCGAGGATCTTGGTGATCGCCGCTTCCGCCTGACCGGAGGAAAAGCCAGGTGCCGGCGCTCCGTTGATATCGGCGGCGAGGAAGCCGTTGTAGCGCGTGGTGCGTTCCGGTCCCGTCTGGGCGTCCACCTTGAGGAGCGCCGATAGAGGGATCATCTGGCCCGATTGCGAACGAACTTTTAATGCACCGATATCCTCGGGCTTTGCACGGAACTGCGCATCCGCCTGCACCCTTACGCTGTAGGTACGGCCGAAGGCGTTGAAGTCATTGACGTAGAGTGAGCCGAGATAGATCTGCAGCGTCTCGAACACGTCGGTGACGGATACGCCCAGCTGTTCGGCCTTGGCACGGTCGAGATCGGCAAACAGCTGCGGGACGTTGATCTGGAAGCTGGAGAAGATGCCCGCCAGTTCCGGAGCCTGCATGGCCTTGGCAATCACGGCCTTGGTTGCATCGTCCAGTGCCTGGTAACCGTAACCGGCACGGTCTTCGAGTTGCAGCTTGAAGCCGCCCGTGGTGCCGAGGCCGTTGACCGGCGGCGGCGGGAACATGGCGATGAAGGCATCCTGGATACCGGCAAACTTCTGGTTCAGTGCCATGGCGATGGCGCCGCCCGAAAGCTCCGGCGTCGTGCGGTTCTCGAAGTCGTCAAGCACCGCGAAGACGATGCCGGAATTCGATCCGATCGTGAAACCATTGATCGACAGGCCCGGGAATGCAATCGCATGCTCGACGCCCGGCTGCTTCAGGGCGATGTCGCTCATGCGCTTCACCACATCTTCGGTACGGTCGAGCGTTGCCCCATCCGGCAGCTGTGCAAAGCCGATCAGATACTGCTTGTCCTGCGCCGGTACGAAGCCGCCCGGCACCGCGTTGAACACGCTGTAGGTTGCACCGATCAGGGCGAGATAGATCACCATGACGATACTCTTGCGCGACAGAAGCCCGCCCACCGTGCGGCCATAACCGTTCGAAGCGGAACCGAAGACCCGGTTGAAGCCGCGGAAGAACCAGCCGAACAGCCAGTCCATGCCACGCGTCAACCGGTCCTTCGGGGCATGATGCCCCTTGAGGAGAAGAGCTGCCAGTGCCGGCGACAAGGTCAGCGAATTGATCGCCGAGATCACCGTCGAGATGGCGATGGTCAGCGCGAACTGGCGGTAGAACTGGCCGGACAAGCCGGAGATGAAGGCGAGCGGCACGAACACCGCGACAAGGACGAGCGCGATCGCGATGATCGGTCCGGAGACTTCGCGCATTGCCTTGTAGGTGGCGTCGCGCGGATTGAGCCCGTTTTCGATATTGCGCTCGACATTCTCGACGACGACGATCGCGTCATCCACGACAATACCGATCGCTAGCACGAGGCCGAACAGCGTCAGCGCGTTGATCGAGAAGCCCAGCGCATACATCACGGCAAACGTGCCGATGATGGAGACCGGAACTGCGATCAGCGGAATGATCGAGGCACGCCAGGTCTGCAGGAAGACGATGACGACGATGACGACCAGCGCGATAGCTTCAAGCAGCGTATCGACGACCTTTTCGATCGACGAACGGACGAACTGCGTGGTGTCATATACGATCTCGTATTTCACACCTTCCGGCATCGCCAGTTGGAGCTGATCCATGGTCGCGCGGACCGTATCGGCGATCTCGATCGCATTCGAGCCCGGAGCCTGCAGGACCGGGATGGCGACTGCCGGACGTTCGTCGAGAAGCGAACGCAGCGTATAGTCGGCGGCCCCCATCTCGACCCTTGCGACGTCGCGAAGCCTGGTGATCTCGCCGTTGGAGCCGCTCTTGACGATGATGTTGGCGAACTCTTCAGGCGACTGCAGACGTCCCTGCGCGTTGACGTTGAGCTGGAGGTCGGTGCCCGGCAGGTTCGGCGAGGCGCCGATAATGCCGGCTGCGGCCTGGACGTTCTGCGCGCGGATCGCGTCCGTCACATCGCTTGCCGCGAGATTGTGCTCGGCAGCCTTTTGCGGATCGATCCAGACGCGCATGGAATAGTCGCCGGCACCGAAAACCTGCACCTGGCCGACTCCTTCGATCCGTGCCAGCCGATCCTTGACGTTCAGCGTCGCGTAGTTGCGAAGGTAGGTGAGGTCATAGCGATCGCTATCCGAGACCAGATTGACGACCATGATGAAGTCGGGCGAGCTTTTGATCGTCGTGATGCCAAGCGCCCTCACCTCGGATGGCAAGCGCGGTTCAGCCTGGCTGACGCGGTTCTGCACCAGCTGCTGCGCCTTGTCCGGATCGGTGCCGAGCTTGAAGGTGACCGTCAGCGTCATCACGCCGTCCGACGTCGCCTGGCTCGACATGTAGAGCATGTCTTCGACGCCGTTGATCTGCTCTTCGAGCGGCGTCGCGACTGTCTCGGCAATCACGACCGGATTGGCACCCGGATAGGTCGCCTTGACGACGACCGACGGGGGAACCACGTTCGGATATTCGGAAATCGGAAGTGCGCGCATGCCAAGCAGGCCGGCGACCACGATCAGGATCGACAGGACGCCAGCAAAAACCGGTCTGTCGATGAAAAATCTTGAAATATTCATTGTCTAAGCCCTCTCTCCAGGGTCGAACAGAAACAACAGGCTCCCCTCTCGCGGCCTGTGCAGGCCGCGAGTGCTTACCGTGTCTCGCAATTGTAGTTGTGGTTGCTGCCCGCCTCTCCAGTTAGGGAGAAGCAGACCGCATCAAGTCACTTGGTGGCGACTTCGTCCTGCGGCGCCACGATCGCGCCCGGGCGGATGCGCTGTAGCCCGCTGACGACGACACGATCGCCGGCAGAAAGGCCCTTTTCGACGATCCGCTGACCATCGATCACCGATCCGAGCTGAACCTGCCGGTAGCCGACCTTGTCGCCCGCCTCGACAACCAGCACGAACTTCTTGTCCTGATCGGTGCCGATCGCCTTTTCGCTGACGAGAAGGCGATCTTCGGCCTTGGGTTCACCCATGCGGACCCGCACGAACTGACCGGGGATCAAGCGCCCGCCCGGATTGTCGAAGACCGCGCGGACGCGGATCGTGCCGCTTGCCGCGTTGACCTCGTTGTCGATCAGCTGCAGCTTGCCGCGGACAGGCGTCGTTGACGCGAGCGTGCTGGCCTCAACCGGAACGTCGCCAATCGCCGGCACGCCGTCCTTGACGTCGACCTGGGCCAGTGTGCGGGCCACCAGTTCTTCGGCTGCATCAAAGCTTGCGTAGATCGGGCTGCTCGACACGAGCGTCGTCAGCACCGCCGAGGCAGAGCCTGCCGCCACGAGATTGCCGACGGTCACTTCGATGCGACCTGCACGCCCGGAGATCGGGGCACGGATCTGGGTATAATCCAGATTGATCTGCGCCGATTTCAGCGTTGCCCTTGCTGCCTGTACATTGGCGATCGCTTCGGCGCGGGCGCTCTGACGCTGCGAAAGATCGCTCTGCGAAATGGTGTTGCGCGAGGCGAGCGTCTTGCCCCGTTCCAGCTCGGTGTCGGCATAATCGAGCCTTGCCTGAGCGGATGCCATCTGTCCCTCCGCCTGAGCGACGGCTGCCTTGTAGGGCTCGGGATCGATCGAGACCAGAAGATCGCCTTCCTTTACGAGACCGCCTTCTCGGAAATGGACGGACAGAATTGCGCCGGCCACCCTTGGGCGAACCTCGACGCGATCAACAGCTTCCAGACGGCCGGAAAACTCCTGCCAGGTGGTGACGTTCTTCGGCTGCACGGCGGCAACCGTGACCGGCACCGCCGGTTGAGCCGCCGCTTCCGCGGGGGCCGCATGGGCGCCTGTCGGTGTATCGATAGAGAGGGAAGCGCCTGCAATGAGCGCAGCAACACTTATTCCGGCGCCCCACGGGGCCCAGTTTTTGATCTTCAACATATTCATAATCTCCTGACGGTCCTGCCCCAGGGAGGAGGAGAAAACCGTTGTCAAACGCTAGAAATCGACGTCTGCTTATTCACTCAACGTTTCGACGAAGCCTTTGAACTCGGCGGAAAGACCCGCCATCCAGTTCCCCTGCCCGCCCTTGTAGACACCCGTCCAGCCTGCGCCTTTCGGGAATATTTTCTGCCTGACCGAGACGCCCGAGGCTTCGAGCCGGTCCGCATAGTTGACAACCTCGTCATGCAGCGGATCGTCTTCTGACGTGACGACCAGAGCCGGCGCAAGACCGGATAGCCGCGAACAGAGACAGGGCGCAGCATAGGGATGCTGAAACCCGCAGGCTGCACGCAGATAATGGCTCCAACCGTCGGACCATTTTTCGCGCATGCCGATCTCATCGGCTCGACGAAACGATTTCGAGGCCATCATCGGATCGATCATCGGCGACAGAAGGATCTGTCCCCGAAGCTCGCCCGGCAATTGATCTCGCGCCTTCAAAGCCACGCCCGCCGCGACGTTGCCGCCGGCCTCGTCACCGGCCACAAACAGTGGAGACCGGGCAGAGCCGAAGCGCTTGCGGTTGCTGCTGAGATAAGCCAGCGCCGCGAACGCGCATTCCATTGCCTGCGGAAACAAGTTGCCTGAGGCAGATCCATAGTCGGCTTCAACAACGATCGACCCAGCATCCGAAAACACTTTGCCGATCGGCACTTCACGGTCCCGCACACCATTCTGCTGGAATGCGGTGCCGCGCAGATAGAGTATAATCGGCGCGACCTTGACTGCCGGCTGGCCTTCGTAACGGTGTATGGAAACGGGCAGGCCTGCCCATTCGATATCCGTGTTCTTGTTCCAGTCCGTCATCCAGTCCTCCTCGCTATGGAGCCAAAAAGCCACATTGGCGAAAGGCATCTTGCCGAATAACTTGACCCTGATATTATTGTTCCTGACAGAACTCGCAAGTCGCTGAAATCGGCAACACTGTTCCGGATAGGCGAATAATACAACTTTTCGAACGGGATCAACGATGGACCAGCTTTCCTCTATGCGCGTCTTCGTGCGCGTCGTCGAAACGGGCAACTTCACGCGTGCTGCCGCGACCCTCAATATTCCCAAGACCACGGCCACCAACATGGTCCAGGGTCTGGAGGCGCATCTGCGCACGAAGCTCCTCAACCGCACGACACGTCGGGTGATGGTCACGACCGATGGAGCACTCTACTACGAGCGCGCCGTGCAGATCCTGTCGGAGCTTGAAGAACTCGACGGCACGATGTCGAAATCGCAGAACCAACCCACGGGCCGACTGCGTGTCGAGATGGCAGGGGCGTTCGCCGACCTCGTCGTAATCCCCAATTTGTGCGAATTCTACCAGCGCTACCCGCAGATCCAGCTGGATATCGGGGTCGGCGACCGGCTGGTCGATTACATTGCTGAAAATGTCGACTGTGCTCTTCGAGGCGGCACGCCCAAGGACCAGTCGCTGATTGCGCGCAAAGTCGGCGAGCTTCGCATGCGCAATTACCTATCCCCGAACTATCTTGAGCGATTCGGTATGCCGACCCATCCGCGAGATCTGGAGACCGACCATTTCTCTGTCGGTTACCTCAACGCGACGGCCGGCCGGATCATGACCTTCGACTTTTGCAAAGAGGACGAGACGCTGGAGATCATGCCGCGTTACGTCGTCTCGGTGAATGATGCGCGCTCCTACGTCAACGCGGCGGTCGCGGGTCTCGGGATCGCACAGGCAGCGCGGTTCATGGTCCAGGAGCACGTGAAGAGGGGCGAACTCATCGAGATCTTCGCCGAATGGGAGTGCGAACCGCTGCCGCTCTACATCGTCTACCCGCAAACCCGGCACCTTTCCAACAAGGTCCGGGTCTTCGTGGATTGGCTCGCCAAACTGGTTCAAGGCTTGAAGGAAGACGAACAGCCGACGGTCACATTGCTGAAAACGGGCTGAACTAGGTCTCAGCCGTAGGGGGACTGACAAGTGCGGCGCATGCCGCCGTAGGACGTGTAGCTGTTGTCGTTGGCGCGGTATGAACGATATCGCGACAGGCACCACTCCTCGTGCGCCGGGTTCCCCATGGATGTTGCGTCGTATGAGGCGTTTTGCGGCGAAGACGAGCGGTCAGTTTCACGGATAAGACGGCCGTCCTGACCACGCCCGATCATCGTGCTCGTGGCGCTGACCTGCTGAACCAGCCCCTGGCCTTCGATGCCGGTGTCCTCGTTGCCAGAAACAATGTTGTCCTGACCATGCGACATGGCGACCGGTGACTGGCAAGCCCGACGCTGGCCACCCCGGTAAGGCTGGTAGGTGTTGTCCTCGAGCCTGTAGGAACGGTAGCGCGCGAAGCACCAGTCGGCATGCGCCTGGTTAACCGATGCATCGGACACAGGATCTACCGGCGCCTGGTCTGTCTCATCCAAGGAAGCCGTATGGACGCCGTCCACCGCATCCGTCGCCTGGTCCTGGGCAGCTACGGGCTGCCCCTGCGCATCCGACGCTGGCAGATCGATCTTTGCGGTCACAGCAGCAATCCGCTCGTAACGCTGATCGCCGCTGCTCACGACCACGGGTGTCGAGGTCCAAAGATCAGGATGGTCAACGTTGGAAAAGCGATGGGGCGCCGGCTCGGCAACGAGATAGGCCGTGGCCGCAACGCCACTCAAGAAGACCGTGACGGCCAAGACAAGCCCGCTCAGAAGTAGAAGGATCGCTTTCACGACGAGGATGCTCCGCAGATTTTCAACATGCGGACAAAATGCATGCGCGCGCAGAGGGTTCCGAACGAATTGCAACCTCGCCCGAGACAAATGCAGGGTGGTACAAAAAAGCCGACATTTGCTCGGCAGGAAGCCCCAGAGTTGCGCTATTCAGATTGTGATAGACTATCATACGGGAGGAGATTCCGATGAGAACCCTGATCGCTGCCTTTGCGGTCACGCTCGCCGCCTTGCCGGCTGAAGCACAGCAGTTTCGCAATACCGAAATTCAGCCGGATGGGACGGGCGGATATTACGGCACCTATGGAAACGAGAATTTTGAAGGAAGGCCACAAGGCGATGGCGTCTCGGGACATATGGGTGGACGCAGACCCGGTGTCATCGAGGAACGGCCCTCACCACGACCCGGAAGCGTCGGCGCGACGCAGCGAAACTGCGTCGTCGACGGCAACGGAAACGCCATTTGCCGGTGAAACCGGCATTTGAACATTTCAATATAAAGGATTGATTTGGTGGGTGATGTAGGGCTCGAACCTACGACCCGCTGATTAAGAGTCAGCTGCTCTACCAACTGAGCTAATCACCCGTAACCGGTTTGGCGAAGCGTCGTTTCCGCCGGTGTGAGGGCCGTATAAAGAGGAAGTTTAGGCTTGTCCAGCACCTCCCGCGAAATTTGTTGGATCAGCAGCTTCTTTTTTGCGCGAGCGAACAGCCTTTGCGAGGATATCCGAACTTATGGTAACAAAATCAACGGGTTGAAAAATATCGCCTAGATTTCGATAACGCCTTCGGCAAGTCGGATCGCTTGTCCGCCGATCCGGGCTTTTGCAATGGCCCCTTCCTGCACATCGATATGGAGATGGATAAAGGACGGCCGTCCCATCTCGACGCCTTGCTCGATCAGAAGGGGGTGATGGCCATCCGGCAGGCCGTCAAAATGATGGATCGCGCCGGACAATGCCGCTACCGCCCCACCCGTGGCTGGGTCTTCAGCGATGCCCATATCCGGCGAGAACATTCGGGCATGAAATTTCGCCTGATGATGGACGCCGCCGCGGCAATAGACATAGGCCGAAGCGAGCGCACCCTCGACGAAGGGAGCGACCTTCTCCCAAAGCGGCGCATCGAATTCCACGTCCTGGACAGTTGCGAGATTGTGCAGCGGGATCATCAGGAAGGGCACACCGGCGCTCCAGATCGACGCGACGTGGTTTTCGAACCCGATATCCGTCAGCTCGACGCCGAGCGCGTCCGCGATGCCCTGACGGTTCAAGGCGAGGTCGATCCGCTGCGACTTCTTCGGCAGATCGAACTCGGCGAACCCCACCTCCCCCTGGCGCAGACGCACGGCGCACCGAACCGGACCGACCGCCTCTTCGAGGACACAGACCAGATCGAGATCGCTGTCGCGCCCGTGCGTGCGCTCGGCAAGGGCGATGGCCGTCCCGACCGTCGGATGTCCCGCGAACGGAAGCTCCCGGCCCGGTGTGAAGATTCGCAGCTTCGCCGAATGGGTGGTGTTTGTCGACGTCTGGACGAACACCGTCTCCGAGAGGTTCATTTCCTTGGCAACGGCCTGCATCGCGCCATCGTCGAGACCATCTGCATCGAAGATGACCGCAAGCGGGTTGCCGGAAAGCTTAGCGTCGGTGAAAACGTCATAGATGCTATAGGGACGCGCCAATGCAAACTCCTCCTCATATACCGGGCGCAAAACTGCCCGACGGCGTCCCGTGGCGCAACCCCTGATCAACGTCACCGGCTAGTGATTTAATTAGCGGCGGTTACGGTCGGGCGCGCTGGGCGCCTCGGAGAAGGCCGCGTTTCCACGAGAGGCGGCGCCCGAGGCCGAGCGTCACCGACAGGTGAACTGGTCGCCAGCAGCCCGTGAGAAAGGCAAGCCATCGCTGGGTCGCCTTTCTCAGTACGCGATATTCAGATGATCGGGAGCGCTTCGTGCTCACGGGTTTCGGCATTGCCGATCAGTCTTCCGAGCCGCTTGATGCCTTCGTCGATCATCTCGTCGTTGGCGCAGGAGAAGCTGATGCGCAGCGTGTTGGCATTGCTGCCGTCGGCGTAGAACGCCTTGCCGGGCACGAAGGCGACCTTTTCGGTTGCCAGCGATTTCGCCAGAAGCTCCGCACCATCCGTGCCCTCAGGCAGCGTCAGCCATACGAACATGCCGCCTTCGGGCTTTGTCCATGTCGTTCCCTTCGGCATGTATTTCGCAAGTGCCGCCAGCATGGAATCGCGGCGGCCGCTATAGACCCGCTTGATCTTGGCAACCTGTTCATCGAAACCGCGCGAAGCGACATGCTCGACGGCGATCTGGTTGATCGTCGACGAATGCAGGTCGGCCGCCTGTTTCAACAACACCAGTTTGCGGATGACCGGCATCGCTCCGATGACGAAGCCGACGCGCAGGCCTGGTGCCAGCGTCTTGGAAAAGCTGCCGCTGTAGATCGTGCGGGTCTTTTCGATACCGCCGCTGCGGGCAATATCGAGCGCGAGGATCGGCGAAACCGGTTCGCCATCGAAGCGCAGGTTCTGGTATGCGGCATCTTCGAGAATCGCGATATCGAGTTCGTCTGCCAGTGCCAGAAGCTTTTCGCGGCCTGCGAGATCGATCGTCTCGCCGGTCGGATTGGAGAAGTCGGCGGACAGATAGGCAAACTTCACCGAGCCACCGGCTTTCGACGCCGTCTCGCGATAGGCTTCCGGCGTGCGGTTGCCGTTGACCGAGAGCTGATCGTAGGTCGGCTCATAGGCATTGAACGCGGAGAGCGCACCGAGATAGGTCGGCCACGTGACGAGCGCCGTATCGTTCGGCGACAGAAACAGTTTGCCGAGGTAATCGAGCGCCTGCTGGGAGCCTGACGTGATGAAGACGTTGTCGGCGGTACAGTCGATACCGATCTTGGCGACATCGGCCACGATCCAGTCGCGCAACGGCTTGTAGCCTTCGCTGACGGAATACTGCAGCGCGGAGTTCACCTGAGCGCCTGAGAAGATATCCGCATAGGCCTTCTGGAATTCCTCGGCCGGAAACAATGCCGGATCCGGAATGCCGCCGGCGAACGAAATGATATCCGGCTGCTCCAGAAGCTTCAGCAGTTCGCGAATTTCGGAGGCTTTCATGCGGCTGGAGCGTGTCGCGAAAATATGGTCCCAATCAAGCACGGGCGTTTCCTTTTATTTCAATATTCTTGGCATTGGTTTACATAAGTTTCGACAGGTCAACAATGCTGACCTATCGGTTTTTGGTACGGTGCGATCACGAATTGTAAAACGCAAAAGCCCGCGCAGATGGCGCGGGCTCTCGGATAGTCTGCCTCAGTCGACCGGAATGATCAGGCCTTGAGGATCGAGCGGCCCGCGTAGGCGGCCTGCGGCCCAAGCATTTCCTCGATACGGATCAGCTGGTTGTACTTGGCCAGACGATCAGAGCGCGACAGCGAACCGGTCTTGATCTGTCCGCAGTTGGTGGCGACGGCGAGATCCGCAATCGTCGAGTCTTCCGTCTCACCCGAACGGTGGGACATGACGGCCGTGTAGCTCGCCTTGTGCGCTGTTTCGACAGCATCGAGCGTCTCGGTGAGCGATCCGATCTGGTTGACCTTGACGAGGATCGAGTTGGCTGTGCCCTGGCGGATACCATCGCGCAGACGGGCCGAGTTGGTCACGAACAGGTCGTCGCCGACCAGTTGCACCTTGGAGCCAATCTTGTCAGTCAGATACTTCCAGCCGGTCCAGTCGTCTTCCGACATGCCGTCTTCGATCGAGATGATCGGGTACTTGCCGGCAAGTTCTGCCAGGTAATCGGCCATTGCTTCAGGCTCGAGCGAACGGCCTTCGCCTTCCAGCTCATACTTGCCGTTCTTGAAGAACTCGGTGGCTGCGCAATCAAGCGCCAGGTGAACGTCGTCGCCCGGCCGGTAGCCAGCCTTTTCGACCGACTTCATGATGAAATCGAGCGCTTCCGGAGCGCTCTTCAGGCCCGGTGCGAAACCGCCTTCGTCGCCGACATTGGTGTTGTGACCCTGCGCTGCCAGTTCCTTCTTGAGGACGTGGAAGATTTCCGCGCCCATGCGCACGGCATCCTTCAGCGTCTCGGCGCCGACGGGCATGATCATGAATTCCTGGAAATCGATCGGGTTGTCGGCGTGAGCGCCGCCATTGATGATGTTCATCATCGGGACCGGCAGGAGATGCGCGGAGGCGCCGCCGATATAGCGATAGAGCGGCAGGCCGGACGATTCGGCGGCGGCCTTGGCAACGGCAAGCGAAACGCCGAGAATGGCGTTTGCACCCAGGCGCGATTTGTTCGGGGTGCCGTCGAGCGCGATCAGGGTCTTGTCGATGTGGATCTGGCTTTCGGCATCGAAGCCGCCGATCGCGTCGAAGATCTCGGTGTTGACGGCTTCGACAGCCTTTTCGACGCCCTTGCCACCATAGCGCTTGCCACCATCGCGAAGTTCGACGGCTTCATGCGCGCCCGTGGAGGCGCCCGACGGAACGGCGGCGCGGCCCATCGAGCCGTCTTCCAGATAAACATCCACCTCGACGGTCGGATTGCCACGGCTGTCCAGAATTTCGCGAGCGATGATGTCGGTAATGGCGGTCAAGGGTCTCTCCTCGGTTGATGTGCGAGCCTGAATTCGCAGGCTCAGCGAACAGGCGGATCATCGACATTGTGCGATCGTCGATGACACGCGGATTACAATCCAGTCAATTCGGCGGTTTTTCGACGCCGTCAGCCTTTTGCGATGGCATCGAACGCCAGCAGCTTTTCCAGAAGCCGCGGCATGTCCTTCAGGTGGACCATGTTCGGACCGTCGGACGGCGCGTTGTCGGGGTCTTCGTGGGTTTCGATAAAGACGCCAGCAACGCCGACGGCGACGGCTGCCCGGGCCAGCGTTTCGACAAATTCGCGCTGGCCGCCGGAAGAACCGCCCTGGCCGCCGGGCTGCTGCACGGAATGGGTTGCGTCAAAAATAACGGGGCTTCCGAGCGACGCCATGATCGGCAGCGAACGCATGTCGGAAACGAGAGTGTTGTAGCCGAACGAGGCACCGCGCTCGCACAGCATCACATTGGGATTGCCGCTTTCGAGGAACTTCGCCTGGACGTTCTTCATGTCCCAGGGCGCCAGGAACTGGCCCTTCTTCACGTTGATCGCGCAACCCGTCTTTGCGGCCGCGACGAGCAAGTCCGTCTGGCGCGACAGGAAGGCGGGGATCTGCAGGATATCGATCGTATCCGCCACGAGAGCGCATTGCTCTTCAGTGTGAATGTCGGTCAGAACGGGAAAGCCGAATTCCGTCTTCAGATCGGCAAAGATCGCCATCGCGTTGTCCAAGCCGATGCCGCGCTTGCCGGAGATCGACGTGCGGTTGGCCTTGTCGAAGGAGGATTTGTAGACGAGGCCGATGCCGAGTTTCTTGCAGAGTTCGACAAGCGTGCCGGCGATCATGAAAGCATGATCACGGCTTTCCATCTGGCAGGGACCGGCAATCAGCGAGAGCTTTGCCGTGTTTGAGAAAACGACTTTCGAACTCCCCTCGCCCACGGACACTTCAGAATTGGCGGAGACTGTCATTTCACTATTCCTCGAAACCGAAAACCACACCTTGCCCCGGGGCTGCCGACACGATCACGCGGCCATCCCTGCGGATGAATGCGACGTCATTAGCAGCAAGGGTGATCTCTGTCACGGCGAGATCGGTGGTCTTGAAGATGATCCCGCGCGCAGCGAGGCGCGACGATAACAAGGGCTTCATCGAAGACCGGAACTCGTCGCTGAACGTGTCGTTGGATTGAATGCGGATGCCGGCATTGGCAGCTGCGATCCGCAGACCGTCTTTCCCTTGCTCGGGTTGCGTCTCGAACACGGTTTCGAAAAGCGGCAGAAACTCCAGCGGGTCATCTGCAGAAAAGACGATCTCTCGAAGGCCTGTAACGGCGTTTGCGTGCTCATCAAGACCACCGCGATCTGCCGGTAATGCGGCCATGCGCTGGCAGGAAAACAGCAAGATGTCATCGACCTCGGGAACTGCCGCGAACGCCAGACGGAATGAGACTTCGCTCTCCCCACCATCGGGCAACTGCATCGGGCGGGAGAATTGAAGCATCTCGCCCGCAGACATGTGCCCGTCCACAAAACGGCTATGATCGGCCGCTGCATCCTGCGTCCCGACGACCACCGCCGATAGACCTTCCCTTTTCCGCTGGCCGCGGAAGCGGATGTCGCGATCGGTGAACACGTTGCCTCGTTTTGCCGCAAGCGAGGCTTGCCGACGGTTCACAATGGCCAGCGGCTCGAGATACGAGCCATCCGCGAAGAATATGCAGGCATTGGCTGTGCCGAAAGGGTGAACACCTTCAGGTGCCACAGTAAAGCCGAGAGCGGTCAACCTCCCCCGCGCTGACGCCAGATCTGCAACGGGCAGAACCAAATGATCGACTGACTTGTTACCCACTTACACCCCCAAAGTCTTATTCCGCAGAACATTGGCTATCGCGGGAAACTCGGCAAGTGCTGCGCACGAACTGAATACGTGATCGAACGCTGAAATGAGACTATTCTTGAGCAAAAATTTGGGGCTTGCGGAACACAGATAGAACATATAGCGTCCGTTCTGCATTTGTTTCCAATTCTGAGGGTCCCGTCCATGCTGACACGCAAGCAACAGGAGTTACTTCTGTTCATCCACGAGCGGATGAAAGAATCAGGCGTGCCGCCGTCGTTTGACGAAATGAAGGACGCTCTCGACCTTGCATCGAAGTCCGGCATCCATAGGCTGATCACCGCGCTCGAGGAGCGTGGCTTTATTCGCCGTCTGCCGAACAGAGCACGCGCGCTCGAAGTGATCAAGCTGCCTGACGCCTATGTGGCGAACCTTCATCCGCGACGGGGTTTTTCTCCCAGTGTCATCGAGGGAAGCCTCGGCAAAACGCAACCGGTCGTCGCTCAGAAGCCGGCGCCGGTCATGGCGGACAATCCGTTCTCGACAAACATCCCGGTCATGGGTCGAATCGCTGCCGGCGTGCCGATCTCCGCGATCCAGAACAACACCCATGACATCGCCGTTCCGATCGAGATGCTGGGTTCCGGCGATCATTACGCGCTCGAAGTGAAGGGCGATTCGATGATCGATGCCGGCATCCTCGATGGTGATACCGTCATCATCAAGAATGCCAGCACCGCAAGTCCGGGCGATATCATCGTTGCCCTGGTCGATGAGGAAGAAGCGACCCTGAAGCGGTTCCGCCGCAAGGGTGCATCGATCGCGCTGGAAGCGGCGAACCCCGCTTACGAGACCCGCATCTTCCCGCCCGACCGGGTGAAGGTCCAGGGCAAGCTTGTCGGCCTTATTCGCCGCTATCATTAAGAACGCTGTTATCCCGGAGATGCGCGGCAACAGCCTCCGGGATGCCAAAGTCGAATTGTCGCGTTCGCCAGTCACAGAACCGGTGGACGGTCCACGGACGGCTTGAGGTCTGTGCGCTGTCTCGCATCGCCGCCGTAATCTTGATGTCTGGCGCTGTCGCGTTCGGAATAATGGTGATTTCCAGTGCGCCAGTCCGGCGCAACGTCCGCCCGCTGAGAAGCAAGGCGCCGGAGCGGCAAGTATCGAAGCGTGCGCCGGGCGAGACGATGATCCGACCGAAATCGCAGGCAAGACCGGTGTATCGGTTGTCTTCGACAGTGACGATCCGGATGTCCTGAGCAGTCTGCGCCGCGCACAGGATTTTCGGCAGACAGGCAAATCGTCCGGGCGTGAATGCTTGAAGAAAGCCCCTGACATATTCGATTTCCCGGCGCGTCAAATCCGGTCGCGAATGTGGTCTAGGTCGTCTGTCATCACTTTTCGCAAGGCTGGCACCTCGCGCTGGTTCCGAAGAGGCAAGAACCGGCAAGGCGAGCGGTTGTTCTCCGGTCTCAAGCACCAGCGCTCGCCGCCATTGATCGTAGATAAATCCCGGCGGCCGGGTTCGATTGAGGGTGATCTTGTCATCCTGGATCAGTCCCACTGACGCGCCGTCTTCGGATATGACGATATCAGGCCTCGGCGCCGAGCCTGAGCGGACCGCAAAGAGCAAAGCCACCGCCATGAACAGCGCGCCTGTCAGCCTCAGCGGCGTGCGCAGCAGCGTCAGAAGCAGAAAGCCTGCCGTCGCCAGCGGCAGGAAAAGCGGGTTCTGCCGGCCGATGGCAATATCGCCGCCCCATGCGGCAACGATCTCGGCAATGCGAATGACGATCCGCAGCCCCTCGCCCATGATGAACAGAAAGGGAGCATCCAGCCCGAACGGCATCAGCAACATGCCAACAAGCCCTGCCGGCATCACCACGAAGGAAATGATCGGCATGGCCGCGAGATTGGCCGCGAGGCCGTAGGTGGTCAGATGGTGGAAATGCTCGATCGAATAGATCGACGTCGAAGTACTGCCGATCAGCGACGTCACCACGATCCCGGCAATGAAATGGAACGTCGCCGCGACACCCGTTATCCACCGGTTGCTACCTTTTGTATCCTCCTTACCTTTCGCGAAATATCGCGTCCAGAGGGCGAACCCTGCCACCAGTGCCGCGGTTGCCGCAAACGACATCTGGAAACTCGGACCCAAAATCTCCGACGGCGAGATGGCGAGGATAATGATTGCCGAAAGGGCGACGTTGCGAAGGCTGATGGAGGGTCGATCGACGAGCACGGCGACCAGCATCACCGCCATCATGATATAGGCCCGCTCGGCGGAAACCCCGAACCCGGAAATCAGGTAATAGGCGGTCGCCATGACAAGCGCACCGAACGCGGCAAACTTCTTGATCGGATAGGCCTGCGCAAAGCCTGGAAACAGCGACAGGACGGAGCGGACGCCGACGAAGAAGATACCGGCTGCCAGCGCCATGTTCAGGCCTGAGATCGCGACGATATGGGCCAGCCCGGACAGACGAAGCGCCTCGGTCGTCTCACGGGAAATTGCACGGCGCTCGTCGGTCACGATTGCGGCAGCAAAAGCGCCCGCATCCCCCTTGACCGTATCGCGGATGCGATTGCCGATTGCGCTGCGAAGCGCAAAAAGCCCTCGCTGCATGTCCGACCATAACCCGGGTTGGTCATCGATCGCCGGTTGTACGCTAGGCGCGCCGTAAAAGAAGCCAACGGCCCCGATTTGATCGAAGTAGGAGGAGAAGGCGAAATCGTTCAATCCGGGAAGCGCCGGGCCAGAGGGTGGCGACAGACGGGCACGGCCGGAAACGCGCTCTCCGATGTCTGCAGGTTCGTGTTGGCTTCTGGCAAGAAGCGACACCCGCTGCGGGGGACGAGCGAGCGTGGGCTCAGATGTCTGCTCGATCCTCACGATATAGCGCCAGCGGCGCTGTGCATCCGCTTCGCGTCGTTCGACAATCCCGCTGATGGTCGTCGTGACGGGCGAATCGAGCACGACCGTCGAACACCGCCAGGTTTCGAGCGCTGCCAGCGCAGAACCGGAGAGAAGCATGCAGAGTACAAGGTTGGCACGAGACAGCGGATGCGCGCGATACCGTGTCAGCCCTGCGGTCACCATCGAGATCGCAAGCATGGTTGCGAGAATGAATGGCGATGGCGTCCAAGGAAGTGCGAACCAGATCGCAGCGCCGGCACCCAGCAAGACAGGCAGGAAGAGGAACCCATGACCGTGGGAAACCTCCTCGCTCAACGACGTGCACAGCCATTTGGAAACGGGCCGGTCTCTGACCACGTATACCCTGAAAACATCCTCGGAATGATGGTCGTTTCGACCATCATTCCGGACTTCCGCGGGCATTGTCTGCGATGCCGATTCGGGCATCCAGAGTGCGATTGCGTGGGGTGTCGAAGCAAGCATCACCGGCTTGCTGCTGGCTGCCTCAAAAATCGCTCCGCCATTCGCCATGATGAATTATCCCGCCGGCTCCGCTGCAGAGACGGTGATTGATAAACGCAACCTGCGCGTTTATATTCTCCTCGTCAACACATTCGCCAAGCTGCGGTTTTCCTTCACGTTACGGCCTCTTACACCATGAGGTTGGGCATCTTTTAAACGTGGCCTGCCTAAATTATTTTCGCGCTGCACAAAATGTCGCAGGAGCGCTTGGCATCACCTTTAGGATCATATAGCTAACTTGCGACGCTTAACTCTTATGGCGCTTTCTGGGCGCCATGCCGCCAACAGGTTGGAGGATCAGAATGACGGAACAAAGCGCAAATCTCGTACTTGGTGATAAGACAGTCGACCTCTCGGTGCGATCGGGCACCATTGGGCCGGATGTTATCGATATCGCAGCCCTGTACAAGCAAACCGGTGCCTTCACCTACGACCCCGGCTTCACGTCGACTGCATCCTGTGAATCCAAGATCACCTATATCGACGGCGACAAGGGTGTTCTCCTGCACCGCGGCTACCCGATCGAGCAGCTTGCTGAACAGGGTGACTTTCTGGAAACCTGCTATCTGCTTCTCTACGGAGAACTGCCGACGGCTGCCCAGAAGAAGGACTTCGATCATCGCGTAACCATGCACACCATGGTTCACGAGCAGATGAGCCGCTTCTTCACCGGCTTCCGCCGCGATGCGCATCCTATGGCCGTCATGTGCGGTTGCGTGGGCGCTCTCTCGGCCTTCTATCACGATTCCACCGACATCACCGATCCGCACCAGCGGATGGTTGCGTCGCTGCGCATGATCGCCAAGATGCCGACGCTCGCCGCCATGGCGTACAAGTACCATATCGGCCAGCCCTTCGTGTATCCGCAGAACGACCTGGATTACGCCTCCAACTTCCTGCGCATGTGCTTTGCCGTGCCGTGCGAAGAATACAAGGTCAACCCGGTCCTGTCGCGCGCCATGGATCGCATCTTCATCCTGCATGCGGATCACGAACAGAACGCGTCGACCTCGACGGTTCGCCTCGCAGGTTCCTCGGGTGCAAACCCGTTCGCCTGTATCGCTGCCGGCATTGCCTGCCTCTGGGGCCCCGCTCACGGCGGCGCCAACGAAGCAGCGCTCAACATGCTGACCGAGATCGGGACCGTCGACAAGATCCCGGAATACATCGCCCGTGCCAAGGACAAGAACGATCCGTTCCGTCTGATGGGCTTTGGTCACCGCGTCTACAAGAACTACGATCCGCGCGCCAAGATCATGCAGAAGACCACGCATGAAGTACTGGCAGAACTCGGTCACAAGGACGATCCGCTTCTGCAGGTCGCCATGGAACTCGAGAAGATTGCTCTGACGGACCCCTACTTCATCGAAAAGAAGCTGTACCCGAACATCGACTTCTATTCGGGCATTACGCTGAAGGCGATGGGCTTCCCCACGACGATGTTCACCGTTCTGTTCGCGCTTGCGCGTACCGTCGGCTGGATCGCCCAGTGGGCCGAAATGATCGAAGATCCGCAGCAGCGTATCGGTCGTCCGCGCCAGCTCTATACCGGCGAAGCGCAGCGTGACTATACGCCTGTTTCGAAGCGCTAGGCGCTGTAATAGGCTTTGCGAAAAGAAAAACCCGTTCAGCGATGAACGGGTTTTTTGTTGTCCAACAGTTCGAGTACCGCACCTGCTGCGGCCTCTCCAGGCGGAACAGGGACGTCCAGTCTCTGCCAGGCAAGTGCGAACCCGTCGAGCATCGCACGGCGCTCCGGCGTGTCGGCGGACAGACGTTCCGCCCAGCGGCTGAGGCTTCCGGGTCGCACGACCTCGTTGACATATTCGGGAACGACCGGGTAGTCGGCGATCAGGTTCGGAAGCGCGCCGGTCCAGATCTTGATGCGGCCGGCCAGAAGCTTGATCAGCCAGTCCGTCTTGTAAGCCGAGACAACAGGAACTGTCGCAAGCCCCAGTTCCAGGATAACCGTGCCGGAAGCGGCCAGCGCCACGTCCGCCTCTGCGAAGGCAGCCCATTTTCCGGCTGTATCCGTAGTAATCTCGACATGAACCGGCAGATCTGCGGCCATCTTCCGCACCAGTTCTTCCCGGCGCGGTACCGTCGGAAGCAGGAACCGGGTCTCACCATTGCGATCTGCGAACTCGCGCGCAGCCTCGCCGAACACGGGTAGGAGTGCCTTGATTTCGGCTGAACGGGAGCCCGGAAGCAAGAGGATCGTCTTCTTGTCGGCGGAGGTCTTGACCGGCCTCTCGGCGCGCGCAGCACGGACCCTCAGGAGATCCGCATCATTGGTCAGCCGGTGACCGACGAACACTGTCTGCGGACCCTCCAGCCTCCGCATCGCTTCCGGCTCGAACGGAAGGACGGCAAGAACGAGGTCGACATAGGAGAGCATCGCCTTGGCACGATATTCCTTCCAGGCCCAGACACTGGGGCAGACATAATCAACGATCGGCAGATCCGGCAGGGCCGCCCTCACCTTTCTTGCCACTCGGTGGGTAAAGTCAGGGCTGTCGACGATGACAAGCACATCGGGCTTTGCGGCGACGATCGCAGCCGCCGTCTGGTTGATGCGACGGATCAGGTTGGGAAGACGCGCGAGCACCTGGGTGATGCCCATGATCGACAATTCGGAGAAATCGAACAGCGACTGAAGGCCTTGGGCCGACAGTGCATCACCGCCCACCCCGATCAGTTCGACGGGACCGGCGTAGGACGCCTTCAGTGCCGCGATGAGGTCTGCCCCTAAGAGATCGCCCGACACTTCGCCGGCGATGATCGCAACCTTCAAACCTTGGTTCATCACAATCCTCTCGACGGAAGGGCCTGATCGATGCCGCAGACGAAAATGCCGTGGGCGTCAGCAGCTTTGATCAGCTTTGCTTCTTCCAGCACCAGCGCCCTGCCCGCTTCCACCGCGATCCCCGCCAGCCCGGCCGCGACGGCATGTTCGACGGTGGATGGCCCGATGGTGGGCAGGTCCGCGCGCATATCCTGGTGGAGCTTGCAGAGCTTGACGAGCACGCCCTTGCGACGCGTGGAGATACGTCCCTCGGCGCGCAGTTCGGCAACGCGCTGCATCATCCGGTCAGTTCCCTCGACACCTTCGAGTGCCACAACGCGGCCGCCGACGCTGACAGCGCCCTGGCCAATATCGAGATTGCCGAGCGCACTCGCAGCCTCGACACCGCGTTCGATATCGCGCAGATCGTCACCGCTTGGAGACACTTGGCCAAGCGGACCGACCTTCGCCAGCAGGCCCGGCGCGATGTCGTGGGCACCCAGAACTTCGCAACCCATGGCCTCGATCAACTTGATCACCATCTGCAGCACTGCGTCATCGCCGGCTGATAGCAGTGTGCGCACGACGGAGGGCAATTTGATCAGGGTCTTGAAGGTTGGATGAATGTCGCGCCATTCAGGGCGCCTTGCGACGCCGCCCGACATCACGACGCGACGGATGCCTCTTTCTCGAAAACTCTTCTCGATCCCTGAAAGATCGCCGACGCCGAGCGACACATGGTCGAACCCGTCAAAGCGATGATCCGCCTCATCCTTCAGCTGGATGATGAACGGATCTTCGCCTGCAACACGTGCGGCATCCGCCAGGTAGGCTGGCAAAAAGCCTTTACCGGCGATAATCGCCAGCCGGCCCTCTCGCGCTTGGCCAGGGGCGCCGGCCGCGACCATCAGCCCTTCCTGCGGAAAGGCGATGAGATCGCGCGGTCACTATCGGCTGTGATGAAATCGATGATTTCCATGGCCTCCGGGCAATCGGCAAACTCGTCGCGGATCGCTGCGGCATTGGCGCGAACATTTGCCTCGCCTTCGAAGATCTTCTTGAATGCGCGACGAACGATATGGATCGTTGCGCGATCAATGCCGGCGCGGGTCATGCCGACGACGTTCAGGCCACCCAGAAGACCGGGATTGCCGTTCAGCATGCCGAACGGAATGACGTCGTAGTTGACGGCGGAAAGTCCACCGATGAAGGCTTGCCGACCGATGCGGGTAAACTGGTGAACGGCGCAGCCACCGCCCAGGATCGCACGATCGGCGACCTGCACGTGACCAGCCAGCATCACGTTGTTGGACATGATGATATGGCTGCCGAGCTGGCAATCATGCGCGACGTGCGAATTTGCAAGGAAGAGGCAATTGTCACCGACGACCGTCTTGCCACCACCGCCCGTCGTACCGGTGTTCATCGTCACGCCTTCGCGCATCGTGCAGTTGTCGCCAATGGTCAGGCTCGAATCCTCACCAGCTTCGTGAAGGCTCTGCGACACACCACCGATGACCGCCATCGGGAAGATCCGACATCCCTTGCCGATCTCGGTTTTGCCACCGACTACCGCATGCGAGATGAGCTCGACATTGTCCTTCAGCACCACGCGCGGGCCGACATGGGAGAACGGTCCAACGACGACGTTCTCGCCAATCACGGCGCCATCCTCGACCACGGCCGAAGGGTGGATGCGCGCGCTGGCCGAGATCATGCTCATTCGCTTTCCTTGCGCATCATGGCGCCGATATCGGCTTCCGCAACCAGCTGACCATCGACCTTGGCGTCACAATGAAACTTCCAGATATTGCCGCGCTGCTTCTGCTTGACGACATGAAATTCCACGCGGTCACCCGGCACGACCGGCTTGCGGAAACGCGCGTTGTCGATCGTCATGAAGTAGACGAGATTGCCAGCCCCACCCTGCTTGCGCGCACAGATCGCGCCGGCAGTCTGTGCCATGCCCTCGACGAGAAGAACGCCCGGCATAATCGGCTGCTCGGGAAAATGACCGGTGAAATGGGGCTCGTTTGCCGTCACGTTCTTGATGCCAACAGCCGAGCTGTCGCCATCGATCTCGATGATCTTGTCGACCAGGAGAAACGGGTAGCGATGCGGCAGAAGGCGCATGATTTCCTGAATGTCGGCCGCGCCGAGCTCCGGCTTGGTCTCATCCGTCATTTTTCTTATCTCCTCGGCGTTTCGCCCGGTCATCGGAACGCGACATGATCTCCGCCATGTCTCTCAAAAAGTCTTTTATCGGCCGCGCCGGAATTCCGCCATAGGTCTGCCCGGCCGGGATATCGGCGACCACGCCGCTCATTGCTGCGATCTGCACGCCATCACCGATCGAGATGTGACCGTTAACGCCGCTCGCACCACCGATCATTACGCCATTGCCGATACGGGTCGATCCGGCAATGCCGACGCCAGACACGATACCGCAATGGCGACCGATGCGGACGTTATGGCCGACCTGAACCTGATTGTCGATCTTGGTGCCCTCGCCGATCACAGTGTCATCCATCGTGCCGCGGTCGATCGTCGTATTGGCGCCAATCTCGACGTGATCCTGGATGATGACACGACCGACCTGCACGATCTTGAGCATGCCTTTCGGGCCGGGCGCATAGCCGAAGCCGTCCTGACCGATCCGGGCGCCATTGTGGATGATGACGTTGTTGCCAATCAATGCTGACAGAATGCTGGCGCCAGAGGCGATCGTGCAGTCGCGGCCGATCTTCACGTCAGCACCGATCACGGCGCCGGCAGCAATCCGTGTGCCGCTGCCGATTTCGACACGCGCACCGATCACCGCCATGGGCTCGATCTCGACACCAGGCTCGAGCCTCGCCGTCGGATCGACAAAGGCCGCGGGAGAAATGCCGGACTGCGATGTTACCGGAGATGGACGAAGCGCGATGGGATGCAGAAGCGCGCCGGCCTCTGCGAAAGCCGTATGCGGCTTCTTCGTCGCAAGCACCGGAATGTGATCTGGAATGATGGATTTCAGGCCCGGATCGCAAAGGATTGCCGACGCTTCACAGGTCTCGAGATCGGCGCGGCTTTTCCTGGAGAGGATGTAGCAGATATCGCCTTTGCGCGCACGCGCGACGGGCGAGACAGACCGTACCAGTTCGTCACCGGCACGCTCGTCAAGCAGTTCAACCCCAAGATGGGCGGCCAGCTCACGCAGGCTCACGCCATCATGAGGCGGGAAAAATTCGTTATGGTCCATGAACCCTGAGCTCCAGAACAGGTTTCCGGCCGCTTTCGCGGCCGGAGACGATCAGAACTGGTTCGCCATGCTGAAGCGGAACTGCTGCTTCTCGTCGAAGTCTTCCTTGACGACCGGCTCGGCGTAATCGACGCGCAGGTTGCCGAACGGCGAAGCCCACATGACACCAACGCCGACCGAGGCGCGGATCGACATGTCGGTGCCGTTGACCTTGTCACCGAAAGTCTTGGTTTCATTGCCGAACAGCGAACCGGCGTCAGCAAAGACAGCGGCACGGAAACCGACATCTTCCGGGATGAGCGGCATCGGCATCGTCATTTCAGCCGAGGCATTGAAGTAGCTGGTGCCACCGAGAGCATCGCCGTGGTCGTCCGTGCGCGGACCGATACCGTCGTTCTTGAAGCCACGGATCTGACGACCGCCGATCGTGAACTGATCGAAGACGTTCAGATCATCACCGGTCTTGAACACATGACCACCACCGACGGCAATCGAACCAACCAGATCTGCTTCGGTCGAAAGAAGGTGGAAGTAACGGGCGCGGGCTGTGACCTTGTAGAAGTCGGAGTCGCCACCGAGGCCGGCATATTCATGCGTGAAGGATGCAAACAGACCTTCACGTGGAAGCGTCTGGCTGTCCAGCGAGTTGTAGACAAGCGACTGCGACACTGACGACTGCGTATACTTGCCTTCGTCGATCAGGTTCGCGTAGGTCTGCGACACCTTGTCATCAAGCGTAAACGGCAGGCCGTCACCACCAAAAGCACCGTCTTCTTCGTACTTGATCGTCTTGTAGGTGTAGCGGAACGTCGTCGCCAGCTCTTCAGTGATCGGCGCCGTTACGCGCAGGGTGATTCCCTGTTCGCTATAGTCGTAGTAATCGTTCGAAGAGGTCGTGCTCTTGAAGATGTCGAAGCCGGCAGCAAGACGGTAACCGAGGAAGTAAGGCTCGGTGAACGAGATGCTGTAGCTGCGCGCGTCGTCCGTACCGGCACCTGCCGCAACGCGGATGTACTGGCCACGACCGAGGAAGTTCTTTTCTTCGATGGATGCTTCGAGAAGGAAGCCGTCACCGCCAGCAGCGTAACCTGCACCGATACCGAACGAACCGGTTGGCTGATCTTCGACGTCCACGATCACGACGACACGGTCGGCAGAGCTGCCCTGCTGCGTCGTCACGTTGACGGTGGTGAAGTAGCCAAGCGCCTCAAGACGCTTCTTAGCGCGGGCAATCATCCCCTGATTGAACGCATCGCCTTCGGAGAAGTCGAACTCGCGGCGAATAACATAGTCGCGGGTGCGGGTGTTGCCGCGAACCTCGATACGCTCGACATAGGCGCGCTCGCCCTGGTCGACCATGTAGGAGACGCCGATCGTGTGGTTTTCAAAGTTGCGATCGCCGCGTGGCGTGACACGCGCAAACGGATAGCCGGCAGACGAGACGCGCTTCGAAATCGCATCCATCGTCTTCTGGATTTCACGGGCATCGTAGGTGCTGCCGGAATTGGTCTCGACGAGACCCTCCAGGTCCTGACCGGAGATGCCTTCTACCGTCGATTCAACGGCAATGTTGCCGTACTGGTAGCGAGCACCTTCCTCAACCGTGAAGGTGATGTTGTACTGGTTAGTCGACTCATCAAGAACCGCCTGCGACGACACGACCCGGAAATCCGGATAGCCGTGATTGTAGTAGAACTGGCGGAGCGTGTCTTCGTCGGCGCGCAGCTTGTCTTCGCTGTAGACATCCTTGCGGGTCAGGAAAGACAGTGGACCGGATTCTTTGGTGATGATCGTCGACTTCAGACGACCGTCGCCATAGGCCTGGTTTCCAACAAAGGTGATGTTGGCAATCTTGGTGCGGTCACCTTCGTTGATGACGAAGGCAAGGTTGACGCGGCCCTGGCCGACATCGGCGGTCTGCGTCGTGACTTCAACGTCGCTACGACCAATCGCGCGATACGATTCGCGGATGCGCTCGATGTCGGCGTTGATCATGGACTGGTTGTAAGGGCCAAGTGGCTGCGTCTGAACGGCGCCAGCGAGCTTGTCGTCCTTGATCTTGCGGTTGCCGTTGAAGACGACCTGGTTGATCAGCTTGTTTTCGCTGACGGTAACGACAAGCGCGCTACCGGAAACGCTGATGCGGACATCGGAGAAAAATCCGGTCGCATAGAGACGCTTCACAGACTCGTCGATGTCGCTCGCGGCGAATGCAACGCCGGGACGGATTGTGAGGTTCGAACGGACAGCTTCTTCGCCGGCGCGCTGAGCGCCGCGGACCTGTACGCTACGAATGGTAGCTGCCTCGGCAGCGGGAGCAGAGGCAAGCACCAGCACACCGGCGCCCGACGCAACAACACTAGCAGACAGCGCAACCGCCGACACTGCGTTCAAGAACTTTGAACCAGCCTTCATTTTCACTTCTTACCTTTTCCCGTTGTCCCTTGGCGGGTGAACCCGACTCCGGCCACGTGTGTCGTTTTACCTGCTTTTGCCCTACAAGCAAGATATCGCGTTAATTTCTATTTACTTCCTTTCGATGCGTGGCCATATCGCCACGCACCACATGCAAACATGGTAAATAAAGGGTTATTTCAACGATCTCACGGGGTTAACCGATGAGATTACTGATGTCGTTGAATGTCGCAAACACCATCAGGCTGAGCACCATGGCCAGTCCGATCCGGAATGCGATCTCCTGAGCACCAGACCCCAGCGGCTTGCCTCTGATGGCCTCGATTGCATAAAATACCAGATGCCCTCCGTCCAGAACAGGAACCGGCATCAGGTTCAACAATCCAATGGAAACTGACAGTACGGCTGCCAGCTGAACAACGGCGGCAAAGCCGAGGCTCGCCATCTGGCCAGATGCCTGCGCGACCCTGACAGGACCGCCCAGCTGATCAGCCTTCATGCGACCCGTCACGAGGTTGCCGATGTAGCGGAATGTGCCGGTGACGATATTTCCGGTTTCCTTGACCCCTTCCGCCACTGCCTCGAGGGGCGAGAAGGTTTCGGTCCTGAAATTGCCCAGCTGTTCGTTGGTGACGATGCCGATCAGGCCAAGCTCGACCTTGTTGCCGAACTGGTCGGTGATCTCACTGCGCTTTGGCACCATAGGCAGGTCGATGTCCTGCCCGTTGCGTTCAACGGTGACGGTGATCGGGGTTTCCGGACGCACGCTGACATAGCGGCGGACGTCGTCGAACGTCTTGATGCGACTGCCATCGAGCGCGACCAGACGGTCCCCCGTCTGCACACCAGCTTCTGCCGCGGCGCTGTCAGGCCTCACTTCGGCGACGACGGGATCGGCGATGACCTTTCCGTAAACGCTGAACAGGACGGCGAAGATTGCGATCGCCAGAATGAAATTGGCAATGGGTCCGGCAGCCACGGTCGCCGCGCGTTTCCACAGCTTGGCCCCGGCCAGCGTGTGCGCCTTGTCCGCCTCGGTCATATGCGAGACGCTTTTGGCATCGGGCATACTGGCGACATCGTCGTCGCCGAAGAACTTTACATACCCACCAAGCGGAATCGCAGAGATCTTCCAGCGCGTGCCGCGTTTGTCCGTAAACCCGATCAGTTCCGGTCCGAAGCCGACGGAAAACGCAGTCGAGCGGATGCCGCACCAGCGGCCGACAAGGTAGTGGCCCATTTCGTGCACGAAGACGAGCAGCGACAGGACGAGGATGAAGGGGATGATGTAACCCGTAACGAAGGTCAGGATGGCCATTTCAGTTTCCGGTTTCCAGCGGTCGCAAGGACCGACATTTATCAGAGGCCGAAAAGATAGGCCGCGACGCTTGCGTCAACATGGCTTGTCCAGGCGGCGTGCGCAAGTGTGAGAAGAAACGCCGCGAAACAGGCAAAAACGAGACCGTCGACGCGATCCATCACACCACCGTGGCCGGGGATGAGATGGCTGGAATCCTTCACGCCGAATCGGCGCTTGATGAAGGATTCGAAGAGATCGCCGATCTGGCTCGCGACAGACAGGATGAGCGCCATGAACGCCGTCCACAGCGAGAAGTCCGAAAACACCACGCCACTCAGCGCAGATCCGGCGATGACGGCGGAAACAGTACCGCCGATCGCGCCGGACCATGTCTTGCCGGGCGAGATTCGTGGCGCGAGTTTCGGTCCCTTCAGTTTGCGGCCGATGAAATAGGCGAGAATGTCAGTGGACCAGACGACGGCGAACAGAAACAGCATCGCCATCAGGCCGATCTGGTTCTCACCCCGGATCGCGGCAATGGCGATCGTACTCAAGCCTGCGTAGAGGATGCCTGATGGCAGCCACCAGCTACGCTTTCGCAGAACGACAAACAGCATGGCTGTTATCACGCCGCCGCCAAGGAGCGGCATCGACATCTGGTCGTCACCGCCGAGAACATTCAACGCGACAAGGACGACGATCAGCCAACCGAAGGCGTTGCCCTGGAAATCCACGTCCTTCAATCGAGTGATCGTGGACCATTCGTAATAGACGAGTACGCCGATCACGGCTGCGACGGCCCGGAATGGGAGACCACCTGCCCAGGTCGCGGCCAGGACCACGATGGCAAGCACGATTGCCGACAGAAGACGCTTCTTCAATTCTCCCGACATCAGCCGACGACCGCGGTGGGAGTGGCCGAGACGGCGCCGAACCGGCGGTCACGAGACGCATAGACCTTGAGGGCCTGGAAGAAGAGCTGCTTGTCGAAATCCGGCCAGTATTCGGGAATGAACAGGAACTCGGAATAGGCTGCCTGCCAAAGCAGGAAGTTCGAAAGCCTCTCCTCGCCGCTGGTGCGGATGATCAGGTCCGGGTCTGGAATATCGGCGGTGTCCAGACGCCCGCAAATCATCGCCGCATCGATCGCCTCTGGATCGAGAAGGCCTGCGCGCACGTCCTTTGCAAGGCTCACCGTCGCACGGACGATCTCGTCACGCGAGCCATAATTGAACGCGATCACAAGTGTCAGCGCGGTGTTGTTGCGCGTCGTCTCCTCGGCCTCCAGAAGCAGAGGAAGAAGATCGCCGCGCAGCTTGACGCGGTCGCCAATGATGCGGATGCGAACATTGGAATGATGCAGTTCGGCGAGGTCGCGACGGATGAAGCGGCGTAGAAGCCCCATCAGGTCGTTCACCTCGGCTTCCGGACGGCTCCAGTTCTCCGACGAAAAGGCGAACAGGGTGAGATACTCCACACCCGCCTCGCCTGCCGCCTTCACCGTTTCGCGAACGGCTTCCATCCCTTTGCTGTGGCCAACGGTACGGGGAAGCCCACGCTTGTTGGCCCACCGTCCGTTGCCATCCATGATGATGGCGACATGCCGAGGGATGATCGCAAGTTCGGGGGTCGCCATAATCGATGCCGTTCCTTTCGCAGCCGCAACGTTGCGGCGTCGCGGAGCAGGTTATACCTGCATGATTTCCTTTTCCTTGTCGGCAAGCAAGCGGTCGACTTCGGAAATCGTGTCATCCGTCATCTTCTGCACTTTTTCCGACTGGGCGCGACTTTCGTCCTGGCCGATGGAACCGTCCTTCTCAGCCTTCTTGAGCCCGTCCATGCCGTCACGACGGACATGGCGAGCCGCAACCTTGGCTTTTTCGCCGTATTCGTGGGCAAGCTTCACCAGCGACTTGCGGCGCTCTTCGTTGAGCTCCGGCAGAGGAATACGCAGGTTCTGGCCATCGACGATCGGGTTGAGGCCGAGATTCGATTCGCGGATTGCACGATCGACGGCACCCACCATTGACTTGTCCCAGATCGAGACGCCCAGCATGCGCGGCTCGGGAACCGTCACGTTTGCAACCTGGTTGAGCGGCACGCGCGAACCATAGGCTTCGACCGTGACAGGGTCGAGGATGTTTGCGGAAGCACGGCCCGTGCGCAGCGATGAGATGTCGCTCTTGAAGGCCGTGATCGCGCCGTCCATACGGCGCTTGATGTCGTTGAGATCTACTCCACTCATCAGCAGGAACTCCCTATTGTTCTTGGCGGTCGGTTCTTGGCAACGAACCGCGTGTCAGTTGTCGGATACGATGGTCTTGCGACCGCCGCCGGTCAAGATTTGTGCGAAACCGCCCTTCTCGTGGATCGAGAAGACGACGATCGGAATGGAATTTTCACGCGCCAGCGCAACGGCTGCGACGTCCATGACGGCAAGACCCTTGTCGAGCACTTCACTGTGGGTGAGCGTTTCGAAACGGGTCGCGGTCGGGTCCTTCTTCGGGTCTGCGGAATAGATGCCGTCGACCTGCGTGCCCTTGAATATCGCTTCTGCGCCGATCTCGGCAGCACGCAGCGCCGCAGCAGAATCGGTGGTGAAGAACGGGTTGCCGGTACCGCCGGCAAAGATCACCACACGGCCCTGCGCCATATGATGCAGCGTGCGACGCTGCGAGAAGCTTTCGCAGATCTCCGGCATGGCGACAGCCGACAGGACGACCGTCTCGATGTCGAGCTTGCGCAGCGAGGTTGCGAGCGCCAGTGCGTTGATGACGGTGCCGAGCATGCCCATGTGGTCGCCGGTCACCCGGTCGCCACCCTTGGAGGCTACGGCCACGCCACGAAAAATGTTGCCGCCGCCGACGACGACACCGACTTCGACGCCCATGGCGCAGGCATCCGCAATATCCGATGCGATCCGGTCTGCAACTTCGACGTCGATACCGAAGCCCTGACTTCCCATCAGTGCTTCACCGGAGGCCTTGAGCAGAACACGCTTGTAGATCGGTTGCGACATGGTGGCTCCTTGAAAGCGAAACGGACGGAGTGATCAAACGGGATGCGGATACACGAAGGGCACCGGCTTGTCACCGGTGCCCTTCAGGTTTTCAACGACTACAGCGCCTTGCGATGCGCGTGAAGGCAGCAATCAGCCCTTCGCGACTGCTGCAACTTCTGCTGCGAAATCGCTTTCTTCCTTTTCGACGCCTTCACCGAGGAGAAGACGTGCCATGCCGGTGACTTCGATCGGCGCGCCGACTTCCTTTTCGGCAGCCTTGACGGCGTCACCGACGGTGAGGTCAGGGTTGATGACGAAAGCCTGCGACAGAAGAGCAACTTCCTCGAAGAACTTGCGCATGCGGCCGTCGACCATCTTTTCGATGATGGCTTCCGGCTTGCCGGATTCGCGGGCCTGTTCGATGAAGACGTTGCGCTCGCGCTCGGCGACAGCGGCATCGACTTCTTCCGAACGGATGGCGAGCGGGTTGGTGGCTGCGATGTGCATGGCAACCTGGCGGCCAATGGCGTTCAGCGCTTCCTTGTTGCCGGTCGACTTCAGGGCAACGAGAACGCCGAGCTTGCCGAGACGGTCAGCCGCTGCGTTGTGGATGTAAGTCGCAACAACGCCGTCCTCGACGGACAGAAGCGCGGAGCGGCGCAGGTTCATGTTCTCGCCGATCGTGGCAATCGTATCCTTGATCGTGTCGGAGACCGTCTTGCCGGTAGCCGGATAGATTGCTGCGCTAACGCCGTCGACGGTACCGTCGGTGGTCAGGGCAACATCGGCAATGCCGCGAACCATGGTCTGGAACGCATCGTTGCGCGCTACGAAGTCGGTTTCGGAGTTCACTTCGACAACGACAGCGGACGTGCCGTTGGAGGCGACGCCGATCAGGCCTTCGGCTGCGGTACGGCCGGACTTCTTGTCAGCCTTGGCGATACCCTTGGCGCGCAGCCAGTCGATCGCAGCTTCGATGTCGCCGTTGTTTTCGGCAAGCGCGCGCTTGCAATCCATCATGCCCGCGCCGGACTTTTCGCGCAGTTCCTTCACCAGTGCAGCGGTGATTTCAGCCATTTTCGTGCCTCTTGTCGGTTCAAGTTGCGTGTCGCCGGAAAACCGTCGGCGATACCAAAGATTGGGACGAATGTACCCGGAAATATGACATCGTGATGAAGCCATCACGGTTGCGACCGTCTCCACGTCCACCTGACGGTAGACGGCGACGTATCGTCTTAAACGACCAAGGCCAGGGATTGATATCTCTGGCCTTGGTCGAATTCGAAAAGACGGAGCGTCTCAGAACGCTCCAGACTCAGACAATTAAGCCTGAGCTTCCGTTTCGGCTGCGCCTTCAGCTTCGAGAGCAGGCTCTTCAGGAGCCTCCATCATCGCGCCGAGGTCACGGCCCGAAGCGCCCTGCTGACGGGCAATGCCGTCGATGGCAGCGCGTGCCATCAGGTCGCAGTAGAGAGCGATGGCGCGCGAAGCGTCGTCGTTGCCGGGGATCGGGAAGTCGATCAGGTCCGGATCGCAGTTCGAGTCGATGATGGCGACGACCGGGATGCCCAGGCGCTTTGCTTCATCGATTGCGATCTTTTCCTTGTTGGTGTCGATGATGAACATCAGGTCCGGAACGCCGCCCATGTCACGGATACCGCCAAGAGCCTTGTCCAGCTTTTCGCGTTCGCGCTCGAGGTTCAGACGCTCCTTCTTGGAGTAGCCGGAAGCTTCCGAGTTCAGGATCTCGTCGAGCTTGCGCAGACGGGCGATCGAGTTCGAAATGGTCTTCCAGTTGGTCATCATGCCGCCGAGCCAGCGGGAGTTGACGTAGTACTGGGCCGAACGCTTGGCGGAGTCAGCGATAAGCTCGGAAGCCTGACGCTTGGTGCCAACGAACAGAACGCGGCCGCCACGAGCAACGGTGTCGGACACGACCTGAAGGGCGCGCGACAGCATCGGAACGGTCTGAGCCAGATCGATGATGTGGATGTTGTTACGATCGCCGAAGATGTACGGCTTCATCTTCGGGTTCCAGCGGTGTGTCTGGTGGCCGAAGTGGGTGCCTGCTTCGAGAAGCTGGCGCATAGAGAAATCGGGCAATGCCATGCCTAGTTATCCTTTTCCGGTTGAACCTCCGCAAGACGAACAGCAACCTCGTCGAGGCTGCCACCGGGCGGAACGGACCGGATTTCTCCCGGACCATCCCATGCCTTGCGTGTGGAATGCCGGTGCCCATACTAGGCATCGGCCACAAAGGCAAGCGTTTTTCGACGCTGCCCGTCTTTGGGAAGAGCGGGACTGGCCGAAGCCCTAGTCCATTTCGCGGTCGCCGCAGGGCCAGCTTTCCGGCAGTGTCAGGCCGGCCGGCAGTTTCGTGCGCCGGTCGCCGCAGGCCACGTTCATCTGGTGCTGATCGAGCCCGATCGAAGACGACAGGTCCACTCCTTCGATGCGCGTCAGAAAGAAGAAGGCGCTCTGGAAATTGAGCGGACCTTTGAATTCGGCCTTCGTCAGGTCGGCGCGTGCGAGGTTTGCGAAGGCGAAACTTGCGCCTGTCAGGATGGCCCCGTCGAAGTTCGACCTGCCGAGTTCGGCTTTCTCGAAGCGTGCGTTGTTCAACTCCGCTTTCGAGAAATTGGACCTCTCCAACTCCGCGCTCGTGAAATTCGCGTCGTTGGCGCGTACTTTCTGGAAGTCGGACCGATATGCTTCGACCTTTGAAAAATTCGCCCCCTCGGCGTTGCTGCCTGCCATCCAGGTGCGGATAAGCTTCGCCTTGGTGAGATTGGTACCGGCAAAATTCGAATCGCGCAGATCGGTAAAGCTTAAGTCCGCCTCCGCAAGACTACCCTTGGAGAAATCGGATCCGCTCAGCATCAGATTGCGCTTGGCGCAACTCGACCAGTTGATCCCGGGATAGGGATCGGTACGGCACTCCTGCGCCGAGACCGTCGCCGGCGCGAGTGTCAGCGCGGCGGCTCCTGTCAGGATCGCGACAGAAAGAATGGTACCAATCGAACTCATAGACACCGCTCCTCTCCACGCCTCGGTGGACGTGCATACTCAACTACCGCTTATATAGAGAAGGACGGCAGCAAATTCATCCCGTCGTCACCTGGTAACGGGTCGTTGATCTGCCTGGCAGTCGCTCTTTTGCAAAAGCTCAAGCTTGCTCAGGCTTCCGCTAAGCACGAAGTCGCCGTAGTCCATGGTCAGGTCGCGCGTGATGCCGTTCTCATAGAGCTTGAACGACATGTTGTAGACGGGCGTCGGATCGCCCGCGGCTGCCTCGTTGAAATAGGCAATGGTCACAGGCCAATACGCGGCCTTGGAGAACTCGCCGGCTTTGGCTGCATCAAGATCTTCCTTCTGCGGGTCCTGCTGCTTTCCGATGACTGTCGTGGTCAGAAGCGACTTGTCGCCATCCTCGGAACCGTCGAACACGCGTGCCTCGAAAAACCGGTTGCCATCCTTCGCATTCTTGATCACTTCAAGCATGTGATTGGTAGGGAACGCGCTGGCTGGAAGGTCGACTTCGCGCCCCTCGGGACCGGTCAGGTCCACTTTGACGCCGGTTTCGCCGGTTGTCGCGTCACCGGCGACCTCCTTGTCCAACTGTTCGTCGGTAAACGACTTGGTCTCGAAGTGAAACTGCTGCGCCGATACATCCTCGAACGTGTTGGTCTGCTGGTCGCTGACGCGGGTTTGCTCGCCGGTATCTATCTTTGTGACGAGACGGAAGTTGGTCGTGAACCCCGTGCAGGCCGAGCCGGTAAACTCGTAGACCATTCGTCCGACCATCCCTTCGATTCCGGACCGCTCGGACGCATCCTTGAGCTTCAGGTCGTAGACGGCGCGATGCGGAATGAGCAGGCGGGCCGCCGTATCGGCGCTCATCGGGGCAGCGGAGGCCGCTGGCACGCTCATCACGCCGGCAAGGAACATCCCAAGGCTCGTGCGCAGCATTCACATTCTCCTATTGGACTCAATGCATGATGTTGTAAGAACGCCATCAGCCGAGGTTATGACCTTGATGCAGGATTTTTGGGCAATTTACAATAAAACCGGAGACCGAAATGTCGAACCCGATCGAGACGCGCCTGCAGGAACTGGACATCGTTCTGCCTGAGGCAGCAGCGCCTGCCGCCAACTATGTGTCCTACGTGATCAGCGGCAACATGCTCTATATCTCCGGTCAGTTGCCGACCGAAAACGGCAAGATTGCGGTCAGTGGCCTGGTCGGTGCCGATGTCGACGTCCCGGCAGCGCAGCGCGCCGCAGAACTCTGCGCCATCAACATTCTGTCGCAGGCGAAGGCTGCTCTTGGCGGAGATCTCACCAGGATCAAGCGCGTCGTCAAGCTGTCGAGCTTCGTTGCGTCTGCACCGGGCTTCACGGAACAGCACATCGTCACCAATGGCGCTTCGAACCTGATTGCGAACGTGCTCGGGGAAGCCGGCAAGCACGCCCGCGCTGCCGTCGGCATGGCAGCACTTCCACTCAACGCCGCGGTCGAGATCGAGGCTATCATCGAGATCTCCGCATGACATCTGCAGACTGGATCAAGGACGTACCGGTGGCGCATCGCGGCTATCACGACATGAACAAGACGGTCTGGGAAAATACGCTGTCAGCGTTTTCCCGGGCCATTGATGCGGGTTTCGCGATCGAATGCGACATACAGCTGTCCGCAGACAGCGTCCCGGTCGTGTTCCACGACAACAAGCTGGAGCGCCTTTGCGGCATCAAGGGCGACGTTCGCGAACGGACCGCGGCCGAACTCGGAATGCTTTCGATTGGTGGCACCGCGGACAAGATACCGACGCTCAAGCAGATGCTCACGCTCGTCGCCGGTCGCGTTCCTCTTGTCATCGAGATCAAGGGTCGCCAAGCGGATGAGGACGACGGCTTCGTTGACGACGTTCTCGACGTATTGGAAGGGTATGAGGGCAAGGTTGCCCTGATGAGCTTCGACTACCACATCCTGCGTGCACTGAAGCAGGCCGAGGCGCCCTACCCGCTTGGCCTCACCGCGGAAGGCTCAAAGCCGGAGGAGTTCTTCAATCACGACGAAGCGATGCAGCTCGGCCTCGATTTCATCTCCTATCACTGGGCGCATCTGCCCAACTCATTCGTCACTGCGCAGGCTGATGCCGGAATTCCGATCATTACCTGGACGGTGAGGGATGCAAAGGCCGTCGAACATACCTATAAATATGCAAAGCAGATGACCTTCGAAGGGTTCGACCCACGGGAGAACCCTGCCGCATAATTGGATCCAATGACCGGCAACCTGACAATCCGCATCGAAAAATCCATTGCCGCGATCAGCCCACAAAGCTGGTCGCGGCTTTCCGGCGCCTCTAAGGAGGCCGATCCCTTAGGGACGTCTTCCGTTCCCTACAATCCGTTCCTGTCACATGCCTTCCTGTCCGCACTGGAGGAATCCGGTTCGGCAACGGCAAAAACAGGCTGGCACGGCCAGCATCTCCTGCTGGAAGATGACAAGGGTAAACTGATCGGCGCCGTGCCCGGCTATCTCAAGAGCCACAGCCAGGGCGAATACGTGTTCGACCATGGCTGGGCCGACGCCTTCGAGCGCGCCGGCGGCCGTTACTACCCCAAACTGCAGTGTGCGGTCCCATTTACACCCGCAACCGGTCCGCGCCTTCTCGTTGCCTCGGGCTTTGATCGCGAGATGGTGCAGACCACGCTCGCGGAAGGTCTCCAGGAAGTGACACGGCAGCTCGGCATATCGTCCGCGCATGTCACCTTCGTGCCGGATGATGAAGTCATCGCTTTCGAAGAGGCTGAATATCTGCACCGAACCGACAAGCAGTTCCACTTCATCAACGACGGTTATGCCGATCACGATGCGTTTCTGGAAACGCTCGCGTCTCGCAAGCGCAAGGCGTTGAAGAAGGAACGGCGAGCCGCGCTCGAGAACGGCATCACGATCGACTGGCTGACAGGCAAGGACCTGACCGAGGACATCTGGGACCAGTTCTACACGTTCTACATGGATACGGGCGGGCGCAAATGGGGCCGGCCGTATCTTACCCGTGCCTTCTATTCGCTGATCGGCGAACGCATGGCAGACGACATTCTTCTGGTCATGGCGAAGCGCGAAGGGCGATACGTCGCGGGTGCGATCAACTTCATTGGCGGCGACGCGCTTTACGGGCGCCACTGGGGCTGTATCGAAGACCATCCCTTCCTGCATTTCGAGGTGTGCTACCATCAGGCGATCGACTATGCGCTTGCGCATGGGCTGAAGCGGGTCGAGGCGGGTGCACAGGGCGAGCACAAGCTTGCGCGCGGTTACCTGCCCGTCACCACCCATTCGATGCATTACATCGCCCATCCCGGCCTTCGCAGCGCGATTGCTGACTACCTGAAGCGAGAGCGGGAGGATGTGGAATACATGAACGAGTACCTCTCCGAGCATAGCCCTTTCCGCAAGGGTGAACGGCAAGAACAAGACTGAGCAGCACCATCAGGGAGACGCCACCGATGACCGGTCACGACTACGATCCGAACAACATCTTCGCCAAGATCCTCAAAGGCGAAATTCCCTGCCACCGCGTCTACGACGACGACGACACGCTCGCCTTCATGGATGTGATGCCGCAGACGCCGGGTCACGTTCTGGTGGTTCCGAAAGCGCCCTCACGCAATTTGCTCGATGCGGATGCGGCGGTGCTTTCGAAGGTCATTCCGGTGATTCAGAAGCTCGCGCGCGCCGTCAAGGATGCGTTTGATGCTGATGGAATTACCATCACGCAGTTTAACGAAGCGCCGGCCGGACAGACCGTCTTTCACCTTCACTTTCATGTCATCCCGCGCTACGAGAACCAGCCGTTGAAGCCGCATACGGGCAAGATGGAGGACAAGGAAGTCCTCGCTGCCAATGCCGAGAAGATCATCGGCGAACTTGGCTTCTGATCAGGGTTGAAGCAGGAGCAGTCCTGCGACGAGAATGGCGATCGGTGTCAGCACGCCGATCGCGACCCGCTTGCCGGTCAGGAGAAACACGGCAAAGCCGATACCAGCCGCTGCAAGCCGCAGCCAGAGTGGCGAGAGCGCCAGCGTTCCCGTCGGGAATACGATCAGCTTTGCCGTCACCGCCATGACCAATGCCGTGGCAACCGCCCTCACCCAGTAGAGCGTTTCGGAATCCTCCTTCAGCCGGTGGCCTGCGATCACGCCGAGCCAGCGCCAGATATCGGTTGCGAGAAATCCCGCGACAGCGATGACGATATAGGTCCAGTACCCGTCGAACATCATGCGGCCCCACGATCAGATCCGCGCTTGCGGCGATAGCGGTCGATCAGATAGGCCACCGTGCCGCCGCCGATCCCAGCCAGAAGCACGTCGAACTGCGGCGCTACCAGCGCCAGCGCCGGTCCTAAGACGATGCCGATCACGAAGGCGATCCGGACGACCGGCTGCGCTGCACTCGCCCAGATCGAGGATATGAAATAGACCGGGGTCAGCATGAACAAGGCACCCGCCACAACAGGCGGAAACTGAGACACGACACCAAAGCTGACGCCGACGATCAGCGCATTGGTGCAGGTCAGCGTGATGCCAAAACCTGCAAAGAAGGCAACCCGGCGCTCTCTCGGCACATGCCGGAGATTGAGGCTCGCAAAGACCCAGGACGTGATGGCGATGAAATGCGAGAGAAACAGGAGAACCGGCAGCGGTGTCTTCTTCGTGCGCATCTCCGGCATGATCGACGCCACCATCGGCATCATCCGGATCGACGACAGCGTCACGGCGAGGAAGGACGCGGCGATGTTGGCGCCGCCCAACATCGAACCCACCAGAATCATCTGGGCCGGCAGGGCCCAGATACCGAGCGTCATCGCGACAGCCTGACCTCGTGTCAGGCCGGCTTCGACCGCAAAGGCGCTGAAACCGACATAGGACGTCATCAGGATCAGAGCCGGCAAGGAGAAGATGCCGCGCATGCCCTTGAGAAACCACGCAAGGCCGCTGCGCTCGGAGCTTTCGGTGGTCATTGGCATGCCCGTAAATGATTGACGTTACGGGACCTACAAAAACGACGATGCCGGGACAAGCCCGGCATCGATTTCTCGGATGGAAAAGAGCGCTACTTGCTCTTTGGGACGCGTGGCACGGTGCTACCCTTGCGGGGCGCGGACTTTGCCGGGGCTTCCTCGGCGATCACGTCGCCATCGTCGACGACATTTGCCTTCGCGGAACCGCCGTCCTTGTCCTTGGCCTTCGGCGCAGACTTCTTCGAAGGCTTTGACTTTGTCGTCTTCGCCTTGATCTCGTCGGCAGCCTCTTCCACTTCCGCTTCAGGCTTTGGCTTTACCCGGGCCGTTTCCGAAATGGACTCCAGAATAAGACCGTCGGTGCCATCTTCCTTTTTGCCAGCCGTGACACGGACGATACCACCCTTGCGAAGCTTGCCAAAAAGGATCTCGTTGGCGAGCGGCTTCTTGATGTATTCCTGGATCACGCGAGACAGAGGCCTTGCGCCCATCTTCTCGTCATAACCCTTTTCCGCCAGCCATGCGATCGCGTCCTCATGCAGATCGAACGTCACGTTACGCTCCGACAGCTGGCTTTCCAGCTGCATCACGAACTTCTGGACGACCTGATGAATAACCGTAGTCGGCAGCGGTGCGAACGGAATGATCGCATCGAGACGGTTGCGGAATTCCGGTGTGAACAGGCGATTGATCGCCTCCTCGTCTTCGCCGGTGCGTCTTGATGATCCAAAGCCAATCGCAGACTTGGCCATCTCGGATGCACCCGCATTCGTCGTCATGATCAAGATGACGTTGCGGAAGTCGATTTTCTTGCCGTTGTGATCGGTCAGCGATCCATGGTCCATCACCTGCAACAGGATGTTGTAGATATCCGGATGCGCCTTCTCGATTTCGTCGAGCAGAACCACGCTGTGCGGGTGCTGATCAACGCCATCGGTCAGAAGACCGCCCTGGTCGAAGCCGACATAGCCGGGAGGTGCGCCAAGCAGTCGCGAGACCGTGTGGCGTTCCATATATTCCGACATGTCGAAACGCAGCATCTCGACGCCGAGCGAGGCGGCAAGCTGCTTCGCGACTTCGGTCTTGCCGACGCCGGTTGGACCGGAGAAGACATAGGAGCCGATCGGCTTGTTCGGCTCGCGCAGACCTGCACGTGCCAGCTTGATCGCGGTCGACAGTGCGTCGATCGCCACGTCCTGGCCGTACACGACGGAACGCAGTTCCTTCTCGAGGTTGGCGAGAACCATCTCGTCATCCTTGGAAACCGTTTTCGCCGGGATGCGGGCCATCGTGGCGATTGTCGCCTCGATTTCCTTTTCCGTGATCAGCTTGCGACGCTTGGAAGCGGGCAGCAGCATCTGGGCTGCACCGGTCTCGTCGATCACGTCGATCGCCTTGTCCGGCAGCTTGCGGTCGGAGATATACCGTGCTGACAGTTCCACCGCCGACTTGATCGCGTCGTTGGTGTAGCGCAGCTTGTGATACTCTTCGAAATACGGCTTCAAGCCTTTCATGATTTCGATCGCATCATCGATCGACGGCTCATTGACGTCGATTTTCTGGAAGCGTCGAACCAGAGCCCGGTCCTTTTCGAAGAACTGGCGGTACTCCTTGTAGGTCGTCGAACCGATGCAGCGGATCTGGCCAGAGGACAGAGCCGGCTTCAGCAGGTTGGACGCATCCATGGCACCGCCCGACGTTGCTCCCGCACCGATGACGGTGTGGATTTCGTCGATGAACAGGACAGCACCTGGAAAATCTTCCAGTTCCTTGACTACCTGCTTCAGACGTTCCTCGAAGTCGCCGCGATAGCGGGTACCTGCAAGCAGGGTGCCCATATCGAGCGAGAAGATCGTGGCATCGGCCAGCGCTTCGGGCACCTTACCCTCGACGATGCGCTTTGCCAGTCCCTCGGCGATCGCAGTTTTGCCAACGCCCGGATCGCCCACATAAAGCGGGTTGTTCTTAGAGCGGCGGCACAGGACCTGGATCGTGCGGTTGACCTCGGAATGACGACCGATCAATGGATCGATACGGCCATTCTTGGCCTTTTCGTTCAGATTGACACAGTATGCCTTGAGGGCATCCTGCTGCTTCTTGCCGGGACCTTCCTCCTCGTTGCGCGAAACAGGCTTGGCGTCTGAATCGGGCTCATCAGCACCACGCGGGGTCCGGGCCTGGGAGGAACCCGGACGCTTGCCGATGCCGTGAGAGATATAGTTGACCGCGTCGTAGCGGGTCATTTCCTGCTCCTGCAGGAAGAAGGCTGCGTGGCTCTCACGTTCTGCGAAGATTGCGACGAGCACGTTTGCTCCGGTCACTTCTTCACGACCGGAGGATTGGACGTGGATCACAGCGCGCTGGATGACGCGTTGAAAGCCGGATGTCGGTTTGGAGTCCTCGTCATAGCCTGTCACCAGGTTTGCGAGTTCATTGTCGACATATTCAGACACGGTTTTGCGGAGCGTATCCAGGTTGACGCTGCATGCTCCCATGACCGCCGCCGCATCGGCGTCGTCGATCAACGCCAGAAGCAGATGTTCGAGTGTGGCATATTCGTGATGCCGCTCGTTCGCGAAGGTCAGTGCCTGGTGCAGAGCCTTTTCAAGACTAGGCGAAAATGTTGGCACGTCGGGTTCCTCACTTCTTTTCCATGACACATTGCAGCGGATGCTGGTGTTGCCGGGCGAAGTCCATGACCTGGGACACCTTGGTTTCCGCTACTTCATAGGTGAAAATTCCGCATTCTCCGACGCCATGGTTATGGACGTGGAGCATGATAATCGTTGCCGCATCGCGGTCCTTCTGGAAAAAACGCTCCAGAATATGGATGACGAACTCCATTGGCGTGTAGTCGTCATTCAGAAGGAGAACGCGGTACAGGTTAGGCCGTTTGGTTTTCGGTTTCGTTCGCGTGATGACGGAGGTTCCGCGGCCCGCGTTGTCTCCGTCGCCGTTCTTTTCATTTTCCATCAAGATCGGCAGTGCGATCATCGTCTTTCATTCCCTAGTCATCCAGCGGCGGTATAGCGAACAACCGGTCGACAGGACTTCAGTCTTGCTAAAGGTAGTTCTTTGGGAAAGGATTTTAAGCCCCCTTTCCCGCTGTGCAATCACTATTCCGCCGAGAGGGGCTCGCGACGAGCCAAAAGTACCACATTCGGCAACTCAAATTCTGCCGCCATACTGACCCAAAAGGCGGGCGGCATCATGGCCATAGCCTCAGACGCTGCAGCTTCATGCGTACGGATCCGACGCGCGAACGGCGATCGCCTGTCGCTCACAATTCCGTCGAAGAGTAGATGCTAATGAAGCTTGCATGCTCGAGGCTTACGTCCAAAACAAAAGAGGCCCACGGAGGGCCTCTCGACAACTTTTCTTGAAAACCAGTCGGATCCTGCGATCAAAGATCGACGTCGAGGATCGCCATGGAGAAATTGTAGGAACGCTCTCCATCTTCGTCATCCAGATAGACGACGCCGAGAAATTCATCACCAAGATAGACTTCGGCAGAATCGTTCTTGCGGGGACGCGCCTTGACGACGATCTGGGGGTTCAGAAGGCGCTTGAAATAGTCGTCGATCTTCTTAATTTCGTCGGGGTTCACGATCTTCTCCGTCAGATTTTGCGATCAAATCGATGCGCTTTTGGCACGGGAGAAAGGCGAAAGTAAAGCCGCCGTTCTCGACACCGCACGACCCTGCCCCGAGTTTTCCTGGAACAAGTAGGTCCGGGCGCGGACTAGTCCTCGGCGCGCAGAAGCTGGTCCATCAGGCGTGCCGGCTCGGAGCAACCCGCGGTCCCGACGACCTTTGCCGGAACACCGGCGACGGTGGATTTCTCCGGAACAGCTTTGAGGACGACGGAGCCCGCCGCCACACGCGAGCAGGCACCAACCTCGATATTGCCGAGGATCTTTGCGCCTGCGCCGATCAGCACGCCGTTGCCGATCTTTGGGTGACGATCTGCGCCCTCCTTACCGGTGCCACCGAGAGTGACCCCATGCAGGATGGAGACATTGTCCCCGATGATCGCGGTTTCGCCGACGACAAGCCCGGTCGCGTGGTCGAGGAAGATCCCCTTACCGATCTGAGCCGCCGGATTGATGTCTGTCTGGAAGACACTTGAGGCGCGGCTTTGCAGATAGAGCGCGAAGTCGCGACGGCCGCGGTAAAACAGCCAGTGCGCCAAGCGATGCGTCTGGATGGCGTGAAATCCCTTGAAGTAGAGGACTGGCTCGACGAAACGCAGGCAGGCAGGGTCGCGGTCATAGACGGCCTGGATATCGACGCGCAGAATAGCACCCCAATCCGGCCATTCGTCCAGCATTTCCATGAATGTCTGCCGCAGCAGGACGGCCTGCAGATCGGGATGATCGAGCCGTTCGCAGATCCGATGAACGACGCATTCTTCCAGCGAACGGTGGTTCAGGACGGTTGAATAGAGGAAGGCGGCCAGCAACGGGTCCTGGTCGATTGCGACGCGTGCTTCCTGCCGCAGCGTGTCCCATATGGGGTCGACGCTAGCGACACTATGGGTCTGGCGAATGTCCTCGGTCTGGCGAACTTCGGTTCTCGCGGCCATGGCCGTCTCCTCTTTGGCGTAAGCCACGATATATAGATTAGATTTACGACAACACCAACGCCGGCGAAATCGCATTTCGTTGATCGTTAATTCAAGGGAACCTGAAGTCTTGCCAATCCGTGGCTGAGCCGGGCTCAGGCCTGCGCCGAGTAAAACTCCAGTACCGCTTTCTTGAAAACCCTGTCACCGACCGCAAGCATGTGGTCACGACCGGGAATATCGAGCGCTGTCGAATTCGGCATCAGATCGGCCAGATCCTGCGGTGAACCCGCGATATCGTCCTTCGTCCCGACGCCGATCAGCGTGGGAACGTCGATCTTGCCCATATCGCTGCGTTCGACCAGATCGCGCGAACCGCGGATACAGGCGGCGAGTGCCTGCTTGTCGCTTTTCGTCTGGTCGGCAAAGGCGCGGAACATACGGCCGCGATCATGGCTGACGCTCTCAAGCGAGGGCGCCAAGAGCGCATCCGCGATCGGATCCCAGTCCCCGACCCCGTCCGTCATGCCGATACCGAGACCGCCGAGCACCAGCGACCGGACCCTGTCCGGATCGTTGAGTGCTGCAAACACCGAGATGCGCGCGCCCATCGAATAGCCGAACAGATGCGCTGCCGGGATGCGCAGGTGATCGAGCAGAGCAACCGAATCCGCTGCCATCACCCAAGGGCGATAGGCGTCCGGATCGGTCGGCTTGTCACTGCCGCCATGGCCGCGGTTATCCATGGCGATCACCCTGTAACCGGCATCGCCGAGCGTCTTTACCCATCCCGGATGCACCCAGTTCACGGTCGCGCTGGAAGCGAAACCGTGGATGAGCAGGACAGGATCGCCTGCCGGATCCCCCTCATCCAGATAGGAGAGGCTCAGGCCGTCATGGCTGAAGGTGGAAAAGGCCGGGGCATTGAGGTTCATCTGGGATATCCTGTTTTGGCGGCGGACCATAAGATATCGGTGCTTGCGATTGAACCCTGAAAGACACCTCGCATCGCGGTTTTTGCACTACACTTTTGAATGCGGCGGCGGTAATGTCCGCGCCAAATCAGACGTGCCCTATTGTACGCATTGGAGACGACCATGGCCGGCCACAGCATTCCCCATTTCCAGAACGACGGCGGTTTCCCGTCGATCCAGATCGGCGTGAAGGAATTCATGTGCACTGGTGCATCCGTTCCTTACGATCATCCGCACATCTTTATCGACATGGGCGACGAAGTCGAAAAAGTCTGCTCCTACTGTTCCACTCTGTACAAATACAACCCTACCCTGAAGGCCGAACAGACCGACCCTCCGGGCTGCGTCTTCAACGTCAAGGCCGCCTGATCGGCAGCCAGAAATGGCTGTCGAGACAGTAGCGATCGTGGGTGCGGGCATGGCGGGTCTCACCGCTGCGCTCGCGTTTGCGCGCCATGGCATCACCTGCGACATCTTCGAGCAGGCGCCTTCCCTTCAGGAAGTCGGCGCTGGGCTCCAGTTGTCGCCGAACGCTTCGCGCGTGCTGAGCAAGCTTGGCGTACTCGGCGATCTGGAACCGTTATGGACCGAGCCGGATGAAGTGCAGCTCGTGTCGGGTCGTTCGCTTCATCGGCTGGCCTATGTGCCATCCGGCCGGTTCGCCCGGCAGCGATGGGGAGCACCTTATGGCGTGATTCACCGGGCAACGCTGCAAGACGCGCTTCTCCACGCCGTGAACGCCAACCCGCTCTGCACGCTTCGGCTGGGCTCGAAGATTGGGAGCGCCGTTCGAGACGAACTGGCGGAGATCTCCGGATGCCACCATGACCTGATCGTCGCCGCAGATGGCGTCTGGTCTGGCATTCGCTCCGCAATTCCCAAAAATCCGGAAGCCGTTTTTTCCAACAGTGTCGCCTGGCGCTTCATGGTTTCCAAGAGCGCGGCACCTTCCTGGCTGAAGCCGAATGCCGTCAGTGCATTTCTCGGACCTTCGGCACACATTGTGGCCTATCCGCTCAAGGAGAAGGATAGTTTCAACATCGTCGCCATCGCGTCCGGCGGCAACACCGGCAATTGCTGGAATACGGAAGCGAGCGCCGCCCAGAAAGACCTGCTGCTGCGTCATTTCAAGGGGTGGCATCCGAGCATAGCCGAAACACTGGCCGCATCCGACAAGCCGACCTTCTGGCCACTCTATCAGGTGACACCGGGCCGTTGGCACAATGGCCGCGATCTTGTTCTGATCGGCGACGCCGCCCATGCGATGCTGCCCTTTGCGGCCCAAGGCGCGGCGATGGCGATCGAAGACGCGTTCATCCTGGCAAACCGCGTGGCCGCCCTGCCCTCGCTCACACAGGCGCTATCAGCCTACGAGACCGAACGGGCCGGTCGCGTCGCCAAGGTGCGAGCACGCGGGGAATTCAACCGCTTTGCCTACCATGCGCGCGGCCCGCTGAAGCTCGGTCGCAACTTTGTTCTCTCAATGCGTCCGCCGCAATCGCTCGCGGCGGATCTGGATTGGCTCTACGCTTTCGACGCCGAGTAGCGTCGAGGTTGAGCGATCAGACCGCGGCCGCCGCGGCAAACCCCGCTTCAAGATCTTTCTTGAGATCAGGCACGTCTTCGAGACCGATCTGAAGCCTGATGACTGCACCCTCGGTGGGCTGCTTGCGGATGGTGCGGTCGGAAAGATTTACGACCAGAGCAAGGCTTTCGTATCCTCCCCAGGAGTAACCGAGGCCGAAAAAGCTCAGGGCATCGAGGAAGGCGTGCGCCTTGGCCTTTGCCCTCTCAGGCTCGGCCTGCAGCACGAAGGAGAAGATCCCGCTCGATCCCTTGAAGTCACGCTTCCAGATCTCGTGGCCAGGAAAGCTTGGCAATGCTGGGTGCAGGACGCGCGCAACGCCGTCGCGGCCTTCCAGCCACTGGGCGATTTCAAGGGCGCTTTTTTGATGCTGGTCCAGCCGCAGACCCATCGTTCTCAAGCCACGCAGGATCAGGTAGGAATCTTCCGGCGCACCGCAGATGCCCATTGCAATCCGCGCCGCCTCAAGTGCCGGAAAGTGCTTCGCATTGGCCGACACCGAACCCATGACGATATCCGAATGCCCCGACGGGTACTTCGTGGTCGCATGGATCGAAACGTCGGCGCCGAAGTCGAGCGGACGAAAATAAAGCGGTGTCGCCCAGGTGTTGTCCAGCGTCACCACGACGTCTGCGGAATAGGCGTGCACAGCGTCCGTGATTGCGCGGATGTCCTGCATCTCGAACGTATTGGAGCCGGGCGCTTCCGTATGAACGAGTTTGGTGTTCGGCCTCATCAGCTTGGTGATGTCTGCCCCGATCTCCGGATCATAGTACTCGACGTCGATCCCCAGTCTCGTGAGCATCGTGTCACAGAAAGTCCGGCAGGGCGTGTAGACCGAGTCGACGATCAGCGCGTGATCGCCAGATGACAGGTAAGCCAGGAACGGGATTGAGATCGCAGCCAGTCCCGATGGAACGAGGATCGTACCCGCAGAACCCTCGAGTTGGTCGAACGCAGCGCACAGGGCGTCCGTCGTCGGGGTCGCGCGGGTTCCATAGGTGTATGGCTGGCTGCGCTTTTCCATCGCTTCGGCATTCGGGAAAAGGACCGTGGAACCTTTGACGACAGGCGGGTTGACGAAGCCATGATACGCGCGTGGATCGTTTCCGATATGCGCAAGGCGCGTATTCTGACCCGCTTCTTCGATCAGTTTATCTTTCTGGGACATGTCCGGAATGCACTTTCGTTGACAATGGTGCCAGTTTTGCCGCCGCCCTCCAGGCTGGTCAACCCCGCTGCCCAATTCCAAGTACCGGTGCAATATTAGCATGCTCGTTCGGTATAAAAACCGCCACAACTCGCACACGACTTGAGCATTTGCCCAGCGCGTAGGCGGTAAAGTCTAATACACCGTAATTTGGACGCAATTTGAACGGGTGGCCCTTGACCCTGCCTTCGTTTCCGAATGAGATATAAACACCCGCGCCGGGAGGTCAGCGGGGGACCGGTCGTATTCATAAAATCAGGGGAACGGCCTGTGTCGAGAGATCACACAAAACAACAGATAAGGTTGGGAAAATGAAAAAGACGCTTTTGTCTGCCGCGTTTGGCGCAGCGGTCCTTGGCTTTGCCTCGGCAGCTTCCGCGGCCACGCTTGATGATGTCAAGGCGAAGGGCTTCGTTCAGTGCGGCGTCAACACCGGTCTGGCCGGCTTCGCGCAGCCGGATTCGGCCGGCGCTTGGAAAGGCTTCGACGTCGATTTCTGCAAGGCCGTCGCAGCTGCGGTTTTCGGTGATGCAACGAAGGTGAAGTACACGCCGACCACGGCCCAGAGCCGCTTCACGGCACTGCAGTCGGGTGAAGTCGACGTGCTCGCACGTAACACCACCTGGACCATCAGCCGCGATACCGCGCTCGGTTTCAACTTCCGCTACGTCAACTACTACGACGGCCAGGGCTTCATGGTTCCGAAGAGCCTGAACGTGAAGTCGGCGCTTGAACTGTCCGGCGCTGCCGTCTGCGTTCAGTCGGGCACGACAACCGAACTCAACCTCGCCGACTACTTCAAGTCCAACAACCTCCAGTACAACCCGGTCGTCTTCGAAAAGCTCGAAGAAGTAAACGCCGCCTACCAGGCCGGCCGTTGCGACGTCTACACGACGGACCAGTCGGGCCTTTATGCAACGCGTCTCGCGCTGTCGAACCCTGACGAACACGTCATTCTTCCGGAAATCATCTCCAAGGAGCCGCTTGGCCCAGCCGTTCGCCAGGGCGACGACAAGTGGTTCGATATCGTTTCGTGGACAGGCTACGCCCTGGTTCAGGCCGAAGAATTCGGCATCACCCAGGCCAATATCGACGAGATGAAGAACTCGACCAACCCGGATATCCGCCGCTTCCTCGGCACCGAGAAGGACACCAAGGTCGGTACCGATCTCGGCCTGACCAACGAATGGGCCTACAACATCGTCAAGGGCGTCGGTAACTACGGCGACGTCTTCGAGCGCAATATCGGTTCCGGCAGCCCGCTGAAGATCGCACGTGGCCTGAATGCTCTGTGGAGCAAGGGTGGCCTGCAGTTCGCACCGCCGATCCGTTAATCGACTGATAGACTGACGTCTCGCAGGGTGGCTCCGTCCGCCCTGCGAGACATTCTCCACGATCAATAAGAATCAAAAACAATAAGGGCCCACAACGGGCCACAGGGGATTGGCAAAGCATGACGGACAACTCGATCCGTGCGCCTGCGACTAAGCGCGCGTCCACGTCACTCATTTACGATCCAAAAGCGCGGAGCATCTTCTTCCAGGTGCTGACGCTGGTCATTCTCGTTGCGCTCGTCTGGTCGATCGCACACAATGTCAGTGTCAACCTTGCCCGCAGCAACACCGCCACAGGATTTGGCTTCCTCGCTGGTCGCTCAGGCTTCGATATCGGGCAATCCCTGATCGCCTACACGAGCGACTCGACCTATGGCAGGGCGATCCTGGTCGGCTTCCTCAACACGATGATGGTCGCTGTCACCGGCATCATCACGGCAACCATCGTCGGCTTCATCATCGGTATCGGTCGCCTGTCGAAAAACTGGCTGATCGCCAAGCTCTGCACCGTCTATGTCGAGGTGTTCAGAAACATTCCGCCGCTGCTGGTCATTTTCTTCTGGTATTCCGGCGTTCTCGCCATTCTGCCGCAGCCGCGTGATGCTATCCAGGGCCCGCTCTCGACCTTCCTCAGCAACCGTGGCCTGACCTTTCCGGCAACGATCTGGGGCGAAGGCGCGTGGATCCTTCCGGTTGCCATTCTCGTCGGCATCGTTGTCGCGTTCGTCTTCCGCACGTGGTCGGTCAAGCGCCAGATGGCAACCGGGCAGCAATTGCCCAACGGCTGGATCTCCGCCGCCATCATCATCGGTCTGCCGCTTCTCGGATTCATCGCCATGGGTTCGCCGCTGACCTTCGACTATCCCGTCGAAGGTCGTTTCAATCTTTCCGGCGGCGCCAATATCCGTCCGGAATTTGTGGCGCTATATCTGGCGCTTTCGCTCTACACGGCTGCGTTTATCGCGGAAATCATCCGAGCCGGCATCAAGGGCGTCGGCAAGGGACAGACGGAAGCTGCCGCTGCACTCGGCGTCCAGCCGGGCAAGATCACCAGACTGGTTGTCGTACCGCAGGCTTTCCGCATCATCATTCCACCGCTGACAAGCCAGTATCTCAACCTGACCAAAAACTCGTCTCTCGGCGTTGCAATCGGTTTTCCCGAACTGTTTTCGACCGGGAGCACCTCACTCAACCAGACCGGTCAGGCTGTCGAGATGATCACGATCATGCTCACCATCTATCTAAGCATCAGCATCGCGACATCGCTGTTCATGAACTGGTTCAACGCCAAGATGGCTCTGGTGGAGAGATAAGACATGTCTACACACAAGCTCTCTTACGTTCGCAATGACATGATTGCACCGGAACCGCCGCCGGTCAGCGCCAGTTCGGCAAGCGGCTGGATCCGGACCAATCTCCTGGCAACGCCAAAGGATGTGGTGCTGACCATCGTCGCCATCGCATTGCTGGCTTTCGCCCTGCCCGGCATCATCAACTGGCTGTTCATCAATGCGAGTTGGGTCGGTGCCGATCGCTCGGTCTGCGCCACCGTCGTCCAGGGCGGCACCCAGCCGGATGGCTGGAAAGGCGCATGCTGGGCGTTTGTCGGTGACCGGTTCCAGCAGTTCATGTTCGGCCGCTACCCGATCGAGGAGCGCTGGCGCGTCATGCTGGTCGGGTTCATGCTGATCGTGCTGCTCGTGCCTCTCCTCATTCCGAAACTGCCGTACAAGGCGCTGAACGCCGTTCTGCTGTTTCTCGTCTACCCGGTCGTCTCGTTCTTCCTCATGCATGGCAATGTTCTTGGCCTGCAGCGGGTCGAGACCCCGCTCTGGGGCGGCATGATGGTGACGCTGATCCTCTCCTTCGTCGGCATCGCGGTCTCCTTCCCCGTCGGCATCCTTTTGGCGCTCGGACGGCGTTCCAACATGCGCGTATTGAAGACGCTCTGCGTCGTCTTCATCGAGGTGATCCGCGGCGTACCGCTTGTCATGGTTCTCTTCATGGCAAACGTGATGCTGCCGCTGTTCCTGCCCACCGGCTGGAGCATCGATAACTTCCTGCGCGCCGTGATCGGTGTGTCGCTGTTTGCCTCCGCCTATATGGCAGAAGTCATTCGTGGCGGCCTGCAGGCTATTCCGAAAGGTCAGGGCGAAGGTGCCGATTCGCTCGGCCTCAGCTACTGGCAGAAAACCCGCCTGATCGTCCTTCCACAGGCGATCAAGCTCGTGATCCCTGGCATCGTCAACACCTTCATCGGCCTGTTCAAGGATACGTCGCTCGTTGCCATCATCGGCATGTTCGACCTCTTGAACATCATCAGGCTCAACTTTACGGATACGACCTGGATCACGCCCATGACGCCGCTTACCGGCCTCGTGTTCGCTGGTCTTATCTACTGGATCTTCTGCTTCGGCATGTCACGCTATTCCGCCTTCATGGAACGGCATCTCGATACCGGCCACAAGCGATAACAAGGGGAAAAACAATGGCTGACGCCCAACCCAAAAACCTCACCGTCTCCTCCACGGATGTCGCTGTCGAGATCATCGGCATGAACAAGTGGTATGGCGATTTTCACGTGCTGCGCGATATCAACCTCAAGGTGATGAAAGGCGAACGCATCGTCATCGCCGGGCCGTCAGGCTCGGGAAAATCGACGATGATCCGCTGTATCAACCGCCTCGAGGAACATCAGTCGGGCAGCATTGTCGTCGACAATATCGAACTCACCAACGATCTGAAAAAGATCGACGAAGTGCGGCGAGAAGTCGGAATGGTGTTCCAGCACTTCAACCTCTTCCCGCACCTGACGATCCTTGAGAACTGCACGCTTGCCCCGATCTGGGTTCGCAAGATGCCGAAGAAGGAAGCCGAGGAAGTGGCGATGCACTACCTCAAGCGTGTCAAGATCCCGGAACAGGCCCACAAATATCCGGGCCAGCTTTCCGGCGGCCAGCAGCAGCGCGTGGCGATTGCCCGCTCGCTGTGCATGAAGCCGAAGATCATGCTGTTCGACGAACCGACCTCGGCCCTCGACCCTGAAATGGTCAAGGAAGTGCTCGATACGATGGTCGGACTTGCCGAAGAAGGCATGACGATGATGTGCGTTACCCACGAAATGGGCTTTGCACGCCAGGTCGCCAACCGCGTCATCTTCATGGACCAGGGACAGATCGTCGAGCAGAATTCGCCCGCAGAATTCTTCGACAATCCGCAGCATGAACGCACACGATTGTTCCTCAGCCAGATCCTGCACTAGGCAGGCTGTGCTCTGAGAATGACCAGCAAAAGAAAAGGGGCGCCGCGAGCGCCCCTTTTTTATTGATCGATCGCTTATCTTCTCGCGATCACCAATGAAACGAATAGCGCGCATTGACGCTTGTGACAGCGGATTCCGCGTCCGAATAGCGATCGAACGAGCCGCTCACGGTCAGGCTGTCGCCCAACTTCTGCTCCAGACCCAGACCCGCGCCGCCGATGCGGAACGTATCGGCCGCAGTGGCGCGTACGACGATGGCAGTGCCGGTGTTCGACCTCGACAGCTTGACGGTCTGGTTGGCGTCCAGGCCGCTCCAGTCCTGAGTGAGGCCGTTGTAGCGCATGACGTAGCTCGCATTGCGCTCGACATCGATCGTCGACGTGACGATCTGCGTTTGGTGGTAGTTCATGCTGACGGCGGCCGTTTCGGCCAATCCGTCGTAATCGATCCCGATCTTGCGTTCGACCTCGTAAGCGGGCCTCTGGATCGACTTCATCTTCATGCTGCCCCACAGCCGGAGCGGCGTGTTCATCGACCCATCCTTCTTCGCATCGACACCGACGTTAAAGCCCGCCTCGGGCTCCAGCTCTGTCGGCAACCTGAAGCCAAGCTTGACGGAATAGCTTCTGTCCGAATTCTTGACGGGCTGCCAGATGAGCGGCCTGTCCGCCGCATGGGCGCTCGATGCCGAAAACGGGCCGACCGCAAAGATTGCTGCAACCAGCGCGACGCCGCCGGCCAATAGACTTCTGTTCATTTGATCCCCACTCGAAGGCTCAAGACAATGTTGAGGCGCAAGCAACCGCGAGATCACCTGGAAAACCCGTTTCAATGCGATGGAGGCGAGTTTGTCAGACCCAAAGGTCCGTTTTCGCCACGTGCCTTCCCCTGCCGATGCAACGGAACTGACCGCCGCGAATATACGCTCGAATTAGGCAGCTTCGAATCGATTTTGCGGCTGAAATGCGATTGCGGGATCACGATCGGTTTCCCGAAGATGTGAACTCCCGCTGTTGCTGCATCGCAACATGACGTGGTGAGGCTGGGTACGCGGAGGAAGGAATGGTAGGGCCTACCCCACTGCAACGCTGGCACCAGGAGTACCGGTGGCAGCATGCTAGGCCCGGTTTGGTCATGAGCACGCGTTATCCTACAATGACAGGATCAAGTTCGACCGGGTCGCCGGCGGGCGATGAGCACACGTGGGGATTCACGGAAACAACTTCTTAACCATTCAGAACTCACATTAGCCAATAGGAACATATTAACCGATCCTGTTAACGCAACACTCTTTTGACTTTCAGTAAAAGAACAACACGTCGGGACGACTTGTCCCACGGCACGAATCAAGGAGGATTTGCATGTCGGTTTTTGCACGCTTTATGAAGGATGAGTCTGGCGCCACTGCCATCGAATACGGGCTTATCGCCGCTCTTATCTCTGTCGCGCTGATCGCTGGTGCACAGACGCTCGGCGGTGCACTAAGTACGCAATTCACGAACCTCAGCAAGAAGTTGAATTGCGGCGGCGCTGCTACCACTTGCTGATCGCTGGCATTGCGAGATGCAACCAAGTCGGGTCATGAGTTAACGTCGTTGCACGATTGGCCGGCAGGTAGTCTCACTCAAGTATTCGCCTGAGGTCTTCACCCCAGGTTAACATCCAGATCGTACCCAAAAGCTCGGACGCCATCTCTTGGTTCCAGCACTCAACTTGCCGAACAATGGGACCTCCATTGTTCGGTTTTTTGTTGCCGTCACGCCAGAGATTCTTGGTCTCTATATCCAGCTCCGAAGCAGCGCTTTGCTCAAGGCGATATTCCTCCGCTCAAGCGGCAGTCGCAATTTTTTGGGAGATGGTTTTGGCGACCCCTGCAGGATTCGAACCTGCGACCACCTGCTTAGAAGGCAGGTGCTCTATCCAGCTGAGCTAAGGGGCCTGCTAAGACGCTTCTAACAGAACGCACACAGGATGTCAGTGCGTCCAGGGCTGCGAGCGATTGAAGCGGAAATTGTCGGTGTATGAAGCAGCTTGACGCGCGGGTTCTTTCGGCTGAACGACGCGGTATTCGATGCCTTCGCGCTTGGCATAGGCTTCGGCAAGTTCCTGACTTTCAAAGGTCAGGCGCACTTGCTGCTTCATGTCTCCGGAAGATGTATAGCCAAGGATCGGATCGATCCGGCGTGGCTCTTCCTGGTCGAATTCGAGGAGCCAGAGATGCGTCTTGGCTTTGCCAGATTGCATTGCAGTTTTTGCGGGACGATAGATCTTGGCCGTCATGAACTGAAACATCCGACTTTTGCTAGCGTGACGCTTGGGCAACTGCTGAGCGCGACGCTCTTTTGAAGGCAATGGTCGGAGTGGAGAGATTCGAACTCCCGACCCTCTGGTCCCAAACCAGATGCGCTACCAGACTGCGCTACACTCCGTTCCTTACAAGAATGCGAGATACACGGTTCCCTACCAGCCCGCAACTGCAAAAAGTGGATTTTCCCAATTGTTCGAACTGTCTAGCGAACTAACTGTGGGAAAGCGGCCAAACACCTATCCTGCGTTGCCGATCCGTTTGGAAACCACCTTGTCACCAACCTTGATTCCGAGCGCTTTCGTCCGACCGGCATTCAGTTCGAGGACAAATTTTACCGGTCCCCGCGAATCGATCACGTCACGAGAGTAAGGAACCGCATTTTCGCGGATATGAGAGACCGTCCCGTCGCCCTCGATGAACAGCATATCGAGCGGCAGGATGGTGTTTTCCATCCACATGGAAACACGGCGTGTCTCGCCGAAGTCGAACAGCATGCCGTGATCGTCAGGCATTTCCTTGCGGTACATCAGGCCCTGCGAGCGCTGCTGGTCCGTCAGAGCGAGCTCAATCACAAAGGCATGGGTCTTGCCCGCTGCCGTGCGGATCGACAGCTCATCTTTTGGAAAGATGACCTGCTGGGCTGCGGCAGCGTAGGCGACAAACAGAAAAAGCGCCGCAAGGGCGCCTTTTGCAAAGGGCGTGATCCGCCCGAATGACTGCATTCTCAACATCAATGTGACCGGCTTACAGGGTTGGGATTGTCGGGATGAATTTCGGCTGCCATCAAGCCCTTGTCGCCAGGTCCGAACCGGACCAGCACGGTCTGGCCGGGACGGAGCTCTGTCAGTCCGTAGCGGCGCAGCGTTTCCATGTGGACAAAAATATCTTCGGTCCCCTCACCGCGGCTCAGGAATCCAAAGCCCTTGGTGCGGTTGAACCATTTCACCAGTGCCCGTTCGAGGCCGCTCGTTGGCGTGACCTGAACATGGGTGCGAACCGGCGGCAACTGCGAGGGATGAACTGCGGTCGACTGATCCATGGAAAGAATGCGGAAGGCCTGATAGCCGCGGTCGCGCTTCTGGATCATCGCGACGATACGGGTTCCTTCAAGGATGGTCTGGTATCCATCGCGCCTCAGGCAGGTCACATGCAGAAGCACATCCTGCATACCGTTGTCGGGCACAATGAAGCCGAACCCCTTCGCAACATCGAACCACTTGACCACACCCGTAATTTCGATGAGCTCGACCGGATCGCCCGCGAATTCCTCGTATTCGGCTACGCCTTTCAACGATATCCTGTCTGCCATATCCTATCGGCCCCTCGATTACGCGTTACGACATGACGGTGGAAGTGATTCTTCGCGCCTAGATTAACATCCCGTTAACCCTCCAGTGCAAGTCCCCGTCTGGACTTTATCAGCATCTTTCTACGGCTGACGGCTTGCCCCAGGCTTGCTGACCTCCTGCAATGCACCATATCCGCTCGACAGTTTGCCAACGACATCGCGGAGCTTGCGACACATGCGCTATCTACACACAATGGTTCGGGTCAAGGATCTCGACGCGTCTCTCCATTTCTACAAGACACTGATGGGTTTGGAGGAGATCCGCCGCATCGAAAATGACAAGGGCCGCTTCACGCTGATCTTTCTGGCTGCACGCGACGACGTTTCGCAGGCTGAGGAGAACATGGCGCCGTGCATCGAGCTTACCTACAACTGGGACAGCGAGGATTACACGGGCGGACGCAATTTCGGCCACCTCGCTTATGAGGTCGACGACGTCTATGCGTTCTGCCAGCACCTGCAGGACAATGGCATCGTGATCAACCGTCCGCCTCGCGAAGGTCGGATGGCCTTCGTACTTTCGCCGGACGGCATTTCCTTCGAGATCCTGCAGAAGGGCGACAACCTGCCGGTCGCCGAGCCGTGGGCATCGATGCCGAATACGGGCAGCTGGTAATTGAGGCTTGCGTCGGCCTGACCAAGGCCAACGCCCCTCTCTTGCCGAGCGAAACAGGACACGTGATGCTCATCTCCATGATTCGCGACAGAGTGTCCGCGACGCACATGAAGGGCATCACGTGCCGGTTTCGCCAGCAAGATCGATCTCAAGGCCGAGTTTTCCGCTCCTCGCAGTGGCGATAGCAGCCTTAATGATGAGCAGTTGCTCGATGACCCGCAAGGTCGCCGACGCCGAACCGGTGTCCGCAGAGGCGGTGGCCGCGGAGCAACCAGATGGCGCGGCAAAGCCGCTTGCCAAAGGCGGCACGAGCGGCGCCAGCCTCTATGTCGATCCTCTCGTCTCCACACAGGCGCACCAGGCCAAATCCGCGCCAGCAGCAGCGTCTGCTGCGCCGGGCGCCAACGCAGCCCCCGGCGCCTTTCCTCCTGCGCCGGAGCAGCCGTCGAACTCCATCGCTGGGCTCGTCACGCAACCGACTGGCGTGCGCGCGAGCAACTACAGCATCTTCTCGTCCAACGCATCGCCATTCCCATCGGCGACGACGGTACCTGCTGCTGCCCCTGACGGGCAGACAGCCGTCGCCGCTCCGGCCGGCGGCATCAATGCAGCACATGGCAGCGTCTTCACGCCCCGCCAGCCGCTGCCGGACCCGTCACAACAGGCGCAGCTCTAACCATCAGCCTTGAGCGGGAGCGAAAAGAGCGAGCTGGTCAAATCCAATAAGCCGCTGATTTCGCATGGCTTTACGCTTACTGAAGCCGCATTTTCCGCGCCTCTAATTTTTCGCGAAAAACATCGTTTTTGCGCTTGCGGTAACGAAATCGCGCCTCTATAAGGGCGCTCACTGTACGCGCCCTTCGTCTATCGGTTAGGACGTCAGATTTTCATTCTGAAAAGAGGGGTTCGACTCCCCTAGGGCGTACCAGTTCCTTCCTTCAAGCTGTTGATTATGCACAAGAACCTCTAAGTTCTTTTGGAGCATCCAGCCGCGCAATTTTCTCTGTTTATCTTCCGAATAATACCGTTTTTTGGCTTGTCTGTTTGAAAAAGCGTCCCTATAAGACGCTCCTGTACGCGCCCTTCGTCTATCGGTTAGGACGTCAGATTTTCATTCTGAAAAGAGGGGTTCGACTCCCCTAGGGCGTACCACTTCCCCCGTCTTCCATATCGTCAGGCTTGTTCGCTCGCGCGTTTTCCCGCAGCACGCCTTGGCTTGGATTATTTCATTTAAAAACAGAGAAATATCGATTTTCCTACTTGCCGGATCGGGCAAGCCTGACTATACGAGCGCTCACTGCACGCGCCCTTCGTCTATCGGTTAGGACGTCAGATTTTCATTCTGAAAAGAGGGGTTCGACTCCCCTAGGGCGTACCAGTTTCCCCTTCTGCCAATCGCTGATTTTACATTGCGGCTTTCACCGCGACTCGACCGCGTCGAGAAGCCTGAGCTGGATCCGTCGATTTCCCTGCCACTGGTCGGCCGTGAGGCATCCAGCGGCATGGATCTGCTTTCCGCGGGAGTTGAGCAGCATCTGGCCGAGCGGCGTCTCGGCAGCCCTGAACGCAATCCCGTCCAGACGCGTGCCATCAAGTGATTCCAGCGTGATCTTCACATGCGCGGTGCCGACAAGCCGCACGTCTCTCAGACGATGGGCGGGAATGGCAAAGACGGGCTGCGCGTGGCCAGACCCGTAGGGACCCGCCTGTTCCAACTGGTCGAACAGCGCAATCGTGGCCCCTGATGCCGATAGTGCGCCATCGATCTTCAGCACGTGGTTGGCAACAAGCGCCGGAACGCCCTCAGCCGCCACTTCCTCGAAATAGGCGCGCAGCTTGCCGAGATTGGCGCGCTCGACGGTCAGTCCCGCCGCCATGGCGTGACCGCCACCTTTTAGCAGAAGCCCTGATTCGACTGCGCCGCGAACCATCCGGCCCATGTCGAAACCGTTGATCGAACGGCCGGAACCGGTGCCCGTGCCGGACGGGTCGAAAGCGATCGCGAATGCGGGCCGCCGGAATTTCTCCTTCAGTCTTGCAGCGAGAAGACCGACGATGCCCGGATGCCATTTCTCATGCGCTGTGACGATGACGGACGCGCCCTCGGCGTCGCCGTATTCGCCAAGGACTTCGGCTTCGGCCTCCGCCAGCATGGCGGCTTCCATGGCCTGCCGCTCGCGGTTCAGATCGTCCAGCCGGCCGGCAATTTCCTCCGCCTTGATATCGTCTTCCAGTGTCAGCAAGCGGCTGCCGAGTGCTGCATCGCCGATTCGCCCGCCGGCATTGATACGTGGGCCGATCATGAAGCCGAAATGATAGGGCGTCACCGGTCCGCCAAGACCCGCCTTGCGAAACAATGCGGTGAGCCCCGGATTGACCATGTGACGGGCAGCAATCAGCCCCTTCACCACGTAGGCCCGGTTCAGCCCCTTTAGTGGCACGACATCGCAGACGGTTGCCAGCGCCACCAGATCCAGCAGACCGAGCAGATCGAGAGACTGTGCGCGGCTATCGCCACCTTCGCGCAACTGCTTCAGGGTCGCGACCATGACCAGAAACACGACTCCCGCCGCGCAGAGATGCCCCTGCCCCGAGAGATCGTCCTGGCGGTTGGGATTGACGAGCGCCACACAGGGCGGCAGCACGTGACCGACCTGGTGGTGGTCGATGACAACCACATCGCAGCCCTCGTCCCTGGCCGCTGTCAGCGCGTCCAGGCTCGTCGAGCCGCAGTCGACCGTGACGATCAGCTGCGCGCCGTTCGCCACCAGTTGACGGATCGCATTGGGGTTCGGTCCGTAGCCTTCGAAGATGCGATCCGGAATATAGATCTCGGCCTCGACACCGAAATGCGTCAGGAAACGATAGAGCAACGCGGAAGAGGCCGCGCCATCCACATCGTAATCGCCGAAGATCGCAACCCGCTCCCGTCGGTTGATCGCCGCAACCAGTCTTGCTGCAGCCTTGTCGCAATCCGTCAGCGTCAACGGATCGGGCATCAGTGACCGGATGGTCGGATCAAGGAAGGCCGGGGCATCGTCGAGCGTCACGCCGCGGCCGGCAAGCACGCGGGCGACCAGTTCGGGTATGCCATGGATCTGGCTGATGGCGAGCGCACGGTTCTGCGCCGCCTGGTCGAGCCGCGATACCCACCGCTGGCCACTAACCGATTGCTCGACGTTTAGAAAAGCGCGGGGCACGGGATCGACTGGAGACGTCGTCTGGGAAAGGCTGCTGGCGATTGAGGTGGTCGATTGGGTGGTCATGCAGCCGTTTTAGCGCATCGGCGCATCTACAGTAATCTGTTTTCGGCAAAGGACGTGGCCTCGGCGAAAAAACACCGGGGCCAGTCTAGTGCGGCTCGACGGCTGCGTGGGTCACATGTCCTTGGGGCGTTCGATCCGGATGACCTGCGGCTCGCCGACCAGATAGCTCTCGGCCTTGATGGCATCGACGGCCTTGCGGACCGAATTCTCCATCGTCGCATGCGTGACGAGGATGATCGTCTTCGACATCGCCGACGAATCGGGCTTCGAGCGCTGGACGATCGATTCGAGCGAGATGGCGTTCTCGGCCATGCGGGCAGCGATCGAGGCGAAGACGCCGGTCCGGTCGGCAACGGTCAGCCGGATGAAATAACCACCTTCGTGGCTCTGCATCTGGGCGCGCTTGTAAGGTGCCAGCGAAGCCGCCGGTGTGCCGAGAACCGGAACCTGCTGCGCGCCCGGGCGGCTCTTGGCGATGTCGGCGATATCGCCGAGCACCGAGGATGCCGTTGCATTGCCGCCCGCACCCGGGCCGACCATCAGCAGTTCGCCGAGGATGTCGGATTCGATCGCCACGGCATTCGTCACGCCATCGACCTGCGCGATAACCGAATCACGGGGCACCATGGTCGGGTGAACGCGCTGCTCGATGCCTGTTTCGGTGCGCTGCGCGACGCCGAGAAGCTTGATGCGGTAGCCGAGATCGGCGGCCGCGTGGATATCGTCGATAGAGATATTGGTGATGCCTTCGAGATAGATCTCGTCGGGCGCGATCTGGGTCCCGAACGCAAGCGTCGTCAGGATTGCCAGCTTGTGTGCCGTGTCGTTGCCCTCGATATCGAAGGCCGGATCGGCTTCGGCATAGCCCAGCCGCTGCGCTTCCTTGAGGCAGTCGGCAAAGGACAGGCCCTCCTTCTCCATCCGGGTCAGGATGTAATTGCAGGTGCCGTTCATGATGCCGTAGACACGCGAAATCGTGTTGCCGGTCAGGGACTCGCGAAGGGCCTTGATGACCGGGATACCACCGGCAACGGCCGCCTCGAAATTGAGGAGTGCGCCGTTTTCTTCGGCGATCCTTGCGAGTTCGACGCCGGATGCGGCGAGCAGCGCCTTGTTGGCTGTCACCACGTGGAGACCGCGCCGCAAGGCTGCGCGCACGGAGTCAGCAGCCGCCCCTTCGGCACCGCCCATCAGTTCCACGAACACGTCGATCTCAGCGTTTGCTGCCAGTTCTTCGGCGCTGTCGAACCAGGTCACGGCAGAGATATCGATCCCGCGGTCGCGGGTGCGGTCTCTCGCCGTCACGGCGGCAATCTCGATCGGGCGTCCGCAGGTGACCGCGAGTTCGTTGGCACGGGTCTGGATGATGCGAACGAGCGAGGCACCGACAGTGCCAAGACCCGCAATGCCGACTCTGAGGGCATCTGCCATGATAGTTTTCCTGGTATTTTGGGAGACTAGTATTTGGGAGAATGGGGCGGTCGAACGGCCGCCCCTCAAATCGTGATCGGCGGCCCGGTTCGCGGTCAGCGACGCGTGTTGAGCGTAATCACGTTGTGCATCGTATCGTCTGCCGTCGACAGAAACTTCTTGATGCTGCGGGCGGCCTGGCGAATGCGATGCTCGTTTTCGACCAGTGCGAGGCGAACGTAGTCGTCGCCCATCTCACCGAAACCGACACCGGGTGCGACGGCAACGTGCGCCTTCTCGACGAGAAGCTTGGAGAATTCCAGACTCCCGAGATGGCGGAACTTTTCCGGAATTTTCGCCCAGGCAAACATGGTCGCCGGTGGTGGCGGTACGTCGAAACCGGCCTTGCCGAAGCTCTCGACCATCACGTCACGGCGACGCTTGTAGACGCTGCGCACTTCCGCGATATCGGCACCGTCACCGTTCAGCGCGTGGGCTGCAGCCACCTGGATCGGCGTGAACGCGCCATAATCAAGGTAGGATTTGACGCGCGTCAGCGCTGCGATCAGCCGCTCGTTGCCGACAGCAAAGCCCATGCGCCAGCCGGGCATGGAGAAGGTTTTCGACATCGAGGTGAACTCGACGGCCACATCCATCGCACCCGGCACTTCGAGAACCGAAGGTGGCGGGTTGTTGTCGTCGAAGTAGATCTCCGAATAGGCAAGATCGGAGAGCACGATGATCTCGTGCTTCTTCGCAAACGCGATCACTTCCCTATAGAAATCCAGCGACGCGATATGCGCGGTCGGGTTGGATGGGTAATTGATGATGAGTGCCAGCGGCTTCGGGATCGAATGCTTCACCGCGCGTTCCAGCGGCGGAAAGAAGCTATCGTCCGGCTCGACAGACATGGAGCGGATCACGCCGCCCGCCATCAGGAAGCCGAAGGCGTGGATAGGGTATGTCGGATTGGGGCAGAGGATGACGTCACCGGGCGCGGTGATCGCCTGCGCCATGTTGGCGAAGCCTTCCTTGGAGCCGAGCGTTGCCACGACCTGCGTATCCGGGTCCAGCTTCACACCAAACCGGCGCGCATAGTAAGCGGCCTGGGCGCGGCGAAGGCCTGGAATGCCCTTGGAGGAGGAGTAGCGGTGCGTGCGCGGATCCTGGACGACTTCGCAGAGCTTGTCGACGATCGCCTGCGGAGTGGGTAGATCAGGATTGCCCATGCCGAGATCGATAATGTCCGCGCCACCCGCTCGCGCGCTTGCTTTCAAACGGTTCACCTGTTCGAAAACGTAGGGCGGCAGACGCCGGACTTTATGAAACTCTTCCATGTTGTTCCTCAAGGATGAAATCGAAGCAGAGTTCGTCCCTCTGCTCGCGCCTCACTTTATGCCATTTTTGCTTTGCGGCCAAATGTCCTCAAACGCAATAGCAATATCCGGCCGGATCGGCTCGTCGCGCTACTGGCCGGTAATATCGGCCTGGGCATCCTTGCCGTGATCGGTGGCGAGCTTGCGGTACTCGACCACACGACGCTGATACTCCGCTTCGGAGATGGTGCCGGACTTGCGGGCTCGGGCAAGCGATGCCATGCGCGGCTCGGTCTTCTGATAGTCGGCGTCTTCGATCTGCTCGTTGGCAGCGCGAAGCGTATAGTCGAATGTGGGATATGTGCCGGTGTCGCGCTTGACGATCGGACCCGGAGGCGGTGCCGTCCTGGTCTGCGTGATAACGGCCGGTGGCGGCGTATTGGGAATACCATCATCCAGCGCAAAGCTGTTGCTGTTGCAGCCGGACACAAGAGGCATGGCGCCGATACCGATGAAAAGCGGTAGCCAGCCGATGCGACGCCTCAGTTTTTCCATGTCCGTACCCATTTTCTGTCGCCGGGGCCATCTACCCGGCAGCCTAGCCGCTGGCACTTGTATTCGGTTTCAGCCACAATGTACAAATGAAATCAGACGACAGCTGACGAGGAGGGCTCGCGTGGCGCAAAACTCCGGGGATAAGGGGACAGGCGGTCCGGAATTTCCGGGCTTCGACCCCAAGGCGGTCGAGGCCTACATCGTCAAGGACCCGCACGAGATGGCGATGAATTTCGCGCGTGCCATGGAAAACCTCGGCAAGGCCGCATCGGAATGGCTCGCGCCAAGGGAGCGCGGCGATATTCCAGACCCCGCGCTCGATCCGCTCAGTGATCTCATCAAGACGCTTTCGCAGGTCACCGAGTACTGGATTTCAGAGCCGCAACGGACGCTGCAAGCACAAACCCTGCTCTTCTCAAGCTATATGGGGATCTGGACGCGATCGCTCTCGCAATTCGGAGGCGCGCCTCAAGAGAGCGAGCCAGCGGCGCCGCCGAGAGACAAGCGATTCGCCGACGAGGACTGGGTGAAGAACCCGTTCTTTGCGTTCATGCGGCAAGTCTTCACGGTTACCGCCACCTGGGCCGAGACGCTGGTTGCCGAGGCGCAGGGGCTGGACGAGCATACGCGGCACAAGGCGGCATTCTACGTGAAGCAGGTGACCGCTGCGTTGTCGCCTGCAAATTTTGCGATCACCAACCCCGAAGTCTATCGCGCGACGGTCGCCTCGCACGGAGCCAATCTCGTCACCGGTATGAAAATGCTGGCCGAGGACATCATGGCCGGCGGCGGCGAGCTGAGACTTCGCCAGACGGATGCCTCCAAGTTTGCGCTCGGCCTCAATATCGCGCTTACACCCGGCAAGGTCGTCGCCCGCAACGACCTCTGCGAGGTTCTGCAATACGAACCGACGACGGAGACGGTCTTCAAACGGCCGCTGGTCATCGTGCCGCCCTGGATCAACAAGTTCTACATTCTCGACCTGACACCGCAAAAGAGCTTCATCAAGTGGTGCGTCGACCGCGGGCACACCGTGTTCGTGATCTCCTGGGTCAATCCCGACAGGCGCCATGCGGCCAAGGGATGGGAAGCCTACATGCACGAGGGCATCGATTTTGCGCTCGACACGATCGAGACGTCGACCGGCGAACGCGAGGTCGATGCGATCGGCTACTGCGTCGGCGGCACGTTGCTGGCGGCTACGCTCGCCTTCCACGCCAAGACAAACGTGAAAAGGATCGCATCGGCGACGTTCCTCGCTACCCAGGTCGACTTTACCCATGCAGGCGACCTCAAGGTCTTCGTCGACGAGGCGCAGGTTTCGACGATCGAGACCTATATGAACGCGACCGGCTATTTCGACGGGTCGAAGATGGCGGCGGCATTCAACATGCTGCGTGCGTCCGAGCTGATCTGGCCTTACGTGGTCAATAACTATCTCAAGGGCCAGGAGCCGCTGCCGTTCGACCTGCTGTATTGGAATTCGGACTCGACCCGGATGACACCTGCCAACCACGCCTACTACCTGCGCAATTGCTACCTCGATAACAAGCTCTCCAACGGCCTGATGGAACTTGCCGGGGAGCGTCTGTCGCTGAAGGACATCGTTATTCCCGTTTATAATCTTGCCACAAGCGAAGACCACATCGCGCCTGCGAAATCCGTGTTCCTCGGCTCGTCGCTGTTTGGCGGTTCGGTCGATTTCGTGCTGGCTGGATCCGGCCATATCGCAGGCGTCGTCAATCCGCCGGAAAGACGGAAGTACCGATACTGGACCGATGGCCAATTGAAGGACACGCTGGAGGACTGGGTTGCCGGCTCGCAGGAGCATGAGGGGTCGTGGTGGACGCATTGGCAGGACTGGATCGGACCGAAAGCGGGTAACCAGGTGCCGGCCCGAAAGCCCGGCGGGTCCGCGCTCACCGCGTTGGCCGACGCACCGGGAACCTACGTTCTCGTCCGCGACTGACACTTCCCAGCATTCCAGAAGAACCTCATGCGCTTTGATCCGCCGCTCGTCTCCGCAACGCTTGTCCAGCGCTACAAGCGCTTCCTGTTCGACGCGGTGCTGGAGGATGGCACGCCGTTTACCGGGTCGTGTCCGAATACCGGCTCCATGCGGGGATTGACGGAGCCCGGGTCGAGGATCTGGGTATCGGAGCATGACAGCCCGACCCGCAAATACCGTCACATGTTCGAAATGGTCGAGGCCGGCGGCGAGATGGTCGGCATCAATACCGGACTGCCCAACAGGCTGACCGAAGAAGCGATCCGTGCCGGCCTGATCCCCAGCCTTTCCGGCTACGGCACGATCCTGCGCGAGCAGAGATACGGGCGTAACTCCCGCATCGACTTTCTCCTCAAGCAGGAAAATCTGCCGGATGCCTATGTGGAAGTGAAGAACGTCCATTTCAGCCGTTCAGCGGGGCTCGCCGAATTTCCTGACACCGTGACGAAGCGCGGCGCCAAGCATCTCGAGGAGCTCGGCGATATGGTGGAGGCAGGTCACCGGGCGGTGATGATCTACCTCATTCAGCGTCACGACTGCACGCGGTTTTCGATCTGCAGCGATCTCGACCCGATGTATGCGATCGCATTCGCTCGTGCCAAGGCGCGCGGCGTCGAGGCCTATGCGCTCCGCTGCCGCGTCACTCGCGAGGAAATCATAGCGTCGGGAATGGTTATGATGGACGAACCCCGCCCCTCTGTTTTATGAACTGTGGGAGTTGCGAGAGAAATATCATGGTCAATTACATCGAGGCGGTTTCCGCTCCCTCAAAAAACACGGGTGCTATCCGTCTCTACGATACGGCGCAGGATTTTGACGGCATGCGCAAGGCCTGCCAGCTGACGGCGCGCTGCCTCGACGAACTTGCGGCGATCGTTCAGCCGGGCATCACCACCAATGCGATCGACCGTTTCGTGTTCGAGTTCGGCATGGACAATGGCGCCCTTCCCGCAACGCTTGGCTATCGCGGCTACAAATACTCGGTCTGCACCTCGATCAACCATGTCGTCTGCCACGGGATGCCTGAGGACAAGCCGCTGCGCGAGGGCGATATCGTCAATATCGACGTCACCTATATCCTCGATGGCTGGCACGGCGATTCCAGCCGCATGTATCCGGTCGGACAGATCAAACGCGCTGCCGAACGGTTGATGGACGTGACCTACGAATGCCTTCTGCGGGGCATCGCAGCCGTGAAGCCCGGCGCCCGCACCGGCGCGATCGGCGAAGCGATCCAGTCCTATGCGGAGGCCGAGCGCTGCTCGGTCGTGCGCGATTTCTGCGGCCACGGCGTCGGTCGTCTGTTCCACGACTCTCCGAACATCCTCCATTACGGCCGCGCCGACGAAGGGCCGGAAATCCGGGAAGGCATGATCTTTACGATCGAGCCGATGATCAATCTCGGTAAGCCGCATGTGAAGGTTCTTTCCGATGGCTGGACCGCCGTCACCCGCGACCGGTCGCTGTCGGCACAATACGAGCATGCGGTCGGTGTCACCGCGACGGGATGCGAGGTGTTCACCCTGTCGCCCGGCGGTCTCGACCGGCCCGGCCTGCCTCCATTGCAGGCCTGACCATGACCAACCCGCCCGTCTCCTCGCATGACCCTATGGAAGCAAAAGAGGACGACGGGGCGGCCCTGTCTGTCGATGAACGCGGGTTCTTTGCCGAGACGCAGTCCAAGAGGCCGACGGCCAAACTTCCGCAAATCGGATCCCCTGCCGTCACGCAAGAACATTACCACGGCCACCGTGAGCGGTTGCGGGAGAAGTACCGAGACCACGGCGACGCTTCGCTGGCAGACTACGAGATCCTCGAGCTCCTGCTTTTCCGCTCCATCCCGAGGCGCGATACCAAGCCGCTCGCGAAAGCATTGATTGCTCGCTTCGGAAACCTTGCCAGCGTGCTTGGCGCGCCGCTCGGATTGCTGCAGGAGGTCAAGGGTATCGGCGAGGCCGTCGCGCTCGACCTCAAGCTTGTCGCGACGACGGGTCAGCGGATGCTGCGAAGCGAGTTGCGGGGCAAGCAGGTGCTTTCGTCCTGGTCTTCGGTGATTGATTACTGCCATGCCGCCATGGCCTATGAGGCCCGAGAACAGTTCCGCGTGCTCTTTCTAGACAAGCGCAACGCCCTGATCTCGGATGAAATCCAGGGGCATGGAACGGTCGACCATACGCCAGTCTATCCGCGCGAAGTGGTGCGGCGAGCCCTGGAGCTTTCGGCGACTGCGCTCATCCTCGTCCACAACCATCCCAGTGGCGACCCTACCCCGTCACGCGCCGATATCGACATGACGCGGACGATCGTGGAGACGGCAAAGCCACTCGGCATCACCGTCCACGACCACATCATCATCGGCAAGGACGGCCATGCCAGCCTCAAGGGGTTGAAGCTGATCTGACCTTCAGCGACTGACGATCACGCGACCTGTACGACATGGCCGTCGGAGACTTCGCGATACTCGCGAACCGGTGGCCGGTAATCCATGCCGCGCACCGGGCTTTTCAGCTCGTCGTTGGAAATGCCCCGTCTGATCCCCCGCCTTGCCGGATCCGGCACAGGCACGGCCGCCATGAGCTTCTTGGTGTACGGATGCTGCGGATTGTCGAACACGGCCGCCCGCGGCCCGATCTCGACGATTTCACCGAGATACATGACCGCCACCCGGTGGCTGACCCGTTCCACCACCGCCATGTCGTGACTGATGAACAGGAAGGACAGGTTGAGGCTCTGCTGCAGATCGAGCAGGAGGTTGCAGACTTGCGCCTTGATCGACACGTCCAGCGCCGACACGCTTTCATCGGCAACGATCACCTTCGGATCGAGCGCAAGCGCCCGCGCAATCGCGATGCGCTGGCGCTGGCCGCCCGAAAATTCGTGCGGGTAGCGTTTTGCCATGTCGGCGGAAAGGCCGACCTTTTCTAGGAGATCGGCAGTCTTTTCCCGAGCCTGTTTCACCGTGCCGAGCCGGTGCTTGATGAACGGTTCGGATATCGCCGAACCCACCGTCATGCGCGGATTGAGCGATGAGAACGGATCCTGGAAGATCATCTGGACGGACTTGCGCATGTTGCGCAGGCTGACCTGATCGAGCCGAAGGACGTCGTAGCCATCGAGCGAGATATCGCCGCCGGTCGGATCGACGAGGCGCATGATCGAGCGGCCTGTGGTCGACTTGCCGCAGCCGGATTCACCCACCAGTGCCAGCGTTTCGCCCTGGAAAAGGTCGAAGGACACGTTTTCCACCGCATGCACCGCGCCGGTCTGGCGCGACAGGAGCCCGGACCGGATCGGGAAACGGGTCACCAGGTTCTTGACGCTGAGGACCGGTGTGCGGCCCTTTTCGACGGTGCCTGCTACTTCGATCGGCTCGACGGCCAAACCGGTTTTCATGTCGACCACGGGGAAGCGGGTCGGCCACGCATGGTTCTGCATCGAACCGAGCTTCGGCACCGCCGAGAGCAGTGCCCGCGTATAGGGATGCTTGCCGCGGTGGAAGACCTCCTCCGTCGGTCCGGTCTCGACCTCGTCGCCGCGGAACATGACGATGGTACGGTCGGCAATCTCGGCGACCACGCCCATGTCATGGGTGATGAAGAGCACTGACATGCCCTCCTCTTCCTGCAGCACCTTGATCAGGTCGAGGATCTGTCCCTGGATGGTGACGTCGAGCGCCGTGGTCGGCTCGTCTGCGATCAGAAGCTTCGGCTTTGATGCAAGCGCCATGGCAATCATCACGCGCTGACGCATGCCGCCGGAGAACTGGTGCGGATATTCGTCGAACCTAGACTGCGCGTTGGGGATCCGCACCTTTTCGAGCAGCCTCACGGTTTCGGCGCGCGCCTCCTGCTTCGACATGCCCTTGTGACGGGTCAGAACCTCCGAAATCTGCCGGCCGATGGTGAAGATCGGATTGAGTGACGTCATCGGCTCCTGAAAGATCATCGATGCTTCATTGCCGCGCACCCCGCGCATGTCCTTTTCGGAGATGGACAGGAGATCGCGTCCGTTCAGCACAACCTCGCCTTCGATGCGGCTCGTGTTGGACGCGAGCAAGCGCATGATCGACAGGGACGTCACGGATTTTCCGGAACCGGATTCGCCGACGATGGCGACCGTTTCGCCGGGCATCACATCGAAGGAGACATTGCGGACGACGCTCTTCCACTCGCCATCGACGAGGAAGGAGGTGGTGAGGTTCTTGACGGAAAGGACGGGAACAGTCGGCGTGGAGGTCTGGCTCATCGGGTGACCCTTACTTGAGCGTCAAAGGGGTGGCGTAGGAGGCTGACGGACGTTTCTCGGCCAGCCGTTGCGCTTCGAGCGCGGCGATCTTTTCGTCGATGATGCTGCGGTCGGTCATGCCGTGCGGGTTTTCCCGGGTCGGCATGGTCTCAGCGACATGCAGGAAGCGCTCCTGCGCAACGGCATAGAGGCGGCGCAGTTCGAAAAGCGGCTCGGGGTGATCATCGGCATTGATCCGCAGCCAGGGATAATCCTGGTCGCGGTAGATGACGAGCGCTGCCGACTGGCGGCCGCGCTTGTCACCGCCAGCCGCCTCGCCCGCGTCCATGGCATCGAGCAAACGTTCGGCAAGCGGTGCACCGCGTGCAGCCGCTTCGTTGTAGACACGCATGGTCTCGGCGATCACCTGCGGTCCCGCCAGCATGTTGCCCGCAACCGAGACGTTGCGGTCGACGAGGTGACCGGCCCAGTCGACGCAGTTTTCACCGGTGAAGGCGGCGTTGCGACCATGGGCGTCGATCAGGTGCATCTGCCGCTGCCGGTGGCCGTCGTCACGCGCCGTCAGACTTGCAATGACCTCATCCGGAGACCTGCCCTCCTCAAGAAGCTTCAGGCCATCGGTTCCATAAAGCGGGTTGACGAACGCCTGGGTGGCGATAGCGCCCACCCTGCCCCTGATATGCGGCACGGCGCAGCCAACCGCGAAGAAACGGCTGGCGACGGCTACGCCCAGATGTCCCGTGTCTTGATCACGCGCGACGATTGACCAGGTCATGGTTCACCGTCCAATCGCGTAGGCTTGCATCAGGCGTGGCGTTGCAGCCGCCCTCAGCAGACCGTCAGCATCTCGACGCGCAGCCGTCAGGCGGCCGACGGTCCATGGATCGGCGACAGTGACCTTGTGGCCGCGACGACGGAGGTCTTCGAGTGCGGCTTCACCGATATTGCTTTCGACCATGATCTCGCCCGGCGAGCTCGTGCGCGGGTAGAACGAACCGGGGAAATGCGAGGTGTGGAACAGCGGCATGTCGATCGATGCCTGCAGGTTCTTGCCGTGATGGGCGTAGCGCAGAAAGAACGGCAGCTGCCACTGGTCCTGCTGGTCGCCGCCGGGCGTGCCGAACACCATCGAGGGTTTGCCCTGATGGAGAGCGAGCGAGGGTGTCAGGGTCGTGCGCGGACGTTTTCCCGGCGCAAGCGAGGTCGGCAAGCCTTCCTTCAGCCAGAACATCTGGGCACGCGAGTTGAGGGCGAAACCGAGACCCGGAACGATCGGCGACGACTGCAGCCAGCCGCCCGAAGGCGTGGTCGAGACCATGTTGCCCCAGCGGTCGATGACGTCGATATGCACAGTATCGCCGCGCTTTTCGGTGAGGTGCGACATGGTCGGCTCGTAAACCGTGCCGGTGCCACTCATCTCAGCCAGCATCGCCATCGTGGCATCGACCTGACGCTCGTAGCCCGGAACCGTGCCGGGGCGCAGTTCCATCGACGCGGTGCTGCCGATCAGCTTCCGCCGCTCGCTGTTGTACCCTTCAGACAGAAGGTATTCGGTCGGGATCTGGCTGAATTCCGGATCGCCGTAATAGACCTCGCGGTCGGCGAATGCGAGCTTCATTGCCTCGACGACCGTATGGACGAAATCGGGACCGGCCGGGTCCATTGCCTCGAGATCGAAGCCTTTCAGAAGCGCCAGCGACTGCAGCAGCACCGGTCCCTGGCCCCAGGCTGGCGTCTTGGCGATCGTCCAGTCCTGGTAATCGAGCGTCTGGGGCGCTTCGATCGTGGCGCTCCAGTTGGCCATGTCTTCGGCGGTCAGCACGCCCTTGTGCTTGGAACCGCTCGCGTCCATCACCTCGGCAGTCTTCAGATAGGTGTCGATCGCCTCGGCCACGAAGCCGCGATAGAATGCGTCGCGGGCAGCCTGGACCTGTTCCTCGCGGCCGGACTTCGCTTCCGATTCGGAGATGATCCGCTTGTAGGTTTCGGCGAGAACGGGGTTCCTGAAATTGGAGAGTGCTTCCGGCGCAACGCCACCCGGCAGCCATGTCTCATAGGATGTCGGCCATTCCTTCCGGAAGAATTCCGCCAGGCCCTTGATCGTGTTCGACACGCGCGGCAGCACCGGATGGCCATGCTCGGCGTAGTAGATCGCCGGCTCCAGAACCTCGCGAACGGTCATCGTTCCATAGTCGCGCAGCATCAGCATCCAGCCGTCGAATGCGCCTGGAATGACGGTGGAGAGAAGGCCGTCGCCGGGAATGAGCTTCAGACCTTCGGACGTATAGTGCTCGATGGTGGCACCGGCCGGCGCCGGCCCTTGAGCGCAGATGACTTCGACTTTATCGGTCCTCTTCGAGTAGAAGACGGCCGGCATGTCGCCGCCCGGGCCGCACAGATGCGGTTCGACAATCTGCAGAACGAAGCCCGTCGCGACCGCTGCGTCGAAGGCATTGCCGCCCTTTTCGAGGATCGCCATGCCGACGGCGGAGGCAATCCAGTGGGTGGAGGTGACGACACCGAAGGTGCCGAGGATTTCGGGGCGCGTGGTGAATTCGGTCATTCCAGGTATTCCTTGTATAATTCTCTTGTCCGCCGGGCGTTACGCCTCGCGCGGATCCAGTGCATCGCGCAGGCCGTCGCCAAGAAGGTTGAAGCCGATGACGACGAGGAAGATTGCAATCCCTGGCCACATGGCCATCCACGGTGCCTGGCTCAGAAAGTTCTTGGCCGTGTTCAGCATCGAACCCCAGCTCGGGGCCGGTGCCTGCTGACCGAGGCCGAGGAAGGACAGGCTGGCTTCGGCGATGATGGCGGTCGCCACCGTCAAGGTGGCCTGAACGATGATCGGGGCAAACACGTTCGGCAGGATGTAGCGGGTCATGATGTCGACGTGGTTGAGGCCAATCGACCGTGCGCCCTCGACATAATCCTCCGTCTTCACCGCAAGCACCTGGCCGCGGGTGAGACGCACGAAGACCGGCATGGCGGAGAGGCCGATGGCGATCATCGCGTTGGTGAGGCTCGGGCCGAGGAAGGCGGCAAGCGCGATCGCGGTGATCAGGAACGGCATCGCCAGCAGCGCTTCTGTCACACGCTGGATGACCTGATCGACCCAGCCGCCGAAATAACCCGACAGAAGTCCGAACGGCACGCCGATGGCAACCGCGATGCCAACGGAGACGACCCCTGCCATCAGCGAGGCACGGGCACCCCAGATCATGCGCGACAGGATATCGCGGCCAAGATCATCGGTGCCGAGCCAATGGGCGGCAGACGGTGCCTTGCGCAGTGCCGACCAGCTGGTCGCGATCGGGTCGGCAATCGGCAGGATCGGGGCGGCGATGGCGAGGATGGCGAAAAAGGCGATGATCACCATGCCGACCATCGAGCCGCGGTTGGCGCGCATCTTGCGCCATGCCCTGCTTTTCTGGCGCGGTTTTGCGATCGGTGCGGTATGTTCGATAGCGGTCATAGCGTTGCCCTCAGACGGGGGTTGAGGAGAACGTAGAGAATATCGGCAATGAGGTTCATGACGATAAAGCCGATGGCCGTGCACATGACGATGCCCTGAACGACGGCATAGTCGCGGGTAAAGACGGCATCGACGGTCAGCTTGCCAAAGCCCGGGATGGTGAAGATCTGCTCCGTGAGGACGGCACCGCCGAGCAGCTCGCCGAACAGCAGCGCCGACAGGGTGATGATCGGCAGAAGCGCGTTGCGGAACGTGTGGCTGAGGATGACTTCGCGCGGCGACAGTCCCTTGGCGCGGGCAGTGCGGATATAGTCGGAGCTCAACACGCCGAGCATGGCCGAGCGGGTATGGCGCATCAGCTGCGCTGCGAGCGCCGTCGAGAGGACGAAAGCCGGCATGATCATGGTCTTGAGCGAGCGGACCGGATCGACGAAGATCGATTCGTAACCGGATGCCGGCAGCCATCCGAGATTGACCGACACCAGCAGGATCAGCATGATTCCCAGCCAGAAATTCGGGATCGACAGGCCAGACAGCGCGACGACATTGGCGACGTAATCGAGCGTGCGGTTCTTGTAGACCGCTGCCAGAATGCCGGCCGGAATACCGATCAGCATGGCCAGGATCATGGCCATCACCGCGAGCTGGATCGTGACCGGCAGTTTCTGGCCGATCAGTTCCAGCACCGGCTGGTTGGTGCGCAGCGAGACGCCGAAGTCGCCGACCATGATGCCGCCAACCCAGGAGAGATACTGGGTGATGATGGGATCGTTGAGATGATATTTTTCGCGCAGGAATTCGATCGTCGCGGGATCCCGCTCTTCACCGGCCATGGCGAGGATGGGATCGCCCGGCAGCAGTTTCTGCAGCGAGAAGACGAAGATCGAGATGATCAGCAGGGTCGGGATCGCGACCAGCAGGCGCTTTCCGATATAGACAGGCATGGCATCGCCCTCGTGATTTCAGGTGACCGCGCGGAATGTCTTCCGCGCGGTATGCGATGGGAAATTACTTCTTGGAGACGCCAAGGAAGCGCATCATGCCATCCGGCGACGGCACGAAACCTTCGACCTTGTTGGAAATGGCATAGGCGTAGGGCTGATGGCCGAGGTAGATGATCGGCATGTCGTCGTTGAGGATGACGCCTGCGGCATCGTACTTTTCCTTGCGGACCGCTTCATCCGGCGATGTGCGGGCTTCATTCAGGAGCTTGTCGACTTCCGGATTGCAGTACTTCACGTCGTTGATGCCGCCCTTGCAGGTGACGAACTGGTGCAGGTTGCCATCGGGATCGATACGGCCCGACCAATCGGAGCGGCTGAGCTGGTAGTTGCCGGCCGTCTGTTCCGACAGAAGCGTCGCAAATTCGGTTGCCTTCAGCGTGACGTTGAAGCCCGCTTCCGCCACCATCGACTGGATGACCTGCATCATCTGGGTCTGCGTGGTGCTGTTGGCGTGCTGCATCTCGATGTCGAGCGTCTCGTGGCCCGCTTCCTTCATGAGCTGCTTCGCCTTTTCGATATCGCGCGCCGGCACCGGCAGGTTCTTGTTGAACCAGGGGCTGGACGACGGGAACGGCTGGTTACCGGCAAGCGACGTGCCTTCGAAGACGATCTGGCCGATTGCTTCGCGGTCGATCGCCAGCGAGAAGGCCTGGCGAAGGCGCTTGTCCTTGCCGAGCGGGTTGTCCGCACGGGGACCGTTGGCGAGGTTGACATACATCGCCATGTAGCCCGGGCCGATGACGTCGGCATAGGTGAGGTTCGGGTCGCTCTTTACCGATTCGGCATCGGACGCCGAGATGCGCTCGGCGATATCGAGGTCACCCGACCGCAGGTTGGCAAGCTTTACGGTCGTATCCGGGATTGGCAGATAGGTGATCTTGTCGACGAGGATCCGGTCCTTGTCCCAGTAGTCGGCGAACTTCTCCAGCACGATACGGTCCTGCTGGATGCGCTCGACAAACTTGAACGGACCGGCGCAGACCGGCTTCGAGCCGAAATTGGCGCCGAGTTCCTTGGCGGCCTTAGGCGCAACGATCATGCCGGCACGGTCGGAAAGCTGGGCGAGAAGCGTCACGTCCGGAGACTTCAGCGTGAACTTGACTTCAAGCGGGCCGCTGGCCTCAACCTTGGCGACCGAGGAAAGCTCGCTCTTGCGGCGCGACTCCGGCAGCGTCATGTTGCGCTCGATCGTTGCGACGACGGCTGCGGCATCCAGCGTTTCGCCGTCGTGGAACTTGACGCCGTCGCGGATCTTCATGGTCAGCACTGTGCCGCCTTCAGACCAGTTCCATTCGGTCGCAAGCTGCGGAATGATCTTCATATCCTGCGAGATGTCGACCAGCTTATCGCACATCGCGGTATAGACGATGCGGCCGACGAAGGTGCGCGACTGCGCCGGATCGAGAACGTCGGCATCGTCATTGAGACCGATGCGCAATTCGCTCGCCATGGCAGGCAGAGACATGATCGCGCTGGCGAGCAGTGCGGCAGTGAGCGTGGAAAATTTCTTCATCATTGTTCCTCTGGTCCATTCAGGTTTGTCGGTCATTGTTCTTGTTGGCCGGCCTTTGTGGCCGGCAGTCTGGGATGGCTAGGACGCAACGCTGAGCGTGTCGTCGTCGCGGATACCGATCTGCTCGCCTTCCGGCGAATGGTCATCGAGGGCCTCGAGCGAGGTCGCCCGGATCAGCCGCTCCTGGTGCATCAGGAGATGCTCGCGCATCGCCTCGCCTGCCCGGCCCGGATCGCGGGCGGCGATGGCGTCGACGATTGCGATATGCTGCTGGTACGACGTTCGGCCATTGGTTCCGGTCTTGCGCGCACGCTCGCGAATGGATTGCCACGCGGCATCCTGACGGATGCGGTTGACCACGTCGAAGATCGACAGGAAGAGTTTGTTGCCGGCACTTTGCGCGATCTGGCGGTGCAGCGATCCATCCCAGAGTTCCTTGGAATCCGCATCCGAACTCTGGCCGGTCTTGTCTGCCAAGTAGCGCATGCGCTCGATTTCGGCAGGCTTTGCACGCATCGCTGCAAGCTGTGCGAGCTGTGGCTCCAGGCGAAGGCGAACCTCCATGATTTCCATGATGTCGGTACCGGCAACCAGCGCGTCGACGTGGTCGCTCCAGCCGTCAGGCTTTTCGCCGACAAAGGTTCCGGCACCCTGGCGGCGCCAGATCAGCCCCTCCGACTCGAGCACCTCAAGCGCCCGTCGAACAGCACGGCGCCCGACATTGAGCGTTTCAGCAAGCGCCCGCTCCGTCGGCAGCCGCCCTTCCGCTCCGAATTTTTCCGAGTGGATCAGATCGCGGAGCTTCTCCAACGCGTAGTAGGAATTGTCTTGGGGTTCGGTCTGCATTGAACGTACCATTGTCCGGACCAATTCATGATTGGTTCGAATGAAAGACATTTCCCGGCGACGGTCAAGACGTTTTTTGTGCATCCTATTTTTCTGCACAAAACATACGCAACCCGAGACAGCCGTTCTACGCTTGCGGCCTTTCATGCAATCAAACATTCAGAATAGATTGGTAGGAGACGACGCAGGTAGGCTATTGCAGCGTAACAGCGGGATTCGAGAAGCGGAGCAGTCCATGAACCAGTACGACCTCATTGTTGTCGGAAGCGGCCCTGCCGGTCGCCGCGCAGCCATTCAAGCCGCCAAGCTCGACCGGAAAGTGCTCGTCATCGAGCAGGGACGACGGGTAGGCGGCGTTTCCGTGCATACCGGCACCATCCCCTCGAAGACACTGCGCGAAACCGCGCTGAACCTCTCCGGGTGGCGCGAGCGCGGGTTCTACGGCCGATCCTACCGGGTCAAGGAAGAGATCAGTGCCGAAGACCTTCGCCGCCGGTTGCTGATCACGCTCGACCATGAAGTCGAGGTGCTCGAACACCAGTTCGCCCGCAACCGCGTCCAGCACCTTCGTGGCAAGGCGAGCTTTCTGTCGACCGATACGATGGAAGTGCTGAAGGACGACGGAGAGGCGGTTCAGGTCAAAGCCAAAAGCATCCTGCTTGCTGTCGGCACGCGCCCGTTCCGCCCAGACTACATGCCCTTCGACGGCAAGACGGTCATCGACAGCGACGAACTGCTCGAAATCGAAAAACTGCCGCGCTCGATGGTCGTCATCGGTGCCGGCGTTATCGGTATCGAATATGCGACGATCTTTTCCGCTCTCGACACCGCCGTTACGGTGATCGACCCGAAGGCGACGATGCTCGACTTCATCGACAAGGAGATCATCGAGGATTTCACCTACCAGCTGCGCGACCGCAACATGAAGCTGTTGCTGGGCCAGAAGGTCGAGAAGGTGGAGCACCTTCCCGACGGCAAGGTCTCGGTCACGATCGATACCGGCCGTAAGATCATCACCGACATGGTGCTGTTTGCCGCCGGCCGCATGGGCGCGACCGACAGCCTCAACCTGGCAGCAGCCGGCCTCGACGCCGATAACCGCGGCCGTCTGAAGGTCAATCCGGAAACCTTCGAGACCTCCGTCCCCGGCATCTATGCCGCGGGCGATGTCATCGGCTTTCCGAGCCTTGCCTCGACATCGATGGAACAGGGCCGAATTGCCGCTCGCGTCGCCGTCGGCGCAATTGCCAAGGAGCCACCGAAGTATTTTCCTTACGGGATCTACGCCGTGCCGGAGATTTCGACCTGCGGCCTGACGGAAGAGGAAATGAAGGAGCGCGGCATTCCCTACGAATGCGGCATCGCCCGTTTCCGCGAGACTTCGCGCGGCCACATCATGGGCCTCGACCACGGCATGTTGAAGCTGATCTTCTCATTGAAGACGCGCCGCCTTCTCGGCGTGCACATCATCGGCGAAAACGCCACCGAACTCGTGCATATCGGCCAGGCGGTTCTCAACCTGAAGGGTACCGTCGAATATTTCGTCGAGAACACCTTCAACTACCCGACGCTTGCCGAAGCCTACAAGATCGCCGGGCTTGATGCGTGGAACCGGATGGGCGAGCTGCCGAAGGGCGATGCACACCACGAGACGGTCCAGCTGACGGACACCAACACGTCGACTACTGTCGAGACGTCTGTTACGTCGGAAAAGAAGAAAACCTCTTCCAGGTAAGAATGACCGTAAGAGACAATCAAAAAGCCGCCCCGAAAGGAGCGGCTTTTTTGTGGGTTCGACATGACACCAGATACAAAAATGGCCCCTCTCGGGGCCATTTGTCTGAAATGGTGTCGCGATTAACGCGAGTAGAATTCGACGACCAGCGACGGTTCCATGATGACCGCGTAGGGTACATCGGCCAGGCTCGGGATGCGAGCGAAGGTGGCAACCATCTTGTTGTGATCGACTTCGATGTAGTCAGGAACGTCGCGTTCTGCGAGCGAAACGGCTTCCAGTACGGTGACCATCTGCTTCGACTTCTGGCGAACTTCGACAACGTCGCCAGCCTTGCAGCGGTACGAACCGATGTTGACCTTGACGCCATTGACCGTGACGTGGCCGTGGTTGACGAACTGACGAGCAGCGAACACCGTCGGGACGAACTTTGCGCGGTAGACGATGGCGTCCAGACGCGATTCCAGCAGGCCGATCAAGTTTTCACCGGTGTCGCCCTTGCGGCGGTTGGCTTCTTCATAGATCGCGCGGAACTGCTTCTCGCGGATGTCGCCGTAGTAGCCCTTCAGCTTCTGCTTGGCGCGCAGCTGCACACCGAAGTCGGAAAGCTTGCCCTTGCGGCGCTGACCGTGCTGGCCAGGACCGTATTCGCGGCGGTTAACCGGCGACTTCGGGCGGCCCCAGATGTTTTCGCCCATACGGCGATCGATTTTGTACTTAGACGATTCGCGCTTGCTCATCGTATTTCCTTTCAGAAAGTTACACCGGTTCGTTGCCGAACCGGATGAAGGAAACACGCCCTCCTCTGAACCTCGATTTAGAGGTTCTGACAGGCTTCTCACGAAAAGCGTTCGGAGAGTGCCACGGGACATGTCGTTGAAACACCCGGTGTTGCCACCCGGCGTTGGCGGGTCTTTAGGCGGCTGTCATCAAAATGTCAACAGCAGCCGGGTCGCTGCGGGCTTATTCCGCAGCAATCTTGAGATCGCCCTCGTCAGGCGCTTCGGCACTGCCGGGCGCCGTTTCCGCCTGCAGCTCCGGAAACGCGACGATTCGCTTGCCGGTGAAGTCGGAATGGACCACGACCAGCCCCTGCTCTTCGAAATAGCCCAGCAGACGGCGTGCGCGGCGCGCGGAGTGCGTGCCGTACGCGCGGGCAATGCGTGCATCGGACGGGCATGGTTCGCCGCCGAGTGCCGCCTTTGCCATCATCAGAAACACGCCCTGAAGATCATCCGAAACACTGTTCGACATGGACAGCACCGTCGTCCAAGCTTCGCTCGATGCCATCGCAGCATCGACGCCGGAACGGGCAATCGCCGTGCGGCGACGGAAGTCGCTGAGCGACAGCGGCGGGCCCGGCAGACGACGCATGCGGGCGCGAACGAGGAAGTCCTGATAGAGAACCGCGTCCGTCCGATAGGCCGATTGCGGATCGTCGAGGATCTCGGCCATGACCGCCATCAGCCGATCCTCACGCTCCTCGACCGTAAGCACGGGCACCGGCGTCCGCGGCTCGGCGGCAGCCGGCTGAAGGGAAGCAGGCGTCGAGCGCGAGAGTTCCGCCAGAATATCGGTGGTCGGCCGTGGCGCCGGCACCTGGCGGCGGTTCGCCGTCAAAGGCCGGGTGAATTCTTCTGGATCCGGCGTGAAGATGAGACCTTCGACATCCAGATGCGCGTCCGGCAGCGGCATCAGCTTTGGGCTGGACGAACGGGCCGATGTCTCGACATTGCCGATGATGATCGGCAGAGGCCGACGCGACAGAGCCGGACCGAGCGCGACGAAGTTGCCGCGCTTCAGATCGCGGAACATTTCCGCCTGACGCCGATCCATGCCGAGCAGGTCAGCGGCGCGGGCCATGTCGATATCGAGAAACGTGCGACCCATGAGGAAGTTGGAGGCCTCGGCTGCGACGTTCTTCGCAAGCTTTGCCAGGCGCTGAGTGGCAATGACGCCGGCCAGACCGCGCTTACGGCCACGGCACATCAGGTTGGTCATCGCCCCGAGCGACATTTTGCGTGCATCTTCGGAGACGTCGCCACCAACCGATGGCGCAAACATCTGGGCTTCGTCGACCACGACCAGAACCGGATACCAGTAGTCGCGATCGGCATCGAACAGGCCGTTCAAAAAGGCGGCGGCGGCACGCATTTGCTCTTCTAGATCAAGCCCCTCGAGCGTGAGGACGCAGGACACGCGGTTCTTGCGGATACGGTTGGCGATGCCCGCGAGTTCGGCTTCGGTGCGTTCGCCATCGACGACGACATGACCGTACTTGTCGGCCAGCGTGACGAAATCACCTTCCGGATCGATCACGACCTGCTGCACCCACGGTGCGGACTGTTCCAGCAGCCGCCGCAGAAGATGCGACTTGCCCGAGCCCGAGTTGCCCTGAACGAGGAGACGCGTTGCCAGAAGCTCCTCGATATCGAGCTTGGCCGGATCACCCCCGGTCAGAGTTCCCATATCGATGCCGACCTGCAATGCCTTACCTCGTACGCCGTCTACACGCGGTCAAAGACCGCCAAACATTCTCACTAACAGAGAAAGGGATTCGTTTCGCCGTGCAAGAGAGGAAATGCACAGGCTTTGCGGTCAAGCCGCCGCGCGCTTAAAGCCGAGCGACAGAAGCCCTGCCCCGATCATCAGCGAACCACCGGTCCGGTTGACTATTTTCTGCACCCGTGGCCTGCGGATCTGGTTGCGGGCCAGGGAAGCGAGAAGCCCGTAGAGCGTGGCGTTGATTGTCGCCAGCACCAGAAACGTCACCTCGAAAACAGCCATCTGGAAGAACAGCGGTTTCGACAGGTCGAGAAACTGCGGCAGGAAGGCAACGAAGAACACGATGCCTTTCGGGTTGAGCGCGGTAACCACGTAGGTGTGCAGCAGGATGCGCAGCGGTCTGGCTTGCGGCAACTCCGCCTCCCCGGCTGCGACCTCTGGATCCATGACGGGTGCGCGCCACAGCTTGATGCCGAGATAGATCAGATAGGCAGCGCCAACCCATTTGAGGATCGTGAACAGCATCGCCGATGTGGCGAGCAAGGCGCCCAGCCCCAGCATCGAGGCGGTCATTGCCGTGAAGTCGCCAAGTGCCACGCCGACGACGGTCGCATTCGCAACCTTTCGCCCATGCGTCATCGCATAGGAGATGACGAGCAGGATCGTCGGTCCGGGAATGGCCAGAAGAATGGCGGATGCGGCGACGAAGGCCAGCCAGTTTTCAATCGACATCGTGTCTGCTCCTGATCCGATAGGCCGAACAAGCCACCGAATGCAGCCGATGACAAGAGCGATTTCAGCCCTTCCGCACCCAATGATACAGCACGTCCGGTTCCCTCTCCTGATTGCCGGCACCATCGGTTTCATCGATCGCAACGAACCCGCGGCTCTCGTAGAAGCGACGGGCCGCGGTGTTCTGCTGGAAGGTCCACAGGAAGAGCTCAGAAAAGGCCGATCTGGCGGTGTCCAGCAGTGCCGATCAGATGCCTTGTCCCTGGGCTGCCGGCAGTATGTAAAGCTGGTCGATCCAGTCACGCCGGAAGGCGATGACGCCCAGCAGCGTACCTTCCCTCTCGACGCCGAAAATCTGGCATTCCGGGAAGAGATGGTCTCGCCAATAGTCAAGATCCTCCTCCGGGGTATGCAGGCCGGTGAGCGCCGGCAGCCGCGCGTCGAAAGAGGCGCGATGGACGCGGGCAGCGGCGGGCATGTCTGACAGGGCCAGTTCTCGAAGCGTCACGGTTGACATGGAAATCTCCTGCGAACAGAGCGAGTTTGTCTGACACACCCACAATCACACCTATCCGGCTGCCGCCTCACGGCCGCATGCTCCAGACGGGGAATTTCGGTGGCAACGATGGATGGTTGGCCTCCGGCAGACCGATATCCCGCCGCATGTGGCTGTCCAGATCCGCAATGCTATTGCGGCTCCTGAACCGCCGCCGCCAGGCGGCCATTGCCAAGGCAATCGCCATCGTGAAGAGGCCGAACTTTCCGTACAGGTCGTCGATGGCCGATGCGAGATCGCCTGCAACTATGGATTGTTGTTTACGCATAGCGTTTCCGCCCCGGCGCGCTTGGCAGCCGGGTCCTTTCATGGAGTAGGGAGACGCAAGGCTGTGTGACGCGGGCACGATAAAACGGGCGACAGCCGGAAACGTCAGATCAAGGGGATGGGTCTAGAAAGCGGATTTCGGGCGTAAAACCCTATCAGCCTGCAATGCGTCGCATTGAGGCAAACGCCACGCAGGGCGCTGGATGAAATCCGCTGGTCGGGCGCATAGTCGAGAAAATCATCGTCATAATGCGCCTCCTGTCGTTGGCGTTGCGGATGGCGAAAAACTGCCACATGCTCGGCGCCTCGACAAGAGTACAATTGCGAATTGCAGAACAAGCGTTAAAAACGATGCACAAAAGCAACAATCGCTCAGTCCACCCTCAATCCAAAGCCCTGCATCAGCCGCTGCGTGGCAAAATCCGGATTGCCCGACGTGAACACCGCGAAGTCGAACTCGCCGGGGTGTTGCGCACCCTCCAGAAGCGGCACCTTGCGCCGGGCCTGTCGAGCGATCGCTTCCGCCGGATCGAGCCAGTCGACCGGCCAGGGCGCCAGGCGGCGGAACAGGTTCGCCATGAAGGGATAATGCGTACAGGCGAGAACGACGATATCGGTCTTGCGGCCGTCCTTCTCGACGAAGCAGGGCATGATCTCCGACAGGACCGAGTCGTCCGACAGGGTCTCGCCGCGGATATAGGCTTCCGCCATGCGGGCCAGATTTTCCGACCCGACAAGCCTCACGTGACACTGCGTGGCAAAGGACTGGATCAGATCACGCGTATAGGCGCGCTTGACGGTGCCGGGAGTTGCGAGGACGGACACGAGGCCGGATCGGGTTCGCTCGGCTGCAGGCTTGATCGCCGGCACGGTGCCGACGAAGGTCATCTCGGGGAAGCGCTCACGAAGGGCTGCGCCCGCCAGCGTGAACGCTGTATTGCAGGCGATGATGGAGATTTCCGGCTGGTAGTCGTTCAGCAGGCGCTCGAACTGGGACAGGATCCGCGCCGTCAGCGCCTCCTCCTCCCATCCGCCGTAAGGGAAACCAGCGTCGTCGGCGACATAGATGAAGCCGCGCTCCGGCATCAGCACCCGCGCCTCACGCAGCACAGTCAGTCCGCCGATGCCCGAATCAAACATCAGCACTGGCTTCAGGTCATTCGTCGTCGCCATTGCCTTCGATCTCCCCGGTCACGTCGGCCTTCTTCTGCCTCGGCGTCGTTTTTCGTGGCCACTGACGAGGAAACGCATCCAGCGATTTGATCACGCCGCGAAACACGCTGACTTCCTGCTCCGAAAAGCTCCGCCGCGAAAGGACCGCACGCAGATTGTCGATCATCTTCGGCTTCTTCTCAGGCGGATGGAAGTAGCCTCGGGCATCGAGCGCTTCCTCGATCTGCTCGAACATGCCGAACACTTGGTCCTTCGTCGAGGGCCGCTGCTCGATCGGCTGGAAGCGGGTTTCCTCGATATCGTCCATGCCGGATTTCATCCAGTCATAGGACATCAGCAAAACCGCCTGGGCGATATTGAGCGAGGCGAAGGCCGGATTGACCGGGAAGGTGACGATCTCGTCGGCGAGCGCCACCTCTTCGTTGCTCAAACCCCAGCGTTCGCGGCCAAACAGAATGCCGGTCTTTTCACCTGCCTTGAATTTCTCACGCAATGTGGACGCCGCATAGACCGGTGACCGAACGGGCTTGAAGCCGTAGCGTTCGCGCGCCGTCGTGGCATAGACGAAGTTCAGGTCGCGGGTCGCGTCTTCCAGCGTCTCGAAGACGACGGCTCCATCGATGACGTGGTCAGCCTTCGACGCGGCAGACCTCGCCTTCTCGTTTGGCCAACCATCACGAGGACTGACGAGGCGCAGTTCCGCCAAGCCGAAATTGGCCATGGCGCGCGCCACCATGCCGATGTTTTCGCCCAGTTGCGGTTCCACCAGAATGATGGCCGGGCCCTCGGCAATGAGCTCGCGCTCGCTATTCGTACCTGACATCGCTTAATCCCAACAATTTCAGGCTGGGCAGATAGCCGCCGGATGGATGAAGAGCAAGGCTTTCAGAAGGTTTGCTTCCCTCTACTCGCCCTTGGCGATCGATTGCATCTCTTCGACGAGCGAATCGCTTTCATTCTCGACAACGCGGTGGATGTCCTTGATGACCGGCTTGCCGTCTTCCTCGATCACGTCGAAATGCACTTCCGAAACGCTGTCCTTCATTTCCGCATCATCGATGCAGGCCCACTGCTTGAACGTGACCTTCACATCCGACACGCCATTTGCCGCCGGTGCCGGCACGATGGTGACGTCCTTCAGCGGGCAGCCGTCCTGCGAACTCGTGACGACGTCGTAGCCGAACGGATCGCCGGGGGCATTGTTTTCGGTTTCGTAAGCGGGGTGCTTGGACGCTTCCGAGTAGGCAGTCTGGAACGACTTGCTAAAATTCTGCTGGATCGGCTCGGGATCGAACAGCGACTTCCAGTCACTATCAACCGTATTCCAGTTGTCTTCGGTGATCTTCATCACCGCCTTTACCGGATCGGTCACATCCGCCGCCAGAACGCCGGTGGAAATCAGGGTGAAGAGAGAAAGAAGCGGGAGTATCCGCATATCATAGATCCAGTGCTGCGATGAGTTTTGGCGGACATTACGCCGCGCCCGATGTTTGGCAATGCTCAATCTTGAGGGCCAATTTCAGGCAGTATGAAGATGGCGAGCGCATGTTCCAATTTTCTAACCGAATCGCGCCATATCAGACCGCACCATCTTTGCGTTCTCTTCCCCGCGATGCTATAGCGCCCCCGTTGATCATTTTTGAGGCCTAAACGGCCCATTACGGCAAGAGGAAGTCCATGCAGAAGATCAAGGTAGCGAACCCGGTCGTCGATCTCGACGGCGACGAGATGACCCGTATCATATGGCAGCTCATCAAGGACAAGCTGATCCTTCCCTATCTCGATCTCGACATCGAATATTACGACCTTTCCGTCGAGAACCGTGATGCGACGAACGACCAGGTCACCGTCGATGCGGCTCACGCAATCAAGAAGCACGGCGTCGGCATCAAGTGCGCGACGATCACGCCGGACGAAGACCGCGTGAAGGAATTCAATCTCAAGCAGATGTGGAAGAGCCCGAACGGCACGATCCGCAACATCCTCGGCGGCGTTATCTTCCGCGAGCCGATCATCTGCCAGAACGTGCCGCGCCTCGTTCCCGGCTGGACCAAGCCGATCGTCGTCGGCCGTCACGCTTTCGGCGACCAGTACAAGGCGACCGATTTCAAGTTCCCCGGCAAGGGCAAGCTGACGATCAAGTTCGTCGGTGAAGACGGCCAGGTTATCGAGAAGGACGTGTTTGACGCGCCCGGCGCCGGCGTTGCCATGGCGATGTACAACCTCGACGAATCGATCCGCGAATTCGCGCGCGCTTCGATGATGTACGGCCTGATGCGCAAGTGGCCGGTCTACCTGTCGACCAAGAACACCATCCTCAAGGCCTATGACGGCCGCTTCAAGGATATCTTTGAAGAAGTCTACCAGGCTGAATTCAAGGCGAAGTTCGCCGAAATCGGCATCACCTACGAACACCGCCTGATCGACGACATGGTTGCATCGGCTCTGAAGTGGTCCGGCGGTTACGTTTGGGCGTGCAAGAACTACGACGGCGACGTCCAGTCCGACACGGTTGCGCAGGGCTTCGGCTCGCTCGGCCTGATGACTTCGGTTCTCTTGTCGCCGGATGGCCGCACGGTCGAAGCCGAAGCTGCGCATGGCACCGTGACGCGTCACTACCGCCAGCACCAGAAGGGCCAGGAAACATCGACGAACTCGATCGCCTCGATCTTCGCCTGGACACGTGGCCTCGCGCACCGTGCGAAGCTGGATGACAACGCCGAACTGGCAACCTTTGCCACCACGCTCGAAACCGTCTGCGTCGACACGGTCGAACAGGGCTACATGACCAAGGATCTGGCGCTTCTGATCGGCCCGGAGCAGCCTTGGCTGTCCACGACTGCCTTCCTCGACAAGATCGATGAAAACCTGAAGACGGCCATGGCTGCCTAAGCTTCATCTCTTCAGTAGAATTCGACAAACGGCGGGGTATACTCCCCGCCGTTTCTGTTTTTTGCTCGAGGAGATGCCCGTGACGACAATCCGCCCGCTTGAGCCTGCCGACCGTGCCGCTTGGGAACCCCTGTTCAGAGCCTATCTCGAGTTCTACGAGTCGGAACTGCCTAAAGAACAGTACGACATCACGTGGTCCCGCTTTCACCATGATGACGAGCCCCTGCAAGCACTTGGCGCTTTCGACGAGAACGGGCAGATGGTCGGCATCGTGCATGTCGTCTTCCACCGCTCGACCTGGTTACCTGACATGACCTGCTATCTGCAGGACCTCTACGTCGACAGCAGCCAGCGTGGACGCGGCGTGGGGGAAGCCCTGATCGAAAAGGTGGCGCTGCTCGCGCGCGACCAGAATGCCGGTCGGCTCTACTGGCTGACGCAGGAAGACAACACAGCCGCGAGGCGTCTCTATGACCGGGTCGCGGTTGCCCCTGGGTTTATCCAGTATCGCAAACCGCTCTGAGCGGCGCTTACAGCACAGCGGCTTAAACCGGACTTTCAGCAGTATTCCTGCCGGGTTTCACAGCGATATCTCGCGTTCCGCCGATGACACCGACAATGCTGCACGGCTTAATTAGTTGCGGTTTATCAATACTCTACAATTAATGATGAACCAACATGCTAGTTGTCTGCGGTTATGGAAATGATAGATGTTCCCTACCCCAATTCTGGGTTGAGGGACACTACCGTGAGAAAGACTGTACTTATTGCCGCCGCTGCATTGGCGGCTCTTTTTGCATGCACCACTACATCCAACGCCTCGGATCTCGTCTTTACCTTGAAGAACCGGACCAGCGGCACGCTTGAGCGTTTCTATACGTCGCCCGTCGGTGTTGACGACTGGGAAGAAGATGTATTCGGCAAGGATGTTCTCGAGCCCGGCGAGAGTATCGAGATCACCATCGCTGACGGTCGCAGGGTCTGCAAATACGATCTGCGCTTCGAATTCACCGAGGATTCAGGCCTCGAGGACCTCGAAGACTCGCAGGATCTCTGCAAGATGGGATCCTACACGATCCACGAATGACACCGTGCCTACATCACCACCCGGTGATGTAGGCTGCTCGTTCTTACTTCCTCACGATGCGTCGGTTGGTCCAGGATCAGCTTGCGAGACCCGGCGCCTCGTAACCCGTGCGTTCGACATATTCCGTGTAGCCGCCATCGAAACGATGAACGCCGTCCGCGGTCACTTCCAACACCCGGTTGGACAGCTCGGCCAGAAAATGCCGGTCATGGCTGACGAACAGCATCGTGCCGTCATAGTCGGCGAGCGCCTTGATCAGCATTTCCTTGGTATCGAGATCCAGGTGGTTGGTGGGCTCGTCCAGCACCAGGAAATTCGGCGGATCAAACAGCATGGCCGCCATGACGAGCCGGGCTTTCTCTCCGCCGGACAGAACGCGGCATCGCTTCTCCACGTCATCGCCTGAAAAGCCGAAGCATCCGGCAAGGGTTCGAAGCGCGCCCTGCCCGGCCCGTGGGAACTCGGACTCCAGCCATTCGAACACGGTCTGCTCGCCATCCAGCACATCCATGGCATGCTGGGCAAAATAGCCCATCTTGACACTGGCGCCGATCGCGACGGATCCGACGTCGGGCGCCGCCGAACCGGCGATCAGCTTCAGAAGTGTCGATTTGCCGGCGCCGTTGATCCCCATGATGCACCAGCGCTCCTTGCGGCGGATCATGAAATCCAGTCCGTCATAGATCACACGGCTGCCATAGGCCTTGTGGACACCCTTGAGGTTTGCAACATCCTCACCGGAACGCGGTGCCTGCTGAAATTCGAAGGCGACCGTCTGGCGGCGCCGCGGCGGTTCCACCCGCTCGATCTTGTCGAGCTTCTTCACCCGGCTCTGCACCTGGGCTGCGTGCGACGCGCGCGCCTTGAAGCGCTCGATGAACTTGATCTCTTTGGCCAGCATCGCCTGCTGCCGCTCGAACTGGGCCAGCTGCTGCTTTTCGTTCTGCGCCCGCTGCTGTTCGTAAAAGCCGTAATCGCCGGCATAGGTGTTGAGCGAGCCGGCATCGATCTCGATGATCTTGTTGACGATGCGGTTCATGAACTCGCGGTCATGCGAGGTCATCAGCAAGGCGCCATCGTAATTCTTGGGGAACTCCTCAAGCCAGATCAGGCTTTCGAGATCCAGATGGTTGGACGGTTCGTCGAGGAGCATGACGTCCGGGCGCATCAGCAGGATGCGGGCAAGCGCCACGCGCATCTTCCATCCGCCGGACAGTTTGCCGACGTCGCCGTCCATCATCTCTTCGCTGAAGGAGAGGCCTGCCAGAACCTCGCGAGCGCGGCTTTCCAGCCCATAGCCGTCCAGCTCCTCATAACGCGCCTGTACCTCGCCATAGCGATCGATGATGGCATCCATCTCGTCCATCCGGTCGGGATCGACCATCGCGGCTTCGAGCGAGCGCAGTTCGGCGGCAACGCTGCTGACTGGCCCTGCCCCGTCCATCACCTCGGTGACGGCGCTGACGCCCGACATTTCTCCGACGTCCTGATTGAAATAGCCGATCGTCACATGCTTCTCGACCGTGACCTGTCCCTCATCGGGCAGCTCCTGGCCGGTGATCATCCGGAACAGAGTCGTCTTGCCCGCCCCGTTCGGACCGACCAAACCGATCTTTTCGCCGCGGTTCAGGGCCGCAGAGGTCTCAATGTAGAGAATGCGGGAACTGTTGGACTTGCTGATATTCTCGATGCGGATCATGGCTGCCGGAAAGTGAGGACGCGTTCGGCGTGCCTTATGTCACGGGATGGGCCGGATGTCTTGGGGCTTCAGGATGCCGCCGGCCGGATGCATTCATGTTGATTTCGCAAGCAGCGGGCTTGCAACACAACGCAAAAGGCCGAGCAGTTTCCTGCCCGGCCCTTCGTCAATTCGTATTTGAGAAGATTACTCGGCGCTGTCTTCAGCGGCCTTCTTCTTCGGTGCTGCCTTCTTCTTCGGAGCAGCGGCTTCTTCGCCTTCTGCAGCCTCTGAAGCTTCAGCCTTTGCCTTCTTCGGCGAGGCCTTCTTCTTGGCAGGCTTGTCGGCGTCTTCGCCTTCTTCTTCGGCGAGCAGCTCTTCCTTCGTCACGGTCTTGTCGGTGACCTTGACCTCGGACAGGAGATGGTCGACGACCTTTTCTTCAAAGATCGGGGCACGCAGCGAAGCGGAAGCGCCTGGCGTGTTACGGAAGAAATCGAGGATTTCCTTCTGCTGGCCCGGGAACTGCTGCAGCTGAGCATAAAGCGCACGCTGCATTTCTTCCTCGGTTACTTCGACGCCGGCCTTTTCGCCGATTTCGGAGAGAACCAGGCCGAGACGGACGCGACGTTCGGCCAGCTTGCGATATTCTTCGCGTGCTTCTTCCTCAGTCGTTTCTTCGTCTTCGAACGTCTTGCCCGACTGCTGCAGATCGGTGTTGATCTGGCGCCAGATGTTTTCGAACTCGGCGTCAACAAGGCCCTGCGGCGCATCGAACTTGTACATCTCGTCGAGCTGGTCGAGGATCTGACGCTTGACCTTCTGACGCGTGACGTTGCCGTACTGGCTTTCGATCTGGCCGCGGACGATTTCCTTCAGACGATCGACCGATTCGATGCCAAGCGTCGAAGCAAGTTCGTCGTTGATCTCGACGGCAGCCGGAGCAGCGATGTCCTTGACGGTGATGTCGAAGGTCGCGTCCTTGCCAGCCAGGTTCGGAGCCGGATATTCGGACGGGAAGGTCACGGTGATCTGCTTTTCGTCGCCCGACTTGACGCCGACCAGCTGGTCTTCGAAGCCCGGGATGAAGCGACCCGAACCGATGACCAGTTCTGCGTCTTCAGCAGTGCCGCCATCGAAGGCTTCGCCATCGACCTTGCCGAGGTAGTTCATGGTGACGCGGTCGCCTTCAGCGGCAACGCCATCCTTTGTCTCGAACGTGCGAGCGCTTTCGGCGATCTTGAGGATCTGCTCGTTGACTTCGTCTTCAGACACTTCAACGACTTCGCGCTCAACGGTGATACCGTCAGTCGACTTCAGTTCGATCGGCGGGATCACTTCATAGGTCAGGGTGAATTCGAAATCAGCCTGTGCATTGAGGATCTTTTCGGCCACCGCCTCGTCTTCGGTCATCGATACCGAAGGCTGCGTTGCCGACTTCTCGCCGCGCTCGGAGAGAATCTTGGTGGGGCGTTCGCGGACGATCTCGTTGACGAGATCAGCCATGATCGACTTGCCATAGGTCTTCTTGAGGTGGGAAAGCGGCACCTTGCCCGGACGGAATCCGTTGATGCGAACCTTGTCCTTGGCGTCGGCCAGACGAACGTTGAGCTCGGCTTCCATATCCTGCTTAGGGATAACGACCTTGATTTCGCGCTTCAGCCCTTCAGCGAGCGTTTCGGTAACCTGCATTTTTATACCTTCTTATCGTGGCGGCGGCGCCCATACAGCCGTTCGTGTTTTTCGTGAGCACACCACCGGAACTAAAAAGTGACCAGCCGCGGCTTTCATAAGCAGCGCGTCCTGCCGTTACCGGCGAACAGCGCGTCCAGCGATCCTGGTGCGGGTAGAGAGACTTGAACTCCCACGCCTTGCGGCACCAGAACCTAAATCTGGCGTGTCTACCAATTTCACCATACCCGCGCCCCTAGGCATCGAAACTCTAGCGGCCAGAGGCCTTCCGGAGCGCGCGTCTCTATAACACCCGTTTTCCTACACGCAAAGGAAAAATGAAGGTTTGTGACGCCTGTTTGATGATGATCAGAAGGGAGACTGCGTTCACCTCGGGTCGAGCTGGCAAGCCGGACAGGAACGGCCCTACGCGCCTTCATTGTGGGTGTAATAGACGTAAAATTCAGCGCCTGATCAAATTATGGTCAGATACAGCTCGTTTCCGCACGATCCTTCTGCATGCAATGCAACAGATGCATAGGTGGCATACGAAATGCGCGCTTTTTCCTTCGCAGCGCAGCATTTAAAACGATTAGCAACGCAGCCGGAAGCAATTAGCCGGCATTGACCAACGAAGGAAACGACCATGAAAATCGCAAAGAAGCTGAACGACTGGCGCAAGTACCGCGAAACGGTTTCGGAACTCGGCCGCATGTCGGACCGCGAACTCTCTGACCTCGGTATTGGCCGCTCCGACATCCGTCGCGTTGCACGCACGGCAGTCGGCTTCTAAAATCTAAAGAACGACCAACGGTCTACCGTTTAAAAGCGCCTCCTTCGGGAGGCGTTTTTCGTTTGTGCATAGTGCTTCACGCAGCGAAACGGCTGCTGCTGCTTTTTCGTACGAAGCTGCAAAAAGCATCAACTCATTGCACAAACGCATGGCAGTCGCACATTTTTTGCACTGCATCTTTCCGCGCGTCTCACCTATATGAAGCTCATCGCCGGTGACGATAGATCACTGGGAAAAAGATGATTGAGGAAACACCAAATGAACCCGATCCGCATCGCTAAGAACTGGATCAGCTACCGCCGTACGATCAATGAACTCGGCAGCCTTTCCAACCAGGCGCTCAACGACATTGGTCTGACCCGCTACGACATCCGCGGCATCGCCGCTCGTTCCTTCCGTTAATCCATCCATTGTGATGGACCAGCGCGATATGATGTCGCGATGGCGAGAGAACGATAGTCGCAATGATCCTAAAAGATCAAAGAGACACCCAAGGAATGATCAGAGGCACCTTTTTAGGTGCCTTTTTGATTCCGGCCGTTCGAATGCCGTGATAATGAGCCGGACATGAGCACTATATCGAATTCGTCTACCCTTGCCCCAATCCACGTCGTCGGTGGCGGCCTTGCCGGCTCCGAAGCATCCTGGCAGATCGCTGAGGCCGGCATCCCCGTCATTCTCCACGAGATGCGCGGCGTGCGCGGCACCGATGCCCACCGCACGGACGGTCTCGCCGAGCTCGTCTGCTCGAACTCTTTCCGCTCCGATGATGCGACGGCCAATGCCGTCGGCGTCATCCATGCAGAAATGAGGCTGGCCGGCTCCTTGATCATGGCCTGCGCCGACAAAAATCAGGTCCCGGCCGGCGGCGCACTTGCGGTCGACCGCGACGGTTTCTCTCATGCAGTCACGCAGGCGATCGAAAACCATCCGCTGATCACCGTTGTGCGAGAGGAAATCCACGGTCTACCGCCGGCGGAATGGGACTTGGCCGTCGTCGCGACCGGTCCTCTGACGTCGCCCGATCTCGCAAAGTCGATCCAGGCCGAGACCGGAGAGGACCAGCTCGCCTTCTTCGACGCGATCGCGCCGATCGTCCACCGCGAATCGATCGATATGGATATCTGCTGGTACCAGTCGCGCTACGACAAGGTCGGGCCCGGCGGCACAGGCAAGGATTACATCAACTGCCCGCTCGACGAAGCGCAGTACAATTCCTTTCTCGATGCACTGATTGCGGGCGATACGGTCGGCTTCAAGGAATGGGAAGGCACGCCCTATTTCGATGGCTGCCTGCCGATCGAGGTCATGGCGGAGCGTGGGCGCGAAACGCTGCGCCACGGTCCGATGAAGCCGATGGGGCTTACCAATTCACACAATCCGACCGTCAAGGCCTATGCCGTCGTCCAACTGCGGCAGGACAATGCACTTGGCACGCTCTACAATATGGTCGGGTTCCAGACCAAGCTGAAGTATGGCGCGCAGGCCGAGATCTTCCGGATGATCCCGGGGCTGCAGAACGCCGAATTCGCGCGGCTCGGCGGCTTGCATCGCAACACCTATATCCAGTCACCAATGCTGCTCGATCACTCGCTGACCTTGAAGAGCCGGCCGGGCCTGCGATTCGCCGGTCAGATCACCGGCTGCGAGGGCTATGTGGAGAGTTCGGCAATCGGTCTTCTGGCTGGTCGTTTTGCGGCTGCCGAGCGCAAGGGCGAAGAAATCGTCCCGCCGCCGGCGACGACGGCCTTCGGTTCTCTGCTTGGGCATATCACCGGGGGGCATCTGGTCCACGACGAAGAGCCCGGCAAACGGTCCTTCCAGCCGATGAATGTCAATTTCGGCCTGTTTCCGGATCTTGCTCCCGGCTCCATCGTCAAACCCGAAGGCGTGAAGCGCTTCCGCGGCAAGGACAAGACGATCATGAAACGGCAGTTGATGTCGGTTCGTGCGCTGAAGGACTGCCGTGAGTGGCTGGGTATCGCCTAAAAGCCTAATCGGAGCGGTCGGTGTCTGAAGCCGGCTGCGGTTCGGCCGGAAGCTGTCGATCGGCAACGCTCACATAATTGTCGAGAAGCCAAAGCGACACTTCTGCCGCCTCGTTTTCATTCTTGAACACGAAAGTTCCGTTCTGTGTCGGGGAGTCCAGGAATTCGGCCGAAAAGCCTTTCGGTTCGGGCGTCGGCGTTACCCGCACGCGGCCGGGTCGGATTACGTGGCATGCGAAATGATTGCCACGGTTGCGCATGATGCCTGACTTATTGTCGTGCAGTCGCACAAAGATCGTGTTCGCATCGGCTGTGCTGTGCAGGCTCCTGATGGCTTCGGCAGGATAGGCGCGACCGAATTCGAGTATCGCCAGTCCCATATCGTGAAGGCTGTCCTCGTCACTGTGCTTGACCAGGCGGGTAACATAAAAGGCCATGGCCAGCATCACGCCGATGGCGATCGACCAAACTACCAAAGGGCTCAAGACTGCTTCTCCACTGATGGCAGATGCGCACCTGCCGATATAGGGCATTTATCCCCCAAGGCTTGCGTGAAGCGTGGCGACTGGTGATTGCTAGAAGCGTTTGAGGACGGCAGCCTTCAGCATCTGCAACTGACGACGCCATTGGGGAGACTGCATGTCTCCGTCGAGAGCATCGGCTCCCCGGCGTGAAGCGCGCTGCAGAACCGGCTCGACAAGCGCTACCGGCACGAAGGCCGGCACGAGCGCGGGCGGAAGAGGACCGGCACGTCGTGCCTTGTCGAGATGCTCGAGGCCAAGGCCGGCAAAGGCCTGAATTGCTGCGGAAATGCGAGGTTTGTCGCTGCCGGCCAGAAAGCTGTCGCGGTCAAGACCGGTGGCAGCCAGAAGATCGAGCGGGAGGTAAAGCTGGTTGCGGCGCCGATGGATCGGCAAAAGCAGGATGAAACCGGCGATCGCCTGCGCAACACCCGCATGGCCGGCCGCCTGCGTGGACCTTGCGGCATCTTCGGGCGAAAGGATGAGGCTTGCAAGCTGGATCAAAGCCGAGGCGGTTTCGCCAGCATAGCCTTCCAGCGCGTTGCGGTCAGTGAGCGGATCGTCGTAGAGATCGAAGATTCGCGCTTCCGTCATGGCGACAAGCGTCTGACGCGGCAGCCGATAGGTCTCGATCGCATCCTGCAGTCCCGCAGCGATCGGATTGCCGCCCGTGTCTCCCAGCCCGTCTGCCTGACTTCCACCCTCAAGGAAATCCCGCCACCATTGCAGGCGGATCTCTCCCGGGAGAGGATCGCGGACCATGTCCCGGACGCGCGCAATTTCGGCGTTGAAGGCGTAGAGCGCGGCCAATGCCGGGCGCTTGTCTTCCGGAGACAGGAGGCATGCGAGATAGCGATCGCGGTCCGTGTCTCGCAGCGTCGCGAGACAGAGTTCGCCATTCGTTGAACGATCGTCACTCATGGGTCAGACGGCAATCAGCGCGACGGCGACGGCACGGGATTCGGCGAGCATGATATTGTATGTGCGCACGGCAGCACCGGTGCTCATCGGGTCGGAAGAGATGCCCTTCGCCTTCAATGCGGCTTTCACCTCTGCAGGTATCGGCTTCAGGTTCTGGCCCGTGCCGATCAGCAAGACCTCAATGCCTGAGGCTTCGTCGAGGACCTTGTAGAGGGAGGATACCGTAAGGGGCTCACCTTCGCTCAGATCCCAGCCGTGTATCCCTGAGGGAAGGCAGAGGATCGACCCGCGATGCGACATGTCGGCAAAACGGAAACCGCCATTGCCGTAGGCATCGATCTGGGCGCGACCGGGGAAATGGGCTTCGCGTATCTCGATCCCTTTTGCCATCACCGCGTCCTTGATTGATTAGAAAATGGAAAGGCCCGCCAGAGCGGGCCTGCCGGATGTCAGGACGCGGTGTCGGCCTTGACCGGCTCGCCCTTGACGCGGACTTCGGCGATGTAGGCGCGCATTGCGCGGACCTTGACGCCGTCGGCGATCTCGACTTCGACTTCGTTGTCATCGACAACCTTCGAAACCCGGCCGACGAGGCCGCCGCCAAGCACAACCTGGTCGCCACGGCGAATGCTCGTCAGGGTCTCCTGGCGTTTCTTAGCCTGGGCGCGCTGCGGACGGATCAGGAAGAAATACCAGACCACCATCAGAGGTGCGAAGAGCAGCACCATCTGCAGAATCGAGTCTGTTGCGGAAGCCGCCGGCGCCGCTCCACCCGCCTGCGCGAATGCCTCAGTAATGAACATCAAGAACTCCTAAACGATAAGCGGAGGCGCCGAGCCCCCTGTCATAAGCCGCCGGAATATAGTTGTGACACCGGGGAATGCAACAGAAAGCGGTCCCCCCGCGTACTGAATCCACGGCTCTACGGCTTTTGATGCAATAACGAGCATGTTACCTGCTGAAAAAAGCGGCCGAGAGGGCGCGGCCGATGACAAAAAGTCTTGAGGAATACCAAATGACCGACGAGCTCAACGCCCTGATCCTGTCTGAAGTGCGCAGGCTCGCCGACGCAGTCGAGCGGCTGGCGGCCCCCCCACCCGCGGTCAATGACTGGACTGTCGCGGATTGCTTTGTCTGGGTGCCGACAAACCAGCGCCTGCAGCCCGTGCCACGCCCCAACCGCGTCGCCCTCACCCTGATCCGTGGCGTTGACCACGTGCGCGACATCCTGCAGGAAAACACGTTGCGGTTTGCCGAAGGTTATCCGGCAAACAACGTCCTTCTCTGGGGCGCGCGCGGCATGGGCAAGTCGTCGCTGGTCAAAGCCGTGCACGAGGATATCCGCGCGTCGACCGGTGTCTCGCTGAAACTGGTGGAAGTCCACCGCGAGGATATCGCCACGCTGCCGGCGCTGCTCGACATCCTCAAGGCATCCGGCCATCGCATCATCGTGTTTTGCGACGATCTGTCCTTCGACCACGACGATACGGCCTACAAGTCTCTGAAGGCAGCGCTCGACGGTGGCATCGAAGGCCGGCCGGACAACGTCCTGTTCTACGCCACATCGAACCGGCGCCACCTTTTGCCGCGGCATATGCTGGAAAACGAGCAGTCGACGGCGATCAACCCGTCCGAGGCGGTCGAGGAGAAGGTTTCGCTCTCGGACCGTTTCGGACTTTGGCTCGGCTTCCACAAATGCAGTCAGGACGACTACCTGACCATGATCGACGGCTATGCCGACCATTTCAATCTCGGCCTCAACCGCGAAACCCTGCACCACGAGGCGCTCGCCTGGGCGACGACGCGCGGCGGGCGTTCCGGCCGCGTCGCGTGGCAGTATATCCAGGATCTCGCCGGGCGGATGCGCAAGACACTCACGCCGTGAGTTCTTGAAGCAGCCCCAAAACGAAAAAAGCGCAACCGAAGCTGCGCTTTTCTCCCGTCCCCTTGAAACGCACTACAATTATTCAAGGAAAGTGATGGGGTTGACCGGTGTCGCATCCTTGCGCACCTCGAAGTGGACCTGCGGACGCTGAGCGTCGCCGCTCATGCCGGACGCCGCGACAGTCTGGCCGCGGGTGACCTTCTGGCCGCGCGTGACGTTGATGTTGCCGGCGTGGCCGTAAACGGTGACCTTGCCATCGTCATGGCGAACCAGAACGGTGTTTCCGAGCTGCTTCAGGCCGTTGCCGGCATAGATGACGACGCCGTTTTCAGCGGCCTTGATCGGCGTGCCCTCGGGAACCGAGATGTCGATACCGTCATTGCGGCTGCCGTTGACGTTGGCGCCGTAGCCGGCGATGACCGCGCCACTGACTGGCCAGCGATATTTCGAAATGCCGGTCGACTGCGGTGCAGCGGCAGACACATCGGACTTCTTCTCGACGTCCGACAGCGATGCTGTTTCCTGTGGCGCAGGCTTTGCGGGTGCTGCTTCGGCGACAGGCGACGGTGCAGCAGGCTTCGGCTGGGCAGCCGGCTTTTCCGGGATGGATGCGGTTCTGACCGGATCGGTCGCAACCGAGCTACCACCGACCTTCAGGCTCTGGCCGACCCGCACACCGTCCGTCGTCAGACCGTTTGCGGCCTTCAGCTGATCAATCGGTGTGCCGGTTTCGCGAGCGATCTTTGCAAGGCTGTCGCCAGGCTTGACCGTGTAGGTGCCACCGAGAGGCTTGCCGCCCGGAGGTGTGATCTTGCCAAGCTCCGCCATCGCCTTGTCGCGGGTCGGCGTTGGCAGAACGGCAACCTTCTGCTCGGTCTGCTGGGTGGGCGCTGGCGCCTTGTTCTGCAGGTCGATATCGGACGCCGCAGTCTTCGCGGAATTGCGGGACGGGCCGAAAGTCGGGATGACAATCGTCTGGCCCGGCTTCACAGCGCCGCCATTGGCCTTCAGGATTTCCTTTTCAGGAACGCCGTAGCGGGAAGACAGGGTCGATGCGGTCTCGCCTGCCCTGAGCGTTACCCGCGGAGCGTTGACCGAAGACCAGCCGGACATCGGCTTCGTCGAAGCCGTTGTCAGGTTGTCGCCTCGAGCGGTCGACGGTGTGGGAGCCGTCAGAGACTGCGAACCACCGCTACGACCCGGGTATGACTGGGCCATCGATTCCTGGCGAGTGCCCTGACCGCGGTCAGCCGCCATCGGTGCACGGGACGCCATGGGAGCGGACGCCTGAGCAGACGGCATGCCGGGAGCTGCCAACTCGTTGCGCTGGACGGCCATCGGCGCCGAAGCGGCGCGGGCCGGTGATGAATAGCCACCGGACTGGGCCGGATAAGGCTGGTTCATCGCGGTATTTCGCGAACCGTAATCCTGCTGGACCGGTGCCACCGCCTGGCCCGACCGCACATCGTCGCGCGGCATTGGCGCCTGGCCATAGGCCCCGCCGACCGGACGCTGGGGTATTGAAGCCGTTGTCAGCTCATCTTTGGAGAACAGCCCGGAGAAACGGCTCGAATCCGAGCTGCAGCCAGTGGCCGCACTCGCAAGCAAAGCCGCAACTGCGAGCTTAGCTACTGATTTTCCGACTTTTTGTGCACTGTTGACACGCATGGACTCGACCTACACTCACGCAACCATCGTGGGAGTCATTAAAGCGCGTTAGTCTTACTGTGGGGTTAAAGTGTCGGAAGAGATGCAATTTTTTTGATAATTCGCTAACCATGAGTTGGAAGCGCGTGGCAGGAGCGGAACCAATGCCGAACCAGCTTAAAGCGCTGCCGCCATCTGCGGAATGATCGGCAGGAATGGCACGGTGAACAGGTCTTCCCGTTCGAATCGGCTCCCGGTCTTGGTGAGCCTCACCATCATGCAGGTCTCGTCGTCGCCGATCAGCGGCGCAACCATCGAACCGCCATGGGTCAGCTGCTCCGCATAGAATCGCGGCAGAACCGTAAATGCCGTGGTCACGAATATCCGATCGAACGTGCCCTCGCCCGGCATCCCGTTGCTGCCATCCGCCTGTCGTACGATGACGTTGCGCATTCCAAGTGCGTCAACGCGGGCCTGCGCCGCAACGGTGAGCGTCTTATAGCGATCGACGGTCAGCACCCGTTCTGCGATGCGGCCGATCACGGCGGCTGTAAAACCGCTGCCTGTACCGATTTCGAGAACACGATGACCGGGTTTCACCTGCAGAGCGGCCAGAAGGCGAACCGCAAGATCTGCCCCTTCCATAAAGGCACCGCAATCGATCGGGACCGTGCGGCTGGAATAGGCTTCCTGAGAAAGCGTGGGCGGCACGAACTGCGAACGAGGCGTCTGCTCGACGGCAGTCAGAAGGTCGATGTTTGAAATGCCTGCGGACCGGAGCCGCAAGACAAGTGCAGCAAACCCTTCCTTCTCGACCATGCCCGATTTCAAGCTGTCACTCCGCCTGCCACGTTATCTGGGTTCAACCCAGCGCCTTCATCAAGCGATCCTGCACCGAATAGTCGGTCAGGTCCAGTTTCAGCGGTGTTACTGAAATGCGATTGGCCTTGATGGCGTTGATGTCTGTGCCCTCCGCCTGGCGGCCGACACGCGAGGCAAAGTACAGCCAATAGTATGGGAAGCCTCGACCATCCTGGCGTTCGTCGATCGCCACGTCGAAATCGGTCTTGCCCTGAGACGTGACTTCCGTCCCCTGGACATCGTCAGGCGCGCAGGCCGGGAAATTGACGTTGAGAAACGTGCCGGCCGGAAGGTCCGTATCCAGCAATTTGCGGATCAGGCCCGGGCCATGCGATTCGGCCGTATCCCAAGGCAGGACGCGGCCGTTCTCCTTGCGGTAGGCCTGGCTGAGCGCGATCGACCGGACGCCTTGCAGAGTGCCCTCGATGGCGCCTGCGACCGTGCCAGAATAGGTCACGTCGTCGGCAAGGTTGGCACCGACGTTGACACCCGACAGAACGAGATCCGGCTTGCCCCCCATGACGTGGCGCATCGCCATGATGACGCAGTCCGTCGGCGTGCCGCGCACGGCATAGTGCCGGTCGCTGATCTCGCGCAGGCGCAGCGGCTCCGACAGGGTCAGGGAATGCGCATAACCGCTCTGGTCGGTTTCTGGCGCAACAATCCAGACGTCATCGGAAAGCTGGCGGGCAATCCGTTCGAGAACCGCCAGGCCTTCCGCGTGGATACCGTCGTCGTTGGTGAGCAGGATGCGCATTCAGGGCTGCCTTATGCTTTTTCTATTTTGGTCAGGCCGCCCATATAGGGCAGAAGCGCGTCCGGGATCGTAACGGAGCCGTCTTCATTGAGATAATTTTCGAGGACTGCGATCAGGCAGCGGCCGACGGCAGTGCCCGAGCCGTTCAGCGTGTGAACAAATTTCAAAGCCTTGTCGTCCTTGCCGCGATAGCGCGCGTTCATCCGGCGGCCCTGGAAATCGCCACAGACCGAGCAGGACGAGATTTCGCGGAACGCATCCTGTCCCGGCAACCAGACTTCGATGTCATAGGTCTTGCGGGCGCTGAAGCCCATGTCGCCGGTGCAGAGCGTCATCGTCCGAAAATGCAGGCCGAGACGCTTGAGGACGTTTTCGGCGCATTCGGTCATCCGCTCGTGCTCAGCGATCGATGATTCCTGATCCGTGATCGAGACGAGTTCGCATTTCCAGAACTGGTGCTGGCGCAACATGCCGCGCGTATCGCGACCCGCAGAACCGGCTTCCGAACGGAAGGACGGGGTAAGCGCCGTAAAGCGCAGCGGCAGCTTTTCGGCGTCCAGAACCTCGCCCGACACGAGGTTGGTCAGCGTCACCTCAGCCGTCGGGATGAGGTAGCGGCCATCCGTCGTCTTGAAGAGATCTTCCTCGAACTTCGGCAACTGGCCTGTGCCGTACATTGCCTCGGACTTTACCATCAGCGGCGACGACACTTCCGTGTACCCGTGCTCGCTGGTGTGCATGTCGATCATGAACTGACCGATTGCCCGCTCAAGACGGGCAAGCGGTCCGGTCAGCACCGTAAAGCGCGAGCCCGAGAGTTTTGCGGCTCGCTCGAAATCCATATAGCCGAGCGCTTCGCCGATCTCGAAATGCTCCTTGGCGGGATGATTCCAGCCGGGCTTCGTTCCGATCGTGCGCGTGACGACGTTCCCTGATTCGTCCGAGCCGACGGGGACATCGTCGAGAGGAATGTTTGGAAGGCGCGACAGCGCGTCATCGAGCGCTGCGACAGCTGCCCGTTCTTCCTGCTCGGCGGCCGGCATCGTGTCCTTGATGGTGGCGACTTCCGCCTTCAGCTTCTCGGCGAGTTCGGTATTCTTCTGCGCCATCGCATTGCCGATCTCCTTGGAGGCGGCGTTACGGCGCGACTGCATATCCTGAAGCGTCTGGATGACGCTGCGGCGGGTATCGTCCATCGCAAGCAGGGAGGCAGCCATCGGCTCGGCGCCGCGCTTGTTCAGCGCTGCGTCGAAAGCTTCCGGATTATCGCGGATCCACTTGATATCGAGCATGATTCTTGGCCTTCAAAGCATGAGGCCGCTGCGATATCGATCGAGAGAAAAACCTCAGGCCTTCTCCGTCTCTGCGACGTCAGACGAGGCCTCATCACTCGAAGCGTCCTCATCGCGTCTGCGCTCGACGAGTCGCGCGGCGTAGATGGAAATCTCGTAGAGAAGGATGGTCGGTATAGCAAGACCGATCTGGGACATCGGATCCGGCGGCGTCAGGACGGCGGCAACGACGAAGGCGATGACGATCGCGAACTTGCGCTTCTCGCGCAGCCACTTGCTGGACAGGATGCCCACGCGAGCAAGCAGCGTCGTGACCACGGGAAGCTGGAAAACCAGTCCAAAGGACAGAACCAGCGTCATGATGAGGCTGAGATATTCCGAAACACGCGGAAGAAGCGAGATCCCCACTTCACCCTCGGTCGGCGCCTGCTGCATGGCCAGGAAGAACCACATCACCATCGGCGTGAAGAAGAAGTAGACCAGTGCGCCTCCAAGCAGGAACAGCACAGGCGAGGCAATCAGGAACGGCAGGAAGGCTGCCCGCTCGTTCTTGTAGAGCCCGGGAGCCACGAACTTGTAGATCTGCGAGGCAATCACCGGAAAGGCAATGACCAGCGCGCCAAACATCGCAACCTTCACCTGGGTGAAGAAGAATTCCTGCGGCGCGGTGTAGATCAGTTCGGATTTCGCGATATCGAGCTTTGCCCAGATGACCGCCCATTTGTAGGGAATGACGAGAAGGTTGAAGAGCTGCTTTGCGAAGAAGAAGCACACGACGAAGGCGAGGAAGAAAGCGCCGATCGACCAGATGAGCCTTGTCCGCAACTCCATCAGATGCTCGATAAGCGGCTGCGGCTTATCTTCGTAATCACCGCTCATCAGGCATCGTCCTTCGGGGTATCGACAGGCTTCTTCGGGGTACGCTTGCGGGCGGCTGCAAGCTTGACGGCCGTCTCAGTCGTTTCAGGTGCGGACACCGGGACCTTGGCCACGCGAACACGTTTCGGCTGTTCGGCAGACGTCGCCACTGGGGCAGGCTTCTCCGCCCTCGTGGATCTGCGTGTCGTTGCAGGCTTATCCACAGCTGCCGGCTCACCCGTGGCCGCCAACTTCGGTGCGCGAGGCTTTCTAACGCGACCGGGTTCGGCAGGCGTTGTCGCCTCCGCTGGTGCCGGCGTCACAGCAGAGGACGTCGGCGCAGCAACAGGAGATGCCGTGACGGGCGTAACCGGAACAGCCGCAACAACAGGCGCCGTATCGGCGACCGGAGCACCTTCGACAGCATGCTGCGCTTCGACATCCGTGCTCACCGGCGTCGGCGTCGACGGCATATGCGTCGCCTTTTGCAGATCGTTTCGGATGTCCTGCCCCATCTGGCGAAGCGGATTTATCGCGTCGCGCAGGCTGTTGGCGGGATTGAGGCTCTTGGCGTCCGAAATCGTCTTCCGGACGTCATCCATGTCTGCCTCGCGAAGCGCCTCGTCGAACTGCGTCCGAAAGTCACCCGCCATCTTGCGCAGGTTTGATGTCATCTTCCCGAAAGCGCGCAGCATGGGCGGCAAGTCCTTGGGACCTACGACCACGATAAGCACAATGGCAATGACAAGTAGCTCGGTCCAACCGATATCCAACATTCAGCGAGGCTCCTGAAACCCTCCCGACCAATTAAGACCGAGTGGTTTCCTTGATCTCGTCGGGCTTGTGATCGACCGTCCTGCCGCCGTTCACAGTATCGGTAGGCTTTGCCTCAGGGGCATCCTCGTCCGCCATGCCTTTTTTGAAGCTCTTGATGCCTTTGGCAAAGTCGCCCATCAGCTCAGGAATCTTGCCGCGTCCGAACAGGACAAGCACGATGACTAGAACGATCAGCCAGTGCCACACACTAAAAGAACCCATAGTCTAACTCCATTGGAACGTGACCCCGATGTAAGCTTTTTAAGTTTGTTTTTCAAACACCAAATACGTTGCACGAAAAGCTATGAACGGATGACTTTCGCGATCTAGCGACGCTGCTGTCGGCAACGGACGATCACGCACGGTCCATATTCGGGAACACGGGAATAATAAGGGGAAAGCTGGCTGAAAGCCCTGCTAGCCATCACTGTCGCCGGTTGGCGGCAGCAAGCCAAGCTCCTCTAGGTCAAGCTGGGTGATGGGGTCTTCCTCGTCCGAAAGCTCGTCCTCACCGCCCGGAACCGGCACCGAAAAGCCGGATGGAATGCGACCGGATAGAAGTCCCGCGCCCTTCAATTCTTCGAGACCAGGAAGATCGCGTAGCTCTTCCAACCCGAAATGATCGAGAAAATCTCCTGTCGTTCCGAGTGTCACCGGTCTGCCCGGCGACCGACGCCGACCGCGGAAACGAACCCAGCCGGCTTCCATCAGTACGTCAAGCGTACCTCTTGAGGTCTGGACGCCGCGAATATCCTCGATCTCGGCGCGGGTCACAGGCTGGTGGTAGGCGATGATGGCAAGCACTTCGAGGGCGGCCCTCGACAGCTTCTTCACGTCGCTGTCGTCTTTGCGAATGACGAAGGAAAGGTCTGCTGCCGTGCGGAAAGCCCAGCGATCGGCCACCTTGACCAGGTTCACTCCGCGTGAGGCATAGATGCCCGCCAGTCTCTGCATCACGGCCTGGATATCTTCTCCCCGTGGAAGACGCTCAGCCAGAAACGCTTCAGAGACAGGCTCGGCCGATGCAAACACGAGGGCTTCGGCGATCCGCTCGATCTCCTCCGACGAGTAGGGCACCGGCACAATAGTATCCACTGCCGCGTCGTCGTCCATCGCGTCCTCGATCTGGCTCATTCGGCTGTCCCTGCCTTTAGAGGCAACGTCTCGGCCTTCGGCCGCCCGGGTCCCTTTCTGAGATAGATTGTCTGGAAAGCGCCATCCTGGCGGATCTCGAGCTGTCCTTCGCGCACCAGTTCCAACGAGGCGGCAAAGGCGCTGGCAGTCGCAGTGACGCGATCCTGCGGCGGCAGATACGGCAGAAGGTACTGCTGCAGGGCCGTCCAATCGCCGATCTCGCCCAGCATGCGGTTGAGAAGGTCCCTCGCCTCAACCAGCGACCAGACCTTGCGGCGTTCGATCGTGACATGGGTGATGGCGTTGCGCTGCCGGAGATTGGCGTAGGCCGACAACAGGTCGTAGAGCGATGCGTCATAGGCCGACGGCCTGTGCTGCGGGATATGCTCCGGTGCCCCACGTGCAAAAATATCGCGACCGAGTCGGTTACGGTTGACGAGCTGAGCTGCTGCATCGCGGATTGCTTCCAGCCGTTTCAACCGGAAGGCCAGAGTTGCCGCCAGTTCCTCGCCGGTCGGGCCGTCGTCGATCTTGATCTGCTTGGGGATCAGCAACCGCGACTTGAGATAGGCGAGCCAAGCTGCCATCACGAGATAGTCGGCTGCCAGTTCGATCCGAACGCGCCGCGCGCTGTCGACGAATGTGAGATACTGCTCGGCGAGTGCCAGGACAGAGATCCGCGACAGATCCACTTTCTGGCTGCGCGCAAGATGCAGCAGAAGATCGAGCGGTCCCTCGAAGCCCGCGACGTCGATCACCAGGGAAGGATCATCGATCGCCCGCTCGGTCACGTCCTGCCACATCTTGTCCATCGGAATGGCATTTTCAGCTTTTGTCATCGCCATTCCGATCCGTCTTCACTGTCGGCGGTCAGGCGACCCCAATCAGTCCGTGGAATTCGTCGCGAAGCGTGTCTTCCTGTGCATCGTCAGCAACCGGGAAACCCTGCTCCACCGCTTTGGCACGTCGAAGCGCCTCGCCGCCAAGCGGGATCGCCTCGTTCACAACCGCCTTCATTTCGTCCATCAGGCCGTTGCAATGCAAGACGATATCACAACCGCCCCCAACGATTCTCGCCGCGCGCTCGCCGATCGTGCCCTTTAGGGCGTTCATCGAGCTGTCGTCGGACATCAGCAGGCCATCGAAGCCGATATGACCGCGAATGACATCCTCGATGACTTTCCGAGAAATCGTCGCCGGCTCTTCCGTGTCGATCGCGGTGAAGACGATATGCGCGCTCATCGCCATCAACTCGTTCTTGAGCGCCACGAAGGGCAGGAAGTCATGCGCTTCGAGTTCCGCCCGCGATGCCGATACGACCGGCAGTTCATGATGCGAATCGGCCAAGCCGCGGCCGTGGCCCGGGATGTGCTTCATCACAGGAAGCATGCCGCCAGCCTTGAGGCCATCGGCCGCAGCCTGCCCCATCTCGGACACCGTCTTCGGATCGAAGCCATAGGCCCGGTCGCCGATGACGTTGCTGGCGCCTTCCACCGGTACGTCCAGGACCGGCAGGCAGTCGACGTTGATGCCGAGCTTCATGAGATCGAAGGCGTGCAGCCGCGACATCAGCCATGCGGCGCGCAAGCCCATTTCACGGTCATTCTTGTAGAGAGCCCCCAAGGCGGCGGCTGACGGATAACGCTCGATCATCGGCGGACGGATACGCTGAACACGGCCACCCTCCTGGTCGATCAGGACAGGCGCATCCGGGCGGCCGACGGTGTCGCGCATGGCTGCAACCAGATCAGTGATCTGGGCCGGCTCGACACAGTTGCGGGCAAAGAGAATGAAACCCCAGGGACGCTCATCCCGGTAGAGCAGGATTTCGTCCTGGGTAAGCTGCGGGCCGCTGGAGCCCAGGATCATCGCTTTCGATTCGGTCATGTTCGATCCTAGAAAACTGGGAGCAGAATAGAAAACGGGGCGCTGTGCGCCCCGTTCGATGGTTTCTCGTCAAAGATCTCAGCGAGCGACGAGGCAGGTGCCGCCGACACCGCGATACTTTTCGCAGAGTGCTACGGCTTCCGTCTTGCTGCCGGCCGGGATCCGAACGCGATAGAAGGTACCCTTGCCGGCGATTTCAGCAGCCTTGATATCGACCCCACGCCCGCCGATCACGTTGCCGAACTTCGACGACAGGTTCTGGTAAGACCTCTGAGCGTCAGCCTGGGACGGCAGCGATGCGATCTGAATGACGTAGCCGCCCTCGCCGACCGACGCGACCTGTGCATTGGCAGCGGCAGGAGTTGCCGAAACCGGCTGAACCTGTGCTGCGGGAGCGCGAACGTTGCCCTGATCGCTGACGGATGCGACGACATTGACCGGCTGCTGCGAAGGACGAACCTTCGGGACCGGCGCCTTCGCGACAGCAGCAGGTGCCGAAGTGTCCAGTGGCGCCATAGTGGCTGCCGTCATCGGCGCAGACGCCGGGATGATTTCGGCAACCGTGCTTGCAGCAGGTGCAGATGCGGCGATCGCAGCGGCCGGAGTGACTGGCTGGGCCAGTTCCGGAGACTTCACCGAAGCCGCCGGCATCTTGCCTGTATGCGCCGCAGCGAGCGCCGGAGCCGGCACTTCCTGTTCTACGAGCTTCCCATCCGGACGCACGATCATCGTCTTTACCCGACGCGGCGTAACGGTGAGAGGATCCTGTCCGCCCGTCGAAGCAACCTGCTGGCCCTGATCGGGTAGCAGACGTGCATCCTGGGTCTCGCCGGTATCGGTCGGATCGATATCGTTTTCGCCTTCGAGCGGAAGGCTTTCCGGCATCAGAGTCTTTTGAACGACATCGACCGGCTGCTCTTCGCTGGAGATCAGCGCTTCCTGCTTCGGCGTTTCGGATGCAGCGCCGGCAACGCGGTCGTAAACAGCCTTGTCCTGATTCGGAACGGTCTTGCCACCCGGATTTTCCGGGACAACCTTTACCGGATCGGTATCGGCTGCGATGACGACCGGCTCGCCGCCCATCATCCGCGAAGGTCCGCTACCCAGCATCGTGTAGGCACCTGCGCCAGCAACGACCAGGACGCCCACAACGGCGATGGGAAGAAGCCACGTCCGGGACGCCGACCGGGGCGAACGCTGGTCGAGGTCGTTTTCGTATCCGTTGAGATCGCTGTCATGGTCGTTGGCCGGAAGCGGCGCGACAAGGCTGCGACGGAAGTCTTCTTCCAGGGCCCGCTCGAAATCGTCGAGGTCGGGGTAAGCGCTGCCCGATGTCTGCCGAGGCTGCTCTGGGAAATTGCCGGCAGCGACGGAAGCCGGGGCAGCCGCCTCCTGATGCCGCGGTGCCGGAGCAGTCTGCGACGTCGGGTTTACCAAGAGCGCCGCGAGTTCTGCATCGATATCGATATCGTACTCGGACGCGTAGGCAGGCTCTTCTTCCGGCTGCTCGACCGGCAGGTCCGGCACGTTGAGATCGGCGATCGCCTCGACATGCTCTTCCGATTCGGAAATCATCGCCGCATCGAACGGCATTTCCGCTTCGACGACGGCGACTTCTTCTTCCGGCTCAGGCGCTGCTGCAACGATGGGTGCTGCTGCAGCCGCGGGCGTCGAGACGGCGGCAGGGATTGCCGCGGCAGGTGCCACCGGCTGAACGGAGTTTTCCGCCACCACGATGTCGGCTAGATCGAGTTCGAGATCGTCAAGCGCCAGTTCAAAGTCTTCGTCGGCGAAAGGATCGAAGTCATCTGCCAGGTCGGCGACGGGTGCCGCCTGCTGAACAGTCGGCGTTGGAACCGGCGTCGGGATCACGGGCGCCGCCACAGCGGCAACGATCGGAGCGACGGCGATTGGCTGCGGCTTGGAGACCGGAGCCTGCGGCAGTTCGAGTTTCGGCTCGGCGCGAACAGTCGCAGGCGCTTCCTGGCTGACCGGGAAACGGGCAACGTCATAAACCAGCTCGTCAAGCGGCGAAAATTTCTGCGCCTCCAAAGTGGGCTGAACGACCTCTTTCACAGCGACCGGTTCAGCAGCGCGAGGCTGTTCAACCGGGGACGCAACGGCCTTGGGCTGGACAACCGGCGGCTTTTCGACGGGGCGTTCCAGCGGCGTGACACCGGCATTCAGACCGAAATTCGCAAGCGGCATGCGGAAGCCCGGCGTGTAACCGGTGCTCTTGCGGGGTTCAGCCCGAACAGGCTCCGGCGCCGAAACCATGGAAGCTGCGACGACTGGCTCGGCTGCAACGGCGAACGAGCTCTCCAGCTCAGCGGCCAGATCGAAAGCGTCAACCGACGGTTCCTGCCTGGACTGAGTCGCAGGCTGATAGTCATCGGCGCCCTCTACCTCCGCACGCAGTGTCGGAAGGCCATGGAAATTTGACGGGTCGAAATTCGGCTCGGCCGGTGCACGGTGAGCATCGACGGCAGGGGAAACACCTTCCGCCTCTGCAGGTGCCGCACCGAACGGATCGACGGAAAATTCCGGAGCATCGAAAGGGTTGAGATCTTCCTGCTTCTGCGACACCACGGACTGGACCGGCTGTTCGAAAACCGGCTCGCGTTCGATGGGAGGCTCATAGGCAATAGAAGGCGCAGCCTGATAGCCGTGATCGACCGGCAAAGGCGCCTCCACGCGGGAAGGCTTGGCGTCGAGCGGGATATCGTTGACCGGATCGATCCGCGGAGTATCGTATTGCTCGAATTCCCGCAGCAACTCGTCTTCGAGATTGAAGGCCGGCTCGCGGCGGGCAGATGCCGCCATTGGCGCAGAACCCACGGAAGGGGCAGCCGGATTCGCGACTGTCCGTTCCTCGTAGCCTACGATGCGAGCGAGCTCTGCCAGAGGATCGCCGTCAGCAAAAAATTCCGGGGCGTCATTCCGGCTACGCGCTAGGTTGTTGTCCGCCATTCGCTCGTCCACTCACCACCATTACAACTCATCTGCCAGTGCAATGTGGGGAAATGAGGGCGTTTTTACCGCATTTCCTCAGGTGCCGCTGTACCTGTGATTGCAAGTCCCGACTTCAGGACACAGGCGACTGCGTGCACCAGTCCAAGCCTGGCAATGCTCAATTGTCGGTTTTTATCGTTAACAAACCGTAATTCCGGTTGGTCCTTGCCCTTATTCCAGTGAGCATGGAAGAAACTGGCCAGATCATAGAGGTAAAATGCGAGCCTGTGCGGCTCCTGGGCCAGAGCTGCAGCTTCGACGATTCGCGGATATTCCGCAAGCTTCGCGACCAGCTGAAGCTCGCTCTTGTCGGTGATTTCGCCAATGTTTTCAGCGAAATCCAGCGTCTCGGTATCCAGACCCGGAAACGCCTCCCTTGCCTGGCGGAAGATCGACATGCAGCGGGCGTGGGCATACTGGACATAAAAGACAGGGTTGTCTTTCGACTGCTCGGTCACCTTGGCAAAATCGAAATCGAGCGGCTCCGAGCTCTTCCGGTAGAGCATCATGAAGCGAACTGAGTCGCGACCGACCTCGTCCACGACGTCACGCAGCGTCACGAAGTCGCCGGAGCGCTTCGACATCTTGACCGGCTCGCCGTTGCGGTAAAGCTTGACGAGCTGGCAGAGAAGAACAGTGAGCTTTGCCTTGCCTTCGGAGACGGCGCGCGCCACGGCCTCGAGCCGCTTGACGTAGCCACCGTGGTCGGCACCGAGCACGTAGATCATCTCGTCGTAGCCGCGGTCGAACTTGTCCTTGAAATAGGCAACGTCGGCGGCGAAATAGGTGTAGCTGCCGTCCGACTTGATCAGCGGACGATCGATATCGTCGCCGACTTCGGTCGAGCGGAACAGCGTCTGGTCGCGGTCTTCCCAGTCTTCGGGAAGCTGACCCTTCGGCGGCGGCAGCTTGCCCTTGTAGACATGGCCCTTGAACGTCAGATCGTTGATCGCCGCACGGATGCGCTGCGCGCCGTCCGCATGCAGCGTGCGCTCGGAATAGAACACGTCGTGATGCACGTTGAGGGCTTCGAGATCTTCGCGGATCATGGCCATCATCGCGTCGATGGCCTTCTCCTTGACGATCGGCATCCACTCGTCTTCGGGCATGGCATGCAGCCGGGGACCGTATTCAGCGGCCAGAGCCTGCCCGACCGGGACGAGGTAGTCGCCCGGATAGAGGCCAGCCGGAATCTCGCCGACTGCTTCGCCCAACGCCTCGCGGTACCGGATGAAGACCGAGCGGGCCAAAACGTCGATCTGGCTGCCAGCGTCGTTGATGTAGTATTCCTTGGTGACGTCATAGCCGGCAAAGGCCATCATATTGGCGAGCGCATCGCCCACGACAGCGCCGCGGCAATGACCGACATGCATCGGCCCCGTCGGATTGGCCGAGACATACTCGACGTTTGCCTTGCGACCGGCACCTACATCCGAGCGGCCGTAGTCCGTCCCTTGCGCAATCATCTTGGCGAGCATCTGCTGCCAGTATCCGGTGGAAAGCCTGATATTGATGAAGCCGGGACCGGCAACGGAGACTTCCGAAATATCCGCGTCGCCACGCAACGCTTCGGCGATGATCTCGGCGAGCGCGCGCGGGTTGGTGCCGAGAGGCTTGGCAAGCACCATCGCTGCATTGGTCGCGACGTCGCCATGGCTCTGATCGCGCGGAGGCTCGACCGTGAGGCGTCCGAAATCAACCGCACTTCGATTTTCTCGAATGATTTCGAGAGTTTCTAGCGCGTTCTTAATTCTATTGTCGAATTCGGCAAAAAGATTCATATGTCTACATCCGCTCAAAGTGTTTTTGGGCGGGCCCCTCGAAGCCATTGGTGTCGGGCAGGCCCTAGCGCAAATCAGGAGTCTGGTCAAACAACTCGGCATGGACGCGGGTTGCGTAGGTGTCGGTCATACCGGCAAGATAATCTGCAACGTGGCGCGCGCGGGCCGCCTCCGGGACGCCGTTCATCTGCTTGACCCAGTAGTGGCCTTTCATCAGCGCCGGGTCGTCCATGTAGCGATGGAACAGGTCGACGACGATCTGCGAGGCGCCGGCCCGGATGCGCATGATTTCGGGGTGACGGTAGATCCGGGAGAACAGCACTCGTTTGATCTGCTTGTCGGTCTGCGCCATCTCGTCGGAGAAGGTCGAGATCACCCTTCCCGCCATGCGCACATCTTGTGCGCTCTCGGGTGCAAGCTCTCTAAGGTTCTTCTGGGAGACCGCGATAACGTCCTCGACCATGTGGGTGATCTGGCGGCGCGTCACTTCGTAGGCAAAGCGGGTCGGGTCCAGATTGGGGTATTTCGTCCTCACTTCCTGCATCAGTCCGGCGAGGAACGGCACCTCCTCCAGCATATCGAAAGTGAGCAGGCCAGAGCGAAGCCCGTCGTCGATATCGTGGGTGTTGTAGGCAATGTCGTCGGAAATCGCCGCGACCTGCGCCTCCAGGCTGGCATAGCTCGAAAGCTCGAGATCGTGCAGGAGGCAGTAGTCGCGGATCGGCTGCGGCAAAGGACCGTGGGAACCCTCGCTGCCGTCGGCCATCATCAAAGGGCCATTGTGCTTGACGAGACCCTCAAGCGTTTCCCATGTCAGGTTGAGACCGTCGAACTCCGCGTATCGCCGCTCAAGCTTGGTGACGATACGCAGCGACTGGGCATTGTGGTCGAACCCGCCATATGGCTTCATCAGCTCATCGAGCGCATCCTCACCTGTATGTCCGAAGGGGGTGTGGCCAAAATCGTGAACGAGCGCGACGCCTTCTGCCAGATCTTCATCCAGCTTCAGGGCACGGGCCAGCGCGCGGGCCACCTGCGCCACTTCGATCGTATGGGTCAGCCGCGTTCGGTAATGGTCGCCGTCAGGACTGATGAACACCTGCGTTTTGTGCTTGAGCCTGCGAAACGCCGTCGTATGGACGATACGGTCACGATCGCGCTGAAACTCCGAGCGCGTCAGGCTGCTCGCTTCGGGAAACAGGCGGCCCCGCGAGGCCCAGGGATTGGATGCATATAACGCACGCTCGCCCCCACCGAAACCAAGTACCCCCGTATCGATCGCCATAACCGTCCTTAATGCCTCAAGCGTGCCTGCGTGTTGTCGTGTATGGGTACGCCCCATTGACGCGCCGTTCAGGTCTTCATACCTATAGTGTTGCCGTGTGCAACGGCAGTGACATCCATCTTCGAGTTATCAGGGTGCCTTTACCCAAGACTCACCGGGCCTTTACCCCGGCAGGAGACCATTGAAATGACGATGAACGTAACTCTCTCCGATGCTGCAGCCAAGCGGATCGCCCAAATCGTTGCGGCAGAATCCGAAAAGCAGTCTCTGCGTGTTTCTGTTGAAGGCGGCGGCTGCTCCGGTTTCTCCTACAAGTTCGACCTCGCGGGCGCGCCGGAAGCAGATGACGTGGTGATCGCCAACGGCGATGCCAAGGTGCTGATCGACAGCCTGTCCATCGTCTACATGGAAGGTTCAGAGATCGACTTTGTCGATAATCTGCTTGGCCAGTCATTCCAGATCAAGAATCCGAACGCGGTCGCAAGCTGCGGCTGCGGTACCAGCTTCTCCATCTAAGATCTTCCGGTCGTCCTGATCAGATTGCCACTCGACCCTTCCCATCAGCTTGTCTTTCGCTAAAAGGATAGGCTGAAGACGGAAGGACGATTGCAATGAAGATTGCCACCTGGAACATCAACGGCATCAAGGCGCGGATTGATAATCTGCGTCAGTGGCTTGCCGACTCGTCGCCTGACATCGCCTGCCTCCAGGAGATCAAATCCGTCGACGAAGGCTTTCCGCGGCTCGAGATCGAATCGCTTGGCTATCATGTCGAGACACACGGCCAGAAGGGCTTCAACGGGGTGGCGATCCTGTCGAAGATAAAACCCGACGAAGTGATGCGCGGTCTACCCGGTGCCGTCGGTCCCGACGGACAAATTGACGAGCAATCGCGCTACATCGAATGCGTCTTTTCCGTTCAGGGCGGCGTGATCCGCGTTGCGTCGATCTACCTGCCCAACGGCAACCCGTCCGATGACCCGGTCAAGTACCCGTACAAGCTTGCCTGGATGGAACGGCTGCGGCTGCATGCCCAGCAATGCTTGGCACTCGAGGAGCCGCTGATACTTGCCGGCGACTACAACGTCATTCCCGAGCCGCACGATTGTTTCGATCCGGCCGCATGGGCGAAAGATGCGCTCTTCCTGCCGAAAACGAGGGCGGCATTCCGTGCGCTCGAAAATCTTGGCCTGACGGACGCCGTTCGCGCAACCACGGATGCCGCCAAGCTCTATACGTTCTGGGATTATCAGGCGGGCGCCTGGCAGAAGAACAACGGCATCCGCATCGATCATCTGATGCTGTCGCCGGAAGCTGCCGACCGGTTGAAGGCGACTGTCATCGAGAAGCATGTGCGCGGATGGGAAAAACCGTCCGACCATGTCCCGGTCGCCGGGATTTTTGATTTCGCGCCGGTCTGAGCGGTTTTTGTCCCTGATCGCCCGGATCTAACAGGAAGCAGCGGACGCCGCCTCCTCAGTCCATACCCTTGGCAAACTCATGCGAAAGCGCGATCGCACCGCGACGGTCTTCCTCGCTTGCCATAGAAAAAGCCTGCTCCTGCAAGGGCTCCATCCAGATACAGTCCTTCGTGCTGCACTTGTCGAGTGCAGCCGTCAGGAAGGCGAGACCGCGGACCGTCTGTCCCTCGTCGAACAGGATGTTGCCGAAAACGGCCATGGCGCCCGGATGGCCGCTCTTGCGGGCTTGGTTCAGCCACTTCTTCGCCTGCTGAAGGTTTGGCGATCCGCCCTCGCCTGCAAGAATCATCTTGGCAAGCTGGAACTGCGCCTCCGCGACACCGAAGGTCGAAGCGACCTGAAAATAGATCTGCCGCGCCTGGGCAAGATCGGGCTTCACCGGTGTATCGGGGATGCCGCGGCGATAGTAGGTCGCAAGCGACAGAAGCGCGTTGACAAAAAAACCGGTATCTTCCGAGCCGGGTTCGACGCCCTGCGTGGCGATCTCGTTATAGATCTTGAACGCCTCGAGATCGTTCTTCGTGACGCCATCGCCGAAGGCGTACATGTTCGCCAATGCCCAGCGGGAACCGGTATGTCCCTTCTCGGCGGCATAGCGATACGCTTCGACCGCGTCTTCCTTCTGGCCGTTCTTGTAGGCCTTGAAGCCGAACTTGAAGAGGTCGAAGGGACCCGATTCCTTGGTCACGCCGGATTGGATGTCGAACGCAGCTGCCGAGCCCACCACAGCCGAGGTGAGCGACACGCCAAGAAGCAATACTTTCATGGACACAATGCCAAACTTCGACATGTTTCAGTTTCTTCCCATACACCCGGAAGTCATAGAGCTTGCCATCTCCGACCGATTACACGGCCTGATCAGCCAACCGGCGATCAGCGAGACGCCAGCTATCGCTGCCGTTCTAGAATGGAAACTGTACGTCCCGTTTTCGGCAAGAGTAGGACCTGCCGGCAAAACGCGCCGAAGTTGTGCGCGGCGATCCGATCCGCCTGCGACAACGCGGCCAAAGCCCCGTATTCTATTGAAAAACCCGCCCATGGTACTCCAATTCACACGCGCCGCCCCCGCGGTCCGTGTCCGTTATTCCTTTACCGCTGCTCCCTGTTTGTGGCGGGAAATGGACAAAATCTCCGTTGTTCGCCGACCCGCTCATCGTGGCACAAGACTGTTGCCAAATCGTCACAAATTCGGAGGGGTCGGCGAAAACGCGCCACAAACGAAAAAGCCCGGCTCGAACCGGGCTTTTGCTAATTAGTAACTGTTTTCAGAACTTTACCTTCAACGACGTAGAAAGTGCTGCAACCAGGTCGCTATCGTATTCGTAGCTCGCTTCGTCGCCGACGGGGATGCCGTCAATGGACGATGCGCTGGACTCGCCACCCGTCAGGATGCCGAGCACGCCGCCAAGGCGAATCTCGACGTGCTGGGTCGGGGCATAGGAAACGCCGGCGCTGAATAGCCAGGTATCTGTCTGCGTTCCGAATTCCTGCGATGTGCCGCGATCCCAGGTGAGGCTCAGGGCCCCACTCCACTGTTCGTTGAACTTGTGGCCGATGCCGCCGGTGATCGTCCAGCCGTCGCGATAGCCGAGATCGAGCGATGTGATCTCAACACCGTTGTTGTAGAAGGGAATGCGCTGCAACTGGCTCCAGTCGGTCCACTTGACCGAACCGAAAGCAAGCCAGTCCGGTGCGATACCCGACTGAAGCTTCAGCTCGAGAGCATCCGGCATAGCCGTCGAGCCCTCAACCGGCACGACGGTACCGGCGTAGACGCTGCCGACCGGGACCTGCGTCAGATCGACAGTACCGGTGACCTCGTCGAGCTTCACCTGGCTATAATACATCAGGCTCGCGCGGAATGCGTATTCCGGGATTTCGTAGGCCGCACCGGCGCGCCAGCCCCAACCGTCGCCTTCCAGGTCCAGACGACCAACACCGCTGAACGCGAAGCCAAGCGCTTCAGGGGCGATCAACAGCCGTTCCTTGAAGCCATCCATGCGCAGATAGTTCGCGCCGCCGATCAGGCGAAGCTGGCCAGGGCCGGCATCGAAGCGGTAGGAACAGGTGGCTGCGTAGTTGTCGCTGTCGACCTTCGTCTCGATGTTGTCGTTGGCACCCGCCCAGTTGGCGCCGGGATTGGTATGCGCACCATAGGGCTGAGAATAGTCGAACATGCAGTCGACGGAATCGCCGATACCCGCCTTGATGCCGATCCGCGGCGACCAGTAGCTCTCGCTGTCGTCAGCAGTGCTCGAATAGGAATAGCCGGGTGTCGTGCTGAGGTTGCCGTCCGGTCCGGTGATGGTGTCTTGCGCGTTCTTCAGCTTCCGCTGCGGCATGACGTAGGTTGCCGTCGCTTCGGCGGCATAGGGCGACCTGTCAAACAGAAGGTCGATATTGTATCCCCCACGTTCCAGTCCGCCCGCTAACGCTGGCGAATAAACGCTCCATCCAGCCATCAGAACAAAGGCGCCCTTGGCGATGTAATTGCTTTGCATCTCGTCTCCCACTCCCAGGCAAGTCATTGAGACAATTCTAAATACTCTGCCCAAAATAACAACTTTCGGCTGTCCCCGATCTTGCGCTGCAAAACGGTCGCTAATTTACGTAAGCGGAGGAACAATCGCCACCGAATCGGTGGTTGGGAACAAAATTACCTAATCTGGGGCCGTACCGTAGCTGGAATTAGAACACCATCCCGCATGGGCGCGGCGATGTGACAATGCGGCAACATTGCGGCTTTCTCCCGTTGTGCATGTGCACGCAAACGGAACTTCTGGATCGAAGCGCAGCAAAAAGCCGCGGTCACAGGACCGCGGCTTTCAGAGATTCGTTCGTTGGCGCCGGCCTAGAGCACGGCGGAGACCTTGGTCATCAGCCGGCTTCGATGACCCGCTGCAGAGCGATCTTGAGGCTTTCGAGCTGAACTTCCAGTTCGGCATGGCGCTCCCGGTCAGCCGCAACCACGTCCGGATCGGCATTGGCAATGAACTTCTCGTTGGAGAGCTTCTTGCCGAGACGGTCCTTTTCCTGCTCGTTCTTGACGATCGCCTTCTCGATTCGGGCCTTCTCCGTGCCGAGATCGATCAGGTTGCCGAGCGGCAGGCAGGCCGTCGCCTCGCCGACGATGATCTGTGCCGCACCCTTCGGGGCGACGTCAGCTGTCGAGATGCTCTCGACACGCGCGAGCCGGCAGATTGCCGCCTCGTGACGCGCGAGCCGCGACGAGGTGACCGCATTGGCACCAACCATGATGAGCGGTGCTGTCGCCGATGGCGGGACGTTCATTTCGGACCGTGCAGAGCGGAGACCGGATACCAGATCGACAAGCCAGTTGATCTCGTCGGCAGCGTCAGCGTCCGCAAAACCGGAGACCGGCCACTCGCCATGGGCGAGCAATCCGTCACGGGCTGCCGTGTGAGCCCAGAGCTCCTCGGTCATGAACGGCATGAACGGGTGGAGAAGCGCGTAGCTCTGCTCCAGGACATAGGCCATGCAGGCCTGCGCCTCGGCCTTGGCGGCTTCATCCTCGCCCATGAAGATCGGCTTCAACAGCTCGACATACCAATCGCAAACCTGGTTCCAGACGAAGCGGTAGAGCGAAGCGGCAGCCTCGTTGAAGCGCTGCGTCTCGATCGCGGTGGTAACGTCAGAAACGGTCTTCGACAGTTCCGTGAGGATCCAGCGATTGACGGTCAGCTTCGCATTCTCAGGATCAAAGCCCGCATCACGCTTGACGCCGTTCATCTCCCCGAAGCGCGTTGCGTTCCAGACCTTCGTGCCGAAGTTGCGGTAGCCGGCGATACGGGCCGGATCGAGTTTCACATCGCGACCCTGTGCCGCCATGATGGCCAGCGTGAACCGCAGCGCATCGGCGCCGTATTCGTCGATCAGGTCGAGCGGATCGATGACGTTGCCCTTCGACTTCGACATCTTCTGGCCGTTCTTGTCGCGAACCAGCGCATGAACGTAGATCGTGTGGAACGGCTCGACAGGCTCGCCTTCCGCATCCTTCATGAAATGCATGCCCATCATCATCATCCGGGCAACCCAGAAGAAGATGATGTCGAAGCCGGTGACGAGAACGCTGGTCGGGTAATAGCGCTCCAGTTCCGGCGTCTTGTCCGGCCAGCCCAGCGTCGAGAAGGGCCAGAGTGCCGACGAGAACCAGGTGTCGAGCACGTCCTCGTCGCGGATCAGGATCTCGCCAGGCTTGAAGTTCTCGAGCTTCTCCTGAACCCAGGCCTTCCATGGGCCTTCGTGTGCCAGATAATGCTGGATGGCCGCGTCGAGTGCTTCTTCCTCGGACTTTTCGACGAAGCACTGACCATCAGGACCGTACCAGGCCGGAATCTGATGTCCCCACCAGAGCTGGCGCGAAATGCACCAGGGCTCGATATTTTCCATCCAGTCGAAATAGGTCTTTTCCCAGTTCTTCGGGACGAAGTTGGTGCGGCCTTCGCGAACCGAAGCAATCGCCGGTTCTGCCAGCGTCTTGGCGTCGGCGAACCACTGATCCGTCAGCATCGGCTCGATGACGACGCCGGAGCGGTCGCCGAACGGCTGCATGATCTTCTTTGCCTCGACATACGGAATGTCGTTGCCCTCGCTGTCCTTGACGGTAACGGCAAGGCCTTCGGCATTGATCGTCTCGATGATCTTCTTGCGGGCGACCATGCGGTCGAGGCCGCGATACTCTTCCGGAACCAGATTGATCTCGTCGATATCGGCTTCGCCCGGCAGTTCGCCGGACTTGGCTATCTCCAGCGCCTTGGCCGCATAGACAGAATAAGCGTCGCCATCGTCGCGCATCGAGGCGGTGGTATCCATCAGGCGATAGAGCGGGATCTTGTTGCGCTTGGCGACCTGGTAGTCGTTGAAGTCATGCGCGCCGGTGATCTTGACCGCGCCCGAGCCGAAATCCGGTTCCGGATATTCGTCAGCGATGATCGGGATCAGGCGGCGATGCTCCTTCGGGCCGACAGGGATTTCGCACAGCTTGCCGATGATCGGCGCATAGCGCTCGTCCGACGGATGGACGGCAACCGCACCATCACCCAGCATGGTTTCGGGACGCGTCGTGGCGATCGAGATATAATTGCGCTCTTCGGAAAGCACGATATTCCCGTCCGCATCCTTCTCGACATAGGTATAGGTCTCGCCGCCGGCCAGCGGGTATTTGAAGTGCCACATGTGGCCTTCGACTTCCCTGGACTCGACTTCAAGATCGGAGATCGCCGTTTCGAACTTCGGATCCCAGTTGACCAGCCGCTTGCCGCGGTAGATCAGGCCTTCCTTATAGAGCGTGACGAAGACTTCGAGAACGGCCTTGGACAGACCCTCGTCCATGGTGAAGCGTTCGCGCGACCAGTCGCAGGATGCGCCGAGGCGCTTCAACTGGTTGAAGATCAGGCCGCCCGACTCTTCCTTCCATTCCCAGACGCGCTCGACAAAGGCCTCGCGGCCCATCTCGCGACGGCCGGGAAGCTTTCGCTCGGCCAGCTGGCGCTCGACGACCATCTGCGTGGCAATGCCCGCATGGTCCATGCCCGGCTGCCACAGCACGTCCTTGCCGCGCATGCGCTCGAAGCGGACCATGATATCCTGCAGCGTGTTGTTGAGCGCGTGCCCCATGTGCAGCGACCCGGTCACATTCGGCGGCGGGATGACGATGGTGAAGCTTTCCGCACCAGCCTTTGCGTTGGCACCGGCACGGAAGGCGTCCGCATCGTCCCAGGCTTTGGCGATCTTCGGTTCGACGGCGGCGGAATCGTAGGTCTTTTCGAGCATTTCCTGACCCGTTTTTCTTTTGAATGAGATGGTGCGGTGTTAAAGACGTGGAGGCCGTGAAGTCAATAAAAAAGCCGCCCCGTGTGGAGCGGCCCTTGATGACAGGCATTGGAGGCGATTTAGCGACGCGGGCCGCGGGCAACGCGCTCGATTTCCTCGCGCACGAGACGCTCCACCAGTGTCGGCAGGTTGTCGTCCAGCCATTCCTGCAGCATCGGACGCAGCATTTCCTGCGCCATATCCTCGACAGAGCGACGCTCGAGACCATCGAAGACGGCTGCAAGTTCGTTGAACGATTTTGTCACCTGCGCGCCCGCTTCGACCGAAAGGAGCGTTGCAGCGGCCTCCTCTATCATCGCAGGAAGATTTTCCTGTTGAGCCGGTTGCGCCTTCGGTGCCGGCTGTTCGACCGGCTCGGACATCTCCGGCTGCTGCGCGACTGCCGGTTGCGGCTTCAGCGCTGGAATGGGCGATGGTCCTGCAGGCTCGACGTCTTTCGCCATAGGGGTCTCGATCGGCTTGGATACCATTGCCGCAGGCCTTGTTTCGAGAGGGGCGATGGTGTCACGCAGCGCGACGTCGGCAAAGGCCGAGATTGCAGCGGATGCCTTCTCGGCTGCGGGCATCGACAGGCGCGGCGCCGGTGCCGGGCGGCTCATCGCATTTTCCTGCTGGCGGGCCGAAGCGGCGCGGACGCGGGCCGCAACGTCGGCAAGCGAGAGCGAGCGCTCACCCGATGATGAAATCTCAGGGTCGACTGTCGATGCGGAAACAGGCTTGGGTGCGTCGTTTGCGGATGCGGGGGCGTAGGGTTCCGACTGGAACGGCATCGGGGCCGGTGAATGGGCACGAAGAGGAAGGCCCGGGTCGTTTGCAGCGATGCCAGCGGCAAGATCGGACGCAAAGTCCGTATCGTCGATATCGTCGATCAGATCGTCATCCGCATAGGGCGAACGCGATGCCTGATCTGGTGAACCCTCGCCGACCGGCTCGTTGCTTTCGATGATCCGGCGGATCGAAGCCAGGATCTCTTCCATTGACGGTTCACGCGCTACACTTGGCTGAGCCATTTTCATCCCCGTTCTCGCCGACTGGGTGCCAGGTCGGCAGACGACCTCTTTTCAAAGGTCTGATTCGTTTTCACTTTACGAACCTCGTCTCGCGATACAACGACGGGCGCATCAACGACTCTAGCGATACACAGATTTGTTGCCGACGTGAATCCCCGCTGCAGATTTGTATCGCGCTAGAAAAACAAAAAGGAGGCCAAGGCCCCCTTCCTAAACTTCGCAAATCGTCAGCAAGCCGATTTTAGAATACGAAATCCTTCGCTCGGCGAAATCCCGGCAACGGTTTGATCGACGCGTTGAAGTGAGCGCTTTTTGACAGTGCACCCTGCTCTTTGACGAAGAGCGTCGCCTGCGCGGCATTTCCGTATCCGAGAACAGCGACCAGACGCCCGCCATCCTTCAGCTGCGCACTGAGTTCAACCGGCACGTCTTCGATCGAGCCGGCAATGAAGATGACATCGTAAGGGCCCTGGTTCGCAACGCCTTTTTCCATGTCGCCCGTGACGACAGTCACGTTGTGGGCGCCCGCCAGGTTGGCGATTGCCTGCTCGGCGAGCGCTTCATCGGATTCGATCGACACGACCGATTTAGCAAGAAGCGACAGAAGCGCAGAAATGTATCCGCTGCCTGTGCCGACCTCGAGCACCGTATCCGACTTGGTGATCGCAGCCAGCTGTAAAAGCTTGGCCAGAGGCGAGGCTTCCATCAGGAAGCGACCGGGACAGATTTCAACATCGTTGTCGATATAGGCCAGTGACTTCGACTTGGCCGGAACAAAGTTTTCGCGCTGTACCGTGAGAAACGCCTGAAGCACGGAATGTGCCGTCACGTCTGTCGTGCGGATCTGGTTCTCGACCATCTTCACACGGGCTGCTTCGAAATCAATCATGTCACCTGCCTCACAGCGCCGGCGTACCGGCCAATCCTTCAGCCGTGTTACTTGCCTCTCGCTGCGCTTTCAAGATAGCGCGCGCATCGATTGGAAAAAACACGGTGATGCAGGCGCTCGTGCAACTCTTGCTTAGTGCAGGATAAGGGTCGGAAGCTCTCGCTTCTTGGCGAGGACGACATCGTGTCCGTAGGATTTGCGCAGGCTGTGGCTGCGATCGAATGCCAACTGCTCGGCAGCACTCAGATGAAAGGCTCCATCTGCAAACGTGCCAGTCGCATCATCTTCGGTGACGGGTCTGTAGAGTGCGGTGATCAATCGGTTCAGCATTTTTCACTCCCTGGGCTTCGCTCACTAAAGTCGGAAGAGCTCGGTTCCGTTCCCCTGACCGCGAGGAATATTCGTGAAATATTTACCATAGGATCAACACAGCCAGATGACGCGAACACGCTGCATACAGCCTCCCCGCAAAGGTATCTTCCGAGGACGCCGCGTTTTGCGGGCGCCCTTAGTCACTGGTACAGACAGGCGCCGCTGACGAAGTGGATAAAAACGTCGAGGATTGAACAGAAGGGTATTGCACCTATCGGAGATTCGTTCTAATTCGGCGCCACCACTCGCTTTTTTAGCACCGGATGGCCTCGTGGCGGAGTGGTGACGCAGAGGACTGCAAATCCTCGTACCCCGGTTCAATTCCGGGCGAGGCCTCCATCCCTTTCTCGATATATCGCAATGGGTTAGCATCGGCGTCAGCCGATCGACACGATCTGTCCGATCGCAACCGGTCGCGCACATTCCTCGATGTTATTTAGGTATTGCGACTGGTGCACGAGAACGCCAGCGGATCTTCTTTCACGCCCGCCAGCCTTCCGCCGATTCGCGACTGAAGCTGTCGCCTGCCCGGATCAGCCCACCGGCCGCACCAGTTCTTCGACCAAGCCACGATACGCCTCTGCGGCCAGTTCCAACTCCGCGATGAGGGTCTCGTTCGATGTCGTCTGCGTCCTGAACCCGCTCGTGGTTAGCCACTCGATGTCCGCACGAAGGATTTGGATAGTGTCTTTATAGCGTTGGACGCGATTTTCCGGCTGCATGTTCGGCTCCTGTGAACCGGAACAACTACCGCGCTTTGCGTTCGAGGCAATAAGCGGGATGCCAGAGACCGGACGTTTATCGGCACCGGTCGCTGGTTTGTGTCAAGAATTCAAGGATTGGGCGCGAAGCGTGATGATGTCAGAGAGCAGACGCCGCGGCCGGCTTGCGTCCCCTGGCTGCCGCGGAAAGATCGATCGAGCTTATGGTCGCCACCAGGAACATGACCGGAATGCCGAATTCCAGCACTTCTTCGACGATACCCAACAGAAGATTGGTGTGATCGCTGACAATGACGCCAAAAGGCGCAAGCTTGCGATCCAGCCCATCGATCGACTTGGACACAATGGCAAGACCGATCGCCGCGATGATGTTCCAAGCCCAGGACGCGCGATACCTGACGCCGGAGAGAAGCTCAGGGCCGTTGCGAACGATCAGCCGGAACGCGACGGTTGCCACGAACAGGATCACCAGAACGCCAAAGACGCGCTCGACAGGTTGCGCCATGTTCGTCAGGTAGAGGTTGCTCTTGAGCATGCCGACACTGGTCAACCGCTTGTCGAGGTCGAGTTCTCGCCCCATCATCAACAGCATGATGGCCGCAACCTGCCAGTCCCGCCGCCATATGTCGCCGGTGCGCGTCCACAGCCACACCATTGCGGTATAGGCGTAAAGAAGGGCCGTCGAAATCTCGAGCGCGCCGGTTTCCTTCGTCAGTGCTGTCGTAAAACCGTTACTCGCAAGGTCTATAGCGAACAGAACGGCAGCCCCGACCAATGCCAGTGTCAAAAGATACCAAGGACGGGAAGTAACAGCGTAGGCGTGGTGTGGGAGCATTTCGATTCTCAAAATTCATGTCGACGAGTGTTGATTGAGGGCGTGGACCGCTTAGCGGACCGCTGACCGGTGCCGTGCGCGCCGATTCTGGATGAAAACGGTCTACTACTGGAGAAGCCGGTAGTCCATGTTTTTGACGGCGGCCAGATTCTGCTCGGCCCCTGTTTCCAAGGAAACCGGCAAACCCGAAAAACTGTCGAGCAGTCCTTCACGCCGTTGATTTATTGCTTCTATTAGCAAATTTCCTTTACATTTCTGCAGGCGCGTCTATTTCCGGCCCCTCACGGAATGATCGCAGCGAGGCCGATTTGAAGGATGATCCCGCCACACAACTCGCAGATATTGCGCGGCAACTCGCACTGCTTGCGGAGGCAGCCAAGGCATTGTCGCAGACGCCGCTGGTGGAACTGTCCGGTCAACTTCTGCCGGCCGGCCGCGACAAGCCGGACGAGCCCAAAACCCCTCTCCCAAACAGCATCAATTAGACTTGAACGGCTCGTATCGGACAAGCTTGCCGTGATCACATGGTCGCGCAGCGGTATGGGGTCTGCGCGGGTGCCGAGAGAGCCCCGCCCATAGCATCGACACGATGCCGCAACATTTCACGATCGGGTCGTAACCAGATATTAACGTTCCTCCATAGGGCTGCGTTAAACTATTTGTCCTAGAAATAGGCAGACGGCGATGTTGCCGCCATACCCTTGTCAGAGGATCGCCATGACGGCGATGGTTCGATATGAAGCTCTCATCTTCCGACGCCGTCATGGCGTTCACGACTATTATATCCCTCGTCAGCATCATTTATGTGGGGCATCTTTTCGTTGCCCTGTTTTGACGGTCTCACCGAGACACGCTGACTGACGGCCTCTCCTCGTCCCCCACAAGCCGCACGCTCGCCCTGATCAACATTCTCGCTCACGGATCAAAATCGTGTTAGAGTGTCTGAAGTCAGGTGTGGGAGACATCTGGCGGCTTGGGTAACGGGAAGAGGAGACCGTTATGCAGTATCTCGATTTTGTAGCCGCGTTGAATCCATTCGTTTTGTGCACTCTTGCTGTCGTGGTGGCCTGCGGCCTCTACGACCGCTGGGCGCAACCGAAATAGTGGATTGCATGCGCAGCCGGGAAATCGCGACGCGTTGCTCGTGTCAATAACCGGTACATCTGGAGGCGGCTTGATGGTCGACTGACGCGCCGCGCGTCGCGCGAGTTCGTTTTGTTGCCTTTCAGTTGCTTGTTTCTGCTGTTATTCAGACTGCATTTCTTATGATAGAGGTGCAGCTTTGCAGGATAACGCGGAATTCGAAGATACATCGGCAGGTCTCAGCGAAACGCTGAGGAAATTGATCGGTCGGATTGACGGCGGCACCGTGACGCTGCGTCAGTTGATGGATGGAGTCGGTGAACAGGGTCTTCTGCTGATCTGCGCGGTCACGTCCCTCCCCTTTCTGCTGCCCGTTTCGATCCCAGGTGTTAGCACCGTGTTCGGCGCGGCCATCATAATGATCAGCATTGCTGTGGTGCTGAACCGGATGCCTTGGCTTCCTCGTGCGATTCTCGATCGGGAACTCGACAGCGCAAAGCTGGTGCCGACCCTTGAGAAAGGCGTGAAAATCGTCTCCAGGCTCGACAAATATCTGAAGCACCGCATGGCCGGCATCACGACCGGGCCCATTGCCAACAGGGTCAATGGCCTCGCAATCACGTTCGCCGGTGTGCTGCTGATGTTTCCGCTCGGCCTCATCCCCCTGTCCAACACGCTGCCCGGCATTGCTATTCTGCTTCTGTCGACAGGCATGGTTCAGCGGGATGGTCTCGTCGTTCTCGGCGGTTATTTCTTCAACCTTGCAACGATCGTCTATTTCGGGGCGCTTGCTTATGGCGCGTTCGCCGCCGGCCAGGGCCTGGCGTCACTCGCCGGATAAGACCCATCCCGGGAGAAGCTCTCGCACCAGGCAACAGCTTCTCCCGGTCTGGTTGACGTCATGTCATTTCCGAAGCGAAGCTGCTTGTTTCTCGCGGCGCCTGCGACCCCACCAGACTTCCAGGCGACGACGACGACGTCTGACGAAAGCGAGATCCTGCGACAGGATCAAGATACCCAGCGGCACCATCCAGAAGCCCAGAATCGGCAGGAAGCCCAGAATGCCGCCGACGATAAGAACGGTTCCGATGCAGAGCCGCGCCACGCGCGAGCGCGGCATCGGAATGGACCGTCCTGCGATGAAGAGACGACCCTGCCCCGGATCCATTCCAAACCGCCTGCCTTGAGGTTTTTCCACCACGTATACGGCTCCAACTAAACGCTTTTTTGTAGGGGCGAGATGGGGATGCATGGGGATAAAACAAGCCGGACCTAATTTTTTTGAAAAAACCGCTTGGCAAATGCGTGAAGCATTTGTATTACCCCGCTCACACCGCAAGCGCGGTTGTTCCCTGGTAGCTCAGCGGTAGAGCATTCGACTGTTAATCGACAGGTCGCCGGTTCGAATCCGGCCCGGGGAGCCAAATTCTGCGATAAGCGCCTGTTTTTGTTGATCCGTATCCGAAGACAGGCGCTTCTCCACTTCCCCTATTTTGACAAAGCGAAAAAGCAACTTGATATGGCGATTGGTTTCGCGTTCGGGGATGTGTAACGCTGTTGCGTGCAGTTCCACTGCCAAAGAAGAAAGCCGGTCGCGTCCGCTAAGTCGCAACGTGAGTTCTGTGTTTGCTCCCCGCGCTCATCTCAAAGTCGTCTTCACTTCTGATCCGAGGGTGCAGGCGTACCGGGAAGCGCGTTTTCGCGGGATGGGGCAGCCGGCGTATCGTAATGCGTGCCCTGCGGATCGGGCGGCACACTGTTGGCGGTCGGAGCCTGCGTGACGCCGATGCTAACCGCGACGCCGACGGCGATCGCAACGGCCAAGCCGGCCAACGGAATCAGAGAGCGATGTCGGCTCTCCTTGTAGGAACCGTACGCAAGTGCGAGCCCAAGCATTGCTGCTCCGCCTGCGACGACGATAAACCACATGTAATTAGCCATTATTTTTCCTCCTGAAACCAGAACATGCGTATCTGGCCGAAGTTCCGCGTCCAGCGGAGACGCCTGAACCGGCGCGACTGTTGCCGGCAGATGCCGCCGGACGTCGCGAGTGACGACAGTTGGTCTCGTGCCTTGAAGTGAGCAGAGACTGGCTGATTCGATCGCGTACGTTGGGGCGGTGTCAAGACGACCCGTCCCCGGACACAGTGCCCGGCGATGCCGGCCCCAAATGCCCCCAACACACAACCGAACCCGGAAAATCCGCTTGTCCTAATGGAACATTGCGCTAGGCTGGAGGTAGAGGACAGTTGACTTAGGGAGGAGACAACTATGCCGCAGCCGAACTGGCAAATACCGGTCAAAGTCGCGTTTGGGAATCTTGGGACCGAGGTAATCAATGGGCCATCCGAGGCCCTCATCCTGCTACTGGACCACTGGCCGGATCTTCGGGGTCCTCACTTCGTGCGGGCGCGCAGTGCCTGCCGGGCTGCCCTCGAAGGCCGTCGTTCGCCGGAGGACGCACGACAGTTTTTCGAGCAGGCCGTTAGCGAAGCGCAAATGCACGTAAACTGATTGGTCCGACTGCTGCGTTTTCAGTTCTGGCCGATTGACGAATGGTTGACCGCGAACCAACCATTCGATGACAGTGTTCGGCTTTAAAGTCCGATCATATCGCCCATGAGCTGGATCGGCGATCCGCTGAGAGCGATCGGTGCAAACAGGACGGAAAAGCAGACGCACGGCCCCGAATCACCAACGATCGGCCGGTGATCGAGCGTCTCGTCAGCGACCGATATGTCGCCCTGCGTGAAGTTTCCGCGGTGATCGTGGAATTCGCCTTCGATCACCAGCGTGAGTTCAAGACCGTTGTGGCCATGGTTCGGAAGTGCCCTCCCAGGGCGGGCCCAGAGGAGACTTGCTTCCACGTCGGGCGACCGCTCGATAATATGCTCGCGCAGTCCCGGCAGCTTGCGCCGCCACGGAATAGAAGTCAGGTCTTTCCCCGTATAATCCCGCAACAGGGCCGGCAACTGGGAACCTTGCTCCGGTGGCAACACGCTCCATGTCGGTGGGTCCGATCTGACAATATCGCTGATGGCCCTGTCTCGAAATTCACGGGACAACGTCTCATCGCAGGTCATGTCTTCCAACCCATCGCCGGCCAGTCGCTGAAGGGCATCGACAAGCTGGGCATTGGGTTTCTGCATCTGCAGATGGGAACCTAACAAGACGTGGGCTGCCTTTGGCAGAGAGCCGGCTACGTATTGCGAGATCAGAAAATCGACTCTCTCAATATTCAGATGCATAAACTAAGCCGCAATCGTTGGCGTGAACGAAATTCAGTTCTCAAAATCAATGCCATCAGGTCGAATCGTCTGAAACCAAAACCGAGCGCTCCACTCTGCGTAGTGCAGGGCGAAGGATGTATTATACAGTTGCATCCGAGCCATGTCGATAAACCTGCCGGTATTGTCCGGTAGATGACAGTCCTCGGTATGCGGGGGCGATCCCATCGCGCGCGATGCGCGGAAAGGATTTTCTTGGCGCGGATGCCTTGCCCGCCGAATGCAGCCTGATTACATGATCCTTGAAAAAGAAGGCATTTCCCATGGCAATACAATCTTCTGTTCTCGACCTCATCGGCAATACGCCGCTCATCAGGCTGGCGGCTGCATCCGATGCAACCGGATGCGAAATCCTCGGCAAGGCCGAATTTCTCAATCCCGGTCAGTCGGTCAAGGATCGCGCGGCGCTCTATATCATTAGAGATGCCGAGAAGAAGGGGCTTCTGAAGCCGGGCGGAGTGATCGTCGAAGGGACTGCCGGCAATACCGGTATCGGTCTGACCCTGGTCGCAAAGGCATTGGGGTATCGAACCGTCATCGTCATTCCAGAGACCCAGAGCCAGGAGAAGAAGGACGCGCTGAGACTGATGGGCGCCGAGCTCGTGGAAGTACCAGCCGTTCCCTACAAGAACCCGAACAACTATGTGAAGGTTTCCGGTCGCCTTGCCGAGCAGCTTGCCAAGACGGAGCCTGCGGGCGCGATCTGGGCAAACCAGTTCGACAATGTTGCCAACCGGCAGGCCCATATCGAGATGACTGGCCCGGAGATCTTCGAACAGACGGGCGGCAAGGTGGACGGCTTCGTGTGCGCAGTCGGCTCCGGCGGTACGCTGGTCGGTACAGCCATGGCGTTGCGGGCGCTTAAGCCCGGCGTCAAGATCGGCATCGCGGATCCGGAAGGCGCGGCACTCTACGAATTCTATGCGCACGGCGAGATGAAATCCGAGGGAAGTTCGATCACCGAGGGCATCGGTCAGGGACGTATCACCGCCAATCTCGAAGGGTTTGCGCCTGACTTTTCCTATCGCATCTCGGACGCTGAAGCGCTGCCGATCGTGTTCGATCTGATCGAGAACGAGGGGCTTTGCCTTGGCGGCTCTTCCGGCATCAACATCGCTGGCGCGATGCGCCTCGCGAAGGATCTCGGTCCCGGCCATACGATCGTGACGATCCTTTGCGACTACGGCAACCGCTATCAGTCCAAACTTTTCAACCCGGATTTTCTGCAGTCCAAGGGCCTGCCGGTTCCGGGCTGGCTCACGAAGAAGACCAAGATCGATATTCCGTTCGAAACCGTCTGAAACCGACCGCAGAGAACAGAACCGATGGCAACCGAACTCCTCTATCGCGACGACTTCTATCTCTCGACACTGGAGGCGGTTGTTACCGCGATCCATGAGGATGGCGGCATCGAATTCGACCGCACCTGCTTCTATGCGACATCTGGGGGGCAACCTGGTGATACCGGCAGTCTGGAACGCGCCGACGGAACCAGTATCAAGCTTGGTCAGACACGGCACGGCGAGACGAAGGACATCGTCGTCCACGTTCCGCTGGAAGGCGAACCGCGGCCGACGGTCGGCGAAACTGTTGTCATGCATGTCGACTGGGACAGACGGCACAAGCTGATGCGGATGCATACGGCCTGCCACCTGCTGTCGGTCGTCTGCTCCTACCCGATCACCGGTGCCGCAGTTGGCGAAGACGAATCGCGTGTCGATTTCGACATGACGGCCGTGATCGACAAGGACGAGGTGACCGCCGGCTTGATGGATCTCGTCACGCAGAACCATCCGGTCTACCTGCAATGGATCACCGACGCGGAACTGGCGGCCAACCCTGGCATCGTCAAATCGAAGAACGTCCGGCCGCCGGTCGGGCTCGGACGCGTCAGCCTTGTCTGCATCGGCGAGGATTCGAGCGTTGACAGCCAGCCGTGCGGCGGCACACATGTTGCAAACACCGGGGAAGTGGGCGCTATCCACATTTCCAAAATCGAGAAGAAGGGCAAGGAAAACCGTCGCTTCCGGATCCGGTTCGGCGATATCGCCACGGATGCCTGAAGACACTCGTTTGTCCGGACCGGTTTCTCACCGAATACCGCGTTTTATCAAGGTAGGAGTTTTGACATGAGCGACACCAGCCGTTTCGTCGTTTCGTCCGGGTGGCTCGAAAACGAGCTCGGAAGCCCGGATTTGAGGATCGTCGACGCCTCCTTCTACCTGCCTGCCCACAACCGCGATGCAGATGCCGAATATGCGGCAGGGCATATTCCCGGTGCCGTGCGTTTCGATCACGACAAAGTCGCGGATCATTCCACCGGTCTCCCGCATATGGTGCCCTCGCCCGATGTGTTTGCCGATGCTGTCGGCAAGCTCGGCATCAGCGAGAATGACCGCATCGTCATCTATGACGGTCCGGGCATCTTTTCTTCGCCGCGTGGCTGGTGGCTGTTCCGCATCATGGGTGCGAAACAGGTGTTTATCCTGGACGGTGGCCTCGATGGCTGGAAGGCGGAAGGGCGCGCGCTCGAAACCGAGATCCCCTCGCCGGTTGCGTCCATTTTCGATGCGGAGCTTCGCCTCGACAAGGTCATCGACTACCATCAGATGATGTCGATCGTCAGCGATCGTACAAGCCAGATTGCGGATGCACGGCCGGCCGGACGCTTTACCGGCACAGAGCCGGAACCCCGCGCTGGCATGCGCTCCGGTCATATGCCGGGTGCCGTCAACGCTCCCTCCAGCAGCTTTTCGACAAACGGCAAGCTGAAGACGATACCCGAACTGCGCCAGGCTATCGAAGCCGCGGGAATCGATTTGGGGCGCCCGGTCGTGACGAGCTGCGGTTCGGGCATTACCGCTGCGATCATCACGCTTGCGCTGGAATCGCTCGGGCATGAGGACAACGCGCTTTATGACGGGTCTTGGACGGAATGGGGCGGACGCTCGGACACGCCGATCGAGACAGGACCGGCTAAGCCTACCCCTGCAATCTCGTCGCAGGCGTAACGATGGCGAAAAAGCCCGTACCGCTGAAGGCGCGCGTCACCGTTCTGGAAATGACGGCCGCGCCCAAGACAAGCATGCCGATTCCGGCCAACATTCAAACCGCCATCATACGCACCACCGAAGTGCCGTTGCATTTCTACCGGTACCTATACCGGCAAGTCGGCAAGCGCTGGCACTGGTACGATAGGTTGCGGCTGTCCGACGCCGAGCTTGCGGCCGCGATCCACAACCCGCGCTGTTCGATCACGATCCTTCTGGTCGACGGATCGCCGGCCGGCTTCTACGAGCTGAACTCTGCTGACGACAACGTCGTAGAGCTGTCCTATTTCGGCCTGTTCGAACGGGCCCTCGGGCTCGGCATCGGCAAGTGGTTCCTGACGCAAGCTCTTTATTCTGCGTGGCAGAACAACCCGGAGAAGGTCACCGTCACCACCAATTCGCTCGACCATCCCCGAGCGCTGCAGCTCTACCAGATGATGGGTTTTTCGCCTGTCTCGACATACGAGGCCGAGATCGTGCCGATGACCAGCGCGGAACTGGTAAAGGTGCTGGACAGCTAGCTCGCGCAAGGATCGGGTGGCGCTTCAAAGCCCGACGGGTCATCTCCTATATATAGAAAAGGAGACGACCATGCCAATCTTCAACGCGATCCCGGGTGACCACGCAGAGCATCTATGGAACGGAGGCAGCGATTCCTACGGACACCAGCCGGAGACCATGATCTCGGATGGTCCCGGATATCCCTGCCGCCATTGCCTCAGGAATATCGACGCGGGCGAAAGCCTGTTCGTTCTTGCCTATCGACCGTTTCCGACAACGCAGCCCTATGCCGAAACCGGTCCCATCTTCCTGCATAAGACGCCCTGCCCACGGTTTATCGCGGAAGAGGTTCTACCGCCAATTCTGGTTAGTCCCGATTACATCGTCCGGGGTTATGCAGAAGATAACAGGATCGTCTATGGCACGGGTGCGGTGACCCCGACGTCCGAAATCATGCGGCGCGCCGAAGACCTGCTTCAACGCGCCGATATCGCCTATGTCCACGTTCGCTCGGCCCGCAACAACTGTTTCCAGTGCCGGATTGACGCGGCTTAGCAGGAGCCCCTTATGCCTGCGGGTCTCCGCCGTCCCGCTCCAGCTTTTCGGCAAGATCGAGGAGCTGCCGCACGAGATCGCCCGCAGCCTTGTCGTTTTGTTCGATCCTGCGAGCCGACACTTCTCTCAGGTTGAGAAGCGCCGCTTCCACACTGCGCGGCAGAGCCGGGCCGCGGTCATGATGTGGCCCCCTGTCGTGATCGCGGTGGTGTTCGTGCCGTTCCTGCTTCTGCTTGATCTTTTCAGCCAGCTCGGACAAGCGCTCGAGGATGGTCGTTGCGAAACTGCGGTTCTCATCGAGATGCGCACGGCCCTCGTCAGTGATGGTGTAACGCTTCTTGTTGCCATCCGCTTCAGCCGTCACGTAGCCGGCTTCCTCAAGATAGGTCAGCGTCGGATAGATGACGCCGGGGCTGGGTGCGTAAAAACCATACGTCATATCTTCGATATGTTTTATGATCTCGTAGCCGTGGCGGGCTTCTTTCTCGATCAAGGCCAGGACGACCAGTCTGAGATCGCCCTGCATCAGAAAGCGACCGATACGTCCCTCGCCATCGTCGCCGAAGCCACGACCACCGCCCGGCCCGCCTTTTCCGCCAAAACCCCTACCCGCAAAGCCTTTGCTGAACGGACCGCCCCGCATGGTAAATAGTCCCTCGAAGCCCGAGCGATCGGCGTTGCAGCTTCTGTGGGTTTCAAATCGTTGAAACATCTTACTCTCCTCTAGAGTATCTTTCGATATATCTAAAGCTAGCACATTTCCTCAACGCTGCAAGCTGCCAGATATATCTAAGTCATATCCGTTTGATTTTTTTGGCGGATTTTTTTCGAGCTATCTGCGGCGCGCGGTGCGGCCGATCCGGATTGACCGTCGCGTCATTACCCGGCAGTCACCGAACTTTCGCCGACCGTCATTTTAGGGATGCGTCCGTGGGCGATTGTGCCTAAGCTCGCCTCCATCAGTGATCCGGAGGGAGATATTAGATGTCGCTTTTCACCAAAGACCTTTTCGAAAATCATGCGGTCTCGCGCCGATCCCTTCTCGGTGGCATTGCGGCCACATCGGCGCTGGTCATGCTCCACCCGTTTGCGGCACGCGCGGCCGCCAACCAGGCGCATCTGCGGCTGATGGAGACGACAGACATCCACGTGCATGTCTTCCCTTATGATTATTATGCCGACAAGCCGAACGACACACTTGGACTGGCCCGTACCGCCTCGATCATCGATTTGATTCGAGCCGAAGCCGGAAATTCGATGCTGATCGACAACGGCGACTTCCTGCAGGGCAATCCGCTCGGGGACTACATCGCCTATGAGCGTGGCATGAAGGAGGGCGACAAGCATCCCGTGATCACTGCGATGAACGTGCTGGGATATGACGTCGGCACGCTTGGAAACCACGAATTCAACTACGGCCTCGATTTCCTGTTCAAGGTTCTTGCAGGATCCGGCTTTCCGCATGTCTGCGCCAACCTGACCAAGGGCCAGCTTGCCTCCAACGCCAAAGACGACGATCTCTTCTTCAAACCCTACGTGATCATCGAAAAGCAGATCCGCGACGGTTCCGGCCAGTCGACCCCGATCAAGGTCGGCTTCATCGGCTTCGTGCCGCCACAGATCATGACCTGGGATAGCAAGAATCTTGAGGGCAAGGCGCAGACGCGCGATATCGTCGATGCTGCCAAGGCCTGGGTGCCCGTCATGAAGGAGGAAGGCGCCGACATCGTCATCGCCCTCTCCCATTCCGGCATCGATGGTTCCGGCCAGAGCGATCGGATGGAAAACGCGTCTCTTTATCTCGCAGGGATCGAGGGTATCGATGCGATCTTCACCGGCCACCAGCATCTGGTCTTCCCCGGCCCGAGGGATTTCGAGGGCATTGCCGGCGCCGATGCCAAGAAAGGCACGCTGATGGGCAAGCCCGCCGTCATGGCCGGGTTCTGGGGCTCCCATATGGGTCTGATCGACCTGTTGATCGAAAAGGATGGCAGCGGCTGGAAGATCGTCGATTCCACCTCGGAAGTCAGACCGATCTATCACCGCGACGAAAATCGCAAGGTCGTTGCCGACGTCAAGGACAAGCCTGAGGTCACCGCGGCCATCAAGCCGGAACACGAGGCGACGCTTGCCTATATCCGCCGTCCGGTCGGCAAGACATCCGCGCCGCTCTATTCCTACTTCGCGCTGGTCGCTGACGATCCGTCGGTGCAGATCGTCTCAAATGCGCAGACCTGGTACATCAAGGACATGCTGAAGGAGGGCGAGTACAAGGACCTCCCGGTGCTGTCCGCCGCTGCTCCCTTCAAGGCCGGCGGTCGCGGCGGTGCGGATTACTTCACCGACGTCCCGACCGGCGACATCGCCATCAAGAATGTCGCGGATCTCTATCTCTATCCCAACACGGTTCAGGCCGTGCTGATATCGGGCGCGCAGGTCAAAAACTGGCTGGAAATGTCGGCTGGCATGTTCAACCAGGTCAAGCCGGGATCAAAGGATGTTCCGCTGCTCAACGCCGGTTTCCCGTCCTACAATTTCGACGTGATCGATGGCGTGACCTACCAGATCGACCTGTCCCAGCCGTCGCGCTTCGACAAGGACGGAAAGGTACTGGACGAGAATGCTCACCGTGTCGTCGACCTGAAGTTTGACGGCAAGCCGATCGATCCGGCGCAGAAGTTTGTCGTCGTCACCAATAACTACCGTGCCGGCGGTGGGGGCAAGTTTCCGGAGATCGCCAGCGACAAGGTCATTTTCGTCGCACCCGACACCAACCGCGACGTCGTTGTTCGCTACATCATCGATCAAGGGACGATCAATCCTTCGGCCGACGACAACTGGTCGTTCAAGGCGCAGCCCGGATCCACGGCCCTGTTCGAGACCGGACCCAAGGCGCGCCAGTTTGCCGGCAGCCTGAAGGGGACGAAGATCGAGGATGCCGGCGACGGCGAGAACGGTTTCGCGAAGTTCAGACTGGTTCTCTGAGGCGCCCCATCCAGTCGTCCGGCCGAGGACGCGTGTTATTCGGCAGCCTGCCAATACGTCCTTTCCGGCTCCTGCTTCAGGAGTTCGGGAAGGTCATCATGGTTAGGACATGAGGACAGCTTGGCTGCAAACGATTCGATCAACCACTGTCCCGCGGGTCCGGGCGGATTGGATGCTTTTCGCAAAGCGTAGATCGGATATTGCCCCTGCTCGTAAGCGTCGATATCCAACGCGACCAGATCGCCGTTGCGGATGTCATCGAGCACCAGGGACGCTGGAAGCCCACCCCAACCAAGCCCACCCTTGATCAGCTGATACTTGGTGGCGATGTCACTGATGCGCCAGATCTTGTAGGACAGGACGTTGAAGTTACGCCCTGCGGTAAGGCCTGACGCGTCGGTCACGACCAGTTGCGTCTCGTCGCGCACATCGGCAAGGGTGAGTGTGCGGTTGAGCTTCACCAGTGGATGGTCCGGCGCTGCGACCGGCAAGAGGTAGGAATGACCGATCCTTTCGGCAATCAGCAAATCGTCCTGCTTAAGGAGAGCGCCACCGATGCCGATGCCGGCCCGTCCACTGATGACCTGGCCCATCACCATGCCGAGTTCCCCGACGCTGAGGTTGAGGGCGACACTTGGAAATTTCTCTCGGAATTCGCGTAGCTGGCTTACCACCGCGTCGGCCGGCACCATCACGCTGACGGCCAGCGTGATCTCGGCTTCCAATCCCTGAGTGATGCTCTTTGCCCGAGACCGCATGATCTGCAGGTCGGCAACGATCCGCCGCGCATCCATCAGCATCGCCCGCCCGGCCTCGGTCAGTTTTGGCTGACGCGCCCCGGCCCGGTCGAACAACTGAATCTCGAGCTGCGTCTCGAGGTTGGCAATCGTGTAGCTGACAACCGACTGAGCCCGGTTCAGCAGGCGTGAGGCGGCCGAAAAACTGCCGCTTTCGGCAACTGCGATAAAGACCTGCAGCTGATCGAGGGTGGGATTCGCGTCCATGTGACCTATCCAGATTTTAGATGGAAAGCTTCGACATTATCTCCATTCCATCGATTGCGGTCTACTCCTATTTGTCTTCCCAGACAGGCGACCTCCAGTCTCCCACCGTCGAGAAATTCATAGGAAACAAAGCAATGCCATCCATCCTTCTCGTGACATCCAGCCCTCGCGGCACCGAATCGCTGTCGACAAAGATTGCGACGGAATTTGTCGACAAGCTGAAGGTCCAGCATCCGGGCGCGACCGTTGTGACCCGTGATTTAGGTCAGAACCCGATCGCCCATCTCGACACCGTGACCACATCTGCGATCCGCAAGCCCGCAGATGCTCGCAATTCCGAGGAAGCGGCAGCAGCGAAACTGTCCGACGAACTCGTCGCCGAGTTGCTCGCCGCCGATACGGTCGTGCTTGCCACGGGCCTGATCAATTTCAATATCTATTCGACGCTGAAAAGCTGGATCGACAACGTTGCCCGCGCCGGCATGACGTTCCGCTACACAGCCGAAGGTCCGCAGGGACTTGCGACCGGCAAGAAGGTCTATGTCGTTCTGTCGGCCGCCGGCATCTATTCGGAAGGCCCGGCCATGGCGATGAACCACGCCGTTCCTTACCTCAAGACGGTTCTTGGCTTCATGGGCATGACGGATGTCGAAGTGATCTACATTGAAGGTACCGCATTCGGTCCGGAAGCGTATGAGAAGGCGATTGCCGCTGCACAGGATCGCACGCAGCAGCTTGCACTGGCCGCCTGATCCTAGACGTCCACACCAGTCGGTGAGACGAGACGCCCCTGACGGCCGTGGACATTGTCCCGGCCGTCTTTCTTTGCGTGATAGAGGCGTTGGTCCGCAACGCCGAACAGCGTGGCGAATGTGTCGCCATCGTCAGACGTGGTCGCCACTCCGATCGATACGGTTATGCACTTGCCGTCCGGCCTGATGACAGACGCGCAGATATCCTGGCGAAGCCGTTCGGAGAGCGCCAAGGCTCCTTCGTGGTTCGTGTTCGGCAGGATCAGCACAAACTCCTCGCCGCCGAACCGCGAGAGATGATCGCGCGGCCGCGTTCGGGCCTTGAGCTGCGCTGCCACGTCCTTGAGCACCTCGTCCCCCTTCATGTGACCGAAGAGATCGTTCACGTCCTTGAACCGGTCTGCGTCGATGATCACGAGACTGAGCTGCTGCCGCATGTCGATACTTTGCTTGATCATCGCCGGCGCATCGGCTTCCAGCCGGTTGCGATCGAAAACGCCGGTCAACCGATCGACGCCGCTTGTGGCAAGCAGCGCCTGATACCGCTCGCGAAACGTCAGATCGTGAAAAATGTCGGCAATTTCGCGCCGCGACAAGGCAAGCCTCGGGATCTGTTCGACCTTGAGATAGGCGAGCAGCAGCACGGAATAGATGATCACCGCGAGCATTTTGGCGTACCAACCGCCGAACAGGACCGAAAGCGGCGCGTCGAACAGCAATCGCAGTCCGGAATAGAAGGCAAGCTGGTCAAAGCTTAGAACGATCGCACCGCTGACGGCAAAGCGCAGGATGATATGGCGCCTGAAGATCCGGCCGAAACGCTCATAGAGAAGAATGATGGCGATGGCGTCGATATAGAGCAGCGCCGTGCCCCATACCATGAGTGAGCCCATCTCGTTGAGAAAGACCATGTCGGCAGGCCGTCCCGCAGGAAGGGTGACGACCGGATGCGCCTGCAGGATCTGCGCGATGAGAACCGTCAGGAGATTGCCGAGAAACAGTCCGTAGATGGGCTGGCGCACCGTCGAGGCATCCTCTTTCAAGTACAAGAGGAGGATCATCATCAGCTTGCCCGCAAAGAAGACGGACGATCCGGGCGATACCAGCCCGAACGGCAGCTCGACATAGAAGACCGCCGCGAGGTAGGTCTCCATGAAGTGCATCACACCGAGCGCAGCCAAGAACACGCCAAGGCCAAGCTGGCGCCTGAAATGCAGGAAGGCGGCCATGATCGTGAAATAGACGATCGCTTCTGCAACGAACAGAAAGAGGTTCAAAACCTGCATCATCACGCCTTTTAAGCCTGGCGGACCTCGCGTTCACATCCCAAAGCCATGACTTTGTTAGATAATCGCAACACCAGTTATGCCGGTAAATTGCTGCGGCGCAATAGAGGATCTCGCGGGACCCACGAACAATCAGGCAGAGCGCGAAACGGCGCCATCCGAGAACAGCGAGGCGCCGTTCTGATCGATGATCTGCTGTGCCTTGCGAACGGCATATTCGGATGCGTCCTCCGCGGAGGTGAACATGTCTGCCCGCACGAAAGTGCGGACGAGTGTTTCGCCAGCGACATCTTTTTCGATGCGACCGGCAAGCCGGAACTGGCTGCCTTCCTTGATCGGTGCAGGATAGATGCGGCATTCGCCATGCATCTGCGGCTCGGCTTCCCGTGCGGGCGCGGTTTCGGATTTCGGGCCGGAAAACATCGAAAGAAGAGAGGAAAGAAACGAAGCCATGGATGAGTGCTACCCTTTGCTCGGCACCGGCGGAATCCGAAGACCATTCCGGTGCGATTTCGACAAAATCAGATGATCAGGTTGGCAAGGATTTCGTTTTCGGTGATGTCCTCGTAACCAAGCCCCGCCGCCTCGAAGCGCTCGTGCAGACCGGCAAAGTTTCCGGACTCGGTTGTTTCAATGCCGATGAGGATCGAGCCAAAGTTGCGGGCCGACTTCTTCAGGTATTCGAAACGCGCGATATCGTCTTCCGGACCGAGAAGATTGAGAAAGTCTCGCAGGGCGCCCGGACGCTGCGGAAGGCGCAGGATGAAGTATTTCTTCAACCCCGCATAACGCATCGCCCGTTCCTTGACGTCCGGAAGGCGTTCGAAATCGAAGTTGCCGCCGGAAACGATGCAGACTACCCGCTTTCCGGCCAGCCTCTCGCGGCCGAGCATCTCGAGCGCGGTGATCGACAGAGCACCGGCAGGCTCCAGCACAAAGCCTTCAAGGTTGAGCATCTCCGTGAGCGTCACGCAGATCGCGTTTTCGGGAACGAGCAGAACCTGATCGGGAGAAAATCCCTTCAGCATCTCGAAATTCAGTTCGCCGATCCGCGCAACCGCAGCGCCATCCACGAAGTTGTCGACCTTCGGAAGTGTGACGAGCGACCCGGTCTGGAGGCTGGTCTTCAGGCTTGGAGCACCAGTCGGCTCGGTGAAAATAAAGTTTTCCTTCGCCACCACGTCGGAAAGATATCCGCTCAGTCCTGACGCAAGTCCACCACCGCCGACCGGCATGATGACGAGATCAGGCGTTGCGCCTTCCGGCAGTTGCTCGAGGATTTCGGCAGCGACTGTCGCCTGCCCCTCGATGATATGAGCCGCATCGAACGGTGGCACCATCATGCCACCAGTCTCCTCCACATGGGCGCGGGCCGCGGCATAGCACTGGTCAAAGATGTCGCCGACGAGCTTGATGGTGATGTACTGGCCGCCGAAGATCCGCGTCTTGTCGATCTTCTGCTGCGGCGTCGTTACCGGCATGAAGACGACGCCCGGCACTTCGAAATGCCGGCACACGAAGGCAAAGCCCTGAGCGTGATTGCCTGCCGATGCACAGACGAAGGTGCGATCCTTTGCCCCGTCGGCGATCGCCTTGCGAAGAAAGTTGAAGGCGCCGCGGATTTTGTAGGAGCGGACCGGAGACAGGTCCTCGCGCTTCAGCCAGATCTCTGCGCCGTATTTACGGCTCAGATGTTCGTTGAGCTGAAGCGGCGTCTCCGGAAAGATCGTCCGCATTGCGGCTTTTGCTTCGTCGACACCGAGCTTCGTCACGCTAAACATCCCAATTCTTCACGATTTCACCCGCTATGCCACACGTGCCGTAACAAGACCAAGGCCGTTTTGCAGACTTTCCGTTCTGTGCGCGTTTTTGGGAACAAAAACATCGATGCCCCAGAATCTTCGGGTAATGGCGACGCGCTCTGCGCGGCACTATTGATGCAGGAGTTTGCCGATGAACCGGGTCGCTTCCGGCAGACCCGAGCGCCAATAGGTCCAGTCGTGGCCACCTTCACGCGCCATGAAACGGTGCGGCACGCCGAGCTTCTGCAGCTTGACCGTCAGTTCCGCATTGCCCACGAAGAAGCTGTCGGACGATCCGCAATCGATGAACAGTTCCGTTTTGCGGATTGCGTCTGGAGGCGTCTTGTCGACGAGATCGAGAACGCTGTTGGCGTAGTAAGGCTGGTTCAGCCGATCCGTGCCACTCAACCCCTCACCCCAAGCCTTGCCGTACCGACGGTCATAGCCTGCCTGATCCATCGCTACAATCTGCTGATCGGTTCTGAACGCAGCACTCAGCGCTGCAGCACCGGCAAACAGATCCGGATACTTCAGCGCGTAGGCCATGGCTGCATAACCACCCATGGAAAGGCCCAGAATGCCGCGCGACTTCTTGCCTGCGATCACCGGGAACGAGCCCTCAACGTGCGGAATGAATTCCTTCACGAACATATCCTGCCACAGATATTTTCCGTCGGCATCGTTCATATAATAGGTGTTGAACTTGTTCTCCTCGTCCCGCCGACCCTCAGGCGTCACGGCAATGAAGGGCGGTACTTCGCCGCTTTCGATCAGTTTGTCGAAGATCAGGTTGGCGTTCCCATACCGGTACCAGTCCTGATTCTTTCCATCGCCACCACCGTGCATCAGATAGATGACCGGGTATCGCCGTTCGTCGGATCCGTAGCCTGGAGGAAGATAGAGCGTAAACTCGACATTCTTGCCAAGGATCCGGCTCGCCATCACCTGGCCTTCCTTTACGACGCCAGCCGCGAATGCATTCGCGCTGACGAATAGACCGGCCACAACGATCAAAATTGCCCTGAGCATACGTTTTTCTCCTACCGCTCCTGATGGAAGTAGAGGGCAAGGAGATCAATTCAATTTGGAAAGGTTAAGAATGATGGTGCGGACGACGGGGGTCGAACCCGTAAGACCTGAGGTCGGCAGATTTTAAGTCTGCTGCGTCTACCAATTTCGCCACGTCCGCCTGGTTTCCTGTTTCGTGAAGTTCGCCTTCGACGTCAAGGACGGAAATTGCAGGCGGCAGCAGGTGCGCAACAAAAAAGCGCGGAGCCGAGGCCCCGCGCTTTTCACTTGAAGTGGGCAGATCAGGCGCTGAGCTTGGCTGCAGTCTTTGCAACATGGGCGCCCTGGAAGCGTGCGCCTTCGAGTTCAATCTCGGAAGGCTGGCGCGAGCCGTCGCCGTTGGTGATGGTCGTGGCGCCGTAAGGGGAGCCACCCATGACTTCTTCCGTGCCCATCTGGCCCTGGAAGGAGTAAGGCAGACCAACCACGGCCATGCCCTGGTGAAGGAAGGTCGGGATGAAGCCGAGAATCGTCGATTCCTGGCCGCCATGCTGGGTGGCCGACGAGGTGAACACGGAGCCGACCTTGCCGATCAGCTTGCCGGCGAACCACAGGCCACCGGTCTGATCCCAGAAATTGCGCATCTGCGAGGCAACCGAACCGTAGCGGGTCCCGGCACCGACGATGATCGCATCGTATTCAGCGAGCTCGTCCGGTGTGGCGATCGGAGCCTTCTGATCAAGCTTGAAGTGCGATGCCTTGGCTACCTCTTCAGGAACCAGTTCCGGAACGCGCTTGACGGTCACTTCGGCACCGGCCGAGCGAGCGCCTTCGGCGACAGCATACGCCATCGTCTCGATATGGCCGTACGAGGAATAGTAGAGAACCAGTACTTTTGTCATTGTTTTCAATTCCTTTGCAGGTGCTGGAATGATGATCGCAAGGCGGCAACGGACCACGTCACGATCATGGCAAGCAGGACGCTTTCCGATAACAGGCCTTGAGGCTTAGCTAGCGCAGTGTCACAGCACCGGCCAGAGGGCGATCTCTGCACGGACTGTCCACAATTGCTGAACGCGATCGAATGTTTGTCGTTTCATTCGCACGTCAGTTTTTGGATTGAACGATTGCAATCGTTTCCCGGCGCGCGCTAACGTTCCCGTGCAATGAGAAAGCGAGCGCCTCCATGTCCGATACCATGTCATCCTCACCTACCCTCGTCAGCGCGGCGATGCTCGCCATCGGCGACGAGCTTCTTTCCGGCCGGACCAAGGACAAGAATATCGGCCACCTCGCCGACCTGCTGACGCTTTCAGGCATCGACCTGAAGGAAGTGCGCATCGTTGCCGACGAAGAAGACGCGATCGTTGAGGCTCTGAACGCTTTGCGTGCCCGCTACGATTACGTCTTCACATCCGGCGGCATCGGCCCGACCCATGACGACATCACAGCGGATGCAGTCTCAAAAGCATTCGAAGTGCCCTGCATTCACGACCCGGAAGCGATGCGGTTGCTCGCCGAGATGTACAAGCGCCGCGAAATGGAATTCACCGAGGCCCGCCAACGCATGGCGCGGATGCCGCAGGGTGCCACGCATATTGCCAATCCGGTTTCGACGGCACCCGGCTTCGTCATCGGCAATGTCCACGTGATGGCCGGTGTACCGCAAGTGTTCCAGGCGATGATGGACAATGTTCTGCCGACGCTCAAATCGGGCTCGAAAGTGCTGTCGCGGGCAATTGCCTGCCCTTATGGCGAGGGCGATATCGGGACCCCGCTTGCGGCTGTGCAGAAGGCGCATCCGGAGACCAGCATCGGCTCTTATCCAAAATATGACGGCAAGCGCTTTTCAACCGAGCTGGTGGTCCGCGCTCGCGATCCGCAGGTTCTGGACGCGGCCGCGCAGGCTGTCGCGGACATGATTGCCGATATCGACGGCACCCGGATTGCCGACAACCCGACGGCGGACGCCTGAGAGAGACCTGCGCGAGCTGGCCTTCCCCAAGTCGATCGACCAAGCCCGATCTGGGCATCACGTAACAATTAGAGACCGGCTTTCGGCTCCCCGGCGCCGGTCAACAAGGGAGATGACGCCATGGCTTACAAAACCATTCTTGCTGTCCTCGACATTCCGCAGAACGCCCGGCAAATGGCGGATTTTGGCGCGGCCCTGGCTGAAACGTTCTCCGCCCACCTGATTGGCGTGCATGCCGAGACGCTTGCCGCCGTGCCGTTGATCGCGCCAATGGAGATCCCCGATCCCGCAGCGGTCCAGGTCCTGCAGGAGGTTGCCCAGAAGGAAACGGCCATGGTCGCCGACATCTTCAACACGGTGTCCACGCGTGAGGGACTGTCGCGCGAATGGCGCAGTTTCGTCTCCTCTGCCGGATATGGCGCGAGTTCGGTGATGGAGACTGCCCGGACCGCGGACCTCATCATTGCAAGCCAGAGCGACCCTTCGCATTCGGATCACCGGGCCGATCTCGAAACCTTCCTGTTCGAGAGCGGTCGCCCGATGTTGCTCGTTCCCCACCGGATGACCGCCTTCAAGCCGATCGAGCGTGTTCTGATCGGTTGGAACGGCTCCAAGGAAGCGGCCCGCGCGACCTTCGACGCCCTGCCCTTCCTCAAGACCGCCACAAGTGTGGAAGTGCTCGTCGTCGACCCGCCGGAGCGCGGCGACCAGACGGCCGAGTTTGCGGGAACCGAGATTGCCACAAGTCTTGCGCGACATGGCGTCAACGTCACTGTCACCACGCGGATCGGTAGCCGCGAGACGCCAGCCAAAGCCATCGAAAACCGGCTTTTGGACAACAGTATCGATCTGCTGGTCATGGGTGGCTACGGCCATTCCCGCTGGTGGGAAATGCTGTTCGGAGGGACGACACGCAGCGTTCTGGATTCAATGACCGCGCTGACGCTTCTGTCGCGATGAAGGGTCGGGCGGAAGTCGTCCTACCCACCTTGCCAGAAACATCCGTTTCCCGCTATTAGCGAGAGCCAAAGCAGATCTAAGCCAAGGCTCTCCAATGTCTCTTCCCGAAAAAGCTTTCCCCGTCTCCTGGGACCAGTTCCACCGTGATGCGCGCGCGCTGGCGTGGCGTCTCGCCGGTTTGGGTCAGGATTTCAGAGCCATCGTCTGCATCACGCGCGGCGGCCTTGTGCCGGCGGCGATTATTTCGCGCGAGCTGAACATCCGTCTGATCGAGACCGTCTGCATCGCGTCCTACCACGACTACGTCAACCAGGGTGAGATGAACCTTCTGAAAGGGATTTCGCCCGAGCTCTGCGAAGACGGTGGGCTTGGCATACTCGTGATCGACGACCTGACTGACACCGGCAAGACAGCCTCCGAGGTGCGTGCCATGCTGCCAAAGGCGCATTTTGGCTGCGTCTATGCAAAGCCGTCAGGCGTGCCGATGATCGATACGTTCGTGACCGAGGTCAGCCAGGATACGTGGATCTATTTCCCCTGGGATATGGGCTTCACCTACCAGGAGCCGATCGCCAAGGGCCACAAGGGCTGAATTGCCATACGACGTCCAGACCGGCCCACCCGTGCCGGTCTGTCTTCGCGCAACCGGTTTTAGACGATCAGGAAATCCTGATAGCTCAGCGCCAGGCTCTTATCGAGATGGGCGATCATGATCGAGCCGCCGGACTTGCTGCCGTTGGCATCGTAGAACAGATTTCCGGTATCGGTTTCGTAGACCAGAAAATCGTTGCTGTCCTTGGCCGCCGGCGACGTGCTTTTCAGGAAATTGCCGCTGGAAATCGCTCCGTTCTTGGTGAAGGCGGTGAAGATCGCGTTCTCCAGATGGATCAGATCGTCCACGACCGAGAAGTCGGTGATCGTATCGACATTCGTTGAGCTGTTCAGCGCCGAACTGAAGACGAACGTGTCCTTGCCGCTGCCACCGGTCAGGGTATCGTTTCCGGTACCACCGATCAGCTTGTCGTTGCCGCCGTTGCCGATCAGCTTGTCTTGTCCAGCCCGACCTTCGAGGATGTTGGCGACCGCGTTGCCGACGATGACGTCCACGCCCTTGCCGCCGATCGCGTTCTCGATCACCGTGCCCCGCGACAGCGAGAGATTGCTGATCCCGCCCGAGACGCTCGAGAATTCCTCGGCATTTAGGTCGATCCGCTGGTTTCCCGACGCCCAGCTGAAATTCAGCGTATCGCTGCCGCCGGTATCGACCAGGTTCATCGCGACATCCTTGCCGAGGAAGTCGGACTTGAGGTCGTAGGTCGTGTTGCCCGGACTGATCGTCGTGGTCCCGTAGAGGTTGCGGATGGCAAGGACGTCCACCATCATCGGCGTGATGGAGGTGGTGCCGGAGCCACCGGCCCAGACACTGACCTGATCGTCGAAATAGGACATCACCGTCAGTTGTGAGGAATCGTTTTCGAACCGGTTGTCTATGCCCCAGGTGGCGTTGCCGTCATAGTTGCCCGCATGGCCGAGCCCCAGCGCATGACCGATCTCGTGCACATAGGTGGACATCGTGTAGCTGTCTGCGCCCGCGCCGTAGTCGGTGATCCAGCTTGCCGCCACATTGACGAAAGACGCCGTGGTGAAACCGCCGATGATCGACGTCGATCCGCCGTAAGCGCCGCCCTCCTTGTCGTCGAAGGAGATCTGTGCCGAACCGGTCACGAACTTGAACTTGATGCCGAAGGCTTCCGTCCAGGCAGTGAGAGCCCACTTGGCCAGCTGCTGGCCCTGGGCGGTCAGCGCACCGATGTTGACGGTCAATGTGCCGCCGGCCGCGATATTGAACTTGAAGGGCGTGCCGCCGTCGCTGGTCCAGAAATCCGTGGTCAACTGCTTGGCGATCGTATCGTAGCTTGCGAATTTCGGAGCGGTAACAACCGTCGTCTTCAGCGCATAGTCGCCTGACCATTCGTCGTCGTGACTGCCGACGCGGATATAGTAGGTGCCACTCTTTTCGGCAAAGACGCTGAGCGTCGACTTCTCGAAGTCCGTGTCGAGACTGTTCTCGTCGATATCAATCGCGATGCCGTCCGCGTCCATGACCTGGAGACCGGCCCAGCCGACCGTCCCCGACATGTCGAACTGATAGGCTTTGCCTGCCGTGAGCGAGACCTTGATCCAATCGGCATCTCCGGTCGCCAGCGCGCCGGTGAACGTGTCGCCGGCAGCGATCTTGTAGGCCGTGGAACGGCTAGCCGCTGCGTCAGTATCTTCCGTGTAAGTCGCCATTCAACTCTCCCCCGGCCTTCCTGTGGCCATTCAAAATCCTGATGCCTCGACAAGCTGCCGGGCAAATGCCTTCAGAATATCGCCATTCAAAGCCGCGTCCGAGACGACAGTCGTCACGACCGGTCCGGAACGCCAGCCAGCAGCTCCGTCTGCCTTCCAGCGCAATCTCGCAGACACGCTGTTTGTGCGAGCGCGCGTTACCTCGAAGACGAACTGTCCATAACCAGGTCCTCGACCCGTCATCTGCTCGACTGTGGAGCGGACAGCATTACAGGCGGATCTCGAAACTGCAGTATCCATGGTATGCGCAAATTCGCAACGATACGAAGGTCGTTGCGTCGCATCGGCAAACGCGGGGAGCGAGCCGGAGGTACAGATCAGCGCGAGCCCGAGTGTGCGAAAGATTGCCTGACGACTATGCCGCGCAACGACGTCGCCGAACATCACGGGCTCCCTCTTTTGAACTCGCTTTTTGCGAAACCTACTTCCATCCCGGTTAGATATACGAAAACCGTTTACGGTACATTTGCGGAATACGAGGGATGAGAAATCGGAGCGATGGACTTACCCCTGCAAGACGTGCCGTTTGGGAACATTTCCGGCTGTCAACAGAGCGAACCGCATTTTCCCAACCTCGAAAATAATCCGAAATTGTCGCCAGTGTCACACAGATGCTTCAGAGCATAGGCAAAGTCCCTGCTTTACAGGCGTCGCACTGTCGAAGCAGTCCTGATCGCGAACGCCGTCCAATTGCGTGAACTTCGCGCAGTCCGGTACTTGACGTCGTAAATCACTGAGATTCCTCAACGTTTTTTCTTCCCCGTTATCCACAGCCAAACCTACAATATCTTGTGGTTACGAAACCACTAACAACTACGGCTTGACGAATCTCCCCTGGAGGTCGACATTGCCTTCAGGTTGCGGCGGCGACTGGACCGGGAGTAACGAGGCCGGTTCTTTTTCGAGTCAAAATGGGTTTCCTGCAGGTCGTGGCGGTTCTTGAGGATCGCCTGGTGACGGATTTCCATGGCCGCTCGATGGTCTGCTGAAACGGTGCTGGCGCTGGCGGAAAGAAACTGTTAATACTATATTTAGTGTTTGCAGCCACCATCCATCACAAGATACAGACATGCCATCCATGATGTTTCACTGGGTGATAAAATTTTGACCGGCTGCCCATGATGGCGAGCAGCCGGCATGAACACGTGCGCCCCATCGAGTGGCGCCTCACTGACGAGGGATTAGGCAATGCGCATCGAACGTCGTTTCACCAAGCCGGAAACGGGCGCCTACGGAGAGATTGAATTCCGCAAGGCAACCAGCGAGATCCGTAATCCGGATGGCTCGATCGTCTTCCGGCTTGCGGATATCGACGTGCCCACGCAGTTCTCGCAGGTTGCGACGGACGTTCTGGCGCAGAAGTATTTCCGCAAGGCCGGCGTGCCTGCGCGCCTGAAGAAAGTCGAAGAAAACGACGTTCCGTCGTTCCTCTGGCGTTCGGTTGCCGATGAAAAGGCGCTGCGCGATCTTCCCGAAGGCGAGCGCTACGGTTCGGAAATCGATGCGCGCCAGGTGTTTTCGCGTCTTGCCGGTACCTGGACCTACTGGGGCTGGAAGGGCGGCTATTTCACGTCGGAAGACGACGCCTCCGCGTTCATGGACGAGCTTGCCTATATGCTTGCCACCCAGCGCGTTGCGCCGAACAGCCCGCAGTGGTTCAACACCGGCCTGCATTGGGCCTATGGTATCGACGGTCCCGGCCAGGGCCATTTCTATATCGACCCGTTCACCGGCAAGCTGACCAAGTCGAAGTCGTCTTACGAGCATCCGCAGCCTCATGCCTGCTTCATCCAGTCGGTCGGCGATGATCTCGTCAACGAAGGTGGCATCATGGACCTGTGGGTTCGCGAAGCCCGCCTGTTCAAGTACGGCTCCGGCACCGGCTCCAACTTCAGCCATCTGCGCGGCGAAGGCGAAAAGCTTTCGGGCGGCGGTCGCTCCAGCGGCCTGATGAGCTTCCTTAAGATCGGTGACCGTGCAGCCGGCGCCATCAAGTCGGGCGGCACGACGCGCCGCGCAGCGAAGATGGTCGTGGTCGATATCGACCATCCGGATATCGAGGAATACATCAACTGGAAGGTCAAGGAAGAGCAGAAGGTTGCCGCCCTCGTCACCGGTTCCAAAATCGTCAGCCGTCATCTGAAGGCAATCATGAAGGCTTGCGTCAATTGCGAAGCCGATGGCGACGAGTGCTACGACCCGCTGAAGAACCCTGCCCTGAAGCGCGAGATCAAGGCCGCCAAGAAGGACCAGGTTCCGGAAAACTACGTCAAGCGCGTCATCCAGTTCGCCAAGCAGGGCTACAAGGATCTTGAATTCAAGACCTATGACACGGACTGGGATTCGGAAGCCTACCTCACGGTATCCGGCCAGAACTCTAACAACTCTGTCTCGCTAAAGGACGACTTCCTCAAGGCGGTCGAGAATGATGGCGACTGGAACCTGACCGCCCGCAAGGACGGCAAGGTCATGAAGACGCTGAAGGCCAAGGACCTGTGGGAACAGATTTCCTATGCCGCATGGGCGTCTGCCGATCCGGGCATCCACTTCAACACGACGATGAACGACTGGCACACGTCGCCGGCCGGTGGACCGATCCGCGGCTCGAACCCGTGCTCGGAATACATGTTCCTCGACGACACGGCCTGCAACCTTGCCTCGCTGAACCTTCTGCAGTTCAAGAACCCGGCGACGAAGAACATCAACATTGCCGATTACGAGCATTCGGTCCGCCTGTGGACCGTCGTTCTCGAAGTCTCGGTCATGATGGCGCAGTTCCCGTCCAAGGAAATTGCCGAACTCTCCTACCAGTACCGCACGCTCGGCCTCGGCTATGCCAACATTGGTGGCTTCCTGATGTCGTCGGGCATTCCGTATGACTCGAAGGAAGGCCGCGCCATTGCCGGCTCGCTGACCGCGATCATGACCGGCGTTGCCTATGCGACGTCTGCCGAGATGGCCGGCGAACTCGGACCGTTCGCGAATTTCGCACCGAACCGCGAAAGCATGCTGCGGGTCATCCGCAACCACCGCCGCGCGGCTTACGGCGAAACCTCCGGCTACGAGCAGCTGTCGGTCGATCCGGTTGCGCTGATCCACTCGGAAAACCCGGACCAGGATCTCGTCATCCATGCAAAGGCTGCCTGGGACAAGGCGCTGCAGCTGGGTGAAAAGCACGGCTACCGCAACGCCCAGACAACAGTGATTGCGCCGACAGGCACAATCGGTCTCGTCATGGATTGCGACACGACCGGTATCGAGCCCGACTTTGCGCTGGTCAAGTTCAAGAAGCTCGCCGGCGGCGGCTACTTCAAGATCATCAACGGTGCGGTTCCGGAAGCGCTTCGCAGCCTCGGCTATACCGAAAGCCAGCTTGCCGAGATCGAGGCCTATGCGGTCGGTCACGGCAACATCAACCAGGCTCCCGGCGTCAACCCCGGTTCGCTGAAGGCAAAGGGCTTCTCTGACGAGAAGATCGCTGCCATCAACGGCGCAACCAAGGCTGCCTTCGACATCAAGTTCGTGTTCAACCAGTGGACGCTCGGCACCGACTTCCTCAAGGAGACCCTCAAGGTTTCCGACGAGCAGCTCGCCGACATGAGCTTCAACCTGCTCGAGCATATCGGTTTCTCGAAGAAGGACATTGAAGCTGCCAACATCCACGTCTGCGGTGCGATGACGCTGGAAGGCGCACCGTTCCTTAAGGACGAGCATCTGCCGGTGTTCGATTGCGCCAACCCGTGCGGCAAGATCGGCAAGCGCTACCTGTCGGTTGAAAGCCACATCCGCATGATGGCGGCGGCCCAGCCGTTCATCTCCGGCGCGATCTCCAAGACGATCAACATGCCGAACGAGGCGACCGTCGAAGATTGCGGCGCAGCTTACATGCTGTCCTGGAAGCTGGCTCTGAAGGCCAACGCCCTCTACCGCGATGGTTCGAAGCTGTCGCAGCCGCTCAACGCCTCGCTGATCGACGAAGACGATGCAGAGGACGCGATTGAGGAGCTGATCGCAGCGCCGAGTGCCGCACAGGCCGTGACGATCACCGAAAAGATCGTCGAGCGGATTGTCGAACGCGTCACCCGCGAACGGGAAAAGCTGCCGAACCGCCGCCAGGGTTACACCCAGAAGGCCAATGTCGGCGGACACAAGGTGTATCTGCGCACCGGAGAATTCGGTGACGGCCGCATCGGCGAAATCTTCATCGACATGCACAAGGAAGGCGCCGCCTTCCGTGCGATGATGAACAACTTTGCCATCGCCATCTCGCTCGGTCTCCAGTACGGCGTGCCGCTTGAAGAATATGTGGAGGCCTTCACCTTCACCAAGTTCGAGCCGGCCGGCATCGTAACGGGCAATGACGCGATCAAGAACGCCACGTCGATCCTCGACTACGTGTTCCGCGAACTGGCCGTGTCCTATCTCGGCCGCCACGATCTGGCGCATGTGGATACGTCGGACTTCTCGCAGACCGCACTCGGCAAGGGCATCGAGGAAGGCAAGACCAACCTTCTCTCCACCGGCTGGACGCGCGGCTACAAGCCGACACTCGTCTCGGGTGGTTCCGACCGGTTGGCCGGCAACGAGCCGAAGGGTTCGGCAGGGGGCTCCGCGGCAAAGGCCTCGGTCGGCAGCGGCGGCGGCAACGTCACCTCGTTTGCCGGCTCGGCTGCCCGCAAGCTCGAAACCACGCTTGCGATCTCCACATCGGAAGTCGTGTCCTTCAAGCGCGACTACGAAGAGCGGCCTCGCGAAGTGGCAGATGACATCGCCGACGAGCAGCTTGCCGATGAAGGCCAGCAGGTCGCAACCGCCCTCTTCTCCGACAAGGCTGAGGCAGACGCTGCCGCTGCCAAGGCGGAAGCCAAGAAGAAGGAAGCCGATCGCCGCATGAAGTCGATCATGCAGGGCTACACCGGCAACATGTGCACCGAGTGCCAGAACTTCACCATGGTCCGCAACGGAACATGCGAAAAGTGCGACACCTGCGGCGCAACGAGCGGCTGCAGCTGATTTGAGACGGGATTGGTGAGCGGCTAGCCCTCAACTGAGCCAAATTAGTCTAACCTGATCCCCGCACTGATGATGTTCAGTGCGGGGATTTTTCTTGCGGCCTTTTCCTCAAACACTGAATAAACTCTGTTCGTAGCTGTTCCCTCGAAACAGTCTTTCCCGTGTATGCCAAAAGCGAGGAACCGAGCTTAGAGCGCTGGCGACCCACGGCCAGCAACGGCATGACCTGCAATCCGGTTTGACGCTCGCGTGGCCCACCCCACTTCACAAAGCCGTGTCACCGCACTTCGCCTTGCGGGCATCAACCTCCCGTTAGCTTTTCGTTGACCATAATGGTCCCGTATTCGCCGGGCTGCGGTTTTCGCATCCCGCTGTCACAGTTTGCGTAAAGCGGGTTTGTCGTGTCCCAGTCTCTGTCGATTAAGTCTGTACCCGGTGCTGCACGCGCACTTGTGAACCTCGCCTCGCAAGCGGCCGGCAAGGCTGCACGGTCTGCGGGCGCAGCCGGGCTTGCGGTGGCGGCTTTGTTGGGATCGGCGTCGTTTGCCTTTGCCGAGGATCGGTCTCTCAAGCTCTATTTTACCCATACGGGCGAAAAGGCGACGATTACCTACAAGCGGGACGGCAGGCTGGATCAGAAGGGTCTTGCCCAGATGAACCGGTTCCTTCGCGACTGGCGCCGCAACGAGACGGCGCGAATGGATCCGAACCTGCTCGATCTCGTCTGGGAGATCTACGAGCGTTCCGGCACCAACAATTACATCCACGTCGTTTCGGCTTATCGTTCGCCTGCCACCAACAACATGCTGCGCGGTCGCTCACGCTCCACCGGGGTTGCGCGCAAGAGCCAGCATATGCTTGGCAAGGCGATCGATCTCTACATTCCCGGCGTCAAGCTTTCGACGCTGCGGGCCATCGCTGTTCAGATACAGGGCGGCGGCGTCGGTTATTACCCGACATCCGGCTCGCCCTTCCTCCATGTGGATGTCGGCAATGTCCGAGCCTGGCCACGTCTGTCGCGGCAGGAGCTGGCGCGTATCTTCCCGAACGGCAGAACCATCCATGTTCCCGCCGACGGAAGACCGCTCCAGGGCTATAGCGTCGCGATGGCCGATCTCAAACGCCGTGGCAGCGGCAAGTCGATCGCTATTGCGCGTGCGACCATAGATATCGAGGCCGACGATGATGCAGGTGCCGGAAAACGGGTCGGCAGCGGCCTGATCACCGCGATGCTGCCAACACCACGCAGCCGCGCGCTTGCAGCACTCGACGAGCAGACGACGCCACGACCATCGGCGCGTGCGACGGTTGCCGTGGCGCCGGTACCCGCCTTTGCCGATCTGGCATCTCTCGCAATCCCGGCCCCGGGCCTGCGTCCGGCGGCTGAAACCGCGTCATCGGCTCCTGCCGCCGTCATCGAAACCGCCTCGCTTGGTCCGGCACCGACGGCCGCATCGGCGTCCGCGCTCGGAAACAGCATGCCGATGCTGCCTCGCCCTGCACCGGGCTTCGTACCCGCCCTCGCCCTTGCTGCGCCGGCGAAAGGACTTCCAGAACCAAGACACTCGCTGGCATCGCTGCCGATCACCGGGCCGCAGATCGATCCGGAAGACGAGTTTGATGGCGAAGACGTTTTGATCTCCTGGGCGATCTCGCCCCCCGGCGCATCGACCGGAATGACCGCGCCGCTCGTCGTCGGCCGCACGCTGACGGATCTGACTGCAAAACCCAGCAACGCAGAGCCTCTGCCGCTCGGTATTGCCGAAGAGTTCGATCACAGCCGGTTCTGGTCGGACGGCTGATCGGCCACCGGTTCAGACCCATCGTTTTCATACCGATCATGAAGAGGGCCCGCGATTGCGGGCCTTTTGAGTTTATGGGATGAGCGATGGGGCAGAAGTTGTGGCTCGCAGCGTTTCCCGACGGACATCGATAGGCAAACCGTTGAGGCGGCTCAGCCCAAGTCCCCAACGAAAAAAGGCCCGCGTGAGCGAGCCTTTTCCGTTCCGGGTGTGACCGGATTAATCAGAACCTGTAGTTCACGCCAGCGGTAACCGAGTGGTCATGAACGTCCTTACGGGTTTCGACGCCCTGGTAGGAGCTCTTGACGTTGTCGGTCATGACATAGTTGTACTCGACGCGGGCCGAGATGTTGCCGGTCAGCTTCTGCTCGATGCCGGCACCCAGCAGGAGGCCAGGCTTCCAGCCGTCCGGGCCGGTAACATTGTCGCCATCGCGATACTTCGTCATGGCAAGACCGGTCGTGCCGTAAAGCAGCGTCTGGTCGAGCGGAACACCAGCCTTGACCTTTGCGGCCATGCGATGACGCTCGGACAGCTTGCCGCCGCGGGCCTTCACGTCGGCATCGCCGAGATAGGAGTAATCGAGTTCGCCACCAACGATAGCGCCGCCCAGGTCGTGGTTGTAGCCGCCGTGAACGCCGAGGTTGAGGCCCTTGCCGCTGGCAAACGGGTTGATCCTCGGCGACGTTACACCGCCGTGTCCACCGACATAAGCACCTGACCAACCGGCCGGTTCGCTCGCAGGTTCGCTGTAGGCGGGCGCCTCATAGGCGCTGGTGAGATCCGCAGCCATAACGGGGCTGGCGGCAAAGGCGGCGACGAGCGCCAGGGCAAGTGTCTTCTGGGTCATTGCGTTTACTCCATACAAAGCCTGCAAGTGGCGGATGCGCAGGCGATACAACCGGCTGAAAGCCGCGGGACGATCCAGGCAACCCAGCCCAGATAGCGAGGACAATCCCGCACCGTATTGCGATTTATTTTCACGAATTCATAAACGCATCGTTAACTGCGACCGTTCGCAACGACCTTTGTGCGATATCTTCAGATCACGATATCGGGATGCCAGAAAGCCCGCAAAATCGACGTTTTTTTGGGAACCTTTTCGGGGGTCGTTAAATTGGATAGATTCGACCATCACAGAGGAGAACCGCACATGCTGACGAATACCGCACGGCAGTCCGTCCCGTCGCCGGAGGAGAATGTCCTGACCGTCCAGGAAGCGCTCGAGCCGCTGTTTCTTGCGCTCGAGGAAGAGGCGGAAGTAAGGATGATTGCAGCGGCCCTGAAGGCCGGCTGGACCGCGGAAGAGGCTGTCACAGCAATCGACGAACTGCGAATGAACGAACTGCTGCCGAACAACCCCTCGCACTAGGACAGGCCGAAATTATCGGTCGCCTCGCTTCTACCGCTCCCCTACACTGCTTCCGACTTACGTCGGAATGCAGCGAGGACAGATGACGTTCAGAAGAATTTGCGTCTATGGCGCGGGCGCGCTCGGAAGTGCATTTGCCGCAAAGATTGCGGCTGGATCAGGAGCCGACACGGAGCTGTCGGTTGTGGCGCGAGGCGCACAGCTTAAGGCAATCCGAGAGAACGGGTTAAACGTCGTTTATGAAGACATAGGCATCGATCCGGTCCGCGTACGGGTTGCCGCGACGGATGATCCATTCAGTCTGCCTCCACAGGATCTTATCATTACCGGTTTGAAGGGCCATCAGCTCGCAGCCGCAACAGATGGTCTGGCAGCACTGATTGGCGAAGGCACGCGCGTCGTGATGATCCTGAACGGAATTCCCTGGTGGTATTTCCATGGGGACATGGAAAGCGGCTTTGGAGGCCGGCAGATCCCCGAGCTCGACGCAGACAGTTGCATCTGGAACGCCATTGGTCCGGAACGCGTGATCGGTTGCGTCGCGTATCAGGGTGCGGAAATCATCGAGCCCGGCAAGACCCGCCTGAACGGCAAAGGGCATTTCTTTCTCGGCGAACCCAGCGGCGAGATGTCCGACGACCTGTCGGCGATCGTGGACCTCTTCCAGCGCTGCGATCTCGATGCCAAGGCAACGCCGCGGATCAGAGACGAGATCTGGGCGAAGCTTCGTGGCAACGCCGCCTTCAATCCCATCAGCGCACTCACCCGCGCCTTGATGATCGACATGATGTCAAACCCGGATATCGCCGAAATCGTTCGGAAAATCATCAACGAGGTTCAGGCCGTCGGCACCGCCTTTGGTGCGAGGTTCACCCAGACGGCCGATGAAATGTTTGCGAGAGCGCAAGGTTTCGGGCCAGTAAAAACCTCGATGCTTCAGGATCTACTTGCGGGCAAGGCGCTGGAGATCGTGCCGTTGACGGGCATGGTCGTGTCGCTCGGAAAACTGGCCGGCGTGCCAACGCCTGTGTGCGAAACCATCTTTGCGCTGACCGCTCAACTGGACCGCCAGCACCTCACAAACTGAATCAAATCGCTCTCGACCTGAGTCCGGAAATCGCTTCAAGTCTCTGTAGAGAAAGCTTTTTACGAAACCAGAAAAAGAAAAGTCCCGCTGCGGGGAGCAGCGGGACCAGGTAGATTGGAGGTCAAATAATTTGTCGTTTTTGGGCGACGCGGGGGGAAACATCGCCTTGCTTTATCTGTCTTGCCAGCGGGCTGGTGGCTCAGCGCGTCGGCATCATGCTTAAATAACACCCAGGAACGCAGTAGGTTCCATAGATCTTTAACCGGGTGTCTGTAGGATTGTTGTACCCATATACTGGCATGAATGAGGCAAGCATGGCAGGTCCGAATTTTCGCTACACGCATTATGATCTCAAACCGCAGCGCGCCGGCACGATCATTGAAGTCACGCTCAATGGGGTGAACAACGTCCGCCTGATGACTGCTGCGAACTACCAGCGGTTTACGGAACAACTCGATTTCAAGTTCGTCGGCGGCGTTGCGAAGAAATCGCCGCTGCGGATCGCCGTTCCGGAAAACGGCCACTGGCATCTGGTGGTGGATATGGAAGGGCATCACGCTCTGGCCGAGTCTTCGGTGAGGCTCGTCGCGGCACCGGGTCAGGCGCAGAAACCAGGCATCGCCAGGGCTTCCTGAGGCTTAGCTGCCGCCGCGCTCCTTGCGCAGCTTCGACCACCAGTCGAGACGCTTTCTGATGTCACGCTCGAAGCCACGCTCCGGGGGATCGTAATAGGTCTGGCGGCCCATTTTTTCCGGGAAGTAGTTCTGGCCTGAAAATGCGTCGGGCTCGTCGTGATCGTAGCGATACCCGTCATTATAGCCCTCTGCCTTCATCAGCTTGGTCGGGGCATTGAGGATATGCTTGGGTGGCAGAAGCGAGCCGTTTTCCTTGGCAGCCCGGGTGGCCGCCTTGAAGGCCATGTAGACCGCATTCGATTTCGGGGCTGTCGCCAGATAGACGCAGGCCTGGGCGAGCGCCAGCTCCCCTTCAGGCGAGCCTAGATAGTCGTAGGCATCCTTGGCGGCATTGCACACGACAAGCGCCTGCGGGTCGGCAAGGCCGATATCCTCCACGGCCATCCGGACCAGACGTCGGCCGAGATAGAGCGGGTCCTCGCCGGCATCGAACATCCTCGCGAGGTAATAAAGTGCGGCATCGGGATCCGAGCCCCGCACCGACTTGTGGAGCGCGGAGATGAGATTGTAGTGGCCGTCCTGTGCCTTGTCGTAGACAGGGGCGCGGCGCTGGACGATCTCGGTGAGACCGACGGTGTCGAACACCTCACCCGTCCTTGCCGCACGCCAGATTTCCTCGGCGAGCGTCAGAACCGCACGGCCGTCTCCGTCCGCCATCCGGATCAGGCTTGCACGCGCGCCGTCGTCGAGCGGCAGCGGCTTTGCCTCCACCTGTTCTGCGCGTTCCAAGAGTTCGCTGAGACTGTCCTCGTCGTGACTGCGGAAAGTCAGAACCCGGGCACGCGACAAGAGAGCGGCGTTGAGTTCGAAACTGGGGTTCTCGGTGGTCGCACCGACGAGGATCACTGTACCGTCTTCCATGACGGGCAGGAAACTGTCCTGCTGGGCGCGGTTGAAGCGATGGATCTCATCGACGAAGAGAAGCGTCTGGCGGCCCTGCATGCGTCTCAGCCGGGCCGATTCGAACACCTTCTTCAGATCCGCGACGCCGGAAAAGATCGCCGAAATCTGCTCAAAAGCGAGACCCGCCTCACCCGACAGCAGCCGGGCGACTGTTGTCTTTCCTGTGCCGGGAGGGCCCCAGAAGATCATCGATCCGAGCGAGCCGGAATTGATCATGCGACGAAGCACGCCATCGTCACCCGTCAGATGAGCCTGACCTGTCACCTCCGAAAGCGTCTTCGGCCGCAACCGGTCGGCAAGCGGCCGCCGGCTGGCGACTTCTTCTGGGACTTTCGGTGCAAACAGGTCGTCGCTCATCAGCCCTTACCATTCATCGGAAGAACTGCCGGATACGCTGGCCCTTGCGTTCGATCTCGACCCGCCAGAACCCCGGATCGGTGCGGAGCATCTTTTCCATGACAGTCGTCGAAGCGACCGCCTCGCCGTTCAGCGAGACGACGATGTCCTGTGGCTGGAAGCCAAGACGACCGGCAGGCGAGCCGCGCGAGACGTCGGTGACGACGACGCCGCTCTTGTCTGTGGGCATGCGCAGTTCCGTGGCGAGTTTCGGTGACAGGTTGGCAATCCGAAGACCGGCGAAGGGATTGCGGCCTTCCAGCACCCGCTCGTCGCGCGGCGTGCTTTCCGGCGCGGAATTGAGTGCTAGCTGAAGGTCGCGCATGCCGTCGGGCGTCTGGACGCTCAATTTCGCTCCCTTGCCGAGGCCTGCCGTCGTCAGTCGGTAGCCGAGCGCATCGGGATGTTCGACTGGAATGCCGTTGACAGCCGTCACGACCTCGCCGGGCTTCAATCCTGCCTTGTCGGCCGGACCGCCTTCGACGACACGCGACACCAGAGCGCCGCGGGCGGCCTTCAAGCCAAGCGCTTCGGCGACGTCAGAGGTCACGGCATCGAAGGTCGCGCCGACATAGGGGCGGTCGAAGACCGACTTGCCTTCGGAGGCAGCCGCCAGGAAGACCTTCACCAGATTTGCCGGAATGGCAAAGCCGATACCGTTCGATCCGCCGCCGCGCGAGAAGATCGCGGTGTTGATGCCGATCAGTTCGCCATTCATGTTCATCAGCGCGCCGCCGGAGTTACCGGGGTTGATCGACGCGTCGGTCTGGATGAAGAAGCCGAAATCACCCGACGAGACCTGGTTGCGGGCAAGCGCCGAAACGATGCCGCTGGTGACTGTCTGGCCGACACCAAACGGATTGCCGATCGCGAGCACCAGATCACCGACCTCTGTGCGGTCCGAATCGGCCAGCGGCAGGACCGGGAAATTTTCCTTTGCCTTAATCCGCAACACGGCCAGATCGACGCTCTCGTCCTTCAGGACGAGTTCGCAGGGAAACTCCCGGCCGTCCGCCAAGGCGATCTTGATATCATCAGCGCCTTCGATGACGTGATTGTTGGTAACGACAAGACCGTCGCCGGAGAGAATGACACCGGAACCGAGCGAAGACTGCTTTTCCGAACGGTTCGGCATGCGCTGGCCGAAGAACTGCTCGAAGAAGGGGTCGCCGGAAAACAGGTTCGGGCGCTGAACGACGCGCTCGGCATAGACGTTGACGACGGCACCGGAGGTTTGCTTGACCAGCGGCGAGAACGAAAGCTGCATTTCCTGCCGGCTTTGCGGCACCGTCTTCTGGTCCTGCGCATAGGCGCCAGCGGGGGCCAATGCCGCGAGCAGGACGACGCTGAGCGAGAGCTTCCTGAGATGCCGTTCGAACGGTCGCTTGAGCGTGCTGGACATGTGATTCCTCTTACCAATTGCTGGATGACGTTGTAGCGCCGCAAGCGGCAAAAGAAAGGTGCCCGGAACCCGATGACGCGTCCTTGCGACCGCGTATATGGGTATCCGGCACAGGCAGGGAAAGACGGTACCCGACAACGCCCGCGGGCGGGTGTTGCTGCTTCCAGCTGATCCGCAAAAAGCATCGGCTTTTCAGCACGATCCTAGCCTCTATCATCCTTGCTATCTCGCGCATGTGCATCATGTTTGTCCTTGGGAGTTTACGATGCCGTTTGGGATCGGCTCCAGAGACTGCACACAGGAGCGTTCCAGCATGAAAACCATATTCGCGGCCACCGGCGTGGCTGCACTTGTCCTGAGCGCCGGCCTTTCCCTTGCGCCTCACCCGGCGGCGGCGGCGAGCTTCGATTGCGAGAAGACCGATCTGGTGGCCGACGAGAAGGTGATCTGCGACACGCGCACGCTGAATGATGCCGATGTGAAGATGGTCACCACATTCGACATCCTGACCAGCCTGCTCGCTATGGGCAATCGCGACCAGCTGCGCCAGGAACAAAGCGACTGGTTGAAGAAGCGTCGGGCTTGCGAGGCAGACGTCCAATGCCTGACGACGGCCTATGCCGAGCGGATGAAGCAGTTGCAGGAAGCGTTTAGCGGACTGAGCAAAGAGCCGCTTTAGTCCTTAAGCGACGTTCACTGGAAACGATCAAAGACAAAGGCCTCGGTGTTGTGCACCGAGGCCTTTGTCTTTGAGATCTCTGTCTGCGGGGTTGGTTCGACCAGAGACTTACTCAGGCAGAATCCGGACCGCGCCCTTGTCCGCACTCGACGCAAATGCCGCATAGGCCTTGAGAGCCGTCGTGACGTTGCGCTTGCGGGGTGCTGACGGCTTCCAGCCGAGTGCGTCCTGCTCGTGGCGACGCGCCGAGAGTTCAGCGTCCGACACCGCCAGATGGATTGTCCGGTTCGGAATATCGATCTCGATCATATCGCCCTGGCGGACAAGTCCGATCGCGCCACCCTGGGCTGCTTCCGGGGAAGCGTGACCGATGGAAAGGCCGGATGTACCGCCGGAGAAGCGACCGTCGGTGATCAGCGCGCAGGCCTTGCCGAGGCCCTTCGACTTCAGATAGCTGGTCGGATAGAGCATTTCCTGCATGCCCGGTCCGCCCTTTGGACCTTCGTAGCGGATAACAACGACATCGCCGGCCTTGACCTCGTTGCTGAGGATCGCCTTGACGGACGCATCCTGGCTTTCGAAGACGACAGCGGGACCGCTGAACTTGAGGATCGACTCATCGACGCCCGCGGTCTTCACGATGCAGCCGTCGGCCGCGATGTTCCCGTAGAGAACGGCCAGGCCGCCATCCTTGGAGAAGGGATTTTCAACCGAGCGAATGATGCCCGTGTCGCTATCCGTATCGAGCTCGTCCCAACGCGAAGACTGGCTGAAGGCAACCTGAGTGGGAACGCCTCCGGGTGCTGCCTTGAAGAAATCGCGGACGCTCTCGGAATTGGTGCGAGTGATGTCCCAGCGGTCGATCGCATCGCCGAGCGTTGCTTCGTGAACCGTGTAGCAGTCCCGGTTGATCAGACCGCCGCGTTCGAGTTCGCCCAGGATACGCATGATGCCGCCGGCGCGGTGAACGTCTTCCATGTGGACGTCGCTCTTGGCCGGCGCGACCTTGGACAGGCACGGCACCTTGCGCGACAGCTTGTCGATATCCTCCATGCCGAAATCGACCCCGCCCTCATAGGCAGCCGCCAGGATGTGGAGAACCGTATTGGTCGAGCCGCCCATCGCGATATCGAGCGACATGGCGTTTTCGAACGCCTGCTTGGTGGCGATATTGCGCGGCAGGACCCGTTCGTCATCCTGCTCGTAGTAGCGGCGGGCGATATCGACGATCAGGTGACCGGCTTCGACGAACAGGCGACGGCGGTCCGAATGGGTGGCAAGCGTCGAGCCATTACCGGGCAGCGACAGGCCAAGCGCCTCGGTCAGGCAATTCATCGAGTTTGCGGTGAACATGCCGGAGCACGAGCCGCAGGTCGGACAGGCGGCCTTTTCGATGGCGGTGACGTCTTCGTCCGACATCTTGTCGTCAGCGGCGGCAACCATGGCATCGACGAGGTCGAGCGCAACGGTCTTGCCGTGCAGGACGACCTTGCCGGCCTCCATCGGGCCACCGGAGACGAAGACGGCCGGAATGTTCAGGCGCATCGCGGCATTCAGCATGCCGGGCGTGATCTTGTCGCAGTTGGAGATGCAGACCATGGCGTCGGCACAGTGGGCGTTGACCATGTACTCGACCGAATCGGCGATGATCTCGCGCGATGGCAGCGAGTACAGCATGCCGTCGTGGCCCATGGCGATGCCGTCATCGACGGCGATCGTGTTGAACTCCTTGGCGACGCCGCCGGCGGCTTCGATTTCGCGGGCAACCAGCTGGCCGAGATCCTTGAGGTGGACATGGCCCGGCACGAACTGCGTGAAGGAATTGACCACCGCGATGATCGGCTTGCCGAAATCACCGTCCTTCATGCCGGTGGCGCGCCAAAGGCCGCGCGCGCCAGCCATGTTGCGGCCGTGGGTCGTGGTTCTTGAACGATAGACTGGCATGATGTTTCCTCGATCGCGTTCAGCCATTGCTATTTACCGCGTCGGATCACGCGGCGCAAAGGACCTTGTTTTCTCCGTCCTACTGCAGGCTAAAGCCAGTGTCACTACCAATGGGGCGAAAAACAGTACGGTACGGTACGGTTCTCACCAGCGCACTAGAAATCGGCCCGGCGATGTAGGCGCGGTCGGAGTTTCATAGCGGTTCTGCTCCGGCGCGGCGCTTGGGGAGCGAGGCAACGTCACCGTCCCTCACCCTCTCCTCGTGTCCGCTATCGCTTCGCGCGGAGCTCGTCCGCCGTCACACCGAAATGGTCGAGAACGATGTTGAGGTTGCGGCGGTGCGACTTGAAGAAGACGTCGAACAGATCACCGGCCAGCGGCACGCTGCCGACGACAGAATCGACCGCAAGGTTGCCGATCATCTTTGCAAGCTTGTCGTTCGGCACACCCATGCGGCGGGCCTCGTTGACGATATAGAGGCCAATCAATGCGCCCCCGGCATCGCCCACGAGCGGAACAAGGCCCATGATGGAATCGGCACCAAACCGAAACCGGGTGCCGGGAATACCGATCGCCGTATCCATCATACGGGCGACGCCGTGGATACGCCGCAAACGCCGCAGTCGATCGATCCGGCCCGCATCGGTTTCCGTGAAGCGTTCGCTGGCAGCATCCCAGGTTTTCGTCGCCATACTCACTATCCTTGATTAATGTCAAAGCTGAAATGAGCATGCGATTTCCCGGTTCAAGGCTTAGCGTATGTTTCAACGCTAATTCTTTCACGCAAACGTGGTTTAATGCCTTTCCTTCGGCTCTGTGAAACCAAACCTGTCGGCGGTACGTATAAGCACAGGATAGGCTTTTGCCTGAAGGAGATCCGCAATGCCCGCATTTCGCCCACCCCACATTTCGCCGACTGAGATCACGCCGCGCGACATCTATCTGTCGCGTCGAAATTTCGTGGGCACCGTCGCCGCGGGCGCCGGCCTTTCTGTCCTTGGAGGTACGGGCGCACTCGCTGCAGCCCTCAGTGCAGCGCCCGGCCCCTACAAGCTGGACGAAAAGCTGACGCCCAAAGAGGCGGTGACCACGTACAACAATTTCTACGAATTCGGGGTCGGCAAGGAAGATCCCTCGCAGAATTCCGGCGCGTTCAAGCCGACACCTTGGACCGTCAAGGTCGAGGGCATGGTGGGCAAGCCGAAGGAATTCGGTCTCGACGAGATCCTCAAGATGAAGCTCGAGGAGCGGACATACCGCATGCGCTGTGTCGAGGGATGGTCGATGGTGATCCCGTGGATCGGCTTCCCCCTGGCGGCGATCCTCGACCAGGTCGAGCCGCTTGGCAGCGCGAAATACGTGGCGTTCGAGACGGTCGTGCGTCCCGAGGAAATGCCCGGCCAAGGCGGTCTCTTCCAGGCTCTACCCTGGCCTTATGTCGAAGGCCTGCGCCTTGACGAAGCGCGCCATCCGCTGACCATTCTCGCTGTCGGTCTCTACGGCGAAACGCTGCCCAACCAGAACGGTGCGCCGATCCGGCTCGTGGTGCCGTGGAAGTATGGGTTCAAGGGGATCAAGTCGATCGTCAAGATCAAGCTGGTCGAAGAGCAGCCACAGACCACCTGGAAGAATTCGAACGCCCGGGAATACGGTTTCTATTCCAACGTCAATCCGGCCGTCGACCATCCGCGCTGGAGTCAGGCGACCGAACAGCGGATCGGCGAAGGCGGCTTCTTCGGAACCAAGCGCGTCGATACCCTGCCCTTCAACGGCTATGCGAACGAAGTGGCGAGCCTCTATACCGGCATGGACCTGAAAGCGAACTACTGACCATGCTCTCGATCCCAGCCCTGCCCCGCCGATACCATGCCGCCAGCATCTGGGCACTTTACGTCGTGGGGCTTTGTCCCGCGGCGTGGTACTTCTATCAGGCCGCGACGGGCGGGCTGGGTTTCAATCCGGTCAAGACGTTCGAGCACCTGATCGGCATCTGGGCGTTGCGTTTCATCATCCTGACGCTCGCCGTCACGCCCCTTCGCGATATTCTCGGGATCAACTGGATCCGCTATCGCCGTGCGCTAGGGCTGCTCGCCTTCTATTACGTCGTGTTCCATTTCAGCGTCTATCTTCTGCTCGATCTGCAGCTGAACTTCGGCGCTGTTGGCAGCGATATCGTGCGGCGCCCCTATATCACAATCGGCTTTGCCTGCCTGCTGCTGCTGATCCCGCTTGCGGTGACATCCAACAACTGGTCGATCCGCAAGCTCGGACAGACCTGGGTGAAAATGCACAAGCTGATCTATCTCGTGGCACTGGGCGGCGCGCTCCACTATGTGCTCGCGGTGAAGTCGGTGACGCTCGTTCCGTTTATCCATATCGCAGCGATCGGGCTGCTGCTCGCCTACCGGCCGCTGAGGAAGCCGTTCCTCAACTGGAAGCGCGGCAAGACCCGTCCGGCACGTCCCGCCACCACGACATAGTGGGCGGCGTCAACGTATGGCAGGTATCGCGCAGGCCTCACCGCCGCCGAATAGTCGTGACCGGGTGAGGAAGCGCTTTTCACGCCCATTGTCGAGCGAGAACATGCCGCCCCTACCGGGCACGACATCGATAATCAGCTGTGTGTGCTTCCAGGCCTCGAACTGGCTCCCGCTGATATAGACCGGCACGCCGCCGATTTCGCCCAGCTTCACGTCGTGGTCGGCAAGCATGAAATCGCCCTTCGGATAGCACATGGGTGACGACCCGTCGCAGCAGCCGCCTGATTGGTGGAACAGGATGTCCGGGTGGTCCGCCTGGATCTCGGCAATGAAGTTCAGCGCGGAATCCGTGGCCGTGACGCGCGGTTCGCCGTTGATTGTCGCATCCATCATGTCATTCCTGTTCGCATCGAGACATTGAAAAGGCTCCCGACCCTGCAGCCGGGAGCCCATGCTTGGGTTGAGATCGATCAGAAGAACCCGAGCTTCTTCGGGCTGTAGCTCACCAGCATGTTCTTGGTCTGCTGGTAGTGGTCGAGCATCATCTTGTGATTTTCGCGACCAATCCCGGACTGCTTGTACCCGCCGAATGCCGCATGCGCGGGATAGGCGTGATAGCAATTGGTCCACACGCGGCCGGCCTGGATCTCCCGGCCGAAGCGGTAGGCGCGGTTGCCGTCGCGCGTCCACACGCCGGCGCCGAGCCCGTACAGCGTATCGTTGGCGATCTCCAGCGCCTGCTTTTCGTCCTTGAAGGTCGTTACCGACACCACCGGTCCGAAGATCTCCTCCTGGAAGATCCGCATCTTGTTGTGGCCCTTGAAGATCGTCGGCTTGATGTAGTAGCCGTTCGCCAATTCCCCGCCGAGATCGTTCTTGACGCCGCCAGTCAGCACTTCCGCGCCTTCCTGCTTGCCGATGTCGAGATAGGACAGGATCTTTTCCATCTGCTCCGAGGATGCCTGCGCGCCAATCATGGTCGAGCTATCGAGCGGGTTGCCCTGCGTGATGGCTTCGACGCGTTTGACCGCCCGCTCCATGAAACGATCGTATACCGATTCCTGGATCAGTGCGCGGCTGGGGCATGTGCAGACTTCGCCCTGGTTCAGCGCGAACATCGCAAAGCCTTCCAGCGCCTTGTCGAGGAAATCGTCGTCTTCATTCATCACATCGGCGAAGAAGATGTTCGGCGACTTGCCGCCAAGTTCGAGCGTGACAGGGATAAGGTTTTGGCTGGCATATTGCATGATCAGCCGGCCTGTCGTGGTCTCTCCTGTAAAGGCGATCTTGGCAATCCGGTTGCTGGTCGCAAGAGGTTTTCCGGCTTCGAGGCCGAAACCATTGACGATATTCAGCACGCCGGGTGGCAGGAGGTCACCGACGAGTTCCGCCCAGACCAGAAGCGAGGCCGGCGTCTGCTCGGCCGGCTTGATGACAACGCAGTTGCCGGCGGCAAGCGCCGGTGCAAGCTTCCAGGCGGCCATCAGAATCGGGAAATTCCACGGAATGATCTGGCCGACGACGCCAAGCGGTTCGTGGAAGTGATAGGCGACCGTATCGTGGTCGATTTCACTGATCGAACCTTCCTGGGCACGGATGCAGGATGCGAAATAGCGGAAGTGATCGATGGCGAGCGGGATGTCGGCTGCCATTGTCTCACGGATCGGCTTGCCGTTGTCCCAAGTTTCGGCCTGCGCCAGAACTTCCAGCTTGTCTTCCATCCGCTGGGCGATCTTCATCAGGATGTTCGAGCGGTCAGCCGGCGCCATGCGGCCCCATTTTTCCTTGGCGGCGTGTGCAGCGTCGAGCGCCGCATTGACATCCTTTTCGTCAGACCGCGGGATCTCGCAGATCTTGCCGCCGGTGATCGGCGTGACGTTGTCGAAATACTTGCCGCTGATCGGTTCTTTCCACTCACCGCCGATATAGTTGCCGTATTTCAGCTTGAACGGTGACTCAACGATTTTCTGATGCAGCATGTCATCCTCCCATGATGAACAGGTTCAAAGCGAACCCGATGGAACAGAATCTGCGCTTCTGGCGTGGTGAAAACAGGCCTCACCCGCGATACCGCGATGCACTCTGTCGCAAGTCTGCGACAAAACTCCCCGTCATTGAATGCCAAATCGCTTCATCTTGCGATGCAGGGTGGAACGGCTGACGCCGAGCACCTGGGCTGCCAGCGAAACGTTGCCGTGGACACGAGACAGCGCCCGAAGAAGCGCCGAGCGCTCGGCATCGCCCAGGAGTTCTCGCGCATCCCGGCTCGATTCGTGAAGCAGATCGGAGGCCGGGATCCCTTCCGCAATCCGATCGTCGTCCAGACGCAGCGCCGATCGCGCAGCCCGCGTGGCGCCGATCACAAGGTCGTCGCGATCTACAGCCAGGAGCGCCATTGGAGATCCCGTCTCACTCGGCACCATCACGAAGCGGGCACCTTGAAACGCGTTTCGGAACAGGTTCAGCTCAATGCGGGATGCCGCCTCACGCACCGTCTGCGACAGGATGGCGATCGTGCCTTCGTTTGCGTCACTTCGGCACGTCGAGACATCGAGCGCGCCGGCCAGAACTCCACGGTGATCACGAATGGGCGCAGTTGTGCAGCTCAGATCGATATTGGATGCAAAGAAGTGCTGGTCGCGGATGATCGATATCGGCCGGTCGTCGGCGATTGCGGTGCCGATCCCGTTGGTGCCGATACTCTCCTCGGTCCAGACCGAGCCGGTCCAGAGGCCCAGCGCACGAAAATCCTTGTCGTCGCCCGCTGCGCCGCGACGGTCAAGCGCGATACCTTTGCTGTCGGTCATCAGGATGCAGCAGCCAGCGCGACCGACGACCATGAACAGCCGGTCGAGCTCGTCCCTCGCCTGCCCGATAAGACGCTCCGACTGTTTTCGGGCGACGTCCAGTTCCTGCTCTGTCACCCGCTCCGGCATCCGCCGGTCCTCTGGCGCCAAGTGATGCATGGTCATGCAGCGGCGCCAGGACGCGACTACAGCTGAACTCGCGACAGGGGAATTGGCCGACGCGTAGACTTGGTCGGCATGGGAAACAGGGTCATGCATCGGGCTCCTCCCACCAAATGCGTCACGGCTCGATTGTCGCTAAAAAAACGGGATGTGGCAACAGCGATATAGGGAGCTTCAGTCATTCGGCAGGCCGGTCAGCCTGACATCCCCCGGACTTGACAGTCAAAGCCCCCACAGGCTTCAGTCCGTGCAGCGGAGATGTTTTGATGACACCAGAATCGACTGTGGACGGCAAACGACTATCCCTGCTGGATGTCTATCTTTGCAACCATCGGCCGTTTGGAGAAATCCACGGTATCACGCGTTTCGTCATCGAGTTTCTCTACTTCGGCATCAAAGAAGCGCGGGCCTGCCTGTTCGCCGGACTGTTTTTTGTGTCGATCTTCATCGTTCCGCGAACGGGCGTGTTCGGCATCCCGCGCTACGACGTTCTGCTGATCATCGCGCTCGCCATCCAGTCCCTGATGATCTGGAGCAAGCTGGAAACCTGGGATGAGGCAAAAGCGATCGGACTTTTCCACGTGGTTGGCTTTGCGCTCGAAGTGTTCAAGACCTCCGGCAGCATCCAGTCATGGTCATACCCTGACTTCGCCTATACGAAAGTGCTGGGCGTACCGCTGTTTTCCGGCTTCATGTATGCCGCCGTGGGGAGCTACATCATCCAGGCCTGGCGGCTTTTCGATCTGCGGATCAACCACCATCCCAGCTACTGGATGGCTGGCCTGATCGCGATTGCGATCTACGCGAATTTCTTCACTCACCATTTCATCGGCGACTACCGCTGGTATATCGCCGCCTGTGCGCTCGGCCTTTACGCCCGCACGACCGTCACCTTCCGGCCCTACGATCGAGACAGACGGATGCCGCTTCTGGTCGCCTTCGTGCTGATCGGCTTTTTTATCTGGCTGGCGGAGAACATCTCGACCTTTTTCGGGATCTGGCAATATCCGAACCAGATCGGGGCGTGGTCGGTGGTGCATCTTGGTAAATGGAGTTCGTGGTCCCTGCTGGTGGTGATGACATTCACGATCGTCGCCAATCTCAAGCATATCAAACAGAAGATCTACGTCCCCGTTTGAGGACCCACGCCTCGACAAATGCGGCAGTCCCGATACCGAAAGCGTAAGCTGCGATATTCCACAGGGAAAACACGCGTCCGAGCAACAGTTTGCCGGCCGTCGTCAGTCGAAACGCATCCAACTCGGGCGTGTGATAGAGCCTTGAGAATTCGACGATAAGGGCGATGAGGAATGCCGCAAAGGCGAGCCTGCCGATGTTCACCGATCCGGTCAGCGTGGCCAACGCAAGAAACACCATCGCACCCCAGAGAACTGACCCACCGTATTTCACGACAAAGAAGGAAAGACCGAGATCGTAGCCGAAGCGGCGCAGCAGAAGCCCCGCGGAGATCACAAGCAGCGCGGCGAGGCAGCGTTGAACGCGTATGGATCGTGGTGCAGTCATGCTCGAGCCCGCCCCCTCATTTCCCCAAAGAAAAGGCCGGGCGTTTCCACCCGGCCTTTTCGAAAAGTGCGATCCTTGGATCGAATTATGCGGCTTCGGCAGTTTCTGCTTCAGCAGCAACGCGAGCCTTGTCGGCTGCGCCCTTGGCATCGACGTCGCGCTCGACGAATTCGATCACAGCCATCGGAGCGTTGTCGCCCTGACGATAGCCGGCCTTCATGATGCGCAGGTAGCCGCCGTTGCGGGTTGCGTAACGCGAAGCGATGGCATCGAACAGCTTGCGAACAGCGTCCTGATCCTGGATCTGCGAGATCGCCTGACGACGAGCGTGCAGGTCGCCGCGCTTGCCGAGGGTGACGAGCTTTTCGACGATCGGGCGAATTTCCTTCGCCTTCGGCAGGGTTGTTACGATCTGCTCATGGGTGATGAGCGAAGCCGCCATGTTGGCAAACATGGCTTTGCGGTGGCTTGCGGTGCGGTTGAGCTTACGGCCCGAATTTCCGTGACGCATGGTGTGTCTCCTTCACTTGCAGGCATTCGCCTGCAGTCTGATCCTGTTAGTATTGGTCTTCGTAACGCTTGGCGAGATCTTCGATGTTTTCCGGCGGCCATGCAGGAACTTCCATACCAAGATGGAGGCCCATGGATGCCAGAACTTCCTTGATCTCGTTCAGCGACTTGCGACCGAAATTAGGAGTGCGGAGCATCTCGGCTTCGGTCTTCTGGATGAGGTCGCCGATATAGACGATGTTGTCGTTCTTCAGGCAGTTGGCCGAACGGACGGAAAGTTCCAGTTCGTCGACCTTCTTGAGGAGCGCCGGGTTGAACGCGAGTTCGGTGACGGCTTCCTCTTCTGCTTCCTTCTGCGGCTCGTCGAAGTTGACGAAGACCGACAGCTGGTCCTGAAGGATACGAGCGGCGAAGGCTACGGCGTCTTCACCCGAGACCGAACCATCGGTTTCGATGGTCATGGTCAGCTTGTCATAGTCGAGAACCTGGCCTTCACGGGTGTTTTCCACCTTGTAGGACACTTTCTTGACCGGGGAATACAGGCTGTCGACCGGGATGAGACCGATCGGAGCATCTTCCGCACGGTTACGATCGGCAGGAACGTAGCCTTTGCCGTTGTTGACCGTGAATTCCATACGGATCTCAGCACCCTCGTCGAGCGTGCAGATCACGTGGTCGGGGTTGAGGATCTCGATATCGCCAACCGTCTGAATGTCGCCGGCGGTAACGGAGCCCGGGCCCTGCTTGCGCACGACCATACGCTTGGAATCGTCACCATCCATCTTGATGGCGATTTCCTTGATGTTCAGCACGATGTCCGTCACATCTTCCCGAACGCCGGGGATGGAGGAGAATTCGTGCAGAACGCCGTCGATCTGCACTGCGGTAACAGCAGCACCGCGCAGCGACGACAGAAGTACGCGACGAAGCGCGTTGCCGAGCGTCAGGCCGAAGCCGCGCTCGAGAGGCTCAGCAACAAGCGTTGCCTTTGTACGGCCGGAAGAGGAAAACTCCACCTTGTTCGGCTTAATCAGTTCCTGCCAGTTCTTCTGGATCATGACCTACTACCTTCCGTTCGTTACCACCATCCAATCGTGGTAACCGAGCACGAGGAACACCGGAAATACCCTTCCGGCTATACGGTGAAAGCCGCCTCGACTCTTTCAGGAGACGGAGCGGCTATTACCGGGTTCAGATGAAGATCGCTGCGAAGCGAGCTCCAAAAACGTCCATTAGACGCGGCGCTTCTTGCGCGGGCGGCAACCGTTGTGCGGGATCGGGGTCACGTCGCGGATCGAGGTGATCATGAAGCCGGCAGCCTGCAGAGCGCGCAGAGCCGATTCGCGACCGGAACCCGGACCGCAGACTTCGACTTCGAGCGACTTCATGCCGTGCTCCTGAGCCTTCTTGGCGCAGTCTTCGGCAGCGATCTGAGCTGCGAACGGGGTCGACTTGCGCGAACCCTTAAAGCCCTTGGCACCAGCAGACGACCAGGCAATTGCATTGCCCTGTGCATCGGTGATGGTGATCATCGTGTTGTTGAACGTCGAATTGACGTGGGCAACGCCCGACGTAATATTTTTGCGTTCGCGGCGGCGTACGCGTGTGGCTTCCTTGGCCATGGTATTCCTTTCGTTGATCTCTGCACCGCCGTAATGCCAGCGGCTCCACCTCAGATCGAACAGTCACGAAAAAGCGGACAGGAGCCCTGCCCGCTTTGCGACTATCGATCCAAAATTACTTCTTCTTACCAGCAATCGCCTTTGCCGGACCCTTGCGGGTGCGGGCATTGGTGTGCGTGCGCTGACCGCGGACCGGAAGGCCACGACGGTGACGCAGGCCGCGATAGCAGCCGAGGTCCATGAGGCGCTTGATGTTCATCGCGGTTTCGCGACGAAGATCACCTTCGACGCGATAATCGCGGTCGATGGTTTCGCGGATCTGCAGGACTTCAGAGTCGGTCAGCTGATGGACGCGCTTTTCAGCGGCAAGACCAACCTTCTCCATAATTTCCTGTGCGAATTTCGGGCCGATCCCGTGAATGTAGGTCAGCGCGATGACAACGCGCTTCGCAGTCGGGATGTTGACGCCAGCGATACGTGCCACGTCTATTCTCCTTGCGTTCCGGTTGCCATCCGGCAAGCGGTACTTCTTCCATGAAAGCGACCTTTGGATACGGTCGCCAGTTCAAACTTCATACGAGACAGGCAAAATGATCGCCCCGGATGTCCTTGCGGGAATCCGCGCCGATCGCTGTAAAACTGTCGCGAGTTGGCGCGGTGTGTAGCGGAATCAGTGCTTGAATGCAACTGCTCCACCCCAAGATTCTTTAACCCATCCAAGACAGTCTCAGAGACTGGCGAGGATCTTTTCGATATCGGCCGTGACAGTATCCATCTCGGCCATGCCATTGACAACCTTGAGCTTGCCTTTTGCATAGTAGTAACCAATGAGCGGCGAGGTTTCCTTGTAGTAAACCTCGAGACGCTTGGTCATGGTCTCGGCGTTGTCGTCCGGCCGACGCTTGAAGTGGGTCGAGCCACACTTGTCGCACGTGCCCTCCGACGAAGGCTTCTTATCCGAGTCGTGGTAGACCGTCCCGCACTGGGCGCAGGAATAGCGACCGGAGACGCGACGGACAAGCTCCTTATCGTCGACGCGAAGTTCAATCACCACGGAAAGATCGAGCCCCTTGGCAGACAGCATCGCCTCAGTGGCGTCCGCCTGCACGAGCGTGCGGGGAAAACCGTCAAGGATGAAACCGTTCGCGCAGTCAGGCGCGTCTATGCGCTCGGAGACGATCGCGTTGACGATCTCGTCAGAGACCAGATTGCCCGCATCCATGACTGCCTTGGCGCGCTTGCCGACTTCGGTCTCAGCTGCCACGGCTGCCCGCAGCATATCACCAGTGGAGAGCTGCGGAATGCCATGCTTCTCCACGATCCGCTGGGCTTGGGTCCCCTTGCCCGCGCCCGGCGGTCCTAAAAGAATCAGTCTCATCGTCCCCTCTTTCCACCGCGTAGTTTCGACTTCTTGATCAATCCCTCATACTGCTGCGCGATGAGGTGTCCCTGGATCTGCGCAACCGTATCAAGGGTTACACTGACCACGATCAAAAGCGAAGTACCACCAAGGGCTAACGGAACGCCCGTTCTGGCCACCAGGAATTCGGGAAGAATGCAGACCACGACGAGATAGATAGCGCCGACGACCGTGATTCGGGTCAGGACGTAATCGATATATTCCGCGGTACGCTCACCGGGACGGATGCCGGGAATGAAGCCGCCGTGCTTCTTCAGGTTATCAGCCGTATCCTTCGGGTTGAAGACGATGGCCGTGTAGAAGAAGGCGAAGAACGCGATCAGCATGGCGTAGAACAGCATAAACAGCGGCTGGCCGTGGCCAAGAGCTGCAATGATCCCCGTCGCCCAGTCTGGCAGCTGTGAATTGCCGGCAAAGCCTGCAGCCGTTGCCGGCAGAAGCAGAAGCGAGGATGCAAAGATTGCCGGAATAACGCCGGCTGTATTGAGCTTCAGCGGAAGGTGCGAGGTATCGCCCTGGAACATGCGGTTGCCGACCTGACGCTTCGGATACTGAATCAGAAGCCGGCGCTGGGCGCGTTCAACAAACACGATCAGCGCAATGACGGCGATCGCGACGATGATAACGGTGAGAATCAGAGCCGTCGGCAGAGCGCCGGTACGACCGAGTTCCATTGTGTTGGCGAGCGCGCCAGGAAGGCCTGCGGCAATACCGGCAAAGATGATCAGCGAAATACCGTTGCCGATACCGCGCGAGGTGATCTGCTCACCAAGCCACATCAGGAACATCGTGCCGCCAAGCAGCGTGACGACCGTTGAGAGCGTGAAGAACCAGCCCGGGTTGGACACGATGCCCTGACCGCTCGAAAGGCCGGCAGCGATGCCGTAGGCCTGAAGCGCGCCGAGAATCACGGTGCCGTAGCGAGTGTACTGGTTGATGATTTTGCGACCCGCCTCGCCTTCCTTCTTCAGGTTCTCGAGCGACGGGACGACCGAAGTCATCAGCTGCACGATAATCGAAGCGGAAATGTAAGGCATGATGCCGAGGGCGAAGATCGCCATGCGCTCGACAGCACCGCCGGAGAACATGTTGAAGAGGCCGAGAATGCCACCCGACTGACCGCTAAAGGCCTGCGCATAGGCTTCAGGGTTGAGGCCTGGCAGCGGGATATGCGTGCCCAAGCGATAAACAAGAAGCGCTGCCAGCGTGAACCACAGTCGTTTCTTGAGATCTTCCGCCTTGGCGAAAGTTTTGAAATTCAGATTTGAGGCCAGTTGTTCAGCTGCAGAAGCCATGCAATTCTCCGCCCGACCCATCCCCCGGCGGCATGTGCCTTCCGGAACGCAGTCTTGATTCTGTTTTCAGAAAGCTGGGGGCGCGAGATGCTGTCGCAATCGCCTGCCTCACCCATTTTTCCGTCTGATCCCGGTAGCTGACCGGCCGGACTGCCTTGGGGATCGTGAGGCTCACATATGGACATAAAATCACCCGGTGTGAAGCTCACACCGGGTGATTTTCAAACGATTTATTCAGCGGCTGTTTCAGCAACCACGAGCAGCTTGATCGAGCCGCCCGACTTTTCAATCTTTTCGACGGCAGCCTTGGAGGCACCGGCGACTTCGATCGAAACCTTGGTTGTCAGTTCGCCGCCGGACAGGACGCGAACGCCGTCCTTGAGGCGACGGATGACGCCGGCAGCCTTGAGAGCTGCTGCGTCGACAGTCGCGTTTGCGTCGAGCTTGCCAGCATCAATCGCAGTCTGGATACGGCCGAGCGATACGGTTGCGTATTCAGATGCGAAGATGTTGTTGAAGCCGCGCTTCGGAAGACGACGGTAGATTGGCATCTGACCGCCTTCGAAGCCGTTGATCGAGACGCCTGAACGGGCCTTCTGACCCTTGACGCCGCGTCCACCGGTCTTGCCCTTGCCGGAACCGATACCGCGACCAACGCGGATACGGTCCTTCGAAGAGCCTTCGTTGTCCTTGATCTCATTCAGTTTCATGGTCAATTCCTCCGTCTCACTTCTCTTCGACGACGCGAACGAGATGCTGGACAGCACGGATCATGCCACGAACGGAAGGAGTATCTTCCAGAGTGCTGGTCCGATGCATCTTGTTGAGGCCAAGACCGATCAGCGTTGCGCGCTGTTCGGCCGGGCGGCGGATTGGGCTGCCGATCTGCTGAACGGTAACCGTCTTTGCTTCAGTCTTCTGCGTAGCCTTAGCCATGGTTCAGACTCCTCTTATTCTTCCGACGCATTGCCGGAAGCGGCGCGGCGCGACTGCAGGGTGGCATACTTGAGGCCACGCTGAGCTGCTACGTCCTTCGGATGCACCTGGTGCTTCAGAGCGTCGAACGTTGCGCGAACCATGTTGTATGGGTTCGACGAACCAGTCGACTTCGCAACAACGTCATGGACGCCGAGCGTTTCGAATACAGCGCGCATCGGGCCGCCGGCGATGATACCGGTACCAGCCTTGGCCGAGCGCAGCAGAACCTTGCCGGCGCCGTGACGACCATTGACGTCGTGATGCAGCGTACGGCCGTCACGCAGCGGTACGAAGATCAGATCGCGCTTTGCAGATTCGGTTGCCTTGCGGATGGCTTCCGGCACTTCGCGTGCCTTGCCATGACCGAAGCCAACGCGACCCTTCTGGTCGCCGACGACGACGAGAGCAGCAAAACCGAAACGACGGCCGCCCTTGACGACCTTGGCGACGCGGTTGATCGCGACCAGCTTGTCGACGAATTCGCTATCGCGTTCTTCGCGGTTCTGGCGATCGTTGCCCGAACCTCTTCTTTCCTGTGCCATTGTCCTTTTCCTTTTTCTTTTGCGGGTGGAACGGCAGGTTGAGATTGTCCGGCGTACCGGACGTGATGCGGTAAAACCGCAAATCGCCCGGCCTCCCCTTCTTCAGGCAGACCGGGCGAAATTTCTTAGAAGCTCAGGCCGCCTTCGCGGGCAGCTTCAGCAAGAGCCTTGATGCGGCCGTGGTAGATGAAGGCGCCGCGGTCGAACACGACTTCCGTCACGCCAGCCTTGGCAGCGCGCTCTGCAACCAACTTGCCAACGGCAGCAGCTGCTGCAACGTCCGCACCGGTCTTCAGCGACTTGCGCAGATCGACGTCGAGCGTGGAAGCGGCTGCAAGCGTGCGGCCGGCCACGTCGTCGATGACCTGAACGTAGATGTTTTTCGAGGAGCGGTGAACCGACAGACGCGGACGGCCATTTGCGACCTTCTTGATCTGACGGCGAACACGGCTCGCACGCTTTGTGAGTGCTTCTTTTCTGGTAGCCATGATCCCGCGTCCTTACTTCTTCTTGCCTTCCTTGCGGACGATCCGTTCCTCAGCGTACTTGACGCCTTTGCCCTTGTAGGGCTCTGGACCGCGGTATTCGCGGATTTCCGCTGCTACCTGACCGACCTGCTGTTTATTAATGCCGGAGACGATGATTTCCGTCGGCTTCGGCACGGCAATGGTGATGCCTTCCGGGGTCTGATAGACCACGTCGTGGCTGAAACCGAGAGCCAGCTGCAGGTTCTTGCCCTGCAGCGACGCGCGGTAACCAACGCCGTTGATTTCAAGCTTGCGCTCGAAACCGTCCTTCACACCCTTCAGGATGTTTTCGATCATCGTGCGGGACATGCCCCACTTCGAACGAGCATCCTTGGAATCGTTGACCGGAGTCACCGAAATGGCATTGTCTTTAATTTCAAGCTTGATATCGTCGTTAGCGACGAAGAAAAGCTCGCCCTTCGGGCCCTTGGCAGTGACTTTCTGGCCATCAACCGAGGCCGTGATCCCTGCAGGAACCTGAACGGGCTTTTTACCGATACGAGACATTATTCAATCCTGTCTGTTCGCTAGGGAGATCCTTGCGCAGTCTTAGAAGACCGAGCAAAGAACCTCGCCGCCTACGTTCTGTTCGCGAGCCTGGTGATCGGCCATCACGCCCTTCGGAGTCGAAAGGATGGTGATGCCGAGGCCGTTCGCGACCTGAGGGATGGACTTGACCGATACATAAACTCGGCGGCCCGGCTTGGACACGCGGCCGATCTCACGGATCACCGACGCGCCTTCGTAGTACTTCAGTTCGATTTCGATCTCGGCCTTGCCGTTGCCGAAATCGGTTTCAGTGTAACCGCGGATGTAGCCTTCAGCCTGCAGCACGTCGAGAACGCGAACGCGCAGCCTGGAGGCTGGCGTCGAAACAGTCGACTTGCGGCGGGAAGCGCCGTTGCGGATACGAGTGAGCATATCGCCCAAGGGATCAGTCATGGTCATCTAACGATCTCCTTACCAGCTCGACTTGACGATGCCCGGCACTTTGCCGAGGCTGCCGAGTTCGCGAAGTGCAATACGCGACATCTTAAGCTTGCGATAGAAAGCGCGTGGGCGACCGGTGACTTCGCAACGGTTGCGGATACGCGTCTTCGAGCCATCGCGCGGCAGAGAAGCGAGCTTGATAGTTGCCTTGAACCGCTCTTCGATCGGAAGTTCCTGGTTCATGATGGTCGCCTTCAATACAGCACGCTTGGCTGCATGGTCCGCGACGGTCTTGCGGCGGCGCTTGTTCTTTTCAACTGCGCTGGTTTTCGCCATATCGGAGTTCCTTTTAAACGCTCGTCGTTACGGTTACTGGCGGAACGGGAAGTTGAACTCTTTCAGGAGAGCCCGTGCTTCGTCGTCGTTGGTAGCCGTCGTGCAAACGATGATGTCCATGCCCCACATCTGATCAACCTTGTCGTAGTTGATCTCCGGGAACACAATGTGTTCCTTGATGCCCATGGCGAAGTTGCCACGGCCGTCAAAGGACTTCGGGTTCAGGCCGCGAAAGTCGCGAACGCGCGGAAGCGCGATGTTGACCAGTCGATCCATGAATTCGTACATGCGCGCGCCGCGAAGCGTAACCTTGGCACCGATCGGCATGAATTCGCGAACCTTGAAGCCCGCGATGGAATTCCGTGCCTTTGTGATGACCGGCTTCTGGCCGGCGATCGCTGCGAGGTCGGCTGCTGCAACCGTTGGCTTCTTGCTGTCGGCAGTTGCTTCGCCCACACCCATGTTGATGACGATCTTGTCCAGCTTGGGGATCATCATGTCGTTGGAGTAGGAAAACTGCTCCTTTAGCGCGGCGCGGATGCGGGAAACGTATTCCGCCTTGAGCCGCGGCTCATACTTGGACTCAGCCATCGATCACATCTCCCGTACGCTTGGCGACACGCACCTTCTTACCGTCGACGACCGAGAAACCAACGCGAGTTGGCTTACCGTCTTTCGCGGCAACCGCGATGTTCGACAGATGGATGGACGCTTCCTTGTTGATGATGCCAGCTTCCTGCGTCTGCGACTGACGCTGGTGGCGCTTCACCATGTTGATGCCGCGAACGACCGCACGGTCTTCCTTCGGCATAACCTGGATTACTTCACCGGTGCGGCCCTTGTCCTTGCCGGTCAGTACGACGACGTTGTCGCCCTTCTTGATCTTCTGCATATCTCTCGCTCCTTACAGAACTTCAGGAGCCAGCGAGATGATCTTCATATGGTTCTTAGCGCGAAGTTCGCGCGGAACCGGTCCGAAGATACGGGTGCCGATCGGCTCTTTCTTGTTGTCGATGAGGACCGCTGCGTTGTTGTCGAAGCGGATGACGCTGCCGTCGGCGCGACGGATGTCCTTGGCGGTACGCACAACCACCGCCTTCATCACGTCACCCTTCTTCACGCGGCCGCGCGGAATAGCTTCCTTGATCGAAACGACGATAACGTCGCCGATCGAAGCGTACTTGCGCTTGGAGCCGCCCAGCACCTTGATGCACATGACACGACGTGCGCCGGAATTATCCGCCACGTCGAGGTTTGTTTGCATCTGAATCATGTCAGGTCGCCTTTTTCTAATGACCAACTATCCGCGCGCATGAATACGAACGGAGCTGGCTATGAACACATTTTCAGTATGCGCGGGATCGGTCTTGCCAAGGTGGTTTCCCTAAGTGGGACCTTCCGTGCGCTGAAAGCAAAAGAACGCTCGTTTCCGAGCGTTCTACGCCAGTGGCGTGCTTCTTACAGGATTCTGTGTCCGACGCAAGGGCCTGACGCAAAATCCTGAAGTCTTTAAGCCTGGGCGTTGATAACCGTCCAGGTCTTGTCTTTGGAGATCGGGGCGCATTCCTGAATGGAAACTACGTCACCAACCTTGAACTGGTTGTTTTCGTCATGGGCCTTGTACTTCTTGGACCGGCGAACGGTCTTCTGAAGCAAAGGGTGAGCGAAGCGGCGCTCGACGCGGACAACAACGGTCTTCTCGTTCTTGTCGGAAACGACTACGCCCTGCAGAATGCGTTTCGGCATATTATTCTTCCTTTAGGCCTTGGCTTCTGCCGCCTTCTGGCGGGCAATGGTTTTCACGCGAGCGATATCCTTGCGGACCTCGGTGATGCGCGAGGATTTCTCGAGCTGGCCGGTGGCCTTCTGGAAGCGCAGGTTAAACTGCTCCTTCTTCAGGTCAGCAAGCTTGTCCTTGAGCTGGTCGGCGGTCAGGCCGCGTACGTCTTCGGCTTTCATCGTGCCTTCTCCTTAATCTGCGATGCGCTGTACGAAGCGCGTCGTGACCGAGAGCTTGGCAGACCCGAGGCGAAGTGCCTCGCGCGCGATCTCTTCCGAAACGCCGTCGATCTCGAACATGATACGACCAGGCTTGACCTTGCAAGCCCAGTATTCGACAGAACCCTTACCCTTACCCATGCGCACTTCGGTCGGCTTTGCCGTGACCGGTACGTCTGGGAATACGCGGATCCATACACGACCCGCACGCTTCATGTAACGTGTGATCGCGCGGCGAGCCGCTTCGATCTCACGTGCGTTGACGCGGTTCGGTTCCTGAGCCTTCAGACCGAATTCGCCGAATGCGAGGTCGAAGCCACCCTTGGCAACGCCCTTGATGCGGCCCTTGAACTGCTTGCGGAACTTGGTACGCTTTGGCTGCAACATTTTATTACTTCTCCGAGCTTATCTTTCGCCAGCGCTAATCAAGCGTTTTCACGTTCGCGGCGACGGTCGCCACGATCGCCACGCTCACGGCTTGCCGGACCCTGCGCATCGCCTTCCAGCGCGCGACGTTCCGACGCCATCGGATCGTGCTCAAGGATTTCGCCCTTGAAGATCCAGACCTTGATGCCGCAGATACCGAATGCGGTTTCGGCTTCAGCCGTACCGTAGTCGATGTCGGCGCGCAGTGTGTGCAACGGCACGCGGCCTTCGCGGTACCATTCGGTACGAGCGATTTCCGCGCCACCGAGACGGCCGGCGCAAGTGATCTTGATGCCTTCGGCGCCAAGACGCATGGCGGACTGAACAGCACGCTTCATCGCACGGCGGAAAGCCACGCGGCGTTCGAGCTGCTGGGCGATCGACTGGGCAACGAGCGTTGCGTCGACTTCCGGCTTGCGCACTTCAACGATGTTGAGGTGCGTTTCGGAGTTGGTCATCGTGGAGATCTTCTTGCGAAGCTTCTCGATGTCCGCACCCTTCTTGCCGATGATCAGACCCGGGCGAGCCGAGTGGATCGTGACGCGGCACTTCTTGTGCGGACGCTCGATAACCACCTTGGCGATGCCGGCCTGCTTCAGCTCGGACATCAGGTATGCGCGGATCTTCAGGTCTTCATGAAGCAGCTGGCCGTATTCGGCGTTGTCGGCGAACCAACGGCTGTCCCATGTACGGTTGATGCCGAGGCGAAAACCGATAGGATTGATTTTCTGACCCATTATGCGGCCTCCCCTTTTTCCTCGACTTCGCGAACGACGATCGTCAGATGCGCGAACGGCTTTTCGATCCGCGATGCACGGCCACGGCCGCGAGCGTGGAAACGCTTCATCGTGATCGACTTGCCGACGTAGGCTTCCGCTACGATCAGCGTGTCGACGTCGAGGTCATGGTTGTTTTCGGCGTTGGCGATAGCGGACTCGAGAGTCTTCTTCACCGTGCCTGCGATGCGCTTGCGGGAGAACTCGAGTTCTGCCAGAGCGCGTTCAACCTTCTTGCCGCGGATCATGGCGGCAACCAGGTTTAGCTTCTGCGGGCTGACGCGAAGCGTACGGGCGACTGCCTGTGCTTCGTTGTCCTTCAGCCGGCGTTCGGTCTTTGCCTTCGCCATGATTACTTCCTCTTCGCCTTCTTGTCCGCGCCGTGACCGTAATAGGTCCGGGTGGGAGCGAATTCACCAAACTTGTGTCCGACCATGTCTTCGTTGACGCTGACCGGCACGTGCTTGTTGCCGTTGTAGACGCCGAACGTCAGACCGACAAACTGCGGCAAGATCGTGGACCGACGGGTCCACATCTTGATTACTTCACTGCGTCCGCCTTCGCGCACCTTCTCAGCCTTCTTGAGAAGATAGCCGTCAACAAACGGACCTTTCCAAACTGAACGAGCCATTTAACGACTTCCTCTCTTACTTCTTGACGTGGCGCGAGCGCATGATGAACTTGTCCGTAGACTTGTTCGAACGCGTGCGCTTGCCCTTGGTGGGCTTGCCCCACGGGGACACCGGATGGCGTCCACCAGAGGTACGGCCTTCACCACCGCCGTGCGGGTGGTCGACCGGGTTCATGACAACGCCGCGGTTATGCGGACGCTTGCCACGCCATACGGTACGACCGGCCTTGCCGTCGTTGATGTTGCCGTGATCGGGGTTGGAGACAGCACCGATCGAAGCCAGGCAGGAGCCCGGAACGAGACGCTGTTCACCAGAGTTGAGGCGCAGGATCGCCATGCCGGCATCGCGGCCGACGAGCTGCACATAGGTGCCGGCGGAGCGAGCAATCTGACCGCCCTTGCCTGGCTTCATTTCGACGTTGTGAACGATCGAACCAACCGGGATGAACTGCAGCGGCATCGTGTTGCCGGGCTTCACGTCGACAGCCTTCGAGGAAGCGATGACCTTGTCGCCTGCAGCAAGACGCTGCGGAGCGATGATGTAGGCCTGTTCGCCGTCCGTGTAGGTGACGAGCGCGATGAACGCGGTACGGTTAGGGTCGTATTCCAGACGCTCGACCGTGCCTTCAATGTCGAACTTGCGACGCTTGAAGTCGACCAGGCGATAGGTACGCTTGTGACCACCGCCGATGAAGCGGGCAGTGATACGACCGTTGTTGTTGCGACCACCGCTCTTGGACAGACCTTCAGTCAGCGACTTGAGGGGCTTGCCCTTCCAGAGGCCCGAACGGTCGACGATAACCAGCTGACGCTGGCTCGGGGTCGTCGGATTATAGCTTTTCAGTGCCATTTTTCTTTACCTCAGAGACCGGTGGAGATGTCGATCGTCTGACCTTCGGCCAGGGTTACGACAGCCTTCTTGACGTCCTTCTGCTTGCCGATGAAGCCCTTGAAGCGCTTCACCTTGCCCTTGCGGACCAGCGTATTGACGGCAGTGACCTTCACACCGAAGAGAGCTTCTACGGCAGCCTTGATTTCCGGCTTCGAAGCAGTCTTGGCAACGTTGAAGACGATCTGGTTATACTCGGAAACCAGTGTCGACTTTTCGGTGATCGAAGGAGATACGATCACATCATAGTGGCGAATGTCGGTCACTTGAAACGCTCCTCGAGGGCTTCAACCGCAGCCTTGGAAAGCACGAGCTTACCGCGACGCAGGATGTCGTAAACATTGATGCCCTGGACCGGCAGAACGTCCACATTCGGGATGTTCTGGGCCGCGAGCTTGAAGTTGCTGTCGAGCTCAGCACCGCCGATGAACAGCACGTTGGTGAGGCCGAGCGATGCGAACGTACCGACGAGAGCCTTGGTCTTTGCTTCAGAAGCAACCAGGTTGTCGATGACGATCAGATCTTCAGACTTCAGCTTTGCAGACAGGGCGTGACGCAGAGCAAGAGCGCGAACCTTCTTAGGAAGGTCATGCTCGTGGCTGCGGACGACCGGGCCGTGTGCACGACCACCACCACGGAACTGCGGAGCGCGAGCCGAATGGTGACGAGCGCGGCCCGTACCCTTCTGCTTGAACATCTTCGCACCGGTGCGAGCAATCTCGGAACGGCTCTTGGTCTTGTGCGTGCCCTGCTGCTTCTTAGCGAGCTGGTAACGCACCATGCGTGCGAGGATATCCTCGCGTGGGTCGAGGCCGAAAATCGCGTCCGACAGGGAAACCTGGCCGGCGTCTTTTCCCTCGAGGGTCTTGACGTTGAATTCCATAATAGCTGGCTCCCTTACTTCGCGGCCGACTTGACGGCGTCGCGAACTTCAATCCAGGCGCCCTTGGAGCCGGGAACGGCACCCTTGACGAGGATCAGTCCGCGGTCTTCATCCGTCGAGACGATTTCGAGGTTCTGCGTGGTGATACGCGTCTGGCCCATGTGACCAGCCATGCGCTTGCCCTTCCAGACCTTGCCCGGATCCTGGTTGTTACCAGTCGAACCGTGCGAACGGTGCGACACGGAAACACCGTGGGTCGCCCGCAGACCACCGAAGTTATGGCGCTTCATAGCACCGGCAAAACCCTTACCGATCGAAGTGCCGGTGACATCCACCAGCTGACCAGCAGCAAAATGATCGGCCTTCAGCTCAGTGCCAACGTCGATCAGATTTTCTTCGGAAACGCGAAACTCAACGAGCTTCGACTTCGGCTCGACGTTAGCGATGGCGAAGTTGCCACGCATAGCCTTGGAGGTGTTCTTTACCTTGGCGACGCCAGCACCGAGCTGAACGGCAACATAGCCATTCTTCTCAACAGTGCGCTGTGCGACGACCTGGCAGTTCTCCAGCCGCAAAACGGTAACCGGGATGTGCTCACCAGCGTCGTTATAGACGCGGGTCATTCCCACTTTCTGTGCAATTACACCCGAACGCATCGGTTCAATCCTTCTCACTCAGCTCGAGACATAAGCCTCAGAGCTTGATCTCAACATCGACACCTGCGGCGAGGTCGAGCTTCATCAGCGCGTCCACGGTCTGTGGTGTCGGGTCTACGATATCGAGAAGGCGCTTGTGTGTGCGCATCTCGAACTGCTCGCGGCTTTTCTTGTCGATGTGGGGGGACCGGTTAACCGTAAACTTCTCGATGCGAGTCGGAAGCGGAACGGGGCCCCGGACGCTTGCGCCGGTGCGCTTCGCCGTCGACACGATCTCACGCGTCGAAGCGTCGAGAATGCGGTGATCGAACGCCTTCAGGCGAATGCGGATATTTTGGCCGTTCATTCGACGTTATCCTTGTTTCTTGTTTCCACGTGCCAACGTTACAGCACGAGTTGTTCGTTATCCTAAGGCGGGACCACCAGTGTCAAAGATCGAACGGGTGCGCCAACAGCGGCAGTCCGTTCTCGTCTCCAGGCCGAAGGCCCACCTTAATGTCTTTGGCAATTGCCTGCCCCGATAAAACGAAGCAAGGCGCAAATAGCGCTCGCGCGCCATTTGCTACATTTTCATGTCATAAGCAAGTCAGCAGGGCCAACTTGCTTGAAAAAAGTGAACCGGGCGGGCCCCGAAGAACCCGCCCTGCCCTCTGATTTGTTACTCGATGATCGAGGCAACGATGCCGGCGCCGACGGTACGACCGCCTTCGCGGATCGCGAAGCGCAGCTTTTCTTCCATCGCGATCGGAACGATCAGCTCGACTTCAACGGTGACGTTGTCGCCTGGCATAACCATTTCCGTGCCTTCTGGAAGCGAAACGATACCGGTCACGTCCGTTGTACGGAAGTAGAACTGAGGACGGTAGTTCGTGAAGAACGGCGTATGACGGCCGCCTTCTTCCTTCGTCAGGATGTAGGCTTCTGCCATGAACTTCTTGTGCGGCTTGACCGAACCTGGCTTGCACAGGATCTGGCCACGCTCGACGCCGTCACGCTGTACGCCACGGATCAGAGCGCCGATGTTGTCGCCGGCCTGGCCCTGGTCGAGCAGCTTGCGGAACATTTCAACGCCGGTAACAGTCGTCTTGGTCGTGGCGCGGATGCCGACGATTTCGACTTCTTCACCAACCTTGACGATGCCACGCTCGACGCGACCGGTCACGACCGTACCACGGCCCGAGATCGAGAACACGTCTTCGATCGGCAGCAGGAACGGCTGGTCGATCGGACGCTCAGGCGTCGGGATGTAGGCGTCAACAGCTGCCATCAGTTCGCGAACGGCGTCTTCGCCGATCTTCTTGTTCGAATCTTCAAGAGCGGCCAGAGCCGAACCCTTGACGATCGGAATGTCGTCGCCCGGGAAGTCGTAGGACGACAGAAGTTCGCGGACTTCAAGTTCGACGAGCTCGAGAAGCTCTTCGTCGTCAACCTGGTCAACCTTGTTGAGGAACACGACGATTGCCGGAACGCCAACCTGACGAGCAAGCAGGATGTGCTCGCGGGTCTGTGGCATCGGGCCGTCGGCAGCCGAGCAAACCAGGATCGCGCCGTCCATCTGCGCTGCACCGGTGATCATGTTCTTGACGTAGTCGGCGTGGCCGGGGCAGTCGACGTGTGCGTAGTGGCGGTTTGGCGTCTCGTATTCGACGTGTGCCGTCGAAATGGTGATGCCGCGGGCCTTCTCTTCAGGAGCAGCGTCGATCTGGTCGTAGGCCTTGAATTCGCCGAAGTACTTCGTGATCGCCGCAGTCAGCGACGTCTTGCCGTGGTCGACGTGACCGATCGTGCCAATGTTGACGTGAGGCTTATTGCGCTCAAACTTGCTCTTTGCCATTTCCGGCTCTCCATTTTGCGTGAGCCCTCAAGGGCTCCAATTCTTGTTGTCGCCCCGGCACGAGGCCGAGGCGTATTGTGGATCGGTATTCCGATTACTTCTGACCGGAATACTTCGCCTGGATTTCGGTCGCGACGTTCGACGGAACCGGTGCGTAGTGATCGAAGGTCATCGAATACTGTGCACGGCCCTGCGACATGGAGCGCAGGTTGTCGACGTACTTGAACATGTTCGCGAGTGGCACGTGAGCGTTGATAACGATCGCGATGCCGCGCTGTTCCTGGCCCTGGATCTGGCCACGACGGGAGTTCAAGTCGCCGATAACGTCACCGACGTAATCTTCCGGCGTCACAACTTCGACCTTCATCATCGGTTCGAGAAGCTGTGCGCCAGCCTTCTTTGCCGCTTCACGGAAGCAAGCACGCGATGCGATTTCGAACGCGAGGACCGAGGAGTCGACGTCGTGGAAGGCGCCGTCCATCAGGGTTGCCTTGACGCCGAGCATCGGGAAGCCCGCGAGCGGACCCGAAGACAGAACGCTCTCGATACCCTTCTGAACGCCGGGGATGTATTCCTTCGGAATGGAACCACCAACGATCTTGGATTCGAACTTGAATTCGTCGCCATCTGGGTTCGGTTCGAAGACGATCTTGACGCGCGCGAACTGACCGGTACCACCGGACTGCTTCTTGTGCGTGTAATCTTCTTCGTGCGTGCGTGTGATGGTTTCGCGGTAGGCAACCTGCGGCGCACCGACAGTAGCTTCTACCTTGAATTCACGACGCATGCGGTCGACGAGGATGTCGAGATGCAGTTCGCCCATGCCGGCGATGATCGTCTGGCCGGATTCTTCATCCGTCTTGACGCGGAACGAAGGATCTTCAGCAGCCAGGCGGTTAAGCGCGAGGCCCATCTTTTCCTGGTCGCCCTTGGTCTTCGGCTCGATGGCGATCTGGATGACCGGCTCAGGGAATTCCATACGCTCGAGGATAACCGGGTGCAGCGGATCACACAGGGTGTCGCCGGTCGTGGTTTCCTTGAGACCTGCGAGAGCCACGATGTCGCCTGCAAAGGCTTCTTCGATGTCTTCACGGGAGTTGGAGTGCATCTGCAGCATGCGGCCGACGCGCTCGCGCTTTTCCTTGACCGTGTTCATGACGGCCGTGCCCTTGGTGAGCTTGCCGGAATAGATACGGGCGAAGGTGAGCGAACCAACGAAGGGGTCGTTCATGATCTTGAAGGCCAGCATCGAAAGCGGCTCATCATCCGACGGATGACGGGCGATTTCGGCTTCGGTCTTGACGTCGATACCGTTGATGGACGGGATGTCGAGCGGCGAAGGCAGATATTCGACAACGGCGTCGAGCAAAGGCTGAACGCCCTTGTTCTTGAAGGCCGTGCCGCAGAACATCGGATGGAACTTGACGTCGATGGTACCACGACGAACCAGCGCACGGATCTTGTCATTGTCCGGCATGATGCCGTTCAAGTAGTTTTCCATGGCTTCTTCATCGATATCGACGACCTGTTCGATCATCTTCTCGCGGTATTCGGCAGCCTTTTCCTTCATGTCGTCAGGAATCTCGACGACGTCCCAGGCAGCGCCGAGCGACTCGTCGCGCCAGATCAGGGCATTCATCTCGATCAGATCGATGACGCCCTTGAACTCGGTTTCTGCACCGATCGGGAGCTGCATGACAACAGCGATGGCGCCGAGACGGGTTTTGATCATTTCTACCGAGCGGTAGAAGTCAGCGCCGGTCTTGTCCATCTTGTTGCAGAAGATCATCCGCGGGACATGGTACTTCTCGGCCTGACGCCAGACGGTTTCCGTCTGCGGCTCTACGCCGGCGTTTGCGTCGAGAAGAGCGATCGCACCGTCGAGCACGCGCAGCGAACGTTCGACTTCAATGGTGAAGTCGACGTGGCCGGGAGTGTCGATGATGTTGAAGCGGCGCATCTTGCCGTCACGGCCCTTCCAGAAGGTCGTGGTCGCAGCGGAGGTGATGGTGATCCCACGCTCCTGCTCCTGCTCCATCCAGTCCATGGTGGCGGCACCATCATGAACTTCGCCGATCTTGTGCGACTTGCCCGTGTAGTAAAGAATCCGCTCTGTGGTCGTGGTCTTGCCGGCGTCGATATGCGCCATGATACCAAAGTTGCGGTAGTCTTCGATTTTATATTCGCGAGCCATAGGACTGCCTTTCGAAACTCGATCGGGTGAAGATTACCAACGGTAATGCGAGAATGCGCGGTTTGCGTCCGCCATCTTGTGGGTGTCTTCACGCTTCTTGACGGCGCTGCCACGGTTGTTCGAAGCATCCATGAGTTCGCCCGATAGGCGATCGATCATGGTGGTTTCGTTACGCTTGCGGGCAGCAGCAATCAGCCAGCGGATGGCGAGAGCCTGACGGCGCTCCGGGCGAACGTCGACCGGGACCTGGTAGGTTGCACCACCAACGCGACGCGAACGGACTTCGACGTGCGGAGCGACGTTGTCGAGGGCTGTGTGGAAGATGCCGAGCGGATCGGACTTGGCCTTGCCCTGCACGGAGTCAAACGCACCGTAGACAATGCTTTCGGCGACAGACTTCTTGCCGTGAAGCATGATGGCATTCATGAACTTGGTGACGATCAAATCGCCGAACTTAGGGTCCGGATTGATCTCACGCTTTTCTGCACTATGGCGTCGGGACATATTACTCGTCTCTCAAACGGTTTAGACGCTTTATCACGCGGAGAACCTCGCGCAGCGCCGGAAAATTGGAAATCCGAAGGATTACTTCGGACGCTTCGCACCATACTTCGAACGGCGCTGCTTACGGTTCTTGACGCCCTGGGTATCGAGAACGCCGCGGATGACGTGGTAACGAACGCCTGGCAAGTCCTTTACGCGGCCGCCACGGATCATGACGACAGAGTGTTCCTGCAGGTTGTGACCTTCACCCGGAATGTAGCCGATGACTTCGAAGCCATTGGTGAGGCGAATCTTGGCAACCTTACGCAGAGCCGAGTTCGGCTTCTTCGGGGTCGTCGTATAAACGCGGGTGCAAACGCCGCGCTTCTGCGGGTTTTCCTGCAGAGCAGGAACCTTGTTGCGCTTTACCTGTGCCTGGCGTGGCTTACGGATCAGCTGGTTTACGGTAGGCATATACCCATCCCTTGCAAAATCTTCTTTCAAGCCCCTTTCGGGACCATTCGGATGCCGTTTCCGGCGGCGACACACACATCTCCTCATGCACGAAACGTGGCCCGATCCGTATCCGGATGGACCACATAAGGCAGAGGACGCATTGAAAACGCGTCGTGCGTGCAGCATTCTTGTAGTCAACGTGCGTTTTTTGGAAACCTGTTTGAGGCGAACTCCGGAGAAAGACTCTCCAGACGCACATGTCTCACATGGTGTCCGATGCCGCGGCGTTTACTGACTTAACCCTTCTGCGTCAAGAGCTGGCCCGAAAATAATGGCGGAAAGCCTTGTTTACCGGGGTTTTCGATCGCCTGAAAAGCCGCCCCAAAACATTAAAGTTCGACCCCGGCATTTCCGTTTGGGAATCACTGAATATGGCAATAAAGGAGGTTTTGGAACATTCCTCGCTCTTGCCTCTTGATGACAATGAAGCGTCAGCCCCTTTACCTGGAGATTGCACATGGCAAACCCCGCCGATAACGACAACACGCTCGATGACCCGATGATTTTCATCATTATCGGCAAGGCTTACGAGACCAAGGGCGGCGAAGGCATCGAGATGCATGTCATTCTGCGCGCACCCGACGATGACTCCGCCGTACGCGAGGCGCTGAACGCGCTGACCGAAGAAGGCTTCCTAGAGGCCGACCTCGATCAGATCGGCGTCCTGACCGACGAGCCGCCGGAAGAGCCGCATGCATCCGCCTATCAGGGTGCGCTCGAAGGCGAAGTCGCGATCATCCGCTTCGACTAACCTGTTTCTGAATTTAGATAAAAGAAAACGCCCGGATCGCTCCGGGCGTTTTTTTGTCGTGCGTTCCTGAAAAGAGAGCGCCCGTTTCCGGGCGCCCTACCCTCGCAGCCTTATTCGGCCGGAGTCTTTTCCGGGTTCATGTTCTGCAGCATCGGTGTAGCCGAGCCAGCGCCTGAGCCCTTCTTGCGTTCCTCGAGGATGAGGTCGTCGCGCGAAGTGGCGATGCGGCGGATCTGCGTCATGGTGCCGCCAGTACCAGCCGGGATGAGACGGCCGACGATGACGTTTTCCTTCAGACCCTGCAGCGTATCCGTCTTGCCGGCGATTGCAGCTTCCGTGAGAACCTTTGTGGTTTCCTGGAAGGATGCAGCCGAGATGAAGGACGGCGTCTGCAGCGATGCCTTGGTGATGCCGAGCAGTACCGGGTCGCCGAAGGCAGGCTTCTTGCCTTCCTCGATGAGACGGTCGTTGGCATCGTCAAGCTCGATCCGGTCGACATTGTCACCGACGATATACTGGCTGTCGCCGCTATCGGTGATCTCGACCTTCTGAAGCATCTGACGAACAATCACTTCGATGTGCTTGTCGTTGATGACAACGCCCTGCAGACGGTAGACTTCCTGGATTTCGTTGACCAGGTAGGAAGCAAGTGCTTCCACGCCCTTGATCGCCAGGATGTCGTGCGGCGCAGGATTGCCGTCGAGGATGTAGTCGCCCTTTTCGATGTAGTCGCCTTCCTGAAGGTGGAAGGGCTTGCCCTTCGGGATCAGGTATTCGACTGCTTCGACACCGTCTTCGGCAGGCTCGATCTGGACGCGACGCTTGTTCTTGTAGTCGCGGCCGAGGCGGATCGTACCATCGATCTCAGCGATGATGGCGTGGTCCTTCGGACGACGAGCTTCGAACAGTTCGGCAACGCGTGGCAGACCACCGGTGATGTCCTTGGTCTTGGCGCTTTCCATCGGGATACGCGCCAGAACATCGCCCTGCGATACCTTGCTGCCCGGTTCTACGGACAGGATGGCATCGACGTTGAGGTTGAAGCGGGCGTCACCACCACGCGACAGCTTCATGATCGCACCCGAAGCGTCCTTGATGACGATTGCAGGCTTGAGATCGATACCGCGCGGGGTCGAACGCCAGTCGATAACCTGACGCTTGGTGATACCCGTGGATTCGTCGGTCGATTCCGATACCGAAATCGAGTCGACCATGTCCTCGAAGAACACCGTACCGGCGACTTCCGTCATCATCGGGCGTGTGTAGGGGTCCCACTCTGCAAGACGCTGACCACGACGAACCTTGTCGCCGTCATCGACATGCAGCTTCGAACCGTAGGCGACGCGCTGCGACGAACGCTCGACACCACGCTCGTCGAGAATGGTGACCGACATGTTGCGGCCCATCGCGACGAGAACGTTTTCCGAGTTGCGCAGCATGTTGCGGTTCTTGATCTGGATCGTGCCCTCATAGGACGCTTCCAGGAACGACGAGTCGACCACGTTAGCCGTACCGCCCAAGTGGAAGGTACGCATGGTCAGCTGGGTACCCGGCTCACCGATCGACTGAGCAGCGATAACGCCGACAGCCTCACCCATGTTGACCGGTGTACCGCGCGCAAGATCACGGCCGTAGCAGATCGAGCATACGCCTGTCTGAACTTCGCAGGTCAGTGCAGAGCGGATACGGATCGACTGAATGCCAGCCTTTTCGATCTCGATGACATCGGGCTCGAGGATCATGCGACCAGCATCGACGATGCGCTCACCCGTGACTGGATGATCGATGTCGTCGAGGGCCGTACGACCGAGAACGCGGGTACCGATGGACGCAACAACCTGACCGGCGTCAACGATGGCGGTCATGGTGAGACCGCTCTCGGTGCCGCAATCGACCATGTTGACGATGCAGTCCTGGGCCACGTCGACGAGACGACGGGTCAGGTAACCGGAGTTCGCCGTCTTCAAGGCGGTGTCTGCGAGACCCTTACGGGCACCGTGGGTCGAGTTGAAGTACTCGTTAACGGTCAGTCCTTCTTTGAAGTTCGAGATGATCGGGGTCTCGATGATTTCACCCGACGGCTTCGCCATCAGGCCGCGCATGCCGCCCAGCTGACGCATCTGGTTCGGTGAACCACGGGCGCCGGAGTGGGACATCATGTAGATCGCGTTCATCGGCTTCTGGCGACCGGTCTCTGCGTCGAATTCGACAGCCTTAATGCGGGCCATCATGTCTTCGGCGACCTTCTCGGTGGCCTTACCCCAGGCGTCTACGACCTTGTTGTACTTCTCGCCCTGAGTGATCAGGCCGTCGTTGTACTGCTGTTCGTATTCCTTCACGAGTGCTTCGGTATCACCGACGATTTTCACCTTCGAGTCCGGGATGATCATGTCGTCCTTACCGAACGAAATGCCAGCCTTGCACGCATGGGTGAAGCCGAGCTGCATGATACGGTCGCAGAAAATGACCGTGTCCTTCTGACCGCAGTGGCGGTAGACCGTGTCGATCATCTTGGAGATGTTCTTCTTGGTCATTTCCTGGTTGCAGGTCTCGTACGGCACCTTGAAGTTCTTCGGCAGAAGTTCGCCGATGATCATACGACCAGGTGTCGTTTCATAGATCTTGGAAACCGGCTTGCCGTCCTCGTCGACCGTCTTGAAACGACCGCGAATCTTGGCGTGCAGGGTGACGACCTTGTTTTCCAGAGCATGGTGCAGTTCGCCCATGTCCGAGAAGACCATGCCTTCGCCCGGCTCGTTCTGATTGAGGATCGACAGATAGTACAGGCCGAGAACCATGTCCTGCGAAGGAACGATGATCGGTGCGCCGTTTGCCGGATGCAGAATGTTGTTCGTCGACATCATGAGCACGCGGGCTTCAAGCTGGGCTTCCAGCGAGAGCGGCACGTGAACAGCCATCTGGTCACCGTCGAAGTCGGCGTTGAAGGCCGTGCAGACGAGCGGATGCAGCTGGATAGCCTTTCCTTCAACCAGGATCGGTTCGAAAGCCTGGATGCCCAGACGGTGCAGCGTCGGTGCGCGGTTCAGAAGAACCGGATGCTCGCGGATGACCTCGTCGAGGATATCCCAAACTTCTGGCTTTTCCTTTTCAACCAGCTTCTTCGCCTGCTTGACGGTCGAGGAATAACCCTTGGCGTCGAGACGGGCGTAGATGAACGGCTTGAACAGCTCGAGCGCCATCTTCTTCGGCAGGCCGCACTGGTGCAGCTTCAGTTCCGGACCGGTCACGATGACCGAACGACCGGAATAGTCGACGCGCTTGCCGAGAAGGTTCTGGCGGAAGCGGCCCTGCTTGCCCTTGAGCATGTCGGACAGCGACTTCAGCGGACGCTTGTTGGCACCGGTGATGACGCGGCCACGACGGCCGTTGTCGAACAGCGCGTCGACAGATTCCTGCAGCATGCGCTTTTCGTTGCGGATGATGATGCCGGGAGCGCGCAGTTCGATCAGGCGCTTCAGACGGTTGTTACGGTTGATGACGCGGCGGTACAGATCGTTGAGGTCGGACGTCGCGAAACGGCCGCCGTCAAGCGGAACCAGCGGGCGTAGGTCCGGCGGGATGACCGGAACGACCTTCATGATCATCCATTCCGGGCGGTTGCCGGATTCCATGAAGTTCTCGACGATCTTCAGGCGCTTCATCAGCTTCTTCTGCTTGAGATCCGAAGTGGTCTCAGCAAGGTCCGTGCGAAGGTCACCAGCGATCTTTTCGAGATTCATCGATGCCAGCATCTCGTAGATGGCTTCAGCACCGATCATCGCCGTGAACTGATCTTCACCGAACTCGTCGATGGCGATCATGTATTCCTCTTCCGACAGAAGCTGATTTTCCTTCAGCGACGTCAGGCCAGGCTCGGTGACGATGTAGTTCTCGAAATACAGAACGCGTTCGACATCCTTCAGCGTCATATCGAGCAGGGTCGAGATGCGCGAAGGCAGCGACTTCAGGAACCAGATGTGGGCAACCGGAGCAGCCAGCTCGATATGGCCCATGCGTTCGCGGCGAACGCGCGACAGCGTGACTTCAACGCCGCACTTTTCGCAGATGATGCCCTTGTACTTCATGCGCTTGTACTTGCCGCACAGGCATTCGTAGTCCTTGATAGGTCCGAAAATGCGCGCGCAGAAAAGACCATCGCGTTCAGGCTTGAACGTACGATAGTTGATCGTTTCCGGCTTCTTGATCTCGCCGTAGGACCACGACAGGATCTTTTCCGGGCTCGCAATCGAGATCCGGATCGAATCGAAGTGCTGTGCGGGCACTGTCGGGTTGAAAAGGTTCATGACCTCTTGGTTCATGCCTGTCTCCTTGATGGGGCGTAACGCCCTCAGTCGGGTCGCGGTACCGGCAAATTCCCGGGATGCCGATCCTCGATCCATAAATGACAATAACCGCAGAATGCGGCAAAACTCCCCTCACCCGATGCAAACTCCACCGGTGGAGGGAATGGCGTGCGCGGTTGCCCCCGCACGCCCCTTGTCAAATTTTATTCAGCCGCGTCGGGCAGTGCGTCAGCCGTATCGAGCTTGGAATTTTCCAGTTCGACCGACAGACCCAGCGAGCGCATTTCCTTGACGAGAACGTTGAAGCTCTCCGGAATGCCTGCCTCGAACGTGTCATCGCCTCGGACGATCGCCTCGTAGACCTTGGTACGACCTGCCACGTCGTCCGACTTCACCGTCAGCATTTCCTGCAGGGTGTAGGCGGCGCCGTAAGCTTCCAGAGCCCAGACTTCCATTTCCCCGAAGCGCTGACCACCGAACTGAGCCTTACCACCGAGCGGCTGCTGGGTGACGAGCGAGTACGGACCAATCGAACGCGCGTGGATCTTGTCGTCCACAAGGTGGTTCAGCTTGATCATGTACATGTAGCCAACAGTCACCTGACGGTCGAAGGCTTCACCGGTACGACCGTCGTACAAGGTCGACTGACCGCTTTCGTGCAGACCGGCCTTCTTCAGCATCGAAGCAACGTCCGGTTCATGCGCACCGTCGAAAACCGGCGTTGCGATGGAGACGCCCTTGCGGGACTGTTCGGCAAGTCTGACCAGAGAGTCATCGTCGAAGTCGACGACTTCGTTCTTGGCCTCACTGGCATACACGTCGGTCAGAACTGTCTTCAGCTCGCCGATGTCCATGGTCTTGCGGTATTCGTCGAGGAGCTCGCCGATCTTCTTACCCATGCCGGCGCAAGCCCAGGCAAGGTGGGTTTCGAGGATCTGACCGACGTTCATGCGCGACGGCACGCCCAGCGGGTTCAAGCAGATGTCGACATGGGTTCCGTCTTCGAGGAACGGCATGTCTTCGACAGGCACGATACGCGAAACGACGCCCTTGTTACCGTGACGGCCGGCCATCTTGTCGCCCGGCTGGATCTTGCGCTTCACAGCAACAAAGACCTTGACCATCTTCATGACGCCCGGAGGCATTTCGTCGCCGCGCTGGACCTTTTCGACCTTGTCCATGAAGCGATGCTCGAGCAGCGACTTCGACTCGTCGTACTGACCACGCAGTGCTTCGATCTCGCCCTGGACCTTTTCGTCTTCGACCGCGAACATCCACCACTGGGAGCGGGGATATTCGGAGACGACGGCGTTGGAGAGCTCGACGCCCTTCTTGAAGCCCTTCGGACCGGCGACAGACGCCTGACCACGGAGCATCTCGATCAGACGGCCGTAGACGTTACGGTCGAGGATCGCCTGTTCGTCGTCGCGGTCCTTGGCGAGGCGTTCGATTTCCTCGCGTTCGATCGCCATCGCACGTTCGTCCTTTTCGACGCCGTGACGGTTGAAGACGCGAACTTCGACGACGGTGCCGAACGTGCCCGGAGGCATACGCATGGACGTGTCGCGAACGTCGGAAGCCTTTTCACCGAAGATGGCGCGCAGAAGCTTTTCTTCAGGCGTCATCGGGCTTTCGCCCTTCGGTGTGATCTTGCCGACGAGGATGTCGCCCGGCTGAACTTCGGCGCCGATATAGACGATGCCGGCTTCGTCGAGGTTCTTCAGCGCTTCTTCCGATACGTTCGGAATGTCGCGCGTGATTTCTTCAGGACCAAGCTTCGTGTCACGCGCCATCACTTCGAATTCTTCGATGTGGATGGAGGTGAACACGTCGTCAGACACGATGCGCTCGGACATGAGGATCGAGTCTTCGTAGTTGTAGCCGTTCCAAGGCATGAACGCGACGAGCGCGTTGCGGCCAAGAGCCAGGTCACCGAGGTCGGTCGAAGGACCGTCAGCGATGATGTCGCCCTTGTTCAGAATGTCGCCGACGGCGACCAGCGGACGCTGGTTGACGCAGGTGTTCTGGTTGGAGCGCTGGAACTTCTGCAGGCGGTAGATATCGACGCCGGACTTGCCGGATTCGAGGTCTTCCGTCGCACGGATAACGATACGGGTCGCATCCACCTGGTCCACAACACCGCTACGGCGGGCAGCAATAGCCGCGCCGGAGTCACGCGCAACCACAGGCTCCATGCCGGTGCCGACGAACGGCGCTTCGGCGCGAACCAGCGGAACCGCCTGACGCTGCATGTTGGACCCCATGAGGGCGCGGTTGGCGTCGTCGTTTTCGAGGAACGGGATCAGAGCCGCTGCGACGGAGACGAGCTGCTTTGGCGAAACGTCCATCAGGTTGACGGTGTCGCGCGGTGACAGCATGACTTCGCCGGAATGGCGGCAGACCACGAACTCTTCAACGAAGGTGCCTTCGGAGGTGAGTTCCGAGTTCGCCTGCGCAACGTAGTACTTCGCCTCTTCCATAGCGGAGAGATAGACGACGTCCTTCGTCACCTTGCCGTCGATGATCTTGCGGTACGGGCTTTCGATGAAGCCGTACTTGTTCACACGGGCGAAGGTTGCGAGCGAGTTGATCAGACCGATATTCGGGCCTTCCGGCGTTTCGATCGGGCAGATACGGCCGTAGTGGGTCGGGTGAACGTCGCGGACTTCGAAGCCTGCGCGCTCGCGGGTCAGACCACCCGGGCCAAGTGCCGAAAGACGACGCTTGTGGGTGATTTCCGAAAGCGGGTTCACCTGGTCCATGAACTGCGACAGCTGCGAGGAACCGAAGAATTCGCGAACCGCGGCAGCAGCCGGCTTCGCGTTGATCAGGTCCTGCGGCATCACGGTGTCGATCTCGATCGACGACATGCGTTCCTTGATGGCGCGCTCCATGCGGAGCAGACCCAGACGGTACTGATTTTCCATCAGTTCGCCGACAGAACGAACGCGGCGGTTGCCGAGGTTGTCGATGTCGTCGATTTCGCCCTTGCCGTCACGCAGTTCGACGAGCATGCGGACCACGGCCAGGATATCGTCCTTGCGCAGAACGCGCATCGTGTCTGGAGCGTCGACGTCGAGACGCATGTTCATCTTCACGCGGCCGACGGCGGAGAGATCGTAACGCTCCGAATCGAAGAACAGCGAATTGAACATGGCTTCGGCCGAGTCCATCGTCGGCGGCTCGCCCGGACGCATGACGCGGTAGATGTCGAACAGTGCATCCTGACGATGCTCGTTCTTGTCTGCGGCCAGCGTGTTGCGGATGTAGGCGCCAACATTGATGTGGTCGATGCCGAGAACCGGGATCTCGTCGAAACCGTGGTCGAGGATGACCTTGAGGGTCTTCTCGTCGATTTCGTCGCCGGCTTCGAGATAGATCTCACCCGTCGAGTAGTTGACGATGTCTTCGGCCAGATAGTTGCCGTAGAGGTCGTCATTCGTTGCCTTGATGGCCTTGAGGCCCTTCTCGGTCAGCGAACGAAGCAGACGCGGGGTCAGCTTCTTGCCGGATTCCACAACGACTTCGCCGGTGTCGGCGTCAACCATTTCCGACAGCGCCTTGGCACCCTTGAGGGTCTCGGCGTTGAACGGAATGCGCCAGCCTTCGCCGTCGCGAACATAGTTGGACTTCGTATAGAACGTCGACAGGATTTCTTCGCCGTCCATGCCAAGTGCCATCAGCAGCGACGAGACGGGGATCTTGCGGCGACGGTCGATACGCGCGTAGACGATATCCTTGGCGTCGAATTCGATGTCGAGCCAGGAACCGCGATACGGAATGACGCGAGCAGCGAAAAGCAGCTTGCCGGAAGAGTGGCTCTTGCCCTTGTCGTGGTCGAAGAACACGCCTGGCGAACGGTGCATCTGAGACACGATGACGCGCTCGGTACCGTTCACGATGAACGTGCCGTTGTCGGTCATGAGCGGCATGTCGCCCATGTAGACGGACTGTTCCTTGATGTCCTTGATGGACTTCGCGCCCGTATCCTCGTCGATATCAAACACGATGAGACGCAGCGTCACCTTGAGAGGCGCCGCGTAGGTCAGATCGCGCTGACGGCATTCTTCAACGTCGAATTTAGGCGGTTCGAATTCGTAGGACACGAATTCGAGCATGGAAGCGCCGGAGAAATCGCTGATCGGGAAGACAGACCTGAACACGGAGTTCAAACCTTCGTCCGGACGACCACCCTTCGGCTCTTCAACCATCAGAAACTGATCGTAAGACGCCTTCTGAACCTCGATAAGGTTCGGCATTTCTGTGACTTCGGGGATTTTCCCAAAAAACTTGCGTACGCGCCTGCGACCGTTAAATGAAAGGGTCTGAGCCATCGTCGCTCCTTCAAAATTGCATCCGGGCCTGCAACGGACGGGGTTCGCTGGCCAGTCGATCCCGTCGAACATGGTATTCTCAAACTCGTCCTACTTCCCGAAAGCGAAAGGCCGGATTGCCTTCTCGGTTCGGTTCAGGACCATCCTCTTGAGAACCCATTACCCAGGGGCCGTTTTCACGATCCCTGGGTAATAGTTTCGGAGGAAGAAAGCGGGGGAGACTGATCTCCCCCACCGTATTCCGATATTACTTGACGTCGACCTTGGCGCCTGCGTCTTCAAGCTTCTTCTTGAGGTCTGCAGCTTCAGCCTTGGAAACGGCTTCCTTGACAGCCTTAGGAGCGCCTTCGACGAGGTCCTTAGCTTCCTTCAGGCCGAGACCTGTGATTGCGCGGACTTCCTTGATGACGTTGATCTTGTTAGCGCCGGCTTCAACGAGGATAACGTCGAATTCGGTCTTTTCTTCTTCAACGACAGCAGCAGCACCGCCGCCAGCAGCAGCTGCTGCGACAGGAGCAGCAGCCGAAACGCCCCACTTTTCTTCGAGCATCTTGGAAAGCTCAGCAGCTTCCAGAACGGTCAGGGCGGACAGGTCTTCAACGATCTTTGCGAGATCAGCCATTTTATCAGTTCCTTATCTTCGGTTCGAACTTGGTTTTGAACAGCGAAAAACCGCCTTACGCGGCTTCGTCCTTCTTTGAGTAAGCCGCAAACACGCGAGCAAGCTGAGCTGCTGGTGCGGATACAACCGTTGCAATGCGGGTAGCCGGGGCGTTCAAGAGGCCCAGCAGCTTGCCACGAAGCTCGTCCAGCGAAGGCAGGGTCGCAAGCGACTTGACTGCTTCTGCGTTGAGCGTGGTTGTTCCCATGGCTCCACCGAGGACAACGATCTTGTCGTTGGTCTTGGCGAAATCCACGACGACTTTGGGAGCAGTGATCGGGTCATTGCTGTAGGCAATGAGTGTCTGACCGGTGAAGAGATCGGAGATCCCTTCTGCTTCCGTACCCTGAAGAGCGATCTTGGCCAGGCGGTTCTTCGCGACTTTGACGGTGCCGCCAGCAGCACGCATTTTTGAACGGAAGTCGTTCATCTGCGCAACGGTGACACCAGCATAGTGGGCCACGACAACTGAACCAGAAGCCTTGAAGACTTCATTCAGCTCCGTGACGAATTCGCGTTTTTCCGCTCTTTCCACTGTCTGTCTCCAGTTGATAGGACCGCAATCCTGCAGGCCCTACCGGGTTTGCCTTTGCCTCGAACGATCGTTTGACGGACCGTCCGTGGCGGTTGAGGATCCTGTCCCCCCGCTCTGTCGCCAAGACGGCTTCAGGCTTAAGGCACACAAGGCTCGAACCGAATTGACAACGCCGGAGCGCCGAAAATCTGCGTTCTTACCCGTCTCATGCAGGCCAAGTGATTAAGGGAAAACCACCTGCAATCTCGGACAGGAATTCCGGATTTCTCCGGAAATTCCCGCTCCCCGAAGGGAGAGGGAATTCATGCAGCCAGAGCCCTGGGGCTCCGGCAATTCATTAAGCGGCTGTGACCGACGAAGGCTCGATCTTGACGCCTGGGCCCATCGTCGACGAAATCGCGACGCGCTTCAGGTAGTTGCCCTTGGCGCCAGCCGGCTTTGCCTTGATGACGGCGTCAGCAAAGGCACGGATGTTTTCTTCGAGTGCCTTGGCATCGAAGGAAGCCTTGCCGATGCCGGCGTGAACGATACCGGCCTTCTCGACGCGGAACTCGACAGCGCCGCCCTTGGAAGCCTTGACGGCTCCGGCAACGTCCATGGTCACAGTACCGACCTTCGGGTTCGGCATCATGCCACGCGGGCCGAGAACCTTACCGAGACGACCGACGAGCGGCATCATGTCAGGAGTTGCGATGCAACGATCGAAGTCGATCTTGCCGCCCTGAACGATTTCCAGCAGGTCTTCTGCGCCAACAATGTCTGCACCAGCAGCCTTGGCTTCATCAGCCTTGGCGCCACGTGCGAAAACAGCAACGCGAACGTCACGGCCGGTGCCGTTCGGCAGGTTGACAACGCCGCGGACCATCTGGTCTGCGTGACGCGGGTCAACGCCGAGGTTCATCGAGATTTCGACGGTTTCGTCGAACTTAGCCGTCGCACGTTCCTTGACCATCGAGATGGCTTCGGTGAGAGCGATGAGCGTTGTCGGATCCACGCCTTCGCGGATCTTCTTCATGCGCTTTGCGAGCTTTACCATGTTAAGCCACCACTTCCAGGCCCATGGAGCGGGCAGAGCCCTCAACCATCAGCATTGCGCCTTCGACGTCGGCTGCGTTGAGATCCTTCATCTTACCTTCGGCGATCGCACGGACCTGAGCCTTGGTGATGGTACCGGCCTTGCCACCCTTGCCAGGTGTCTTGGAACCGGAAGTGATCTTCGCTTCCTTCTTCAGCCAATAAGTAACCGGCGGCTGCTTCATCGCGAAGGTGAAGGACTTGTCCTGGTAGTAGGTGATGACGACCGGGATCGGCATACCCTTTTCCATTTCCTGCGTGGCGGCATTGAACGCCTTGCAGAATTCCATGATGTTGATGCCACGCTGACCAAGCGCCGGGCCGATTGGCGGGGACGGGTTAGCCGATCCTGCCTTGACCTGAAGCTTGAGCTGGCCTGCTACTTTCTTAGCCATTTCTCTGCCTTTCGTTATGGACCGATATCTTGGTCCGAAATGCCGGATTGACCGGCGGCTGCGGTTGCGTGGTGCGGCTTATCGAGGTCCGGCTAGACCCCTCACCTTCCACGCGGGTTGCGGCAAACGCCGCACAGGGCCGCCAACTCAATGGCAGCCCATATTCAAAAACAATCAGACCTTCTCGACCTGAGCGTATTCGAGCTCCACCGGAGTGGCGCGGCCAAAGATCGACACTTCGACCTTGAGGCGCGAACGCTCTTCATCGACATCCTGAACAACGCCGTTGAACGACGCGAACGGACCATCGGAAACACGAACCTGTTCACCAACCTCGAACGAGATCGAGGACTTCGGCCGCTCGACACCTTCCTGAACCTGACCGAGGATACGATCGGCTTCGGAGTCAGGGATCGGAACAGGCTTGTTGTCGGAACCAAGGAAGCCGGTAACCTTCGGCGTGTTCTTGATCAGATGGTAGGCTTCGTCCGTCAGGTTCGCACGAACCATGACGTAGCCCGGGAAGAACTTGCGTTCGCTATCGACCTTTCGGCCGCGACGCACTTCCACAACCTTTTCCGTCGGAACGAGGATCTGTTCGAACAAATGCTCAAGCCCCTTCTGGCGAGCCTTGTTCTCGATGTCCTCAGCGACCTTTTTCTCAAAGTTCGAATATGCGTGGACGATGTACCAGCGGGCCGCCATCTTAATACTCCAGGATCAAACGCTGACGTTCAGCACGAAGCCGAGCAACCAGCCAATAAGCTGGTCCGCAGCGAAGAAAAACAGCGCCGCAACCACGACCATGACCAGAACCATGATCGTCGAGATCGTGGTTTCACGGCGGGATGGCCAAGTGATTTTAGACGCTTCGGAACGAACCTGCTTGAAGAACGTTGCCGGATTGGTTTTGGATGCCATCGATTGCCCACGCAATTACGGCACGTAAAGCCGATATCGTTCAGCCCCACGCACCGCGTGTCTGTTGTTCCCTACATAAACACCCATTTCCCGTTAAACAAGAGGAAAAAGGTGCCTACATGAAATTCCCAACTTTGGACAACAACCGCTCAGCGCCTATCAATTACAGTCGCAAGCTATGTGTTGTGCGAAGGCTGGCAGGGGCAGCCGGGCTTGAACCGACGACCTGCGGTTTTGGAGACCGCCGCTCTACCAACTGAGCTATACCCCTTCAAACCGAAGACTGACGGACCATCAAGATCCTCTCCGTCACCGGCTAGGCGCTCCCTTTAAGACGCTGCGCCGGACTTGGCAAGAGTGTTTTTCGAACTTTGCCAGGCTATCTGAATTTGCCGCCGACGTTGTCGCCGAGATCTATTGCCGAGACCGGGGACAAGACTTGATCCGGCTTCCCTAGGAGAAGATCGCGCGTTGAAAGCTCGACGGCGCCCGTCGCCGTCCCGGTCGCCGGCACGCGCCTCTCTGTTGGCAGAGGAAGCCGTTGCCATGCCAGACGCGGCGGTTTTTCGACGAAGGCACCAGGTTCGTTGACGGTGCGGTCGCGGACGCGGGTAATGATCGATTCGATCGCGAGCGCGCGGCCTTCTTCGTGATAGAAATTGCCCTTGATCTGTACCGTGCCGGCCAATGCCTTGATGAATGCGCGCAGCAGGTTCGCGTCAAGCGGCTCGGGGTTAGACCAGAACGAGTCGATCCCGCCCTGATGGGTCAACCCGAGCATGTCGTAAACTGCCGCACCGAGCGCAATCGTCGGAAGACCGGCTCTCAGGCTGTGCATCGCCGTCGTGGAGTTGGCAACGATCGTCCCGTGCGAATGGCGAAGGATCGCTCCGAGATCACCTCTTTCGATAAACACGACCCGGTTCGAGACGCGGTAGCGGGCGGCAATCTTCGACACGATCTTGCGCCAGCCCTCGAGATCGTTGTCGAGCGGATGCTGCTTTACGATCAACCGCGCGCTTTCGGGAGCATGTCTCGAGAACGAGTGGATGACCTGATCGATCATCTGAGAGAGATGCCGATAAGGAGAGTTTGCTCGGATCTGGTAGTCGCTCTGCAATTGCAGCGCCAGGAGGTAATTCTTGCCGGTTTCGCCGTCGAAAAATCCCTCTGGCAGATCGTGGCGCGAACGGAACATGCGCGGCAGCCACGACAGATAGTCGAACAGCGGATCGTAGTACTTGTCCGAGCGGTAGAACGGGAACATCGGGCGGCCGAAATATGCCAGGAGATTATAGATGACCTCGTTTGTCGCCTCCTGTCCGAACGTGTGGCCGTAGCGTGCCTTGAGATCCGGTTCGGGAACCTGCTCGGCAACCTTGCGAATCACGTTCGGATCGTTGGGGAAGTGCGAGAAGCGGCCCATGCCATTGCGTTCGAGCGTGATCCAGTCCGGCCGAAGATAGCCGAACTCGACGGCATGACACTGAATGCCCAACCGACGTGCAACGCGTCCGGCAAAGCGATGGTAGGGCAGCCTGTCGGCATAATAGAGAATGTCGGTGATGCCTTCGCGACGGATGAGTTCAGCCAGATAGCGTGGCCAGGCCCTCAGCGTTCCGCGATAGTTGATCGCTCCGGACTTGCGCCAGTAGGCCTGGTCTCCGAACGAGAAGTTCACACGCTTCGTACCGATCCCCTGCGCTTCGAACGCGTTTGCCAGCTCGCGCCAGAACACGGACGGTGGACCTTGGAGAAACAGGACTTTTGTCATTCGAAGCCAATACCGCTTGATTCGGGATCATGAAATTGAGGGTCGTTTAGCCTGATCGGGGTTCTCCCGACGTAATACACAGCTCCCCGTACGTGAGACGGATGCCAATTCACACAATTACCGTTAAACAGTTCCGGTACTTTCACGAAGGCACCACCGTCGTCAATGGCGCCTTTTACGCACGAAGCATATCCCAAGGTTACGTCGCCATGCATCAACGCCGATTCCTGCTGCTTCAAGGACCCGCCTCGCCGTTTCTCAAGAAGCTCGCGGAAGCCCTTGAAAACAAAGGCGCGCAGGTATCGAAGATCAACCTATCCATAGGTGATGTGGCGTTTTGGTGGCCGCGCAAAAGCGAACTGTTTCGCGAAAAGCCTGAACATTGGGCAGTGTATCTCGATCGCTACATAAGCGATCACAATGTAACCGATATCGTCATGCTTGGTGATGGTCGTGCGCCGCATCACAGCGCGGCTGCCGTTGCGTCAGCCAGAGGCGTTGACGTCCATATTCTCGAACACGGGTATCTGCGGCCCGACTGGCTGACGATAGAGCCGGATGGCATGTCGGCACATTCTCGCTTCCCGCAGGATGCGGAGCGTATCCGCATGATCGCGGAAAGCGCACCGGCCATTGACGGGGTCGGACGCTACCGCTCCAGCTTCTTGACCTACGCGCTCTACGATCTTGTCTATCACGTTCCCAATGTTCTCTTGGGATGGCTCGTTCATCCCCACTACCGGACCCATGGGCCCGTGCATCCGGTTAGGGAATATGCCGGCTGGATCTGGAAGGCGCTGAGGATGAAATCTCGGCGACGGAACGCCGATCTCGCGACCACAGCCGCCCTCACCCCGATTCAGACGGCGGATGGCGTGCGCTTGCCTCGGGTCTTCCTGTTTCCGCTGCAGCTTCCTGGGGATTACCAGATCATCCGTCACGCCCCCGGCGGCGACCTCTTCGCCATCGTCGATTCGGTGATTGCTTCTTTCGCAAAGCACGCAGGCAGTAACGACCGCCTGCTGTTCAAGGTCCATCCGATCGACAATGGACTGTCGCGCTGGCCCGAGCGCATCCGGGCCGCCTCAAACCGCCACGGAATATCGGACCGTGTCTTCTATACGGATGGGGGCGACACCGACGACCTTATCACCCGCGCGGCCGGCGTCGTCACAGTCAACTCGACCGTCGGACTGACCGCGCTATCGATGGCAAAGCCGGTAGTTGCGCTGGGCGCTGCGGTATACGACATCCCCGGGCTGACGTTCCAAGGGCCACTCGCGGAGTTCTGGACGAATCCGGGACGGCCGGACATGGAACTGTTCGACGCCTTCCAGCGGGCGCTTGCCGCGACGACGCAGGTCCGCGGTGGTTTCATCGGGAGAGACGCGATTGAAGCAGGCGCCGAGAATGTTGCAGCACGGCTGATGGAGCCTGCGCCACGCCTGCCGAAGAGCTGGGCCAAGCCAGGCGGCAGCACGCAGTTCCGCTATATGAATGAACTCTTTGGCTGAACGGCGTACGCGCTTCCTGCGGACGTCTCCTGACCGATTTCAACACGCTGTAACGAAAAAGGCCCCGCGGTTTCCCGCGAGGCCTTTTTCAAGTGGTTGATCTATCGATTACTCGATGATCGAGGCAACGATGCCGGCGCCGACAGTACGACCGCCTTCGCGGATCGCGAAGCGCAGCTTTTCTTCCATCGCGATCGGAACGATCAGCTCGACTTCAACGGTGACGTTGTCGCCTGGCATAACCATTTCCGTGCCTTCTGGAAGCGAAACGATACCGGTCACGTCCGTTGTACGGAAGTAGAACTGAGGACGGTAGTTCGTGAAGAACGGCGTATGACGGCCGCCTTCTTCCTTCGTCAGGATGTAGGCTTCTGCCATGAACTTCTTGTGCGGCTTGACCGAACCTGGCTTGCACAGGATCTGGCCACGCTCGACGCCGTCACGCTGTACGCCACGGATCAGAGCGCCGATGTTGTCGCCGGCCTGGCCCTGGTCGAGCAGCTTGCGGAACATTTCAACGCCGGTAACAGTCGTCTTGGTCGTGGCGCGGATGCCGACGATTTCGACTTCTTCACCAACCTTGACGATGCCACGCTCGACGCGACCGGTCACGACCGTACCACGGCCCGAGATCGAGAACACGTCTTCGATCGGCAGCAGGAACGGCTGGTCGATCGGACGCTCAGGCGTCGGGATGTAGGCGTCGACAGCTGCCATCAGTTCGCGAACGGCGTCTTCGCCGATCTTCTTGTTCGAATCTTCGAGAGCGGCCAGAGCCGAACCCTTGACGATCGGAATGTCGTCGCCCGGGAAGTCGTAGGACGACAGAAGTTCGCGGACTTCCAGTTCGACGAGCTCGAGGAGCTCTTCGTCGTCGACCTGGTCAACCTTGTTGAGGAACACGACGATCGCGGGAACGCCAACCTGACGCGCAAGCAGGATGTGCTCGCGGGTCTGTGGCATCGGGCCGTCGGCAGCCGAGCAAACCAGGATCGCGCCGTCCATCTGCGCTGCACCGGTGATCATGTTCTTGACGTAGTCGGCGTGGCCGGGGCAGTCGACGTGTGCGTAGTGGCGGTTTGGCGTCTCGTATTCGACGTGTGCCGTCGAAATGGTGATGCCGCGGGCCTTCTCTTCAGGAGCAGCGTCGATCTGGTCGTAGGCCTTGAATTCGCCGAAGTACTTCGTGATCGCCGCAGTCAGCGACGTCTTGCCGTGGTCGACGTGACCGATCGTGCCAATGTTGACGTGAGGCTTATTGCGCTCAAACTTGCTCTTTGCCATTGAATGCTTCCTGTGAACATAAGAGGTTGACCCGGCGACCGGGTTTGGTGTCGCCGTTTAAGGCTTTCCCAAGGATTGCGCAAGACATAATTACGCCGCCGCCCCGTACAAGGGGCAGGCCGAAAGATGGCGCTCTATCTGCCTGTATTTCAAGGCCTCGGCGTGTCGCCCTCCCCGTCTGCCGGAAGTATGGTCGCCGCAGAGATGGTGATGGCCTGATACGTAATCCTGACGTCCGATCCGGTTTTTGCGCGTGCCGCACGTGATCAACACGAGCACAAATCGACGCGATGTTTGAATGGATCAAACCGGTCGAAAATAGAAATCATTTGTCCGGGATATTGGAGCGGGTAGCGGGAATCGAACCCGCGTATTCAGCTTGGAAGGCTGCTGCTCTACCATTGAGCTATACCCGCGGGGGTGGTCCGATCTCGAAGACGAATGGTGGAGAGAGTTGGATTTGAACCAACGTAGGCGTAGCCAACGGATTTACAGTCCGTCCCCTTTAACCACTCGGGCATCTCTCCATTCGTCTGGATCGTTAGACCAAGTCTGCTGACCGTCAGGCTTGCCGCCCCTCGGTCTGCGCCGCGTATATGACGGCCTCATGTCCGTCTGTCAACACGACCTCTTTGAAAAAAGGAGGAAAAAATTGGATATCGTCATGCCATCCGACGAAGGCTCGAGCGGAGGGCTTTGCCGAAACCGCGCTCCTCGATATAAGGCAGCATGAGCACAAAAGATCCTAAAGACAAAACCGCCCGCGACACCCATTACGCGACGCTTCGCCGGAATGTTCGCGATACCAAGCGCGAACGCGGCGAGATCCCGACGCCGCAGCAGGGCCGCGTCAAATCCAACAAGGGCGCCAAGGATTGGACGCCACCGCAGCTGCAGCCGGAACAGGTGCTGCTCTATGGTCTCCATACGGTTCGGGCTGCGATCCAGAACCCGGAGCGCAAGCTGATCAAGCTTTCGGTGACACAGAACGCCTTTATGCGACTGGAGATCGGCGAATCGAGCGAGCTGTCTTTTCCTGTCGAGTTCGTCTCGCCGCAGGATATCGACAAGGTGCTGGGTCCCGAGGCGATCCACCAGGGCGTGATGCTGGAAACGCGGCCCCTGCCCGTACGCCGGCTTGAAGCCCTTAAAGAGAGCCCGCTTCTCCTGGTACTCGACCAGGTAACGGATCCCCATAACGTCGGTGCCGTCATGCGATCGGCCGTAGCGTTCGGCGCAGGCGCTCTCATCACCACCCAGAGACATAGCCCGACCGAGTCAGGCGTGCTGGCAAAATCCGCGTCCGGTGCACTGGAACTCATTCCCTATATCCAGATCACCAACCTCGCCGACGCGCTGGAATCGATCCACAAGCTTGGCTTCCAGACGATCGGGCTTGATTCGGAAGGTCCTGCCCCGCTGGAAGGCACGTTCTCCGGTGAGCGGATTGCCCTGGTCCTCGGATCCGAGGGCAAGGGCTTGCGCCAGAAGACCCGCGAAACGGTGAATGCGTTGGCCCGGCTCGACATGCCCGGCGAGATCAAGTCGCTCAACGTCTCGAATGCCGCAGCGATTGCGCTTTACGCGACAAGGCAGCATCTCCTGAAGATCTCCTGAAATCACATCAGCGGCCTGACGAAAACCGTCGGGCCGCTGCGCTCCATCCTGGCGCAAGCTTTATATGAGTATTTCCTAATTATCTTAAATGGGAGAGCTTGGATGGATCGCGGGACCTGGAAGCAACCTGTCATCCTGGAAATCTTCGGCCAACCGGGGCCGATCATCGTGCAAGGCACGCTGGATGCCGCTCTTATGCTGCTCAGCGGATGGCCGGCCGCACGCACACAAGCGCATATGGCGGCGGTGATGGCGTGCCGCGATGTGCTGACGGGCCGAAGCGTAGCGGCCCTTGCCCGCGCCGATTTCATTGAGGCTGCACTAGAGGCCGGCTTTCATGTTCAACCGCAAACCTTTCTTGCCGATATCGATGCCGAACCAATCAAAGACGTCCCGGCCTCACTTGCGACCCTGCCGATCTCGCCGGACCGCCTCGCCCCCCTCGCACCGTTCCGGCGTCGCCTCAGTAAGTCGCCCCGCTTACGCGGGCTTACCCTTGCTTATACCGAACCCGATGCTGGCGGATCCGATTCACTCCCGTCATATCACCACCCGGTGATTAGCTGGAGCGAGCCGCATTCCGCGGCATCGGGGGCTGGGCCGGCCAGCCCACTCACACCCTGCATGCGCGAATTATTGGCAGAGCTCTCGCGGACGATCGGCATGATTGCACGGCTCGGCGCCCGACGCGCCGCGGGCGTGCTGCGGCCCCAGCTTCGCCACGGAGCATCGGATCTTCCGGCCGCGGCGGATGCGCACCTTGGCAATTCCTGGGCCGTCGGTCGTCAGCAACCAATGGCATAGGCACGGTGATGTAGAGGCGAGACGAGCTTGCGCTGCTGAAGGCAAGGCAGTAGATCGTCTTCATGATGAGTATGCTTTCCATATTCGAGACGATCGCGCTCGATGCAGGCCGCACGGTTCTTGAGATCCGTGGCCGTGGCGCTCATACCCACTACAAGCCTGACCACTCGCCGGTGACGGAGGCTGACGAAGCCGCGGAAGCGATCATTCTCGAAGCGCTTGCGCAGCATTGGCCGGCGATCCCCGCGGTTGCAGAAGAAGCCGTCGCCGCCGGGCAGATCCCCGATATTTCCGGTGGTCGTTTCTTCCTGATCGACCCGCTTGACGGCACACGTGAATTCATCAACGGCCGCGATGACTTCACCGTCAATATTGCGCTGATCGAAAATGCCCTTCCGACCGTTGGTATCGTGTATGCTCCGGCGCTCAACGTCGGCTATGGCGGCGCACAGAACAAAGCGTCCAAGCTCGCGATCGCCCCCAATTTCACCATCGAAAACCGTCAGGCGATCCGTGCCCGCGTCATGCCACGGCGACCCATCGCCTGTGCCAGCCGGTCCCACCGAACTGTCGAAACGGATGATTTCCTGGCGCAATACGGCGACCTCGAAACCCTTTCCGTCGGTTCATCGCTGAAATTCGGTCTGCTGGCGGAAGGTGCCGCCGACATTTATCCGCGGTTCGGCCGGACGATGGAATGGGACACGGCAGCCGGAGATGCGGTCCTGCGCGCCGCCGGTGGCAAGACCTGCGCTATCGACGGACAGCCGCTCCGGTACGGCAAGGTCGGTCGATCGGATGAGACTGATTTCGCCAATGGCGACTTCATCGCGACCGGCGCATCGGTTGATGCGCTGTAGTTTACGAGTTCTGTCGACCACGAAAAAAGGCGCCTCCTTTCAGAAGCGCCTTCCTAAAACAGCTCGATATCTCAGAGGAAGAAATCGCTGTCGTACATTTTGGTCTGGCCCGCGATCTTGATCTGGAAGTCGGCATAACCGTCGCCGTTCACATCGCCTGAGACGATGCCGCCGCTAAAGCGCAACTCGCCCGCCTCGCCCGAAAAGCCTTTCGAACCGATGAAATCGAAGGACTGATTGCCGCCGAAGGTCGTATCCGCATCGATCGACCGGAGATCGATATAATCGTCTTCTGCGCGGCTGAAGTCCTGGATGATGTCGCGGCTGCTGTTTGCCTTGGAGTCTGCGATCGAGGTGAACACGAACGTATCGGCGCCCGATCCACCATAGAGATGGTCGTTGCCGGATCCGCCGTAAAGCTTGTCGTTGCCGCTTCCACCGTAGAGGTCGTCGTTACCGGCGCCGCCGTAGAGCGTGTCATTACCGCCCTTGCCGTCGATCAAGTCGTTTCCATCATCGCCCCAAAGCTTGTTTGCGCCGGATGAGCCGTAGATCTTGTCGCTCGCACCGGTCCCGATGGCATTCTCGATGCTGACGAGCGTCTCTTTGTAACTGGTTCCAAGCGTCTGCGCCGAGCCCTTGCCGAGATCGATGGCGACGCCGAGACCGGCCAGATCATCATCCTCGTCCTGCGTCTCATAGCTGATCGTATCGGTCCCCGAGCCACCGTTGAAATAGTTGCGATAGCCGACCGAGAAGAAGGCGTCATTGCCCGTCTCGCCGTAATAGTCGCTGTGATAGGTGGAGACTTCGAAAGAGTCGTTGCCGCTGCCGGCATAGACGACATCATAGAGCTTGCTCGACGTCGAAAATCCTGTTGCGACGTAGCTGTCGTTGCCGGAGCCGAGATCGATCTTGTTGCCGCCTTCGAAGGAATTTTGCACCAAATCGTCGTCAGCGCCTGCATAAACCGTGTTGAAACCACCGTATTTGCCGACGAGGTTGAGGAAGATCCGGTCGTCGCCGCCATAGGTGTAGACGGTGAGATCAGAATCGTAATCATCCTGGTAGACGGTGTTGTCGTAATCGTTGCCGTAGAATGTGGGCATCCGTTTCCTCCGGTCCGCTCCTGGCATGAGAATCGCCGCGGATTGCTGTGCTTATGCTAGACTACGAATCCTGACGGAATCCGTAATATCCCGTTGTCTGCCATTCAGGTTCGTTAACGCGCAATGGCCGCCTTCGTCATCCCCTCGCTTCGACGCTTTATCTCAATCAGATCAAGTACCACGTTGAAAAATCTTTGCGGAACCTCTTTGATTTCCATGGGTTGGTAGGGCTCACAGGAGATACCGACCATGAAAAAAACAATTCTCACCGCAGCATTTCTCATGACCGCAACGGCAGCTTTCGCGCAGTCGGCTGCAGAAAGCACCGGCGCAAACTCGGTTCTGGGTCGCGCTCCGACCACCGCAGACTTTATCATGCAGGCGTCTGCGAGCGGTATGTACGAGATCGAGTCGAGCAAGCTCGCGCTGACCAAGGGCGACGACGCCACCAAGAAATTTGCGCAGCAGATGATTACAGACCATGAAAAGGCTTCTGCCGAACTCAAGGCGCTGATCGACAGCGGCAAGGTTCAGGGCAATCCTGTCACGGCATTGACCGAAGATGACAAGGAAGATGTCGACGAGCTGGCAAAGCTTGAAGGCGCCGATTTCATCGAGGAATATTTCGACGATCAGGTCGAAGCACATGAAGACGCGGTAGACCTCTTCAAGCGCTACGCTGAAGAAGGTGAAAATACCGATCTGAAGGCCTTTGCCGCGAAGACACTTCCGGCCCTCGAGCATCACTACAAGATGGCACAGGACATGGATAAGTAAGAACTACCCTTCCACAACTGCCATACGCTAAAGAGACAGCCGCCTGATTCGTCGAGGCGGCTTTTTCTGTTGCTTCGCCCTCAGACCCAACGCCCGGGAGGTCGTTGGAAGCTTACTGAGCAGCGAACCGTCAAACGGATGGTTTTGAAAACGCGAGATAGCGACGCACAAAGGATGCATTGACGTTTCCGTCAGGCCTCAACCGCTGCGTCACGCTTCTTCTTGCCGTCCAATAACTGAGCGAAGAGTTCGGCCTGTCTCTCGGTTGCTGCTCGGATCGCATTGAGCTGCAAAAGCATGCTGCCAAACGCTGCGACGAGCACAGAGCCGATGAAGGCGGGTGCCGCCCAAGGCAGTGCTGCCAAGAGCGCGAGCAGGGCATAGGACCCCTGCCCGGCGCTGGCCATCAGCGCCACGAGGGCGCAGACCACCAGAACGATCCCGATCCAGCCAATCCACATCAAGACTTTTCCCATCAGTCTCCCCTTAAATTTAAGAGATCCTGACAGAGCGCATTCCATGTTGCAAGGATTGGCCGGCACGAGAAGAGATGCCGGAAAGACAACGGAGCGACGTGCGTCACACCCTGCTCTCCTCAGCCGGAGAAAAGCATGATCAACCGATCGAAAAGATTGAGATAGAAGTGGTGCCCCCGACAAGGTTCGAACTCGTGACCCCCTGATTACAAATCAGGTGCTCTACCAACTGAGCTACAAGGGCACTTCTGGGGGTGGAATTACCAGATTCTGATTTCGTGTAAAGCGAAAATTCCGTTGATCGCGATAAACACTTTCGAGAAACGAGATACTCGTGGTCTATCCGCAGCCGGAATGGCTAACGAAGTACCGACGCTCCACGGAAGCGGCTTGTTCGTCCTGTCGTTTCTCCTATAGCTACCTGCTGGAAGCCGTATGTTGACGATGCGGTGTTTCAGACCTGTATCCCTGGGCGCATGTCCGCGTCACACCAAAGGCCTTCCCATGTCGATCGCGACCGAAAAGCTCGCATTCATCGCCTCAACGGCACCCGATGCCGAGGCAGCGTTTGACGAGCTGACCCGGCTTTACGGAAACGTTCCCCTGGTGGAGGCCGACGTGGTCGTGGCCTTGGGTGGTGACGGGCTCATGCTGCAAACGCTGCACGAGACCATGCATATCGGCAAAAGGGTCTACGGCATGAACCGAGGCTCGGTCGGCTTTCTGATGAACGATTTCGAAACGGTCGATCTTCCCGACCGAATCGCGCGTGCCGTGGAAAACGAGTTTCACCCGCTAAAGATGACGGCGACCGATGCCTGGGGTGCGATATCCCACTCGCTCGCGATCAACGAGGTCTACCTGTTCCGCCAATCCTATCAGGCCGCGAAGCTGAAGGTGGTGGTCGATGGGCACACAAGGCTGGAGGAACTGATCTGTGACGGACTGATGGTTGCGACGCCCGCCGGCTCCACTGCCTACAATCTGTCGGCGCACGGGCCGATCCTGCCGCTGGAGGCGCCGCTTCTGGCGATGACGCCCGTCAGTGCGTTTCGTCCACGTCGCTGGCGCGGTGCGCTTTTGCCAAACCGGGTCTGCGTCGATATCGAAATTCTTGAGCCGGAAAAGCGGCCGGTCAACGCGGTCGCCGACAATACCGAGGTGAAATCCGTCATCCATATCCGCATCGCGCAATCGACTGAACTGACGGCACGGCTTCTATCGGATCCCGACCATTCCTGGTCTGACCGGATCTTGGCCGAGCAGTTCAACGACTGACAACGACCCCCAAGAAACGAAAACGGCCGGATCGCGAGATCCGGCCGTTTGTGATTCGTGATGCGTCCAAACCTTACTCGGCGTCGGCGCCAAGATCGGGCTTGCCGCTGATGCGGTGTGCAAGGGCTGCTTCCATGAACTCGTTGAGTTCGCCGTCGAGAACGTCGCTGGGTGCCGTGCTTTCGACACCGGTGCGCAGGTCCTTCACCAGCTGGTATGGCTGCAGAACGTAGGAGCGGATCTGGTGGCCCCAGCCGATGTCGCTCTTCGAAGCGGCTTCCGCATTGGCGGCCGCTTCGCGCTTCATCAGTTCCGCTTCGTACATACGGGCGCGCAGCATGTCCCACGCCTTGGCGCGGTTCTTGTGCTGCGAGCGTTCCTGCTGGCAGGCGACAACAATACCGGACGGAATGTGCGTGATACGCACGGCCGAGTCGGTAGTGTTGACGTGCTGCCCGCCGGCACCCGACGAACGATAGGTGTCGATGCGGCAATCGCTCTCGTTGATCTCGATGTTGATCGAGTCGTCGACCACAGGATAGACCCAGATCGACGAGAACGACGTGTGGCGGCGTGCCGCGCTGTCGTAGGGCGAAATGCGCACCAGGCGATGGACGCCCGACTCGGTCTTCAACCAGCCGAACGCATTGTGTCCCTTGACGAGTATAGTCGCGGACTTGATGCCGGCCTCTTCGCCATCGTGCACTTCCAAGAGCTCGACCTTGTAGCCCTGGCGCTCGGCCCAGCGGGTGTACATGCGCAGCAGAATGTTCGCCCAGTCCTGGCTTTCCGTGCCACCGGCACCGGAATGCACTTCGACATAGGTATCGTTGCTGTCTGCCTCGCCCGAAAGCATCGCCTCCACCTGCCGGCGGTTGGCTTCGGTGCGCAACGTCTTCAGCGCTTCCTCGGCCTCTTTAACGATCGAGTCGTCGCCCTCGTCTTCCCCCATCGCGATGAGTTCGACATTGTCGTTGAGCTGCTGATCGAGCGCTCGCACGCCGTTGATGCTGTCATCCAGCTGCTGACGCTCGCGCATCAGCTTCTGCGCTTCGGAGGCGTCGTTCCAGAGGTTTGGATCCTCTGCCTTGTTGTTCAACCAGTCCAGTCGTCTTACCGCCTGGTCCCAGTCAAAGATGCCTCCTCAGCAGGCTTATGGCCTGCTTGATTTCGTCGGTTACGTTGATGATTTCCGCGCGCATGGCGTAATGCTTCTCTCGTCTTTTCGTTGTTGACCGAAGTTGCGGTGGACATAGTTGCGCCGGCCCCGGAAGTAAACCCCGGGCCGGCGCGACGATGTCCCAGAGGACGGCAGTATGAGGATCAAAACAGGCCGGAGGCACCGGACGTGATGGCCTGCTGTGCCTGTGGCGAGGAGTCCAGGATCTGGTCCTGCGTCATGTATTCGCCGCCACCGATGACCTGGAAGACATCGGCCGGGCCGGTGCCGGGCTTGAAGGCTTCGGTGATCGTATCCGGCTCGCCTTCCATGGCCATCATGCCCGTCTTGCGGTTGACAGCGACGAACTGCATGCCTTCCGGCACCAGGAATTTTTCAGCCGGCATATGCTTTGCCGCCGCTTCGATGAACTGACCGAAGATGGGCGCTGCAAGTCCGCCCCCCGTGCTGCCGCGTCCGAGCGGAGCCGGTGTGTCGAAGCCGATATAAAGGCCGGCCACGATGTTCGGCGTGAAGCCGACGAACCAGGCGTCCTTCTCGTCATTGGTCGTTCCGGTCTTTCCGGCGACCGGGCGGTCGGTCAGATGGATCTTGCCGGCCGCGCTGCCGCGCTGCACGACGCCTTCCATCATCGAGGTGATCTGGTAGGCGGTCATCGGATCGAGAACCTGCTCGCGGTTGTCGGCCAGAACCGGCTCTTCCTGGTTCGCCCAACTGTTGGCATTGCAGCCTTCGCAGGTGCGCTCTTCATGGCGGAAAATGGTCTTGCCGTAACGATCCTGGATGCGGTCGATCACGGTCGGCTTGATCTGCTTGCCGCCGTTGGCGATGACCGCATAGGCGGATACCATCCGCATCACGGTCGTTTCGCCGGAACCGAGCGACATGGCCAGAACAGGCAGCATCTTGTCGTAGATGCCGAAGCGTTCGGCATATTCGGCGACCAGTTCCATGCCCATGTCCTGCGCCAGACGGACAGTCATCTGGTTGCGCGACTTTTCGATGCCGGTGCGCAGCGTTGCCGGGCCGTTGCCGTCCTTGTCGCCGTAGTTCGACGGGCGCCAGACCTGGCCTCCGGTGACGATCTCGATCGGCGCGTCAAGCACAACCGATGCCGGGGTGTAGCCGTTGTCGAGCGCTGCAGAATAGACGAAGGGCTTGAATGACGAACCTGGCTGACGCATCGCCTGGGTGGCGCGGTTGAACTCCGACTGTGCGTAGGAGAAGCCGCCGACCATTGCGAGAACGCGGCCGGTATTCGGGTCCATCGCGACAAAGCCGCCCTGGACCTTCGGAGGCTGACGCAGCCGAAAGGTCTTGGCTTCTTCATTGATCGGCTCGACATAGACGACGTCGCCCGGGCTCAGCACGCCATCGGGACCTTTCGCCGTCCGGCGAGAACCCTTGGCGTCGCGATAGGCCCATTTCATGGCGTCCGCGGGGATCGTTCCCGTCACGCGCTCTTCGGTCACCTTGCCGCCACCATCGGCAGCGGGACGCAGACCGATCTCGGCGGACTTGGCGGACGCGCTGATCACGACGGCAAGCTGCCATTCCGGGACATCGCGCAGGTCAGGCGCCTTGCCGTCGGTGATCGCCTTGGCAAGCGAGACACCCCAATCGGGTGAAATGTCGACCGTGGTCACCGGGCCCTGAAAACCGCGGCGTTCGTCGTAATCAAGAAGCCCGTTCTGCAGCGCGGCGCGCGCAGCAAGCTGAAGCTCGGGATTGATCGAGGTGCGGACGGACAGGCCACCTTCATAGAGCGACTTGTCACCATAACGGCCAATGATCTGGCGACGCACCTCTTCGGAGAAATAGTCGGACGCGAACAGGTGCGTACCACTCCGGCGCTGCTTGACACCAAGCGGCTGGGTCTTGGCGTCGTCGGCGTCCATCTGGGTAATGTAGCCGTTTTCGGCCATGCGATCGACAACCCAGTTGCGGCGATCAAGCGCTGCCTGCTGATGGCGGAAAGGATGATAGTTGTTGGGGCCCTTCGGCAGCGCCGCGAGATAGGCTGCTTCCGCCGTCGTCAGTTCCGTCACCGACTTGTCGAAATAGGTCAGCGCTGCACCGGCGATGCCATAGGAGTTAAGGCCGAAGAAGATCTCGTTGAGGTAGAGCTCGAGGATCTTGTCCTTCGAGTAGGCCTGTTCGATGCGGAACGACAGGATCGCTTCCTTGACCTTGCGGTCCATCGTCTGGTCTGCCGACAGAAGGAAGTTCTTTGCCACCTGCTGGGTGATCGTAGACGCACCTTCCGGACGACGGCCTGAGCCGAAGTTCTGGAGATTGTTCACAACCGCGCGGCCAAGGCCGAAGATATCGACGCCGGGATGGTTGTAGAAATTCTTGTCTTCGGCAGACAGGAAGGCCGCCTTGACCCGGTCGGGGATAGCCTGGATGGGGAGGAACAAGCGACGCTCGCGCGCATATTCCGTGACCAGTGCACCGTTGCCGGCGTGGACACGTGTGGCAACCGGAGGCTCATAGGCAGCAAGGACCGCATAATCGGGCAAATCCTTGGATACACCATTCAAATAGATGGCAACCGCTGCAGCAACGCCCAGAAAAAGGACGCAGGCCATTCCAAAGAAGTATCCAATCAATCTGATCATGTCGAAGCTACCGTTCGGCTTTCGGGTTGCTGCGCAAGGCGCAACATCGCATGGTTCTCGGCGTTTTGCACGGTGATTACGCCAGCGCAAGGCGTCGAGGATAAAAGGCGCGTTATCCGCCCTGCCTCGTGCAGCAGGGTGTAACCGTCTGAATGTGCGTAAAATAGGGCTTCAACCAAGGTATTTCCGCAACTTAGCTTGTATACGGGGATATTCCCGGGCCGTTGTTGCACGTCAGCCACGCCGCATGGGACGCAGCACTCCCCTCACCCGCCGTTGGCGACAGAGTGACCGCGATACCGATCGACGGCTGCGGCAATCAGGTCTGCGATCCGGTTGCGCCAGTTCTGATCGAGCAGAAGTTTTTCGTCTTCCTGATTGGACAGAAAACCCAGCTCGAGCAGGACGGAGGGAATATCCGGCGCCCGCAGCACCTGGAAGCTTGCCTGCCGATGCGGGTTGTTGATGAGCCCGATCTGCCCCTCGAACGACTTGACGACATTGTCCGCCATGGCGATCGAGAAGGCCTGGGTCTCGCGCCGCGTCAGGTCGAGAAGGATATCCGCCACGTCCGACGGTCCGTTCTGAATGCTGTAGCCGGCGAGCTGGTCAGAAAAGTTTTCTCGCGCCGCAAGGTTCTCCGCCATCCGGTCCGATGCCTTGTCGGAGAGGGTATAGACGGTGGCACCGCGGATATCCTTTTGCGTCAGCGTATCGGCGTGAAGGGATATGAAAAGGTCGGCGCGATGTTCCCGCGCCGTCGCCACCCGCTCGGACAGCGAGAGAAACGTGTCGTCGTCACGCGTCAGAAATGCCTTCACGCCGGATAGCCGGTTCAGGCGCTCGGCAAGCGTCTTTGCGAAATCGAGGGTGATGACCTTTTCCTGCGTCTTCGTCGTCAACGCAGTCGCGCCGGCATCAATCCCGCCATGGCCTGCATCAACCGCAACGGTGAAAACGCCGTCGTCGGCCATCAGTGGCGTCGGCTCCGAGTCAGTTTGCGTCGTGGCGCGCCAGTCCTGTCCTTTCAGGAGAACGGCAAACTCTTCCTTCGAGACGACCTCGGCATCGAGGACGAGACGCCAGACGCCGTTCTCCCCCGGCCGAACATCCGCTGTCGAGAGCTTCACTGGCCGGTTGGTGGTCAGCACGATCCGGGCGCTCTGTTCATCCATGGTGCCGAAGCGGATATCCTTGAACAGACCGCGCGGCGATAGATCTTCGGGCGGAAACCCGAAGGCGGTCGCCGAGAGGTCGACAATGACGCGTTCGGGGCCGCCAACATAGTGCACTGAAAACTCAGGCTTCGATTCGAAGTCGATGACAATGCGGCTGCGTGCCGCGTCGCCGGCAATGCGGGCTCCGAATGCGAGGATTGGCTTCGTGGTTGCCGCCATCGCAGGCGCCAACGCTGCCCCAGCAAGCAACATGACCAAACCAAAAGCGATTCGCCTTACGACACCGGTTGCACCGGTCGCGAAATCGTATCTGGACGTCTCATGTGATACACGCAACGCACCCGTCGGTTTGCCCACCCTCACATAAGTCCCCTAACCTGACTTCGCACATTCGGAATGCAGCAACGGCAGCCGCTGCAGCCGCATGTTTTTAACATAGCAATTTCATGCAGATCGGATGCGAATCATCTCGTCCGCCCGTTGTTTTTGCATAGAATGGCAATTCGATCGACAATATGGCAAAGGCGGCTTTTCCCTTGCTATTGTGACAGATAAACCATACAACGCGAGCGAAGGTTGAAGTGTTGACGGGATAGTCTGCCGATAGGCTGCCAGCTGATAATGATCTGGCGCCATGGACCGACAGACATCCGCCGTCGCTACGCTTCATCCTGATACACGATCCGCCCGGCGGTGGCCGGAAACATATCGGGTGGCATGCCACCCACCGCTCCATCGAGCAAATCTCATTGGAGCAAATTCATCGGGCCCCGTTTGGGGCCTATGGTAAAGTCATTCTCGTTTGGTTTTTGATGGCGCGGCACAATTTTCAGAACCGGGAGAGATCAGGGACGCCTTTGGCTCCGTCTTCTTTCCGGTTGCCCGCACAATCCCACCCGACGGGATCCTTTTTATCCGGCGGAACGACCATTTCGCATGACAAGCCTGTTGTCGGGGAAATCCTCGCGGCAGGCTTTTGTGCATTTGCTCGGCGCCGAGGAGCAGAATTTACATGGCAGACAAAATGCTTATCGACGCGTCTCACGAAGAGGAGACGCGGGTAGTCGTTGTACGCGGCAACCGTATCGAAGAATTCGATTTTGAATCGGAACACAAGAAACAGATCCGGGGCAATATCTATCTGGCCAAAGTGACGCGCGTTGAGCCGTCCTTGCAGGCTGCGTTCGTCGATTACGGCGGCAACCGCCACGGCTTCCTGGCTTTTGCGGAAATCCACCCCGACTACTACCAGATCCCGCTGGCTGACCGGCAGGCGCTGATGCAGCAGGAAGCTGAAGACCAGCGCCGCATTGCGGAAGCCGATTCGGCGGATCCTGGCGATCCGGTGGTCGATCTCTCCCAGCAGGACCAGCCGGATGTCGGCATCGTCCCTGTCAACGCCGTAGAAGAACCGGTTGAAGCTGCAGTTGAAGACGCCCCGGCTGCCGAGGACGCACCGGTTGCAGACGTGGTCGAGAAGAAGGCCAAGCCGAAGCGCACCCGCTCGCGCAAGAAGGTTGTCGAGCCGACTGCGGAAGATGCGCCAGCTACTGAAACTGTCTCCGAAGAAGAAGCGCCCTCCTCCGACGAAAACCCGTCTTCCGACGACGAGGGTTCAAAGCCCGGCGAGATGGCCGCAATGGTCGACACCGATTCGATTTCCGAGGATGCCGGTGGGCGTGGCGGGAACGACGACGATGATGATGGTGACGACGACGATCACCACGAGAAGGAAGAGATCGAATCCGTTGGCGCCGAAGACGCCATGGAAGAGGTTCCGGATCGCATCCAGCGCAAGCCGCGCAAGCAGTATCGCATCCAGGAAGTCATCAAGCGTCGCCAGATCCTGCTCGTGCAGGTCGCCAAGGAAGAGCGCGGCAACAAGGGCGCAGCTCTCACGACCTATCTGTCGCTCGCAGGCCGCTACTCGGTTCTGATGCCGAACACGGCACGTGGCGGCGGCATTTCCCGCAAGATCACCCAGCCGACCGACCGTAAGCGTCTGAAGGAAGTCGCTCGCGAGTTGGACGTGCCGCAGGGCATGGGCGTCATCCTGCGCACCGCCGGTGCCAACCGCACCCGCGTCGAAATCAAGCGCGACTTTGAATATCTGATGCGCCTCTGGGAGAACGTCCGTACGCTGACGCTCGCCTCGACCGCACCTTGCCTCGTTTACGAGGAAGGTTCGCTGATCAAGCGCTCGATCCGCGACCTCTATAATAAAGACATCAACGAGGTCATCGTCTCCGGCGAAGAAGGCTATCGTGAAGCAAAAGACTTCATGAAGATGCTGATGCCGAGCCACGCCAAGGTGGTTCAGCCCTACCGCGACCTTCACCCGATCTTTTCCCGTTCGGGCATCGAGGCACAGCTCGACCGCATGCTGCAGCCGCAGGTGACGCTGAAGTCCGGTGGCTATCTCATCATCAACCAGACCGAAGCTTTGGTTGCAGTCGACGTGAACTCCGGTCGTTCGACCCGCGAACATTCGATCGAAGACACAGCACTCCAGACGAACCTGGAAGCTGCCGAAGAAGTTGCCCGCCAGCTCCGCCTGCGCGACCTTGCCGGTCTGATCGTCATCGACTTCATCGACATGGAAGAAAAGCGCAACAACCGCGCTGTCGAGAAGAAGCTGAAGGATTGCCTCAAGAACGACCGCGCCCGCATCCAGGTCGGCCGTATCTCGCATTTCGGCCTGCTCGAAATGTCGCGCCAGCGTATCCGCGCATCGGTTCTCGAATCGACCACGCAGATCTGCTCGCATTGCGGCGGCACAGGTCATGTGCGCTCGCAGTCGTCGGTCGCCCTGCATGTTCTGCGCGGCGTCGAGGAATACCTGCTTAAGAACACCACGCATGACATCACCGTGCGGACCACGCCTGACATCGCGCTGTTCCTGCTGAACCACAAGCGCGGCAGCGTGGTGGATTACGAGAACCGCTTCGGTGTGTCGATCTTCATCGAATCCGACGTCACCATCGGTTCGAACCACTTTGCAATCGATCGCGGCGAAGCCGTCGAGAACCCGGTCAAGATCGAAAGCCTGATGCAGTTTGCGGCGATCCCCGTTGAAGACGAGGACGACGACATCATCATCGAGGTTGATGAAGAGGAAGAAGACGAGGAGATCGTCGCTGCCGCGCCTGCCGCCAAGCAGGACCGCGAGCGGACCGAAGGCGATGATCAGAACGGCCGCAAGCGCAAGCGTCGCCGGCGTCGTCGCAACCGCAACGGTGAGAAGAATGGCGAAGGCCAGACGCTCGACGCTGCCGGCGATGCCGAATCGGGCGCTGATGACGAAGACGATGAAGACGGCGATGAGAACGAAGCAGTTGCTGCCGACGGAACTGCGCCTGTCGCAGACGGCGACGACTCGGATGAGAACTCGCGCCGCAAGCGCCGTCGTCGCGGCAAGCGTGGCGGACGTCGCAACCGGACCGAAGACGGTCAGGAGCTGAACGCGTCCGACGACGAGACCGAAACCGCAGACGCTGGTGACGGTTCCGAAGCCGGTCCGGCCGAGACGGTCGCTGCTGACGCGGGTGCTGATGTCGGTTCTGAAACCGAAGCTGCGCCAGTTGACGTTGCTGCAGCGCCGGTCGAGCCTGCGCCCAAGCCACGCCGTTCGCGCCGTGGCAAGGCGTCTTCCAAGACGGAAGAGGTTTCGTCCGAAGTTGAGGCTGTTGCCGAACCTGATGCCGTCGTCGAGACTGCTGCAGAAGCTCCGGCTCCTGCCCCGGTCGAACTTCCGGTGGAAGCTCCGGTCGCAGCGATCGTGGAACAGGTCGATGCAGCCCTTGGTGAACAAGCACCTGCGGAAGCTCCGGAGGCCGCTGACGCATCACCTGTCGCAGAAGCCCAGCCGGTAGAAGAAGCCGCGCCGGTTGCAGAACCTGCTCCACAGGCTGTCGCTGCCGACGAGGCCGACGACTCGAAACCTGCCCGCGCGAACCGCGCCTCCAACATCTCTTCGTCCAGCGAAGCGGTGGTGAAGAGCTCCGATCCTGCCAAGGCAGCGACCGAGAGCGACGGCGATCCGGCCAAGCCCAAAAAGGGCGGCTGGTGGCAGAAGCGCGGCTTCTTTTGAGCCGTAACCCATCCTAGAAATCGAAACGGCCGCGTCTGACGCGGCCGTTTTTTTGTCTGCGGCATGTCCTCAGAAAATGATTCAAGTCGCTTGCTGATTGATTCCGGAAACGGATCTAAGGCTCTGATTGCAAGTGCTTTTTCTACCGCCTGCCCTGCGGAGTCGGCCACTGTTGCGCAGTCCCGGGCACCCCTGCCGTTTTTACTCTATCGCCTCGCGCCACGCTGGCTTAGTTTTGGCGCAAACAGACATGATGGTGCGGCGTTTCGCGCGAAGCCACGCCCAATAGACCGACGAGGAAACGAATGACCCGCCTTCTCAACCCGATACTGAAGACGCTTGCTGCCGGTTCGATGCTGGCCGCAACGGCTTTTGCCGTTCCGGCCTTTGCCCTGGATGACCAGCAGAAGAAGGAGATGGGCGAATTCATCCGGGAATATCTTATCCAGAACCCGGAAGTGATGATCGAGGTCCAGAACGCGCTGGAGGCAAAGCAGCAGAACCAGCGCGTCGACCAGTCCACCAAGGCGGTCGCGGCCAACAAGGAGGCGATCTTTGCCTCCCCCACCGACATCACGCTTGGCAATCCGAAGGGCGACGTCACGGTCGTTGAATTCTTCGATTACAATTGCGGCTACTGCAAGCATGCGCTGGCCGACATGGACACCATTCTCAAGAAGGACAAGAACGTCCGCTTCGTGCTGAAGGAATTCCCGATCCTCGGCCCGGACTCGATTGCCGCGCACAAGGTTGCCAATGCGGTGCGTCTGGTCGCCCCGACAAAGTATGCCGAGTTCCACCGCACGCTGCTCGGCAGCCGCGAGCACGCGTCCGAAGAGACCGCGCTCTCTGTCGCCACCGCGCTTGGGATCGACGGAGCAGCACTGCGGAAGTCGATGAAGGACAATCCCAACGACGATCTCGTACGCCAGGCCTATCAGTTGGCCACCGCGATCGGCATCACCGGCACACCGACTTATGTTGTCGGAGACGAGGCCGTGTTCGGTGCTGTTGGCCTCGATACGATCGAGGAAAAGGTCGCCAATGTGCGCGCTTGCGGAAAGGCCAGCTGCTGACGGTCGAGATTTCGAGCAGGATGCTGCATTCTTGCCCGTTCGCCGGTGGATGCATGGCGTTTAGGCGCGTCAGGGGCTTTCCCTTGCCGTCCCAGCGGTTTATACGTGGCCGCTGAATTCTGGGTGGAACAAATAGTTATCTCGATGAGCAAACCGATTTTCGTCCTCAACGGTCCCAACCTCAACATGTTGGGAAAACGCGAACCTGGCATCTACGGCGGCAAGACCTTGGCCGATGTGGAGCAGGAATGTGCGGCCGTTGCTGCCGAACTCGGACTGACTGTCGAGTTTCGCCAGAGCAATCACGAGGGCGTGCTCATTGATTGGATGCATGAGGCCGGCGAGCGGGCTTCCGCTGTCGCCATCAATGCCGGCGCCTTTACCCATACCTCGATCGCCCTTCACGATGCGATCAAGGCCATTTCCGTACCGGTGGTGGAACTTCATATCTCGAATGTGCATGCGCGGGAGGAATTCCGCCACCATTCCATGATTGCACCGGCCTGCAAGGGCATCATCTGCGGGTTCGGCACGCAGAGCTACGTGCTCGCGCTGCACGCCTTGAAGACCACCATCGCCTGACAACATAACAAAACAGTAGGGTTTGCCATGTCTGAGAAGAAAGCCGGTATCGACAAGGGACTGATCCGCGATCTCGCGAACATCCTCAACGACACCGATCTCACCGAGATCGAAGTTGAGCAGGATGACCTGCGCATCCGTGTTTCACGCGCAGGCACTCCCCAGTACGTTCAGGCTCCGATTGCAGCCGCGCCTGCCCTCGCGGCCGCCCCTGCCGCCGCTGCAGCACCCGCTGCCGTAGCCGGCCCGGACCTCAAGAACGCGCTCACCGCTCCGATGGTCGGCACCGTGTACCTTGCACCTGCTCCCGGTTCACGCAATTTCGTCGAAGTCGGCGCGACCGTGAAGGAAGGCCAGACCCTCGTCATCATCGAAGCAATGAAGACGATGAACCAGATCCCCTCGCCGAAGTCCGGCAAGGTTACGGAAATCCTGGTCACAGACGGGCAGCCTGTCGAATATGGCCAGCCGCTCGTCATCATCGAGTAAGGCGATCTCATGATCTCGAAAATCCTCATAGCCAACCGCGGCGAGATTGCACTTCGCGTCCTGCGCGCCTGCAAGGAACTCGGCATCGCGACCGTCGCTGTCCACTCGACGGCGGATTCGGATGCGATGCATGTTCGCCTCGCCGACGAGAGCGTCTGCATCGGCCCGCCGCCTTCGCGTGACAGCTATCTCAACATCCACCAGATCGTTGCCGCCTGCGAGATCACCGGTGCCGACGCCGTTCATCCCGGTTACGGCTTCCTGTCCGAGAACGCGAAGTTCGCAGACATTCTGGAAGCACACGGCATCACCTTCATCGGACCGACCGCCGAGCATATCCGGCTGATGGGCGACAAGATCACTGCCAAGAAGACAGCAGTTGAGCTTGGCATTCCGGTCGTTCCGGGTTCGCCCGGCGAAGTTCTGCCTGAGAACGCGCTCGAAATTGCCCGCGAAATCGGTTTCCCGGTTCTGATCAAGGCGACCGCCGGCGGCGGTGGCCGCGGCATGAAGGTCGCGAAAACCGAGGAAGAACTCGACGAGGCCGTGTCCACGGCCCGTTCCGAAGCGCTCGCAGCTTTCGGCAACGATGCCGTCTACATGGAAAAGTATCTCGGCAAGCCGCGGCATATCGAGATCCAGGTCGTCGGTGATGGTGAAGGCAATGCCATTCATCTGGGTGAACGCGACTGCTCGCTGCAGCGCCGCCACCAGAAGGTCTGGGAAGAAGCCAACTCGCCGGCACTCGATGTCGAACAGCGCATGAAGATCGGTCAGATCTGCGCCGACGCCATGAAGAAGATGAAGTATCGCGGCGCCGGTACGGTCGAATTCCTCTACGAAAACGGCGAGTTCTATTTCATAGAAATGAACACCCGTCTTCAGGTCGAGCATCCGATCACCGAAGCGATCACCAATATCGACCTGGTGCACGAGCAGATCCGCGTTGCCTCCGGAAACGGCCTGTCCGTGACGCAGGAAGAGATCCAGTTCCAGGGCCATGCGATCGAGTGCCGCATCAATGCCGAGGATCCACGGACCTTCGTTCCGTCGCCCGGTACGATCACGCATTTCCACGCTCCCGGCGGTCTTGGCGTTCGCGTCGATTCGGGTGCCTATGCCGGCTACAAGATCCCGCCTTACTATGACAGCCTCATCGGCAAGCTTATCGTTCATGGACGCACCCGCGCCGAATGCATGATGCGCCTTCGCCGCGTGCTGGATGAGTTCGTCGTGGATGGTATCAAGACCACGCTTCCCCTCTTCCAGGAACTGGTGGACAATCCGGATATCTTGAGCGGCAACTACGATATTCACTGGCTGGAGAACCATCTGGCCGGCGACAAGTCTCACTAGACGCTACCTGCCGGATCCACACGACCCGGTAGCGGTTCATAAGATGCTGTCGACCATTCCGCGCCAGATGTGGCGCGGAATGCGATGGCCGGATCAAGGAGACCGATGGCAGGGCGTCGTGGCAAATATTACCCGGCAATAACCCCGGAAATTCTGTTGCGAGCCTATTCCATCGGGCTTTTCCCGATGGCGGAAGCCGCCGATGATCCGGAGATATTCTGGGTCGATCCCGAGATGCGGGGTATCCTGCCGCTCGACGCTTTTCACGTCTCCAAGAGCCTGCAGAAAACGGTCCGCAAAAAACCCTTCGACATCCGTTTCGACACCGACTTTGAGGGCGTCATCGCGCTTTGCGCGCAACCGGCCGATGACCGGCCGAGCACCTGGATCAACGAGACGATCCGCAAGCTCTATCGCGAACTCCACCACATGGGCCATGCCCATAGCGTCGAGGCTTATGACGGCGATGAACTCGTCGGCGGGCTTTACGGCGTTTCGCTTGGCGCTGCTTTCTTCGGCGAGAGCATGTTTTCGCGCCGAACCGACGCGTCCAAGATCTGCCTCGTGCATCTGGTGGAACGGATGAAGGCCAAGGGGTTCGAGCTGCTCGATACGCAGTTCACGACAGAACACCTGAAGACCTTCGGGGCGATCGACGTTCCGAAGGATAACTATCTCAAGCTGCTGCATGCGGCAGTCAACTCGCCGCATCTCGAATTTTGATCTGTCCGGAAATCGTTGATTTCAATTGGTCGCGCGGGCGGGTGCCGGCACGTCGGAAGTCTGCTTGCAGCCTGTCAGCCAGACGTCATAGATTGGGTGCTCGACGGCGTTGAGGCCGGGGCTGTCCGCAAACATCCAACCGGTGAAGATGCGGCGGATCTTGCGGTCGAGTGTGATCTCGTCGACTTCGATAAACCCGTCGATCTTTTGGGCTTCCGTTTCGTCTCGGGAATAGCAGACCTTCGGCGTCACCTGAAGCGCGCCATACTGCACCGTCTCGTTGAGATAGACGTCGAATGTGGTGATGCGGCCGGTGATCTTGTCGATGCCGTTGAAGACGGCGACGGGATTTTCGATCCGTGCAGCCGAGGCACTTCCCCCTGCCAGAACCGAGACGACGGCAAGAACGGCGCCAATCGATCGTGTGCGTGGGGAAAGCTTGGTACGTGTCATTATTGGTCCCGTCTCGAAAAGGCGTCCTGGGAATGCCCGATCGAGGACTAGTTGTGGAATATGGCTAAAACAGGTGCCAGTCAGGCTCAGTTGCCGGGCGTCCAGGCGTCATAGTCGCCGGTGACGCGAGGACGTTCACCATTGGCCGACAGAGAACCCTGAGGCCGGTATGCAAGCGGCGATCCGGTGAGGTTCGGCTTGTGCGACTTCTGCCATTCGCGCGCCTTGTAATCCTCCTGCGACGGAGGCGTATCGGTGCGGTAATGCATCCAGCCGTGCCAGCCTGGCGGGATCGCGGAGGCTTCGGCGTAATCCTTGTAGATCACCCAGCGCTTCGGCTTACCCCAGGAGGTCATCGGGCCTTCGAAATAGACGTTGCCCAACTCATCGTCGCCCACCTTCTTGCCATGGCGCCAGGTGAAGAAACGCGTGCCCATGGTTTGGCCGTTCCACCAGGTGAAGATCTGCAGCAGGAGATTTTTCATGGGCTTGTCCATAGGATTGGCAAACAGGTGACCAGTCGAACTGGCTCCACCGCTTATGCCGCCAGACAGCGGTGATGTCCAGCATTTCCGAGATGTAGACCTCTATTTGAACTTCATCTTGAAGCCCGCATGGCTCTTGGCAAAACCCAGCCGCTCGTAGAAGCGATGGGCATCCGTGCGAGCCGCGTTGGACGTCAGTTGCACGAGGCGGCAGTCGCGCCGCTTTGCCTCTTCGATCGCGTAACCGATCATCTGAGCGCCGATGCCCTGCCCGCGCATGTCGGGTCTCGTCTGTACGGCTTCGATGATCATCGACAGCGAGCCGCGGCCGGTCAGCGTTCGGTTGAACAGGATCTGGAACGTGCCGACAACGTCGCCGTCCCGCTCGGCGACGAAAAGCTGCTCGTTCTGGGAGGCATCGATCATGTTGAAGGCGCGCAGGTAATCGTCGTAGGCGTCTGCGTCAGTCGTATCGCCGTGACCACCGACATCGTCAGCGGCAAACATTGCGATCAGTTGGGAGAGGTCCGATTCGCGAGCCCTGCGAATGATGATGCCGTCCATGTCACCCTCCCATATCTGAGCCGTCTAAAGCGACTGGAGCCGCTTTTCCATGATGATCGCCGGCAGGCCGGAGTTCGGCGCGCCCCATTCCTCCATGCGGTCGACTTCGGCAAAGCCGAGCCGCTGGTAGAAGGAGGCGGCACGCACATTCGGCAGCGACACCTCGACCCGCATGATTTCCGCATCCGGAAAGCAGGTCTCGATTTCGGCAAACAGATCCCTGCCGATGCCGTCATTCTGGCAGGCTGGCGCGACGTAGAGATGATGCAGCATCACCGTCTTTGCCATTTTTGGATACACGGCGGCGTAAGCGATGCCGCCGATCTTGCTTCCATCGTCGGCGACGAGAAACTCGCCATCCTTCTTGATCAGGCGCGTGCGGATGGCGACCGGCGAGTGCCAGTTGCGCACCATCTTCTCGACGGCATCTGCACCGTAGAACGGGTCGTAGGACTGATGAAACGTCTCGGCGAGAAGGACGCGGATCTTTTCCACGTCCTCGTCGCCAGCTGTGCGAATGAAGTAGACCAACAGGTTAGTCCTCGATGCCCAGCTTGGCCTTGACCAGAGCCTGGACGGCCTGCGGGTTTGCCTTGCCGCCGGTCGACTTCATCACCTGTCCCACGAACCAGCCGGCAAGAGTCGGCTTGGCCAGCACCTTGGCGACCTGATCGGGATTGGCGGCGATAATGTCGTCCACGGCTTTTTCGATGGCGCCGGTATCGGTGACCTGCTTCATACCGCGGCTCTCGACGATGTCAGCCGGGTCACCGCCTTCGGAAAAGACGATCTCGAACAGATCCTTGGCGATCTTGCCGGAGATGACTTCCGACTTGATCAGATCGATGATGCCACCAAGCTGGGCGGGAGAAACCGGAGTCTCTTCAATGCCTTTGCCCGCTTTGTTCAAGGCGCCCAGCAAGTCGTTGATGACCCAGTTGGCCGCCATCTTGCCGTCGCGTCCCTCAGCCACGGCTTCGTAGTAATCGGCGATCGCCTTCTCAGACACCAGAACCGAGGCGTCATAGATCGAAAGGCCAAGTTCAGCCACGAAGCGGGCCTTCTTGTCGTCAGGCAGTTCCGGCAGGTCCTTGGCAAGCTCTGCGACAAACGCGTCGTCGAAGACGAGCGGCAGCAGGTCCGGATCCGGGAAATAGCGGTAGTCATGCGCGTCTTCCTTGGAGCGCATCGACCGCGTTTCACCCTTGCCCGGATCGAAGAGACGGGTCTCCTGGTCGATCGAGCCGCCGTCCTCCAGGATGGCGATCTGGCGACGGGCTTCGTATTCGATCGCCTGACCGATGAAGCGGATCGAGTTGACGTTCTTGATTTCGCAGCGCGTGCCGAAACCTTCGCCCGGACGACGCACGGACACGTTGACGTCGGCGCGCATCGAACCTTCGTCCATATTGCCGTCGCAGGTGCCGAGATAGCGCACGATCGAGCGCAGCTTGGTCATATAGGCCTTCGCCTCGTCGGACGACCGCATGTCCGGCTTCGAGACGATTTCCATCAGCGCCACGCCGGACCGGTTGAGGTCCACATAGGACATGGTCGGATGCTGGTCGTGCATCGACTTGCCGGCATCCTGTTCCAGATGCAGGCGCTCGATGCCGATCTCGATATCCTCGAACTGGCCCTGGCGGTCGGGACCGAGCGAGATGACGATCTGGCCTTCGCCGACGATCGGATCCTTGAACTGCGAGATCTGATAGCCCTGCGGAAGATCCGGATAGAAATAGTTCTTGCGGTCGAAGATCGAACGGTTGTTGATCTGCGCCTTCAGACCGAGGCCTGTGCGGACAGCCTGGCGGACGCATTCCTCGTTGATCACGGGCAGCATGCCGGGCATGGCCGCATCGACCAGCGAGACGTTGGCATTGGCAGGCTTGCCGAACTCGGTCGAAGCTCCGGAGAATAGTTTCGAATTGGAGAGAACCTGGGCGTGCACCTCCATGCCGATGATCACTTCCCAATCGCCAGTGGCGCCGGGAATGAAGCGTTTCGGATCGGGCGTGCGGACGTCAACTAGGGTCATCTTATGCTCGTTCGGGCTTAGTTTCGAAGTGCTTTGTGGGTAGAGCAAATGTTGGCGAGGTGCAAGCGTAGGCCAAGGCTTGCCGGGTGAAACATCTGATACCGCCGAGGATGAATCTTAACCGGAGCGCGGTTAGCTGGGGTTCATGACCCTCAACCTTGCGCTGACACTTCTCGTTCTCTGCATCCTCTTCAACGCAGTCGTCTTTTCCATCTACTGGATCGACAAGCGGGCCGCCAGGAATGGACGCTGGCGGGTCAGCGAAACCACGCTCCTCCTGCTTGCATTTGCCGGCGGAAGTCTGGGCGCCGTGGCGGCTCAGCGCATGTTGCATCACAAGACGCACAAGGAGCCGTTCAGGACCATCCTTGCCGCCATCGTCACGCTACATGTCTGCGTGAGTATCGTGCTGATCCTTGCGGTGTCCGGAATGCTCGCATCGATTTGGACGCTGCTCGTCGGCGTTTAAAAATTCGGCCCGTAGGTGCCCGGATCGTCGGATACGAGTTGCTTGGACAGTCCCATGGACTGGATGTCGCGATCGATCTTCGGCTGGTAGGCGCTCGAAAGCCAATGGACGCTGTATCCCTGCTTTTCGAAGAAACCGACTGCCCCGTCGTTCTGCGCATGGGTCTCGACCCGAGCCTTATCGAACCCGCGACGAACGATATCTGCCTCGATATCGGCGAGCAGCGCCTTTCCGAGCCCCTGCCCCTCAAACTGCGGCTCGATCCAGAAGTCGGTGATCAGGTCGTCGCGATTCTCACAGGCCGCCCAACCCGCAACCGTGCCGTGGGCCTCGATCACCAAGATCGTCAGCCAGGACGAGGAAACGAAGTCGCGGAATGCGGAAAGCGCACTTTCGCGCATGCTGCTTGGATCGCCAACGGCGCCCATCGCTTTTTCCCAGCTGAGCAAGCCGATCTGAACTAGCGCGGCTTCGTCGTCCTGGCGTGCGTTGCGAATGACTGCCATGGCGTCCCCTGTCTCAGGAACAGTAGATCATCGGCGTGCGATTCGGGCTAGAACCGCATTTGGCGGGGCAGAGGCCGGATAGCCGACCTGCCGCTACCACCATTTCGCAGGCGTGAACTTGCCTGCCGCCTGTTCGATCACGTGCGCTGTGCGGAACAGGGTTTCCTCGTCGAACGGCTTACCGATCAGCTGCAGGCCAAGCGGCAGGCCCTTCTTGTCGAGACCGGCCGGTACGGCGATGCCGGGAAGGCCTGCCATGTTGACCGTCACGGTGAAGATGTCGTTCAGGTACATCGCGACCGGATCGGCAGCGAGTGCCTCGTCGGCAATGCCGAAGGCCGATGACGGCGTTGCTGGCGTCAGGATCGCGTCGACGCCGGCATGGAAGCAGAGTTCGAAATCGCGCTTGATCAGCGTGCGGACCTTTTGCGCCTGCAGGTAATAGGCGTCGTAGTAACCGGCCGAAAGAACGTACGTGCCGATCATGATGCGGCGCTTGACCTCGGTGCCGAAGCCGGCCGCACGGGTCTTCTCGTACATGTCGGAAATGTCCTTGCCATCGACGCGCAGGCCGTAGCGAACGCCGTCATAGCGGGCAAGGTTGGACGAGGCTTCGGCAGGCGCCACGATGTAATAGGCGGGCAGCGCGTATTTTGTGTGCGGCAGCGAGATATCGACGATCTCGGCACCGGCATCCTTTAGGTAGGCAATGCCCTTCTGCCACAAGGCTTCGATGTCTTCAGGCATGCCCTCGACGCGGTATTCCTTCGGAATGCCGATCTTCATGCCCTTGACCGACTGGCCGAGCGCTTTCTCGTAATCCGGAATTGGCAGGTCGACCGAGGTCGTGTCCTTGCGGTCGACGCTTGCCATCGACTTCAGCATGATGGCGGCATCGCGCACGTCACGCGCAATCGGGCCGGCCTGATCGAGCGAGGATGCAAACGCGACAGTACCCCAGCGCGAGCAGCGACCGTACGTGGGCTTGATGCCAACGGTGCCGGTAAAGGCAGCGGGCTGGCGGATCGAGCCGCCGGTATCGGTTGCAGTCGCGCCGGCGCAGAGATGCGCGGCAACGGCAGCGGCAGAACCACCGGAGGAGCCGCCCGGGACCAGCTGAGTGTTCGAACCTTCGGCTTTCCAGGGATTGACCACCGGTCCGTAATGCGAGGTCTCGTTGGAGGAGCCCATGGCGAACTCGTCCATGTTGAGCTTGCCGAGCATGACGGCGCCGTCATCCCACAGGTTCTGAGTGACGGTCGATTCGTATTCGGGCTTGAACCCGTCGAGTATATGGCTGCAGGCCTGGGTGTGGACGCCCTTGGTGGCAAACAGATCCTTGATGCCGAGCGGAATACCTTCGAGCGCCCCAACTTGACCCGAAGCGCGACGGGCATCGGAGGCCTTCGCCATCTCCAGCGCGATCTCGGGCGTGACGGTGATGAAGGCGTTGAAGACGGAATTGGCAGCGTCGATGGCGCCGAGATAGGCGTTGGTCAGATCGACGGAGGTGAATTCCTTCGATGCCAGTTTGTCGCGGGCTTCGGCAATGGTCAGGCTGGTCAGGTCGGTCATGATTTTCGTGCTCTCGAAAGGCTAAAACGGGTCGGCGGCGCTCAGGCTCAAGCGGCTTATTCGACGACCTTCGGCACCATGAAGAAATTGCGGTCGGTTGCGGGCGCATTGGCGACGATATCGTCTGCCTTGTTGCCGTCGGTGACGACGTCGGCGCGCAACCGCATTTCCATCGGCATCACCGAGGTCATAGGCTCGACGCCTGTAACGTCGACTTCCGAGAGTTGTTCGACGAAATCGATAATACCGTTCAATTCGCCAACCATGCGATTGGCCTCATCCTCCGTAACCGCAATACGGGCGAGGCGCGCGACGCGCTTGACGGTGGCGAGATCGACGGACATGGCAGGGCTCCGGTGGTAAAATTCACCTTCGCTATAATGGCCATGCCCGTCCTTCGCAACAGGCAGGGCGCCGGTTTCCTGGCGCGCCATAACTGAAATGCCCGTTCAGCAGGTCAGCGTCACGCCGACGCCCGGCACCTCGACGGCGGTGCGGCTGCCTTCCATGCCCTTGACGAACTTATCGGGTGTCTGCTCGATGATCGGGAACGTGCCGTAGTGGCAGGGAATGGCGTGCTTGAAATCGAAGAAGCGCTGGCAGGCAACGGCTGCGACAGCACCGCCCATGGTGAAGCGGTCGCCGATCGGCACGATGCCGATATCCGGCTGGTGCAACTCGTTAATCAGTCCCATGTCGGTAAAGATATCCGTATCACCCATGTGCAGAACCGACATCTCGTCGTCGAAATGCAGCATCAGTCCGTTCGCGGAACCGAGCGAGTGGGACACGCCGAGCTCGTCGATCTGGCCAGACGAATGGAGCGCCTGGGTGAAGGTCGCGGTGAAACCCTCGAAGCCGACTGTGCCGCCGGTATTGCCCATCTCGAGCTTCTCGACGCCCTTTCCACCCAGCCAAGATGCGAGATCGGCGTTGGCAAGAACGATGGCGCCCTTTTCCTTGGCGATCGCGACGGTATCACCGACATGGTCGCCATGACCGTGGGTGAGAAGGATATGCGTGACACCTTCGGTCACGTCTTTCAGATCCTGGCCGGCAAAGGTCGGGCTATGGGTCAGGAACGGGTCGATCAGGATCTTTGCCTTTGCCGTTTCGATGCGGAAGGCGGCGTGGCCGAGCCAGGTAATTTTCATGGGAAAGTGTCCTTGAGGATGGCAAAAAGAGAGGTGATGACACCAAATCAAAATTCATAGATGGAACTTCGAAAGGGAGGTTTCGAAGCACCGAAAGCGGATGAGACTCTGAACTCAGTTGTCTCACCTCACACCTCATCAAATAACGCGGCGCTTTCACATTTCAAAGGTCTAGGACGATGATTGCGCGAGCAGCGCCCGTATCGGAATTGACACACAGGCGGCGCCACGTTGCCACGGACTTGCCACTGGGTTAAGCGGTCGCATCCCGATAGGATCGTCGCATGCTCGCTGCGATTGCGTCACATCCGAACCCCTAAGGAAACCGACATGGCCGACGACGATTATATTTATGACGAGGCTACCGGCGAATGGCTGTCTGCAGCCGATGCGGCTGCGAAGGCTTCCGCTGCATCCGAGGTGCGTGACTCAGCCGGCAATATTCTTGCCGATGGCGATGCGGTCACTCTCATCAAGGATCTCAAGGTGAAGGGTGCCGGTCAGACGCTGAAACAGGGCACCGTCATCCGCTCAATCCGTCTCACCGACAATCCGGAAGAGATCGATTGCCGGCACGATGCGATCGAGGGCCTCGTGCTGCGCACCGAATTTGTGCGCAAGAAAACCTAAGGTCAGCATATGGCAATTCTGACCATAGAAGAACTCGCCACGACACTTGCGCCCGGCAAGGCAGTTGCAGGGCTCGATCTCGGTACCAAAACCATCGGGCTTGCGATGTCCGATCTCGGCCGGCGGTTTGCCACGCCCCGCACCGTCATCAAGCGCGTCAAATTCACCAAGGATGCCGAGGTTCTGCTGGCGTTTGCGGAGAAGGAGAAGGTCTCGGCCTTCATTCTGGGCATGCCGATGAACATGGATGGTTCGGCCGGGCCACGCGCCCAGGCAACCCGCGCCTTTGTGCGAGCGATGTCGGACAAGACTGCCATTCCTTTCGTCTTCTGGGACGAAAGACTATCGACGGTCGCGGCTGAACGGGCACTTCTGGAGATGGATGTTTCGCGGGCCAAGCGCGCCGAACGTATCGATTCGGCGGCCGCGAGCTTCATTCTTCAGGGAGCCTTGGACAGGCTTTCGTCCCTTGCCAGAGAAACCGGCAACGACGTCCCCACCTGACGGCTACGCCACCAGGCTGCAATCTGCTTGCGCTTGCGGAAGGCGATGATGGCGAAAACGACAAGACTGTCGAATGCGATTGCGCGGGCAACCAGCGGCGGGATGGTCTCGGGCGGAATTCCGAGGACGCCGCCGTAGACCTGAAAGACCAGATCATGGGTCTGACGGGTCAGCATGAAGAAGCCGAAGCTCATGTCGTAATAGGAAAGCCCGTACCAGCTGCCCAGCAAAAGCACGGGCCCTGCCCACAAGATCAAGAGCAACTTCATGCGGTTTCGCCTTCTGGTTCCGCTGGAGACAGGTCCAGCGTTACGACCCATCTCGACAGCGCCATCAGGCTGAGAACCAGAGCAGGAATGGCAATGTCGAGCGCCAGCACTGCAACGATCGTCGTCATGACGATCAGCAATGCGATGCTCGTTGTGGAAGTTGCATTCTTGCCCATGGACGGCCGCGATTTGGTTAAGAAATCATTAACCAGAGATTTAGGCCGCATGGCGAAAGCTGCAATTCAAAACGCCAAACATGGTTAATTTCCAGAGCGTCGCTGTGGAGAACGTCTGCTGCTCAGCCGTAGATGGCGCGAACCAGGCGGCGGACGGAAGACGCTACCTTTTCCCAGTCTTTCTCGGACTTTAACGGTATGCCGGCGAACTGGCCGCTGACGGCAGACGAGACGACCAGATGCTGGATGGCGGCAAACAGGATGGCATTCGTGGTCGCGACATCGACACCCTTCGGGGGTGTGAGCGAGCCGCGCATCTTGTCCAGCCACTTTGAGAGAGCCTTGGTGCGTGATTCGGTCAGACGCCGCACCTGTGGCGTATCCTGCGAGACTTCCCAGGCGACGATCTTGCAGACGAGCGGGTCCTCGCGCAGCGCATCCATGAAATAGATGGCGAGCTTTTCCATCAGGTCGCCGTAGGTCAGAAGAAACATGCCGCCGGTATCTTCGGGAATGCGATCCTTGACCCAGTTGCCGAGATCGGCGCCGATCGCGTCGATGAGGCCGTTCAGCCCGCCGTAATAGCGATAGATCAGTTGCTTGTCGCAGCCGGCGCGCCGTGCGACCGCATTGACGCCGAAGCCTTGAAACCCTTCCTCGGCCAGCAGCGTGCGGGCAGCAATGAAGATCGCCCGCTCCGTCCCGGCCCGGTTGCGCGGACGTATGGCCTGAGCTGATGCAGCACCGGTCTCGGTATTCGTCTCGGCTATCTGAAGCATCGCCCGCCTGTCTCGCAACTCTTTGTTAACTGTTGCGATACCCCGTCGTTTCCCATCATCGCAAGCGCACACGGACGCCGTGCACAGGATAGAAGACCGAAACCGGGCGCATGCTGCGTTACACAAGAGACAAGTGGATGCGCTGCAGTGGATGCCCTTGCACCACAGGCAGTCTTCGTCTCTCCTTTCGGCGACTTCTTCCTACGCTGCTGGCGGGTAGAGAAGATCGACGATGTAGCGGGCATCAAAGCGGGCATCGAGCATGCCATAGGTCGAGCGCCAGCCGCCGGCAAGACGGGTTTCGAGGAAGGCATCAGCGATCTTGCCGGCACCGAGGCGCGCAAGCTCTGCGGCACCGGCGGCCAGCGCCAGCTGCTCGATCAGAAGCCTTGCAGCGCCCTCGTCGCGTTCGCACAGCGCCATCGCGGCACGCAGAACTTCCACGGTCTTCTTGCCCGATGCGCCGAGATCCCGCTCGAAACCGGCCAGAACCGTATCGAACAGATCGCGGCCTCGCGACAGCACGCGCAAAACGTCGAGCGCCATGACACTGCCCGAGCCTTCCCAGATCGCATTCACCGGCGCCTCGCGGTAATGCCGGGCAATCGGACGCTCCTCGACATAGCCATTGCCGCCCAGGCATTCCATTGCCTCGGCGATCAGCGATGGCGCGATCTTGCAGTTCCAGTATTTGATGACTGGCGTCATGACGCGGGCATAGGCCGCATCGCCGGGGTTGCCGCGGGCGCGATCAAACGCATCGGCCAGCCGGAATGACAGAGCGGTCGCTGCCGCGACATCGAGCGCCATATCGGCGAGCACGCGCGTCATCAGCGGCTGGTCGATCAGGTTCTTGCCGAACACGGCACGACCGCGGGTATGATGGACCGCTTCGGCCAGCGACGCGCGCATCATGCCGGCAGACGCGACAGCACAATCGAGACGGGTCAGCGTCACCATATCGAGGATGGTGCGGATGCCTCCACCGGACTCACCGAGCAGATAGCCGAAGGCATCGGTAAACTCGACTTCGGACGATGCATTGGAGCGGTTGCCCAGCTTGTCCTTCAGCCGCTGGAAGTTCAAGCCATTGGCCGAACCGTCCTCAAGAAGCCGCGGCACGAGGAAACAGCCGATTCCCTCATTTGTCTTTGCCAGCATGATAAAGCCGTCGCTCATCGGCGCCGACATGAACCACTTGTGGCCGGAAAGGCGGTAGATCCCCTCGCCCACACGCTCGGCGGTCGACCGGTTGGCGCGCACGTCGGTGCCGCCCTGCTTTTCGGTCATGCCCATGCCGACCGTGATGGCGGACTTCTGCATGGCCGGCCGATTGGTCGAATCGTACTTGCGCGACAGAACTTTCGGCGCCCATTCCTTGTGGACGCGTGGGGAAGCCATCATCGCCGCAATCGAAGCGCTCGTCATCGTCAGCGGGCACAGATGGCCGCATTCCAGCTGGGCGGACAGATAAAAGCGGGTGGCGCGAACCTTGTGCTCGTGGGCGCGCTGCTCTGGAATGGTTTCCCAGATCGAGGAATGCAGGCCGCTCTGCATCGAACGGCGCATCAGGGCATGCCAGGCGGGATGGTACTCGACCGTATCCTGCCGCTCGCCGCGCGGACCATAGGTGCGCAGTTTCGGCGGGTTTTCGTTCGCCATCCGCGCCAGTTCCTGCGCTTCCGGAGAGGTCACGTAATTGCCGAGCTGGTCGTATTCGTCGCGGATCGCGCGGTTCAGATCGCCGGTCAGGTCGACCACAAGGGGATCGGAGCGGTAGGCATTGATTCCCGACCAGGGCTTCGGCTGGTTCAGTTCACCAAATTTTTCTTCATCGCGCGACATGTCGTTCATGGGGCGGTTCTAGCGGAAGTTAAAGAGCGAGGGAACGGCAGCACAGAAGGAATTCGATGGTTCTTCACAAAAGCTGACGACCGGCGCATAGTCCATACTGGCACAGAGCGAAGACGAAAGTTGCAATCATGAGTTTGCGAAAATTCAGCGTCACGCTACCGCAAGATCTGGCAGATGCAATCGTGAGCCGTGTCGAAACCGGCCAGTACGCCTCGACCGATGAGGCAATGCAGGCCGCGGTCGATGCACTTCTGCGGGAAGACGCCGAACAGGACGAGCGTCTCGTGGCGATCCGCAACCGCGTCAAAAGATCGCTGGACGATCCGAGACCCAGTATCAGCGGTGCTGAGGCGCGAGCGCACATGGACAGGCTTTACGCATCACAGAAGGGATGACGTCGATGAAGCGTTTGCCGGTTCAATACAGACCGGACGCTCTCGACGATATCGATGCAATCTTTTTCTACATCCTTGAGGCAAGCCAGAGTTTTCAGACCGCTCGACAATTTACCGAACGGCTCATCGCGCGCTGCGATCGAATCGGCAACGCACCTTCGGGCGGCGCGGCTAGGCCAGACCTCGGTCCCGGCATTCGCATGGTCCCGTTTGAGCATCATGCCGTCATCCTCTATCGCGAGGCTGAGACAGCCATCGACATCGTCAATGTCTTCTATCGCGGCCGGGATTACCGGGCGATCATGACGAACAAGCCGTAGATAACCTCCCATCCCGCTTGCGGCCTTTCCCCCCAGACCTTATAGACCGCCGAACGCAAGCGGAGACGCCCCCTATGGTCTTCTTTCCCCACCGCCATCTCCTTGGCATCAAGGGTCTCACCCGGCAGGACATTACGACGCTTCTCGACAAGGCCGACGAGGCCGTGCAGATTTCCCGGCAGCGGGAAAAGAAGACGTCCACGCTTCGGGGCCTCACCCAGATCAATCTCTTTTTCGAAGCCTCGACGCGCACGCAGTCCTCGTTCGAGCTTGCCGGCAAACGGCTTGGCGCCGACGTGATGAACATGTCCGTCAGCAATTCGTCGGTGAAAAAGGGCGAAACGCTGATCGATACGGCGATGACGCTGAATGCCATGCACCCGGACGTGCTGGTTCTCAGGCATTCCTCGGCCGGTGCCGCGGCCCTGCTTGCCCAGAAGGTGACCTGCTCGGTGGTCAATGCTGGCGATGGCCAGCACGAACATCCGACACAGGCGCTGCTCGACGCTTTGACCATCCGCCGCGCCAAGGGCAAGCTGTCGGGCATCATCGTCGCCATCTGCGGCGATGTTTTACATTCGCGCGTCGCCCGCTCCAACATCATCCTCTTGAATGCCATGGGCGCCCGTGTCCGGGTCGTCGCGCCGTCGACGCTACTTCCGTCAGGCATCCGCGACATGAGCGTCGAGGTCTTTCACTCGATGGAAGAAGGTTTGCGGGATGCGGATGTGGTGATGATGCTGCGTCTGCAGCGCGAGCGCATGGCCGGCTCCTTTGTGCCGTCGGTGCGCGAATACTTCCACTTCTACGGTCTCGATGCGGAAAAGCTGAAAGTCGCCAAGGGTGATGCGCTGGTCATGCATCCGGGTCCGATGAACCGCGGCGTCGAGATCGCTTCCGATGTCGCCGACGGTCCGCAGAGCGTCATCGAGCAGCAGGTCGAAATGGGCGTCGCCGTCCGCATGGCGGTCATGGAAACGCTCCTGACCTCCAATCAGGGAGAGCGCGCATGAGCACGACCATGTCTAATGGCACCGTTCTCAGGAACCTGCGCATCATCGATCCCTCGCGCAATCTCGACGAAACCGGCACGATCATCGTCGGCGCCGACGGCCGCATCCTCGCAGCCGGAAAGGATGCCCAGAACCAGGGCACGCCCGACGGCGCCACGGTGCGCGATTGCCAGGGTCTTGTCGCAACGCCCGGGCTTGTCGATGCGCGCGTCTATGTCGGCGAACCGGGTGCTGAACATCGCGAGACGATCTCATCGGCCAGCCGCGCCGCTGCTGCCGGTGGCGTCACCTCGTTCATCATGATGCCGGATACCGATCCTGTTCTCGACGATATTGCGCTCGTTGAATTCGTGCAGAAGACGGCGCGTGACAAGGCGATCGTCAATGTCCACACTGCCGCAGCGCTCACCAAAGGGCTTGCCGGCAAGGAGATGACCGAGTTCGGCCTGCTGCAGCAAGCCGGTGCCGTGGCCTTTACCAATGGCCGTCACGGCCTGTCCGATTCGCTGCTGCTGCGCCGCGCGATGACCTATGCGCGCGAGTTCGATGCGGTCATCTCGCTCGAACTGCGCGAGAAATATCTTGGCAACGGCGTCATGAACGAGGGCTTGTTCGCCTCCTGGCTCGGCCTGTCGGGCGTGCCGAAGGAAGCGGAGATCATTCCGCTTGAACGCGATCTGCGCATCGCCGGCCTCACCCGCGCCAAATACCACGCGGCAAAAATCTCGGTGGCGGAATCGGCCGAAGCCATGCGGGCTGCCCGCGCACGCGGTGCCAACGTCACCTGCGGCGTGTCGATCAACCATCTGTCGCTCAATGAAAACGACATCGGCGAATATCGCAGCTTCTTCAAGCTGTCGCCGCCGCTGCGCTCCGAAGACGATCGAATCGCCATGGTCGAGGCGCTCGCCGACGGCAGCATCGATATCATCGTGTCCTCGCACGATCCGCAGGACGTCGATACCAAGCGCCTTCCGTTTGCCGATGCCGCCGATGGCGCGATTGGGCTCGAAACCATGCTGTCGGCAGCCCTTCGCCTGCATCACGACGGTCGCGTGCCGCTGATGCGGCTGGTCTCTGCAATGTCGACCCGCCCGGCCGAAATCTTCGGTCTGGACGCCGGCACGCTGAAGCCGGGTGCAAAAGCCGATATCACGCTGATCGATCTCGACGAGCCTTGGATCGTCGCCAAGGATATGCTTCTGTCGCGCTCGAAAAACACGCCGTTCGAGGATGCGCGCTTTTCCGGCCGGGCCGTCGCAACCTATGTCGGCGGGAAATGCGTCTATAAACTGGGATAGAGATGGGGCGGGCCAACCCTTCGCGCGCTTGCGCGAATGGGTTGGAACGGGGGCAACCCGACTAGGGGCTTTGGGGCAAACACATGATAACCGACCTTCTTACCTGGCAGATCACGCTGCCGATCGCAGCCGGCGCGCTTGTGCTCGGCTATCTCCTGGGCTCGATCCCGTTCGGCCTGCTTCTCACCCGCGCCGCCGGTCTCGGCGATATCCGCTCGATCGGTTCCGGCAATATCGGGGCGACCAACGTGCTTCGCACCGGAAATAAGAAGCTCGCCGCCGGCACGCTTCTGCTCGATGCCTTGAAGGCGACGGTCGCAGCCCTGATCGGCTGGTACGCCTTCGGGCCGGAAGCGGGGCTGCTTGCGGGATTTGCCGCCTTCATGGGTCACCTCTATCCGGTCTGGCTCGGCTTCAAGGGTGGCAAGGGTGTCGCGACCTATATCGGCACGCTGCTGGGGGTCGCACCGCTCATGGTTCTGGTGTTTGCCGCGGTCTGGCTTTCGGTTGCCAAGCTCAGCAAGTACTCATCGCTGTCCGCCCTGGTTGCAACCCTTGTCATTCCGGTTGTGCTGTGGTTCATACAGGAACCAAAGATTGCTGCCGTCATGGCTCTCATGACGATCATCTCCTTTATCAAGCACAAGACGAATATCGAGCGGTTGATTGCCGGCACCGAAAGCAAGATCGGCCAAAAGGGCTAGTCCCTTAAAGGACCGATCATGCCGGGAAGCGGCGCAAGACGTATCGGAATTGCGCTCACCGAACGGCAGAAGATCGCCTGGCTGCGGTTGATCCGCTCCGACAATGTCGGCCCGGCGACATTCCGGGATCTCATCAATCATTGCGGCTCGGCGGAAAATGCGCTGGCCATGTTGCCGGAGCTGTCAGCGCGCGGCGGATCGACACGGGCAATCCGCATCGCCAGTGCCAGTGAGGCCGAACGCGAGCTGGAGATCGCACGCCGCCAGGGCGCACAGTTCATCGGCATCGGTGAACCCGACTACCCTCCCGCGTTGCGACAGATCGAGGCAGCGCCGCCGCTCGTTGCGGCAAAGGGCGATCTCTCCACCGCCACCCGCCCCTCGGTCGGCATTGTCGGCTCGCGCAACGCCTCAATCGCCGGGGCAAAGTTTGCGGCGGCGATTGCCAGAGATTGCGGCCGCGCCGGTTATGCGATCACGTCGGGACTTGCTCGCGGCATCGATGCGGCTGCGCACCGCGCCAGTCTCGATACCGGCACGATCGCGGTTCTGGCCGGCGGCCTCGACCGTCCCTATCCGCCGGAAAACTTCTCCCTGCTCGATGAGATCACGGCCGGCAGCGGCCTTGCCGTCTCCGAAATGCCATTCGGCTGGGAGCCACGCGCGCGGGATTTTCCCCGTCGCAACCGGCTGATTTCAGGCATTTCGCTCGGGCTGGTTGTCGTTGAAGCCGCTGAGCGGTCAGGCTCGCTGATCACCGCAAGGCTTGCCGCCGATTTCGGACGGCTGGTGTTTGCCGTCCCCGGCTCGCCACTCGATCCGCGCTGCCACGGCACGAACGGACTTCTCAAGCAGGGCGCCATCGTCACGACCGGCGCTTCGGATGTGCTGGACGCGTTGGCGCCGCTGTCCGATCTCGATAGATTTCAAAATACCGTCATCGAAGAGCCCGGCAGAGGCAGCACACTCCTGCCGCCCGATGACGACGACAGGACGCGCATCATTTCGGCGCTCAGTCCGACACCGGTCGATATCGACGATATCATCCGACATACGGGTGTTGCCGCGGCCAGTGTCTATCTTATTCTGCTGGAACTCGATCTTGCCGGTCGGCTGCACCGGCACCCGGGCGGCATGGTCTCACTTGCTATGGAAGACTGATCGCGGTCGTCGCCCGGCCTGCACGTCGCCAGCCTCGACATAGGCCATCTCGATGAGGTAGCACAGCATATCAGCCCCCTCGCTGAGCGCGACCTGCCGCAACTCTGCCAGCATCTGCCGGATGTAGGCGATGTTGCGTGAATTCTCGTCGCCCCGTCCGTCCTTGTCACCGTGAGAGACCATTTCACATCCTGTCAAATAGGGCGCGACACCGCCTAATATAACTATTCGTCACCTTATCAGCGCAGCTTAGAGATGTTTATTTAAGATTGCAACTAATTGCACATCACTCTCAGGTTGCAGTTCGTTGTATCCTACTAATTAACGATGACCTCTTGACCCCGGGACAAACGCCCGCCATGTCGGGAGACCAGATTTCCGCCTGGATCGTTACGAGACCGGGCAAAGCTCTATTGCAGAGAAACAAGATGAATGTAGTCATTGTAGAATCTCCAGCCAAAGCCAAGACCATCAACAAGTATCTTGGCTCGGGTTACAAGGTTCTCGCGTCTTTCGGCCACGTCCGCGACCTTCCTGCCAAGGACGGGTCGGTTTTGCCTGACCAGGACTTCGAGATGCTCTGGGAAGTCGACAGCGCATCCCAGAAGCGGATGAAGGATATTGCCGACGCCGTGAAGGGCTCGGACGCGGTTTATCTCGCGACCGACCCGGATCGCGAGGGTGAAGCGATTTCCTGGCATGTCCTCGACCTCTTGAAGAAGAAGAAGGTAATCGGCGACAAGCTGGTGAAGCGCGTCGTGTTCAACGCCATCACCAAGAAGGCGGTTCTCGATGCGATGGCCAACCCGCGCGATATCGACGTGCCGCTGGTGCACGCCTATCTCGCCCGCCGCGCTCTTGACTACCTCGTGGGCTTCAACCTGTCTCCGGTCCTGTGGCGCAAGCTGCCGGGCGCCCGTTCCGCCGGCCGCGTCCAGTCGGTCGCGCTTCGCCTGGTCTGCGACCGCGAAACCGAGATCGAGCGCTTCGTCTCGGAAGAATACTGGAACATTTCCGCGCTCCTGAAGACACCGCGTGGCGACGAGTTCTTGGCCAAGCTGGTGCAGGCCGACGGCAAGCGTCTGCAGAGCAAATCCATCACTAACGGCGAAGAAGCCGGCCGCCTGAAGACGCTGCTCGATGGTGCCGCCTATAGCGTCGAGACCGTCGAAGCAAAGCCGGTCAAGCGCAATCCCGGCCCGCCGTTCACCACCTCGAGCCTGCAGCAGGCCGCGTCCTCGAACATCGGCTTCGGCGCGTCGCGCACGATGCAGGTCGCGCAAAAGCTCTATGAAGGTATCGATATCGGTGGCGAGACTGTCGGTCTCATTACCTATATGCGTACCGATGGCGTTCAAATGGCACCCGAAGCGATCGACCAGGCGCGCCGTGCCATCGTCGACCAGTTCGGCGAACGTTACATGCCGGAAAAGCCGCGCTTCTACTCCACCAAGGCGAAGAATGCGCAGGAAGCCCACGAAGCGATCCGCCCGACCGATTTCAACCGCACGCCAGACAAGGTTCGCCAGTATCTCGATGCAGATCAGGCGCGGCTTTACGAGCTGATCTGGAAGCGCGGCATTGCCAGCCAGATGGCATCTGCCGAGATGGAACGCACAACCGTGGAGATCTCGGCGACAAACGGCGCCGAGAAGGCTGGCCTTCGGGCCGTCGGTTCGGTCGTGCGCTTCGACGGCTTCCTCGGCGCCTATGTGGACCGCCGCGAAGAGGATGACAAAAGCGAGGACGACGACGAAGACGGTCGTCTGCCCGAGATCAACGCTCGCGAAAAGCTCGACAAGAACAAGGTCAACTCGAGCCAGCATTTCACCGAGCCACCGCCGCGCTATTCGGAAGCATCGCTGATCAAGAAGATGGAAGAACTCGGCATCGGCCGTCCTTCCACCTATGCCGCGACGCTGAAGACGCTGTCCGATCGCGAATACGTGATCATGGACAAGCGCAAGCTGATCCCGCATTCCAAGGGACGGCTGGTGACGGCGTTCCTCGAGAACTTCTTCACGAAATACGTCGAATACGATTTCACGGCAGATCTCGAAGAGAAGCTCGACAGGATCTCGGCTGGCGAACTGGACTGGAAGCAGGTTCTGCGGGAGTTCTGGCAGGACTTCTTCGGCCAGATCGAAGACACCAAGGAACTGCGCGTCACCAATGTGCTGGATGCTTTGAACGAAGCGCTGGCACCGCTGGTCTTTCCGAAGCGGGAAGACGGTTCGGATCCGCGTATCTGCCAGGTCTGCGGCACCGGCAACCTGTCGCTGAAGCTCGGCAAATACGGCGCATTCGTCGGCTGCTCGAACTATCCGGAGTGCAACTTCACCCGTCAGTTGTCGTCCGAAGGCGGCGCGGATGCGGAAGCTTCCGGCCTCAACGAGCCGAAGGAACTTGGGACCGATCCGATGACCGGCGAGCAGCTGACGCTGCGGTCGGGTCGTTTCGGACCCTATATCCAGCGCGGCGACGGCAAGGAAGCCAAGCGTTCCTCGCTGCCCAAGGGCTGGCTGCCTGACGATATCGACCATGAAAAGGCGCTGGCACTGATCAACCTGCCGCGCGACGTGGGCAAGCATCCGGAATCGGGCAAGATGATTTCGGCAGGTCTTGGCCGTTACGGGCCGTTCCTGCTGCATGACGGTGGCTATGCGAACCTGGAAACGATCGAAGACGTGTTCTCGATCGGTCTCAACCGCGCCGTCACCGTGATTGCCGAGAAAAAGGAAAAAGGCCCCGGCGGACGCGGTCGTGGCACACCGGCAGCGCTCAAGGACCTCGGCGCGCATCCGGACGGCGGCGCGATCACCGTGCGCGACGGCAAATACGGGCCTTACGTCAACTGGGCCAAGGTCAATGCCACGCTGCCGAAGGGCATGGACCCGCAGTCTGTGACGATGGAACAGGCGATGGCGCTGATCATCGAAAAGGGCGGCAAGGCATCGTCGGGCAAGGCCAAGGCGAAAGCGCCTGCCAAGAAGGCCACAGCAAAAAAGGCTGCTGCCAAGACAGAGGCGGACGCAACGACCGAGACCGCCACAAAGAAGTCGCCTGCCAAGGCTAAGACCGCAGCCAAGAAGGCACCTGCCAAGAAGGCACCGGCCAAAAAGGCAACCGCATCGAAGGCGAAGAAGACGGACACGTGAGAGAACCGAACGAGCGATCCAACCGCCAGCAGAAACGCGCCGCGAAGGCTGACCGTGGCGACAGCCAGTCGGCGAGCAGACCGGTGATTGTCCAGGGTGCAGTTCCTCCGCGCGATGTGCTGCTCCAGTTCATCGCTGACAATCCGGACAAGGGCTCCAAACGCGAGATTGCCAAGGCTTTCGGGCTGAAAGGCGATACGCGGATCGAGCTCAAGGATCTGCTGCATTCGCTCGAGGAAGACGGTCTTCTCACCAAGAACCGCAAGTCGCTCTCGCGTCCGGGCGCCCTGCCCCCGGTCACCGTGCTCGACATCACCACCCGCGACAAGGATGGCGAACTGATCGGTCGGCCGACGGAATGGCCGGACGATATGGGTGCGGCCCCTGCCGTGCTCATCCGCCAGTCGCATGACAGCCGCGGAAAGGGCAAGGCGCCGGCCGCCGGCCTCAATGACCGCATTCTTGCGAAGATCTTCCCGAACAAGGACCGCTCAGGCCCGGCCTACACAGCCCGCGTCATCAAGGTCATCGACAAGCGCCGCGGCGCCGCCCTCGGCGTCGTCCAGAGATTGGGCGACGGAGAGATGCGGCTTCTGCCGACCGACAGGCGCGGCGAGGAAATGGTGATCGAACCAGAGGACATCGGAGACGCCAAGGACGGCGACCTGGTCGAGTCGGAAGTCGTGCGCAACGGCAGGTTCGGCCTGCCGCGCGCCCGCGTCCTCAACATTGTCGGCTCGGTCGGTTCGGAAAAGGCGATCTCGATGATCGCCATCTATTCGCACGGCATTCCGCACATCTTCCCGAACGAGGTGATGGAAGAAGCGCAAGCTGCAAAGCCGGCCAGCATGTCGAAGCGCGAAGACTGGCGCGACGTGCCGCTCCTGACAATCGATCCCGCCGACGCCAAGGATCACGACGACGCTGTTTATGCCGAGCCGGACACCTCGCCCGACAATCCGGGCGGCGTCATCGTCACCGTCGCGATCGCCGATGTCTCCTGGTATGTCCGCACCGGCAAGCCGCTCGACCGCGAAGCGCAGAAGCGCGGCAATTCCGTCTACTTCCCCGACCGCGTCGTACCGATGCTACCGGAACGCATTTCCAACGATCTCTGCTCGCTGCGCGAGGGCGAAGACCGGCCGGCGCTTGCCGTGCGCATGGTCTTTTCCAAGGAAGGCCGCAAGGCCGGCCATACGTTCCACCGCATCATGATGAAGAGTGCGGCCAAGCTCTCCTACCAGCAGGCTCAGGCCGCCATCAATGGCGAGACCGACGACAAGACCGGTCCGTTGCTGGAGCCTGTCCTGAAGCCGCTGTGGGACGCCTACCGGATCATGACGATCGGCCGCGACCGTCGCCAGCCGCTCGAACTCGATATGCCCGAGCGCAAGATCATGCTGAAGCCGGATGGCACGGTGGATCGTGTGATCGTGCCAGAGAGGCTCGACGCGCATCGGCTCATCGAAGAGATGATGATCCAGGCAAACGTCTGCGCCGCCGAAACGCTCGAGAAGAAGAAGCAGTCGCTGATCTACCGTATCCATGATGGCCCCTCGCTTGCCAAGCAGGAGACGCTGCGCGAGTTCCTGAACACGCTCGGCATTTCGATGGCTCGCGGCGGCCAGATGCGCTCCAACTCGTTCAACGGCATCCTGTCACAGGCACAGGGCACGCCGCACCAGATCATGGTCAACGAGATGGTGCTGCGCTCCCAGAGCCAGGCGGTCTACAGCCCCGACAATATCGGCCATTTTGGCCTCAACCTGATGAAATACGCGCATTTCACCTCGCCCATCCGCCGCTATGCGGATCTGATCGTGCATCGCGCGCTGGTCGGGTCGCTCGGCCTCGGCGAAGGCGGAATCACGCCGGGCGAGGAAGCCCAGCTCGAAGATATCGCGGCAGAGATCTCCACCTTCGAGCGCCGCGCCATGGCCGCCGAACGCGACACGGTAAACCGTCTTGTCGCGCACCACCTCTCGACGAAGATCGGCGAGGAGTTCCAGGGCCGCGTGTCCGGCGTGACCAAGGCAGGCCTGTTCGTGGCCCTGCCGACCTATGGCGCCGATGGTTTCGTGCCGGTGTCAACGATCGGCGACGATTACTATATCTATGACGAGGCGCATCAGGCGCTAACAGGCGAACGTTCCGGTCTCGGCTACCAGATCGGCGATACCGTCGATGTGAAGCTGAGGGCGGCAGTTCCGCTTGCCGGTGCGCTTCAGTTTGAAATGCTGAGCGAAGGCAAGAAGCTGCCGGGCGGCGCCCGCTCGTTCCACAAGTCTGCGCGACGAGACAAATCCGGCGGACGGCCCAAAAAGCCAGGTACGCGCCCCTTCCGTGGCGGCAGGAGATAGCAATGCAGTCAGATGGCGAACAGACGGTCCGCTTCGGCGGGTCGGACCCGGTCGATCGACCTCTTGGCCGCTCCATCAAACGGGGCCTCGCCTGTCGCTGTCCTGCCTGTGGAGAGGGCCGGCTTTTCCGTGCCTTCCTGAAGCCAGTCGATCATTGTTCCGTCTGCGGTGAAGATATCTCCCACCATCGTGCAGACGACCTTCCGGCCTATCTCGTCATCGTCGTGGTTGGTCACGTGCTGATGACCGGCTACATGCTGACCGATATGATCCTGCGTGTCTCTCCTTGGGTCCACCTCGCCATCTGGGCACCGCTTGCGGTGCTTGCCGCCATCGCGACGATCCAGCCCATCAAGGGCGGTGTCATCGGCCTGCAATGGGCAAACCGCATGCATGGGTTCGGCGGCGGCGAGGACGGGACCGATTCGACCAGCGGTCCGAGCAACAGACCGAACTGATCATGGACCACCGTTCGTTACCACCTTCCCGTCCTATTTCATGCGTACGGACGTCCAGTCCGAAGCCGACTTGTAAGGAAGTCTGAATGCCTCAGCCGACGACCGACGAAAACGGCCATGTCGCGGAGATCCACTGGCCATCCCTGATCGCAGCCACCGCCGCCGTCAGCGCCGTGGGAATAGCCATGGGGCTCGGCCTGCCGCTGCTGAGCATCATCCTTGAAAAACGCGGCATCTCATCGACGCTGATCGGGTTGAACGCTGCCATGGCAGGCGTTGCAGCCATGGTTGCCGCCCCGATCACGACGAAATGTGCACATGACTTTGGTGTGGCGCGCAGCATGATGATCGCCGTGGTGATCGCCGCCTTCAGCGCCATCTGTTTCTACTATGCTGACCAATTCTGGATGTGGTTTCCGCTGCGCTTTACCTTCCATGGCGCGACCACGGCCCTGTTCATCCTGTCCGAATTCTGGATCAATGAAGCCGCGCCACCCAGACGACGCGGATTGGTCCTCGGCATATACGCAACGGTGCTGGCGGTCGGGTTTGCGATCGGGCCGATGCTGTTTTCGCTTCTCGGCAGCGATGGCGTGCTCCCGTTCATCGTCGGCGCACTCATCATCATGACGGCCATCATACCGATTTTTCTCGCCCGTCACGAAAGCCCGAAGCTAGACAGCAAGCCCGAGCGGCACTTCTTCCACTATATATTCCTCGTTCCCAGTGCGACGGCAGCCGTCTTCGCCTTTGGTGCCGTCTCGGTCGGCGGACTGTCGCTGTTTCCGATCTATGCGTTGCGCGAACAGATGACCGAATCGCATGCGGCCATCCTCTTGACGGTGATGGGACTGGGCAACATGGCCTTCCAGATCCCGCTGGGGATGATTTCGGACCGCATGCGTGACCGCAGGCCGCTTCTGACCGGCCTCGCCGTACTGGGCGTTCTCGGCTCGCTGACGATCCCCTTCCTGATCGGCAACTGGATGATGACCGCGGTTCTCCTGTTCATGTGGGGCGGCTGTATCTCCGGCCTCTATACCGTTGGCCTCGCGCATCTGGGCGCTCGCCTTCGAGGTGCCGATCTGGTCGCTGCCAATGCCGCCTTCATCTTCTGCTATGCCGTCGGCACGGTTGCAGGACCACAGGGCATCGGCGCTGCCATGGATGTCGCGGGCAATGACGGCTTTGCCTGGGCGCTGGCCGGTTTCTTCGGCTTTTACGTGGTTGTTTCGGGGGCTCGATGGTTTTTACCAACGAAACAAGGTTGACATTCTGACCGCGATTTGTAATTTCGCCCCAGATTTCGCCGTCGACCGTCTGCGTCCGCGGCTCCACTTTTCTTAAAGGCGCTAAGACCATGGCAAAAGCTACGACCATCAAGATCAAGCTGCTGTCGACGGCTGATACCGGTTTCTTCTACGTAACCACGAAGAACAGCCGTACGATGACAGACAAGATGACCAAGACGAAGTACGATCCGGTTGCCCGGAAGCACGTCGAATTCAAGGAAACCAAGATCAAGTAAGATCTGGTCCCTTAAAGGCATGAAAGAAGGCGCAGGCTGATCAGCCGGGCGCCTTTTTCTTTGCCTACTGTTTTCACGCGTGAGTATCCAAACGCAAAAAGCGCCACCGTCATTTCTGACAGCGGCGCTTTGATTGGGGGTCGACCGGCTTGCAATCGCGGCACGAGGAGCCGTTGAAATTGCTTGCCAGTCGACCGACCCCACGACCCAGGAGATGCGGCGGACCTGAGCATCATGGGGTATCTCGACGTAAGCTGAAGGAACCCTTCGCCCCGTTGAAACCAAAATTGCGCAAAATCAATGGAAAATCAACACATACTTAGATCAGTACGAAACTGTTTGGATATGATGGTTAAAATCCACACGCGTCTTTGTAGAAAGACGCTATTCCGGCTCTTCAATTGTTAGGTTTATTCTGAGCCAAAGCGTTTTTAGCTTTATCCACCCTACGGTGTTTGGTGCGAGCTCGAAGATTAGCCCGGCTTCGAGACGGAAGTAAAAGGCGATTATAAATCGTCAGCGAGAAGCAGGACTTTCTCGCTTCTGTGTAGATGCTACCGTATCGTTCGGCAATGCTCAAACAAAGCACCGGTCTTCCATTCCCGTATGCGTTTTATTTGGCTCGAAGCCGCGTACGAATCGTCAAATTTAATTGCGGAAACTGGGGGACGAGCGCTTCTTTATCAAAAAGCCTCGCTGCAAGACGAAAGATATTATATTAGCGTATTTTAATATACGACGATTCTCGTGCAAATTTTAAGCGGCGGCTGCAACGACTCGGTTGCGCCCGCTGTTCTTGGCGTCGTAAAGCGCACGGTCGGCTTGTTTCAACAACTGCTCCGGCGTTTCCGCTCCACTGCGGCTACAGGCAATCCCAAGCGAAGCTGTGATGTTCAGGCTGGCGCCAGTGCTTTTCAGCACGAACGGCGTCTGCTCGATGATGTTGCGCAATCGTTCGGCAATCAAAGCCGCGGCGGCGCTATCCGTATCGGGCATAACCACAACGAATTCCTCGCCACCGAACCGGCAGGCGAGATCAGCACCGCGTACCGTGGACCGGATACGGGCCGCAACTTCCTTCAGCACCTCGTCACCGGCGTCGTGGCCGTGCGTGTCGTTGACCGATTTGAAGCGATCGATGTCGGTGATGCAGACGGACAGCGGCCGCCCACGGGCTGTTGCGCGGGCAAACAGCACCTTCATGTGATTGTCGAGATAACGGCGATTGTGCAGACCGGTCAGGGCATCTGTCACAGCCAGTTCGATCGTATGGCGCACGCTCAACCGCAGGCGGTCGTTGTAACGCTTACGCTTGATCTGCGTCAGGGTCCGGGCCACGAGTTCATTCGGATCGATCGGCCGGATGATGTAGTCGTTGACGCCGAGATCGAGCGCCCGGACGATGACCTGGTCGTCGCCGTGTTCCGTCACCAGCAGCAGCGGCAGGAATCGGGTCCGCTCCAGCGATCGCAGTTGTGAACAGAGCCTCAGCGGATCGTAGTCATCGAAATTCGTATTGACGATCACCAGATCGAACGGGTTTTCAGCCGCTTCGAAAAGGGCTGCCTGCGGATCGGAGATGGCAGTGATATCCGCGACCGGTTTCAGCGCCCTGACGATGCGCTCCTGCGAGCTTCCGCGGCCATCGACCAGTAGGACCTGCGCGACGTCGTCCTGAGCGTCCTGCCCCGCTGCACTCTTCATCATGTCCTGCAGCGTGAGATCCTGCGCGGTGTCTGACCGGATGCGCAGCTCGTCACTTAGTGTCTTCAGCCGCACGAGGCTTTTGACACGGGAAATCAGCTGCAGGTCGTTGACCGGCTTGGTCAGGAAATCGTCGGCACCGGCTTTCAGGCCGCGCACGCGGTCGGAGGGCTGGTCCAGCGCGGTGACCATGACAACAGGGATATGGGATGTCCGCGGATTGGCTTTCAGCCGCTCGCAGACTTCGAACCCGTCAATGCCCGGCATCATGATGTCGAGCAGGATGACATCGACATGGGCCTGTTCACAGATCGCCAGCGCCTTGTAGCCGTCATCGGCAGTCAAGACGTCGAAATATTCCGCAAGCAGGCGTGCCTCGAGCAGCTTCACGTTTGCGGGAACGTCGTCGACTACCAGGATCCGTGCCGTCATGTCATTCTCCGACCTTACGCGTCGCCAAGATACGTCTTGATGGTCTCGATGAACTTCGGCACCGAGATGGGCTTCGAAACATAGGCTTCGCACCCGCCCTGTCGGATTCGTTCCTCGTCGCCCTTCATCGCGAATGCGGTGACGGCGATGACCGGTATGACGTGCAGTTCGTCGTCTTCCTTCAGCCACTTGGTGACTTCCAGACCCGACACTTCGGGCAGCTGGATATCCATCAGGATCAGATCCGGACGGTGACGGCGGGCAAGATCCAACGCCTCCATGCCATTGCGCGTCTGGATCGTCTCGTAGCCGGACGCTTCGATCAAATCGCGGAAGAGCTTCATGTTCAGCTCGTTGTCTTCGACAATCATGACCCGTTTGGGCATGTCGATCCGTTCCTTAAATCGCGCCTTGCAAGCGTGCTTTCAGTCTATAAGCTTTCCGAATACGAGATTCTTTCAGCCGCTGGCCGCACACGTTAAGGGCATTTGGTTGAGAAATAGGTAACTTGAGCAGGCGATGAGGTTCGATCCGTTGAATAACAAGGCACCCGCCGCAGCCCCCGAAGAGACGGCCGGCGCAATCCTCAGCTGGCTTGCGGACGAGCCCGACATGTTTTCAAGGTTTCTGGCGCTGTCCGGTCTCCAGCCCGGTCAGCTGCGTTCTGTGATCGACGATCCGGGCTTTCTCGGCGGAATGATCGATTTCCTGATGAGCCACGAGCCAACGCTGATGGCATTTTGCGAAGCGACGAACACGAGACCGGAAACGGTTGCCGCAGCGTCACACTATTATTCCAAGCCTGCACTCGATTCGGGCGACTACTGAGATGGAGAACTCTTTCGGCGTTGCCCTCGATTTTTCCCACGTCCAACTTGGCGACCGCCCGCTGGTCGTATGCGACGTCGATGACGTCGTTCTGGACTTCGCGGCACCTTTCACCGAGTTCATCAAGGCAGAGGGGCTGGAGCTGCTGCCGCGCTCCTTCCGCCTCACCGGCAATATCGTTTCGGTCGAAACGCAGGTCCCTATCGAGGAAGCGGACGTCAAACGCCTGATCGGCGCGTTCTTCGACCGCCAAGAAGACTGGCAGACGCCCTCTGCGCTTTCGATAGAGACCCTTAAGGCGATCGGTAAGGCTGCAGACGTCATCTTCCTCACTGCCATGCCGCCACGCTATCAGGAACAGCGTCGCCGGCTTCTTGACCGGCTCGACCTCACCTTCCCTCTCGTCGCGACGGAGGAGAAGAAAGGCCCTGTCATGCAGATGATCCATGCCGCGCGCCCTCTTCCCTCGGTCTTTATCGATGACATGGCCCACAACCTGCATTCGGTCCGCGACCACGTCGAGAACTGCCTGCTGATCCACATGATGCCGGACAGTCCTCTGCACCAGCTTGCTCCGAAGCCTGATCAACCGATCGTCCGGGCCACAGACTGGCCGCATGCCGCAGAGATGATCGACGCCTACATCCTGTCCCACATCCCGCATCATCGAACCGCAAAATAGTGGTTGAAGGATGTGCGTTCTACTCTTGAGAGGTTGCAGCTTACGGCCTATTGTCGGAATGTTCAACCTTTGTTCCGCCGATGACAGTCGTACCAAATCACAAGCCCGGCTTCTGTCGAGACTGCTTTGCCGAGCAGAAGGCAGAGGTGCGACGATGTCGCGCCTGCGGCAGTCCACGGCTGGTGTATCACCGCGAACTTCATGACCTGACGCTTGCCCATATCGACTGCGATGCCTTTTACGCCACCATCGAGAAACGCGACGACCCGAGCCTGGCCGACAAGCCGGTGATCATCGGCGGCGGCAAGCGCGGCGTGGTGTCGACCGCCTGCTACATCGCCCGCATCAGCGGCGTCCGGTCGGCAATGCCGATGTTCAAGGCGCTCGAACTCTGCCCGGATGCGGTCGTCATCAAGCCGAACATGGAGAAATACGTCACTGCCGGCCGACAGGTGCGGCAGATGATGATGGATCTGACGCCGCTGGTGCAGCCGATCTCGATCGACGAGGCGTTTCTGGAACTGGCAGGCACCCAGCGTCTGCACCACGATCAGCCCAGCCGCATTCTCGCAAAGCTCGCAAAACGCGTCGAATCCGAGATTGGCATCAGTATTTCCGTCGGGCTCTCCTACTGCAAGTTCCTCGCCAAGGTCGCTTCCGACCTCGAAAAGCCGCGGGGTTTTTCGGTGATCGGTCGCGCAGAAGCCGTGGAGTTTCTGGCCACCCGGCCGGTCACGACGATCTGGGGCGTCGGCCGGGCTTTTGATGCGACGCTGGAGGCGGACGGCATCCGCACCATCGGGCAGCTGCAAGCCATGAACGAGGCCGACCTGATGCGCCGCTACGGCACGATGGGCCAGCGCCTCTATCGTTTGTCGCGCGGTATCGACGACCGAGAGGTGCATCTCAACGACCCGGCGAAAAGCGTGTCGGCCGAGACCACGTTCTTCGACGACATCTCCCGCCACGACGACCTGGTCCCGATCATGCGCCGGCTTTCGGAAAAGGTGTCTAAACGACTGAAGAGCGAGGACCTTGCAGGCCAGACGGTGGTGTTGAAATTGAAGACCGCGGATTTCAAGAGCCGTACCCGCAACAAGCGGCTGGAAGATCCGACCCAGCTTGCCGACCGGATCTTCCGCACCGGTATCTCAATGCTGGAGCGGGAGACGGACGGTACAAAATTTCGCCTGCTCGGGATCGGCGTCACCGATTTGACCGACCCTGCCCGTGCAGATCCGCCCGATCTCGTGGATGTGCAGGCCGGACGCCGGGCTGCGGCGGAAGCGGCCATGGACAAGCTGCGTGAGAAGTTCGGAGCTGCGGCCGTCGAGACCGGCTATACGTTTGGCGACAAGCGCCGCGACCGATAGTTTCAATCAAACGTGATTAAATTTTTCCTGCTAAACGTGACGAGATCAGCGCGGATGCAAACCTTCGTTAAACCTCGCTCGGTAAAATGCGGCTCAAGTTTTGCGTATGAGGTTTAGCATGATGCGTCGCCTGGTTTTGGGGTTCTGTCTGATGTCCGCGACGATGCTGTCGCCTCCAGCGTTTGCAGCGGACAGTGTTCCCCTGCAGATCATTGTTTCCAAGGACAAGCAGTCGCTGACCGTCTACGAGGGCGAGACCGTGGTCGCCAGGTCGCGGATATCGAGCGGCAAGGCCGGGCACGATACGCCGACCGGCATCTTCTCCATCCTTGAGAAGCGGAAATACCACGAGTCGAACATCTATTCGAATGCACCGATGCCGTTCATGCAGCGAATCACCTGGTCAGGTATCGCGCTGCACGAGGGCAACGTTCCGAACTATCCGGCGTCGCACGGCTGCGTGCGCCTGCCGAGCGGTTTTGCGACCAAGCTTTACGGCCTGACCGAGCGCGGTGCGCATGTGATCGTGACGGACGCGGACGTGGTGCCGCAGCGCATCGAGGATGTCGTGCTGTTTTCGCCGCGCAAGCCTTTGCCGCCGGGCACGCTGATGACCGATGTCGATCTTCGGACCGCATCGATCAAGGCCTCGCCGAAGAAGCCGGTGGAAGTGGCGATGAATGTCGCGCCGGCCAATCCGAACCGCGCCACGGATGCTCTTCCGACGCAGCCTGATGATCTCGAGGAACCGCAGACGCACGCTCTGCGCATCCTGATCACGCGGCGTACCGACCGCGAGACGCTGATGGACGCCCAGAAACTGCTGGAAGAAATGGGCTTTGAGACCGGCGGCTCCGACGGTTATGTCGGACCGCTGACCCGCAGCGCCGTTGCCGGCTTCAAGCGCTGGAAAGGCCTGAAGCAGACGGGCCCGATGATAAGCGGCGAGTTCATCGACGCGCTCTACGCCTCTGCCGGCCAGCCGAAGCCACCTGCCGGCCAGATCATGGTGCGACAGAATTTCGAACCCCTGTTTGAGGCCCCTGTCGGCATCAAGGCGCCGGAAGTGGCCCTCGGCACGCATCTCTTCACTGTCGACAAGATCGATCGCTCGATCGAATCAGCCGATTGGCACGCGGTGACGCTGCCGAACGTGCTGTCCGATGCAACGATGAAGCGGCTGGGGATCACCATGGCGGCCGATGCGAAACTGCCGGGTGCCGCGAAAGCCGCACTCGACCGGATCGAGATTTCGCAGGACGTGCGCGACAGGATCGAGACGCTGATGGCGGATGGGACGTCTGTCACGATCAACGACGAATCGCTTGGACCGGAGACAGGCAAGGGCACCGATTTCGTCACGCTGACCAAGTCGTCGAAAAGCGAGATGGTGGCAGTTCAGGATATTGGCTCAACGCCTGCCGCCGAGCCGCGCGCCAAGCGCAGTGTCATCCGTTACCAAGGCGGCGTCGGCCTCTACTGAGGCCAACGCCACCGCGGTCGGTTAGACCAGTTCCACATCCAGCACACCGGGCGCCGCCTTCAGAGCGGCGGCGATTTCCGGCGAGATACGATACCGTTCCGTCAGTTCCACCTCGATCTCGCGCTTGCCATCATCCTTGATGACGATAAACGAGACGAGGCCATCGCCGCGGGCATTAAGATGCCGGGCGACCGTCTTCAGCGGCCCTGAGTCGCGCACGAAGACCCGCAGCGCCTTCTGCATGCGGACCGACTGTTCCTCCAACGACTGCACCGTCTGGATCCGCAGGCCAATGCCTTCCGGACGCTCGTCGGCCTGAACGGTGATGACAAGCGATTTTCCGGGCTCAAGCAGATCGCGGTACTGAGCAAGCGCTTCGGAAAACAGCACCGCCTCAAACTGACCGGTGGAATCGGAAAACATGACGATGCCCATCTTGTTGCCGGTGCGCGTCTTGCGTTCCTGGCGACCGGTGACGGTCCCGGCAAGACGTCCGGCCGTGGCGCCTGCCCTCACAGCCGTCGAGAAGTCGGCGAAGGTCTGGACGCGCATCTTGTCGAGCACTGCACCGTAGGTATCGAGCGGATGGGCCGACAGGTAGAAGCCGAGCACCTGATACTCCCGCATCAGCATTTCAGACGGCATCCACGGATTGAAGGTTGGAAGCACGAGTTTTTCCGGACCGCTTGCCGCACCCGAGCCGAAGAAATCGGACTGGCCGGAGACCTTCTCCTCCTGGGCGCGCTGGGCATAGCCGATGACGCGGTCCATACCGGCGCTGAGCTGCGCCCGATCGAAGCCGAAGCAATCGAAGGCGCCAGCGGCGTTGAGGCTCTCAAAGACGCGGCGGTTGATCTGCTTCGGGTCGATGCGCAGGCAGAAATCCTCGATCGACGCGAAGGGCGTTTCGCCGCGGACTTCGACGATGTGATCGACGGCGTTTTCGCCGACGCCCTTGATGGCGGCGAGCGCGTAATAGATGCGGTTGTCACCTGTCTCGAAGCGGCGGAACGAGGTCTGAACCGATGGCGGAATGACCTTGATGCCGAGCCGGCCCGCGTCTTCGCGGAAATCGTTCAGCTTTTCAGTGTTCGCCATATCGTAGGTCATCGACGCGGCGAGGAACTCGACCGGGTAGTGCGCCTTCATATAGGCCGTCTGGTAGGAGACGATGGCGTAGGCGGCGGCGTGGGATTTGTTGAAGCCGTAGTTGGCGAACTTCGCCAGCAGTTCGAAGATGTTCTTCGCCTGTGGCTTCGACACGCCGTTCTTGATGGCACCACTGACAAAGCGTTCGCTCTGCTGGTCCATCTCGGCCTTGATCTTCTTGCCCATGGCACGGCGCAGAAGGTCGGCTTCGCCGAGCGAATAGCCCGACAGGACCTGGGCGATCTGCATCACCTGTTCCTGGTAGACGATGACGCCCTGGGTTTCCTTGAGCAGATAATCGATCGACGGATGGACCGATTCGATTTCTTCCTCGCCGTGCTTGCGGGCATTGTAGGTCGGGATGTTCTCCATCGGACCCGGACGATAGAGCGCCACCAGCGCAATAATGTCCTCGATACAGTCCGGTTTCATGCCGATCAGCGCCTTGCGCATGCCGGCGCTTTCCACCTGGAACACGCCGACGGTCTCGCCGCGTGACAGCATCTGGTAGGTCAGTTCGTCATCGAGCGGGATCTTGGCGAGATCCACGACGATATCGCGCTTCTTGCAGAATTCGACCGCGGTTTTAAGAACCGTCAGCGTCTTCAGTCCGAGAAAGTCGAACTTGACCAGACCCGCCTGCTCGACCCATTTCATGTTGAACTGGGTGACCGGCATGTCGGAGCGCGGGTCGCGGTACATCGGCACCAGCTTCGACAGCGGGCGGTCACCGATGACGATACCGGCGGCGTGGGTCGAGGCGTGGCGGTAGAGACCTTCGATCTTCTGGGCGATATCGAGAAGACGGCCAACGACCGGCTCCTTGTCGACCTCTTCCTGAAACTTCGGCTCTTCCTCGATCGCCTTTGCCAGGGTGGTCGGATTGGCCGGGTTGTTGGGCACCAGTTTGCAGATGCGATCGACCTGGCCATAGGGCATTTCGAGAACGCGGCCGACGTCGCGCAGTGCTGCGCGGGCCTGCAGCGAACCGAAGGTGATGATCTGCGCCACCTGCTCGCGGCCATATTTGCGCTGCACGTAGCGGGTCACCTCTTCGCGGCGATCCTGGCAGAAGTCGATGTCGAAGTCGGGCATCGAGACGCGGTCGGGATTGAGGAAGCGTTCGAACAGCAAAGAGAAGCGCAGCGGATCGACGTCGGTGATCGTCAGCGCATAGGCAACCAGCGAGCCTGCACCGGAACCGCGGCCCGGACCGACCGGGATGTTCTGCAGCTTTGCCCATTTGATGAAGTCGGCAACGATCAGGAAGTAGCCCGGAAACTTCATCTTCTCGATGACGCCGAGCTCGAAATCGAGCCGTTCGCGATAATCCTGCTCGGTGAAGCCCGCGGTGATACCGAGTTCGGCCATCCGGTTCTCGAGGCCTTCGACCGACTGACGGCGCAGCTCCGCCGTTTCGGCCCGCTCCGCTTCTGCCGGATCATCGGTGGCGCCGGTGAAGCGCGGCAGGATCGGGCTGCGGGTCTTCAGGATGAACGAGCAGCGCTTGGCGATCTCGACCGTGTTTTCGAGCGCTTCCGGCAGATCGGCGAACAGCTTTGCCATTTCGGCACGGCTCTTCAGGTAATGGTCGGGCGTCAAACGGAAACGGGTATCGTCGGATACGATCGCATTGTGCGCGACGGCCATCAGGGCATCATGAGCGTCGTAATCGGACTTGCCCGGGAAGAAGGCCTCATTGGTCGCGACCAGCGGCACATCCTGGTCGTAGGCAAGATCGATCATCCGCTGCTCATGACGGCGGTCGTAAGTGCCGTGACGCTGCAGTTCAATATACAGACGATCGCCAAAGGCCTGCTTCAATGACAGGAGGCGCGCCTTTGCGAGTACGGTGTTGCCATCCTTCATTGCCATGTCGACAGGGCCACCGGCAGCACCTGTCAGCGCGATCAGTCCTTCGGTGCCGCCATCTTCCAGCCAGGCGCGGCAGATATGCGTTGCCGCCTGCCCTTCTCCATCGAGATAGGCGCGGCTGACGAGATCCACCAGCCGTTCGTATCCCTTGGCATTGGCGGCAAGCACGACGATCGCCGGCAGTTTCGCCAGATGGCCGTTGCGGCGCTCGTCTGGCTGATCCTCCATGTCAATCGACAGCTGGCAACCGATGATCGGCTGAATGCCATCACCGATGGATTTCTGGGCGAATTCCAGCGCGACGAAGAGATTGTTGGTATCGGTGACGGCGATCGCGGGCTGATTGTCCGCGATGGCCTTGGAGAGGATTTTCTTAAGCGGCAGCGCACCTTCCAGAAGCGAATAGGCGGAATGGACGCGCAGATGCACGAACTGTGGCGTCGCTCCCAAATCCTCCGATTCCGATTGTAAAGTCGCTGCGTCCGCCATCTGATACCCATTCCTTGAATCGGGTCATTGTCCGGCGCGGGGGCTTCAGAGTCGAGTCAAGAATGGTCTTCTCAACCTCTTTCCGCTTGCGCCCGCCGGCTGGGCGAGCACGGACCGGCTCACATCACCAGCATGATCATCGACAAGCTGGCAACGAAAGTTGCAATGGAGGCGAATGCGGCAATATCACGAAGAAGGTCAGTCATCGTCGTCTCCCGTGTTCGTTTATGTTGTCACTTTGTTCTCTTTTCGTGCCAACGTCAATAGTAGAACAAAACGGGAATAGAAGATTCTGACCGATGGTTAATTCTGCTTGTTGGCTGGAGGTAACCAGCGCTCCATAGGCCCATGCCGTTGCCGGCCAACGCAAGCGGTCGGCAGCCAAACGCCAGCCATCGCTGCGGATCGCTGACGTGACGTCATTCCATAGCAGCAGTGTCCATCGCACGCCCCTTCGACAAGGTGACGATGGACACTATCGGATCAGGGGCAGCTTTGGAAATCAGTGCGTTCGCTAGAACTCAACGACTTTGCCGCCTTCGATCGTGACGCGACGATCCATGCGGGCAGCGAGATCATGATTGTGGGTGGCAATCAGTGCAGCAAGCCCTGACTGGCGCACCAGCGCCTCCAGCGCTTCGAACACGTAGGATGCAGTCTTCGGGTCGAGATTGCCGGTCGGTTCGTCGGCCAGCAAAAGGCGGGGCGCGTTGGCCACCGCACGGGCAATCGCCACGCGCTGCTGTTCGCCACCCGACAGTTCCGACGGGCGGTGTTCGCCGCGATGACCGATTCGCATGTAATCGAGAAGCTGGCCCGCGCGTTCGCGCGCTTCCCCCTTTGAAAGGCCGCCAATCAGCTGCGGCATCATGATGTTCTCGATCGCCGTGAATTCCGGCAGCAGATGGTGAAACTGGTAAACGAAGCCGATGTCGGAGCGACGGATCGAGGTGCGCTCTTCATCCGACAAACCGTTGCAGGCCCGACCGCCGATCGTCACATCGCCAGCGTCCGGATGTTCAAGCAGGCCTGCCAGATGCAAGAGCGTCGATTTGCCGGTACCGGACGGGGCGACGAGCGCCACGATCTCGCCGCTCACGAGCGAGAAGTCTGCCCCGTTGAGGATCGACAGGCTCGTCTCCCCCTGGCCGTAGTGACGTTCGACGCCTGAGAGATTGAGGACGGTTTTACGCGGGACAGCCATGGAGACCTATTCGTATCGGAGGGCCTGGACAGGATCGAGCTTCGAGGCTCTCCATGCCGGGAAAATGGTGGCGAAGAAGGACAGGACCAGCGCCATGATGACGACCGAGAAGGTCTCGCCAAAACTCATTTCGGCCGGAAGCTGGCTGAGGAAATAGAGCTCCGGATCAAAGAGGATGGTGCCCGAGACCCAGGAGAAGAACTGTCGGATCGATTCGATGTTGAGGCAGACGATAACGCCGAGCGCGACGCCGGCAAACGTGCCAACGATGCCGATAGCAGCACCCGTCATGAAGAAGATCCGCATGATGGCGCCGGAACTCGCGCCCATCGTGCGCAGGATTGCGATATCGGAGCCCTTGTCCTTCACCAGCATGATCAGGCCCGAGATGATGTTGAGTGCCGCGACCAGCACGATCAGCGTCAGGATCATGAACATCACGTTGCGTTCAACCTGAAGCGCCGAGAAGAAGGTCTGGTTGCGCTGACGCCAGTCGGTGATGAAAATCTGGCGACCGGCAGCCTGCTCCACAAGCGGACGCATGTCCTCGACATTGTCGGGGTGATCGATGAACAGTTCGATCGACTGCACCAGCCCTTCGGCATTGAAATAGAGCTGCGATTCCTCAAGCGGCATGTAGATGATCGTCGCGTCGTATTCCGACATGCCGATCTCGAAAACGCCGGACACTGGATAGGATTTAACGCGCGGATTGACACCCATCGGTGTCACGTCGCCTTCGGGCGAAATCAGCGTGATCTGGTCGCCGGCCGAAATGCCGAGCTGCGAGGCAAGCCTGGAGCCGACGAGAACGCCCTGCCCCGACGCGAAGCCGACGATATCGCCCTGCTTGATGTTGCCGGCGACTTCCGTGACCTTCTCGAGGTCTTCCGGCCGAACACCGCGCACGAGAGCACCCGAACCGGCGCCACCCTTGCCGGATGCCAGCGTCTGTCCCTCGACAAGCGGCAGGGCCATCTTGACGCCGGGAACGGCAGCGAATTTCTTGGTCAGTTCCGCGTAGTCGGTGAACGGCTGGTCGATCGGCTGGATCACCATATGGCCGTTGATTCCGAGAATGCGGGAAATCAGTTCGGTGCGGAAACCGTTCATGACCGCCATAACGATGATCAGGGTGGCGACGCCGAGCATGATGCCGACGAAAGAAAAGCCCGCGATGACCGAGATGAACGCTTCCTTGCGGCGCGAGCGCAGGTAGCGCCAGGCGACCATTCGCTCGAACGACGAGAAAGCGCCAGCCCGCGGAGACTTGTCGACCTTCTCTGGTTCACCACTCGTCGCGATGCTCGCCATTCACGCTTCCTTACACATGGAGCGCGCGGGAGGCTTCCCGCGCTGCTGTATCAGATATATGCCTGCCTAGCCTGTCGTCAGACTGGCCCGGCGAGACGTCGGTGTCCGATCATCCGGCGACGCGGTTGAGCGCCGCTTCGAGCGTCATGACGTCACGGGCTGCGGACTTGCGGTCCTTGACCTCGACCTCGCCGTTGGCGGCGGAGCGCGGACCGACGATTATCTGTACCGGAACACCGATGAGATCCGCTGTCGCGAACTTGGTGCCGGCGCGTTCGTCGGTATCGTCAAGCAGCACGTCCTTGCCGGCCTTGTTGAGCTTTACATAGAGATCTTCCGACAGACGATCGCATGCCTCGTCACCGGGCTTCATGTTGATCACCACGACATCGAACGGCGCAACGGATGCCGGCCAGATGATTCCATTATCGTCATGCGATGCTTCGATGATGGCGGGAACAAGGCGTGTCGGCCCGATGCCGTAGGATCCCATGTGGACAAGATGTTCCTTGCCATCAGGGCCCTGCACCTTTGCGCCCATCGGCTCGGAATATTTCGTGCCGAAATAGAATATATGGCCGACTTCGATGCCGCGGGCAGAGAGGCGATCGGCATCCGGGATCTGATCGAAGGCCTGTTCGTCGTGCATTTCGGACGTCGCGGCGTAGACCGATGTCCACTTGTCAAAGATCGCCTGCATGCCGGCGACATCGTCGAAATCGGTGTCTTCGCCGGGAATGTCGAAATTGACGAAGTCGCGGTGCGAGAACACTTCCGACTCACCGGTTTCGGCAAGGATGATGAACTCGTGGCTGTGGTTGCCGCCGATCGGGCCGGTATCGGCACGCATAGGAATGGCGCGCAGTCCCAAACGATCGAAGGTGCGCAGATAGGCCGCGAACATCTTGTTATACGAATGGACGGCGTCTTCCTTGTTGAGATCGAAGGAATAGGCATCCTTCATCAGGAATTCGCGCGAGCGCATGGTGCCGAAACGCGGGCGGATCTCGTCGCGGAACTTCAGCTGGATATGGTAGAGGTTGAGCGGCAGGCTCTTGTAGGACTTGACGTAGGACCGGAAGATATCCGTGATCATTTCCTCGTTGGTCGGTCCGTAGAGCATCGGCCGCTCCTGGCGGTCCTTGATGCGCAGCATTTCCTTACCGTAGGCGTCGTAGCGACCGCTTTCCTGCCACAGCTCGGCCGACTGCAGCGTCGGCATCATCAGTTCGACGGCGCCAGCCCGGTTCTGTTCCTCGCGGACGATCTTGTTGACCTTGTCCAGCACGCGCTTGCCAAGCGGCAGCCAGGAATAGATGCCCTGGCTCTGCTGACGGATCATGCCCGCACGCAGCATCAGCCGGTGCGAGACAATTTCCGCTTCCTTGGGGTTTTCCTTCAGGATGGGCATAAAATAGCGGGACAGACGCATGGACGTTTCCGGTTTCCGAGGCGTTCCCCAGATAACAAGGGAATCGGCCGTTTCTTGGTTTAAACTTTGACGGCGTACATAGCCGTTCGAGGGCGCAAATGGAACCCATAGCGCACGCTGCGGAACAGCAGATTGCGCTTGCAAGGGCTGGAGCTCAACGGTTTGATGACAAGCCCTGCGACAAATTCGTCCACGGGAAATTTTTGCCAAACTGTGTCAAAAATGCAAAAAAATCGAGTGACAAAGCACATTCGTTGGGCTAGGTTCAGCTCACAAAAGAGGCAAGGAGTTCAAATTCTTGCCAGTTCGCGGTCAAGTCTTGGGAGGATCAGATCTCTGGCGCGCTCGTCGCAGCCCCGGCAACGGAATGAGTATCACGCGAAACTGAAAAACAAGGCTTAACCGCCTTGTTTTTTTTTGGCCTACTCACAGGCCGGGCCGCTTCTGCAGAAATCCAGAACGAAAGCTGCAGTTCGTCGCTGCTATGCCTGAAGAAAATGACAGCCGGATGACACGTCCGCCAGCAGCGCCCTACTCAAATGTCGGCATCAAGTTGGGAATGCTGTCGATCCCGAAGCCAAAATAGGTGGAGGCGAGATGGTAGGTGAGGTAGAGCGCCGCCGAGATCACGGTCGTCAACAAGATGACCCTGCCTCCGCGGAATCGAACGGGCGCACTTTCAACCGTCCCGATCATCACTTCCCCATCATCCTGCTGACTGCGATAGCCAAGCGGCAGGACGGCGAACAGAACCGTCCACCAGAGAATGAAATAGATCGCAGCGACGGTCAGCAATGGCATGATGTGTCTCCTCCGCACTACCTATAGAACAGGGGATGCCGGGCGCAAAGGACGAGGTTCGATATTTCCCGTCCGGCCAAGCTCTGCGAGATTGATTCCGCAGACGCAGCCAACATGCTGAAATGCTAACACATCTGCCCGGCCCCGAACCCTCTTGACGCTTACAGCGAGGAGAAGGTGTCGGAGGCCGTGGGCAGACTTGGTTTGGCGACGGCGCCTTAGACTTTGGAGACGAACACCGTCACGACCGGCTTCTTGCCCCAGGCCAGGTTGGCCGCGGAGCGGACGGAGCGACGCACGGCTTCGCGCAGCATGTCGAGATCCTTGCGGCGGGCGCGCGGGATGCTTTCGATCGCATTGAGAACCGCGTCATAAAGCGTGTCCTCCATGTCCTCGCCCTCATAGTCGACCTCCGGCATGCCGAAGGCAACGACGTCGGGATCGCTCAGGAAGTCGAAGCGGCTGTCGAGCAGCACGTTGACCGAGACGTGACCGGCAAAGGAGAGCTTGCGGCGGTCGCCGATACCCATTTCCTCAAAGTCGCCGATCAGCTTGCCGTCCTTGAAGACGCGGCCATGTGGCGCATCGTCGATGACCTGGGCCGGGCCCGGTGCGAGACGCAAAATATTGCCGTTGCGCACGCGCGGGATGGTCTTGATGCCGGCGGTGGCGCCGAGCGCTGCCTGGGCGGTAAGGTGGGCTGCCTCGCCGTGAACAGGCACGAGGATCTCCGGTCTGGTCCACTCGTACATCTTCAGAAGTTCATTGCGGCGCGGGTGGCCGGAAACATGCACAAGCGCATCCGAGTCGGTGATGATCTTGATGCCCTGTTCGATCAGCGCGTTCTTGATTTCGATGATCGGCTTTTCGTTGCCCGGAATGGTGCGCGAGGAGAATACGACCGTATCGCCCGCAGCAAACGCGACGTTGCGCATCTCGTCGCGGGAGATCTTGGCAAGCGCTGCGCGCGATTCGCCCTGGCTGCCCGTCAGGATCACGACGACCTTGTCGCGCGGGATATAACCGAACTCGTCTTCGGAGATGAAGGGCTTGATGCCTTCCATGATGCCGAGGTCGCGGGCCACGGCGACGACTCGCTTCAGCGACGAGCCGAGCAGCAGAACTTCGCGGCCGGCGGCGTCGGCTGCTTCGGCGATCGAGCGGATGCGGCCGACATTCGACGAGAAGGTGGTGATTGCCACCCTGCCCGCAGCATTTTGGATGACCTGGCGCAGGCCTTCCGACACTTCTTCCTCTGAGGGCGAAACGCCTTCGCGCAGTGCGTTGGTGCTGTCGCACATCAGTGCGAGAACGCCCTCGTCGCCGATCGCGCGGAAACGGTTCTCATCGGTCAGGGGCCCTAGCGACGGCGCATGGTCGATCTTCCAGTCGCCGGTATGGACGACGTTGCCGAGCGGTGTGCGGATGACCAGCGACATCGGCTCTGGGATCGAGTGGTTGACGCCGACGGCTTCGATCTCGAACGGGCCGACATTGATGCGGTCGCCAGCCTTGAAGATGGTGATCGGGATTTCGGCGCGCGTGCCTTCGTAATTCCGCTTTGCTTCCAGCATGCCGGCCGTGAATGGCGAAGCGTAGACCGGCACGTTCAGGCCGGGCCACAGATCATTCATGGCGCCGTAGTGATCCTCATGCGCGTGTGTGATGATCATCGCCTTGATGTTTTTCTTCTGGGCCGTCAGAAACCGGATATCGGGCAGGACAAGATCCACGCCCGGCAGGTCCGGACCTGGAAAAGTGACGCCGCAATCGACCATGATCCACTGCCGCTTGTCCGGCGTTCCGTAGCCGTAGAGAGCGAGGTTCATGCCGATCTCACCCACGCCGCCAAGCGGCAGGAACACCAGTTCGTCCTGTTTAGCCATTTTTATTGTTATTCCGTTCTTGCAAAAAATACATCGCCTGCTGCGATCGGCATCAAAGAGCCATGGCCGGTATCAAGCAGCAAAAATCCAGTGTCATCGATACCTGCGAATGTGCCGTTTAGCGAGCGCTCAGGTAGATTTACCGTAATTTTCTCACCAATTCCGCATGCGACGCGGCGCCATCGGTCGACGACTGTGGTAATACCCCGACCCTCGTCCCATTCCTCCAGAACTGTCGCCATCTCCCTGAAAAGATGTGCGAATACATCCTCTGGCGACGCAGAAGACCCTTGGTCGTGTAGACGTGTAACACCGTAGGGTGCGCTATCGGGCATGTGGCGAATATTGATGCCGATGCCAATCACCAGCGCACGGTGGCCGCCCGGAAGTGCTTCGCTTTCAATGAGGATGCCGCAGGTTTTCTTGCGCCCGATGAGAATATCGTTCGGCCATTTGACCTCGAGCGGCTCTCCACCGGTGGGTAGAACGGCACGCAAGGCGGCATGGACAGCGACGGCAACTGCGAGCGGGAGCGACGCAAGGCGCTCCGGAGGTGCCGGATCAATCAGCAGCAGCGAGGCATAGAGATTGCCGGGCTCGGACGTCCAGGCGCGACCGCGGCGGCCACGGCCGTCTGTCTGGCGGGTGGCGGTCAACCACAACAAACCGGCTTCGCCCGCACGGGCGCGGGCGAGGCATTCTGTGTTGGTGGAGCCGACCTCGCTCAGCGCTTCGTGACGAAACGCATCGAGCGACAGGCTTCGGCTCCTCAACGTCATCCTCAGAAGAATGACTTCGCCGCAGCGCTGGCCGCCGAGCCGATCGGTCCACCGATCAGCACATAGGCGACCACGAACAGGCCGGACAGACCGAAGATCAGACGCAGTTCGCCCGAGACGCGGGCGAACTGACCCTTCGGCTCATCGAACCACATCAGCTTGACGATGCGCAGGTAGTAATAGGCGCCGACAACCGAAGACAGCACGCCGATGCTTGCGAGCGCATAGAGCTTTGCTTCGATGGCCGCGACGAAGACGAAGTACTTGGCAAAGAAGCCCGCGAGCGGCGGAATGCCGGCCATCGAGAACATCAGCGCCGTCAGCACCAGCGCCATGAAAGGCTTGGTCGAGGAAAGACCTGCGAGATCTTCGACGGTTTCGACGTAGGTACCGTCTTCGCGGCGCATCGCCATGATGCAGGCAAAGGTGCCGAGCGTCATCACCATGTAGATGGTCATGTAGAGGACGACGCCGGAGACGCCGGTTTCCGTGCCGGCAGAAAGGCCGACCAGAGCGTAGCCCATATGGCCGATCGAGGAATACGCCATCAGGCGCTTGATGTTCTTCTGACCGATAGCCGCGAAGGAACCGAGCAGCATCGATGCGATCGCCACGAAGACGATGATCTGGCGCCAATCGGAAAGGATCGGCAGGAAGGCTTCCGAGACGACGCGGACGAGGATTGCCATGGCCGCAACCTTGGGCGCCGATGCGAAGAACGCGGTCACCGGTGTCGGTGCACCTTCATATACGTCCGGCGTCCACATGTGGAACGGCACGGCGGAGATCTTGAAGCAGGCGCCGGCGAGGATGAAGACCATGCCGAAGATGAGGCCGAGGCCGCGCTCTTCAGACGACAGAACGGTAGCGATTTCGTCAAAGCCGGTATTGCCGGTGAAGCCGTAGACCAGCGACATGCCGTAGAGCATCATGCCCGACGACAGGGCGCCGAGGACGAAGTACTTGAGGCCCGCTTCCGTGGAGCGGAGGTTGTCGCGGCTGAAGGCAGCGACAACATAGAGCGCCAACGACATCAGCTCGAGGCCGAGATAGAAGGCGAGCAGGTCGTTGGCCGAGATCAGCACCATCATGCCGAGCGTCGCGAGAACCAGGAGAACCGGGAATTCGAACTTGTCGAGTTCCAGCGCCTTGGCCTGTCCCATCGACATGACCATGGCGGTGATCGATCCGATCAGTGCCAGGATCTTCATGAAGCGGGCGAACGTATCCGATACGAAGGCGCCGCCAAAGGCCTGGCCGTCGCCGGTCATGAAGATCAGCATGGCGCCTACGACCGCCAGAAGGGCGATCGCAAGACCGGTGACCAGCGGAGCGGATTTCTCGCCGGAGAAGACGCCAATCATCAGAAGGGCGAGCGCGCCTACGGCCAGGATGACTTCCGGCAGGGCCAGACGCAGGCTTTGGCTCAAGAGTTCAGCGGTCATGTCCAGTTTCGTCCCGTCTCAGTGCACGTTGAGTGCAAGGTTCTTTGCTGCGGCCAAGGCTGCGGAGTAATTGTTCACCACGAGATCCACCGAGGCTGCGGTCGCGTTAAGGACCGGCATTGGATAGAAACCGTAGAAAATCGTGAGCGCGACCAGTGGGTAGAGCAGGAACTTCTCGCGCGTCGAAAGGTCGAGAAGTGCCTTCAGCTTTTCCTTTTCCAGTGCCCCGAAAATGACCCGGCGATAAAGCCAGAGCGCATAGGACGCGGAAAGGATGACGCCGGTGGCGGCAAACAGTGCCACCCAGGTGTTGACCCGGAAGACGCCCATGATCGTCAGGAATTCGCCGACAAAGCCGGATGTGCCCGGAAGACCGACATTCGCCATGGTGAGGATCATGAAGGCGACGGCATATTTCGGCATGTTGTTGACGAGACCACCGTAAGCCGAGATCTCGCGGGTATGGAGGCGGTCGTAGACAACGCCGACGCAGAGGAAGAGCGCGCCGGAGACGATGCCATGCGACAGCATCTGGAAGATCGCACCCTGAACGCCCTGCTGGTTTGCCGCAAAGATGCCCATCGTGACGTAGCCCATATGGGCAACCGACGAATAGGCGATCAGCTTCTTGATGTCGTCCTGCATCATCGCCACCAGTGAGGTGTAGATGATGGCAATGACGGACAGCGCAAACACCATTGGCGCGAAGTACTCGGATGCCAGCGGGAACATCTGCAAGAGGATACGGATCATGCCGTAGCCGCCGAGCTTCAGCATGACGCCGGCCAGGATGACCGAACCTGCGGTCGGAGCCTGAACGTGCGCATCCGGAAGCCAGGTGTGGACCGGCCACATCGGCATCTTGACCGCGAAGGCTGCAAAGCATGCAAGCCACAGCCAGGTCTGAACGCCGGCCGGGAAGCCGAACTTCAGAAGCTCGGTCATATCGGTCGTGCCGGCCTGCCAGTACATGGCCATCACGGCCAGCATCATCAGAACCGAACCAAGCAGCGTATAGAGGAACAGCTTGTAGGATGCGTAGACGCGATCCTTGCCGCCCCAGACGCCGATGATGATGAACATCGGGATCAGCGTCGCTTCGAAGAAGATGTAGAAAAGCACGATATCGAGGCCGACGAAGACGCCGGTCATGGCCACCTGCAGGAGCAGGAAGGAAATCATGTATTCCTTGACGCGCTTCTCGATCGCTTCCCAGCTGGCAAGCACGCAGAACGGCATCAGGAATGTCGTCAGGATGACGAACAACATGGAAATGCCGTCGACGCCGAGATGATAGGAAATCCCCGTGCTCAGCCACTCATGCTTTTCCACCATCTGGAAGCCCGGGTTCGAATTGTCGAAACCGATCCAGATGAACAGAGAGACGATGAAGGTGACGACCGTCGTCAGGAGCGCGATGTTGAGCACGTTGCGGCGACCGTTCGCCCCCTCGCCGTTTGTCAGCAAGAGGAGGAGAACGCCGACCAGCGGCAGGAAGGTGACCGTCGAGAGAATTGGCCAGTCGGTCATTACATTGAGCTCCCGAGCATCATCCATGTGACGAGGGCGGCGACGCCGATCAGCATCGCGAACGCGTAGTGATAAAGGTAACCGGACTGCAGCTTGACCACCCGGTCGGTGATATCGACCACGCGGGCGGCGACGCCGTTGGGGCCGTAGTTATCGATGACGGCGACGTCACCCTTCTTCCACAGGAAGCGGCCGAGAGCCTTGGCCGAGCGGACGAAGAGGAAGTCGTAGAGTTCGTCAAAATACCACTTGTTCAGCAGGAACTGGTAGAGGCCCTGCTGCGAAGCGGCGAGACGCTTCGGGGTTTCCGGCGACTTGATGTAGAAGTACCAGGCGGTGACAAAACCGATCAGCATGGCGATGAATGGCGACAGCGCCACCAGTGCCGGCACGTGGTGGAACTCGTGTAGCAGTTCGTTCTGCTCGGACGTGAACAGCGCGCCCTTCCAGAAGGCGTCGTAGTCGTGGCCGTAGAAGAATTCCTTGAACACGACACCAGCGAGCACTGCGCCGGCTGCCAGGATGTAGAGCGGCACCAGCATGACGTTGGGGCTCTCATGGACGTGATGCATCACTTCATGGCTCGCACGCGGCTTGCCGAAGAAGGTGAGGAAGATCAGGCGCCACGAATAGAAGCTCGTGAACATCGCGGCAATGACCAGCAGAGTGAAGGCAAAGCCTGCAACCGGCGAATGGGACGCATAGGTCGCCTCGATGATGAAGTCCTTCGAGAAGAAGCCTGCAAAACCGATTGGCGTGAACGGAATGCCAACGCCGGTGATGGCAAGCGTGCCAATGAGCATCATGGCGAAGGTGAGCTTGATGTGGCTGCGCAGGCCGCCCATGTGGCGCATGTCCTGTTCGCCATCGACGGCATGTATGACCGAGCCGGCGCATAGGAACAGGAGTGCCTTGAAGAAGGCATGCGTGAACAGGTGGAAGACGGCGGCACCATAAGCGCCGACGCCGAGCGCCACGAACATGTAACCGAGCTGCGAACAGGTCGAATAGGCGATGACGCGCTTGATGTCGTTCTGCACGAGGCCGACGGTTGCCGCGAAGAAAGCGGTGATCGCACCGATGATGGTGACAATGGTCAGCGCATCCGGCGACAGTTCAAACACCGGCGACATGCGGGCGACGAGGAAGACGCCGGCGGTGACCATGGTTGCTGCGTGAATGAGCGCCGAGACCGGGGTCGGGCCTTCCATCGCGTCCGGCAACCAGGTGTGCAGCAGGAACTGCGCCGACTTGCCCATGGCACCCATGAACAGAAGCAGGCAGACGACGGTGAGTGCTGTCGCCCGTGTCAGTTCCATGCCGAAGATGTTGGCAACGACCTGCGTCGCTTCCGGTGCGCCTTCAGCTGGCAGGTAGTTGGCCGCAGCGGCAAAGATGGTTTCAAAGCTGATAGAGCCGAACAGCACGAACAGGCCGGCAATGCCGAGAATGAAGCCGAAGTCGCCGACGCGGTTGACGATGAACGCCTTCATGGCAGCAGCCGAAGCGGACGGCTTCTTGTACCAGAAGCCGATCAGCAGATAGGATGCGAGACCCACGCCTTCCCAGCCGAAGAACATCTGGGCCAGGTTGTCGGACGTGATCAGCATCAACATCGCAAAGGTGAACAGCGACAGGTAGGCGAAGAACCGCGGGCGATGCGGATCGTGGTGCATGTAGCCGATCGAGTAGATATGCACGAGCGTCGACACGGAGTTGACGACGACGAACATGATCGCGCTCAGCGTATCGATGCGGAACGACCACTCGACGTCGATGCCGCCGGACTGCATCCACTGCATGACCGGAACCTTGATGACTTCGCCGGCTTCGCCGTGGTGAAGAGCCACGTTGAAGAAGACGATCCAGGAGAGGATCGCCGCGATGATCATCAGACCGCTGGTGACGTATTCGGAAGCCTTGGCACCGATCTGGCGGCCGAACAGGCCGGCGATCAGGAAGCCGATCAGGGGAAGAAAGACGATTGCCTTGTAGATCATGACCCGATCAGCCCTTCATCATATTGACGTCTTCGACCGCGATCGAGCCGCGGTTGCGGTAGAAGACGACGAGAATTGCAAGACCGATGGCGGCTTCCGCAGCAGCGACGGTCAGAATGAACAGTGCGAACACCTGTCCGACGATGTCGTTCAGGAAGGACGAGAAGGCCACCATGTTGAGGTTGACCGCGAGCAGGATAAGCTCGACCGACATCAGGATGATGATGACGTTCTTGCGGTTCAGGAAGATACCGAACACGCCGAGCGTGAACAGGATGGCGCTGACCGTCAGATAGTGGGAAAGACCGATTTCCATGTTTGTTGTTCCTTGTTCCCGCTACCTTCAGAGACCCTGGCCGGACTTGACCTTGACCACCTCGACGGCGGTTTCCGGCGTGCGTGCGACCTGCCTCGAAATATCCTGACGCTTGACGTTGGTGCGATGGCGCAGCGTCAGCACGATGGCGCCGATCATTGCGACCAGAAGCACCATGCCGGCGAGCTGGAAGAAATAGACGTAATTCGTATAGAGCACATCGCCGAGAGCGGCCGTGTTGGTGCGCACGGCAGGGTTCGGGATCGGCATGGTGATGGATTTGGCCGCCTCCGGTGCCAGAACCGAGCCACCGATCACGACGATCAGTTCAGCCGCGAGGATCAGCCCGATGACGATGCCGATCGGCGCGTACTGGAGAATACCGGAACGCAGTTCGGCAAAATCGATGTCGAGCATCATCACAACGAACAGGAAGAGAACCGCGACCGCGCCGATATAGACGACGAGCAGGATCATCGCCAGGAACTCGGCCCCGGTCAGCAGGAACAGGCCCGCCGAATTGAAGAAGGTGAGGATGAGGAAGAGCACCGAATGGACCGGGTTCTTGGCCGAGATGACCATGAACGCCGACGCCACCGCGATGAACGCGAAGATGTAGAAAAAGATAGCCTGCAGACCCATTGTGGTGCCTTTTCGTTCCTCATCGGGCGGCGCTTCCAAAAAGCCCCCTGCCCGTCAGAACCCGGCGCTTCGAACGCACCGAGATTAAATGATCAATGCTTGCCCGGCGCCCGATCAGAGCGACGGCATGCTCGCCCCTTACCGGTAGGGCGAGTCGATCCCGATATTGCGCGCGATTTCACGCTCCCAACGATCGCCGTTTTCGAGAAGGCGTGCCTTGTCGAAATACAGTTCTTCGCGGGTTTCCGTCGAGAATTCGAAATTCGGACCTTCGACGATCGCATCGACCGGGCAGGCTTCCTGGCAGAAGCCGCAGTAGATGCACTTCACCATGTCGATATCGTAACGCACCGTGCGGCGGGTGCCGTCGTTGCGGCGCGGGCCGGCTTCGATGGTGATCGCCTGGGCGGGACAGATCGCCTCGCACAGCTTGCAGGCGATGCAACGCTCTTCGCCGTTCGGATAACGGCGCAGCGCATGTTCGCCACGGAAGCGCGGCGACACCGGGCCCTTTTCGAACGGGTAGTTGATCGTTGCCTTCTGCTTGAAGAAATACCTCATCGACAGGAAGAAGGCGCCGACGAATTCCTTCAGGAACAGCGAGTTGATAGCCTGAGCAATAGCCATCTTATTCTCCAATGATGCCGAGTGATGAACGGGCCATGATCATGCCCATCCCATCAGTTTCAGCACGAATGCAACGATCACGACCATGGCGAGCGACAGAGGCAGAAACACCTTCCAGCCGAGACGCATGAGTTGGTCGTAGCGATAGCGCGGTACGAAGGCCTTCACCATAGCGAACATGAAGAAGACCATGGAGCCTTTCAGCATGAACCAGATGATGCCGGGAACCCAGTTGAGGAACCAGACGTCTACCGGCGGCAGCCAGCCTCCGAGGAAAAGAATAGTGGTCAGCGAGCACATCATCAGGATGGCGGCGTATTCGCCGAGCATCAGCATCATGTATGGCGCTGACGAATACTCGACCATGTAACCGGCGACAAGTTCGGATTCCGCTTCCGGCAAATCGAACGGGGGACGGTTGGTTTCTGCCAAGGCCGAGATGAAGAAGATCACGAACATCGGGAACAGCGCCAGCCAGTGCCAGTCGAGGAACGAGGCCGGCAGACCCATCATCGTGCCGAGACCGTCATGCTGTGCATTGACGATGTCGGTCAGGTTGAGCGAACCGACGCAGAGCAGGACCGAAACGATAACGAAGCCGATCGAGACTTCATAAGACACCATCTGCGCTGCGGAGCGGAGCGCGCCGAGGAAAGGGTATTTCGAGTTCGATGCCCAGCCGGCCATGATGATGCCGTAGACTTCGAGCGACGAGATCGCGAAGACGTAGAGGATACCGACATTGATGTTGGCGATAACCCAGTTCTGGCTGAACGGAATGACCGCCCAGGTGGCGAGTGCCAGCGTCACCGAAATCAGCGGCGCCAGAAGGAAGACGCCTTTATTGGCGCCAGCCGGAATGATCGGCTCCTTCAGGATGAACTTCAGAAGGTCGGCGAAGGACTGGAACAGACCGAACGGACCAACGACGTTTGGACCACGGCGCAGCTGAACGGCCGCCCAGATCTTGCGGTCGGCGAGAAGGATATAGGCAATGAAGACCAGAAGGCAGACCAGGAGCAGCAGAGACTGCCCAACCATGATCAGTGCCGGCCAAACGTAGGTCCAGAAGAACGAATCCATGTTCATATTACTCCGCCGCAACCTGGAAATTGTTGCGGGCCAGTGCCGAGCATTCCGCCATGACGGCAGATGCGCGGGCGATCGGGTTGGTCAGATAGAAATCCTTGATCGGCGTCGTGAAGCCGCCCTTGGAAAGCTCACCGGATTTCAGGCCGAGGGTGGCGATGTCGTTGACCGAGCCGGTCGCGATCTCGTCGAGATCCGCAAAATGCGGGTGATCCGCATAGAGCTTCGCACGCAGAGCATAGAGCGAATCGAACGGCAGCTTCTTGCCAAGCACGTCTGACAGGGCGCGGATGATTGCCCAATCCTCGCGAGCTTCGCCCGGCGCGAAGCCGGCACGGTTGCCCATCTGGACGCGGCCTTCGGTGTTGACCCAGGTGCCGGACTTTTCCGTGTAGGTCGCAGCCGGAAGGATGACATCGGCGGTATGCGCGCCGTTGTCACCGTGGCTGCCGATATAGACGGTGAACTTGGCGTATTTCGTCGAGAACTCCATCTCGTCGGCGCCAAGCAGGAAGAGAACGTCCATCGACTTCAGCATGGTTGCGGCATTGGCACCCTTGGCACCCGGGACGAAGCCGAGATCGAGGCCACCGACGCGCGATGCTGCGGTGTGCAGGATGCCGAAACCGTTCCACTCGTCGGTTAGCGCGCCGACGGAACCGGCAAGCTTTGCTGCCGCCTGGAGAATGGCTAGACCATCCGGACGGGAAAGAGCCCCCTGCCCTACGATGATCATCGGGTTCTTCACGCCGCGCAGCTTTTCGGCAAAGCTGTTGCTGCCGGAGGAAAGCTCGGCAAGCGAGTCCGGGCCGGCGCCGAGATAATCATAGGCGTAGCGCAGTTCGCTCACTTCGCCGATCACGCCGATCGGGAAATTGCCTCGGCGGAAACGCTTGCGAATGCGGGCGTTGAGAACCGAAGCTTCATAGCGCGGGTTGGCGCCGATCAGAAGCAGGCCACCGGCCTGTTCGATGCCTTCGATGGTCGGGTTGAAGATGTAGCTGCCACGGCCGAGCGACGGATCGAGCGCCGTTCCATCCTGGCGACAATCAAGGTTCTCCGAACCGAGCGACGTCATCAGCGACTTCAGCGCGTACATTTCCTCGACCGAAGCCAGATCGCCGGCAATTGCGCCGATCTTGTCGCCTGATGTCGCGGAAACAGCTGTTTTGATCGCTGCGAAGGCTTCAGCCCAGCTTGCAGCCTGGAGACGGCCATCCTTGCGGACATAAGGGCGATCGAGGCGCTGGGTCTTCAGACCGTCCCAGATGAAACGGGTCTTGTCCGAGATCCACTCTTCGTTCACCTGCTCGTTGACGCGCGGCATGATGCGCATCACTTCGCGGCCGCGGGTATCGACGCGGATTGCGGAGCCGACGGCATCCATGACGTCGATCGATTCGGTCTTGTTCAGTTCCCAGGGACGCGCCGTGAAGGCGAACGGCTTGGAGGTGAGCGCACCGACGGGGCAGAGATCGACGACGTTGCCCTGAAGCTCCGAGGTCATCGCATGCTCAAGGTAGGTCGTGATTTCGGCATCTTCGCCGCGGCCGATCAGGCCAAGCTCGGAAATGCCGCCGACTTCCGTCGTGAAGCGGACGCAGCGCGTGCAGTGAATGCAGCGGTTCATCACGGTCTTGACGAGCGGGCCGATGTACTTGTCTTCGACGGCGCGCTTGTTTTCGGTGTAGCGCGAGCTATCGATGCCGAAGGCCATTGCCTGGTCCTGAAGGTCGCATTCGCCACCCTGGTCGCAGATCGGGCAATCCAGCGGATGGTTGATCAGCAGGAATTCCATCACGCCTTCGCGGGCCTTCTTGACCATCGGCGTGTTGGTGAAGACTTCCGGCAGTTCGCCATTCGGGCCGCCGCGAATATCGCGCACGCCCATCGCGCAGGATGCCGCCGGCTTTGGCGGGCCACCCTTTACCTCGATCAGGCACATGCGACAGTTGCCTGCCACGGACAGACGCTCGTGGAAACAAAAGCGCGGGATTTCGGCGCCGGCTTCCTCACACGCCTGAAGCAGCGTGAAATGATCCGGGACTTCGATTTCCTTGCCGTCTACCTTCAGCTTCGTCATCGTCTTAACTACGTCCTCAGTTCATCCATCAGCCGTCTCGCCGAGGGACACATTCCTTACTTCAACAGCGCCCTCGCCTGGCCGACCCAGTCGCCCCGCTAAATGCGCCCATCGAAACCCAAGTCGTCTTCGAACCGGGCAATATCTGTTTCGGACCAAGCGGCGATCGCGGCAAGCCCGCCAACACCTTTGTCCTTCGAATTCTTTCCAACCTTCGGGCTGATGCCGTCCGGTTACTCCGCTGCTTCCAGAACTGCGCCGTGCGAGGTCGAGTCCTTCGTGTACTGGTCGATACGCGCCTCGATTTCGGGGCGGAAATTACGGATCAGGCCCTGGACCGGCCAAGCGGCCGCATCGCCGAGCGCACAGATCGTGTGGCCTTCGATCTGCTTTGATACCTGGAAGAGCATGTCGATTTCGCGCTTCTGCGCGTTGCCGCGCACCATGCGCTCGAGAACGCGCATCATCCAGCCCGTGCCTTCGCGGCACGGCGTGCACTGGCCGCAGCTCTCGTGCTTGAAGAAGGCTGCGATGCGCCAGATCGCCTTGATGACGTCGGTCGACTTGTCCATGACGATCATGCCGCCCGTGCCGAACGACGATTTCACGTCGCGCATGCCGTCAAAGTCCATGATGGCATCGGCCATGTCTTCGCCGCGAACGATCGGGCAGGACGCGCCGCCGGGAATGACGCCGAGAAGGTTATCCCAACCGCCGCGGATACCGCCGCAATGATGCTCGATGATCTCGCGGAACGACAGACCCATCGCCTCTTCAAAGGTGCAGGGCTTGTTGACGTGACCAGACACCATGAACAGCTTGGTGCCGACATTGTTCGGACGACCGATCGACGAGAACCACGAGGCTCCGCGGCGCAGAATGGTCGGCGCAACAGCGATCGATTCGACGTTGTTGACGGTCGTCGGGCAGCCGTAGAGACCCATATTGGCCGGAAACGGAGGCTTCAGGCGCGGCTGGCCCTTCTTGCCTTCGAGGCTTTCGAGGAGCGCCGTCTCTTCGCCGCAGATATAGGCACCGGCGCCGTGATGGACGTAGATGTCGAAATCCCAGCCGTTCTTGTTGTTCACGCCGAGAAGACCGGCAGCATAGCATTCATCGATCGCCGCCTGGAGGTCTTCACGCTCGCGCATGTATTCGCCGCGGACATAGATGTAGGCGGTATGCGCGTTCATGGCGAAACCGGCGATCACGCAGCCTTCGATCAGCGTATGCGGATCGTTGCGCATGATTTCACGGTCCTTGCAGGTGCCGGGCTCCGATTCGTCGGCATTGACGACAAGGTAGTGCGGGCGACCATCGGACTCCTTCGGCATGAAGGACCACTTGAGCCCGGTCGGGAAGCCTGCGCCACCACGACCGCGAAGACCGGAAGCCTTCATCTCGTTGATGATCCAGTCGCGGCCTTTCTCGATGATGATCTTCGTACCATCCCAGTGGCCACGGCTCATCGCGCCCTTCAAGGACTTGTCCTTGAGACCGTAGATATTGGTGAAAATGCGATCCTGGTCTTGCAACATGATCTATCTACCTACTCGACCGACTTTATCACATCGGATGTCATCATCAGCATGCCCGTAGTGACGGACCGAAACTTTGCTGCGCCCATCATCAGGAGCTTTCCCCTTCAGGCTTCGGCTTGCGGCTGCGCTTCGGCTTCGTCTCGCCCGAGGGAACGCCGAGCTCTGCCGGTGCGCCTTCGGCCTTGCTGCCGGTTGCCGCTGGCGCCGTGTCGGTTGTCGTCGGCGAACCTTCGCCCTTCTCGGCAACCTTGACGTTCTCGGCAGCAGCCTTCGGTGCCGTGACCGGCGTCTTCAGCGACTTGTCTGTCTCAGGCGCCGTATCCTTCGGACGACCGGCATTTGCTGGCGGCACGGATGCGCCTTCGGTCACAGCCTGTGGCTGCGGCTCGAGATTGGTGCGAACAGGCTTGATATCGTCGACCAGCGTGATCGGAGCACCGATCGGTGCCGACTCGTGACGGTCGATCTGCGGACCGGTCTTGACCTCTGAGCCCTTGCCTGCCTCGAACGTGTCGATGATTTCTTCAAGACGCTCGGGGGTCAGGTCCTCGTAGGCATCCTTGAAGATGATCACCATCGGCGCGTTGACGCAGGCGCCCTGACACTCGACCTCTTCCCAGGACAACGTGCCGGTTGCATTGAGATGCAGCGGATCGTGGTGGATCTTCTTCTGACAGACCTTGATCAGGTCTTCCGAACCGCGAAGCATACAAGGCGTCGTGCCGCAGACCTGGATATGGGCGCACGTGCCGATCGGCTTCAGCTGGAACTGGGTGTAGAAGGTCGCGACTTCGAGGACGCGGATGTAAGCCATGTCAAGCTTGGCGGCGATATGCTCGATCGCCGAGCGGGTGACCCAGCCATCCTGCTCCTGCGCACGCATCAACAACGGAATGACGGCCGACTGCTGCCGGCCTTCCGGGTATTTCCTGATCGTTGCCTCTGCCCAGACCGCATTCTCCTCGTTGAAGGAGAAGTTTGCCGGCTGGAACTGTTCTTCGGCTAGTCGACGAACGGACATGCTTTCAACGCCTTATCAGTTTATGACCCCGCACCGCGATCTCGTGAGTGTCACGAATTCGCAGGCATAGGCCGTCTTGTCTTTCTGCATGAACACGATCAGCTTCGTGCCGTTGAGTACGGATGTCTTGATCTCGTATCCCTCGGACAGGAGCGTAGCCATCGACGCCGAACCGCCGCTGACACTCGACAGCGCCTCCTGCGCCTGCGAGACCGCAGGAGCAGAGAGCACGAGAGCAGCGGCTGCGACGGCGCGAAGCTTCATCAGCGGTCAACCTCACCGAACACGATGTCCAGAGAACCCAACACCGCAGACACGTCCGCCAGCTGGTGTCCGCGACAGATGAAGTCCATCGCCTGGAGATGTGCATAACCCGGAGCGCGGATCTTGCAGCGGTAGGGCTTGTTGGTGCCATCGGCGACCAGGAACACGCCGAACTCGCCCTTGGGCGCTTCGACGGCCGCGTAAACTTCGCCGGCCGGAACGTGGTAGCCTTCGGTGTAGAGCTTGAAGTGGTGGATCAGCGCTTCCATCGACCGCTTCATCTCGCCACGCTTCGGCGGCACGACCTTGCCGTCGGTCGAAGACACCGGGCCGGTCTTTGCGTCGCTGAGCAGACGATTGACGCACTGCTTCATGATCTTGCAGGATTCGCGCATCTCGATCATGCGGATCAGGTAGCGGTCGTAGCAATCGCCGTTCTTGCCGATCGGAATATCGAAGTCGAGGTCGGCGTAGCATTCGTAAGGCTGCGACTTGCGCAGATCCCAAGCCGCGCCCGAACCGCGGACCATGACGCCGGAGAAGCCCCAGGCCCATGCATCGTCGAGGCTCACGACGCCGATATCGACGTTGCGCTGCTTGAAAATGCGGTTGCCTGTCAGAAGGTCGTCGATATCGTCGAGCTTTGCCGGGAATTCGTCGCACCACTGGCCGATGTCTTCAACCAGGTCAACCGGCAGGTCCTGATGGACGCCGCCCGGACGGAAGTATGCCGCATGCATGCGGGCGCCGCAGGCGCGCTCATAGAACACCATCAGCTTTTCGCGTTCTTCGAAGCCCCAGAGCGGCGGGGTCAGAGCGCCGACGTCCATGGCCTGCGTCGTGACGTTCAGAAGATGCGAGAGGATACGGCCGATTTCCGAATAGAGAACGCGGATCAGCTGACCGCGGATCGGGATCTCGAGGCCGAGCAGCTTTTCGACCGCGAGCGAGTAGGCATGCTCCTGGTTCATCGGCGCGACGTAATCGAGCCGGTCGAAATAGGGCAAGGCCTGCAGATAGGTCTTGGTCTCGATCAGCTTTTCGGTGCCGCGATGCAGGAGACCGATATGCGGATCGACACGCTCGACGATCTCGCCATCCAGTTCCAGCACCAGACGCAGAACGCCATGGGCAGCCGGATGCTGCGGACCGAAGTTGATATTGAAGTTCCGGACGTTGTGTTCCGTCATTTCAGCGCTCCGCGCTTTGGAAAATGGGCAACCGCCCGAAATTCTGCTTCATCGTCATGTCAATCAATTCAGACGGACGCCGACCCAGTAGGAACCGATCTTTCAGGGAGTGCAACCATGTTGCTGTCCTCTCCTGATATTTTCGACCGATATCACATTACCACGTCTAATCGACCCGCCTGCCCGCTCCCTCAACCAAGTCCACCCAACCCGGCAATTACCAAATCAACCGCGTCAGGTCTTCGCCTTCTCGTCACCGGGAAGAACGTAATCCGTCCCCTCCCAAGGTGAAAGGAAATCGAAGTTGCGGAATTCCTGCCGGAGTTCGACCGGTTCGTAGACGACGCGCTTGACGCTGTCGTCGTAACGAACCTCGACGAAGCCGGTCGTCGGGAAGTCCTTGCGGAGCGGATGCCCCTCGAAACCGTAATCGGTGAGAATCCGGCGAAGATCCGGGTGACCGGTAAACAGGATGCCGTAGAGATCCCAGGCCTCACGTTCGAACCAGTCGGCGCCCGGGTAGACCGAGAATGCCGAAGGAACCGGTTCGTCCTCGCCCGTTGCAACCTTGATCCGGATACGCAGGTTCCGGTGCGGCGACAGCAGGTGATAGACCACATCAAAACGCTTCGCACGGGCCGGATAATCGACGCCGCAGATATCGATGAAGCTGATGAAACGGCATTTCGGATCATCGCGGAGGAAGGTCAGAAGCTCGATGATGTTGTCGCTGGTGGCGATCAGGTTCAGCTCGCCATAGGACATCACCGCGTCTTCGACCAGTGTCGAGCGCGATTCGCGAATGTAGGTCGAAAGCTCGCTCAGGGTCTCGGTCATCATATCCTCCTCAAGCCCTCAACGCTCGATCGTTCCAGTGCGCCGGATCTTCTTCTGCAACAGGAGCACGCCGTAAAGCAGTGCCTCTGCCGTGGGGGGACAGCCCGGCACGTAGATGTCGATCGGCACGATACGGTCGCAACCGCGAACGACGGAGTAGGAATAGTGATAATACCCACCGCCGTTTGCACATGAACCCATCGAGATGACGTAACGTGGCTCCGGCATCTGGTCATAGACCTTGCGAAGCGCAGGCGCCATCTTGTTGGTCAGCGTACCCGCCACGATCATCACGTCCGACTGTCGCGGCGAAGCGCGTGGCGCAAAGCCGAAGCGCTCGACGTCATAACGCGGCATGGAAAGCTGCATCATTTCGACGGCGCAGCAGGCCAGACCGAACGTCATCCACATCAGCGAGCCGGTACGGGCCCAGTTGATCAGTTCGTCGGTCGACGTGACAAGAAAGCCCTTGTCGGCGAGCTCATTGTTGATCTCGCCAAAGAACGCGTCGTCGCTGCCAATCGGCTTGCCGGTATTCGGGTCGATAATACCCTTGGACTTCGGCGCGACGAGAGTTGTGCCGCTATCGACTACTCCCATTCCAGCGCTCCTTTTTTCCATTCGTAGATAAAGCCGATCGTGAGGACACCCAGGAACACCATCATGGACCAGAAGCCGAACCAGCCGATTTCACCGAAGGACACAGCCCAAGGGAACAGGAAGGCAACTTCGAGGTCAAAAATGATGAACAGAATCGACACGAGATAGAAGCGGATGTCGAACTTCATGCGGGCATCGTCGAAGGCATTGAAGCCGCATTCGTAGGCGGAAAGCTTTTCCGAATCAGGCGCCTTGTAGGCAACGGCGAAAGGCGCGATCAGAAGCGCCAGACCGATCACCAAGGATATACCGATGAAGATCGCGATCGGGACGTAGGAAGTGAGGAGTTCACTCATGATATTCGATCCCTGCTTGCCTTTAGCGCCGGGCGACGCTCGAACATGAATTCGACAAGCGTACGTGCATTGCAACAAGGCGTGACTAGCGCAGCGTGAGGAAAGGCGCAAGCCCTTTGAGTCCCCCTCACCTACCAATAATACTCCACTGGAAAACACCAGTTGGTTCGCCAACAAATCAGTACCCGACATGTTCCCGGCCAAGGGTCTGCCGACGGTCTTCTAACGATCGAGTTTCATTCAGGAATAGCGACTCGAGAGGCGCGGCGGACGGACGTTGCAACTCTCAGCGCGACAGGTGGGCTCGACGACACGATCGTTCCCCATCCCGGTGAGGATAGAGACACTTGATCAAATGGGAGGAAAGAAAATAAATGGCGCGAGTGACGGGGCTCGAACCCGCGACCTCCGGCGTGACAGGCCGGCACTCTAACCAACTGAGCTACACCCGCGCATATTGCCGACTTTACGGCGCCGCATCATTTGGACACGACGTTCGAGGAAGAAGAATGGCGCGAGTGACGGGGCTCGAACCCGCGACCTCCGGCGTGACAGGCCGGCACTCTAACCAACTGAGCTACACCCGCACATTTCTTCAGAAACTTTCGTCTCTCACCAGGCAGCCTCGACTGCTCGGTTGGCCGCTTCCTAAGAGGTTCGACGGGAGGTGTCAAGCAAGTTTGAAGACAAAATAATGACGCCACTCACTTTCCCACATCGAGGCCCGTGGTTTGTCGTAGAGAACCCTTATCTGCCACGGATTTTGTCGAAAATTCAAAAAAATGTCGTCAAAGCTCTTGCGGTTTTCGCGCGATCCGCATAGATCACGGCCACCGAAGCGGCAGACGAAACGGTCTGCAGTTTAGGGGCGATTAGCTCAGTTGGTAGAGCGCCTCGTTTACACCGAGGATGTCGGCGGTTCGAGTCCGTCATCGCCCACCATTCTTCGGCCTTCCCTCCCAGATAAATTCGGTAGAATGCTCTCGCGCTGATAATGGCACATGTTTGCCCATCACTGCTCTTTGGACGATTGCGTTGACCAGAAATAGGCGGCGGTCAAAGGGGGCTCATCCGCTCCGACAGAATACTTCGCGACTTCAACGCCAGGTTCCAACCGATTCGTTATCTAGTCTTAGTCAGTCGATCACCGGCAGATGACGTTGGCAGGCTACACAATTGTGGTTTGCATCGCTGAGGGGCTACGTTGAAAAAGACTGTCGGCCTGCACGACTATACGCGTTGTAGCATTTGGACGGCCGGCGAACACTCTCCGGTCTCCTGTTTTGTACGCCTGTCCGGCAGCACTTCAACCGGGACTGGCGCAGAGGCGAGCGGCATGCCATTGTCCCGCCATGAAAGCTGCCGCTGTCGCCTTTATTCTGCTCTCCTGCTGCGCCGTCTTCGTCGGCGGCATAGAGCTGTTCAAATATCGCCAAGGGGTCAAGCAACTCGCGGCGACCTACGCGCAGAGGCAGCCTTAGCGACAGCGCAGAAGCTCTCGTGCACTCGAAGCGCTTACGCGTTCAATCAAAGATGCTGAGTCGTTTGCTGATGTTCAGGTTCGGCATCACGCCATAAGCCTGGCCCGTCCTGTAGGTGGTCTGCAGACAATAGTATGCGAAAATCCACAGGAAAAGGCTTGCCATAATCGAGATGGCAACGAACTGTATCCGCATTTATTTCCCTCCCCCAGCTCCTCCCCTCGATAGTGTTTCAAAATAAAACAACTGTCCATAGCAGCACGAGGACTCGGTGCAGTGCAGCATTATATTTTGTGGAGCGCCGGTTTATACTTTCTAATACTGCAATGGAGGTGCAGCAGCATCGGGATCGTTGAACGGTTTGCAACGAGATCCGAAAGGGCTTGTTAAACGTCCATTAGGGGCACATTTCCCATTCTGTCCTCACGTTATCTCTCATTCTCGAAACGAACTGTATCATGCGCAAGGTCATCGGGTGGCTCACCCAGAAACGTTCCAGCCAGGCGAGCGTCCCGCGTCCCCGTCGGCGTATCGACCTTGGTGTAGACGCGCCGACCTATCCGATCTACGCGATCGGCGACGTGCATGGCTGCCTGGAGCTCCTCAAGGAAGCCGAGGCGAAGATCGCCCGCGACATCGAAGAAACGCGCCGTGCCGGCGTGGTGGTTCTTCTCGGCGACTATGTGGACCGCGGCCCGGCATCCTCGGGTGTTCTCGACTATCTGATCAAGCCGAGCGAATACGGTCTGCGCCGAATGCCGCTATGCGGAAACCATGACGATGTGTTCCGCCTCTTCCTCGATGATCCGGAGACGCATGGCGAATGGCTGAGCCTCGGCGGAGAGCAGACGCTGGCGTCCTACGGGCTCGACGTGCATGACCAGAACTTTCGCCAGCGCAGCCGCAATGGCACGCTGAAGCAGCTGCTGGCTGAAGTCGTGCCCGACGCGCACCGCCAGTTCCTCACCGATTTGCCGATTAGCATGAAGGTCGGACAGCTTCTGTTCGTCCACGCCGGCATTCGGCCGGGTGTCGCGTTGAAAGACCAGGAGGAGGCCGACCTGATGTGGATCCGCGATCCATTCCTTGCAAAAGGACCAAACCTGCCATCTACCTTCGTGATCCACGGCCACACGCCGCAGACTGAGCCCTCGCTCGGACCGAACAGAATCGGCATCGATACCGGGGCATTCTATTCGGGCAAGCTGACAATTTTGAGGATTGCGGGCGAAGAGACGCGGTTTATCTAGCGACGTCTGGAAAACCAGGCCGCCACAAACGGCTTTACCAGTGGACCGAACAGGCCAAGGCCAGTGATGGAAAAGCCGAAATAGACTTTCTTCGACCGCCGATCGATGCCGCGAACGATCTTTTCGGCAACGGCATTCGCCTTCCACGGCGGCGCGGCACCCATCAGAGCCCGTGCCTGCGCCGGGCGTTTGGCGAGTTCCCTCTCGAACTGCGGCGTTTCGGTATCCTGCGGGAAGCACAGCGCTATGGTGACGCCATCTCCAACCAACTCAGCCTGGAGGGCCTCGGCGAAACCCGTGAGCGCCGACTTGGAGGCACAATAAGCTGTGTAGCCGGGTATGCCGATCAGTGCCGCACCCGAGGACACGATCATGATTGCGCCCTGCCCGCGGCTCTTCATGCCCGCGTAGACTGCGCGTACGGCATTCGCGGTACCGAGCAGGTTGACGTCTATCTGGCGGGAAAAGTCGCTCTGCGATTGCTGGTCGAAAAATGCCGGCTCTACCATCCCGGCCGAGGCTACAAGAACGTCGCACGGTCCGAATGCGGCCTCGCAGGCATCGACAGCACGCGAGATCTCGCTATCGTTTGCGACATCCGCGTTTTCGCATCTGATGTCAGCCTTGCCGGTACTGCGGAGGTCGACAACAGCGCTTTCAAGCATTGCCGCCGTGCGCGCGATGATCGATACGCGCGCACCCCGGCATGCGTAGATCCGCGCCACTTCCAGTCCGATGCCGCTTGATCCACCCGTTACGATCACGTGCATCGTCGTCGCCACAGCCTCAGGTGTTGTCAGGCGACTGGAGAAGCGGCGCAAGCTGCATCAGTTTTTCCGGGCTGAGAGAGGCAAGACCGAAATTCCTGTCCTGCAGGTCCTTCAGGCGTCTTGCTGTCGATTCCACCGCGTGGCGAATCTGCTCTTCCGTATGGTCGCTGGTGATAAAGAATCGCAACCGGGCCATGCCTTCCGGGACGGCGGGATGAATGATCGGCAAAGCGTTGACGCCATCTTCCAGCAATTCGTTCGACAGCTGGATGGAGCGAAGCGAATCACCGACGAGGATCGGCACGACGGAGAAGCCGAGGCTCAATCCTGTGTCGAGACCGGCTTCCCGGGCGAGCTTCAAAAACAGCGAACCGTTCCGGTGCAACTGCTCGGCCCGATCCGGTTCCTCGCGCAGAATATCGAGGGCCGTGGCTGCAGCCGTTGCCAGAACAGGCGCAAGCCCGACGCTGTAGACGAAACCGCCCGCTTCTGCCTTGAGGATGTCAGCCAGCGCCCGGCTACCGGCAATATATCCGCCGCAGCTCGACGTTGTCTTCGACAGGGTGCCCATCCAGATATCGACGCTCTTCGGGTCGATATCAAAATGTTCAAACGAGCCGCGACCGGTCTTGCCGAGAACGCCGAGCGAATGGGCCTCGTCGACCATCAGCCAGAAGCCGTACCGATTGCGCAGCTCGATCAGGCGCGGCAGGTCGGCGATGTCGCCATCCATCGAATAGACGCCCTCGACAATCACGAGCACGCGCCGGAAATCGCCGGCGAGCGTGTTGAGCACCGTCTCGAGATTATCGACGTCATTGTGCTTGAACAGGCGCCGCGTGGCGCCGGAAAGCTTGATGCCGGCCAGCGCGCTGTTGTGGATGAATTCGTCGTGGATGACGAGGTCCTTGGGGCCGACAACACAGCTGATTGCCGCAACGTTGGTAAGGTAGCCGCTGACGAAACAGACTGCAGCATCAACGCCGTAGACGCTGGCAAGCTTTTCTTCGAGTTCCGCATGCACCGGGCGCTCGCCTGCGACCAGACGGCTGGCGGAGGCGGAAATGCCGAAACGATCGATCGCAGCCTTGGCGGCTTCGGTCACCCTCGGGTCCGTGTTGGTACCGAGATAGTCGTAGGAAGCAAAATTCGCATAGACTTCCCCGTCCATGGTCGTCGTCGCGCCGGCGGCTTCGTCGTGCGAGCGATAGAACGGGTTGTCGACGCCGATGATTTCGCTCGCCTTGCGCTGCACCATGACCCGTTGATATTCGGGCAAGGCGTCAAAACCGACCGGAGGGCGGGCCGGTTGCTGCGGCTGTGCATTGAGCCGCGTCGTGCGATTGCGCCCGACGTTTTCGTTGGCCTTGCGCATCTGGTCGATAAAATTGCCCTTCCCCCCAAGGCTCAGCTTGGAGGGCCGGGTTTCATCCGAACTGCTGTCTGTCACTGCGTTGCGGCTTTCTGCTGCGTCGAATGGCTTTTGACCAGCCGGTCGATCACTTCGTTCTGGACGGTGTCGTCCTCGCCGTTGCGCTTGGCGACACGCTCTCTCAGACGGCTTACCACGTCGCTGACGGACGTGTCTTCCCCTACTCCGCTCAGCGGAATATCAAAGCCCGTCTTCTGCTGGAAGCTCATACCGAGCTCCATCGCCATCAGACTGTCGAGACCGATATCCTTCAAGACCTTTTCCGGCGTGATACTGTCTTCCGTGACACGCAGGATCGTGGCGATTTCAGACGCGACGAGGTTGTGAAGAAGCTGCTGCGCTTCATCCGCCGACTTGCCACGGATCAGATCCTCAAGATCGATCCGGTCGCCATCGGAGGCCGATTGCTGATTGCCAGCCGAACGGATCGCCGTCTCGAAGATCGAGGCGTTGGAAATCGGCAGCATCCGCACTGCCTGCCAGTCGACTTCGGCAATCATCACGGCTGCCGCATCAATGGTGCCGGTGTCTGACGCCATGTAGCGTTCGACCTGCTCCAGCGCATCGCGCGCCTTCATGGCCGTCTTGCCGATTCGCTTGGACAGGATTTCGTTGACCTCGGCATTGCGTGCAAGGAAACCGGTATCGGCAATGGCGCCGAAGCCGACGGCGAGACCCGGCTTGCCGGCCGCGCGACGTGCACGGGCAAGACCTTCGAGATAGCCGTTGGCAATGACGTAGTTGGCTTGGCCCGGGTTGCCGAGCATGGTCGTGGCCGACGAGAAGACGAGGAAGAGATCGAGGTCGTCGCCCGCCGTCAGCTTGTCGAGCAGAGCCGCGCCGCGAACCTTGACCTCGACAACCGGGCGGTTGCGCTCAGGCGTCAGGTTGGACAGAAGCGCGTCGTCGAGCACCATGGCGGCGTGCACGATGCCCTTGATCGGAGCCTGCTTGCGCAGGCTGTCGAGGAGCTTCGAAAGAGCCGGCTCGCTGGTGATATCGCAGGCGTGGACAGATGCCTTCACGCTCTTCGCATGCCACTTGGCGATCGCCGCCTCGGTTTCAGCGTCGGCAACGCCCTTGCGCGAGCAAAGTGCAATCTGCTTGGCACCGCGTGCGGCAAGCCAGTCCGCTGCAACGAGGCCGAAGCCTCCAATGCCGCCGGCAACCAAATAGATGCCATCCGGATCGAAGGCGACCGGCTTTTCGTTTGAAATCACCACCTTGTCCTTGCCGGCAACCGGCGGACGGATGACGATCTTGCCGATCTGGCCGGCATTCTGCATCAGACGGAAGGCACTGCCGATCTCGTCATAGCCGAAGGCGCGATAGGGCAGCGGAGACAGGTCGCCCCGTTCGAACAGGATGCCGATCTCGGTAAAGATCTTCTTCGTGATCGCCGGCAGCTTCACCAGCAACTGGTCGGCGTCGATGCCGAAATAGCTGATGTTGCGACGGAACGGACGAAGGCCGATCTTGCGGTCGGAATAATAGTCGCGCTTGCCGAGTTCGAGGAAGCGTCCGAACGGTTTTACCAGTTCCAGGCTGCGTTCCATCGCTTCCGAGAACAGCGAGTTGAGCACGAGGTCTACACCTTCGCCGCCGGTCACGCCGCGCACGCGGGCCACGAAATCCAGCGAGCGGCTGTCGAACACATGGTCTGCACCAAGCGCTTCCAGGAAGCGGCGTTTTTCCACCGTACCGGCCGTCGCGATGACAACTGCACCCTTCAGCTTGGCGATCTGCAAGGCTGCAAGACCCACACCACCGGCCGCCCCATGGATGAGGATGGTTTCACCAGGTTCGATATGGCCGAGCTGGACCATGGCGTAATAGGCCGTGAGGAATGCCACCGGAACGGTTGCAGCAGCCTCAAAGTCGAGGCGGGCCGGGAACTTCGTAACGCCGTCGCGTCGAACCTTGACGTGGGTGGAGAAGGCGGCCGGGCCGATGCCCATGACACGGTCTCCGGCAACGAGATCCGTCACCGACGCACCGACCGAGATGACGCGGCCGGACATTTCCATGCCGATGGTTGCGCCGGCAAAGCCGTCTTCGAGCGCTTCTTCCGGAAGCAGGCCCATGGCCCACATGACGTCACGGAAGTTGAGGCCGGCCGCTTCCACGGCGAGAACGATCTCGTCGGCATCCGGCACCGGCTCGGAGGCGCTCTCCCAGATGATGCTGTCGACGCGTCCATTCACCGTCTGACGGATCGTGGCCGCGGTGAAGTCGGCGCTTTCTGTATCCTTCGGCCCGAACGGACCGCTCGATGCGCGGATTTCCGACAGCGAACCATGGCGCAGGATCCACTCACTGTTGGTACTGGCGGATGCAAGGATCTCGCCGACATGAAGGCCGAGTTCCGCACTGTCCGTCTCGAGATCGAGAAGGTGCGTGGCGACCGCATCGTATTCGTTCTGAAGAACGCGGGCGAAGGTCCAGAGACCGGCGTTGACGTCATCAGTCGCCTCACCGGCAAGCGGCGAGCCGCCGGGTGCGACGATCACGAGACGGGACTGGTCGCCCGACGCGAGGCTGGCGCTATGGCGGGTGAACGCTTCAACGATACGCTTCAGGTTTTCGAGACGTGCCAGAGCGACATCGGAGGCTTCGCGATCACCCAGACGTTCGGCGAGGAAGATGGCTTGCACGGCTTTGCCATCGAATCGGGCAAGCGACTGCGAAATCGCAAACTCATCCGGATCCGCGCTGAGCAGGACGACGGTGTCGCCGTCACCAAACGCTGCAGCACGGGCAACATCTTCAGCGAAGACGAGCGCCGACGGGATCGACGGCAGCGCCTGCAGCTGGTCGGCCGCGGCCGAGGATGCGCCTGCAACGATCAGCAGCCCTTCGGCCACATCTTTCTCTTCGACAAGCGGGGCGGCAAAGCCGAGACCTGTCAGAAGGTCGGTTACCTGTTCGGTTGTCGCGAGACGCCCGACCGGGAATTCCGGCGACTGACTTGCGGCAAACCAGTCATCCGACAGGCCGAATGCAAAGTCGTTGAACGCTGACGGTGCACGGTCGACGAACAGGAATGCAGCGCCTCTTGCGGCAGCGCCTCGCACAGCCGAACGAAGGCTATCGTCGGCGACCAGAACCGCCTGGCTTTCAAGTCCGGCGGCAACGATCACATCGATGCCGCGGAGATCGGCCAGCGCCTTCGGCTCGATCACCGAGACATGTGCATGCTGTTCGAAGGCAAGTTCGAGCGTACGGCGAACGCTTTCGCGCGGCTCGACGATGGCGAGCGTCGCCGAGTGATCGACGGCAAGCGACGCAAGCTTGCTGCTGACGGATACGGATGTGGAGCCGAGCTCGACAATGACCCGGGTCCGGCCGCCATTGGCCCGACAGGCTTGCTCGACAAGATGCAGCGCCAGATCGGAGCGCTTGCGCCCAAGTGGCGAGTGAACAAGCACGTGTTCGAGCGTTGCTTCGCTGGTGTGGCGCGCTTCGGAGACGTCTTCGCCACTATGGAGGCCGGTAAGCGACAGGTGTTCCAGAGCATCGCGATAGGCATTGTGCAGCAGCACGGCCTCGGCGATACGTCCGGAATCCTCACGGTAGATTTCTTGCAGAAGTTCAGAGACGGCCGGCATGGTGAATTCGGACGGCACGCGCCAGCCGGATTCCTCGGACGACGCGATCCCGGCATCTTCCAGAATAAACAGACAGCTTGCCAGGAAAGCCCGGAAATTGGGTTCTCCCGGGAACTCGGTAACGGACACGAACCCGACCTGTGATGCGAGCGACAGCGCAATCTCGTGGCAGGCACGGTAAATCATTGCATCCAGCATCAACGACGCAGTGTCCTTGGCTTCTGCATCCGTCGTCGCGGCCAGTAGACCGCCGGCAAACCCGATCCGAGCGAAATTGCCTGACATCGTCGACGGCACGGCTTCGTAATGGAACGCAACCGAAGCCAGCGTGTGATGACGACGCAACGAGGTGCGGCGGAACCGGCAGTCGTCAAAAGAGGCGACGATTTCGCCATCTTCCCCGAACATGCGGAAGTTGACTTTGATCGAGAAGCCGCTGAACCGTTCGATCTCAATGACTGCACGGGTAATAGGCTTGGCCCGCGCCCCCACCCGAACCGAACCAAATCGTACGGGGATATAGGGAGAGCCGGCATCGCTGCCCGATAACTGGTCGAACATGGCAACGAGGCCATGGAACACCGCGTCCACCGAGAACGGGTTGAGGTTGTAGGTCAGATAGGGGTGGGCCGGAGCCTCGGCCGCTTTCAGATCGACCTCGACGGTGTTGCGACCAAAGACGCGCGCTTCGCGCAGCAGCTGGAAGTGCGGGCCGTATTGAAGGCCGAACTTTTCGGCAGTCCCGTAGACCTCCAGCGAGGAGAGCTTCGCGCTTTCGCCTTCGTTGGCGCGCCAGATCTGACGGTCAGATGCATGCTCTACTGGCTTGCGGCAGCGGGCCACCGCATGCACGGTCCAGTCGTCGCTGCTCAGTCGTTCGCGCGAGCGGATTTCGATATCGCCTGTCTCGGGCGACAGGATCGTCGATAGCTCGAGCAGCCGGTCGGTACGAAGTTCGAGCGGACGCACGATCTCCATATTCGTCAGTTCGACGTCGTCGGACCCGAAATGCACCTGGGCGGCTGTGACGGCGATCTCGACAAATCCGCTACCCGGAAGGATCGCGCGCGAATCGACGACGTGCTCGGCCAGATCCGGAAAAAGCTGCGCGTCGACATGGTTCTTCCAGTGGGCGCTGTTGGGATCGGTGCGCCATCCGAGCAGCGAGTAGCTGCCGCGGTGTTCGCGGCCGAAGATATCAACCTCATCGGTCGTGTTCGCCATCTTCAAGACGGACGGCTCGAGCGGCAGGACCGGGAGGCCTGCAAACGCATCGCGCTTGCTGCTACGGCGCGACACGCTCGGCGAGACGCCGTGGGCGATGGCGCGGGCAAACGACTGCGCGACCGGGTCACGGCCCTCGATCGGGGTCTCGCGCTGCAGGGTGCCGATCACGACAGCCGAATGCGACGCATGCTTGGCGATTTCACTGACATAGTTCGACAGAATTGAACGCGGCGAAATCTCGATGAAGAGGTTACAGCCGAGGTCCAGTGCTGTTTCGGCCGCGGACTTGAAGAGAACCGGATCGCGGACATTCCGCCACCAGTAATCGGCATCCAGGCCGCGGCAGTCGTAGATGCCGCCGGTGACCGTCGAAACATAGGTGCAAGCGCCACTCTTCGGCTCGATCGTCGGCAGGTCCGCGAGAAAAAGATCGCGCGCGCTGTCGATGATCGGGTGATGGAACGGGTAGTTGATGTCGAGAACATGGACGACGGTCTGCGCCTTGCGTGCCGCATCGCGAAACGCCTGGATCTCGTCAGTCGGACCGGAAATCGTGACCGAGTTCGGTGCATTGATGGCGGCGACGCCGATCTCGTTCAGACCATGGGTCTTTGCGAAGGCAAGCGCCGTCTCCTCGTTCATCACAGCGGCAGCCATCTTGCCCTTGCCGGCAAACAGATCCTGCGACTTGGAGCGCTTGGCAACGATCGCAACGGCTTCCGCAGCGGTCAGGGCCTTGGCGGCATAGGCAGCTGCAATTTCGCCCACGGAGTGACCGAACACGACATCCGGGCGGACGCCGAGATTGGCGAGGCAATCCGAGATGGAAGCCTGGATCGCAAACAGCATCGGCTGGGCGATCTTCGTATCGGCAAGCCTAGTGCCGATATCGTCGGCAAACAGCAGATCCGAGAGCTTTTCGCCCAGGTGATACTCGAACAGCGCGCTGAAGGACTGGAAGCACTGGCGGAAATGGCGGCTTTCACGATAGGCCTCAACACCCATTCCAGCCCACTGCGCACCATTGCCGGAAAACACGAAAGCTGTCTTGCCGGCATGGGACGGCGCTTCTCCGCGCTCCCCCTGCGAAGCCGTTCCGGCCAAATGCGTTTCGATCGCCTTGAGAACCCTGCCCTCGTCCTTGGCTTCGACGGCGAAGCGATAACGCATCGGGTCGCGATTGGCGCTGGAGGCGGCGACCATCCGGCGTGCCTTGACAGCATCGGAGCGTTCGAGGGCCGACTGGTAGTTTTCCAGAAGCGACTTCAGGGCGGTGGCGCTATGGGCGCTGGCAAAGAAGAACTGGCTGTCGGCCTTGGCGGGCAGCGCCGGCGTGTCGACCGGATCGGGATCGCCGATCACGACGTGGGCGTTGGTGCCGCCGAAGCCGAACGAGTTGATGCCAGCGAGCCGAGCGCCCTTGGCAGGCATCAGCTTCATCGCGGACATATTGACCCGCACGTTGAGCGAGGCGAAGTCGATATCCTCGTTGGCTTTTTCGATATGCAGCGTCGCGGGCAGGAAATCGTTTTCCAGCGCGATCATCGCCTTGATGAGACCGAAAAGACCCGACACCGGCTCGGTATGGCCGATATTCGACTTGATCGAACCGATCGGCAGCGGAGCCGGACGGTTCTGGCCGATGACAGTGCCAATGGCCCAGACTTCCGCCGGGTCGCCCACACGCGTTCCCGTGCCGTGGCCTTCGATAAAGGCGACGCGGTTCACGTCGATGCCGTTGCCCTGATAGATCGAGCGCAGAAGATCGGCCTGCGCTTCCCGCGATGGCAGACTGATGCCGTTGGTGCGGCCCGAAGAATTCACGCCTGTTGCGTGGATCTTGGCGTAGCTGCGGTCATTTTCCCGCTTCGCGCGATCGCTGCGACGAAGGACGATCGCCACCCCGCCTTCGGCGCGGACATAGCCATGGCCGTTGGTGTCATAAGCACGGCAAAGCCCTTCGGGCGACAGCATCCGCGCCTGCGCGAAGCCGACGAAGGAGAGCGGGTTGACCAGGATATTGACGCCGCCGACGATCGCGGTGTCGATATCACCGCGCTCGAGCGAGCGCACCGCCTGATCCAGCGCCACCAACGACGACGAGCAGGCGGTGTCGATGGTCATGCTCGGCCCATTGAGGCCGAAGACGTGCGAAATGCGGTTCGAGACGATCGAGAGCGTGTTGCCAGTCATGAAATACGGGCTGCCGGATGCCGGATCCTCCGACGACAGCGTACTGTTTTCGAGACTGGACGCGCCGATATAAACGCCGACCTTCTCCTTGGCGAGCGTGCTTGCCGGAAGATTGGCGTCTTCCAGCGCCTGCCAGACCAGTGTCAGAAGCACGCGCTGCTGCGGGTCCATCTGCATGGCCTCGCGCTGCGAAATGCCGAAAACGGCAGGATCAAAGTCATACAGCCTGTCGATAACGCCTGCGGCAAACGTATAGGTCTTTCCAGCGACACCCTGTGCCGGATGCCAGAAACGTGCCAAGTCCCATCGATCTCCAGGGATCTCCGAAACGGTGCAACGGCCGCCGCTCAGGATCGTCTTGAGTTCCTTGACGGAGCTTGCACCCGGCGCCACACAGGCTCTACCAATAATTTCGATCGTCATTGTCACTCTGTTTTCACAGCTAAAATGGCGGATGCGGAATGCCCGCATCGGACAACTTTAACAACATACTTATTAGCGGATGTCACGAGAAAAGCTAATACACATATGGCCCAAGGCGGGTTCAGGGGTTCGCAAAAAGCACAAAGTTATTGCATAAACAAGCCATTACATAACCTGCCTCCTGTTTATACTAGCATGGGTTGGATCGCCAGATACCTTACAGCAACAATCAACCATACAGTGAACAGAAAGCGGCACCACGCCTGCAAATGGAGTTGAGAAGGCGAGACAGCTTACAGCTCCGACCAGCGTAAACTCGTCCGCCAGGCGCTGATGACCGCCGGTCGAATCGAAAATATGGCGAATCTCTAGATTTGAAGCCTGTTAGTAATGTGGTAAGCGCAGGCATCATCGCAGGCATTCCTCGATCGGAACAAGACTATGCCGCAAGAGGAGAGGCCCGCAATTTCGACCCCTGCCGAACAGCGTCGCCGACGCGGCGGCCGGTTGTTCGTTCTTGCGGTATTCCTTCTCGTTGTCTTCAGCGGGCTTGCGGCGACCGTCCTTTTCGTCAACGAAGGGCGCAACTATAAGCGTCTGGTGCGCCAGTTCGGCCTGCAAACCTATCTGCTTCCTCCTCCTCCCGCACCGGCTGTTCGCATCGGGCGCCAGCGACGGCTTGCGGCGAGTAGCAAGCAGCTGCCCAGACTGGTCCGGCCGCTGGCGCACGACACGTCGCGTCTCATCCCACCCGTTACGACATCAACCGAGGAACGCTGCCAGGCACTGGCGGGCATAGGCGGCGAACCGCCGAACTTCTTAGCGGGCGCCAATGTATGGGAGTGCACGTTCTTCCTGCCGCTGGGCCCGGGTGAAGATCCCGCGTCTCTGTTCATCCAAGCGAAAGGGGTTGGAGAGGATGACCTGCGTACCTTCCGGATCAAGCTCAGTTTCACGGATGAGCGCCACGACGGTGCGCTGTTGCAGACTGCACTGACCACGCTCGACGGTTACGGCCTGTCGCTGACACCGCAGAGCCGGTCGCATCTCGAGGCAAGGCTTTCCGCCCGCACGGCGTTTAAATCCGATCTCGAAAACTACCGCGCCACCTTTGTCCCCGAAATGATGGACCAGAGGCGGTTCAACCTGCTCCTCGTTGCCCATCCCGTTACCACGGCATGCCCGGTACCGACGCCGGAACCTGGCAGGGCGTCACAGCGAGCGATCGTCAGCACGCGGATCGGCTGCCTGACGCTGCCAGTGGGGCAAGTTTTTTCGCCGCAAGGCTAGCCACGCTACGCGACCGTCAGATTGCGTTAAAGCCTGATCAAGTCCAGCCGCTCGCCGAGTTCACGTTGCGCCGTTTCCACCAGGCTCAGCTGGTGGGTGAACAGCACCGTCTGGAACTTGTCGCCGGCGGCAGCGAGGGTACGGATGCCGGCGGCGGTGCGTTCGTCGTCGAATGTCTGGAAGATGTCGTCGAGGATCAGCGGTGCCGGTTCGTTGCGGCTGCAGTAATCCTCGAGGAAAGCCAGACGCAGCGCCAGATAGAGCTGGTCGCCGGTGCCTTCACTGAGGCCCGATAGCGGAACCTGCTCACCGGTGTTTCGCTCGACGGCAAGCTGCAGCTCGTCCTTCTCGTCATAGAGCTGCACCAGCTTGGCAAACCGTCCGCCGGTGAGATCCGCAAAAACCTTTCCTGCCCGCTGCATGACTGGATCGGCCTGCTGCTCGCGATAGCTTTCCATCGAAGACGACAGAAGGCTCGCTGCAAGCTTCAGCACCACCCAGCGACGGGCGAGGTCCCTCGCCTCGGTTTCGGCCGCATGCTTCTGGAACACAGCGCGCTCGGCACCGATGCCGCTTTCGAGTTCGCGGCGGCGGCGGGCATTGTCTGCCTCAGCGGTCCGCAGGGAAGAAATCCGGTCGATCTGCCTGCTATCGGCGCTTTCCAGCTGCTCGATCTCGAGCCCTGCGGTCACCTTGTCGAAATCGACCAGCGCCGAGCGCACTACCACTTCGTCGTCACCATCGGCGTGTTCGTTGAAACGGGAGCGGCACTGCAGCAGCTGTCCGCTCAGCCGGCTTCGCTGGCGCAATTCTTCGAGGACCTGTTCGAGGTCGGCGACGTCTCGCGAGGCGGATGCGGCAAGGGCCGCAAGCTCGTCCTGCAGGGTCTTTTGGCGCGTGGCGTAGCGCTCGAGAGAGAGCGTCGCACGCTCCAGGTCAGCTGACATCGCCGCCTTGTGCTTGGCGGCGGCATTGGCGTCCACTGCCCGGTCGTTGAGCAGGCCGGCGGCGACGTCTGCCAGCACAGTGATCAGGTCGGGCGCCACCTTGGTGCAGAGGCTGCGGATCTCTTCGTCGAAGGTTTCCATGTCGCGCTGCATGCCGCGCACCCGGCGCCTGCGGTTCTCGCGCTCGGCCAGAAGATCCGGCACGCTGCGCCAGACATCGAGCGCTGCGGCCGCCATTTCGACCGTCGCCTCATCCGGCAGACCGGCCATGGTCGCAGCGTTGGAGAATGAAGCTCGCCACGTGTCGACTTCACGGCGCAGAACGGTCTCGCGCTCTTCGAGACGTTGCAGCGCATCGACGGCGGAATGGCGCTTGCCCTCCAGCGAGCGGCTTTCCGTCCAGCGTTCCGCGATCTCCGCCAGTCTGCGATCGAGAGCGCGCGCCAGGGCCGCCGGCGGCAAGGCGGTTGCGGCAAGACCAATCGCGTCGGCAAGGCCGACCAGCACCGGCTTCAACCGCTCTTCCTTCAGCCGCGCGGTCTGCAGCGCGTCACGTGCATCCTTTAGCGCATCGACCTGATGCGACAGGGCTTCGACGCCGCGGCGCCATTCGAGCATGCGTTCGGGCGACAGCGGGGAGACGGGCACCGAGCGGAACAGGTCCTCGAATTCGGTGATCGCGTCCGACAGCGCGATATCGCTTTCGCGCGCTTCGGCGCGGGCGTTTGTCAACTGATGCTCGATCTCGTGCTGACGCAAGCTGAGTTGTGCGTGCCGGGACACGCGCTCGGCGTCGGTCAGGGCGGCGTCGGCCAGTTCGTCGGCATTCTGAACGGCCTTGTGCACATCGGCGAGCTTATCCGCTGATGGCTTTGCTCCGAATGCGGCAAGACCAGCATCGCGCAGCTGGCGGGCTTCCATGATGTCAGCACGCGAAACGATGCGGCCCTGCCCTTCCAGCGCCGCCATCTGATCGGCCACGGTCTTGGCGTCGGCCTTCACCGTCGTCAGCGTCTGGGTGATCCTCGCATGCACGGCGCGCGCATCGTCGATCAGCTTGCGGTGGCTGCTGAGCGCTGCGAGATCCGGCAGCGGGCTCGCAAGCAGGGCGTCGATGTCCTTGACCGGCGGATCGAGCCTTGCGACGGCGGCGGCGAGATCGCTCTCTGCCCGCGATACGCGAACCTGCAGGTTTTCGATGCCTGCGAGATCACTCAGTTCGGGGCGGAGCGCCGTGAGCTGCTCGGCCCATGGTTTCGGATCGATCAGCCGGCTGTCCGGATTGGCCTCATCCAGACGCCGCAGCGCCTCGCGCTCTTCTTCCAGCCGGAGATGCAGCTGTTTCAGGCTGCGGTCGAGTTCGCTGCCTTCCTCGAGAAGGGTCTTCAGCCGCACCAGATCGGCATCGGCCGGCTGGTGGCGTTCCAGGTCGTCGGTCCTGACGAGACCTAACCTCCGCCCCAGCTGCACCAGCCGGGTGTCGAAATCCTCGACCTCGCCGCGAACCCTTGCGATATCCTCGCGGGCTTTCATATAGACGCCCTTGTCGGCGTGGCGGGCGAGAATGCTGCCGGCAGCGGCGATCAGCGCGTCGTCGACATGGAGGGCGGCGATCTCATCGCCCAGCCGCGAAACTTCCGTTTCCGCCGCCCGATGGGCGTCGTCGTTGCGACGCGACTCGTCCAGCGCCCGCTCCAACGCATCCTCGAAGCCCGGCGGCAGCGAGCCCAGCGCCTGATACTGCGCCAGCTGGTCCTGCTCGCGATCGATTTCGCGCAGCACCGGCTCCAGCCGCATCAGCTTGCGCAGCCGTTCCAGGGTCTGCTTGGTGGTTTCGCGCTCGGTCTTGATGGTGGCGAGTTCCGCTTCCAGCTCGGCCTGTTCGGCGAGCAGCTTCTTCCAGTCGCCCGACTTCAGCTCGTTGTCGCGCTCGGCCTTGCGTGCCTCGTCATGGCTGTCGAGCACCTGGTAGAACAAACGGTCCTTGGAGCGGCGTGGCGCGTAGATGGTGTCGGCTTCGGCATCGAAGCTTTTGCGCAGATCTGAGAGGCCGGTAAGGCCCGACGCTGCGGAAAACAGCAGGCTGCCGATCTCGCCGCCGCTTTTCAGCATGCTTTGGCCGCCGGCCCGGAGCGACGCCGAATCGAGACCGAAGGCGCGCTGAAACACATCGCGGTTCAGTGTGCCGAGAAAGGGCGCCAGCGCATCCTCCGGCAGCGCCTCTTCCGCGTCGCTTGCCGCGAGCAGCGTGTTTTTGCGGCCGCGACGACGGCGAAAGCCCAGCTTGGTGCCATTGCGCGTCTCGATTTCAGCGCCAACCCTAAGTGCGGTCGCGTCGTGCAGAAAACTGTATTCGGCAGCCGTCGGAAAGCCGAACAGCAGATCCGAGATCGCCGACAGCGCCGAAGACTTTCCGGCTTCGTTCGGACCATAGATGACATGCAACTGAGCATCGGGGCGAAACGCAAGCGCGCGATCGGTAAGCGCGCCGTAGCGCAGGATGTCGAGACGGGTAAAACGCATGTGACTACCCTACCCTTGCCGCGCGCGACAGAAGCAGCTCGCGCGCCTCCGCCAACAGCGCTGCCGCGTCATCGCCAAGCGCCAGGTCGCCGGCACCGATACCGCCCGGCAGACGTGCGGCGATCTCGGCAATCCGGGCCTCGGCTTCGCTGACCAGAAGCGGCGAGAACTCCGCGGTCGGCAGCAGGCCTTCGAGCCCGAGCAGATCGGTCGAATTCCCCGTCGATGCGACCTCGGCTTCGAGTTTTACTTCTAGCTTTTCCAGCCAGATATCCTCATGGCCGCGATGGCAGGCGGCCTGGACTTCATCGCGAAAATCGGCCGCTCTTGCCAGGATCTCGTTGCGGAAGCGACTGCGGCCACTGATGCGGATGCGCAGCGCAAGTGGGCGGCTTTCCATGGCATCGATCACGGAGCCGAGAAGGTCTTCCAGCCGCCGCAGGATTGCCGCCGGCGTCTCGTCCGGCTCGACGAGTACGGCGAGTTCGGCAAACCTTGCGCTGTCGGTCACGATGCGCTCATAGGCGATGCGCCCGTCCTCGACGGTCACGAGCACGGCGCCCTTTGCCCCCTGCTCGCGGATCGACCGTCCCTGAAGGTTTCCGGGGAACACGACGAGCGGGTCTTCGGCGACGATTTCGAAATCGTGGACATGGCCGAGCGCCCAGTAATCGTAGCCACGCGACCGCAGATCTTCGACGGAACAGGGCGCATAGGCTGCGTGCGGCTCGCGGCCGGTCAGCGAGGTGTGCAGCACGCCGATGTTGAACCAGCCGGCCTCCGGCTTCGGATAGGCAAGCGCCAGGTTTTCATTGGCCGAGCGCTCGGCAAAACCCTGGCCATGCAGCGCGACCCTCAGGTGATCCAGCTTGAACGTGCCGGGCTTTGCAGTCGGGAATTCGCTGACATTCTTCGGCAGTGTGATTGTCTTGGTGATGACGCTTTCGGCGTCGTGATTGCCCTTCAGCAGAAAGACCGGAATGCCGGCGCGTTCCAGCCGGGCGATCTCGCGGTTGAAGAACAGGCCGATCTTGTTGTCCTTCCAGTCGCCGTCATAGACATCGCCGGCGACGATAAAGAAGTCGACCTTGCGCTCCACCGCCTCGTCCACCAAGCCCGAGAACGCCTTGCGGCTTGCCTCGATGAAGATATCGGCGAGTTCGGCATCCTTCAGCGCCAGGCCCTGAAAGGGACTGCCTAGATGCAGATCGGCGGCATGGATGAAGCGGAATGAGGTCATCGACTCGGCTGCTGGAACACATCGGGAACGACAGACTTAAGTCACGCATCGGCAATAAAAAAGGCCGGGTGCGAAAACACCCGGCCTTTTCCTGTTGATGAACGGTTTAGTTGGTCGCCTTGATCTCAACCGGGAAGAACAGCGTGTCACCAGAACTGTCATCGACGCCGTCATTGTCGGTGATGGCGAAGGCCTTGCCGGACTTGTCGAAGGCGAAACCTTCGAGCTTGTCGACCACGTATCCGTTGGTGGCGTTCTTCAGGTCGGGCAGGAAGTCGTGAACCTCCTGCTTGGTGACGAGCGGCAGCTCTCCTCCAAGCTTTGCCAGCTTCAGATCGGCGATTGCCACACGGTAGAGCTTCTTGAGCTTTGCCTTGTCGCCGATCAGGTTGTCGCGCTCGATGATGTAGAGGTAGTCACCGCGGGCCGTAATTTCCGACAGGCCGACCCAGCCTTTTTCGGTCTTTTCGAGCGGGTAGCGAACGGCGGCCCATTCCTTGGACTTCGGCTTGTAGGACAGAAGCTTCACCTGGCCCTTCGGATCGTCCTTCCATTCGCGCTGGATTGCCATCCAGAGTGTCAGGTCGTCGCCGGAACCGGTTGTGGTGATGCCTTCGAGGCCGAAGCGGGTTTCACCTGCCAGAAGTTCTGCCGGAAGCGCGATCTCGGACTTGATCTCGCCCTTGGCGCTGACGTTGTAGATGCCGTGACCGACGAACTTGGCACTGTCGCCTTCCGAAGCCAGCCAGAAGCCGCCCTTGCCGTCGAGTGCGATACCTTCGATATCCAGCTTCTGGGCCGGCTGACCGTTGCGGGTCACACGCACGACACTGGTGATTTCGGCCGGCTTCTTGGTGGCGTCGATGGTGAAGATCGAGGGCTGCATGGCATAGACGCTATCGCTGACTGCGTAGAGAATGCCGTCCTTCTCCGCATCACCGACGAGGCCCGACATGGCGCCCCAGCCGAGCGGCTTGCCGTCGACATCCTTGGAGACCAGCATCGGATAGGCCTTTTCGCCTTCGCCAAGCTCGTAGATCATGACATGCGAGCGGGCACCGCCGTCTTCGCCGAGATCGGCTTCGTTGGCAGACGCGAGCAGGTTGCGGCCGGGAATGGCAACGGCACCTTCAGGCGAGATGCCGGATGGCAGAAGCTGCACCAGTTCCGGCTCCGCGCCGGTATCCTTGTAGACCGCGATCATCGAACCGCGTTCCGACAGGACAAAGAAATACTTCTGACCGTTGAAGGTCGCAGCTTCCAGGCCTTCCGGCTCGATGCCCTTGTTCTTGGCACGTTTTTCCGGGAAGTGACCGACGCGGGCGACAGCATATTCGAGCGACGTGCCGGCGTCATAGAGAACCTTGCCGGTGCGGTCGAAAATGGTGAAGCCGCGCGACCCGCCCTTGTAGTCACCTTCGTTGGCGACAACGAAACGATCGGTTCCGAGCCACTTCACCGCATCCGGTTCGCGGGGAATGGCCGTGAGCTTGCCGGAGAAGGTCAGTGCGCCGTCGGTCTTGGTGTCAACGCCATCGAGATCAACCGTGCCGGCCGTGAAATGGGCGGTAACCTTTGCGGTCTTGCTGTCGACGATGACGATGTGGTTGTTTTCCTGCAGCGTCACGACGATTTCGCCGTTGGCGTTGATATTGACGAATTCCGGCTCAGGATCCTCAGGAGCGACAGTGGACAGTCCCGTCAGGTCGACGTGACGGATGCTGTCGCAAACCGGCACGCCATTGTTCAGGGTGACGATCTGCAATTCACCAGCCGGCAGCTGCGGAAGAGCGCCGTCGTTGAGCTTTTCGTCGCGCTGGTTCTCGATGGCAATGGCCGCAAACCTGCCATCCGGCGAGATGACGACCGAGTCCGGCTGGCCGCCGAGATCGCAGGTGGCCTCGATCTTGCGAGAGGCGATATCGACCACCCCGAGCTGGCCTGCGGGCTTGGTGAGGTCCTTGGTCCGGTCGATGGTGACGAGAACCTTCGCACCAACTGCGGCGACCGAGTTCGGCTCGCCATCGATCTTGACCGATCCGCCTGCCTTAGGGGCCTTCGCGTCGGTGATGTCGATAAAGCCAATCGTGCCGCCCGGCGCATCGGAATAGATGAGCGTGTTGCCGTCGGCGGTCGCCGTGATGATCTCAGAAGAGGTCGCCTTGTCCTCGTCCTTGGGCAGGTTCTGGGCAACCGGGAAGGATGCAATGCGGTTGAAGACTTGCTCGGCGCCGGCAGGAGCTGCAACGGAGCCGAGGAGGAGCGCGGTCAAAGCGGCGCGTGTCGAGAATGTCATGGGAAGCCTCCGTGAAACTACACTCGGCTTGTGCTGCACTGTCATGACAGGCGGATGACAGTTTTTGGCGTTGCAGGGCGGACTTGCGGATAAGGCTTGAAAACGAGTTCGCCTGACATGCAAAAGGCCCGGTTCGCACCGGGCCTTCCAAAATCGTCGCATCGCGGCGGCAGGCCGCCGGATACTTGATCAGCTGTTAACAGCTTCCTTGAGACCCTTGCCGGCCGAGAACTTCGGCACGTTACGAGCAGGGATATCGACTTCAGCGCCCGTGGACGGGTTGCGGCCCTTGGATGCTTCGCGACGCGAAACGGAGAAGCTGCCGAAGCCAGCGAGGCGAATGTCGCCACCATTCTTCAGTTCGGCCTGGACAGTCTCGAAAACGGCATCGACTGCAGAGGCGGCATCAGCCTTGGAGAGGCCGGCTTTTTCGGCCACTGCGGACACCAGTTCGGTCTTGTTCATATTTCCACCCTTTCAACGGTTTTGGAACGACTCATTTGGTCGGCGCCGACAATAGTTTTGCGTCGGCACTTGGCAACCCAAAGGCTCCGAAAAAGCCTGAAAAACAAGGGGTCTTGGGCATTTTTCACAAAAAAAGCCGGCTTTCGCCGGCTTTTTTATCAGTTCGTGGCGGCTTCAAGGCACCGCTTAGTGAGCGATCGTTGTCGACGAGTCGTCGGCACCGTCAACTGTCGCAATGACCGGAGTCTCCACCGTGCCATCCCACTCGATCGGTTCGGGAAGGCGAACCAACGCGTGCTTGATCACCTCGCCCATACGCGACACCGGGATGATCTCCATGCCGTTTTTCACGTTGTCCGGAATGTCCGCGAGGTCCTTCGCGTTCTCTTCCGGGATCAGCACAACCTTGATGTTGCCGCGCAGAGCCGCAAGGAGTTTTTCCTTGAGACCACCGATCGGCAGCACCCGGCCGCGCAACGTGATTTCGCCGGTCATGGCGACATCCTTGCGTACAGGAATGCCGGTCATGATCGAAACGATCGCGGTTGCCATGCCCACACCGGCCGACGGACCGTCCTTCGGCGTCGCACCCTCCGGCACGTGCACGTGGATATCCGACTTGTCGAAGCGCGGCGGCTCGATGCCGAAATCGACGGCACGGGAGCGGACATAGGATGCCGCAGCCGAAATCGATTCCTTCATCACGTCCTTGAGGTTGCCGGTGACGGTCATGCGACCCTTGCCCGGCATCATGACGCCTTCGATGGTGAGAAGCTCACCGCCGACTTCTGTCCAGGCAAGACCCGTGACGACGCCGACCTGATCCTCACCTTCGGCTTCGCCGTGACGGAAACGCGGAACGCCAAGGTAATCCGAGATGTTGGCAGCGGTAACCGCAACCGACTTCGTCTTGCCCTTGATGATCTCGGTCACGGCCTTGCGGGCGAGCTTCATCAGCTCGCGCTCGAAGGAGCGAACGCCGGCTTCACGCGTGTACTGCTGGCTGATCGCCATCAGGGCATCGTCCGACACCGAGAATTCCTTCGGCTGCAGCGCATGGTCCCGGATAGCCTTCGGCAGAAGGTGACGCTTTGCAATCTCGCGCTTCTCATCCTCGGTGTACCCGGCGATGCGGATCACTTCCATGCGGTCCATCAGGGGACCTGGGATGTTCAGCGTGTTCGCCGTGGTGATGAACATCACGTCGGACAGATCGTATTCGACCTCAAGGTAGTGGTCCATGAAGGTCGAGTTCTGCGCTGGATCGAGCACTTCGAGCAGCGCCGACGACGGATCGCCGCGGAAGTCCGAGCCCATCTTGTCGATTTCGTCGAGCAGGAAGAGCGGGTTGGACTTCTTCGCCTTCTTCATAGACTGGATGACCTTGCCGGGCATCGAGCCGATGTAGGTGCGGCGGTGACCACGGATTTCGGCTTCGTCACGAACGCCACCGAGTGCCATGCGCACGTACTCGCGGCCGGTCGCCTTGGCGATCGACTGGGCAAGAGACGTCTTGCCGACGCCCGGAGGACCGACGAGGCAAAGGATCGGGCCCTTGAGCTTGGTGGCGCGGGCCTGCACGGCGAGATACTCGACGATGCGTTCCTTGACCTTGTCGAGACCGAAGTGATCCAGTTCGAGGACCTTTTCAGCCGCGTTAAGATCGGTCTTGATCTTCGACTTCTTGGACCACGGAATACCGAGCAGCCAGTCGAGATAGTTGCGCACGACGGTGGCTTCCGCTGACATCGGGCTCATCTGCTTCAGCTTCTTCAGCTCGGCGTCGGCCTTTTCCTTGGCTTCCTTGGAAAGCTTGGTCTTGCCGATGCGCTCTTCCAGTTCGGCCATCTCGTCACGGCCTTCGTCGCCGTCGCCGAGTTCCTTCTGGATCGCCTTCATCTGCTCGTTGAGGTAATACTCGCGCTGGGTCTTTTCCATCTGGCGCTTGACGCGCGAGCGGATGCGCTTCTCGACCTGGAGGACGGAGATTTCGCCTTCCATGAAGCCGAGGGCCTTTTCAAGCCGCAGCTTGATCGAGACCGTTTCGAGCATTTCCTGCTTTTCGGTGATCTTGATCGACAGGTGCGAGGCGACCGTGTCGGCCAGCTTCGAGTAGTCCTCGATCTGGCTCGCGGCACCAACGACTTCCGGCGAGATCTTCTTGTTGAGCTTCACGTAGTTCTCGAATTCGGAAACCACGGAGCGCGACAGCGCTTCCACCTCGACGGCGTCCTCATCCGGCTCGGCCAGAATCTCGGCCTTGGCTTCGTAGAACTCTTCGCGGTCGCTGTATTCGGAGATCTGGGCGCGCGCCTTGCCTTCGACCAGAACCTTGACGGTTCCGTCCGGGAGCTTCAGGAGCTGCAGCACATTGGCCACCGTGCCGACCTTGTAGATCTGCTCAGGCTCAGGATCGTCGTCGCTGGCATTGATCTGGGTGACGAGCATGATCTGCTTGTCGGAACCCATGACCTCTTCAAGCGCCCGAATGGACTTTTCCCGTCCGACGAACAGCGGCACGATCATGTGCGGGAAGACCACAATGTCGCGCAGAGGCAGGACCGGATAGGTCTCAGCGCCGGATGCCGCAGACGTTGAATTCGTCATGTCATTTCCTTTCCATCGTCCCGTTGCCGGGATGGCTTGAGAAATTACCCAAGCACTTCACTCCCGCTAAAAGTGGAGTTTTCACAGATCGTTTTCAAGCCTTGCAAGGTCGCTGCACTGCACCTTGTGCAACCAGCCGTCAGACAAAGCGCCCACGCATAACGCATTACGCAAAATGTCAGCTCTTCAGCACGGACGCGCCACCGTTCTTGCCGACAAAGCTCTTCGAGACGAGGTCCGAAATCAACGGCACACGCACAAAAGATGCGAAGCAGCCGGAACGGAAAGGTTCATCCCTGACCCTGTCTAAATCAAGCGGATTATCTTGCAACTCTTTGCAGTGCAAAAATCGTGTAATACGGCCTAAAACTATAGCCGAGGCTAAAACGAAAAAGAGGCCCCAATGGGGCCCCTTCTCAATGTTGCTATGACCACTGAGGATCAGGCCGAAACGTTGGCCTTTTCTTCCTGCCTGTCGGCATAGATGTAGAGCGGACGTGCATTGCCCCGCACCACATCGTCGGAAATGACCACTTCGCGAACGCCTTCCAGCGCCGGCAGCTCGAACATCGTGTCGAGCAGGATCTTTTCCATGATCGAGCGAAGACCACGAGCACCCGTCTTGCGGATGATGGCGCGCTTGGCGATCTCGCGCAGCGCGTCCTCGTGGAACGTCAGTTCGACGTCTTCCATCTCGAACAGGCGCTGGTACTGCTTGATCAGCGCGTTCTTCGGCTCCGACAGGATCTGGATCAGCGCATCCTCATCGAGATCCTCGAGCGTTGCCAGAACCGGCAGACGACCGATGAATTCCGGAATGAGACCGAACTTGACCAGATCTTCCGGCTCCAGTTCGCGCAGCACTTCGCCAACGCGACGATCGTCCGGAGACTGGACGGATGCACCGAAACCGATCGAGGTCTTCTCGCCACGGGCAGAGATGATCTTGTCGAGACCGGCAAAGGCGCCGCCGCAGATGAACAGGATGTTCGTCGTGTCGACCTGCAGGAATTCCTGCTGCGGATGTTTGCGACCACCCTGCGGCGGAACCGATGCAACCGTGCCTTCCATGATCTTCAGAAGCGCCTGCTGGACGCCCTCGCCCGACACGTCGCGGGTGATCGAAGGGTTGTCCGACTTGCGGGAGATCTTGTCGACTTCGTCGATGTAGACGATGCCGCGCTGGGCGCGCTCGACATTGTAATCAGCCGACTGAAGCAGCTTCAGAATGATGTTTTCCACGTCTTCACCGACATAGCCGGCTTCCGTGAGTGTCGTCGCGTCGGCCATCGTGAAGGGCACGTCGATGATACGCGCGAGCGTCTGGGCAAGATAGGTCTTGCCGCAACCCGTCGGACCGACGAGCATGATGTTCGACTTCGCAAGCTCGACATCGCCGCCCTTTGAGGCATGCGCGAGACGCTTGTAATGATTGTGGACTGCGACCGACAGAATACGCTTGGCCTGCTTCTGGCCGATGACGTACTCGTCGAGGACCTTGATGATGTCCTGCGGCGTGGGAACGCCTTCACGGGACTTCACCATCGAAGACTTGTTCTCTTCGCGAATGATGTCCATGCACAATTCGACGCATTCATCGCAGATGAATACGGTCGGGCCGGCAATCAGCTTGCGGACCTCGTGCTGGCTCTTTCCGCAGAAGGAGCAATACAGGGTATTCTTGGAGTCGCCGCCGTTGCCGCCGCTGACTTTGCTCATATCACTTTCCTTCCAGCACTCCGCCTATCCGCCTGTCCAGACGGTCGCGGTCAACTTTGTCGCTGTCGACACGCGCGGACGCCATGCCGCGCCTGTCTTCGCTCAAGGGGTACTCTACCGGCCTTAAACTCGCTTTCGCAGGTCCAGAATGACCGGCTGCAACGAAACCCCTAAGACGCCAATGCTATGTCATAAACACTCAACACAGCCTTAATAGGTACTAATAGCGCGTTCCGTGCCACTTGAAACCCCCGAAATCACTCAAATCCGGGTGAGCAGCACGGATGCCACTATTGCCTCAAGACGCCGAAACGCCTTCCATTTCCTGACGCGTGGTCAGGATCTTGTCGACGACGCCCCAGTCCTGAGCTTCGTCGGCGGTCATGAAGTGGTCACGATCGAGGGTTTTTTCAACTTCCTCAAGCGTACGGCCGGTGTGCTTCACGTAAACGTCGTTCAGGCGGCGCTTCATCTTCAGAATGTCGCGGGCATGACGCTCGATGTCCGAGGCCTGACCGGTAAAGCCGCCGGAGGGCTGGTGAACCATGATACGCGAGTTCGGCATTGCAAAGCGCATGCCCTTCTCGCCGGCGCACAGCAGCAGCGAGCCCATGGATGCGGCCTGGCCGATGCAGAGCGTCGACACGGCCGGCTTGATGAACTGCATCGTGTCGTAGATCGACATGCCGGCGGTGACGACACCACCTGGCGAATTGATGTAGAGCGCGATTTCCTTCTTCGGATTTTCGGCCTCGAGGAAAAGCAGCTGGGCGCACACGAGCGACGCCATGTAATCTTCCACCGGACCGGTGACGAAGATGATGCGCTCCTTCAGGAGGCGCGAGTAGATATCGTAGGAGCGTTCACCGCGATTGGTCTGCTCAACGACCATCGGCACCAAGGCCATTGCGGTATCAACTGGATTTCTCATGTCCGTCCTTTGTCAAATGCATCGCCGAAGGCGGCGATGCGCTCCGGAATCATTGGAATGGGTTATCTCCTACATAGAGTGTCACCGCCGGGTACTTCAAGACGGAGAGCCCGATATCCTTAATCGGCTTGGGATGCGCGAGGCTGACCGATAATGCAACAACTCTCATATACCAGAGGCAAAAGAGAAGTATCGACGGCCATCCAAGCATTTTTGATCGAGCAGGGTAAAGCAGATATGAATAAATGACAGCATTCTAATCAAAATAACCGACGCAAAACAGCAACGCAGCCTTAAAGACTTGGCCGCATACTGAAGCGGCCGGGAATGAATGACGGAGCTGGACGTGGATATCTTGACGGGTCTGTTGATCTGGGCCGCTGAAGCGGTGACGCTCGCCGTCCTGCTCTTTTCACGCTGGTACTATGAGCGCGAACCACTTTATCTCAGCTGGGGCAGCGGCTTCGCTGTGCACGGGATTGGCGCAGCTCTGGTCGCAATGCGCGGCGACATTCCGGACTTCGTTTCGATCGAGGTCGCCAATACCATGGTTCTTGCGGGTATCGGCCTGTGGGCTGCGGGCCTGATGCAGCTCGACCGCCGGCCCGTGGAACCCTATGTTGGCATTCCGGCCCTGATCTGGATTGCCGGGATGTTTCTAGACCCCGTCCGCGGCGACTTCGCCAGTCGCGCCATCCTTCACCACGTCGCGGCCATGGTCGGTCACGCCATGATCATCGGCATTCTGCTTTACCATCGCGGTCCGCCCAGTATCACCCGTCGCGTGTTTGCCAGCGTCATCGGGATACAGTTCTTCTCCTGTGCGCTGATTGTCCTGATGGTGTTCATCGGTAGACCGGATGCGCTTGTCGCTGCGTCGCATTCGCCGTGGCTCTATCTCCCGGCGGCTTTCGTCTTTGTCGGCAGCATCGTCTGCGGGGCGCGACTACTGACCGAGCGGTCCGAGCTGACCCTGAAAGAGCTGGCGCGGACCGACCCGCTGACCGGCGTGCTCAACCGCCGCGGTCTGCTGGAAGAGTTTCACCGGTCGAAGGGTGTTGATGCGGTGGATGGCAGCATGATTGCTTTCATCCAGTTCGATCTCGACGGGTTCAAGCAGATCAACGACGTCTACGGTCATCAGGCCGGCGATGACGTGCTCTCCGCCTTTGCACGGATTGGTGCGGCGGCTCAGCGCGGCCGCGGCTCGTTCGGACGCATGGGCGGCGAGGAATTCGCGTCTATCATCCGCGTCTCCGATATGGTCGAAGCAGCCAGTATTGCAGAGGCCATCCGCTCGACGCTCAGACGGCAGCCAATCAGTGTCGGCGAACACAGGATAGCCGTGACGGTCAGCGCCGGCATCTCGCTGTGCTCCACGAAGGACGCTGATATCGACGTGTTGCTAACCGCTGCCGACAAGGCTCTTTACGTGTCGAAGACCAGCGGCCGCGACCGCACCGCCGTTCATACGGATCAGGAAATCATGATCGTACCGTCGACGGATTTTGCGTCCCCAACACCGTTTGCCGCAGAATTTTTCGAAGACATCAGCGTGTCCCAACAGGTGGCGTCGCTGAAACGCATCGTCGTCCTCAGCCAATAGTGCCGTTGCCCACGACCGCCTAAAGTCTTGCAATGGCGCGACAATGCTCCACACTCTCTCCGAGCAAATTCAAAAATGCGGAGAGACATGCCATGCTGAAGCAAATTTCCGGAACTGTTCTCGCCGGTTTCCTGACGATCTCGGTTGCCTCGGCGCAGCAGGCATCGGACACGACCGCGCCGGAAAAGGCATCGGCAGTCATGTCGGCCAAGCGGGTGGAGACGAAGCGCTACATGGTCGCCGCCGCCAATCCGCTCGCTGCGGAAGCGGGCCGTGCAGTGATCGAGAAAGGCGGCAGTGCCGCCGATGCACTGGTTGCCGTGCAGACCGTGCTCGGGCTCGTGGAGCCGCAAAGTTCCGGCCTCGGCGGTGGCGCTTTCCTCGTCTATTACGACGCAGCCTCGCAGAAACTGACGACGTTCGACGGCCGCGAGACGGCGCCGATGGAAGCGACGCCAAAGCTCTTTCTCGACGATCAGGGCCAGCCGTTGAAGTTCATGGCAGCCGTGGTCGGCGGCCGGTCGGTCGGCACGCCGGGCACGGTGCGGCTTCTGGAGACGGTCCACCGTAAATACGGCAAGGCGAACTGGGCGGGATTGTTTACTGCCGCCGAGCGCCTCGCCACTGACGGCTTTGAGGTATCACCCCGGCTCGGCACTCTGCTTGCGGCCGAAGGTGACAAGCTGAAGACCGATGACGCTACGATCCGCTATTTCTTCGACGATGGCGGCGCACCGCTGAAAATCGGCACTCTCCTCAAGAACCCCGCCTATGCAGAAACGCTGCGAACGATCGCATCTGGCGGCGCCGATGCCTTCTATTCCGGCCCGATTGCGCAGGCGATCGTCAAGGCCGTGCGCGAGGCAAAGGGCAATCCCGGCGTTCTCTCGCTATCCGATTTCGCCAATTACAGGGTCAAGGAGCGGGAACCCGTCTGCCTTGCCTATCGCGCTCTCGATATATGCGGCATGGGCCCACCCTCCTCCGGTGGCGTTGCCGTTGGCCAGATGCTGGGCATTCTCGAAAACTTCGATCTGAAGGGGCTCGGGCCGGACAATGTTGAAAGCTGGAGGCTGATCGGCGATGCGCAGCGCCTGGCGTTTGCGGACCGCGAAAGATATCTGGCCGATCCAGATTTCGTGCCGGCACCGATCAAGGGTCTCCTCAAAAAGGAATATCTCGGCGAACGGGCAAGACTGCTCGACACGGACAAGGCACTTGCCAAGGATGCCGTGACGGCTGGCGAGCCGACCTGGGATCACGCGCTCCTGTTCGGCCGCGGCGAGGCGATCGAACTTCCCTCCACCAGCCATATCTCAATCGTCGACAAGGACGGCAACGTCGCCAGCATGACGACGACGATCGAGAACGGTTTCGGATCGCGGCTGATGGTCAACGGGTTCCTGCTCAACAACGAACTCACCGACTTTTCCTTCAAGACGCATGATGGCAGCCTGCCGGTCGCCAACCGCGTCGAGCCGGGCAAACGCCCCCGCTCCTCGATGGCGCCGACGATCGTGATGAAGGACGGCAAGCCGCTGATGGCCATCGGGTCGCCCGGCGGCAGCCAGATCATCGGATATGTGGCGCAGGCGCTGGTCGCCTTCATCGACTGGGGCATGCCGGTGGAGCAAATCGTCGCCCAGCCGCATCTGATCAACCGTTTCGGGACATACGATATCGAAGCCGGAACGCGGGCCGAGCCGCTGAAGTCACTCGGCTACGAGGTGAAGGCCGGTGAAATGACGTCTGGCCTGCAGGCAATCGAGATCACCGACCGAGGACTTGCGGGAAGTGCCGATCCGCGGCGCGAGGGTATCGCGACAGGCGAATGACGGGCTTTCGTGGGACCGCGGATTGAGTTACCCATTCCGCATGACCGCGATCCCCGATTTCCTCCGCATCGATCCAGAAACCCGCCGCGTCTCGCTGGATGGCCGCAACCCGGCCTTCTACAGCGACCCGAACCGCGTCTACGGGCTCTTGCATCAGCACTGTCCAACCTTCTTCTGGGAGGAGCAGCGGCAGTGGTTCTTCACAGGTTATGACCATGTGAACCTTCTCCTGCGCGACCGCCAATTCGGCCGGCAGATCCTGCATGTCGCCAGCCGCGAGGAGCTGGGCCTCCCCGAGCCGGAAGCGCATCTTGCAAATTTCGACCTCGCCGAGCGGCACTCGCTCCTGGAGATCGAACCGCCGGAACATACGCGGTTACGCACGCTGGTGAACCGGGCATTCGTCTCCCGCCATATCGAGAAGCTGAGGCCGGAGATTACCGAGCTTGCGGAGCGTCTGATCGACGCGTTTGACGGCGAAGGCCGGGTGGAGCTGCTCTCGGCCTTTGCCGACATCATTCCCGTGACGATGATCGCCCGGATGATCGGCATTCCGGACGACATGGGGCCGCAGTTGCTGAAATGGAGCCATGCCTATGTCGGCATGTACATGTTCAAGCGCTCGCGGGAAGACGAACATGCGGCGGACCGCGCCGCTGCGGAATTCGCAGCCTATGTGAAGACGCTGATCGCTGAGCGCCGGCGTGAACCGCGCGAAGACCTGCTCACCCACATGATCCATACGGAGCACAAGGGCCAGTATCTGACCGATGAAGAACTCGTCTCGACCACGATCGTTTTGCTCAACGCTGGCCACGAGGCGACCGTGCACCAGATCGGCAATTCGGTTCGCGTGATCCTCGAAAGCGGTCTCTCGCCGGCCGAGCTCTTCCGCGACGAGGCCGCGACGGAGCGGACGGTGGAAGAGACGCTGCGGCTGTGCGCGCCCGTCCATATCTTCCAGCGCTGGGCGCTCGAGGACGCGGAAATCGACGGCGTTTCCCTGAAGCGCGGCGACAAGGTGAGCCTGATTCTTGCCGCCGCCAATCTCGACCCGAAGAAATTTTCAGATCCGCTGGCGTTCAAGCCGGATCGTCAGGAAGGCCAGAACCAGTCCTTCGGCGCCGGTATTCACTTCTGCATCGGCGCACCGCTGGCGCGGCTGGAACTGAATACCGTTCTGCCCATCCTGTTTCGCCGCCTGCCCGGCCTGAAAATGGCCGGGGTACCGACGGTGAAGGATGTCTACCATTTCCACGGGCTGGAGCGGCTCGATCTCACCTGGGGGTAGGAGCAGCCGGAGGATCTGCCGTCAGGTTCAGAGCCTGATGACGTAATCCTTGCGGGTCGTCTCCACCACTTCCCAGGTGGCAACCAGACCTGGCCGCAGAACCATGCTGTCGCCGGCCTTCAGATGCAGCGGTTCTGCGCCTTCTTCGGTGATGATCGAGTAGCCGAACTGGATGTGGAAATATTCCCACTCGTCATAGACGATCTTCCACTTACCCGGCGTCGCTTCCCAGACGCCTGCATAGATGCCGCCGTCGGCCTCCTCGAAATTCCAGGTGAGGAATTTCGGATCGCCGAAGATGACGCGGTCGGGAGCGGGTGCGCCCTCCTCCGGTTCAATTGCGGTCAGATCGAATGTCAGCCAGTTCTTCATGAGTGTCTCAAGTCCTTGCTAATGCTTGGTCGAGGTCGGAGAGCAGGTCTGCCACATCCTCGATGCCAACAGACAGGCGAACCACGTCAGGTCCGGCACCGGCGGCGATCTGCTGCTCTTCGGTAAGTTGCCGGTGGGTGGTCGATGCCGGGTGGATGACCAGCGAGCGGGTATCGCCGATATTGGCGAGATGCGAGAAGAGCTTAAGGCTCTCCACGAAGATCTTGCCGGCCTCATAGCCGTTCTTCAGGCCAAAGGTGAAGACAGCGCCTGCGCCATTCGGCGAATAGCGCTGCTGCAGAGCATTGTTCGGGTCGTCAGGCAGGCCGGCATAGTTCACCCATCCAACCTTCGGATGGCGGCTCAGCCATTCAGCAACGGCAAGCGCGTTGTCGCAGTGCCGCTGCATCCTCAGTGAAAGTGTCTCGATCCCCGTCTGGATCTGGAACGCGTTGAAGGGCGAGATGGCCGGCCCGAGATCGCGAAGGCCAAGCACGCGGGCGGCGATCGCAAAGGCGATGTTGCCGAAGGTTTCGTGCAGCACCATGCCTGAATATTCTGGCCGCGGCTCTGATAGTACCGGGTAGTTGCCGGAGCGCGACCAGTCGAACGTGCCGCCGTCGACGATGATGCCGCCCATGGAGTTGCCGTGGCCGCCGAGAAATTTGGTGAGCGAGTGCACGACGATATCGGCGCCGTGTTCGAGAGGCCGGACGAGATAGGGGCTCGCCATCGTGTTGTCGACGATCAGCGGGATTCCGAAACGCTGGGCCACCTCCGAAATCGCCGCGATATCGACGAAGGTGCCGCCGGGGTTTGCCAGGCTTTCGACGAAAATCGCCTTGGTGCGATCGTCGATCTCGTTTTCAAAACTTTCCGGATCGGCGCTATCGGCCCAGCGCACCTGCCAGCCGAAATTCTGAAACGCGTTGCCGAACTGATTGATCGAACCGCCATAGAGTTTGCGCGCCGCGACAAAGTTGTCACCGGGCTGCATGATCGTGTGGAAGACCAACAACTGCGCTGCATGGCCGGACGCGACGGCAAGGGCTGCCGTGCCGCCTTCCAGCGCCGCCACCTTTTCCTCCAGCGCGGCCTGCGTCGGGTTCATGATGCGGGTATAGATGTTTCCGAATTCCTTCAGCCCGAACAATGCGGCTGCATGTTCGGTATCCTTGAAGACGAAGGACGTCGTCTGATAGATCGGCACCGCCCGGGCGCCGGTCGTCGGATCGGGCTCGGCGCCGGCATGAACAGCGAGCGTTGAAAATCCGGGATTGCCGGAACTGCGTGAATTCGGGTTGGCCATGCCGGTCTCCTCTAGGGTCGTTTCATCACAGCAGAGCCTGCGGGCCGACGGCGATCAAGAAATATCGTTGCAGCATTCGCAGCGTCTGCCAAAAGAGTCCGCGAATTACCTGCCCCGCTCCCTTACCCTATCCGAGAAGACGGGCAAGCCTTGGGTACTCGATCGCCGGGCAGCGATCCATGATTACCTGGATGCCGGCGGCCTCCGCCTTGACTGCGGCCTGATCGTCGCGGACGCCAAGCTGCGCCCATATGACCTTGGGCAGCTGATCCAGCGCCAGCGCTTCGTCCACCACACTGTCCAGATATTCCGAAGCGCGGAACACATCGACCATATCGACGGGTTCGGGCACATCCGCGAGGCTCGCATAGACGTCCTGACCGAGGATCTGCTTGCCGGCCTGGCCGGGATTGACCGGAAACACCCGGTAGCCGCGCTGCAACAGAAATCCCATGACGCGGTTGCTGGGCCGGTCGGGATTGGGCGATGCGCCGACCAGCGAAATCGTCTTCGTGCTTTTCAAGACGCCAGCGATGACGTCGTCGTCATACCGATCGTGAGCCATGGTTCTAACCTCCTCATGCAGTCACCTGGACATAGGAAAGCAATGGAAATCTTCCAACTCGGTTCCGGAATCACATTTTCCCACCAGCCAGGCGTCCGGCCTGCTGCGGCTCAAACCAAGGTATCCCTTCTCAAGAAGTCGTGTAAGAGACGAAACACCGGCCGAATATTTGTGAGGTATTATTTTACCTCATCAGTAAGTCATTCTAAACGTTGAGCTATTTTTCCGACCGCTCCGGGCCGGCTGCTTGACGCTTTTTAGGCTCCGTCGTATAAGCCGCCCAGATCGCGGACCTCTCGAAGGCCCGCTTTCTTTTTTGTCGGCATAGCCGATCAAATCAAGCAACAAAAAACGCCCTTACGGCCGGTCTTCCGGTGGTCTTGGGTTCAGATGAGAGAGAAAAACAATGTCAACCTTCGTTCAGAAGCCTGCAGAGGTGGAGAAGAAGTGGATCATCATCGATGCCGAAGGCCTCGTTGTCGGTCGCCTCGCCACCCTCGTTGCCAATCGCCTTCGCGGCAAGCACAAGGTCACCTACACACCTCACGTCGACGACGGTGACAATGTCATCATCATCAACGCTGAAAAGGTTGTCCTGACCGGCAAGAAATACACAGACAAGAAGTACTACTGGCACACCGGTTACCCGGGTGGCATCAAGGAGCGTACTGCACGCGCCATCATCGAAGGCCGCTTTCCTGAGCGCGTCGTCGAAAAGGCGATTGAGCGTATGATCCCGCGCGGCCCGCTCGGCCGTCGCCAGTTGAAGAACCTGCGTGTATACGCCGGCTCCAACCATCCCCATGAAGCACAGCAGCCTGTCGCTCTCGACGTGGCATCGCTGAACAGCAAGAACGTAAGGAGCGCCTGATCATGGCCGATCTTTCCTCTTTGAAGGACCTCGCTCCGGCTGAAAGCCAGGCACCGGTTCACGTCCGCAAGGTCGATGCACAGGGCCGTTCCTATGCAACCGGCAAGCGCAAGAACGCGATTGCCCGCGTTTGGGTCAAGCCAGGCTCCGGCAAGATCATCATCAACGGTCGCGACTTCTCGGCGTATTTCGCCCGTCCGGTTCTGCAGATGATCCTTCAGCAGCCGCTGGTTGCCGCTGCCCGCACAGGTCAGTTCGACATCATTGCCACCGTCACCGGTGGTGGTCTTTCCGGTCAGGCCGGTGCCGTTCGTCACGGCGTCTCCAAGGCCCTCACCTACTTCGAACCAGGCCTGCGCCCGGTTCTGAAGAAGGGTGGCTTCCTGACCCGCGACAGCCGCGTCGTCGAGCGTAAGAAGTACGGTAAGGCGAAGGCCCGCCGGTCCTTCCAGTTCTCGAAGCGTTAATCGCTTCAAGACTTTGCATTTCGAAAGGCGGGGCTTCGGCTCCGCCTTTTTCGTTTCGGGCTTTCTTCGGTCCGAGTCTTGTCTTCCAGACACTCCCACTGCACTTTCTCTGCGATCCGGGAGAATGCAATGGCTTCAAAATCCATCGACAACGCCTTTACCGCCAAGTCCCTGCGCGATGCTGCCACCGACCCGACCTATGCGGGCGCGCTGTCCTTCATGCGGCGGCGCTATACCAAGGATCTGATCGGCGCCGATGCGGTCGTCCTCGGTATTCCCTTCGACGCTGCGGTCTCCAACCGGCCGGGTGCGCGGTTCGGGCCACAGGCCATCCGCCGGGCTTCGGCGATCTTCGACAACGACCCGCAATATCCGTTCTCGCGCGATCTCTTCGAAGCCATGTCGGTCATCGACTATGGTGACGTCATGCTCGACTACGGTCATCACTGGAAGACGCCGCGGCTGATCGAGGCGGAGGCGACGAAGATCATCGAGTCGGGCGCGTTTCTGCTGTCGCTCGGCGGCGATCATTTCGTTACCTGGCCGCTCTTGAGGGCGCATGCAGCCCGCCACGGTCCGCTTGCCCTCGTGCATTTCGATGCCCATCAGGACACATGGAGCGACGATGCGGACGAGACCGGCGACATAGAACGGATCGACCACGGCTCGTTCGTGGCGCGCGCCGTGCGACAGGGCGTGATCGAGCCGCAGCATTCGATCCAGATCGGCATCCGCACCCATGCGCCTGGGGATTTCGGCATCAGGATCATGCCGGGCCATGAGGTAGAGGATCTGAGCGCCCAGGCAATTGCCGACGCGATCCTTGCCCATGTCGGCGACCGCCCGTGCTATCTCACCTTCGACATCGACTGCCTGGACCCCGCCTACGCGCCCGGTACAGGAACGCCCGTTGCCGGTGGTCCGTCGAGTGCGAAAATCCTGTCGGTGCTGCGCAAACTCGGCGCCCTCGAGATCTGCGGCGCCGACGTGGTGGAGGTGGCACCGGCCTATGACCATGCCGATATCACCGCCATTGCCGGGGCAACGGTTGCGATGTATATGCTTGGCCTGCGCGCGGAGCGACTTTCCGCCCGCTGACACATTGAATCAGGCAGCTGGCAAACTGATTCCGGCTCTCACCCCAAGGCACTGACATTTCAGGGATAATGACCATGACGGCAAAGATCTTCATCGACGGCGAACACGGCACGACAGGGCTGCAGATCCGCACCCGTATGGCCGACCGCCGCGACGTCGAGCTCCTGTCGATCCCGGAAGCCGAACGGCGCAACGCGGCGATGCGCGAGGACCTGCTCAACAGCGCCGATATCGCGATCCTGTGCCTGCCGGACGAGGCTTCGAAAGAAGCCGTGACGATGCTTGCCGGCAACAACAACGTGCGGGTGATCGACACCTCCACTGCCTACCGCGTCGATCCGAACTGGGCCTATGGTTTTGCCGAGCTGGACAAGGCACAGGCCGACAAGATCAAGGCTGCCTGCAACGTCGCCAATCCCGGCTGCTATCCGACCGGCGCGATCGCGCTGCTGCGTCCGCTGCGCGCTGCCGGTCTCCTGCCTGACGGCTACCCGGTCTCGGTCAATGCGGTGTCCGGCTATACCGGCGGCGGCAAGCAGCTGATCGGCCAGATGGAAGACGCGTCACGCGAGGACGCGATCTCCGCCAACAACTTTCTCTACGGCCTGACGCTGAAGCACAAGCACGTGCCGGAGATGAAGGAACACGGCCTTCTCGATCGCGCGCCGCTGTTTTCGCCATCCGTCGGACGCTTCGCGCAGGGCATGATCGTACAGGTGCCGTTGTTCCTCGAAGACCTCAAGGATGGTGCCACAATCGAGAGCATTCATAGCGCCCTCGTCGCCCACTATGCGGGTCAGGATATCGTCACCGTCGTGCCGCTCGAGGAAAGCGCCAAGCTCGCCCGCGTCGATGCCGAGGAACTGGTCAACACCGACAGGATGAAGCTGTTCGTGTTCGGCGCGGCTGGCAGCCCGCATGTCAATCTCGTGGCGCTGCTCGACAATCTCGGCAAGGGTGCCTCCGGTGCCGCCGTCCAGAACATGGACCTGATGCTGTCGGCCTAAAGCATTCAGAATTTGAAATCAGAGCCGCGGTGAACTCAGTTCACCGCGGCTTTTCTGTCTTCAAGCGGGTACTCGCCGATGTAGCCGCGCCAGTGGGTGATGGCATAGCCGAGGACAACAAGGGCGCCGCCCTGATGCGCAAGCGCCAGATCGAGCGGCACCTGATAGACCAGCGTCAGGATGCCGATCACGGCCTGCAGACAGACCAGCAGGAACAGGATGACGGCGCGGCCCGTATGGACCGAACCCGGTGCTTTGGACAGTGACACGATCATATGGACCAGCGCTGCGGCCAGCAGCACATAGGCGCCGCAGCGGTGGACGAACTGCACGGTCTTCGGGTTCTCGAACAGATTGATCCACCAGGGATCGCGCAGGAAGAGGTCGGCCGGAACGAAGGCGCCATCCATCATCGGCCAGGTATTGTAGCTGAGGCCGGCGTCCAAGCCCGCGACGAGTGCGCCGAGATAGATCTGGAACAGCGCCAAAAACGCGAGGCCTCCAGCCGCGATATAGGAGTGACGCGTCGGGGCCGCCCCCTGCTTCTGGGGCGTGAGGCCGCGCATGATCCAGACGCAGGCGGAAAAGATAAGACTGGCGATGACCAGATGTGTGGCGAGCCGGTATTGCGACACGCTGACGAGCTTGGTGAGGCCCGACGACACCATCCACCAGCCGACAAAACCCTGAAATACGCCAAGTGCGAGCGTGCCGACCAGCGGCCAGCGCAGGCGTTTCTCGATGCGACCGGTCACCCAAAAGAAGATCAGCGGCACGGCGAAGACGAGACCGATCGAGCGCGCCAGGAAACGGTGCGCCCATTCCCACCAGAAGATCGTCTTGAACTCGTCCACCGTCATGCCGGCGTTGACCAGCTGGTATTGCGGGATGCGCTGATAGAGCTCGAACTCTTCCTGCCATTCTGCCGCATTGAGAGGCGGAATGACGCCGTGGATCGGTTTCCATTCAGTGATCGACAGACCCGAATCGGTCAGCCGGGTCGCGCCGCCCACAAGGACGAGGCAGAACAGCACGAAGACGACGAAGCCGAGCCAGATGCGGACCGATCTGCGGTCGCGCACGCGGCGTCTTGCTGCGGGATGGATGACATCGATGATGACGCTATCAGTCGCCGACATGCGGAAACTCCTGTCGCTCGAAGAAAGATTAGCCTTGCAAGCGCTTGAGAGCACCATGCGGGCGGTAATCTTTCCGCTCCTGGCGTTGATTTGCCCCAAGGACACGTGCAAAACAAGCCCCGATGCTTTGCGGCATCGCGTCGCGGGAGGAGAAACGCGTTGGTCCCACGCCTGAGAAGTTTCATCGGCACGATCATGATCATCGTGCTCGTCATCGTCTACGCGCTGGCTGCAACCACGGTCGCGACGCTGTTGCTCGCGACATCGCCGTGGTGGGTGCATTTCCTCTACTTCCTGTTGTCGGGGCTTTTGTGGATCCTGCCGGCCATGCTGATCATCAAGTGGATGGCGGGCGCACGGCCGAAAGTCTAGGTTATGCCTGGGTTCACCCCGCATTAACCAGCCGTGATAGTATTGGCGGCGGGCGGCACAGCAGTAAACCGATTGTTGGTGCACCCTGCCTATTCTTCCCGCTTGAAAGACAGCGGAGCGCGTCATGCAAACCTCGAGACTGATTGAAGAGCTTGCGCCGGCAGGGACATCGGGATCGCCTTCCCGTGGGACTGTCCCGTTGCGTTTCGCGCAGATCGAAATGGCAGTCGCGACGGACATGGCGGATCTGAAGTCCGACTGGCACCGTCTGCAGGCGATCAAGCTCAATTCGCTGCATCAGGGTTTCGACTGGTGCGAAGCCTGGGCGAAATCCCACGGTCGCACGCTCGCAGTCGTCGTCGGTCGTATCGACGGTCGCGCCGTGTTTATCCTGCCGCTCGATGTCGTGCTTGAAAAAGGCATCCGCGTCGCCCGCCTCCCCGGCAACCATTACAACAATCTCAATACCGGCCTGTTCGATCCGGCACTCGAGGTGGCTTCCGCTGCCGAGCTGAAGCCGTTCCTGCACATGCTGCGCACGGCGCTTTCTCCTTACGCCGATCTCGTGGTGCTCGATTGCGTGCCGCTCTCCTGGCGCGGCAGTCGGCATCCGCTGAGTGCTCTAGCAACGACCGAGAACCAGAACCATTCGTTCCAGCTACCGCTTTTTGCGAATTTCGAGACGACGCTTGCACAGCTCAATGCCAAGACGCGGCGCAAGAAATTCCGCTCACAGAGCCGTAAGATCGAAGCAGCCGGCGGCTACGATCACGTGATCGCGCTGAACGCGCACGAAAAGCACGCGCTGCTCGATACGTTCTTTCGACAGAAGGCGGCGCGGCTGAAGATGTTTGGCCTGCCCGATGTCTTCCACGCATCTGAGATCCGTGACTTCTTCCATCGCCTGATGGACGCGCCGAATGATGGGACAGACACGTCTCTCACCCTCCACGCGATCCGGATGCGCGGTGAGCACGAGGGCCATGTCGTCGCGATCGCAGGCGTATCGCGCAAGAGCGACCATGTGATCTGCCAGTTCAGCTCCATCGACGACAGCATCTGCCCCGAGGCAAGCCCCGGCGAATTGCTGTTCTGGCTGATGATCGAGAAAAGCTGCCGCGAAGGCGCGGCACTGTTCGATTTCGGCGTTGGCGACCAGCCCTACAAGCGCAGCTGGTGCAGCCAGGAGACCGTGCTGCACGATATTCTCATCGCCATCACACCGAAGGGTTCCGTCCTCAAACCGCTGATGGTTCTGGCAACGAGGGCGAAGGCTGCGGTGAAGCACAACCCGCGCCTTTACGCTCTTTTGCAGAAACTGCGGGCCGCCAAAACGAACAAGGCGGCCTGAAAGCCGCCTTGTAGATCGTGGTTCATGCGGAGTGGCTCACGCCACCTGTCGTCCAGCCTTGCGCGGCGAACTGCGGTCATTGGCGTCAGACATTACCAGCAGGTTGCGAATTCCCTCGCCTTGGAAGTCCTGGACGATCTTTGCGACATCCTCTTCCTTGAATTCAGGCACGGAGAGAATGACCTCCGCCTTTTCGTTGCGGGTCAGTCGCGACAGCATCGGCGCTTCCGCCGGGCCGCATTCGATCAGCACTAGATCATAGGCGTCTGCGAGTGCATCGACGACCATCGGCAGCCGGTCTGCGCCCCGCATGGCGCGAACCGGATCGGCAGAACCGAACGGGATGATATGCGCATCCGAGAGACGGTCCGGGTGGATGGCTTCCCCGAACGCAACCTCGCCGCACAGCAGATCGGTGATGCCGGCAAGCTTGACGTCCTGCGCCATCAGCCGTGTCGGGCAAGCCGAGCCGGTCATGTCGATCAGGGCGACGGTGCGACCGCGCTCCGAAATTTCACGGGCCAACATCACGGTCGCCGTCGAGCCTGCATCGCCACCGGGCGACACGACCAGGCCGATCGGCACCGCACGGCGCTGGAGGTAGCGGGCAACGGACGCGATCGTGAAGGATTCCTCCTCCCCGTCGTTCGCCGGCGTCGTGACGGCAATTTCTTCGACCGGTGGCTCGGCAGCGATCGAAGCCTCCTGCTTCAGGTCAACTTCCGCGCCCTTCGCGGCAGCGGCATCCTTGCGGGAGGCAGCCAGCATTTCCTTTGCCGCCGCGAACAGCCTGTGTTCGCGCTTTGGCCGATCTGCAACAGTTTCTGCCGCAACCGGAGCTGCGGCGGGTGTTGTTGCAACCAAAGCGCCGGCAGGGGTCGGTTCGGGCTCGGCCGGGGCCGGTTCGACTGCAGGCGTTGCGACCTCGTGTGGTGTCAGCAAGAAATCGTCCTCGCGACGGCGATTGAGAGGGCGGAGCGCCCGGCCGCTGAACAGTTCGGCGATGATGACGACCAGGCAGCTGACGATCAGTGTCGCAAGCGTCGACACGATGACGATCGGAATGACCTTCGGAAAGAAGGGTTCCGACGGTTCGACCGCGCTCGATACGATGCGGGCATCCGCAGGGCTTGAATTGGCGTCGCGGCGCGACGTCGCCTCGCGGTAGCGCACGAGATAGGTTTCGAGCAGCTGGCGCTGGGCGGACGCTTCGCGTTCAAGGGCCCGCAGCCCGACTTCCTCTTCACCCGCCTTGGCCGAATCAGCCTTCAAGCCGTTCATCTGCTGCGTCAGCTGACGCTCGCGGAGCCGTGCAATCTCTCTCTCGTTGTCGAGGCTTGCCAGGATCTTCTGGGTTTCACGCTCGATCTGCTGATTGATGCCGCTGAGCTGCGCGCGAAGTCCCCGAAGACGCGGATGGTTGTCGAGCAGGGATGTCGAGAGATCGTTGATCTGCGCCTGCAAATTGGTCTGGGTTTCCTTCAGACGCTGGATGACCTGCGATCCGGCAACATCCGCCAGCGTGTCCGAAGCGCGGCCAGCTCTCAAACCAGCGCGGACGTTTTCCGAACGGGCCTCGGCATTGGCGAGATCGGCGCGAACGCGGGCAAGTTCGGTCGAGATATCGTTCAACTGCTTGCTGGAAAAGCTGTTGGCTTCGCTGGTCTGGAAAAGTCCGTTCGAGGAGCGGTAGTCCGCCACCTTCTTTTCGGCATCGTTGACGCGGGTCGTCAGGTTGGCGATTTCCGGCTCCAGCCAGCGGGCGGTTTCGGCATGGGTGTCCACCTTCGAGCCACTCTGGATCTGAAGATAGGCTTCGGCCATCCGGTTCGGGACATCCGCCGCGAGCTTCGGATCATGCGATGCAAATTCGACGGCGATGACGCGCGAGCCCTCGACCGGATAGACCGACAGCTTTTCGCGGAACTTCTGGATGACCCGGTCTTCCGGATCTATCGCCATCGGATCCTGCTTCAGGCCGACCATCACCAGAAGGTCCGGCAGTGCCGACTGTCCAGCCGGGTCGAATTCCGGGAGATCGGAAAGCTTCAGATCGCGCGCAACCCGCTTGATGAGGTCGGTCGATTGCAGCAGCTGGGCCTGGCTGGTGATGTTGAGCGTGTCGAGAACCGGATCGTTGGAACTGCCTGCCCCTTCCCCGCCGGAGAGGTTCGGCGATCGCGATTCGATCAGCAGCCTGGTTTCGGCCTTGTAGCTGGGTTTGATCAGCGAGGCGCCGACCAACGCCAGCGCGCCCGCCGCGATCGTGACGGCGAGGATCTTCGCCTTGCGTTCCCAGACGGCCGCGATGACCTGCCTGAGGTCGATATCCACATCCTGATGGCCGCCGTTTACGCCAGACATTGCCCGCTCCAAACTGGTCTATTTGGGCGGACAGTAAATTATCATGGTAACGCTACAGTTAATGAGCCGCGGCTTCGAAGAAAAACCGGACTCTGATCTTGAAAGCATTATTTCCGAGGGTCGTCGCGCCTCTCTTTACCGGGCATTAACCCTAATGGATCGATAACAGGCTCGAAATCGTCGAACCACCACCCCGAGCCTGGGACGCGAACATGCTATTCGCCCAAGACAAGAAAAATCCGACGCGCAACCAGCGCGCCAAAACCGTTCTGGCTCTTGCGGCGGCAGCCGTTGCGATGACGCTGTCGGGCTGCGCCTCCTACAAACCGGCTCCCAAAAGCTTTCAGGAAGCGACGATCCAGCCTTACCGGCTGGACAGCGGCGATCGGCTACGTGTCAGCGTCTTCGAACAGCCGAGCCTTTCCAATACCTATACCGTCGATCAGGCCGGCTATATCGCCTTCCCGCTGATCGGTCAGATCACGGCCCGGGGCCAGACCATGCCGGCGCTCGAGGGTGCAATCGCCGCCAAGCTCAAGCAGGGCTATCTGCGCGATCCCGACGTGACGATCGAAATGGATCGTTACCGCCCGGTTTTCGTCATGGGCGAAGTCGGACGACCCGGACAGTATTCCTATGTGCCCGGCATGACGGCACAGAACGCCATCGCAATCGCCGGAGGCTTTACCTCTCGCGGAAACCAGCGCGATGTCGACGTCACACGCAAGATCAACGGCGAGGTCATCACGGGCCGTACGACGATTTCCTCACAGGTCCTCGCTGGCGACACGGTCTACGTCCGCGAGCGGCTGTTCTGACATCATCATGTCGGCTGAGGCCCCTCCCTTGCGCATCCTCCATTGTTTCAGGTCGCCCGTCGGCGGGATCTTCCGCCATGTGCGCGACCTGGTGGAAGAACATCGGGCTGCCGGCCACGAGGTCGGCATCCTCTGCGACAGCTCGACCGGTGGCGAGCACGAGGACAGGTTGTTCGACACGATCCGGCCGCAGCTTTCGCTTGGCCTGACACGAATTCCGATGCGCCGTTCGATCGCTCCTTCCGATCTTGCGGCACTCTACAGAAGCTACAAGCATATCAAGAGCTTGCGGCCGGACATATTGCACGGACACGGCGCCAAGGGCGGCGTTCTGGCGCGATTGATCGGCTCAGCCTTGCGGGTTAACAGGTATTGCGTGGCCCGCCTCTATTCGCCGCACGGCGGCAGTCTACATTTCGACCGGTCCAGTCTTTCGGGCAAGGTCGTGCTGCAGCTCGAACGGTTCCAGGAACGCTTCGGCGATGCCCTGGTCTTTGTCTGCGATTATGAGCGCCGCACCTACGAGGAAAAGGTCGGAAAACCGCTCAAGACCGCGCGTGTGATCTATAACGGAATTGGCGAGGCCGAGTTCGAGCCGGTACCGGCGGTCATTTCCGCGGTCGACTTTCTCTATATCGGCATGCTGCGCGACCTGAAGGGACCGGATGTCTTCATCGACGCCTTTGCCCGAACGGAACGCGCGGTCGGTCGGCCGCTCTCGGCGCTGATGGTCGGCGACGGTCCGGACCGTGAGCGCTATGAAGCCATGATTTCCGAACGTGGCCTTGGCCGCCGGCTGACGATGATGCCGGCCATGCCCGCCCGCAAGGCGTTTGCCCTTACAAATTTCGTCGTCGTTCCGTCGCGGGCGGAAGCGATGCCCTATATCGTGCTGGAAGCGCTCGCCGCCGGGAAGCCTGTCATCGCATCGCGTGTCGGCGGCATTCCCGAAGTGCTGGGTGTGAAAAGTGCGGCCCTTGCCGTCCCCGGCGACGCCACAAGCCTTTCCGACGTGATGACGCAGGCACTGCAGACACCGGAGTGGCATGACCGCGTCATGCCGAAGCCGTCCGATTTCAAGGCGGTGTTTTCCGCCTCCGTTATGGCGGACGACATGCTTCACTTGTACCAGGATCTACTCGGCCAAATCCCTGACCGAAGGTACAGCTAAAGGCTTCTTTAGCTTCTTTTTGCTACTGGACTGAGACTACTTCTGCGCCTTCGCGGCAGCTGAGTCGAGGATCCTGGCATGAGCCCGCTGAACAAGCCCGATGAATTCGACGTCGAAAGCCTTCGCCGCAAGGTCTCAGAGATGCGTGCGAGCGAGGAGAAGGAAGCGGGCGCGGTCCTCAATCCCTTCGCACGCCAGATCGCCCAGCAGTTCCGCGAAACCAGCTATTCGCCATCCCTGCTGGTCGGACTGATCCGGCTTACCGAATTTGCCGCGATCCTGATTGTCGGCCTCATCGTCGACCTGATCTACGGCGCGACCGAGATGTCGCTTTCCCGCCTGGTCATCATCACCTTCGGTTCTGCCATCACGCTTCTGCTTCTGCAGATTGCCGACACCTATCAGATCCCCTCCCTGAGGTCCGCCAACAGGACCTTGAAGCGGGTTCTCATCACATGGGCCTTCGGTTTTGTCCTGACCAATCTCGCGCTCAGCTTTGCCGCGGGCGGTTGGGTGCCCGTGACCGGTCTCATCGTCTGGTTCTTCGTCAGCTGCGTCGTCCTTGCCGCCGAGCGGAAGGCGATCGCGCTTGGCATCCGCCACTGGGCGCGCAACGGCGTGATGGAACGCCGCGCCGTAATCGTCGGCGGCGGCGAACCTGCCAAGCAACTGGTGCGCGCCCTGGAACGCCAGTCGGATAACGACATCCGCATCTGCGGCATCTTCGACGACCGCAACAGCGACCGCTCGCCGACCGTCGTTGCCGGCTACCCGAAGCTTGGTACCTTTGCCGAGCTTGTGGAATTCTCGCGCCTTGCCCGGATCGACATGCTGATCATCGCGCTTCCCGCCAGCGCCGAGCAGCGTATCCTGCAGCTTCTGCGCAAACTCTGGGTTCTGCCGGTCGATATCCGGCTTGCGGCGCATGCGAACCGCCTGCGCTTCCGCCCACGGGCCTATAGTCACGTCGGTACCGTTCCGATGTTCGATATTTTCGACAAGCCGATCCGCGACTGGGATTCGGTCGCAAAGCGCATCTTCGATATCGTCTTTGCCGTGTTCGCGATCGCCTGCCTCTGGCCCGTCATGCTGGCTGCCGGCATTGCCGTGAAGCTCAGCTCGAAAGGGCCGATGCTGTTTCGCCAAAAGCGCCACGGCTTCAACAATGAGATCATCAACGTTCTCAAATTCCGCTCGATGTACACGAGCATGAGCGACCAGACCGCGATCAAGGCCGTGACCAAGGGCGATCCGCGGGTCACGCCCGTCGGCCGGTTTCTGCGCAAGTCCTCGATCGACGAGCTACCGCAGCTGTTCAACGTGCTGAAAGGAGAGCTGTCTCTCGTTGGTCCCCGTCCGCATGCGGTCAGTGCCCAGACTGGCGAACGCAGATATGTGGACGTCGTCGAAGGCTACTTCGCCCGCCACCGCGTGAAACCCGGCGTGACTGGCTGGGCGCAGATCAACGGACTGCGCGGCGAGTTGGACAGCGACGAAAAGATCCGTGCCCGCACCGCCCACGATCTCGACTATATCGAGAACTGGTCGATTCTGTTCGATCTCAAGATCCTGTTCCTGACGCCAATCCGGCTTCTCAACACGGACAATGCATATTGACGTCGCTGGCCGCACATGAGACCCGGCCGTTCAACGTCCAGCTGGCCGTGTTCGCTCTCGTGGCAAACGGCATGCTGGCCTTTGGCGTCTTTCTGTCCGGCTTCGTCATGTCGGAGCCTGCCCCTTACGAACTGATGATGGTGGCCCAGATCGGCCTCTGGTTCCTGTTTGGGCTCAGGATCTCCCGGACGGTCGCGATGCTCATGGCGATGCTGCTGATCTTCAACATCAGCGGCCTGTTTTCCATCTTCGTAATGAAGGATTCGTCCGGCGCCGGTATGTATTATGCGGTCTCGATCTTTCTCGCGCTCACCGCCGTGTTCTTTGCAGCGGTCATAGAGAACGACCATCGGCGGCTGAAGATCATCTTTCATGCCTGGGTGGCGGCCGCCATCATCACGGCCACTCTCGGCATCCTCGGCTATTTCGACGCGTTTCCCGGGGCCCATGTCTTTACCCGCTATAACCGCGCCATGGGCGCCTTTCAGGACCCCAACGTGTTCGGCCCCTATCTGGTCGGCCCGCTCCTCTATCTCCTTTACCGCATGCTGACCGGCCCGGTCATCCGTACCCCCCTTCTCATCCTCGGCATGCTGGTGCTGGCGATCGGTATCTTCCTGTCGTTTTCACGCGCGGCCTGGGGCCTCCTGCTGTTCGGCGCCATCGCACTGATCGTCCTGATGCTCCTCAAGGAGCACACGACGGCATTCCGCCTGAAGATCCTGGTCATCTCGATTTGTGCCGGCGTGGCTCTCGTGCTCGCCCTTGCGATCGCTTTGCAGATCCCGCAGATCGCCGATCTGTTTTCCAATCGTGCGAAACTGGTGCAGGATTACGACGGCGCGCGGCTTGGTCGCTTCGAGCGGCATAAGATCGGCTTCCTGATGGCGATGGAGCGACCGCTCGGCATGGGACCGATGGCGCTTGGAAAAATCTTCGGCGAAGACGAGCACAATATCTGGCTGAAGACACTCACGACCTATGGCTGGGTGGGTGCGGTGACGTATCAGATCATGATCTGGTCCAGCCTGTGGATGGGTTTCCGCTATATGCTGCGCGAGAGGCCGTGGCAGCCTTTTCTGATGATTGCATGGGTCCTGATCCTGGGACATGCGATGATCGGAAACGTCATCGACACGGACCACTGGCGGCACTTCTATCTCTCGCTCGGCATTCTCTGGGCCTGCGTCGCTCTGGAAAACCGCTATCAGCGAAACACCACTGCGGCGATGCCGCCGTTACAGGCCTGAGTTGTTGCCTCTAGCGCAAGTCCTTGACATTGGTTCGCGTTGCGCCAGATTTCTCGTATGTTGACCGCATCACAAATTCGCGCTGCGCGCGCACTCACCGGCATCTCGAAAGACGCGCTTTGCGCCGCTTCGGGCCTGTCCGCCGTCGAATTCGACAACGCGGAGGCCCATGACGCCCTGCCCGACCCAACCATCAGTGAGAGGCTGAGGGCATTCTTCGAGACAAGGGGCGTTATCTTCCTGGCAGCCGGCGATGGCGGATCCGGAATGGGACCGGGTGTGAGACTGAAGCAAGACGGTCAGGAAGAGGGCATGCGTCCCGAAGATCTCAACGCCGCAAACGACGATTGAAAAAAATCTGAAACTCGCTGGAACATATTGAGCTCATAGGCGTTTCTCGGCCAGAATTGCATAGTCGGGGAAATTTATGACGCGTTCCAATAATCTGTACTTCATCATCGGCGCTCTCGTTGTTCTGGTCGTCGGTCTGGGGTTCTATGTCTACCGCGAAGAAACCAAGCCTAAGGGCGTAGAATTCAGCATCGGCCAGGATGGCGTCAAGGTCGAGGAAAAGTAGTTTTTCCGGGAAAACCGAGCTTAAGAAGTTTCTCTATTAAACGTCGTTTTTATATGCACTGGATATTGGAGGATACCATCCTCCAATATCTGTGAGGGGGCACAATGTCGCATATTACACCCGTCGATCTTCAGCAGTCCGGAATGAAGAAGGTGTGGAGCGTAACTGACTTCGCCCGCCGTTACCGTCTCGACAAGGACGAGGAAAACCGTCTTCTGCAGCTCCTGGGGTCGTTTGCTTCCGAGCAGGAGCTTCTGATGAATGCGAGCCGGACAGCGCGTTTTCGCTAACGCGAACTACTATCGCGTCTGCTACGCCTATACTTGCTGATTGATCGCAGGCGGAACTTTACCACTCACAAATCAGTTAAATCTCCGTGAATATCTTGCGCCGCAGGCCCTGCCCCGGCTCCATACACGGAGGATACAATGATCAATGTTTTCGCTAAGGCAGGCCTCGCCTTGGCCTTGTCCGTCTGCACCCTTGGTGCGGCCACTGCCCCGGCATCGGCCCAAGACGTACAGCTGCGCATCGGACCTGACGGCGTGCGCCCGGTAATCCGCGACAGGGATCGCGATTACGACAGACGCGATCGCCGCATGGGCTGCAGCCCTGGCGAAGCACGCGCCGCCGCTCGTGACGAAGGCTTCCGTCAGACGGAGATCGTCCGCGCCACTCGCCGCAGCATCACCGTCCAGGGCATGACCCGTCGGGGTCCCGACCGGATCACCTTCGCCAATCGCCCTGGTTGCCCGGAAATCTAAGACTGACTGAAAAGGCCCCGCAAGTGCGGGGCCTTTTTTTGCTCGAGCTATATCTCGACAACAGCGGCAAAAATGAAAAAGGGTCAGCTCGTGTTTCGGAGCTGACCCTTTTAGATCGAAACGCACTGGCCGTTACCGCCAGAAATCCAGAACTTAGAATACGAATGCGTAGAGCAGCACGATTACAAGGATCGGAACGCCCATCGCCCAAAGTACAACACCCTTCAACATCACATTCTCCTTTGTTTTCCTATCTGACAACGCGTCGGGAACACTGACGTTCCAGCCAAATGCAAATTGTAGTCAGATAAGTCGAACGCGGTTCGGGATGATCCATCATTCGTTCACAGGTTCTGGTGAGTGACGTCGCAACAGGTTGGCGTGACGAGAGACGAGTTCGCCCATGGCGAGCTCAGGTCAAAGCGGCTCTGGGGGAGCCTGTCGCCGAAGGAAGAATGGTCGGAATGGCCGGATTCGAACCGACGACCCCTTGACCCCCAGTCAAGTGCGCTACCGGGCTGCGCTACATTCCGCCACATCGCTTCGAGCCGGCGGACCGGCGTCGCGTGAAGCATGCATTCCATACTGACATGATCTTCACCACGCAAGGAAAAAATCGGCTTTCAGTGGATCCTGGATCGAAGGTCTTGCTTCAACAAGAAAGCCGGCCCCATTGTCTGGGGCCGGCCTGTCAGGACGCCTTGGCGACTACCCTATCAGTAGGGCGAGTAGCACAGCTGGCGCGGGCCGTTATAGGGCTGGAACGTATTGTCGTAAGCCCTGTAGGACCGGTAGCGGTTGGCGCACCAATTGACGTGCGCGCTATTGGCGTTCACGTAACGACGTGGCTGCACGTAACGCGGCTCGGCGTAGCGCGGCTGGGATGCAATGGCACCGCCAATCAGAGCGCCGGCAGCAAGACCGCCGATGATCGCACCCGAATTGTGGCCACGGTAGTGGCGACCGCGATAATAGTCGCCGCGGCGGTAGTCGCGATGGTGACGATAGTAGCGACGACCTTCCCAACGATCACGATGCCGCCACTGAACCTGCTGGACCTGATCAACGCTCTGCGGCGCTTCGATGGTCTTCGGTGCGTTGACGACAGGGAAGGCGTGTGCCGGTACCATGCTCGTCAGTGCCGTCATGGCCGAGACGACAATGATTGCGAGTTTTTTCACGTTTGCATCTCCTCTTGTGTTTCCTCGTAGGTAAATGTTGTACCTTCGCGTTTGAACCAGAGGTGAACGGTAAATTTACAGTGAGTTCATGTAAGCAGGTATCGGATCAACGAACCTGGTCCAGCAGGCGCTTGCATTCCAGAAGGTCAAACAGTGCCTCCTGCAGCAAGGCACGGTCTTCCTTGCCGACACTCGATTTTCCAACCGAGACTTCCAACTGGTCCTCCCCGGCACCGCCGAAACCGAAGAACCGGCCGCTCGGCTTTACCTTCGGGCGCCCGACGACCTGATCTTCTTCCTGGGTGGAAATTTTCGGCTCGGCATTCTTCTCGCTGTTGGCCGCCATGATGGCTTCCATCGTGGCGATATCACCCGATGCGATTGCTGAGACGAACTTGTTGCCATTCGTCTTCAGGAGCTTCTGAACGCCCTTGATCGTGTATCCGTGGTCGTAGAGAAGGTGACGTATCCCCTTCAACAGATCCACGTCCTCCGGGCGGTAGTAGCGACGGCCGCCTCCCCGCTTCATCGGCTTGATTTGCGGAAACCGCGTTTCCCAGAAGCGCAGCACGTGTTGCGGCAGGTCGAGATCGTCAGCGACTTCGCTGATGGTGCGGAATGCGTCCGGGCTCTTGTCCAAGTGTCAATCTCCAGGGATCGAACGGCCGTGCGGCGCGAAAGGGGTCAGCACGAAAGGCTGGACGAGGATTATGCGTCGAATCGCACATTTCTCAACGGCTTGCACCGAAAGATTCAAGTGTGTTCACAAGATTGGTGTTTTGGCAGGGGTGCCAGCGTGCAAAACGGGCGTGTCAGCTCGCAGGGCTTGCCGGCTTCTGCTTGACCTTGCGCAATGTGTGCGCCTTGAGGATGCGTTGCTTCAAAACATTGGATGCCTTGAAGGTCATCACCCGGCGGGGTGAGATCGGTACTTCCTCGCCTGTCTTCGGATTGCGACCGATGCGCTCGTTCTTGGCGCGCACCTGAAATGTCGCAAACGACGAAAGCTTGACCATTTCGCCGCGAACGATGGCGTTGCAGATTTCGTCGATTACCGTTTCGACGAGTTCCGCCGATTCCGTGCGAGAGAGGCCAACCTTGCGAAAAACCGATTCCGCCAGATCCGCGCGTGTGACTGTCTTGCCGGCCATGGTCCCCCGCCTGATTTAATGTGATATTATCAAAGCCCGCAAACAGTATTTTGGTTGTGCCCCACGGTCAAGCGCCCCCGGGCCAAGCATCTGTTCGGCATTGATTATTTCATAATATGGCTCAGGTTTTCAGCCGGCATCACCAGCGGATCAGGACGGCCCCCCAGGTGAAGCCGCCACCCATGGCTTCCAGCATCACAAGATCGCCCTTCTTGATGCGACCGTCGGCACAGGCAACTGAAAGCGCAAGCGGGATCGATGCCGCCGACGTGTTGCCGTGAATGTCGACGGTGACGACGACTTTCTCGGTGGGAATGTTGAGCTTCTTGGCAGATCCATCAATGATACGACGGTTGGCCTGGTGCGGTACCAGCCAGTCGATATCCTCGGCAGTCGTGCCGGTCGCCTCGAATGCGTCCTCGATCACGTCGGTGATCATAGCCACCGCATGCTTGAAGACCTCACGGCCTTCCATCTTCAGGTGCCCGACCGTGCCGGTCGTCGATGGGCCGCCATCGACGTAGAGCTTGTCCTTGTGGGATCCGTCCGAGCGCAGATGCGCCGTCAGGATACCGCGGTCGGCAATCGTGCCCTCGCCTTCCTGAGCCTCCAGCACAACGGCGCCGGCCCCATCGCCGAACAGCACGCAGGTGGTGCGGTCGTTCCAGTCCAGAATGCGGGAAAAGGTTTCGGCGCCGATCACCAGCGCGCGCTTCGCAAGCCCGCCACGCAGGTGGAGGTCTGCCGTCGTCATCGCGTAAACGAAGCCGCTGCAGACCGCCTGCATGTCGAAAGCGTAGCCATGCTTCATGCCGAGCCGGTTCTGGATCTCGACGGCGGTCGCGGGAAAGGTGTTGTTCGGCGTCGAAGTCGCCAGAAGGACCAGATCGATGTCATCAGGTGTCAGGCCGGCATTATCGAGCGCTGCCCGCGCTGCCTTCTCACCGAGCGATGCCGTCGTTTCGTCGTCGCCGGCGATGTAGCGCTGGGTGATGCCGGTGCGCTGGACGATCCACTCGTCCGACGTGTCGACCATCGTCTCCAGCTCGCGATTGGTGACGACCCGTTTCGGGAGCGCTGCCCCGTAACCGCGAACAACTGATCGAATCATAGTCAAATCACATCCTAACGTCATGCGGCTTCAGGGCCGGCCGGCGGCAGGCGTCTGGCATGATAAATCTTCAAATCCTGCGAAATTTTGGCGTTGAGGTCGTTTCGCGCCATGTCGTAGCCGACTGCGATCGCGGCTGCGATGCCTTCGGCGTTGGCGCTACCGTGGCTCTTGATCACAATACCGTTGAGGCCGAGAAAGACGCCACCATTGACCTTGTTCGGGTCCATCTTCTCGCGCAGTCGATCGAATGCAGGCTTGGCCAGCAGATAGCCGATCCGGGCAAGAAGCGTGCGCGACATGGATTCGCGCAGAAGCGTGGCGATCTGGCGCGCAGTTCCCTCGGCGGTCTTCAGAGCGATATTGCCGGTAAAGCCTTCGGTCACCACAACGTCGACAGTGCCCCTGCCGATGTCGTCGCCCTCGACGAAGCCGTGATAGGAGAGATGCGGCAGGTTGGCTTCGCGGATAAGCCGACCGGCTTCCTTCACCTCTTCCTGCCCCTTGACCTCTTCGACACCCACATTGAGAAGCCCGACGGTGGGGCAATCCACTTCGAATAGGGCCCGCGCCATAGCGCCGCCCATCAGCGCGAAATCGAGCAGCTGCTGGCTGTCAGCGCCGATCGTCGCGCCGATATCGAGAACGATGCTTTCGCCCTTCAGCGTCGGCCAGATGCCTGCAATTGCAGGGCGTTCGATACTCGCCAACGTGCGAAGACAGAATTTCGACATTGCCATCAGCGCACCGGTATTGCCGGCGGACACAACGACATCGGCTTCGCCAAGCTTCACGGCTTCGATGGAACGCCACATGGTCGAGACATAGCGACCACGGCGTAGCGCCGCACTCGGCTTCTCGTCCATGGCAACGGCCAGTTCGCACGCGTGGAACACGGACCGCTCGCGCAATTTCGGATAGCGTGCAAGCCACGGCTCGCATTCGGCTTTCAGTCCGTAGAGGAGAAAACTGACGTCGGGATGGCGTTCGAGCGCCTTCGCGGCGCCCGCCATGACAACCTCGGGGCCAAAGTCGCCACCCATGGCGTCAATCGAAATTCTGATCACGCGTCCCTGATCCTTGTTTTAACCGGCCGCACGCGCCTGCAACGAATGCCTGCGCCGACTTTTGCTTCTTCAGTGGGCACGCTCATGCGCCGCCCTGCCGGCGAAATCGTGGCCAAAATATAGGTTTTGTTTCTGCTTACAACCGGTCTCAGTCTTTTTTCCAATCCTTGAGCGCGGCAAACGGATTGGGTTTGGTCGCCGGATCGTTCGGGTCGCTCTCGATATGGTCCTTGAAATCGATGCCCTGCCTGCGCGGATAAGGGTCTATCGCCAGTGCCACGAACTCGGCAACGACCTCGCCCGCATCGATCGTATCGCCGACAAACATTTCCGGCAGGTCCGGACCATCAGGATCGACCACCATCTCGGCGCTTTCGGCAGTGACGACGCGCGCAAGCTTGGATCCCTCAGGCACGAAGACCTGATCGAAATCTTCTGAAATGGTCGACGACACAGGATCAAGCGTCACCACGCAAGCCTGGGTGACAGCGGCCTTGACGTGGCCCTTGAGGCGCACGCCGTCCTTCTTCCAGCGGGCAATGTAGATTTCCGCCTTCAACGAATTGACCGATACGACGTCCCAGAGAACGGCCAAGTCCTTCCGTTCGTTTTCATCGGCTTCGACAGTAACGGTGACCGGATTGGCGGAAATATTTCCAACCTTCACGGCATAGGAGAACGGAGGCTTGCCGCCTCTAGCTTTGCTGGGTTCTTGATCGCTTTTCATTGTTCCTCGCCTTCCCGGACCGGCTGCGGCACGACCAGCAGCCCACGGGAAATCGTATCTTCCGAGACCGCTGACATAGCGGTTTCGGTGGTTGTCATCCAGTGCGCAAGTGCGCTCATGTCTTGTATATCGGTGGCTTTAGGATGGATATTACGATGCAGCGCTGCGGCAAGCGCGGTTTCGTCGCCGCTGTCGAGAGCTGCGGCGTAGGTTTCTAGCCGACCGTAGAACATGCCCGCGAGCTTCTTCATCCGCTTCGGAACCCCCTGGTCGCCGATGCCGAGCTCGCGAATCGAATGGTCGATATCCTGAAAGAAGGCATCGACGATCTCCTGCGCCAGTTCCTGCCCGCTCGGCCCCGACTTCGCCGTCCGGCGAAAAAACAGGATCATCACGATGGACAGCATTTCAAACCGGCCCATCACGGTATCGGGTACGCCGAAATCCTCGTAGAACACGGGGATGCGCGCTGCCGACGTCAGGGCGTAGTATTGCCGGTTGACGATGGTCTGATTGCTGTTTTTCTTTTTGAACAGGCCGAATATCATCGTGTTTCCTGCATTTGCCTTCATGTTTGCGTCATGGTCGAAGCTGGCGATGTTGCATGCAAACGAAAGCTGGTTTACCGAAGCAGGCACGAATTGCAATGCATTCGCCATCGGCGGGCTTCGGTTCGGCTATCCGGAAGCGGCAGTCAGCTGTCCCCGGAATAGCCACAATGGTATGAGCAGCAGAGTAACCGGCTTCCGCCGGCACATCGACATGTGGGGGATACCGTTGAAGAAGCGGGTTTTCGGATACGAAATGAAAGCGTTGAGCAAAACGGCGGCGGCCCTTGTCGTTGCATCGATTGCAGTTTCCGGCTGCACATCCATGGAAATCGGCGACACGATGTACAACGGCTATGTCGTTGACCAGCAGTCGCTGAACCTGATCCCTGTCGGTTCAAGCCGCGAGCAGGTGATCCTGACCATGGGTACACCGTCGACGACCGCGACCTTCGATACGGAAGTGTTCTATTACATTTCCCAGAAGCGCCACCGTCGGGCAGCCTTCATGAAGCCGCAGATCGTCGAGCAGAGCGTGCTTGCCATCTATTTCGACAAGAACGGCGTGGTCGCACAGCGCGCCAACTACGCACTTCAGGACGGCAAGGTGTTCGACACGATCTCGCGCACGACGCCAACCGGCGGCCGCGACCTTACCTTCCTGCAGCAGCTTCTGTCGGGTGGTTCCGGAGCAGCAAGCGGCGGTGCCGGCCAGATCCGCAACATGCTGCAGAGCATGGGCAACTAACAAGCGCATTTCCGAATATCAAAAAGCCCGCGATACCAATGGTACCGCGGGCTTTCTTTTGTCTGTGTGAGACCTGGTTCTAGTGGGCGAGAACCGCCAGCAGCAGAAGGGCGACGATGTTGGTGATCTTGATCGCCGGATTGACGGCAGGGCCTGCCGTATCCTTGTAGGGATCGCCCACCGTATCGCCTGTCACCGAAGCCTTGTGGGCTTCGGATCCCTTCATGTGGCGCGTGCCGTCCTTATCGACGAAACCGTCCTCGAAGCTTTTCTTGGCATTGTCCCAGGCGCCGCCGCCCGAGGTCATCGAGATCGCGACGAACAGGCCGTTGATGATGACGCCGAGAAGCGAGGCACCGAGCGCTGCAAAGGCGGACGCCTTGTCGCCGCCCGAGACGAGAAGCACACCGAAATAGACGAAGATCGGCGCGAGAACCGGGAGCAGCGACGGCACGATCATTTCGCGAATCGCAGCCTTGGTCAGGATATCGACCGCGCGGCCGTAGTCGGGCTTTTCCGTTCCTTGCATGATGCCGGGCTTTTCGCGGAACTGCCGGCGAACTTCCTCGACAATCGAGCTTGCCGCCTTGCCGACCGCCGTCATGGCGATGCCGCCGAACAGATACGGGATGAGACCGCCAAACAGCAGGCCCGCCACCACATACGGATTCGACAGGCTGAACGAGATCTGGCCTACCCCCTGGAAGTACGGATATTTATCGGCGTTTGCCACGAAGTACTGGAGATCGTTGGCATAGGCCGCAAACAGCACCAGTGCGCCGAGACCGGCTGAGCCGATCGCGTAGCCCTTGGTGACGGCCTTGGTCGTATTGCCGACGGCATCCAGAGCATCCGTGGCTTTCCGAACATCCGGCGGCAGATGCGCCATTTCGGCAATGCCGCCGGCATTGTCGGTGACAGGGCCGAAGGCATCGAGTGCCACGATCATTCCGGCAAGGCCGAGCATGGCGGTGACGGCGATGCCTGTGCCGAACAGTCCGGCGAGCTGATAGGTGGAGATGATGCCACCGACGATGACGAGTGCCGGCAGTGCGGTCGATTCCAGCGAGACGGCCAGCCCCTGGATGACGTTGGTGCCGTGGCCCGTGACGGAAGCCTGGGCGATGGAATTGACCGGCCGCTTGTTGGTGCCGGTATAGTATTCGGTGATCACAACGATCAGTGCCGTCACCACGAGCCCGACAAGGCCACAGGCAAACAGTCTGGCGCCGGTGATGTCCATGCCGGCAACCGTGCCGATCATTCCCCAGCCAATGGTGATCGAGGTCGCGATCGCAAGCCCGACGATGGACAGCAGCCCCGTCACGATCAGTCCCTTGTAGAGGGCGCCCATGATCGAGCCGTTTGTGCCGAGCTTGACGAAGAACGTGCCGACGATCGAGGTGATGATGCAGGTGCCGCAGATCGCCAGCGGATAGAGCATCGCCTGGTCGATGACGGCGCTGCCGGCAAAGAAGATTGCCGCGAGCACCATGGTCGCAACGACCGAGACTGCGTAGGTCTCGAACAGGTCGGCCGCCATGCCGGCGCAGTCACCGACATTGTCGCCCACATTGTCGGCGATCGTTGCCGGGTTGCGTGGATCGTCTTCCGGAATACCGGCTTCCACCTTGCCGACGAGATCGCCGCCGACATCGGCGCCTTTGGTGAAGATGCCGCCGCCAAGGCGCGCGAAGATTGAGATCAGCGAGGCGCCGAAGCCGAGTGCCACAAGGGCATCGATCACTTCGCGTGAACCGACCGCATGGCCGAGCACGGTTGTCAGGATGAAAAAGTAGATGGACACGCCGAGCAGTGCGAGGCCCGCGACAAGCATGCCGGTGATGGCGCCAGACTTGAAGGCAATGTCGAGACCTGCTGCCAGACTATGGGATGCCGCCTGCGCCGTGCGCACATTGGCCCGCACCGAGACGTGCATGCCGATGAAGCCGGCAGCGCCCGAGAGAACGGCGCCGATGATGAAGCCGATGGCTGCCGTGCCAGACAGAAGAAACCATGTGAGACCCGCAACCAGCACACCGACGATGGCAATCGTCATATACTGGCGAGACAGATAGGCCTGTGCGCCTTCGCGGATGTAACCGGCGATCTCCTGCATCCGCTGATTGCCTTGATCGGCGGCAAGTACGGAACGCGTGGCCCATGCAGCATAAATGATCGACAGCAGACCGCAGACGATCACACCTAGAATTACAGTCATGCGAATTTTCCTCTCCCTGACCGGCTGCGGCCGATGCCGCCCCGGCATTCTGCACCCTCCAGCAACGGCTTTCCCCTCCCAAGGAACGCAGCTGTTGCCATGCGCGGGTGAGATTGCGGTGAGGAACAACCGCCGTCAAGCGCTACGACGGTAATAGAACCGGGTCAGTTGGCTTTTGCGACGGGCCTGCGCAGCATCAGCGCCAGAATGAGAAGAAGGCAGAAGATCGCGACCGGCCAGATCACCAGGTTGATGAATGACCAGCCCCAGGTGACGAACACCTTGCCCGAGGAGAAGGAGGACAGCGCCACCGTGCCGAAGAGGACGATGTCGTGAAACCCCTGCACCTTGTCGGCCTCCTGCGGGCGATAGCTGGAGGCGACGATCGTGGTCGAGCCGATGAAACCGAAATTCCAACCTATCCCAAGGAGGACCAGCGCCAGCCAAAAATTCCACAATTCTACGCCCATATGGGCAACGATCGCGCAGCCCATCAGCGTGACGAGGCCGGCGGCGACCACTTTTTCCGCTCCGAAGCGGGTGATCAGCAGGCCGGTGAAAAAGCTTGGGCCGAACATGGCGAGCACATGCCACTGAATGCCGAGCGCCGCCAGTTCTGTCGGAAAGCCGCAGCCGATCACCATGGCGAGCGGCGCACCAGTCATCACGAAGGTCATCAGCGCGTAGGTGCAGATACCGCAGACCATGCCGGTCATGAACCGCTGCGTCACGACGATTTCCCGCAGCGACCGTGCCGGCGGCTGCTGGGTTGAGAGCGACGCATCCGCCTTGGTCGGAAGGTGCAGGAAGGCCATGATGCAGATACCGGCAAGGCAGAGCGGGATCAGCATCAGGAACGCACCGGCGAAGGTCACCGGCGCCAGCCAATCCTTTGCGGCGATGGAGAGCTGCGGTCCGACGATCGCCGAGACGATACCGGCCCCGAGGATCCAGGAGATGGCTCGCGGCTTATAGGCTTTGGGAGAAATATCGGCAGCGGCGAAGCGGATCTTCTGGGTGAAGCCGGCGCAGGACCCGACCAGCAGAAGCGCGAAGGCAAACAGCCAGAAATCACCACGAAACAGCGCGATTGCCGCAAGCCCGCCGCCGATCGCGCCGAGCATTCCGCCCGACATGAAGGCCGCCTTGCGGCCCAGGAACTTGGACGCGATGGCAATCAGCACCGCACCGACGGCGGTGCCGAGGTTGAACGCGGTGATCGGCGCTGTCGCGAGCGACTTGTCGTCGCCGAGAAGCTGATAGCCGGCAAGAGCGCCGATCGACACGGTCAGAGGTGTGGCAGACCCCAGGATGGCCTGGGTGCCTGCGAGCAGAAAGACGCTGCGGCGGGCGGTGCTCAAGTCAATTCTTTGACGCTCGACCGCTTCGTCCATCTGATGCTCTTTCCGGGATGTTACTTCTTCGCGTCGCCGCGGATTTGCTTGGCAATCCGGTCGAGAACCGCATTGACGACCTTCGGCTCATCTTCCTCGAAGAACGCGCGGGCAATCTCGACATACTCGGTAACGATGACGGCCACCGGGACATCCTTGCGCTCGACGATCTCGAACGTTCCGGCACGCAGGATGGCGCGCAGGGTCGAATCGATCCGCGACAGCAGCCAGTCTTCCTGGAGAGCCGAGCGGATCAGCGGGTCGATCTTGTCCTGATCGCGCACGACGCCGGCGACGATCGAGCGGAACCAGGAGGCATCCGCCTTCAGATAGGTATCGCCGTCGAGTTCCTGGCCGAGGCGATGGGTCTCGTACTCAGCCACGACCTCGAGAACGCCGGTGCCGCCGACATCCATCTGATACAGGGCCTGAACGGCTGCCAAACGCGCCGCGCCACGCTGATTTGCCGGCTTGACCGGATGCTCGCCTTCTTTGGACATTCTATCAACCACCATTGAGCTTTTCGCGCAGTGCGATCATGGTGAGGCAGGCACGGGCCGCAAAGCCGCCCTTGTCCTTCTCGGACCGCTTGATGCGCACCCAGGCCTGCTCGTCGTTCTCGACGGTCATGATGCCGTTGCCGATCGCCAGCGATTCGGAGACCGCAAGATCCATCAGCGCGCGCGAGGATTCGTTCGAGACGATGTCGAAATGGTAGGTTTCGCCACGGATGACCATGCCGAGCGCGACAAAGCCGTCATAGGACGTGCCGTCCTGATCGCCGGCATCGAGCGCCATGGCGATTGCCGGCGGAATTTCGAGGGCTCCCGGAACCGTCACCACGTCGTAGGTCGCACCCGCATCCTTGAGAGCGGTCGTTGCGCCATCGAGCAGCGCGTCCGCCATGTCGTCATAAAACCGTGCTTCCACGATCAGGATGTGAGGTGCGTGTTCTTGCGGCATGATTTCACCTTGGTTACATCGGCGCGTTGGGCGACAAGCCGAATAGTCGGCGGTCAAAACATGCCCGGCCGGGATTGGCAAGTGGTTTTCGCTGAACGCTGCGTTGCAGGGCGCGAATACCTATTGTGCAACGTCATCGGGGCGGAACAGGAGGAGCGCAGCTTAACCGCTGCCGCCTGTTTCCGCATGTCGTTGGGTCGGCCTCAGCCCGTCGGGAACTGGGCCAGCCTGGCTGCGTAACGAGCCATCGTGTCCACTTCGAAATTGACGAAGTCGCCCGCCTTGCGATCGCCCCATGTGGTGACGCCCAGCGTGTGCCTGATCAGCAGCACGTCGAAATCGGTGCCATCGACCGCATTGACGGTCAGGGATGTGCCATCGAGCGCAACCGAACCCTTCGGCGCGACGAAGCGGGCGAGACTTTCCGGCGCCCGAAGGCGAATGCGGACTGCTTCGCCTTCCGAGGTCACGGACAGGATCTCCGCCTTACCGTCGACATGGCCGGAGACGATGTGGCCGCCCAGTTCGTCGCCGATCTTCAGCGCCCGCTCCAGATTGACGCGGGTACCGGATGTCCAGCCAGCGATCGTTGTCAGCCGCAGCGCTTCTTCCCAGGCTTCCACCTCGAACCAGCGCTCATTGCTGCCGTCCTCAGGCAAGTTGGTCACGGTCAGGCAAACACCGCCATGGGCGATCGAGGCACCCATCGCGATCGTCTTCGGATCGTAGCTGGTGGCGATACGGAGCTTGACGCCCTCGTCCATCGGGGTCGTCGCCGCTACGGTTCCGACATCGGTGACAATTCCGGTAAACATCGACGACCTCTATGACTGCTCGATTTTCTGGAAATCGTAGGAACGGTCGGGACCGAACGTATCCTCACGAACCAGCTGGAAACCCTCCGGCATATCGGATGGCGACAGAGGCGATTCAAGACCGCCCTCGCCCACCATCGTCGGCCCCTGCGACAGCACGATCCGATCGACGAGGCCGGCATCCAGAAAGGCCTTGCCAACCGTTGCGCCGCCTTCGACGAATAGAAGGGAAATTCCGCGTGTCGCCAACTGGTCGAGAAGTGCTGCGAGATCGCCTGCCTCGATCACATCCACACCTGCGGCCAGAAGTTTCTCGCGCTTTTCGGCCTCTTGCGAGACCGGCACGCAGGCGACGATCACAGGCACGTCGCGGGCAGACTTCACCAGAAGGCTGTCGAGCGGCAGTTCGAGACGGCGATCTAGAATAATGCGGACGGGCGATCTGTCGCTCATCTCGGGAAGCCGGACCGTCAGTTGCGGATCGTCGGAACGGACGGTTCCCATACCAACCAGGATCGCATCGCTTTCGGCGCGCATGACATGCACCTGGGCACGGGCGAGCGGCCCGGTGATCAGTACTTCCTCGCCACGGCGTCCCAGCATGCCGTCGGCCGAGACGGCAAGCTTGAGCGTGACGAAAGGGCGGTGACGGATCTGGCGGGAGAGATAACCGGCGAGCGCGCGCTTGCCGTCATCTTCCATGAGGCCAAGCTCGGTCGCGATGCCGGCATCGTGCAGGATCTTCAATCCCTGACCGGAGACGCGCGGATCGGGATCGGCGACGCTGACGACAACGCGGGAAACACCGGCCGCCACGAGCGCATTGGCGCAGGGCGGGGTCTTGCCGTGATGGGCGCAAGGTTCCAGCGTCACATAGGCGGTCGCCCCCCTCGCCTTCTCGCCGGCAACGGCGAGCGCGCGGGCTTCCGCATGTGGTCGGCCATCGCGGGCCGTGACCGCTGCACCAACAATGGCACCATCCCTGACGAGCACGCAGCCGACCGATGGATTGGTCATGGTCTGGCCTTCATGCCAGCGCGACAGCCTCAGCGCTGCGGCCATGAACCGCTGGTCGTCGGCCTCCGACATGGCGTCAGGACTCCAGCCCGGGATCGCGGGCAATCTTGGCGTTGATCTCGGAAATCACTTTCTCGAAGTCCTCCGCATGGGAGAAGTCGCGATAGACGGATGCGTAGCGCACGAAGGCGACGTCATCGAGGCTTTTCAGCGATTCGAGCACCTGGAGGCCGATCTCTTCGGAGGAGATTTCGCTCTCGCCCGAGCTTTCGAGGCGCCGGACGATGCCGGAGACGGCGCGCTCGATGCGGTCGGGATCGACGGGCCGCTTGCGCAGCGCAATCTGGAACGACCGCACCAGCTTGTTGCGGTCGAACGGTACCTTGCGGCCGGTCTTCTTCGACACCAGCAGCTCGCGCAACTGCACGCGCTCGAATGTCGTGAAGCGACCGCCGCAGTCAGGGCAAATGCGCCGCCGCCTTATGGAGGTGAAATCCTCGGCCGGACGCGAGTCCTTGACCTGGGTATCTTCCGAACCGCAATAGGGGCAGCGCATCGCTTTTCCTTAGAGGTATGGGTACATCGGGAAGCGATTGGTGAGCGTCATCACCTTTTCGCGGACACCCGCTTCCACCACCGCATTGCCCTCGTCCGAATTGGCAGTCTTCAGGCCGTCAAGCAGTTCGACGATCAGATTACCGATTTCGGTGAACTCGGCTTCCTTGAAACCGCGCGTCGTTCCGGCCGGCGTGCCGAGACGGATACCGGACGTGACGAATGGCTTTTCAGGATCGAACGGAATGCCGTTCTTGTTGCAGGTGATATAGCCGCGGCCAAGCGCTGCTTCGGCCCGCTTTCCGGTCGCGTTCTTCTTGCGCAGATCGACCAGCATCAGGTGGTTGTCGGTGCCGCCGGAGACGATGTCGAGACCACCTGCCACCAGGGTTTCCGACAGGGCCTTGGCGTTCTTGACGATCTGAGCCGCGTAATCCTGGAATTCAGGCTGCAGCGCTTCGCCGAAGGCCACCGCCTTTGCGGCAATGACATGCATCAGCGGGCCGCCCTGCAGGCCGGGGAAGACAGCCGAGTTGAATTTCTTCGCCAGATCCTCGTCATTGGTAAGGATCATGCCGCCTCGCGGTCCGCGCAGCGACTTGTGGGTCGTGGTGGTCGCGACATGGCAGTGCGGGAACGGCGACGGATGCTGGTTGCCGGCAACGAGACCGGCGATATGCGCCATGTCGACCATGAGCCAGGCGCCGACTTCGTCGGCGATCTCGCGGAAACGCTTCCAGTCCCAGGTGCGGGAATAGGCCGTGCCGCCGGCAATGATCAGCTTCGGCTTGGTCGTGCGGGCCTTCTCGGCCACGGCATCCATATCGAGAAGGTTGTCGCCTTCACGGACGCCGTAGGACACGACGTTGAACCACTTGCCGGACATGTTGACCGGCGAACCATGGGTCAGGTGACCGCCCGAGTTGAGATCGAGGCCCATGAACGTGTCGCCCGGCTGCAGCAGCGCCAGGAACACGGCTTGGTTCATCTGCGAACCGGAATTGGGCTGGACGTTGGCGAAGTTGACGCCGAACAGCTTTTTGGCGCGTTCGATGGCAAGTTCTTCGGCGATGTCGACGAACTGGCAGCCGCCGTAGTAGCGCTTGCCCGGATAGCCCTCGGCATACTTGTTGGTCATGATCGAGCCCTGGGCTTCGAGCACGGCGCGCGACACGATGTTTTCCGAGGCGATCAGTTCGATCTCATGGCGCTGACGGCCAAGTTCCTTCTCGATCGCGCCAAAAATATCCGGATCGGATTCGGCCAGCGGGCGGGAGAAGAATGCTTCGGTATTGGACATGTGCGAGGCTCCTCGAAGGGTGGCAGGCGATGTGACGCGTCTTAGCCTTCCCTTCCGATCAGGGCAATACACGGAGCGACATTTGCGCGTCCAACTCCGTTTCGAGACAACGGCAAAAGGCCGCACCACCCTTTTGGGCGATGCGGCCTTTCAATCGACTTCGTCGTTCGTCAGCGACGTCCTGCTTATTGCGGCAGAAGATCCTGTTCGGTGATGGCACCGGAGGCACGCTCCACGCCGGTCGTGGTCTGCAGAGCCAGTTCCTGGTTGCCGTCGCGCTGGTAGATGTCGTCGCGGAACTGGACGACCTGGTCCTTTGCCGACCATGCCGTGACATAGACGATATAGACCGGAACTTCCTGGCTGAGCTTGATCGGGTTGTTCTGGCGAGCAGCGATAACCCGTTCGATTTCCTGACGCGACCAGCCGGGCGTATCGCGCAGCAGCCAGGTCACGAGATCGCGCACGTTCTGGATACGCATGCAGCCCGAGGACTCAAAGCGCATCAGCTTGTTGAACAGGCCCTGCTGGGGCGTGTCGTGCATGTATTCGTTGTTCGGGTTGTGGAAGTTGATCTTCGTCGAGGACATCGCGTTGATCTTGCCCGGATCCTGGCGGAACATGAAGTTCGGCGCCTTGGGGGCATTCCAATCCACGGTTTCTGGCGACACTTCCTGGCCACGACCGTCGATCAGACGGATGTTGTTGCGCGTCAGGTAGGTCGGGTCCTTGCGCATCAACGGCACGATGTCCTTTTCGACAATCGAGCGCGGTGCGGTCCAGTAAGGATTGAGGATGACTTCGTAGATCTTCGAATTGATCGCATGGGTCGGGCGGTCGATACGGCCGACGACCGCATTGGTGCGCAGCGCCACGCGATCGTTCTCGACCGCTTCAACATAGGCCGCCGGGATGTTGACCATGACGTAACGCGAACCGAGATCACCGGACATCGACTGCAGACGGACCCGGTTGGTTTCGAGCTGCATCAGACGTGTCTGGGCCGGAACGTTCATCGCCTTGACGCTGAATTCGCCAAGCACGCCATCTGCCGGCAGGCCGTGACGGGCCTGGAAGCGCTTGACGGCACCGTCGACATTGCTGTCGAACGAGCTGGACATGCCTGCGGACTGATCGAGATCGCCGGCGATCATCAGGCGACGGCGCAGGTTCTGCACCGACGGATCAACGACGCCGAGCTGCAGGCGCACGGACGAATTGACATCTGGCCAGCCACCTGCAGAAACGATCTGCTGATAGAAGGCAATTGCCTGCTGGATGTTTGCCGGGCCTTCGGAACCAAGGATCGGATTGTTGGAGACGACACCGACGGCCGAGCGCGAACCACGCGCATCGAACTGGTCATCCCAGTTGCCACGACGAGGCGCGGTCATGATGCCATCGAGCGTCGACTGCGCCAAAGCCGGCGCGGCCAGAACGGCGGCACCCACGGAGACGGCCGAACGCAACATGGCGCGGCGGGAAAGCAATTCCGATCCGATCTTTTTCGACATCATCCTGTCCATCTGGTCCCAGAGGCTTCAAAACAAAAGCGCTACAGGGATATGGTTAATAAACGCGCAAAATTCCGCGGCTGGGCTGCTGGAAATGCTCGGGGGGCCATCTGGAGTAGCACGAGTTTCCCGAACCTGTTCAAGCATGGCGGTCCCATAGCAATATGGCCAATTCGTGTCAGTTGCTGCAGCGTCACAAAGCCGTGTGAAAGCGTGACTTTTCGGCCTCCTTCGAGATACTCAACGGGAAATGTGGCAGGCGCGAACTCGAAGCCATTTCGGGAGGTTGGGAGTGCGCTGTGGAGCGAGAGAACGCTGCGTTCCGGTGTTCTGAAAGAGCCTGCATCAGGCGACCATGATAGAGGACATCTGGAGCTCTGAAACGGGATCGGCGGAGCGTATTGCTACGCTCCGCCCGATATGTGTGTCGTGCCACTGCATGACTGGAGGAAATGCAGGCGCCGACAGTTGTCTTTGCCGTGCCGCCGTCGCGCCTCCGGTGGTTCAGGAGCGCGGCGCGGCGATGGCAGATATTACATGCGGTAAGCGATGCTGTCGTTCCAGAAACGGTCGAGGCGCTGCAGCAGCTTGTTCATCTGCGAGAACTCGCCTTCGCCGATGCCGCCGACCTTTTCGATCGAGCCGACGTGGCGATCATAGAGCTTGGCGACGGTTTCTGCGACTTCCTGGCCTTCCTTGGTCAGGCTGATGCGGACCGAGCGGCGGTCGATGCGCGAACGCTGGTGGTTGATGAAACCGAGGTCGACCAGCTTCTTGACGTTGTAGGAAACGTTGGAGCCGAGATAGTAACCGCGCGAGCGCAGTTCACCGGCAGTGAGTTCCGAGTTGCCGATGTTGAAGAGGAGAAGTGCCTGGATGGCGTTGACGTCGTCGCGACCCTGGCGGTCGAACTCGTCCTTGATGACGTCGAGCAGGCGGCGGTGAAGACGCTCGACCAGGTGGAGCGATTCCATATAAAGCGAACGGATCGGGTCTTCGTTGATGTCTGCTGCGACCGGTGCCTGCGGCTTCATTTTCGTGTTCATCATGACTGCCTCACTGTTTTGCTTGGCGGTGTGTTTGTTTATTCCCGCCTTGAGACAGACACTAACGAAAGCGCATAAAATTCGACTTAAAACAAAGGGTTAACAAAATCTTGCAGAAGTTTTTCCAATCGTCGGCAGTCTAGCTGCCTCCCCCTCACCCTTATTTCCGCCCTATTGAAATCAATGGGTTAGGTCGAAATTTCAGGCCAAATAAAGGCGCCAAAGCTTTAGGGTCAAGGTGAATCAATCCTTACCCGCTCCGCCTTGCGCCGCTCTTCCAGCCATAAAGAGAGCCGAAACACGCCGTAAATGGCGGCCACGAGGCCGTGCAGGATGGGCACAAGAGTGTTCCGTCCGAAGATTTCTGGCCAGACGAGATACATCAGCACCTGCGAGAACGCTGCGATAGTCCAGAGCACCGCGCCCCAGGACACGGTGAGCCACAAACCGAGCGAGGCAACCGGAAACAGAACGGCAAGCGAGGCCGCCGCCACTTTCCATGGCGGCGCCAGAAGATCGAAGCGCGCCATGCCGTGCAGCGAATAGCCGACCAGCATCGCCCAGTACTGGATGCCGAACCATAGGCAGGCAACCGCGATAATCCTGAGGAAGACGACGAAAAGGATTTCCGTCAGCGTGCGCTTGGGTACCGTGGGTGAATCAGATTCCATGCCTTCGATCATATCGGGAGACGTCGCGAGCCGCCAGCAGGCCGCATGGCAGCAATGCGCAGTAAGCCCCATTCATAAACAGTTTCTCGCGTGTTAGAGCGTTTGACCTGACACAAGCCTGCTCCGGCAGAATGTTTCAATCCAGCCAGGAAACGCTCTCGTCAGCAGCGAGCAATAAGAACGGAGTATCCGTCATGGACAAGACCCACCTCGTCGACCACGTCACCGGTCATCGCCGCATGCGGCGCAACCGCAAGGCAGACTGGACGCGACGCATGGTGCAGGAGAACCGGCTGACCGTGGACGACCTGATCTGGCCGATCTTCATCGTGCCCGGCACCGGCATCGTCGATCCGATCAAGTCGATGCCCGGGGTCAACCGGATGAGCGTCGACAAGGCGGTGGAAGCCATACGGGAAGCGGCCGATCTCGGCATTCCAGCTGTTGCGCCCTTCCCCGACATCGAGATGAACCTACGCGATGAGACGGGATCAGCGATCCTCGATCCGAACAACCTCATCAACCAGTTCACCATCGCCGCGAAGAAAGCGGTGCCCAATATCGGCGTCATCACCGACGTGGCGCTCGATCCATTCACCAGCCATGGCCATGACGGCATCCTGCGTGAGGGCATCATCGTCAACGACGAGACGGTTGATCAGGTGATCAAGGCGGCGGTCCTGCAGGCGGATGCAGGTGCCGACATCATCGCGCCGTCCGAGATGATGGACGGTCGCATCGGCGCCATCCGCCGCGGGCTCGACGCTGCCGGTCACCAGGATGTCGGCATCATGTCCTATGCGACAAAGTTCTCCTCGGGATTTTACGGTCCGTACCGTGAAGCGATCAATACGAGCGGGCTCCTGAAGGGCGACAAGAACGCCTATTACATCTCGCCCGCCAACGGCACCGAAGCGATGCGCGACGCGGCACTCGACGTGGAAGAAGGCGCCGACATGCTGATGGTCAAGCCGGGCATCGCCTATCTCGACATCTGTTGGCGCGTGAAGGAAGCCTTCGGCCTGCCGACCTACGCCTATCAGGTCTCCGGCGAATATTCTCAGATCAAGGCGGCGGCGATGAACGGCTGGATCGACGGCGACCGGATCATGATGGAGACGCTGCTCTGCTTCAAGCGCGCCGGCTGCGACGGCATCCTGACCTACTTTGCGATCGAGGCCGCGAAGAAACTCGGCCGGGTTTAAAGCCTATGGTGGCAAACCTTGCTGTTGGGCTTGCCACCTCTTATATCGGGTTTGGTACAACTGGAGAACCACGCGAATGAGCTTCGAACCGAACCCGACCTATGCCGCACCGGACAATTGGCGCGCCTATAGCGGCGTTCTGTCACGCCGGATCTTCGCCTTTGTCATCGATTACCTGTTCGTTCTTCTGCTGTGCATCCCTGCAGCGGTGATCGTGTTCTTCTTGGGAATTCTGACGCTCGGGCTTGGCTTCATGCTCTATCCCGCGTTGTTCTTCATCGTCGCCCTCCTCTATTTCGGCCTGACGCTCGGTGGCGCCAGCCAGGGATCTCCGGGCATGCGCGCCATGGGGCTTGCCATGACACGGGTCGACGGGCGCCGGATGGATTTCCTGACTGCCATGGTTCACACGGTACTGTTCTGGGTGATCAATTCGGTACTGACGCCGCTGGTGCTCCTGGCCGGGCTGTTTATCGAGCGCTCGCGGCTGGTTCACGATCTCCTCCTCGGCACCGTCGTCGTCCGCAGGTCGTAAGACCGCAACAGTGATCCAGGGATGCGTCAACCGGCAAATGCGCCAGTTGACGTTTGCGCGTTATGCGCCATGCTAGGATCAGTAGCGCCACGAGCAAGACGACGGACCGGGCTGCACCTCCATGAACACACAGACAACGCCATCACCTCAGTTCTACCTGACGGCACCGGCGATTTGTCCGTATCTATCGGGTGAAATGGAACGCAAGGTGTTCACGCATCTCGTCGGTCCTCGCGCGGCGGAGATGAACGACCTATTGACCCAAGGCGGGTTTCGACGGTCCCAGAACATCGCCTACCGGCCAGCCTGCGAAGCGTGCCGTGCCTGCGTTTCTGTTCGAATCCTTGCAGGCGACTTCCAGCCGGCGAAGTCCATGAGGCGCGTTCTTGCGACCAACAGCGACATCATTGCGACCCTTGGTCCAGCGCAGCCGTCGACCGAACAGTTCTCCCTGTTCCGACGGTATCTCGACAGCCGTCACCAGCGCGGCGGGATGTCGGACATGTCCGCCCTCGACTACGCGATCATGGTCGAGGATTCGCACGTCAACACCCGCGTCATCGAATACCGCCGCCGCGAGCCGGGAGACGGTATCGCCGGCACGCCGAGGGGCGAATTGCTCGCCGTGGCGCTGACCGACATGATGAGCGACGGGCTGTCGATGGTCTATTCCTTCTTCAATCCCGATCTCGAAAAGCGCTCTCTCGGCACCTTCATGATCCTCGACCATATCAACCGCACGAAGACGCTCGGCCTGCCGCATGTCTATCTCGGCTACTGGGTGAAGGGGTCGCCCAAGATGGGCTACAAGACCCGCTACCAGCCTCAGGAACACCTGACGGCCCGCGGATGGGAACTTGCCGATCCGGCGCGCGACGTCTGACGCCCCCTCTCCCGACGGCATTGCAAATCGGCCATCCTCATGTTGTAACTCGCGTTGCAACACGAGGATACGCGCATGAAGACCACCATCCGCAAGATCGGCAATTCCGAAGGCATCATCATCCCGAAGGAGATTCTGGAGCGGATGGGGTTGCGCGCGGGAGATAATATCGATCTTAGCGAAGAAGCAGGGAAGCTGGTCTTGAAGCCGCTCGATGACGATTTCAACCGTCAGCTAGAGCATGCGGAGCGCTTCATGGACAGATACAAGGTTGCCCTCAAGAAGCGGGCCGAGTGATGGCCATCCAATTTCTTTCACGAGCGCTGGTTGAACGCCTCCACCTGCGCCAGATCGAAAGATTCGGTGGGGCTTATGGTTTGCGCGATGAGGGCGCGCTGGAATCTGCGCTGATGCTTGCCGTCAACAAGGTTGCATATGGATCGACAGACCTCATCGAGCTGGCGGTAGCGTATCTTTACGTTCTTGCAATGAACAATGCTTTCATCGACGGAAACAAGCGGATCGCGATCGTCTCAGCCGGTGTCTTCCTGATGGACAACGGGTATGCCATCGATACCGATGACGCCACGCTCTACCAATTCATCCTCTCCGTCGCAGCCGGCGAGATCGACGAGGATGGTGCAGCGCGGTTCCTTCGCGATCACACGGTCCCCTACCCCTGAACCGGTCCGCCCATCAGGGCGAACCGTCTCAATCCAAAGGCCTGATCAGCCGGCGAATTTGCCGCTGCGCGGAAAGCCCTTCGGAACGGTGCGGCCGGCGGAGGCGCGGTCACCCATCCATTCGAGAAGCTCATCCTTGCTGCGGTTGAAGGCGCGTCCGGCACTGTCTTCCCAGGCAAGCCCGGTATCGATTGCGAAACACTTGATGTCGGAGATGCCGCCGTCCTTGTAGCGCTGCAGGCGCACGCCCTTGCCGCGTGTCATTTCCGGCAACTGGTCGAGCGGAAAGACCAGCATCTTGCGGTTCTCGCCGACAATCGCGACGTGATCGCCCTTGACCTGAACGACCAGCTTTGCCTCGTCCGGCATCGAGACGTTCATGACCTGCTTGCCCTTGCGGGTGTTGGCCACCATCTCGCTTTCGGCAATGACAAAGCCATAGCCCGCTGTCGACGCGATCACCATCTTGCGGCTGGCGTCGTGGACGAAGGCGGTCAGGATATCCTGGTCGTTCTCCATGTCGACGATGATGCGGATCGGCTCGCCATGGCCGCGGCCGCCCGGCAGCTTATCGGCGCCGAGCGTGTAGGCCTTGCCGCCTGTTGTCACCAGCAGCAGCTTGTCGGTCGTCTGCGCCGTGAACGCGATCTTCGGTCCGTCTCCTTCCTTGAAGACGAGGCCCGACGTATCGGTCACATGCCCCTTCAAAGCGCGGATCCAGCCCTTCTGCGAAATCACGACGGTGATCGGTTCCTTTTCGATCATCGCCTGCTGGATTGCTTCCAGATTGGCTTCCGGCGCATTGGCGAACTGGGTGCGTCGGCGGCCGAGCTCGGTCGCCTTGGCGTACTGCTTCTTGACCTCCTGGATCTCCCAGGCGACGGTCTTCCACTGCTGTTCGTCGGAGGCGAGAAGCGCTTCGATCTCGCCCTTTTCCTTGGTCAGATTATCGTGCTCGGTGCGGATCTCGAACTCTTCGAGCTTGCGCAAATTGCGCAGCCGCATGTTGAGGATCGATTCCACCTGCAGGTCGGTCAGAGACCAGCGCGCCACCATGACAGGCTTCGGCTCGTCCTCCTCGCGGATGATGCGGATCACCTCGTCGATGTTGAGGTAGGCGATCAGCAGGCCGCCGAGGATTTCCAGCCGCCGGTCGATGGCTGCCAGGCGGTAGCGGGAGCGGCGAACCAGCACGTCCTTGCGATGCGCCAGCCATTCGAGCAGCACCTCGTTCAGCGCCATCACCCGCGGCACGCGCCCCATCGAGAGCAAGTTCATGTTGAGCGGAATGCGGTTTTCAAGCTCGGTCAGCTTGAACATCGATTCCATCAGCAGCGTCGCATCGACCGTGCGGTTCTTCGGCACGATGATGATGCGGACGTCTTCGGCGGATTCGTCGCGGATGTCGTCGAGCAGCGGCAGCCTGCGGGCAATCAGCAGTTCGGCGATCTTTTCGATCAGGCGCGACTTCTGCACCTGGTAGGGAATTTCGGTGACGACGATCTGATAGCCGCCGCGGCCGAGATCCTCGATCTCCCACTTGGCGCGGACGCGGAAGCCGCCGCGACCTGTCTTGTAGCTCTCGAGGATCGACTCGCGGTTATCGATGATGATGCCGCCGGTCGGAAGATCCGGACCCGGCATGAACTCGAGCAGCTTTTCGACGCTGGCATCCGGATGGGCGATGAGATGCAGCGCCGCGTCGCAGACTTCATGGGCATTGTGCGACGGGATCGACGTCGCCATGCCGACCGCGATCCCGGAGGCGCCGTTGGCCAGCAGGTTCGGGAAGGCACCGGGCAGAACCGTCGGTTCGGAGTTGCTCTCGTCATAGGTATCGCGAAAGTCGACCGCATCCTCGCCGATTCCCTGCAGCAGCAGTTCGGCAACGGCAGTCATCTTCGATTCGGTGTAACGCATCGCGGCGGGGCTATCGCCGTCGATATTGCCGAAATTGCCCTGGCCGTTGACCAGCGGATAGCGCTGCGAGAAATCCTGCGCGAGACGGGCAAGCGCATCGTAGATCGATTGGTCGCCGTGCGGATGGTAGTTACCCATCACTTCACCGACGATCTTCGCGCATTTGCGGAAGGCCGAGTTGGGGCGAAGGCCCATCTCGTTCATCGCGTAGACGATACGGCGATGGACGGGTTTCAGACCGTCGCGCACATCAGGCAGAGCACGGTGCATGATCGTGGAAAGAGCGTAGGCAAGATAGCGCTCTTCGAGCGCTGCCTTCAGGTCAACCGCCTGAATGTGGTCGCCGCCGCCGTCTCCCGAGCCGTCGCCAGGTGGAGTTACAATTTTTCCCATGGCACTTGACTATAGAAATCCCTGATTCCCGGCAAGAAACCTATCCAAACGCCCTGTGGATGATCGGGCCGATGACACAAGTTTTCACTGTTTGGCGACAAACATTTACGCTGCCGCAATTATGCCGAAGCGAATGGACACTACGGCATGGACGTTTTGCACCGTCCGCCTTAACTCTTGCCTCAGCCAGACTGTAATTGATCCCGGGCCGTGCCGCCCGCCAGGAGGACCTATGACCCACTTTTCCACCACGGCGCGCCTGCTTGCCGCCGCCACAGCGCTGTCGGTGTTTGCCGGGCCGGCCTTGGCTCTCGACGGCAACGATCTTCTGAAGAAGATCAACGCCGCGCTCGTCATCCAGGGCGGCGCGCTCGAAGCCCAGTCGGTTGCCGTCGACGGGTCGAAGGTGACGCTTACAGGCGCGACCTACAATCCCTCAGGGGCTCCGCAGAAGATGCCGATCGGCACTGTGACGATGGATGGCGTCGAAGAAGCCGAGGGTGGCTACACGATCGACAAGGTGACCTTCCCTAACATCAACGTTTCGCATGAAGCCACCACGATCAGCGCGTCCGACATCACGATGAGCGGCGTCACGGTACCGGCGGACGCCACGAAGAACACAATCGAGTCGCTCCTGCTCTACGAGGAAGCCAAGACCGGCGCCACGACCGTCGCAGTCGGCGGCAAGACCGTTCTCACAGTCGGCCCGAGCAGCGTCACGACGGAGGTTGCGGACGACAATTCCGGTATCGACTTCGATATGGCGCTGAACGAAATCAAGGCGGATCTCAGCATCATCGACGACCCGCAGTCGCGCGAGGCAATCCAGGCGCTTGGCGTCAACACTCTGGATGGCAGCATCAACCTCAACGGCACATGGACGCAGAACGACGGTACTGTCGCCGTCGAGGAATATGCCATCGACTTCGACAAGGTCGGCCGTCTCGATTTGTCCTTCAGCTTTTCCGGCTATACGATCGACTTCCTGAAGTCCGCGCAGGAAACCGCAAAGGCGCTGGAAGCCAACCCGAACAAGCAGGAAGCGCAGCAGGCGGCAAACCTTGCCATGCTCGGCCTGATGCAGCGGCTCACCTTCAACGCCGCCCAGATCCGCTTCGAGGATGACGGCGTGACGGCGAAGGCGCTGGATTATGCCGGCAAGAAGCAGGGTTCGAACGGCCCGCAGATGGCACAGATGATCAAGGCGATGACGCCGATCGTGCTGTCGCAGTATAACATTCCGGAACTGCAGAACATGCTGAGCCAGGCCGTCAACACCTATCTCGACAAGCCCGAGAACCTGACGATCACAGCAGAGCCGGCAAACCCTGTTCCGTTCCCGATGATCATGGGCGCAGCGATGGGCGCACCGAACACGCTGCCCAACGTGCTGGGCGTCAAGGTCTCCGCGAACGACTGATCGCTTCCCTCTAAGGGATGAATGAAAAAGCCCTGGCAAGCGATTGCCGGGGCTTTGTTTTGTTCAGTACAGGTGCGCCGCTTCAGTGTCCGGGGGGTGCCGAAAGGGCCGCGTGTTCCTTGTCGTGCAGCGCGAACCGGTCGATCATCGAGGCGCTTGCCTCGTTGGCACCGATCACCTCGACGGCGATGCCGCGGCTACGGAATTTCATCACCGCACGGTCGAGTGCGCCGACGGCCGAGATATCCCAGAGGTGCGCACGGCGAACGTCGATCGTGACGCGTTCCAGGCTTTCGGCGAAATCGAAGGCGTCAACGAGAGCGTCTGCCGAGGCGAAGAAGACCTGTCCTTCAACCGCATAGGTTCTTACCTTGCCGTCTTCTGAAAGGCTGGAGGACACGCGCACCATCCTGGCCACCTTGCCCGCAAAGAACACACCCGACAAAAGCACGCCGACGATGACGCCCTTCGACAGATCGTGCGTTGCCAGAACAACCGCGACGGTCGAGAGCATGACGATCGAGGATGTACCGGGATGCCGCTTGAGATCGATGACCGACTTCCAAGAGAACGTGCCGATCGCCACCATGATCATGACGGCCACGAGTGCTGCAACCGGCACAATGCGCAGGATATCATCCAGCACCAGAAGCAGGATCAGCAGGTATATGCCGGAGGCAAAGGTCGAAAGCCGGCCTCGCCCGCCTGACGTGACGTTGATCACCGATTGGCCGATCATGGCGCAGCCGCCCATGCCGCCGAAGAGGGCTGCAACGATGTTGCCGCTGCCCTGACCGAAACATTCTTTTGTCTTGCTGCTGGTCGTGTCTGTCATTTCATCGACGATCTGTGCGGTCAGCAGCGATTCCAGAAGACCGACGGCTGCGAGTGCCAGCGAGTACGGAAAGATGATCCGCAGCGTCTCGAAGGTCAGTGGCACGTCCGGCAACAGGAAGTCCGGAAGCGCCGTCGGCATCGCGCCGAGATCGGCAACGGTCGGAACCTCTATGCCGAAGGAGAGCGCCAGAATGGTAACGGCAGCGATCGCCACAAGGGGTGACGGAATGGCTTTTGTTACATAGGGAAACAGATAGATGATGCCGAGCGCCAATGCGATGAGCAGGTAGGTTACTTCGGGAACGTTGATGAGCTGCGGAAGCTGAGCCAAAAAAATCAGGATCGCCAGTGAGTTGACGAAGCCGGTCATGACCGATTTCGACACGAACCGCATCAGGCGACCGAGTTTCAGCATGCCGGCGAAGATCTGCAGGATGCCCATCAGGATGGTTGCGGCAAACAGGTACTGGATGCCGTGATCGCGTACAAGGGGCCCCATCAGCACCGCAGTGGCAGCTGTGGCGGCCGAAATCATGGCCGGGCGGCCACCGGTGATCGCGGTGGTGCAGGCAATGGCGACCGAGGCGAACAGGCCGACCTTTGGATCAACGCCGGCAATGATGGAAAAACCGACAGCTTCGGGGATGAGCGCGAGCGCAACGACGATGCCGGCAAGGAGATCGCCGCGAATGTTCGAAAACCATTCGCGCCGATAGGCGGAAATTGACTGTGTCATGTATTGGAAACTTCGCAAATAAAGCGCATCCGCCGGGAGGTATCCTCCAGGGTGAGAAAGACGGCTGATGCTTTGCGTTGTCCGGCGGATCGGCGGCCGGAAGAGCCACTCGGGAGTTTCACCTGAGTCCTTGTGATGGGCGACCTATAGCGGAGAGAATTGCAGATGCCAAGCGTGGTACGGGAATATCTGCGAGACGGTGACGGTAGCGGCCCCGAAGCGATACGGACTAAAAGCTCCGACGCAAAAAGACCGGAGCTGCGGTGGCAGCCCCGGTCTCTCAAATACTATCCGAAATCAGGCAGGTACTATTCCAGGACCTGAATAACCGTGCGCGTCTGCGGGTCGACGATGACGCGGCGATCGTTCACGACCGTGTAACCGTAGGAGTCATATCCCTGCACAGGACGGACCTGGACGGCTTCCGGCAGCACGCGGCCGACCAGGACGTCGCCTTCGTACGGCACTGATTCAACCGGCTGTTCCATCACGTAGGTGCGGACTTCGCCTGGCATGACAACCGTTGCGGGTGCCATTGCTGGTTCCTGCGTGATGATCGTCGTCTGGGCGAAGGCTGCACTCGAAAGCGCCATGAATGCCGCCGAAGCGGTCAGTACGATCTTGCGCATAGTCTTACTCCATTTGTTTATTCTGCCTCTACAACTCGAAGTACACGGCGATGGTTCCGTCCGACCAAGGTCTGATCGCTGCACTGCAACCAAGCCCTGCCCTGCTGAAACTTTCCAATCTCGTCACAGAAATAGAATCGAAGATCAGTCCTTCTTGACCGGCGGGATCGGGCGGATCGCCAGTTCGCGCAGCTGCGCGGGGCTCGCTTCCGAAGGCGCTCCCATCAGAAGGTCCTGAGCCTGCTGGTTCATCGGGAACAGCGTGATCTCGCGCAGGTTCTTGGCACCGGTCAGAAGCATGACGACGCGGTCAACGCCGGCTGCCATGCCGCCATGCGGCGGTGCGCCGTACTGGAATGCGCGGTAGAGGCCGCCGAAGCGGTCTTCCACGTCCTGCTGGCTGAGGCCGACCATTTCGAAGGCCTTGACCATGACTTCCGGCAGCTGGTTACGGATCGAGCCCGATGCGATTTCGAAGCCGTTGCAGACCATGTCGTACTGGTAGGCCTTGATCGTCAGCGGATTCTGGTTTTCCAGCGCATCGAGGCCGCCCTGCGGCATCGAGAACGGGTTGTGGGCGAAGTCGATCTTCTTGTCTTCCTCGTTGTATTCGAAGAACGGGAAGTCGACGATCCAGCACAGGGCGAACTGGTTCTTGTCGGAAAGGTTCAGTTCATCGGCAGCGCGGTTACGGGCTTCGCCGGCAAACTTGTAGAACTTGTCCGGATCGCCAGCGACGAAGAAGCAGGCATCGCCCGCTTCGAGGCCGAGCTGGGTGCGCACGGCTTCGGTGCGTTCCTCGCCGATGTTCTTGGCAAGCGGACCGGAGCCCGCGATCTTGCCGTCTTCTTCCTTCCAGAAGATGTAGCCGAGACCCGGCTGGCCCTGGCCCTGCGCCCAGGCGTTCATACGGTCGCAGAACGCTCTCGAACCACCAGTCTTCGCCGGGATCGCCCAGACTTCGACCTTCGGGTTCGACGCGATCATGTTTGCGAACACTTTGAAGCCGGAGCCGGCGAAATGCTCGGTGACGGCTTCCATCTCGATCGGGTTGCGCAGGTCCGGCTTGTCGGAGCCGTATTTGCGCAGCGCGACGTCGTAAGGGATCCGCGGAAACTCCTTGGTAACCGGCTTGCCTTCGGCAAACTCTTCGAAGATGCCGCGCATGACCGGCTCCATCGTCTCCCAGACTTCTTCCTGGGTAACGAAGCTCATTTCCAGGTCGAGCTGGTAGAATTCGCCTGGCAGGCGGTCGGCACGCGGGTCTTCGTCGCGGAAACACGGTGCGATCTGGAAGTAGCGGTCAAAGCCCGCCACCATCATCAGCTGCTTGTACTGCTGCGGCGCCTGCGGCAGCGCGAAGAACTTGCCGGGATGGATACGGCTTGGAACCAGGAAGTCGCGCGCGCCTTCGGGCGACGATGCGGTCAGGATCGGTGTCGAATATTCGGTAAAGCCACAGGTAGCCATTTCGCGGCGCATGGCAGCGATGATCTGCGTGCGCTTGACGATGTTCTTGTGCAGCGTTTCGCGGCGAAGATCGAGAAAGCGGTACTTGAGGCGCACGTCTTCCGGATATTCCGGCTCGCCGAACACCGGCAGCGGCAGTTCCTTGGCAGCGGACAGGACTTCGATCTCCTGTGCGTAGAGTTCGATCTCGCCGGTCGCCATCGTCTTGTTGACGGTCTCGTCGGAACGCGCCTTGACGGTGCCGTCGATGCGGATGACCCACTCGCCACGCACGACTTCGGCCGACTTGAAGGCCGGGCTGTCCGGGTCGGCAACGACCTGGGTCATGCCATAATGGTCGCGAAGGTCGATGAACAGAACGCCGCCATGGTCACGGACGCGATGAACCCAGCCGGAGATACGGACATTGGAGCCGACATCCGACTTGCGGAGGGCTGCACAGGTGTGGCTGCGGTAACGATGCATTGTCTTTTATCCTGGACTGATGCTGAAAGCGGCTTCATCGGCGCGCGAAGCACAGCCGTACGAACCCATGAAAATCGGCCGGAAAAGCGCATGGTGGGCCTGCTTTGTCAAGACTTGTCACAGTCTCCCGCGGCGCTCGAGCCCTTTCCCCCGCTTTTACGGCTAGAGTTGCATAGGAGGATGTCATAACCAGAATGGGTCGATACGGCCAGCGCGCTGGCTGAGTCTCTGCGCCTGCCGACCATGCCCGAAAGCATCCGATGAACCAGATCCGCCCGCTGATACCGCTTCTGATCACCGCAGGGATCCTGATCGGCGGCAACGGGCTCCAGGGCACTTATATCGCGCTGCGCGGTTCGGCCGAGGGTTTTTCGCCGTCGGTCATCGGCCTGATCGGTGCCGGCTACAGTGTCGGCTTTGCGATCGGCTGCATCTATGTGGCAAGGCTGCTGCGCTCCATCGGTCATATCCGCACCTTTGCGGCAATGGCGGCGATTGCTGCGTCCGCCTCGATCGCCCTATCGATGGTGATCGATCCCGTCTTCTGGTTCGCCATGCGCTTCCTGATCGGCATCACCATCGCCAGCCTGTTTGCCACCGTCGAGAGCTGGATCAACTCGCAGGTGACCAACGAGAACCGCGCGCGGACGCTGTCGATCTACCGTTTCGTCGATCTCGGCTCGGTCACGATCGCGCAGTACCTGATCCCGACCTTCGGGATCGACGGGCCTGTCATCTTCAACATCATCGCCATTGCGCTGACGCTGTCGCTTGTGCCGATATCCATCGCCGACAAGTCGGGGCCGACGCCACCGGCCTCCATCTCATTCGATCTGAGAACCGTGTGGCGCATTTCGCCGCTCGCTGTGGTCGGCGTCGTGGCGGTCGGTCTGTCGATGGCGGCGTTTCGCAATATCGGGCCGATCTACGCCAAGGAGATCGGCATGAGCATCACGTCGATCGCGACCTTCATGAGTGCCGGCATCATCGGCGGCGTGGTGCTGCAATATCCGCTCGGCGTCTATTCGGACAAGCTCGACCGGCGGCGCGTCATCCTGTGGACGACGATCGGGTCCGTCATCACCGGCGCCTATCTGTCGTTCGGCGCGGGCAGCAACGAGACGGCCAATATCATCAGCGTCTTCCTGTTCGGCGCCTTTTCGATGCCGCTCTATTCGCTCTGCTCGGCGCATGGCAACGACCACGCCAAGCCCGGCGAACACGCGGTGATCGCGGCAGGCCTCCTGTTCTTCTGGTCGGTCGGCGCCACGTTCGGACCGCTGCTTGCCGCAGCGCTCCTGGAATTCTACGGCCCGCGCGCCTTCTTCCTCTACACGTCCTTCATCTTTGCCGGTTTTGCGATCTACACGCTGCGCCGGATGCGGGTGCGGGCACCGGTGCCGCCGCAGCAGCGCAACTCGCGATTTCGGGCGCTCTTGCGCACGTCGGCTTATTTCAACCGGCTTGCAGACCCTGCGGACCGGGCTAGCGACAAGGACAGGGACGCTGACGGCAACAACAGGAAATAGCCGCCCGCTTCCGGGAAAGGCTGGCCGTTTGTCTTGACATCTGCGGCGGGAAGGGAAAGGAAGGTTGACCACCTGCACGTGAATGAGACGATGATCGAAACAACAATTGCCCTTCAGGAAGCCTGCGAAAAGCTGGCTCAGTCAGACTTCATCACCATCGATACGGAGTTCTTGAGAGAGACGACCTTCTGGCCGGAACTCTGCCTGATCCAGATGGCGAGCCCGACAGTCGAAGTTCTCGTCGATCCGCTGGCAAAAGGGCTCGACCTCAAGCCCTTCTTCGAGCTGATGGCGAATACGGCGGTCACCAAGGTGTTTCATGCCGCGCGCCAGGATATCGAGATCATCCACCATCTCGGCAATCTCGTGCCGCACCCGATCTTCGATACGCAGGTCGCCGCCATGGTGTGCGGCTTCGGCGACAGCGTCTCCTACGACCAGCTGGTCAACCGCATCAAGGGCGTGCAGATCGACAAGTCGTCGCGCTTTACCGATTGGAGCCGCCGGCCGCTTTCCGAAAAGCAGCTCGACTATGCGCTGGCTGACGTCACCCATCTGCGCGACGTCTATCTGTCTCTGAAAGAACAACTGGAACGTGAAGGCCGTGCCCTCTGGCTGACGGAGGAAATGGCGGTTCTCGAGAGCGCGTCGACCTATGATCTGCATCCCGACGATGCCTGGCTTCGTCTGAAGTCGCGGCTGAGGAAGCCAAGCGAACTGGCGATCCTGAAATTCGTCGCCGCATGGCGCGAACGTGAGGCGCGCAGCCGCAACGTGCCGCGCTCGCGCGTGTTGAAGGACGATGCGATCTACGAGATTGCCCAGCAGCAGCCGAAGGATACCGAAGCTCTCGGACGTCTTCGCACCGTGCCGAAGGGCTGGGAACGCTCATCCTCAGGCGCCGCGATCGTCGAGGCTGTCAATACGGCGCTGGCGCTGCCGAAGACCGAGATGCCGCATGCTCCGAAGCATGTGCATCTGCCAGAAGGCACGGGCGCTGCCGTCGAACTCTTGAAGGTTCTGCTGAAGCTCATTTCCGACAAGCAGGGCGTTGCCGCCAAGGTGCTTGCCAATACCGACGATCTGGAAAAGATTGCTGCCGAAGGCGAGTTGGCCGAAGTGGCCGCCCTTTCCGGCTGGCGTCGCGAACTGTTCGGCGAAATCGCGCTGAAGCTGATCGAAGGCGGCGTGGCGCTGCGCTTCGTCAACAAGAAAGTCGAGGCGGTCGAGCTGTAAGGCTCGCCCTCACCGTCTCCAAGCATCCAAGGGATCGGCGTCAGGAGATCTGGAGCACGATCCCTTTTCGCTTGAATCCCAGACTATTCCGGTGTTTCTGCCCCGCTTCACGACGCTGCTGATGGGTGCTTTAGCGCGTCAAAAAACAGACGTAAAACCTTCATCCAAGCGTCAAACGATCATCACCTCACCGTCATGCGTGCCGCCTATCGACGTCGCGTGTTCTTCTCAATCGAACAGGTGATTTGATGACCAAGACCTTTTTAGCCTCCGTCTTCGTAAGTGCCCTCCTCGCCGGCACGGCATTGGCCGACGACCGCGAATTTCCGGCAAAGCTCGCGGGCCAGGCGATCCTGCCGGCCAACACGGTAACGGCTTCCCCATCCGATGTTCCTGAATTTCTCAAGACCTCGGGCAAGTTCACGACGCCTGACCGCAAGCGTACGGAAAAGCTTGGCTCTATCGACGGTAAGGACGGTGTTCGCGTCACCGACGTCAAGCTGCCGTTCAGCGGTCAACCGATCCAGGGCTTTTCCGGGATCAAGGCCATGGCAGACGGCACGTTCTGGACGCTGTCCGACAATGGTTTTGGCTCCAAAGCCAATTCCTCCGACGCGATGCTGTTCCTGCACCAGGTGAAGTTCGACTGGGCGACCAACAAGGTCGATGTCGTCAAGAACATCTTCCTGTCGGACCCCAACAAGATCGCCCCCTTCCCGATCGCCATGGAAGGCAGCGACAAGCGCTACCTGACCGGCGCCGATTTCGATATCGAATCGATCCAGCCGGTGGCAGACGGTTTCTGGCTCGGCGAGGAATTCGGGCCTTACCTCATCAAGGTCGACATGCTCGGCCAGCTGACCGACGTCGTTGCCACTACCGTTGACGGCAAGAAGGTCACCTCGCCCGACAACCCGACCCTTTCGATGCCGGCCAACCCCGCCGCCAAGATGCCGGTCTTCAACCTGAAGCGTTCGGGTGGCTATGAAGGCATGGCACTATCGAAGGATGGGCAGAAGCTTTACGGCCTGCTGGAAGGCCCGATCTTCCTCGACGACGGCAAGGTCGAACAGGCCGATGGGCGCACCGCGCTGCGCGTCATCGAATTCGACATCGCTTCGAAAAGCTGGACTGGTCGTTCCTGGCTCTATCCGCTGTCTGAAAAGGGTGTCGCGATCGGCGATTTCAACATGCTGGATGCCACCACCGCGCTCGTCATCGAACGCGACAACGGCGCCGGCACCAAGGACAAGGCCTGCGCCGATCCGAAGCAGCCGAAACCGGATTGCTTTGATGCGCCGGCCGAACTGAAGCGCGTCTACAAGATCGAGATGACCGACGCCAATGTCGGCGCGGCCGTCCGCAAGATCGGCTATATCGACCTTCTGAACATCAAGGACCCCGACAGCAAGAAGATGGCTGGCTCGAAGGACGGCATCTACGACATGCCGTTCGTGACGATCGAGAATGTCGACCAGATCGACGCGACACACCTGATTATCGGCAATGACAACAACCTGCCCTTCTCGGCCGGTCGCGCCGTCAACAAGGCTGATGACAACGAGTTCAGCCTGATCGAAGCCGCCGAGTTCCTCAACGCGAAGTAAAGCAGTGAGGCGGTGATCGGCAGGCCTCTAGAGCCCGGACATCACCACGACGAAACAGAAAAGGGTATCTGCACCAGCAGGTACCCTTTTCGACTCCATGACACCTCGAACCTGGACGTATTAAAGCTCAGGTATCGCCAGGATTACCATTTCAGGACGTCGTTAAGCGATGATGGCGCTTTCAAGCTTCTGTTCAAGTTCGTCGAAGGATCATTGAGCTGACGGACGATGTCGCTCTTTTGCGACGAGGAAAGATTGCTCCCCGACTGCCGCAGGATCAGGATCTGGTTATTGGCCACACCCTGATCTGTCGTATCCTTGGCAGCGTTTACGCTCAGCTACACGGCCCGCGGATCCTGCAGGCGGTACAGAAAATCTGCTGCCTGGTAGCGAATGGTCTTGTCCGGATCTGCGGCCGCCTGAATCAGCAACGGAAAATCCTCAGCGGCCAGCTTTTGCGACAGAGACGACGCCAGATTGGGGTCGGAGCGGATCATTTCTGCCAGGGCATAGACCACGCCGAGCTTGACGCGGTAATCGTCCGGCGATGCGTGCAGCGCAGACAGCATCATGGGCACTGCGACAACTCCGGCAGAGACCAGAAAGTCGCGGGAATTGCGCCTCAGGAACGTATCCTCGTTCCGTAGGCCGGCAAGCGCCTTCTGAATTTGGTCGACCGATGCTTCCGGCCGAACCGCCGCCTGAGCGAACGCGCTCAGATCCCACCATGCACCTGTCGTGCTGCCGCTAACCTCCGCTGTCGGCCCAGGTGAAAGCGTATCCAGTTCGGACAGGAGAACCAGCGAGCCGTTCTTGACCTGCCGCGCATTATAGTCGAAGCGCCACTGGACCGGCCGGCCTTCGGCGAAAATTGCCCGGATTTTCTGGGCATCGCCTATAAGCTCGAAATACTCTTTGCCAGCTTCCTTTTCGATTGTATCGACCTGCATCCGCATCTGCGTGCTTTGTAGCGATGTACCGAGGCCAAGAAACTTAATCCGTCGGACCATGGCATCCTTGTAGATGTAGAGCGGCTCGTCATCGATTATGCGGATATCGGCGACATGCGAGAAGTCGCCGCTGATCTCGCCTTTAAACAGCGCCGCCGTGCCAGGCGGCGTAAATTGCTGGAGCATCAGAAACAGAACGACTGCCATGGCGCCGGCCCCGGTCACCGACCAGCCGGCCCAGTTACCTGCAACCTTTGCACCGAACGCCGCAAGCACCAGCCCGAAGCCGACGCAGATGGTCAGCGAGGAGGCGGTCTGGCTGCGTCCGAAGAGAAGGATCGCAGTCCCCAGCAGCACGAGAAAGAGCCCGACGGCCACGCCGGCAACAAAGTATTTTTCCGGAAAATTGTTCTCGGGCGCCAGCGCGTTATTGGCCCCACGGTCCGCATGATTGTTCGCGCCTTGATCTGCCACTGCCATGTTCGAGCCCCCCTCGAAGCCAACACCAACATAAGGCATGCCCGTTCAACCGAAGATAAGCCGAAGCCCGCTCGGTTGCAACCGTCTAGATCTGATGCATCTGTTCTCGCAACAGCTGCTATTCGAACACGAAGGCGAGCTTCTTGCCGGTCAGCTTGGCAAGCTGCTGCAGCCGACCTTCCAGCCGCTCGCCAGCGAAGTTGCGGTAAGCGTGCGGCACGACGAATTCCATGTCGAGATCGGGCGAACTCGACTGGCGGAAAGTCAGGTTATTGACGATGCCGGGCATCGAAGCCGAGAACAGATAGACGACCCGCAAAAGCCCGCCGAGCAGTTTAGCCAGTTCCAGCAGCCGCGGTGTCGCAATCGTCGAGAGCGGGCCGGTGGCACCGTCGTCGCTCAAACCCTCGAACCGGTAGTAGTTGGCGAGCGCCAGGTAGGCGCGGCCCGCATGGGTAATGCCGACGAAGGACGAGTGGGCGATGACGTTAAGTGCCTGGGCGCCGCGGTAATCGGGATGCGCACGCCAGCTGATATCGGCCAGCAGGCAGGCAGCCCTGCGATAGCGGCTTTCTTCCTCGGTCTCGGTAATGCCGAAGAACGGCACCATGCGGCCGGTCCAATCGGCAAGCTCGCGCGCATGTTCCGGCGAACGCGCGCGCAGGATGGCGAGTTGATCGGCAGCCACGACCAGCGGATCGGCCTGCTTTTCCTCATCCGGCATCAGATGATAGAGATAGCCTTCCCGCACGCCCTGCGCCGAAAAGCTGACGACCGACGGCTTCATGACGGAGAGCACTTCCTGCAGGGCCACGGCGCCGAAGGGCAGAAGCGAACGACGGCTTTTCGAGACGGCCTGCCAGGCAGGATCCTTGGAATCCTTGGCATCAATCACGTCCTCGAGGAATTTCTGGATTTCCTCGAAGGTCAGTTCATACCCTTGCATCATGTGCAGCGGATATTTGGTGATTTCCATGTGCAGCTTGGCGATGTTGCGCCAGGTACCGCCAACGGCGTAGAAGGTGCGGCCCTCGCCCTTTTCCAGGAAGCGGGCGGTATTGACCTGCTTGCGGGCAAAGGTGCGCGCCTTGGAAATGGAGCCACCTGATGATTCCGACAGGCGCAGGCCGCCGAGAGGCAGGGTGATCCCCTTGCCGAACTCATGTCCCTTGATGTCGATCAGTTCAAGCGAACCGCCGCCAAGATCGCCGGCAACACCGTCGACCTCGTGAAAGCCGCTGATGACGCCGAGCGCCGAATATTTGGCTTCTTCCTCGCCGGACAGGAGCTGGATTTCCTGGCCGAGGATTTCCTCCGCCTTGGCGATGAAATCAGGGCCGTTGGAGGCTTCGCGGGCGGCGGCTGTTGCAAGGACGTAGATTTCCGTCGCCTGCGCCTGGTCGGACAGCGCCTTGAACCGTCTGAGAGCGGCGAGCGCGCGCAACACGCCCTCGTCGTCCATCCGGCCGTTCGAGCCGAGCCCCTTGCCAAGACCGCACAGAACCTTCTCGTTGAAGAGAACGGTCGGCGCCCTGGTCAGGCCTTCGTAAATCACCACGCGAACCGAGTTCGAGCCAATGTCGATGACGGAAACAGGGGCGATGCCAGGCAGGCGCCCTTGAGCTTCAGATCGTACCATGCTGCCTATTTCTTGACTGTTCTTGCCGGCTACTTTTTGCGTCCGGACATGACGCCGGCAATCAGTTTCGGAGCGCTGGATTTCAGGGCTTCACCACGCCCCGAGAGGCTAGGATTGGTCATGAAATAATGCTGCGCGTTGAACGGTTCTTCACCCTTGCGCACTTCCATGCGCCTTGACGTACCGTCCGCCAATATCTCGTAGCTCTGTTGATTGTCAATGAGATTGCCCAGCATGATCTGTGAAAGAACCTGCTCGTGCACGGTCGGATTGAGCAGCGGCACCAGCGTTTCGACGCGGCGATCGAGGTTGCGGGGCATCATGTCGGCGGACCCGATGTAGAGCAAAGCCTTGTCCGAAGGCAGGCCGTAACCGTTGCCGAAGCAGAAGATGCGGCTGTGTTCGAGGAAGCGCCCGACGATCGATTTGACGCGGATGTTGTCGGAAAGACCGGATACCTGCGGGCGCAGGCAGCAGATGCCGCGGATGACCAGATCGATTTCGACACCGGCGCGGCTGGCGCGATAGAGGGCGTCGATAATCTCGGGATCGACCAGTGAATTCATCTTCATCCAAATCGCGGCCGGAGCTCCCGCCTTCGCGTGCGCGATCTCTTCCTCGATGTGTTTGAGAATGCGCGGTCGCAGCGTGTAGGGCGACATGGCGATCTTGGTGCTTTCCTTCGGCTCGCCGTAACCGGTGATAAAGTTGAAGATATTCGCCATGTCGTGGGCGATCTTCGGATTGCAGGTGAAGAAGGAAAGGTCCGTGTATATCTTTGCGGTGATGGGATGGTAGTTGCCGGTACCAAGGTGGCAATAGGTTCTCAGCTTGCCGTCCTCACGGCGCACCACCATCGACATCTTCGAATGTGTCTTGAGCTCGATAAAGCCGAAAACGACCTGCACGCCGGCGCGCTCCAGGTCTCGCGCCCAGCGAATGTTTGCCTCTTCGTCGAAGCGTGCCTTCAACTCGACCAGCGCCGTGACCGACTTGCCGGCCTCGGCCGCATCGATCAGGGCTCGGACGATGGGGCTGTCGTTGGAGGTTCTGTAGAGGGTCTGCTTGATGGCGAGGACGTCGGGGTCACGGGCTGCCTGAAGAAGAAACTGCACCACAACGTCGAAACTCTCGTACGGGTGGTGGACCACCATGTCCTTTTCGCGGATGGCGGCGAGGCAGTCTCCGGCGTGTTCGCGGACGCGTTCGGGAAATCGGGCGTTGTAGCTTTCGAACCGCAGATCGTCGCGCGGCGCCTTGGTGATTTCCGACAGCGTGTTGAGTGCCAGAAGACCCGGCAAGACCGCGACGCGGTTGTCCGGAACGCCGAGTTCCTGCACCACGAACTGGCGCAGTTCCGCCGGCATTTCCGAATCGGTCTCGATGCGGATGACCTTGCCGCGACGGCGGCGCTTGAGCGCCGTCTCGAAGAAGCGGACCAAATCCTCGGCTTCTTCCTCGACTTCGAGATCGCTGTCGCGGATGATGCGGAACGTACCGCCGCCCTTGACCTCGTAACCGGGGAAAAGCCGGTCGGTAAACATGGCGACCGCATCTTCGAGCGTGATGTAGCGGATCGTGTTTGCGTCGTCGGGCAGACGGATGAAGCGGTCAAGCGTCGTCGGCAGGCGCAGAAGACCCGTCATCGGCTCCTTGCCGTTCAGGCTGTGCAATTGCAGCCCCATCGAGAAGCCAAGATTGGGGATGAACGGGAACGGATGCGCCGGATCGATCGAAAGCGGTGTCAGGATCGGGAACAGTTCGTCGTCGAACGTCCCGGACAGCCAGTTACGGTCTTCATCCGAAAGTGCTGCCGGACGGACGATCAAAATCTCTTCCTGCGCCAGATACTGCTGTAACACGGCGAGCGAAGCCTGCTGCTCCATCTGCAGATTGTCGATTTCCTGCAGGATCGCATCCAGCTGTTCTGCCGGCGTCTTGCCATCGGGACTCTTGATGACGATGCCCTGGCGGACCTGCCCCTCAAGACCGGCAACGCGCACCATGAAGAATTCGTCGAGGTTTGCAGCCGAGATCGACAGGAAGCGGATGCGCTCCAGAAGCGGATGCGACGCGTTCAGCGTTTCCTCGAGAACGCGGCGGTTGAACTGCAGCCAGGAAAACTCGCGGTTGATGAACCGCTCGGGGCTGGAAAGCAGCGCCTCACCCATATCCACCGCTTCGTCCCTGCTGGCTGCCTCGCCCTTTTTGGGCTGCTCAATCTCGGTCGTCATCGATTCCATCTTCATCCATCCCAGAGCCAGCCCCATAACCGGTATGCGTGGGGCCGTGCGATACGTTTGACGACGCGACCGTCATAGTCAATTGCCGGCGCAGACGTTGCTAATCATTCGGTCCGGCACTGCCGAAATCCTTGAGGACTTCGGTTGCCAGAGGACGGGTGATCCGGGTCCCGCGCGCCAATGCCAACCGGTCAAGCCGGTCGACGATGGTCTGCGCAGCGCCCAAAGATCGCTCCATCCGGTTGACGATGTAACTGAGAAGTTTGTCATCAATATAAAGCTGACGGTCGGCAAACAGTTTTACCATCACCTGGGCCAGCAGTTCCTCATCGGGCTCGCCGATTTCCACCACGGTCGCAGCCTTCAGCCGTGATTTGAGGTCCGGCAGCGTCACGGACCAGGACATGGGCCACAGCCGCGATGTCATCAACAAAGTGCGGCCATGCTGGCGCACGGCATTGATGACGTGGAAAAGCGTGGTCTCGTCGAAGTCGCGCCGATCGGCGTCCTCAAACAGCACCGGCCCATCCGCTGCGACAGTTGCTGCATTCGAACCCGAGATCGGATGGATCTCGGCAGCCCCTGCCCGCTCCCGCCAGATATGGGCGAGATGCGACTTGCCGGAACCGACGGGACCCGCAAGGATCACGACCGGCGATGGCCAGGCCGGCCACTCGTCGACGATAGAGACGGCGGCGGCCAGCCGTTCGGAGACCAGGAGATCGTCCCGGCTCTGCGCGGAATCATGGGTGAATTGCAGCGGAAGCTGTTCGCTTCTGCGCTGGTCGCGTTCGCTCGATCCGGTCATTCGCTTTTCAGATGTCTTTCTGGTCGCTCTTGGGAGCATCGAGACGCTGCATGCCGGTATTTTCATTGACCACGGCCTGTGGCGCCCCTTCCCACGGCAGATCTACCGATCGGCCGTAATAGAGATCGCTGTCAAGATACCGTGAGATCGCGAACCGGACAAGCACGCCGACGACTGCCGCTGCGGGCACGGCGAGAAGAAGACCGACAAAGCCGAACATGGCACCGAAGGCAAACAGCGCAAACATCAGCCAGACCGGATGCAGACCGACGCTTTCGCCGACCAGCTTCGGCTGCAGTATATTGCCTTCCAGGAACTGGCCGGAGAAGAACACGGCAGCGACCGCCATGATCCACAGATAGTCCGGCCAGAACTGTACGAGCGCCACACCGATCGCCATGATCAGCCCGATCATCGAACCGATATAGGGAATGAACGAAATCATGCCGGCGACGAAGCCGATCAGCAGGCCGAAATTCAGGCCCACCAGCGACAGACCGACGGCATAGTAGATGCCGAGGATGAGGCAGAGTGATCCCTGCCCGCGAATAAAGCCGGCGACGGATCCATCCATGTCGCGGGCGATGTCGCGCACTGTCTGGACCTGATCGCGCGGGATCCAGCTATCGACTTTCGACACCATGCGGTCCCAGTCCAGCAGCAGATAGAAGGCGACGACCGGGGTAACGATCAGGAGCGACACGACGTCGACGATCGCCTTGCCGGAGTTCCAGATCTGCGCAAACAGGGTACCGATGAAGCCGGCGCCCTGGCTCAGCACTTCAGAGAAATTCTGTTTGACGGTCTCGATCTGGCTGGAGACCCAGCTCGGCAGGAACGAGTTCTCCGGGTTGGAAATGATCTGCTGCAACTGGGTGATGTAACCGGGCAAAGCGGCGGCGAACTGGGTGAACTGGGTGACGATGATCGGGATGACCAGCATCAGCGACAGCGCGAACACCGTGACGAACGAGACCAGGATCAGCACGGAAGCCATCATCCGGCTCAGTCCGCGGCGCTGCAGCCAGTCTGCGACAGGATCGAGGAAATAGGCGAGCGCCATGCCTGCGACGAAGGGAAGAAGGATGGAGCTGAAAAACCACAGAAACAGCGCGAAGATGAAAAGAACGGCTGCCCAGAAGAAGACATGGCGGCGCAGGCTCGCTCCGCTGATATGATAGGGCATCTTTACGTCCTTTTTGCACTGCATTCCCGGTATCACGCATATGAGCCCGGACCGGGTAAGGTCAAGATCGGCATCGACTTCGCCGCGTCGCCGGAGGCCGGGCCTGTGAAAAGCCTTGAAAGCCCACGCTTCTGCTTGCATCCTCCGCCTTGTCATGCAATGGCGGGCCGGAGATTTTTGCGCAGCCGCACCACGCCGAAAGGTCTCGATCTTCGGTTCGCGCGGCATGTCCCAACGGAGAATTACGATGAGCGAGACGGGCAAGAACGGTCTCACCTATAGCGATGCCGGCGTCGATATCGACGCGGGCAACCTGATGGTCGAGAAGATCAAGCCGGCGGTACGCTCAACCCGCCGTCCCGGCGCAGACGGCGAAATCGGTGGCTTCGGCGGCCTGTTCGACCTGAAAGCTGCAGGATTTACCGATCCGATCCTGGTGGCTGCCAATGACGGCGTCGGCACCAAGCTGAAGATCGCGATCGATGCCAATTTCCACGACACGGTCGGCATCGATCTCGTCGCCATGTGCGTCAACGACCTCGTCGTGCAGGGCGCAGAGCCGCTGCTGTTTCTCGACTACTTCGCCACCGGCAAGCTTGATCCGGACCAGGGCGCTGCCATCGTCAAGGGGATCGCTGCGGGCTGCGTCGATGCAGGCTGCGCGCTGATCGGCGGCGAGACGGCGGAAATGCCGGGCATGTATTCCGATGGCGACTACGACCTTGCCGGCTTTGCAGTGGGCGCTGCCGAACGTGGCCAGCTTCTACCGGTGGGCGATCTCGCAGCTGGCGACGTCATTCTCGGCCTCACCTCCTCGGGCGTGCATTCCAACGGTTTTTCGCTGGTGCGCAAGATCGTGTCGATCTCGGGCCTTGGCTGGGATGCGCCTGCGCCGTTCTTCGACGGCAAGTCGCTCGGCGAAGCGCTTTTGACGCCAACCCGCATCTATGTAAAGCCGCTGTTGAAGGCGATCCGCGAAACCGGGGCCCTGAAGGCACTTGCCCACATTACCGGCGGCGGCTTTCCGGAAAACATTCCGCGCGTGCTGCCGAAGAACCTGGCGGCCGAAGTCGATCTCGACTCGATCCCTGTTCCGCCCGTGTTCTCGTGGCTGGCAAAGACCGGCGGTGTCGAGCCGAAGGAAATGCTGCGCACGTTCAACTGCGGCATCGGGATGATCGTCGTCGTTTCGGCTGAGAATGCGCAGACGGTGACGGATGTGCTCACCCGCGAAGGCGAAATCGTCGTCCCGCTCGGCCGCATGATCGACCGTGCGGAAGGCGAAGCAGGTGTCGTTTACAAGGGCACGCTCGGTCTATGAGCGACGCACTCGCCAGCGTGCAGAAAAAGCGCGTCGTCGTGTTTATCTCCGGCGGCGGCTCCAACATGCTGTCGCTGGCGGACGCTTGCGAAAGCCCCGACTTCCCAGCCGAGATCGTTGCCGTCATCTCCGACAAACCGCAAGCCGGCGGGCTTGCAAAGGCGAACGCGCGCGGCATCCAGACACTCGCCTTCGAGCGCAAGTCCTATGCCGGCAAGGCCGAACACGAGGCGGCAATCCTTGAGGCACTCGAGGAAATAGCGCCTGACATCATATGTCTTGCGGGTTACATGCGGCTGATTTCCGGGGACTTCATTTCCCGCTACGAGGGCCGGATACTCAATATACATCCCTCCATCCTGCCGCTTTTTCCGGGACTGCATACCCATCAGCGGGCGCTCGATGCCGGCATGAAAGTTGCCGGTTGCACGGTGCATTTCGTGACCGAGGGCATGGATGAAGGCCCGATCGTGGCCCAGGCCTGCGTTCCCATTGAGAACGGCGATACGCCTGATACGCTCGCTGCGCGGGTACTGACCGTCGAGCACCAGATCTATCCGGAAGCACTCGCGCTTCTGGCGACCGGCGGCGTCAGCTTACGCGCCGGCCGGGCAGAGTTTTAATCACATCGTTGGCGTACATCTTGGCCGCACGCCGGACATAACCTTCCGGCGTGCGGCCATTCGTGTTAGCTGCGAAGGAACGCCATCAAGTCGTCCGTCAGCTGCTGCTTGTTCGATGCAAACAGTCCGTGGGGCGCGCCCTCGTATTCGATCAGCGTCGCGCCGGGGATCGCGGCGGCGGCAGCACGGCCGGACGTCTCGATCGGTACCGTCTGGTCGCCTGTTCCGTGGATGATCAGCGTCGGCACCTTGAAGCTCGGCAGGTCCGGACGGAAATCCGTCGAGGAGAAGGCCTTGGCGCAAGCAAGCGTTGGCCGAAGACCCGCCATCATCGTCTGCTGGAACGACCAGTCGAGCACGGCTTCGCTCACCGAACCGGTGAACACGCCGACGCCGTAGAAGCTTTTCAAAAAGCCGTGGAAGAAATGCGCCCGGTCTTCCTTCATGCCGGCCGTCATCTCGTCGAACACCGACTGCGGCACACCATCAGGGTTGTCGGGCGTCTGCGCCATATAGGGCACGACCGACGCGATCAGCGCGGCCTTGGAAACGCCCTTGCCGCCGTCGCGCGACATGTAGCGGGCAACTTCGCCACCGCCCATGGAAAAGCCGAACAGTGCCGCATCCTGCGCGCCGGTCGCCTCGATGACATCGGCAAGATCGTAGGCCAGCGTATCGTACTCATAACCGTCCCACGGCTGCTCGGAGCGGCCGAACCCGCGTCGGTCATAGGAAATGGCGCGGAACCCGGCGTCGGCTGCCACCACCGCGAAGTCGTCCCAGGTGTCCGACGTCAGCGGCCAACCGTGCATCATGATAACGGGACGGCCGGTCTTCGGACCCCAGTCCTTGACATAAAGCTGCGTTCCGTCGCGGGTGGTGATCATGGTCATCTTTGCATCCCTTCTTCTGGCAATGGAACCAGTCTAACGGGAGGTCTCTGGCAATTGTTCCCCGACATGGAAGCGATGCATCCCTCCCAACGACCAGCCATTTGACGACCGGCTTGGCGCGGACTACCTTGGATTGAACCGGAGGTGTGAGATGACGATCACGGTCAAGCTGGGTGATGCGAAAACCGAACTTTCCGAGCTCCTGCCCCTCGTCGAAGCCGGCCAGGAGGTGGTGATTGCGCGTGGCGAAACACCGGTCGCGCGGCTCAGCCCGATCGCGGCCACGCCCGGTATGAATGCTGAGTTCACCGAAGAACAACTCGCGCGCCGGCGGGCCCTTATTGAGACGATCATATCTGAGCGCGACGCTCGAATGTCCGCCACTGCCGAAGAAATCGACGAATGGAAAAAAGAAGGTCGGCGTTAGTGCAGACTTTCGTGGTTGATGCCTCGGTTGCAGCCGGCTGGTTCATAGCTGATGAGGCCAATCCATATTCGAACCATGTCTTGAAAGCCTCAATGGCGTTGGGCGCGGTTGTGCCTGACCTTTTCTGGCACGAAATGCGCAGCCTGCTGACTATCGCCGCCCGAAGGAAGCGGATCGTCTTGGAAGATGTTGCTACATCGATGACACGCTTGCGAGAGCTGGAAATCACGACCGTCACAGGGCAAGAGGACGGGCGTATCCTCGAGCTGATAGCCCGTTACCAGCTATCCGCCTACGACGCAGCCTATCTTGCGCTGTCGCTCGAGCAAAACCTCGAACTCGCAACGCTCGACAAGCAGTTGATCGCGGCAGCCCCGTCGGCCGGGTGCAGCCTCGTGCGGGCCTAAAGCGCCGCCCGGTTAAGCACGGCCCACTGCAGCAGCATGATTGTCTTGGCATCGATGATCTCACCGTCAGCGATCATCGTGACGGCCTTGTCGAGCGGAAACTCCAGCACTTCTATATCCTCGTGCTCGTCGGCCAGCCCGCCACCCTCGTTGATCCGGTCGGAAAGATCGATCGAGGCGTGGAAGAAGTGGATGACCTCCGTCACGGAGCCCGGCGACGTCAGTGCCTTGAAGACGAAACGCACGTCGCGGATCCGGTAGCCGGTCTCCTCCATCGCCTCGCGGCGGATCGCGTCTTCGGCGTCTTCGCCATCAAGAAGGCCGGCCGGGACCTCGATCATGAAGGACGGCTCGCCGATGAGATGTGCGGGCAGCCGGAACTGTTTGACAAGGACCACGATATCGCGTTCGCGGTCGTGCAGCAGGATGCAGGCGGCCGGCGTGCGATGGAAAACCTCGCGCTTGATCCGCTGCGTCTCGCCGTTGCGATCGGTATAGTCGAGTTGATAATCGGAAAGCCGCGTCCAGCCCTGCGACAGCGTCGTATCGCTGACGATCTTCACCCGGTCATTCACGTCGCTCATGCGATTTCCCTGCGTAGCCAAACCTTGTTGTCGTGCACGGCAGCACCTCCGAAAGGCGCCACCGGATCGGCGCCGGTGAGGACGTTGATCCCCTCGCCGTCGAGATGCGCGTCGTTGGGCCACAGTCCTTCGGCGATCAGCACGCCGGGTTTTGCGCCGGCCACGAGTCTCGCATGCAGACGGATCTCGCCCCGACGGTTGCCGAGCGTCACGATATCGCCGTCGACGATGCCGAGACCTGCGGCGTCGGTCGGATCGATCATCACGTCCGGCCGCCCTTCCTTCTCCACCGAGCTTTTGGTCTCGGCAAAGGATGAATTGAGGAAGCTGCGCGATGGCGAGGTCGCGAGCCGGAACGGATGCTCGGCGTCCGCCGTCTCGATTACGTCCACCTGGTCCGGAAAACGTGGCAACTGCCCATGCGGCCCGAGCGGACCGACGCTATCGGGCGTCCGGTCCGGCGATGGGCCGTTGATCCAGTCGGGACTGAAGCGGAATTTGCCGTCCGGATAGCCGAAGCCGTTGATGTAATGCGCAGTGTCGAAATCCGGTTGCGCATCGATCCACTTGTCGGCCTTCAGCGCGTCATAGGAGCCCCAGCCGCTGGCACTCAGGATGCGGTCGATATGGGTGCGCTCATCCATGCCGAAGCCGGCAAACCCGTCAACGCCCAGCCGCTTTGCCAGTTCCTCGATGACGAAGAGGTTGGTGCGCACCGTTGCCGGCGGTTCGACCAGTTTCGGGCCGAGCAGAATATGCTGGTGTCCGCCGCCGCGATAAAGGTCGTCATGCTCGAAGAACATCGTCGCGGGCAGAACGATATCGGCAACCTTTGCCGTATCGGTCATGAACTGCTCGTGGACGGCGGTAAAAAGATCGTCGCGCAGAAAACCTTCGCGCACGAGGCGCTGTTCCGGCGCAATATTCATCGGATTGGTGTTCTGGATCAACAGCGCCGTCACCGGTCCGCGATGGCGCAGAGATTCAGCGTCGCCGGTCAGCACACGGCCGATCTGCGACTGGTCGAGCATGCGGATGTCCGGATCCTTGTAGGCCGTGCCCATCAGCTCGGCCTTGTTGAATCGATATATCTCGCCGTTGTTGTGGAAGGCGCCGCCGCCCTCATGCTGCCAGGAGCCGAGCACAGTCGCGATCGACAGCGCCGCGTGCATCGCCGCCGTGCCGTTGCGCTGACGGGAAAAGCCGTAGCCCAACCGGAAGAAACTCTTCGGCGTGGTGCCGACGAGCCTGGCGAACCCCTCGATTTCCTCGACGGCGAGGCCTGTGATCGCCGACGCCCATTCCGGCGTGCGGCTTTTCAGATGCGCTTCGAGGCCTGCCGGATCATCGGCATATTTCGCCATATAGGCACGGTCGGCATAGCCGTCACGGAAGGCGACATGCATCACTGCGCAGGCAAGTGCTGCATCGGTTCCGGGGCGCAGCACCAGCTTGACGTCGGCCTGTTTCATCGTCGGATTGTCGTAGATGTCGATGACGACGATCTTGGCGCCGCGCTGTTTGCGGGCCTTGATCGCATGGGTCATCACATTGACCTGGGTGGAGACCGCATTGGTGCCCCAGATCACGACGCAATCGGATTTCGCGATCTCGCGCGGATCCGGACCACGCAGGGCACCGGTGCCCATCACATAGCCGGTCCAGGCCATGTTGGTGCAGATCGTGCCCATGAAGCCGGAATATTTTTTGGCGTGGCGCAGGCGCTCGATCGAATCGCGCTGCACCTGCCCCATGGTTCCCGCATAGAAATAGGGCCACACCGCCTCGGACCCGTGCTTCGCTTCAGCCTTGACGAACGCATCGGCGATCTCGTCCAGCGCCGCTTCCCAGGAGAGCTCTTGCCAGAGCCCTTCGCCCTTGGCACCCATGCGGCGCTGTGGCACCATCAGGCGGCCGGGATGATAGATGCGCTCGGTATAGCGCGCGACCTTGGCGCAGATGACGCCGGCCGTATAGGTATTGTCGGACGAGCCGCGGACACGACCGATCCTGCCATCCGCGGTCAGATCGACATCCAGCGCGCAGGCGCTCGGACAGTCATGCGGACAGACGGTATGGACGACGGAGGTGTGACCGACGACGGGGCTTTCGGGAATGGGGGTCGCAACGTTCATGGCTTTTCTATATGGCATGGCGACGGCTGCAAAAAGGGCCATTTGCAGCGCATCAATTTTATTCAAGCGAGACACAAGCTGAGATGAACTATCGGCACATCTACCACGCAGGCAATTTCGCCGACGTCCTCAAGCACGCCGTCCTGTCGCGGCTCGTTCTTTATGCACAGAACAAGGACAAGGCGTTCCGCTTCCTCGATACGCATGCGGGCATCGGGCTTTACGACTTATCCTCCGAAGAAGCGCAGAAGACCGGCGAATGGCTCGACGGCATCGGCAAGCTGGTCGATGCCGAGTTTTCTCCCGAAGTGGCCGAAATCCTTGCGCCCTATCTCGGTGCCGTGAAGGAACTGAACCCGAAGGGTGGCGTCAAGTTCTATCCCGGCTCGCCGAAACTTGCGCGCATGCTGTTTCGCCCGCAGGACCGTCTCTCGGCAATGGAGCTGCATCCGGAAGACTTTGCCCGCCTGTCGCGCCTTTTCGAAGGCGACTACCAGGCACGCGTGACCGAACTCGACGGCTGGCTGGCGCTCGGTGCGCATCTGCCGCCGAAGGAAAAGCGCGGCATCGTGCTGATCGATCCGCCCTTCGAGGAAGAAGGCGAGTACGACCGGATGGTCAGGGGTCTCGCCAATGCCTATCGCAAGTTTTCAGGCGGTACCTATTGCCTCTGGTACCCGATGAAGAAGGGCGCGCCGATCAAGGACTTCCACGAGCAGCTGAACGCGCTGGATATCCCCAAAATGCTCTGCGTCGAGCTGACCGTGAAAAGCGACCGCGATCTTGTCGGCCTGAACGGCTCGGGCCTCGTCATCGTCAACCCGCCTTTCACGCTCAAGGATGAGCTGCATACGATCCTGCCCCCGATAAAGACGGCGCTGGCACAGGATCGTTACGCCTCGCAGCGATGCTTCTGGATAAGAGGTGAACACACCGACGCCGAGGCTTGACCCGTCGGCGCATCCCTTTCATGGTGCGGCGCGACTGGAGGCCGCCCACCATGAAACGCTTGTTCGCCGCCCTTGCAGGCCTCGTCGTCCTTCTCGCCTTCACTACTGCGTCGACGGCGCAGGAGCGGCAGCGCAACCGGGGTCAGCAAGGCTCCGAGGACCGTGCGGGCGCTTTCGATTTCTACGTCCTCTCTCTGTCCTGGTCGCCAACCTTCTGCGCATCCGATGACGGAGGCCGCAACCGGCAGCAATGCGGCACCGACAAGCGTTTCCGCTTCGTCGTACACGGGCTCTGGCCGCAATACGAAACCGGCTTCCCGGATTTCTGCCGCTCGTCGGAACCCGATCGCGTGCCGCGCCAGCTTGGTGAGAAACTGTTCGACATCATGCCGTCGATGGGTCTGATCGGTCACCAGTGGCGCAAGCATGGAAGCTGCACCGGCCTCGACCAGCCAACCTATTTCGACACTGTCCGCAAGGCTTTTGAGCACGTCAAACTTCCGGCGGACCTTGCTGGCGGGCAAAGCCCGCTCAAGCTTTCCCCTGATGCCATCGAGCAGGCCTTCATGTCCGCCAACCCGGGTCTTTCCCGCCGCGGTATCGCTGCGAGCTGCGAAGGTGAAAAGCTCGATGAAATTCGTATCTGCCTTAGCAAGGATCTACAGTTTCGCGATTGCGCGGAGGTCGACCGCCGCGGCTGCCGGATTGGCCAGATTACGCTTCCTCCGGCCCGCTGACATCCGCTTGCTCAAGATGACACCAGCGGCCCTCGATATCAGAACAAGGACATACCGATGAAGATCCTCCACTCCCCGGCCTCGCCCTACTCCGTCAAGGTTCGCATGGCCGCCCGCCATCTCGGTCTCGACGTGACCGAAGAAAAGACCGACACGAATGCGGCGCCTCCCGAACTCATCGACAACAATCCGCTCGGGAAGATCCCGGTTCTGATCCGCAAGAACGAGCCGCCGGTCTATGACAGCGTCGCGATCATGCACTTCCTCGATCGTCACTCCGGCGGCAAGCTTTACCCGAAGAAGGACGTGAAGCGGACCGAGGCGGAAGTGCTCGAAGCGCTCTGCGACGGCATTACCGATAGCCTTCTCGCGATCGTCTACGAGCGTCGCTCGCGCGAAGAGGAAAAGGTCCACCAGCCCTGGATCGACAAGCAGTGGGACAAGGTGGTGCGCGGGCTGGACTATCTGGAAAAGAACCTGCCGAAGACCGGCAAGAAGCTGCATGGTGGCCATTTCGCGCTTGCCGCTATGATCGGTTATCTCGACCTGCGCTTTAACGGCCAGTGGGCCGAAGGTCGTCCGGAACTCGCCTCCTGGCCTGACACGTTCTCCAAGCGCTTTCCGGCCTATATGGAAATGAAGCCCTACGCCTGAACCGAATGAGATCCGCGGCCGCCCTAGAACTCTTGGGTTGCCGCGGATCCTGGCACAACCTGCCGGTCGTTCGAGACCTTCTCCCATTTGCACAAGCAATTGAAACGCTTGCCCTCCGGTTTTCCTCCGCTACTATGACGAGAACGGCGGGAGGCCGTTTGAAGCAATTCGGAGGAATTTCATGAAGCGATCAGCGTTGACGCGGCGAACCGCCCTGCGCCTTTCCGTAGCCCTTGCAGGCTCGGCTCTGTCCCTGATGTCACTAGCACTTTCAGCCACCGGGGCTGCGGCCCAGTCGTTTCCCGACCAGACGATCACCCTCGTCGTGCCGTTTGCAGCCGGCGGATCGACGGATGTTGTCGGTCGAGTCGTGGCGCAGAAGATGGGCGATATCCTCGGCCAGCAGATCGTGGTTGAAAACGTCGCCGGAGCCGGCGGCAATCTCGGCGCCGACCGCGTCGCGCGTGCGGAGCCGGACGGTTACACGATCCTGATGGGCACGGTTGCGACCCACGCGCTCAACCCGCTGATCCTCAAGCAGAAGCCCTACGACCCCGAGAAGGATTTTGCGCCTGTCTCGCTACTGGTCATCGTGCCGAACGTTCTGGTCATCAATCCGAAACTGCCGGTCAACACGGTGGCGGAACTGGTGGAGCTCCTCAAGAAGGAGCCGGAGAAGTATTCTTACGCGTCGTCGGGCAACGGCACGCCCCTGCATCTCTCGGGCGAATTGTTCAAGGCGATGACCGGCGTCAAGATGGAGCATGTTCCTTACAAGGGCGCGGGTCCTGCCCTCAACGACCTGATCGGCAACCAGATCTCGATCATGTTCGACAACCTGCCCTCCTCGTCTCCGCATATCAAGGCGGGAACTCTGAAGGCACTGGGCGTCACCACTGCCGAGCGGGCAGCTTCGTTCCCGGACGTGCCGACGATTGCCGAGACGGTACCGGGTTACGAGACCTACACCTGGAACGCCCTGTTCGCACCGGCCGGCACGCCGCCTGAAGTGGTCGCAAAACTGAACGACGCCGCCAACAAGGCGCTACAGGACCCGGCAGTTGTCGCGAGGATGAAGGATTTCAGCGCCAAGATTGTCGGGTCTACCCCGGAGGAACTAGGCAAACACGTGACAGCCGAACTCGCAAAATGGACCCCGGTCGTCAAGAACGCCAATATCCAGATGGACTGACCGTTATACCGACCGAAAACCACGCATGAAAAAAGCCCGTTGGTGACAACGGGCTTTTAGATGAGAAGCCGGGAAACGCTCCCGGCTTTTTATTGTTCTTATTAGAACTTTACGCCGATACCGACCTTAACGCTGTGGTCGTCGAAGCCCTTGGAGACGTTGCCGCTGTCGAGGCTGTAGTCCTTGGCTGCGAAGTCCGTGTAGCGATATTCGATACGGGTCGTGATGTTGCTGGTGACGAATGCTTCAGCACCGACGCCGACCGTGTAACCAACGGATGTCTTGTCGTCAGACGACGTTGCATCCTTGAGTTCGTTGTTCTGCAGCGCGACACCAGCCGTACCGTAGATCAGGAAGGGGTTGAGGTCGTAACCGACGCGGCCGCGGACCGAACCGTCCCAGCCAGCTTCGCCACGATAACCGCCGGACGTTCTGCCGTCCTGGCCGTTGTAGCCGACGTCAGCTTCGATACCGTACACAACCTGGCCGCTCTGCCAGTTGTAACCGGTGTAAGCACCGCCGCCTGCACCCTTGGCATTGTAGTCGCCACCGCCGAAACGGCCCCAGTCGTAGGAACCGGTGGCGCCGAGGTAGAAGCCCTGCCACGTAGCGGCCGGTGCGACTTCTTCAACAGCCATAGGAGCTGCAGGGATCTGGTCGACGGCGTCAGCTGCGCTGGCCGAGGAAATTGCAATAAAGCTGGCAGCCGAGGCCATCAGAGTCGCGACGAGAATACGCATACCTTTTTCTCCGTTTGGCGCATCGGCTCAAAAACCACTTCGGGTTTCGGAAGGTCCGACACGAGTATTCCTAATTGCTACAACGTCCCTGCGCACCCTTTCGGGTATCGGCGCTGTAGGCTGCCGGGCAAGTGTCACATCAACAGAGTTGACGACAGCTTTGTTCCCTGCTGGCTGAGGACGAATTTGGGGGGCAATTGAGGAATTGAAAGAGCCGAAATGTGAATTGTTTGTGGCAGCTAGACGGCTAAATTTCGATGTTGCTTCATCGCCACAGGTATATCGTTAAGGATAATGAGACGTTAATCGCACTATAGAGCATTTTACATTTCTTGATCGTTTCTTAACATTGCGAACAAACGCTGTCAAACAGCCTCGATACATATCACGACTCCGAGAGGCGCGAGATTTAGCCTCCTTTATTCGAGTTTAACTCAAATTTAGCCGAGCAACGCATCAACGCCATCACAGCATCCTGCAGAACTCCTACTTGCAAATCGTCATTTCCGGTCGAAACGAGGCCGAATTCCTGCCGTATTCGCTTCCAGGACCCCGCGAGCACGTTTGCTGAGAGAGAAATGCAGGCGTGGTGGCACGCTTCCAAAGCTGCCGGCAAAACACTATCTGTTGGCGAACAGCTTCAGCCCCGAGTCGCCGATTTCTTCGGGTTGGATGATCACAAAGACGAGATGAGCCCGCAGAAATAGTCGTCTGAACTGATTCTGCCGGCGGAGACATGCGATGAACGCGAAGAATGTGCCCGATGGCGGCGTTCTTTATGACGGAAACGAAGAAGACGACGACGATGCCCTGGCACCGGAAGCGGTCGCTGCGGCTATCACCACGTCCATCGACTGGAACGAGGCGGTCCGCCACGACACGGGCCTCAAGGGCGCCGACCTGATCGCCGAGTTCGTCAAGCACCTTCCGAACGCGCCGGGTGTCTACCGGATGTTCAACGAGGCCGGCGACGTGATGTATGTCGGCAAGGCGAAGAGCCTCAAGAAACGCGTCAGCAACTATGCGCAGGGCCGACTGCATTCCAACCGCCTCACCCGCATGGTGCGCGAAACCACGCATATGGAATTCGTCACGACGCGGACGGAGACCGAGGCGCTGCTGCTTGAAGCGAACCTCATCAAGCGGCTACGTCCGCGGTTCAACGTTCTGCTGCGCGACGACAAGTCGTTTCCGTATATTCTCATCAGCGGCGATCACCGTGCCCCTGCCCTGATGAAACACAGAGGCGCCCGCGCCCGCAAAGGCCAGTATTTCGGACCGTTCGCATCGGCCTCTGCCGTCGGCCGAACGATCAACTCGCTACAGCGTGCGTTCCTGCTGCGCACCTGCACAGACAGCGTGTTCGAGAGCCGCACGCGTCCCTGTCTTCTTTATCAGATCAAACGCTGTTCCGGCCCCTGCACCCATGAAGTCAGCGACGAGGGCTATGCCGAGCTCGTCAAGGAAGCATCGGACTTTCTTTCGGGCCAGAGCCAGAACGTGAAGACCGTCATCGCCAGGCAGATGTCGGAAGCCTCCGAAGACATGGATTTCGAGCGCGCCGCGATCTATCGCGATCGGCTGGCAGCGCTCAGCCACGTCCAGAGCCACCAAGGCATCAATCCGGCCGGCGTCGAGGAAGCCGATATCTTCGCCATCCACCACGAAGGCGGGCTTACCTGCATCCAGGTGTTCTTCTTCCGCACCGGCCAGAACTGGGGCAACCGCGCCTATTTCCCGAAGGCCGATCCGCAGATGGCAGGAGCGGAGGTCCTCAACGCGTTTCTCGCGCAGTTCTATGACGACAAGCCGGTTCCCAAGCAGATCCTGCTGTCGGAAACAGTCGAGGAGCAGGAACTGCTGGCGCTCGCGTTTTCCGAAAAGGCGGGACACAGGGTCTCGATCCTGGTGCCGCAGCGTGGGGAAAAGCGCGATCTCGTCGATCACGTCGCTGCCAATGCGCGCGAAGCACATGGCCGCAAGCTGGCCGAAACGTCGTCGCAGGCGCGCCTTCTCAAGGGTCTCGCCGAAACCTTCAGCCTGCCCTACCAGCCCAGGCGCATCGAGATCTACGATAACTCGCATATGATGGGGACCAATGCCGTCGGCGGCATGGTCGTCGCGGGTCCGGAAGGGTTCGTGAAGGGCCAGTACCGCAAGTTCAACATCAAATCGACCGACATCACCCCCGGCGACGACTTCGGCATGATGCGCGAGGTCATGACCCGGCGCTTCTCGCGACTGATCAAGGAAGAAGGCATTCCTGATCGCAGCATCTCGGCGCCGAAACCCGTCGAGGCGACCAGCGACGACATCAACGATGCCGCCTTCCCGGCATGGCCCGATGTCATCCTGATTGATGGCGGCCAGGGCCAGATGACGGCTGTGCGCACCATCCTCGACGAACTTGGCATCCGAGACGTGGTGACGGCGATCGGGGTGGCCAAAGGTGTCGACCGCGATGCAGGCCGCGAACGCTTTTTTGCCGATGGCCGCAGCGATTTCTCGCTGCCGCCACGCGATCCGGTCCTCTACTTCGTCCAGCGCATGCGCGACGAAGCGCACCGGTTCGCGATCGGCTCGCACCGGGCCCGGCGCAAAAAGGAAATGATCAAGAACCCGCTCGACGAAATCGCGGGCATCGGGCCGGGCCGAAAGCGCAAGCTGCTGCAGCATTTCGGCACCGCAAAGGCCGTGTCCCGCGCAGGTCTCAACGATCTGATGGCGGTCGAAGGAATCTCCGAAGCGGTGGCAAAACAGGTCTATAATCACTTCCACGAAAGCCGAAGTGGATGACGATGAACGACATGCATGGGTCATCAAAACAGCGTATGCATCTCAACCAACTGTAAAAAAGCCGCGAAAACTGTTGACGCTGGCGTCTCGAAACCTCAACTAGAGGCAACCCTCAAGCACAGGTCCATCATGGCTTCCCGCGCGTACAACATTCCCAATCTTCTGACCTATGCGCGCATCCTTGCCGTACCGGTGATCGTTCTGTGCTTCTTCATCGAAGGAAAGCTGGAAAGTTCGGATTTTGCCCGCTGGGCCGGATTCTGGATCTTCGTCGTGGCGTCGCTGACCGACTATCTGGATGGCTATCTGGCCCGTATCTGGAACCAGACCTCGAATATCGGCCGCATGCTGGATCCGATCGCCGACAAGCTTCTGGTTGCCGCCGTGCTTCTGCTGCTTGCTGCCGACCAGACGATTGCCGGCTGGTCGCTGTGGGCTGCAATCACGATTCTCTGCCGCGAAATTCTCGTCTCGGGCCTGCGTGAATATCTGGCGGCGCTCAAGGTATCGGTGCCGGTGACCCGCATCGCCAAGTGGAAGACGACGATCCAGATGGTGTCGATCGCCTTCCTGCTGGCCGGACCTGCCGGCGACAAGTTCCTGCCGTTTACGACGCAGATCGGCATCGGCCTTCTCTGGGTCGCAGCGGCCCTCACCTTCTACAGCGGCTACGACTATTTCCGCGCCGGTCTCAAGCATCTCGTGGATGACGAGGGATGATAAAACTCGTCTATTTCGCTTGGGTGCGCGAGAGAATTGGCAAGACCGACGAGGATCTCGACCTACCGCCTGAGGTCGTTACCGCGCGTGATCTCCTTAATCACCTGAAGACGCTCGGCGAGGAATACGAGAACGCGCTGCAATATCCCGAGGTCATTCGCGTCGCGATCGACCAGGAGCATGTGGAGCATTTCGAAAAGATCGCCGGAGCACGCGAGATCGGCATTTTCCCCCCAATGACAGGCGGGTAAACGGAAACCACTCTGATGACCATGCCCACGATCCGCGTCCAGACCGACGATTTCGATCTGCAATCGGAGATCGATCTCCTGACGGTGGGCCGCATGGATATCGGCGCGGTGGTCAGCTTTAGCGGTCTTTGCCGCGACGAGCAGGGAGCGCTCTCGGCGCTGGAATTGGAGCATTATCCCGGCATGGCAGAAGCCGAGATGAACCGGATCGCCCTCCTTGCCATCGACCGCTTTTCGCTTCTCGGACTGACCGCCATCCACCGCTACGGCAAGATCGCGCCCGGCGCCAACATCGTCCTCGTCATCGCCGTCGCCTCGCATCGCCAGGCAGCCTTCGATGGCGCCAATTTCGTGATGGATTTTCTGAAGACATCGGCGCCGTTCTGGAAAAAGGAACATGCGGCCGACGGTTCGCCCCGGTCCTGGGTCGATGCGAAAGACGCCGACGATACCGCACGCGACCGTTGGCGCTGAGGTTTACAGGACCACCCTTTCCCGCCGGCTCATGACGAGAACCGCAACCAGCACCAGCCCGATGGCGAAATCCCGCCACAGGATCGGGCCGTAACCGCTCCACAGTGTTTCGGCGAAACCGACAGCGGCGGCACCGGCTGCCGACCGCAGCGGATGCGAATGTCCGCCGGCTGCGGCAATCAGGACGATCTTGATGCTGATCAGCAACCCGGCGCCGAAGTCCATCGTTCCGTAATACGAGGTCGCCAACACGCCTGCGACGCAGGCGTAAAGAGATGCTGCCGCGTAGGCGAGGACGAATACCAGACGGGAACTGATGCCGCAGAGTTGGGCCGCAATTTTGTCGTCGGCCACCGCCCGCCAGACGCGCCCGAGGCTTGTATGGTCAATCACCAGCCAGCCGGCCGCGATCATTGCCAGCATCAGGCCTGAATTGAGCAACTGGATCAGCGTCAGGGTTACCGCGAAGCCATCACCCGCCCAGAGCGGAACGGCACGGTTCAGAAACGGCGACAGCCAGATCTCCCGGGAGCCGGAGGCAAGCCGAGCGCCCTCCATCAGCACCAGCAGCACGCCCAGCGCGGCGACGATCGGCGCGTTGCGCGCATGCCTTTCGATCAACCGCAGGGTCAGCCCGCCGACCACGATCCCGGTCGCGACGCCGCCGACGATCGCCGCGCCCGCCCCCATCGCCAGTGCCGCCGGCAGGACAAGCCAGAACTCGTCCCAGCCGAGCTGCGCGAACAACACGTAGAGATGGCCGGAAAAAGCAAAGATGGCGCCATAGGCGATGTCTGCGCGCTTCGTCAGCGCAAAGCCGATCACGTAGCCGAAGGCAAGCGTTGCGTAGAGTACCGACAGCGGCACAGCATTCGCCAATTGCTGGAGCAGATAGGCCATCGGCAAACCCCAAAAGGATGACACGAACATAACTGGTAAACCGCGTTACACCAGTTATAATTCTGGGATGGATTTCACCTGGACCCCGCATCGTTTCGTCGGTGGCGCCTTGGCGCTCGATGTCGCCAACAGCGTCATCCTGCGCATCGATCCGTCACGCCGCGTTGATCGCTTCGCCTTACCGCAGCAGATGGATGCCTTTCCCGAGGCGGCCGGAGAATTCTCGGCGGAACGGGCGTTGTTTGATGAAGTGACGCCAGTCGCCGCGGAAAGACGCGGCGATTTCCTCGTGCTTCGGGAGGCGATCGACCGGTATTTCCGTGCTCGAGCGGATGGCGAGGATGACCCGCACAAACTGGCGGATCTGCTTGGCGCGGCGGCTGTGGCGTTGCGCGGAACCGGCACCGGCTCGCTCGAGGCTGCCACCGCTCGCTCGGCCTTGCGGCTTCTTGGCGACGATCAGATTTCCCGCCTCAAGAGCTGCCGCAATTGCGGCTGGCTGTTTATCGACCGAAGCCGCAACCGTAGCAGAAGCTGGTGCGACATGACCGTCTGCGGCAACCGCGTGAAGGCGAACCGCCACTATCGCCGCAGCCGCGGTGGAGGACCTTCGGCTGGAGACGCAACATGAGGTGGAGGGTAGCGATATCAGCCGGGCTCTGCGTGATGGGCCTGATTGTGACTGGCTGCCAGCGACCGTCGGAAGGCGTGTATTTCGAACTGTCCGGCCGGATTTTCGTCTTCAACTACCGGGTGGCTACCGCTAACTACCTCGTCACGCTTCGAAAGGTCGCCGGCACCCCAAAGGAAAGCCGCGCCAGAGCGGAATTCGAAGATCCGCAGGGCGGACCGGCGCTTTTCACCGAAGAGAGAGTGCTCGATGTCGACGATGTCCTCACGCTTGCCAGCCCGTTCGTCCAGTGCGTCCGGAAGGACAGGCCCTACCGCGTGGCCATCACGCTGACAGGCGCGTCCGGCGAGGTGCTGCAGGTGATCGAAACCACCGTGACGTCGGATGTCGATCAGTCTGTGATACCGGCGGCACCGCTGGTCGTCGGCCCGGCCTACACACCCAACCCCGACATGTTCAAGGCCGATGGCTCGACCGACTTCTCCGGGCGAACCGGCTGCCCGGAGACTCCATGACCTTGCCGCAGACAGCAAAAAAGGCCGGAGCGAATGCCCCGGCCTTTTGTAGATCAAACCGATCCGTCAGCAATCAGCCGACGATTTCGGTTTCGGCGAACCAGTAAGCGATTTCCTGGGCAGCGGTTTCCGGAGCATCCGAACCGTGAACCGAATTTTCGCCGATCGACAGGGCGAACTGCTTGCGGATCGTGCCTTCGTCGGCGTTGGCCGGGTTGGTCGCGCCCATGATTTCGCGGTTCTTCAGGATGGCGCCTTCGCCTTCGAGAACCTGAACGATGGTCGGGCCGGACGTCATGCCGTCGACGAGTTCGCCGAAGAAAGGACGTTCCTTGTGAACGGCGTAGAAGCCTTCAGCTTCGCGCTTGCTCATCCAGACGCGCTTGGATGCGATGATGCGCAGGCCGTTGTCTTCAAATACCTTGGTGATGGCGCCGGTCAGGTTGCGCTTCGTTGCGTCCGGCTTGATCATCGAAAACGTGCGTTCAATCGCCATTGGTCTCATCCTTTGTTTCCACGGAAAGTGGGCGGTGTTTAACCGCCCCTTTCGCCGGAAACAAGGGGGATGGGCCTAATTTCACGCAGCCGTCACAACGCGTCCTGCACTGTCATGAAGGTCGAGCAGACGCTCGAACCACGAAGCCAGCAGGCCGTCCTTGCCCAGCACGTCGGCACCATCCGTCACCCGCAGCCACTGCAGCGCGCCGAACAGAATGTAGTCGGCAAACAGCGGCGCCTCGCCGCCGAGGAAAAGCTGGAATTTCAGCGTGTGCGTAACCGGCTTCAGTTTCTCGGCGAAGGTGTCGATTTCCCTCTGCCGGTCGGCGGCGACCTCTTCCAGCGACCGGCCGAATATGGCCTCGCGGCTGCTGCGGAAATAGGCCTGGTCGGCCGGCCCCAGCGTATCGTGCACGCTCTTGATTGCGATCCTTGCGATTGCGCCGTGTACCACCGTCTGCGAAAAACCCTCGACAAACCGGGAGAGCGCCTTGCCGCCTTCCCCGCCGAACAGGGTCGGACGGTCGGTATAGCGCTCGTCCAGATAGACCGCGATGTCGAAACTGTCACGGATCAGTTCGTTTCCGTCCCGCATGATCGGCACGGTCTTGGAAAACCCGTTCTCCAGGTTGGGGATCTGCGTAAACGGTGTCGGCTGCTCCGTGTATTCGAGCCCCTTGTGCTTGAGCGCCATCACCACTTTCCACGCATGCGGCGAAAATGGCCGGTGCGCGTCAGCGCCGCAGAGGGAATAGAGAATGCGTGTCATCATGGGCTCCTGATCTGTCACTCACCGCACATGATGGGATGGGAAGCCTCACAAATCCAGTCAGGAAATTTCATGGGTGGTATCAACCCCTGCCCCTCGGGTTGGCCGACAAATCCGGTATGATTACACGTGAACAACCGGAGACGCTTTGCATGCTGCGCCATTTCCAGATGCTTGCCGCTTACAATTCCTGGGCAAATTCACAGGTCTATGATGCCTGTGCCGCGCTGACGGACGCCGAATACCGGGCCGATCGTGGGGCCTTCTTCGGTTCGGTCCATCGCACGCTGAACCACATTCTCGTTGCCGACTGCATCTGGATGCGCCGCCTGACCGGAGAAGGCACGGCCTCGACGGATCTGGGGGCCGTTCTGTTCGAGGATTTCTCTGACCTGCGCACGGCGCGTGACGCTGAAGATGTCCGCATCACGAACTATCTCGGGTCTCTGACCGATAACGCGCTCAGCACCACCGTCACCTATACGCCGGTGACCGTTCCGACGGAGATCACCGAACCAGTGGCGCCTGTTCTCGCCCATCTCTTCAACCACCAGACCCACCACCGGGGGCAGGTGCACGCCATCCTCACCTCGCTCGGCAAGCCCTCCGTAGTGCTCGATATGATCGCCTTCCTACGCGGGCATGGAAAACAGTGGATGCAGGTTTAACGTAATACGGCTTTAGGACAAACAGGGGTTGTGAACTCAGCCTTAACCGTATTCGCAACGAGACTTCTTCAAACGCCTGACAAAAGCCAACGTTTCAGGCGTTCTTAACCCTCGATCTCGCGTACTGTCTTCCTGAAACGAGACAGTAACGAGACCCTGAGGAATAGGTGGATCATGTCGGCGGACAATGCACGGCAATCGCGTGACAGGAGCCTGGCTGTCGTGGCGCAGCAGATGGCAAAGCAGGACGTTGCCGGTCTTCCACGCAACTACACGCTGTTCCACGAGGCGCTGTCGGGGTCTGATCCGGCGCTTACCCGCGACGTCGCCACCCTTCCGGCCGGCGCTACCCAGGCCCAGATCGACGAGATCGGCCTGCGCTACCAGCTTCCCGGCTTCGTCGTTCTATCGATCGCCAACCGGGACGACGAAACGAGACGCGTTCTCGATCTCGTCGGCACGATTGCCCAAGCCACGCTGAAGAAGCAGAATTTCGTGCGTGCGCTGGAGACGGCGGCCGAAAGCCTTCGGAGCGGAAGTGCCAGCGGTCTCGCCGACATCCAGGCCGAGCTCGATCATCTTCAGGCGAACCTCAGCGAAACGCTCTCCGTAGAGATCGGTCTCACCAAATCTCTGGAGATTGCCGCCGACCGGCTGCTGATGTCGAGCAATCTGGCGGAAGCGGCCCGAACCAATTCTCTGTCCGACCGGCTGACCGGGCTTCCCAACCATGTGGCGCTGGCGGAAAAGCTGGATCTCCTCTACGCGCCTTCCGCCGAGCACCGCCCGGCCGCGCTGTTTGTCGTCCGCCTCGTTGATCTCGGCGAGATGGCGCAGACCTATGGCCAGGTGACTGCCGGCCGGATCGTCAAGCGCGCCGCCGCGATTTTCCGCAAGGCGATCAAGAAGAACGACTTTCTGGCCCGGACCGCCACCGACAGCTTTGCGTTTCTGTTCGACGATGTCGATCGGAGCGGCGCAAAAGCGATTGCCGATCGGCTCGTGGCTTCAATCGCGGACAGCCTCGTGTTTGCAGGTTCCGGTGAAGGTCATCACCCCCACATGCGGCTGTCGATCGGCGTGGCGCTCTCGACCGAGGCATTCTCGCCGCAGCAGATCAAGCTGCATGCGGCGACCGCACTCGAAAGCCTTCGCGTCCAGGGTTCCGGTGCCGGAACCGACACCGTGGCGATCTTCGGCGATCCAAGCCGTCGCGTTTCCTGAACGCATCGACCGATCCCCCATACGACAGTGACGCGGCGGCCCGTCCGGGCGCCGCGTCCTGCATTTCAGCAAAAAGTCGATCGCGTCGGCGTCAGGCGGGAACGAACTGGTTTTCCTGCGTGAAGCGGATCGTCTTTCTGGTCACGCCCTGAGCGAACTGGACCGGAAACGCTGCAGACGAGATGGCAGTATCGATCACCTGCCCCTCGATGAACGAGCCGGCGATGATGAAATAGCTTGGCTTCGGTGTGAACGTGTAGTCGAGGTTTGGCTCGAGCTGTACGGCGACGGCCGGTTTGCCGCCCATCGCAAGACCCACATTCAGCGACATCCGGACACTGGCCTGCTGCAGAACCGACGGGATCAGGTTGTTTGCCCGCACGAGAAACACACCGGCCGGACCCGCTGTCGGATTTGTCGGAAACGCCGGAGCACCGTTCGGGAACGCGCCCTGGTAGGTGATCGCGACGTTGTTGAGACCCTCGAGCATGACGTCGCATTTGCTGGCGGTCGCAAAGGCCCGCGGGCTGAGCGTCGACCCGAGTTCCTGGATGTAACCGGCGCTGATCGAGTAGTCGATCGTCCAGCTGAATGTCGACATGCTCGGGTTTTCCGGGCTGCCCGAGGCCGCGTTGCCGATCATCCATGCCAGAGACAACGGGCTCTGCGACGCGCCGACCACGTCCGGTATCGTCTGGAACAACGCATAACTCTGGAACTTCGGGTTCTCGTTCATGACCGTAAGCGTATAGGGCGTCCCCAGATCCTGTTTCTCGAAGATCTCGATCGATTCCCTTCCCATCATAACACGCATGCTGACCTCTCCTCTTTGACATTCTTGCCGCCGCGACATGCGGACCGGACCGAGCGGTCCGTTCGGCTACCAACGGCAACTCCTGCCGTGAGCACAACCTAGAATAATTTATCGCTGGAGAATGTCACGCATGTAACAACTTTTGATTGCATTTATTCGTATCACGGCTCAGACGGCAAGCGACACCTCAGCGTCCGAGTGGGTTTATGACATCGAACCTTATCTCCAAGATCAACAACGATATCCGACATTCCGCGTGGTTCGACGATCTCGACGACGACACGTACTCGCGTCTCGTGTCGGGGTCGGCGAGCCGGCTCTATAGGGACGGCCAGACGCTGTTTTTCAGCGGTCAGGCCTGCGACGCGCTGTCGATCATCGTGTCCGGTTGCGTGCACCTCTACTTCATCTCGGAGGATGGGCATGAGGTGATCTTCGCCGAGCTCGGAGCCGGCGACGTTCTGGGAGATGTCGAACTCACCCTCGGCTGCACCCACTTCGCGAACGCAGTCGCCGCCGGCGAGACCCGCGTGATGGTGGTCCGGCGCAGCGCTTTCAGCGAGATCACCCGCATGCCCCAGATGTCGGCTTTTCTCATGAAGACGTTCGCACGCAAACTCAGAAAGACGATGGCCTTTGCCGAAGGCATGGCACTGCATACGCTGCAGACCAGGCTTGCGCGTCTTCTCGTCGATCTCGCCCGCCTGCACGGCCGCAGCACACCGGAGGGGCTGCTGATCGACAGAGCGATATCGCAGGAGAGAATGGGGCAACTGATCAATGCCAGCCGCCCACGAGTGAACGCGCAGCTTCAGGCTTGGAAGGGCGACGGCGTGCTCGGCATGCGGCGCGGCCGCCTGATCATCCTCGACTACCGATCGCTGAAGATCATGTCGCGCGAGGGGGCGACCGACAATTGACAGGGTGGTCCAAGCCGCGACGCCGAGCGCGACGGATTTTGAGTTCCGTCGCGCAGGTCGCCTGCCCTTTTGCGATCGCTACTTGCAGCCACCCTTGACGTACTCGATCATTTCCTCGGTCTCATGCGTGAAATGCGGCCCCTTGACGTTACTAGGGCTGCCATTCGACACGACGCTGAAGATTTCGAATGCCTTATTCTCAGCCGGCAGGAACCACGCTCCGCCACTGGCACCGCCGCCGTACATCGGATGCGGCTTTGCCTCGTAAGCCGTCGCATCGCTGACGCTGATCGACGGGTCCTCCATGAACATGTACTCGCCACCATCCAGCCGTCCGGGATATCCCATCAGGGTGAGTTCGGTTTTCTCAGGCACCTTAGCGAGACGCAGCTGGAATTTTCCAGACGTCGATGCCTTGGTACTGCGCATGACCGCGTAATCGACTGCGGCCGCGGCAAGGCCCGGGACTTGCGGTATCTTCGTCCACGCCGTCAGGACGGACGCCATTTCGATAGGATAAGCCTCGCCCGGCGCTCCGTCATAACCCGGATAGAACACCACGTTGCTGGCCTGGTCTCCATTCAGCCACATGGCGTGTGCCGCCCCGATAATGATCTTGTCGTCGGAGACGAACTGGGCGCTGGCCGCTTGATCGATTCCGCCCAGGCTAAAGAACAGCTTGCCACCGAACTTGAACGGAGCCTCCTTGATCGGTGCCAGCTTGACCTCGGTCCCTTCGAGGGAATGTACGTCGCCACCTGGCATGCCGCTCTCCGGCAGTAGGCCGGGAGCGGGGATTGCATTGCGACGGCGCTCGTCCGTCCAGTAGTCTGCGGTAAAGGCCGCCTGCGCCGCGGTCGGCGCCCAGCAGGTGAACCGGTCATCGGCGAATGCGCCTGTCGGTGCCAGGGAAACCGACACCAAAAGTGTCAGGCATGACGCTTTCCAAAACTTCATCTCTCAACCCTCCTTGTTCGAACATCCGTCAGGGATGCTTCGGCCGAGTGGCCAGGGACGAACCTAGATGGGCGCGGTCTGGAGGGCTGTTCCCGGAGGAACAGGGGGAGATCCCTGAAAGATTGTCCCTTCGCAGCGCACAATGCCCGCAAATCGCGACGGCCGCCGTCTTGCCTTCACGCCCGGTTTCGGCCAAAACCGCGGCCATGATTACCATTACCGACCTTTCCGCCCGTATTGCCGGGCGCCTTCTTCTCGACCATGCCAGCGTGACGCTGCCCGCCGGCACCAAAGCCGGGCTTGTGGGCCGAAACGGTGCGGGCAAATCGACGCTGTTCAAGCTGATTACCGGCGAGCTCAGCTCGGAGACCGGCTCGGTCTCCTATCCGAAGAGCGCCAAGCTCGGACAGGTGGCTCAGGAAGCGCCCGGCACCGAGGATTCGCTGCTGGAAATCGTGCTCGCCGCCGACAAGGAACGGGCAGCGCTGATGGCCGAGTCGGAAACGGCCACCGATCCGGACAGAATTGCCGACATCCAGATGCGCCTCGTCGACATCGACGCCCATTCGGCGGAAGCGCGCGCCGCCAGCATTCTCGCGGGCCTCGGCTTTTCGCAGGAAGCCCAGCTTCGGCCTGCCTCGTCATTTTCCGGCGGCTGGCGCATGCGTGTGGCGCTTGCTTCGGTTCTGTTTGCCGAGCCGGACCTGCTTTTGCTCGACGAGCCGACCAACTATCTCGATCTTGAAGGCACGCTCTGGCTGGAAGATTACGTGCGCCGCTATCCGCACACGGTGATCGTCATCAGCCATGACCGCGACATGCTCAACAATGCGGTCACGTCGATTGTCCATCTCGACCAGAAGAAGCTCACCTTCTATCGCGGCGGCTATGACCAGTTCGAACGCCAGAAGGCGGAAAACGACGAGCTGCAGACCAAGGCCAAGGTGAAGAACGATGCGGCCCGCAAGCATTTGCAGACCTTCATCGACCGCTTCAAGGCCAAGGCCTCCAAGGCCAAGCAGGCGCAGAGCCGCGTCAAGGCGCTGGAGCGGATGGGAACGGTCGCCTCTGTCATCGAGGATCATGTCCAGCCGATCACTTTCCCCGAGCCCGAAAAGCAACCCGCCTCGCCGATCATCTCGGTGCAGAACGGTGCCGTCGGGTACGAGCCGGGCAAACCGATCCTCAAGAACATCACGCTCCGGATCGACCATGACGACCGCATCGCCCTCCTCGGCTCGAACGGCAACGGCAAGTCCACCTTCGCCAAGTTCATCGCCGGCCGGCTTGCCGCCGAAAGCGGCGAACTGAAACTCGCGCCAAGCCTGAAGATCGGCTTCTTCGCACAGCACCAGCTCGACGACCTCGTCCCGGGTGATTCTCCCGTGGAGCACGTGCGCCGCCTGATGCCGTCAGTCCCGGAAGGCAAGGTACGCGCCCGCGTCGCCCAGATGGGGCTTGCGACAGAAAAGATGTCGACGCCTGCAAAGGATCTGTCGGGCGGCGAAAAGGCGCGCCTGCTGATGGGGCTTGCCGCCTTCCACGCGCCCAACCTCCTCATCCTCGACGAGCCGACCAACCATCTGGACATCGACAGCCGAAGAGCCCTGATCGAGGCGCTCAACGACTATCAGGGCGCGGTCATTCTTATCTCCCATGATCGGCATCTGATCGAGGCGACGGTCGATCGTCTCTGGCTCGTCAACAACGGCACGGTGCAAACCTTCGAGGGAGATCTCGAAGAATACCGCGACCTGATTGTCAGTTCCGGTAAAAAAAAAGAAGAAAAACCGCAGCTGATTGACGATGCGGCATCGAAGGTCGAACAGCGCAAGGCGAGCGCGGAAAGGCGTGCCTCGCTAGCCCCGTTGCGCAAAAAGATCAACGATACCGAGGCCTTGACGGCCAAGCTTGAGAAGCTGATTCAGGCGCTTGATAAAGAGCTTGCGGACCCGGCACTCTATGAAAAGACGCCGGCAAAGGCCGCGACCAAGGCCAAGGAACGGGGCGAAGCCGCGGCCAAGCTCTCGGCCGCCGAAGAGCAATGGCTGATGCTGTCTTCCGAATACGAGGAGGCGATGGCCGGCTGAGTTTCGAAATCCGGTTGCCCCTACCCCGCTGCATGCCTAGCTAAGTGGCTGCAGACACAGGAGGCCTTCGATGGATCTTTATCTCGAAACCGACGACGACGCCCGCACGCTCGCGTTTATCGCCGAGCAGAACGCAATCTCGGCCGAGGCGCTCGAAACACCCCAATTCGAAGCGGACCGCGACACGCTGAAGGCGATGTTTGAGCGCGAGGACCGGCTGATCGTGCCGGCGCGGCGCGGACGCTGGCAGTTCGACTTTCATCGCACCAAGGACAATCCCCTCGGTCTCTGGCGCCGACTACCGGCAGCAGACGAGCCGCGCCACGACGCGGCCTGGGAAACCATTTTCGATTTCGACGCCTTTTGCGTTACTGAAGGCAAGCGCTGGATCTATAGTGGCGCCGTCACCTCCCCTTACGAGCCGACCCGCGTTCTCGTCATCCTGTCCGATGGCGGATCCGACCAGATGCGTCTCCTCGAATTCGACACGGAGGCGAAGGCGGTCGTCGAGGGCGGTTTCGACACACCGGCAGCGCGAGCCCATGCAAGCTGGATCGACCCGGACGAGATTGCCTATTTCGGGTCGATCGACGAGAACTCCGCCACCCGCTCGGGCTGGCCCCGCGTCGGACGCCGGCTGAAGCGCGGCATGGATCCGAAAGATGCACCGATCCTGTTCGAGGCGGGCCCGGACGACGTTCAGGCGACCGGCGGGATCATCGATCCACTGTTCTGGAACGGCGGACCGGACGAGCAGCCGATCGAGTTCTTTACCGTCATCCACGAGATCGACCGGATGAGCGTCCATGTCCGCGATGGACAAGGTGCGCTCCGGCGTCTCGATCTGCCCGACAGGATCGATGTCACCGCCAACCATCGCCAACTGCTTTGGCGGGCCAAGAGTGACGAGCGCTATCCAACCGGCAGCCTCGTCCTGCAGGAATTCATCCCGTTTTCGGATGAACCTCTGGGCGCGGCCCGTGTCATCTTCGCTCCAGAACACGGCCAGACCGTCACCCAGTTCTCGCTGTTCAAGACCTGGGGCGCATTCGTCGTCAGCGACGTGATGGTGCCGCGGTTATTCCTGATCGACCTCACGAAACCGGATGCGCAGCCGCAGGAACTGCAGCTGCCGTCCACTCTGCAGACCGTCGGATTCCGCACGCTCGATGCCGACCTCACGCGCGGCGAGGAAATCCTGACCGTCATCGGCCAGGGCTTCCTGCAGCCTTACGGGACATGGCGTCTCGACCTGACGGATCGCGCCCGCTTGCCCGATTTGGTTCCGACAGGCGTCTCTCCCGCCTATTTCGATGCGCAAGGGATGCAGTCCGAGCTTCTACAGGCGACGTCCGAAGACGGGACGAAAATTCCCTATCACATCGTCTATCCGAAAACGTGGGACCGGGGCGAATTGCCGGTCCTGATGTATGGCTATGGTGGTTTCGGCTGGCCGCTTGCTCCCTACTACTCGGGCAATACCGGCGTCTGGCTCGAGCATGGCGGCGCCTATGTACAGGCCTATATCCGCGGCGGCGCGGAATTCGGTCCGGACTGGCACACGGTCGCCAAGGGCGACGGCCGTCACAAGGCGTTCGAGGATTTCGTCGCAGTCTCCCGCGATCTTGTCGCACGTGGCATCACAAAACCGTCGCGCATCGCCTGCCATGGCGGCAGCAATGGCGGTCTTCTGACCGCGGTCATGGCAACCCGTTACCCGGAAGACTTCGGCGCGATCTGGACCTCGGTCCCCGTCATCGACATGTCGCGCTTCCACGTCTTCCCAGCCGGCAAGGCCTGGATGGATGAATACGGCAACCCTGACGTCGCGGAAGAGCTTGCCGCGATGCTGACCTATTCGCCGCTCCACAATATCGACCCCGCGGCTGAGGTGACCTATCCGCCGATCTACATCGAAAGCTCGACCAACGACGACCGCGTGCATCCATCGCATGCCCGCCGTTTCGCCAAGCGACTGATCGACGCCGGGCATCTTCCTCTGTTTCACGAATACGGCTCGGGCGGCCACGGCGGCGCCGGCGATACGCTTGAACAGGCCGCGCGATTGGCGATGGGCTACAGTTTCCTGCGCGAAACGATCATGAAAGCGTGAGCGGTAGCCATCGGTTGTGCCAAATCCGCGGATACACTATCGTTCGTTCGCAACCCCGTGAGGCATGACCATGACGCTTCATATCACCGACCCGGTTCTCGACGCGCTTGCCGAACAGACGCAGAGAATTCTGAATGCTCCGAGCAAGGAGGATGCGGTCCGGCAGGCGCTGGTTCGCGTGGTGGGAGAGGTTCATCAACGAACTGAACCTGTCTCCGACAACACGACACGAAGCGAACGACTGCAGGCTTTGCGAGACCGGTTGGAGCGGCTGAGGCAAGATTTCAACATGCCACCCAATGAGTCGCTGCCCCCGTTTGATGAAAAGGCTTATCTCGACGAGATGTGGGGCGAGAACGATGTTCATCGATAGCTCGGTCTCCGTTGAAATCCTGATCGACGGCGACAGAGCAAACGAGCTTCTGGGGCGCATGGCAGAGAGCCGGTCGATTTGCACGGGACCGACCGTGATCTACGAATCGGCGACTGTGCTGGCGACCCGGCTTGGCAGGCAACCCGAAGAAACAAAGCTGCTGGTACAGCGCTTCGTCGAACGCTTCGAGATTTCTGTCCTGCCAGCATCCTACGAAGTCGCGTCTGCCGCCATCGACGCCTTCGCCCGCTACGGCAAGGGCCGCCATTCGGCAAAGCTCAATTTCGGCGATTGCTTCTCCTACGCCGGTGCCCGCCAGTCCGGCCTGCCGCTTCTTTATGTGGGCGGAGATTTTGCGCGGACCGACCTTGCCTGATCAGGCCTTCTTCACCCAGCGTCCCTCGGGCGACTGCTGCCAGTAGGTCAGGGCATGTCCATCGCCCTTCAGCTTCTTCCACTGGGCGCGCGCGCCTTCCAGCTGGAGCTGGTCGTAACCGTCGAACATGAAGACGACGCGTTCATAGGGGTCGAGCGGCGGCGGCTCGGCGCCGTCGACGACGAAACGTACGGTCGCGGAATTCTGGTTCTCTGACGTCGCGGTCAGCAGGACCGGCTGCTCCTGCGGCATCGGCGCTGCATCGGTGCCGTGCGGCAGAAAGCTGTCATCGCGGAACGTCCATAAATGTGCGTCGAGAAAATCCCGACGCACGTCTTCGGCTGTCTGAACGACCACCTTCCAGCCGCGCTCGACGCTCTTTTCGAGAAGCGCCGGCAGCGCATCTTCGAGCTTCGATTCGGTCAGGTGGTAGAACAGAACTTCGGTCATCAGTTCTCGTAGTTCCTGCGAACGAGTTCGTCCAGCAGGCGCACGCCGTAACCGGATGCCCAGGACTGGTTGATCTCGTTCTGCGGCGAATTGAGCGCCGTTGCCGCGATGTCGAGATGCGCCCAAGGGGTATCGCCGACGAACCGCGCCAGGAACTGCGCCGCGGTGATCGAGCCCGCCTGCCTGCCGCCACTGTTTTTCATGTCGGCGAAGCGGCTGTCGATCATCTTGTCGTAGTCCTTGGAGATCGGCATGCGCCAGAGCTTCTCGCCGCTTGTCTCGCCCGCCTGCGTCAGTTCGTCCGCCAGCGCGTCATCGTTGGAAAACAGTCCGGCATGGAGGCTGCCGAGTGCGACGACGATGGCGCCGGTCAGCGTCGCGAGATCGATCATGAAGCGAGGCTTGAAGCGTTCCTTGCAGTACCAGAGCGCATCGCCCAGCACGAGACGGCCTTCCGCATCGGTATTGACGATCTCGATCGTCTGGCCGGACATCGAGGTGACGATATCGCCGGGTCTCTGGGCGTTGCCGTCAGGCATGTTCTCGACCAGGCCGATAATGCCGATGACATTCGCCTTGGCTTTGCGGGCGGCGAGCGTGTGCATCAGACCGGTCACGGCGGCAGCTCCGCCCATGTCACCCTTCATGTCTTCCATGCCGAGGCTCGGCTTGATCGAGATGCCGCCGGTATCGAAAACGACACCCTTGCCGACAAAGGCGACCGGCTGATCTCCCGGCGTGCCGCCGTTCCAGGTCATGACCGCCAGCCGCGGTGGCCGGGAAGAGCCCTGGGCGACGCCGAGCAGAGCGCCCATGCCGAGTTCCGTCATCTCTGTCTCGGTCAGGATCTCCACGTCAACGCCAAGCGATTCCAGATCCTTCGCCTTCTGCGCAAACTCGATCGGGCCAAGCACGTTGGGCGGCAGATTGACCAGGTCGCGGGCAAGAATCACACCCTCGGCAATGGCCTTCGCCGAGACGAATTGCTCAGTCGCCGCATCCGCTTTTGCGGTGACGATGGTGACGGTCACCGTCTTCGGCGACTTGTCCTCGTCGTCGTCCTTCTTCTTCGTCTTGTAGGTATCGAACTTGTAGGCGCGCAGCAGCATGCCGGTCGCGAAATCCGCAGCTTCGGCCGCGCCGACGTCGGCACCGGGTGCATCGAGGAACACCGTCACCTTCTCCATCGTCTTGACCGCAGCGGCCGCGACGCCACCCGCCTTCAGCCAGTCGTAGGCTGTCAGCTTGTCGGCCTTGCCGAGACCCAGCACGATAAGCCGATCGGCCTTCGATCCGGCCGGGGCCAGAATATCCAGCGTCGACAACGCCTTGCCTTTGAACTTGGCGATGCCCGCCGCTCTTACCGCAACAGCCTGCGGATCGACTTCGGCGACACCGGCGGCTACGGCATCTCCCGAAAGCTTGAGCTGAATCGCAAGTCCTCCATCGATGACGGCGGAGGCGGAAAAGGCGATATCGAATTTCATGGACATTACAGCTCCAGGCATTGTGGTGCGGAAGAAAGGCCCGATCTTCACCCTTTCGGTCGCGAACGCAAGCGCGCAGGATCGAACTTCGTGCCTTCCTAAAGCCCGTATTGATGTCCAATCCACTGTTTCCAAATGTCACAACGCCGAAGAAAACCGGGGTTGCCAACATTTTGTGACAGGGGCCCTGTCGCAATGCCGTTCCCAATCGCTTAGATAGGCGCGGCTACCATCGATCGAATGCGGGACGAAAGCCCCTTAGGACCTGAGGCATAATGCGGGAATGAAGCTTCTCGAACTCTACATATTGCGCCGAATCCTGCAGATGTTCCTGGTGGCACTCGTTCCGGTGCTCACGATCATCTGGACGATTCAGGTGCTCGGCCGCATCAACCTGGTCACCGACACCGGCCAGTCGATGGGCTCGTTCATGCAGCTCGCAAGCTATATCCTGCCGACCATCATTCCGGTTGTCCTGCCCTTCGCCTTTGTCATCGGCATCACCCAGACGCTGACGGCGATGAACAATGATTCGGAACTGCCTGTGATCGACGCGGCCGGTGCGGCCCGCAGCATCATCTACAAGCCGGTGATCTTGCTCGCGGTCGCGCTCAGCCTCGTCTCCTTCACCATCACCAATTTCATCGAACCCAAATCACGGCTCGGCGCGCGCGAAATGGTCGCAGCTGCCTATGCTGACCTTCTATCTTCCGTGATTGAGGAAAAGACCTTTCGCAGCATCGAGGACGGGCTTTACGTCCAGATCTCCGAGCGCCATTCAGGCCGGGTGCTGAAAGGCCTTTTCATCGTCGATTACCGCGATCCGAATTTCGGCCTGATCTATTATGCCCGCGAAGGATCGGTCGATCCTGGCGGCACATCGCTTACCATGCGCGATGGCGAAGTGCATCGCAAAGGCCCGGACGGCCGGATCTCGATCGTCAAGTTCGCGTCCTATGCGTTCGATCTGTCAGCGATGACCCAATCGGATGAGGGCGGCCTGCCGCTTTACTCCGGTGACCGGCCGCTGAGCTTCCTGCTCAACCCCGACAAGACCGATCCCGCCTATCAGAAAAAGCCCGAGAGCTTCCGCAGCGAACTGCATCGTCGCCTGTCCGACTGGCTGTTCCCGATCACCTTCGCGCTGGTGTCTCTGCTTGTCGCCGGCAACACGCGGTCGCACCGGTCGGCACGGCTGCATCCGATGATCTATGTGCTGCTTTTCGCCTTCCTGCTGCGCTGGCTGGGCTTCTCGGCCACCAATCTGACGGAACGCAACGCGGCCTACGTGCCGCTGGTCTACGCGATTCCGCTGGTGACCTGCCTGGTGACGGGCTTCATGCTGGCCACCAACCGGCAGATCCAGATGCCTCGCCTGTTCAGCCGCAGCATCACGAAAGCGACAACCGTCGTGCAGAAGCGTCTTTCGCCCACGGGACGCGGAACCACGGGAGAAGTGAAATGATCTTCTCCACTCTCGGCCGCTATTTCTTCAAGCGCTATATCAGCACCGCATTCTGGTTCCTGCTCGGTGTCAGCGCCATTATCTTTCTTGCCGATTTCAGCGAGACGAGCCGTCGCCTCTCGGGCCTCAACGGCTACAGCCTCTACGGCGCGCTGGCGATGACGGCGTTGCGCGTGCCGCAGATCCTGCAGCAGGCCATCCCGACGCTGAGCCTGTTTATCGGCATGACGGTGCTGATCGCGCTCAACCGTCGCTACGAACTGGTCGTCACCCGTGCAGCCGGAATTTCCGTCTGGCAGTTCGTCGCACCTTTCATTGTCGGATCGTTTCTGCTCGGTCTGTTCACGCTGTTCGTCGTCAACCCGATCGGCGCCTGGGGCCAGCGCGAATCAATTTCGCTCGAGACCACGTGGCGGCAGGCCAGCAACAAGTCCAAGTCGTCCAAGTTCGTGCCGTGGATCCGCCAGCTGTCCGGCGACGAAGACGTGATCATCGGCGCCAAGACCTATCGCGAAAGCGGTACCGAGCTCCTCGACGTGGTGGTTTTCCACTTCGACAAGGACGACGTCATCACCATGCGGCAGGACGCCAAGACCGCTAAGTTGGAAGATGGTTACTGGCTTCTTAACGACGTTCTGGAGAATCGGCCGGGCGAAATTCCGACCCGTCTCGAGACGGCACAGGTCAAAACCAATTTGAGACGCGAGTATCTTCAGGAGAGCCTTGCTCAGCCGGAAACCGTTGCGTTTCTTGGTCTTTCCCGAAAGATCGAGATAGGCAAATCCTTTGGAATCTCGACAAAGGCGCTGGAAACCCAGTTTCACTCCCTGCTTTCACTGCCGCTGCTGCTCGTCGCCATGACGATGATTGCGGCAACAGTGTCGTTAAAATTCAGTCGCTTCGCACAGTCCAGGTCGATGATTCTGGGTGGAATAGTTTCGGGCTTCGTGCTTTATGTCGTCTCGGTGCTTGTGAAGGCATTCGGGAGCAGCGGGGCGATTCCTCCTTTCGTGGCGGTCTGGATTCCAGTCGTCGTCGCGACTGCACTGGGCGCTACGATCTTGCTTCATCAGGAGGATGGCTAGTGGCGGTAAGTAACCGCGGAAATATCAGTCGGCTCGCCGCCGCCCTGCTGACCGGTGTGTCTGTATGTGTCTCTGGCGTCGCTGCATTGACGGGCGGCGCGTATGCGCAGGGCCTCGTGCCGGCTGCTGAAGACGGTGCGAAGATGCTTCTGCGCGCCAACGAACTGACCTACAATCAGGACAACAAGCGCGTCACCGCGACCGGTGGCGTCCAGATCTATTACAACCGTTACCGCATGGTCGCGCAGCGCGTTGAATATGATCAGAACACCGGCCGCGTCATGGCGACCGGCAATATCGAGTTCATTGAACCGTCGGGCAGCCGCGTCTACGCGGAAGAGCTCGACGTGACCGACGATTTCGGCCAGGGCTTCATCAATGCCCTGCGCGTGGAAACCACTGACAATACCCGCCTTGCGGCTGAAAGCGCCGAGCGCCAGACCGGCGATATCATGGTGCTCAACAACACCGTGTACACCGCCTGCCTTCCATGCGCCGCCACACCCGGCAAGGCGCCTCTTTGGCAAGTCAAGGCGCAGCGCGTCATTCGCAACGGACAGAAGCATACGATTCGCCTCGAGAATGCACAGTTCGAATTGTTCGGCTTTTCGCTTGGAAAACTGCCCTTCCCGATCGAGGTTCCCGACGAGACTGTCGAGCGCAAGTCCGGCGTGCTGTTTCCGAAGTTCATCGTCAGCGACAACCTCGGGTTCGGCGTCACCGTCCCCTATTACCATGTCTTCTCGCCAAGCATGGATGCGACGATCAGCCCGACCTACTATTCGAGCCAGGGACTTCTGGTCGAAGGCGAAGTGCGCAACCGGTTCGACAACGGCGACCACACGTTCCGTTTTGCCGGCATCGATCAGCGCGATCCCGGCTCGTTCGACGCTGGCACAAGCGACCGCGAGCAGAACAGCCGCTTCATGGCCGCCTCCAAGGGCGAGTTCCAGATCAACCCGCGCTGGGCCTTCGGCTGGAACGTCATGGCCCAGACGGACGCGAACTTCTCGCGGACCTACAGCCTGACCGATGTCAGCCAGGATACGTTCACCAACGACGTCTACCTGACCGGCCTTGGCAAGCGTAACTATTTCGACCTGCACGCCTACTATTTCGACGTCCAGGACAATGGCACGTCGAACACGCTCGAGCGCCAGCAGGCGATCGCCTATCCGTCGTTGGACTACCAGTATATCGCGCCCGAATCGGTGTACGGCGGTGAGCTTTCGTTCAACGCCAACCTGACCAACCTGTCGCGTCGCGAAGAGGATTCCTACTTCGAGGGCACCACATACCGCTTCCCTGGTCTCGAAGGCGATTACGCCCGCGTGACGACCGAAGCCGAATGGAAGCGCACCTACACGACATCGGGCGGCCTGCTGCTGACGCCGCTGTTTGCAGCACGCGCCGATGGCATCCGCCACGATGTGTCCAATCCGAACTTTGCCTATGACGGCAATCTGGAGCCGAACGGTACGAACGGCCGATACATGCTGACGGCTGGCCTCGAGGCCCGCTATCCGTTCCTGATCACCAGCGAAAACAGCAGCCACATCATCGAGCCGATCGCGCAGATCTATGCGCGTCCGGACGAACAGATGTCCGGCGGCCTTCCCAACGAGGATGCGCAGAGCTTCGTGTTCGATGCCACTTCGCTGTTCGAACGGGACAAGTTCTCCGGCTACGACCGTGTCGAAGGCGGCACCCGTGCCAATGTTGGCTTCCGCTATACCGGCTCGTTCAACAACGGCATCGGCGTGCGCGGCATCTTCGGCCAGTCCTACCAGATTGCCGGCGAGAATTCCTTTGCCAGCGACGATCTTGTTCAGGCCGGGGCCAATTCGGGCCTCGAAACATCGCGATCCGATTACGTCGCCATGGCGGCGATCGACCTGCCGCAGGGCTTCTCGCTTTCCAACAACGTGCGGCTCGATGAAAAGTCGCTCGATATCCGTCGCACCGATACAGCGTTCAGCTATTCCACACCGCGGGTCAGCGGCAAGCTGATCTACACTAAGGTCGATGCGCAGGACGAGTACGGCGACAGCGACGCGACGGACGTGCTGAAGAACAGCATGTCGCTCCGGGTCAACGAAAACTGGTCGCTGGCCGGTTCCGCCACGTGGGACCTGACAGACAGTTCGCTCATCCGGCGCGGCGTCGGTATCAGCTACGCCGACGAGTGCACGATCTTCACGCTTGCCTATACCGACAAGCCTTCGGAAGCCGATGCGAACGACTGGACGATCAGTGCGCGCCTGAGTTTCCGCACGCTTGGCGACGTCAATATCGGCACGACCAAGGATTACGATCAAACCTTCCGTTACTGAGACCGGTAACGGAAGAATCGTCATGGTTTTGCCGCAACGATTGTGCAATCGGACGCCAATCGGCTAGTATGGCGGCCGAAAGCGCGCAAAGTCGCGCGACAAGTGCCCGGGCGGAAAAAAGGGATTGGTTTCATGTTTGCAATGACCGCGACACGCAAGATCGTGCTGGCAGTCTCCGTGCTCGCCGCGACCACGGTCGCCACGCCGGTGATGACACCAATCGTGGCAATGGCACAGTCGACGAGCGGCGTCGCAGCCGTCGTCAACCGGTCGGCGATCACCACCGCCGACGTTGCTCGCCGTTCGGCCTTCATGCGCCTTCAGCGTCAGAAGCCGAGCAACAAGGTAGCTCTCGATCAGCTGATCGACGAAACGCTGAAGCGCCAGGAAATCTCGCGCGTCAAGATGTCCGTCAGCACCGAGGACGTTGATCGTTCGTTTGCCCGCTTCGCGCAGGGCAACAAGATGACAACCGAGCAGTTGAGCAGCGTGCTCAATCAGGCCGGCGTCACACCGGACCATTTCAAGGCCTATATCGCCGTGCAGATGAGCTGGCCGCGCCTGGTCAACGCCCGTTACGGCGGCGGTCGTCAGCGCATGTCGACCGACCAGCTTGTTACCCGCATGATGGAGAACAAGCAGAAGCCCGTCACCACCGAATATTTCCTGAAACAGGTGATCTTCGTTGTTCCCGCGGCAAAGCGGAACGCCATCCTCAACAAGCGCAAGGCGGAAGCCGACGCGTCGCGGTCGCGGTTCCCAGGCTGCGCCGAAGCTAAAACCTTTGCAGCGACGATGCTGGACGTTTCCATCCGTGATCTGGGCCGCGTGCTTGCGCCGGATTTGCCGGAAGACTGGAAGCCTCTGATCGAGAAGTCCTCCGGCAACACGACCGGCACCCGCGTTACCGAGCGTGGCGTCGAGTTCCTGGCGATCTGCGAGCAGCGTCAGGTTTCGGACGACGTGGCGGCCGAAGCCGTGTTCCGCGCCGAGGATCTCGGCAAGGCTGAAAAGTCCGGTGAAGACCCGAATAGCAAGAAGTACATGGACGATCTGCGCGCCAAGGCCCAGATCGATTACATCCAGAAGTCGTAAAGCCCAAAGGGCCTGAACGGAGACCGCATGCCTTTTGATCGTCCGCTCGCGCTGACCCAGGGCGATCCTGCCGGCATTGGTCCAGACATCACGCTCGCCGCATGGACGGCGAGACGGAAACACGGCATTGCGCCGTTTCTCTTCCTCGGCGACGCGGCGGTGCTTGCATCGCGCGCGGCCCTGCTTGGCCTCGACGTTGCGATCCGTGAAACCGACGCGGACGGCGCCGTTTCGATCTTCGAAGACGCGCTTCCCGTTCTGCCGATCCCGGCCGGAGCCGAAGTCGCCGCCGGCGAGCCTCATGTCGCCACCGCCCGTGGGACGATCGAGGCGATCGAAACCGCCGTGTCGCTGTCGTTTGCGGGAAAGACGCTCGGCGTCGTCACCAATCCGATTGCCAAGTCCGTTCTATACCAGGCAGGCTTCGGCTTTCCCGGCCATACGGAGTTCCTGGCGGACCTTGCGCACAAGCATACAGGCACCCCCGTGCGCCCCGTCATGCTGCTGGCCGGACCGAAGCTGCGGGCCATCCCCGTCACGATCCACATTCCGCTCAAGGACATTCCAGCGGCGCTCACCGAAACGCTGATCCTTGAAACCTGCCGCGTGACCCATCACGACCTGAAAGTCCGGTTCGGCATCGACCAGCCGCGCATCGCGATTGCCGGTCTCAATCCGCATGCGGGCGAAGACGGCACGATGGGCACCGAAGAACGCGACATCATCCATCCGGCCATCGTCAAGCTGCGCGCAGAGGGCATCAACGCCTTCGGGCCGCTGCCGGCTGATACGATGTTTCATGACGAAGCCCGCGGCCGCTACGACGTGGCAATCTGCATGTATCACGATCAGGCGCTGATCCCGGCCAAGGCGCTGGGTTTTGACACATCCGTTAACGTCACGCTCGGCTTGCCCTTCATCCGGACCTCTCCCGACCACGGCACCGCCTTCGGCATCGCCGGCAAGGGTGTCGCCCGCGAGACGAGCCTGGTCGAGGCAATCCGGCTTGCAGGCGCCATGGCCGGAACAATGACACCGAGCCTTGCGGGGCGCATCTGATGGCGACGCTCGATGGGCTGCCGCCGCTGCGTGACGTCGTCCAGCGTCATGGACTGGACGCCAAGAAATCGCTTGGCCAGAACTTTCTGTTCGATCTCAACCTCACCCAGAAGATCGCCCGCGCGGCCGGACCGCTGGAGGACGTGACCGTATTCGAGGTTGGGCCGGGTCCCGGCGGCCTTACCCGCGCCATCCTGTCGCTCGGCGCCAAGAAGGTGATCGCCATCGAGCGCGACGCCCGAGCGCTTCCTGTGCTTGCAGAAATCGCCGACCACTATCCGGGACGGCTTGAAGTCATCGAGGGCGATGCGCTGCAGATCGATTTCGCCGCGCTCGCGGCCGAGAAGGCTTCCGGTGGACCGGTCAAGATCATCGCCAACCTGCCCTACAATATCGGCACGCAACTGCTGCTGAACTGGCTTCTGCCTGAGGACAAGACCTGGCCGCCATTCTGGCAGAGCCTGACGCTGATGTTCCAGAGGGAAGTGGGTCTGCGCATCGTTGCCGACCAGGAAGACGACCACTACGGCCGCCTCGGCGTCCTCGCGGGCTGGCGCACCGATCCCCACATGATGTTCGACGTGCCGCCTCAGGCCTTTTCACCACCGCCCAAGGTGACATCGACTGTCGTGCATCTGATCCCGCGCGCCAATCCCCTGCCCTGCGATGTCTCCAAGCTGGAACGCATCACCCACGCCGCCTTCGGTCAACGCCGCAAGATGCTGCGACAGAGCCTGAAACCGGTCGGTGGCGAAGCTCTGCTCGCCAAAGCCGGCATCGACCCGCAACGCCGCGCCGAAACGCTGTCGGTGGAAGAGTTCGTAAGACTGGCGAACTTGCTTTAAGGGGTCGCGGCGAGCGCTAGAGCCCCGTTTTACACCAGAACCTAGAGTGTCGGCTCTTCCGTCAGGAGGTTGCTCACGAACTCGAACAGGCCGTGCCTGCGGTCGCGGCGGACGCGTTCGGCGTTGACGATGCAGCTGACGTTGTGGAAGGCTTCGTCGAGATCGTCGTTGACGATGACGTAGTCGTATTCGCGCCAGCGCTCGATTTCCGAGCGCGAATTGGCAAGCCGGGTGCGGATCACCTCTTCGCTGTCTTCAGCGCGGCGGTGCAAGCGTGACTGCAGCTCGGTCATGGTTGGCGGCAGCACGAAGATCGAGACGACGTCCGCCTTCATCTTTTCCTGCAGCTGAAGTGCGCCTTGCCAGTCGATGTCGAACAGCATGTCGCGTCCCTCGGCCATCGCCTTTTCCACGGGCTCGCGCGGCGTGCCGTAGAAATTGCCATGTACCTCGGCCCATTCCAGCAGATCGTCGGCATCGCGCATGCGCTCGAACTGCGGCACGGTGATGAAATGGTAGTGGGTGTCGGCGATCTCGCTCGGACGCTTGGCGCGGGTGGTGACACTGACCGAGATCTCGAGGCTATGGTCGCCGCGCAAGAGATTGCCGGCGATGGTGGATTTGCCAGCGCCTGACGGCGACGACAGGACCAGCATCAATCCCCGGCGCGCGATCGTCGTCTTCATCTTCGAGGGCGACGAGGTTTTCGGTGTCGAGGGGGCCGGGCTCATGGTCGTGTCACTCCAGATTCTGAACCTGTTCGCGGAACTGGTCGATCACGACTTTCAGTTCCAGTCCTGCTGCCGTTACAGCAGAGGCGTTGGATTTGGAACAGATCGTATTCGATTCCCGGTTAAATTCCTGTGCAAGGAAGTCGAGACGGCGCCCGGCAGGCCCGCCCGTCTGCAGAAGCTCGCGGGCTGCGACGACATGGGCCTTCAGTCGGTCGATCTCTTCGCGCAGATCGGCGCGGGTCGCAAGCAGTGCTGCCTCGCCATAAAGCCTGTCGCGGTCGAGGGTCGGCGCCTCTGCCATCAAGGCGGCGAGCTGCGTGGAAAGCTTCTTGGCAATCTCTTCCGGCGAGCGGGACGGGTCGTTCTCCACCAGCGTCGTCAGTTCGGCGATGCGGTCCACATGGAGGGTGAGAATGTCCCGCAGCGCCGACCCTTCGTGCTCGCGCATCTCTTCAAGTTTGAAAAGCGCGTCGCCGAGACAGTTGAGGATGGCGGCGTCGCGCGCCGTCACCGCCTGTTCGTCATCCTCGGCCTCGCGGATCTCGACGAGACCACGGATGCCAAGCAGCGTGTCGAGACGCAGCGGTGCCGGATCGACCAGATCGCCCAGTTCAGCACGGAGCGCCATCACGGCGGCCAGCGCATCGCGGTTCAGCACCGCTTCCACCTTCGCGTCCTCGGTCGAGAGCGACAGCGCCACCTGCAGATTGCCGCGCGAAAACCGTTCGGAAATTCGCTTGCGGACATCCTGCTCAAGACGATCAAGGCCGGAGGGCAGCCGCAATCGCATGTCGAGCCCCTTGCCGTTGACCGAGCGCAGTTCCCAGGCAAAGCGGTTGCGGCCGCTTGTTCCTTCGCTGCGAGCAAAGCCGGTCATCGACTGCAGGGATTTCGGGTTAGACGGCAGGCTCATACGCTTCTCCGGACTGCCTTCCCCAGAGGCAAGGCGTCAGTTGCTTTTCGGTGGCTTTTCGGCGTCGTCGCCATCCGGCTGGCCATCGACCACTTCTTCACCGCGGGCTGCCGCATTGCCGGTTGACCGTTCGGCCTCGATCCGACGCCAGCGACGTACGTTGGCATTGTGCTCTTCCAGCGTGGCTGCAAACACGTGCCCGCCTGTGCCGTCTGCCACGAAATAGAGATCGTTGGTGCGCCACGGATTGGCAACAGCCTCGAGTGCGGCGCGGCCGGGGTTGGAGATCGGCGTCGGCGGCAGGCCCTTGATCTGATAGGTATTGTAGGGCGTCTGCTTGGTCAGATCGGACTTGTAGATCGGCCGATCGGACGGTTTGCCCTCACCGCCGAAGATGCCGTAGACAATGGTCGGGTCAGACTGCAGTCGCATGCCCTTGTTCAGCCGGTTGATGAAGACCGAGGCGACATGGGCGCGCTCGTCGTCCTTGCCGGTTTCCTTCTCGACGATCGAGGCCAGCACCACGAACTCTGCCTTGGTCTTGACCGGCAGGTCGGGGTCGCGCTTCTCCCAGATCTGGTCGATCGTCTTCTGCTGAGCGGCGTGCATCTGCGAGAGGATTTCCGACCTCTTGGTGCCGCGCGAGAACTTGTAGGTATCGGGCCGCAGGCTGCCTTCGGCGGGAAGCTCCGCCGGCATGTCGCCTTCCAGCACCGCATCCTCGTTGAGACGCAGCATCATCTGGCGCACGGTCAGGCCTTCCGGGAAGACGACGGAATAGAGGATGGACTTGCCGGAGATCAGCGTCTCCATCACGTCCTTCATCGAAGCCTTCGCCTTGATGTCGTATTCGCCGGCCTTCAGCGTCTCGCCGCCGCGCAGATAGGTCGCGGTCACGTAGCGGAACACGCGCGCGTCGGACACGACGCCGTTGCGCTCGAGATTGTTGGCAATCTCCGCCAGGCCGTTGCCGGGACGGACCATGAAGTGGGCGTTCGTTTCCAGCGGGCCTGGATCCTGAAACGTCCGGATCATGTAATACAGGCCGCCGATCACCACGATGCAGACGAGCACGACCATGGTCATGACGAAGTTCAGGAAGATCACCAGCTGGCTGCGCGCCTTCTTGGAGCGACGCGGCGGTTCCGGCACCCGTTCGGGCTTCAGGGCCTCGTTCGGCGATTTCGGAATGATCGGACCACGGGTCGTACCGTTGCCATTGCCGCCATGGCCGTTTCCACTGCCATAACCCGGCTGATCATTCGATGAATTCATGTCGCTCAACCGTTTCCCCTCGACTCTGGACTTTCAACCGGCTGTTTGGCCAAGCAATACGGCAAAAAGCAGGTTCGGAAAATGATATCGGCCGGACTGTCGAAGTCCAGCCGAGAAGCGAAGGCCGAATGCGCGTCAGGCTTCGTAGCGCTTGAGCACCAGAGACGCGTTGGTACCGCCGAAACCGAAAGAGTTCGACAGCGCCACGTTGATTTCGCGCTTGCGCGCTGTATGCGGAACAAGATCGATCACAGTATCGACATCGGGATTGTCGAGGTTGAGCGTCGGCGGTGCGATATTGTCACGGATCGCCAGTGCGGAGAAGATGGCTTCGACAGCGCCGGCTGCACCGAGAAGGTGACCGATTGCCGACTTGGTCGACGACATGGAGACCTTGGAGGCCGCATCGCCAACCAGGCGTTCGACAGCACCGAGTTCGATCGTGTCGGCCATGGTCGATGTGCCATGCGCGTTGATGTAGTCGATGTCGGATGCGCCAAGACCAGCGCGCTTCAGGGCCGACGTCATGCAACGGAAAGCACCATCGCCGTCTTCGGAAGGAGCCGTGATGTGGAAGGCATCGCCGGACATGCCGTAACCGACGACTTCCGCGTAAATCTTGGCGCCGCGCGCCTTGGCGTGCTCGAGCTCTTCCAGCACCACGATGCCGGCGCCCTCGCCCATCACGAAACCGTCACGGTCGCGGTCGTAGGGGCGCGAGGCGCTTTGCGGGTCGTCGTTGCGAAGGGTCGACAGCGCCTTGCAGGCAGCAAAGCCCGCCAGCGCGATCCGGCAGATGGGTGATTCGGCACCACCGGCCACCATGACCTCCGCGTCGCCCAGCATGATCAGCCGGGCGGCATCGCCAATCGCGTGTGCGCCGGTGGAACAGGCGGTGACGACCGAATGGTTCGGGCCGCGCAGCTTGTGCTTGATCGAGACCTGTCCGGAGACAAGGTTGATCAGGCGGCCGGGAATGAAGAACGGCGAGATGCGGCGCGGGCCTTTGTCTCGCAAAGTGTAGCCAGCCTCGACGATACCCTCGAGACCACCGATGCCGGAGCCGATCAGGACGCCGGTCTCGATCTGGTCCTGGTCGGTCTGCGGGTGCCAGCCGGCGTCGGCCAGCGCCATGTCGGCGGCGGCAACACCATAAAGAATAAATGGATCGATCTTGCGCTGTTCTTTCGGCTCCATCCAGTTGTCGGCATTGAATGTGCCGTTGGAACCGTCGCCGACCGGAATGCGGCAGGCGATTTTGGCCGGAAGATCTTCGACTTCAAATTCGGTCACGACCCGGGCGGCGTTGTCGCCGGCCAGCAGACGTTGCCAGCTGACTTCCGTTCCGCATCCCAGAGGAGATACCATGCCGGTACCGGTGATAACGACACGCCTCATCGCCAGTGCCCCACCCTGTAGTAGTATTGTCAGTTAGTTGCTGAAACGGCCCGAACAAGCGGGCCGTCATGAGAGATCGCGGCCTCGCAACGAGGCGCGCGTCCCGAATATGGTTCGATCAGGCCTGAGCCTTTTCGATGAACTTTACAGCGTCGCCGACCGTCAGGATCGAGTCAGCTGCATCGTCCGGAATTTCCACGCCGAATTCTTCTTCGAACGCCATGACCAGTTCGACCGTATCGAGCGAGTCCGCGCCGAGGTCGTCGATGAAGCTAGCGCCTTCGACAACCTTTTCGGCGTCGACGCCGAGATGATCAACAACAATTTTCTTAACGCGTTCTGCGATATCGCTCATGTCGGTTTCCTCGACCTTTTGTCTTCTCGAATGCCTGAATGGCATCCGTATCCTGTTAATACCTGCCGCCGGCACTTCATGGTGCCGATGCGGGCAAACCCCTTCGCCCCTCTTCAGGTTCCAGTCACATGCTCACGCATTATGACGCCCTGAATTTCGGGGTGACTTCGTGTAGTCAAGGCCCGCTTAACACGGTTTCCGTGCTACGCAAAGCCAGAATCTGTTCCGCCGCACAGCCGCCAACAGCCGATTTTACTCGGATTTGCTGCGCCCGTGCCCCGGATCAGATCATCGCCATACCGCCATTGATATGCAAGGTCTGTCCAGTCACATATCCCGCTTCATTCGAAGCGAGGTAAAGAACAGCGGCGGCAATGTCGGATCCGGCGCCCATCCGCTTCATCGGAATGGCACCCATGATGGCGTCTTTCTGCTTGTCGTTGAGCTTGCCGGTCATGGCGCTCTCGATGAAGCCTGGCGCGACGCAGTTGACCGTCACGTTGCGCGTGGCGATTTCCTGCGCCAGCGACTTCGAGAAGCCGATCATGCCGGCCTTGGAGGCGCAATAGTTGGCCTGGCCCGGATTGCCGGTGACGCCGACGATCGAGGTGATGTTGATAATGCGGCCGAAGCGACGGCGCATCATCGGATGGGTCAGCTCGCGGGTCAGGCGGAACACGGAGGTCAGGTTGACTTCAAGGACTGCGTCCCAGTCCTCGTCGCTCATGCGCACGAACAGTCCGTCCTTGGTGATGCCCGCATTGTTGACGAGAATGTCAACGCCGCCGAGTTCCGCTTCCGCCTTTTCACCGAGCGCCTTGACCGCGGCGCGGTCGGAAAGATTGGCCGGAAAGATGTGGACGCGATCGCCGAGTTCGGCAGCGAGTGCTTCCAGCTTCTCGACGCGGGTGCCGTGCAGGCCGACGGTTGCGCCCTGCGCATGCAGCATGCGGGCGATTTCTTCGCCGAGGCCGCCGGTGGCGCCGGTGACGAGGGCCTTGCGGCCGGTCAGGTCAAACATGTTGAATTCCTTCTCTTCAGCCGAGGATGGCAGCCAGCGCCGCGTCGATATCGGCCGGGGTGTTGAGGGCTATGCCAGAGATATTCTTGTCGATGCGGCGGGCAAGACCCGTGAGCACCTTGCCGGAACCAATTTCGTAGAGCGTCGTCACGCCATTGGCGCCGAACCACTCGACGGTCTCACGCCAGCGCACCTGTCCGGTCACCTGCGCCACCAGCAACGTCGCGATCTCGTTCGCGTCGCTGACCGGCGCTGCGCGCACATTGGCGATGACAGGCACGACCGGATCGTTTTTCTGCACCGCGTCCAGCGCGTGGCGCATGGCGTCAGCCGCCGGCGCCATCAGGTCGCTGTGGAAGGGCGCAGAGACCGGCAGCATGATCGCGCGCTTGGCACCCTTTTCGGTTGCCAGAGCCGCTGCCTTTTCGACAGCAAGCTTGGAGCCGGAAATCACCAGCTGGCCGCCGCCATTGTCGTTGGCGATCTGACACACGCCTTCCGACTTCGCCTCCAAACAGATCGCTTCGACATCGGCGTGGTCGAGGCCGATGATCGCAGCCATCGCGCCCTGACCGACCGGAACGGCGGACTGCATCGCGTCACCGCGAATGCGCAACAGCCGTGCTGTGTCTGCGAGAGAGAACGTGCCGGCCGCACAAAGAGCCGAATATTCGCCGAGCGAATGGCCGGCGACGAAACCGACCTTTTCGGCGAGAACGAGGCCACGGGCTTCGAGAACGCGCATAGTCGCGATGGAAACGGCCATGAGGGCCGGCTGCGCGTTGGCGGTCAGCGTCAACGTTTCTTCCGGCCCGTTCCACATTGTTTCGGACAGTTTCTGGCCGAGCGCCTCGTCGACTTCATCGAACACGGCACGGGCTTCGGGAAAGGCGTCGGCCAGTTCCTTGCCCATGCCGACGGCCTGGCTTCCCTGACCCGGGAATGTGAATGCGATACTGCTCGCCGGACTACTCATAAGGTCGTTTCCTTTCCCTATTTTTGCCCTTTCCATTCACATTCCCGCCTTGCAAGTCAAGGGTTTCGGGCATTTACCCCGATTTTGGCCGGTGCTTACCCCCTGTTATCAGCCCGAAATCAGGCTGATCACTTCGTTGACGCAAAGAACAACGAATAGCAGCGCTGCGGCGCCGAGCAGGCCATTCGACAGCCAGCCATTGCGCCATTCCTTCGGGACGCGGGCTGAGTTCAGCAGCCAGATCAACGTGACCGCCAGGAACGGCATGAAGAAGGCTCCGAGCGCGCCATAGATGATGACGAGCGTGAACGGGCGACCGAACCACAACAGCGTCATCGGCGGAATCGTCAGCCAGAACAGGTAGAACTTGAAGGCCGGCGTCTTTTCCAGCCCCTGCCGCGAGCCACTGGTTTCGCCACGCACGGTGCGGACGAAATCCGCAAACAACAGCGACACGCCATGCCAGACGCCGAGGATGGAGGAGATCGTGGTGGCAAAGAAACCGACCAGGAAGGCCTTTGCGACAAACGGACCGAACCGCTCCTGAAGGACCGCATCGAGATCGAGCAGGCCGCGGTCGCCGGTCGAGAGCGCGATCTGCGCGGTGTAGAGAAGCTCGGCGCCGACGATCAGCATGGCGATCACGAAAATGCCGGTCATGATGTAGGCAACACGGTTGTCGAGGCGCATGACGCCCATCCAGGACGGGGTGCGCCATCCCTTGGCATTCACCCAGTAGCCGTAGGACGCCATGGTGATGGTACCGCCGACGCCGCCGATCAGGCCGAGCGTGTAGATGGCCGAACCCTCGGGAATGGTCGGGATCAGACCGGTCAGCGCATTGCCGACATCAGGCACGACAAGGATGGCGATACCGACGACGATGGTGAACATGATGGCGATGAAGACCTTCATCACGGTCTCGAAGACTTCGTAGTTGTTGAAGGCAACGAAGGCCGCGCAGACGAGGCCTGAGATCATGGCCCAGGCCCATAGCGGCAGGAACGGGAAGAGAGCCGCCAGCGGCAGCGCCGTCGCGCTCATCGCGGTAGCGCCGTACACGAAGCCCCAGATCATGATGTAGATGCCAAAGTACCAGCTCGTCCATTTGCCGAGCGACCGCCAGCCGTCGAGCATGGTCGAACCGGTCGCGAGGTGATAGCGGGCCGATCCCTCGGCAAGCGCGATCTTGACGATACAGCCAATGACCGCTGCCCAGAGTAGCGCATAGCCGAAACGCGAGCCGGCAATCAGCGTGGCGATCAGATCGCCTGCGCCAACGCCGGTAACGGCAACCACGATACCGGGACCGATCAGTTTCCATCGACCCGTCTTCGGCGGTTCGCCGGCGTCAGGAAACCCCTTGTCGTCGTATTGTGTCGTCTCATGCTGCGTCGCGTTATCGACCATTCAAAATGCCCTCCAAAAATTTGTTCTGCGCCAGACGCAAATCCGGCCGCAAAATTGCCGTATCGGGAACAAGTTGGAAAAAATTCTCTCCCGTCCAGCAAACTCTTGATAAATTTTACGCTACCGACGCGCGAAACCGGCACCGATCTGCTCTTGCACTGCGTCAAATCCGATCTAAAGTCCGGCCACTTTTTCAGACGGGATCGATCTTTATGAAATACAATAAACTGGGCCGCACCGACCTCTCCGTTTCGGAGATCTGCCTGGGCACGATGACCTGGGGAACGCAGAATTCCGAGGCCGAAGCTCATGAACAGATGGACTATGCTTTCGACAACGGCATCAACTTCTTTGATACGGCCGAACTCTACCCGACGACGCCTCCGGGTGCCGAAACCTACGGTGACACGGAAACGATCATCGGCACCTGGCTGCAAAAGAGCGGCAAGAGACAGGACCTGATCCTCGCCTCCAAGATCGCCGGCAGCGGTCGCTCCTACATTCGCGACGGCCGCCCGATTACCCGCGAGACGATTCGGGAAGCACTCGATGCCAGCCTCTTGCGCCTCAAGACGGATTACCTCGACCTCTACCAGATCCACTGGCCGAACCGCGGCACGTTCCACTTCCGCAATTCCTGGAAATTCGATGCGTCGAAACAGGATCGCGAACAGGCACGCACGAGTTTTCTGGAAAAACTCGAAACGCTCGGCGAACTGGTGAAGGAGGGCAAGATCCGCGCGATCGGGCTTTCCAACGAAAGCACCTGGGGCACGATGCGCTATCTCGATGTGGCCGAGGAGAAGGGTCTGCCCCGCGTCGCGACGCTGCAGAACGAATACAATCTTCTCTATCGCCAGTTCGATCTGGATCTTGCAGAAATGTCCCATCACGAGGATGTCGGCCTGCTCGCCTACTCGCCGCTCGCAGCCGGTCTGCTTTCCGGCAAGTATCAGGGCGGCGCACGACCTGAAGGCTCGCGCGGCGCGATCAACCAGGATCTCGGCGGTCGCCTTCAGCCGCGGCAGGAGCCGGCGGTCAAGGCCTATCTCGACATAGCCAAGAAGCACGGCCTCGACCCGTCTCAGATGGCGCTCGCCTTCTGCCTGACGCGCCCCTTCATGGCCTCCGTCATCATCGGTGCAACGACGATGGACCAATTGAAGACCAATATCGCGGCTGCCGACGTGACGCTGTCGGATGAGGTTCTGAGAGAGATTGCCGCGGTCTATCGCGACTATCCGATGCCGATCTGAGGTCGCGACAGATTGCGGATGACCGGCTGAAACACGCTGTCGTCATCCGCAAACTTGCGCTATTTCTTCCGGCGGAGGACAAGCCATGATCGACATTCCAAGGCCCGGAAGCCCGTTCCACGAGGCCTATCTGGTCGCAGCCGCGCAATGTGGTCAGCTGCCGATTACCGAGATATCCGACACGAACGAGAACTGCATCGTCAGCTCGATCGCCTGGATCGCCATGCGCGACCAGGTCAGGGCGGACCGGACCTTCGTGACGGAAGCTGGATTTCCGCTCGCCGCCCTCCTCATCGTGATTGCCGTGGTCAGATACCGGAAAAGCCGGGCGGCGCGGTAGGTCAGCATAAAGGTGGCCGGAACGATAAGTCCCGGCCGCCGGATATATCTCTGTCGCCGCTCAATCGCTCGGCTATTTCACGACAACTCAGCCGGCGGGTTTGCGATCAAGGATGGTGCCGACTGAAGGAAGCTGATCGATGGAGCGAAGAAGTACTCGCCGCCCATCAAGGTCACCGTCTGCACGAAATCCATCACGCCGACCTTTTGTGGCTGACTATGGCCATCGATCCATTCCTTTTCGGACGGATCGCCACTGTTTGCGACCTGGCTGATGATGAAGTCGACACCTTTCTTCGCCGGAACCGCCGGCTGGAACGGAAACGACGTATTGTTCGCCCAGGCACTCTGGGTGAACTCGAACTGCTGATTGACGTCGGCCATGTAAGCCATGAAAATAAGACCGACACCCTTGTCTGGCTCATCCGAAAAATCGGGTGCCCGATCGCCATAGGTTATGCCTCGGCGCGCCATGATATGCGAGCGCTCGAATTCGTCGCCCGGCGTGCGCGGATTGGTCTTCCTGACATGCGCTCGAACGGGACATTTCAGCCCGACCGGGTCTAGTGTGTAGTCGAAGTCATTCGTTGGCGCGCCCGCCACTGGACCGCTCTGCAGTGCCGGTGTTCCGTCCTCGAAGCGACCGACAACCATCGCACCCGCGCGGTCCTCATCGGGGTTCTGTGGATCCACCGACTGCGCAAGCAGACGTTCTCTCTCCTTGGACAGCATCACGTTCTGCTCGAGCTTGCGGTAGACGAAATAGCTGCCGCATGAAAATGTCGTGGGATTGCCCGGATCCGAGACGACAAACTGGGAGGCCTTGAACTCCTCGTCCCATTTGCCGCGCGGTTTGGGCATTCCACTGTTGTCGAGGAAGTCTTCGGTCAGAAACAATGGCTGGCTGATGCCATCGACATAGCCGAAATGCTCGATGCCTTCGCCTCGAACATCGCCGCCCGCCTGCTTGCGCCTCTGCGCCAGGCCGATGTCCGAACCCAGAACCGTTGCGCCGTGCTTTGCGAAAACCTTCTGCAACGCGCTGTAGGAATTGCCCACAAGTGAGGCCTGTTCGTCTGCAATCAGAACCATGGCGTCGGGGTCGTCCTTGGCGCTGTCCCAAGCCTCACCCTTTTCCCAGTGCTCCTTTTCCGGATCATTGATTGGAGGACCGGCAAACGGAAGCGGCATCGGATTGAGCCGTCCGCGGTTCCGCATCCCGGCCCTGAATGAGGCATCGGCGGGAATGTTGGCCTCCGGCAAACTAAGGGCTGCATACCCTTTTGCGCTGAGGAAGACGCTGACGACCGTTCCGCCGCCGAGTTTCGTTGCCTTGAATGCTTCTGCCTCGCGCAGTTGCGTCAGCGCGGATGTCGTCACGAACGAAAGATCCCGCAGCAGGCCGGCGACCGCATCAGACTTCATGCCAGCGAAACTGAGAAAGACATTCTTGGTATGATCTCTGCCGTGCCCCTTCAGGATATTGGCCTGCAGGTCCGACAAAAGCGAAAGAAGATCCGCATCCGACGTCCAATTTTTCCAGGTGATGGTAGTATTCAAAATAGTATCGAGCTTAGCCATGCCTCCTGCTCCTCTTGGCAAAGGGTCGAATTGACCCGAACCCAAATTACAACCCAAGGTGCTATGAAGTCCATTTAACTATTTTTACGAGCGTCGAACCCCTCCCCCTTGCCTTATCGTCAAAAATCCGTATAAGCCGCCTTGTTCGAAACACCCGGTCTTCTGGCTGGTGGCTGAACGGAGGGTAGGTCGCGTGAGCGGCCGTAGGAACGAAAAGCGTTCCGGCCTCCCGTGTCTCCGCTCTCGACCGTCTCGATACAACAGCTTTTCTTGCCTGGGCTTGCCCCATTCCAAGAGCAGTCGTTGAGGCTTAGCCGCCGAACCCGGGTGACAAAACAACCGCAAGAAAGGCAAAGCTTACATGGCTCTTTATGAACACGTATTCCTTGCTCGACAGGATATGTCCGCACAGCAGGTTGATGCCCTCGTAGAACAGTACAAGGGTGTCCTCGAAGCAAATGGCGGCAAAGTCGGGCGCGTAGAAAACTGGGGCCTCAAGTCCCTCACATACCGCATCAAGAAGAACCGCAAGGCGCATTACGCCCTTATGGACATCGACGCACCGGCAGCTGCCGTGCACGAGATGGAACGCCAGATGCGCATCAACGAAGACGTTCTTCGCTACATGACGCTTGCCGTCGAGAAGCACGAAGAAGGTGCGTCTGCAATGATGCAGAAGCGCGACCGTGACGACCGCCCTCGCCGTGATGGCGACGACCGTGGTCCTCGCCGCGACTTCGGCGATCGTGGCCCGCGCCGCGATTTCGGCGATCGTCCCCCGCGTGAAGGTGGTTTCGAGCGCGCACCGCGCCCGCCACGTGACGCTTAATCGGTTCGAAGGAGAAAACACCAATGGCTGACTCATCCTCCTCCGCGGCACGCCGTCCGTTCCACCGCCGTCGCAAGACCTGCCCGTTCTCGGGCGCGAATGCACCGCGGATCGACTACAAGGACGTTCGTCTTCTGCAGCGCTACATTTCCGAGCGCGGCAAGATCGTACCTTCGCGTATCACGGCCGTTTCCCAGAAGAAGCAGCGCGAACTGGCCCAGGCCATCAAGCGCGCCCGCTTCCTCGGCCTGCTGCCTTACGTTCTGTCCTAATCTGATATTGGACCTGCCGGCTGTCAAAGCCGGCAGGTCCATCTTCCCTTCCGCGTTGGGCGCGGATCGGCAAAACCAAAACCCCATGTTGGGGATCAAGGCCATTGCGACATCCGTCCCGGCCTATCCCCTAACTGCTTGATGTGGCAGGACAGCGAGACAAAGTGACGAACAAGTTCCAGACAGTGCTGCCGACCGGTATCCTTGCCGGTGTTATCGCTACCGTGCTTGTCATGGGTGCGAGCGCACAGTCGTCGTTTGCCTCCATTCTCTATGCAGCTTCCGCTCTTCCGATCCTGATTGCCGGCCTCGGCTGGGGCAATCGCGCCGCCATCGTCGGTGTCGTCACCGCAGGCGTACTTGGTGCACTTCTCGTGTCGCCGATGTTTGCGCTGGCCATGGCGGTGTTCACCCTGATCCCCGCCGGCTGGTTGTCTCATCTCGCCAATCTTGCCCGTCCCGCCTCCGAGCTTGGCGGCCCGGACAATCTGATGGCCTGGTACCCGATCTCCGACATTCTGCTGCACCTCTGCGGCCTTGTCACGATTGCCGTCATCGCGCTTGGCTTTGCGATCGGCTATGGCCCGGAACTGATCGACCAGATGGTCGATGCGATGACGACAGCGCTCCAGGCGCAGGAGCCCACCCTCGCCCCCGATGTCGCGAGCCTTTCCCAGACCAAGTCGCTGCTGGTGCTGATGCTGCCGATGTTTCAGGGCGGCATCTGGGTGACGCTGCTGTTTGCGGCCTTCTATATCGCGGTACGCGTCGTGTCGCGGTCCGGCCGGGCGGTTCGGCCGCGCGAGGACATGCCGTCGGCGCTGCGCATGAACCGCAATGCCATCTTTATCTTTCTCGCCGGCACCGTGATGACTTTCTTCGGCGGCGCTCCGGCGATGATCGGCGCGGTCGTCTGCGGCACGTTCGGCGCCGGCTTTCTCATGGCGGGCTATGCCTCGCTTCACTTTCGGACACGCGACAAGGACTGGCGCCTGCCGGTTCTCGTCCTCTGCTACCTGTCGTCGATGCTTATCCTGCCGGCGATCGCCATTGTCGTGCTGGGTCTTTCCGACACACGCCGCACCATTGCCCTGACGCCTGCAAAACCTGCAGACGGCAGTGACGAACCACCTACGAATTGAAACTTGAAAGGAACCACAACATGCAAGTCATTCTGCTTGAACGCGTGGCCAAGCTTGGCCAGATGGGCGAAACGGTAAAGGTCAAGGACGGCTTTGCCCGTAACTTCCTTCTGCCGCAGGGCAAGGCGCTGCGCGCCAACGAAGCCAACAAGAAGCGCTTCGAATCCGAGCGTGCAACGCTCGAAGCCCGTAACCTGGAGCGCAAGGGCGAAGCCCAGACCGTTGCCGACGCGCTCGACGGCAAGACCTTCGTGATCGTCCGCTCGGCTGGCGAAACCGGCCAGCTCTACGGTTCGGTCGCTGCCCGCGACATCCTCGAGGCACTGGCTGCCGAAGGCTTCAACGTCGGCCGCAACCAGGTCGATCTCAACACCCCGATCAAGGCGATCGGCCTCCACAAGGTCGTTCTGCACCTGCATTCGGAAGTTGAAACCGAAATCGCTGTCAACGTTGCCCGTTCCGCTGAAGAAGCCGAGCGCCAGGCCAAGGGCGAAAGCCTCACCTCGGCTGACGCCATCTACGGCGTCGACGAAGACGCGCTTCGTCCGGAAGACTTCTTCGATCCGGACGCAGACGGCAACGCTGAAGACGACGAATAAGCCGTCATCGTCTAACAAGTTCGAGAAACGCCCGGGTCATCAGCCCGGGCGTTTTTTTGTCTTCTTGGGCTATACTGATGCGACCAATGACTGAGTCGCAGCGAAACACAGTCAACCGGATTCATCGTTTCACTGCGTTCTTTCCGGCACCGGCAAAATGGCGCTGTGGATAGCTGTGGAAAAGCCGCTGGGGCAAAAGGCCGGTTTCAGCACGGCGCATTTACCAGTAGAACCGGCAACTTCGACGGACAGGACGGACAGAGATCATGAACGAAGTCGCGCGCAACATCGCATCGCTGAGCAACAAGGATGCAGCGCCGCACTACCGTGAGGCTCCCAACAACATCGAAGCCGAGCAGGCGCTGCTGGGTGCGATCCTCGTCAACAACGACGCCTATTACCGCGTCTCCGACTTCCTAAAGCCGACCCATCTCTACGAGCCGCTGCACCGCAAGATCTTCGAAGTGGCGGGCGACATCATCCGCATGGGCAAGACCGCCAACCCGGTCACCATCAAGAATTTCGTGCCCGCGGACGAGAAGGTCGGCGACATGACGGTGGCGCAGTATCTCGCCCGTCTCGCTGCCGAAGCCGTGTCAATCATCAATGCCGAGGACTACGGCCGGGCGATCTACGATCTGGCGCTGCGCCGGGCGCTAATCACCATCGGCGAGGACGTCGTCAACATCGCCTATGACGCGCCGCTCGACATGCCGCCGCAGAGCCAGATCGAAGATACCGAGCGTCGCCTGTTCGAGCTTGCCGAAAACGGCCGCTACGACGGTGGCTTCCAGTCGTTCAACGACGCGGTGGCGCTGGCGATCGACATGGCCGGCCAGGCCTTCGAGCGCGACGGCCATCTGTCCGGTATTTCCACCGGCATCATGTCGCTCGACGGCAAGATGGGCGGGTTGCAGCGGTCCGACTTGATCGTGCTTGCCGGTCGTCCGGGCATGGGCAAGACCTCGCTTGCCACCAACATCGCCTACAATATCGCAGCCTCCTACGAGCCTGAGGTCCAGCCGGACGGATCGATGAAAGCCAAGAATGGCGGCGTCGTCGGTTTCTATTCGCTCGAAATGTCGTCCGAGCAGCTGGCGACCCGTATCATCTCCGAACAGACCGAAGTGTCCTCGTCAAAAATTCGCCGCGGCGATATCACCGAGGCCGATTTCGAAAAGCTCGTCGCCTGCTCACAGATGATGCAGAAAGTGCCGCTGTTCATCGACCAGACCGGTGGTATCTCGATTGCGCAGCTCTCTGCCCGCGCCCGCCGCCTCAAGCGCCAACGTGGCCTCGACTGCCTCGTGGTCGACTATATCCAGCTGATGACGGGGTCGGGCAAATCCGGCGAGAACCGCGTGCAGGAAATCACCCAGATCACCACGGGCCTCAAGGCGCTCGGCAAGGAACTCAACGTGCCGATCATCGCGCTCTCCCAGCTTTCGCGCCAGGTGGAAAGCCGCGAAGACAAGCGTCCGCAGCTTTCCGACCTTCGCGAATCGGGCTCGATCGAGCAGGACGCCGACGTGGTTCTGTTCGTGTTCCGCGAAGAGTATTACGTGAAGAACTCAGAGCCGCGCGATATGGCCGATCCGAAATATCCGGAATGGGAACAGCTGATGGACAAGGTGAAGGGGACGGCCGACGTCATCATCGCCAAGCAGCGCCACGGACCAACCGGCACCGTCAAGCTCGCCTTCCAGGCGGAATTCACGCGGTTTGCAGATCTGGCCGAACCAAGCTTCACGCAATACGAAGAGCATTGATGAGCTCATTGCGGCACAAGTCTCTGTGATAAGATGGTCAATGCCCGCCGCCGCAAAGCGGCCGGCATCGACCAGTTTAGGGTCGCTGATCGACTACTGGGTCCGGCAGCGTCCGGTCCGGGTGCTTTCCTTGTCGCCGTCATCATAGGCGATCCCGATTTTCTCGCCTGCCAGCGCGGTGATCTTGCCCGGGTACCAGTCGCCGGCGCCCTTGTAGTTGCATTCGACCTTCATGCCGATCATCCAGTCGTACGGCCGCACCGCGCTTGAAGCCACCGTTTCCCGGTCACCGTCATCGTAGCGGATGGTAACGCTGCCGCCGCCAATCTTTTCGATAACACCCGGAAACCAGTAACCGGCGCCCTTATAGTTGCCTAGAACCCAGTCGCCCTTCGTCTGCGACAAGGCTGCAGACGCGCCGGAAGCAAGAAAGCTTGCTGCCATAATGATTGAAAGTACATTTTTCACATTAGTCTCCCAAAATATATTTCCGCCCTCCCCCTGCCCAATGACGCGGGGAAATTCAATTAATTGAACAGTAAATCTGATACACAATACAAACTGAACACTGAATTAATACGTTGTGGATGTGTCTGTTTTTATCGGATTGCTTGGGATTCTGGAAAAAAGCGTGCACCACGCAAAATCTCGCCCATATGTCTTTTTCCGGCCGTGGAAACGGGTAAGGATTGGCGACGATCCGATCCATTCTGCTGAGCGCTCATGACAGATTTCGACGACGACACCCTGCCTTTCGACGAATTCGATACCGCCCCTGCCCGGCTGACCATCGATCTCGTAGCGCTTGCCGACAACTGGCGGGAGATGGCTGATCTCTCCGGCAAGGCCTCGACCGCGGCCGTGGTCAAGGCGGATGCCTATGGGCTGGGTCTTGAGGATTGCGGTACGGCGCTTTACGAGGCCGGCGCGCGCGATTTCTTCGTGGCCGTGGTTCAGGAAGGCGTGACGCTTCGAACCTATGCGCCGGATGCCCGGATCTATGTGCTGTCAGGCGTCTGGCCCGGTCAGGAACGCACGTTCTACGAACATGGACTGGTTCCAGTCCTCGTTTCAGAAGAGCAACTCAGCTTCTGGATGGCGGTGACCGCAGAACACGGCGATCACCCTTGTGCGCTTCATGTCGATACCGGGTTCAACCGGCTCGGCATTCCGCTGGAGGACGCGCTCGCCTTTGCCGACGACGTATCGCGGCCCGCAAGTTTCTCGCCCGTCCTCGTGCTGTCGCATCTGCACAGCGGCGATACCCCTTCCTCTTCCTTCAACCGCCAGCAGCTTGAATCATTCCAGAAGGTTGCGGCGGCTTATGAAGGCATTCCGGCAAGTCTTGCCGCTTCTTCCGGCATCATGCTCGGAGCCGAGTACCATTTCGACCTCACCCGTCCAGGCATCGCCGTCTATGGCGGCGAGGCTGTCGGCGGCGTCAGCAATCCGATGCGGCCGGTCGCCAAGGCCGAGGCGCGCATCATCCAGATCCGCAGCGCCAAGACCGGCGAAACCGTCAGCTATGGCGGCACACACCGCCTGACCCGCAACAGCCGGCTGGCGATCGTCGCGGCGGGCTATGCGGATGGCTACAAGCGGTCGCTGTCCGGCTCCGGCGTTCCGATCCGCGACAGCATTCACGAAGGCGGTTTGGGCTTCATCGCCGGCCACCGCGTGCCGGTCGTCGGCCGCGTCACCATGGACCTGACGATCTTCGACATTACCGATGTGCCGGAACGCGATATCCGCACTGGCGACTATATCGAGCTGTTCGGTCCCAACATGCCGCTCGACGACGTCGCGCGCGCGGCCGGCACGATCGGCTACGAACTCCTCACCAGCCTTGGCCTGCGATACGAGCGGCGGTATCTTTACGCCGACGAGTGAGAGCGGAAGCGCATGCGGAGATCCCCCTCTTTCGCGGGCGACATCTTCGTGCTAAATGAGAACAAAAGGAGATCGAAATGACCGAGATCCATCTCAATGACGAGGCTCTGGCGTTTATCGAAGAGCAGGTGAAGACGGGCGCTTATGAAAGCGCTGAGGATGTCGTCGCGGCGGGACTAAGCCGTCTTGGAAGCGAAGACGAGCTCTTGAGGACGATGATCGCCGAGGCGGATGCCCAGCTGGAGAGAGGCGAGTTCGTGCGTTTCGACAATGCCGACACACACGCGGATTCGATCATCGAACGGGGGACGCGGATATTGAACCGAAAGAGCTGATTTACTCCCCGCTGGCCGATCATGATCTCCTCGACATATTCCTGTACATCGCCATCGACGATCCGGTCGCGGCCGGCCACTTCGTCCGAGATCTTACTCGAAAAGCTGCGTGGATTGCCTTCACCGGTTTTCCAGGTTCGCCGCGCGATAATCTTTCACCCGGTCTCAAAGCACTCCCATACCGCAAGCGCTGGATCTACTTCCGCCGAACGGAAACGGCTGTCCGCATCGTCCGGGTCCTGCACGGCCACCAAAACCTTCATCCCGACCTCTTCAAGACTGACGAAACCTGATCTCATGGCAAAACCTAAAACTCAATTCGTGTGCCAGAACTGCGGCACGGTGCATAGCCGCTGGGCGGGCAAGTGCGAAGGCTGCGGCGAGTGGAATACGATCGTCGAGGAAGATCCGATGGGCGGCATCGGCTCCGGGCCTGGCAAGGTGCCGAAAAAGGGCCGCGCCGTGACGCTGACGGCTCTTTCCGGTGAAACCGAGGAAGCACCGCGCATCCATACCGGCATTTCCGAACTCGACCGTGCCACCGGCGGCGGCTTTGTGCGCGGGTCGGCGGTGCTGATCGGCGGCGATCCGGGCATCGGCAAGTCGACGCTTCTGATGCAGGCGGCAGCCGCCCTTTCGCGTCGCGGTCATCGCATCATCTATGTATCCGGCGAAGAAGCCGTCGCTCAGGTTCGCCTTCGGGCCCAGCGGCTGGGTGCTGCCGATACGGAAGTGCTTCTGGCGGCCGAAACCAATGTCGAGGACATTCTCGCCACGGTGTCGGAAGGCAAGCGGCCGGATCTCGTGATCATCGATTCGATCCAGACGCTGTGGAGCGATACGGCCGATTCGGCGCCAGGAACCGTCACCCAGGTGCGCACCGGCGTGCAGGCGATGATCCGCTTTGCCAAGCAGACGGGTGCCGCCATGGTTCTGGTCGGCCACGTCACCAAGGAAGGCCAGATTGCCGGTCCGCGGGTGGTCGAGCACATGGTCGATGCCGTGCTTTATTTCGAGGGTGACCGGGGCCATCATTACCGCATCCTGCGCACGGTGAAAAACCGCTTTGGCCCGACCGACGAGATCGGCGTGTTCGAAATGTCCGACAAGGGTCTGCGCGAGGTCACCAACCCGTCGGAACTGTTTCTCGGCGAACGCAATGCCAAATCTCCGGGGGCCGCGGTCTTTGCCGGTATGGAAGGCACACGGCCGGTTCTGGTCGAGGTTCAGGCGCTGGTGGCTGCCACCTCGCTCGGCACGCCGCGCCGCGCGGTGGTCGGCTGGGATTCTTCGCGTCTCGCGATGATCCTTGCTGTTCTCGAAGCCCATTGCGGCGTGCGGCTCGGACAGCACGACGTCTATTTGAACGTTGCCGGCGGCTACCGCATTTCGGAGCCGGCCGCCGATATGGCGATTGCCTCCGCGCTCGTTTCTTCACTTGCCGGCATCGCTCTTCCGGCCGATCATGTGTTCTTCGGCGAGATCAGTCTCTCCGGTGCGGTGCGGCCCGTTTCGCAGACGGCGCAGCGCCTGAAGGAAGCTGAAAAGCTCGGCTTTTCCGGTGCCATGCTGCCGGCCACATCCGCCGAGTTGCCGAAGGGTTCCAGCGCCCGCTGGACGATGATCGAGGACCTGCCGGATCTCGTCTCGCGCATCGCCGGTTCGGTCAAAAAACTGGGGAAGCAGGAGGAAGATGATTGATCTTCCGTTAACGCCACGGCTGATGTAAGACACGCGCTCGACGCTCTGGATCAGGCTGGAAACTCCGGTCGGATTCAGGCACGAAAACGGCTGGCCCACATTGGCTTCACCAAGACGGCAGGCATGCAACGGCAGGTTCTGGAGTAGAGTTTACATGCCCATCACCATCTTCGACGGTATTGTCATCGGCGTCACCCTGTTTTCGGCCGTGCTTGCCATGGTTCGCGGTTTCTCCCGCGAAGTTCTGTCGATCGCGAGCTGGGCCGGCGCCATTGCCGCCGCCTACTATCTCTACCCGCTGCTCGTGCCATATGCGGAAAAATACACGTCCGATCACCGCATCGCCATTGCCGGTTCGGCCGGCGTCATCTTCCTTGTGGCGCTGATCATCATCTCCTTCATCACATCGCGCATTGCCGACTTCATCATCGACAGCCGCATCGGTGCGCTCGACCGCACGCTCGGCTTCCTGTTCGGAGCTGCCCGCGGCATCCTGCTTCTCGTCGTGGCCGTTGCCTTCTGGAACTGGCTGGTCGCTGAAAGTGCCCAGCCGACCTGGGTCACCAACGCCAAGTCGAAGCCATTCCTCGATACGCTGGTCGGACGCCTCGAAGCCGTGCTGCCAGCCGATATCGAGCCGCAGATCCGCGCCCGTATCCTCGGCAAGGAAGAAGCACCTGTGGATGGCGCTGTTGGTACCGACCAGACGCCGGCCGAAGACGCACCGGTTACAAATAATTGACGCTGTGTTGCGCTTGATGCAGCGCACACCATCACCATTTGTGGTAACATTCGAAATCTGATGATAGACGGGCTGGTCTCCGGGGGAAATCTCCCCCGGCCAGCCTTTCCATTTTTCCTGAAAGGGTACGGCCAGATGCAGCAGCCGGGATCGCAAACATTCGATGTCAACCGCTCCAACGTATGGGACGAAGACACCCTTCATGAAGAATGCGGCGTCTTTGGCGTCCTCGGCCACCCGGATGCGGCAACGCTGACGGCGCTTGGCCTGCACGCCCTGCAGCATCGCGGTCAGGAAGCCGCCGGTATCGTCTCGTTCGACGGTTTGCGCTTCCATTCGGAGCGCCGGATGGGCCTGGTTGGCGATCACTATACGGACCCGGTCACGCTCGCGAAGCTTCCCGGCAATATCTCGATCGGCCACAACCGCTATTCAACAACCGGCGAAGTCGCTCTTCGCAACGTCCAGCCGCTGTTTGCGGAACTGGAAGTCGGCGGTATCGCGATTGCCCACAATGGCAATTTCACCAACGGTCTCACGCTGCGCCGGCAATTGATCGCCGGCGGCGCCATCTGTCAGTCGACATCCGATACGGAAGTCGTCCTTCACCTCATCGCGCGCTCGCGCTACTCCTCCACCGCAGACCGCTTCATCGATGCCATCAGGCAGATGGAAGGCGGTTATTCGATGCTTGCCATCACCCGCACCAAGCTGATCGCGGCGCGTGATCCGACCGGTATCCGTCCCCTCGTTATGGGCGAACTCGACGGCAAGCCTGTGTTTGCCTCTGAAACCTGCGCGCTCGACATTATCGGTGCCAAGTTCATCCGCGACGTCGAAAACGGCGAAGTGATCATCTGCGAGATCCAGTCAGACGGCTCGATCTCGATCGATGCCCGCAAGGCCGGCAATGGCCAGCCGGAGCGGCTCTGCCTGTTCGAATACGTCTATTTCGCTCGTCCCGATTCCGTTGTCGGCGGTCGCTCGGTCTATGTGGCGCGCAAGAACATGGGCATCAACCTCGCCAAGGAAGCGCCTGTCGAAGCTGATGTCGTCGTGCCTGTTCCCGATGGCGGCACGCCGGCAGCTCTTGGGTACGCCCAGGAGAGCGGCATTCCGTTCGAATACGGCATCATCCGCAACCATTATGTCGGTCGCACCTTCATTGAGCCCACTCAGCAGATCCGCGCTTTCGGTGTGAAGCTGAAGCATTCGGCCAACCGGGCGATGATCGAGGGCAAGCGCGTCGTGCTGGTCGACGATTCGGTCGTGCGCGGCACCACGTCTCTGAAGATCGTCCAGATGATCCGCGATGCCGGCGCCAAGGAAGTTCACCTGCGCGTCGCAAGCCCGATGATCTACTATCCCGATTTCTACGGCATCGACACGCCGGACCGTGAAAAGCTGCTGGCCAACCAGTACGACAGCCTCGAAGCGATGTGCAAATATATCGGCGCGGACTCGCTCGAATTCCTGTCGATCAACGGGCTTTACCGCGCTGTCGGCGGCGAAGACCGCAACGATGCACGGCCGCAGTTTACCGACCATTATTTCACCGGCGACTACCCGACGCGTCTACTCGACAAGGACGGCGAAGCGGTCGGCCGCAAGGTGTCGCTTCTGGCCAGCAACGGCTGAATGGTTTTCAATCGATCATGAACGTTTTAGAAGGCTGCGGGAACGCGGCCTTCTTTTTTGGTCGCGACTGGCAGGGATAGAAAAATGACGATCGACTTGAAGGGTAGGATTGCGCTGGTGACCGGCGCCTCGCGCGGCATCGGTTACTTCACGGCACTGGAGCTGGCAAAGGCCGGCGCGCATGTGATTGCCACCGCTCGCACCGTCGGCGGGCTGGAAGAGCTGGACGACGCGATAAAGGCTGCAGGCAGCTCGGCAACGCTCGTGCCGTTCGATCTCACCGACATGGAGGCGATCGACCGGCTGGGTGCCTCGATCTTCGAACGGTGGGGCAAGCTCGACATCCTCGTCGCCAATGCCGGCATTCTTGGTACGATTTCGCCGCTCGGGCATATCGAGGCGAAAGTGTTCGAGAAGGTGATGCTGACCAACGTCACCTCGATGTGGCGGCTGATCCGCTCGGTGGAGCCGCTGCTGGTGCGATCCGATGCGGGTCGCGCCCTGCTCTTCTCGTCAGGCGCTGCCGCAAAGGCACCGGCTTTCTGGGGTGCCTACGCGATCTCGAAATCCGCTGTCGAAACCATGGGTCGCATCTGGGCTGCGGAAAACACGCATACGACGCTCAAGGTCAACATGGTCAACCCGGGCGCCACAAGGACCGCGATGCGGGCGCAGGCCGTGCCTGGCGAAGATCCGGAGACACTGCCGCATCCTTCAGAGGTGGCGCAGAAGATTCTCTTCCTCGCCTCGCCAGAGCTTACCGACAGTGGCCGCATGTTCGTGGTGCGCGAAAACCGGTTCGTCGATTTCAGAATGCCGGAATAACCGGATAGACCGACAGCCCGGACGTTTGGGGGAATCTAGTCATGAGCCTGGAACAGTTGATCGGTGAGTATGGACCGGTGGCCGTGTTTCTGGGAGCGGCTGTCGAGGGCGAGACGGCAGCGTTTCTCGGCGGCGTGATTTCCCACCGCGGCCTCATGCCCTACTGGCAGGCCGCGGCGGGTGCCTTCTTGGGATCGCTGATCGCTGACCAGGCGCTGTTTTTTGCGGGCCGCCACGCCAACCGCGTGGCAATCGTCCAGCGGATGATGAGGGTAAAGGCTGCAGAACGCGTCCGCACCCTGCTTGCGGCGCATCCGACGGGCTTCATCCTCTCGTTCCGTTTCATCTACGGCATCCGCACCGTCAGTCCCTTGATGATCGGACTTTCCGGCATCTCGCCTCTTCGCTTCTTCGTTCTCAATCTCATCGCCGCATTCGTCTGGGGCGTCGGGATAACGGCGATCGGGTACCTGTTCGGCAACGCGGTCGAGGCGCTGTTTGGACATTTGAGACTGCATGTTCACATGCTCGCAGCCCTCGGCGTAATCCTTGTTGCGGTTGCCGTCACCGCATTCCTGGCGCGCAAGACGTTGTCACGCATGTGGGCGGGAACCCGAAATTAGGTCGCACGCCGTTCGGACATCTCAGTTGCTCGTGAGAGCCGAATGGGTGCTCAGCACCTTTTCGAGAAGAACATCGTCGTCGCGCACGCCGAGCTGGTAGAAGCGAATTGCCATGGCCGCCAGCCTTGCGGCAGACGGATCGTGCCTGGAGCGACCGGTCATCCAGCGCGCGACGTTGTATATTCGCGCCAGCCGTTCCAGCTCACCCGGATCAAGCGGCTTTCCCACGAAGGTCGTTCTTACGTCCATGACCCTGCCTCCCACTCTTCATCAGTGATTTCTAATATTAGGCAGAATGGACAAAACGCAAAACACAGGTTTTGGTTAAGATTAACCGGTAACTAAACGCCGGCGGTGAAAACCGCTTTTCAACAGCTTTTTCGATGGGATTTCGGACCGGGAACGCATCAGCAAATCTCTTGACCAAACAGTGGCCTCGCGCCATAAACGACGGATGAACACGGCGATTTCCATCTGCGGGATCATTATTCGCTCAGCGTAAAGCGCTGGCCTGGCCGTTTTCGTCTCTCGAAAAGCTTTGAAGACAAACGCTCTGGTCCGCTCGCCATAGATGCATGCGACGTCAGGATGTTGGGAGATTTTTCGATGAGCGTCACGCTCAAGCTATACAATACCTTGATCCGCGCGAAGACGGCGTTCGAGCCCATCGATGCCGACAACGTCCGCATGTATGTCTGCGGCCCGACGGTCTACGATTTCGCCCATATCGGTAACGCCCGGCCGGTGATCGTGTTCGATGTGCTGTTCCGGCTGCTGCGGCACGTGTATGGCGACGCCCACGTGACCTATGCGCGCAACATTACCGACGTGGATGACAAGATCAACGCCCGGGCGCTGCGCGATTTTCCGCATCTTGCGCTCAACGATGCGATCCATGCGGTGACCGAAAAGACGGCGAAGCAGTTTCACGACGACGTCGCGGCCCTTGGCTGCCTTGAGCCCAGCATCGAGCCGCGCGCCACGGACAATATCGCGCAGATGATCGCCATCATCGAAAAGCTGGTCGGCAACGGAAATGCCTATGTCGCCGAGGGCGAAGTGCTGTTCGACACCAAGTCGATGGCCGATTACGGCCAGCTTTCCAAGCGTCCGCTGGACGAGCAGCAGGCCGGTGCGCGCGTCGCTGTTGATGCGCACAAGAAGAACCCGGGCGATTTCGTGCTGTGGAAGCTTTCCTCCCACAACGAACCCGGCTGGGACAGCCCTTGGGGCCTCGGTCGTCCCGGCTGGCATATCGAATGCTCAGCAATGAGCGGCCGCTATCTCGGCGAAGTCTTCGACATTCATGGCGGCGGGCTGGACCTGATCTTTCCGCACCATGAAAACGAGATTGCCCAGTCGCGCTGCGCCCACGGCACCGACGTGATGGCAAATGTCTGGATGCATAACGGCTTCGTGCAGGTCGAAGGCCGCAAGATGTCGAAGTCCGACGGCAATTTCATTACCATCAACCAGTTGCTGGATACCGACACATTCGGCGGCCGCAAGTGGCCGGGCCAGGTGCTGCGCCTCGCCATGCTGATGACGCATTACCGCGAGCCGATCGATTTTTCGATCAAGCGCATCGAGGAGGCCGAGCGGCTTCTTGCCAAATGGCCGGCCGTCGACCTCGCCGACATTCCTTCGAGCACGCAGCCCTGCCCGATCGTCCTCGACGCGCTCGCCGACGACCTCAACACGGTTGCCGCGATCCAGCGCATCCACGCACTGGCGCAGGAAGCCAACGCCGACAGCACGCTGCTGACGATGTTTGCCGCCAGTGCCGCCCTTCTCGGCGTCGCGCCGGAAAAGACGGAAGTGGACGGGGCGCTTGCCGAAGCGGTGGATGCGCTCGTCGCGCTGCGTCTCGAAATGCTCAAAGCGAAGAACTTTGCCGAAGCCGACCGCATCCGTGACGAATTGTCAGCCAAGGGCATCCAGCTCAAGGATGGCAAGAACGCCGAGACCGGCGAACGGGTGACCACCTGGGAGGTAAAGCGCTAACGCTTGCCGCATGGGCGGGGTGGTCCTATGCTTTTGGCACGGGACCACCCAAAGGATGAGGGGAGGATGACATGAGTGCAGAGCGCCAACCAAACCCTGTGGGCAGTCGCGGCCGTCAGACCTCGCTACGGGGCAATACATGACGAGCCATGACATTTACACCGGCGGCTGTCAGTGCGGCGCCCTGCGCTTTCGCCTCGACGGCAAGCCCGACCATGTCTCGATCTGCCATTGCCGCATGTGTCAGAAGGCGTTCGGTGCCTATTATGCGCCCCTCGTCTCCACCCGCGGCACCGGCTTTTCGTGGACGCGCGGACAGCCGAAATATTTTCACTCTTCGAACCATGTGCGGCGCGGCTTCTGCGACAATTGCGGCACGCCGCTGACCTATGAGGCGGCGGACGGTATCGCGGTTTCGGCCGGTGCTTTCGACGATCCGTCGGCGCTACCGCCGTCGGTCCAGTACGGCACCGAAGGCAAGATACCCTTCGTGGATCATCTGCACACCCTGCCGGGGCACGATACAATGGATGATATCGACGAGGCGCCGTTCCTTTCCGATATCGTTTCCAACCAGCACCCGGATCACGATACACAGACGTGGCAACCAGTTCCCGCCGATCGCGGAATGACGAAGGAGGACGACGCATGAGTGAAACGGAAAAAGCCGGTCAGCCGAGAACCGGCGGGTGCCAGTGCGGCGCCGTGCGTTTCAGGATCAACGGACAGCTCGGTCGTGCCTCCATCTGCCATTGCCGGATGTGCCAGAAGGCGTTCGGCGGTTTCTTCGGGCCGCTTGTGGCAGCACCGCAGGAAGGTGCGGAGACCGGGGTCGAGTGGACCCGCGGCGAGCCGAAGTATTTCCAGTCGTCGATCAATATCGACCGCGGCTTTTGCGCGGAATGCGGCACGCCGCTGACCTATCGTACGCCGACCAGCCTCGATATCGCGATCGGTGCCTTCGACGAGCGCGACGACCTGATGCCGCAGGTGCAGGTCAACCACGCTTTCCGGCTGCCCTGGGTGGAGACGATCTTCGACGCTCCCGTTCATGGCGATACAGACTACTATTCGAAGCAGGAGCAGATCATCTCCTTCCAGCACCCCGATCACGATACGGAAAACTGGCCGGCGAAAGGGCTGCATCTATGACGGAAGTGCTGCGCACGCTCTACCCGGCAACGACTGCCTTTGAGACCGGTACGCTCGATGTCGGCGACGGTCACTCGATCTATTTCGAACGGCATGGCACGAAGGGGGCAAAACCCATCGTCTTCCTGCATGGCGGCCCGGGCGGTGGCATCACGCCGATCCAGTCGCGACTGTTTGATCCTGAACTCTACGACATCCTTCTGTTCGACCAGCGCGGCTGCGGCAAGTCGACGCCGCATGCAAGCCTTGAGGCCAATACGACCTGGCATCTGGTCGCCGATATCGAGCGGCTGCGCGAGATGGTCGGCGTCGACAAGTGGCAGGTGTTTGGTGGATCCTGGGGTTCGACGCTCGGCCTCGCCTATGCTGAAACCCATCCCGAGCGGGTGAGCGAGCTGCTGCTGCGCGGCATCTACACGCTCACCAAAGCCGAGCTCGACTGGTACTACCAGTTCGGCGTCTCGGAAATGTTTCCCGAAAAATACGAGGCGTTTCTCGCGCCGATCCCCGAGGACGAGCGCCACGAGATGATGGCCGCCTATCACCGCCGCCTGACCGGCACCGACACGGCGGCGCAGCTTGAGGCAGCCAAGGCCTGGAGCATCTGGGAGGGATCGACGATCACCCTTCTTCCCGATGCGGCACTGACCGCCGGATTCGGCGAGGAGCATTACGCCATCGCATTTGCCCGCATTGAAAACCACTTCTTCATGAATGCCGGCTGGCTTGAGGAAGGCCAGCTGCTGCGTGATGCGACAAAACTCAAGGGCATTCCGGGCATCATCGTGCATGGCCGTTACGACATGCCCTGCCCGCTCAAATACGCCTACCAGTTGTCGAAAGTCTGGACCGACGCAGATTTCCACATCATCGAAGGCGCTGGACATGCCGTATCGGAACCGGGGATTACGGATCAACTGATCCGGGCGACGGATCGGTTTGCGGGGAAGGCATAAATGCGAAGCTTGCGGGGCGTCTCGCCCCGCATTCGGCTCCCGCCAATGCCTCACCCCTCCCGATCAACATCCCGTTATGCCGGTTGAGATTAACCGCCGGCCGGCACAGTTAGGGCTCCCTGCCTTATCGCATCCTCCTGAAGCCGAGCCCCATCGACGTGTTTCATCTCGCCAAAGCCCTTCTGTGCCTCTACGTCGTCCTCCGCTTCCTTCTGCCGCTGCCTTGGCCCCGCTGGGCGAAGGGAACGATCGCGGTCGTGCTGATGGTGGTGTTCCAGCACAGCCTGATCAGCCGGATTGTGTTTGGCACGATGTTTTCGCCTGAAGTGCCGCGGATGACGATGATCATCGTCAACTGGATGGCGGGCACGATCCTGTTGCTTGGCATATTTCAGCTTGTGCTCGATCTGGTCTCCCTCGCCACGGCAGCACTTCGCCGTCGCCGGATCCGGATACCGGTCGGGCTGCGCTACGGGATCGGTGCACTCGCCATGTCGCTTGCGGCTTTTGCCGTCAATCAGGCAATCCGGGTGCCGCCGGTCAAGGAAGTCGAGATCCGGATCCCCGACCTGCCAGCGCAGTTTGATGGCTACCGGTTGATCCAGCTGACGGATCTTCACATCAGCCGCCTGTTTCAGGCGCCCTGGGTCGAAGAGACGGTAGCCAAGGCCAATGCCCAGAATGCCGACCTCATCGTCATCACCGGCGACCTGATCGATGGCGATCTGCAGGCGCGCAATCTGGATGTTGCCCCGCTTGCCAAACTGCGCGCTCCGGACGGCGTCTTCACCATTCCGGGCAATCACGAATATTACTTCGGCCATGACGACTGGATGCGGCAATACGAGACGCTTGGCCTTCGCACCATTTCCAACGGCCACGTGGTGCTGTCGCGCGGCGGTGCGCAGATGGTGCTGGCCGGCGTCAACGATCTCAACGCCACCCGGTTCGGCCTGGAAGGCCCTGACGTCGGCAAGGCGCTATCAGGTGCGCCAGCTGATGTTCCGGTCATCCTCCTCAACCACCAGCCACGCGATGCGAAGCTTTCGGCGGATGCCGGGGCCGATCTGCAGCTGTCCGGCCATACCCATGGCGGCATGATCTGGGGGTTCGATCGCCTTATCGCCCGCTTCAACAACGGCTTCGTGTCCGGTCTCTACGACGTCGATCAGATGTCGCTCTATGTCAATAACGGTACGGCCCTGTGGATCGGTTTTGCGCTCCGGCTGGGCGTGCCCTCGGAACTCACCGTGATCACGCTGCGGCCGAAGTGAGCCGCGTTATCCAGTGTGAGTATGGGCTGGAGCGGTCGCGCCACTGATCCATGCTTCACAGAAATGAATTGGCCGGGGGCTCTGCCTTGGTGTATCCCGCCAGCCAACGATAACAAATTGCCGGAAACGCCCTGATGGCCACCGATACCGTTCCCCTCGCCGCACAACCCGCGGGAGCGAAGAACGAGGACACGCCGCGCGGCTTTGCCTTCGGCATCACCGCCTATCTCCTGTGGGGCGTCCTTCCCTTCTACCTGAAAGCGGTCGCGCATCTTCCGGCGCTGGAAGTGCTGGCGCACCGCGCCATCTGGTCGGTGCCGATCGCCGGCCTCGTGCTGATCATTCTCGGACGCACCGGGGATGTGAAGACCGCGATCCGGACGCCGCGCATGCTCGGCATGGCCTGCGTCACCGCCGCCTTCATCACCGCCAACTGGGGCATCTATGTCTGGGCGGTCTCGAACGGTCATGCGATCGATGCCGCGCTCGGCTATTTCATCAATCCGCTGTTCAGTATCCTCATGGCAGCGCTGGTGCTGAAGGAAAAGCTTTTGCCGATGCAGAAGGCGGCGATCGGGCTTGCCGTGGTCGGTGTCGCAATCCTCACCTGGGGTTCGGGCGGACTGCCGTGGGTGTCGCTGGCGCTGACATTTACCTGGGGTTTTTATGCCCTCTTCCGCAAGACGCTGCCGATCGGTCCGAACCAGGGGTTTTTCCTCGAAGTGCTGCTGATCAGCATTCCGATGCTGCCCTACCTCATCTGGCTGGAAGCGACGGGCCAGGGCCATTTCCTGAACGGTGTCGGCTACGATGCGGCCCTGCTTGCCTTTGCCGGTATAGCGACAGCCGTGCCGCTGATGATCTATGCCAATGCCACCAAGCTGCTGAAGCTGTCGACCATCGGCATCATGCAGTATATCGCACCGACAATGATCTTTTTGACCGCTGTGTTTATCTTCAAGGAGCCGTTAAGCGGCATCAAGCTCACCGCCTTCGTGTTCATCTGGTCGGCACTTGCCGTCTATACGCTGGCGATGCTGCGGGACCTTCGCAGCCGCTGACCGCCCATCAGGAGATTTCGTTCATGCAGATGTCAGATATCCCCTTCGGCACGACCGACTGGTCGCAGATCGAGCCGACCGTCCACAAGGGTGACACCGGACACTCGACCTGGCGCACCCGCCATTTCGGACCAATCCGGGTGCGGATGGTGGAGCATTCGCCGGGCTATCTCGCCGACCACTGGTGCGAGAAGGGCCATATCCTGCTGTGCCTCGAAGGCGAGATGACGACCGAACTTGCCGACGGACGCGTCTTTGTGCTGAAGGCCGGCATGAGCTATCAGGTGGCCGACAGCGCCGAACCGCACCGGTCCTCGACGACACTGGGCGCCAAGCTCTTCATCGTCGACTGACGCGTCTCTAGCTTCTCTGCAGCGCGAGATGCGCGCCGAGACCGACCAGGATGGTGCCGCCTGCCCGCTGGGCAAGCTTTTGCGCCGTGCTCGATCGGTTGAGCCGTGCCATCACCAGGCCGGCAAGGGCGACGGCGAAGATATCGGCAATCGTGAAGATGATGCTGACGGCCAGTCCCAGAACCACGAATTGAACCCAGACCGGAAGGCTGGCCGCGCTGTCGATGAACTGCGGCAGGAAGGCCAGGAAGAAGATCGCCGTCTTCGGGTTGAGAACCTCGACGACGATGCTTTCGGCAAATGCCTTTCGGGCAGATCTCGGTGTCTCCGCCTGCAGATCGCCTGAACCCGCAGCCTTCGTGCGAAACAGGGAAATGCCAAGCCAGATCAGGTAGATCGCGCCTGCAAGCTTCACCAGCGCATAAACTACTGGGACGGCGTGAAAGAGAACCGAGAGCCCTGCAGCTGCCGCAACGATATGCGCGTAGGATCCGAGATGGACGCCGAGCACCGCCATCATGCCCGCCTTGCGTCCGGCAACCATCGTGCGGGCCGCTACGTAAAGCATCGCGGGTCCCGGAATGAAGGCGAAGATGGACGTCGTCACAAGGAAGGCGAACAGGATATTCCAGTCTGGCATGCGGTGCTCCTGTCCCCTGCCCTAGGCGGGAGCCTGAAACCCTAGAGTTTCGAGATGACGGCGGCTTCGCCCTTTGACGCGGCCTGCTGTTCGTCGCGGTCGAGAATGGCCGGCACGATGTCATCCACGTCAGGGATCACCATCGGCTGTACCAGATGCCCCCGGTGGATGAAGCCTTCCTCGCGCATATGGGTGACGAGCGACAGCATCGGATCCCAGAAACCGCCGATATTGGCAAACACCATCGGCTTCTCATGACGGCCGAGCTGGCCCCAGGTCATGATCTCGACGATCTCTTCCAGAGTGCCGATGCCGCCCGGAAGTGTGACGAAGGCATCGGAGCGTTCGAACATCTTGTGCTTGCGCTCATGCATGTCCTTGGTCACGATCAGTTCGTCGAGCTGGCCGAGCGAATGGCGGGTTGCCTCCATATCGACAAGAAAGTCCGGAATGATGCCCGTGACCTTGCCGCCATGCGCCAGAACGCCTGCGGCAACCGCACCCATGATGCCCTTGGTGCCGCCGCCATAGACCAGCCGCAAACCGTGGGCTGCAATGGACTTTCCGAGCGCACGGCCGGCCTGGATATAGGCGGGATCGCGTCCCGGCTGGGAGCCGCAGTAAACGCAGATGGATCGTATTGGCACAGTTTTCTCCGTCAAGCACTTCAAAGAGTTGGCACGCGACGCACCAACCATGAGATTTGGCTGGAAATACTGCGCAGAGCAAGGCTGAAACACTGGAAAAGCTTGTTATGACTAGAGGAAACGGATAATCCGGAAAGACGATGGAGGGTCCATCGGGAAAAGGCTTTGCTCATGAAAAACCGCGCCGGTTGGCTCGCTCTGGTCGTACTCGCCATCGCATCGCTGCTGATGGTCTTTTTCGTGCTGCCGCGGATCAATCATGATGCCAAACCGCTCGGCGATGCGATCAACGCTGCCGGCGATGCGGTCAAGGACGCGGTCGAGAGCACGAAGCAGGCGGTGAAGCCGACAGACGCACCGAATTCTCCGGACGCGCCGAAACCGCAGGAGCAGGCATCCGTGCCCGCGACGACGCCGGCCGCTCCCATATCTCCCCCGGCAACCCCTTCCGCTCCGGCAGCGCCCTCCGCTCCGGCCGCACCCGCAGCAACAGCTGCACCGAGCGCGACAAGCCCGGTCACCGCCCAGCCGAACGCTGCCCAGACGCCAGCCAAGCCCGCCTTTGACGTGCTGCGCGTCGAGCCCGACGGTTCGGCCGTGATTGCCGGCCGCGCGCTGCCCAATTCGACACTCGAAATCTCCAGTGGCAACTCGGTCGTCGCAAAGATCGACGTCGGCCCGAGCGGCGATTTTGCAGCCGTTCTCGACAAGCCTTTGCCGCCTGGCGATCACCAGCTGGTTCTCAAGGCCACCGGCAAGGACGGCAAGACGGTCGTCTCGGACGAGACCGCGACGGTCTCCGTACCGAGCGATCCGAAGACCGGCAAGCTGCTTGCCATGGTGACGACGCCGGGCAAAGCGAGCCGGGTCATCGCGACGCCGAACGCGTCTGCGCCTGCCGCACCGAATGCCGCAACATCACCGACACCCCCTGCCCCTGGCGCTGCGCCGTCCACTGCAGGCCAGACGGCTGCGGGTCAGTCTCAGACGCCAGCCGTCACTCCGGCCTCGCCGCAGGCATCGTCGCAGATCGCATCCAGCGCGCCAAACGTCTCTGCTCCGTCCTCGACCGCGGCTCCCGACGCGACGCCTGCTCCGGCTGGAACACCGGATCTGCAGATCACCGCCGTCGAGCTTGAAGGCTCGAAAATCTTTATCGCCGGCATCGCCCGCTCGGGTGTCATGGTGCGCGGTCTTGTCGACGGCGAGCCCGTCGGCCAGTCGCGCGCAGGCGGCAACGGCCATTTCGTCATCGAGGGCAACACGCAGCTTTCGGTCGGCGATCACCGGATCAGCGTCGAGGCACTGAACGGTGCCGGCCAGCGCACCGTCATGGTCGAGGTTCCGTTCAACCGTCCGGCCGGCGAACAGGTGGCGGCAGTCGCAGCCCCCGCAGTTTCAAGCCCGATGTCGACGATCGATGGCGGCGCCTTCGAGAAGCTTCGCAACGAAGTGGTACGCGCCTTCAACCTGCTGCAGAACCTCTACGCCGACGGCAAGGTGCCGAGCGGCGAACAGATGGCGGCGGCACGTTCGTCCACATCGATTACGCTCAAGTCTTTGACCGAATACCGCCTGCCGGCCGACGCTTCCGTTTCCGCCCGCTCCGTTGCCGACAATGCCGCCAAGGATGCAGCGTCAGCACTTGCCGCACTCGACAAGGTTCCAAACGACGTTGCCGCCGTTGGCGCAGCCCTCAAGGACCTCGGTGCCATGATCGCCCGCGCCGTCGGGCCCGCCATGGCACGGCAGATGGATGGTGGCAACGAACAGGAAATGGCCGGCACGCCGGCTGCTCCCGCCACAGGCGTCGACGGCACAAAGACGTTCCAGCAGGCGCCACTGACGCAAAGCGAACGCAACTCGGTGATCATCCGACGTGGCGATACGCTGTGGCAGATTTCGCGCCGGATGTATGGCCAGGGCGTGCGCTACACGACGATCTACCTCGCCAACGAGGATCAGATCCGCAACCCCGACATCATCCAGCCCGGCCAGATCTTCGGCGTGCCGGAGGAGTTCCGGCCGGATTCGGAAGAGCTGCACCGCGAACGGATCCAGCATCGGAAATGATGACGCAGCCCCAATTCTCCTGAAAACGACTTAAAACCGCAGGGCCAATGCTTCGGGTTCCCCAATCTCCACATTCCTGTGCTCATCACGGGAATGCGGGAGGTTGAGCTTCACGTCGCGGCGGCGGCTATCGGTGCAACACTCTGCAGAAAAACAGACTTACGACCGATCGCCGATCATCAGTTGCGACGGCGTGACTGCCAGTGAATGGGCGGCAACGTGCAGTGAAAGACTGTTGCGCTCGACAAGTGCTGTGACCGTTTCCAGTATATTCAGATGCGGTACATGCTTGACCACCGTATAGGCAGTGAAAGCCGCGCCGGCCGAGGCTCCCCACAGAAGAGTGCTCAGGGCAGTCGCAACGGCAATCGTCTTGAAGCGCATGATATTCCTCCCAATGCGAGCTTCCCTCGAATAGCCAGACCTCCTCCGCCTCGCAATTCGGACTTATACACTCCGTAGTCATACCTACTTTCGACCGATGAGGCCAGATGAGGTTTCATGCGAGTTTCATTTGCAACATGGCCCTGCGCAGCCTATTTGCCGGGAAGGCGTTTCTTCGCCCTCAGATTCAGGTAAAATCCATGGCAGCAAAAAAGAAGACCGTATCTGCGGATAGCGGCAATCCCTTCAGCACACTCGTCAACCTGTGGCCCTATATGTGGCCGGTCGGACGCGCGGATCTGAAAGCGCGCGTCATCTGGGCGACGGTGTTTCTGCTGCTGGCAAAGCTGGTGCTGATCTCTGTCCCCTATTTCTTCAAGTGGGCGACGGATGCGCTAAACGGCAAGCTCGACATGGCGGGCATCCTGCCGGTCTTTCTGCTGGGCGCCGTCGTGCTGGTCGTCGCCTACAACTTTACCCGCATTCTGCAGGTGGGTCTGAACCAGCTGCGTGACGCGCTGTTTGCCTCGGTCGGCCAGCACGCGGTGCGCCAGCTTGCCTACAAGACCTTCGTGCACATGCATCAGCTTTCGCTGCGCTTTCACCTGGAACGCAAGACCGGCGGCCTGTCGCGCATCATCGAACGCGGCACGAAGGGCATCGAAACGATCGTTCGTTTCACCATCCTCAATTCGGTGCCGACGGTGATCGAATTCCTGCTGACGGCGATCATATTCTGGGCCGCCTACGGGTTCGCCTACCTCGCCGTCACGGCTGTTACGGTTGCCGCCTATATCTGGTTCACGATCAAGGCCAGCGACTGGCGCATCTCCATCCGCCGGACGATGAACGACAACGATACCGAGGCGAACACAAAAGCCATCGATTCGCTTCTCAACTTCGAGACGGTGAAATATTTCGGCAACGAGGACATGGAAGCCAAGCGCTTCGATTCCTCCATGGAGCGCTATGAAAAGGCCGCGACCGACGTCTGGACCTCGCTCGGATGGCTGAACTTCGGCCAGGGCGTGATCTTCGGGCTGGGACAGGCAGTGATTATGATCATGTCGGCGCTTGCCGTGCAGCGCGGCGACCAGACGATTGGCGATTTCGTGTTCGTCAACGCGCTGCTGATGCAGCTCGCGGTTCCGCTTAATTTCATCGGCTTCGTCTACCGCGAAATCCGCCAGGGGCTGACCGATATCGAGCAGATGTTCGACCTTCTTGAAGTCGAAGCAGAAGTCGTGGACCGGCCGGACGCGAAGGATCTTGTCATCGGACAGGGACCTCAAAAAGGCGCCATCGCCTTTCGCGACGTGCAGTTCTCCTATGATCCGGCACGACCGATCCTTAAAGGCATCTCCTTCGACGTGCCGGCCGGGAAGACGGTGGCGATCGTCGGCCCTTCGGGTGCTGGTAAATCCACCATTTCGCGCCTGCTCTACCGCTTCTACGATATCCAGGGCGGATCGATCACCATCGACGGCCAGGATGTGCGCAACGTGACGCAGAAGTCGCTGCGCTCGGCCATCGGCATGGTGCCGCAGGATACGGTGCTGTTCAACGACACGGTCGTCTACAACATCCGCTACGGCCGGCCGGGTGCCTCGGATACCGAAGTCCAGGCGGCGGCCGAGATTGCCCAGATCGACCGGTTCATCAAGGCTCTGCCGGATGGCTACGAGACAAAGGTCGGCGAACGCGGGTTGAAACTCTCGGGCGGCGAAAAGCAGCGAGTGGCGATCGCCCGAACGGTTTTGAAGAGCCCGCCGATCCTTATTCTCGACGAGGCGACCTCGGCGCTCGATACGACGACCGAGCACGAGATCCAGTCCGCACTCGATCTCGTTTCGAAGAACCGGACGACGCTTGTCATCGCCCACCGCCTCTCGACGGTTATCAATGCCGACGAGATCATCGTTCTGCGCGACGGCCAGATTGCCGAGCGCGGCACCCATTCGGGGCTGCTGCAGCAGGAAGGCCTCTACGCCTCGATGTGGAACCGTCAGCGCGAGGCGACGGAAGCGGAAGAGCAGTTGAAGAAGGTGCGCGAAAACGACGATCTCGGCATTGTCCGTCGCGGCGCACCTGCTGCTGAGTAAGGGCAGCAGAATAACAGGAGAACAGCATGAGACGATATACGAACAGGCGGATGCTGGTACTCGGCGGTATCGCCATCATCTATATGCTGGTGCTGGTCTTCTACGGCTCGCCTCTGCTCGCCTTCTCGACCTGGATGGGCTGGGTGGACCCTGAGGCGGTTCGCTGAGGCGAAGATTTCTGTGGCAATGCACCGCGTCTGCGAGTGTCAGAAGACGAGGATGGGCCTTCGGGAAACTGACGCGTCAGGGATAAACCGCGTTCAAGCAGAGGTCGCTGGGCGCTTCAAACGGTGTATTCCGTCAATTATACCGGGAAGTTGTATGACGTCATGGGCGCATCGACGGAACCGGATTGCCGCAAATAGGGTTTTTCTATAGGCAGGCAGCACAGACCATTGAGGAGAACCAAGGGTTGATCAATCTTTTCGACACCATCCGCAACACGCTCGTGCCGATCCACAAGGAAGGCTACGTTTTCGTCGTCATCTTTTTCGTCGTCTCGCTGATCCTCGGCTACTTCGCCGAGCCGCTGTTCTGGATCGGCCTGGTGCTGACGCTCTGGTGCGCCTACTTCTTCCGCGATCCGGAACGGGTCGTACCGCAGGATGACGATCTCGTCATCAGCCCTGCCGACGGCCGCGTCAGCCATGTTGCTCTGGTCGTGCCGCCGGCCGAACTGGATCTCGGCATCGAGCCGATGCTGCGCATCTCGGTCTTCATGAACGTGTTCGACTGCCACATCAACCGCGCCCCTGTTCGGGGCCAGGTGACACGCATCGAGTATCGCGAAGGGCAGTTCGTCAACGCGGAACTCGACAAGGCGTCCAGCGACAACGAGCGCAACGGGCTTGTCATCGACACCCCGCACGGCCGGGTCGGCGTTGTACAGATCGCCGGTCTCGTGGCACGCCGCATCGTCTGCTGGGTCAAGCCCAACGAGCCGGTCAGCGCCGGTGAGCGCTTCGGCCTGATCCGCTTCGGTTCGCGCCTCGACGTCTTCGTTCCGGCCGGTGGCCAGGCGCGCGTCGTGGTTGGCCAGAGAGCGGTCGGCGGCGAAACCGTATTGGCCGAATTCGGCTCCGCCAAGGGACCGACCATCGGCCGTCGTGCCTAACTAAACGCAAGGAGATCATCTGATGGAGACGCCCGTCTCGCCGCCGGAACAGAACCATACGACCGACGAGGCCCGTGGTCCGCGCCTGCGCGAGATCCCGGTCCGCCTGATGATCCCCAACCTGATCACGGTGCTGGCGATCTGCGCCGGCCTTACCGGGATCAGACTTGCCTTCGAGGGACGGTTCGAGCTAGCTGTCGCGATGGTGCTGCTGGCAGCCTTCCTCGACGGGATCGATGGTCGGATCGCACGGCTTCTGAAGGCAACGTCGAAATTCGGCGTGCAGATGGATTCGCTCGCCGACATCATCAATTTTGGCGTCGCGCCCGTTCTCGTTTCCTATGCCTTCCTGCTCGACGGAGCGAAATCCTTCGGCTGGATAGCGGCACTTCTCTATGCGATCGCGGCTGGCCTGCGGCTTGCCCGGTTCAACGTGATGGAAGACCGCGGCATCAAGGCGCCCTGGCAGTCGGAGTTCTTTGTAGGCGTCCCGGCACCCATGGGTGCGCTTCTCGTGCTTCTGCCGGTCTATCTCGGTTTTCTCGGCGTCGAACAGACGAAGTTTTTCGTGTATGCCAGCGTTCTCTACACGCTGTTGATCGGCTTCTTGTTGGTCTCGCGTCTGCCGGTCTGGTCGGGCAAGTCGGGCCGCATCCGCCGTGACTTGATGCTGCCGATCATGCTTGTGGCCGTTCTCTATGTCGGCCTCTTGATGAGCTACACCTGGGAAATCCTGGCAATCACCGCGATTGCCTATCTCTGTGTTCTGCCGTTTTCTGCCCGTGCGTGGAAAAAGCGTTATGGCACGATCACCATCGAGGACGAGCGCACGCACGTCTGATCGTCCTTCCCTTGCGACTGATGCTGCGGCGCACACGAATTGTTGCGTCGCAGCCCCAGCTTGCGGCAAGTTGGCGCGTCCATTCTTTCTCTATCGCATCGTAAAGCCGCAGCCATGATTCCGCCCGGATTGGCGGCGAAATGCGCCGGCCCGCCCTTAAGCGGAACAGAGATTCGTGAGGAGACAGACGTGAGCAGCGAAACCAACAAAACCAACATCGAGACCAAGCCGGACCTCTCCAGCCATTACCGTCCGCTCGGCCTCAAAGCCGTTGCTGCTGCGGCGATGATGCTGAAGCGCAAGCCAGCGCTCAGCCCGGCTCGCTGATCCGTCTCAGGCGCCGCGCAGGAAGCTTATGAGAAGCCCGAGCGCGAGCAAGCCCATGACAACGCCGATCAGGCCATCCAGCACCCGCCACGCGGCGGGTCTGGCAAATAGCGGCGCCAAATAGCGGGCGCCGTAGCCGAGGCCGAAGAACCAGGCGAAGGATGCGAGCACCGCGCCCGCGCCATAGGCTACCCTTTCCGGGCCCTGATAGGCCGCAGACAGGCTGCCGAGCAGCACGACCGTATCGAGGTAGACATGCGGGTTTAGAAATGTGAAGGCGAGACAGGTCATCACCGCCGCCTTGAGTGCCATGCCCTCAGGCGCGCCGGCGACCATCGCACCGGGCTTTACCGCCCGCCGGAATGCCATGGCCGAATAGGTGGCGAGGAACAGCGCGCCGCCGAGCGTCACCACCGAGATCAGCAGAGGCGACTGCGACACGATCGTTCCAAGCCCGCCGACGCCCGCGGCAATCAGCAAGGCGTCGGATGCCGCACAGATTAGGCACAGCACGAAGACATGGCTGCGGATCAGCCCCTGACGCAGGATAAACGCATTCTGAGCGCCGATCGCCACGATCAGCGAGCCGCCCAGCGCAAAGCCGGAAAAACCGGCGGATATCAGGTTCATAGGGAAATCCGTTCAGGACGTGATTCGAAGACTGGATGGTGTGACGCGGTCGGAACGGATCAAAACAGCGACATCTGGCCGCTGCTGCCGGATGCCTTTGGCGGCTTTTCCTGCGGCTGTGCCACCGCGACCGGTTTCTGCAGATCCTTGCCCATGTTGGACACCTTGTTGACCAGATCTGATACCGGAAACGCCTCGAAGAAATCGTCCTGTACCGGCCGCATCAGATCCGCCACGTGGCGTGGCTCACCGTTCTTGCAATCCAGCCAGCGATCGAAATCCTCCGGCGCGATGACGACGGGCATGCGGTCGTGGATCGGCCGCAGGGCGTGATTGGCAGCAGTCGTCAGGATCGCCGCGGTATCGACTTCCGAGCCATCGGCAGATGCGTAGGTTTCCATCAGTCCCGCAAAGGCGATGACGCCCCCATTCTTCGGGCGGATCCAGAAGGGCTGTGAGGGCAGTCCCGTCTCCTTTGGGGGCCGGCGCCATTCGTAGAAACCGGAGGCCGGAATAAGAACGCGGCGGTGACGCATGGCGGCCCGGAACGACGCCTTTTCGGCCGCCGTCTCGGAGCGCGCGTTGATCATCAGGGGAAAGTCCTTGATATCCTTGACCCAGCCCGGAATCAGGCCCCACCGGGCAAGTACGGCGCGACGCGGCGGAAGATTGCTGCCGGGCTTCACATACTCGTTGTGCATGACGATCAGGATCGGCTGCGTCGGGGCAATATTGTAGCGGGCCGGGAAACCTTCCTCCCCCAGCGCCTGCATGACCTCCAGAATTTCCTCAGAAGTCGCCGTCAGGGCGTAGCGTCCGCACATACGAGATTAGATGGCACCGGGGTAGGCAGACGTCAAGCGGATCAGGCGCTGCGGGGACCGAAGAGGATGATCGCGCCGCCGAGGAGGCACACGGTCGTGCCGATCAAGTCCCAGCGGTCGGGCATCCGGTTCTCGACACCAGCAAGCCAGAGGATGGAGGCCAGAATGTAGATCGATCCATAGGCGGCGTAGGTCCGCCCGGCCGCGTCGCTTGGCACGAAGCTCAGCACCCAGGCAAACAGCGCGAGCGACACCATACCCGGCACCAGCCACAGAGCCGGCTTTTCCAGCCGCCACCAGGCCCAGAAGGCAAAGCAGCCGGCGATCTCGAACAGGGCGGCAAGCGAGTAGAGGAGATAGGTTTTCATGCTGTCCAGCCGTTGAGGTTCACCGGCATGGTTCGGGCCGTGTCATGCCGTGAGAGAGGGTTTTTGCGCGCGACATGATATGTCCTTGATGGGCGGCTATTCCCGCCTACACTATCCTGACCTTATCGCTCTTCAAAGCTTCAGCAGTCCATGACAACAGCCACGCCCTCCCCGCAAGCCGCGTCGTCGGCCATTCTCGAACGTGACGGCAAATTTCTGCTGATCCGGCGATTGAACCCGCCCTCGGCCAATCTGTTTGCCTTTCCAGGGGGTCGGGCCGAGCCCGGCGAGACGCCATCGGAGACGGCGGTGCGGGAATTCTTCGAGGAGACCGGCATCGCTGTGCGCAATCCGACCCTGTTTGCCACCTACGACCTTAATAAGGACAAGGACGACAACCGCCATTTCTCGCTCTCGGTGTTCCGTGTCGAAGCGGACCCCGAAGGAGAAGCGATTGCCGCCGACGATGCGGCCGATCCGGGATGGTATTCGGTTGAGGAGATCCGCAATCTTCCAGTGCCTGCGAGCGTGCTGGAGTGCGCCGAAAGGCTGGCGGCGGAACTGAAACGCGGTTAGGAGTTCGTATGCACCGCCTGATGTCTTTCCTCACGTCTTCCCACCGATTCGCGATCGTTGCTGCGATCGCGCTGAGTTGTGCCGCCGCGCCGGCTGGCGCCCAGTCGCAGAAAGCACCGTCGAAGCAGGCGCCGTCTGCGACAACGGCCGCGCCACAGACGGAAACCGAATCAAAACCGGCTCCGTATGATTCGCAGATGATGCGGCTTGCGGAAGTGCTGGGCTCGGTCACCTATTTGCGGTCGCTTTGCGGTGCAACCAGTGACGATTGGCGCGGATCCATGCAGAAATTGCTGGATTCTGACACCGCCAGCGAGCCTAAACGGCGGGAACGCTTGACCGCCGCCTACAACCGCGGCTACCGCTCGTTTGCCGCGGTTCACACATCCTGCAATGAACCCGCACGCATGGCTGAGGAACTCTACCGTGCCGAAGGCGCAACACTTGCCGCCGAAATAGCCAGTCGCTACGGAAATTAGCGGTTTATTTACCTCTTTTGACCTCAAGCCGTGTCGTTTTGATAAAAGGCTGATAAAGTTCTTAATGGGTCAGTAATTAATACGGGTACCGAGGATCAAGAGTATGCAGACAGGCCGCAACGAAATCGATGACATGATCGTCCACGAGAAGATGCAGGCTGCGTTGGAATATCAGAATGAAGCCTGGGCTGATGGCCGTGCCGATGGCATCGAGGCTGAAATCATTGCTGATGTCGCGATGGCCTGTGCCATTCGCGAGACGATCCGCCTGCTGGGCGAAACCGGCGCCGAAGCGCTGCTGGATTCGCTGAAGAACCGCATGCTGGCCGGAGAGTTTTCGCCGGAACGGATCGTTCAGTAATCTCGCACATCCTTATCAGGCATCAAGAAAAGCCGAGAATTCCCCTTCGGAAGGCGGCCGGAATGCATATCATGACAAACTTCAACGGTCTGCGTCTGGCGCTTGCCGCAACATGTTTTTGCGGCTTGCAGGTTATGGCACCGGCTTCCGCGCTGGCGCTGAGCACCACCGCGCAGGGTGAAACAGGCGGCAGCAAGCCATCGTCCGGCGTCATGCAGGCTTTCGAGGGTCCGCAAGTGCCGGCGACCGGGTCGGCCCAGGCCCCCGTAGCAGCGCCCGCTGCACCTGCCGCCGGCCAGCCAACGGCTGCGGCGACCGACACGATCCAGGCCGACATCATCCGCGACATGACAACACTGCCGGAGCCTGTCAAGAAAATGCGCGCCGCCTTGATCGAGGCCGCTGCCTCCGGCGATATCGAACGGCTGAAGCCGCTGACCAATCCCGGCCCGAACCAGACCCAGGTTATGGACTATCAGGGCGACGATCCGGTCGGAGCGCTGAAGAACTTTTCCGGCGATCCAGACGGCCAGGAAATCCTGGCGATCGTCATGGACCTTCTCTCCGCCAGCGCCGTGAGGCTCGAGGCCGGGCAGCCGGAGGAGGTTTACGTCTGGCCGTATTTCGCCGGCAAGTCGATCTCTGCGCTCACCCCACCCGAGCGCGTCGAGCTGCTGCGGATCGTTACGGCCGGCGATATGATCGGCATGGAAGAAAACGACGCCTATAATTTCTACCGCATCGGCCTGTCGCCCGACGGCCAGTGGAAGTTCTTCACCGGCGGCGACTGACTCTTGCCGTTCCGCTTGCGGCACCGCGACTGCCCTTGTTCGCGCGGTCGGGAGGGCTTACCTGTCGGGTTCGACATTCCGGCTCAACAATCGGACCTTTCGCCATGCCCGCCGTCCATCTTCCTTCGCGCCAGCTGATCCGGGTTTCCGGTGTCGATGCACGCGATTTTCTCCACAGCCTGATCACGACAGATATCGAATCCCTGCCTGAACGCACGGCCCGCCCCGGTGCGCTTTTGACGCCACAGGGCAAGATCCTGTTCGATTTCATGATCTCCCGTGACGGCGACGATTTCCTGATCGAAACCGAATCGGCCCAGCGCGACGCGCTGATGCGCCGGCTCACCATGTACAAGCTGCGGGCGGCCGTGACGATTGCAGCCGACGATGCCGATGGCGTGACGGTAACCTGGGGCGACGGTTCGGTTACTGGTGCTGCGGATGCGGCGTTTGCCAAAGCCGGCGTGACTTTGTCGCGGTATCCGGGAAAGCCCGAGGGCATCGCGATCGACGCGTCGGAAGCCGAGTACGAGACGCTGCGGGTCACGTCCGGCATTCCGGCCTCCGGCTTCGACTATGCCCTGCAGGATGCCTTTCCGCACGACGTTCTCCTCGACAAGACCGACGGGCTGTCGTTCCGCAAGGGTTGCTATGTCGGGCAGGAAGTCGTCTCTCGCATGCAGCACCGTGGCACCGCACGGCGGCGTGTCGCGCTCGTCACAAGCGAGACTGCCCTGCCCGTCTCAGGCACGGACATCATGGCCGGTGGCAAGCCGGTCGGCACGCTCGGATCCGTCTTGGGTAACAAGGGGCTTGCAGTCGTGCGGATCGACCGGGTCGGCGATGCGATCGCCAATGGTATTCCCCTGACGGCGGGCGATGTGACCGTCCTTCTCTCGCTGCCGGAATGGACCGACCTGTCGTTCCCGACAGCGACGCAAGAGGCCGAGCCGTGAGCGGATCGAAATCAATGCGGGCCTGGCAGCGGATGCTTTCCGGCCGTCGGCTCGACCTGCTGGACCCCTCTCCGCTCGATGTCGAGATTGCTGATATCGCCCACGGGCTTGCCCGCGTTGCGCGCTGGAACGGCCAGACCAAAGGCGACCACGCGTTTTCGGTGGCGCAGCACAGCCTGATCGTTGAGCAGATCTTTTGTCGCACCAATCCCGATGCCTCCAGCGAGGCGATGGCGCTGGCGCTGTTGCATGACGCACCCGAATACGTCATCGGCGACATGATCTCGCCCTTCAAGTCGGTAGTCGGCGGCGGTTACAAGGCGGTCGAATTGCGGCTCGAGGCTGCGATCCATATCCGCTTCGGTCTGCCGCCGCATCCGACCAAGGAGCTGAAGGTGATGATCAAGAAGGCCGACACCGTTGCCGCGTTTTTCGAAGCGACCGAGCTTGCCGGGTTTTCCGTCACCGAAGCCCAGAAATTCTTCGGCGTGCCGCGTGGAATAACCCGCGACATGCTGGAACTGAAGCCGATGCCGGCGCTCGATGCTCAGGCGCGCTTTCTCGAGCGCTTTCATGCGCTTGAAGCCGATCGCGGTGTGACGGCATGAGCCGGATCATCGTCTGTCCGCTCGACAAGATCGCTGAACTCTCGGTCCGCCACGGCGCCCGTGAGATGGTGAGCCTGATTGCCGAAAAGCAGGATTTCCACCGGCCTGCCGTGATTGCCGCCGCGCGCCACCTGAAGCTCAAGATGAACGATATTGGCTTTGCCGGCACCGGCACTCTGATTGCGCCGAGCGAGGCACATGTGGAGCAGCTGATCGCCTTCGTCAAAGACTGGGATCAGTCCGCACCGCTCGTCGTGCATTGCTGGATGGGCGTGTCCCGCTCTCCGGCAGCTGCCGTCATTGCGTCGCTTTCACTTTATCCCGATCAGGACGAGGTCGAGCTCGCGACAAGGCTGCGCAAGGTCGCGCCGCATGCGACGCCGAATACAAGGCTGATTGAGATCGGCGACCGTCTTTTGCAGCGTGACGGACGGCTTGTGCAGGCGATCAAGCGGATCGGGCGCGGCGCTGAAACCGATGGTCGGGCCTCGTTCGTGCTGCCTGTTACGGCACAGGCCGAAATCGAAAACCGCGCGTCCTGATCCCCTGCGGCGGGTGAGAAACGTCGCTCCGTTTGCCTTGACCTGACAGTCACCCGCGCCAATTAGCCTCCTCTTTACAGCAAAGGATCAGGCCCCGAATGGAACAGGCATCGGCTTTCGTCGTCGCAACTCGTACGGCACTCTCACAGCTCACAGCCCTCGGCATCCAGTATTCATTCTCGGTCATCGGCGCCATTCTTCTTCTGATCGTCGGATGGGCCGCCGCCCGCCTGCTCAGCCGCTGGGCGCATAACGGTCTGTCGCGGGTGAACGGCATCGACGCAACGCTGGCGCAGTTCTTCTCCAACATCATCCGCTACGCGGTGCTGATCATCGTCGTGGTGATGGTGCTCGGCCAGTTCGGCGTCCAGACGGCATCGGTCCTTGCGGCGCTGGGCGCGATCGGCCTTGCGGTCGGTCTTGCCCTGCAGGGCACGTTGCAGAATATTGCAGCCGGCATCATGCTTCTGGTTCTGCGCCCGTTCCGCGTCGGCGAATCGATCGAGACGGGCAATGTCAGCGGCACGATCGTCGATGTCGGCCTGTTCGCGACCGAGCTTCGCACCGCCGAAGGCGTCTATCGCCTGGCGCCGAATTCGACGCTTTGGAACGTGCCGATCACCAACTATTCGCGCCTGCACACGCGCCGGCACGAGATCTCGGTGACGCTGTCGGCCGACCAGAGCCTTGACGAGGCCGAAGCCAAGCTCAAGTCGATCGCCAAGGCGGAAACGCGGGTGGAGAGCAACCCGGCACCGACCACCTATCTTGCGGATTTCGATGCCGGCAGCGCCAAGCTGACACTGCGCTACTGGATCAAGAGCGCCCAGTGGTGGGCGGTCAGCCGCGACATGACCAAGGCCGTCAAGCTTGCATTCGACAAAGTGGTCGAGGAAGAAGTGCCGGCCGATACGCAGGACGACGGTCCGGCTTCATACACCCCATAACGGTATCGACGGGTAGATCGGCTTTTCTTTGCGGACCAATGGTATAACGTCCGCTGACCTTCTCAACCGAGCCCGCTAGCATATGATCCTCCAGCTTCTGCTGATCGTTCTCATTCTCTCCCTCGTCGTCTCGCAGCGAAAGCTGTCGGGCCGGGTCGCTTCGCTGGAGAAAGAACTTTCGGATGTCCGGGCGCGCCTGCTGAGCGGCGTTCCCGTCACTTCCGAGGCGGTCGTGTCGCCCGAGGCGGCGCTTGCAGAGATACGCACCGAAGCCGCGGCTGAGATGGCCGCCGACACGGGCTTTGCAAAGGCTTCGGCAGAACCGTCGAAGACCGAAGTCCTGGCAGAGATCACGGCGCCCGAGGAGAGGACGTCCAATCAGGCAGCCGAAACACCTCCGCTCCCCGCGCCCACTCCGCGCTTCCGCCGTGAAAATCTGGAAAGCTATCTCGGTGCTCGCTGGCCGGTCTGGGTGGGTGGCGTGGCACTCGCCTTTGGCGGCATCTTCCTTGTCCGCTATTCGATCGAAGCCGGTCTGCTCGGCCCCGGTGCTCGTCTGTCGCTGGCAGCGATATTCGGCTTGGTGCTGATTGCCGCCGGCGAGCTGGTGCGCCGTCGGGCAATGCCCACGATGTCGGAGCTCTACGCCAATGCGATGATCCCCGGTGCGCTGACGGCCGCCGGTAGCATCACGCTGCTGGGCGCGTCCTTCGCGGCCTACGCCTTTTACGATTTCATCGGCTCCGGCACCGCCTTCATGCTGATGGCCCTGATTTCGTTTGCAACAATCGGGCTGTCGCTGCTGCACGGGCAGACGCTGGCCGGGCTTGGCCTGCTTGGCTCGCTGATCACGCCGCTTCTGGTGACGACCGACGACCGAGACGTCAACGCGTTGTTCCTGTTTCTCGGCGTGAGCTGGCTGGCGTTGAACGCCGCCTCGCGCATCCGCCGCTGGACCGTGGTGCCGATGATCGCCAATTTCGGGATCGGCCTCTGGGTTCTCGCCTACACGTCACAATCGCTGCCGATCGACATGATGCCGCCTTCGCTGGTGCTGCTGATGATGATTGCCGGAACGATCCTCATCTGGCCCGGCCGCGTTTATACGCGCGGCTCGACAGGGAGCGGCGGCTGGCGGGCGCTGCTGAAGAGGCCACCGCTGCGGATCACCCTGTCGTTATCAGTCACGGTCGCGCTTTCGGCGCTTGCCATGCTGGTCGCCACGCCTGGGGGCTCTCTTCATCCGCTGTTCGTCTTCGTCGCCCTGATCGGCGCGCTGGCCGCCGTCGGCAGCAGTCGCAGCTACGGGGTGTGGACGGTCGTGGTTGCAGCGCTCGCCGCGCATGCCGGTATCGCGACCGTTGCGTCGACATTGCTCGCCTATGTGATGCCCCAACCGGTGACCGGCACAACCGCGCCTGTCGTTGCCGCTTTCGGCCACGAGATTGCAGGCTTCCTGCTCCTCGGCGGCATCTTCACGCTGCTCGGGGCCGGGTTCCTCAGGCGCTTCCGGCATGAGGAACCGACGTTTTCGGTACTCTGGTCCTTTATGATGGGGGCAATGCCGGTCACGATCGGGTTCATCTCGTTTCTGAACTTCGGCAATTTTTTCCGCGACTGGACGCACGGCCTCTATGGCATCGGCATCGGACTTGTGATGCTCGCGGTGGCGGAGTGGCTGTTTCGCGGACGTGACGAAAGCGATGGCGACGGCATCGATTGGCCGGCGAATATCGCCGTGCTCGGGTCCTTCGCGGGGTTCACGCTGGCGCTTCATGCGCTCACCAACGGCATCGTCACGACCATCCTTCTTTCCGTTCTCGGCTTTGCCTATCTGATGGCGATGCGAGTGCGGACATGGGCTGCCCTGCCCTGGATGATGGCGGCGGCAATCGCGATCGTGTTCGGTCGCATCGCCTGGCAGCCGACGCTGGTCGGGCCGGACAGTCTCGGCACGACGCCGTTCTTCAATGCGCTGCTGCCGGGCTACGGTATTCCGACCCTGCTCGCGATTGTAGCAGCCTGGATGCTGCGAAATTCACCCGATGTCCGTGTCCGCAACGTTTTGCAGGGACTGGCATCGCTTGCAGCCCTGCTGACACTTGCCGTGCTGATACGCCACGCGATGAATGGCGGCGTGCTCGATGCCAGTACGCCGACGCTTGGCGAGCAGTCGATCTACACGCTCTTGACGATCGGCTTCTCCGGCATTCTGATGACGCTCGACCTGAAAAGCCCGAGCCCGGTCTTCCGCTACGGCTCGATGATCGCCGGCGCGATCGCGACGGTGAACGTGCTCTCGGCGCATGTGTTTGCGCTCAATCCGTTCTTCTCCGGCGAAAGCACCGGCTCCTGGCCCGTCCTCAACCTTCTGCTGCTCGGTTATCTTCTCCCGGCGCTCGCCTATGGACTGACCTCGTACTTGGCGCGCGGCCGGCGGCCAGCGCCCTATGTGGCGATGCTCGCCGTCTCGGGCGCCCTGCTCGGCTTTCTCTGGGCGACGCTTTCGGTTCGACGCTTTTTCCAGGGCCAGAATATTGCCCAGTGGAAGGGCTTTCTCGCTTCCGAAACCTATGCCTATTCTGTCGTCTGGCTCCTGATCGGCATCGGCCTTCTGGTAGCGGGCTCGAAATGGAACGCCAAGAGCCTGCGGCTTGCTTCTGCAGTGCTGGTGCTGGTGTCCGTGGCAAAGGTTTTCCTGATCGACATGGCCAATCTCGAAGGCATTATGCGGGCCCTGTCCTTCATCGGGCTGGGGGCAGTTCTGATCGGAATTGGGCTTTTCTATCAACGGATTCTGGTCAACAAGAACGACACATCTAATACAGACGATTCTCACGAACCCTCGTAGAAACCAGCATGACCGCGTCACTCGCAGAAGCCTTTTCGCCCCACCAGGATCTGGCCAGAAGCCTCATTCCGCATGCGAGTGCTGGCGACGATGGAAGCCACGATCTGGCTCACATCGCCCGCGTCTTCAAGAATGCGATGCGCATTCATCAACACGAAGGCGGCGACGGGCGGGTGCTGGCAGCCGCGGTGCTGCTGCATGACTGCGTTGCGGTGGAAAAGAACTCGCCACTGCGCAATCAGGCATCTCGTCTTGCCGCGGAAAAGGCGGCGGGCATTTTGGGCGAGATGGGCTGGAGCGAGACCGATATCGATGCGGTTTCCCACGCCATCCTCACCCACAGTTTTTCGGCAAACCTCGAGCCGCAGACCATCGAGGCGAAGATCCTGCAGGATGCGGACCGGCTCGATGCAATCGGCATGATCGGTGCGGCACGCTGTTTCTACATTGCCGGGCGGATGGGTTCCGCGCTTTACGATCCGGCCGATCCTCTCGCCAAGCATCGACCGCTGGACGACAGGACGTTTGCAATTGATCATTTCGAAACGAAGCTGTTCAAGCTCGCCGACGGCTTCAAGACGCAGGCCGGCAGGCAGGCGGCAAACGAACGCCACCAGCGTCTGAAAAGTGTTCTCGACCTCTTTCTCGATGAAATTTGAGGAAAACCCATGCATGTCAGCGAGATCAACTACTACCCCTTGAAGAGCGGCCGCGGCATTTCGCTCACTGAGACGCAGATGACGTCCACGGGCATACCCGGCGATCGCAGCTTGATGCTGGTCGATACCAGGGGGCATTTCGTCAACCAGCGCGATCTTCCAGAAATGGCGCAGTTGCAGGTCCTGCCCGACACGGACGGGTTCCGGTTTTCGATGGAGAGCAAGGGCGAGATCACCGTCGCCCGGCCGCCGGGCTACCGGCGTACCGATGTGGTCGTTTGGAATTCGATCGTCAGCGCCGCGCTGGCCGACAAGGATATCAACTCGACCCTTTGCGACTGGCTGGGATGCGACGTGCGGCTTGTTTTCTTCGATGAACGTTCGAAGCGGACCGCAAGCGACGACTGGGCAGGACCCGATACGCCGGTCACATTTGCCGACGGATACCAGGTCCTGGTCACGACCACCGGCTCGCTCGAGGCGATCAATGCCGACATGGAGAAGCATGGAGAAGGCGCCGTCGGGATGGACCGGTTCCGCGCCAACATCGTCATCGACGACGGGGACGCCTTTGGCGACGACCATTGGGAGGCGATCGAGATCGGCGGCGTTCGTCTCGATCTCGTCAAACCCTGCGCCCGCTGCATCATGATCACCCAGGATCAGGTGACCGGTTCACGGGATGTCGCCAACCCGATGCCGGCACTCGGTCGCCTGCGCATGTCGGGCGACCGGCGTGTTCCCGGCCCGCTGTTCGGATGGAACGCCGTGCCGCGCGGCAGCGGCATGATCGCAATTGGTGACGACGTGAAAGTGGTCTCAACACGCGGCGCGTGGGCCATCAAGCAGCGGTAAAGAAAAGCGGCCGTGTTGTTGTCTGGCCGCGTCCCCTTACCGGACTTGAGAACTGTCGTGAGCTTACCGAGCCAAGCGCATTGCCTGGCCCTGGCAATCCAGCACCTCGTCGATGGCGTAACCAATTTTTTCGATCAGTTCCTGCAGGTTCGGGTTTTCCGGATCGAGAAAATCGCCAACGAAGGCGACAACATTATCCGCCGTCAAAGGAAAACCGCTGATGCTACACTTCAGGATTGCCTGGTTTGCAATCGTGGTCGCGGTGATGCGCTCCAGAAATTCGTTTCGCTGGTCTTCCGTCATCCCAGTGAGCATCGTTTCTCCTGATTTGCTTGCCCAAGTCTAACTCAACCTTGAGAACATATGTTCCAGTCGCCAGTACGGGGAAGACCTCAAGTGCAGGTCTCCAGAACTATTTGCAGTTTCTCATATACCTTTTTCGGGTCTGAAGGTTCCCTCTGACGGCACCGCATGGCAGACATGTCCAATCGGCGTTTGTTGACAAAGGTCAAAACCGGTCAAGAACACCAATCTCACAAACGTAGGGCGTCACGGCGGCGCTTGCGCGCTCCGCACTGGAATCGATCACCATCATGACATCTCGGTCTACGGGACTTCTCTTCGCGTTGACTGCTGTCATTATCTTCGCGGTTCAGGACGGCATCTCGAAACACCTGGGCGGCGCCTATCCTCCCATTTTCGTGGCGATGATCCGCTACTGGGCCTTCGCAGGTTTCGTGCTCATCGTGGCCGGTCGCTCGTCCGGCGGTGTCAAAGGTGCAGCGTCCGCGAACAGGTTGTGGCTGCAGATTGCCCGCGGGGTCATTCTGGTTTTCCAGATCGCGCTGTCGATCTTCTCCTTTGCCGAGGTCGGTCTTGCGGCCACCCATACGATCTTTGCTGCGACGCCGCTGCTCGTTGCCTGCCTTTCGGTGCCCTTGCTTGGCGAGAAGGTCGGCTGGCGGCGGTGGACCGCGATCGGCGTCGGCTTTGCCGGCATCCTGATGATCATCAATCCGCTGCATGCGACATTCGATTTCCGGATCGTCATCCCGCTGATCGGCACCACGATGTTTGCGCTCTACTCGGTGCTGACCCGGCTCGCGAGCCGCACCGACACGGCCGATACCGCGTTTTTCTACACAGGTATTGCCGGTGCTGCGGCGATCACGCTGGTCGGTCCGTTCTACTGGTCGAACATCACGCTCTCCGACTGGTTCTGGATGCTGACGCTTTGCATTACCGGCATGACCGGGCACTATCTGCTGATCCGCGCCTACTCGCTCGTCGATGCCGTCGCGGTACAGCCGATGTTCTACGTACAGTCGGTGCTCGTCTGCCTGATCGGTGTGATGCTGTTTGGCGAGATGATGACCATCAACATGGTGGCCGGGTGTGCGATCGTCATTAGCGCCGGCGCCTTCACGCTCTGGCGCGAATCGCGGCTTGGCAAAGTCCCACCGCCCCCGATCGAGCCGCCCGGCGCGCTGTAGAAAAGGCTTTGTCGCATCAGCTGTTGTGATGCATCGCGTCAGGAAAAGTCGTTTCCCATTTCACACCTGCGCGGCTATGGATAATGCCTGATTTCAGGAGGCAAGCATGTCCAACCCCGCGCGCTCATCGATGCCCTGGCTGATCATCACGGCCGGTGCCTTGGTTGCGATGCTGACCTTCGGCCCGCGTTCGGCAATGGGCTTCTTCCAACTGCCGATGTTGTCCGATCGTGGCTGGGATCGCACCACTTTCGGGCTCGCGATGGCGATCCAGAACCTCGCCTGGGGCCTTGGCCAGCCGATATTCGGAGCGATAGCGGACAAATACGGTACCGGCCGCGTGCTCGCCCTGTCCGGTCTCCTCTATGCGGGCGGACTGTTTCTGATGTCGTCCGCGCAATCAATTCCGATGCTGCACCTGTCGGGCGGCCTGATGGTGGGGCTTGCCGTCGGCGCCGGTTCGTTCGGCACGATCCTGTCAGCCTTTGCCCGCAACGTGACGCCCGAACAGCGCTCCTTCGCGTTCGGGATCGGCACTGCCGCCGGCTCCGCCGGGATGTTTCTGTTTGCGCCGCTCAGCCAGGCGCTGATCACGGCCTACGGCTGGTCGGACAGTCTGATGATCATGTCGGCGATGATGCTTGCTGTTCCGCTGCTTGCCATCCCGCTCCGTGGCAACGCGAGCTCCGGCACGCAGAACCAGACGGAGTTAAAGCAGACCGCGGCGCAGGCACTGCGGGAAGCCTTCGGGCACAAGTCGTACCTGTTGCTGACCTCGGGCTTTTTCGTCTGCGGTTTTCAGGTAGCTTTCATCACCGCGCATTTCCCGGCCTATCTTCGCGATATCGGCATTGACGCTCGGTATGCGGTGATCGCCATGGCACTGATCGGTTTCTTCAACATCATCGGCTCGCTCGGCGCCGGCGTGCTCGGGCAGCGCTACTCGAAACCCTATCTGCTCGCCTATATCTATATCGGCCGCTCGATCGCCGTCACGGCCTTCCTGCTTCTGCCGCAGTCTCCGACCTCGGTCATCATCTTTGCCGCCGTGATGGGTCTCTTGTGGCTGTCCACGGTGCCGCCGACCAACGGACTGGTGGCGATCATGTTCGGCACGCGGCATCTGGGCCTGCTTGGCGGTTTCGTGTTCCTGTCGCACCAAGTGGGGTCGTTCCTCGGCGTCTGGATGGGCGGCGCGCTTTACGACAGGCTCGGTTCCTATGACATGGTCTGGTGGTTCGGCGTCGTGTTCGGCCTGTTTGCCGCGGCCGTACACTGGCCCATTCGCGAAAAGACGGTGAACCGCCAACCGGTCATGCAGCCGGCGGAATGATACCTGATCCTTGCGGCGTCTGATCGTCAGGGGCTTTCGACAGCGCCTTCAGCGCCGCCTGAACGAACCCGTCGCGGGCGGTACTCTGGGTCATTCCGCGCGGTTCATAGACATGCCGGGATAGGAAATGGCCGGTCAGACGGAAGGCCGCGGCCATGCCGTCGCGGTCGGCAGTCCTGGATGCTCCCTCTCCCAGAAAATCCGGCAGGGCCAGCATGCGGTCCGCATAGGGAGCGCCGGCATCGCGGCTCACGGCGCGACCGGATTTTGGCGACACATAGACAAGATCGCTGCGTGTGCCTGTCGCTGCACATTCCGAAAGATCCAGTCCGAAACCAAGATCGTTCAGTACCGCGAGTTCGAACCGGACGAAGAGTTCGCCCGCATCGGACGGATCATCCATCGCATCGAGAATGATATCGAGGGCTTCAAACAGGTGCGGATGCGGATCACGCTCGGGAAGCAGCCGAAGCAAAGCCCCCATCGCCTGGACACCGTAGACCGCCGTTGCGGTTTCCATCAGCTTTGCTGCACGCAGTTGCAGCGGTTCGAGCTTGAATTCGCCGAGATGCTCGTCGAGACGCGCGCGCCAGACCACCTCCACGCGGTTTCCCGGCTGCAGCACCGGTTGCATCGAGCGCGAGCGGCCGGATCGGACGATGCCGAGATGGCGGCCGCGTTCGCGCGTCATCAGTTCGGCGATGACACTCGTCTCGCCGTGGCGTTTCACGCCGATGATGATTGCCTCGTCCTGCCACTGCATCGATAGGTGAACTTCCTGTCTGCGTTGATCAGTTCTACCGTATAACCTCTTGGGACTGAATCGGTTTCTGCGTCTTTCCGGCACGGTTTGCGGGCTCTGTCGGTGTCTAGGTGTGGCTGTCGCGCCTCCCTTGATTTATCTCTCGATCGGGCTGGAACAAATTGCCTTCGCCGCGGATTTCTCCGCCGAACAGCCAAGAGCAATACGCTGCCGGAGATCACATGAAAAACGCCCTGCTCGCTACCGCTATCATTGCCGCGATGCCCTTTGGCCTCGCCTTGCCAACGCCTGCGGCCGCACAGTCGCCGCAGCTTGAACAGGCCTGCGTCGCGGTTGCCAAGAACTTCCTGCTCATTCCAGACGTCAAGACCGGCATTGTGCAGTCCTTCCCGGAACTCGATCCGCCGGGCGCACGTCTCACCTATTCGACCCGCCAGGACGCCAAGCCGACGGACTTCACCAACGAGATCGATTGCGAGTTCGGCAAGGGTGGACCTCCCTTCACGCTGCTGCGCTTCTGCATCTCGAAGACATGCTACGGCCCGGGTGAGCAGGAGCCCGAAAATCGTCGTCGCTTCGAAGAGGTCAAGGCGCTGATGGAGCGCAAGAAGTAAGATCTCCGTCTCAGCCGAGATCCGGCGTCAGCATGTTCAGTGCTGAAGACAGATATCGCGCGGCCAGAGCATGGCCGCGCGCTGAAGCGAGATCCAGCGCTGCCCGGCAGTGGCTCTCGAGCGGATCACTGATCTGAATCGGTTCGGCGAGAGCTGGCTGCACGATGACAGTGCCGCTGTAGATCGAAGGCAGTCCATCGACATCGCGCAGACAGCGTCCGTTCGCGCGAACACTAACCTTACGGCCATCCGGATGGGTCAGGCTGTATTCGGCATTGTAGGCTGCACCATCGACGATCGCCATGTGGATAGCCTTGGCCACACGCTGCTTGTCGCCTTCGTCGATGTAGCGCACCAGGACGTCGATCGGCATTCCGATCGACAGGTCCTCAATCGAGAGACCAAACACATGGGCGATGACCTCGTCACCATAGACGCGGTTTTCTGCAACATTCCAGCTGTAGAACCCCACCGCGTTGATGAAATCTTGATCCGCTTCGTCAGAAGCGATCGTTCCGCGTGCCATGTCCGCTCCCTATGCCAATACGACGCGTAGTTGTACCATCACCATCGCGTTAGCAATCGCGTACATTGATAGATGACAAGTTGCTACGGGGTTCTACGTAACGAATCACGAGCGCCCTTTGGCTGACAGGAATGTCCAAGGGAGCGATTCTGCAGCCATCGTGCACGACCGGAGGATGCAGCCGCAATTTGCACGAACCATGGATGCTTTACGCTTTTTTGCCGCCATCTAGCACGTTGAGTGCGGAGGACAGGTAGCGGGCCGCAAGCGCGTGGCGGCGGCTGTTGGCGATTTTCAAAGCCTCGAGACAATGGGTCTTGAGTGGATCGCCAGAATGAGCACCACTGCCCACTTCGACAGCGGTAACGGAGCCTGTGTAGATCGACGGCAGGCCGAGCTTGTCGCGAAGGCATCGTCCCTGCCCTGTCACCGTGACGCGGCGACCGTCCACATGGGTGATCCCATAACTCTGGTGGCACTTTTTGCCAGAAATGATGGACTCGTGCAGGGCTTTTGCTACGCGCTGCTTGTCGCCATCGTCGACGTTGACGATGACCTGTTCGATCGGCGCGCCGCTCTCGAGGTCCCTGTAGGGGACCCCGTAGATGAATGCGAAGACCTGATCGCCGTAGACCTTGTTCTCCTGAACGTTCCAGCTGAAGAACCCAACCGCATCGCTGAGATCCATACCACTGAAGGCATCAAAACGTCTTATATCGCTCATGCCTGGCACCACCTCCACGATTTGCCGAGATCGCCTCAGTCCTTCAATACAACCAGCGTAACCCGTCGGCGTATTTTAGGAAATAACAATTAAGCATTTCCGAATTTACTAACATTCGAAATTACACAGCAGTTCCTTCTCCCGATATCAAGCTAACGCATCGGAAGGAGTCGGCAAGCCAAAAACGGTCAAACATTCAGTTTTTCGGGAATTCCAGCCCCATTTCGCGGAAACGTTGTGGATCGTCTCCCCAATTTTCCCTGACCTTCACAAAAAGGAACAGGTGTACGGGCTGTTCAAGGATCTCGGTCAGTTCCTTGCGCGACGCTGTGGAGATCGCCTTGATGGCGTCGCCGTTCTTCCCAAGAGCGATCTTCTTCTGGCTTTCGCGCTCGACATAGATGACCTGTTCGATCCTGACGGAGCCATCCTTGCGCTCTTCCCACTTCTCAGTCTCGACATGCGAGGCGTAGGGAAGCTCTTGGTGGAGCCTGAGAAAGAGCTTCTCGCGGGTGATTTCGGCAGCAAGCTGGCGCATCGGCAGATCGGAAATCTGATCCTCCGGGTAGTACCAGGGGCCTTCCGGCAGGGTCGTGGAGAAATAGTCCATCAGATCGTCGCAACCCGAGCCTGTCGTGGCCGAGATCATGAAGGTGCGCACGAAATCGATCTTTTCGTTGGCCGCAGCAGCAAGTGCCAGAAGATCCTCGCGCTTGACCTGATCGATCTTGTTCAGAAGCAGCAGTTTCGGCTGATGCACATCCTTCAGACCCTCTAGGATCGCGTCGGCATCGCCGCGCAGGCCGCGTTCGCTGTCGATCAGGAGCGCGATCATGTCGGCATCCTTGGCGCCGCCCCAGGCGGTGGTCACCATGGCGCGGTCCAGCCTGCGGCGCGGCTTAAAGATGCCGGGCGTATCCATGAAGACGATCTGGGCGTTGTTGTGGATCGCGATGCCCCGAACGATGGCGCGGGTCGTCTGCACCTTGTGGCTGACGATCGACACCTTGGCGCCGACGAGACGGTTGACCAGCGTCGACTTGCCGGCATTGGTCGCTCCGATCAGCGCCACGAAACCGGAATGGGTCGGGCCGGCTTCAACCGGAGCCGCGGGGGTCTCATCGGCTGCGGCTTCCGGCTGCGCGGCGTTTGCCTGGTCGTCTTTGCCTTCGGTGGTGTTGTCTTCGATCATGATGTCCAATCAGTCTTCAGCAGAGGTCTTCTGCCAGACGCCTTCGCGTTCGAGTATCCGGGTGGCAGCCACCTGTTCGGCTGCACGTTTCGACCGGTCGGCGCCCGTTTCGGGCGAAACACCGGGAATCTCGACCGTCACGGTAAAGCGCGGGTCGTGATCCGGGCCGGAGCGGTCGTCAATGCGGTAGGACGGGGTCACACCGAATTTGGCATGTGCCCATTCCTGCAATTCCGTCTTGGCGTCGCGGCGGGCGCCATCGGCGCGGGTCGCACGCGCCTTCCAATGACGCAGAATGAAACCGCGGGCAGCTTCCAGTCCGCCATCCAGATAAAGGGCGGCAATCAAGCTCTCCACCACATCGGCGCGGACGTTCATCATCCGCTTGCCGGTGATCTTCTTGACGTCGGCGCCGGTTCGGATGAAACGGTGCAGTTCCATCTCGTCTGCAACAATGGCACAGCTTTCGGCGCTGACCAACTGATTAAGGCGCACAGACAGCTCACCTTCCGGTGCGGACCGGAAGGTGGTGAACAGAAGTTCGGCAACGCAGAGCCCGAGCACACGGTCGCCCAGAAACTCCAGACGCTCGTAATTGGCATCCTTGGCAAGACCGACGCTGGCATGGGTCAGCGCCCGGTCAAGCCACTGCTTCTCGGAAAAGACATGGCCGATTATCGTCTCGAGACGGCCGCGTTCTTCTTCCGAGAGTGAGAGCGGTTTCATCAATGAACGCCCTTGAAGAGACGGTCCCAACGCATGTTGGACGGCCATTTCCAGATCTCGCGGAAGGACGTGTCGTTGCCGAGCGAGAAGAAGATGACGCTGGCGCGACCGACGAGGTTTTCGGCCGGAACCATGCCCGGACCTTCGTCAAAGCGGCTGTCGAGCGAGTTGTCGCGGTTGTCGCCCATGAAGAAATAGTGTTCCGCCGGCACGACGAACTCGCGGGTGTTGTCGCCGCGCGAGCTTGGGGACTGGTCGAGCGTGTCAAAGGTCACGCCGTTGTCGAGCGTCTCGCGGAAGACCGGAACGTTGGTGCCGGGATCGGAGCGGTAGTCGGATGTGAAAGCGCCGTCGCCCTGCTTGGGTACAGCGGTTCCGTTGACGAAGAGCACGCCGTCGCGAACCTGGATGCGGTCACCGGGAAGGCCGATCAGGCGCTTGATGTAATCGATCTCGGGCTGCTGCGGCAGGCGGAACACAATCACGTCGCCGCGCTTCGGCTCGCTGAACTGAAGGACGCGGCCCTCAAACAGGTCGGGCGAGAACGGCATCGAATATTTCGAGAACCCGTAGGCGAACTTGTTGACGAAGATATAGTCGCCGACCAGGAGCGTCGGCATCATCGAGCCGGACGGAATCGTGAAGGGCTGGAACAGGACGGTGCGGATCACCATAGCCAGCAGCAAGGCCTGGATGATGACCTTGATGTTTTCCCAAAGGGCATTCTGCGGCTTCGTCTCGGCGTTATCGGACACGTATTTCAATCTCTCTCTTCACGGCGGATGGCTACCTGTGTGAAACGTGCCGCAATCTTCGAGAGATCACGCCCGCCGTTCAGGTCATTCCTGCGTGGCACCTTGTAGCTACAAAACCGCTGCGCGCTTTTGCGGGACATGCTTTAGCGTCTTCACAGAGCGGCGGCAATGGGCCACCGCTTCGCCAAATTCGGGTACGCTCACGGAGCGGCCACCGGTCGCGCCTCAATGATCACGAAGGCCTGCGCATAGGGATACTCGTCGGTGATCGTGACGTGGATGAAAGGCTCCTGACCGGCGGGCATCAGTTCCGCCAGCCGCTCGCCCGCGCCACCCGTCAACACCATGGTCGGCTTGCCGCCCGGCAGGTTGACAACGCCCATGTCTTTCCAGAACACGCCGTTTGCAAGGCCGGTGCCGAGGGCCTTGGAGCAGGCTTCCTTGGCGGCGAACCGCTTGGCATAGGATTCGGCGCGGTTCTTCCGACGATCGGACTTTGCGCGCTCGATATCGGTGAAACAACGATGGGTGAACCGTTCCCCGAAACGTTCGATGGATTTTTCAACGCGTCGAATGTCGATCAGGTCGCTGCCCATGCCGATAATCATGAAATTCCCTCTCTCTCAAGCATCGACTGACTTGCGGTCTGACGGCCGCGCCGTCAAGTTCCCCGGCTGATATTCCCGCTCATAGGCCTGCTGATATTCGCTGCGGCGGGCAAGGCGACGCTCCGTCTGGCTGTTGCGAAAACTGCGGATTCCGAAATAGGTCGCGACATAGACAAGCAGTCCGCAGAACAGTCCGGGAGGCAGCGAGCCGATCAGCATCGGTTCCAGGATCGGGTCCCAGAGTTCCGATAGCTTGAGCTGGGAAAACAGCGCCGCTAGATCGACCGGCCGCGCTTCGCCGCCGCCAGCGCGGCCAAGGATGAACTGGCCGATTTCCCACGTAAGGGGCCAGATGATGGGACAAGTAACGGGATTGGCGAAGGCCGTGCCAAGCGCCGCAGCGACCATGCTGCCGCCCAGCACCCAGGCAAAAGGAATCGCAAAAAGGATGTGGAAGCCGAGAAAGGGTGTCCAGGCGCTGACCATGCCGATGGCAAGACCGGCAGCAACCGCATGCGGCGAACCGCCGATGCGCAAGATCTTAAGCCGGTAATATCCGAGCACACGGCGGAACCCCTTCGGGGGGAATATTGCGCGATGCAGCTTTTCTCGGAAGGTCGGGGCTTTGCGGCGCCGAAAGGGCATGAAGCAGCTTCTTTCTGGTTCGGTCCGGCGAAGGATCCGAGAACCATCATCTCAGTTCGGAAACGGTCTTCGTAGCGGAAGCCCAAGATGATGGCGAAAATTGGCCGCTGGCATCGGGCCGCTTCGCGCACGGCCCCCGGATAGATCTACTGCACGACAGACGACCGAGCCGCTGTCATGTCATTGAATTCAGATGGACTTGCGAAACATGCCACGGTCGATCTGGCGAACGCGGTGCTCGAGATCGAAGCGATCGCAGGCTTCATTGAGGTATGCCATTTCGCGTTCCTGGACGGAAGGGCCGCGCAGGACGCGGGCGAACTTGCGGACGGAGGTAAACATCTGACGTCTCTTTCGGTAAATGTTGCGGTGCAGCAGATATAGGCTGAACCAGCGGGCTTTACCAACGCAAGGGTTACCTCCCAGCCCTGCATTGAATGCATACCCTCTCAAAGCGAGCGCACTCAAAACAGGCAGTCCGCGTCGACGGTCGGCTGGGGTTAGTCGTAGACACGCTTCAGGTTGGAAACGCAGTCCAGTTCCTTCAGCTGCGTCAGGAGCTGGTTGAGCTGGCGCACGTCCCAGACTTCGACTTCCATGGCGATCTCGGAGAAATCGGCGGCGCGATTGCTGGCCATCGACAAGGATCGGATGTTGATGTCGAGACCGCCGATTGTCTTCGCGACCGTCGCAAGGGTGCCTGGCTCGTTGATCGTGTTGACGTCGATGCGGGCAAGAAAACGCGACTTGTTGGCCTCGTCGAGATCCCAGCGCACATCGATCCAGCGCTCCGGTTCCTCATCGAAGTGCTGCAGGATCGGCGCCTGGATTGGATAGATGGTGATCGCCTCGCCCTTGTCCATGATCCCGACGATACGGTCTCCGGGCACGGCGCCGCTCGGTGCGAAACGCACCTGCATATTGCCGGCAAGACCGCGGATCGGAACCGGTTCCGGGCTCAACGCAACGACATCGCCGGCATTGACGGCCGTCTGGGCATCCTCCAACGGTGCCTTTGGCTGGTTCGGCAGCTTGAACATCATGCCGGACGCACTTCGCATGTTGAACCAGCCGTCATCGGCCGATGGCTTCACGGTAACGCGTTCATCCTTGAAATCAGGGAAGACGGCGCGCAGCACGTCGAGCGACGACAGCTCCCCTCGCCCGACGGCAGCGATCGCATCCTCGACATCCTTGTGGGCAAGCCGATGCAGAGCAGGCTTCAGCGCCTCGCGGGTAAAGGTCTTTGCGGCGCGATCGAAGGTGCGCTCCAGAATGCGATAGCCGAGGCCGGCATACTGTTTGCGGATCGCCATGCGGGTAGCGCGGCGGATGGCCGAGCGGGCCTTGCCGGTGACGACGATTTCTTCCCAGGCGGCCGGCGGAACCTGCACGCCCGAGCGGATGATCTCCACCTCGTCACCGTTGTTCAGCCGGGTGACAAGCGGCATGATACGGCCGTTGATCTTGGCGCCAACCGTGGTGTCGCCGATATTGGTATGAACCGCATAGGCAAAGTCGATCGGCGTGGCACCGCGCGGCAGCGCGATCAGCTTTCCCTTGGGCGTGAAGCAGAAGACCTGATCCTGGAACAGTTCGAGCTTGGTATGCTCCAGAAATTCTTCCGGATTGTCGCCTTCGGCAAGCGACTCGATCGTATGGCGCAGCCAGGAATAGGCGCTCGATTCCTTGGGCAGAAGATCGTCGCCCTTGGCACCACCCGACTGGCCGTCCTTATAGAGCGCATGCGCGGCGATCCCGTATTCGGCAATCTCCTGCATCATCTCGGTACGGATCTGCAATTCGATACGCTGCCTGGACGGGCCGACGATCGTCGAGTGGATCGAGCGATAGTCGTTCTGCTTCGGGTTGGAGATGTAGTCCTTGAAGCGGCCCGGCACGACGCGCCAGCGGGTATGAACGATGCCGAGCGCCTTGTAGCAGCAGGCGACGTCGTCGACGACGATGCGGAAACCGTAGAGGTCGGAAAGCTGCTCGAAGGACAGCGACTTCGACTGCATCTTGCGGAAGATGGAATAGGGCTTCTTCTGGCGTCCCTTGACGGCGGCGTCCGGCAGGCCGTTGGCGACGAGAAGATCGCGCAACTCGTCCTCGATCTTCTTGATCAGCCCTTCGTTGCGGGCCGAAAGATCGGCCAGCCGCTGGGTGACAGTCGCATAGGCTTCCGGGTTGATGTAGCGGAAGGACAGGTCCTCGAGCTCGTCGCGCATGTCCTGCATGCCCATGCGGCCGGCCAGCGGCGCATAGATATCCATCGTCTCTTCGGAAATGCGTGCCTTCTGCTCAGCCTTCATATGGTCGAGCGTGCGCATGTTGTGCAGCCGGTCGGCAAGCTTGACCAGCAGGACGCGCACGTCGTCGGAGATCGCCAGCAGCAGCTTGCGCAGGTTCTCGGCCTGCTTGGCCTTTTTCGAGACGAGATCGAGACGCTTGAGCTTGGTCAGACCCTCGACGAGACGACCGATATCCTCGCCGAACAGTTCATCGATCTCGGCGCGGGTCGCAGTCGTGTCCTCGATCGTATCGTGCAGCAACGCGACGGCGATCGTCGACTCGTCGAGATGCATGTCGGTGAGGATGGCAGCCACTTCGAGCGGATGCGAGATATAGGGATCGCCAGAGGCACGTTTTTGCTGGCCATGCTTTTGCATGGCGTAGACATAGGCCTTGTTGAGAAGAGCTTCGTTGGCCTCGGGCTTGTACTTTTGTACCCGCTCAACAAGCTCGTACTGCCTCATCATCCCGTGAAATGCCCTCGATACCGGGTCCAACAAAATAAAAATGGCGCGCCAACCATCAGATCAGCGCGGCCATCATAGCTATCAAGCCAGATTAGGGCGAGAGAATGAACGGTCCCTTGCCCAAACAATGCATCAATCAGTAATCGTCGCTCTTTTCCGGCGGCACGAGGCCTTCGATACCGGCGAGAAGGTCTTCTTCCGACATCTGGTCGAAATTGACGGTTTCCGCAGCGCCGTCTTCCTCGTCGTTGCCAGAGGCTGTCGACGTGCTGCCGGCAGCAATCAGGGTTGCCGGATCGGGCTCGGGCTCGTCGATCTCGACATGCTTCTGCAGCGAATGGATCAGGTCTTCCTTCAGGTCGTCGGGAGACAGCGTTTCGTCGGCGATTTCGCGCAGTGCGACGACCGGGTTCTTGTCATTGTCGCGATCGATGGTGATCGCTGCGCCCTGCGAGATCTGGCGGGCACGGTGGCTGGCGAGAAGCACCAGCTCAAAACGATTATCGACTTTGTCAATGCAATCTTCTACTGTGACACGGGCCATTGCCTGTCCTTTGCGGTCGTTATTTTCGGAATTGCTACGTCCGATACAGCCATTGCCGGCGAAATTCAAGTTTATTCATGCCGACTGCCGCATGCCGCCGACCGTGGTGGCGATGACTCTGGCCAGATTCAACGAAAGGTTGCTTGGATAAAAGCGAATCCTACCATAAATGACATTTATATGATTAGCTGGTAATTTAACCGATAAATACCTAAGCGATCGGCTCAACTTTTCATTTGACGGGTCCTTGGTCAAGCAGCTTGAAGGGGATGGAGACATATGTTTGACCCAAGAGAGAAGATAGCTCTCTTTATCGACGGTGCTAATCTTTACGCGGCCTCGAAAAGCCTTGGTTTCGATATTGATTACCGTAAGCTTCTGAAGGCTTTTCAGAAGCGCGGCTATCTGTTGCGTGCCTATTACTATACGGCGCTGATCGAGGATCAGGAATATTCGTCGATCAGGCCGCTGATCGACTGGCTGGATTACAACGGCTACAAGGTTGTGACAAAGCCCGCCAAGGAGTTCACGGATTCGCTTGGCCGCCGCAAAATCAAGGGCAACATGGATATCGAGCTCGCGATCGATGCGATGGAACAGGCCGAGACCGTTGATCATCTCGTGCTGTTTTCGGGCGATGGCGACTTCACCAATCTTGTCGAAGCGCTGCAGCGCCGCGGTCGCAAGGTCTCGGTCGTTTCGACGATGCAGACGCAGCCGCCGATGATCGCCGACGACCTGCGCCGGCAGGCCGATCATTTCATCGATCTGATGACACTGAAAGCCGAAGTGGGCCGCGATCCATCGGAACGCGCACCACGGCCGACGGAGCCTGCTCCCGAACCGGCCGAAGGCTGAGATCATCCCCGGAAAGAAAAAAGGCGCCGTTCGACGGCGCCTTTTTTTGTTGGGGAAAACGACTAGGCCGAATGCGGCTCCGGCGTCACCGAAGATGACGCCCCCTGCCCGGCGCTGCGCTTTCGTGCACGAAACACGCCCTCGACGATCAGGGCCAGGGGAAGCCCGATAAAGAACGGAATGAAGAAGTAGATCACTCGGAACGCGACAAGCGAACCGATCGACGCCTGATCGCCCATCACGTGGCGAACGGTTGCCTCGAGGACTCCAAGGCCACCCGGCGCATGGGTAATGAGGATTGCCAGATTGGCGAGCACGAACGCGGTCGCGGCCTTCAGGTAGCTGACATCGGCGCTCGCTGCCATGACTTCGCGCAGACAGGCGGATACGAGCGCGAAATTGATCGTGCCGATCACCACCTGTGCGATGGCGATCCTGAGCGTCGGCATCTCAAAGCTCCAGGAGCGGATCTTCAAAGGCGCGCGCACCGTTGCCGCGAGGATGAGATATACACCCGTCACGGCGAGGCAGGCAAAACCGATCCCCATGACCATCGCCTCCGACAGCCGCAGGACTGTTGCGGCATCCTTCGGATTGATGATCATCACGATACCCGACAGAACGGCCATGCCGATGCCGACAGTGACACCGGAAAACAGGACGATCTTGGCAACGTCCTCGGTGCTCATGCCCCAGTGATGATAGTAGCGATAGCGCAGCGCGCCACTGCTGAGACCCGACAGGCCGACACTCTGACCGATCGACAGCGCGATGAAGGAGGCAAGGCCGATCTTGGGATAGGAGAGGTCGTTCTTCACATAGCGCACGCCGGCCCAATCGAAGCCAGACAGGCAGACATAGGACCCGGCGGCAAACAGGCCCGCCATGACGAGATTATAGGTCGGGATATCCCGGACGGACTGGACTATGTCGCTGAGCGAGTATTCGCGGAACGTGTGGTACAGAAGGTAGCCGGCGGCGCCGAAGCCGATGACAATCGTGATGTAGGTAAAGATCTGCTTCTTCGTCATCGCCCACTTGCCCCAAAATAACGAGCTGAAACGGGCGATGTGTGGTTTTGTTCCGCAGTGAGGGTTCTCCAGCTCGCTCGAGCACGCGCTTAACGCGACGCCCGACCGGTCAGCCTCAGCCGGCCTTGAAAAGCCGCGACTTCTCGCGGTTCCAGTCGCGTTCCTTCTCGGTCTCGCGCTTGTCGTGCAGCTTCTTGCCCTTGGCGAGCGCCAGTTCGAGTTTCGCGCGACCCTTTTCATTGAAGTAGACCTTCAACGGCACCAGCGTCATGCCTTCGCGGTTGATTCCGACACGCAGGCGGGAGATCTCGCGCTTCGACAAAAGCAGCTTCCGGCGACGGCGCGGCTCGTGGTTGAAGCGGTTGGCCTGCAGATATTCCGGAAGATGGCTGTTGATCAGCCAGATTTCATTGCCTTCGTCTGAGGCGTAGGACTCGGCGATATTTGCCTTGCCGTCACGCAGCGACTTAACCTCGGTGCCGGTCAGCATGATGCCGGCTTCGTAGGTATCGAGGATCTCGTAATTGAAACGGGCCTTGCGGTTTTCCGCGACAATCTTGTTCACCGTGCGCTGGCTGCCTTTGGGGGCCATTGAAATCTTCCGTCGCCCTTCATCTGAAACACAATCCCCGCCCATGGGCGATGAGCGGGGTTCGATTTCTATATAATGCGCCAGGCAGCAAAAGTGAAGCGCTGCGGCTTCAGTTCAGGATACCCGCATGACGCAGTGCTGCATCAATGGCAGCTTCCGTCGCCGGTTCCAGCGTCGACATCAGTGGAGAGCGGACGGCGCGGTTCAGACCGCGGACCTTGTAAAGCCCGTATTTCGAACCGCAGACGCCGGGCTCCATGAAGATCGCCTTGTGGAGCGGCATCAGGCGATCCTGATACTCGAGTGCCTTGGCATAATCGCCGGCAAGCGTGGCGGACTGGAACTCGGCACAAAGCCGCGGCGCGACATTGGCCGTCACCGAAATGCAGCCAACGCCACCATGGGCGTTGAAGCCAAGTGCCGTCGCATCCTCGCCGGACAGCTGCACAAATTCCGACCCGCAGGTGATGCGCTGTTCGGAGACGCGCTCGATCTTGCCGGTCGCATCCTTGACGCCGACGATGTTCTTGTAGGCCTTGGTAAGGAAACCCATCGTTTCCGGGGTCATGTCGATGACCGACCGGCCGGGAATGTTGTAGATGATGATCGGCAGATCCGTGGCTTCGGCGACCGCGGAAAAATGCGCGATCAGGCCCTTCTGGGTCGGCTTGTTGTAATAGGGTGTGACCACCAGAAGCGCATCGGCGCCCGCGGTCTGCGCATGCTGGGCAAGCTCGATCGCTTCGCGGGTGTTGTTGGACCCGGCGCCGGCGATGACAGGGACGCGGCCGCGGGCGGCCTCGACGCACAGTTCAACGACCCGCTTGTGTTCGTCGTGCGAGAGCGTCGGAGATTCGCCGGTCGTGCCGACCGGGACCAGACCGGAACTGCCTTCCGAGATCGTCCACTCCACATGCGCGGCGAAAGCATCCTCGTCCACCGCGCCGTCGGTGGTGAAGGGGGTGACGAGAGCGGGGATCGATCCCTTGAACATGCAAAACTCCCAAAGGCCGAAGGGCACGGAACAATCCATGCTTCGGCCGTAATCCGCGACTATAAGGCTGGGCACCATAAATCGGCGACCGGGCGGCGACAAGCGGAAGTACATGGGTTTTCAGCGTAAATTCCACTTAAGAATTCGCGCGATCGTGACCGCTGTGGTAAGGTTTTGTTAAGCTTGTCAGCAGCTAATAAGGGGTCTGAAACATCGTTGTCGCGAGTTGCCGGATGAGCAAACCCGTTGTAATCCTCAAGACGCTCGGGGCAGCGCTGTCAATCAGCGTCGCGGTCCTGCCGGCTTACGCTGCACCTCCAGGTTCCAATGCAGGCGTCGCACCGCTCCCATTCGTGAGGCCGGACGCTCCCGCTGCAATCCAGGGCTTCACCACCGTTCCGACGCCCGTCCCTGCGCCACCGACAACACCACCGGCCACTCCGGCGCTGGTTCCCGTGCCTGACATTACCGGCGCAATCCCCAGGATGAACCGGCCGCTTGCGACGCCCGCTCCCGCCCCTGCTCTCAAGGCCGGTCTCGATGCACTCTCCGACAACGATGCCTCACAGGCGATCGCCATGCGCGACAGCCTGCCGGAAGGCTCGCTCGACGAAAAGATCCTGACCTGGGCGATTGCCACCTCGGGCGCCCGCAGTATTCCTTCGAGCGAAATTGCCGCTGCGCAGCGCAGGCTCGTCGGATGGCCGGGGCTTTCCACCCTGCGGGCGCAGTCCGAACGCGCGCTCTACCGCGAAAACCCGACGCCGGCCCAGGTGCTTGCCGCTTTCGGCACGACGAAACCGGAAACGCCGGAAGGTGCCGTCATTCTATCGAGGGCGTTGGTGGCAAGCGGCAAACATGCCGATGCCGGGCGCATCCTGAAAAACATCTGGGCATCCGAGCCGCTGGACAAGCCGATGGAAGACCGGATCCTTGCCGAGTTTTCTGCGCTTCTTTCGCCTGCGGATCACCGGGCGCGGATGGATTACCTGATGTACCGCAGCCGCGGCGCGCAGGCGAAGCGCTTTGCCGAGCTCGGCGGTTCGCAATCGCTCTACAAGGCGTGGAACGCCGTCATCGTCAACGCAAAGACGGCAGGACCGGCGATCGAGGCAATTGACCGTTCGCTGGCAAGCGATCCGGCTACCCTGTTCGTGCGGATCGAATATCTGCGCCGCCAGGACAAGTACCAGGAGGCCGCAGCGCTTCTTGCAAAGGCTCCGCGCGAAGCGGGCCGTCTGATCAACACCAGCGAATGGTGGAACGAGCAGCGAATCGTTGCCCGCGGGCTCGCCGATCTCGGCGATGTCAGGCTGGCCTACCGGACGGTGTCCGACCCAATGGCGGCTCTCTCCACCGACAAGGTGGATGCGGAATTCCATGCGGGCTGGTACGCGCTGCGGGCGCTCAACGATCCGGCCACAGCCGAAAAGCATTTCTCGAGGATTCTTGCCGCCTCGAGCCGTCCGCTCTCGGCATCGCGCGCGCTCTACTGGCTCGGACGCGCCGCGGAAGCTGGCGGACCGGGTTCCTCATCGGAATTCTACAGCCGCGCTGCCCGGTTCCCCGGCACATTCTATGGCCAGCTCGCCGCCGCAAGGCTGGGCACGCGGACGCTCGATGTCAGTTATCCGACGCCATCGGCAGCCGACCGGCAGATGTTCGAAAACCGCGAGGCCGTTCGGGCTATAGCAAGACTGGACGCCGCCGGCCACGATCGCCGGTCGGCAGCGCTTTACAAGGCACTTGGCGAAGAGCTGACAAGCCCCGGTGAACTCGCGCTGCTTTCGTCACGCGCGGAAGCGCAGGGTGACCATGCGCTGTCGCTCTCGATCGGCAAGAGTGCCTTTTCGCGCGGCATCGACGTTGCAGCGCTTGCCTATCCGCTCGGCGTCATTCCTACGGCTGCCAATATCGAGGGGTCCGGCAAGGCGCTTGCCTACGCGATCGCCCGTCAGGAAAGCGCGTTCAATCCGACAGCCGTGTCACCGGCCAACGCCCGCGGGCTGCTGCAAATCCTGCCGACGACCGCCCAGGGCGTGGCGAGGCGCCACGGGCTGGCGTTCAAGGCCGACCGATTGACCAGCGATGCCGGCTATAACGCGACGCTCGGTGCCCATTATCTGGGAGAGCAGATCGAGACGTTCGGCGGCTCCTACATCATGACCTTCATCGCCTACAATGCGGGGCCGAAACGGGTGAACGAGTGGATTGCCCGCTATGGCGATCCTCGCGGCAAGCCGATCGACGAAGTCGTCGACTGGATCGAGCGCATCCCCTTCCCCGAAACGCGCAACTATGTGCAGCGGGTAATGGAGAACTATCAGGTCTACAAGATCAGGCTCGGCCAGACGTCGGATATCGTGACAGACCTGCGGTTGGGACGCCGATAATCTTATCTTGCAGCGCCTGGTTCATCTGATCACACCTCAGAATGCAAAAAGGCCCGGCAATGCCGGGCCTTTCGGGTTTGATCGCAGGAATTAGAATGTGCGCTGGAAGCGCAAGAGACCCGACCATGCTTCGTCGTCGAGCGTGGCGTTGTTCCACTTGGTGTAGGCAATTTCCGGCTGGATCAGGAAGCCCTGGATCGGCGTCCACTGCAGGTTGGCGACAGCCGAAAGGACGTCGCTATCAGAGTAGGAAACCTGCATGTTGGCAGCAAGGTCTTCGTTGAACTCGTAACCGGCACCACCCCAGACGGCCCAATCACCCCAGCCGAAGCCATCAATGATTTCAGGTGCATAGGAGTTGAAGCTGTCGCCGTCGCTGTTCCAGCCACCCATGAGGAAGGCGGTGAACGCGCCGAACTTGCCGCCGACACGTGCCTTGACGGCACCTTCTTCAACCGATTCGTCGTAACCACCGGTTACGCCAACCATGAAATTGCCTGTGTCGTATTTCAGACCAGCGGCAACATTCGGCCAGTCGCTAGCGCCACCGGCGGTGTCGTTGTCGTTCTGGCCGTCGTCTTCGAGAGCGGCGAATGCCGAGAAGCCGTTGCCACCCTTGTAGGTGTAGGCAACCATGTTGACTTCGCTCGGGCCGTAATTGATGACGTCGTCGCTGTCGACGTTACCGGCGTAATCGATGAAGGATTCATAGAGCGAATCCTGCAGGCCGACCGCAAAGCCGCCGAGTTCGATCGTCGCAACCATCAGGCGCGTACGGGTATTTTCTTCGTAGCCGTAAGACGGGTTATGCGGATCGTAGTCGAAGCGCGCCGTGAGGTTGGTCTTTAGCGTGCCCATTTCGGTGTCCGAAGCGGTGCTGAGATAGAGCTCTGCGCGGCTGTTGGTGTAGAGACCATCGGCATCCGGGCTGTAAGCGCTGCCATAAGCGGCATCAAAACGGACGCGACCGCCGACCTTGAGGCAGGTTTCGGTGCCTGGAATGTAGAAGTAGCCGGTGCCGAACGCGTCGCAGACGCGGACGTATTCCATGGGTTCCGGTTCGGCGGCGACGATGGCGTCGGCGGCCTGAGCGCCGGAGACTGCTGCGAGGGCAGCAGCGGAGCCAAGAAGAAGGCTCTTAATGTTCATTTTGTAATCTCCAAACAAACGCAGATGAAACAATGCATGTCGTAAAACAAGGTCGTCCATGGAAGCAGGAATCACCCCGAGTCGCGTGGTCGGCTGCCGAGACGCTAGTCGTCGATCAACTTTGCGGCAACGAAATCGGCACTGTTGTGTCCATTAGCGCCTCAATCGAACCGGTCGGTGTTGCAAGCATTCATCAGTTTGTTCGTGTGTTCTAAATCGCTGGAGAGCGGACGATGCTGCGTTGCAGCGAATCATCAAGCGACCGCCCGAATCAAACGCCGAAACGCAAAAGGCCCGGCAGAAGCCGGGCCTTTCGTAAAACCAAATCCTTTTAAAGGATCAGAACGTGCGCTGAAGGCGAACCATACCAGCGAACTGGTCTTCGTCGATTGCATCCCAGCTGGTGTAGGAGATTTCTGGCTGGATCAGGAGGCCGGAAACCGGGGTCCACTGAACGTTACCAGTTGCTGCGAAGGTTTCGTTGTCCGTGTAGGAAAGCTGTACGTTTGCAGCAACCTTGTCGGTGAACTTGTAGCCTGCGCCACCCCAAACAGCCCAGTCACCCCAGCTCGTGCCGACGCTGTCGCCAGGCGCGTACTTGTTGGTGGTGTCGCCGTCTGTGTTCCAGCCACCGAGAAGGAAGGCCGAGAATGCACCGAAGGTGCCGGAGATGCGCGCCTTGATTGCGCCTTCTTCCTGCGACTCGTCGTAACCACCGACGAGCGAAGCAGCGAACGTGCCGCTGTCGTACTTGATACCGGCAACAGCATCCGGCCAATCGCTTGCGCCGCCTGGGATGTCGTTGTCGTTGGTGCCGTCGTCTTCGAGCGAGACTACAGCCTTGAAGCCGTTGCCACCGTCAAAGGTGTAGGTAACCTGGTTCAGTTCGAACGGGCCGTAGGAGATCACGTCATCGTTGATGACGTCGCCAGCGTAGCCGGAGAACGACGAATACTGCGAGTCAGCAAGACCAACCAGGAAGCCACCCCAGGTGATGTTGGCTTCGATCAGACGCGTGCGCGTGTTTTCTTCGAAACCAGCGGCCGAGTTGTGCGGGTTGTAGTCGAAACGAGCTACGATACGGGTCTTCAGTGCACCCCATTCGGTGTCGGAAGCTGTGTCGAGCGAGATGTGCGCGCGGCTGTTGGTGTACAGGCCATCGCTGTTTGGCGTGTAGGCATCAGCATAGCCTGCGTCGAAACGAACGTAACCACCGATCTTGAGGCAGGTTTCCGTGCCTGGGATGTAGAAGTAACCCGTGCCGAAAGCGTCGCAAACGCGAACGTATTCCATTGGCTCCGGCTCAGCAGCGACGATAGCGTCAGCGGCCTGGGCACCGGAAACTGCTGCGAGAGCTGCAGCGGAGCCGAGAAGAAGGCTCTTGATGTTCATATTTGACCTCCAGTCAAAGTTTCAAAAGGGGTGAGTAGCTTGCTGGAGCCAGCACATCTGCCCCTCCCCGCGACTCAAGAAACGGCGACGAACCGACGCGCTTCATGTCCCGAAGCTACGAGACCTTCCCAATTGTGACAAGTAAATCACAAGCTTCGATGCGCGTTTTTGGTGTTTATTTGCAAAAGTGTTGCAACGTTTCATCGCATTGGTTTCGAGCGTTAACCAACACTTAATAAACGGGCCGGGAATCGGCCGTCCGCGACGCGTTGAGGAACTGCTGACCACCTCAATCGCGGCAGAGAATCACCAGATGGCCGCGACCGATCACGACAGAAACAGCTGGCTGTTTCATTGCCCAAACGACAAAAGGCCCGGCGTGAGCCGGGCCTTCCGTGAAACAATCCTTGGGTAAGGATTAGAACGTGCGCTGAAGGCGAACCATACCGGTCCACTGATCGTCGTCCATCTGCGCGTTGTCGACGCTCGTGTACGAAACTTCTGGCTGGATCAGGAGGCCCGAAACTGGGGTCCACTTGACGTTTGCCGTAGCAGCAAGAACTTCGGAGTCGGTGTAGCCAACCTGTACGTTAGCAGCAACCTTGTCGGTGAACTTGTAGCCAGCGCCACCCCAAACAGCCCAGTCACCCCAACCAACGACTGCGTCGCCGTAGTTCGTGCCTGGTGCGTACTTGTTGGTGCCGTCGCCGTCCGAGTTCCAGCCGCCCATGAGGAAGGCCGAGAATGCGCCGAACTTGCCGGAGATACGGCCCTTTACAGCGCCTTCTTCCTGCGATTCGTCGTAACCGCCGACGAGCGAAGCAGCGAACGTGCCGTTGTCGTACTTAGCGCCGAGAACTGCATCCGGCCAGTCGCTTGCGCCGCCTGGGATGTCGTTGTCGTTGGTGCCGTCGTCTTCAAGCGAAGCAACAACCTTGAAGCCGTTGCCAGCGTCGAAGGTGTAGGAAACCTGGTTGAGTTCGAAAGGACCGTAGGAGATCACGTCATCGTTGATGACGTCGCCAGCGTAACCCGAGAACTGCGAGTACTGCGAGTCAGCGAGACCGACCAGGAAGCCGCCCCAGGTGATGTAAGCCTGGTTCAGACGTGTACGAGTGTTTTCTTCGTAGCCGAACTGCGGATGATGCGGGTTGTAGTCGAAACGAGCTACGATCTTGGTCTTCAGAGCGCCCCATTCGGTGTCCGAAGCGGTGTCGAGCGAGATGTGAGCGCGAGTGTTGGTGTACGAACCTTCGCGGTCGAGGCGGTATGCGTCGTTGTACTTAGCGTCGAAACGAACGTAACCACCAACCTTGAGGCAGGTTTCCGTGCCCGGGATGTAGAAGTAACCTGTGCCGAAAGCGTCGCAAACGCGAACGTATTCCATTGGCTCCGGCTCAGCAGCGACGATCGCGTCAGCAGCCTGGGCGCCGGAAACTGCTGCGAGAGCTGCAGCGGAGCCGAGAAGAAGGCTCTTGATGTTCATATTTGACCTCCAGTCAAAGTTTCATATGGGGATGGGTCTTTTGCTAAAGGCCAGCGTTCCCTGCCCGTCCCCGGGACTTTGAAAACGGACGAACCACCGCCGCGCTTCCGTGGTTCAAATTACAAATGCAGGCCGCGCATGCAATCGCGAACTGGCCATCCGCACCTTCTACCCACCTGCTTCACAAACCCGTGTTGCCGAAAGAGCACAAAAGCACCTCGGGCGACCGTTAAAAGTTTACGCATCGTTAAGAAACACATTGGAAAGCAGCCACTTAGGCTTCGCGCAAGGTTCAGCGAACTACGCGCGCAACAGCAATTCTAGGATCGCAAATCGATTGGGATTTTGAAGTTTGGGAATGGCGGAGAGGATGGGATTCGAACCCACGATACGGTTTTGCCGTATACTCCCTTAGCAGGGGAGCGCCTTCGACCACTCGGCCACCTCTCCGGTCCGGCCTGATTATTTCGGAACGTTGCCGATTGCAAGGTCTTTCGCAGGCCGATCCCGATTCGAGACCGGAATAGGCGTGGAATCAGTAGCTGGCAGGCCCTGCTCCGCCCGAACCGCGTCCATAGCGACCGGCGAGCGTCTTCAGCGCATTGGAATAGAGAGCGACATCGGCACCGACGGCCACGAACGTAGCGCCGAGATCGAGATAGCGGCGGTTGAGTTCTTCGTCGAAGGTCAAGATGCCGGCCGGTTTGCCGGCGGCGACGATTCGGCGAATCGCGTTCTCGATCACGTCCTGCACTTGCTGTGCACCGATCTGGCCGCGAAAACCCATGTCGGCGGAGAGATCGGCCGGGCCGATGAAGATTCCGTCGACGCCTTCGACCTCCGCGATTCGCTCGATATCATCGATCGCCGCCATGGTTTCGACCTGCACCAGAAGGCAGATCTCGTCTGCAGCCGTGTCTGTATAGTCCGCGATCGCGTTGAAGGCGGACGCGCGGGCAACGGCTGCACCCACGCCGCGCTTCCCCTCCGGCGGATAGCGGACGGCATCAACCAGTGCTTTCGCCTGTTCGGCCGAATCGACCATCGGCACCAGAAGCGTGCGGGCGCCGATGTCGAGCAGTTGCTTGATCATCCAGGTCTCGCCCATCGGCGGGCGAACGACGGCTTCCGATGAGGAGGAAGACAGGGCCTGCAGCTGCGCCATGATGCTGCGAAGATCGTTGGGCCCGTGTTCGCCGTCGATGACCAGCCAGTCGAAACCCGCATGGCCGGCAATTTCCGCCGGCAGCGGCTCGGCCATGTTGAGCCAGAGGCCGATCTGCGGCAGGCCGGCTTGCAAACGAGCCTTGAAGGCGTTTTTCGGTGCCGGCATGGTATCTCCTTCTAAAAATGCTGTCTTTGTTACGCGAGCAACTGCTTGAGGTCGGTCGCCGGATCGGCGATCAGCGCCTTGTCTGCCGTCAGGCCGTTGTCCAGCAGCTTCTTGCCGGTCACATAGGCCTTGGCGTCGTTGATCGCATCCACGGCGATCAGGCGGCCCTCGCGGAAATACCAGATCGAGACGCTGCCTTCCCGGCTGCCCGGCCGCATCACTGTCTCGTCGTAGCCGAGGTTGAACCCGGCGATCTGCAGCTTCACGTCATACTGGTCGGACCAGAACCACGGCTTTGCCTCGTAGGGCTCGGCTGACCCGGTCAGGGTCGCGGCAACCGATTCGGCCTGGTCGACTGCGTTCTGCACCAACTCGAGACGGATGTTGTTGCCCTTCCAGGGCAGCATGGCGCAATCGCCCATGGCAAAGATTGCCGGATCGGACGTGCGAGCATAGTCGTCGACGAGGATGCCATTGCCAACGTCGAGGCCGCATTGCTGGGCCAGCCGGTCGTTCGGCGTGACGCCGATACCGACGATGACGAAATCGATATCGATGACCGTGCCATCGGACAACTCGGCCCCGCGAACCCGGCCGTCCTCGCCGATCAGGCGGGTAAGGCCTGTCTTTTCCCGGATGACGACACCATGCTCGGCGTGAATGGCCCGCATCACGTCGGCGGTTTCCTTCGACGCGACTCGCTGGAGAATGCGGTCAGCCATCTCGATGAGCGTCACTTCAAGCCCGAGATGGCGGGCGACGGCTGCGGCTTCGAGGCCGATATAGCCACCGCCGATGATCAGAAGCCGGCGACCTGCCTTCATCTCGTCGGCGAGGAGATCGGCGTTGCGCTTGTCACGGACGGTAAAGACACCCGTGAGATCACCGCCGATGCTGGCTGGAAGGGTGCGCGGCGTCGAGCCGGTAGTCAGCGCCAGATGTTCATATTCGAGGACAGACCCGTCCTGCATTCGGATCGTCTTTGCATCCCGGTCGATTTCTTCGACAAAGGTCGAGAGCCGGAGCTCGACATCGTGTTCCGCAAACCAGGTTTCCGGGCGAAACGTCAGGCGGTCGAAACTCATCTCGCCCATCAGGTACTTCTTGGACAGTGGCGGCCGCTGATAGGGAATGACATCTTCGGAGCCAATCATCGTGATCGGCCGCTCATCCTTCAGCGCTCTCAGCTTGGCGGCGAGCGCGAACCCGGCCTGCCCTGCCCCGACGATCACCAATCTACCTGCTGCCACGCCCTGCTCCCATCGCGAAAAACTCGCGGCTGAAGGGGTAGCGCCGCCCCGGCGACCCGTCAACAGCCCGATTTCGGCACACTAACGGTGCAACTTGCGCAACGCGTGATCATGACGCGACGAAAACGCGCAGATCAGCGGCATTTTACCCATCTGTTTCAGAATGATTCATAAAAAGAGGAATAAAGTCATAGTCGAGGACGAGAACGAGGGAGGCGATCTGCCGGGTACGATGATGAAGGATACCGCACACGACCATGCTCATACGGGCGATCGGGCATTTGAAAAGTTTACGATAGACCGGCCCGGCCGGATCATCTTTGTCGGACACCATCTCTCGACCAATACCGCCTTCCGCTGCCTGATCCGGACCATCTCTCTTTATGGCGCCGAACTGGACGTCAGTCCCAGCCTGCCGGTACCGGCCAACTTCTTCCTGGAAATCCTCGGCATTCACGACGAAATCGGCTGCACCGTGATGCGCCGCGAAGAGGAGAAGGTCACGGTCGCCTTCAACATGCTGATCGATGCGGAATTCCTGCATCACGTCATCCGGCTTTCGTTCGAAACGAGCCACTAAGCCGGGTCGTCGTCAGGGGCATAGTTTTGCTCCATGTGCACCATCAGCGGCCTTGTCCGCCCTTGCACGCCGTTCAAAGCCCCCTATTGTGTGCGGACTTTTTGAACCGGATCCTGATATCATGTCTTCATTCTCGCGCTTCACGCCTCTCGTCGGCGCTCTTCCCGCGACCGTTCCCTTTGTCGGCCCCGAGGCCATTGAGCGCGCCAGAGGGCGTGCCGTGCAAGCCCGAATTGGCGCCAACGAGAACGGGTTCGGCCCTGCCCCGTCAGTCATCGAAGCCATGAAGTCCGCCGCCGCAGACAGCTGGAAATATTCGGACCCGGAGAATTACCAGCTGAAGCAGGCGCTTGCCGCGCATCTTGGCTGCAGCGCCGAAAACATTGCGATCGGCGAAGGCGTGGACGGTCTGCTCGGCCAGATCGTGCGGATGGTGATCGAGCCCGGAATGCCTGTCGTCTCCTCCTACGGCGCCTACCCGACCTTCAACTTTCATGTGGCCGGCCATGGCGGTAAGCTGGTAACAGTGCCCTACCGCGACGATCGTGAAGATCTCGACGCCCTGATGGACGCCGTCATCCGCGAAAACGCGCCGCTCGTCTATTTCGCCAATCCCGACAATCCGATGGGCAGCTGGAATGACGCGGAAAAGATCGTGTCCTTCGCGCGGGGCCTGCCGGAAAGCTGCCTGATGGTGCTGGACGAGGCCTATTGCGAAACGGCGCCCGATGGAGCGACACCGGAACTCGCAGCGATGATCGACCTGCCGAACATCATCCGCACCCGGACCTTCTCCAAGGCATATGGTCTGGCGGGTGCTCGCGTTGGCTACACCATCTCGACGCCCGACAACGCCACCGCGTTCGACAAGATCCGCAACCATTTCGGCATGAACCGAGTCGGCGTGGCAGCAGCACTGGCGGCACTGAAAGACCAGGATTATCTGGCTGAGGTGATCGACAAGATCAAAGCCTCTCGCGACCGGATCTCGGCGATCGCCCGGGCCAACGGGCTCGAGCCGCTGCCATCGGCAACCAATTTCGTGGCGATCGACTGCGGCCGCGATGGTACCCGTGCGCGGGCGATCGTCGACGGTCTGATGGAGCACGGCGTCTTCATTCGTATGCCGGGCGTGGCACCTCTCAACCGCTGCATCCGCATCAGCGCAGGACCGGAGCAGGATATGGCATTGCTGGAAGAGGTGCTGCCGAAAGTTCTGAAGGGTCTCTAGATCAGAAAAAGACCGCGCCGGCCTTGTTTCTGCCGGTCGCGGTCTTTTGATCTTCAGCGGCTGCGGTTTGTTGCCGGGAACAGCTCCGGTTCGCGCCGCGTCTCCATCCCGTTTTCTCTCTGGTAGGACCGTGTTCTTGATCGCCGGCCTTCTTCTGGGCCGGTCGCATGACTGAATATGCGCTTGCGCGTTAGTGGATGGTCATCCATTCGCGGGCTGCGCGCAGCGCTTCTGCAAGCTGCATCTTGGTCATCGTCGCGGCGAGATCGGCGCGCAATTCGGCGGCGCGGTCGCAGCCCTTGATCGCGGCGATGTTCAACCACTTGTGGGCAGAGACCAGATCGACCGGGCAACCCCGTCCGGTCGCATACATCAGACCCATGTCGCAGAGAACGTCTGCGCGAGCCTCGCCACCCATGGTGGCCATTTCGGAAGCATTCATTTCAAAGCGTGCCATCGGTTCGTATCCCTGTTTCGAGAACGTTGTTCTTGTCGTCTGCCCTGTTTTCCGTCGGGACCGTCGCTGTCTTGTGCAGCTTGTTGTCGGCCCTTCCGGGTGGCGGTTTGTGCCGCTCTTTGATGATTTGAGTATCCGCCAAAGCTTGCAAAAAGCGCCTAAAAAGCATGATTAATTTGCTGAAAACAAAGTGCAAACGCTTGGTAAACTTGGTTTCTTGTTAAACATCGCGGCCCCTGGCTATTAAGGGTTTTGCGGACATTTTTACGAAAAATTCAGATCTGGATTTCAACCCTTTCTTCACCACGAATTCGGGTCGCGTTTTCATCGCGTCGAAATAAACGCGCGTCGCTCGTCGAAAACGGCGGGAGATTCGGCTGATATTCCGCCCCATGCGCAGGCTCAGGATATTTACCTTTACGTGTGCGTAAGCTAGATTTTCCGCTGTTCGCGCGAGGAGGTGCGAACGCTCAGACATATGACCGGTGCGGAAGCGCCGGCTCCGGGAGGGAAAACCATCATGAAGCGCATTTCGATACTCGCAGCTGCTTTCTCATTCTTCGCCTTCGGCATAGCCGGCACCGGCCATGCGGCAGAAGCGATCGAGGGCAACTGGAAGACCGCGAGCGGCGAGACGGCAGAGATCGGCAAATGCGGCGGCGCCTTCTGCGTGACGCTGAAAACCGGCAAGCATGCGGGACGGCAGATCGGCAAGCTTTCGCCCAAGGGCGGCGACTATACCGGTGAGATCACCGATCCCGAGGCGGACAAGACCTATAGCGGCTCCGGCTCGGTCAGCGGCAATTCGCTCAAGATGAAGGGCTGCGTGATGAAGATCCTCTGCAAGTCGCAGACCTGGACGCGTCTCTGACGCTATCGTCGCGAAAGCCGCAGCAGCGTCTGCCCCGGCGATCCCGTCATTCACCTCGATATCGGTGGGCCGGGATCGCAGTCTTAACTTCGCAGTCGCATCGCGCCGGCGCGTTTCAGGCTGTTATCCTCGGCAGGTGTCGTTTGATTGTCGAAAACTTCCCATTATAATAGCGCATGAACACACGAATCTCTTCACTCCCCGCCCTTGCTTTCATCAGCCCGAGCCCTGTCGCGGCGCAGGCTTTCGACAATGCGGAAGCAGCCGTCGATGCGCTGACAGCGCTTTACGAGCGCAACACGTCCTTCCTGATCGATGCCTTCGGCGCACTTGCGAAGGGTGCGGCCGTGACCGGTCGATACCGCGCCTGCTATCCGCAGGTGATGATCGAGACCACGTCGTTCGGCCATGCGGATTCGCGTCTCTCCTATGGCCACGTGACGTCCCCCGGCGTCTACACGACAACGGTGACCCGGCCGAAACTGTTTCGCCATTACCTGATCGAGCAGCTCGATCTGCTCATTCGCAACCACGGCGTTCCCGTGATCGTGTCGGAATCGACGACACCGATCCCGCTGCATTTCGCATTCGGCGAAGGCGCGCATATCGAGTCTTCCGTCAGCAACGCGATGGCCGACATCCCGATGCGCGACCTGTTCGACACGCCGGATCTCAACAATACGGACGATCTTATCGCCAATGGCGAATACGAGGCCCCGTTCGGCGAGCCTGCGCCGCTTGCGCCGTTCACCGCGCAGCGCATCGATTATTCGCTGGCAAGGCTCAGCCATTATACCGCGACCGGGGCAGAGCATTTCCAGAATTACGTGCTGTTCACGAACTACCAGTTCTACATCGACGAATTCGCCGCCTGGGCGCGCAAGCTGATGGCGGAAGGTGGCGACGGGTATACGGAGTTCGTGGAGCCGGGCAACATCCTCACCACCGCCGGCAACGACCGGCCGGAGAACCCGGGCACGATCCGGATGCCGCAGATGCCGGCCTATCACCTCAAGAAGGGCGATCATTCCGGCATTACTCTCGTGAATATCGGCGTCGGGCCTTCCAACGCCAAGACGATCACCGACCATGTCGCCGTGCTGCGTCCGCATGCGTGGCTGATGGTGGGACACTGCGCCGGCCTTCGCAACAGCCAGCGGCTGGGTGATTACGTGCTGGCCCACGCCTATGTCCGCGAAGACCACGTGCTCGATGACGACCTGCCCGTGTGGATCCCGATCCCGGCGCTTGCCGAAGTGCAGCAGGCGCTGGAAAGCGCCGTCGAGGAAGTGACCGGTTACGAGGGTTTCGAGCTGAAGCGGATCATGCGCACCGGCACAGTGGCGACGATCGACAACCGCAACTGGGAACTGCGCGACCAGCGCGGGCCGGTAAAGCGGCTTTCGCAGTCGAGAGCGATCGCGCTCGACATGGAATCGGCAACGATTGCCGCAAACGGCTTCCGGTTCCGTGTGCCCTATGGAACGCTGCTCTGCGTGTCCGACCGGCCGCTGCATGGCGAACTGAAGCTGCCCGGCATGGCGACGGCGTTCTACCGGACCCAGGTCAGCCAGCATCTGCAGATCGGCATCCGTGCCGTGCAGAAACTGGCCGCCATGCCCACTGAGACGCTGCATTCGCGCAAGCTTCGAAGCTTTTACGAGACGGCTTTCCAGTGACAGCGGGTTAAATCGCGTATACACTCCTGCGTGCATGGAGGCTGCAATGCGCGCGACATCGACAGTCAATGACGACCTACTGATTGAGGCGAAGGAAATCATCGGCCTGCCCGAAACGGCAACCGTCGAGGACGTGCTTCGCCACTTCGTGGAAGGTGAGCGGAGGCAGCGTGCCCTGAACCCTCTGGAGGGCACGGGATGGGACGGTCCCCGCCACAGCCGTCCAACATTTGAGACGCTGGCGGAAGAATTCCGCAGGCTGACGGCAGACCGTGACCACACGCCATCGGAAATGCTGCAGCGCGAGGGACGCAACGAGCGATGACCCTTTACGTGGTCGATGCGAGCGTCGCCGTCAAATGGGTCGTCGAAGAACCCGGCACCCAGCAGGCTATGGCCCTTTTGAACCGACACGAGTTGGCGGCGCCTGATCTCATTCTCGCGGAGTGCGCCAACATATTCTGGAAAAAGGTCTGGCGCCGGGAGTTGTCACTGCCGGAGGCACGGTTTGCCGCTCTGATGATCGAGGGATCGGATCTGCAACTTCGGGAAATGCTGCCGATCTGGCTGTCGGCGATCGAGCTTGCCGCGCAGATAGACCATCCCGCCTACGATTGCCTGTATCTGGCCCTTGCCCAACGTGAAGGGCTGCAATTCGTGACGGCCGATGAAAGCCTTGTGCGCAAGCTGGGTCAGAGTACCGATCGGGCGGTAAGGAAGCTGGCTGTTCCTCTTTCGTCTTTCGCCTGATCAATCCCCCCTCTTCGGCCGTGCCGCCAAAAGCGACAATGCGGTGCCGACCAGTGACGAGACGATGACGAGGATATGGGTGTTGACCGCAGCCTTGCCGAGTTCCTCCAATGCCATCCCACCCGCATCCGCTCCGAAGGCTAGCGCGCCGGCGGTAATGCCGGCGGGATAGGTGCCGACGCCGGCGGGTGCGTGGACGGGCAGTACCGATGACAATTCACCACCGAGCGCGCCGCCGAATCCCGGACCGACCGAGAGCCCGCCGAGCAGGCCGAGGACCCAGGCAAGAACCGCGATCTTGGTGAACCAGTTGACCAGTGTTGCGCCCCAGGCCCGAGCAAAGGCGTTTGCATCAAGCGGCAGTCCGGCCTTGATCTCGTCAAGCAGCGTCTTCCCCTTCGCCGGCAGCAGCTTTTCCGCGAGCTTGAAGGCATGTCCGCGCAAGGCGAAGGCGAGTGCCGGCAGGATGAGAAACGATGCCCACAGCGCCCAGCCCCAGAGTGCACCCGTCGCGCCACCTGTCTGCAGCACGAGCCCGATGCCGGCGGCGGCCAGCAGGGCGTGCAGATCGAACAGCCGCATGACGAGAAGTGCTGCCGTTGCGCGGGTGAGAGAAACGCCGAACTCGCGCCGCATCAGAAGCGGGAAGCTTGCTTCGCCCGAGCGGAAGGGCAGCATGATGTTGAGAAGGTTGTGGACCTGCACGAGCCGCAGCAACGTGCCGAAGCGGCCGCCGGTTTCGTGCGGGAAATAATCGTAGATCCGCCAGGTGCGCAGCACATAGGTCGCAAGCAATAACGCGAGCGCTAAAGCAGCCGTTCCCCACCCGGCGGCGCTCCATAATGAAACGACCCTGCCCCAGCCCCAGACATAGTGGATGAAGGCGGCGTAGAGGGCCACGATCGCAACTGTGCCAAGCGTCATGGCGTGGCGAATTATCCACGGTCTGCGGCTGGAAACCGGAGAATTCTTCATATATCAGGGGGCCCAATACGAGGTTTCGGGTCAAGCATTAAGACCAAGGCGCAGAGACTGCGGCCGCCATGACGGCGGATCGTCACGCCCGAGGTTTCCCGAGTTTCTAGGAGAAACACAAGGTGCGTACAACAGCAAGTTCGGCGGCCGGCACGATCGATGGCACGCTTGATGGTACGATCGGCACCGTTTCACCGGTCGAACTCTCCCTCGTCGTGCCGCTCTTCAACGAAGAGGAAAGCGTCGGTCCGCTGATCGAGCGGATCTGCGCCGCCATGGCCACCTATCCCTCGGCATGGGAACTGATCCTGGTCGACGACGGAAGCACCGACGCGACGATCGCCAATGCGAAGCTTTCGCTGTCGCGTTCGGGTCTCATCCTGCGGATCATCGAGCTGCAGCGCAATTTTGGACAGACGGCAGCGATGCAGGCCGGTATTACCGAGGCGCGCGGCCGGCTGATCGCGACGCTCGACGGCGACCTGCAGAACGACCCCAAAGACATTCCTTCGATGGTCGCCGAACTCGAGCGACGCGAACTCGACCTGCTGGTCGGCTGGCGCAAGAACCGCCAGGACGGGCTGTTCCTGCGCAAGGTGCCTTCCTTTATCGCCAACCGGCTGATCGGGCGCATCACCGGCGTCCGCCTGCATGACTACGGCTGCTCGCTGAAGATCTATCGCTCGGCGGTCATCAAGCAGGTCCAGTTGATGGGCGAGATGCACCGCTTTATCCCGGCCTGGGTTGCGGGCGTCGTGCCGAGCTCGCGGATCGGCGAAATGCCTGTCACCCATCACGCCCGCCAGCACGGCGTTTCGAAATACGGGATCTCGCGCACCTTCCGCGTCATTCTCGATCTTCTGTCGGTGATGTTCTTCATGCGCTTCAAGGCGCGGCCGGGGCATTTCTTTGGATCGCTCGGCCTTGGCCTCGGTGCGCTTTCGGCTCTGATCCTGTTTTACCTGTTCATCGACAAGTTCATTCTGGGCAACGATATCGGGACACGTCCGCTCTTCATGATCGGGGTGATGCTGTTCCTGTCCTCGGTGCAGATGATCACCACCGGCATCCTCGCCGAAATGATCGCCCGCATCTATTACCGTGACGGCGCGTCGCTCTCCTATATCGTCAGGGCAGTCCACGAGGGTGTCGCCTCGAGTGACGCTACGCCGCAGCCGTGACACACTCAGCGATATTCTGAAAAAACAAGTCGAAAGGGCCGCCAGCACGCTGGCTTGCCGCTTGATCTGCGGGCACGGCATGATACGCCAGACAGACAATCGCGCCTGAATTATTCAGTCTTCGTCACCGGCGGACCTGGAGAAAACCTTTTGCATAGCCTTGAGGGTTCACATTTCTCCACTGTCAGGGTCTCCGCGGACCGGCTTTCCCGCGGCCGCACGTTTTTCACGGTCCTGGCGCTCTATTTTCTGGTGAATATTGGGGTCCGTCTAATTCTGCCGCATGCGCTGGAACTAGACGAAGGCGAACAGGCCTATCTGTCGCAATGGCTGCTGGCCGGATACGGCACCCAGCCGCCGATCTACAACTGGCTGCAATACCTCGCGGTTCATCTCTTTGGCATGTCGATGCCGACCTTGTCGGGACTGAAGAACCTGCTTCTGTTCGGCGCTTACGGCTTCTATTTCCTCGCTGCCCGACAGGTCTTGAAGGACAAGCGCCTCGCAGTGGCGGCGGTGCTCGGTCTTTTGACCATCCCGCAGGTCTCGTTCGAGGCGCAACGGGACCTCAGCCACACCGTGGCGGCGATCTTCGGCAGTTCGCTCTTCCTGTTTGCGCTGTTCAGGCTTTTATCCGTTCCGACGCTTGCCTCGTTCCTTCTGTTCGGGCTCGCCACGGGAATCGGCGGAATGACCAAGTACAACTTTGTCCTTCTTCCGCTGTGCGCGATGCTTGCAGTGCTGATGGAAAGCCGGTTTCGAGACCGGGTCCTGGACTGGCGCATCCTTTTGAGCGGTCTGGTGGCGCTGCTTGTCGTTGCCCCGCATGCCGTCTGGCTGCTCGACAATTTCGAGGCGGCCAGCAGCCGGTCGGTGGACAAACTCATCAGCGCTGACGCCGGTACGCTCGCAGCGATCTCCCGCGGACTGCGATCTCTGCTCCTGTCATCGACCGGGTTCATGGCCCTCACCGCAGCGGTGTTCGCCATCTCGCTGCGTGAAATGCTTTCGACGGTCATGAGGGCCGACGACGACTGGAGCCGGCTTGCCGGTCGCATCCTGGCATTCGTGATGGCCGTCCTTTTGGGCATGGTCCTGTTCGGCGGCGTGGATGACGTGCGCGACCGCTGGCTCACGCCGCTGCTGCTGATTCTGCCGCTTTACCTGACGCTGAAGATCGACGCAGCCGGGATCGACATATCGATGCCGCTCAAGCGCCTCTGGGTCACTGCTGCGGCGATCATGGTGATTGTTCCCCTGATCCTGTTTGGGAGAGTGGCGATCGACCCTTTCACGCGCAACTACGGTTACGTCAATATTCCTTTCGACAAGTTGGCGAAGCAGATAAAGCCGGAACTCGCAACCGATGGTTCCGACCCACGCTCGGTGCTGATCATTGCCGCCGATGGGCATCTGGCCGGAAATATGCGTTTCAACCTGCCCGATACGACCGTTGTCGTCTCGCACCAGCCGGCCGGCATGGTGACCACGGCAGTCTCCGCCTACCGCAAGGCAGTCTTTGTCTGGCGCCGCTCGGATGGCACAGTGCCGGACGGGTTTCAGGCCGTCTTTAGCCGCTATTTGAAGACGCAGGGGCTCGAAGGGCTTTCGGCTAACCCGGTCATCCTGCGCTTTCCCTACTCCTGGGGACACGAAGGCGACCAGTACCCATTCGCCATGGCAGTTGTCGATCTGCCGGACTGACCCTATTCCGTCACGGTTTCTGCGAGGTGATCCAGAGCCTTTGACAGCGTTCCGACCATTTCGTCGACTTCCCCGCGGGTGATGGTGAAGGCCGGCGATGCCAGCATGCGGTCTGCCGTAGCGCGCATGATCAGCCCGTTTTCGAGGCAGTGGTTGCGCACAAGCGACCCGATATCGTCGGGTTTGGCATAGCGCCGCCGGGTCGCCTTGTCGGCTGCAAGCTGAAGGCCGCCGATCAACCCGACGCTATCGGCCTGTCCGACGACCGGATGCGCCTCAAGGCTTTTCCAGCCTTTCGCAAAATAGGGTCCGATATCGTCGCGGATCCGTTCGACCAGACCTTCGTCTTCGATGATCCGCAGGTTTTCGAGCGCGGCTGCTGCGGCCACCGGGTGGCCCGAATAGGTGTAGCCGTGGAAGAAGTCGCCGACCTCGTTGACCATCACATCCGCGACCCGGTCGGAGACCAGCACGCCGCCGATCGGCAGATAGCCGGAGGACAGGCCTTTCGCGATCGGCGCGAGATCGGGCTCAAAGCCGTAATGCTGGTAGCCGAACCAGGAGCCGAGCCGGCCGAAGCCGCAGATGACTTCATCGGACACGAGCAGAATGTTGCGCGCCTTGCAGATGCGCGAGATCTCCGGCCAGTAGGTATCCGGCGGAATGATCACGCCGCCGGCGCCCTGGATCGGCTCAGCGACGAAGGCGGCAACCTTGTCTTCGCCCAGTTCATCAATCTTGGCTTCAAGCTCGCGCGCTGCTTGCAGGCCGAATTCCTCCGGCGAAAGATCGCCACCCTCGGCATACCAGTAGGGCTGGCCGATATGGTGGATGCCGTCGATCGGCAGGTTGCCCTGTTCATGCATCAGCTTCATGCCACCCAGCGAGGCGCCGGCGACCGTCGAGCCGTGGTAGCCGTTTCGCCGCGCGATCACGAGCGTCTTTTCCGGCATGCCGAGCGCTTTCCAGTAGACGCGAGCCATGCGGAACCAGGTGTCGGTGGCCTCTGATCCGGAATTGGTGAAGAACACGCGGTTCATGTGCGGCCCCGCATGCGACGCGATCTTCTGGGCAAGCAGAATGGCGGGCGGCGTCGTGGTGCCGAAGAAGCTGTTGTAATAGGGCAATTCCTGCATCTGACGGTAGGCAGCGTCCGCGATGGACTTTCGGCCATAGCCGACGTTGACGCACCAGAGGCCCGCAAAACCGTCGAGATATTTCTTGCCCGTCGAATCGCAGATATGGCGCCCCTCGGCCCGTTCGATGATTCGCGTGCCCTTGGCGTTCAGCTCTTTCATGTCCGAAAACGGATGAATGTGGTGGGCGGCATCGATCGCGGCGAGATTGGAGATCGTCGGCTTCTCGTTCATGCGGTTTCCCTCAGGGCTTAGACGCGGCTCAGATTGTGCGACCAATTCTTATCGGCTACCAACGAGGCAGCGCAACCATCGAGATGATGCTTCATGACCGAGACCGCAGCCGAGCCCCATATCGAAATCATGCTGGTCGGCATGAACGGCGACCTGCGCGGCAAACGCATTCCGATGACGGCCGAAAAGAAGATCTGGGACGGGACGGTGCGGCTGCCCTCCTCCACCCAGTCGCTCGATATCTGGGGCTGCGACAATGACGAGCTGACCGGGCTTTCGATCTCGATCGGCGATCCCGATGGGCTCTGCATTCCCGACCGCCGCACCCTTGCGCCGATGCCCTGGGGGCCGCCGGGCTCGAAGCAAGTGCTTGCGACCATGCACGAGATGGACGGGCAGCCGAGTTTCATGGATCCGCGTGCGATTCTGGCCGGTGTGCTTGAGCGTTTTTCGAAGCTTGGGCTTACGCCGGTCGTGGCGACCGAGCTCGAATTCTACGTGCTAGAGGATGACTGGCGCGAAACCGGACGTCCGCGGGCGCCGGCAAAACTTGCCTATCGCGGCGAGCCGAACGGTTTCCAGCTCTACGACATGGGCGCAGTCGATGCGCTCGACGGTTTCCTGCAGACAGTGCGGACATGGGCGCATGCCCAGGACCTGCCGGCGGATGCGACGACGGCCGAATTCGGGCCCGGCCAGTTCGAGATCAACCTTCTGCACCGCGGGGATGCGCTGGCGGCGGCCGACGACTGCATCTGCCTCAAACGCATTGTCGAACAGGCGGCCAGAAAGCACGGATTGAAATCCACCTGCATGGCGAAACCCTATTCGGATCATGCCGGGTCCGGCCTGCATGTGCATGCCAGCATCATCGATGCCGACGGCGATAACATTCTCGACGCCAAGGGCGGCGACCCTGCGAAACTGCGATCCGTCACCGCCGGCCTGCTCAACACAATGCGTGATGCGCAGCTCGTGTTTGCGCCCTTTGCGAACTCCTACAGGCGTTTTCAGCCCGATTCGTTTGCGCCCGTCGATATCGACTGGGGCTTCGGCCATCGCGGAACGGCAGTCCGCATTCCGGACGCGAACGGTCCCGCCGCGCGCATCGAGCACCGCGTTGCCGGTGCCGATGCCAATCCATACCTGCTGCTGACCGCCATTCTCGGCGGCATGCTCCTAGGGCTCGAAGCGGATCTCGATCCCGGTCCGGCAACGGAGCCCGGCCAGAAACCCCCAGCTGACGCCAAACGCCTCACCCATGATTTCCTGACCGCGGTCGAGGATTTTGCTGCCTCGCCTTTCATCCAGGACGTGTTCGGAAAGCGATACCAGACGCTCTTCGGCGACACGAAGCGCAAGGAGGCGATCACCTTCCTGCGGACCGTCAGCGACTTCGACTACCAGACCTATCTGCCTCGAATCTAGGATCCAGCATCCATCGGCGGGCGGCTGGCGGAACGACGATCTTCGCCATATGATGGGAACCTGCCTGCGAGCCTGCAGGGGTTGCAAAAGGACGTCAGGCGCCACGCGCGGCGCGGACGGGCAAGGGCCGCTTGGCCGATGGAGACGCTGATGCCGTTCTGCCGAGCTGCCGCAGCAGCCTTTCTCGGCCTTCTCCTGACCGCATCTCCGATGTGGTCGCAAGACGCGCCGCTGACCGTCGTCCTGAAGCCCGGTCAGACCGCTGCCGACGTGCAGCAGGTGCTGGATCTTGCGGCCCGCACGGGCCGACCGCTGACGGTTCAGGTGGAGACCGCGACCACAACCACCGGCGCCGCTGCATACCCCGCGACCTCCGCATCGGACACGACCTCTGGCACTGCCACCGCAACCAGCGCCGATACGATGCAGATGACGCCGGAAATGGAAGCGGCCAACATGGGCATGGCCAGCTGGGAGCGGTTTTCGGATGCCTCGTCCCAAGGTTTCACGACGGCGATTGCGGGGCTGCAGGCCCTGTCCACCATGGTGGGCATGACGACCACGCATCTGGATGCCGAGGGCATTGCGAACGGCCGGATCGCGATGGTGGCGCTGCTTTCGCTTTTGGCGGGCGGCGCCGCGGCGCTTAGCGTTCGGCTCCTGTTTGCGCAGTTGCTGCGACACAGCCATTTGCGGGCCCGTCACATCGCCGGCAAGTTCCGCCGCTTCTTCAAGCGCCTGGTCGGCGATCTGCTGTCGATCGCGATTTTTCTCGGTGTCGCCCGGTGGGTCCTGCTGACGATGCTCGCGGATACCACGGCTGCCTTCCAGGTCTGCCAGGCCGCCATTGCCTTCGCCCTGATCCTGCTTGTCTACATGGCGGTGGGACGGTTTCTGTTTCGGCCCGATGAGAGCGGCGAAACACTGTTCGCGATCAGCAATCCGCAATGGCATTTCCATATGCTCACCGCCTATGGCGTGATCACCGCCCTGTTTGGTGAGACCATGCGGCTGTGGAACTGGCTGGGCCTGGACCGGGCCTCGCTCGACGGGTGGTTCCTGATCGGCGGCACCCTGCTGACGCTGCTCAAGCTAACCTGGTTCTGGGGCGGCCGCGCCGGCATCCGCGCTGCGTTCAAGGGCTCAAGCCCGGGCCCCGTCCGGCGCGTCATCGGCAACTTGCTTCCGGATTTCTATGTCGTTTCGGCCATCTTCATCTGGTTCTTCGGGTCGGTCATCATCGGCTCGCCGGACAGTGCCCGCTGGAGTTTCGCGGCCGGCTCGACTCAGGTCATCCTGCTGCTCCTGCCGGTGTTCGCACTCGGTGCCCACCACGTGGTGGACGAGTTCGCGCGGCACTGGGAAACCACCCATGGGGCGGGCCTTTGGTCATCCGTGCTCGCCAGCCTTCGCGTGGTGTGCTCGGGCGCTGTGTGGATCGGCGGCCTCCACCTGATCACCGCGCTCTGGTGGCCGCTGATGACCAGCGGCGGCGACATTGCGACCGGCTGGATCCTCTGGCTGGAGCGGCTGAGCTTTGCCGTGGTCGCAAGCTGGGCCGTCTACACGCTGGTGTGGAAATACGCCGAGACGATCGCCCCACCGCAGACCGTGATGCTGCCCGGCCAGGAAGACGAGCAAGCGGACAAGAAGCAGACAAGCCGTCTGACGACGGCGCTGCCGGTGATCCGCAACCTGGTTCTCGGTGCGGTTCTCGCGGTCGGCTCGCTGATCGTCCTCAGTTCGCTTGGCATCAACGTGGCGCCGCTGCTGGCCGGGTTCGGAGTGCTCGGGCTTGCGCTTTCGTTCGGGTCTCAGGCGTTGGTGAAGGACGTCGTTTCCGGCATCTTCTTTATTGTCGACGATGCCTTCCGGATTGGCGAGTACATCGATACGGGCAAGCTGCAGGGGACCGTGGAGCAGATCACCGTGCGCTCCGTGCGGCTGCGCCATCACAACGGACCCATCCACACCATTCCCTTCGGGCAGATCAGCTCCGTCACCAATTTCAGCCGCGACTGGGGAACGATCAAGTTCCAGCTCCGCTTCGAGCGCGACAGCGATGCCGAGACCATCCGCCGTGCCGCCAAGAAGGTGGGGCTGGGCATGCTGGAGGATCCGGAATTTGGGCCGCAGTTCCTCATTCCGCTGAAGATGCAGGGTATCCAGGACATCACCGAAACGGCGATGATCGTGCGCTTCAAGTTTACCTGCCTGCCCGGCAATCCGGGCATCCTGAAGCGCGAAGCGATGACGCGGCTGCTGGCCGCCTGCAAGGCCGCCGGCGTGCAGCTCGCATCCAATGCGGTGACGGTGCGCTCGAACGGAGCCAATTCCGTCGATATCGAAGCCGCCGCCGCCGGCACGCCGCCACCGCTGACGTCGATCGCTGTCTGAGCGTTCGACATTGCCGCGTTCAGCGCCGATCAGACCGTAGACGGTTCCGGCGACATATTCGCAGCGGCATTTTCGCGTCCTGCGGCCGTATTCTGTCCGGGAACCAGAACCTTCAGCTCGCCGGCATGGATCTTCAGCGTCACGTCCCGCTTCATCGGCAGGAGTTCGCCATCGATGACACAGCTGACGTCGCGGCGGTGGCGAGGAAAGTGCAGTTCGAGTTCTGTTGCCGTCATCGCCGTGACCGCGGCGTTTTCCTTGAGCTTGCCGCGCAGGATGTCGAAGGTGAGTTTTGCGACCCCGGACGGCTTCATCGGTTCGGCGAGGTAGAACCCAAGATGGCCGCTGGTCAGGTCATCGGCAAACATCAGAGGATCGGTGCCAAACTCGTTGTTTGAGACCGAGATGGCCGACACCTTGCGCGAAGTGCGCTTGCCATCGACGACATATTCCATCTCGAATTCCGGCGGGTTGAACATGACGCCGATTGCAGCCCTTGCGCTTGCCCGCATCTTGCCGAGCCTCGAGGCAAAATTCATCGAGTTGCGGTAGCGCACCATCCGGGCATGCAGGCCTGCGGAAAACTGGTGCACGAAGCTTTTTCCGTTGGCGCTGGCGATATCGATCGCTTCGGGCGTGCCCTCTGCCAACGTGTCGAGGACTTCCCAGATGTCGAGCGGCAGTTTCAGCGAACGGGCAAACAGGTTCATCGTGCCGGCCGGCACCACGCCGAGAACGATACCGCTTTTCCAGGCAATGCCCGCCGCCGCGGAAATCGTGCCGTCGCCACCGCCGGCGATCAGTCCTTCGACGCCGGGCATCGAGGCTGCCTTTTCCATCGTCTCGACGACCTTGTCGCCGGCAACAACCTCGCACTCGATCTCGTGGCCGGCAGCCCGGAAGGTCTTCAGGGCGTGGTCGCAGTAAGCGTCCATATCCGTGGTTCGGAAAGTCCCGCCATCGCGGTTGAAAACGGCATGTAGTTTCATCGACAAGGGACCAGGTGCTCGAGGGCGGCGGATAAGGACAGGGTGGAAAATGGTGAGGCCGCGGCAGATATCAACGGCACCGCATGGCGATTGCACGATTGTGGTACAGTTGGTTTTTGTCAAAAGCCTACCGCGCTGCACAATCACGTGCTAATCTGCTGTCAATTCAACTGCCTCAAAGCCCCATCATTTGCTCCCGGACGCGCTCGCTTCGAGCCGTACCCGTCCGCTTTTTCAACAGATGCGATACCATGACAGACACCGCAGTCCGACACGTGCCCGATGCCAAGGCCAACACCAGACCTGACGACAGCATCCCGAAAACCAGCCTTTCCCCCCTCGCCGTCCTTCTGATCGAATTCGCGCTTGCCGTCGGCGGCTTCGGGATCGGTACCGGCGAGTTCGTCATCATGGGCCTGCTGCCGAATGTGGCGGAGACGTATCAGGTCAGCATCCCAACGGCGGGCTATGTGATCAGCGCCTATGCGCTGGGTGTGGTGATCGGCGCGCCGATCATCGCAATTCTATCGGCCCGGCTGCCGCGCCGCACGCTGCTTCTGGCTCTGATGGGTGTCTTTGCGGTCGGCAACATCCTGTCGGCGATGGCGCCAAGTTTCTGGAGCTTTACCGCGCTGCGCTTCGTCACCGGCCTGCCGCACGGGGCCTATTTCGGGGTCGCCTCGCTGGTGGCCGCCTCCATGGTGCCGCCCAACAAGCGCGCCCGCGCCGTCGGCCGCGTCATGCTGGGTCTGACGATCGCGACGCTGCTCGGCACGCCGCTTGCCACCTTCATGGGCCAGATGCTGTCCTGGCGCTCCGCCTTCTACCTTGTCGGCTTCATCGGTCTCCTGACCGTGGCACTCGTCTGGTTTTTTCAGCCGAGGGACAAGGTGCAAGAAGGCGCCAGCATTCGCCGCGAACTCAGCGCATTCGGCAAGACACAGGTCTGGCTGACGCTCGGCATTGCCTCGGTCGGTTTCGGCGGCATGTTTTCGGTGTTCAGCTACATCGCCTCCACCACGACGCAAACGGCCGGGCTTCCGGTCACCATGGTGTCGATCGTCATCGCCCTGTTCGGCATCGGCATGAATGTCGGCAATATTGTCGGCTCGAGGCTTGCCGATATTTCGCTGAAGGGCACGATCGGCGGAACGATGGTGTTCTACGTGGCCGTGATGCTGGCCTTTGCGACCTTCGCGCATATCCCTGTCATGCTCTATATCACCGTCTTCCTGGTCGGCTGCGGATTTGCCTGCGGCCCGGCGCTGCAGACGCGGCTGATGGATGTGGCCGCCGACGCCCAGACGCTGGCGGCCGCTTCCAACCATTCGGCCTTCAACATCGCCAACGCACTCGGTGCCTGGCTCGGCGGGCTCGTCATCGCCTGGGGCTGGGGTTTTCAGGCAACCGGTTATGTCGGTGCGGTACTTTCGCTGATCGGGCTCTGCGTCTTCAGCGTGTCGGTCGCTCTGGAACGTAAGGCAAAGCCCTCAGCCTGAGCCAGGAAAGTGCTGGCTCGGTAAAGCGTACCGGCGCTCGTCTGCGCCGACTTGCCGTTGCCGTCGTTACGCGCGATGTATCGTCCTCGATGCCCTGAGCTTGACGAGGAGATTCCATGCGCGCTGTCGGTTTTAGCGAAAACCTGCCGATCACATCCGAAAACGCCCTTCTCGACATCGAGCTGCCGGAGCCCGAGGCCAAGGGGCGCGACCTGCTGGTCGAGATCAAGGCCGTGTCGGTCAATCCTGTCGATACCAAGCAGCGCCGGTTGCAGCCTGTCGAAGCCGGCCAGTACCGCATCCTCGGCTTTGATGCAGCCGGCGTGGTGCAAGCGGTCGGGCCGGATGTGAAACTCTTCAAGCCGGGTGACGAGGTGTTTTACGCGGGCGCGGTCAACCGTCCCGGCACCAATGCGGAACTGCATCTGGTCGACGAGCGGATCGTTGGCAAGAAGCCTTCCATCCTCTCCTTTGAGGAGAGCGCCGCCCTTCCGTTGACCGCCATCACTGCCTACGAGACGCTGTTTCACCGGATGAAGGTGCAGGACAAGGTGGCGAGCGCCTGGAATGCGGTTCTGGTCATCGGCGGCGCCGGTGGCGTCGGCTCGATCGCCATCCAGTTGCTGCGGGAGCTGACCGACGCGACGGTGATCGGCACCGGCTCGCGGCCGGAAACACAGGACTGGATCCGCACGCTCGGCGCTCACCATGTTCTCGACCATTCCAAGCCGCTGGCAAAACAGATCGCCGGGATGGCGATCGGCAACCCCGCCTTCGTGTTCTCGACGACGGAAACCTCCGATCACATCAACGACATTCTGGAGATGATCGCGCCGCAGGGGCGACTGGGGCTGATCGACGACCCGAAGGAGCCGATCGATATCCGCCGGTTCAAGCGCAAGGCTTTGTCGATCCATTGGGAGACGATGTTCGTTCGGCCGGTGTTCCAGACCGCCGACATGATCGAACAGTACAAGCTGCTCAATCATGTGTCCGAACTGGTGGATGCCGGCAAGATCCGCACGACGCTGTCCGACGTGATCGGCCCGATCAATGCTGCAAACCTCAAGAAAGCCCACGCCAGGATCGAAAGCGGCACAACGCGAGGCAAGCTGGTTCTGTCCGGCTTCTGACCACGCAGCAACACACACCCCATAAGGTGTATCGATAAAAACTTACACCTTATCACGTTTGTCGTTTGGAGCTATGGTCCAGGCGGGTACGCGCAAAGGGGGTTCTTATGGCGACATCGCAGTCCAATACATTCGGAAATCCGCTGGATATCGTGACCGGGTCCACATGGTTCGGGTATCTGGCCCGAGCCGTCCTGACGTTCATGTTCTGGGGAAGCGGGCTTTCCAAGCTCATCGATTTTCCGGCCGGCGTCGCGGAGATGACGCAGTTCGGGCTGGAACCGGCATTCGCCTTCAACGTGGCCGTCATTATCACCCAGCTGGTGGGTTCGGCGCTTATCATCCTCAACCGCTGGACCTGGCTCGGTGCCGGGGCGCTCGGCGTGTTCACGGCGCTGACGATTCCGATCGTCCACCATTTCTGGACGATGGAAGAGCCGTTCAAGACGCTAGAGTTCTACGTGGTGATGGAGCATATCACCGTGATCGGCGGCCTGATGGTCGTCGCCTGGAAATCACGCTGAAGGGTAATCAGGTCCACCCATAACATCCACATGCGAAAAGGTCCGCCGCCACGACAGTGACGGCAGGCTTCTTACGGATGGCTGCGGCTTGGATCAGGCACTCGCCTGGATGACGACGACCTTTGCGCCGACCTGGACGCGCTGGAAAAGATCGATGACGTCGTGGTTCATCATGCGGATGCAACCGCTCGACATCGCGTGACCGATCGAATCCGGCTGGTTGGTGCCGTGGATGCGGAAATGCGTATCGTTGCCGCCGCGGTAAAGATACATCGCACGTGCGCCGAGCGGGTTGTTAGGGCCTCCAGGCATGCCGCCTGCGAGCGCCCGGTAGCGCGGTTCGCGGCGCTGCATGTTGGCCGTCGGCGTCCAGGTCGGCCATTCGGCCTTGCGGCCCACATAGGCGTTTCCGGAGAGTGCAAGACCGGCGCGGCCGACACCGACGCCGTAACGGATCGCCCGGCCGCCGCCGAGGATGTAGTAGGCCCGGCGCGCAGGCGTATCAACGACGACGGTACCCGCTTCGTAGGAGCTGACATAGTCGACTTCGGTCCGGCGCAGTTCGGGCCTGATCCGATCGATTGGCACCGGTGACAAGGGGAAAGCCTCGCCTGGAAGCGCCGCATAGTTGCGCTGTTCTGGATAAGTGGAAGCGCAGCCGGCCAGCAGAAGCGGCAAACCGACCAGCAGGCCGCGACGGGAAATCGACATGAATGTGTCCTTGGCGAGTCGAGAAGATGACCAAGAATTACGGATATTATGGTTAATGAAGTGATAAGGCGGGTGCGGATCGAGCGAGTTCAATGGCGTATTTGCACCGACAACACTGTGCACGCCCACAGGCGCACGCGACTTTGTTAAGCGCATCATCTGGATGTTATTTTTCATGCGAAGGGAGACTGACCATGCGAACGACGATCACCATCGATGATGAACTGCTTATCGATGCGAAGGAACTGACCGGTCTTCAGGAGACATCGGCGATCGTCAAGAAGGCGCTTACGCTTCTCGTTCAAAACGAAGCTGCACGGCGCCTTGCTCTTCTGGGCGGAACGGAACCAGACTTCAGATCAGCGCCCCGCTGGCGGCCGGACGAGCAGTGATTCTGGTCGATACAGTCATCCGGGCCGACCATCTCGGCAAACCAGACCCGAGGCTGATTGCTCTGCTGGAGAATGGACAAGTCTGCACTCATCCGCATGTGATCGGGGAACTGGCGCTGGGGAACATGCGCCAATACGATGTGATCATCGGCTATCTGCATCGGCTGCCGAAATCCGTAACAGCGTCAGATGCGGAGATTCTGGCAATGATACGGACACAGAAACTGTCCGGCTCAGGTATCGGCTATTGTGACGCGCATCTCGTGGCGTCTCTGTTGTTGACGCCGGATCTGTTGCTTTGGACACGGGACAAGCGGCTGAACGCTGTCTCCCACCGGTTCGGCCGTGGCTGAACCTCAGTCTGAAGCGCTCCCAGCAAACCTGCGCAGCGATTTGCAGCCGGGACTGTGCGGAGGCGCCTCTCTAGATCGCTGTGCGTCCAATTGAACGCACAGCGGTTGCTCTGGTCTCCCTCGGCACCTCAAGGATCACATATTCTGATACACCGGCCCCTCGCCGCCCTGTGGCGGGACCCAGACGATGTTCTGGTTGGGGTCCTTGATGTCGCAGGTCTTGCAGTGGACGCAGTTCTGGGCGTTGATGACGAAGACTTCTTCGCCGTCCCTCTCCACCCATTCATAGACCCCGGCGGGACAGTAGCGGGTGGAGGGCCCCGCATAGACTTCGAGCTCGGAGCGCTTCTGCAGGTCCATATCCTTGACCTTGAGATGTACCGGCTGGTCTTCCTCGTGGTTGGTGTTGGAGAGAAACACCGAGGAGAGACGGTCGAAGGTCAGCACGCCATCGGGCTTCGGATAGTCGATCTTCTTGTGCTGTGCCGCCGGCTCCAGGCTTTGCGCATCGGTCTTGCCGTGCTTCAGCGTGCCGAAGAACGAGAAGCCGAACAGCTGGTTGGTCCACATGTCGAGACCGCCGAGCGCGACGCCGAGACAGGTTCCGAGCTTCGACCAGAGCGGCTTGACGTTGCGCACGCGCCTGAGATCAGTGCCGATCGCCGTCTGGCGCCATTCGTTCTCGATCTCGACCGGCTCGTCATTGGCGCGGCCGGCAGCGATGGCGGCGGCCAGCTTGTCGGCGGCGAGCATGCCGGAGATGACCGCGTTGTGCGATCCCTTGATGCGGGGCACGTTGACGAAGCCGGCGGAACAGCCGATCAGCGCGCCACCCGGGAAGGACAGTTTCGGCACCGACTGGTAGCCACCCTCGGTAATCGCACGCGCGCCGTACGAAAGGCGCTTGCCGCCCTCGAACGTGCCGCGGATGGCCGGATGCGTCTTGAAGCGCTGGAATTCCTCGAACGGATAGAGATAGGGGTTCTTGTAGTTGAGGTGGACGACGAAGCCGACTGCGACCGTGTTATCCTCCAGGTGGTAGAGGAAGGAACCGCCGCCGGTCTTCATGCCGAGCGGCCAGCCGAACGAGTGCTGCACGAGGCCCTGTCTGTGGTTCTCCGGCTTGACCTGCCACAGTTCCTTGATGCCGATGCCGTATTTCTGCGGCTCGCGATCCTTGGCGAGATCGAATTTCGCGATCAGCTGCTTGGCGAGCGAGCCACGCACGCCTTCGCCGATCAGCGTGTACTTGCCGAGCAGTTCCATGCCGCGGGTATAGGCAGGACCCGGTTCGCCGTTCTTCTCAATCCCCATGTCGCCGGTTGCGACACCGATTACGGCACCCTGGTCATTGTAGAGCACTTCGGCGGCAGCAAAGCCGGGATAGATCTCGACGCCCAGCGCTTCGGCCTTTTCGGCGAGCCAGCGACAGACGTTGCCGAGCGAGACGATGTAATTTCCGTGATTGTTCATCAGCGGCGGCATGGCGAAGTTCGGCAGGCGGATCGAGCCGGCAGGACCGAGCAGCAGGAACTGGTCGTCGGTTACTTCGGTCTTGAAGGGATGGCCCTCTTCCTCCCGCCAGCCGGGCAGGAGCGCATCAATGCCCGACGGATCGACCACGGCGCCTGAAAGAATATGCGCACCGACTTCGGCGCCTTTTTCCAGAACGACCACCGTCAGATCCGGATTGACCTGCTTCAAGCGGATCGCAGCCGACAGGCCTGCCGGGCCAGCGCCAACGATCACGACGTCGAACTCCATGCTTTCACGTTCGGGAAGCGGGTTGGCGGAAAGGTCTTGGGCGTCCATTGCAAACTCCGATGCCGGCCCCTCGCCGGCGCAGTAGGTCTGTTTCTGTCTTGTCAAAAGCGATCCCGCTTGTCGAGGCGCGAAAACGTCTTCCGGCTTGTCATTCGCGCAAAGCACGCTTCCATTTTCTCAACTTACGTTGACGTACACGTAAATACTGGTTCTGGCGCCAAAGGCAAGTTCTGGCTTTCGCCACTGTTATACCAAAGCTATAAAGCCCCGGCATCCAAATGACCGGTCCAGCGTCGCAACCTGTCGTCGCGCCCGAAGGCCCGTCATGAACCTCGTGCAGAGAAGGAAAGCTTCATGGATCTCGGTATTGCCGGCAAACGCGCGCTCGTACTCGCCTCCTCCCGCGGCCTCGGGCTGGGGATCGCCAAGGCTCTGGCGGCGGAAGGCGCAAACGTCCTTCTGGTCGGTCGCTCGGGCGATCAGCTCGCCGAAAACTGCAAGGCGATCAATGCGCTCGGCAAAGGCAAGGCTGACTGGGTCCGCGGCGATCTCGGCGAAGAGAATTTCGTCGCTTCGATGGTGACGGCCGTTGAGGAAAAGCTCGGCGGCATCGACATTCTCGTCAACAATACCGGCGGCCCGACGCCCGGCACGACTGAGGACATGAGCGCCGACAAGCTCGACACGTTCTTCCAGTCGATGGTGCTGCGCGTCATCACGCTCACCAACACGTTGCTGCCGCAGATGAAGGCGCAAGGCTGGGGCCGCGTTCTGACGGTCGCCTCCTCCGGCGTGGTTGAGCCGATCGCGAACCTCGCGCTGTCGAATACGCTGCGTGGCGCGCTGGTCGGCTGGAACAAGACACTTGCGACCGAAGTGGCGGGTTCCGGTATCACCGCAAACATGCTGCTGCCTGGCCGCATCCTCACCGACCGGATCGAGGAACTCGACACGGCCAATGCGAAAAAGCAGGGCAAGACGATGGACGAAGTCCGCGCCGCATCGGTCAAGACGATCCCCGCCGGCCGGCTCGGCACGGTCGAGGAATTCGGCGCTGCCGGTGCCTTCCTCTGCTCGGAAGCCGCAAGCTACATCACCGGATCGATGCTGCGCGTCGATGGCGGAGCGGCCCGCTCGTTCTAACCTGACAAGACCACTTTGAAGACGACACGGATCGCGCTAGGCTCTGATTCTGGCGCGGTCCACGCCTCCCCCCTCCGAACGGGAAAGTAAACCTCATACCGGACCTCTGATCATCGAACCGACTGTTCGAGCATCCGCACAAGGAGGGATTGCGAAACACGCTCGCGATAGGAGGTTTGACCATGAAAACGACAGTTCCGATCTACCAGCTGAAACGCAAGGCGAAGCTTCTCGCCCGGCAGACATCCACTCCCCTTCACGCCGCGCTCGACCGCATCGCCGTCGAGCAAGGGTACCGGAGCTGGAGCCTGCTATCGGCCAAACATACCGAAACATCGCCCGCCGAAATCTTGTACCGAAGCCTGAAACAGGGCGACATGCTGCTGGTCGGTGCACGGCCGCGACAGGGCAAGACGCTGATGGCGCTCAGCCTTGCCATCGAGGCCATGAAAGCCGGCAATAGCGCCTTTTTCTTCAGCCTCGATTATACGCCTGCCGACATTCTCGGGCGCTTTCGCGCGCTTGAGGTCGAGCCTCAGAGCTTCGGAGACCAGTTCTCGTTCGACTGCTCCGATGCGATCAATGCCGGCCACATGATCGAGGCGCTGGAAACCGCTGCAGCCGGCACATTGGTCGTGGTGGACTATCTGCAACTGCTCGACCAGAGACGCGAAAACCCGCCGCTAGCCGAGCAGGTTTCCGCACTCAGTGCCTTTGCCCGAAGGCGTGGCTTGATCATCGTCTTCGTGACGCAGATCGACCGCGCTTACGACGAGGCGACGAGGCCCCTCCCCGACATCGCGGATGTCAGGCTTCCCAACCCGATCGACCTATCCAAGTTCAGCCGGACCTGCTTCCTGCAGGGCGGCAGCGTGGCGTTCCGGCCGAACGGGTAAGCGGCATCAGAGATCGGCGGCAAGCTTGGCCAAGTCGGCGATCAGGCTGTCACGCACAACATAGCTGATCGGCGTGTCGGGATAGCGCTTCACGTCGACCAGCAACCTTGCAAAGATCACGCGGCGGTCGTTCTGCTCGGCCCAGCCGACGAACCAGCCGATCGGGCGGGAATAGTCCGGCTTGCCGTCCTTGCCGCGCATCCAGCCGGCGCCGGTCTTGCCCTGCACGTCCCAGCCGTCAGCAGCTGCAAAATGCGGCAGGATGGCCTGTGTCATGTCGGAAGCCTTTTCCGAGATCGGCAGCTTGCCGGTGAGGAAGCGGCGGATGAACGCCACCTGCTGGTCCGGCGAGATCTTCAGCGACGACATCAGCCAGGCTTCCGTCAGACCGTCCGTGCCCGCGGGTCCGCCTGAGACATCGCGGTTGCCGTAACCGAAGGCCTTCACATAGGCCGCGAACCGTTCTTTGCCGAGCTTGCGCGTGATCTCCTGCGAATACCAGACGATCGAATCGCGTTCCCAGATAGTCGGGTCGACATCCTTTTGCTCACGCTGCGAGCGGTTGAACTTCGCCTGGTATTTCCAGAGCGGCGTCGTCTCGTCGGTGAGGATGCCGGCGTCATAGCCCATCATCGCGAGCGGCAGCTTGAAGGTGGATTGCGGATAGAAAGCCTGATCGCAGGCGCCTTCCCGGTGCACTTGTTCACCTGTCTTTTCCTCGATCACGACCGTACAGGCGATGGGCTCGGCAGCATGGGAGGCCACGCCGGAAAACAAGCACGCAACCGTGATCAACGACAGAAACTTCATTTTCTTCAACACTCTAGCAGTCCTCCTTGTGCGACGCCGGGAAGATCCTCCATGAATGTGTAAACATTGAGTTAACTTGTCATGCCGGTTTTGACCCCTCGTCAAGGCGACGCTGTTACAGGCCGAGCTTGATTAGAACCCAAGGGGCATACCGTGTTAATTGACAGCCTTTTCAAAGGCGGATCGAGTTCATCCTCGCCGAGCCAGACGTCCAGTTCCAGCCAACCATCCTCTACGAGCCAGACGTCCACCTCAAGCACACAGCCAGCAAGCACAACATCCGGCACTTCAGCCGCAACCACCCCGACCAGCACCGAGCAGGTCAAACCGGTCGCGAGCGCAGAACCCGAAACGCAGGTCGACAATAGCGATGACGGCATCTACTCCGCCACGCCTCCGGCGTCGGGTGACGAGACTGCAGAAGCCGAGCCAGTAGCGGCCGATAATGATGAAGCCAGCGAGAGCGTAGGCGACACAGACAAATCCGAGACGCCGGTTTCCACCGCGCCGGAAACTGCTGCGACCGGCGATGCAAAGCCTGAAAGCACCGAGACCAGCGGCGCCGAAACAGACCGCGACGCTTCGATGGTTGAAGACGACGACACCGCAGCGCCAACGTCCAGTGCGCCATCGGGAAGCACATCGACCGGAAGCGTGCCGGCAGAAAGCACGACGGAAGCGGAGCCATCCGCTGAACCTGAGGCGGGTGCCGTTCCTCCAGCAAACAGCGCTCCATCAAACAGTGCGCCATCGAACAGCGTGAGTTCCGGCAGCGCGTCTGGCCCATCCTCGTCGGGTCCGGTACAGGCTGGCACGGCATCCACGGCACCGGCGACGGGCTCGAGCACGGGAACGACCGCTTCGTCGTCCAACGCTCCGACCACCGCGTCGACCTCCGTCTCCAAGACGGCTTCTGCCGATCGCGTCGCTGACTTCCTCGACCAGGTCGCTAGGATCCAGACGCGTTTCGGAACGACAGGTACCAGCGAGGAACAACAGGCTCGCGAACGGGCTTCGGAAGTCGTCCAGAGCCTAATGGTCAGCCAGTTGCTGGACAATATCGTCTCCAAGCAGAGCCAGACGATTGGCACCCTGTTCGGCTCCCGAGACGAGGCCGACACGCTCGAAACGGAAAAGATCTACAGCGCGGCATGAATACCATCGGCAAGGGATGCAGTCCCTTTCCGCTCTTGCCTTCGCCTGCACCTTGTGCCATCACGCGCCCTCTCGAAAAACGGGGCGCGTTTTCGCGTTCTGTTGCCCTCGGAGGCGGCGCTTCCGGTTCATCATATTCGACGTAGATCTTTAAGGAGCACGGCCATGGCACGGGCGCTCGGGCTTGATTTCGGCACGACCAATACGGTTCTGGCATTGGCGGACAGTGGCGCCACCACGCATTCGCTGGAGTTCTCCAGCAGCGCCGGCACCACGGATTCGATGCGCACGGCGCTCTCCTTCATGAAGGATGCGAAGCTTGGCGCGCAGGCGCTGAAGATCGAGGCCGGTCAGGCCGCCATCCGCCAGTTCATCGACAATCCCGGCGATGTCCGCTTCCTGCAGTCGATCAAGACCTTTGCCGCAAGCCCACTGTTTCAGGGCACGCTGGTGTTTGCCCGCCGGCACATGTTCGAAGACCTGATGGAAATCTTTCTGAAGCGGTTGCAGGCCTATGCGGAAGGCAACTGGCCGGGCGAAGTCTCGCGTCTCGTCGCAGGACGTCCGGTGCATTTTGCCGGCGCCAGCCCGGATGAGAAACTTGCCACCGATCGCTACAACGAAGCGCTGACGCGGCTGGGCTTTCCGGAAATCCACTATGTCTACGAGCCTGTCGCAGCCGCCTATTACTTCGCGCAGAGCCTGAAGAGCGATGCCACCGTTCTGGTGGCCGACTTTGGCGGCGGCACGACGGACTACTCGCTCATCCGCTTCGAGCGTGTCGCCGGCAAGCTCGTCGCAACTCCGATCGGCCATTCCGGCGTCGGCATCGCCGGCGATCACTTCGACGCGCGGATGGTGGAGCATCTGGTGGCGCCAGAGATTGGCAAGGGCACGCATTTCAAGAGCTTCGACAAGCTTCTCGAAGTGCCCTCCAGCTATTATGCGAATTTCTCGCGCTGGAACCAGTTGTCTATCTTCAAGACGACCCGCGAGTTCACGGATCTGAAATCGCTGGTGCGCTCGGCAACCGATCCCGACAAGCTGGAACTGTTTATCGATCTCGTCGATCACGACGAAGGCTATCCGCTCTATCAGTCGATCTCGGCCACCAAGATGGCGCTTTCTGCGTCCGACGAGGCGGAGTTCAATTTCTCGCCGCTCGGCCGGGGTGGCAAGAAGATGGTGAAGCGGACCGATTTCGAAACCTGGATCGCCGACGACCTCGCCCGGATCGAAGGTGCGCTGGACGACGTGCTGACCAAGACAAACACGGCACCTGATGAGGTCGACAAGGTGTTCTTGACCGGTGGGACATCCTTCGTGCCGGCGGTGCGGCAGATCTTTAACCGGCGCTTCGATGCCGGCAAGATCGAGAGCGGCGGCGAACTGTTGTCGATCGCCCACGGTCTGGCCCTGATCGGCGAAAGCGGCGATGTGGAGCAGTGGGCGGCGTAAGCACTCCACGAGGTTCTCCACAGCCGCGGACGGAATCCCATTCCAACCCGAGCCCGACATGCTATAGGGTGCGCATATGAGCCCCACCGCCTCCGAACTCGATCCTGCCGAACTTGCAGCGCTGCTGCATTTCTATGCGGATTCGGGTGTCGACTGGCTGGTCGAGGACGAACCGGTCGATCGCTTCGCGCAGTTTGCCGAGCAGAAGGCGGCAAAGTCGCAAGGGCGAGCGGCACCGAACACTTCGTCACCCTCGCCGCAAGGTGAGCGTGAGGCCTATGCTGGCGGTGGCGATACACCACAGCCGCAGCGTCCCGCGCCACCAGCTCCGCGTCTTACCCCCTCCTCCATGCAGCAGGTCGCCATTCCCGATGGCGGCGCGGTCAATGCCGCGCGTCTTGCGGCAGACGGTGCCCGTTCGCTTGCAGAGTTGAAGACGGCGCTGGAAACCTTCGGTGGCTGCAATCTGAAACACGGCGCCCGCTCAACGGTGTTCATGACCGGCGATCCGCAATCGCGCATCATGGTGATCGGCCCGATGCCGAATGCCGAAGATGATCGCGACGGCACACCGTTTTCCGGGCGGCAGGGCCAATTGCTCGATCGGATGCTGTCGGCGATCGGCCTGTCGCGCGAGACGGTGCTGCTCACCAACATCATCCCCTGGCGTCCGCCGGGAAGCCGGATGCCGTCCGACGCCGAACTTGAAATCTGCAGACCGTTCCTCGACCGGCAGATAGCGCTTGCCGAGCCACGCCATCTGCTGCTGCTCGGCAACTTTCCCGCGCGTCTGTTCCTCGGCGACACCGGCACGATCCATTCCATGCGCGGTGAATGGCGCGAGGTCACGGCAGCGGGACTTGCGGTTTCCGCGCTCGCGACGCTTCACCCGCAGGATCTGCTTGCGGCACCGGCCAACAAGGCTCTCGCCTGGCAGGATATGCTGCTGTTCAAAAGCCGCATTTCCGGCACTTGAATGCCCAGAATCTAGGCAGCGGACCGACGATTCGCGTTAAAATTACCAATTTGTGAATATCGTTATGCGTGCGCTGCATGTCAGCGCCGCGTTTGCCGCCATTGATGAATCAATGCTGCGCTGCAATATATCATCCTGTCTTGGGAGGACACGGTTTAAGGAACCAAGGCAATGACCACACGCTTTCGTCCGATCCATTCGGGCTTTGAAACCCTCCGCGTTGCCGGCCTCGCGCCGCGCTCCTCGAACGGGTACCACCATTTCGGATCTGCCACGCACGAGCAGATCACGTCGCGCTCGATGAGCCGTCCGGTCGGGATAACCCGTCCGTCCGCCGTCTTCGCAGACTTCCGTGAACGCTGAGGGTATGACGACAATGAAAACCGTTCTGCACCCGATCCGTACGATCCGCGACAGCATTCTCCAGATCAGCTGCGCGGTATCTGCATCCGTCGAGTTTTCCCGTTCAGCGGTGAAGCGCTCCGACGCGGAAACTGCAATTCCGCTGTAAAGCGTCATCCATGTTGGATTGAACTGTCGAGGGCTGCGTCACGCGGCCCTTTTGCGTTTGGCGCCATGTTCCTGCAGCACGGATTCAGTTGGCGGTGCTTGACGCCCGGCGTGCCGCCTTGCGCTCGAGACCCAACCGATGCTCGCGGTAGATGATGAAGATACCGGCGGAAACCGTAATCGCGGTACCGATCAGCGTCGTTGCCGTCGGCACGTCCGCAAACAGCAGATATGACACGGCAATGCCCAGAATGATCGACGTATAGTCGAAGGGTGCGACTGTCGAGACATCGGCAAATCGATAGCTTTCGGTCAGGAAGATCTGCGCTACGCCACCGCATAGCCCGGCCGCGATCAGAAGCAGAAAACTGCTCCAGGACAGCGACACCCAGCCGAACGGCAGGCTGGCCAGCGACAGAAGCGCGCCGGTCAGCGAAAAATACAGCACGATCGTCGCCGTCTTTTCGGTCTGCACCAGCTGGCGCACCTGCACCATGGCAAGACCGGCCAGCACGGCGGCACAGAGAACCGCGATCGCCCCGAGCGCCTGTTCCGAGGCAAACCCGCCGTCGCGGAGCAGTGTCAGCTTTGGCCAGGAGACGACGAGAACGCCAACGATTCCGATCAACACCGCCGTCCAGCGATAGACGCGCACTGTTTCCTTGAGGATGAGCGCTGCAAACACGACGGCCATCAGCGGTCCCGCGTAGCCGATGGCGATCGCTTCCGGCAGCGGCAGGTGGATCAGGCCGTAAAAGCCGAAGGCCATCGACATGATGCCCAGCACACCGCGCTTGAAATGTCCGAAAATGCTCGACGTGTGGAATGCCGGCCATAACTGTCCGAGAACCGACAGGTAGAGCACGATCGGCACGATCCCGAAAGCGGAGCGGTAAAAGGTGATCTGCCCTGCAGGGATCCCCGTTCCGGCGGACTTGATGCAGACCTGCATGGCCACGAAGATGACGACGGAGATGACCTTGAAAAGAATGCCCCGCAAGGGGTTCTGCGCGTCGGCCACCATCATGCACTCTGCAAAAATCACGGTGACGGGACCGTAATCGCAGCACCACCAAAGAAAAGGATTCGAATACAAATCACAATAACCACATTTCCCGGGGCCGCGACAGGAAATTGACAAAGCACAATCACGAAGCATGATGGCAAGTCAGCTTCCGCGAGGCTGCTCAAGACTGGAACAAAATCGCGTTATCTTAAAGGTGGCTTCAACAATCGTTTAGTATTGCGTGCAATGATCCGCGGCGGCGATGGGGATTGTCGAAAGCTCAATGCGCGCAACCGCGCAGATCCTCGACGCGTTCAATTTGAAGAGCCGGTTCAGGAAAAGTCATGCGAACAGATACGGGCCAGATCGTACATCTGGCAGATTACCGCCCCACTGATTTCGTTCTGGAACGTGTCGACCTCACCTTCGAGCTCGACCCGACGAACACGAAAGTGGATGCCCGGCTGATCTTCCATCGCCGCGAAGGCGTGGATCCGTCCGCTCCTCTGGTGCTCGATGGCGACGAGCTTGCTCTTTCCGGCCTGCTGTTTGACCAAAAGGACGTGCCGGCCAGTCAGTACGATGCCACGCCGGAAAGCCTCATCATCCGTGATCTGCCGGCCGAGGCGCCGTTCGAGATCACCATCACGACCCATATCAATCCGGAAGCCAATACGCAGCTGATGGGGCTTTACCGCACCAACGGCATCTATTGCACGCAGTGCGAGGCCGAAGGCTTCCGCCGGATCACATACTTCCCTGACCGTCCCGACGTTCTGGCGCCCTACACGATCACCATCATCGGTGACAAGGCCGCCAACCCGGTCATGCTGTCGAACGGCAATTTCCTGGGCGGTGCCGGATATGACGAAGGCCGCGCCTTTGCCGCCTGGTTCGATCCGCATCCGAAGCCATCCTACCTGTTTGCTCTCGTCGCCGGCGATCTTGCGGTCGTCGAAGACACGTTCGTGACGATGTCCGAGCGTGAAGTCACGCTGAAGATCTATGTCGAGCACGGCAACGAGTCGCGCACCGCCTATGCCATGGACGCTCTGAAGCGTTCGATGAAGTGGGACGAGGAGCGGTTCGGCCGCGAATACGATCTCGACATCTTCATGATCGTCGCCGTCTCAGACTTCAACATGGGCGCCATGGAGAACAAGGGGCTCAACGTCTTCAACGACAAGTACGTGCTGGCCGATCCAGAGACTGCAACGGATCAGGACTACGCCAATATCGAGGCGATCATCGCCCACGAATACTTCCACAACTGGACCGGCAACCGCATCACCTGCCGCGACTGGTTCCAGCTGTGCCTGAAGGAAGGCCTCACGGTCTATCGCGACCACGAATTCTCGGCCGACCAGCGCTCGCGCCCGGTCAAGCGCATCGCCGAAGTGCGCCATCTGCGCTCGGACCAGTTCCCGGAGGATGGCGGCCCGCTCGCCCACCCGGTGCGCCCGACGACCTATCGCGAGATCAACAATTTCTACACGACGACGGTCTACCAGAAGGGGTCCGAAGTCACCGGCATGATCGCCACGCTGCTCGGCATGGACGATTTCAAGGCCGGCATGGATCTCTATTTCGAACGGCATGACGGCCAGGCCGTCACCGTCGAGGACTATGTGAAATGCTTCGAGGACGTGAGCGGCCGCGATCTCGCCCAGTTCTCGCTCTGGTATTCGCAGGCCGGCACGCCGCTCGTCAACGTCTCGACCGAATACGACCAGGCATCCGCCACGTTCAAGCTGTCGCTCGAACAGATGGTGCCGGCAACGCCCGGTCAGCCGGACAAGCAGCCGATGCACATCCCGCTGTCCTTCGCGCTGATCCTCGACAATGGCGCCATTGCCAACGCGACATCCGTCAAGGGCGGTGAAGTGACCGGTGACGTCCTGCATCTGACCGATCGCCGCCAGACCTTCACCTTTACCGGCATTGCGTTGCGGCCTGTTCTGTCGCTCAACCGTTCGTTCTCGGCGCCGGTCAACATCGCCTTTACCCAGACGCCGGCCGATCTTGCGCATATCGCTCGTCACGACACGGATCTGTTTTCGCGCTGGCAGGCCCTGACGGATCTCGCCATCCCGAACCTTACCAAGGCTGCCCGCGATGCGCGGGAAGGTCATGAGGTCACCTGCGACCCGGCGCTGATTGCGGCACTTCTGGAAGCGGCCGGTGACGACACGCTGGAGCCGGCCTTCCGCGCGCAGGTTCTGGCACTTCCGAGCGAAGCCGACATCGGTCGCGAGCTTGGTGGCAACAACGATCCGGAAGCCATTCACACGGGCCGCAATGCGGTCTTGAAGCTCATCGCAGATGCTGGTGAAGACCTCTTCAAGCGTCTGTTCAGTGACATGAAGGCAGATAGTGCCTATTCCCCGGATGCCGAAAGCGCCGGCAAGCGGGCTCTCAAGGCTGCGGCACTGACCTACCTCGCCTATGCCGAAAACAGCCCGCAGCGCGCGGCCGAAGCCTTCAGTGCCGCCGACAACATGACGGAACTCTCGCAGGCGCTCACACTGCTTGCCCATCGCTTCCCGGAAGCCTCGGAAACGACGGGTGCGCTCGCAAGCTTCCTGACGCGGTTCGACGCAAACCCGCTGGTCATCGACAAGTGGTTCTCGCTGCAGGCGACCATGCCCGGCGAAGATGCGCTGGCACGGGTCAAAGCGTTGATCGACCATCCGCGCTACAATGCCGGCAATCCGAACCGTGTTCGCGCACTGGTCGGCATGTATGCCTTCTCGAACCCGACCGGCTTCAACCGCCGCGACGGCGAAGGCTACCGGTTCCTCGCCGGACAGATCCTCGAGATCGATCCGAAGAACCCGCAACTTGCCGCCCGCATCCTCACCTCGATGCGCTCATGGCGCTCGCTGGAGCCGACCCGCGCCGACCAGGCCCGCGACGCTTTGATGACGATTGAACGTAGCCCGTCCCTTTCGACTGACGTGCGCGACATCGTTGAGCGTATGCTTAAGGGCTGAGACAATCTTCGTGCAAAATGACATCCGCGTCGGCTGCCTGCCGGCGCGGATATTTTTTGCGCCGATTTGGCACATTTTGGTACATCTTGCTTGACGGGGCTTGATAACTCGCATCCTGAAAAGCGTTACCCAGACACCTGATTTGCGGATCCTCTCAGGCGTAAATGCGTCGACTATCATATGGTTAACGAAATGTTACCAACCCTCTGGACACAGAGAATCACTCTGTGATTCATTAGGTCAGATTCGAGCGGCGGCGCAGCGAATCACGACGAGGGATCGGATGACGATGATATCGGGCGTGCAGCGGGAAACCGAGGCCGGGGGATGGTTGCGCTTCAAGTTTCCAGGCTTCAGCAGCCTTGGACGGACGGCTCCGGAGGAAGCTCAGCTTTCCGTCCGGCCGATCGCACAGCAGACGCCGCGCGTCGAGCTGGTGCTGAAGCGTTCCATTCCAATTCTGATCCTTATCTTTCTTGCCGTCGTTGCCGCATCGCGCATTATGGGGATCGTGGGCGAGCATGGCCGGATGGAAGATGCCGCGCGCCAGTCCGCGTCACTGATGTCCGCGACCGCATCCGCCGCTTTCTCCGGACAGGAATCGCTGTTTGCTGCAGCCGACCGCCAGACTGCCCAAGCGCGTCTCTCGACATTCCTCGGCCAGGACAAGCTGGAGCGGGGCGCTGTCGTGCTCTTTACCGATACGACCGGCCGGATCTTCGGCGGCATCGGCGATACCGGCAGCTATCTCGGCAAGCGTCTTTCCTCGGTTCTTCCCGAAACCGCAGCCATGCGCCGCGTCGGCGGGTCGGGCACGGTCATCGAGACCTTTTTCGGTGATGTCCCCTACTATGCGTCGATCAAGCCAATCGGCAACGACGGCGCGCTGATCGTAGCGGCCCATTCGCTGGAGACGACGAACGAATTCGTACGTGGCGAAGTCTCGCTCAGCGTCACGATCTTTGCCGGCATTTCGGCCATCCTGCTCGTCATCCTCTATGCCTATTACGCTCAGGTGAAGCGCGCCCGCGATGCCGACGAGACGTTCGTACAATCGAACCTGCGCATCGAGACGGCGCTGTCGCGCGGTCGCTGCGGCCTGTGGGATTTCGACGTTACTAACCGGCGCCTGTTCTGGTCGGGCTCGATGTACGAGATGCTCGGCTTCCCCCCGGTCGGCAACGTCGTGTCCTTTACCGATGCGGCGCGGATGATGCACCCGACCGACGGCAACCTCTACGCACTCGCCCGCGCCATCAGCCGCGGCAATGCCAAGCAGGTGGACCAGGTCTTCCGCATGCGCCACGCCGCCGGCCACTATGTGTGGATGCGCGCTCGTGCCCAGGTGGTGCGGATGGCAAACGGCCGCACGCACGTCATCGGCATCGCCATGGACGTAACCGAGCAGCACCGGCTTGCCGAACGCTATGCAGAAGCCGACCAGCGCCTGGCCGACGCTATCGAGTGCACGTCGGAAGCCTTCGTGCTCTGGGACAAGAACGACCGCCTGGTGATGTGCAACACTCACTTCCAGCAGGCCCACGGTCTTCCGGACTCAGTCCTCGTCCCCGGCACCGAACGCAGCACCGTGCTTGGCGCCTCTGCCCGTCCGGTGATCGAACGCCGCGTCGCCGATCCGGATCGCAGCGGCCTGTCGCGCACCACAGAAGTGCAGCTGGCCGACGAACGGTGGCTGCAGATCAACGAACGCCGCACCCGCGATGGCGGCACGGTTTCCGTCGGCACCGACATCACCCTGCTCAAGCGTCACCAGGAACGTCTGCGCGATTCCGAGCGCCGCCTGATGGCGACGATCGGCGATCTCTCCGCCTCGCAGAAGAAGCTCGAGCGCCAGAAGGAAGAGCTTTCGACCGCCAATGCCAATTACCAGGCGGAAAAGGAACGCGCCGAGGCCGCCAACAAGGCGAAGTCGGAATTCCTCGCCAACATGTCCCACGAACTCAGAACGCCGCTCAACGCCATCCTCGGCTTTTCCGAGATCCTCGTGAACGGCATGTTCGGTCCGCTCGGATCCGCCAAATACAGCGAATACTCCCGCGATATCCACGACAGCGGCAAGCATCTCCTCAACGTCATCAACGATATCCTCGACATGTCGAAGATCGAGGCCGGTCATATGCTGATCCAGTCGGAGCCCGTCAACCTGACGCCGCTGATCGAGGAAAGCCTGAGGCTGACGGCTGTGGTGGCGCAGGAAAAGCAGATCGCCATCCGCCAATGCCTGTCGCCTTCCCTCGACATGATCGGCGATCGCCGGGCGCTGAAACAGGTGATGCTGAACCTCCTCTCCAACGCCGTGAAATTCACCGACGAAGGCGGCCGCATCGAACTGCGCGCAAAGCCGATCAGCGGCGGCATCGTGCTCACCATCGCCGACACCGGCATCGGCATCCCCAAGGCATCGCTGTCGAAGATCGGCCAGCCCTTCGAACAGGTGCAGAGCCAGTATGCCAAGAGCAAAGGCGGCTCCGGCCTCGGCCTCGCCATATCCCGCTCGCTGATCACCCTGCACGGCGGCACGATGCGGATCCGGTCCGTCATGGGCAAGGGAACCGTGGTTTCGATCCACATCCCCCAGAGCGACATGGTCCAGTTTGCGGCAAAGAAGGTGGCTTGAGGAATACCTCACGATCAATCCCAGATCGCAATTGACTCGCCCTCACACACCTGCGACCCACTTCGCCTGTTGAAGGAGATCACCTGTGAGCAGCGCTGCAGACGCCCCTATCTCCACGCTCGAAGAGATTGCTGACGACACGCGGGCGGCGCTTGCGATGATCAACGTCAAGCTGGATTCGAAGCCGGATCAGGGTCGGATCATCGATCTCGTCTGTGTGATCTTCGGGCTGGTACTGGCAGCAATCGCTGCTACCGCCGGGATATTCACTCTGATCAGATGATCATCGGTCAAAACCGGCAGACGGGGCTCAGGCTCTCACCACCTTCTCGAAAACCTTCCGCACCGCCTTGGATAGCCGCTTTACCTCGCCCTCGAGCGTTGCGAGGTCCGGGCAGTCTCCAGCCCGGCAGATGCGCTCCACGAGACCGGATGGCGCATCCTTCGGCTCGAATGGGCCGTCAACGCAGAGCCTGATGATCTGCGACAGTTCACTGAACAATCTGATTGCATAGAGGCAGGTATCGAGGTCGCCGGGCGTAATCATTTCCTCGCCAAGGCGTTTCAGCAACTCGCCGGTTGTCGAACCGTAGGTCGGGACGACAATGCCCTTCGCCGGTGCGATTAGCCGCAGGTATTGGGCCAAGAACTCTAGATCGATCAGTCCCCCTGGAATCAGCTTGAAATCCCAGATATCGCGGGGCGGCTTTTCCTTTCCAATCAGGACCCGCATCTCGGAGACTTCCCTGGCGATCTTGGCGATATCGGGCCGTGCCGCCAGGACGTCGTCGATCACGTCCCTGACCTCGTCCTGAAGGCTTGCGTCACCGCAGACGAGACGTGCACGCGTCAGCGCCATATGCTCCCAGGTCCAGGCCTCCTCGCGCTGATATTTGCCGAAGGCACCGATGCGGGTGGCGACCGGTCCCTTGTTGCCGGATGGCCGCAGCCGCAAATCCACCTCGAAGATCACGCCTTCGGCCATCGGCGCCGAAAGTGCTGCGACGAGCCGCTGCGTCAGGCGCGTGAAATAGCGTTGCGCATCGAGCGGCCTTGGGCCGTCGCTTTCCGCGACCGCGCTGTCATAGTCGTAGAGGAGGATGAGATCGACATCGGAGCCGGCGGTCAGCTCGAACGAACCGAGCTTGCCCATGCCGAGCACGGCCAGCCGACCGCCCGGATAGGCGCCATGTGCCGCCTCGATTTCGGCTGTCACCGCAACCAGAGCCGCCTCAATCAGCAGATCGGCGAGATGGGTAAAGGCGCGACCGGCCTCCTCTCCCGAAATCGACCCGGTCAGGAGCCGGATCCCGATCAGGAACCGGTGTTCGGCGGCAAAGATCCGCAGCCGGTCCAGCCGGTCCTCGTAGTGCCGCGAGCTTGCCAGAAACGCCGTCAGCCGCGAGGCGAGAAAGTCGCGGGTGGGGATCTCCGCCATCAGCCCGGGATCCAGCATGCCGTCGAACACATGCGGTTTGGAGGCGACAATATCGGCCAGCCGCGGCGCAGAGGCCATGATCGTCACGATCAGCGACAGAAGGAGCGGATTGTTGCCGATCAGAGAAAACAGCTGGATGCCGGCCGGCAGGCCTTTGAGAAAACTGTCGAACCGCAGCAGGGCCTCGTCGGCGCGGCGGCTCTCGCCGATTGCCTTCAAGAGCGCCGGCATCATCTCCGTCAGCCGCTCGCGGGCTTCCGATGACTGGGTTGCCCGGTAGCGACCGGAATGCCAGGTCCGGATCACGCGGCTCATGTCGGCGGGGCGCTCGAACCCCAGCCGGCCCAGCGTCTCCAGCGTATCCGGATCGTCCTTCTGGCCGGTAAAGACGAGATTGCCTTCGTAGTTTCCGCCCTGCGAAGAAAGCTTTTCCTCTTGCTCGAACAACCGGGAATATCGCTTCTCGACCGTCCTCAGAATGGCTTCAAGCCTGGTCGAAAAGGCCGCAACGCTGTCGAAACCGAGCATGAAGGCAATGCGCTTCAGTTCCGCCTCGGTGGTCGGCAGCCTGTGCGTCTGCTCGTCATGCACCATCTGGATGCGGTGCTCCACATCGCGCAGAAACCAGTAGGCATCGGTCAGCGCCGCCGCGATCTCCGGCCTGATCCACTTCGCCTCGGCCAGCGCCTTCAGCGCTGCCTCTGTCTCGCGCGTGCGCAAGGCCGGCATGCGGCCGCCGGCGATCAGCTGCTGGGTCTGCGCAAAGAACTCAATCTCGCGAATGCCGCCCCGGCCGAGCTTGATGTCATGGCCTTTGACGGCGATCGCACCGTGGCCCTTGTGCACATGGATCTGCCGCTTGATCGAGTGGATATCGGCAATCGCCGCATAGTCGAGATATTTGCGAAACACGAAGGGCGTCAGCAGCTTCAGAAACCCCTCGCCCGCCACGATATCGCCAGCCACGGGTCTGGCCTTGATGAAAGCTGCCCGTTCCCAGTTCTGGCCCCTGCCCTCGTAATAGATCAGCGCCGCATCCATCGACACGGCAAGCGGAGTCGAGCCCGGATCGGGCCTCAGCCGCAGATCGGTGCGGAACACATAGCCGTCTGCCGTGCGCTCCTGCAGAATGCGGATCAACCGCCGCATCATCCGCCCATAGGTTTCCGAGGCATCGAGCGGGTCGGCAAGAATGCCGGCGTCGGGATCATAGAAGACGACGATGTCGATATCGGAAGAGTAGTTCAGCTCGCGGCCACCGAGCTTGCCCATCCCGAGCACGATCAGGCCCGATCCGCGGCTCGGCTCCGCTGGATCGACGAGCCGGAGCTTGCCACTCTCATGGGCTGCCAGAAGCAGATGATCGATCGCCGCCGCCGTAGAAGCCTGCGCAAACTCGCTCAGCCAGCGCGTCGTATCCCGTGCCGAGAAGATGCGGGCAAGATCTGCGAGCGCCAGCAGAAAGCCGAACGCGCGTTTGGCACTGCGCAGCGCCGTCATCACCTCGTTCTCGGACGGGATCCTTGCATCCACCGGTCGCCAGGCGTCTCGCGCTGCGTCAACCAGCGCGGCCAGCGCATCCTCGACCTGCCCGTCGATCGCACCGGCCAGAAGCTTAGGCCTGATCGAAGCCACATCGCGGAGAAACGGTGACAGCGAGAACGCTGCGACAAAAAAGGCCTTGAGCGGCCCATCGGCCTTGACGAGTTCAGCCACGGAAGGCTCGGTCTTGCCGATCTCCTTCAACAGGGAAAGCGCAAGCTTGGCCTCCGCCTGGTTCAGCGGCCGGATCACACCAGCCGCTACGTCGTCGAGCCGGTTTCCGGTCTCCATTCTTTTCCTCCCGCGCTCCGCCAGCCTAGCCCTTCACCACCGGAAACACCATGGTCACCGTCAAGCCGGGAGCCTCAGTGCTCGCCTCGTCGGTCGCGGAGAGCTCCAGCCTTCCGCCATGCAGCCCCATCACTGCCTCGACCAGAGACAGGCCGAGACCGGTTCCGGGCTTGGAACGGCTTGCATCCAGCCGGAAGAACCGCTTCGTCACCTCTTCGCGTTTGTCCGCTGGCACGCCTGGACCGTTGTCGCACACGGACAGCCGGATCAGCCCGCCCACCGAGGACAGTTTCACCTTGATCTCGGGAACACCGCCGGCTTCAGCGGCATATTTGATCGCGTTGTCCAGCAGGTTGAAGATCGCCTGGCCGATCAGTTCGCGGTTGCCGTTTACGGAAAGGCCGGGCTCGATCTCCGTGACCAGCGCCAGTCCCACCTCGTCGGCCACCGGTTCGTAAAGCTCGGCACAGTCGGCAGAGGCGGCAGAAAGATCGACCTCAGACATTTCCGCTGCCATCGAGCCCGCCTCGACCCGCGAGATCATCAACAGCGCGTTGAAGGTCCGGATCAGCTGGTCGCTTTCGCCGATGATCCCTTCCAGCGCGTGACGACGCACATCCTCGCGGTCTTCGGAAAGCGCATCGGCCGCCTTGTTGCGCAGCCGTGTCAGCGGCGTCTTCAGATCGTGGGCGATGTTATCGGAAACCTGCCGCAGTCCCTCGTTGAGTTTCTCGATGCGGCCGAGCATGGCGTTGAGCGATTCCGACAGCCTGTCGAACTCGTCGCCGGAGCGGCCAACCGGCAGCCGCTGCGACAGGTCGCCCGCCATGATCTTCTGGCTTGCGGCCGACATCCGGTCGATCCGTTTCAGCGCATTGCGGCCGATGCCGAACCAGATCACGAGAGCACCGAGCCCCATGATCGCCAGCGCCACCATCAGCGCCTGGCGCACGATATAGCGGAAACGGCTGGGATCTCCGAGATCGCGGCCGATCATGATCCGCAGACCATTGTCGAAGCGCAGCACGTTGGCGATCGCAAGATGCCGCCGCGCGCCCTGGTTCTCGGAGTATGGGGTGTAGCCGAACGGCATGTCCGTCCAGCCTTCCTTGTCGAGAACGCCCGGCTGCACCGACGCGACATTGCCGGCCAGAATATCGCCGCTCGGGCCCGCAATCACATAGAGATTGGCACCCGGCTGGCGGGCGCGACGCTCCATGATGCGCAGCAGAAGGTTGATCCCGCCGCGATCATAGGCGCGCTGAATGTCCTGGATTTCCTCCTGGATCGTCTGGCGCGTCTGCTGCACCAGCGTCTTTTCGGAAAGCGCGGTGACATAGAACACCAGGAATGCGGCGCAGAGCGCAAACAGCAGGATGTAGAGTGCCGAAAGCCTCACCGCCGTGGAGCGGAACATCAGCCTTGCGCGGTTGACGATACGGGCAAACACGAAGGCTTACCCCTCGTCCTTGATCATGTAGCCGGCGCCACGAATGGTCTTCAGCAGCGGCTTGTCGAAATCCTTCTCGATCTTCGAGCGCAGCCGCGACACATGCACGTCGATCACATTGGTCTGCGGGTCGAAGTGGTAGTCCCAGACGTTTTCGAGAAGCATCGTGCGGGTCACCACCTGTCCGGCATTCTTCATCAGGTATTCGAGAAGACGGAATTCGCGCGGCTGCAACAGGATCTCCTTGCCGGCGCGCTTCACCTCGTGCGACAGCCGGTCGAGTTCCAGATCGCCGACCCGGTAGGCCATGTCCTGTTCCGGCGTGCCCTTGCGCCGGCCGAGAACTTCGACACGCGCCAGAAGCTCGGAGAATGCATAGGGTTTTGGCAGATAGTCGTCGCCGCCGGCGCGCAACCCGGTCACCCGGTCGTCCACCTGGCCAAGCGCCGAGAGGATCAGCACCGGCGCATTGACGCCGCGCTTGCGCAGTTCCGAAATCACCGACAGACCGTCGCGCCGCGGCAGCATGCGGTCGATCACCATCACGTCGTAGGAATTCTCGGTGCCCATGAACAGGCCGCTTTCGCCATCGCTTGCATGGTCGGCAACAATCCCTGCCTCGCGAAAGGCCTTCGTCATGTAGGCCGCAGCCTCGAGATCGTCTTCAATCACCAGAATCTTCATGTGCGGGACAATAGCGTCGCTTGCGATTTTTGCACCAGCGGAATCATCGGAACTGCCGGATTGTGGGATGATCGTCTGCATCTTGAAACTCCATGAACGGTGAAGGGCGCCGACCGTTGCCGGTGGCGCCCTTCATGAGGTCGTCTGGGAGGACCAACCTATTGGGAACCGGAGGCTTTAATCAGCCTTCGTCGATCGGCAGCGCCACGAAGCGGCTGGTACCGTCGGCCTCGACCTGGAACAGCGCACGGGTGCGGCCGTCCTTGCGGGCCTGTTCAATCACCTTGCCGATGTCATCGGCGGTAGCGACCTTGCGGTTGTTGACCGACAAGATCTTCTCGCCGTTCTTCAGACCACGGGCCGCTGCTTCGCTGTCCGGATCGACTTCGGTCACGGCAAGGCCGGAACCGTCTTCGGCGGGAGCAACGGTGATGCCGAGCGAGGCGAGCGCCTTGCTGGTCGAGGGAACCGGCGCATCCGGCTGCTTCGGTTCGGCCGAAGCCGCCTCGTCGCTTGCCATGTTGCCGAGCGTCACGGTGACGTTCTGCGACTTGCCTTCACGCCACAGATCGATCTTCACCTTGGCATCAGGGCCGAAGCCTGCGATGCGGCGCGACAGTTCGCGGGCATCCTTGATAGCCTGGCCGTTGACTGCGGTGATGATGTCACCTTCCTTGATGCCGGCCTTCTGGCCTGGCGATCCCTCCTGCGGAGCAACGACAAGCGCGCCGGCTGCTTCCTTGAGGCCGAGCGAGTCGGCGATATCCTGCGTCACCGGCTGGATCTGCACGCCGAGCCAACCGCGCGCCACCTTGCCGTCCTTCATCAGGTCGTTGATCACGTCCTTCGCGGTCGAGGCCGGGATCGCGAAGGCAATGCCGACATTGCCGCCCGACGGCGAGAAGATCGCCGTGTTGATGCCGACAACCTGGCCGGAAAGGTCGAAGGTCGGGCCGCCGGAATTGCCGCGGTTCACGGCCGCATCCACCTGGATGTAGTCGTCGTAAGGACCGGAGCCGATGTCGCGGCCACGGGCCGAAACGATGCCGGCAGTCACGGTGCCGCCAAGGCCGAACGGGTTGCCGACAGCCACGACCCAGTCGCCGACGCGGGTCTTGGTGTCGTCGGCAAAGGACACGTAGGTGAACTTGCGGCTGGTGGCATCGACCTTCAGAAGCGCCAGATCGGTGCGGCTGTCGCGGCCGACCAGCTTGGCTTCAAGCTCGGTGCCGTCGTTGAGGACGACCGTGTAGGCCTGACCGTCGGAGACAACGTGGTTGTTGGTGACGACATAGCCGTCTTCGGAGATGAAGAAGCCGGAGCCCTGTGCGGTCGGACGCAGGTGATGCGGACGGTTTGCGCCCGGGCCACCACGATCGGCACGGTCACGCGGACCGGCACCGGGTCCGCCATTCGGACCACCGGGAGCGCCTGGGCCGCCCTGGCCGCCGAATTCCTTGAAGAAGCGCTTCAAGGGATGGTCATCGGGCAGCTGGTCGAAACCGCGACCGCCGAAGTTGAAGTTGAAGTTGTTGCCACCTTCATCGGCGGTCTCCTGCGGCTCGTCCGACTGAACGCGAACGGACACGACGGCGGGCGATACGGCGGAGACCACGTCGGCAAAGCTCGGCGCCTGGGGCGCGGTCACGCTGACGGGGGCCGCGAAGGATGCGGTCACCTGGGCCGGAATGCCGGTCGACAGCATGACGGCCGCAAGGCCGGCTACGGTGGAAGTCTTGAGAACCGTCTTCAGGGAGGGACGTTTAATGGTGCGCATCTGAGCTACCTTCTTCTTCTCGTCAGTCTTGGTGTTGCCGGAGGTCCGGCGGCGGTGGTTGAGAAGAGATATAGGAGCCTGCACCTTAACTGCACGTGTCGGCGGCATGAATTGTTGGTAATGTTCGAGATTCTTGCAGCCTTGAGAAACGGCAGGCCTTACCGCTTCAACAGCTCGTCGATCCGCTTCTTTTCGGCATCTGTCAGAGCCGCGATGGAGCGTGTGTTTGGCCGGGTGCGGATAAAGACGAACAGCGCGACGATGCCGATCACCAGCGCCCCGATCGGCAGCGCCCAGAGAATGATTGTCCTTGCGCTCACACGCGGATTGAGCAGCACGAACTCGCCGTAGCGGGAGACGACATAGTCGATCACCTGCCCGTCCGTATCCCCATCCGTCAGCCGCTCGCGCACCAGAACGCGAAGATCACGGGCCAGCTCCGCATTGCTGTCGTCGATCGACTGGTTCTGGCAGACCATGCAGCGCAACTGCGTCGAAATCTGCCGCGCCCGCTGTTCCAGCGCCGGATCCTTGAGGATCTCGTCCGGATTGACGGCGAAGGCGGGAAGCGGTGCGAGTAGCAGGAAGAGCGCAAGCAGAGCCTGGCATGATCTGCGCAAACCCCATCCTCCCCTCATTCCTGTGCTCGTCACAGGAATCCAGGCACGGCGCGTCCGCGCTGTGAAAGAACCCGCTGTTTCAATTGCGTCTTTTGCGCCCAGAGACCCGGGCGCGCTGGATTGCGGTGACAAGCACAGGAATGAGGGAAGCCGCGAATGTTTCATTCCGCCGGCTCCAGCCCACCCTTCGGCGTCACCACCTTCGGCCGCTTGGCCGGCGCGCCGACCCTCAGCCTGCGATCGGACAGCGACACGAACCCGCCCATCATCATGATCAGACATCCGCCCCAGATGCACAGGATGAACGGCTTCCACCAGATCCGCACGACAATCCCGCCGCTATCCATTGTGTCGCCGAGCGACACATAGAGCTGGCTGAGACCGAAGGTGAGAATACCGGCCTCAGTCGTCGGCATGCGCCGCGCCGTGTAGAGCCGTTTCGAGGACCAGACGTCGGCGACAGCAGCGCCGCCCTTGCGGGCCGTGAAATGCCCGCGGCTTTCGGTGAAGTTCGGGCCGACAGCATCGCGGAACCCGTCGAAGGTGAGCGAATAGCCACCGGCCTCCACCGTCTGCCCCTGCTTCATCTCAACCACCGTTTCGGTGCCGAATGTCGTCGCCGCAAAAATCCCGAGCACGGTGACGCCCATCCCGAAATGCGCGAGTGCCGTTCCGAACGCCGAACGCGGCAGGCCCCTCACGCGTCGAAGCCCTGTCGCGAAGCCGAGCTTGCCGAAATTGCCGCGATACCAGAGATCGGCGATCGCGCCGAACATGCCCCAGAAACCGAGCGCCAGCCCGAAGATCGACAGGACCGGCCCTCCGCCCTGGAAATACGCGAATGCGAGACCGGCCGCGAGCGACAGTCCGGCAAACACGTAGAGGCGCTGCAAAGCTCCCAAGAGATCGCCGCGCTTCCACGCGAGAACAGGGCCGAACGGCACTGCGATCAGAAGTGGCAGCATCAGCAAGCCGAAGGTCATGTTGAAGAACGGCGCGCCTACGGAGATCTTTTCGCCGGTCAGCGTTTCCAGCACCAGCGGATAGAGCGTGCCGGTCAGAACAGTGGCAGTTGCAACGGTCAGGATCAGGTTGTTCAGCACCAGCGCGCCCTCGCGCGAGATCGGCGCAAACAGTCCGCCCGCCTTCAGGCTCGGCGCCCGCCAGGCAAACAGCGAAAACGCGCCGCCGATGAAGACGGCGAGGATACACAGAATGAAGATGCCGCGCGCCGGGTCGGACGCAAACGAATGCACCGAGGTCAGCACGCCAGACCGCACCAGGAAGGTTCCAAGCAGCGACAGCGAGAAGGTCATGATCGCCAGAAGCACGGTCCAGATCTTCAGCGCCTCGCGCTTTTCCATCACCAGTGCCGAATGCAGCATTGCGGTGCCCGCAAGCCACGGCATGAAGGAAGCGTTCTCGACCGGATCCCAGAACCACCAGCCGCCCCAGCCGAGTTCGTAATAAGCCCAGTAGGAGCCCATCGCGATGCCGGCGGTGAGGAATGTCCAGGCCGCCAGCGTCCACGGCCGCACCCAGCGCGCCCAGGCGGCATCGATACGCCCCTCGATCAGCGCCGCGACGGCAAACGAAAAGCAGACGGAAAAGCCGACATAGCCGAGGTAAAGCAGCGGCGGATGGATGGCGAGGCCGAGATCCTGCAAAACCGGGTTGAGGTCCTGCCCTTCCGCAGGTGCGGGGTCGAGCCTCAGAAACGGGTTGGACGAGAGCAGGATGAACAATAGGAAGGCCGAAGAGATCCAGGCCTGCACGGCCAGAACATTGGCCTTCAGCGTATCCGGCAGATTGCCGCCGAACCCTGCCACCAGCGCCGAAAACAAGGCGAGGATCAGCAGCCAGAGCAGCATCGATCCTTCGTGATTGCCCCAGACGCCGGAGAATTTGTAGAGCATCGGCATCATCGAATGGGAGTTTTCCCAGACGTTCTTGACCGAAAAATCCGACACCATGTAGGCCCAGGTCAGTGCCGCAAACGAGATGACCACCAGAGCGAACAGCGTCAGCGACCCGGTCGTTGCCAGCGCCATCATCGCGGGGTCGCGACGCCTGGCACCGATCATCGGCAGGGTGGACACGATCAGCGCGGTGGCAAGCGCCAGAACCAGCGCGTAATGGCCGATCTCGACGATCATTGTCTGGTCACTCCCTCGCCGGACGTTCCCGGCATCTGCAGCATCACCTGCGGCTTGCCGTCGATTTTGGCTTCAGGCTGAGCCGCATCCTTTTTCGGCGCCATGCCCTTGCCGGTCCCGTCTTCCCAGACACCGTCCTTCTTCAGACGGTCGGCCACTTCCTTCGGCATGTAGTTCTCGTCATGCTTGGCCAGCACGCTGTCGGCGGTAAACCGGGTGCCGCCGTCGAACACGCCTTCGGTCACCACGCCCTGCCCCTCGCGAAACAGGTCGGGCAGAATGCCGGTATAGCTGACATCGACCTTGCCATTACCATCAGTCACGGTAAAGCTCACCGTCGATCCCTGGCCGCGCTTGACCGATCCCTCTTCCACCAGCCCGCCGAGCCGGATGCGCGTTCCCGGCTGGATATCGGTCTTGGCCAGATCGCCCGGCATGAAGAAATACGCGACCGACTGCGAGAAGGCGAACATGACCAGCAGCACCGCGATCGTGACGAAGCTCATGCCGCCCAGAATCACCGCCATGCGTTTCTGCTTGCGTGTCATGGTCTTGCTCCTCCCGGCGCCGGCGATGCATCCGCATCGAGCCCGATATCCTTGCCAAGCGCCAGCAGACGCTTGCCATCATTGCCGTCAGGCGGAAACTGCGCCAGTCCGGTCGAAAGTGCGTCGCGGGCCTTCGCCTCGTCGCCCAGCACCGCATAGGAGCGCACCAGCCGCAGCCAGCCCTCGATATTGTCGGGCTCGTCCTTGAGCTTTGCGGCGAGACTGTCGACCATGCCGGCAATCATCGCCTTGCGATCACCCTGCGACAAGTCCTGCGCTGCCGCAACATCTTCCTGTGTCGGTCCTCCGAGCGAAGGGGCCGCAGGCTTTGCCGCCAAAGGCGTCCCGCCGTTCTTGACGATATGTTCGTCGAGCAGACCCTTCCAGGGCGCATCGGCAGGCGTTGCGCTTGCAAGCTCCTCGAACGCTGCCCGTGCCTCATCCTTCCTGCCGCCCTGCTCAAGCCCGAGCGCTGCATAAAAGCGCGAGCGCGGGTCGGTCGGATCGAGCTTCACCGCCTGCTCGAATGCCTGGCGCGCCGCTTCCGTGACGATCCCGTCATTGGCGACAACAAGCGTTTCGCCGAGCCCGGAATAGCGGGCATTGCTCGGACCGATGAACCGGATCGCATTGCGATAGGCAAGTTCGGCGTCACCAGCCCGGTCCAACCGCAGATAGATCGGCGCCAGAATATCCCAGCCCGCACCATCGGTCGGATTTTCGGCCAGGTGCCGCTCCACCTTGGTGACGAGCAGCGCGATATTGTTGCCGGGGTTTTCAAGACGCGCCTGTAACGGCTGGTCCGGGATGCCGGGATTTCCGAGGCTCAAGTAAAGACAGAGCCCCAATGCCGGCGGCACGACGGTGACAAGTGCCGTGGCGATCCGGTGCTTGCCCGCACCGGCCCCGCCGGTATTGTCCTGATCGTTTTCGGCCGCAGCGGCAATCAGCCGGCGTCCAACCTCGGCGCGGGCGTTCTCCGCCTCCTCAGTGCTGATCAACCCGCCTTCGCGGTCGCGGTCGATTTCCCGCAGCTGGTCGCGATAGACTTCGACCTCTCCGGCCCTCGTGGAATTGCTCCGACGAGCATTCGATACGCCGGAAGCAGCCGCCGAAGCGCTGCGCGCAAACGGCAGGAGAAGGGCCACTGCGACGGCAGCCGTCAGCAGCGCGAGAACGATCCACAAATACATCATCGCCCATTACCGCAATCGGTGACGCTTTCCAATGGCCGGCCAGTGGTCTAGCGCGCGTTGACGCGAATTTGACGGGTATTGGCGCAGCCGGCAAGCGTTCCCTTAGCAGCAAAGATCGAGACCGCCCCCGACAGCATCGGCAACGTTTTTTTATTTTCCGCGTCTTATCGGGATTGTCAGGTCAACGGCGTCCATGTGCCGCTGGCGTTGCGGCAGGCTGCCCCCCGCGACATCAGTTCCTTGCCGGCGGCCGTGACGGTGTGGCGATACTGGCGGCAGTTCTGCGAGCCGACCTGGAACGGCGCGTTGGCGATCACTTCGCCGCTCGCATCGTCACCCTTCCACTTGATCGTCTGGCCGACGGCACTGCCTTCAAGCGCGCGGTATTCCGCCTCAAGCGCCCGCGTCCGATCGCTGCTGGAGAGCTCGGCGCCGGTCCGCCCGACGATCCCGCCCTGCAGCGCCGTGATATAGGCAGCCGAACTTGACGGCCGTTGCGACAGCAAGCCTTTCGGTGCACCCGCCGCGGTGGAACTGGTGTTGCACCCTGCCAGCAGGCCGGCAATCGTCATGAATGTTGCTGCAGTGAGGAGATGTGACAACCGCATCGTGTCGGGAACCGCGCTCGTTTCGTTTTCAGGATCGGAACCGGCATCATTCGGTTTCCGGCTTGGCGCCATTATGACGCTATTGGGTCGGAACTGAAATGCTGCGATTGTCGCCTCTCCTATTTGTGCGCAGTTCTTGTTGTCGCCGTGTCGTCACGGCATGATGTTGCATTGGCTGTAGACAAGATATAGCAGGCGATCCGTCCGTCCAGAACCGTCGGAAGCAAGTGCGGCGTCGTTGCCCATCGGCCACAGTTTTCTTCCCTCAACCGGCCTTGTACTCAGCCGGCGACTTCCTTGATCATGCCCGGCAGCAGCAACTGGGTCCGAAGGCCACCGCGCACCCCGCGCGTCATCTCCAGCTCGCCCTGATATTCGCTGACGATCTCGCTTACAATCGACAGTCCCAGCCCGGCGCCCGGCTTGCTCTCGTCCAGCCGCCTGCCGCGCTTGACCGCTTCGGTGATCTGGTCGGGATTGAGACCCGGCCCGTCGTCTTCGACGGCCATCTCGATCCAGGGACGCTTGGCCGCCTCTCCCTCTGCCTTTTCCGGTGGCGCTGTTGCAAGCGCTGCCGTCACCCAGACGCCGGTACGACAGAACCGTGCGGAGTTTTCCAACAGGTTTCCGATCGTCTCCTCGACATCCTGCTGCTCCAGCGCAAGCGCTGCGCCCGGCGGATAGACGGAAAGGTGGAATTCCTTGTCGGGGTTGAGGCGGCGCATCACCCGCACCAGCCGCTCCAGCACCGGCTCGATATCCGTGCGCGCCAGAAGCGAGTTGCGCTGTGCCGCGATCCGGGCCCGGTTCAGATAGGATTGCACCTGCGCCTGCATCGTCTCGGCCTGCGAGCGGACGAGATCGGACTGGACCTTGTCGAGCATGCGCGACTCGTTCAGCAGAACCGCGATCGGCGTCTTCAGCGAATGCGCGAGATTGCCGACCTGCATGCGGGCCCGCTCGACGATGCGGCGGTTGCTTTCGATCAAAGCATTGATGTCGTTTGCCAAGGGCATGATTTCACGCGGGAATTCTCCCTCCAGATGCTCCGCCTCGCTGCGCCTCACACGCTCCAGCGAGCGGCGCGCCGCATCAAGCGGCTGCAATCCGTAGAGGATGGCGAGGCCGTTGACGATCAGGCTGCCGATCCCGAACACGCCGAGCGCGATATAGAGGCTGCGCGAAAAGCTGCGGATATCGTCTTCCACGGCATCGAGATTGCCCGAGACGCGAAACCGCGCCGCGCGTCCCTCGCCGTCCAGAACCACCTCGGTTTCCGCCACCAGAACATGGTTCCCGAAGGCGTCGCGGGTCGGATAGAAGCGTTCGTAGCGATTGTTGAACGGCGCCTGCAGGATCGACGGCACCGTGATGTTGGAGGTCCCGAGCGACGAGGACGAGATCGCCGTCGCGGCAAACGTGCCGAGCGGCTCGATGATCCAGTACCATCCGGTCTCCGGCTGCGAGAAACGCAGGTCGCCCAGTTGGGGGTTGCCGATCAGCTTGTTGTCCTCGCCGATCGTCACGGAATTGATGACGTTATAGAGCTGCGCCCGCAAAAGGTCGGTAAACGAGCGTTCGGCGGACTGGCGGTAGAGCTGCGAAATGACGATCGAGATCACCACCAGCGCCACCGCCGACCACGTGGTTGCCAGAAGCAGAACGCGAGCGGTGAGCGAGCGAGGCCCTATCCGCTTAATGCGCATCGTTGGGCGCTTGCATGCGGTAGCCGAGGCCCCGCACGGTTTCGATCAGGTCGACACCGATCTTCTTGCGCAGGCGCCCGACAAACACTTCGATCGTGTTGGAATCGCGGTCGAAATCCTGGTCGTACATGTGCTCCACAAGCTCGGTGCGCGACACGACCTGGCCCATGTGATGCATCAGGTAGGAGAGAAGCCGGAACTCGTGCGAGGTCAGCTTCAACTGTATCCCATCGACGCTTGCCTTCGATGCCTTGGTATCGAGACGAACCGGACCGCAGATGATCTCGGACGACGAATGCCCCGCAGCACGCCGGATAAGCGCACGCACGCGCGCAAGCACTTCTTCCACGTGGAAGGGTTTTGCCACATAATCGTCGGCGCCGGCATCGATACCCGACACCTTGTCGCTCCACCGGTCACGCGCCGTCAGCATCAGCACCGGCATGCCCTTGCCCGCCTCACGCCACTTCTCGACAACGGTGATGCCGTCCATCTGCGGCAGTCCGATGTCGAGGATCACGGCGTCGTAGGGCTCGGTCTCGCCGAGATAGTGCCCTTCTTCGCCGTCGAAGGCCTGATCGACCACATAGCCGGATTCCTTCAACGCGTCGGAAAGCTGGCGGTTGAGGTTGACGTCGTCTTCGACCACGAGAATACGCATGAAACTGTCCTGAAAATCACTGCGGGCCCCGCCGCGGTATGAAGCTTACAAGCCGGTTTACAGGCAACCGGCCTACATGGGAACCCGGACCGTCACCTTGCGCGGACGTTCGCCATTGCCCTGCACCAGGACGGTGACGATGCAGGTCTGTCCGTCCGAGGATGGCTGGGCGGACAAAAGCTGACCTCCCGTGTCGCGCAATACCTTGTTTGCCGCCGTGCCGCAGTCGCCTGCAACCAGGATCAGATAGTCGCGCGCCGGCGCGTTTGCCGGCACAAAGGCCGCCAATCCCGCTATTGTCGCGGCGATGATCGCAATGATCGGCAGTCGCGCCATGGCTTTCGGTTTCCACTCATAAGACGACAGGTGTCACGCCCCGGGATCACGGTCTTGAATCACGTCCCCGAAATCATGTCCAAAGCATTCGATGGAGTATGTATCCAATACCAACTGAATGGCAAATGAATGGTCTGTAATGCTGACCCTCGTGGCGCCGTCATCCCTTGCCCGTCGGATGGATCGGCGCGCTCGCGACGATCCGCCCGTAGAGCGCCAGCAACCCGCCGAAAGCACCGGCAAAGGTGACCAGAATGTCGGCAAGCTCCCCTTGCGCATCAGCGTTAATCTCCACTCCCGCCACATGCGCAAGCGGGGCGGCAACGGCAATCAGCGCGCCCCAGATCGTCTTCGATTGATACCAGGCTTTTGTCCCGTCCATAGCTGTCTCCCATCACGATATTGTCAGAAATCGGCACACAAAAATTGGCACTCAAACTCGGCTGTCAGAACGCGATCGTCGCAAGCGCCGCAATGCCGAGCGGCACGGCTTGCCCGATCTGGCGGATGCTCAGGGTGAGGCTCGGCTGCTGAGAGCCGAAATCGGCAAGCTCGTCGCTCGCCGGATAAAGGAACAGCGGAGCCTCGACCTCCACCCGCCGCACCACGACGCCACTGGTCCCGAGGATCTCGACGCGGTAGCCTTCGTCCGGCTCGTCTCGCGGAATATCGCGCCCGTCCCAGCCGTCGGCATCGACGCGCCCGCGCCGGATCCAGCGGAACTGGGCAGCGCCATCGGCCAACCGGACACCGCGGATATGCACCGGCGAAAGCGGCGTCTGCGCCCTTTCTCCACCGGCAAACACATGCGGTCCGGATCGGCCTCCGACGGCGCCCAGGCTTTCGGCCAGGAAATTCAGCCTCCGTCCCTGCTCGTCACCGGTCAGCCCGAGCGGCTTCACGGCATCGTCCAGCACCACGCAGGCCGCACCGACAGCGCTCCCGGCCGCCATCGCATCCTCGGTTCCCGCCAGTCCCCGCAGCAATCCGGACAGCCGCCATCGCCCCGCCGCGATCTCCTGCGCCTCGGCAAACCCGACGATCTCCCAGATGCCGTTTGACGCGCGGATGGCTAGCCGGTTGTCGCCGCTCAACACCGCCAGCGTCTGCGCCGACGAGAGACCGCCGAAATAAAGGTCGAGATCGAGCACTTTTGAGCGGTCGAACCGTCCCGTTACACCGGGATCGAGCGCCGAAACCAGCAAGCCGAGCCTTGCTGGGCGATCGACCGTCACCCGCCGGCGATATCCATCGGTCGTTGCCGAAGACGAAACCGCGATCCGCCGCCAGGGCCTGCAATAGGCTGCCACCGCCGCAAACCCTGCCTCATCGGACGAGGTCAGCCGCGGCAGGTCGAGAAAATGGAGGACCGGCGCAAAGGCGTCGCTCGCCGAACGACCGCTCTCACGCCGCGTCGTCACTGCGTCATAGCGACCAGGCGGAAGCGGCGCATGGTTCTGTGCCTCGATCCGCCGCACCGTCCCGTCCTCGACCCGCTGGACGACGAAGATACCGTCGGGACCATCTGCCAGGTGCACCGCATCGCCGGGCTCGAGCGCCAGATCCTGCGGCGGCAGCGTGAAGGAGATCGAGCGCCGTGCCACGCGCTGCGCTCGCAGCACCGATTCCACCGCCCCGAGCGCCGCCTCCTCGCCAAGCGTCGCCGGCAGGTCGTAGCTTGCCACACGCTCGCTTTCGGCCGTAGCGCGGCGCGACCGTGCGCTCGCCTGCTCGTAGTCCAGAACCGGATTGTAGAAGCCCAACACCGCTTGCGCCGGGAAGTCGCTGTCGTGGCCCCGGCTTTCCGACCAGAGGGGTTCGCCTTCGACCTCCGCCACGATCCCGATCTCGCGCGCGGCAAGGCTCGCACCCTGCCTCGAGCGGAATCGCAAACGTCCCGCATCCTCGCTGACGTCGATCTGGAACACGCTTAGCAAGGGCTCCAGCAGCGAGCGCGCCGAGGTAACATCGGCCTGCACGTAGCCGGTCAGATCGCCGGTCACGCCGGACACGTCGAAATCGTCAAAACCGTGATCGGTGAGGATGGCCGCGATCGCGTCGGCAAGCGTCGTTCCGCCCAGCCTGCCGTTCAGCCAATGCCCCGTGCGCCAGTTCTCGCCGTCGCTCCAGATCGTCAGGTCGTCGGGAAACGCCGGAGACGGCCGCGCATCCCACGTCCAGACGAACACATGATCCGGATCGACCATGCCGGCGGGTGCCGCATCGCCCTGCCACCAGCCATGATGCGCTTCAAGAAACCGTCGCTGCTGGCTGTCGGAGCGCCCGCCGGACGAGAAATACGGCAGGCTGCTTTCCACCGATTTCGGATCGACAAACACATTCGGCTGGTTGGCGCCCTTGTCGACAGCCGGGCAGCCCAGTTCGGTAAACCAGGTCGGCTTCATAGCGGGCAACCAGGCCGTCGCTTCCGCACTCTCCACGCCGCCCACCCGGTTATAGTGACGGTTGCTCCACCAGCCCTGGATATCCTTGGCGCGAAACACCCAGGGCTTGCCCGCCAGCCCGTCGCTGATCGGCGAGCGCAGTCGGTTCGCCCGGTCGGCCTCGCTTGCATAATACCAGTCGAAGCCCTCACCCGCCGCAATCTGCGCCGCCATCGCCGCCCGGTCCTCGCAGGACCGGAACCCATCCGGATTTGCCGCTGCCAGATCCTCGTCGCGCCAGTCGGCGAGCGGCATGTAATTGTCGATCCCGACCGCATCGATATAAGGCGACGCCCAGAGCGGATCGAGATGGAACAACACATCGCCGGAACCATCCTGCGAGTGGTAGCCGAAATATTCGCTCCAGTCGGCGCCATAGGTCAACGCCGTCGCCGGTCCGACAAGCGCCCGCACATCCGCTGCCAGCGACACCAGCGCCTCGACAAACGGAAACGCACCGCTCTGATCCCGGATCTGCGTCAGCCCCCGCAGTTCCGATCCGATCACCAGCCCCTCGACGCCACCGGCCGTATTGGAGAGCCCCGCATAGTGCAGCACCATCCGCCGATAGCCTTCCGCCCCGCTGGCAAAAGCCTCGACCTGCGTCCTCGCAAGAGCCGTCCTGTCGGCACTTCCAGCCAATCCCGCGGCCGGATGACAGGTGATCCGCCCGCGCCACGGGTAGCTTGCCTGTTCCGCCTGACCATAGGGATCGGCCAGACCATTGCCCGGCGCGATGTCCATCATCACGAACGGATAGAGAAAGACCTTCAGCCCACGCGCCTTGAGATCCGCGATCGCCGCCAGCACGCTCGCGTCCCCAGGCGTGCCGCCATAGGCCGGGCCGCCTCCCGACGAGCTGACGCGATGCGCCGCGCTCCTGACCACGCCTGCAACCGACCATGGCGTGCTTTCGTCGCGCCGCGTCTCGACCTCGACGCCCGGCAGAATGCGGCATTGCCCGGCGCGCAGATCCGTCCCGAACCAGGCAACGACCAGCGCCACACTCTCGATATTGGGGCAAAGCGCCTGCAGTTCGTCGAGCGATGCCTGCCAGTCGGTCGTTGCCACCATCGTGTTGCGGTTGAGAATGCGTGCGCTGCCTTCCGCCGTCTTCTCGGTCACCTGAACCGTGTGATAGCCATGCTCGGTCGCGCCGGGAATGATCGTCACCGCCCGGATCTGCCGCTCCAGCGTCCCGACCGGCCGCACCACCTCGAACTGCAGCAGCGGAATGCGGTTGCCAAACGCTTCGAGCGGCAACCGGTCGAACACGACATACGCAAGCCCACGATAGGCCGGCGCCTTCCCTTCGCCCTGCTTTGCCTCGATCAGCGGATCCGGCAACTGTGTCTCGTCGCCCACATGCACCCGCATCTCGACCGCCGTCAGGTCCATTTCCTGACCATCGGCCCAGACGCGCCGCACGCAGGCGATCGGCCCCTCGCAGAGCCCGACGGCGAAGTTGGCGAAATACTGAAACGTTTCCGTCTGAGACCCGCCCGTCGCCTTGGCGCCGCTCCGCTCCCGCGTCGCCTCCTCCTCGAACCGCGTCGCCCAGATCAGCGTGCCCCCGATCCTCGCGGTCCCATAAACCCGGCTGACCGGCGCCCCTTCGTCCGCCCCCGGAATACGCGCCGTCGCAAGCCTAGCACCCGAGACGGTCGAGGAGCCGCCAAGCAATGCCCGATCAACGACGCTCCCCGCCAACGCCCCCGCCGCCCGTCCAAGGATCGCCCCGACAGGACCAAACACACCGCCAAGTGCCGCACCCGCCGCCTGAAACAGGATCGTCGCCATAAAAACCCCTCACGCCGACCCAGTCGTGAACTGGATGCGCGCTAAAATTGTCAAGTTATTGGATTGTGGGAGGGAGGTGGCTGCCGCTCACTTGCTCGCCGGCGACTGCCCCTCATCCCTTGCCGTCGGAAACCGGTGCACGGCAGCGATTTTGCGGCGCCAGGAGGGCACGAGAACCGAGCGCGTCACCGCCATCTGCTCGTAGGCATGAATGAAATGGGACGGCCCGGCCAGAATGCCCGCATGCTTCATCATCGTGTCCGGTCGCCAACGAAACAGCAGCAGATCGCCCGGCTGCATCTGCACGACGCCAAATGACGGTCCAAACAGCCGGATGCCATCCTCCGCCATCCGATCTTCGCCGCCCCGTTCCGCCCAATCGGGCGCATAGGGCGCCACCGGTTCCGGCTCCTCGCCATAAAGCTCCCGCCAGATGCCGCGGATCAGGCCGATGCAATCGCAGCCGATGCCGCGCGTTGCCCCCTGATGCCGATAGGGCGTGCCGATCCAGGTCTCAGCCACCGCGACGATCCGCTCTCCGGCGGCACTCATTCGAACAGCGCTCCGCCGTCATGCAGCCGCTCGCCATCCACATAGGAATAGGCAAAATCGGAGCCCGGCACATGCGGAAAGCCGCGGAAGTTGAGAAGGTTCGCGAACCGCCCGCCGCACGTCGAAACCGTCTTGTCGCAACCGGCCGTCAGCGTCACCGCCTGCCCGGGAACGACCGCCTGCTCCAGCGGCAACCAGAATGTCAGCCCCGCCTTGCCGTCGGCGCGTCGCTCGTGAACCTCGATATCCACCTGCGCCCCGCCCGCAAATTGTGCGACGCCACGGCCGAAAAATCCTTCCGCAAAACCGGACAGACCCGACACGACGATGCGGCTTTTATCGATCACCGCATCCACCAAGCCATTCCCGCGCCAGGCCGAGAGGTCGACCCGGCAGCTGTTATCACCAAGGCTCGCGTCGCAGCGCCTGCCATAGACCCGCCCCTGTGGCTGGCCCAGCCGATGCGCAAGGCTGCGCAGCTCTGCCTTGAAGGCGCCGCCCGATCTGGAAACTTCGCCGATCTCGCGGATATTCAGCAGCATATGCTGAGCGGCATCCGCCCAGTTGACCACGAACAGCTCAACCCGCGCGCCGTCATAGCGCCCGCTTGCAAGATCCGCCTCGTCGATCGCAGCGCTGGAGAGGCCGCCTTCCACCTCTTCCGCGCTGGCTGCCATGCCGAGCGCCTGTTCTGCCTCGCTTGCCGCAAAACCGCTCGCCGCCAGAAACGTCGTGCCGTCGAACGCAAGATCGCGGTCATGCTCGGTAAACCCCAGAACCACCGCGTCGCGTCGCGTCACGCGCCAGCCGTAGCAGATCGTCGTCGCCTCGCCTGCAAGATGGCCCGCCAAACCCGCCGGGATCGCCCTCATGCCAGCACCTCCGTCAATGGAATGGCCGGGATACACCCGGCGTCGAAATGCGCCAGATTGATCTCGATCCGGTCGGTATCGAAGCGCACGGCCACGTCGAATTCGAACCCGGCCCGCACGATCTGGCCGGCCGTAGGCACCTGCCCTGCCGCAAAGGTCACGATGCCGGCCGTCGTATCGACGATGAAGGACGTCGCTGCCTTCGCCACGCCGCCGACCGACACGACCACCGTTCCCGCCACCGGCTTGGTGATCCGTCGCTCCCAGCCGCCGGCCGCATCCGCATAGGTTTTCGTCAGCGAGAACGCGGAGGTCGCCCCATCGCCGACCCCGATCTGCTGGTCGCTCGCCGAGATCGCCTGGCCCGGACCGCAGGATTTCCAGTCGACCGGATCGCGAAACCTGAAGCCGTAGAGCTGGCCGCCGCGTGCCTCGAAGAATTCCAGAACCGCATAGAGATCGGCAACCGATTTCACCCCGGATCCAGCCTCATAGCTTCGCCGCGAATCGCGCCAGCGCTGGTTGCGGGCCTCCCGTCCATTGGACAGATTGACGATATCGGTCCGCCGCATAGGCCCGCCGGAGGCGCCAAGCGCCACCCGCAGGGGAAAGCGCACTTCATGAAATCCGCTCATCGCTGCTCCTCACAATCCTCTGTTTCCGCGCGAAACGCTGCGTGCCAGCATGGCCGAAATCTGGCCCTCGCTTTTGCGGAAGCTTGCCGCATCGGTCGCCGTCACGTTGAACACCACCTGCGCTCCCCCGCCGCCGCCAGCTGACGCCACACCGAGCGCCCCGTCCGCGCCGCGCCGAAGCGGCAGGATCGCCTCGGCACCCGCCTCGCCCATCAGCCCGGTGCCGCCGCCCATCGAAAAGAAAGTCGGCGCCCGCACGACACCGCCATCGGCAAACGGCGTCACCGAACCGATCAGCCCGCTCACTGCATTGCCGAGCAGGCTTTCGAGCGGCTTCAGCCCTGCCGATAGCGAAATATCCGCCAGCCGGTTGCCGAGCCCCTTCAGCACGTCGTCCAACCCCTTGCCCCCGGTCGTCGCCGTGCTCAGTGCACTGGTCAAAGCCCGGCCGAACCGGTCCGAACGCGCCTCAAGATCCGCCATCACGCCGGACAAGGCTTCAGCCCCCGTCACGGCCGCACCAAACGTCTCGTCATCTGGATCCACAGCCTCAGCTCCCGTTCAAATTTCGCCGACCAGCCACCTTGCGGCGGGCAGGAACAATGCTAGATTGCAATTAATACTATTTGCACCTTAAGATGGAGGAGGCCGAATGCTGATCGATCGAACATGGTTCCGCAAAAATCTCGGATGGATCATTCTGTTTCTAGCTGTCTTACCGGCTGCAGCCTGGGTCATGGTTTACGGCAGCATCCACCTCCCGGTACTCACTTTCGCCCTGTGCGAGCAGACCAGATGCACCGCTCAGGACTGGGCAAGCGCGACCAGCGGTTGGGCAGCTCTGGTGGCTGCCATCATCGGAACCTTTCTGGCACATGGCCAGCTTTCGCAACAGCGCCGGCAGACTGCCTTCATGCTGGGCGATGCGCCTCCGACGATCGAGCGCGTCGTCATGCGTGACGACCAACAGTATGACTGGATCAGAGTCATCAACTGGAACAGACGAAACTTCAACATCGTCGAGGTGCAGGCGACGGTCGGGTTTCGCAACATGCCGATGGGCAGCGTGAAATTCGTTCGCAAGAACGGGGATGGCTCCATCAGGGAGCTCACACCCAGCGTCGAAGCGGGCAAACTGCAGTATTTCGTTGCCATCCCTGGCTGGATAGATCGTCAGACAACGCCCGGCGCGGTCGAGTTCCGATGCGCCTTCGATCTCAAGTCGGCTCCGCGCGCCCTGGCGAGAAAGCGCGGAAACTACATCACCTTCAAGGTAGCGATCTTCTCCGGCGAGGATCTGACCGAAAGAACCCTGAAGATCAGGCTACCTGCCGGGACGGTCGTGAACTACGTCGATCAAAGTATTGATCCAGTCAACGATCAAGGACTGCACCCGGTCGCCTCGGTTGGTCACATGTCATGAGGCGCGGGGCGAACTAGCCATCCGGAAAAGCCAGCATCAGCGTCTCCAGCCCGGCTCGCTCGATCGACGTTGTGCGTTTGATCAGACCACCGGTTGCGGCAAACAGCTCCCGTGGCGTCATCGCCCAGAATTGCGGTGCGGAAAGCCGCAGCAGGCAGAGACCGGCATGCATCGCCGCATCCCATGGGAAAGGCTCAAACACCTGCGCCTTCCCGCCCGCTGCGGCCATCAGGGGTTTGCCGGTGACGTGCCCTCATCCGTGCCGAAGGCAGCACTCAGCAACTCGCCGACGATCCGCGCGCAGGAGAGGATCCCGCCATCGACGCTCATCGCAGCCGCCTCGTCGTCGGTAATCAGGTTGCCGCCGCCGCGAAGGCCGGCCCCGATGATGCGGATCATGTCGGCTGCCTTCATCCGCCCGGAGGAAAACCGTCCCGCGAGCTCCGTCAGATCGCTCGCCGCAAAGGCCGTTTCCAGTTCCGCCAGCGCGCCCAGCGTCAGACACAGGATCCGCCGCTCGCCGTCCATTTCGGCCTCCACCTCGCCGCGGCGGCGGTTGGCCCGTCCATGCATGCCCATGAAATCCCCCTTTCATGCTCCTACAATGCTGTGAAAGTCACGACCCCGGCGGATTCGAGCGCAATCTCGAACCGGATTTCGCCATTGTGCTCGCCGGAATATTCAAGCGCCGTCACCTGGAACGCCCCCGCGAGCGTCGCGAAACTGGGGATGATGATCTGCCAGGAGAGGATCGTGCCGGCAAAGAACGTGCTGCGCACCAGCGCATCGCTCGTGCCGTCCTTGAAGATCCCCGAACCGCTCAGCGATGCCCGCTGCACACCCGCCCCGCCCAGAAGTTCGCGCCAGCGCCCGCTGCTTTCGGCATCGGTAATGTCGACCGTTTCGGCGTTGAAGGCGATCCGCCTGGAGCGCAGTCCCGCCACGGTCAGAAACGTCCCGCTATTGTCCACCTTCAGGAGAAGGTCCTTGCCCTTCTGTGCCGCCATGTCCCGATCCTTTTCCAACCGCTTTCAAGCATTGATGCTTTCGGGTTCGCCGCCGACCTGCTACAGCCGCGGGACACATCCCTTTGCCCGCTTCCCATCGCGATATCGCATTGACCAAGTCCCCCCTCCGGTCCGCCCAGACCATTGGCGTTCTCGCCATCACGCAACTCATCGGCTGGGGCACCACGTTCGAAAGCCTCGGCGTTCTCGGTCGCTCCATCGCGCCCGATCTCGGCCTCGCCAACGAAATGGTGTTTGCCGGACTGTCGGTGATGATGCTCGCCAGCGCCTTTTGCGGCCCGCTTGTGGGACGGCTGCTCGGCCGCCACGGGGCGGCAAAGGTTCTGGCCGCCGGTTCCGTATTCTTCTGCGTCGGATTGCTCGTGCTATCGCTTGCGAACGGCCTGCCGCTTTATGCGGTCGCCTGGATTCTGCTCGGTGCCGGCGGCGCCTTTTGCCTGTCGGCGCCGGCCTATGCCGCGGTGGTCGAGCGTGAAGGCACGAAGGGCCGTCGCAGCATCACCATCCTGATGCTGTTTACCGGCCTCTCCGCCACCATCTTCTGGCCGCTGCTCAGTCTCGGCAACGATCTCATCGGCTGGCGCACCACGCTGATGGTCTGCGCTTTCCTGCATCTGTTCGTCTGCGTGCCGCTCTATCTGTTTGCCCTGCCGAAGCCGATCGCCTGGGACACCGCCGATGCCGGCGTCGATGCGCCGCCGGTTGCCTTTACCGCCCGGCAAGGCAGGCTCGCCTTCCTTCTGGTCGCCACCGCCACCACCATTGCCTCCTTCGCATCCTACGGCGTGTCGCCGTCGCTTCTGGAACTGTTGCGGCAATCCGGCGCGACGCCGGAATTTGCCCTGCAGCTTGCCGCAGCGCGTGGCGTCATCGGCATTTCGGCGCGTGCCTTCGATATGCTGCTCGGCAAGCGCGGCAATCCGTTCATCACGGCAGTGACCGGCAACAGTTTCATGATCCTCGGCTTTCTCAGCCTCATCGTCCTGCCGTCGTCGACAGCAACGCTGTGGATCTTCATCGGGCTTTACGGCATCGGCTCGGCAGTCCTGCAGGTCGCAAAGGCGCTGCTGCCGCTTGCCCTGTTTTCACCGCGCGACTACGGCCGCCAGGCCGCACGGCTGTCCATGCCGCAAAACCTTGCCAATGCGCTCGCCCCCGTCGTGTTCACCGCACTGCTCGATCGTTCGGGCGCTCTCACGGTTCTCGTCGTCACCGTCCTTCTGGCCGGCTCGGCGCTTACAGGCATCCTCTTCCTGATGCATCTCGTCCGGCTGAGTAACCGCATGGCGGCCTCTCACTCGGTCACCGCGCGATAACGCAGCTCGACCTGAAGATACCGCGTGTTAGGTTCGCGCCTGGTGCGCGATCCCGTCCGCAACAGGCTCACCAGCACAAACCCTTCCAGCGTCAGCGCCGCATCGTGCAGCAGCGTGTCCACCCGGCTTGCGATCTCCTGCGCCTGCCGCCGCCCCTCGGCCTGCGACCACACGGTGATGGTCAGCGTATGCACCTCGCCCGGTTCCGTGCCGGTCGAATAGTCACGCGTCTCCCATTCTCCGAAGGCGATCGCCGGCAGCTTCGGCTTCGGCATCAGCCGGTCGTGCACCCCCCCTTGGCCCACCAGCGCCATCAGTGCCGCGTCGCCGGTCAGCCGCGTATGCACCGCCTTCATCAAAGCGTTGGAGGCTGAGGTCATGGTGCCTGCTCCTCGCATTGGCAGACCAGATAGCGCCCGGTCTCGTCAGGGTCGCGCACCAGTTTCAGCAGAAAAATCCGCGCGCCCTTGGTCAACCTCTGCCCGGCCGCGACATCGCTTCGAAACCGGATCCAGATCCGGTGACTGACCGTGCCCAGCTCCGCGCTTGCCGCCTCCGTCACCACGAACGAGACCGGCTCGATCTTTGCCCAAACAGCCGCCACCGACTGCCAGGTCACACTCGCACCGCCTTGACCGTCGGCCACGGAAACCGCCTCTTCCAGCTCCAGCCGGGCGGTCATCTGGCCCGGATCGAGAAACACCACCATCACAGCCTCCGCACGCGAAAGGGCGCAATCAGGCGTTCATAGCCATCGGGAGTGCCCGCCGGCTGCTGGTCCGGCGATAGCACGCCGCGGAAAGCGAACATGTGGCCGATATGGATCAGCATCGCCCGCTTCAGCGTATCCGGCACATCGGTCCCGGCCTCGCCATAACCCGCGGAAAAGTCGATCTCGATCCCGTTCAACGCTTGGCCGGGAGCGGTCGTCGAGCGCAACCACAGTCGGGCTGGCCGTCCCTTGCCGTCGAGCAGATGGTCTTCAAGCGACACATTAACCGCGTTGCCCGCGGCATTATAAATTGTAACGCTCTGAATCGCTTGCACCGGAGACTTGAGGATGCGGATCACGCCATCGGAGGGCCAGAAGTCGAGATAGAGGCGCCACGTCTGCTCCATCAGGCAGACGCCCGTCTCGCGCTCCAGATACTCGCGGGCGGTCGCAATCAGCGATCCGATCAGCGCATCCTCACCGGCGCCGTCAAGACGCAGATGCGCCTTCGCCTCGGCAAGCGTCAGCGGTTCCGCCAAGGGCGGAGTGGTCTGGGCATAGGTCATGGGGATCCTCGTCGAAGATAATATCCGGCCCCACCCCACCCTCCCCAATGATGCGGGAAGAAGGTGGGATGTCCGGATGACGGGCAGTTCCGGCACGCGTCGGTGCGCTTGGCCGATCAGCTCACGGCGAACCGCACCAGCTTGATCGCTTCAAAGTTCTGCACCCCGCCGCCGACCCGCTTGGTGGTGTAGAACAGCACATAGGGCTTGGCGGAATACGGATCGCGCAGGATACGCACACCCGCCCGATCGACCACGAGATAGCCCGAGCGGAAGTCACCGAAGGCAAGCGAGGTCGAACTTGCGGCGATATCGGGCATCTCCTCGGCTTCTGCGATCGGAAAGCCCATCAGCGAGGCAGGCTGGCCCGCACTTGCCGGCGGCCGCCACAGGTAGTTGCCGTCGACATCCTTGAACTTGCGGATATCGGCCTGCACCTTGCGGTTCATCATGAACGTGCCGTTCTGGCGGTGGCCGGCCTTGAGCGCGTAGATCACCTCGACCAGCGTATCGGAGGGATTGGTCGCCTTCCAGCCGCCGGCAACGCCGGTTGCGATATAGCCGAGACTGCCCCAGGCCCAGCTCGCATCGGCAACAGCCGTATAGGCGAGAAAACCCTTCGGCTTGTTTACCCCGTCACCGCGCACGAAGGCATCGCCCTCCTGCTCGGCAAAGACGATATCCACTTCGCCAGCGATCCAGGCCTCCATGTCCACAGCCGCGTCGTCCAGCAGCGCCTGCGTGGCGGCCGGCATGGCGTAGAGTTCCATCGTCGGGAAGGCGAGTTCGGCCAGAAGCGGCGTGTTGGTCTGCGGCCGCGCCGCCGTTTCCGCCACCCAGCCGGTGGTGAGACCCGTCGTCGAGAACGGCTTCTTCAGGACCGAGGTCGAGACGGTGCGCACGGTCGAGAGCGCTCGCATCGGCGACACGACAGACACGCGGCGGCCGATTTCCGTGTCGGTCTCCGGCGGCACGAGATAGCCGCCATCGGCGCCGACCCCGACGGAAAACGCCTTCGCCTCCAGCTCGCGCAGCCCCGAATCCTCGCCGCGACGGATATAGGCGTCGAACCCCGCCTTGTGCTCCATCGCTTCGGGCGAAAGCTCGGCACCCTGGCCGTAGCCACCGCGACCACCGAGCGGCGGTCGCGCCTTCTTCAGCGCCAGCTGGTCCAGCACCCGTTTCTGGTCGTCCATCGCCCGGTTGATGCGGTCCACCTTGTCGCGGGTCACCACATCGGCGGTCAGCTTCTGCTCGATCTCGCCGAGCCTTCGGTCATTGACGTCCTTGAAGGCCTCGAACGCCTCCATGAATTCGTCGAGCGCCGCCGTCACCGTCTCAGGTACGGCTTTCACTTCCGGCGCCACGGCGCCACTTCCCTGTCCCTGTCCCGTCATCATGCCCTGTCCTTCTCCATTATGCCTTGTTCTGCCTGAACGACGATCTCCACATCATCTTCGCCGCCCGCCGCATCTGGCGAACGAGCTCCGTCTCGCGGTCGCGGAAGAAGCGCTGATGCTTGACGTCGGACACCCTTGCCGATGGCAGCATCGGAAAGGTCACGACGGAGATTTCCCAAAGATCCGCCTCGAGGATGCGCCGCACCCCCGTCTTGGCGTCGGTGCGGGCCCGCACGGTTCGAAAACCGATCGAAAGCCCGTCCAGCGCACCGGACTTCATCAGCGCCAGCACTTCCCGCGATCGTGCGACGCCCGGCGAAAGCACGCCCTCGACGTAAAGCCCGCGACCATCCTCGCGGATCGTCTTCCAGGCGCCGATCGGCTCGTTCGGATCGTGCTGGTAAAGCATGCGCACGCCGGTTGCGCCGCGTTCGACCAGCGAAGAGAGAAACGCCCCCCGTTCGATCCGGTCACGACCGAGATCGACCTCGCCGAACACGCTGGCATAACCGGAAAACGTGCCGTCGCCGGCAATGCCGGCCAGTTCCAGATTGGCGAATTTGCGCACATTCGGGCGCATGGGCGGGCGTTGCCCGCGGTCAGCGTGCATCGGGATCTCCTGCAATGTCATTGAACCTGTCGACCCGATCCGCCCGCGGCGGAGGGAGTTCGTCGTTGGGAGCGACTTACTCCCTGCGCCGCCCGTATCGCTCGGCCAAGCGCGAAAGCGCGCCCAGCACCCACCAGGCCGAGAGACTGGCGGCAGCCGATCCCGCCAGCAAGGTCTCCGGCTCGGGAAGCTCACCGCTGATCCCCAGCCTCGCCATCAGCCACAAGCCGGCAGGCCCGCCGAAGATCAGCCCGCAGGCCACCCCGGTCAGAAACCGGCTCGCCGCCTCGTGCCCGCTTTTCGGCAGGAGATAGACCAGCGAAACGCCCGCACCCGCCACCGCACCTGCGGTCCGCGCAGCCCACACGCCAAGCGTTCCCGGATCATGCCCAAGGTCAGCCATCGTTAAACTTTCTGGGTTATGTTGAGAGTGTCAGCCGGAAAGCGGATGTCGATCCGCAACCGCCAAGGCCTCGCGCATCTTCACGCGCCACATGAGGCCTTCAGGTTTTCATCAATCCCCTGAATCGCTTGAGAGACAGCGTTGACGAGTTGGGTCAGGGGTTTGAGAAGTTGAGTCTCTCAGTTTCCATCGTCTGCCTGCCCGTCCGCTAAAAGATCGGGCGGCAGTTGTCGGCCGTGTCGGATGTGGGAAACGGAGACGATCCCCTTCTCCATCCTGTAGTCGATGACATATTCGCCGGACACGAAACGGCGCCTTCCTTCCAGCGCCTCAATCGGGCTACCGGCTTGCGGATAGTCCAGCAAAAGCCGCATAGATCCCCGCAATTGCCGCAGTACCGCTTCGGCGGCGCGCGGATTGAAACGCTCCAGATACCGCTGCTCGCTTCTCAGAAAGAGCGCCGCATCCTTGGAGAGCCTGATCCGCATCAGGCGGCGTCGCTCTTCTTCTCGTCGAGCACCTCCGCGAAGAACACTTCCGCATCGACGAATTCGCCGCGCGCAATCTGTTCCTCGCCCTTGCGGATCTGCAGGATGTCATTCCCCTCCGCCATCAGATAATATTTCAGCGCCCGCACGATCACCCAGCTCCTGCTGCGATCGGATGTCTCGGCGATCTTCTCGATGTCGTCGAGAATGTCCTGCGGCACGCGCAAGGTGATCGGGTCCGAGAGAGCGGGCTTTTCGGATTTGGCATCTGCCATGACGATCTCCATCTGTAATACACCGTATTACAAAATACACCTTGCGCCGCGATCGCGCAATCACGCCGAATACCCCACAGCCTCGCGCTTCTCGTCCTCCGTCAGGAAGCCTGCAGCCCCGATCCGCGCCCACAGCGCCTCGCGCTCGGCCGAGAGACCTGCCACCCGGTCGAGATCCGGCTCCAGCCGCAACCCCTCACCGTAAGCGTCCGAAAGCCAGGCGGAAAAGCTTGCGGCCGTGCGGGCAATCAGCGGCAGCACCGTCAGGCGGTAGAAGGCGCGGTTCGCTTCCTGATAGTTGGCATAGGTATTGTCGCCGGGAATACCGATCAGCATCGGCGGCACACCGAGCGCCAGCGCAATGTCGCGGGCAGCACCGTTCTTTGCCTCGATGAAATCCATGTCCTTCGGCGAAAGCCCCATCGCCTTCCAGTCCAGCCCGCCTTCCAGAAGCAGCGGCCGCCCGGCATTGACCGCGCCTGAATAGCCCGCCTCCAGTTCGTCCTTCAGCCGCTGATACTGATCCGCGGAAAGATTGCCGCCGTCCTTCGGCTGGTAGACCAGCGCGCCCGAGGGCCGTGCGGAATTGTCGAGCAGCGCCTTGTTCCAGCCCGCCGCCGCATTGGAAAGATCGAGCGCCGCCCCTGCCGCCACCAGCGGCGACAGACCGCTATGGTCGTCGAGCGGATGAAACAGCTTCAGATGCAGCAGCCCCGGTCCGTCGCGATCGACAGCAAGCCGCCGCGTCACCTGCCCTGCGCGATAATCATAGGCCGCAATCCAGCCGTCGCGTCCCTCGACGACGCTCACCCGGTCCGGCCGCAGCAGATGCAGCTCGCGCAGGTCGCCGCCAAGCGCCAGCGGCTCCACATAGGCATTGCCGGATAAAAGCAGATGCCCGTACAGCGCCTCGAAGAAATCAGGCCCGCTCTGGCGCCCGTTCGGACGTGCCAGAAGCGCCAGTGCCGGATGATCGGCCACCTCCGTGGTCCCGCGATAGGCGAGCCACGGCACGGCGGCGGCAGCTTCGGCCACCATCCGCATGGCCCGATAGGCGATCGGGTTCTTCATGAACCCGGCCTTTGCCAGAGCCGCATAGGACCGCCCGGACCAGTGCGCCGCGCCATCGCCAGATACGATCGCAAAGCCCGACGATAGCCCCGACGTCGCCTTGGTTTCCTGAGGCGGCGCGATGCGGGAAAGCCCAGGAAGCCGGAATGGAAATCTCATCGTTTCATCCTTCACTCGATCCGGGATCAATTCCCTCTGAAGACGTTCAGGCCGCCATCGCCGCATCGTCCCGCAGCGCTGCCGCGAACGCTTTCGCGTACCCCGCCACCAGCGCCGCCCGGTCATTGCCATTGATGATTTTTCGCGCCCCGACCCAGTCCGATTTCCCAGGGCCGAAATAATCGCCGAGCTTGCGGCCGGTGAAACTGCCGGCCCGCATGCCCTCGATCAGGATTTTTACTGCCACATCCATCTCCATGGCGCGATGAGGTGCCGTGACCAGATCGATCCCTGTCAGCGCCGACATTTTCTGGTAGTTGCGCCTGTGGGTCAGTTGCACGAGCCCGCGCCCCAGCCAGGTGCGGCCATCGGCATCGTAACGCCAGTACGGCGTCTTCACCGTCCGCAGCCGGCCGGCGCTGTAAGCGCTTTCCAGCCGCACCACCGCAAGCTGATCGGTCTTGGCCAGCGTTTCGCGCACCGGCTGCATCGTCGCTGCCGTCTCGTGAAACGCGGTCGCCAGCGCATAGGCAAGCGCCGCGGGGCCTTCGATGGGGTTGCGCGCCTCCCATGCCTCCAAAACAGCAGCCAACCCGGCCACCTGACCACTTGCCAACCGCCCGCTGAACGGGTTCCTGCGCACGTGTTCGAAGAAAAAACTGCGCTCGTATCCCATGTTAATCCTACCCCTTTACCGCGTTCGAAGGTTTCAATCGGTTTAGAAAAAACTAAATCGTTTTAGTCTGTTAGTGACGATTTACTTCGGAGTAAGGATGTGGAACCAATCCAACCATGCGACGTTCATAGGGGCGCACCACCATGATGGTGCAGCGCACAATCCGGAGATCATGATGATGCAGCAGACCGCCCAGACAGCCGCCACGAAATCGGTGCCGCAGCACGTCCTCGAGCGCATGGAATCCGAATGGAAGCAGATGCGCGACAGCGCTCCGGCTGTGCCGGCTAAAAGCTGAATTGCAACTGTTGGCAGTAGCCAACTGTCAGATATAGAACGCTTGAGCGGCCCTGTCCGGGCCGCTTTTCGTTGCGCGGTTCACCAGAAGCGCCACACCGGGCCTAGGCTCAAATCCCCCTGACGCGCGGCTCGCCCAGGCCGTCCAAAACAAGCGCCGTCAGCGCCCAGACCAGCGCGTCCAGCCGGTCCGGCGAGCGTCCGGATGACAGTCCGGTCGGCCCGAAATCGCACATCTGGTCTTCGAGCTCCACAAACCGTCCCGCATGCACCACCCGTCCCTGCTCGTAGAGGGCTGCGACCGGTTCTGCGCGGGCAAACTTTCCGCGGGATGCATGCACCACCGTTACCGGCAGGTTGGCGTCGATGCTTTTCAGCATCGCCGGCACCATGTCGCCGCCCTGGTTGCCCTCGGCCACGACGCGGTCGGCCGAAAACCGCGCATAGGCCTTCACCACGGCCTTCGCCCAGCCGCCCGGCGTATGGCCGGTCACCGAACAGTCGGCCAGCACCACCGCCCTACCAGGCGAACCTTCGCTTGCCTCGACACCCGCCACGACGATGCCGCAGCAGGAGTTCTCGCCGGATCCCGAGGGCGGATCCACCGCCACCACGATGCGCCGCAGAACCCCGGTAAAGCGCGTCACGCAGGCCTCGAGGCCGGTGCGCTTCCACAGCGCGTCGTCGCGATCCTCGATCAGCTCGCCGCCAAGTTCCTGACGACCAAGTCTCGTCCCGCCATAGCGTCGCTCCAGCGCCGCGATAAAGCCCGGTGCCAGATTGCCGGCGTTACCGGCTGTGGAGATCTTGATCAGCCGCGTGCCGGGGTCGGCAATCAGTTGCTTCAGCACCGGCACCGGTCGCGGCGTGGTCGTCACCAGTTGGCGCGGATCGAGTCCCAGCCGCAGGCCGAACTGCAGCATGTCGAACGTTTCCTGCGCATGCTTCCATTTGCCGATCTCGTCGCACCAGGCGTAATGAAACTGCGGCCCTCGCAGGGCTTCCGGATCCTCGGAGGAAAAGATCTGCGCCACCGTGCCGTTCGGCCAGACCAGCCGTTTGCGTGAAATCTCGAATTCGGGCCAGTGCCGTGCCGCAATCCGGCAGATGCCGGACACACCGTCCACCATCACCTCGCGGGCATCGCCCAGCGTTTCCGCCACGAGCGCGATGCGAAGATCGGACCGCTCTCCAGCCGCACACGCCAGCGCATGCACCCATTCGGCGCCCGCCCGCGTCTTGCCGGATCCGCGCCCGCCCATGATCAGCCACGTCCGCCAGTCGCCCTCTGGCGGCCTCTGTCCGGGAAGCGCCGTAAACGCCCAATCCCGGTCGAGACCGGCCACAAACCCGTCAAACGCGTTCTCTCCCGGACCAGGCTCGTCACAGCTCTCCGCCGGCACCGAGTCCGGAGCGCGGGGCACGCCCATCGCACCGGCCAAAACCATTCCGGCCTCCAGATCCCGTGCACTCTTCTCCCTGACATCAGCGATGCCAGACATGCCCGCCCTGAATGACGCGGATGCCTTTACCGCCTCACCCGTGATCTTCTCTGCGGCCCGCCGCATCTTGCGCTGGCTGGGTTCCTCTCGCTGGAAGCCTTTGCGCCACCCATCCCGGTGGGCCATCGCGTTTCCAGGCTTCGAAATACCCAAAGGCTGTTTCATTGGCGCGATCCTCGATCATCCGGACGAAGCGGGCCTTCGCCTCTTCGTATCCGCCGGCATCGGCCAGCCTGTCGGCCTCCACCTGCCGGTCGCGGGACAGCTGACGCTGCAGCGCATCGACCTTTTCCAGCGTGCGCACGATCAGGCTCATCGCATCGGTCGCCGCCTTCACATCGGCCCGCGCCAGTTTTTGCGCCGCCTCGTTGCCGTCAGCTGACACCGCGTCGTCGGCCTCGCCGGACAACAGCCCGGACGCCGCTTCCCGCATCGTCCGGAACGTGGCGAACTGCTGGCGCATCTCCGCCGTCATCTCGTTCAAAAGCTGCCGCAGTTCATCTGCGGGCTTCAGCTCGGTTTCCGCAGACTTGAGCTCCAGCAGAACGTTTCGAACCGTCTCTTCCAGTTCGGCATCCTGCGTCACGTCGTCATCCGCGTCGTAAAGCGGTTCGTCCGTCCACAGGCCGAACAGGTCTGGATCAAAACCGGCGAGAGCATCGGAACGGTTCATGGCAGATCTCCACAGCCGAAAACCCGCCGCGCCGGCTTGCCGTCGCACGTTCGGTTTCGATATCGATGTCCTGGAAAAAAAGAGGGCCCGGAGGTCAATCCGAGCCCTGACTGGAAGCCTTGCGGCGGTCGGGGCGTGAAGCCTCTCCCGACGCAACTCTTCGACTATGCCTAAACACTACCCGACAACCGTCACGCCGTCAAGGATTAAATTCCTATCTCGAAAATTTTACCAGAGCAGCTTCTCGCTCACGTCCCGCAGAAGGTGCGCGCAACCTTCTGTTCCGCCGTCGGCGCAATCGCGTAGTCGGCAAATTCCGGCCGCTCTTCGAACGGTTTTTCGAGCGCCTCCACCAGCTTTTCAAAGAAGCTGAAATCACCGTAATTGGCAGCCGCGATTGCTTCCTCGATCCGGTGGTTGCGGGCGATCAGCCACGGATTGACGCCGCGCATCTCTGTTGCCACGTCCGCCGGGCTGCGACCTTCCTCGGCCAGCCGCTCGTTCCATTTCGGCAACCATTCCCGCAGCTTGGCCGTATCCGCGAAACAGGCGAGCAGGTCGTCGTCGTGTCCTTCCGCGGCGTTGCAGAGCGCTCGGAACGTCCGCGTGAAATCCGCTTCGTTTTCCTCCATCGCAGAAAGCAGTCCCTGCACGAGATCGCCATCACCGTCGCGCGCGGTGACCAGACCGAGCTTTGCGCGGAACACCTCGATCCAGTGCGCCTGGAACGTGTCGCCGAACGCCTTCAGGACAGCATTGGCGGCTTCCACCGCCTTTCCTTCGTCGGCATCGATCAGCGGCACCAGCGCCTCGGCAAGCCGTGCGATGTTCCACTGTCCGATGCCCGGCTGGTTGCGATAGGCATAGCGCCCCTGCCGGTCGATCGAGGAAAACACCTTCATCGGGTCGTATTCGTCAAGAAAGGCGCAAGGACCGAAATCGATCGTCTCGCCCGAAATCGTCATGTTGTCGGTGTTCATCACGCCATGGATAAAGCCGACGCCGAGCCAGCGGGCAATCAGTTCCGCCTGCCGGTCCGCCACCGCCTGCAGCAGCGCCAGATAGGGGTTCCGCGCGTCCATCAGATCAGGGTAATGCCGCTCAATCACGTAATTCGCCAGCGTCCGCACGCCGTCGGTATCGCCGCGTGCGGCAAAGAACTGGAACGTGCCCACCCGCACATGGCTTGCCGCAACCCGCACGAACACCGCGCCCTGCTGCTCCTGCTCGCGCTGAACGAGCTCACCTGTCGAAACCGCAGCCAGGGCCCGCGTCGCCGGTATGCCCAGCGCATGCATGGCCTCGGACACGACATATTCGCGGATGACCGGCCCAAGCGCTGCCCGCCCGTCACCACGGCGCGAAAACGGCGTCGGCCCCGCACCCTTCCACTGGATGTCGCGGCGCTGTCCGGCACGGTCCATGACCTCGCCGATCAGGATCGCCCGCCCGTCGCCAAGCTGCGGCACGAAATTGCCGAACTGGTGCCCGGCATAGGCCATGGCGAGAGGCGATGCCCCCTGCGGCACGACATTGCCGGAAAGCACGGATGCCAGACGATCAGGATCCGGAAGATCCGCCTCGACGCCCAGTTCCGCTGCCAGCTTCTGGTTGAACCTCAGAAGCTTCGGCCCCTCCACCGGCTCCGGGTAGACGGAGGCGAAGAACCGATCCGGCAGGCGGGCATAGGAATTGTCGAACTGGAACACGGGATCTCTCCTTCGGCCCTTTCAGGGGCTTGGTCTCGGGTATGTGCTTGAGTCTGGTCTGTGGCCTATCCCCAATATGGGGTCTCGCGCCTGCGGAACAAGCAAGATCAGCCCTTATTGCCCGCCGTCAAACGCACCCCGAACCCGAGCAGAAACGTCACCAGGGCCGCGGCTGCGGACGTCCCGTAAAGCCAGTAGGCGACCTGCCCGGGATCGCCTTGCGACAACTGCCGTGTCAGCCCGGTCGCTGCCGCGATCATGCCGGCCAGCGCCGATCCGACGGCGTAGCCGGCCGTCGACATGGTCGGCAAAAGTGCGCTCGCCCGGTCACGCTCCTCGTCACCGGCGGCCTCCATCGAGGCCTGGTTGATCGCCGCCCACGACAGACCGAAACCGGTGCCGATCGCCATCTGGCTCAGGACCACGAGCAGGATCTCCCGGACGTCGATCGATATCGCGATCATCAGGAAGCCCGCGAGCTGGAACAGCGGCCCGGCCCGCATCGCAAAATGTCGTCCCTTCAGAGACTTGATCCGGCTGGACGCCATCGCGACCGCGCTCCAGGTCAGCGCCATCGCGACAACGATATAGCCGACCGCCGCCGGTCCGATGCCCCAGACGTCGCGGATGATCAGAGCGAGATAGGTGGCACCAGACGCATGGCCCGCCGACATCAGGAACAGCATCCAGAACCCGTGGCCGAGCACCGATCCCAGCCTGAAAGCGCCAGCCGGAAACAACCGCGGCCCGAGCTTTCCATCCGTCGTCACGGTCAGCGCCAGCGCCAGTGATCCCAGCACGAGACAGGCGACCTGCCAGCCGATCACCCCCGTTGCGGACGACAGTGCGAAAATGAAGGATGCAGTCACGCAGAGCGCTACGGCCAGAGGCGCAAACGCGGCCTTTGCCGCGCTGCCGGTCTCGGGCGTCGTCAACAGCGTGAAAAGACCAAGCAGGATGAGAAACGGCGTCACCGCCAGAAACGCGGCATGCCACGAAAACGCCTCTGCGAGCAGCCCCCCGATCAGCGGCCCGAGCAGAGCCGCGACCGCCCAGACGGTTGCCTCCACCGCAAATACCTTCGCCGTCACCGCGGACGAGAAATTGGCCGGGATGAGGCTGTAGCAGATTGCCACGATCAGACCGTCGGCAATCCCCTGCAACAGTCTGCCCGCAACGATAAAGAAAAAGCTTGGTGCCAGAACCGCCATCAGACCGCCCAGCGAAAACAGCGCCATGGACCAGAACAGGCTGGATTTCACGCCCAACCGATCGCGGAGATAGGCAGCACTGGTGCCGCCGGCGATCGAACCGATGAAATAGAGGCTGTAGACCCAGCTGAACCAGTCGCGCCCGCCAAGTTCGGCGGCGGCCAGCGGCATGGCGGCAACAATCGCGAACTGGTTGAAGGCATGCAACCCGATCCCGGCGGAGATCAGCCCCAGCATCAGGCCGTTCCGGCCGGACAAAAGCGTTTTCCATCCGGTGTCTGTTCTTGTCAGCACGGCATGCTCCCCGGTTCATCCGCAAGGCTTTCCCGCCCGCAGCAGTGGCGGCGCAAAGTCCCCCCGGTCAACGGTCAAGGATCGATTTTGGCGCGCGTGACATTTTAGCTACAGCTTTCCAAGCCGAACGCACTACATTGATCCTCATAACAAGCAGTCGTTGAAAACACGGAGAAATCATCATGAGGAACACACTCGTTCTCGCCGCAGCTCTTGCAGCCGGCCTCTCGTCCGCAGCTCTCGCCGCCGATGCGGTTGAGACCATTCCGAGCGCGCCAGTCGCCTACGAAACAGCTCCGGCATTTTCCTGGTCCGGTCCTTACCTCGGTATCCACGGCGGATACGGCTGGGGCGATGCTGATATCGAAGGCGCTGGTTCCCAGAACTTCGACGGCGCCCGCATGGGTGGCTTCGTCGGCTACAACTGGCAGTTCTCCAACGGTTTCGTTGCCGGTGTTGAAGGCGACGTCAACTACGACTGGAACAACGACGATGTCGCTGCTGGCGTCGATGCCGAAAGCGGCTTCTCCGGTTCGGCCCGTGCACGTCTCGGTTACGCCATGGACCGCACCCTGATCTACGCAGCAGGCGGCTGGACAGCCACCAATGTTGAAGTCGACACGCCGGTTGGCGACGACGACGACACGCTGCACGGCTGGACCATCGGCGCTGGCGTCGATCACGCCTTCACCGACAACCTGTTCGGCCGCGTCGAGTATCGCTACAACGACTACGGCAACGGCAACCTCGCCGGCGCTGATGTCGACTTCAACCAGCACGTCGTGCAGGTTGGCCTCGGCGTGAAGTTCTGATCGCGTCAAGCATCTGATTGTATAAGGAGAAGGCTGCCGCTCGCGCGGTGGCCTTTTTCTTTGGAACTTGCTCTTCAGGGATTTCGACCACTGTCCCGGCCATCATCACGGCAGGATCAGGCTCCCGTTGCGAGAGGTTCGCTTAACTTTCCTGTATTAGACGGGACTTGTCGGCTCTTTGCCCGTGGTCCTGCCGATGACGTCGCGCGCGACGTGAATCAGCCGGGTTGCAGTTTCGTGTTTTGACTATTTTCGGAAGTTTCTGCGCATGCCGTTTTCCCCATCGTCTCGCGGGGCAGACCCCGAGAACCGCAAAGGGCTAGGCCGCCGCACCAGACACGGCCTTGGCCCAGCTCTGGCGACGCCTGCGGCGGTATTGGGCTTCGGTGCGTTTCTGGCACTTTTCGGCTGGGCGGAATATTCCAACTGGAAGACACAGGTCGCACGGGTCGAAGCGGCACTGGAACAGACGGCCGAAGCAATTACCCAGCATGCCGACGACGTGGTGGAAATGTCGCGGCTGCCGCTCGCGAGCCTGATCTCGAAGATCGAGGAGAAAGACGGCGAGGCCGATCTCGCCCAGGCGATCGACGCGCTGATGAAGCGCCAGCTCAGTGCGTCGCCCACACTCGATACGCTCTCCTATCTCAATGCCGATGGCCAGATGGTTGCGACCTCGTCGGCAACACGCCCCGCCGGGGTCTCCTATCAGGACCGCGACTATTTCAAATTCCACAAGGCCAGCCCCTTCCCGCTCCCGGTCCTCGGAAAGCCCATCCTCAGCCGGCTGACCCAGACCTGGGTCCTGCCGATCTCGCAGAAGGTGATTTTACCGGACGGCACGTTCGGCGGGGTTGTGGTCTCCACCATCAAGGTCAACCATTTCGTCAATTTCTTCAGCCGCTACGATATCGGGTCCGATGCCTCTTTCCTGCTCGTTCGCGGAGATGGCGTGGTTCTCGCCCGCGCGCCGATGGCCGACAGCATTCTCGGCCAGGACATGTCCAAGAGCGACCTGTTTGCCCATGTCCGCCAGACCCGCGTCGGCGCCTTTCATTACCAGTCACCGATCGACCAGACGGCGCGGGCGGGTGGCTTTCACCAGAGCCAGTTGACCGGCCTGGTGGCGCTCGCGGCCGCATCGGAATGGCAGGTGCTGATCTCCTGGGCGTCGACCGCGAGGACGCGCTGGATCTATGCGGCGATCCTTCTCATCGCGGCCGGGTTCGCCACGGTCTACTGGCGCCGCCAGATGCAGTTGCGCCAGGAGCGGGAAGCGCTGGTCGCCGCGCGCGAGGCGGAGTTCCGCCTGCTCGCAGAATCCTCCAGCGACCTCATCACCCGGTTCGATGAACACGGCATCCGCGAATATGTCTCGCCCTCCTCGATCGGCATCCTCGGGCTCGAGCCAGAGGACCTGATCGGCCGCAGCATCTTTGCCGGCATGGCCGAAGATACCGAAATCCTGGTGCGCCAGGCAACGGAGCGGCTCGGCAGCGGGCCTGGTCATGAGAAATTCCTGATCCGCCACGTCAAGCCCGACGGCGAGGAAGTATGGCTGGAAACGGCGATGAGCCGTCTGCCGGCTTCGCATCCGGCCCAGGCGCCGCGGGTGGTTGCGATCACCCGCGATGTCAGCCGCCACAAGCGCGCACAGGACGAGCTCGATCTTCTCGCCAATACCGACGACCTGACAAGGCTTGCCAACCGGCGCTTCTTCAACGCGCGGTTCGAAGCGATGGTCACTGCGGCGAACCGTTCGATGATGCCGCTGTCGCTGCTGATGATCGACGCCGACCGTTTCAAGCTTTTCAACGACACCTACGGCCACGCGGCCGGTGACGAATGCCTGCGCGCGATCGCACAGGTGGTACGGTCAACCGTCATCCGCCCCGGCGATGTCTGCGCCCGCTATGGCGGCGAGGAAGTGGCCGTACTGCTCGCCGCAACCGACGCGAAGGCCGCGCATGCCATCGCCGAAAGCATCCGCGTGGGCGTCGAAGAGATCGGCCTGGAACACGGCAGAAACCCACCCTCCAACCGCGCCACGATCAGCGTCGGCCTCGCCACGCTCACCCCCGGCCAGGACCTCGTGACAACCTCGCAAGCCCTCTTCAAGCGCGCCGACGAAGCCCTCTACAACGCCAAGGCCGCCGGTCGAAACCGGGTGGAGGTGGCGGGGAGCTAAGCCCCGCCCAATCCGCGACGCCCCTTACGCCGGCAGTCCCTGCCAGCCGTGGATGCCGACATAGAGGCCGACGGCGATGATGAGGAGGCTGGAGACGTAGGGAGCGCGACGGGCAACCGTCGAAAACCAGCTCCAGCGCGACGTGGCGTGACGCACGCTCAGCGCAGCAACGGCCCCGACGGTCACCAGCGTGATTGCAAGGCCGATGGAAAAGCACATGACCAGAACGAAGCCGAGCGTGAACTCCTTGAGCTGCAGGCAGAGAAGCAGGACCGTGATGGCGGCCGGGCACGGGATGAGACCTCCGGTCAGACCGAACAGAACGATCTGCCATGTGGTCACCTTGCGGTCGGCGAACCGGCGACGAATGTCGTTGGCATGCGCCATTTCATGGGCATCCTGGTACCCGTCCGTCGCCACGTCTAGCCCCTGCATCTCGGCGTGGTCATGGTCGTGGCCTTCCGTGAAGGACAGGTCGTAGTCATGGGTATGGTTGCCGTGGCCAAGGCTCAGGCGTGCGACGAACGCATGCGGCTCGGGAATGTCCGTGGTCGACTGCAGATATCCGCCCTGATCGGCAAAGACGAAGGCCTGCCGCGATCCATCCGGGCGCTGTGTCGTGACAACGACATCGGACGCCGTCCAGCCGTGGCCGCGCTCGGAGCGAAAACGCCAGACAGGCGCAACGCCGTCTTCGAAGATTTCGAGCGTGACGATGCCGTGCCCGGTATCGACCCGCGTGATGTCACCGTGGCCTGCGGCATGCCCCTGCGCTGAACCGTGGTCATGTGCGCCGTGATGGGCGCCGTGATGGCCGTCGTGGCCATGGCCACCGTGGTGGCCGTGATGACCGTCATGCCCATGCGAGCCATCATGCCCGTGGGCGGCAGCGGCCTTTCCCATCTGCTGATCCTGCCATGTTCGCCACAGCATCCAGAGTGCGATCGCAATGATGACCGCCGCGGAAACAAGCTGGAAATAGGGTTCGGAAGCTTCGGCATCCATGCCCTGCCAGAGATACATGCCCGCAAAGGCGATGCCCCAGACGACGATCGTGTGCGAGATCGTCGCGGCAAGACCGAGCAGCACCGCCTGCGTGACCGTCCCCCTCACCGCAACGATAAAGGCTGCCATCATCGTCTTCGAATGGCCCGGCTCCAAGCCGTGCAAGGCCCCAAGCAGGATGGCGCTTGGAACAAACAGCCAGGCATGGGCAGATCCCTGCTGCAGGAGGTCGGCAAAATCAGGCATGGAAATATCTCACGGGTATTTAGGTCTCAAAGGTATTTGGTGATCGACTTGAACTCGTCGATGGAGTGGCGCTTCTCCCGATCGAGCGCGCCGATCGTGTCTTCGAGACAGTGGTCCAGATGGTCCTGGATCAGGGTGCGCTTGGCATTGGTGATCGCCTTTTCCACCGCATGCAGCTGCTGGGCGATGTCGAGACACGGCCTGCCGCCCTCGATCATGGCGATCACACTTTTGAGATGTCCCTCAGCCCGTTTCAGCCGCTTGACGATTTCGGGATGACTTTCGTGGACGTGATCGTGTTCTGTCATGCGATAATCCTATCCCCCTGGAGGGGATAAGGCAAGTATCTTCAGAACTGCTTTCATACGAGTTCCTCCAGCTCTCTGGGTGGAGGCTGCGAGCGTTGTGCCGTTAGCCTGGCTTACGACCGCCGGGCTTCCAGACGTCTTTTGTCACGCTGGATATATTCGAAACCCATCTCTGTCAGTCGGAACTGGCGTTTCTGGAACTCGCCGCGGATGGTGATGAAGCCCTGCTCTTCGGCTTCGCTCAGCGTCTTCAAGCTGGTGCCCTCGGGCGGAGACTGCCATTCGAGGCCGTTGGCGCTGTGAAGCAATACCATGATCTTGATGATTGTCGTGTCTCCCGGCCAATGCGTTCAGGCCAGACGAATAGCTTTTCGCACGATCCCCTGCAATGACCGATGTTCATGCAGGAATGTCGGGCCCGTGTTGCCAAATTTGCAATGGACTTGACGGCTGCGGTCTGCCAAAAGCGCGAAAGGACGCGACTGCCGTTATCTTTAGAACGGGGTCGGGTGGCCGATTGACGTCACGTCGCTGCCGCGAGATCACGCTGGCCGTCCTTTTGATTTCCCAGTTTTCCCAGCATTCAATCTACGACCTTGGTTGTGACTGCGAACCTTTTGTCATGAAAAAAGGTCCTGCGGCTTTCACCGAGGACCTCTGATCAGGCTCGATCAGACGGGGGTAAGACCGTCCAACCGCTACCGTCATTGTTTAATCAGCAACCGGTACCCTGGGCAGTTTCGCCCGTCAGGTTCGGCAGGTTGCCGGAGTTTGCAGCATCGCCTGGCTCACCGCCCGGTGCGCAGCCTGCGCGGCTACCGTAGGCGCCGGTCGAACCGACTGCCGAGCCCGGGGTAACGCTGCCTGTCGAATAGGGGTCTACAGTACCCGATGCGGCTGGCTTCGGCGGGATGTTGCCGCCGGCACCGCTCATGTTCTGCTGGACGTCCGCGCGGTTGGCCGAACCGTTCATATCATAGCTCGTCTGCGCAAATGCTGCAGAGGATAGGCCAAACGAAAGTGCGGCAACAACTGTCAATGTCTTGATCATTTTTGAATTCCTTTTCGTATCCATACAGGGTGTTAACCGGCCGGGCACAAATTGGTTTCATCTCAAATTCCTGTGAGGAACCGCGCTTTTATGGAACCCGTTTGTCGATGAGCGACTGCGCATTGCGCGCTTCGCGTCGCAGCCAGCGCCGGTTGGCGACCTCGGGCAGATCGTGCGCTTTGGGAATGCGCTTGGTCTTCCAGCGGCGCAGGATCAGAAATCCGAGCGTGCCAATACCGGCAAGCAAGACAACGGCCAGCAGGATCATCGGGGTCTGGTCGACCATGGCGGGGTTCTCCGTAGCAAGGGTTTCATCTTTCTGACCGAACCAACTCGACGCCGGCTCGAGAGTTCCCTTGCTTGGTTGCAACTACAACCAGCCGGACTTCCGGAACCGGTAGAAAAGGATGCTGCAGAGAAGGACGATCGCAACCAGCACGGCGGGATAGCCGTATTCGGTCTTCAATTCCGGCATGTTCTCGAAATTCATGCCGTAGATGCCGGCGATGGCCGTCGGCACCGCAAGAATGGCGGCCCAGGCAGCCAGCTGCCTGGTGATGACGCCCTGGCGCTGCTGTTCCAGAAGGTTCGAGGCTTCAAAGACCGAGGTGATGACTTCGCGAAGTCCGCCCACCATGCCTTCGACCCTTCGGATATGATCGAGCACGTCACGGAAGAACGGCTTGGCGTCCCGGTCGAGGCAGGGAAGGTCGAGATTGACGAGCTTGCCCGCCACTTCCGACATCGGGCCCAGGATACGCCCGAACAGGATCAGCTGACGGCGCAGGCGGAAGAGACGGCGGATCTGCTCGCGTTCGAGAAAGTTCGCGAGCATCTTCTGCTCCATTTCCAGCACCTTGTCCTCGATCGTTTGCACCAGCGGCAGATAGCCGTCGGCGATGAAATCGATGATCCCGTGCAGGACGTAGTCAGGCCCCTTGGAGAGAAGCTGCGGCGAGGCTTCGAGCTGTGCCCGGATGGCGGCATGGTTGCGGGCCGAGCCGTGCCGGACGGTGATGATGTGGCGCCTTCCGACGAAGATCGCCGTCTCGCCATACTTGAATTTCTCGCCTTCCAGATGGGCGGTCTTTGCCACCACGAACAGCTGTTCGCCATAGGCTTCCACCTTGGGCACCTGATGGGCGTTGATGGCGTCTTCGACCGCAAGAGGGTGCAGCTCATAGGTTTCGGCCAGCGCATGCAGCTCGTCCGGTGACGGCTCGTGCAGGCCGATCCAGACGAAATCCTGACCGGACAGTCTCGGCGCCGGCCCATCGACAGGCACCGCCTCGGCACGTTTTCCGTTGCGGTACACATAGGAAGCGACAACTGTCATGGTATGCTCTGCGATGGAGTATGGTCTGCGATGCCGATAACGTACTAGGCCTTGGCCCGTTCCGGCGAATAACCCGCGTCACGGATCGCTTGCGCGGCCTTTGCCTCGTCGCCACCCACCATCACCGTATGCGTGACAAGATCGATCGACACGGGTGCATCCGGCAGCGCTTCGGCGAGAGCGTTTCGCAGGGTCTTTTCGCAGTGGCCGCAGGTCATGTCCGGCACGGTGAAGATCACGGTCATCTCAGGTCTCCTTCTTCAATCTGTATGAGCCGGTGACGCGGAACCGGCAAGGTCGTCGAGGATCGGGCAGTCGGGACGGTCGTTTCCACCGCAGCAATGGGCAAGGTGCTTCAATGTCTTGACCATGCCCTGCATCTCCGCGATGCGCCGCTCCAGATCGTCGATATGGGTGGTGGCGATGTCCTTGACGGCGGCGCTCTCGCGGCTGCGGTCCTGCCACAGTTTCAAGAGCGCCTGCGTTTCCTCCAGCGAAAAACCCAGCGAGCGGGCGCGCTTGATGAAGCGCAGCACATGCACCTGATCGCTGCCATAGGTCCGGTAATTGTTGCCGGTGCGGGCGGCCGGCGTAATCAGGCCGATCTCCTCGTAATAGCGGATCATCTTGGCCGAAACGCCGGATGCCTGTGCGGCCTCGCCGATATTCACGCTTTCTCTCCCAGTGCGACGGTTTTCAATCGCAGCGCATTGCCAAGCACGAACGTGCTCGACAGCGCCATGGCGGCGGCACCCAGCATCGGCGAAAGCGTCAATCCGAGCAAGGGATAGAACACACCGGCGGCGAGCGGGATCAGCGCCACGTTATAGCCGAACGCCCAGAACAGGTTCTGCCTGATATTGCGCATCGTCTCGCGGCTGATCGCGATCGCCGACACCACGCCGGTCAGATCGCCGCCGACCAGCACCACATCTGCGCTCTCGATCGCCACATCCGTGCCGGTACCGATGGCAATGCCGACATCCGCATGCGCCAGCGCCGGCGCATCGTTGATACCGTCGCCGACAAAGGCGATCCGGCGCGGCCGAGGCGAAGTCGCCTGTGGCGAGGACAGAGCAGTGGAACCGCTACCCGTCCGCAGATCATCCAGCGCCTTCACCTTGCCCTCGGGCAGAACCTCGGCAACGACCGCGTCGATTCCCACCTGGGCTGCAATCGCTTGTGCCGTGCGATGGTTGTCGCCGGTCACCATGGCGACCTCGACGCCCATCTTCCGCAACGCCTTGATGGCTTGAACGCTCGAAGGCTTCAGCGGATCGGCAACGGCAATCACCGCCGCCAGACGACCGTCTATCGCGGTATAGAGCGGCGACTTGCCCTCGCCGGCCAACCGGGCGGCCGTCTGTTCCAGTGGTGCGACCGAAATGGCGAGCTTGTCCATGAACCTGTCGGCGCCGACCGAAATGTCCCGGCCATCGACGCGGGCACTGATGCCGTAGCCGGTGACGGAGCGGAAATCCTCGGTCTCGGCCAAGACCAGACCCTTCGCCTCCGCCGCCTTGACGATCGCATCCGCAATCGGGTGTTCGGAGCGACGCTCGACGGCGGCGGTGAGGCGCAGAACCTCGTCTTCCGATAACCCGTCCACGACATCCAGATCCGTCAGCTGCGGCCGTCCCATCGTGACCGTGCCAGTCTTGTCGAACACGACGAGATCCACATCCGACAGCGCCTGCAGCGCATCGCCCTTGCGGAAGAGCACGCCGATGCCCGCCGCCCTGCCCGCCCCGACGACGATCGAGACCGGGACGGCGAGACCCATGGCGCAGGGGCAGGCAATGATCAGCACCGCCACCGCCGCCACCAGCGCATGCGACAGCCGCGGCTCCGGTCCCACCAGGAACCAGACGACGAATGTAACGACCGCCAGAAGCATCACGGCCGGCACGAACCACGCAGTCACCTTGTCCACCAGCGTCTGGATCGGCAGTTTGGCGCCCTGCGCCTGTTCCACCAGCCGGATGATGCCGGCAAGCGCCGTATCGCGGCCGACCTTTTCGGCGCGGAAACGGAAGGAGCCGGTGCGGTTGACCGTTCCGGCGGTGACGGACGCGCCCGCCATCTTCTCGACCGGCAGCGGCTCACCTGTGATCATCGATTCATCAACATTCGATTGCCCGTCGATCACGGTGCCATCGACCGGCAGACGTTCGCCGGGACGGATCCCGACGATATCGCCGACCACGACCTCGGACGAGGGAATATCGACGACCGCCCCGCTCCGTTCGACCCGCGCGGTTTTCGCCTGCAGACCGGCCAGTTTCTCGATTGCCTCGCCGGTGCGGCCTGTGGCACGCGCCTCCAGCAGGCGGCCGAACAGGATCAGCGTCACGATGACGGCGGCGGCTTCATAATAGACAAAGCGCGCGCTTTCCGGCAGCAGGCCGGGCGCGAAGGTCGCAAACACCGAATAGCCATAGGCGGCAAGAACGCCCACCGCGACCAGCGAATTCATCTCCGGATGGCCCCGCAACAGGGCCGGCAGACCAAGCTTCAGGAACCGAAGACCCGGTCCGAAAATCACCACCGTTGCCAGCACGAAGTAGAGGTAGTGGAGGTTCTGCGTGTCGATGACTTCCATCAGCCAGTGATGGAACGGCGCGTAGACGTGACCCGTCATCTCCAGCACGAACAGCGGCAACGTCAGCATTGCCGCAATGGCGAGATCACGCTTCAGGACACCCGCTTCACCGCCATGCATATGGGCATGGTCGTGAGCGGCGTTTTCATGCGTTGGATGCGGATGCTCGGCTTGGGAATGGGCGGCCCCGGTATGATCAGCATGGGTATGATCAGCCTGCGCGCTCGTCTCCGCAGGCTTCAACGCCGGGTGATGATCAGAGCCCGCGTCAAAACCTGCTTCCCGCAGCGCAAGAGCCATCGCGCCGTCGGGGATCTCGTAGCCCATCTTGCGGACAGCCGCCTCCAGCGTCTCCGGATCAAACCCCGCGCCCGTCTCGACCGTGAGCTTCTTCGTTGCAAAGTTGACAGCGCTTTTTTCGACGCCCGCCACTTTGGCCGCCGCGGTTTCCACCCGGCGCACGCAGGAGGCACAGGTCATGCCCTCGACGGGCACGGTGATCGGTTCGGAGCGATGGATGGGGCGAATAATCTGGTTCATGGGTCGCGATCCTCTTCGCATCACCATGTAGGGCTTCCCATCATGGGAAGGTCAAGGGCTAGCCGGGTATTTAGCTTTGGCGGATGCTTGTACCGTATCCGGGATACGCCTATTCTACGATGAAGGGAGTTCGCTATGCCGGTGCGCGACAGAATGAAGCGATATCGCGAAAGCGGAGGTGCAGCGCATCTTGTCCGGGTCGAAGTGCTGGTCCCAGCGTCGCAACGGCAGGATATACTCGCAAGCGCTGCAGCGATGCGTGATGCGCACCGAGATAAAAGAGGCAGGATACAGGCGCTCTGCGATCAGGCCGTCACGCTTTACCGGTTGCGCATCCTCGACAACATCGACCTCGACCGGCTGCACACCCTCACGGACCGAGCCCGTGTCATTGCCAACGCCTTGATGGAACGCGGCGACGCCCGCGCCTTTGCCCTCGGGCGAAAGCTAATTGCTGAACTGGACGAGTGACGTGGCTCCCACCGACCTGCAGAAAGCCATCCTCGCGGTCATTGCCGGCAATCGATCCGAAACCAGCTATCTGGCCGGTGGCCTGCTGCTTAACCGCAACTGGCCGCGTCAGTCGGACGACATCGACATCTTCAACGATACGGACGAGGAAATCGGCGAAATCGCCACGCGCGACATCGAGGCGCTGCGGTGCCATGGCTTCCATGTGGCAATCGACGTGTTCATCTATGGCTGCGTCGAGGCAACCGTCAGCCGTGCCGGCGAGGCAACCCTGATCCAGTGGATGAGCGAGACGCGACAGCGCTTTTTCCCCCTTGTGGACGACCCCGAATGGGGGATGCGACTGCATCAGGCCGATCTTGCCGTTAACAAGGTTCTAGCGGCCTCCACCCGACGCAAGGCCCGCGACTACGTGGATCTCATTCTGATCGCTGAACGCTTCTGCGCGCTCGGTCCGCTCGTCATGGCAGCAGCGGGAAAACCGCCACACTATTCGCCGGTTCGCATCACGGACGAGATCCGCCACAAGGGATTGTCGGTTGCTTCGACCGACTACCAGTCCGTCAAGGGAATCTCCGGCGCTCTTGGCGCTGACGTTATTCGCGAACTCCTGCAACAGGCCATTGATAGAGCCGAGATCTATGTCCGCAGCGCACCGGCCGATCTCGTCGGGCTGCTGGCGGTCGATGCGGCCGGGACTCCGGTGGAAGTGGGTGGGGATCGCCCCTACACGATCCGAAAGGCAACGACGGAACCCGAAATTCCGCTAGGTTTTCCGGGCGAGGACTTTCCCTGGCGAAAGACCTGATCAACGCATCTGCCGCCCGGTACATTCTGTCCCGACCACAAAAGAACCAGTTGCGCTTGGGGAGATCCCGAGGCTCTCCTACCTAGCCCCGCTGTGCCTCGCCGACATGCAGTGGCCAGTCGATCAGATAGTCCTCAAAATCCTCGACATCGACCTCTTCTTCGCTGATCGTGCGGCCGCGGGCCGAGATGCCGGCCTGGTGAACCGTTTCCGGATCGCCTGAGATCAGCGGGTGCCACCAGTAAAGATCATGGCCGTCGCGCACCAGGCGGTAGCCGCAGGTCGGCGGCAGCCAGGGGATTTCGTCCACCTGGGCCGGCGTCAGCTGGATGCATTCCGGAACGGTCGCCTGGCGGTTGGGATAGTCCTTGCACTGGCAGCTCGTGCCGTCGAGAAGCCGGCAGGCAACCGAGGTGAAAGCCACCTCGCCCGTGTCGTAATCCTCGAGCTTGTTGAGACAGCAGAGCCCGCAGCCATCGCACAGGCTTTCCCACTCCTGCTGGGACAGATCCTCAAGCGTCTTGGTTTTCCAGAATGCGTCTTCCATCATCATATCTGTCGCGGATGGGGACCAATTTTCCCCTGCCGCCTTTACCCTGTTGCGGATTCTCTATCGCGCATAAACCTTTTGTCAGCTAATGCTGAATAACGGTGAGACGCTCATGCCTTTGATCCCTCCGGGGGGTCGGCGTCAAGCGTTTCTCATCGGGCGATGGGGGAAATGGGGCAGGAACTTCCAGTGCAGGACCATCCGAAATCACCGGTTAAGCAAGAGCGCTCCGGCTCCTCGCGCAAGAAGCGCCACATCCTCCTGCGGATCGACAGCTGGATCGATTCTACTGTCTGGAACCTCGGTTTCCGGGCCGGCGAAGTCTGGGAAGAGATCACCATCTTCTTCCGACGGTTCCGCGTTACAGGCTTGAAAAAGCTTGGTTTCGAGCTTGCCGGCGAGGCTATGACGCTCGGCACGGTCGGTTGCGTTGCGCTTCTGGCGCTTGCCCAGCCAGCCTTTGAAGAAACCAAGGAAGACTGGCGCAACCGGGGCGATTTCGCCGTCACCTTTCTCGACCGCTACGGCAACGTCATCGGCCATCGCGGCATCATCCATGAAGGCTCGGTTCCGATCGAGCAACTGCCCGACCACCTGATCAAGGCGGTGCTGGCGACCGAGGACCGCCGCTTCTTCGATCACTACGGGATCGACTTCATCGGCCTCGGCCGCGCGCTTTCCGAAAACGCCAAGGCCGGCGGCGTCGTCCAGGGCGGATCGACTCTCACCCAGCAGCTGGCGAAGAACCTGTTCCTCACCAACGAACGGTCGATCGAGCGCAAGATCAAGGAAGCGTTTCTGGCCATGTGGCTGGAGGCGAACCTTTCGAAGAAAGAGATCCTGTCGCTCTATCTCGACCGCGCCTATATGGGCGGCGGCACGTTCGGGGCAGCCGCGGCAAGCCAGTTCTATTTCGGCAAGAACATCACCGAAGTCAGCCTTGCGGAAAGCGCGATGCTGGCCGGCCTGTTCAAGGCACCGGCGAAATATGCGCCGCATGTGAACCTGCCGGCTGCGCGCGCCCGCGCCAACGACGTTCTGTCCAACCTTGTACAGTCAGGCCTGATGTCGGAGGGCCAGGTGATCGCGGCCCGCCGCACGCCGGCAACCGCGATCGACCGCGCCGAGGTCAAGTCGCCAGACTATTTCCTCGACTGGGCTTTCGACGAGGTGCAGCGGCTGGCCAAGGCCGGCAAGATCCGCGAGCATTCGATGGTGGTCAGGACCACGATCGACATGGGCCTGCAGCAGGCAGCCGATGCCGCGATGGAAACCAGCCTTCGCGAATACGGCGACAGCTTCAAGGTGAAGCAGGGCGCCATGGTGATGATCGAAAACGGCGGCGGCGTGCGCGCCATGGTCGGCGGCCGCGACTATGGCGAGAGCCAGTTCAACCGTGCCACCAAGGCGCTGAGACAACCGGGCTCGTCGTTCAAGCTTTATACCTACTCCGCCGCGATGGAGCACGGATACAAGCCGGAGTCGGTGATCTCCGACGCTCCGATCACCTGGCGGGGCTGGTCGCCGCAGAATTACGGTCGCTCCTACAAGGGCAAGGTCACCCTGATGAGCGCCATGCAGCAATCGCTCAACACGGTGCCTGTCCGGCTTGCCAAGGATGTGCTCGGCACCGACGTCATCGTCAACACCGCAAAGGCTTTTGGTGTCGAGACGCCGCTCAGAAGCGACAAGACGATCCCGCTCGGCACGTCCGAGGTAACGGTACTCGACCAGGCCACCGCCTATGCGGTGATGCCGGCCGGCGGCGTGCAATCGCATCGCCACGGAATCGAGCAGGTTCTGGGCTACGGCGGCAACATTCTCTACGATTTCGGCCGCGACGAGGTGCCGGCGAAGCGGGTTCTGTCCGAACAGGCGACCTCATCGATGAACCGCATCCTGACGACGATCCCCTATCAGGGCACGGCGCGGCGCGCGGCACTCGATGGTGGCATCGTCACCGGCGGCAAGACCGGCACGTCGCAGAGCTATCGCGACGCCTGGTTTATCGGCTTTACCGGCAATTACACGACGGCGGTGTGGTTCGGGAACGACGACTTCACCTCGATGAACAACATGACCGGCGGCTCGCTTCCGGCGATGACCTTCAAGGTGCTGATGGACTACGCCCATCAGGGGATCGAGCTGAAACCCATTCCCGGCATCGAAAACCCACTGCCGAACGGCGACCACAAGAGCGACAAGAAGAGCCAGGAAATTGCGAAAGCGAAGGAAGGCGAGAATGCCCTGCCGCCGCTGCAAAGACCGCGCTCGCTTTCGGCCGAAGCCACCAGAACGCTCAAGCAGATCGGCAAGGCGCTGTCCGAGGCTCCACCGCTTGCAGCGGGCGGCCCCAAGGTCGCCGATGCCGGCAAGCCAGCTGTCGACGGACAGGCAACGTCTGTTCAGGGTGACAAGGTCCAGGGCGCCGCTACCCAAAGCGACAAGGCGTCGGTGCCGGAAGCCGGTCCCGTGACGGGCTCGATATCGACCCGGCATCAGCCGAAACAATCGACGGCGAAGGTGACGCCGATCAATCTGGAAGTGCGGCGCTAGCTAGGTTGGCCTCAGGCAGCGTGCGGGGTGATCCGCTCGAGCTCATCTCCGAGTTCGCGGCGGCGGCGAAGAAGCTCGTAATCAGCCTGCAGGCCGAGAAAGACGCCTTCCGACATGCCGAAATAGCGTGCCAGACGGAGATCCGTATCGGCTGTGATCGAGCGCTTGCCAAGCACGATCTCGTTGATGCGCCGGGGTGGAACGCCGACGGCACGGGCAAGCCCGTTCTGGCTAAGCTGCATCGGCTTTAAGAAATCCTCCAGAAGAATCTCGCCGGGATGCGGGTTCGGCAGCCATTCAGCATCAGCTGTGGTAGTCGACGATTTCAACATGTTCGGGGCCTCCGTCAGTCCAAATGAAACATATGCGCCACTGATCGTTGATGCGTATCGAATGTTGCCCTGCTCGGTTCCCGCGCAGCGCCTCGAGACGATTTCCAGGCGGCACGTTCAGATCCAACAGCACACGCGCCTGATTGAGCAGACGCAGTTTCCGCAATGCGGGTGACTGAATATCTCCAGGTAGCCTGCGGCTTCGCAGGCCGTCCCAGATCCGTTCGGTCTCACGATCTGCAAAATCTTTGATCATGCGGAACCATAACGCATGCCGTCATAGCAATCAATATGCCGCGCGAGGCCCTTCCCCCTTCCCGCCAAACAATGCTAACCCTTCGCGAACGCTCCAAAAAGACACAAAGCCAATCCCGTGTTCCGTATCCCCTTCCTCATCGCCGTTGCACTTGCCATCGCATTCGGCGGCGGGATCTGGTCGACCCGGCTGGCGCTTGATGCGACGACCGGGTTCGGGGCGCTCCGGATCGGGCCTTGGGAGGCGTTTCCGCAGGCGCAGACGGCCGATGCAGACCCTTATGCCAAATCGCACCGGGCCAATGCCGGAAAGCTTCTTTATGCCAGCGCCGAAGGCCTGACCTTTACCGCGACGACCGACATGACAGGCGAGCGGCTTGTGGCAAGCTGCTCCTACAGGATCCGGGGTCACACGCCGCAGGCACGGTTCTGGACGCTGTTTGCGCAGGCGCCCGGGGCTGCTGCACCCTCGCTGTCGTCGGATTTGCCGCAGGCGCTCAATTCGCGCATCACGCTGCGCCAGCCGAATGGCGAGTTCGAAATCACCGCATCGCCGACGGCCAAGTCCGGCAACTGGCTGGCTCTCACACAAAGCGGGGACTTCAGGCTCGTCCTCACCCTGTTCGACACGCCGACCGCGGGCAGTTCCGGACTGATCGACCTTGCCATGCCGCTCATTGAAAAGATCGGATGCGGCCCATGATCCGGCGGTTTTTCACAGGTCTGGCATTTGCTGTCGCGGCAGGGCTGGTCGGGGCAGCACTGCTGCATTTGATCATCGTGCTCGCACTGCCGCATTTTTCGGAAAACGATGCCTATACGCGGGTGCTGAAGGAAGGCGAAACGCAACGGTTCTATCGACTGACAGAAGCGGCGGACCGGGCTGGTCTTTCCAAGGACGATCCCTTCGTGGAGACCGCGGTCTGCGGTTTTGACGTATCGGAAGGCCCGGTCAGGCTGACGGCTGAAAATACCGGCCTGCCGTTCTGGTCGCTCGGCATCTATGACGGGGCGTCCAACGAGGTGTTCAGCATCAACGACCGAACGTCGCCGGGCGGCATGCTGGATGTGGTGATCGCGACGCCGACGCAGATGACGATGCTGCGCAAAAGCCTGCCCACCGGGATCAGCCAGTCGATCCTTGTCGAGAGCCAGTCGGGCGAAGGCTATGCAGTGCTGCGGGCGCTGACGCCGCAGGCGAGTTTTTCTGAGGCAGCCACACAGTTTCTGAAGGACGAGGATTGTGGCGCGTTCCAGTGGCGCGGCAGAAGCCGCTTCTAGGTCCGTTTCGTACCGGCCTACTCGGCGCGAACGGCGTGGTTTTCGGCCTTGCGGTCCATCCGGTCGTCGAAACGCTCGTAGCGCACGCCGGTAAACAGCACCACTTCGCCGGGATCGGCCTCGCCGATGCGGATCTGCGGCTTGCGGCCATGCTGGTCACGCCATTTGTTCAGTATCACGATCTCTGCCATGCTCGTCTCCGTGACTTTACGAATTCGAGACGGATGAAGACGAAGATATCTCACCCTGCCCTTTCGGGGCTGACGCGACCTGCCTGATACAGCAGGAACATCCGCGTCCTTCTCGTCAGAGCGCCCAATCGCGGCGCAGCGACATTACCTTAGAAAAGCGACCTCACGGTCGTTATGCGAGCCTTCGGGCCATCTACCCCGTTTTACGGGCTTTCAGGGTGCCCAGACGCTTATCAAACCAGATGCTACGCAGCGGTTACAGACCAATACAGCCAGACGTGGATTAACAGTGAGTTAATTCTAATATGGCAGTTGATATCGACGTATGCTGGTATCAGGCTGATGAACGCCAAAACGGCATCTTTGTTCACCGCGTCATACAAACTTCACAGTCTTCGAACGGCACGATTTTGTCGTTTTCGAACGGTCATCGGTGCGCCAAAACGAGCCGCTTTCACTGACCGTTAACCCTCAAAGCGTTAGCATCTGGTAAACCAAGGCGAAACCGACGGGCGCGGCGCGAGAGACAGCTGCATCCGGCGGAATATGCTCCGGGGAGTTCCCCAGGCACAGGTAGATGAGATGCACCGGGGCGCGTGTTTACCCCGGCGGCATCACGCGTTTCGGACATGTATTGCGTAGATGAGAGTTGCCCGTGACCAACGAGTTTCGAGACCTTGAGAGGCCACAAGCCATGCGAAAAAAGGATGTGGTGTTGATGGCCACCGTCACGAGCTTCGAAAGCCTGTCGCGTCCTTCCCGCTCCGAACTGAGACAGTTCGCCGAGCTGTTCGCACCGCTGTTTGCCGCCTCTTCGGAAGAAGCCCGCCGCGATGCGGTGGCAGCCCTTTCGCAATCACCCGCCATTCCGCCGGCCGTCGCCTTTTTCATCGGAAGCCAGCCGATCGCAGTCGCCGCACCCTTCCTGATTGCCTCGCCCTGCCTTTCCAACGATGCGCTGATCACCATCGCCCGCAGCCAGGGCGTCAACCACGCCCGCGCGATCGCCAAGCGCGAAAGCCTGTCGCCGATCGTCATCGATGCGCTGGTCGGCATGCGCTATGATACGATCGCAAGGCCGATCACCGAACGGCGCGAGCTTCCCGCTGCCGCGATCGAGGCCATGTCGACCGTGGTCGAACCCCCGGCAGACACGCCGGTCGAAACCCCAAAGGCCGAAGACGACTTTCTGCTGCCCGAGGAAGCCCGGGCTGCGCGCGAAGAGGAGCTGCGCCGCCGCATCAAGCTTCTGGCCGGCCATATGGAACGCCAGAGCGACGACCGGCAGGGTCTGCGGCAGCTCAGCGAAACGCATGCCGCCCTTCTGGTCCGATTTGCCCGTGCCCGCGAGGCGACGCTGTTTGCCGGCGTTCTGGCAGACGCGCTGTCGGCCAGCCGCTGGCTCGCACAACGGATCATGCTCGATATCTCCGGCCAGCAGCTGGCGACGACGCTCAAGGGTCTGTTCATGGACGAAGCGGAAGCCGTCTTCGTGCTGGAAAGGTTCTACGGTCACCTCGCACACGAACAGCTTGACGGTGCAAGCCGGGCGACGGCCATGTGGCTGGTTCTCGATATCGACGAATGCGGACGAAGGCTCGAAGCCTGGCGCCGGGCCGACGGCTATACCTATGCGGAGCGACCGGTTGCGCAACCCGTCGAGGCCCCTGCCCGCCACGCGACCGAAGAGGCCGAGCGGCCATTCCGTACATCGGCCAGCATGAGACGCGCCGGCCGCGGCCGGTAAGGCCTATCGAGCATCGGCGCTGACGACCTCGATCAGGTCGCCGATCTCGTCCACCTCGATCTCGACCACCCAGAGATCCGGGTCGAAGCGCTTTTCGCGATCGATCGTCTCGCGCACCGTATCGGGCTCTGCCCGCACCAGACGCCGTTCGAACTTGCGCCCGCCATCGTCCTCGTCGTCAAAGAAGTTTTGCGGTGCCGGCGCATAAAGCGTTTCGGTGCCATCGCGAAAGCGTTGGCGGATGAAGATGGCACCAGCCTCCTCGGCACCCTTTTTCTCAACCGCTGCGTAGTCGCCCATGGCAAAGACGCGGCGGGTCAGGGCGGAGACAAATATGTGGGTTTTAAGGCGCATTACAGCGTCATAGCGGCTGCGGACGGCATCGTTAAGCGGAAATAATCAAAAGAAAGTGAGGGTAAAGGCTTGGCAACCCTTTCCTTTTGGCACCGCTGTCATATTTCCCACCCCACTACCGCATTTTTGCCAAAAAGGAGTGGGCCTTGAGCGTTCTTATCAGCATTCTGATCACCTTCCTCGTGATCGTCCTCGTACTTTATCTTGTCGCGCGCCTGCCGCTCGAAGCACGGATCAAGCAGATCATCCAGGTTATCGTTCTGATCATCGGCATCATCGCGCTGCTGAAGTATCTGGCCGTATTCTAACAACCGACCCGGCGCGCTTGCGGCTTCAGGCTTAGAGCGCGCCGATCGCCTTCAGTTTCTTCAAAACCGCTTCGCTTGGTTCACCGGTCTCCGGCAAGCGGTAATGCTTTTCGAAACGGCGTATCGCCGCCTTCGTCTGTGCACCGGCAACCCCATCCACTTCGACATCCGAATAGGCAATGTTCTGCAGCCCACGCTGGATCTGCAGCACGAGCTTCGGCGCCGGGATATCCGCCGTCATGACGGCGTTCGACTTCGCGACCGCAGGCGACGGACGCAATCCGCCGGTCGGAATATCCGCGGGCGGGATGCGGATCTGGCCCGACCGCGAACCTGCGGTTTCGGACGAGCGGATCGCCGCCGCCACCGGGTCTTCACTCTTCAGACTGATATTTTCGGCCGGCCGGTTCGCAGGCACGGTCTTTGGCTGCGCCATCGGCTTTGGCTGCACGCGGGCCGTCTCGTCAGCCGCGGGTTTTGCAACGACTGATGGCTGGGGTACGGGGACATGCACGGCAGCGCTCGAGGGCGAGCCGGTCGAGGGCTTGCGTTCCGCCTTCAGCGCCGCCAGCAGATCGCTGCCGGCCTCTCCGGATTGCGCCAGCCCCATGCGCTGCTGATACTGCACTATGGCCGACTGGGTGCGCGGACCGGTAACGCCGTCATCGGCCCCGTCATAGAGACCGCGCTTCGTCAGCTCACGCTGGATTTCGGCAACCAGCTCACGATCCTCGTCGGAACCGGGGACCGGCGGTGCTGCGGTGATGAGCGTCGTGATCGGATCGACAGCGGGAGCCGGCATGGGTGCCGGCATTGGAGCCGGTTGGACAGCGGTCTGCTCGGCAGGCTGTTCGACCGGTTCGATGACGGGCTTGGCATCGCCGGACCGTTCGATGCGGAACGTGGTGACGTCTTCTGCCGGCATGCGCCTGTAGGGCCGGTAGCCGGCGATGGCGTTCGGGTCTTTCGGATCGCGTGTGGCAAGGAAGGGCGACGGATGTCCGCCCGGCTGGTACCAGAGCGCATTGGCGGCGACGAAACTGAACAGAACGACAAAGCCTGCCGCGCCCAACACAGGACGCGGATGGCGTGTCAGGACGCCGCCCACGACGCCACCAACAATTCCCCCCGTCGCGGTCACCGCGCGAAGGGCAAGCGCCGGCCGTTTTGCCGGTTTGCGCCTCTCAGGCGATTTTCGCTTTCGCGGGGCCATCGGTAAAATCCTCTTCGTCCATCATGGTCGTAAGTATTTCGGGAGCGATGTGGGCTTGCTGCCTATTCGTGCCTGGCTTGTTGGATATCATGAGGCGCGGCGGAAATTCCACCCTCTCCTCACCGTCATCCACGGCTGCGCCTTCGATGCCGGACCCATCGGCTGGCAGGGCGATCGTGACGACGGTACCCTCGCCGAGACGGCTTTCGATCGTGAAGCGGCCGCCGTGCAGGGCGATCAGGCCCTTGACCAGCGACAGGCCGAGGCCCGTGCCTTCATACTGGCGGCTCAAATCGTTTTCGATTTGCGTAAACGGCTGGCCAATCGTCGCAAGCTTGTCTGCGGCAATGCCGATACCGGTATCGCTGACCGTGATCACCAGCTTGCCGGCCACAACGGTGGCATCGATCGAGACGACGCCGCCAGCCGGCGTGAACTTGATGGCGTTGCCGGCAAGGTTGATCAGGACCTGCTGCAGCGCGCGACGGTCGGCCACCACTTCGGCAAGGTTGCGGTTGGTGCGCGCCGTCAGCGTGACGCCCTTTTCGCGAGCCGAGTGATCGAGCATCGCACGGCAGGCTTCGACCGCTTCGCTGATATGGAAGGGTTCGGCGAGCAGCTCGTAACGGCCGGCCTCGATCTTCGACATGTCGAGCATGGTGGTGACGACCGACAGGAGGTGGCCGCCCGACTGGCGGATGAGGCCGACATATTCACGCTGGCGGTCATTGGCGAGCTTGCCGAAATATTCGCCGGCCAGAACATCGGAAAAGCCGAGGATCGCATTGAGCGGGGTGCGCAGCTCGTGGCTGACGGCGGCGAGGAAGCGCGACTTCGCCTCATGGGCCGACTGCGCCTCGATCGTGCGATTTTCGGCTTCGACCCGCAGGCGCTCTTCGGCACTGCGATCGAGCGCCTGGACGAAGATCTGGACCAGATCGCCTTCGCCGTCGCGGATGGCCGACATGTCGAACGACATATGCAGGAACTGCCGGCCGCCGACGGCGCTGAAGGGACGTTCGACACGGATGTCGACGATTGCGTTGCGGCCACCCTGACGCAACGTATCGACGGCCTGAAGGAGCGCCAGACGATCGGAAACGTGGACGATTTCGGCCAGCATTTCGCCAAGGCCGGCTTTCAGTTTGTCCGGGAATGCGGCGTGGTCGCGACCGCCGAGCTTCACCACCCGTCCCTGCGGATCGACGATGAGGGCGAGGCCGGGGCAGGCATGAAAGGCGATATCATCGACGGCTGGCGCGTTGGCGACCGGCCGGACGACATTGCGGGGCCATGCAAAGGCAAGCGCTGCGAGAATCAGGAAGAGCGCCGAAACGACGGTTGCGCCAAGCGGCAGAGCCAGTGCCGGCTTCATAAAGACGGAGAGAAGAGCCGGCACGGCAACGAAGGCGACGCCACCGCAAAAGGCAAGCCGGCGCAGCGACGCGACGGCCGCGGCAGAGACGGTTTCGCCCTCGCCGATGCGTCGCAGCCAACGGGATGCAGCCCCGTCAACCAGCAGAACCGCCCTCTCGGCAATGTCACTCAATACGCGCACGCAAAACCTACTCAGTCTCATATTCGAGGCTTCACAATAGGGCTCGTGCGCTTAAGGAAACTATAAAGACAGGCTTCCGCAGCCCCGTCCAGGGCCCCGTTTTCCGGCTTTGGCACACATCCACGGCTTGTTTTCTGATTGTGGTTAACAGGGCGTAAGCGTCGGAATTGGTTTGATTTTTCCTGATACATTAACCATTGGGGCAGATCCGCGGACCGACAACCCTTGGCGCGTGGGCGGGCCGCCCCATTTATGCTTAATCCGGTTTGTTAAAATTGTCCGGAAGCATCCGTCCACCCCGCCGCCCGAGCAAGGAAAGGTCGCATTTTAATCGAATTTGCCGAAAACCCGAGCGAACCCGTCAAAGCGATGTTCGCTCCCCGCGGCTAGATTGACGCCAAGACCGGAACAGGCAAGCCAGACGACTGGAGCTTAGCCGGCAAGCCCGAAAACGGGCAAAACAGGTGGACCAAGACGATGTGGTTTCTGATCAAGGGAAGTGTGTTCTTCGCAGCCGTGCTGGTGGTGCTGTCCTATTTCAGCGCCGAGCCGGCCTCCGATGACGCCAACATTTCGCCGCTCCAGGTGGCCGATGCGGTGTCTGCCGCAAGCGGCGCCTATCAGTATATCAGTGCGATCTGCAGCGAACGTCCCGAAGTCTGCGAAAAGGGCGCCGACACCCTCGCCGTGCTTGGTGTCCGCGCCAAGGAAGGTGCCCGTGTCGCCTACGAGCTTCTCGACAAGCAGTTCGGCGACGGCCAGCCGAAGCTTGCCATGAAGGCCGACCCAGAAGCCACCCCGATGCCATCAGGTTCGCTTTCCGACATCAGCATCGAGACCCCCCGCGGCGAGCAGGTTGCGACCGGCACGATCCCCCGCAACATTCCGGTGCCGCTCAAGCGCCCGACGCTCTGACCGCTTCTCCAACGAATTTCAAAGCTTGCACCGGGTCTCGTGCCACGGTTCCCGGTGCCGGACTGCCTTAACACTCATCAGCCTGTTGCTGACGCCGTGAGGACCAACATCCTCACGGCGATTTTTTTGCTTTAATCGAGGCCCGGACCGCCTATATGAAGGCGCAAACGGGACCGCACGCCATGGCCAGCATCGAACAGATCATCGACGATTTTGCCTATCTCGAAGAGTGGGAGGACCGCTATCGCTATGTGATCGAACTCGGCAAGGCCATGCCCGACCTTTCCGACGACAAGAAGACTGCGGAAAACAAGGTACAGGGCTGCGCCAGCCAGGTCTGGGTCGTCAGCCACGGCAGCGATGACAGCGCCGACCCCGTGATGACGTTCGAGGGCGACAGCGATGCGCATATCGTGCGCGGGCTCGTCGCAATCGTGCTGTCGGTCTATTCCGGCAAGCATGCGTCTGAAATCGCCTCCACGGATGCGATCGAGGTGTTCGACAAGATTGGCCTCGTCGAGCATCTTTCGGCACAGCGCGCGAATGGCCTGCGCTCGATGGTCAAGCGCATCCGTCAGGAAGCGGTGATCATGCAGGCCGCCTGATCAAGACACGGATTTCCGGTATTAACCCTGTCGCGCGATAGTAGTCCCGCTCACCCGGACGTGAAGGACTGCCGACCCTCGTTGTTATACTGATGCTCTACTCGCTTGTTTAAAAGCAACCACAGGGCAGCAGGATGCAGGACAAGGCAAACCGTATCGCATACCTGGACGGATGGCGCGGCATCGCGATCCTGTTCGTGATCGCCGACCATTTCTCAGGCGGGCTTCTGCCCTTCGGTTCACTCGGCGTCGAACTCTTCTTCGTCTTGAGCGGACGGCTGATGGCCGATATTCTGCTCGTCCGCAAGACCGACATTCCGACCTTCTTCCAGCGTCGGTTCTCCCGCATCTATCCAGCGCTCCTGGTGTTTGCCACGGCGATGCTCGCCGTCTCCGTCGTTGGCGGGCTTGCTGGCGCGCCGTCGCATCTCCTGCTGGAGCCTTCCGCCTATCTCGCGGCGATCACCTTCACCACGAACTATTACGAGGCCTGGACCCACACGTCGTCGGTGCTGGGGCATGTCTGGTCGCTGTCGGTCGAGGAACACAGTTATGTTCTGCTCGCCCTTCTCGTCGTCGTCGTCATCCGCAATGCGAGGGCTGCGGCTTTCGTCAGCCTGGCAATTGCCATCGCCGCAATGGCGAACGGTGCGATCCGAACCAGTCTTGCCGAACCGGGCGCCATGAGCGTGTACTGGCTGAGCGATGTGCGGATGGCCTCGATCTTTGCGTCGGTGGCGCTGTTTGTGCTAATCGACAAGGTTCGCGTCCCGGCTGCGGCTCCCATTGTCGCCGCCATCCTGGGCCTGTCGCTGTGGATCCTGCCGGCGCCGGATATGGCCCGCTATACGGTCGGGACGCTGCTTCTCGCCTTTGCCATCAACACGATCGATTTGGCGCCAAAGGCAGCGCTCGGCGCCCTGTCGTTCCAGCCGCTCGCCATGATCGGCATCTGGTCCTATTCGCTCTATCTGTGGAAGCAGCCCTTTTACAAGGTGGCAGAGATCGCTCCCTGGTGGGCGACGCCTATCCTTGTCGCCGCGATGTTTGTGGCAACGCTTGTGAGCTTCTACGGGGTGGAGCAGCCGGCCCGGAAATACATCAACGGCCTCAACCTGTTTCGCAGGCGCCAGGCCATAGCTGCGGTCTGACGTTGTCAGAGGATCGGCCGGTAATCGTCTGCTCCCCAACTGTGGCTGCGGCGGCGGGGATCCGGCCGCGGCGGATCGTAGTGCCGGCCGAGTGCGAGAAGCGCGGTGCGCAGCATCAGCTTGGCGGAGCGTGCCGGCCATTGCCGCTCCCGTTCGACCAGTTCGAGCCCTTTCGAAAAGCAGCAGACGTCGACGGCGACGCCCGACAGTTCCGGTCCCATCGCCTCCACGGCCGCACCAAATCGGCGTCGTGCGTCAAGGGCGCTGCCGGCCACATCCGCCTGCCCGCCGCGGCCGCCATCGGCACGGCTGGACAGGCGCGGCTCCCACGAGGCGGTGATCTTCGGCTGCAACTGGCCGCGGGTGAAATCGGCAAGCAGCCGCTCGCCCGCCTCGACGGCGGCTGATGGCAGGAAGGCCGACCCGTCCCTCTCCTTCAGCCTTGCGACAGTGCCGAGCGGCGATTCGGCGAGATTGCGGCGGACCGTCTGGCGTGTGCCCTCCACCACCAGCCCGACCTGTTCGATCTCGCCATGCTGAGCGGCAAACCCCTCCTCCTCCCGCTCCACCATCACCCGGCGCAGATAGGACATGGCCTCAGCCGACGCCGAAAGCCGGCCATCCTGCTGGACAGCAAGGCCCAGCGACACGGCCTGGTGCACGAGGTCGCGACCATGCGCCGTCTCGACATCCGAGATCAGGCCGTCGTTTTTCAAAAGCTGGCGCAGCAAGCGCACAAGACGCAGACGCTCTTTGCTCTTTTCATCCTTCATCGACCCGTCTCCTCTTTCAGCCTCAGCCCACATCCGCTTCACCGAAGACGGAGGTGACCATCCGTTCGACGGCGGAAACGAAATCGTCAAAGGCCGGGTTGTCGCGGCGGTCCTCGACCAGATGGCAGGCATGGGCGACGGTTGATCGCTCCCGGCCGAAGCTTGCGGCGATGTCATCTACTGAGATCGACAGCGCCACGTGGCAGACATACATGGCGATCTGGCGGGAATGGGCGGCAAGCCTTCGGCGGTCGCGCCGGACCATGACCCGGTCTCCGAAGAGGAACACCATTTCGGAGACGAGCTGAAACACGATCAGGCATGTGGGTTTCGGCTTTCGACCGATTCGAAGCGTTACCCAGGAAGGCGCGGATGCGCCGGCGGCCATCCGTGCGGTGGAACGGCCGGAAACGCTGAGGCTGGGCGAAACGGGTATTGCCCCGGCGGACGGTTCGGCAGGCATGACAGCTCCTCCACTTCTAGGAATTAATTCACATACGGTAGCGGAGGAAGAGACGGATGGAAATACGAAATGCACCCTAAAGGCCGCCATCCGAGCTAAGCATCAGGAATCTAATTATGATTTTCTTCCTATCTCTAAACAACAAAAAACCGGGCATGCGCCCGGTTCTCTTGATTGGCAGTGTTACAACTGCCGTCTGTTAAAGGCTGATCAAGCCTTGGCGCGCTTGCGGCGCTGGCCGAGGCCCATTTCCTTTGCAAGACGCGAGCGGGCTTCCGCATAGGCTGGAGCGACCATCGGATAGTCGGACGGCAGGCCCCACTTTTCGCGGTATTCTTCCGGCGTCATGTTGTAATGGGTCATGAGGTGTCGCTTCAGCGACTTGAACTTCATGCCGTCTTCCAGGCAGATCAGGTAATCGTCCTCGATGGACTTCTTGATCGGGACCGGCGGCTTCGGCTTTTCAACCACGGCCACGACGGGCGTCGGCGATGCCGTGCCACTCAGTGCCGTATGAACGTCGGCAATCAGTCCTGAAAGGTCGCCGACCGGAACGACGTGGTTGCTCACATAGGCAGCCACGATATCTGCTGTCAGTTCCACCAGCAGGTCCGGGCCTTTGCCCAATGCGATTTCTGTCATTTTCGTCTCCTGTTCGTAATTCGCGGACGGTTGCGAGAGCCGACCAACACCCGCATCCTGCAGAACCACGATGGCATCCCACTGCCCGCACACTGTCCGAAGACTGAAACCTACCCCTAAGTCTCGCGCGCGAAGCCGATCATAAATACCACCGGACATTGTTTACTTCGGACAATTCCCGCATAGGCACACAATTCTGAGACGTATTGTGCGTTTTACACGAGAAATAATCCGCAAGAGAACAATTTCAGGGTTCTACTGCACCTGAATTAGCATCCGGACCCCCAAAATCCAACTGCGAAATCTAGTAATGCCGATCGAATTCTGATGGTAAAGCCGGGGGAAGACCTGATAACTGATAGTGTATCGAAAAAAGACGCCTTTATGACGGGCTTATAGCTCGAACTGCGGCCTCTATATTGATTCTTCGTGCGCTTTCATCTCATCGTGGAGCGAATGTTCGCTCATCGGATAGCCGGCGCGGCGGGCAGCGACGGCCAGAAGATGCGCCGAAACCGGGGCCGTCAGTACGAAGAACAGAAAGCCAGCAATTGCGCGGGCAAGGACCGGCAGATCCCCGGCATAGACCCCGACAGCGAGCAGCAGCAGACCCGAACCGACCGTGCCGGCCTTCGAGGCTGCGTGCATGCGGGTATAGAGATCCGGCAGCCGGTTGATGCCGATTGCGGCAATCAGCGAAAAGCAGGCGCCGGCAAGGACGAGGACGGAGACGACAAGCGAAACGACGAGATCCATCAGCGTTTCCTCCTTTGCACGGGTGTCTTGCCGGATGTCGCTGGATCTTTCGCGGCATCGGTGACGCGCGGCATGATGAAGCGGGCAAAGGCGACGGTCGACAGGAAGCCGACCAGGCCGAGCGCGATGGCAATATCGATATAGAGGTTGAAGCCGGTTCGGATGGCAATCAGCGCGATAAAGCCGATGACGATGCCGACCAGCATGTCGAGGGCAAGCACACGGTCCGGCAGCGTCGGCCCCGCCACCACCCGCCGGATGGTCAACAGGAACGCGACCGACAGGACCGCCATGGCAATCCAGGTGGAGACAGACAGGATCGTCGCGGCCAGGGACGGATCGGACACGGTCATTCGAATGCCTCCAGGATCTTGCGCTCGAAACCGTCAGCGATTTCCCGCTTGGTCGCGTCGATATCGGAGGCGTCAAGCGCGTGCACGAAGAGGAACTTGCGGTCGGCCGAGACATCCACCGACAGCGTGCCCGGCGTGAGCGTGATGAGGTTGGCAAGCAGCGTGATCTCGAAATCGCGGCTGACCGTCAATGGAAAGGCGAAAATTCCGGGTTTGACGTCGAGCCTCGGTCTCGTGACGAGGACCGCCACCTTCCAGGCCGACATTGCCAGTTCCCTGATGAACAGGACGAGGAGCGAGAGCATCCGGCCTATCCGCATCTTACGGCTGGCGCGGTCGATCTCGCCACGCACGACCCAGAGCGCGAGCGCTGCGACGGCAAAGCCGAACACAAGGTTGAGGATGGTGGCGCTGCCCGTGATCGCCACCCAGATGACGGCAAAGACGCAAGCGCGGATGAATGACGTCATCTTATGCCTCCCGACGGCAGGGCTTCCGGAAAGACCGAACGGATATAGGCGGACGGGCCGGCAAGTCCCTCGGCGGCCGATTGCGTCAGCGACAGAAGATGTTCCGGAAACAGGCCGAACCCGGCGGCCAGGAGAACGAGGACGCACAGCGGCAGCGACAGCCGCCAGTCGCCGCGAACTGCGGTCTGTCGCTCAAGGCCGGCGGCGGATTCAGGCCCCTGCCGCCAGTAGGCGAGAAGCACGATCCGGCCAAGCGTGAGGGTGACGAGAAAGGAAGAGACGAGAATGGCGGCGGCAAGCCACCATGCGTTGATGTCCATCGCGGCTTTCAGAAGCATGATCTTCGGCCACAGACCCGACAGCGGCGGCAGGCCGGCGACGGCGAGGAACACGAGAAGCGACACCGCCGTGAAACCCGGCGACGACCGGTAGAGCCCGCCGAGCGTATGCAGCGACCAGCGGTTTGCTTGGTTTTCGTCCCCGGAAAGCAGGCTTGCGCGGCGGGCCGCCTCGCCGACCACGAGATAGAGCGCCGTCATCGCCACCATGGAATGCAGCGCATAAAAGATGGCGCCGGAAATGGCGGCCGGAGACCCGATCGCCACGCCCGCCAGCATGTTGCCGATGCCGGCGATGACAAGGTAGCCGGCAAGTTTGCGGATATCGCTCTGCGCCAGCGCACCCAGGGCACCCCTTATCAGTGTCAGAATGGCGAGTGTGGCGATGGCGGGGCTCAGCACCTCTCGCTCCACCGGCAGAAGCATGACCGTGACGCGGATCAGCGCGTAGATGCCAACCTTCGTGAGGAGCGCGCCGAACAGCGCCGACACGACGATGCGCGGCGTGTGATAGGAGGCGGGCAGCCAGAAGTTGAGCGGAAAGGCTGCCGCCTTCATGGCAAAGGCAAAGGTAAACAGCGCCGTCAGCGTGACGAGCGGTGCCGTGCCCGAGAGGTCGCCGGCCTTGAGTGCGATATCGGCCATATTGAGCGTGCCGAACAGCGAATAGAGATAGCCGACCGAGATCAGGAACAGCGTCGTGGCGATAAGGTTCAGGACCGCGTATTTGAGCGCGCCATCGATCTGTTCGGGTCGTGATCCCAGGATCAGAAGGCCGAACGAGGAAATCAGCAGGACCTCGAACCAGACATAGAGGTTGAAGATATCACCGGTGAGGAAGGCACCCGAGACGCCCGCCATCAGCAGCATCAGGAAGGGATAGAAACCGTAGCGTCGTCCGGAGCCATCGATATCCCTCAGCGCGAAGATGCCGGCGGCGAGTGCCACGAGCGAGGCCGTCAGTGCCATCGTGGCACCGAACAGATCGGCCGTGAAGGCGATGCCGAAAGGTGGCAGCCAGCGGCCCATGACCATCGTCACCGGGCCGTTCTCGATCACCCGCAAAAGCAGGCTTCCATTGACGAGGACGAGCAGAAGCAGCGCTGCAATGGCGATCCCGCCGTGGAGGCGGACGGACTTGCGCACCATCAGGAGAATTGCGCCGGCGCCGATCATCAGCACGACGGGCAGGATCACCAGCCAGTCGCCGAGCGGCGGCGGGGTGAGGACCAGGGCGGCTGCGAGATCAACGGGGGATGTTGCGGGGGATGCCATCAAACGTCCTCAATATCCCATCGGCGGCGATGGTTCGTCGCGGGGTTCCGCCAGTCGCATCTCGTCGGAATTGTCGCTGCCGAGATCCTGAAAAGCGCGGTAGGTGAGCACGAGGAGAAAAGCGAAGAACGAAAACGAAATCACGATAGCCGTCAGGATCAGCGCCTGCGGCAGCGGGTTGGCGGCGGTATGGGACAGCGTGTCTGCGCCCGCCGGAATGATCGCCGGGACCGAACGCGTCAGGCCGCCGGCGGTAAACAGCAGCAGGTTGACGCCATTGCCGAGCAGCACGACGCCAAGGAGAATACGGACGGTGAATTTCGACAGCATGAGATAGATCGCGGCCGAAAAGAAGAGGCCGATCAGGATCGCGAGCGGCGTTTCCATCAGCGTTTTCCTCCCGATTTGCGGCGCTTCTTCTTCGTTACCGGATCTGGCGCGCCCTCTCTTGCGGACGCAGCCGTTTCGGCGCGCCGCGACATCGTGCCGCGCAATGCCGGAGCGGGAAACTCAGGACCGGGTTCCTGTTCCAGCGCCAGCACGATCGAGGTGATGGCGCCGAGCACGACGAGGTAAACGCCGAGATCGAAGGATATGACCGTCGACAGCGGAATGTCCGTGCCGAACAGGCTCGGCGTGATCCACAGCCCGGTCATGAAGGGCACGCCGGCAAAGATCGACACGAGGCCCGACAGCATGGCGATCAGAAGGCCCGCCCCGGCGATTGCCATCGGATGAAAGCGCAAGGCCCGGCGCACCGCACCGGTGCCGAATGCAATCCCGTAGATCGCCAGACCCGACACAGCGATCAGACCGCCAATAAACCCGCCGCCCGGCTCGTTATGGCCGCGCAACAGAACAAAGACCGAAAAGAGCAGCGTCAGTGCAGTGACGACCGGGGCGACGGTGCGAAGAATGATGGTGTTCATGGCAGGGCCACCTGTTCGAAGCTTTCTGTCACCCGCCGCTCGTTCCTGTGGTTCAGCCTTGCTGTATTCCCGTGGCCCAGCCGTCCAGCACGACTGCGCTCCACCCTGCCAGCGCGACGTTGCTCCACACTCCCCTCATTCCTGTGCTCGTCACAGGAATTCAGCGCACCCAAGTCCTTGGGTGCGGGAGAGGTGGTCGCGCGAGACGCGTCATTCACGGCGCGGACGCGCCGCGGCTGAATTCCTGTGACAAGCACAGGAATGAGGGACGTTGGGGGAAGTGTCCGGGCTTTGATCATCGGTCTGGTCTCCCGGTCGATGGTTTGGCCTGCGGGGCTTTGGTGGTCGGGGCTTTGGCCGCTGTCTTTCCGTTGGGGATAGCTGTCGCCGTCCGTTTCGCGCCCCCTGCCCCAAGTTCCGTCTTCGTCCCGGCCCGGACCCGGACGAGCGCCAGAACCGCGAGCCCGGTGATCATGACGACGGCGATTTCGCCCAGCGTGTCGACGCCGCGGAAGTCGACGATGATGACGTTCACGACGTTGGCGCCGTGGGCGATGACCTTGGAATAGGCGTTGAAGAAATCCGTCAGCGCGTTGTCGAACGGCGTCTCCACGGATTTGAGCAGCAGCAGCGTAAAGCCGGTGCCGCAGGCGAGCGCGATCGTGCCGTCGAACAGGCGCTGGAGGAGCGGCCGGTGATCGGACGGCGTCAGACGGAGGCGCGTCATGACCAGCGCCAGGATGACGACCGAGAGCGTTTCGACCATGAACTGGGTGAACGACAGATCCGGCGCGCCAAACAGGAGGAAGAGAACGGCGATGGCAAAGCCCTGGATGCCGAGCGCGACGATTGCCGTCAGCCGGTCGGCCGCGCGCAGGACCGCCGCAACACCGATCACGGCAATGCCGAGAAACACCCATTCGTGCAGGGCAACGGTCTGCGGGAACGCCGGCATGGCCGGGAATTCATTGAACAGGAAGGGCGGCACCAGCAGGGTAAGCGCCAAAAGGATGAAGGTGGCGGTGACATAGATTTCCAGCCGGCCGGGCTGGAGAATGCGGGTCAAGACGACTGACAGGCGGATCAGGCCTTGAACCGCATGGTCGAAACCGCGATCGGGCCCTGGACCGAGCGCATCGAACAGTCTTCGCATCAACCCGCGTGCCGTCTCCAACTGCCACAGGACCAGACCCGCAAGAATCAGCGTGAGGATCGAGAGGAGAAGCGGCAGGCCGAGATGCGGCACGGTGGAGATGTCGATGACCGTGTCTTCATGCAGCACGGCGCTTGCCATGGGCGTCGAAAAATACTGGTGCGCGGTGCCTGAGAAAATGCCCGCTAAAAGTCCGAGCAGCGCGAGAACGACGGGGCCGAGCCACAGGCCCCATGGCCCTTCATGGACGGGCCCAACATCCGGGCGGTTTGGACCGAGAAAAGGTTTGAAACCGATCGCCAGCGCCAGCGCTCCCATCAGCGCGTTGCCGATGACGGCGAGGCAGAGAAAGAAGATCGCTCGCGGATTGCCGTCGACGAGCGCCAGATAGATCTCTTCCTTGGCGAGAAATCCGAAGAACAGCGGCAGGCCGGCCATGGAGAGGGCCGCAAGCGCTGCCGCTGCAAAGGTAACGGGCATCGCCTTGCGCAGGCCGCCGAGTTTCGAGATCTCGCGCGTGCCCGTCTCGTGGTCGATGGCGCCGGCCACCATGAACAGCGCGCCTTTGAACAGCGAATGGGCGATGAGATAAAGCACCGCAGCCTCGATCGCATGGTCGGAGCCGAACCCGGTCAGCATCACCATGAGGCCGAGCGAGGCCATCGTCGTGTAGGCGAGCATCATCTTGAGGTCGGTCTGCCTCAACCCGAGAAGCGCGCCGGAGATCAGCGTGATGCCGCCGAAGAAGGGAAGCAGGATTTCCCAGGCGGGCGTATCGCCGAGAACCGGCTGCAGCCGCATTAGGAGATAGACGCCGGCCTTTACCATGGTTGCCGAATGCAGATAGGCCGAGACGGGCGTCGGCGCCTGCATGGCGTTGGGCAGCCAGAAATGGAACGGAAACTGAGCCGATTTGGTAAAGCAGCCGGCGAGAACCAGAAGAAGAATGGCGAAATACTGGGGGCTGGCGCTGAGCGGTAGGCCCGAATGCAGAAGAAGCGACAGTTGGGTGATGCCAGTGACGTTCCAGAGAAGAACGAGGCCGGCCAGAAGCGCTAGCCCACCGCCGCCGGTGACGACCAGCGCCTGCAGCGCAGCCCTTCGTGCCTCTGCCCGGTCGTGATCGAAGCCGATCAGCAGGAAGGAGGCGATCGAGGTCAGTTCCCAATAGACGAACAGCATGAGAAAACTGTCGGAGACGACCAATCCCAGCATGGCACCCATGAAGAACAGGATGAAGGCGAGGAAGCGGCCCTGCTGTGGGTGGCCCTTCATGTAGGCGCCGGAATACAGCACGATCAGCGTGCCGATGCCGGTGATCAGCAGCGCGAAGGTGAGCGACAGGCCGTCGAGAAACCAGGAGAAGGACAGGTTGAAACTCGGCACCCAGACATAGCCGCCCGTCGCCGATTCTCCGGCGGCAATTTCCGGAAGGAAGGTCAGGAAATGCAGGCATGCGAGCGCGGGTGCGAGAGCAAGAACGAGTGCTGCGCGGTGTCCCAAAAGACGGCTTAGAACGGGGGCAAGAAATGCTGCAAGAAACGGCAGCATGAGTGCCGCGAAGGTCAATGCCGGCGTGGTGGCGGCCATGGTCCCCTCCCGTTGAATAGCGTCGCAAATCTCTGCCAAGCGGCAGTACCCCTCGGTTTCTAGGGGAAAGCAGCGCGTGCCTCAAGCATTGACGGGCAAGAAACACGGTAGCGTGACCTTTATCGACAGGCCTGTCGCACCTATCTAAGGCTTACAATGAAAGGATGGTTCAGATGTCCGACGTCATCACCAAGAAAGTCCAGAAGACAGATGCAGAATGGCGCGAAGAGCTGACGCTCGAGCAGTATCAGATCCTGCGCCAGGCGGGCACGGAGCGTCCCTTTACCGGGCCGTACTGGAACGCCAAGGATAAAGGCATCTACAGCTGCGCCGGTTGCGGCACGGATCTGTTCGTGTCGGATACCAAGTTCGACAGCGGCTGCGGCTGGCCGAGCTACTTCGAGGCCGTCGGCCCCGATGCGGTGACCGAACTGCGTGATACCACGCACGGCATGGTGCGCACCGAAGTCCGCTGCGCCACCTGCAACGGCCATCTCGGCCACGTCTTCCCAGACGGCCCGCCACCGACCGGCCTGCGCTACTGCATCAACGGCCACTCGATGAATTTCCGCCCGGCAGATTAGTCAGCGGGACGGATGTCACCAAAGTACCGACTTGAAATTGACAGCGGCCCCATCCGGGCCGCTGTTTTCGTTTGGCTTACCCCGGCAACTCGACCGTGAACGCAAATCGCGCGGTTTGCCCGGCGGGCAGCGTGACGGTGTAGGGACGCGATTCGAGATCGGCACTGGTCCCGTTCTGGGCGGCCGTTCCGTGCCAGGGCTCGATGCAGAGGAAAGGGCCGTTGAGCTTTTGCCAGAGCGCGAGGTTTGGCAGGTTGTCGAAGGAAAATTTCAGCTCTGGGCCGCCTTCCGCCGCATAGGTCAGGCCCGTTCCGGCGCCCTCTGCAAAGATCATCGCGTCTTCATCGAACATGTCGTGCGACAGCGTCAGCTTGCCGGACGTGAACGGCGAGGCAAGTGGGCTCGGGTCGATCAGCCCGCCGGACAGGCGCGTCATCGCCGGTTCGCCACCGTTGTCGAGCACGATCGTATGGGCCTGGCCTTCTCCACCCGGCAGCGGCCAGAGGAAGGCGGTGTGGAAACCGAGGCCGAACGGCATGGGCCGGTCGCTGCGGTTTTCCACCTCCGCCGAAATTGTGAGTTTCGAACCATCGATCGAATGGGTGACGGCGAGGCGGAAATCGAACGGGTAGACGCTGCGGGTGGTATCGGATGATGCAAGCTCGAAGCGGCAGCTGGTCTCGTCGGAGGCGGCGAGCGCGAAGGTCGAGCGGCGGGCAAAACCGTGCTGCGCCATCGGATAGGGTTTGCCTTCGATTACCACGGTATCGGAGGGCGCCTTGCCGACGATCGGGAAGAGGATCGGCGAGCGGCCGGCCCAGAAGGCGGCGTCGCCGTTCCAGAGAAAGTTGCGGCCATCCGCCGTCTTCAGCGACTGCATTTCCGCACCGAGGGGTGAGATTTCAACGGAGATACGATCGTTGGCGATGCGGGTCACGGTATCATCTGATGCAGCGGACATGCGGCTCTCCTGGCAAATTTAAGGCTTGAGGCGCAGGATTGCCTGCCCTGCGCGTCGGTTAGATGACGATCAGACGGTTTCCGGGGGAATCGCATATTGATCGTCGCTGACCGCCTCCATCCAGTCGGCGGTCTTGCCGTCGAGCGCTTCCCCGATGGCAATATGGGTCATGGCCGTCTGCGACGATGCGCCGTGCCAGTGCTTTTCGCCCGGCGAAAACCAGACGACATCACCGGCGCGGATTACCCGGACCGGGCCACCCCAGGTCTGGGTGAGGCCGGAACCCGAGGTGACAACCAGCGTCTGGCCGAGCGGATGGGTGTGCCAGTTGGTGCGGGCGCCGGGTTCGAACGTGACCGATGCTGCAACGACGCGGGCCGGTGCCGGTGCGGAATTCAGTGGATCGAGGCGGACTGTGCCGGTGAAATACTCTGCCGGCTGCTTCTTGGAGGCCTGCGAGCCAACACGCTTGATATCCATGGAAAGATCCTTCGTCGTCATGCGATTGATGCGAATGCGATGTCAGCCAGCATATAGGCCGTTCGGACGGAAGTGCCATGAGAAAGCGAAGGACGTCAGCCCGCGACCCTGAGCTCCATGCAGGCGAGATCGAGCCAGCGGCCGAACTTGATGCCGACTTCGGAAAACGTGCCGGTCAGGCGGAAACCGAGCCTTTCATGCAGACGGATGGAGGCGGCGTTGCCCGCTTCGACGCAGGCGATCATCACATGAATGCCATTCGACGCGGCGCGGGTGATCAGCTCGCGCATCAGAAGACGGCCGATGCCCTCGCCGCGGGCCTCGCGGTGCACATAGACGGAATGTTCCACCGTATGACGAAAGCCCTCGAAGGCGCGCCAGTCGCCGTAGGATGCGTAGCCTTTGACGACCCCGTCCTCGTCGGCGACCAGAACCGGAAATCCTCTCGCCTGGCGTGCCGCAAACCAGTCGCGACGGTTGGCGAGATCGACCAGCGTCTCGGTCCAGATCGCCGTCGTATTGGCGACGGCGTCGTTATAGATCTCGAGGATCGCCGGCAGGTCGGCTTCGGTGGCATCGCGGATCAAAGGGGGCACTGGCTATCGTCCATTATAGTGATTGCCCGTCCACTTTATCAGACGTCCGCAGTGTGTAAAGCGGGCTGGCGTCTTGCGGACTCGATCGGTCAGGCACTGGCCGACAGGCTAAAGCAGGTCATGACTGCACTATAGTGGACGGCAGCGGCCGCGACGACAAAGGAATGCCAGATGGCATTCTGGAAGCGCAGTCTTTCCCACACGTGGAAGATGACGCCGAGCGAATAGATCAGGCCGCCTATAACGATCAGCAATGCGGAGATCGGCGGCAGATAGGCCGAGACAGGTTCGGCAACCATCAACCCGCTCCAGCCCATGGCCAGATAGAGAAGGATGGTCAGCCGGTCGAACCGGCCGGGGAAAAAGCATTTGATCAGGATACCGAAAATCGCTGTGGCCCAGATCGCGATCAGCATCCCGAAGATCCACGGGTCGGAGGCGCCGCGCTGGAGGAATGGCGTATAGGTGGCGGCGATCAGGATGAAGATCGCCGAATGGTCGAACCGCCGCAGCAGCCACTTGGTCGGCGAGTGCGGCCATATATTGTAGGTAAACGAGATCGACAGGCAAAGGATCAGCCCGATCCCGTAAATCCAGGCGGCAACGATCTCGCCATGGCTCGACCACATGGTGGCGTAAAATATCAGGGCCGTGGCGCCGATCAGGGCGAAGACCAGTCCGATGCCATGGACAATCCCATCCGCGACGATCTCGTGAAAATCGTAGTTTCTGCCAAATTTGAAGAGATCGCTCATTACCCACCTTCCATACCGGTGCCAAGAATGGGGCCGAGCGGAAAGCTTGGCAAGACTGCGCGATTCACAATAAATTTCCGATGGTTTCAACTCTTGGTCATGAGCCCAAAACTCTGGCTGCACGAGCCGGTTCCGGATGGTGCGGGAACGGCGGCAATCAAGCCTGTACGGCTAGAGGTGGCCGCCCCAGCGTCAATAAATCGAGAACAATCTATCGCCGAACTGCTCACTATCGTGAACGATCGATGGCGCGCATAACTGTGGAAAGATTGGCATGGCGCGTCGTCATTTCGATCCCGTTGAAAGCTGGAGGACAGATTATGACAGAACAGAAGCAGCCGTTTGCACTCAGCCGCCCGCTGCATGTCGGGCGGGCGCATCTCGTCGTCAACGATCTTGCTCGCGTCTCCGGTTTCTACCAGAAAATCATCGGGCTTTCGGTGCTTGAAAAGACGCCGAGCGGTGAGGTTCTGGGCGTCGCCGGCGTGCCGCTTCTGACGCTGACGACGGGCGGCAACGTGGCCCGCGCGCCGCGCAATGCGGCCGGCCTCTTTCACACGGCCTTTCTGGTGCCGGGCCGCCTTGAGCTTGCCCAATGGCTGGCCCATGCAGCGCATAACAATATCCAGCTCGAAGGCGCATCGGATCATCTGGTGAGCGAGGCGCTCTATCTTTCCGATCCCGAAGGCAACGGCATCGAGATCTACCGCGACCGCACGCCCACGGAATGGACCTACCATCAGGACGGCACCGTGGCGATGGCGACCGACCGGCTGAACCTTCAGGAGCTTTATAACAGCGCGCCCCAGGCGGCATTTGCCGGAATGGCTGAGGGTACTGCGCTCGGTCATATCCATCTTCAGGTCGGCGACATTCCGCAGGCGGACGCCTTTTACCGCGACGTGCTGGGCCTGAAGATCATGGCGCGGTATCCCGGTGCGAGCTTTTTCGCGACTGGCGACTATCATCACCATATCGCTGCCAACGTTTGGAACAGCCGCGGCGCCACGACCCGGCTTGGAAACATGACCGGGCTTTCCGATTACACCGTGAAGTTCAACGATCAGTCGGCCCTGGCGAATGCTCTTTCCGCACTGGAAAAGCACGAAATCGCGACAACCAAAACCGCCGAGGGCTGGGCTCTCAGAGACCCGTGGGGCATCGGCCTGACGCTTGCTGCGTAACGCGCGCTGAATTCCTGATCGTTGCGATCGTAAACCTGAGCAGTATTCCGGAACCGGAACACTGTTTTTGCGTTGATCGCGACAACGAGGACATCAGACAATTCATGGCCATGACGAGCACGCGCGCAGCCAATCCTAAAAAACGGCTGATCGACTTTGCCGCCAACCGGTCTGCGCATCGCAAGGATGCCGTCATTTCCGGCCTGGAGAGCGAAGACGCCGATGAGAGCCTCGTGCTGGGGCGCGAGGCGCTGGAAGTCGCCAAGGCCTGGGCCGTGATCGGCATCTTTGCGATCGTTTTCTTCGCCATCGTCCACATGATGTCGCTGGTGCTTATCCCTGTCACGCTTGCCGTCGTCGTCGGACTGATTCTCGGTCTGGTGGCAGACAAGCTTGGCCGCCTGGGCGTACCCAAATTCGGCATTGCGATCATCCTCTCCAGCGCTGTGTTCGCCGCGGTCTTTCTGGTCGTCAACGCGCTGGCCGAACCGTTTGCCATGATGATCCAGGAAGGTCCGAGCTTTCTGCAACGCATGATCGACCGGATGATGCCATTTCTGCAGCGCCAGGAATGGCTGAACATCTCTCCTGCCACGTTCGAAACCGGGCCGATGTCGATGCAGGCGCTGTTGGAGAATTCCGGCAACATCCTCAGCGTCGTTACCGCCAATCTGACGCCGGCCGTCGTGCAGGGCATGATCTTCTTTGCGGCGCTGCTTCTGTTTCTCTACGGCAGGCTCAGACTTCGCCGTACCCTCATCCTCGCCTTCCCGCGGCGTCACCAGAGGCTTATTGCGATCCGTGTGCTGAACGCAATCGATCAGGTTCTCGGCTATTATTTTGCGACTGCGAGCGTGCTCTATCTCGGTCTCGGCATCGTGATGATCGCAATTGCCTATTTCGGCGGCCTCAGCATGCCGCTTCTCTGGGGTCTGTTCGCATTCCTGTCGAGCTTCATCCCGTTTCTCGGGATCACGATCATGACCCTCGCGGTTGCAGCAGGTGGCATCATCACGCATGACACCCTTCTCCTTGGACTGTTGCCCGCGATCGTGTTCTTCTCGGTTCACTTGCTGATGGAAAACCTGATCTTCCCCGCGATCATGGGCCGGCAGTGGGAGATCAATCCCTTTGTCGTGTTCGTCGCCATCCTGTTCTGGACATGGATGTGGGGTGCCGTCGGCGCCATGCTGGCGCTGCCCCTGTCGCTGATCATGATGACCGTACTGTCGGAACTGTTTCCAGAAAAGAAGACCGTTCCGCATCTGCCGGGCTAAAGCCCGGCGATGTCAGCGACCCGTCAGTCGTAAAGGTAGTACTTGTCCCATTCCTCACGCGGTATCTTCGATCCGACCTTGTAGTCGAAGGCGGTGACGCTGAGCCCTTCAGCGTTGGTCTCGCACTTGAATTTCAGCTTGAACCAGTCACCGCCGCTGCGGAACGCTGCGCCGGTTGCCTTGAGGCCGTTGTCGTTCCCGACCGGGTCTGAAAACGTGTAGGCGATCACCTTGTCGGGGCGGAAATCGCCTTCCTTGCGCAGGCGATCCATCGCCTCGAGATCGCAGCGCTGTTCGACTCTTTCTTCCGGTGCAAGGGCGTTCAGCTGGCGAACAATGCGGCCGTCGAGCGCGTGGGCAGGCAGGGTGGAGGCGGCGCAAATCAGGAGAGCGCCTGTCATGGATGCCCGGGCGGGCAGCAGTATCGTCATGGAATCCTATCCAAAGTGACTCGGACGGGGCGGAAACTAGAAGACGGATTCGTCGTTGACCACCTACCAGAGCGGGAATTATCCTGACGAGTATTCTTTAGGTGGTCGGGACCGGAATCGGCATCATGCAAAGCGGACTGAACAGATGACAGCCGAACTGGCGATGGTATTCCTGATGAGTGGCATTGGGCTATCACTGGTCGTCGCCTTCATATTCTGGCAGCAGCACCGTGACCTCGCACCTCTCGCCAAGTCCCGCGAGCCTGAGAAGAAGTAGGCTCACGCGGCTTGCCCGCTTGCCTCATGGTCCGGCCGCCCCTATCTCTGGCACTCCTTTCATGACTTCGGAGTGCTTCCTTGGCCCCCTCCCCGAAAATGCCGTTCGAAAATCTGCCCACGCCTCCGGTCGCGGCCAAGAAGCCGGTGACGGATACCCGTCACGGCATCACCCGCACCGACGACTATGCCTGGTTCCGGGCCGACAACTGGCAGCAGATGTTCAAGGATCCGTCGATCCTCGACCCCGAGATCCGCACCCATCTGGAGGGCGAGAACGCCTATATGGAAGCGGCGATGGACGACACGGCCGCATTGCAGAAGACGCTGTTTGCCGAAATGCGCGGTCGCATCAAGGAAGACGATTCCTCCGTGCCGATGAAGGACGGACCGTTTGCCTACGGATCGCTGTTTGTGACCGGCGGCGAGCAGCCAAAATATTTCCGCACCCCGCGCGACGGCGGCGATCAGACGATCCTTCTCGACGGCGACAAGGAAGCGACGGGCAAGGATTATTTCCGTCTGGCCGGAATCGACCATGCGACGGACCATTCCAAGGGCATCTGGGGTTACGACGACAAGGGTTCTGAATACTTTACCCTGCGGGTGCGCGATCTTTCGACCGGCGAAGACATGTCGGACGTGCTGGAAAACACTGCCGGCGGCGGCGTCTGGGCGCCTGATGGCAAAAGCTTCTTCTATACGCTGCAGGACGAGAACCATCGTCCCTCCAAGGTCTTCCACCACATTCTCGGCACGCCGCAGTCGGACGACCGGCTAGTGTTTGAGGAAAAGGATCCGGGCTTCTTCATGGGCGTCGGCGGATCGCTGCTGGACGACGTGATCTATCTCGATATCCACGACCACGAGACCTCGGAATACCGCCTCATCCCGACCTCGGACCTGACCGCCGAGCCGAAGCTGGTGGCGGCGCGCAAAGAGGGCATCGAGTATTCGATGACCGAAGGCGGCGATGTCTTTTATATCCTCACCAATGACGGCGATGCCAAGGATTTCAAGATCGTCGAGGCGCCGTTTGCGGCACCGGGCAAGGAAAACTGGAAAGAGATCGTGCCGCACGAGCCGGGCCGGCTGATCATTTCGCACATGGCCTATGAGCAGCACCTGATCTGGCTGCAGCGCAACCAGGGTCTGCCTGAGATCATCATCCGCGACCGGCGGACCGGCGAGGAACATTCGATCGCGTTTGCCGAGGAAGCCTATTCGCTGGGGCTTTCGGGCGCTGCGGAATATGACAGCACCGTCATCCGCTTTTCCTATTCGTCGATGACGACGCCGACCCAGCTCTACGACTACGATATGGTGAGCCGGACGCGCACGCTTTTGAAGACGCAGGAGATCCCCTCCGGCCACAATGCCGCAGATTACGTGACCCGCCGCGTGATGGCCCCGTCCCATGACGGCGAGCTGGTGCCCGTGTCGCTGCTCTACCGCAAGGACACGCCGCTCGACGGCACCGCGCCCTGCCTGCTCTACGGCTACGGTGCCTATGGGATGACCATCCCCGCATCGTTCTCCACCAACAACCTGTCACTGGCGGATCGTGGCTTCATCTATGCCATCGCCCATATCCGCGGCGGCAAGGACAAGGGTTTTGCCTGGTACGAAGACGGCAAGATGGAAGCCAAGGAAAACACGTTCAAGGATTTCATCGCCGCTGCCGACCACCTCGTGGCCGAGGGCTTCACGTCCTATGAGAACATCATTGCCGAAGGCGGCTCGGCCGGCGGTATGCTGATGGGCGCGATCGCCAACATGGCGCCGGAAAAGTTCGCGGGCATTATCGCGGCCGTTCCGTTCGTCGATGTGCTCAACACCATGCTCGACGATACGCTGCCGCTGACGCCGCCGGAATGGCCGGAATGGGGCAACCCGATCGAGAGCCTGGAAGAGTACCAGTGGATCGCCGCCTACTCGCCTTATGACAACGTGGGTGCAAAACCCTATCCGCCGATCCTTGCGATTTCCGGCCTCACCGATCCACGCGTGACCTACTGGGAACCGACCAAGTGGGTGGCGAAGCTTCGCGAATTCTCGACCGGCTCGGCACCGATCCTGCTCAAGACCAACATGGCTGCCGGCCATGGCGGAAAGTCGGGGCGTTTCCAGCGTCTGGAAGAGATCGCCTTCGAATATGCATTCGCGATCAAGGTGGCCGGGAAAGCCTGACCGGGCGGATCGCCGCAGAATCGGTCACCTCGAATGACAATCGCCGCAGTGCCTCTATCGGGTGCTGCGGCTTTTTTTGTGGGAAAAATCGTTTTGGATATGCGGAAACGCGCATATGCCCTGGCGGCGTTCGGTTTTCCCGTCAGATCGCTGATTTTTCGACAGAAATGGCGGCGGCGCGAATACGTCCCATGCGCGCTGTCAAGCCCCAAAACCGGCCGGATATCTCCCGCCGCAAGCTTCGCGCAAGCTTCAGGCGTTAACTCGTGCTTAACCCAAGCGAGATCGAGGCGGTGCCATGAAGATCGATAGTGGCCTCAGCGGCTACAACTACCCCCAGCGGGCGGTCGACATCGATCGCAAGCAGGACGAAACCCAGCAGCGCGACACACCTGCGTCTACCCGTTCCAGCGGTTCGCTGACCGGCAGCAGCACACTGTTTGCAAGCTCGCTGGTGAGCGCCCTGTGGGCCCTCGATGCCGGCGACGACAGCGCTTCGACCTTTGCCACAAGCGGCGCGACCGCTCCCGTGCAGCAGGCCTGGGTTCAGGACATCTACCAGGAATTCTCCTGATCAACGTCTGATCGATCATGGCCCGTCACCGCGGTGACAATCCCCGTTCAGGGTTAACATTCCCTGAAGGCGCCCTTCAAGCCAACACGCTGATCCTTGTCCCTGTGGTGAATGCGTCCTATCTCAACCTCCAGACATTAGAGGTTTGAGCCTGCCATGCTATCGATCGGCGATCTTTCCAAAAGAACCGGCGTCAAGGTGCCCACCATCCGCTATTACGAGCAGATGGGCCTGCTTGCCGCCGCCACGCGATCTGACGGGAACCAGCGGCGCTACGAGCGCAGCGATCTCGATCGGCTGGCCTTCATCCGTCACGCCCGCGATCTCGGCCTCGACATATCCGCGATCCGTGATCTGATCGCGCTCGGTTCGCATCCGCAACAGCCCTGCGGCGATATCGATCGGATTGCCGCAGAGCACCTTTCCGGCGTGCGCGAAAAGATCGCCAAGCTGAAGAAGCTTGAGGAGGAACTCGAGCGCATCGTGTCCCACTGCGACGGCAACCACGCAATCAAGGACTGTTACGTGATCCGGTCACTCTCGGATCACGGGCTTTGCGAGGGGGAGCATTGAGGGGTTAGAGGCGGTTGCGCAGTATGTCATCGCTCACCAGACGGCCACTGAAGAAGAGACCGAGGATGATCACCTCGGAAGAGCGGACGACAAAGGCTATGCTGACACTGCGCCGATAGCCGATGATACGGATGCCCGGGACCTCGCTCTCGCGCACTGTTCCTCGCTCCGGAAAATCAGCGAGACCATTGAGAAAAGCACGCAGTTTCGTCACATAGGTCCAGGCGACGGTCGGGCCGGCACGGTCAGCGACGTAATCGTAGAACTCTGCAACTTCACGCTCGGCTTCCGGATGCAAGATGATCGCATACCGGTTCCCCATGGACCTTATCGGCCTTCGTCGGCAGATTTCGCTTCGGCGGCAAGGCGGGCGCGGTGCCTGTCTTCCAGACGCGAGAAAGCATCGTCAATCGAAACGCCCTCTGCCCTGCCCTCGATCAGCTCGCCATACCGGCCCGGAATTTCATTCCGGAGCCATTCCTCCAAGGGCTGCTCGTTGCTTGCAAGCATCTGGAGACCGGCATCAATGACCTCATCGGCATTCTCGAAGCGGCCGGACTCGATCTGTTTTCTGATGAAACGCTCTGCGTCCTTGCTCAACGCGATGTTCTTCATCACGGCCCTCGCTTTCAAGACAGCACTGACTGTAGCACTCCTCACGCCACCGAGACAGTCATCAACACCCGCTTGACAAGCATTTTATTCCGGCGCAGAAAGTTGTCATGATGATTACGTGCACCACCACCGCCGCAACGTATTTTTGGGCCTACCTGTAAAGGGCGGCTCGACAGTTCATCATGTCAACAAGCCGCCGTCAGGCGGCTTGGTTGTTTCTAAGGGCACCTGACGGCACGACGAGACCGAAAAGGAATGCCGGAATGCCCCCGATTTCGATCGAAGACAGCGAGATCTCACTGCCGCGCCCGGCCGTGGTGACGATCCGCGCCGCAAAACGCCATGATCTGCCGCAGTTGAAAGAGATGATCGCAGCCCTTGCCGCGCATCACAACGATCTGGCCGACATCACCCCCGAAATGCTGGAACGCGACCTTTTCGGCGACCTGCCCTGGATCACCGCACTGGTTGCTGACGCGGGCGACGCCCTGATCGGCTACGCCATTCTGGTGCCGCTCTACCGCGCGCAGCAGGGAAGCCGCGGCATGGACTTGCACCACCTGTTCGTGCGCGACGGTCACCGTGGCCACGGCATCGGCCAGCATCTCGTCTCGCGCGCCCGCGACATGGCCCGCAATGCAGGCTGCGGCTATCTCTCGGTCAGCGCCGCCACCGGCAACTTCGCCGCCCACAAGTTCTACGAACAAATGAATTTCAAGCCGCGCCCGGTGACGGGTATGCGGTATATGCAGACGTTGGTGTGAGGCTGGGACACGGCAATACCGTCCGAATGAGCGGGACAGACCATACTGTCAGTGCAGCGCAACCACGTTATTCCGACGCGGGATCGATCGCGCCGACCACACGAGCGACGATGTCATCCATCGTCGCCTCGTCCAATGTCTCGATGTATTTCGCGGTCTTGGCCAGTATTCTGGCCGGTATATCGAAGCTGCGAACCTGATTACAGACTGCGATCCCCGTCGTGTCGTGGCCGGTGACCGCGACGGCCAGACCGACGTCCCGGGTCAAGGCGCCACCGGTGGTGATCGGCACCGTCATGCTGACGCCCAATGCGTTGATCGCCCGCGGGGTGATCACGACGAACCGATGCCTGTTCTTCATTTCCCGGCCCGCGACAGGGTTGGGATCGATCCAGAAAACATCGCCGCGATTGGGGACGTTGCTACGGACCATCATGAAATCTCGTGGCCGACGGGGTCTCCCTCCATCGCCCAGGCCATGTCCGCATTCAGGCTGGAGACGACCTCGCCGCCTTCGAGCAACTCGCTGAGTTTATAGCGTCGCGTGGACTTCCTGATGGGCTTTGCGACAAGCTCGCCATTCTGCATTTCCAGCGCGAGCTGATCGCCGACCTGCAATTCCATCATCTTCAGAACTGCAGGAGGAATTGTCACGACAGCTGCCCCGCCCTGTCGCCTGATCTTGGTAATAACGGTCATCGCTCACCTCGTTTGTGCTATAAATATAGCACATCTCAGGCAGCCATCAAGCGCTTCTCACGGTAGCGACGGGGGCAAAAGGATCACTTCGCGGCCTTCGCCAGCACCTCGCCAGCCCATTCGTTGAGGCTCTTGCCGGACAGTTCCGCAGCCCTTGCGGCGCGCGCGTGAACTTCGGGATCGATCCGAAACATCACCTTTCCGGAGTAGGGCTTTTGAGGATCTTTGCCGATCCTCGCGCAGGTTTCGAGATAGTCATCGACAGCCTCGCGGAACGCATTCCTGAGATCATCGACATTGTCGGCGTGGAAACCGACGCCGTCGCGGATGCCAGCGATCTGCCCGAACAGAATACCGTCTTCGTCGTCATAGTCGATGCGGGCCGAATAGCCCTTGTAGGTCATCACATTTTTCACGGCTTTACCCCAAGTCGTATCAGATAGGCGCCGCGCAGCTCGCACCTGATATCGCTTTGCTTCCTTGGACGGGTACGGACGATGGAAGGTCTCGACTTCGCCCTTGTTTTCGAACCGGACGCGTGAGCCGCTTCCCTCGATCACTGTGCATCCGGATGCGACAAGCAGGCTTTCGATCGCAGCCCATGGGAGCGCTCCCGATACCGGGTCTGTGAAAACAGCTTCGAGGGTCTTGCGCTGCTTCCCGTTCATCGCGGCATCATAGGCCTGCTATCATTTATTGCAAGCACCCGCCCTCACCTTGCCGGCACCGCCTTGAGATAGGCGGCGATGGCCTGCAGGTCGCTTTTCGGCAGATGCGCGATGTTCTTCTGAACCTCCACCATGGATCCGCCGACGCTGTCGAAATCGGGGGTGAAGCCGGTCGAGAGGTACTCGGTTATTTCGTCCTCGCTCCAGGCGCCGATGTCCTTGGAGCCGGGGGTGATGTTGGGAATGCTGCCCTGCCCTTCCGGGTTGGGGCCGCCGGCCAGCCATTGTCCTTTTTCGAAGCCGCCGAGCGCGTTGCGGGGCGTGTGGCACTCGCCGCAGTGGCCGGGACCTTCGACGAGGAACTGGCCGCGTTTGACCTTGTCGTCGGCTGAGGCGAGTTCGACGCGTGGGCCGTCGTCGAAATAGAGGAGTTTCCAGCCGCCGACCGCGAGCCGCTGGTTGAACGGAAAGCCCAATTCGTGCGGCGGCGCGACATTGCTGCTGGGCGGCAGGGTCTTCATGTAGCCGTAGAGGTCATTGACGTCGGCTGCCGACAGGCGCGCGTAGGAGCCGTAGGGAAAGGACGGGTAGAGATGCTCGCCACCCGGGCCGACGCCCCGTGTCATCGCATCGCCGAATTGCGCAAGCGTCCAGGAACCGATGCCGGCTTTGGGATCCGGCGAGATGTTGGGGACGTGGAAGGTGCCGAACGGGCTTTTGAGCGCCAGTCCGCCGGACAGGATCTTTGCGGCGTCGCCTTCTGCACCTTCTGCGGCGTGACAACCGGCACAGCCGCCCGCCCAGAACAGTTGCTCGCCCTTGGCAAGATCGGGCTGACCGACGCCGGCCCAGTAGCTCGCGTCATGCGGCTGGGGCTTTGTCAGCGCCCAGGCCGTAACGGCGCCGGCGGCGACAACGACCACGCCGATGCCTAACACTTTTGCCCATCTTGCGGCCATCGCCCGATCCTTCTCCGACATCAACGCGGAACGGAACGGCTGCCTTTGCGACAGCCGTTCAAGCATGTAGGCATGCGCTACTTCTTCAGGCGGTAGGTCTCGTGGCAGGAGCCGCAATTGGCGCCAAGCGTCCCAACGGCCTTCTGGACGCCTGCGGCATCCGTCGGCATCGAAGCGAGGATCATGTCGGCATCGGAGGCGAGCTTGTTCGCTTTGGCGCGGAAATCGGCTTCGTTCTTCCAGATCGCCGGCGATGCTTCCGAATTGGCTTCGGATCCGACAGGGAACTGGTCCGGGAAGGCCTTCATATTGGTGCTGATCGTGGTCAGCGCGGTCTTGATGGCATCGGCGTCGTAGGGTTTGTCGCCTTTGGCGATGTTGCGCATGGCTGCCGTGGAGGCGGCCACCTGCTTCATCATCTGTTCGCGCTTCTCGACCACCGCATCCTGCGCAAGGACAGCGGTGAAGCCGAGACAGAGTGCCGCGGTCGTCATGGCGATAGTTCTGAATTTCATTTCCGGCTCCGATCCCTAAAACGATGTGATGTCTGCGTCTCACATCATCAACGCATTCGCGTGATGATGATGGCAAGCTTACATGACCGAAAGAAGTCACGATTTCGTAATTTAGCGCTCGATTCTAGAAGCCGTCAAACCCAATGCAAAGTCATGTTTTTCAAGCGCTTCAGATCGACCGCGCGTGGGCGGACAGCGGCGCCTGACGATAGCCAGGCTTGATCAGACATCGGTTGATCGGAAATGCAAACACCCAGCGCCTTGCGGCACCGGGTGTCTGGCAAATCAGCAATTGATTGAGCTTACTTGGAAGCGGCTTCGTAGCGTTCCAGCACGTAATCCCAGTTGATCAGGCTATCGACGAAAGCCTCGAGATACTTCGGGCGGGCGTTGCGGTAGTCGATGTAATAGGAATGTTCCCAGACGTCGACGCCGAGGATCGGCTCTGCGCCGTGGACCAGCGGGTTTTCGCCGTTCGGGGTCTTGGAGATGACGAGCTTGCCATCCTTGACCGAAAGCCAGGCCCAGCCGGAGCCGAACTGCGTGGTGCCGGCTGCAATGAAATCAGCCTTGAACTTGTCGTAGCCGCCGAGATCAGATGCGATCGCGGTTTCGAGCTTGCCCGGCAGCTTGTTTCCGCCGCCGTCCTTCTTCATCCACTTCCAGAAATGGACGTGGTTGTAATGCTGGGCAGCATTGTTGAAGAGGCCCTGGTTGGTGCCGAAGGACTTCTTGACGACGTCCTCGACCGACAGCTCGGCCATGCCGGCTTCGGCAGCAAGCTTGTTGCCGTTGTCAACATAGGCCTTGTGGTGCTTGTCGTGGTGGTATTCCAGCGTTTCCTTCGACATGAAGGGTGCAAGGGCTTCGTAATCGTATGGAAGTTCGGGAAGTTCGAAAGCCATTGGTATACTCCTTTTGGCAAACACCGTGGGTGAAGGTCGTGCTGGAACATAGGAGCGCGATGGGGAAGAGGCAACGGTGAACCTTCCAAAAACAACCGCTCAATCGACAAGAAATTGCTGAATTTTCCAAGCATTAGCGAGAGGAATCAATCGCTTTCGCACCGAATGCAGAAACCGGAGAAAATTGACGATGAAAAACTTTGTGGCACCGATCCTCCTCGTTTGCGCAACCGGCGCCGTGACGGCCCAGGCCGCTTCCGACGATGCGTGGACGACGTTTCAGGCTGACGTCGGCAAGGCCTGCGTGGCGGCATCGAAAGACCTGATCGAGAACGGAAGAGCCGTGGTCGATCCGTTCGGAAGCCAGTCCTATGGGCTTGCGGTCGTCACCGGCAAAGCCAAAGGCGCCAAGGTTAGGATCAGCACGATCTGCGCCTACGACAAGAAGACCAAGAAGGCCGAAGTGGGTGGCGAGATCTCCGCCGACATGCTGAGGGCAAAACCTGGCAAGTAACATCCGCGACCGCGCGGGTGGCAGCGTTTGGGAACTTTTCCACCACGGCAGACTTTTCCGGGCATGAAACACTGCCGGGAGGGCTGCCGTGTTTGATTTCTTGACCTTCGACTTTCTGACGTCCGATTTCATGATCTTCGTGGCAATCGGCTTTTTCGCGCAGATCATCGATGGCGCGCTCGGCATGGCGTTCGGCGTTCTCACCACCACTAGTCTGCTTGCTTTCGGCGTGCCGCCGGCAGTCGCCAGCGCCATGACGCATGTGACCGAGTGTTTCACGACGGCTGCATCAGGCGCCTCGCATCTCTACCATCGCAACGTCGACTGGCGGCTGGTCAAACGACTGGCGCCGGCCGGCATGATCGGCGGCGCGATCGGCGCCTATCTCCTGTCCAGTATCGACGGCAAGGCGATCGAGCCGTTCGTCTCGGTCTATCTGATGCTGGTCGGATGTTACATTCTCTACAAGGCCTTCCGCCCGGCCTTCAGGCGCGACATGCATGACCGGATCGTGCCCTATGTGGGCGGTGCGGGCGGCGTGCTCGATGCCATGGGCGGCGGCGGATGGGGGCCGATCGTCACCAGTTCGCTTCTCGGCCGCGGCCATGAACCAAAGAAGGTGATCGGCTCCACGAACCTCACCGAATTTGCGGTAACGACGGTGATCTCGGCGACCTTCATCGCCACGCTCGGCTGGTCCGAACTGTCGTCGGCACTGGGCCTCATCCTCGGCGGCGTGCTGGCGGCCCCGTTTGGAGCGCTGATCGTCAAGCGACTGCCGACCAAACCGCTGATGGTCGCCGTCTCCCTGATCATCATCGGTACGGCTGCGGTGCGGATCATCTGAAGCGGCTTGGTCTAAACCGGGACAGATGATACAATCTCACCGAGAAGTCTCCCGGGAGAATCCTATGCGCCACAACCGTTCTTTTACAGTCATGCTTCCTGATGATCTGGCGGATCTCGTGGACAAGAAGGTCGCGTCCGGCGAGTTTTCTGACGAGAGCGCAGTGCTGACTGAAGGTCTTCGGCAGCTGGCCGGTCGCGACAGCGAAACCGAGGACTGGATCCGCCGCGAGGTTGTCCCGACGATCGAGGCCCATGATCCTTCGAGGGTCATTCCGATGCAGGACGTGCGCCGACGCATCGAGGCGCACATGGACTTGCGTGATCAAAGCGCTCACGATCTCTAACCTTCCAGCCCATCGCAACATCCCACATCCGCTGCCCTGCACCTGTCCCTTTGGCGGCTGGCGCGCTAGATAACGGGTATCGCGGTTTCCTCCGGGGGCCGTAGCGGAGTGTTCTCCGACGTCTGATCCTCATCTGCAAAGGTATGTCTCCATGGCTGAAACCAACCGCCCGAACCTTCTCGTCATCCTCCTGCACGGGGTCGGCTCCAGTGGCGACAATCTGGCGCCGCTTGGGGAGGAATGGGCGGGGACGCTTGGCGATGCCGTCTTCGTTTCGCCCGATGCGCCGGAGGCTTCGAGCTTTGGTACCGGCTACCAGTGGTTCAGCGTTGCAGGCGTTACGCCGGAAAACCGTGGCGAGCGGATTGCGGCCGCGCGGCCGGGTTTCGATGCCTTGATAAACGGTATCATCGCGGACAACGGATTTTCCGACAGGCTCGACCGGGTAGCGCTGGTGGGGTTCTCGCAAGGGACAATCATGTCGCTCGACGCGGTCGCGGACGGACGGTTTGGCGTGGGTGCGGTGGTCGGGTTTTCCGGCCGGCTGTCTTCGCCCGAGCCGTTGTCTCCCTCCAAGGGCATGCCGGTGTTTCTGGTGCATGGCACCGCCGACGACGTCATTCCGTCCTGGGAAAGCGAACAGGCGGCTGCCACGCTGGCGAAGCTTGGTTTCGACGTGGAGACATCGATCGAGCCCGGGCTCGGTCACACGATTTCCGGCGCCGGTGCCGGCCGCGCCGTGGAATTTCTGGCGAAAGTGTTTGGATACGAAGCGCTTTAACGCGGCAGAACAAGGTTGAGGGACGGCGCCCGGACCGGGTGCCGTCCCTCGTCGATCAGACGTCTTCGCCCTTGGTCGAGCTTGCCCAGTCCATATAGAGTTCGAGCGCCTTGCGGGCGACAGGACCTTCCTGCAGGGAGCGGTCCTCGAACCGGGTGACCGGGGCGATCTTGGAATAGTTGCCGGACGTGAAGATCTCGTCGGCATTGGCGAAATCGGCAGCGGTCAGCGTAACTTCGCGAACGTCGAAACCGGCGCCGCGCAACAGGGTCAGCACGCGCGAGCGGGTGATGCCGGCGAGGAACGTGCCGTTGGCGATCGGCGTCATGACCACGCCGTCCTTGACCATGAAGATATTCGAGGATGCGGTTTCGGCGACATTGCCGTTCATGTCGAGCGCGAGCGCATTGTCGAAGCCGCGGCTCTGGGCCTCAACGATCATGCGGCCGCTATTGGGATAAAGGCTACCGGTCTTGGCGGCCGTCATCGCGACTTCGGCGCTCGGGCGACGGAACGGCGAGACGGTCAGCGACGAGGCTTTTGCCGTGTGCATGGGTGCTTCGAACAGGCAGAGCGCAAAGCGGGTCGATTCCGGATCGGCGGCGACGACGCTGTGCGGCAGGCCGTGCTCGGCCCAGTACATCGGCTTGATGTAGATCGCGGTCTTGCCGTCGAACTTCTTGACGCCTTCGAGCGCCAGCCGCTCGATTTCCTCGGCAGCCATGACCGGCTTCATGCCCATGTTGATGGCAGAACGGTTGACGCGCTGGCAATGCATGTTGAGATCCGGCGAGATGCCGTCAAACCAGCGGGCGCCGTCGAACACGGTCGTGCCGAGCCACATGGCGTGCGAGGTGGGTCCGATCAGCTTCGGATTGCCCTCCACCCACTCCCCATCCACGTAGGTCCAGGTGGTGGAGCGAGGGGATGTATCGACGGCCATGATATTCTCCTTCGGGTCTTCAAAGCTTGGCGGGGGTCTCTAAAATTTGGCGTGAATGAAATCCCCGAAGGCCGCAAGGTCAAGCGACAATCCGAGATGATTCATAACAAATATTGATGACCACCTCGAATTGCCGCCGTCTCATGGTCAGGGCGTCCGCTGCGGTGAAGGTGCCGGAAGAAGCGGCGAGTCCGTCTGTTGGCCGGGACTGCCCGGCGCGCCCTGCAATCGGTTATCGCCACCAAGCTGACGACTGTCGTTCTGCATCAGGGTGATCGACAAAATGACGGCCACCAGAAGGCCAAGGACAATGAGAAACAACCAGCGCATGTATCGAAAACTCCCTCTCACGCAGAATAACGCGAACATTTCCGTCTGAAACGTTGCGTGATCCCTTCGACCAGAACAGTGGGGCCACTCTGCGGCAACGCAGCAAATCCTTCACAAACGCGGCCCAAAAACGTTGACAGCAGCCGTTCAGGCTTGCAGTCTTGCGCCTCACCTCCCGTTTACGCACTCATTTTTTTACAACGCAGAGGCCATGTCCAGATCCGGCGCCCTCACCTCAACGTCTCTCAAATCGTCGTCCATGGCGTTGACGCAGGACCTCGTCGACCTGTGTTTTCGTGACGAGACCGATCCCGGCGCACCGCCAACCTGGGAGCCGCTGACGGATGCCGACTATGCCGAGATTACCGAGCGGCTGGTGGCGGATATCGGCGATGAGCCTTTGTGGATCTTCGCCTATGGCTCGCTGATCTGGAAGCCGGGCTTTGATTCGATCGCCTGCCAGCGGGCGACGGCCTATGGCTGGCATCGGTCGTTTTCGCTCCATATCGAACGGGGCCGCGGTTCGCCCGACCAGCCGGGGCTGATGATGATGCTGTCGCGCGGCGGTCGTTGCGACGGCGTGATTTACCGGGTGGCCGATACGGAAAAGCGCGAGCAGATCGACAAGGCGCTGCGCCGCGAGGTGAGCCACAAGGACAGTCTCTCGACCTTCCGTTTTCTCCCCGTGCGGACGCAAGGCGGCGAGACGATCCGGGCACTGACTTTCTGGGCTGGAGGCAAAAGCCCGCGGATCATCCGGCCGCTTCCGCCGCTGCAGGATGTAGCGCCGGTTCTGGCGCGTGCCTGCGGCCATCGCGGTTCCTGCGCCGAATATCTCTATAATACGGTCGTGCATCTGGCCGAATTCGGCATCCGCGACCGCAATCTCTGGCGGCTGCAGGAGATGGTAGCACGCGAAATCGAAGCGATTCACGCTTAAAAGCGTGATGCCGCCCGTCGGGGCCGGCAGTGCGAAATCTGGCACTCTCTCATAAAAGTTGAGGACGGCGGGCTCGATCCGTGTTTGAACGCTTTCGGGGGCGCGTGCGACCCCCATCGCGATGACCGGTACCGTGCCAGCGAGACCCATGACGACTCTAGCCACCATAGTGTACCTGACGGTAGCGACCGCGTTCTTCGGGATGACGTTGGCCGAGGGTGTGACACGACGGCTTCCCTGGAGCTTCGACAGGATCATGGGACTTTTGCTGTCGTGCCTGTGGCCGCTGATCCTGATTGCGATCGCGGTCAGCAGTCATCGCGATCGCAGAAATGCAGGATGACGCGGCTGCGCATTACTCCACCGATCCTTGTATATTTCCCGTAGAAGCAGCGCGGCGCTGCCCTATATCCTCGATAACCGAAAAGACGAAGACTGGGGCGACTGGATCGATGCAAAGCATCCTCAACGAAGGCGACACGTGCTGGCGGATTGCCAAGGCGGACAGACTTTCCATCATCATCGATGCAGCCGATTTCTTTCGCTTCGCCAAGCGGACGATGACGAAGGCGAAAAAGTCGATCTACCTGATCGGCTGGGATTTCGACACGCGCATCCAGCTGGAGCCGGGCAAGAAGGATGGCAAGGCTGACAAGGCCGCGAAGGAAGAATGGCCCGACGAGCTTGGCAAGTTTCTGAACGCGCTCGCCGAGCGAAACAACGGGCTCGATATTCGCATTCTCAAATGGGATATCGGCCTGATCAATTCGATCACCCGCGGTGAAACGCCGTTTTATATTCTGAAATGGATGTTCGACAAGCGCATCCACCTGAAGCTCGACGGGGCGCATCCGGCGCTGTCGGCGCATCACATGAAGCTTCTCGTCATCGACGACGAAGTGGCGTTCTGCGGCGGGATCGACATGACCGTCGGGCGCTGGGACAGTCGCGACCATTCGGAAGACGAGCCGTTGCGCAAGTCGCCGATGGGGTTTGCGCAAGGTCCCTGGCACGATGCCACCACCTGCCTTTCCGGCGAGGCCGCACGGGCGCTCGGCGAGGTCGCACGGCGGCGCTGGAAACTGGCAACCGACGAGACGCTCGATCCGCCCGACGAGAATACCGCCACGCAGAACGACCCTTGGCCGGACGAGCTGGAGGTCGGGTTTCGCGACATCTCGATCGGCATCGCCCGCACCGCGCCTGAATACGGGGGGCGCAGCCAGATCGTCGAGATCGAGACGGCCAAGCTTGCGATCATCGGTTCGGTGAGAAAGACGCTTTATGTCGAGAGCCAGTATTTCGCCTCGCGCCGTATTGCAGAGGCCATGGCGGAACGGCTGAAGGAGCCCGACGGACCGGAAATCGTGCTGATCAATCCGGAGGGCTGCGAAGGCTGGCTGGAAGCCAAGGCGATGGACAGCGCCCGCATTCGGCTGATGAAGATGGTGAAGGACGCCGATGTTCATGATCGCTTCCGGATCTACTACCCTGTCAACGAGGCCCGCACGTCGATCTATGTGCATGCCAAGATGATGTTTGCCGACGACCGGATCGTGAAGATCGGCTCGGCCAATCTTAACAACCGCTCGATGGGCTACGATACGGAATGCGACCTCATCCTCGAGGCGCAGCCGGGTGAGGACACGCTGAGCGAAAAGATCGTCAGCACCCGCGACGATCTCATCGCCGAACATCTTGGGCGCGAACCGCAGGAAGTGCGTGACGCGGTTGCAGCGCATGACGGGTCAATCATCGCGGCCATCGAGGCGTTGAACCGACAGAGCGGCCGAGGTCTGCTGCCGGTCAAGATGCGGGAGCTGAGTGCCGACGAGGAATTGCTGGCGGAATCCGATATTGCCGATCCCGAGCGGCCAAGCGGCGTGCGCTACCGGACATCAAACTTTCTGAAACAGCGGTTCGGTCGAGTCGCGAGACGGGCGAAACGGGCGCGCAAAGAGACCTGACGAGGCGGATTGCGCGGCCTCCAGGGCCTTCTTTCGAGCCGATTTGTCGCATCCGGTCGGGTGATCCTGGGCCGGTCTCTGCTTGATCGCCGGATTTCACGGCCCATCTAGAGTGTGCCTCTTCTTTGCCCGGCTCCCCGGCGGGCCCCCTTTTCCAAGGAGCACATCATGCAAACCGTCAACGCCAACGGCGCCCATATCCCAGCTCTCGGTTTCGGCACGTTCCGCATGCCCGATGCGGATGTTCATCGCATTCTGCCGCAAGCCCTCAAACTCGGCTTCCGCCATGTGGACACTGCGCAGATCTACAAGAACGAGCAGGCTATCGGCGACGTTCTTCGTCAGTCGGGCATTCCGCGCGACGATATCTTTCTGACCACGAAAGTCTGGGTCGACCGCGTCGGTCACGATGCCTTTATCGCCTCGGTGGACGAAAGCCTTGCCAAGCTGCAGACCGATCATGTCGATCTTCTGCTGCTGCACTGGCCGCAAAGCGAAATGCCGCTGGCCGACCGGATCGGCGCGCTGAACGAGCTGAGAACCGCAGGCAAGGTCAAGAATATCGGCGTTTCCAACTTTTCGACCGCGCTGATGGCCGAGGCGGTGAAGCTGTCCGATGCGCCTATCGTCAACAACCAGGTGGAATACCATCCCTATCTCGACCAGACCAAGGTGCTGATGGAAGCGCGCAAGACTGGCATGTCGGTGACCGCCTATTACCTGATGGCCGATGGCGCCGTGCCGAAGGACGAGGTGTTGAAGGAGATCGGCGCGAAGTACAAAAAGACCGCCGCTCAGGTCGTGCTGCGCTGGGCCGTGCAGCAGGAGGGCGTGATCGCGCTGTCCAAGACCGCGACGGAAAGCCGGTTGCCGGAGAATTACGACATCTTCGACTTCTCGCTGTCGCCGCAGGAAATGGAAGCGGTGTTCGCGCTGTCGCGCGCAGACGGCCGCATCGTCTCACCGGCGCATCTCGCGCCTGAGTGGGATTGATCCGGCTTTAAGGCCTCCGTCCTAAACACAGGTCCGTTGGGTCGCTTCCCACACACTCCCGCCGTGGTTTGTGTGGGATCCCGCCCAATTGCCCGGCGAGCCTCCCCCATGCGGCAGCCGAGGCCACGTCTTCTCTTGCCTCTCCCAGCCAGAACCATAGGTCTTGTCACGGGCTGGAAGAGGAGGAGTTTTCATGCATTTCAGAACGATATTGATGTCCGCGGCAGCGATGGTTGTTACCGCCCTGCCCGCCAATGCGCAGCAAAAGCCTGCGGACCCTGCGCCAAAGGACTGCCCGAGTTCGATGCCTGCCGGGACCGAGTGCTTCGCGGGCGAGGATACGCACGGCGCCTATTACTGGATCGCCAAGCCGAAGGACTGGAACGGTACGCTCGTCGTCCATGCCCATGGCGGGCCGCGCACTGCAAAGCCTACGCCGGACGATCCGGTCGAGGATCTCGAGCGTTTCGCGGTCACCGTTCAGGAGGGCTATGCCTGGGCCGGTTCCAACTATCGCCGCGAAGGCTATGGCGTGCGGATGGCGGCGTCCGATACCGACACTCTGCGCCAGATCGCGATCGCGCTTCTCGGGGAGCCGAAGCATGTCCTGCTGCACGGCCAGTCCTGGGGCGGCAATGTGGCGGCAAAGACTGCCGAACTCTACGCACTCGACTGGCGGGGCCGCAAAAATTACGACGGCGTGGTGCTGACCAGCGGCTTGCTCGCCGGCGGCGGCCATGGCTATGACTTCCGCGCCGATCTGCGGGCCGTCTACCAGTATTACTGCAAGAACCATCCGCGTGCCGACGAAGTGCAGTATCCGGTCTGGCAGGGCCTGCCCAAGGGCGCGAAGATGTCGCGCGACGAGCTGCAGCAGCGGGTCGACGAATGCACCGGCATCTCGCTTGCGAAGGACAAGCGGTCGCCAGAGCAAGCGAAGAACCTCGCCAATATCCTCGCCGTCACCAAGGTGCCGGAAAGGACGCTGGTGGCGCATCTGGCCTGGGCGACCGGGTTGTTTTCCGACATCGTCTGGCGGCGGGTGGACGGAAAGAATCCGTTCGACAATTCCAACGTTCAGTACAAGGGATCGGACGACGACGCGGCGCTGAACAAGGGTGTCGAGCGGTTCAAGGCGGACCCGCAAGCGGCTCGGCTGATGGCCTATGATGCCGATCTGACCGGCCAGATCGTCGCGCCGACCATCACCCTGCACGCCAAGAACGATCCTACCGTGTTTGTCGATCACGAGGCGATCTATCGCCAAACGGTGGACAAGGCCGGCAATGGCGAGCTGCTGGTGCAGAACTTTTCGGACGAGGCGGAGCATTCCAAGCTCTCGACGCCGCAATATGCAGCGCTGTTTTCCGCCATGCTGAGCTGGATCGACAAGGGCGAGAAACCGACGCCGCAGACGGTGGCAGCCCTGTGTGAAAAGAAAGCCGAGATCTACAAGGAGCCCTGCAGGCTTCTGCCGGATTTCATGCCACAGATCCAGGAACGCTAGAGCGCGTCTTGCCGCCTAGATCAGACAAGGACGGGCGGAGCAGCCGTGCTCCGCCCGTCTTGGTTTGTGATTACAGCCAGCCCTTGCGGCGGAAGTAGAGATACGGCAGCGCCATCGAGACGATCATCAGGCAGAGCGCCAGCTGATAGCCGTAATGCCACTGCAGTTCCGGCTGGTTGGCGAAGTTCATGCCGTAGACCGATGCGACGAGCGTCGGTGGCAGGAACACGACGGACGCAACCGAGAAGATCTTGATGATCTGGTTCTGCTCCAGATTGATCAGCCCCAGCGTCGCGTCGAGCAGGAAGTTGATCTTGCCGGACATGAAGGCCGAGTGATCGCCAAGCGAGGTGGCGTCGCGCTGTAGCAGTTTCAGGCGCTGGCGCATTTCCTTGGGCAGCTTGCGATCGACACCGTCGAGAGCCGCATAATAGGCGACGACGCGCGAGACGCTGACGAGGCTTTCGCGCACAACGGTGATGAACTCGCCCTTCTGGCCGATCGCCCGGATCAGTTCCTGCAGGTCGCGCGTCTTCTTGTTGACCTTGGAGGCCTTGGCCGCAAAGATATCGCGCGAGATCTGGTCGATATCGTTGCCGAGCCGCTCCAGCGTATCCGCCATGCGGTCGATGATCGCCTCCACCAGACCGGTCATGATCAGTTCGCCGGTTGCCGAATGGAGGCCGAGCCCATTGCCCTTGCGGGCACGCGCCATGAAGGCATCGAAGGGACGCGGCTCGGAATAGCGCACGGTAACGAGAACCTGGCCCTTGACGATAAAGGTGACGGGAACCTTGTGCGGCGTGCCGGCATCCGGGCGTGTCAGCACGGTCATGGTCATGAACTCGGCGCCGTCTTCCTGGTAGAGCCGGGAGGAGAGTTCGATATCCTCCATCTCGTCCTGGGTGGGAATGGTAACCCCGAGGCGGGAGCCGACATCGCGCTCTTCCTTGGCCGTCGGGTTGATCAGGTCGTACCAGATCACAGGCGGCTGCGGAGCAACAGACGTCGCATCGGCGGCTGCACTGGCGATTACGGCGTCGGCCGCGACAAGGCGGTCGTGATCATAGGCATGGATACGCAGCATGACGGCTCCTATTCCGGACCATTGAGGTCCCCGGAGCGCATCACCGATATGAACGGTTCAGAGCCCCGAAGCGGCAGGTCTATCTGTTGACGTCGAACTTCGACTGTCGGGGTTCATCTCGGTTTGTCCTTTGAAAGAGCGGCACCCGAACGGGTAGCGCTTTGCGCGTGAAATGGAGCGAATACGGTGGAAAGTCAACTCCCCGGCACGCAGGATTGACCCGTCCTTTGCGCTTCTGTAGCAAAGCCGCTCAGACCAAGAGGTATCCCCCCATGCTGCCCTGGATCCAGCTCGACCGCGCAACCATTCCCGGCGCCCTGCCCGGCGAGGAAGGCGAGCTGCGTCTGAAGCAGCGCGGCCAGGAATTCTCGATCATGCTCGGCACCAACGAGCTGATGAACAGCCGTCTCAGCGGTTCGGAAGAAGCGCTTGCGACGCTCGCACACGAGAAGATCGGCAAGCGGGCCAAGCCGTCGATGCTGATCGGCGGGCTCGGCATGGGGTTCACGCTGAGGGCGGCACTTGCCGTTTTGCCCGAGGATGCGCAGGTGACCGTGGCCGAGCTGGTGCCGGCCGTGGTCGGCTGGGCGCGCGGGCCGATGGCGCCGGTCTTCAAGGGCTGCCTCGACGATCCACGCGTGACGATCTTCGAGGGCGATGTCAGCGAGTTGATCCGCTCCTCCACCACTGCCTTCGATGCGATCCTGCTCGATGTCGACAACGGGCCGGACGGGTTGACGCGGGCCTCCAACGACCGGCTCTACACGATGAGTGGTCTCTACGCTGCACGTTCGGCGCTGCGGCCCGGCGGCGTTCTCGCCGTCTGGTCGTCAGGGCCCGACGCGGGCTTCACCCGGCGGCTGAAGGAAGTGGGCTTTGAGGCCGAGGTGGTGAACACGCGCGCCAATGGCAAGCGCGGGGCAAAGCACGTGATTTGGCTGGCAGCCAAGGGCTGACGTTCGGCCGGTTTGCTCAGACGCCCGGAGGGGCGCTGCCGGCGAACTGGAAATAGAGGAATGCCAGGACCAGGCCCGCGATAATGGCGACCCAGAACAGCATGCGTTTCACACCGGGCGCCATGTTTTTGAACGGCGACTTGCGCGGCGGCTTGACCGGTTTCGGACGCTGGAACTTGATGATGTTGTCGCTCATCGCCGACCTATAGCATAGCTGATGATTTAGAAAAGCCGCCGGCTGCGGGCCAGCGGCTTTCGATTCACAAGTTGAGATCACACGAACTGGCTGAGGCCGGGCACCGATGCGATGACCGTATCGACTGTTTCATCGCCGGCATGTTCGCGCGCAACAGCCATGGTTTCCTTGGCGAGTGCGGTGATCTCGCCCATGCCGAGGCCCTGCGACATCAGCTGCTGGCCGAGCGTCATGATGCCGCCGCCGCCAAAACTCGACATCAGGCCGCCGAGCAGACCGCCGCCACCGGCACCTTCGCCATTGAACTTGCCGACCAGTTCCGGCGCGCCGGGAATGGCTTCGATCATCCGCGCCACGGCAGCGTCATCCGCCTCGCGCTGCAGGAAGCCCAGCATCATGCCGATCGCCTTTTCGGCGGCATCAGGTGCAAGACCGACGCGGTCGGCAACGCGGGTAACCATCTCGTTCATCAATATCTCCTCAGTTTTGACGTTCACGTCAAGGTCATACATAGACTCGTGCCGGATGCCAACAGGCGTGTTCCAACTGGTGCCACGCAGCCCGGGTTGGCGCAACCGGCGGCTTATCAATCCTCGGCGGCGACACCGACCGTATCGGCCATTTCAGCGCCGCGCGCCCCCATCGGCTTCGGATGGCCGGTGGTGGAATCGACCGAGGTCTGATGCTCGAGCTCGGCGTTGATCTCGGCTCCGACAACCACGATGATGACGGATACCCATGTCCAGACCATGAAGCCGATCAGCGCGCCGAGCGTGCCATAGGTGGCATTGTAATCGGCGACGTTGGCCAGATAGTAGGACACGCCGAGCGAGGCGAGAAGCCAGAAAATGGTGGAAAAGGCAGCACCCCAGGTCAGCCACTGGATCTTCGCCGGCTCGCGGCTGGGGCCGAACCGGTAGAGCGCCATGATGCCGAGCGTGACGAAGACCATCATCAACGGCCAGCGGGCGATGCGGATGATCATTTCCGACCACTGGTCGAGCCAGAAATATTTGAGCAATGCCGGGACCACGCCCATGGCAAACAGGATGACGATGGCAATCAGCATGGCGCCGAGCGTGAAGAGCAGCGACATCAGGTTGAGCTTGACGATGCCGCGCTTTTCCTGCTCGCCGTAAGCGACATTCATGGCCTCGAACAGGGCCTTCATGCCGTTGTTGGCGCTCCAGAGGGCCAAGGCCAGACCGGCAATCAGGCCGATCGACAGTGTAGCGCCGCGTTCGCTTGAAAGCGCCCGGACCTGATCGAGAAAGATGTTCAGCCCTTCGGCGGGCATGATCGTGCTCAGAAACGCGATCCGATCGGCAATCGTCACTGGATCGGCGACGAAACCGTAGATCGACACGAGCGCGCTTGCGGCGGGAAACAGCGCCAGCAGCAGGTAATAGGTGACGCCGGCGGCGATCAGCGTGATGCGATCTTCGGTTACGCCGGCATAGACGCGCCAGAACACGTCTTTGAGGCCGCGGGCCGGAATGCCCATCGGGCCATCCGCATGGCGACCCCTCTGCGCATCGCGCACGCCTTGCGCATCGAGTGTCCGAGTTCCCGCCGGTCCGGCTGTGTCCGTCATCGTCACGTATTCACCCCTCTTCTTCCGCCTCTCGCGCCAGTTTTCACTTGGCCGATTTTCAGCCGTTGCCCGGCTCTTCAGCGCATCCTATAAAAGCCGAGGATTGAACGCGTTTAGGGAGCGCATAGTTGCATGGCGAATATTGATGCGGACGATCAGGCGAAACTCTTTATCGGCGGCAGTCGCAACCCTGACGACACGTTGAACAAGGCCGAATTCCTGGACATGAAATTCGGCAACCGCCACGGGCTGGTGACCGGTGCGACCGGCACCGGCAAAACCGTGACGCTGCAGGTGCTGGCCGAGGGCTTTTCGCGGGCCGGCGTTCCCGTCTTTGCATCCGACATCAAGGGCGATCTTTCCGGCGTTGCCGCCAAGGGCGAGCCCAAGGATTTCCTCGCCAAGCGCGCCGAGCAGATCGGCTTTGCCGACTACGAGTTCGAGCAGTTCCCGGTGATCTTCTGGGATCTCTACGGCACAAAGGGGCACCGGGTTCGCACCACGATCGCCGAGATGGGTCCGCTTCTGCTGGCCCGTCTGATGGATGCATCCGAACCGCAGGAAGGCGTGCTCAACATCGCCTTCAAGCTGGCCGACAAGGCCGGGCTGCCGCTGCTCGACCTCAAGGACCTGACCTCGCTTCTGAATTACATGGCCGAGAATGCCTCGGAACTATCCAAGGAATTCGGCCTCATTTCCAAGGCTTCGGTCGGCTCGATCCAGCGGGCGCTGCTGGTGCTGGAACAGCAGGGTGCCGAGCATTTCTTCGGCGAGCCGGCGCTGAAGATCACCGACATCATGCGGGTGAACCCGAATTCCGGTTACGGCCAGATCTCGATCCTTGCCGCCGACAAGCTGATGATGAACCCGCGGCTCTACGCGACCTTCCTTCTGTGGCTGCTATCGGAACTGTTCGAGGAACTGCCCGAGGTTGGCGATCCGGACAAGCCGAAACTGGTGTTCTTCTTCGACGAGGCGCATCTTTTGTTCGACGAAGCGCCGAAGGTTCTGCTCGACCGCGTGGAGCAGGTGGTGAGGCTGATCCGCTCCAAGGGCGTCGGCGTCTATTTCGTGACCCAGAACCCGCTCGATGTGCCGGAAAGCGTTCTCGCCCAGCTCGGCAACCGGGTGCAGCATGCGCTGCGCGCCTATACGCCGCGCGAGCAGAAGGCAGTGAAGACCGCGGCCGACACGTTCCGGCCGAACCCGGCCTTCGATTGCGCGACAGCGATCACCCAGCTCGGTACCGGCGAGGCGCTGGTCTCGACGCTCGAGGGCAAGGGTGCACCATCGATGGTGGAACGGACGCTGGTCCGCCCGCCATCCGGTCGGATCGGTCCTCTGACCGACGCGGAGCGGCAGTCGGTGATGGATCGCAGCCCGGTTCTCGGGATCTATGATGAGGATCTCGACCGCGAAAGCGCCTTTGAAATGCTGGGCGCCAGGGCAAAGCAGGCCGCCGATGCCGCCGCTGCCCGCAAGGCAGAGGATGAACTCGATCCCGCGCCGCCCGCAGGCTCCGGCGAAACCACCGGCTGGACCCTGCCCGGCTTCGGCAACAAGGAAGAAGACGAGCCGAAGGGCCGCAGAACCGTCGGCCGCTCCGGCTACCAACGCGAGACGATCATCGAGGCTGCCATGAAAAGCGTGACCCGCACCGTCGCCACCCAGGTGGGCCGGGCGATCGTGCGCGGCATTCTCGGCAGTCTGAAGCGGTGACCGGGCGGATGCACAAGGCGGCAAGGACAGGGCTCTGCGCCCTAGCCCTTGTCGCGCTCGCCTCTTCGGCGCAGGCGGCGGATGCCGGCAAAGGCAAGCGCGTGTACCAGAAATGCGTCGCCTGTCATGTGGCCGACCGGGAGACCAACCGGTTCGGCCCGCATCTCAAAGGCGTCGTCGGGCGACCGGCAGCGCAAGTTCCCGATTACAAGTATTCGCAGGCGATGAAGGATGCGGCCGCTGCCGGTCTCGTCTGGGACGACGCGGCACTGTCCGCCTTTCTCTCGAGCCCCAAAAAGAAAGTGCCGGGAACCAGCATGCGCTTCTTCGGACTGTGGACCCAGGCCGAGATCGACGACGTGATTGCTTACCTGAAGACGACCGCGCAAGAAGAGTGACGGCCGGGAACGGTCGTCAGCCGTTCGGGTAAGCAGCTGAGACGGCCACGAATTCGTCGTCGCGGACGGGTGCGGCAGGGGCTGCTTGCGTGCCTGCGAGCGCCGTTTCGCGCCAGGTTTCCAGGAGCCAGGCAAGCTGGGCGAAATCGAGCCCGAAGGCATCGTGGAGGCCGGAATTGCGACCGGTCGCATCGCGGCTCATGCGGATCAGCGCGGTTTCCGGAAGCGTGACATCGTCGAACACGACCATCTTCATCTCCAGCTTGGGCAAAAACCGCACGGAGATCGGCGTCATCGCGCCTGCCTTGAAGCCCTCGACATCCTGCCAGCGCCAGAATTTGCGACGCCCGAGCGTGACCATGGTGAAGCCGTCGCCATCCAGTTCCAGCCGCTGACCGACGAGGACGCCCGCCATCATGACGGAGGCGCAGAGCGACAGAAAGCCGACGCCCAGCCAGAGTATTGCCTGTCGCAACGCCGGCATCGGCGGATCGGCGGGGTCGGCATCCAAAAGCAGAAACAGAAGCAGGACGGCGAAGGCTGCGCAGCCGACGGCCAGCGAGAAATAGCGGACGCGGCTGGAATAGAGGGTGACCGGACCGGGAAAGCGGGCAATCAGCGTTGCGGCATCCTGCCGCCTTCGGTGGAAGGTTTGCGGCCAGAGCATATGCGCAAAAACGAAGGCGCCTGCCCCGAACAGGGCCAGCACCGGCCAGCCGCCCCTGAAAGCCGTCAGGATCATGACGATGCCGGACAGGGCCAGGAACGTGCTGATACTAAAGAAAACAAGGCTCAGCGGACGGGGCAATGGATGCATGAGTGGGTCCTCCGGCCTTATGCGTGAAGGTGCAATTAGGCCTGACGAGGACAGGTTCAAGGTTTCGGGGATCAAGAGCGCTTCGGAGCGACGAGGCAGAAGAAGGCGCCCTGAGGATCGGTGGCCTGGACGATCCAGCTTCCGCCGGGCACTTGCATCGGCCCGAACACGACACTACCGCCGCCGGCCGTGATGCGCTCGATGGCCGCGTCAATCGCCTCGACGTTGAAGTAATAGGACCAGCACGGCGCAGGCACCGTGTCCGGTTTCGTCATCATGCCACCGATCGCCTGGCCGGGATGGCCGTCATAGGCAAAGATGCGGTAGACGCCCATCTCGCCCATGTCCATGTCATGGTCCTTCGCCCAACCGAACACGCTTCCATAGAACTCGAAAGCCTCCTCGCCGTCGCCCGCCATCAGCTCGCACCAGCCGAGATTGCCGGGATCGGCGGGGCCGAGCTGGCGGGGCGGGTTTGCCGGCGGGATCGGCGTCATGATGCAGAGAACCGCCCCATGCGGATCAGCCACAACAGCAAACCGGCCGACGCCCGGGATATCCTCCGGGTCGCGCTGGATGCGTCCGCCAAGCGAAACGAAGTCACTTGCGGTTTCATCGACATCGTCGACGGCGACATAGCCGGTCCAGTTCGGCGGCATCTTGCCTTCAAGCTCCGGCGGAAAGTGCATCATGCCGCCGATGCCGGGGCAATTGTCACCCTCGCCCATTTCGAACAGGAAATAGGACGGCATATCGGGCATGGCGAGTTCGCGGACATTCCAGCCGACCACCGAGGCGTAGAACTTGCCCGCCGCAGACGTGTCTGACGTGATCAGTTCGCACCAGATGAACTTTCCATGCGTGTCCGAACGGGATTTCGAAACGATCTGCAGCATGCCCATCTCCCTCTTGTGTGTGTTGAACGGACCCGGCGACAAGCTCTCAATGGCAGCAGGATGACGCCTGTTGCTCGGGCTTTGCCGCATATTCGTCGTGGCGCTTGAGGAAGCTCATCGTCTTGTCCTCGTTGCGGCCGAGCGGCGCGCGGTCGAGCAGCATCAGCGTGCCGATCACCTCCTCCGGTCCGCGGGCATAGGTGGAATAGGTGTGGAAGATCTCGCCGGCCTCATTCCTGTAGAAGGCGGACAGGCCCGGAAGCTCCTCGAAACCTTCGCTCACGGGCATGTCGCGGAAATTGTAGTTGATCGTCTCGCCCTGCATCTCTCCTTGCGTGAAGGAAACGCGATAGTCGTGGTTGAAATCTGTGGCGTAGGACGAGACCCAGGGAAACTGCCAGTTCATGCGGGCCTTGTAGGCCTCGATTTGCTCCAACGTGCCGCGCGAGACGGCGACCAGCGTGACGTCGTGATGGTTGAGATGGGCAAGCGTGCCGTCGAAATGGTCGGCCATGAAGGAGCAACCGACACAGCCTTCGCTCCAGTCGGGTCCGAACATGAAGTGATAGATCAGCAGCTGGCTGCGTCCGGCAAAGAGATCGGACAAGGTCTTGCCGCCCTGCGGCGTGTCGAAGACGTAGTCCTTGTCCACCCGCACCCAGGGCAAGGCGCGGCGGGCGGCGCGGACCTTGTCACGCAGCCGCGTTTCCTCCTTCTCGAGCGCCAGAAGCTCGAGCCGCGCCTTCAGCCACTCGTCTTTCGACAGGACGGCATTTGTCGGGAATGCGCTGACATCCATAAGAACCTCCCCTTTCTTGACAGAATAGGTTGATATCAACATAATATTTCCATGCTGTCAAATCCCGATTCGGTTCCGTTTTCCACCACGCTTCATGTCCGCGACACCTGTCTTTGCCTGCATGTGCAACGGGCAGCGCGAGCCTTAGCGCGGACCTTCGATACGGCGCTGAAGCCGGTTGGATTGAACAATGGCCAGTTCTCGCTGATGATGTCGCTCAACCGCCCACAGCCGGCGACGATGAAATCCGTCTGCGACCTGCTTGCCATGGACCGCACGACGCTGACTGCGGCCCTGAAAGTTTTGCACGCTCGTGGCTGGATCGGCAGCTTCATCGACCCGAAGGACAAGCGCGGGCGGCTTTTGACGCTGACGGAGGATGGCCGCGCGGTTCTGGCGAAAGCCCTGCCGATCTGGGAAGCGACGCATGCAGAGCTTGATGCCGCGCTGCCCGGCGGCAATGCGGACCAGCTGCGAGATTCGTTGAAGGCTGTGAGCTGATCCAAATCGGCTGGAATCTCGCGCAAACAAAAAGCGGCCGAAGCCGCTTTTCGCCGTCGCGCACGGGCAGTCCGAGAACCGAACTGCCCGCCGGACCATTGTTTTAAAGCTTTACTCGACGGTCACCTGAACTTCGGTCGAGGTGCGCATCGCGTGGCTGTAAGGGCAGACGATATGCGCCTTGGCGACCAGGTCTTCGAGCTGGGCGCGTTCGATGCCGGGGGCGTTGACCGACAGCGAGACTTCGATGCCGAAGCCGCCACCATCTTCGCGCGGGCCGATGCCGACCGTTGCGGTGACCTTGGCCTCGTCGGGGATCTTCACCTTTTCCTTGGCAGCGACGGCTTTCAGCGCGCCGAGGAAGCAGGCGGAATAGCCGACCGCAAACAGCTGTTCCGGATTGGTGCCGGTGGCGCCATCGCCGCCGAGTTCCTTCGGAACCGTCAGCGTGACGTCAAGCACGCCGTTGTCGGAAGCACCGTGGCCGGAGCGGCCACCGGTTGCGGAACCCTTGGTCGTGTAAAGAATGGGCATGGAGTAACTCCCTTGGTGATAGGTATTGCCGGATCATCGCGCGCACATTCGATGGCACGGAACTTGAACCGGCATTAGTCCAGCGACATGGTCGCTAGGCATAAGATAGGGCACGATGGCCCGAAGTCAGGGTCGGGGCGGGAGATAGTGAACGGGGAACGGGGAGAGAAGTCAGCCGATGGCGCCATTGCCGAGGGATGGATGGTTACCGGATGCAAAAAAGGCTGCGGTCTCCCGCAGCCTTTTCGTCGTAGATCAAGAAGATGCTTACTGCCAGACGACGACGCGGGCCTTGTTGGGGACGCGCTCATAGAGGTCGATGATGTCCTGGTTCATCAGGCGGACGCAGCCCGAGGAGACGGCTTTGCCGATCGAGTTCCATTCCGGCGAACCGTGCAGGCGGTAGAGCGTGTCCTGGCCGTTCTGGAAGATGTAGAGCGCGCGGGCGCCGAGCGGGTTTGTGAGGCCCGGAGGCATGCCGCCGTTTGCGATTGAATACTTGACCAGTTGCGGCTGGCGCGCGACCATTTCGTCCGGCGGGGTCCATTTCGGCCACTTCTGACGCCACTGGATGACGCCCTCGCCGCTCCAGGCAAAGCCATCGCGACCGATGCCGACGCCGTAGCGCATGGCCGAACCGCCGGGCTCGACCAGATAGAGGAAGCGCGACGGGGTGTCGACGACGATCGTGCCCGGGCGTTCGCCTGTCGGATCGACAACGCGCTGGCGATAGTAGCGCGGATTGATCCGCTCATAGGGAATTGCGGGGATGAGATAGCCACCATCTTCGACGGCGCCGTACATCATTGCGGCTTCGGGATCGCCGCCAACCGGCGGAAGGCCGTCGTTGCGGAGGGCGACGCCGTCACGGTAGGTGACGATGTTGCCGGAAGGGCCCGGCGCAGTGGAAGCGCAACTCGCGAGCGTCGAGGCAGCGCCGACACCCAGCATGGACAGGAAGCCCCGTCGGGAGAAAGAAGAGTTGGAAATCATGTTCGGAAAGTCACCCTAGAGGAACGCGTCACTGCAAAAGCAAATTTTAACGGCAATCGAACCGATTGGTTCCCTGCCTGATGTTTTGCTCCACTATCACATAACGCGGCCAGCTTCATCGACCATTCACGAGGTTGACACACACCATCACAGGGATGCGACACAGCCTGTGTCCCCTGCGCAACAGCGTAATCACTTCACTGTGTGTGAGGGCAGATACGAGACATGAGGGATTGACGCGCGACATGCAAGCTTGCCGTGGGCAGTTTTGCCACGCGTCAACGGTCAGATTACGACGATCGGAGTGCCGTTCGGGACGCGGTCGAACAGGTCGATGACATCCTGGTTGAGCATGCGGACGCAGCCGGACGAGGTTGCCCTGCCGACGGACTGCCAGTCCGGCGTGCCGTGAACGCGATAGAGCGTGTCCTTGCCGTCCTTGTAGATATAGAGCGCGCGGGCACCGAGCGGGTTGTTGAGGCCGGGATCGGCGCCGCCGGCTGCTGCTGCGAACTGGCGCAGTTCCGGCTGGCGCGAGACCATTTCGCCTGATGGCGTCCAGCGCGGCCATTTCGCCTTGCGCTGGATGACGCCGCGGCCGGACCAGGCAAAGCCCGCCTTGCCGAGACCGACGCCATAGCGGATCGCCTTGCCGCCGGGCTGCACGAGATAGAGGAAGTTGGCACGGGTATCGACCACCAGCGTGCCGGGTGCTTCATTGGTCTGGTAGGACACATCCTGGCGCAGAAAACGGTTGTCGATGCGCGAATAGGGAATGGCCGGCAGCGTGTGGCCGTCGTCGCGGATCACCTCGTACATGACCCGGTGCACGGGGTTGGAGACCGGCATGCCGTAGGTCTGGTGGAACTGCGTCTGATAAAGCTGACGCTTTTGCGGAATAGCCTCCTTCTGGGGAAGAGGCTGCGGCTGGACCGGCTCGTTATAGGCCGGCTGATAGAAGACCGGCGTGGTTTCGCGGGCAAACACGGCCGGATCCATGCGGGTCGTATCGGTGACGAACGGCACCTGGCAACCGCTGAGTGCCGTCGTCGCCACAAGAACGGCCGCAAGACCGGAGGTCCGGCTGAGCGATAAGGCTTTGTTTTGCATGGCAGTCCCGCTTCGGCATTGATGACGTCGGCGGCAATCTGTCAGGCAGCGCTTTCGCGAGGCTGGAGCGGTGGCACTTGGCTAGGGCGGATCACGTGAACTGATTGAAGAAGCGGATGCTTTCGACCACGGCTCCCGGCACCACGCCGCTGTGATTGCCCGGCAGAAGCTTCTTGTCGATCGCAACGCCGGCAGAGCGGGCACGATCGATCAGCAGCTGGTGGTCGGCATCGAAAGGGCGTTCTTCCGAGCCGCGCAAAAGCAGTGTCGGGCATTTGAGGCTCGGCCCGAAACAGGCGGATGACCGCATCACGAACTCTTTCGGATCGGCCGCATCGAAGGGCACTTCGTTCGAGTATCGGGTAAAGAAGCGCCAGGAATTGACGCCGGCGGAAATTGGAACTGCGGCCCTGAACCGGCGCGTCATGCCTGAAAGAAGCGACAGCGTGCCGCCATTGCTGTGGCCGGCGATAAAAAGCCGGCTGCGATCGATGCCGGGCAGGTTTTCCAGATAGGTGGCGGCTGCCAGCGCATCGGAGGTTTCGTCGTAGAAACCGGAGAAATTGCCGGCCTGGCCGTTTTCGCCGCGAAAGGATGGATGCAGGACCACGAAGCCCGCTTCCCAGTAAGCTTTCATCAGTTCCCAGTGGCCGTCGCCGGTGGCATTGCCGCCGTGCAGGAAAAGCACCGCCGGCTTCGACTTGCCCGAGGCTTCGTAATGGGAAAGCCAGGCGATCAGTTCGAGCGAGCCATCCGGACCGCCGTGATAGAGGACCTTTTGCGCACCCGGCGGGGTCCCGAGCGGTGGCGAGGCTTCGGGCGCCGGACCGTGCTTCAGAAGATGCGTGCGGAAGCGACGCCTGGCTTCGGCATAATCTTCCTTTTCCAGCGGCAGGGTTTCGGGGACGGGAAAGGGCGCGGCCAGGGCCTGGGGTGCAGCAAGGGAACCAAGTGCACCGAGTGCCAGACCGGTCATCAGCATGCGGCGGGTGATTGACATGGAACGACCGTCTATAAGGATATGAGTAGTCTCAGATATCGGGATTAAGCGTAACCCCGACGGTTCTAAACGCAAGCGGGCCGGCGGTCACATCTTCGCGTCCGCCGTTTTGGCATCGATCATCGCGGTCAGCGTTTCCAGCCGGTCGGCATCGCGCGGCAGCTTGTCCATCCGCAGCCGTGCAATGCGGGGAAAGCGCATGGCGACGCCGGACTTGTGGCGCGTCGAGCGGTTGATGCCCTCGAAGGCAACTTCCAGCACGAAGCCGAAATCCTTGTCGGCGCGCACCGCCCTCACCGGCCCGAAACGCTCGACCGTGTTGTCGCGCACGAACTTGTCCAGCACTTCCAGTTCCGCATCGGTAAAGCCGAAATAGGCTTTGCCGACGGGCACGAGATGATCGCCATCCGGGCCATCCGTCCACACGCCGAAGGTGAAATCGGAGTAGTAGCTGGAGCGCTTGCCATGGCCGCGCTGGGCATAGAGCATGACCGCATCGACATTATAGGGATCGCGTTTCCACTTGAACCATGGGCCTTTTAGCCGGCCGGCCTGATAGACGCTGTCGCGGCGCTTGATCATGACGCCTTCGATGACCGGATCCGGCGGATCACGGCGCAGGGCTTCGAGCTCATCCCAGGTGGTGAACGGCACGAGATCGGACAGGTCGAACCGGTCATGCGGGGCGTGGCCGATCACCTCGGACAGGCGTTCGCGGCGCTCGAGGAATCCTTTTGCACGCACATCCGCCTCGCCGTCGAACAGGATATCGTAGGCGCGTACGAAGGCGGGGTAATCCTCCAGCATCTTCGCGTTCACAGTCTTGCGGTTGAGGCGCTGCTGCAGGTCGGAAAAGGTGCGGGTGGGATTGTTGGATCGCATCGTGCCGCCGACGAGAAGCTCACCATCGACGACGCCGTCGAAATTGATCTGCTCGACGATATCGGGAAAGGCGCCGGTAATATCATCGCCGGAGCGGGAATAGAGTTTCTTCGTGCCGCCATGGGCCGACATCTGGACGCGGATGCCATCCCATTTCCACTCGGCGGCATAATCGGCGGGATCTAGCTTTTCGAGATCGCCGCTTTCGACCGGATTGGCGAGCATGACCGAATGAAAGATCGCGGGCGTCGCCAGAACCGGCTTGTCGGCATGGCCTTCCAGCCAGGCAAACAGCGACACATAGGGCGGCTCCAGCCCGTGCCAGAGCGTTTCGATCTCGGTCACATCCTTGCCCGACATTTCCGACAGGGCCTGCTTTGCAAGCCGCGCCGAAACGCCGATGCGCAGTGAACCGGTGACGAGTTTGAGGAAGGCGAAACGGCCGGAGGGATCTACATGATCGAGCAGATCGCGGACGGCTGAGCGGACCTCGGTGCGGCCGAGCGAATTCATGCGGGCGACGACTTCGGACAGACGCGGCTGTTCGGCGTCGGTGGTGTCGTCCTTTTCGAGGCCATCCCAGACCAAGGCAATGGTCTCGGCGAGATCGCCGACATAGTCGTAGGAATACTGGAACAGAACCGCATCCATGCGCTCCAACACCAGTTCGCGCAACATGGCGGGCTTGACGCTTTTGAGATCAAGCGCGCTTGCCAGCGCCGCGAGGCCATAGCCGCGATCGGGATCGGGCGTGGTGCGGAAGTAGTCGACCAGCAGCGTGATCTTGCCATTGCGCGACGGGGTGAGGACGAGGCGGTCAAGCAGGGTGGCGAAGGGTTTCATGGGCGCAGCACTCTTCGAAATACCCCCTCTGGCCTGCCGGCCATCTCCCCCACAAGGGGGAGAAAACCAGCGGCACGGAACTGGTCCTGTTGTGCGACAGCGGCGCGACGAGCTCTAGCCCTCCCCCTTGTGGGGAGGGTGGGGAGGGGTCTTTTTCCAACATCGAAGTCATCATCAATCCCCCTCGTCCTCATAGCCGACCAGGTGCAGCGGCCGCGCTGGAATGCCCTTCAGTTCGCACCAGCGTACCAGCGCTTCCTCGCGGCCGTGGGTGACCCAGACTTCGGAGGGGGCAACCTCGTTGATGGTTTCCAGGAGTTCGGGCCAGTCGCAGTGGTCGGAAATCACCAGCGGCAGCTCAACGCCGCTTTGTTTGGCGCGTTGGCGCACCATCATCCAGCCGGAGGCAAAGGCGATCAGGGGTTCGTTGAAGCGGCGGGCCCAGCGATCCTGGAAGGCCGAGGGCGGGCCGACGACGACGGCGCCCTTGAACAGGTCGGGGCTGCTCTTGTCGATCGTCGCGGGGCGGATTTCGCCGAGCGCGATGCCCTGGCTTTCGTAATAGTCGCAGAGTTTTGTGAGCGCGCCGTGGATGTAGATCGGTTCGTCATAGCCGCTGTCGCGGATCAGGCGGATCACCCGCTGCGCCTTTCCCAAAGCGTAGGCGCCGACCATGTGGCTGCGGTCGGGAAACTGCTTGAGCGAGGTCAACAGCTTGCCGATTTCCTCGCGCGGGTGGGGATGGTGGAAGACCGGCAGGCCGAAGGTTGCCTCGGTGATGAAGACATCGCAGGAGACGGGCACGAAGGGTGCGCAGGTCGGGTCGACGCCACGCTTGTAATCGCCTGAGACGACGATGCGCAGATCCTTATGCTCGAGCGCGATCTGGGCGGAGCCGAGCACGTGGCCGGCCGGATGGAAGCTGACATTGACGCCGCCGACATCGATCACCTCGCCCCATGCAGCCTCCTGTTCGGAGGTGCAGAAGTCGTCGCCGTAGCGGATCTTCATGATGTCGAGTGTCTGGCGGGTGGCGAGCACATGGGTGTGGCCGGCGCGGGCATGGTCGGAATGGCCATGGGTGATCAGCGCCCGCTCGACAGGGCGCACCGGATCCACATGGAAGCCGCCGACGGGGCAGAACAGGCCGGCCGGTGTGGGATGAAGCAGTGCCTCGGGTTTCATAGGACGAGAGATAGGCGAGGAAAGCCCGCTTGGAAGAGCCTTACGGGGTGGGCAGCTTGTTTTGTTGTGCGGCGGCCTGGACTTGCGCAGTCGGCAGGCGTTTCGGCTTGAGGAAAAGGGCGGCGATCAGGCCGATGGCGGCGATCACGGCGGCGGCGAAGAAGAGCGGCGTGAAGGCGGAGAAGTAGACGGAGGCCACCGCCTCACGCGAGGCCTGCGGCAACTGATCGAGCACTTTCGGGGTAAGCGCGCCGATATCGGCAACGCCTGGAATGGCCACGCCGCTGCCCTTGACCGACGAGCCGATGATGGCGCCGTAGAGCGAGATGGCGATCGAGGCGCCGCCCATTCGCATCAGCGTCACGGCACCGGTGGCGGCACCCATGTCTTCGCGCGGGGCGGAATTCTGGACGCCGATGATCGGTGCCTGCTGGCCGAAGCCGACGGCAAGACCCTGGAGCATCAGCAGAATGGCAACGAGCCAGAGCGGCGTAGCTGACGTCACCTGCGACAGAAGCAGAAGAGCGCCGATGCTCATGACCAGGCCCAACACGGCGAACGGCTTGTAGCGGCCGGTGATGGAAATCAACCTTCCCGCCGACATGGAGCCGACGACGATGCCGCCGGTGAGGCCGATGAAGAACAGGCCGGCCTGCGATGGCGACAGGCCCGTCGTCGTCTGCAGGAAGAGCGCGTAATAGTTGACCATGCCGATGCCGACGGCGCCGGAGCAGAGCGTGATGATGAGAAACAGCGAGAAGGTGCTGTCCCTGAATAGTTTCAAGGGCACGATCGGTTCGGGGACGCGGCTTTCGACGAAGACCCAGAGGCCGGCGCAGGCCATGCCGAAGCCGAGAAGGACCAGCGATTCGAATGCCATCAGCGAGCCGAACAGCTGGTGGCTATCGGCAAAGGTGACGAGGCTTGCGATCGTCAGTGCCAGAACGACGGCGCCGGCATAATCGATCTTCGGCTTGCGCTGCGGGCGGCGATAGGGAAGCAGCAGGGCGAGGCCTGTCACGACGATGACCCCGAGCGGCAGGTTGATCAGGAAGATCGAGCGCCAGCCGAACAGATCGCTGAGCGTGCCGCCGAGAACCGGGCCGATGCTTCCGGCGGCCATGATCATCAGGCTGGAATAGCTCTGATATTTCGCCCGCTCGCGCGGCTCGAACAGATCCGCATTGATAGAGAAGATCGACACCATTATGCCGCCGCCACCAAGGCCCTGGAAGACGCGGGCCGCAATCAGCGAATTCATCGACCAGGCAAAGCCGCACAGAACCGACCCGAGCGTGAAGAGAACGATGGCAAACAGCATCACATATTTGCGGCCGAACAGATCGCCCAGCTTGCCGTAGATCGGCATGACCGCGCTCATGGCCAGAAGAAAGGCCGAGGAGACCCAGCCGAAACTCTCCATCTGGCCGAACTCGCCGACGATGGTGGGAAGTGCCGTGGAGACGATGTGATTGTCGAGCGCCGCCATGAACAGCGCCGCCATCAGGAACCAGAAAACGAACAGACGCTGCCGTTTGTCGGCAACAAGCGGGGTCTGGGCCGGGCGTGACATATCCATGGCATACTTCCTGAGGGGTCGGCGAATTTATGTGACTTCAGCATATAATTGTCAATGACAGACAGATGCACCCAGCAACAATTTCGTTGAAACAACCCGGCACCTGCTGATAAGTTGCGCAGATGACGACCACGATTTCTCAATCAGACCCACAGCCCCCGACCGAAACCGCTGCTTTTGCGGAGGGGCTTTTGCGTGTCAGCGACAACCTGACCCGGATGCGGCATCTGATGGGGCGCCGGATGATCGCGCGCACCGCAATCGCCAACACGGTTCCGGGTCTGGAAACGGCGCATCTTGACGTGCTGGATGTGATGGGCCGGATCGAGGGCGAAATCACCGTGGGCGCGATTGCCGAGACGATGCGGATAGACCCCTCGCGCGGCAGCCGTCTGGTGACCGATCTCGTGTCGAGCGGCGTTCTCAGGCGTGATGCTTCGCAGGAAGACGGGCGGCGCTCGCTGCTGGTGCGCACCGAGATTGGCGATGCGCTGCTGACCGAGCTACAGGCGGTCAAGCGTTCGGTGCTGGTGAATGTGCTTGGCGACTGGCCGGAGGAAGAGCTTTCGGCGTTTTCGCATCTGTTTGAGAAGTTCATTTCCGGCTTCGAAGCGGTCTATCCGGGCGGCGCGGGCCGCAGCCCGCATTCCTGACCGGGCCTTCACCCGTCCCGAAACCACACACTTCCGCTGGCACGATAAATGCTTGGTTTAGGAGATGATGGAGACGGGCTGAATGATTTCGAGACGCAAAATGCTGGGCTGGGGCATGACAGGCGCTGTGGTTGCCGCATTGCCGCTGCCAGCGCTTGCAGCACCCGCCAGCGTTTCGACCGTTGATCTGCGCGGCTCGATCGATGCACGCGACCATGGCGTGGCGCCTGATGGCGGCGATGTTTCCAGCCGCAAGTTGCTGGCGCTGATCGAACAGGCGGCACGGCAGAACAAGCCGGTCTACCTGCCGCCCGGCGACTACCGCGTCTCCGGTCTCGACCTTCCCGACAACACGCGGCTGGTCGGCGTTTCAGGCGCTTCCAGGCTGGTCTATTCCGGCGACGGATCGTTTATCCGCGCAACCGCGGCACGGCGGATCGAGCTTTCCAATCTGGTGATCGATGGCGGCAATCGCTGGCTGGATGATCAGACCCCTGCCCTTATCCATTTCTCCGGCATTCCCGACGTTTCCATCGACAATTGCGAAATCCTCGGCGCGCGCAAATCCGCGATCCAGCTGGAGCGATGCGGCGGGAGCATCGAGCGCTCCAAGATATCGGGCGCTGCCGACTACGCGCTCTATGCGGTGGAAAGCACCGGTCTATCGGTCACCGGCAACAGCGTGTTCGATTGCGGCAATGGCGGCATTCTCATCCATCGCTGGGAGAAAGGCGTCGATGGCAGCATCGTCACGGGTAACCGCATCTTCCGGATCGGCGCCAGAAATGGCGGCACCGGGCAATATGGCAATGCGATCAACCTGTTTCGCGCGGCCAACGTGATGGTGAGCGGCAACCACATCACCGACTCTGCCTTTTCGGCGATCCGCGCCAACAGCTCCTCCAACGCGCAGATTTCCGGCAACCAGTGCTTTCGCTCCGGCGAGACGGCGATCTATGCGGAATTCTCGTTCGAGGGCGCCGTCATTTCAGGCAATACGGTGGATGGCGCGGCAAACGGCATTTCCGTCGTCAATTTCAACGAAGGCGGCAGGCTTTCGACCATTTCAGGTAATATCGTCCGCAACCTTTCGGCAACCGGCCCCTACAAACTCGACGGCGCAATCTTCGGCGTCGGCATCAGCGCCGAGGCCGACACGGCGATCACAGGCAACGTGGTGGAAAACGCCGCCCTCTGGGGCCTGGCCCTCGGCTTCGGCCCCTACCTGCGCAACGTCGTCGCCGCCAACAATATCGTGCGGGGGGCTAAAGTCGGCTGCGCCGTCAGCGTTGCCGAAGGGGCCGGTTCGACAGTGATCACCGGCAACGTGTTTCAGGACGTGAAGGATGGCGGCGTGATCGGCTATCGCTGGACGGAGGCTGCAACGGAAGAGTTGAGCGGGTCGGGTGATGCGGCTGCGGCGCTTCCGCATCTGACGGTTAGCGGCAACCGGGTTGGTTAGGTTTCGGGGTCGGGAGCTTCGGGGCTGGCGTCGAAATCGATGTTGCGGCCGTGGTGGAAGATGCGCAGGATGGTGACGGTGTTGCCTTCGATCATGAAAGCGATCGTCGCCTTCTTGCGGTAGCCGACAAGGCGGACGCCGAGTTTGCTTTCCAGGCGTGATCCCCGTTCCGGAAAGCGCTCGAACGAGTGACAATGGTCGACGATTTGGTCGACATAGAGCCGAGCAACCCGCTCTCCGGCACGTGGCAAGAGATAGGTCAAAAGTTCGATCACATCGTCTTCGGCCGCGTCAGAAAAGCGAACCGTGTAGTTCATTTTCCTTCGCCAACCATACGGTCGAGCCTGGCGTGCAAACGCTTGCGGGTCTCCTCCAGCGGACGGGTTTTAATGATTCCCGCGTCGATGGCCTGAAGCGTCGGCATGACCTCGTCCCTCAGCCATGCCTCGATCGCGGCATCGTGCGCTGCCATCGGGCGCAGGCCCTCGGCGATCACGTCGCTTTCCGAGGCGTATTCGCCGGAGGCGACCTTGGCTTCGACCATGTCGGCGATCTCGACCGGCAGGGTGATGCTGAGCGAACGGGTGGCGCGCATGGGGTTGGCCCTTGGAAAGATCAGAATGTGGATGACTATACCGAAAACAGAAGCGGACGTCCAACCGGTCGAATTGAGGGGCGCGGCATCTTCCGTTCGGGGCCGAACCGCACTAGCGTCGCCCGCGAAACACAATGGGAGATACGCATGCTGAAAATCTATGGCGTCTATCGTTCGCGCGCGACGCGGCCGCTCTGGTTGATCGAGGAACTGGGATTGCCGTTCGAGCATATTCCGGTCATCCAGGCCTATCGGCTGGACGATGCTTCGGTTGATGGTGCGCCTGTCAACACGCGGTCGCCGGAGTTTTTGAGCGTCAATCCGATGGGCTCGATCCCGTCGATGGACGATGATGGCTTCGTGCTGCACGAATCGCTTGCCATCACGCTCTACCTTGCCCGCAAGCATGGCGGCGAGATCGCTCCGAAGACGATCGAGGAAGAGGCGCAGATGGTGCAGTGGTCGCTGTTTGCGGCAACGAGCGTCGAGACCTCGGCCCTGACGATCCAGTCGTCCAGCGCATCCACCGACGAAGGCAAGGCGGCGATCGAGGCTGCTGCACGCACGCTCGCTCGGCCGTTCGATGTGCTTGAAAAGCATCTCGGCGAAGACGGGTTCATGGTCGGCAAGCGGTTTACGGTGGCCGATATCAACGTGACTGAAATCGTGCGTTACGCCCGCAGCCATGCCGCCCTGTTCGACGGTCGCCCGGCGCTGAAAGCCTGGTACGACGGCTGCGTCGCCCGGCCCGCCTATCAGGCGATGTGGGCAAAGCGCAACGCCGAGCCGGCCTGACGATCAGATGGCAGGTTTCGCCGCCGCTTTAGGCTGCGGATAGAGGTATTGCCGAACAACCCTCTGGGGGCGCTCGGGACATTGAGCCGGCTGCTCCAAACTCCCCTCATCCTCGCCCTTGTGGCGGGGATCCAGTTAGCTCAAGTCCTTGAGCTGAAAAGAGTCCTTGACCCGACAGACGTCGGGTCGCTGGATCCCCGCCACAAGGGCGAGGATGAGGGAGGATAGGTTGTCGCCCTCGTCAAATGAGCTTCTTCGGGGGTTGTCAGCAGTCTGCGGCCTGACGATCAGGCGGCGGGCTTTGCTGCCGCTTCTTCCGCCAACACCTTTTGCACAGCCGGCCGCATCTCGATGCGCCGGTAGTGGGCCGCCACCTTGGGGAATTCGGCCATGTCCACATGGTCGCTTTCCAGCCAGCCGGTCATGACGAAGAGATAGGCATCGGCCACCGAAAAGGTGTCGCCGAGTACGTAGGCGCCTTCGACAAGATCGTTCTCGATCAGGGCGAAGCTGTCGCGCATGGTCTGCGGCACTTTGGCGATCATGTCCGCGTGCGAGGCGGCACTATCGGCCCAGCGCGCGCCACGGCGGCCATGGGCGTGGTTGATGTGGACGGTGGAGGACAGATAGGCGTTGAAGGCCTGCATCCTGGCAAACAGGAAGGGATCATCCAGCGGTACGAGGTTCTTTTCCGGCACGAGCTGGGCGATGTAGGCGAGCAGTGCGACGGTTTCCGTCAGCACGCCCTTGTCCGTGACCAGTGCCGGCACCCGGCCTTTCGGGTTGACATCCAGATAGGCTGGCGATCGCTGCTCACCCTCGGCAAAGCGGATCAGCGAGACCTGATAATCGAGGCCCGACTCGGCCAGCGCGATATGGCTGGCGCGTGAGCAGGTGCCGGGCGTGATGTAGAGCGTCAGCATCGATCCGTATCCCTTCGTCGGTGTCAGGCAAACAGCGCGTCGGTGACCCGGACTTCGCCGACGGTGAGGCCGTTCCAGTTCTTCATCGTGCGGTTGGCCATGGCCATCAGCTTGGCTTCGGTTTCGCCGCCCTTTTCGAAATAGCGGGCGATGAGTGCGAAGATCATCGCTTCGGCGGCGCGGGTCGTACCGTCCTCGCATTTGACCGCCATGGCAATGCCCTGATCGGGAAGTGCGGCGACGAAGACGCCTTCGGCACCTGTCTTGGCAAAGATCTTGCCCGGCGCCAGTTCCATCAGCTTCGTGCAGGCGCGGCCGGTGCCGGCGACATAGAACGGTTCGGCCATGCAGGCGTCCATCAGCCGGCGCGAGGCTTTCGCCCGTTCATTGGACAGGCCGGAGCCGGTCAGCATTTTCGCAAAGCCGTGGGCAAGGCCCTTGAGCGGCACGGCATAGGTCGGGATCGAGCAACCGTCGATGCCGCAATTGTCTTCGGCGAGAACCGCGCCGGTGAGGCTGCCCATCACGTCGCGGATTTCCTTCTGCAGCGGATGGTCGTAATCGACATAGCCCCTGAGCTGCGTGCCGGAATGGACGCAGGTGCAGACGAAGCCGGAGTGCTTGCCCGAGCAGTTGTTATGCAGCGCCGTCGGATATTCGATGGTGCGGGCCTGATGGATGAGCGAGGCCTGTTCGGATGCCCAGTGGGCACCGCATTCCATGTCGTCGACACTCTTGCCGGCCTTGGCCAGCATCGAGGCCGCCATGGCCACATGCGCATCTTCGCCGGAATGGGAGGCGCAGGAAAATGCCAGCTCCTTGTTGCCGAACCCGTAGGCATCGGCTGCACCGCTTTCGATCAGCGGCAGGGCTTGCATGGCCTTGCAGGAGGACCGCGGAAACACGCCGGCTTCCGCATCACCGAAGGAAAACAGCGTCTTGCCTTCGCCATCCACGACGACACCGAGGCCGCGATGGCGGCTTTCGACGAGAGAGCCGCGGGTCACTTCAACGGTCACGGGATTTTGCATCGGTCAGTCCTGAATTTGCCGGCTTCTATTGCTCATTCGGCTTAAACGCCATTTCGGCGGCGTTGATAGCCGTTTCGGCGATTTGTTGCACGGGAATGTTTATGAAATCGGTAAAGCGATTGCTGCTCCTTATCTTCGTCGTCTACCTTCTTCCCACCTTCGCTTCCGCCGGCCTTTGGGCGATGCGCGAACACCCGTCCGGCTGGAGCGCCGCGCGCTGGTCGTCGGCCGGCATCCTGCCCAAGGCGAACGAAAGCAACGATGCGGCGATCTATATCTTCTCGGCGATGACGGGCGGATTGAAAGGTTCGGTGGCAAGCCATGCCTGGATCGTTACCAAGGCAAAGGGTGCGGCCACCTATACCCGCTATGACAAGGTGGGCTGGGGCAACCCGATCCGCCGCAACCACCGCGATCCGGATGCCTTCTGGTATTCGAACCCGCCGCAGCTGGTGACATCGATCACCGGATCGAAGGCGGAGCTGCTGATCCCCAAGATCGAAGGCGCGATTGCCGCCTACCCTTACGCCGAGCCCGGCGGCTACACGATCTGGCCGGGGCCGAATTCCAATACGTTCGTGGCCTATGTGCTGCGCACCGTGCCTGAGATCGGCGCGGTGCTTCCGCCGCATGCGGTGGGCCGCGACTATCTGCCGGATGGGGAATTCGTGCATCTGGACGAGGACAGCCGCGACCTGCATGTGACGCTGCGTGGACTGTTAGGCTTTTCGGTGGGGGTGCGGAGCGGCATCGAGGTCCATTTCCTCGGTCTCGTCGCGGGCCTCGATCTCGCCCGGCCGGGCATCAAGGTGCCGGCGCTCGGACGGATCGGCATCTAGCCGGGAGAGCAGTGCCGCGATGCATGGGAGCCATGCATGAAACGCAAAACGCCCGCAGACTTGCGAGCGTTTGCAAACATTCGGATTATACGATCAGAAACCGATCAGAAGCCGACGGCAGTGCGTGCGACGCGACGGATATCGCTACGGTCGATACCGAGGTCGTGGAGTTCGCGCGAGGTCATACGGTCCAGTTCGGTGACCGTCTGACGATACTTGCGCCAGTTGTTGATGGTGCGTGCTACGTTCATGATGATCCCCTTTCCTGAGGCTTTCGAAGCTTCAGCTGCCAGATGCTGGCGCTTTCTCTTGCTTCGATGACCTCGTTATACGCTGCCCAAGGATGAAGCAGAAGCACTGAAGCGTCAGGCCACCCATGCGCGCCATGCATGTCTTTCCAGGGTGCATGTCAGGGAATTGGTCATCATTGCCAGGCAGGATGGAAGACCATCGAAATTTGCGACCGGCAGACATGGAAAAGGGCCGCTTGAGCGGCCCTTCCATGAGTTTGGTCCGGTTGAACGAACCCGGGCTGCAATCATGCAGTCCGAAGGAAGATGTCATTCAGGCCGAGGGCTGCCCCGTCAAGACCAACAACTTTCCATTGCCCGCTACACAGACCGAAATCTCATTAGACATTGGACCACCTTCCTTTCATTACGTTGATGATGATCAGAAGGTAGGTGCGATCTGCGGCGCTTGCAAGGCAAGTTATGTAAACAATCGAAGATATTATTGAGTTGCGGATCGGCGGCGGTTCGACCACTATTCGCGCAGCCGGCGGCGGGGTGCCTTCCGGGCGATGCCCAAGGCCACCCCTGCCCCCACGTTTCCTCACCCCAGCTTCATCACGATCTTGCCGATATGGCTGCTGGTTTCCATCAGCCGGTGCGCCTCGACCACGTCGTCAAACGGCACCACGGAATGGATGACGGGTGAGACCTTGCCGGCTTCGAGAAGCGGCCAGACCTCGCTCAGCAGTTCGTCGCGGATTGCCCGCTTTTCGTCAGCGGTGCGGGGCCGCATGGTCGATCCTGTCACCGTCAGGCGCTTGACCATGATCGGCGAGAGATTGACCTTTTCCGCCATGTTGCCGCCGAGAAACGCGATGATCGACAGGCAGCCGTCCTTGGCAAGGACCGAAAGGTTCTTCTCGAAGTAGGATGCGCCGATCATGTCGAGCACCACATCGACGCCCTTGCCGTCGGTCTCGGCCTTGATCACCTCGGCAAAGTCCTCGGTCTTGTAATTGATCGCCTTAGTCGCACCGAGCTTTTCGCAGGCCTCGCATTTGTCCTTCGAGCCGGCGGTCGCATAGGCCGTCGCGCCGAATGCCTTGGCGAGCTGGATCGCGGTCGTGCCGATGCCGCTCGAGCCGCCATGGATCAGCACGGTCTCGCCTTCGGTCAGGCCTGCCATCTGGAAGAGGTTGGCCCAGACGGTGAAGAAGGTTTCCGGCACGGCTGCGGCTTTCACCGCATCATAGCCTTTCGGCCATGGCAGCGCCTGGCCAGCCGGCACGACGCAATATTCCGCATAGCCGCCGCCATTCGACAGGCCGCAGACCTTGTCGCCGATTGCAAATTCGGTCACGCCCTCGCCGAGTGCCACCACTTCACCGGCGACTTCGAGGCCAAGGATCGGGCTTGCATCCTTCGGCGCCGGGTAGTTCCCCTGGCGCTGGGCGACGTCGGGCCGGTTGACGCCGGCGGCTTCCACCTTGATCAGAATTTCGCCTGATCGGGCCGACGGGCACGGGCCGGTGACATGGGTCATCACATCGGGCGCGCCGAAGGACGGCAGGTCGACGAAACGCATCTGGGACGGCATGGACATGGGTCTACTCCTGTCAGTATCTGACGACTGACTTAGGACAGTGCCCCTTGCTTGGAAAGGCGGAGGTTGGATGCATGCGTCCGGTTGAGCCGGTGTGGCGCTACTCTGCCGCATCACCATAGCTTGCGAAAACAAGGCCACGGTCGCTCTCCTTGGCGGCCACCTTGACCGTTGCGATCTCCGTTCCGATCCGGGCGATATCGTCGAGGATCAGGCCCTGCGGCAGATGGACAACGCCGATCGAGCAGCGCAGCAACGGGAAATCGCGCTCCACGCCGGTGCGGTCATGGCCGCGGATCCGGCCTGCCGCCCGCTCCTCTTCCGAATAGAGCGCAACGGCGTCATCGTGGAAATCCGATAGAAGGCGCTCGAGGATTTCCTCCAATTCGTCGCGGCTCCAGTCGCGGATGCCGATAAAGAAATCGTCGCCGCCGACATGGCCGAGGAAATGCTCGTCGGAGAAGAAGTAGCGCTTCATCAGCGCCGCAAACAGCGAGATTGCGTGGTCGCCCATCTGGAAGCCGTAATGATCGTTGAACGGCTTAAAATGGTCGAAGTCGCAATAGCAGAAGAAGCGCTGCTCGTCGTCATCGCGGCCGGCCTGGTACATGAAGTCGCGGATGGCCCGGTTGCCGGGAAGACCCGTCAGCGGGTTCTGGTCCTGGGCGATCTTGAGCTGCTTTTCGTTGACCACCTTGATCAGCGATGCCGCCGAGACGACGCCGGCATAACGCATGTTTTCGGTAAGGATGACGCAGGCGCTGTTTTCCATGTTGGCAAACAGGCTCATCAGCTCTTCCGCCTCGGCATCCAGACCGATGATCGGCGCGCGCTCGACGAAATGGGCGATGGTGCGCTCATAGACCTTGTTCTTTAGGAGATCGCGGCCGAAGGGCTGATAGATGAATTCCTTGAGGTGATATTCGTTGATGACGCCGCGCGGTTCGCCATTGGCGTTCAGCACCGGAAAGAAGGCCTGGCGCGGATTGCGGCGAAACAGTTCAAAGACGCTGTCGATGCTCTCGTTCTCGAACACGGTCGGCAGTTTTTCGATCTGCTTGCGGATGAGGATTTCGTCGAGAGACTGGCTGGAGCGGCGCGACAGACCGATTGCGGCCAGATGCGGATAGGCCGGCTGCAACTCCGTGACGAAGCTGGTGGGTCTTGCGATGAAATAGCCCTGTACCAGATCGACGCCGTATTCACGGCAGGCCAGAAATTCGGCCTCGGTCTCGATGCCTTCGGCAATCACGCGGATGCCGAGCACATGGGCAATGTTGACGATGTTCTTGACGAGATGCCGTTTGCGCGGATTGACATCGATATCCGAAATGAAGTGCCGGTCGATCTTCAGGTAGTCGACCGGGTAGTCGCAGAGCAGCTTCATCTCACCATGGCCGACGCCGAAATCGTCAATCGCCAGCTTGAAGCCTGCCTTGCGCATCTCGCTCATCAACTCGGCAAATTCCGGCACCGAGGTGTTGTCGAACCGCTCGGACAGCTCGAAGCAGACCGAGGACGGCGCGACGCCTGCCTGGCGCAGGTGCTGGACGATCTTTTCGAGGAAAAGCTGGCCGTCGCGGATCATCCGGACATCGAGATTGAGAAACAGCGTTTGGCTGGAGAAATCCGGAAGGCCGGCGAATTTGGCAAGTGCCCGGTGGGCGACCATCTGTTCGAGCGCCAGAAGCTGGCCGCCGTCATGGGCCTGGTCGATCAGTTCGAGCGGCGAGGCAAAGCCAAGACGGTCATGGCCGCGCAGCAGCGATTCGTAGCCGAACACGGACCCGGTGGCGACCTCCACGATCGGCTGGAAGGCGTTCTCGATGACGAGCTTGGCCAGAGGCAGAAGCTGATCGCTGGCATAGCGGCGGAAAACGCCCGGTTCCAGAACGGCCGCAGACGACATGCACTTCACCTCATTTACCGCGCGGACCAGTTAGGACCGGCGCTTTACTCACGGACGCCATTTTTGACTCCATTGGTCAAGAATACCTTTCCGCCAGATGACAGTTCGATGAAACTTCAGCGACAGTCATTTATCATTCTAATACAATCGGTTGGGAATTTTACGCCGCATGGCTTCGGGAGCCGCAGTCTGGCGTCAGCGCCACGGGCCGGATGATTGACGGGACCGGAAATCCTCCTCGCGTCATCGGCTTGCGCTTTTGAGACAGCGCTGTTCGCAATCCCTGCTTGATTGCGCGGCCAATCGAAAATAACTCATTCTGGCGGTCTTCCTCATCTCCAAGAAAAGCAGCCCGGTTATGTCCCGTCCGAACATTCTCATCATCATGGTCGACCAGATGAACGGCACGCTGTTTCCGGATGGGCCGGCGGACTGGCTGCATGTGCCGCACCTGAAGGCGCTGGCTGCACGTTCGGCCCGCTTCCAGAACAACTACACCTCGTCGCCGCTTTGCGCGCCGGCCCGCGCCTCGGTCATGGCGGGGCAGCTGCCGAGCAGGACCGGGGTCTATGACAATGCCGCCGAATATGTCTCGTCGATCCCGACCTATGCGCATCACCTGCGCCGCGCCGGCTATTACACGGCGCTGTCGGGAAAGATGCATTTCGTCGGGCCGGACCAGATGCACGGGTTCGAGGAACGGCTGACCACCGACATCTACCCGGCCGATTTCGGCTGGACGCCGGATTACCGCAAGCCGGGCGAGCGGATCGACTGGTGGTATCACAACATGGGTTCCGTCACCGGTGCCGGCGTTGCCGAGATTTCCAACCAGATGGAATATGACGACGAGGTGGCCTTCCTCGCCAACCAGAAGCTCTATCATCTCAGCCGCGACAACGACGACGAAGACCGCAGGCCCTGGGCATTAACGGTGTCGTTCACGCATCCGCACGACCCCTATGTGGCACGCCGGAAGTTCTGGGACCTGTATAACGACTGCGAACACCTGATGCCCGAGGTCGGCATGCTCGCAAAGCAGGATCCGCATTCGGCCCGCATCCTCAAGTCCTGCGACTATCCGGCTTTCGAGATCACCGACGAGCATGTGCGGCGGGCGCGCCAAGGCTATTTCGCCAACATCTCCTATATCGACGAAAAGGTCGGTGAGCTGGTCGACACGCTGACCCGGACACGGATGCTCGATAACACGTTCATCCTGTTCTGCTCCGACCATGGCGACATGCTGGGCGAGCGCGGATTGTGGTTCAAGATGAACTTCTTCGAGGGGTCATCCAGGGTGCCGCTGATGATCGCCGGTCCTCAGATCACGCCGTCGCTAAACTCCGCGCCGGTTTCCAATCTCGACATCACGCCAACGCTTTGCGATCTCGCCGGCATCTCGATGGACGAGATCATGCCCTGGACCGATGGCGAAAGCCTGAAGCCGGTGATCGATGGCGGCACCCGCACCGCGCCGGTGCTGATGGAATATGCCGCCGAAGCCTCTCACGCGCCGCTGGTGGGCATTCGCGAGGGCAAGTGGAAATACGTTCACTGCGAGCTCGATCCCGAACAGCTCTACGATCTCGATGCCGATCCCCACGAGCTCAACAATCTGGCACAGGACCCGGCGCATGCCGCTGTGATGGACGGGTTTCGCGCCAAGCGGGCGGAAAAGTGGGACATGGCGAAATTCGACGCGGCCGTGCGCGAAAGCCAGGCGCGGCGCTGGGTGGTCTATGAAGCGCTGCGCAACGGTGCCTATTACCCCTGGGACCACCAACCCTTGCAGAAAGCCTCCGAGCGCTACATGCGCAACCATATGAACCTCGACAATCTGGAAGAGTCCAAGCGCTATCCCCGCGGGGAATAGGCGCCAAGGAACGGAGAAGACCCATGAAAGCACAACCAGTCGCCAGCCATTTCATCGACGGCGAGTATGTCGAGGATACCGATGGCAGCGTCATCGAGAGCCTTTACCCGGCGACGGGTGAAGTGATCGCAAGGTTGCATGCGGCAACGCCCGCCATCGTCGAAAAGGCGATCGCCGCCGCCAAGCGCGCCCAGCCGGAATGGGCGGCATTGAGCCCGACCGCGCGCGGCCGGATCCTGAAGCGGGCGGCCGAGATCATGCGGACGCGCAACCGCGAGCTTTCCGAGCTGGAGACGCTCGATACCGGCAAGCCGATCCAGGAGACGATCGTCGCCGACCCGACATCGGGCGCCGACAGTTTCGAGTTCTTCGGCGGCGTCATCGCAGCCGGTATGAACGGCCAGTACATTCCGCTCGGCGGCGATTTTGCCTATACGAAGCGGGTGCCGCTCGGCGTCTGCGTCGGCATCGGCGCCTGGAACTATCCGCAGCAGATCGCCTGCTGGAAGGGCGCACCGGCGCTCGCCGCCGGCAATGCGATGGTGTTCAAGCCGTCCGAAAACACGCCGCTCGGCGCGCTCAAGATCGCCGAGATCCTGATCGAGGCCGGCCTGCCGAAGGGCCTCTTCAACGTTATCCAGGGCGACCGCACGACCGGGCCTCTTCTGGTCGAACATCCTGACGTTGCCAAGGTTTCGCTGACCGGCTCGGTGCCGACAGGCCGCAAGGTGGCAGCGAGCGCTGCCGGCAATCTCAAGCATGTGACGATGGAACTCGGCGGCAAGTCACCGCTGATCGTGTTCGACGATGCGGATATCGATTCCGCCATCGGCGGGGCGATGCTCGGCAATTTCTATTCGACCGGACAGGTCTGCTCCAACGGCACCCGTGTGTTCGTGCAGAAGGCAATCCGGGAAGAATTCCTGTCGCGGCTGAAGGCACGCACCGAAAAGATGGTGATCGGCGACCCGATGGACGAGGCAACCCAGGTGGGGCCTATGGTCTCCTACGACCAGCGCCAGAAGGTGATGTCCTATATCGAAAAGGGCATTTCGGAAGGGGCGACGCTCATCACCGGCGGCGGTATTCCCAACAACGTCTCGGGCGAAGGCTATTACATCCAGCCGACGGTGTTTGCCGATGTCACCGACGACATGACAATCGCCCGTGAAGAGATCTTCGGACCCGTCATGTGCGTGCTCGACTTCGATAACGAGGAAGAGGTGATCGCGCGCGCCAACGCCACGGAATTCGGCCTCTCCGCCGGGGTCTTCACCGCCGATCTGACACGCGGGCATCGCGTCGCGGATCTTCTGGAAGCAGGCACGCTGTGGATCAACACCTACAATCTCTGCCCGGTGGAAATCCCTTTCGGCGGGTCAAAGCAGTCCGGTTTCGGCCGTGAAAACTCGCTTGCGGCACTGGAGCATTATTCGGAGCTGAAGACGGTGTATGTGGGAATGGGCAAGGTAGAGGCGCCGTATTGAACTTCACCTCCCCCTTGAGGGGGAGATCGCAGCAAAGCTGCGGGTGGGGGTGATCTTTCTACCCCACCCAATTAACCCCACCCCGGCGCAATGCGCCGACCCTCCCCCTCAAGGGGAGGGTAAGTATCGCCATGGGCTTCTGCTCAAGATGAGAGCTCGGATATGAAAAGTGCAGATTTCGTCATCATCGGCTCGGGTTCGGCGGGTTCGGCCATGGCCTATCGGCTGTCCGAGGACGGGAAGCATTCTGTCATCGTGATCGAGGCTGGGGGCACGGATTATGGGCCGTTTATCCAGATGCCGGCGGCGCTGGCGTGGCCGATGAGCATGAAGCGCTACAACTGGGGATATTATTCGGAGCCCGAACCGAACCTCGGCAACCGACGGATCACCGCGCCGCGGGGCAAGGTGCTGGGCGGTTCGTCCTCGATCAATGGTCTCGTTTATGTGCGCGGCCATGCGGAAGACTACAACCGCTGGGAGGATCTCGGCGCGAGCGGCTGGTCCTATGCGGATGTGCTGCCCTATTTCAAGCGGATGGAAACGGCCCACGGCGGCGAAGCGGGTTGGCGCGGCACGGACGGGCCGATGCATGTGCAGCGCGGGCCGATGACCAATCCGCTGTTCCACGCCTTTATCCGGGCAGGTGCGGAGGCCGGTTTCGAGACGACCGACGATTACAACGGCTCGAAGCAGGAAGGCTTCGGGCTGATGGAGCAGACGATCCATGACGGTCGCCGCTGGTCCGCCGCCAACGCCTATCTGCGGCCGGCGATGAAGCGGAAGAATGTCGAAGTCGTCTATGGCCTCGCGCAGAAGGTCGTGATCGAGAACGGCCGTGCGATCGGCGTCGAAGTTCTGCGGCGGGGCGTGCCGGAAGTGGTCAAGGCGAACCGCGAGGTGATCATTGCCGCCTCGTCGTTCAACTCGCCGAAACTCTTGATGCTGTCGGGGATCGGGCCGGCGGCGCATCTGAAAGACATGGGGATCGAGGTCGTGGCCGACCGGCCGGGCGTCGGTGCCAACCTGCAGGATCACATGGAATTCTATTTCCAGCAGATCTCGACCAAGCCGGTGTCGCTCTATTCCTGGCTGCCCTGGTTCTGGCAGGGCGTGGCGGGTGCCCAGTGGCTGATGACCAAGGGTGGCCTGGGCGCCTCCAACCAGTTCGAGGCCTGCGCGTTCCTCCGCTCGGAACCGGGACTGAAGCAGCCGGATATCCAGTATCATTTTCTGCCTGTTGCGATTTCATACGACGGCAAGGCGGCGGCGAAGAGCCACGGGTTCCAGGTGCATGTGGGCTACAACCTGTCGAAGTCACGCGGCGCGGTGACGCTGCGATCCTCCGATCCGAAGGACGATCCGGTCATCCGCTTCAATTACATGAGCCACGAGGAAGACTGGATCAAGTTCCGCCACTGCGTGCGGCTGACGCGTGAGATCTTCAGCCAGAAGGCGTTCGACGATTATCGCGGACCGGAGATCCAGCCGGGCGAACAGGTTGAGAGCGACGATCAGATCGATGCCTTCCTGCGCGAGCATCTGGAAAGCGCCTATCACCCCTGCGGCACCTGCCGGATGGGTCGCGCCGATGATCTGATGGCGGTGGTCGATCCGGAATGCCGGGTGATCGGCGTCGAGGGGCTGCGGGTGGCCGACAGTTCGATCTTCCCGCATGTCACCTATGGCAATCTCAACGGCCCGTCGATCATGACCGGCGAGAAGGCCGCGGATCATATTCTCGGCAAGCAGCCCCTGCCCCGCAGCAATCAGGAGCCCTGGGTCAATCCGAGAGCGACGATGAGCGACCGCTAGGGTCGTGCGGTGTCAGTGGTAGTCGTCCTCGCGCTGGTGCCGGATGGCGAGAACGGTGACCGACGTCTCGCTGTCTATTCTGAACAGCACGACATAGCCAGACGAACCGAATGGAACGAGCATTTCCCGAAGGAGTGCATTGCCGCCTAAGGCCTTGCGGCAACTGAATGGGAAGTCTTCGAGCAATACCACCGACTGTGCAATGAGTTCCAGCACACGGGCCGCGGCGTCCTCGTCGCGATCCAGCAGATATGCATAGAGCCGTTTGAGATCAACTCGCGCGCGCTCCGTCCACTTCACGAGATAGCTCATTTGGAGCGCTTTTCGGCCCGCTTGGCTTCAAGCATGCCTTTCAGTTCTCCAAAAATCTCTTCAGATGAGTAGTAAACCCCGGTGCGCTCAGCTTCGGCCAGACCTGCCAGCCCCCTGGCGATAAACTCCGCCTGGGTCTTTCGGTAATCGATCTGCTTTTTCAGCGAGTCCTCGACGAAGGCGGAGAGCGTTTCGCCTTCTTTCAGCACGCTTTCGGCAGCCGCGCGGAGTTCCGGGTCGACGCGCAGCGACGGGATGGTTGCGGTTTTCATTAGCATCACCTCATGCGTTGCAAGTGCGATGCATGATGCGCCTGGAAGCGTATTCTGGCAAGTGGATCCGGATCACATCGCGGGTGGAGACAAAGCCCTGATGCGGTCCACGATCAGCCGGTTGAGGGCGCGGTAATCGCCATCGAAATGGTGGCCGCCGGGGCGTGAATGGATGAGTGTGCCGGGGATGTCCTCGACAGCAGGACAGGCCGTGTCTTCCTCCTCCGTGCCATAGATGCACTGGATCTTGTGCGGCTCGATCTTAGCGATGTCGTCGACCGGATCGCCCTGCTTGGCGGCCCCTGCCCAACCGAGCCAGCCGGTGACGGCAATCTCGAAATCGGCCTGATGCGAGAGGGCCAGGAGCGAGAGGAAAGAGACGGCCTTCCTGTCTGCCTCGGGAAGCAGTCGATAGGTGGCGGGCAGGATGTTGGCGCCGAAGGAATAGCCGATCAGGACGACGTTTTTGACGTTCCAGCGCTGGCGGTAGGTGGTGATGATGCGGGAGAGATCGGTGGCCGTCTCCTGCGGTGATTTCTCGGTCCAGAAATAGCGCAGCGCATCGACGCCGACGACCGGGATGCCGTCTTCCACGAGATAGGCGGCGAGCTTCTGGTCGATATCGCGCCAGCCGCCGTCGCCCGAATAGATGATCGCCAGCGTATCGTGCAGCGGCACGGCCGCGGTCGGAACGATCGGCAGGCCGAGCGGCGAGGATGACTGGCGAAGGCGGCCAAGCGTTGTGGAAACGTTTTGCAGCAGCAGGTTTTCCGCGGTTTCGTCCCAGGCGGTGATCTCGATTGCCGGGTGGGTCTGCTTCAGCGCGTCCGCATGGGCTTCACCCGCCGGATCCGCCTGCGGCGTCAAAAGGATGCGCACAGGTTCCGGCAGCGGGCCCGGCGTGAAGCCGTATGCAACGCCGCCGTCGACCACCGTCTTGGGGGCCGGCGTGCAGAGGATCTTTTCGACGGGAATGAAGGCCTGAGGATCGATGGCGATCGTTTCCGCGATGGTCGAGGCCGGCGTCTGGGCGGCAATCGCGAGCGCCAGGGCGCCACCGCCGCCGATGCCGGCGATGACCGGCGGGAGGTAGGCTGAGATCTCCTGCTCGCGGTGGATCTGGCGGCTCAGTTCCTCGATATCGGAGACGAGATAGAGGCAGGTCCGGTCTTCTTCTTTAGCCAGAGCAGCGAAGTAGTCCGGCAGATCGACGCCGACGACCACGGCGCCGTCGGCAGCCAGTGCATCGGAGACCGTCTGCTCGCGGTCCGACCAGCCTTCGGTGCCGGACAGGAGGAGGACGATGCCGGATGCATTTCTGTCGGGATAGGCGATGCGGTCTTTCGGCAGGCTTCTGATGCCGGGGCCGGCCCACCACTCAAACGCATTCACCGCGGCGGCGACCACGGTGATGCCGGCAACGATTGCTGGCAGAAGCTTCATCGGCGAAGGATGCCCCTCAGGCCGCCGGCAATCAGCTTGGTCACGTCGAACAGGGCAACGAGCGGCATGCCGCGGCCGGAGACGGCGAGATAGCGCGGCTGCCATTCCGGATCGAATTTCGACTTGAAAGCCTGAACGCCGCGGAAATTGTAAAAGCGCTCGCCGTTTTCGAAGATGCGGTTGCCGATATGGTTCCAGAGCGGCGCGCGGCGATGCGTGGCAAGACCTGAGAGCGGCGCCATGCCGAGATTGAGCGTGCGATACCCTTCCGACTTGAAGTGCTCCATGATGCGCACGAAGAGCAGATCCATCATGCCGCGATGGGTGTTGGGCACATGCCGCATGAGATCGATAAAGGCATCGCCGCTGGAACTCGTCGCATGGATATTGGCGAAAGCAACGATGCGGCCTTCGAGACGGATGACGGCAACCGGTCCGGCGGCCACATAGGCCGGCTGGAAGGTGCCGAGCGAAAAGCCCTTTTCGGCGGCGTTATGGGCGGCGAGCCAGGCGCGGGAAACGCCAATAAGCTCGTCCATCACGCCGGGCACCGCTTCGGCCGGCAGCAGCGAGAATTCCAGCCCGTCGCGTTCGGCACGGTTGATCGAGCGGCGCAGTTTCAGCCAGGCGCCGCCTTTCAGATCGAAATCGGTGAGATGGACCACCGCCTGTTCGCCGAGCTTGTAGGGTTTCAGACCCGCCTCGACTGCGCAGGGCAGAAACTCGGGCGAGACCTGGTAGAACACGGCGCGGCAGCCATCGCGGCGCGCGGCGTTCATGAACTTGACGATCAGGCCCGGCCAGGCCTTGCGGCAGCCGACCGGATCAAACAGCGCCGCCCAGGACCGGCCGGAGCGGGCATACATGACGAAGGCATTGCCGCAATCGGAAAACAGCACCTTCTTGTCGCCGAGCCGCACGAGGCCGGCGCTGGCATTGGGCTGGAGCGCCAGGATATCGAGCGCTCTCTGCAGGTCTTCGCCGGATGGAATACGGGAGACGGGCCGCGGAATGCGCAGGTGCCGGCTGGCGGCGAGCGTGCCGACGAAAGCGACAGTAACGAAGCCGGCCGAGACGCGGGTCGTGACATCGCCGATGATGAGATGCCAGGCGACTGCGAGCAGGTTCTCCTCCAGAAATACGTAGAGCGACAGCGCCACGGTGAAGGCGATCAGCGCGAAATAGAAGGCAAGGCCGCGATTGCCGAGAATGTCCGCCAAGCGCTCGGCAAGAAACCTGCCGATCTGACCCGCAGCGGAGACCGCTCCACCCTCCGCAACGGCGGGGGCCATCGTTTCATGCGCAATATCTGCCATAGGGGACCTGTCGGACTATCGAACTGCGAGCTTCATAGCGCGTTTTGATTTACCGAAGCTTACGCGCGCAGGCTGCATATCAGCATCCGATGCCGCCGGAATTGATGGGGATCAATTTAAAGTTGGAAAAGCTGGTACCCGAAGAATACCAGCCAACCTGTCATCGGCCGAATATCTTCCAGCGGGTCGGACGGAACCGTGCTTCGGAGCCGAGTTCGATCGGGGCGTGCAGCGGCACCTCGATCTCCACATGGAAGGGCTCGTGGTTGTTGCTTCCACCGGGGTTGGAGATATCGATCTCGGCGATGCGGGTGCCGGCCAGACGGCGCGAGGCGGTGACCTTGCCGAACAGCGCGTCCCGCTCCTGCGTCAGTTCCACGTCTTCGGGGCGGAAGTATAGATCGCCGGAACTGTTCGCCTCTCCGGACACGCCGATCGGCTCGCCCTGGAACAGCACGGTGCCGTCCTTTACATCGACCGGCAGATGCGAGGATTCGCCGATGAAGGAGAACACGAAGGGCGATCCCGGCCGATCATAGACGTCGTCCGCCGAGCCGACCTGTTCGATCTTGCCCTGGCTCATGACGACGACGCGGTCGGCCAGCTCCAGCGCCTCTTCCTGGTCGTGGGTGACGAAGACGGTGGTGTGGCCGGTGCGGTCGTGAAACTCGCGCAGCCAGCGGCGCAGTTCCTTGCGGACCTTGGCATCGAGCGCGCCGAAGGGTTCGTCGAGCAGCAGGATGCGCGGCTCGATCGCCATGGCGCGGGCAAGAGCGACGCGCTGACGCTGGCCGCCGGAGAGCTGGTTCGGATAGCGGCTCTCAAGGCCCGACAGCTGAACCATATCGAGGAGGTCGGAGACGCGCTTGCGGATCTCGGTCTTGGACGGGCGGCTGGCGGAGGGGCGGACCTTCAGGCCGAAGCCGATGTTCTCGGCCACCGTCATATGCCGGAACAGGGCGTAATGCTGGAACACGAAGCCGACATTGCGATCCTGCACGGAATGATGCGAGGCATCCTCCGTGCCGAAGAAGATCTGGCCGGCGGTTGGGAAATCCAGCCCTGCGATCAGCCGCAGCAGCGTCGTCTTGCCGGAACCGGAGGGACCGAGCAGCGCGATCAGTTCGCCGGACGCGATCTTCAGCGACACGTCGTTCAGCGCGGCGAAGCGGTCGAATTCCTTGCGGATATTGTTGATGCTAACTTCCATAGAGCGGGAGCCTTTAATGTCTGCCGCCGGCTGAGCCGGCACCGAACCGAAGTTCGAGAAGGGTTTTGAGAGCGAGCGTGACGAGCGCTAGAAGTGCGAGCAGCGAGGCCACCGCGAAGGCTGCAACCATGTTGTACTCATTGTAGAGTATCTCAACATGCAGCGGCATCGTGTTGGTGAGCCCACGAATGCGGCCGGATACGACCGAGACAGCGCCGAATTCGCCCATGGCGCGAGCATTGCAGAGAAGCACGCCGTAAAGCAGGCCCCACTTGATATTGGGCAGCGTCACATACCAGAATGTCTGCCAGCCGGTTGCGCCGAGTGACAGGGCCGCCTCCTCGTCGCCGGTGCCCTGGTCCTGCATCAGCGGGATCAGTTCGCGGGCGATAAAGGGAAAGGTGACGAACACGGTGGCAAGCACGATGCCGGGCACGGCAAAGAGGATCTCGATGCCATAGCTCTTCAGCCAGGGTCCAAGCACGCTGGCACTGCCGAACAGCAGCACATAGACGAGACCGGATATGACCGGCGAGATCGAGAACGGCAGGTCGATCAAGGTGATCAGAAAGGCCTTGCCCTTGAATTCGAACTTGGCGATGGCCCATGCCGCCGCAAGCCCGAAGACGAGGTTGAGCGGCACGGCGATGGCGGCGACCGTCAGCGTCAACCCGATCGCGGCCCAGGCATCGGGTTCGACCAGCGCTTCCTCATAGGCACCCCAGCCATCGCGAAACGCCTCAACGAAGACCGAGACGAGCGGAAGGAACAGGAAGAAGCCGAGAAACACGAGGGATACGCCGACCAGAACGAGCTTGGTGGTGAGGCTTTCATCGGCGGGGCTGCGGAAACGTGTGATGCGGGCGGACTTAGACATGAGACAAGACCCTCTCTGCCCTGCCGGGCGACCGGGGACGAGCCACCGGTCTCGCCCCGTCCTTCGGCCCACCCACGAGGAGGGAGAACCGACGTGGCAAGCGCTGCGTTCCTGCATCTGAGGGTGAGGCTGGGTTCAGCCCTCCCCCTTGTGGGGAGGGTTGGAAGGGGTTCTTCTTCAAGGCAGCTCTGAAAACATCACACATAACCATACCTCCTGCGGCTCCAGGCCTGGATGAGGTTGATGACCAGCAGCATGGCAAACGAGATCAGCAGCATGATCGTGGCGATTGCGGTGGCGCCGGCGTAGTTGAACTCTTCCAGCCGGATGACGATCAGGAGCGGCGCGATTTCCGAGACGTATGGAATGTTGCCGGCGATAAAGATGACCGAGCCGTATTCGCCCACGCCGCGGGCGAAGGCGAGTGCGAAGCCGGTGAGGATGGCGGGTGCCAAGCCCGGCAGCAGAACCTGGAATATGGTCTGGAACCGGTTGGCGCCGAGCGTTGCTGCCGCCTCCTCCACTTCGCGATCGATCTCTTCCATGATCGGCTGCACGGTGCGCACGACGAAGGGAAGACCGATGAAGATCAGCGCGATGACGATGCCGTAAGGCGTGAAGGCGATGCGGAACGGCATGAACAGCGAACCGATCCAGCCATTCGGCGCATAGAGCGAGGCGAATGCGATGCCGGCGACCGCCGTCGGAAGTGCGAACGGCAGGTCCACCATCGCATCGATCAACCGGCGACCGGGAAACCGGTAGCGGGTCAGCACCCACGCAAGCAGCGTGCCGAACACGACATTGATGAGCGCGGCCGCAAAGGCCGTGCCGAAGGACACGGTGAGAGCCCGGATCGTTCTTTGATCCGAGAGGACGGCGAAGAAGCCTGACCAGCCGAGCTCGGCGGTGCGCCAGAGCAGGCCTGCGATCGGAATGAGGATGATAAGCGACAGGTAGGCGAGCGAAAAGCCGAGCGTCAACCCGAAACCCGGGATGATGCTCGGCTGTTTTACCCGCCACCGTGCCGACGTGGCAGCGGTGGATGAGGTCATGTCGGTTCCGACTTATTTGCCCGGCTTGTAGATCTGGTCGAAGATGCCGCCATCGCCGAAGTGTTCCGGCTGCGCCTTTTTCCAACCGCCGAAGATCGGGTCGTCGATGGTGACGAGCTTGATATCCGGCAGCTGTTTCAGCAATTCAGGCTTTACCACATCGCGCCTGGACGGACGATAGAAGTGCTTGGCCGCGATGTTCTGGCCTTCATCGGAATAGAGATACTGAAGATAGGCTTCGGCGACCTTGCGGGTGCCCTTTTCATCGACCGTCGCGTCGACCACCGCAACCGGCGGCTCTGCGAGGATCGAGATCGGTGGCACGACGATGTCGAATGCGTCCTTGCCGAATTCCTCGCCGGCGAGATAGGCCTCGTTTTCCCAGGCAAGCAGCACGTCGCCGATCTGGCGCTGCGCAAACGTCACCGTGGAGCCGCGGGCGCCGGTGTCGAGGACAGGCGCGCGCTTGTAGAGATCGGCGATATAGGCCTTGATCTTGTCCTGGTCGCCCTTGAATTCTTCGTTAGCCCAGGCCCAGGCGGCCAGATAGTTCCAGCGGGCGCCGCCCGAGGTCTTCGGGTTCGGGGTGACGATCGAAACGTCGCCCTTGACCAGATCGCCCCAGTTCTTGATGCCCTTCGGATTGCCCTTGCGCACCAAAAAGACGATCGTCGACGTGTAGGGCGAGGAATTGTTCGGCAGGCGGGACCGCCAGTTTTCCTTGATCTTGCCGGCCTTCTGGATGGCGTTGATATCGCTTTCCAGCGCCAGCGTCACGACATCGGCCCCGAGACCATCGATGACGGAGCGGGCCTGCGCGCCGGAACCGCCATGCGACTGGCGAATGGCGACATCATCGCCACCTTCTGCCTTCCAGTGCTTGGCAAAGGCGGCGTTGAAATCCTTGTAGAGCTCGCGCGTCGGGTCATAGGACACGTTGAGGAGCTGGGTGGCTGAAAAAGCCGGTGCCACGCTGCCGGCTGCCAGCGTCACGCCGAGCGCCAGTGCCAGAAGCCGCTTCGATATCCCATCGGTAAAATTCAGCATGAATGCCTCCCCTGTGATCTGCCCCAAACTCTACCGAGCCGGTCGTCTTAGTCAATCGACGGCGAAACCAAGGCAAAACTGTTTCCCTTTGGTGGGCTGCGGCGACAGAGGCGCGCTCCTTCATGGCCAAGCGGCGAAACGGCAGCGTTGGGAAAAGCGGATGAAGGGGTAAGGCAATCCTCAGCAGAAACGCGATTTCGGCGAAAAAGGAGGCTCGAACAGACGCTCAGATACGTGCGTAGGCCCGCCGACATCCGCGCGGCGGTGGAAGAGAAGCAGCTCGGGCGCAAGGGACGTAACAGGTAAACGTTAAGCGCGCGCGCCGGATATCAGGCCGACAGCAGTTCCGGGACTTGTGGCGCCTTAGCAGCGGCCACTTCGACCCCTGCCCCTTCCACCGCATCGGCGATTGTAGTGCTGAACAGCACGTCGCGGGTGGCGTCAGCAACGCGGGCGAAGACGTGGCGGATTTCGCAGAGGTGTTCGCCGTCGCAATCATCGCATTTGCGGTAGGCGGTCTGGGACAGGCACGGCAGCGGCGCGATCGGTCCGTCGACCAGACGCAGCACTTCGCCGAAGGTGATGGCGTCGGCGGCCCGCAGGAGGAGATAGCCGCCCTGCTTGCCGCGCCGCGACACGACGATCCCCGAACGTTTGAGGTCGAGCAGGATCTGCTCCAGAAACTTCTTCGGAATGCTCTGCTGAACCGCGATCTCGGAGATCAGCATCGGTTCTTCAGGATCCGCCTGCGCCAAGGCCGTCAGGGCTCTCAACGCATATTTCGCCTTCTGGGATATCATACCGCGACCACTAACAGCAGCGCCGCCGCAAGGCCGAAATCGGTCTCACGTCGCCGCTTATTTTTCCTCTGGGCATCCACGATGAAGCCGCAACCGGCATTCGCGAGGAGCAGGCCGGCACGCGGCGATGCCGCAATGCGAAACCTGGTCCTGGGATAGCGCAAATGGCAAGAAATTACAAACCAATGGCCGCATTGGCGGGCAAAAAAGGCTCACATTTGGTTAAGGCGTCGGGTTTTCTGTGTAGGCGAAGCTTTGGAGAGATATTTGCTCCCGCAGTCCGAAGGTTGAAACGGCTTTTCCTGTCTTTCCGCAACGGGTCCGACAATAATCTTGCCATTGCTTACGGAAGATGACCGATGACCTTTCAGGACGTGGCAAGGCTTGACCATCAGGCACTTGCAGCAAATCTCGATACTCGCCTTGCAGGCCTCGACCTTGCCGGTCGTCTGTCGCTTGTGGCAGGGCTCGGCCGCGCCGTGTTCACCACGTCGCTCGGGATCGAGGATCAGGTGATAACAGCTGCGATCGGCACGCATCGTCTGCCGATCGAGGTATCGACGCTGGAGACCGGCCGGCTGTTTCGCGAAACCGTCGACCTGATCGCCGAGACCGAAGCGCGCTACGACCTCGAGATCATCAGGTTCTACCCTGATAAGGACGATGTCGATGCATTTGTCGAGACCTACGGCATCAATGGTTTCTATGACAGCGTCGAAGCCCGCCACGCCTGCTGTCGTGTGAGGAAGCTGGTGCCGCTCGCGCAAGCGCTGTCAGGCGCCGAGATCTGGATCACCGGGCTTCGCCGCGGACAGTCCGGCAACAGGGCGACGACGCCGTTTGCCGAATTCGACGCCGAGCGCAACCTGATCAAGATCAATCCGCTGGCGGACTGGGACATCGACCGCATCAACGCGCATGTCGCGGCCGAACATATCCCGATCAATCCGCTGCACGCTCGCGGCTATCCGTCGATCGGCTGCGAGCCCTGTACCCGCGCCATCAAGCCGGGCGAGCCCGAACGGGCCGGCCGCTGGTGGTGGGAAAACGACGAAAAGCGCGAATGCGGTCTGCATGTTTCGGAAAGTCACGCGTCTGACGCGCAGGCCTCCGAAGACCCCGCGGCCCGCTCCTCGGTCATCCAAGGGGCAAGCGCCATCCGATGATCCGTCCGGATCGCAGCGCCTGCCGCCCTTGCCATCTATGTTGTGTCTTTAAGAATACCGGAGACTGAAATGCCCCTGTCAGTACAGGAAACGGAAATCAAGAACCCGCCCGTTTCCCGCCCGCCGCTCGATCCTCATCTGAAGGCCCTTGAAAACGAAGCGATCCACATCTTCCGGGAGGTGGCGGCCGAATTCGAAAACCCGGTCATGCTCTATTCGATCGGCAAGGATTCCTCCGTCCTGCTGCATCTCGCCCGCAAGGCCTTCTTCCCGGGTCGCGTGCCCTTCCCGCTTCTGCATGTGGACACGACGTGGAAGTTCAAGGAAATGATCGCGTTCCGCGACAAGGTCGCAGAGGACTACGATCTCGACCTCGTGGTGCACAGCAATGCCCGTGGCAGGGAAGAAAACATCACGCCGTTCACCCATGGTTCGTCCTTCTATACCGACGTGATGAAGACCGAAGCGCTGAGGCAGGCGCTGGATGCCGGCGGTTACGACGCAGCCTTCGGCGGCGCGCGACGCGACGAGGAAGCAAGCCGCGCCAAGGAACGGATCTATTCGTTCCGCACGCCGGACCATAAATGGGATCCGCGCAACCAGCGGCCGGAACTTTGGAACGTCTATAACGGCATGATCCGCAAGGGAGAAAGCGTGCGCGCCTTCCCGCTGTCGAACTGGACCGAAGTGGATATCTGGCGCTACATCCAGGCGGAAAACATTCCGCTGGTGCCGCTCTACTACGCTGCCGAGCGCCCTTACGTGGAGCGCGACGGAATGATGATCCTTGCCGAAGACGAGCGGCTGGAACTGCTTCCCGGCGAAGAGATAAAGCATGGCTCGATCCGGTTTCGCACACTCGGCTGCTTCCCGCTGACCGGCGCGATCCGCTCGACCGCGTCGAACCTCGAAGAGGTCATCGCCGAACTGGAAATTGCCACCGTTTCCGAACGCCAGGGCCGCGCCATCGACCGCGATCAGTCGGGTTCGATGGAAAAGAAGAAGCGTGAAGGATATTTCTGAGATGAGCGTGACAGCAACATCCACCGCCGCTTCGGCCACCATTCTGCCCTTCGCCGAATCCGCTGCCAAGATCACCCGTGACGTGCGGCCGCTGCGGCTGATCACCTGCGGTTCCGTCGATGACGGCAAGTCGACCCTGATCGGCCGGCTTCTCTGGGACACCAAGGCCGTCAAGGAAGACCAGGCGGTGACGCTTGCCCGCGATAGCGGCGGCCAGAACGATCTCGGCCTGCCGGATTTCGCGCTGCTTCTCGACGGTCTCCAGGCCGAGCGCGAACAGGGCATCACGATCGACGTCGCCTATCGCTATTTCTCGACCGAGAAGCGTTCGTTCATCGTGGCCGACACCCCCGGCCACGAGCAATACACCCGCAACATGGCGACCGGCGCCTCGACGGCCGATCTTGCCATCCTGCTCGCGGACGCCCGCGTCGGGCTTCTGGAACAGACCCGTCGGCATGCGACGATCGCATCGCTGATGGGCATCCGGCAGTTCGTTCTAGCGGTCAACAAGTTCGACCTTGTGAATTACGACCGCGAGATCTTCGACCGTATCAGCCATGAATTCCGCGAATTCGCGCTGTCGCTCGGCGTTCGCCAGATCACCGCAATCCCGATGTCGGCGCTGAAGGGCGAAAACGTCGTCTATCCCGCAACGTCCACGATGCCGTGGTATGAAGGCCCGACGCTGGTCGAGGCGCTGGAACTGGCAACGACCCGCTCCACCCAGACCGGCGGCTTCCGCCTTCCCGTCCAGCGCGTCTCGCGCCCCGGCGAAAGCTTTCGCGGCTATCAGGGCACGGTTGCGGGCGGCTCGATCAAGCCGGGCGACAGCGTCGTCATCCTGCCGTCTGGCACGATCGCCAACGTCAAACAGATCGTCACCTTCGACCTCGTGCGGAACGCTGCCGTCGCCGGCGACGCGATCACGCTCGTGCTCGACCGACAGGTTGATGTGGCGCGCGGCGACGTGATCGCCTCGCTCGATGGCCAGCCAATGAGCGGGGTCAGCTTCGAGGCGCAGATGGTGGCGTTGCAGCCTGGCGGCATCGAGCCGGGCAAGCGCTACTGGCTGAAAAGCGGTTCGCGCCGCCAGCGCGTGGCGGTGGAGCCGATCTCGCAGCTCGACCTGCAGTCGGGCAGCTGGGCTCCGCATGCGTCCGGCCTAGACATGAACGCGATCGGCAAGGTGCGCCTGTCTTTCGAAGAGCAGGCGGTGTTCGACACTTATGAGCAGAACCGCTCGACCGGTGCCTTCATCCTGATCGACCCGGATACGCTGAATACGGTCGCCGGCGGCATGATCACGGCCAAACGCAGCGAACTCGGCGGCATTCGCCGTGGCGAGCCAGTGCAGGGCGACCGCGTGATTCTCTCGCTGCCGGCCGATCTTGCCGAGCTGCTGATGGCAACCGACGCGTTTGCCGCCCGCCGCGACGACGTGGAGATCCGCAGGGTGAGCGGCGCGGAAGCTGCCCAAATCCTGACATCGGGCGACAAAGACCGTTGATTCAAAACAGGAATTTTCAAACACTGATGGGCCGGGGTGCAGAACCCGGCCCTTAGCCATCCCGGCAGGTTTGCCACACTTGGCGGCGAACCAATCGCCTAATCAAGCAGCATCGTGCACGAGACGTTTGCACAAGCGGCGGATCCACCTATATCATGCCTCCCTTCACCCTTCCGGGAGGCGCGCTGTGCAATCCAGCCTCGGGAACTGAGATCCGTTGCCGATGGAAAAACATCTACTTCGTTATATCTGGAATCATACGCGACCGCAGCAGTTATGGGTTCTCGCGATCGTTCTGATTTCGATGATTCCGTACTTCCTTGCGTTCGACCTTCCCAAGCAGATCATCAACGGGCCGATCCAGGGCGAAGGGTTCGAGATGGCGGCCGCAACCCGGCCCTTTCTCGCGTTCCAGTTCACCATTCCTTTGACGCAGTGGTCCTTCGGTTTCGAAGGCTTTGAGCTCAACCGGCTGGCGACGCTGATGGCGCTTTCGGGCGTGTTCCTGCTGCTCGTCATCGTCAACGGGTTGTTCAAGTTCTACATCAACACCTACAAGGGACGCCTGGGCGAACGGCTGCTGCGCCGTATCCGCTACGAGCTGGTGGACCGTCTTCTGCGGTTTCCGCCAAGCACGATGCGGCAGATCCGCGGTGCGGAAGTCTCCAGCATGGTCAAGGACGAGGTGGAGCCTTTCGGCGGCTTTACCGGTGATGCTTTCGTGCAGCCGGCCATGCTGGGTGGACAGGCGATCGCCGCCCTCACCTTCATTCTCTTGCAGAACCTGTGGCTTGGGCTGATCGCAGCCTTCATGGTGGCGATCCAGGTCGGCATCATTCCGAAGATGCGCCGTCGCCTGATCGATCTTGGCCGTCAGCGGCAGATCACCGCCCGGCATCTGGCGGGCAAGGTGGGCGAGATTGTCGAGGGCATGGATACGATCCACAGCTACGACACCAGCAATTACGAGCGTGCCGATATTTCCGACCGGCTGGGGCAGATCTTCCAGATCCGCTACGACCTCTATCGGTGGAAATTCATCGTCAAGTTCGTCAACAATTTCCTGTCGCAGCTGACGCCGTTTCTCTTCTATTCGATCGGCGGTTATTTTGCCTTGCGCGGCACGCTCGACGTCGGCCAGCTGGTGGCCGTCATCAACGCCTACAAGGACCTGCCGGGCCCGCTCAAGGAACTGATCGACTGGGACCAGGCGCGCCAGGACGTGCAGGTAAAATACGAACAGGTGCGCGAACAGTTCGAGCCGGGCGTGCTGATCGCGCCGACGCTGCATGCGCTCGCCCACGATGTGCCGGACCATACGCCGTCTCCCCTCGCCGCGCTCAACCTCACCATTGTCGATGGCAGCGGCGCCCATATCGCCGAAAACGTGACACTCAAGATCGAGCCCGGCGAGCTGGTGGCGATGATCGACAATGCCGGCATCGGCGCCGAAGCGACGGCGGAAGCGTTCGGCCGCATTACCTGGCCGGCATCGGGCCGCGTGATGCTGGGCGAGGTCGACCTTCTGGAACTGCCGGAAGCGGTGACCGGGCGTCAGGTCTCCTATGCGTCGGCCGACAGCTACTTTTTCCACGGCACGCTCAAGGACAATCTTCTCTACGGACTCAAGCACGCGCCTGCCGTGCAGGAGAAGTCCGCAGACGAGCCCAAACACAAGAAGCTGCGGCGGCGCTGGAAAATGAGCGAAGCCGAACGCGCCGGAAACACGACGCACGATCCGTCCGTCGACTGGATCGACCGTCGATCCACCTCCGTATCGGAAGGCGGCGAAGACGATGTCAAGCAGTCGGTCTTGAGGGCCCTTGATGCGGTGCAGCTGACAGCCGACGTGATGGAACTGGCCTTGCATTCCTATCTCGACCCAGCCGAACACGAGGAACTGACCGGTCGTGTCGTCGAGATGCGGTTTGCCCTGCGCGAGGAACTCGCCAGTCAGGGGCTTGGCAATCTCGTCTCCTATTTCGATTTCAGCGCCTACAACACCGAAGCGACGGTGCGGGAAAACCTTCTGTTTGCGGCGACGCGCCAGTCGGCGGAACTGGATATGGAACTGGCCGAGGGAGAGTACGTCTTCGAAGTGTTGAAGACGGCCAATCTGTTCGACCTGTTCTACGACATGGGACTTTCGATCGCCGAAAACCTGTCGGAAATCTTCCAGGGCCTACCACCGGAACATCCGTTGTTCCAGCAGCTCGAGCATATCACCACCGACGATATCGCGTTCTACGAGCAGCTTTTGAAGCGCAAGCGCAGCCGCCGGGACTTCAAGCCCAGCGAGGACGACCGGCGCGCGGTGGTCAAGCTCAGCCTCTACTATATCGAGCCACGCTACCGCTTCGGCGTCCTGACCGCCGAGATCATGAACCAGATCGTTGCCACGCGCGACATCTTCTATGCCAACCTTCCGGCATCGCTGCGCAGCCGGATCGAGCGCTACGATCCGCACAAATACATGGGCTCGGCGACGCTTCGCGAAAACATCCTGTTCGGCAAGCTGTCGCAACGCAACGCCGACGCGCCGACCAAGATCCGCAACGTGGCGGGCAAGCTGCTGCGCGAAATGGGTCTCTATGAGAGCTTTATCGGCATCGGGCTGGACTACGACATGGGCGCCAGCGGCCGGCGACTGACACTGGTCCAGCGCCACAAGCTGAGCCTTGCCCGTGCCCTGGTGCGGCGTTCCAATTATTACATCTTCAACAAGCCCCTTCCGGGCCTCGATCGGAGGGCTCAGGAAGAAATTGTTAAGAATGTGCTTCACTTCCTCGCTCAGCAGGACAATAATCCTTCTGTGGCGTGGGTTTTGTCGAATACTGCCCTGTCACGATTGTTTCATCGTGTTATCGTATTCGACAAGGGATCCGTGGCCGAAGACGACTCTTTTGAGGCTCTGGATACAAAGAGTGGTATTTTTAAATCGTTGGTGGCATAATATCGCAGCCGCCAACAAGATGACCAAATGGTGGAAACCATGTTGCTCAACGATGAAGTGCAGTTGCTGAAGAAAGTTCCTTATTTTTGCCGGGTCGATCCGTGCAAACTTAAGCTGCTTGCCTTTACCTCCGACCGCGTCCTCTACGAACCGGGGCAGGATATTTTCTCACAGGGCGACAGCAGCGATGCTGCCTACGTGATCCTGTGCGGAAAGGTTGACATGATCAGCGGTTCGGCGAATTCCGAGACCAAGATCGGTGAGGCCGGGTGCAATTCCATTATCGGCGAGATGTGCCTTCTCTCCAATTGCTCGCAGGCCGTGACAGCACGTGCCGTGACTGAGGTCGATGTTCTGCGCATTACCAAGGATGCCTTCTTCAAGGTGATCTCCGACAATCCGCGCATGAGCATGGAAATCAGCCGGACGCTCGCCGAAACGATCCGTGGTGCCCGCATGGACGACATGCGCCGGGACCGTCAGCACGCCTGATTGCCCGTCATCGGCCGTTATCCACAGGTTATCCACAGCCTTTCCCTCGGCTCATCCGCTGGTCTTTGAGCGCGCAAACGATGCCATTTGCGCGCCTTGGACACTCGGTCAGCGATGCTGACGACAGGTTTTCTCTGACCTGATTTTGTGGCGGAACACGGGCGTGGCGCTGGTCCTCACGGCCGTTTCACGGCCTGTTTATCGCTTGCGATAATAGAAGTAGCGACCCTCTTCCACACTGGGCAGCCGCGGCATTTCTTCAAGATCGGGGTGGTCGAGCGGCAGGCCGCTGACGGCATAGGCGCCTGACGCGAGCATGCCAGCCGCCATTTGCGGCAACCACTGCAAGGTTCTCGCATCCGCATCCGGATAGCCGGTGCCGATATCCGCATGCACGAGGGCAGCGTTCTTGCCGACATAAGCCTGGCCGGTATCCTTGATCTCTCCCAGCACGACGTCGTCTTCGGACGGCGCTTCTGTGCGGTGGGCGCCGTTGGAGCGGTCGAAGGCGAGGATGCGGCGGTCGGCGAACAGCTCGCGCAGATGGCTATAGGTGCGGCCGTTGCCGATGCCGACCTCGTAGACATCGCCCGATGCCGGCAGGCCGAGATCGTTCTTGATGTGATTGAGGATGTCGCGCTGCGCGGTCATCCGGTTGATGAAGCTGTCCAGTCTGCTCATTGCTTTCCCTTTTCCGGCGATCAAGCGTTGAGATAGGGCACGGTTACGCCTTGACGATGGTTTGCGACGTGATGCCGCGATTGGCCATCGCATTGCGGGTATCAACGACCAGCGGCGCACCATCGGCAATCGCCTGGTAGTCGAAACTGTCGTGGTCCGTGGCGATAACGACGGCATCGAAATCCGCGAGCTGATCGAGCGGGACCGACTTGCGACCCATCAGGTGACCGTATTCCCGGGTGCGTGGCACTTCGGAGACGTAAGGATCGTGATAGGCCACGTCGGCGCCGCGTTCCAGAAGCAGTTCCATCAGCCTAAGCGACGGGCTTTCGCGGATATCCGGCACGTTCTTCTTGTACGCCAGACCGAGGATGAGAACCCGCGAACGGCTAAGCGCCTTGCCGAGCATGCGGTCGAGCGCTTCGGCCAACCGGTCGACGACATAGCGCGGCATCGCCGTGTTGATCTCGCCGGCAAGTTCGATGAAGCGGGTCGGCTGGTCGTATTCGCGTGATTTCCAGGTGAGGTAGAACGGGTCGATCGGGATGCAGTGACCGCCGAGGCCCGGGCCCGGATAGAAGGGCATGTAGCCGAATGGCTTGGTCTTGGCGGCGGCAATCACTTCCCAGACGTCGATGCCCATCCGCTCGTAGACGATCTTCAACTCGTTCACGAGCGCGATATTGACGGCGCGGAAGACGTTTTCCGTGAGCTTGACCGCTTCCGCGGTGCGGGTGCCGGAGACCGGAACGATGGTTTCGACGACGGCGCCGTAAAAGGCTGACACCATGGCAGACGCCGCCTCGCCATCGCCGGCAACGACCTTCGGGATGGTCGAGGTCTGGAAATCGCGGTTGCCGGGGTCTTCGCGTTCCGGCGAATAGCCGAGGAAGAAATCCTCGCCCGCAACCAGCCCGGTCTTTTCGAGGATCGGCTTCATCACCTCTTCGGTGGTGCCGGGATAGGTGGTGGATTCGAGAACGACGAGCTGGCCCTTGCGCAGGGTGCCGGCGATCTGTTCGCAGGTTTTCGCGACATAGGAGAGGTCCGGTTCGCGGTGACGGGTAAGCGGCGTCGGCACGCAGATGGCGATCACGTCGCATTCGGCAAGGCGTGCGAAATCGGTGGTGGCTGCGAACCGGCCGGCATCGCGCTCGGCGGAAAGCACGTCGTCGGGCACGGCCTCGATATAGCTTTTTCCCGCTTCGATCGCGGTCATCTTGGATGGATCGATGTCGAAACCGGTGACCTTGAAGCCGGCGCGGGCAACCGTCATGGCGAGCGGCAGGCCGACATAGCCGAGGCCGATAACGCCGATCATTGCGCGCTTGTCTTCGATGGCGGACAAAAGATCCGTCGCCTGTGGCGATTGCTGGTTCAAGGATGGCACTCCGGAGGCATTCAAACTGGGAAGCCATCAGGTGAGCCCAACGACTGGCTCTGTCAAGAGATCGGGCTTTTCACGCTGGCGTGACGGATGCTATCCCACAGCATGGACATCGCCTTCTACGCGCCACTGAAATCGCCGAACCATACCGTCCCCTCAGGCGACCGGCTGATGGCACGGCAATTGATCGAGATCCTTGGGGTCAAAGGACACAAGGTCGATCTGGTTTCGGAGTTCCGCGCGTTTCTGCCCGAGCAGACCTCGTCGACTGGGGAACGCGATGCGCAGGCGGCGCACGAGGTCGAGCGGATTTCGACTGAGTGGGAAAGACGACTGGCACTCGGCGAGAGACTGCCGGACCTGTGGTTTACCTACCACCTTTATTACAAGGCGCCGGACCTGATCGGCCCTACCCTCTGCCGTCGTTTCGACATTCCCTATGTGACGGCGGAAGCCTCCTATTCGCATCGGCGCAATTTGGGGCAGTGGGTGGAAGCGCAGGAAATTGTAGTGGATGCGGTCGCACTGGCGGCGACCAATATCTGTTTCACCGGTCGCGACGGACGCGGGCTTGCAGAGGTGGTGCCGGATGCGAAGCTTTCGCGGCTGTTTCCGTTTATCGATCCGACGCCCTATCTGGCCCGCGCGCCATCGCCCGAACCGGGGCGGCTGGTGGCTGTCGGCATGATGCGGCCGGGCAACAAGTTTGCCTGTTATGCAGCGCTTGCCGAGGCGTTGAAGCAGATTGCCCATCGTGACGACTGGCACCTCACGGCGATCGGCGACGGGCCGATGCGGGCTGAGGTGGAGGCTCTCTTTGAGGGGGCGCTTGCCGGGCGTGTGGAGTGGATGGGCTTGCAGAGCGCCGAGGAGGTTGCAGCGCTGCTTTTGACCGCAGCGATCCTGACATGGCCGGGGGTTTCGGAAGCCTATGGGCTTTCCTATCTGGAGGCACAGGCATCCGGCGTGCCTGTGGTGGCGGAAAACGGGGCCGGTGTACCCGAGGTGGTGACCGACGGGATCGGCGGCATCCTGACGCCACCGGGAGATGCGGCGGCCTATGCGGCGGCTATCGAGCGGCTGCTGGATGACGAGACGGAACGGCTGCGGCTTGGCCAAGGGGCGCGGGATTTCGTCGTGTCGCAACGATCGATCACGGCTGCGGCCGACAGGCTTGACGAGATCATCACAGCGATTGGCGCAAAGGAATGAGCATGACCGAAAACGACCTGAGGCTGGCGCTCGACAGGCTTGCAGACGACGGACGGCGGGTCGATTTCTGGCTGCGCGACGATGACGCTGTGGAACCGACGGAACAGCTGGCAAAGCTTGCGACCATGACCGATGCGTTTTCGGTGCCAGCGACGCTTGCTGTCATCCCCGAAAAGACAGGCGCTGATCTCGCATCCTATCTCGACACCCAGCCGCATCTCGACGTCGCTGTGCATGGCTGGTCGCATCGCAGCTATTCGGGTCCCGATGAGAAGAAGCAGGAACTGGGGAGCCATCGCCCCCTGCCCGATATCGTGTCCGAGCTGAAGCATGGGTTCGACAAAATGGCAGAGCTGCACGCCCCCCGGTTCGTGCCGATGCTGGTGCCGCCGTGGAACCGGATCTCACAGGAACTGATCGAAAAACTGCCAGAGCTTGGGTTTGCGGCGCTATCGACCTTCGGGCCGGAAAAGACGGCGCCGGTTGCGATGCTCAACAGCCATGTTGACATCATGGATTGGCACGGAACGCGCGGCGGAAGGCCGGCTGCCGATCTGATCGCGGAAACGATCGCGCTGATCGAGGCACCGGACCGGGCGCCTGTGATCGGCGTGCTCGGCCATCATCTCGTACATGACGACAGTGCCTGGCATTTCCTCGACCTGCTGTTCGGCGTGACGGCGGATCACCCCGCTTGCCGCTGGCGCTCGGCCCGGGTCTTGCTGGGGCTCTAACCCGACGCGTTACTGATCGCTTCGAGCCTACCAGCTCTTCCAGGCGACCAGCAGGCCCTCTCCGGACGCAACCGCGTCCGCGCAGGCTTTCTCGACTTCTGCAATCGGTGCGCCGCGCTTTAGCGAGGCGGCGACGAGGCCGAAGGGGGCGAGGAACACATTGGTCTGCCGAAACAACATGGTCATGATCAGCGGACCTGTGGACCACCAGGCGGGCGCCTGCGGCAGCGCCGCCATCACGTCGGGAAACACCTCGAGCATCTTTGCAAAGGCGGGATGGCCGGGCGGTGTGGCGATGAAGGAATTGGCAAGAAGAAGGCTTCCCGCCCCGACATCGCGCGCCACATCCTCGGCGATGGCGCCGAGACCGATCAGCGGCAGGAGATCGCCAAAACCGATATCCTCGCGGGTCGGATACCAGTCGCAGTCGAGATAGATGCCGCCATGCTCCAGCAAAATGGCATAGCGGGCGACATCGACGGCGCCCGGATAGTCTCCGTCTTCAAGCATGGCAAGATAGGCGGGATGGCTTGCGATACCAAGCTGTTCGAGATCCGCCTCGCGCCACAGGCGGTATTCGAAGCCGGTCGCCTTTGCATGGCTTTCCCAGCGGGTGACTGCTGGCGGCAGCGGCAGCGTGCCGATCCAGATCTGGTGGATAATGCGCGGCACCGGCTTTCGCCCAAGCTCTGCCATCAACCGTTTCTCGTCTGCATCGAAGGTGATGAACGGCGCCATCACGGCGGGATCGGGGACGAGGCCGTGCTGCAGACCGACGCGGCCGATTGCGTCGCCCTCCGCTTTGGCAAGCTTCAGCCATGCGGAGTGAAGCTTGCGCGGCATTCCGAGAGCCGTGCGCTCGCCAAGAACGTCTGTCGTCATCACCGTTTCGTCGGCGGAAAGTGATGTCAGCGCCGCCTGCGCCTCCTCCAGTTTTCCAGCCTCTATCAGGGCACGGGCATCGGTGATCTTGCGCTTATAGGTTTTCTGGTCAGACTTTTCGGCTGTCACGTGTAATTTCACCTCGCTGTCACGCAACGCTCCTAGGGGATATGCGTTTAACACTCGAATTTCTCGATCTCCGCCAAGAGGTCAGGCTTATTGGCGCAGATGTCAACCGACATGCAGGGGGGCGCATGATAGGGACGATCGGCAGCGGGGTTGCTGCAATGGACAGGTGCACGAGCGTGCGCTACCGTGTTTTGCAATCGATCAATCTCACCTCTCTGCTCCAATCTCCGGGAGCCGGACTTCATTGATGAACCCACCGAAGGAAGTTCTCCGCATCGAAGGATTGAACGTGTCGTTCCCGGTCTGGGGCGGCGCGATCCAGGCGGTCCGGAATCTCAGCATGCGGATACGCCCGGGCCAGGTCACGGCACTGGTGGGCGAAAGCGGTTCCGGCAAGTCGGCTCTCGGCCGCGCGATCATGGGGATCGAGACCGACGTCGCCAAGATTTCCGGGCGCGCGGTGTTCGACGATCCAGCGACCGGCCAGTCCGTCGATTTGATTGCGCTGCCCCGCGACGGGCGGCAGATCCGCGCGATCCGCGGCAGCCGCATCGGCATGATCTTTCAGGAACCAATGACCTCGTTCTCGCCGATCCACACGGTCGGCAACCAGATCGAGGAAAGCCTGAAAATCCATACGGCGATGTCGCCTGCCGAGCGGCGCGAGGCGAGTGAGGAGACGCTGTCTCTCGTCGGTTTCGACAATCCTGCCCGCGTGTTCGACATGTATCCGTTCGAGCTTTCCGGCGGCATGCGCCAGCGTGCGATGATCGCGATGGCTCTGGTCTGTCGCCCGGCGCTTCTGATCGCCGACGAGCCGACGACGGCGCTCGATGTGACGATCCAGGCGCAGATCCTCAAGCTGCTGCAGGAGTTGCAGGCCAAGCTCGGCATGGCGATGCTCCTGATCACCCACGATCTCGGTGTCGTTGCATCGATGGCCGATGAAGTGGTGGTGGTCTATCGCGGCGAGGTCATGGAGGCTGGCTCCGCCTCGGACATTTTCCGCAATCCGCAGCATCCCTACACGAAGGGGCTGATGGCAGCGGTGCCGGATTTCGACAGGCCACGCGAGGAACGCCTGAAGCCGCTGCGGGAAATCAAGGTGGATACGGTCGGCCTGATGGGACGGCGCAAAAGCGAGAAGGTCCTCCCCGAGATACTGCTGTCGGTCAACCACGTCACCAAGAGCTTCGTCACCAAGAAGGGTGCAGGCTTCGGTTTCGGGGCAAAGCCCGAGCGCACGGTCGCGGTCAACGATGTCAGCTTCGAGATCCGCCGTGGCGAGACGCTCGGGCTCGTGGGCGAAAGCGGCTGCGGCAAGACCACGCTCAGCAAGATCCTGATGCGCGGACTGTCGGTCGATCATGGCAGTGTCGTCTATAACGGCGAAAACGGTCCGGTCGACGTGCTTAACTGCGAAGGCGAAGTGCTGGACGATCTGCGCACTCGGCTGCAGATGGTGTTCCAGGATCCGGTCTCATCACTTTCGCCGCGCATGCCGGTTCGCAGCATCATTCGCGAACCGCTCGACATCCATGACCGCGGCCCACTCGCCAAGCGGCAGGAAGCGGTGCGCCGGCTGATCCATGCGGTGGGCATGCCCGAAAGCGCGCTGATGCGCTATCCGCATTCGTTTTCCGGTGGCCAGCGCCAGCGTATCGGCATCGCCCGGGCGCTTGCTCTCGGGCCGGATCTGGTGATCTGCGACGAACCGGTCTCGGCGCTCGACGTGTCGATCCAGGCGCAGGTGCTGAACCTGATGAAGGACCTGAAGTCCGAACTCGGGCTGACCTATCTGTTCATCTCGCACAATCTGGCGGTCGTGAACTACATGGCAGACCGGGTGGCCGTGATGTATGCGGGGCGGATCGTGGAGATCGGCCCCTGCGAAACGATCATGCGGGCACCTGTTCATCCCTATACGAAGAAGCTGCTGGCCGCCGTGCCTCTGCCGAGCCTCGACCACAAGCTGGATTTCGAGACGATCGGCACGCCGACAGCATCGGCCATGAAGATCTGGGGCAAGCAGTTCCTGGACGAGAAGGACAGCGCGGAGCTGACCCATGTGGATCTCGGCGGCGGGCATCTGGTTCTTGCCCGCACCAATGTCGATGCGCGGGAGCTTGTGGCAGGATGACGATTTCCAGACGGCATATGCTGGCCCTGTTGGGCTCGGTCGCGGGTGCAACCGCAATCCCGGCGCGGGTGTTTGCGGCCTTTAGCCAGTCCGACTATCTGGCGCAGATCCCGACCGAGACGCCGCTGCCGCCCATCGAGGAGCGTCTGCCGAAGACGCCGCGCGTCCTCAACCTTGCAGAGCGCGGGCTCAAACCCGGACGTTACGGCGGTTCGATGCGGATGCTGATCGGCGGACAGCGCGACATCCGCTTCATGCCGATCAACTGTTACGCCCGGCTGGTGGGATATAATTCCGACCTGAAGCTGGAAGCCGATATTCTGGAAGCCTACGAGGTCGAGAACGATCGCATCTTCACCTTCCACCTACGCGAAGGCCATAAATGGTCGGACGGAAGCCCGTTCACGGCGGATGATTTCCGCTATGTCTGGGATGATGTCTTTCACGAGAAGAAGCTCGCCAAGGGCGGACCGCCGGCCGGGCTGATGATCAACGGCAAGCCGCCGCGGTTCGAGGTGATCGATGCGCGCACCGTGCGCTACAGCTGGGACGATCCCAATCCGGATTTCCTCGCCGACCAGGCCTCGCCTTCGCCGATCCGTCTGATGTTCCCCGCTGCCTACATGAAGCAGTTCCATATGCGCTACCAGACGAAAGAGCTGCTGGCACAGCATATCGCCCGCGAACGGGTGGACGACTGGGCGGCGCTGCACCAGAAGATGTCGCGCGTGGTGCGGCCGGAAAACCCGAACCTGCCGACACTGGATGCCTGGCGCAACCGCACGGCGCCGCCGGCCGAGCGCTTCGTGTTCGAGCGCAACCCCTATTACTACCGCGTCGACGAAAACGGCCTGCAGCTTCCCTATATCGACAAGGTGATGCTGGACGTGTCCTCCGCGGACCTGATCGCCGCCAAGACCGGCACCGGCGAGAGCGACCTGCAGGTGACCAACCTCGATTTTGCCGATTACACGTTCCTGAAGAATGCCGAGCAGCGCTACCCGTTGAAGGTGGATCTGTGGAAGCGGACGCAAGGATCGCGCATGGCGCTGTTTCCCAACCTCAACTGCAAGGACGAGGGCTGGCGCAACCTCTTCCGCGACGTGCGCTTCCGGCGTGCGATGTCTCTTGCGATCAATCGCGGCGAAATCAACAAGGCGGTGTTCTATGGTCTTGCGACCGAGAGCTCCAATTCGATCCTACCCGACAGCCCGCTGTTCAAGCCGGAATACCAGAACGCCTGGGCGGCGTTCGATCCTGATCAGGCGAACCGGCTGCTCGACGAGATCGGTCTTGCCATGGATGATAGTGAGGGCATGCGCCGCCTGCCCGATGGCAGGCTGGCAAAGATCATCATCGAGATTACCGGCGAGAGCACGTTCGAGACCGATGCCTTGGAACTGATCGGCGACCAGTTGCTGCAGGTCGGCATCAAGATCTACCCGCATGTGGCCCAGCGTGAGCTTCTGCGCCGGCGGGTGAAGGGCGGCGATGCGATCATGTCGGTCGGCGGCGGCCTCGACAATGGCGTACCAACTGCCGACATGGCGCCGAAGGAACTGGCACCGACCAGCGACGACCAGCTGCAATGGTCGATCTGGGGACTGCATGCGCTTTCCGGCGGCAGCGATGGCAAGGCGCCTGATCTTCCCGAGGCAAAGGCGCTGCTGGACCTTTACAGTGAATGGCGCAAGGCCGAGGGTTTCGACCAGCGGACGGATGTCTGGCACAAGATGCTGGCGCTGTTTACCGACCAGGTCTTTACGATCGGCATCGTCAACGCCACGCTACAGCCCGTCGTGCAATCGTCCAAGCTGCAAAACGTGCCGTCGAAGGCGCTCTACGGTTTCGACCCCACATCCTATCTCGGCGTCTATCTGCCGGATGCATTCTGGTATGACGAGGAAACTGCCTGATGTTCCGCTACATTATCTGGCGCATCCTCGTGATGATCCCGACGCTGGTCCTGATCTCGATGTTGATCTTCACGATCATAGAGCTGCCGCCGGGTGACTACTTCGAAAGCTATGTCGAGCAGCTGAAGGCGATGGGCGAAAAGGCCGATCTTCAGGAGATCGAAGACCTGCGTGCCCGTTACGGTTTCGATCAGCCCGAGCCGATCCGCTACCTCAACTGGGTGGCCGGCATGATGACGGGCGATTTCGGTTATTCGTTCGAATATCGCATGCCTGTCACGGACGTGGTCGGCGACCGGGTGTGGCTGACGATCCTGGTGTCTACCCTGACCATCATCATCACCTGGGTTCTTGCCTTCCCGATCGGCGTCTATTCGGCCACCCACCAGTATAGCTGGGGTGATTACGGGCTGACGCTTCTCGGCCTGATCGGTCTTGCCGTTCCGAATTTCGTGCTGGCGCTGGTTCTCATGTATCTCGCCAACATCTATTTCGGCACGTCGATCGGCCATCTGATGGACGCGCAGTACATGTCGGAATCGATGAGCTGGGCAAAGTTCAAGTCGATCCTCGAGCATATATGGATCCCCGTGCTGATCATCGGCACTGCCGGGACGGCCGGCATGGTACGGCGGCTGCGGGCCAACCTTCTGGATGAACTGCACAAGCAGTATGTGATGACGGCGCGTGCCAAGGGTCTGCATCCGTTCAAGGTTCTGACCAAGTATCCGCTGCGGATGTCGCTCAACTTCTTCATCTCCGATATCGGCTCGATTCTCCCCTCGATCATTTCAGGGGCTGAAATCACCGCGGTGGTACTTTCGCTCGAGACGACCGGGCCGATGCTGATCCGGGCCCTGCAGAGCCAGGACATGTATCTTGCCGGCTCGTTCCTGATGTTCCTAAGCTTCCTTACTGTTATCGGCGTGCTGATTTCAGACATTGCGCTTGCGATGTTCGACCCGCGCATCAGGCTTCGCGGCGGGAGAACCAAATGACGGTGATCGACAGCAGCGACGCGGGCAAGCTGCCGCATTACGTCCGCGAGGGGGCGTTCGACCCTTACGAGATCGAGCGCGATGCCGATGGCGGCGCGCTGAAGGTTCACGAGGCATCGCAGCTGCAGCTGATGTGGTGGCGCTTCAAGCGGCATCGGCTGGCGCTGATCTCCGGCATCCTTCTCCTCATCGCCTATCTGATGATCGTGGTCGTCGAGTTCCTGGCGCCCTACAAGGTGCATACCCGCAATATCGATTTCATCTACGCGCCGCCGCAATCGGTGCATCTGTTCCACGAGGGCAACTTCGTCGGTCCGTTCGTCTATGGCCAGAAGATGGACCTTGATATGACGACGCTGCGGCGGAACTATTCCGACGATACGGCCGATGTGCAGAAGCTGCGTTTCTTCTGCCAGGGCGATCCCTACCGGTTCTGGGGCGTGGTGGAGATGAGCACGCATCTGGTTTGCCCGGCTGAAGGCGGCCAGTTCCACCTGCTCGGCACCGACCGGCTCGGCCGCGACATGCTGTCGCGCATTCTCTACGGCGCACGGATTTCGCTGACGATCGGCCTTCTTGGCGTGGCCACAAGCTTCATCCTCGGCATCGTCATCGGCGGCATCGCCGGCTATTGGGGCGGATGGTTCGACACGGTGACGCAGCGCATCATCGAGGTGCTGCAGTCGATCCCCAGCATTCCGCTGTGGCTGGCGCTTGCCGCCGTGATGCCGGCCGACTGGAGCCCGCTCGTCATCTATCTCGGCATCACCTTCATCCTCGGTCTGCTCGACTGGACAGGGCTTGCGCGCGCGGTGCGCTCGAAACTGCTGTCGTTGCGCGAAGAGGACTACGTGCTTGCCGCACAGCTGATGGGCGCCGGCAGCACGCGCATCATCGGACGGCACCTCATCCCTGGTTTCATGTCGCATCTCATCGCCAGCGCGACGCTGACAATTCCGGGCATGATCCTTGGCGAGACGACGCTGAGCTTCCTCGGCCTCGGTCTTCGCCCGCCGATCACAAGCTGGGGCGTTCTTCTCACAGAAGCGCGAAGCGTCAGCGCTATCGCACTTTATCCTTGGCTGCTGCTGCCGGTCGTGCCAGTGATATTCGTCATACTTGCCTTCAATTTCCTCGGTGATGGTCTTAGAGATGCGGCAGATCCATATAAATAGTGACTGCTGCGGCACGCCGCGTTGTCAGACACATCGTTGCCGGTAGGAGTTTCGGGCATGCCGCGACATCTGAATAATGCCCGCATTCTCATGTACAGCCATGACACGTTCGGGCTTGGCCACCTGCGCCGTTGCCGCACCATCGCTCATTCGCTGGTGGAGAATTACCGCGGCGTGCAGGTGCTGATCATTTCCGGTGCGACGATTGCCGGTGCCTTCGATTATCGCGCCCGGGTGGATTTCGTGAAGATCCCCAGCGTGATCAAGCTGCACAACGGCGATTACACGTCGATGGACCAGCATATCGATCTGGCCGAGACGCTGAAGATGCGCCATTCCAGCATTCGCCATACCGCCGAAAGCTTCGAGCCCGATATTTTTATCGTCGACAAGGAGCCGCTTGGCCTTCGTGGCGAAGTGGAGGACACGCTGGTCTATCTGAAGACCAAGGGCACACGTCTGGTGCTCGGCCTTCGCGACGTGATGGACGCGCCGCATCTGCTCAAGGCCGAATGGGAGCGTCACGATACGTTGCGCAAGATCGGCCAGCTCTATGACGACGTGTGGGTTTACGGCCCGCCGGAGTTTCATGATCCGCTCGAAGGGCTGGATGCGCCGGCATCCGTGCGCAAGAAGATGCATTTCGTCGGCTTCCTGCAGCGCAAGGTGACCTCCGGTGCCGTGCCGGAAACTGATGCGGACGAGGATTACCTGCTGGTGACGACCGGTGGTGGCGGCGATGGCGCAGACCTGGTGCGCGACGTGATCGCAGCCTATCAGGCCGATCCGGCGCTGACCTACAAGACGGTGATCGTGCTTGGTCCCTACATGCCGGCCGAGCAGCGCGCCGTGTTTACCGAAGCCTGCAAGGATGATCCACGGCTGGAGGTGATCGAATTCGACAACCGCATGGAAGACCGGATCGCCGGCGCCAAGGCGGTGATCGCCATGGGCGGCTACAACACCTATTGCGAGATCCTGTCGTTCGACAAGCCGGCGCTGATCGTGCCGCGCACGCAGCCGCGCGAGGAACAGCTGATCCGTGCAACGCGCGGCGCGGAGCTCGGTCTCGTCGACATGCTGTCTGCCGACGACAGTGCCGATGCCACGAAATTTGCAGCCGCGATCAAGGCGCTGTGGCAGCGCGACCCGCCCTCGGTGACGGCACCCGGCTTGCAGATGGAAGGCCTGCCGCATATCGGCGAGATCGTCGAAGGGTGGATGAAGAACAAGGGACGCCACCTTTCGATTGCGCAAGGCTAACACGCCCTCTCCTGACCGGACGCAGTGCCGCCGCCAAACGGCCCGGGTGCAAACCCGCTGCGCATTTCTGCTGGAACTGCTTTGACATGACCAACAAGACTATCGTCGTGCTGCTGAAAGGTTATCCGCGGCTCTCGGAAACGTTTATCGCCCAGGAACTGCTGGGGCTGGAACGGGCAGGCTTTGCCCTGAAGCTGGTGGCCATGCGCCGCCCGACCGACAAGAAGCGGCATCCGGTGCATGACGAGATAAAGGCGCCGGTCAGCTACCTGCCGGAATACCTGCATGAGGAACCGGTGCGGGTGGCAAGAGCGCTCATGAAGGTCGTGACGCTGCCGGGTTTCGGCTCGGCGCTCAAGGCGTTTTTCCGCGACCTGCCGCGGGACTTTTCCCGCAACCGTTTCCGGCGTTTCGGCCAGGCTGCTGTTCTGGTGGCGGAATGGCCTGATAATGCCGGCTGGCTGCATGTGCATTTCATTCACACGCCGGCAGCCGTTGCCCGCTACGCAAGCCGCATGAGCGGCATTCCCTTTACCGTTTCGGCACATGCCAAGGATATCTGGACCTCCGAACCCTGGGATCTCTCCGACAAGCTTGATGAGGCCGACTGGACGGTAACCTGCACCAAGGCGGGCCATGAGCGGCTGCAGAGCCTTTCCTCCCGCGACAACGTGCATCTGAGTTATCACGGGCTCGATCTCGACCGGTTCCCGCATTTTGCAGGAACCCGCCCTGCCCGCGACGGGCGCGATCCGGATGATCCCGTGAGGATCGTCAGCGTCGGCCGGGCGGTGAAGAAGAAGGGATATGACACGCTTCTGCGCGGGCTTGCGCTGCTGCCCAAGGAGCTTGCCTGGCGCTTTACCCATATCGGCGGCGGCGACGAGCTTGCGCCCCTCAAAGCGCTGGCGGAAGACCTTTCGATCGCATCCCGCATCACCTGGAAGGGGGCGCTGGACCAGCGCGAGGTGCTGGAGCATTACCGCGACAGCGATCTTTTCTCGCTCGCCTGCCGGATTACCGCCGACGGTGACCGCGACGGGCTGCCCAACGTGATGGTGGAGGCCGCCAGCCAGAACCTGGCCGTGGTGGCGACCAATATTTCAGGCATTACCGAACTTTTCGTTGATGGTGAAAACGGGCTGCTGGTTGCGCCGGAAGATCCGGTGGCGCTGGCGGCAGCGCTCGAAAAAGCGATCCGCGAGCCCGCGCTTCGCCAGCGCCTGGGTCAGGCCGCGGAGGTAAAGGTGCGCCACGACTTCGACCACCATACCAGCATTGCCGACCTCAAGCGGCTGTTCACCAAGAGCTTTGCGAGCCGGGAGACAAGTCGATGAACAACGGCACCTCTATCGGCAAAGGCCGGCGCGTTTTGTTCTATGTGCAGCACCTGCTGGGCATCGGTCATATCGTTCGCGCCAGCCGCGTGGCGTCGGCCTTGCAGAGCGCCGGGTTCGACGTGACGCTGGTGACGGGTGGCACGCCGGTGAAAGGCTTTCCGCCTGCAGGCATGGCGCATGTGCAGCTGCCGCCGGTGGTCGCCTCCAACAGCGGATTTTCATCGCTTAGCGATGCCACGAGCGGCGAGCCTGTGGACGAGGCCTTCCAGGACCATCGCACCGGCCTGCTGCTGGATCTCTTTCACGACCTGAAGCCTGACGTGGTTATCACCGAGGCCTTTCCCTTCGGTCGCCGGCAGATGCGGTTCGAACTTCTGCCGCTGCTGGACGCGATCAGGTCTGCCGAGCCAAAGCCGCTGCTTCTTGCCTCCGTGCGCGACATTCTGCAGGAAAACCGCAAGTCCGGCCGCGACGACGAGACGATTGCCCTGATGCGGGATCATTTCGACGGCGTGCTGGTGCATGGCGATGCGGGCTTCGTGAAGCTTGAGGAGACGTTTCGCAGGGCGTCGGAATTTGCGGGCAAGATCCATTATACCGGCCTCGTCGCACCCAACACGCCCACCCCCTCGCCCGACCGGTTCGACGTGCTGGTATCCGCCGGCGGCGGCGCCGTCGGTGCGGGGCTGATCGGCGCGGCCCTGGAAGCCGAGCGCATTCTCAACGACGGCCGCAGCTGGTGCGTCATCACCGGGCCCAATCTTCCCGCGGAGGATTTCGACCGTATTTCGGCAGAGGCCGGCTCCCGCGTGACGGTCATCCGTTTCCGCCCCGACTTCCCGTCGCTTCTGGCAAATGCCCAAATCTCTGTCTCGCAGGCCGGCTACAACACCGTCTGCGACCTGTTCCGCACCACCTGCCGGCCAGTCCTCATCCCGTTCGCGGCCGGCGGCGAGACTGAGCAGACTGTGCGCGCCGAAAAGCTCAAAGCGCTTGGACTTGCGCAAGTGGTGGATGAGGCTTCGCTGACCGGTGAAGCGCTGGCAGAGGCCATCCGAAGGGCGAGCGGGATCACTGGCGTTCAGGAACTGCCGTTTTCGCTGGATGGTGCGGAGAGGTCGGCGGAGATTGTGGCGGGGATGCTGGATGGGCGTGGATGAAACGCGCGCTTGTGAAGTGAGCTTTTTCGGGAAGGAGCCTTGCGGGACAAGGGTCAAACTGGTCGGAGTGAGAGGATTTGAACCTCCGACCCCGTCGTCCCGAACGACGTGCGCTACCAGGCTGCGCTACACTCCGTGACCAGTGGCGCCTCTATAAACCGGCATTTTCCGTTGCACAAGCGTGTGCTTTGAAAAAATATGAGGTCTCGTGCAGGCCTGATCACCGCTTCAAACACCTCGAGAACAAGGCGTTGCAAAAAAGCGGCTCGGATGAAAATTGAGAGCTGTTTGGAAAGATGATGTCGCGACAGGCAGCGGAAATCTGTTAGTGCGAGATCAAAGCTTTGCCCATCTCAAAAGTCCTGCCTGGCAGGCATTGTCTGGGGCGATCACCACATGCAAGAGGATTTGTTGAAGATTATGAGCCGCCGCCTGTTCCCCTTGACCGCCGTTCTCGCGGTAGCGCTTTCTGCATGCACCACTGTCAGCGTTGCCAGCAGCCCGATCAACACCTACTGGACCGGCCGTTCGGCTGGCGAGTTCTTCGCCAAGTTCAGCCCACCCTTGAGCGATGTCGATAGCGGCAGCTCGACGATCTACAACTGGCGCGGCGGCTATACCCGCATCAAGCTTGCAAACGGCAAATCGGTAAGCGTTAGCTGCTCGGCCAAGGTTACTGTTTCCGAAAGCTACACGATCCGCGACATCACCATCACCGCAGATCGTCCCGGCTCCACTGGCCCAAGCTATTGCGAAGAGTTGCTGCTACCGAAGAAGTAAATGGAACGGGCATCGCCGTCACTCGGCGATGCCCGCTCAACGGCTCTCCCCATCGAGGGGATAGAGGATCCGTCCGAGGCGTCTCAGCCACGGATTGGATAGCTCGCGGAAGAACAGGATCGGGTTCCGGCGGAAATCGCGCGCATCCTGCTCTGACCCCGCCAGTTTGATCAGCCAAGCAATCGGCACGGTCAGCAGATGCCGCCAGCCGAACAGGCCATAGGCCCCCCGCATCGCGAAGCCTGGCCGCGCCGGCATCGGCACTTCCCTGATTTGAGTTTCCGGCATGCCCTTTTCCCGCCACTGGAGTGCCAGCGCCAGACAGGTTTCGAAATCGATCTGGGTTCCATCGACTGGATTGAAATAGCGCGGGTAGAGAAGATAGGCCGCGGCGAACAGCTGTTCAATAGTAAGCTTGCGGCCCCGCCGCGGGTTGGGCTGCCGATCGTCGGTCAAGCCCCACCCGGCATAGAACGGACATCCGGCCAGCGTCACGGGAAGGCCCCGCAGCAGCGCTTCGAAGCCTGCGAGCGACGTGATGGCGTAGACATGATCGGCGCGCGCGAGAAGATCCGGGAGCGACACCGGCGCGGAGACAATTGTTGCGAGATCGGTGACGTCGGACGGATCGGACCGCTGCGCCCGGACACCGTTCAGAACATCGGGATGCGGCTTGTAAAGGATTTCGGCATCCGGGTTTTCCTTGGCTGCCAACCGCACGAGGTCGTTGTTGGTAAACGGACGATCGCAACCGAAGCGGATCGACGCGTCGTCCTCCACCTGGCCGATAACAAGGATGCGACGTTGCGCCTGCACCACAGAATCGGCCGGTACAGCCTTTGCCGCCAGGAGATCTGCTCCTGCGCCTTGTCGGGAAGCGGAATTGTATTTGCTGAGGCCGGACCCGAGCAGAAGATCGATGCCGGCCCTTGACCGCTCCATCAGATCAGGGTCGGCATCGAAATCATAGCTGTTCAGGATATCTTCGAGATCGGAGGGCTGGCGGCTATCGAAATAGGGCGTGCGGCTATCGAGTGTGAGCGAGAACGGCAGGCTCTTGCTGGCATTGCCGACCAGCGAGCGGATGAACCCGTCTTCCAGAAACACGACCTGGATATGGTTGGAATGCGCGAATTCCAGGATGGCATCCGAGACATTCCGGCTCCAGACCAGCAGGGTCGCGCCGGGTGTTGCGAGGATTAAGTCCTGCCAGTCTCGAACAAACGTGAGATCGCTCAGGTAAAGCGGCAGATACTGAAAGCTCAAATGCGGAAAATAGGCCTCCAGCATCCCCCGCTTCCAGCGGCGGATATGCACCGCAAACACGTGTCGTCCGTCAAGACCCGGCACTCCAGCGGCAATCATCCTCGATTGGGTTCCTTCGTTGGGTGTGTTGGTGTTGGTGCGATGGGTAAGGTCTACGGGAATGGTTGGTGGAGGTCATTAGGTCAACAGGGATCGCTGGCACGCCATTCAATCGGCATGATTCGAACCACTGGCGTATTCCCTTCAAATGACATATTTTAGGTGCAAGAACATGCCCTGCGGCGGCGTGGCAAGTCCAGTTTCAACCCGCGAGCAAATCACGAGGTCGTTTGTACTACTTTACGTCCCACTTGCGCGTCGTGACAGCTCTCGTCATCCGAGAGATGTCGACCCGGTTCGGAAAGAACCCGGGCGGATACCTGTGGGCGCTGCTTGAGCCTATCGCCTATATCGCGTTCATGTCGCTGATCTTCATGGCGATCGCGCACAAGCCTGCACTGGGAACCAGTTTTCCGCTTTTCTTTGCCAGCGGCTTTGTCTGTTTCCAGTTTTATGCGGCAATGGCCGGCTATCTAAACAGCGCCGTCAATGCCAACCGGCCGTTGCTGAGCTATCCAAATGTTGCTCCGATCGACACGATCGCGGCCCGCTTCTCGTTGCAGTTCTGCACGACCTGCGTGGTTGCGATTTGCATCATTGCACCGCTGATCATGCAGCTGAAAACAACGCCGACGATCCGGTTGTCACCGATCCTGACAGCGATTAGCCTCGGCAGCCTCATCGCGCTCGGGCTCGCGCTCGCCAACAATGTGCTGTTCCAGCGATTTCCACTGTACGACAAGATTTTCGGCATCGTCAGCCGGCCGCTGTTCCTGATCTCAGGGATTTTTTACCTACCGGATTCACTGCCACCCGTGGCGCGTGATGCCATTCTGATCAACCCGATTGCACATCTTGTCATGCTGTTTCGGACCGGACTCTATCCAGAATATCGGGCGATAGGCTTCGATCTGGACTATCTCCTCCGCGTCACGACCGTCTTGCTGTTCGCAGGCATGGCGATATTCACCATTTCGAGAGGCGTGTTGAGAGCACGATGATAAAGCTGGACAAGGCCACGAAACGTGTCCGGATGAAGGGCGTTTCGAAGACGATCATAGACAATGCGAGCATTGTGATCCCGCGTGGTAAGAGCGTGGGACTGCTCGGCCGCAACGGCGCCGGAAAATCGACCCTGCTGCAGATCATCGCCGGGACGCTGGATCTCGACTCTGGCAAGGTCACCCGGCAGGGGAAAATTTCGTGGCCGCTTGGGTTCGCGGGCAGCTTCCAGGGCAATCTTTCCGGCGAACAGAATGTCCGCTTCGTTGCGAGGATCTACGGGGTCGATACGGAAGAACTGGTGGCCTATGTCGCAGAATTCGCCGAGCTCGGCTCCTTTTTCCAGGCGCCGGTGCGCACGTATTCATCGGGCATGAAAGCCCGCCTCGCGTTCGGCGTCAGCATGGGCGTCAAATTCGATTATTATCTCGTCGACGAGATAACTGCGGTTGGAGATACGAATTTTAAACGGAAATCGAAGGAAACATTCAAGGAGCGTTTAAGCGCTTCGGATGTTATCATGGTTTCCCATAGTGCTGGCACGCTTCGTGATTACTGCGAGACTGGAATCGTGCTGGAAGACGGCAAGCTGACGTATTATGATAAACTTGAAGACGCCATCACGGTGCACGAAAACAATATGAAGAGGCATTGACGTTGGACAACGCGCAACAGAAGATCGCCGGTGCATCCGACAACAGGATCGAACCCGAGCTGCGCCAGCCGCGACCGGTGCCAAAGAACCTTGTTCTCCTTCAGGGACTGCTGGAACGCCCGTTCAAAGCTCCTGCTACCCCTGTCCCGCCACCGGAGCCGGAAGTCGTTGCACCCGAGCCGAGTTCAGATGTGGTCTCGACGAGTGCCGCTGCCGGCAAGACGCACCTGCTGAAAACAAGACATTTCGTGATCGGCGCCAGCTTTGTTCTAGCGGTAGCTGTCCCTACGGCCTTGAGCTCGCTCTACATGGCGTTCGTCGCGGCAGACCAATATCACAGTTCATCGTCATTTTCTGTGCGCAGCATCGAGTCGGCCCAAGCTTCCGACCTGATGGGCATATTCGGACAGGCATCGAGCGGCAGCACGATCTCGGACTCCTACGTTCTGCTCGACTTCATCCTGAGCGAGCGCATGGTGCAGGCCATCGACGAGGCGTTCGGAATAGACAAGATCTTTGCGCCACGGGGATCTGACTTTTTCTACGGCCTTTCGAAGGATGCGCCGATCGAGGACAAGCTCGACTACTGGCGCAATATGATCAGCGTCAATCTCGATCATACATCCGGTATAATGAACCTTCAGGTTAAGGCGTTCTCGGCCGAGGATTCGCAGCAGATTGCCAATTTCGTGATCACCCAGAGCGAGAAGCTCGTGAACGAGCTTTCCCTTTACGGCCGTACCGAAGTCCTGAAAGTGGCGCAGGAGGAAGTTAGCACGGCGGAAAACAGGCTTGCCGGCGCCAGAGAAGCCCTGCGCGACTACCGTGATTCGTCCCAGGAAGCTGATCCGGTCGAAGGTGCAAAGCTTGCTGCGCAGTTGATCGGCTCGCTTGAACAGCAACTCGTCCAGTTGCGCACGGACCTGTCCACAGCATTGACACAGTTGAGCGAAAACACGCCGCGCGTCCGAGTGCTGCGGTCGCAGATCACCAGCCTCGAATCCCAGCTTAACCGGGAACGGCAGCGTTTCGGTAGCGGTACCGCGGCCGGAAAGCAGGGCCGCAGTGCTACGGGCTCGGATGTTGCCGGTCGTATCCAGAAGTATGAGACACTGCAGACCAGTAGCGAATTTGCTGAACGTGCCTACACGTCATCGCTCGCCAGCCTCGAGAAGGCGCGGCTCGATGCAAACGCGAAGCAGCGCTACTTGGCCGTCTTCATTCGTCCAAGCCTCTCGGAAATGGCGCAGTATCCGTCCCGCGTACTGAACTCATTCCTGGTTCTGATCGGCAGCTTGCTTCTGTGGGGCGTGGTGGTGATGGGGTATTACAACATCCGCGACAGGAACTAGGCCTCGCCTATCTCCTAAATACGGCTGAAGCCGCGACGCCAATCATCGATGCCGTCTTCCCTTGGAAGGCGGCATTTTTCGTCATGGCACCGCGGAGAGCTCTCAATCGTAACCATCTGCCGACCGGCTTCTCTGCAGGCCGCAGATCGCACGGTCTGCGATCAGGCAGCGCACAACTTACGAGGCGTTTGGCAGAGGTAGTGATGGGGAATACGGGCTCGCAGCAGCCCTTTACGGGCCAGGCACTGCCCTAGGCGTAACTCTATGAAGCAACAGCGCTCCGCCGTCGCAGTGGCCCTTGAAGATACCGTCGAAATCCCTTGGGAGGGCTCCGGCGGCTGCGGGCTACAAGTCCTCCAGCAAGCGCTGGCCCTGATACGCCGTGCTGATCGGCGCGCCGATGATGCGCAGGAACTTCGTGAAGTCGACCGAGAAATGGCGTGCCGCGTAGATGACGTCGCGGTTCTTGACCGGGAACGTCTGGCCGACGATCAGGCTGTCGGGCTTGCTCATGTCGAACCTGTAGACGATCGGGTAACGTCCGTCTCTGTTGAGCTTCATTCCCTTGCGCAACATGGCATCGAGGCGTGCAGGACCGAGCAGGCTCTGAACGACTTCCTGTTCCTCGTAGCGGAACAGGAAGTAACCGCTGCCATTGACCGACGCGTCGTCGCCGCCGCCGCCCATCGCAACTGCTTCAAGAAGGTTCAGGTCGTTCGCGCCGAATTCCTTGCGACTGTTGCCCTTGATCGCGCCCAGAAGCGTGAAGGTGCGCGAATCATGCGACAGGAAGATCTGGTCGCCCGGCTGGACGAAAATGTTCTCGTTCGGATTGTCGATGATCGATTTAAGAAGCACCGTGCCAGTGCGCTTGCCGCGCACAAGCGTGACATATGTTTCATAGGGCTGTGCCGTTGCGCCGCCGGCCTTGGCGATGACATCGGTGATATGGTCGCCACTGAGGCCGATCGGGGTCTGCGACGACTTCGCCACCGCGCCTGATACCGTCACAGAGCGTGAAGGCGTGTCTGCGCTTGTCACGATGACATCCGGCTCGACTGCCTTGCTCTGGAGCGCCGTGAGAATGGACTGGCGAGCTTCCTCAAGCGTCTTGCCTGCGAACCGCACCTGGCCGACATAAGGGATCGCGGCCTTGCCATCCGGCTGTACGACCAGCTCGATAGGGGTCTGCTTCGACTCGCGTGTCGAGAACAGGCCATCTGCCCCGGCCTCGAAGATCGTCACGCGCAACTGGTCGCCGATGCCGATCACGGCACGGCCGCCGCCGCCGCCAAATCCAAATCGACGCTTCAACGCGGTCGAGACATAATCGGAGATAAGGCGTGCGGAACGGCTGTCCACGTCGACAACGTCAAAGACCTCGGCATTCGGACGATTCAACTCGGCTGCGGACTGACCGCCCTCGGTCGTGATTGCCGACGCCAAAGGCCCCTGCCCCGGAACGGCCTGACATCCCGTCAAAGCCACGCAGAACACGACTGCAGTCATTCGCAACAAATCAACTACTCCAGATTCCGAAGTCGATGGCCGACACGACGCAAGGCCGGTGTCGCGCAAGGACGCCCCTTGAAAGCACACTGCGCCTTCAACAACAAGTGGACAGCCACCTACCCTCGCCAAATTTAGGATCGGTGCGGTTTTACGGTCTCAGTTAACCACCTCAACCGTTTCCAGACGCTAGGCTTCGGCGGTTAAAGCAAGGCTAAGGAATTTGGTTAAGACATCAAGGCCGCTGCGCCTATGTGCCAGTCGAGAACATCGCGGGGCGTGGGAGCGCTCCCGCTTCCAGCAGCCGCGCACCACGGTGTCACTGCACCCATTCTTATCCGCACACCGAATGCCATTGCCATTGCCATTGCCGCGAAGAACCGCCTTTCCAAAATGCTGCAAGCGCCCCGAAGCGAAAGTTGACCTGCATCAATTGAGGGGGAAACTACGGAGCGTCTGGGAGCAACCTCTTAAGGCTGCACTCATATCTTCTTCATCAACGCAAGAAGAGAGGGCATCATGAGTGTAGCCAAGCTCCAGTACGGGGACCGTTTCGGTGACGACGTAAAGAAAATCTCGCGCACGGCGTTGTCCGCCTCAAGTTCTAGCGATGCTGCGCTCCCATCAGCGAAATACACACGCTGGTTTCATGGCGAAGCGGGCGAGCCGGAACCGATGGCAACCTCAGCCAAAAAGTTTCGACGGCTCGCCGCAGACATGGTTCTTTCAGAAGTCATCGCTGTCACGAAGGAGAACCTGTCGATCCTCGGCGACGATGCCAATCACCTCTTCGCCTCTTCGCTTCCGACAGGGCACCGGATGCGCAAGGCAATTCGTGCGTCGATTCTGCAGTCTGTCCCGCATCTTGGAGCCTGCAAGTTCGGGGAAGTCGTGACCGAGCACGGCCCCAACGCCATCGCCGTCACGCAGATGTTCATCGCGAATTTCGACGGCGAGATCAACACGTCCGCAGGCGGCACAGATCTTTACAAGCCGCGAAGCCAGGACTTCGACCAGATGTTCTTCGGCCTCCACGTACTCCTCGACCGCAATGGCAATTTTCTCGGCTTCAATCACCGGCTCGGCGAAAATGGTCTGGCCTTCCAGACCAAGAATATCTCCACTGCCCTCTACAATGTCGCATCGACAAGTACCGGATTGTCGCTTGAGGCTCTCCGGGAAAGAGCTGCCATCAATCGGGTTGTAAACCGGTAACCGAGAGCGTTTCCCAGCGAGAGTAAAACATCCTGCCGGCGCAGGATTTCGGACAGGCAAGGCGAAGGGCATATCTGTGGGTACGTCAAAGCCGATCGGCTTTGATCCTGGCGAAAGGCTGCCCGGCCCATCGGGTTGGCTGGATCGGGGGGCCTGAGCGCCCGGCCGACTTGACCGTCGAATGTGGCTACGACGGGCGCCGACCGGGCAACCATCTGCAATCGTTCGAGCCAACAGAATGCTTCAATCTTGCCAGGAAACGCTCTAGGGCTTCTCTCTTTCCCGATGACCAATCTGCGTGGCGACGAGCTTTGCCACCAGGTGCACGAGGTTCTTGGCTTCGAACCGACCCTTCAACTTGTCGATGCGATGCTCGATCGTCCTGGGCGAGAGGTGAAGGTCTTCGGCGATTTCCTTGGTCGTCTGCCCCTCGATCAGCAACTGGATGATGTTGTCATCCGTCATGTCGGTCTTTGCTTCTTTCGACGGCGGAATAAAGAACCGCCCTTCGACCAGGCTGATACACCAGTTCGGCCTTCCCTCGCACTTTTGAGGAAGCAGCAGTCGCTCGTATCCGATCCTGACCCCGAGAACCTTCGTTCTGACAAGCTCAAGCGTCGGGCGCCCGACCTGCAGACAGCGGGAATAGGTTGGGATGATGGCCTCATCGACGAAGCCTCGATCGAGATCTCGAAGGTTGGCATCGGGAAATTGCAGCCTCAATTGACCAAGCAAATGGCTCTTGAACCCGAAGTCCCTCACCCGCCGAAACCGCCAGTCATACGGGTCTTCGTCTCCCGTTGCGACAACGGACAGCGCCATCTTGATGGAGAGGCTGGAGACGAAGCTAGAATACACGCTTTCCGGGTCTGCCATCTCGCTCGACCGCAGCCAAACATCGATAAGGCTTTGAGAGATTGTATTGAATGAACTCATTAATGCGACACAAGAACCAATTTCTTCCTGTTCGCATATGCAACTCTCAAGGGTTTCAAAAGAATTACATTCGTCTAAAATAAACTACGTCGTCAGTTATGGAAAACACGGCAGACCACAGCATCTGAGGACCATATGCGGCCAAGCGCTTCTCGGTCACTTGTTGGAGGGTTTGCACGAAACGTGATGCGTGGCTGGGGCGCCAGGATTCGAACCTGGGATGCCGGTACCAAAAACCGGAGCCTTACCGCTTGGCGACGCCCCAACAGGTCGGGGGCAAATCATTGCTGGCCCGGACCGGAAGTGGCCTTGCTCTAGCAAAGCTTTGGCGCCCTCTCAACGGCAAAATTCGGGATTGTCACGAATAAACGCGGGGTTTCGGGTTTACGCGCGTTGATCGGGTGTTAAACCTCGGGGAGATGACAACAAGCGCCCTTGGCAGCAGGACAGTTTTTGAGCATGCCGGAAGACCTTGATTTCGATCTGACCTTTTCGCCGTCCTACGGCGTGCCCGTGACGATCGCGGCAGGGGTGCAGCGGTTGACGGTGAACAATCCCTCGCCGTTTACCTTTCATGGCACCAACAGCTATATCGTCGGGACATCGTCGGTGGCCGTGATTGATCCGGGGCCGGAGGACGAGGCGCATTTTGAAGCCTTGATGGCGGCGCTTGAGGGGCGGCGTGTCAGCCATATCTTTGTCAGTCACACGCATCGCGACCACTCGCCGCTGGCACGGCGGCTGAAGGCGGCGACCGGCGCGTTGACGGTGGCGCAGGGGCCGCACCGGGCGTCCCGTTCCCTGCACGCGGGCGAGATCAATCCGCTCGCTGAAAGCGCTGATACCGATTTCGTGCCCGATATCGCGGCCGGTGATGGTGAGAGGATCGAGGGCGACGGGTGGGCGCTGACCGTCCTCCATACACCCGGCCATACCGCCAACCACTGCGCCTTCGCGCTGGAAAATTCCGGCATCCTGTTTTCTGCCGACCACGTGATGGCCTGGGCGACGACGATCGTTGCGCCGCCGGATGGATCCATGGCGGATTTCATGGCGTCGGTCGAAAAGCTTCTGGCGCGCGGGGACGAAGACCGGATCTTCTTTCCAGGGCACGGCGGACCGGTGACGGAGCCCGCCTCTTTTCTGCGCGGCCTGCGGACGCACCGGCGGATGCGCGAGCGCGCGGTGCTGGAGCGCATCCGCGCCGGCGACCGGTTGATCCCTGACATGGTGACGGCGATCTATGCGCGTACGGATCCGCGTCTGCATGGTGCGGCCGCCCTTTCGGTGCTGGCGCATCTGGAAGACCTGATCGGCAAGGGACAGGTTGCGACGGACGGACCGCCATCGCTTTCAGGCATCTATACGCTGGCTTGACGGGCGCTTAGCCGCCGGTGATGCCGAGCAGTTCGGTATCGAGACGATCGAGGAAATCCTGGGCAATCTCAGCCCCGAGGCCGAGATCATGCGGGCCGAAGCGCGAGACGACGCGCAGATCGACGGAGGTCGTCTCGGCATCTTCACGCAACCGGATCACGATATCGAAGCGCAGGCCGAGCACCAGCGTGCGGGTCTCGCCCTGAAGCAGCACATCGCCGGCGGTGCCGATCGTCGGCTCGAGCGTGAGTTCAGGCCGGCGCAGCGGCACCGGCGCCACATCCGGCACCGGCGCCTGCTCGTCGCGGGGCGCTGCACGGGTGAGGATGTCGGGCTCCACCAGCTCCAGCCCCTCTGTCTTGACGATGCCGATCCGGGCGGACCGTAGCGCCTTCTGGACGCCTTCGTAGACGCGGTCGACGGCCCCTTCGTAACGTCGTCCGGTGAGGCGCGGATAGGCGGCAAACTGCGCGCGGCGCTCAGTGGGCGTGACCATCGGCGGGCGCTGCGGCAGGAAGCGCTGGTCGGCTGTCGGTTCGAAGACGAAGGCAGGCGGATCGGCGATATCGGTGGAGATGTCGTAAAGCGGCGGCAGCGTGAGATAGGACACGGTTCCCATCACCACGACGGCAAGCGGGACGGCTGCAAACACCAGCCCGTGGGCAGCAGCAACGCCTCCTCTTGCACCGACACTCCAGAGCCGCGCGAGACCCAGCAGCGACAGCGGTACCGAGGCAGCCGCTATGGCTGCGGAACACAGAACAAGTGCCACGAAATCCGGCTCGTTCAGCGGCCCGAACCGATGCGCGACGGCTGAAACCACGAATAGAAGAAAAGCGCAGAAGCCGAGCCTGCGCCCGAAATAGGCGGCGCGGGAAACGGGCCGGACAAAGCGGACGGTCATTGTGTGAAAGCGGCTCCATGCAAAGTCTCGTTCCATCTGTAGAACAGCGCGGCGGGGAATGGAATCCTTGCAGATTATTAGTCGCGGATCACTCGGCTTTCCGTCACGTTCCCAGATTGAGACAGGCGCATCACGAGCCATTCGGAGTCTATGGACAAGAAGCCGCGTTCATCGCTGAGGTGATAGACGAGATCATAGTCCGTGAACTTGGCTGTGGGTGGTGGCTGTCCGAGTTTCGCCAGGACCTCGCCACGGCTCAAGCCTTCCAATGCGCCTGTCACCACGAGCCAGTCGGCCATGCGGTGGCGTTTGGAGAAGAGGTCGTGCGGATCGTCATATGCAGCGTGCCACCAAGCCTGCACAAAAGGAAATTGAACGCTGGTTATCAGATAGAACGCAAACAGGGCGGCGATGATCGCCCATGCAACAATGCCTGCCTTCTTCATTCGGTCACACGAGTGCCGGGCCAATCCAACCTCCACTGGTGACAGGCTTTGACATGTCTGGAGCATTCCGTCGTTATAGGTTTGGTGCCGAGTTGGGATCCGCGAAAGCGACCTCCGGGTGCCGCAGCCATCATCTGGAGCCTGTCATGCGTCTTGCCTATATCGCCACACTGGCCGTCATCGGAACGGCACTCACTTCCTGCCAGACAATCACACCGGAGGAGCGGCGGGCGGCGGATCAGCAGTCCTGCGCGCGCTTTGGGTTCCGTCCCGGGACCGATTCCATGGCGCGGTGCCTGCTCGATATCGAACTCGACCGGCGCGCGGAGCGACGCGCATGGCGGGCGGAAAGCGATGCGATGATGTGGCGCCAGCCGATCGTGGTGACGCGGCCGGTTTATATTCACCGCCACTGACCGGTCATCTCTTCGTCCGCTCGATCGCTGCCTGGGCGGCGGCGAGCCTTGCGATGGGGACGCGGAAGGGGGAGCAGGAGACGTAGTCGAGATCGGCGTTTTCGCAGAAGCGGATCGAGGCCGGGTCGCCGCCGTGTTCGCCGCAAATGCCGAGCTTCAGGTCTGCCCGCGTCTTGCGGCCGCGCTCGACTGCGAGCTGGATCAGTTCGCCGACGCCATCGAAATCGAGCGAGATGAACGGGTCGTGCTCGATAATTCCCTTGCGCTGATAGGTGGGAATGAAGGCCGACGCGTCGTCGCGCGACATGCCGAAAGTGGTCTGGGTGAGGTCGTTGGTGCCGAAGGAGAAGAACTCGGCGGTTTCCGCGATCACATGGGCGCGCAGTGCGGCGCGCGGCAATTCGATCATCGTGCCAGCCAGATAGGCGATCGGCACGCCGGTTTCGCGGGCGACGTCTTTCGCCACCGCATCGATGACGCCCTTCACGTAATCCAGTTCCTTGCGCAGGCTGACCAGCGGCACGAGGATTTCGAGTTCGACCGGCTCTCCGGTGGTCTTTCCGGCCTCTACAGCCGCTTCGAAGATAGCGCGTGCCTGCATTTCGGCGATTTCCGGGTAGGAGATGGCAAGCCGGCAGCCGCGGTGGCCGAGCATCGGGTTGAACTCGTGCAGCGCATCGATGCGTCTGGCGAGGAAAGCGGGCGGCATGCCCATGGCGCGGGCGACGTCGTCGATCTCGGCCTCGGTCTTGGGCAGGAATTCATGCAGCGGCGGATCGAGCAGGCGGATCGTGACCGGCAGGCCGTGCATGATTTCGAACAGTTCGGTGAAATCCGACCGCTGCATCGGCAGAAGTTTGTTAAGCGCTGCGCGGCGCGCCTTCTCGGTTTCCGCCAGGATCATCTCGCGCATGATGTGGATGCGGTCGCCCTCGAAGAACATGTGCTCGGTGCGGCAGAGACCGATGCCCTCCGCCCCGAACGAGCGGGCGGCGCGGGCATCCTGCGGCGTATCGGCATTGGTGCGCACGGTCATGCGGCGGGTCTTGTCGGCCCAGGCCATCAGCTTGCCGAAATCGCCAGACAGCGCGGGCTGGGTCATCGGCACGGAGCCCTTCAGCACCTGGCCGGAGGAGCCGTCAATGGTAATGATTTCGCCGCGCCTAAGGCTGACGCCGTTTGCGGCAAGAAGAACCTCGTTGCGCAGGTCGACGCGCATGGAGCCGGCACCGACGACGCATGGAATGCCCATGCCGCGGGCAACGACGGCCGCATGGCTGGTCATGCCGCCGCGGGTGGTCAGGATCGCTTCGGCGGCGTTCATGCCGTGGATGTCTTCCGGGCTGGTCTCGATGCGCACGAGGATGACCTTGCGGCCTTCCTTGTCAGCCTCGACGGCCTCCTCGGCTGTAAACACGATCTCGCCGGTAGCAGCGCCCGGCGATGCAGGCAGGCCGGAGCCGATCACGTGGCGTTCGACGCGCGGATCGATGGTCGGGTGCAGCAGCTGGTCGAGCGAGGGCGGATCGATGCGGCAGACGGCCTGGCTTTCGGTGATGACGCCTTCCTCGACCATGTCGACGGCGACTTTCATGGCGGCACGGGTGGTGCGCTTGGCGTTGCGTGTCTGCAGCATCCACAATTTGCCGCGCTCTATGGTGAATTCCACATCCTGCATGTCGCAGTAGTGGGCTTCGAGCCGGTCGCAGATCGTGCGGAATTCGGCGAAGGCCTGCGGCATCAGCTTTTCCATCGACGGCTTGTCGGAACCGGAGGCGAGCCTGCCCTCCTCGGTGATCGACTGCGGTGTGCGGATGCCGGCGACCACATCCTCGCCCTGCGCATTGACGAGGAACTCGCCGTACAAGGCTTTCTCACCGGTCGACGGATTGCGGGTGAAGGCAACGCCTGTGGCCGATGTCGAGCCGAGATTGCCGAACACCATGGCCTGGACATTGACCGCGGTTCCCCATTCCTCGGGGATCCGGTGCAGCATGCGGAAGGTTTGCGCGCGCGGGTTCATCCAGCTTGCAAATACGGCGGCGATCGCCTTCCAGAGTTGCTCGTGCGGATCCTGCGGGAAACCCGTTTCCAGTTCCTCACCGATCAGCTGCTTGTAGAGGGAGACGATGTGCCTCCAGTCGGCGGCGCAAAGTTCGGTATCGTATTCGTGGCCCAGCCGCGCCTTCTCGTCTTCGAGGATTTCCTCGAAGATCTCGTGGTCGAGGCCCATCACCACGTCGGCATACATCTGGATAAAGCGGCGGTAACTGTCCCAGGCGAAGCGGGCATCGCCGGAATCTTCGGCCAGCGCCTGCACCGTATGGTCGTTAAGGCCGAGATTGAGGACGGTGTCCATCATGCCGGGCATGGAGGCCCTGGCGCCGGAGCGGACGGAAAGAAGCAGCGGCTGGACGCCGGCACCGAAACGGCGGCCGGTGATCGCTTCCATGGCGGCGATGCCATCGAGCACTTCGGCCTTCAGGCCATCGGGCAGCATGCGGGCGTTTTCGAAATAATGGGTACAGGCATCGCAGACGATCGTCAGTCCCGGCGGCACCGGCAGGCCGAGGCTTGCCATTTCCGCGAGGTTTGCGCCCTTGCCTCCAAGACGGACGCTGTCACCAGCGCCTCCTTCCGCCTTGCCATCGCCGAAGCGATAGACCCATTTCGACATTTCACATCTCCACCCAGTGTTCTCAAGCATTTACCGCGTTTATGATCGTTTGGGAATTATACGTCAGGATTATGTTGCAGCGCAGCAAGATCGGTGAGTTGTCATGCCTGACAGGAAAGTGACGTGCGCATGGGCTAGCGCGTCTCTATAACGCCGCCGGAACCTGCAGGGCCTTCGATGACCATCACGAGACGGAATGCTTTGAAACTGGCGGGTGTCGTGTCTGCGACGGCCGCCCTTAACGGCGCGCTGCTGGCGGAAGGAACGAGCGCGGCTATCGCTGCACCTGCCCTGCCCTTTGCCGTGACGACGCCTGTCCATGTGGATCAGGCGGCGCTTCGGGTGCGGGACCTCAAATCCATGACCGCGTACTACCAGGGCATGCTCGGGCTCGAGATCATCGAGCAGGATGATGTTTCCGGCGATCGCGTCGTGCTGGGTGCGGGGGGATCGCCGCTTCTGCATCTCGTCCGTTCGGCAGAGGCCGCCTTCGAGACGCCGGGGTCTGCCGGTCTGTTTCACATCGCCTACCTGATGCCGGACCGCGGCGATCTCGCCCGCTGGCTGGTGCATGTGGCGCAGCGGCAATTTCCGATCACAGGATTTGCCGATCACAGCGTCAGCGAGGCGGTGTATCTGACCGATCCCGAAGGAAACGGCGTCGAGGTCTATTGGGATCGGCCGCACGAAATGTGGACATGGGAGGGCGAGGTGGTGACGATGGGCACCAATGCGCTCGACGTGGACGATATCGTCGCCACTACCGACATCAACCGCGACACCTACACAAAAGCGCCCGCCAACCTCAGGATCGGTCATATCCATCTGCGGGTCGGCGAGATCGACAAGGCGCGGGCCTTCTATGGCGATCTGATCGGCCTGTCATCGACACGCGGCAACCGGGACGACTCGGGCTTCTTCTCGTCCGGCCATTACCATCACCACCTCGCCTTCAACACCTGGCAGAGCGCCGGTGCGGGAATGCGGGAAGAGACGCAAACCGGGCTCGACTGGTTCTCGCTGGAATTTGCGGAAAAGAGCGACCTGCTGGCGCTGAAGGACAAGCTGAAACAGGCGTCGGTTAGCTTCACGAGGGCTGTCGATCATATCGACATTCTCGACCCCTGGGGGACGAATGTGCGGCTGACGGGGCTGTAAGGACGCCTGCGGCGCGGATGTCGGAAAGAGATGAAAACGCTTTGCGGGGCCGGATCACATCGGCCCCGCAAAGCCTTCCGCACAGGACAGGAAAACCCGTGCGGGGGGTCTCTATATCGGCGGTACTTCGATGCTGAACTTGCGGCATCGAGGCACCACACGTCAATATGATTTTAGTTAAATTACACTACGCCGAGACGCTGATGTCCCATATGAGTAAATTGACGTAGGTAGAAATACGGAGTCCGCGACCGGTTGACCGGGAAAGCCTGCTATCAGCTGGCTTCGCGCAGCAGTTCCGCCGTCTGCAGATCGACCGAGACCAGCTGCGATACACCCTGCTCCGCCATGGTCACACCGAACAGTCGGTTCATGCGGGCCATGGTGATGGGGTTGTGGGTGATGATGATAAATCGCGTCTCAGTCGACGCCGCCATCTCGTCCATCAGGTTGCAGTAGCGCTCGACATTGTGGTCGTCGAGCGGTGCATCCACTTCGTCCAGCACGCAAATCGGTGCGGGATTGGTGAGGAAGACGGCAAAGATCAGCGCCATCGCCGTCAGTGCCTGCTCGCCACCGGACAGAAGCGTCATCGTCTGCGGCTTCTTGCCCGGCGGGCGGGCGAGGATTTCGAGGCCGGCTTCGAGCGGATCGTCGCTCTCGATCAGCTGCAGCTCTGCCGTGCCGCCATTGAAGAGATGCGTGAACAGCCGCTGGAACTGCTTGTTGACCACATCGAAGGCGGCCAGCATGCGTTCGCGGCCTTCGCGGTTGAGGCTCTGGATTGCGCCACGCAGTTTGCGAATAGCATCGATGATGTCGTCACGCTCGTGGATCAGCGCGCTGAGCTTGTCGGAAAGCTCCTTCTGCTCTTCCTCGGCACGCAGGTTGACGGCACCGAGCCGCTCGCGCTCCATTTTGAGGCGATCGACTTCGCGTTCGATCTCGCGGATGTCGGGAAGCGTGGCACCGGGCGCGATGCCGGCGATGCGCATCACGTCATGCGGCTCCACATTGAGCGCCTCGCGGATCCGCAGCTCGCCCTCGTGGCGCTTTTCGGCGGCGGAGACCAGACGCTCTTCGGCACGGCCGCGCTTTTCGCGGGCTTCGGCAAGTTCCGACAGGGCCGTGGCGGCGATACGGTCGGTCTCGCGCTGGCGGGTTTCGGCCTCAACCAGCCGGTCGGAGGCAGCCTTGCGGGCGGCTTCGGCCTTTTGCAATTCGTTGATCAGTGCCCGGCGGCGCTCGTCGAATTCTTCAGGCGCTGCTTCGAGATCGGCGATCTCGTCGCGCGCCTCTTCCTCGCGCTGGCGCAGGCTGCCGATATGATCGGCGGCGCTGGCGATGCGGGAAACCCAGGCGGCGCGTTCCTGGGCGATGGCGGCGATGCGGCGCTTGCGCACCTCGATCTCGCGGCTCTGGCCCTCATAGGATGCGCGCGCTTCGGCGAGACGGCCCCGATCGGTGGCGACGACGCTTTGCTGGTTCAACAGCTTGGCATCAATGGCGGAGAGATCCGGCGCATCCTCGAGCTCGATGCGCGCATCTTCTTCCTGGACACCGAGATCCTCGATCTGGCCGGTCAGCTGGCTGACCGCTTCCGCAACCACATCGCGGCGACGGGTGAGATCGCCGGCTGCCCGTTCGGCTGCGGCAAGCGCATCGCGGGCATCGCTCAACTGGCGGGCGGCAAAACGGCTGCGGTCGCGCGCTTCGGCGAGCCGTTTTTCCTCAATCGAGATGGCGGAGCCGGCTTGCGCCAGCGCATCCTCGGTTTCCGAGAGGATATCGCGCGCCTCTTCGATCTCGCCTTCCAGCTCCGACAGACGGTTTTTCTGGGACAGGCGAAGGGCAGCCGCACCCGGCGCTTCGGAGCCCGAGATATGGCCATCCCAGCGATAGACGGCACCCTCTCGGGTCACGAGGCGCTGGCCAGGGCGCAGCAGCGGCATCAGCCTCTCGGCGTCGTCTTGCGAGATCACGCCGATCTGCCCGAGCCGGCGCGCCAGTTCCGGCGGCGCCGTGACATAGGACGACAAGGCTTGCGCACCCTCCGGCAGGCCGGGATCAGAGGCGCCGTCGCCATTGATCGACCAGTGGGCGGAGGCGGATGCATCGACAGGTGTTTCGAGATCATCGCCCAAGGCTGCACCGAGCGCTGCCTCATAGCCACGGTCGACACGGATCATTTCGGCGACGGGGACGAAGCCACCGGACAGGGCGCCTGCGGCGAGCATGCGGGAAATCGTGCGCTTTTCGGTTTCGAGCGCGTTCAGCGCCGAGCGGGCGGCTTCCACCGGGCCGCGGGCCATCAGTTCGTTAGAGCGCGCATGGGCGAGCGCCGACTCGACTTCTTCGGCCGCGATCGTCGCATCTTCGACGGCGATTTCGGCGGCTTCCACCGCGTCCTGCCGCTCGGCCGGATCGTCAAGGCCATCAAGCTTTTGTCCGATCGCGTCGAGTTCGCCCGTCGCATCGGCCATCTGCCGGTCGAGGCGCTGGCGTCGTTCGGCGAGATCGCGGATCAGCCGGTCCAGCGCGTTGCGTCCGGCGGAAGCTTCGGCACGTTCGGCGGTCACCGCGGCAAACAGCTTTTCGCTGTCGGCAAGCGTTGCGGCAGCTGACTCGAAGTCCTCACGCAGGTCTTCGGCTTCCGCACCAGACTCCGCCAGCGTCTCGGTCAGCTCGGCTTCTTCGCCATCCAGCTTGTCGAGGAAAGCGGTGTTGTCGGCGGCGAGCTGTTCCTCGCGTCTTATGTCTTCGGCAAGCTGGGACAGTCTTCGCGTCAGTTCATCGCGACGGCGCAGCAGACGACCGGCTTCTTCCTCCAGCTGGCCGCGGGCGATCTGCAGCCGCTGCAGGGCGGCACCGGCCTTCGCCTCGTCCTCACGCAGTTCCGGCAATCTGAGGCTGGCAATCGCTTGCGCCTTTGCCGCTTCCATCTGCCCTTGCGCCTTTTCGGCGACGATATTGGTGGCCTGGTTGAGGGCGGTTTCGGCTTCCGCCTCCGCCTCGCGGGCCTGGACGAAGCGGATATGCAAAAGCATCGCCTCGCGGGCGCGGATATCGGCCGACAGCATGCGGAAACGGTTGGCCTGGCGGGCCTGGCGCTTCAGGCTCTCGATCTGGCTTTCCAGCTGGGCGACGACATCTTCCAACCGCTCCAGATTGGTCTCGGCGGCGCGCAGGCGAAGTTCTGCCTCATGGCGGCGCGAATGCAGGCCGGAAATGCCGGCGGCTTCTTCGAGAAGCTGGCGGCGCGCCTGGGGCTTGGCATTGATCAGTTCGCCGATCCGCCCCTGTCCGACCATGGAGGGCGAGCGTGCGCCGGTCGAGGCATCCGCGAACAGGAGTTGCACATCCTTGGCGCGGGCTTCCTTGCCGTTGATACGGTAGAGCGAGCCGTTCTCGCGCTCGATGCGGCGCGACACCTGGATCTCGTCGGCATCGTTGAAGGCGGCGGGTGCCGTATGATCGGAATTGTCGAGATAGAGGCCGACTTCGGCGCTGTTTCGGGCCGGACGGTTGCCCGAGCCCGAAAAGATGACGTCGTCCATGCCGGACGCGCGCATGTTCTTGTAGGAGTTTTCGCCCATCACCCAGCGCAGCGCTTCGACAAGGTTGGACTTGCCGCAGCCATTGGGGCCGACCACGCCGGTCAGCCCTCGCTCGATGATGAATTCCGTCGGCTCAACGAAGGACTTGAAGCCAACGACGCGCAGCTTGTTGAATTTCATGCTGCGCCCTTTCTCCCGCCGACGGGTCCCCTACCCGCCGGGGTGGCGATCTTACAGAAGGCTGTCGAAAAGCTTCGACATGGAGTCAACCGTCATATCTCCGGAGTATTTCTTGCCGTTGATCAGGAAGGTCGGTGTGGAATTGACGCCGAATTCCTCGTTGCCCCGCTTAACGACGGTATTAATGTCGTCGAGAAGCTTCTGGTTCGTCAAGCAGGCTTCGAAACTCTGCTGTGAGTAACCTGCAAGCTTGACCGACTGCAGGAGAGCGCCGCGCACATCCTTGTCGGCAGGGGCTGCCCAGGCGCGCTGCTGCTTGAACAGCATCGACACCATCGGGTAATACTGCGCCGACGTTGCAAGTTCGGCCGGGTTCTGCGGGTTGCAGCGGGCCAGCATGAAGGCCGCGGTCGCGACCGGATCGAACGGGAATTCGCGGATGATGAAGCGAACCTTGCCCGTATCGATATAGTTCTTCTTGATCGTTTCGAACGTGGTGTTGTGGAAGTGTGCGCAATGCGGGCAGGTCATCGACATGTATTCGATGACGGTGACCTTGGCGTTTTCCTCGCCGAGCGCCATCTCCGGCAGGGTGCCAGGCTTCAGCGCCGCCGCCATATCCACATCGCCCTGCGATTCCGGAAGTGCCTGGGCAAAGGCGTCGGAGATGCCGAGCGGCAGCGACAGGCAAAGCGCCGTGACCGCCACTCCGCCGAGAAGCGCGCGTCTGGTGATGGTCTTATCGTTCAACTGCATGGAACACCCGTGTTCGAGATTTGAAAAAGTTTGATATTCCGTATCGTGGCGCCTTGGCCCCGACAAGCGGTGGAGTGTTAAATCCCTTCAAAGAATTGTGACGAAATGGCGGTGCGAGGGAATAGTTCTGCGGATTGATGCTGCTGATCTGAGTTTTCTCTAAGACCAGTAGAGCAATTCTGGCGAAGCATATTCCCCGCTGGAAAGAGTTATTTCAGCCCAAGGACTTGGGGCTGGATTCCTGTGACGAGCACAGGAATGAGGGTGGCGAGGGTGGGCCAGATCCCCTTACTTGCGCTTCTGCTGGAGAACGGCGGTGCCGAGCCTGGCGACGGCTTTCTTCAGCGCTTCGCTTTCGATCCCCTCCATCATGCCCTCCAGCCGTTTCGCCGCTTCGCCTTTGAGGGGCTGCAGTTTGCGGGGATGCTTGAAGGTCTGCGATACCGGCTTTTGCACGATGCGGATCTGGCGCACGGCGGGAAAGCCGAAGAAGGCGTTGATGCGGGCGATGAGTTCGCCTTGGGCATGGCCGAGGAACAGTGCTCGCGCACCCTCGCAGGCGATGGTGAGGACGCCCGGCTGATGGCCGCCCTCGCTATAGCCATCGTTATAGCGCGACCAGGCGATCTTTTCAGGCCTCGTACAATCGGCGAAATCCTCGCCGGCGATCTCGTCCCAGGAGCCGAGCAACGCGGTGGATATTCCGGCGCGACGAGCCAGCACCGGATCGATGATGCCGTTCGCCACTTCGGAGATCTGCAGCGCGCCTTTGCGGCGGAACGGGGGTTTCGGAGCATTCATCGCTGGATAACTGGCCGCCTGAGGTTGTGCCGTCCTTGATGCCGGCGCATTGACGCATACCTATAGGCCATTCCAGCGGCAAACGGCAAACGATGCTCCAGACGCTTCCCAAGACGACGAATTCGCCCGATGGCCCGACCCATGCGGAAAGGCTTCTCGCCTGGTACGACCGGCACCACCGCGAGCTGCCCTGGCGCATCAGCCCGACGGCTGCAAAAGCCGGGATCCGGCCCGACCCCTATCGGATCTGGCTATCGGAAGTGATGCTGCAGCAGACGACGGTGCAGGCGGTCAAACCGTATTTCGCAAAATTTCTCGAACGCTGGCCGAAGGTGACCGATCTTGCCGCAGCCCCTTCCGACGACGTGATGGCGGCCTGGGCGGGGCTTGGCTACTATGCCCGCGCCCGCAACCTGAAGAAATGCGCAGAAGCGGTTGCAGCCGATCATGGCGGGGTGTTTCCCGATACGGAAGACGGCCTGCGCGCCCTGCCCGGCATCGGCGACTATACGTCGGCCGCCGTTGCCGCGATCGCGTTCAACCGGCAATCGGCTGTGATGGACGGCAATGTCGAGCGGGTCATTTCGCGTCTCTATGCGATCGATGCACCGCTGCCGGGTTCCAAGCCCACCATGAAGGCAAAGGTCGTGGAGCTGACGCCATCAGACCGGCCGGGCGATTTTGCCCAGGCGATGATGGACCTCGGCGCGACGATCTGCACGCCAAAACGTCCCGCCTGCGCGCTCTGTCCGTTCCGGGACGACTGTCTGGCGTTGGCCGGCGACGATCCCGAGCGGTTTCCGGTGAAGGCCGCAAAGAAGGAAAAGCCGGTGCGGCAAGGCGCTGCCTTCGTGGCGGTGACGCCTGATGGCGAGGTGCTGCTTCGAAAGCGCATCGAGACCGGACTTTTAGGCGGCATGACGGAAGTGCCGACGACGGCCTGGACCGCGCGGCTCGATGGCGGCACGACGATCGATCACGCACCCATCCCGTCTGCCGACTGGCAGACCTGTGGTACGGTCATTCACGTCTTCACCCATTTCGAACTGCGGCTTTCGATTTTTCGCGCGAAGGTGACCAAGGTGGCTGTGGACAATGGCTGGTGGGAACCGGTGGAAAGCCTGGAGAACCAGGCCTTGCCGACCGTCATGAAAAAAGCAATCGTCCAAGCTATACCACTCGCCTTCGCAAAAGCTCCAAACTGACAGCAGGAAACATCCTCTATGGCGGCCAAGATTGATCACATCGTTTTCGACATCGGCAAGGTTCTGATCCACTACGACCCCAACCTTCCCTATAGCCGCATCATTCCCGACGAGACCGAACGCAAGTGGTTCTTCGACAACGTCTGCACCCACGAATGGAACCTGGAACAGGACCGCGGCCGCAGCTGGAGCGAGGCCGAAGCGCTGCTGCTTGAACAGCATCCGCAACAGGAAGCCAATATCCGGGCCTTTCGCCAGCACTGGCACGAAATGGTGCCGCATGCCTATGACGGCTCGGTTGCCATCTTCGAGAGCCTGATCGAGAACGGCCGCGACGTGACCATGCTCACCAACTTCGCCGCCGACACATTCGTCGAAGCCCGCCGGAAATTCCCGTTTCTCGACAAGCCGCGCGGCGTCACGGTGTCGGGCGAGATCGGCCTGATCAAGCCGGATGTGGCGATCTACGAAAAGCACGCCCGCGACTTCGGCCTCACCCCCGAAGCCTCGATCTTCATCGACGACAGCTATCCCAACGTCGAAGGCGCCCGCGCCGCTGGCTGGCACGCTGTGCATTTCACGGATCCGGAAACGCTGCGGAAGGCTTTGAGGGATCACGGTATCGAGGTGTGAGCGTTGGGGGTGGTAGCCGGTATGCTGACGATATAAGTTCCCGGCCCACCCACCTCGTTTTGCAATCGACCTCACGTTAACCCGGCACCCCTCATGGCAATTCCATTCGCTCCCGTCGGCATTGATCACATCGTTCTTCTGATCGACGACATGAAACGTGCGCTTACGTTCTACACGGATGTCCTGGGGTGCCGGCCTGGCTATTCCTATCCGGCACTGGGGATGGAGCAGGTCTGGTTCGGCTCGTCATTGATCGTCTTGTGGGATGTAACTCACCCGGGCGGAACGAAAGCAGCGCCTCCGGTGACCGGTGGGCGCAATGTCGATCATGTCTGTCTTGCGACCAGCCCTTTCGACCATGACGAACTGCGTACGCATCTCGATAAGCACGGGGTAGAGATCGTCCAGGAAGCGTTTCATGGCGGCGCCCGGGGCATGGGGCACTCGTTCTACATCCATGACCCGTTTGGCAATAAGATCGAGATCAAGGGGCCTGCAGAATACCCGGATGGACGGCAGGCAACCTAGCCGGGTGATCGGCGGACGGGCCGAAACATTCTAATTCGGAGGTGTTTAGGGTTACTCTGGTCAGAGCCTGCGTCGTTGCGGCCCCGAAATCAGTGCATTTGCCCCATAAAAAAGATGACGCCCGGAGCCTTCAAACTCCGGGCGTCACATGATCCTCTTCCGGGACTAGAGGTACAAAACCGGAAGAGGAAGCTCGCGAGCTGACATGGGATCTGGTCCCGGGACTGGTGGCTCAGTCCGCTTTTGGCAGGCCGTTGCGAATGATGGTGCGAAGGTCGTCGATCGGCTTCAGAACGCCGGCCTCCTCGTAGTGCCAGAAGGTCCAGCCGTTGCAGGCATCAAAGCCCTGAACCTTGGCGCCGAGGCGATGGATCGATCCGGCGTCGCCGTTCGAGGTCAGCGTGCCGTCGGCGCGGATGATGGCGCTGTGTCGGCGGCGGGCGTCGGTGAGGATCTGGCCAGGCTTGACGAGACCGCTTTCGACCAGTGAATTGAAGGCGACACGCGGTTCGGCGCGCTTGCCGGTCATGACCGTCAGTTCCGTCTTGCCGAGCGGTTCGACCGACGCGATGCGGGCGGATGCGGCGTCGATGTAATCCTGCTCGCGTTCGATGCCGACGAAGTTGCGGCCGAGACGCTTGGCGACAGCACCCGTGGTGCCGGAACCGAAGAACGGGTCGAGCACGACATCGCCGGGCTTGGTGCAGGACATGATGATGCGGGCGAGCAGCGCTTCCGGCTTCTGGGTCGGATGAACCTTCTTGCCGTCGTCACCCTTCAGGCGTTCGCCGCCGGAGCAGATCGGGAACAGCCAGTCGGAGCGCATCTGCACGTCGTCGTTGGAGGCTTTGAGCGCTTCGTAATTGAACGTGTAGCCCTTGGCCTTGGCATCGCGGCTGGCCCAGATCATCGTCTCGTGGGCGTTCTGGAACCGGCGGCCCTTGAAGTTCGGCATCGGGTTGGTCTTGCGCCAGACGATATCGTTGAGGAGCCAGAAATTCAGGTCCTGCATGATTGCGCCGACGCGGAAGATGTTGTGGTAGGAACCGATCACCCAGATCGTGCCGTTCGGCTTGAGCACGCGGCGGCAGGCAAGCAGCCAGGCGCGGGTGAAGGCATCGTAGACCTGGAAGGACGCGAACTGGTCCCAGTCGTCATCGACGGCATCGACCAGGCTCTGGTCGGGGCGATGCAGGGCGCCGCCGAGCTGCAGGTTGTATGGCGGATCGGCAAAGATCGCATCCACCGATTTATCCGGCAGCGCCTCGAGGGCTGCCACGCAATCGCCCTTGATGATGGAGTTCATCCAGGCGTGAGGACGGGCCTGTTTCTGGAGGTCGATCAAAGGAAGGACTGCGGCCATGAGACACTCGCTACGCTGTACTGGATACGAATTTACTGACTGTTATGGTTACTCATTTTGGTTACCAAAGACTGAAGCCGGTGGCCTGTTTCTGGAAAAAAGCAAAATGATGGGAAGCGGCGCGAAGATGCGCTAGGCTACAACTCATGAAAGAAGCAGAGGCGATCGAGAAGCTGAGACGGCAGGCCGACGCGATCAGGGCGCTCGGCGCGACCTCGCTTTATCTGTTCGGCTCGGTTGCCCGCGACGAAGCCGGACCCGACAGCGATCTCGATCTGTTTATCGATTATGACGAGAGCAAGAAGTTCTCTCTGCTCGATCTTGTCGGGATCAAGCTGTTTCTCGAGGATGAACTCGCGGCCGACATCGATGTTACCACCCGCAACAGTCTGCATCCAAGGCTGAAGGACCGGATCGAAGCCGCTTCGGTGCAGGTGTTCTGATGGACCAATTTATCTGGGACGTCATCGCGCATGACCTACCGCCGCTCAAATCCGCGATGCTGGGTCTGCAGGAACGACTGAGCCGGGCGTAAAGGTCGCACCGCCCTTCCCGGCTCTTGCCTCATCCATTCCCATTTCCTATTCAGGCCCGAAGCGGAACGGATAGGAGTGCCACCATGGAAAGCATCACCATTGCCCTGGTCCTGCTTCTCGCCGTGGTTCTGAGCGGTACGCTTGCGAGGCTTTCGCCGGTCGGCATTCCGCTGCCGCTGGTGCAGATCGCGCTCGGGGCCGCGATCGCCGGCGTGACGGGGTCTGCGGTGCAGCTCGATCCGGATTTCTTCTTCCTCCTGTTTCTGCCGCCGCTACTGTTTCTCGATGGCTGGCGCATTCCTAAGGAAGGGCTGTTTCGCGACAAGGCGGTGATCCTTGAACTGGCGCTCGGGCTTGTCGTGTTCACGGTGATCCTGATCGGCTTTCTGGTCCACTGGATGATCCCGGCGATACCGCTTGCGGTCGCCTTCGCGCTCGCCGCCATTCTCTCGCCAACCGATCCGATCGCGGTCTCGGCGATTGCCGCGCGGGTGCCGATCCCTGGCCGGCTGATGCATATTCTGGAGGGCGAATCGCTGCTCAACGATGCGTCGGGCCTTGTCTGCATGCAGTTTGCGGTGGCCGCCGTGCTGACCGGCGTGTTCTCGCTGGCGGATGCGGTGGGCACCTTCCTCTGGGTGGCGATCGGCGGCATCCTGATCGGCTTTGGCACCACATTCGTGGTGATGAAGGCAAAGTATTACGTGTCGCGCAAGCTGGGCGAAGAGCCCGGCGCGCAGATCCTGATCAGCCTGCTCATTCCGTTCGGCGCCTATCTTCTGGCCGAACACCTGCATTGTTCCGGTATTCTGGCAGCCGTTTCGGCCGGTATCACCATGAGCTTTGCCGAACTGCGCGGCCAGACGATGGCTGCCACCCGCATGCGGCGCTACGCGGTGTGGGATACGGTGCAGTTTGCGCTGAACGGCATCATCTTCGTGCTGCTGGGCGAACAGATGCCGGGCATCGTCTCGGGCGCCGCCAGGATCGTCACCGAGACCGGCCACCTCCACCCGATCTGGCTGATCGCCTATGTGGCGGTGATTACCACCGCACTCGCGGCCCTGCGGTTTGCCTGGGTGTGGGTCTCCTTGCGCTTTACCCTCTATCGCGCCGCGCGTCGCGGAGAGGCGATCCGCAAGCCGCACTGGCGGCTGCTGGCGGCCATGTCGCTTGCCGGCGTGCGCGGTGCGATCACGCTTGCGGGTATCCTTACCCTGCCGCTTGCCATGAACGACGGCACATCGTTTCCGGCGCGCGATCTGGTGATATTCCTGGCAGCCGGGGTGATCATCCTGTCGCTGACGGCGGCCAGCATCGGCCTTCCCTATCTTCTCCAGAACCTCGAACTGCCGCCGGAGGATGATCACCACCAGGAAGAGGACAATGCCCGGATTGCTGCGGCGGAGGCTGCGATCCGGATGATCGAGAAACTGCAGCATGCGATGAGCGAAGGCCGCACCGACGCTGATCTTTACGGCGAGGTCGGCACGCGGCTGATGGAACTCTACCGGCAGCGGATCGAGGGCCGTTCCAAGCTGGGGGACGAGGCAGAGCTGTTGCGCAAGATGGAGGAGGTCGACAAGCGGTTCAGGCTGGCTGCGCTTCGCGCCGAACGCGACGAGCTGTTCAGGCTCGGCCGCCGGCGCAAGATTTCCGAGGAGATCGCACGCAAGCTCGTTCGCGAGATCGATCTTGCCGAGGCGCGCTACGGTTTCTGAGGCGCGCCGTGTTGTTGCCGCTTTGGCGGTAGAGGAAATCGCCCTCCGCATTGTTTCCGGCGCTGCCCTCGTGTAGATCGCCCTCACCTTCTTTCATCAAAGAGTATCCATCATGAGCGGCTTCGACCTCATCATCTTCGATTGCGACGGCGTGCTCGTCGATTCCGAAATCATCGCGGCACAGGTCGAATCCCGGCTGCTGACGGAAGCGGGCTATCCGATCAGCGTCGAGGAAATGGGCGAGCGCTTCGCCGGTATGACCTGGAAGAACATTCTTCTGCAGGTGGAACAGGAAGCGGATATTCCGCTATCGGCCTCCCTGCTCGACAAATCGGAAAAGCTGCTCGACCAGCGGCTGGAACGCAGCGTCAAGATCATCGACGGCGTCAAGTTCGCGCTGGCGCGGCTGACCACGCAGCGCTGCATCTGCTCGAATTCATCGAGCCAGCGGCTGGACATGATGCTGACCAAGGTGGGGCTCAAGCCCTATTTCGAAAACCATATCTATTCCGCCAAGGACCTCGGTCCCGACCGGGTGAAGCCGAAGCCGGACATTTTTCTACACGGCGCAAAGCAGTTCGGCGTCGAGCCTGACAGATGCCTGGTGATCGAGGATTCCACGCATGGCGTCCATGGCGCACGCACGGCCGGAATGCGGGTGGTGGGCTTTACCGGCGCATCGCATACCTATCCGAGCCATGCCGACCGGCTGACGGATGCCGGTGCCGAAACGGTGATTTCGCGGATGAGCGACCTGCCGGCGGTAATCGCCGCACTTGGTGAATGGGGCGGGATCTAGAACTTCACCGCAAGGCTGGCCTTCGCGGTATGGCTCGTCAGCGAATGGGCAAATTCGCCGGAATAGCTGAGCTTCAGCCGTGCGGATTTTGAAACCTGCGCGGTGACCGATGCTTCGACGACTGCCGTGTCACGCGGCAGCGCCACGCCTTCGAGCATGAACGGACTGCCGCCGCTGGCAAAAGCGAGCCGCGATGCGGGCGTCAGGTCGCCCATTGCGTGGCGCCAGCCGAGCATGCCTGAGACGGTGAGCGGCAGGTCCTCGACCGGCATTTGCGCCGACCAGCGAAGGCCGAATGTGGAAAGGGCGATGTTGTCCGTTTCGCCATTCCCCGTCAAAGCGGCCGCCCCGCCCTTTTCGCGAAAACCATCGGTGTCGAGATTGACATAGGCAAGGCTCGCGAAGGGCTGCAGCGTCACGGGACCTGCCGTTGTCTTCCAGGACAGGTCGGTAAACAGCTGGCGGGTGGCACCTCTGTAATCGGCTTGAAGATCGTCGGTGAACGTGCCGAAGTCGACGCTGCGTGACGTCGAGATGCGGTTTTCGGAATAGACCGCGCCTGATGTGAGGGCAACGTCTCCCCAGTTTGCGGCGGCGTAGAGCCCGGCATGATAGCTTTCCCAGTCCGCTTCGCTGCCCGAGGAGGCATTGCTGTAGCCGAACAATCCGCCGAGCCGCCAGTGATCGGAGGCCTGCCCGTCGAAGCCTGCGATCACTCCCGCCGCATGGCTGTCGATGCCCGCCGCGTTGCCGTCGCTGCGCAATTGCCCTGATGCAGCGATGCCGGTTGCCCAGAAGCTGGTCGCACCATCGGCCGATGAGCGGATCGGGACGGCACCGTTGACGCGGTCGACGATTGCGTCCCGGACGAGCCGGCTGTCGCTCAAAAGCTGGGTTTTCAGCGAGGCGTGGATCTCGCCGCCAAGCTGCGAGAAGGCATCGCGTGCGCCGTCGGCGTTTTGCTGGAGAACGCCGAGGAAGATATCGTTTTCGGTTCCGAGCGATTGGACCGCTGTAGCCGTTGCGCGGGTATTGGCGGTGTTCGCGACATCGGCGAAATCGACATCGTTCCGGTAGAGGCTCAGCGTCACATCGTCGGCGCCATAGGCAAGGATGGGCGACAGGAAGGCGAGGTCGGTGATGACATCGTCGAAGGCGCCGGTAACGCTTTCGCCTGTGATGATCGTGTAGGTCGTAGCGGGTGAATAAGTGCCGCTACCCGCGAGAACCTTTACCGTGCCGCCTTCGATGCTGACGGAACCGGTTGCGGCAAGGCTGTCGGACGTGCCGTCTGCTTCCGTTTCCACCTGATAGGTCGAGCCGGCTTCGAAGGTGACGTCGCCGTTGACGGCAAGTGTTGCGATACCCGGGCCGGGTGAAAGCGTACCGCCGTCGCTGACGGTGAGGCCACCGATCTCGCCTGTGCCTGACAGCATGCCATCCGTGCCGATATCGATCGCGCCGCCGATCGTGCCGTCGTTGACGAGCGTTCCTCCTGTGACCGTCGCATCGCCACTGATCTCGCCGGTGTTGGAAAAGCTGCCACCGGTGTTGGTGAGCGAAGCGATGGTGCCGTCGTTGGATGAGGTTCCGGCGTTTGTGACATCGCCGGCGACCGCGCCGGAATTGTTGACGAAGCTGGCGGAAGCCGCGACATCCACGTCGGTGACGACGAAATTGTTGGTGACCGTGCCGCCTGTCACGGTTGTGCTTCCGGTGATTTCGCCGCCGTCGTTGTTGGTGAAGGTGCCGCCGGTATTGGTGAGCGAGGCGATCGTGCCGGCGTTCGAGGCATTGCCTGAGTTGGTGACCTCGCCGGCCGTGGCACCTGAATTGTTGACGAAGATCGCAGCCGCCGCCACATCGACCGTCGTCACCACGAAATTGTTGGTGAGCGTGCCGCCCTCGAGTGACGTTGCGCCTGAAATGGTTCCGTTGTTGGTAAAGCTGCCGCCGGTATTGGCAAGCGATGCCACAGTGCCGGCATTGGACGCCGTGCCCGCGTTGGTGACGGCTGCTGCCGAAGCGCCGGAATTGTTGACGAAACTGGCGGTCGCCGCGACATCGACGTCGGTGACGACGAAGTTGTTGGTGACGGTGCCGCCCGAGACGACCGTATCGCCGGTGACCGTGCCGCCGTCATTGTTGGTGAAGGATCCGCCGGTATTGGTGAGCGACGCGATCGTGCCGGCGTTGGAGGTCGTGCCCGCATTGGTGACCGCGCCGGCCGTGGCGCCGGAATTGTTGACGAACCGGGCCGTCGCTTCGACATCGACATCAGTGACGACGAAATTGTTGGTCATCTGCGCATCGCCGGACAGCGTCGTGCGGCCGTCGATCGTGCCGTCGTTGACGACTTCGCCACCCGAGGATGCAAGGTCGCCGTTGAGCGTGCCCGAGTTGGAAAGAGAGCCTGATGACATCGTGACGTCTGATGTCAGCGTGCCACTTTGCGAGATCTCGATGCGTCCCATGTCGAACAGGGTCGTGCCGCTCGTCGCTGTCAGATCTGCATCGACATGAAGCGTGCCGCCGGACACATCGAGCGTATTGACGGCCGTGCCGCTTGCGACTGTCGGCGCGCCGGAGCCGATCGAGGCTGCGTCCGATACGCCGGGGGCTGCCGGGGCCGTCGTCCAGTTTGCGCCGTTTGCGAAATCGTTGTCGGAAGCTCCGGTCCAGACCGATTGCGCGCAAGCGCCACCGGGCGCAACCGCTGCCAGCGTGACGATAGCGGTGCAAAGCCGCAGACGCCGCTTCGCGTCCGCCACGATAGCTGGAGCAATCATCCCAAACCCTGTCTCGAATGGTCGTGGGCGACGCGCCCTTGACGATCTTCACATACTGGGTACGGATTTATGGTTAACCGAAGATTAAACGGGCGCCGTCAGCGCCCGACCGGAGTGGCCGCAGGCTTAGCTGCGGCGTGCGGGCTTCTTGCCGGGTGCGCCATTGTCGAAACCGACGCGGACGCGGGTGAAGCGCGATGCGCCGCCCTGCGCGTTCGGGATCTGCACATCCGCCTTCTGGAAGATGAACTGCGTGCCGCCGGCCGGAAGATCGACCGGATAGGCGACCTTCTGCGAGTAGATCGTGTTGTCGCCATCGACGACCTCGACCAGGATCGGCAAAGTAACGCGGCCCGGCGCGCCAACAGGTCCGTCGACGAGGCGGCCCTGGACCACGACATTGATGGTCATCGTCGTTTCGTTGGCCGTGCACTGACGCGTCGCGTCGGCAAGCGATGCCTGGTAGACGAGCTTCTGCGGATCATCCTGACCGCCACGCGCGTATTCCTGGCGTATCGCCGTCTGCTCGCGCAGAACGACCTGCGGGCAATAGGCCTGCACCACCGCCGGGGTTTCAGCCTGTGCCGTCGGCGCAAGGCCACCCGCCGGAGAGGACGAGTTGCAGCCGGCGAGCGCCGTCAGGAGGGATACCGTTACGAGACCATGGGAAATCTTGCCAAACACAATACTCAACCTTGTTCCATCCCTTTTGACCGGCTTGCCGCGCCAAACATGCTCATGGCGTAACGCAGCGCCGTTTTCCAGTCTTTCACCGCAGATTTCAATCGTCTATACCAGCGGCGCGAATAAAAATCGATTGGGGATTATCGGTCGTGGACTACATTTCTACCCGGGGCGAAGCGCCCGCTCTCGGCTTTCGTGATGCACTGCTGGCCGGCCTTGCCCGCGACGGTGGTCTTTACCTGCCGCGCCACTGGCCGCAGCTGTCCAAGCGGGACATCCGCAATCTGCGCGGAAAGTCCTATGCGGAAGTGGCTTTCGAGATCCTCAAGCATTTTGTCGACGGGGAAATTCCGGACGACAAGCTGAAGACCATGATCAACGAGGCCTATGCGACCTTCCGTCATCCGGCGGTCGTACCGCTCGTGCAGACCGGCCCGAACGATTTCGTTCTCGAGCTTTTCCACGGCACGACGCTTGCCTTCAAGGATGTGGCGATGCAGCTGCTGGCGCGGCTGATGGATCATGTTCTGGCCGAGCGCGGCGAGCGCGCGACGATCGTCGGCGCGACATCGGGCGATACGGGCGGTGCGGCGATCGATGCCTTTGCCGGGCGCGACCGGACCGATATCTTCATCCTCTTTCCCGAAGGCAAGGTATCGCCGGTGCAGCAGCGCCAGATGACCTCGTCGACCGCATCCAACGTGCATGCGGTGGCGCTCAAGGGCAATTTCGACGACTGCCAGAACATCGTGAAAGAGATGTTCAACGATGTCGCCTTCCGCGACCGGGTGAAGCTTTCGGGCGTCAACTCGATCAACTGGGCCCGCATCATGGCGCAGGTGGTCTATTACTTTACAGCTGCTGTTTCGCTCGGCGGACCGGATCGCAAGGTATCGTTCACGGTGCCGACAGGCAATTTCGGCGATATTTTTGCAGGCTACGTGGCCAAGAAGATGGGCCTGCCGATCGACCGGCTGGTGATCGCCACCAATGACAACGACATTCTTGCCCGCACGCTGAAGACCGGGCGCTACGAGATGCAGGGGGTGATGGCGACCACGTCGCCGTCGATGGATATCCAGATCTCGTCGAATTTCGAGCGGCTTCTGTTTGAAGCCTATGGCCGCGATCCGAGCGCCGTGCGCTCATCCATGGCGAGCCTGAAGCAATCGGGTGCGTTCGAAATCAAGCCGGAAGCGCTGAAGGCGATCAAGCGCGAATTCCGCGCCGGCCGCGCCACGCAGGAGCAGGTTGCCGAGACAATCCGTGAGACGCTGGAAGCCACCGGATACCTGCTCGACCCGCATACGGCGACCGGTGTTTTCGTGGCTCAGAAGAACGCTCGACCCGGCAGCCCGATGGTGACATTGGCCACGGCGCACCCCGCCAAATTCCCGGCGGCGGTAAAATCCGCTTGCGGAATTGATCCGGCACTTCCATCATGGCTCGCTGATCTGATGCAAAGGGAGGAGCGCTTCGATACGCTGGACGCCGAGCTGAAGGCCGTTGAAACATTCATCGGCGACCACGCACGGGCCAATTGAGCCAGTTATCGGCAGTGCCGGAAAGACGCGAAGACGTGAATATGAATGTTGAAATCACCCGGCTCCCCTCCGGGCTCACAGTCGTGACCGAGACCATGCCACACCTGGAGAGCGTCGCGCTCGGTGTGTGGATCAAGTCCGGAGCCCGCAACGAGACCGAGAACGAGCACGGCATCGCGCATCTTCTCGAGCACATGGCGTTCAAGGGCACAGCGAGGCGCAGTGCCCGCGATATCGCCGAGCAGATCGAGGATGTCGGCGGCGAACTCAATGCCGCGACTTCGACCGAAACCACATCCTATTACGCAAGGGTGCTCAAGGACCACGTGCCGCTCGCGGTCGATATCCTTGCCGATATCCTGACGGAATCGGAATTCGACGAGGAAGAGCTGCGCCGCGAAAAGCACGTCATCCTGCAGGAAATCGGCGCGGCCAACGACACGCCCGACGACGTGGTGTTCGACCGCTTTTCCGAAGTCGCCTATCGCGGCCAGACGATCGGGCGCGCCATTCTCGGCACGCCGGAGACGGTAAAAGGGTTCACGCCGCCGCAGATCCGCGGCTATCTCTCGCGCAATTATACGACCGACCGGATGTTCATCGTCGCGGCCGGCGCTGTCGATCACCAGGTGTTCTGCAAGCAGGTCGAGGAGCGGTTCGCCAGCCTGCCGACCATGCCGAGTGCGACGCCCGTCCTCGAGCCCGCCCACTATATCGGCGGCGACACCCGCGAAGACCGCGACCTGATGGATGCCCAGCTGCTGATCGGCTTCGAGGGCAAGGCCTATCACCAGCGGGACTTCTACTGCTCGCAGATCCTTGCCAACATCCTCGGCGGCGGCATGTCCTCGCGGCTGTTCCAGGAAGTGCGCGAGCGCCGCGGCCTTTGCTATTCGGTCTATGCGTTCCACTGGGGCTTTTCCGATACGGGCATTTTCGGCGTCCATGCCGCGACGAACGGCGACGAGTTGCCGAACCTCGTGCCTGTCGTCGTCGAAGAGCTGCGCAAGGCATCCGAGCAGATCCATCAGGCGGAAATCGACCGGGCCCGCGCGCAGATCCGTGCCCAGCTTCTGATGGGACAGGAAAGCCCTGCCGCCCGCGCTGGCCAGATCGCCCGCCAGATGATGCTCTACGGCAAGCCGATCCCCAATGACGAGATGATGGAGCGCCTGGAGGGTATCACCACCCAGCGGCTGACCGATCTTGCCGGACGGCTGTTCTTCGACACGATCCCGACGCTTTCGGCGGTTGGGCCGATCGCACAACTGCCCTCGATCGACGAGATCGCCGCGTCGCTTTCCTCACCCGGCGTGACAACCAAGACGGCGGCCGGCTGATCAAGCCGCCTGCCCTGCCCGGAGCACACAAGCACCATGGCCAAGTCCGTGTTTCGGTTCCTATCGCGACATCCGGACACACCGGAGATTTCAGGCGAGCGCCACATCATGCGCCTGCCGCTTTATGCCGACTACAAGGCCTGGATGACGCTGCGGTCGCAAAGCCGGGCGTTCCTGCAGCCGTGGGAGCCGACCTGGCGCCCTGACGAGCTGACGGAATCGGCGTTTCGCGCTCGCGTGGTGCGCGCCACCCAGGAACATGCGTCAGGCGTTGCCATGCCGATGCTGCTTTTCCGCCGCGACACGATGGAGCTTTTGGGGGGCCTGACGATCGGCCATATCCGCCGCGGCGCGTCGCAAAGCTGCATGGTCGGCTACTGGATGGGCGAGAAACATTCGGGCCAAGGCCATATGTTGGCCGCATTGGAGATGGCTATCCCCTACATCTACGGCGGACTTCAGTTGCACCGGATCGAGGCAGCCTGTATTCCGGACAATTGGAAAAGCATCCGGCTTCTCGAAAAGGCCGGATTCGAGCGGGAAGGTCTTTTGCGGAAATATCTCAAGATCAATGGCGAGTGGCGCGACCACGTGATTTTCTCCCGACTGCCAGAAGATGGTGAATTTGCGAAAATGCTGAACACATGATGCTGCGTCACATGAGTTTCTCGGCCATGCCGCGCCTGCCGTCGGTTCTTGGAATCGTTTCCGCTGTCCTGATGTTTTTTGCAGCGGCGACGTTTGCACAGGCGGCCGAGCCGGTGAAAATCTCGCGCGACGACACCGCGCTCGACCTGACCCGCACGACCGACATCTACGCCAACCAGGGCGAGGCCTTTCAGGTATCCACCGCCGCTGCTGCCGACGGTATCCGTCGCCGCATCGAGGTGCGCGCGTCTTCGCCGTCGCACCAGGGCGACTGGGCAGTGTTCGCGCTTTCCAACGTTTCCGAAGAGCAGCTGGAGCGGGTGATCGTCGCGCCGCATTTCAGGCTGGTGAATTCCAAGGTTTTCTGGCCGGATCTCGGCTCGCAGCGCATCATCTCTATCACGCCATCCGAAGGGTTTGCGCTCGACCGTATCGCCAGCCCCGATGCCGACGTGTTCCGCATCACGCTCAATCCGGGCGCCACGATCACCTTCGTCGCCGAGCTTTCGACGCCGGCGCTGCCGCAGATCTATCTCTGGCAACCGGATGCCTACAAGGATTCGGTCAACTCGTTCACGCTCTACAAGGGCATCGTGCTCGGCATTGCCGGTCTGCTTGCGGTGTTCCTGACCATCCTGTTCGTGGTCAAGGGAACCTCCATGCTGCCGGCGGCGGCAGCCCTTGCCTGGGCGGTGCTTGCCTATATCTGCGTCGACTTCGGGTTTCTCGACAAGCTCATCAGCGTGACATCGTCCGACGAGCGAATATGGCGTGCCGCAGCCGAAGTGGCGCTTGCCTCGTCGCTCGTCATCTTTCTGTTCACCTATCTCAACCTCAACCGCTGGCACGTGCACCTGGGTTATGCGACGCTTGCCTGGGTGGCCGGCCTCGTGCTCCTCGGCGGTGTGGCGATCTACGATCCGTCTGTCGCATCCGGTATCGCGCGGCTTTCGTTTGCGTTGACCGGCACTGTCGGCATCCTCCTGATCGTCTATCTCGGCTTCAACCGCTATGACCGCGCCATCCTTCTGGTGCCGACCTGGGCGCTGCTGCTGGTCTGGCTGTTCGGGGGATGGCTGACGGTGACCGGCCAGCTCGACAACGACATCGTGCAGCCGGCGCTTGGCGGCGGACTGGTTCTGATCGTGCTTCTGATCGGCTTTACCGTGATGCAGCACGCCTTTGCCGGCGGCGCCTACCAGCAGGGTCTGTTTTCCGATCTGGAGCGGCAGTCGCTGGCGCTGACCGGTTCGGGCGACACCGTGTGGGACTGGGATGTGGCGCGCGACCGCGTGGTGACTACGCCCGACATCTCGACGCGGCTCGGCCTCGAGCAAGGCTCCATGCACGGGCCGGTGCGCAACTGGCTGCCGCGGCTTCATCCCGATGACCGCGACCGGTTCCGCGCCACGCTGGACGTGCTGCTGGAACATCGCCGCGGCCGGTTGAACCACGAATTCCGGATTCGCGCGGAAGACGGGCATTTCCACTGGCTGCAGATCCGCGCACGGCCGGTGCTCGGCTCAAACGGCGAAATCATCCGCTGCGTCGGCACCGTCATCGACGTGACCGAGCAGAAGAACTCGATCGAGCGTCTGCTGCAGGACGCGATGCATGACAACCTGACCGGGTTGCCGAACCGCCAGGTGTTCCTCGACCGTCTGCAATCGGTACTGACGCTGGCACCCAGCGACGGGCATCTGCGCCCTACCGTCATGGCGATCGATATCGACCGCTACAAGCAGGTCAACGACTCGCTTGGAATTGCCGCAGGCGACAACATTCTGATCGCGCTGACGCGGCGCCTGCGTCGTCTCTTGAAGCCACAGGATACGCTGGCACGGCTTGCCGGCGACCAGTTCGGCCTCATCCTTGTGTCCGAGCGGGACCCGGGCAAGGTCGCGGATTTCGCCGATGCGGTGTCCAAGGCAATCATGGTGCCGATCAACTTTGCCAACCGCGAGATCGTGCTCACCGCCTCGATCGGCCTAGCCTCCTGGGTAGATCAGCAGGAAAGCGCCCCGGGACTTCTCGCCGATGCGGAACTGGCGATGTACCGGGCCAAGCGCGCCGGCGGCAATCGCGTCGAACCGTTCCGTCCGGCATTCCGCTCGACCGGTACAGATCGTCTGCAGATCGAAACTGACCTTCGCCGCGCCATCGAGCGACGCGAACTGACACTCGCCTATCAGCCGATCATCAGGCTTGTGGATGGCGAGATCGCCGGCTTCGAAGCGCTGATGCGTTGGGAACATCCAAAACGCGGCAGCATTCCGCCCTCCGAATTCATTCCGATCGCCGAAATGTCGGACCTGATCGGCCCTCTCGGCCTCTTTGCGATGGAACGGGCGGCCTCAGACCTCACGTCCTGGCAGGCACAAACCGGTTCGCTGCCGATCTTCGTATCCGTTAACGTCTCGAGTGCGCAGCTCCTGAACGCCGATCTCTACAATGACGTCCGGGCGCTGTTGCAGCGGACGCAGGTGGCGCCGGGCCAGCTCAAGCTGGAGCTGACGGAGTCGCTGATGATGGAGAACCCGGAACAGGCGCGTCTTGTTCTGGCCAAGCTCAAAGAGACCGGCCTCAGCCTCGCGCTCGACGACTTCGGTACCGGCTACTCTTCGCTCGGCTATCTCACGCAGTTCCCGTTCGACACTATCAAGCTCGACCAGTCGTTGGTGCGCGATGCCACCGACAAGCGTGCTGTGCTTCTGCGCTCGGTCATCGCCATGGCGCGGGCGCTCGAGATGGACGTGGTGGCTGAGGGCATCCAGACCGACGAAGACGCGGCAGAGCTTGCCAAGATGGGCTGCCATTTCGGACAGAGCTACCTGTTCGGCCCGCCGGCGACGACGGATGCGATTGGCCGACTCCTGAAAGAACGGTTTCCGCTGACGAAACGGGCTTGAGTTCCGACTTTCTCATCCTGCCCTTGTGGCGGGGATGAGGGAGACCGGCTATCGCTCTCGTCAACCAAGCCTCACCTGTGTTTCGAGCAGCCTGACAGGCCTGATGTCAGGCCCGTCCGCGTGCATAGAGCCTGATCACACAGCCGTTGCCATCGCAGCGCCGCTCATGGCTTCCCAAGTCGCGCCCGGATGCTGACGGCGGTTTTCCTGGATCATGTCGTGGATGAACTGCAGCTTGGTGGTGACCGCCGGGGCGAGGATGAACGGATAGAGATCCGGCACACCCATGGCCCTATGGATGCTGTTCAATGCCATGCTGAACGGAATCCACGCCCGAACGAGCTGCTCGGCGCTCGCTGCCTCGTAGGGCTGGAACGCAACTTCTGCCGCCAGTTCGCCGTGGCGTCTCGGATCGATCGACAGGCCGTAGGCGCGTGCCATTTCCAGCGTATCGACGATATGGATGTAGTGGGCGAAGGTTTCGGCAAAATCCTCCCACGGATGCGAGCTCGCATAGGTGCTGATATAGGACTGTTGCCAGCCAACCGGCGGGCCTTCTTCGTAGTTGCGGCGCAACGCGTCGGCATAATCCATCGTCTCGTCGCCGAACACGGCGCGGAATGCATCGGTCCTGCCGCCGTCGCGGATAAGCTTGTCCCAGATGTAGTGGCCGGTCTCGTGGCGGAAATGGCCAAGCATCGTGCGATAAGGCTCGTTCATGGATATTCGGATCTGCTCGCGCGTCGCGTCGTCGGCTTCGGCAGCGCGGATGGCGATGAGGCCGTCTTCGTGGCCGGTCATGGCGGGCTTCACCGTTCCATCCGGCTGGATCTCGTCGATCAGGAAATCGAAGACGAGGCCGCCCTGCGGATCTTCTTCGCGGTTGGTGCGCGGCAGGTTCCATTTCATCAGCGAATAGAACAGATGGCGCTGCGCCTGGCTGATGCGACGCCACTGGTCGAGCCCCTCCTCGGTCGAGGCGTCAGGCACCAGGCGGTTGTGCCGGCAAGCCGGGCAAAACGGGTTCGGGTCCTCGGCAACGACCGTCCAGTTGCAGATATCCAGGCTGCTGTTGGCACAGAGCCTCACCTTGCTGTCGAGGTCACCGAACAGGTGCCAGGTCGGGTCCGCCACGGGGGCGTCGGGACCCGCAACCATCTCGTCCTGCTCCAGAGCCATGATGGCGAGCTTTTCCGGAACGAAAGCCAGTTTGTAACCGCAGTGGACGCAGTTGCGATTGTCGAAATAAACCGGTTGGCCGCAGTGATCGCAGTCGAAGAGGCGCATGGACAGATCCGCTAGACGAAGTGGAAGTTGGGGTGAACTGAATTCTGGATGATAAAAAACCTGCCCCGGTAGGACCGGAACAGGTTTCTGGATTTGGCGGATTCGGATCGCTTAGGCGCGATCAACGATGTCCTTGCCGGCTTCCTTGATCTTACCCTTGGCCTGCTGGGCTTCGCCCTTGGCTTCCTGGGAAGCGCCCTTGGCTTCCAGCTCGTGGTTGTCGGTCATGTCGCCGACAGCCTGCTTGACCTTACCGGAGACTTCATTGCCCATTCCGGAAATTTTATCGCTGGTGCTACCCATAGTGTTTCTCCTTGAGCTTAGCGGCATCGTTTTCGATGTCTTGCACTAGGAGAACTCCGAGCCTTGGCAGTTCGTTCCGGCATAGCTCAAGAATTTCAGAAATTCAGGCGTGGCCGGCGTCGGAGGACAGCATTGCGGGCGTCACGCCCATCGAGGCGAGCGCGCGCTCGTACTTGTCTTCCAGCGTCGTACCGAAGATCAGATCTTCGCTGGCCGGGCAGTTCAGCCAGCCGTTGCTGGAAATCTCCCGCTCCAGCTGTCCTGCACCCCAGCCTGCGTAACCGAGCAGCATGGTGGCGCGTGATGGCCCCCTGCCGTCACAGATGGCGCGGATGATATCGAGCGTGGCGGTGAGCGAGATATCGTCGCTGACGGGAATGGAGGATTCGCTCGAGAAGTCGTCGGAATGCAGCACGAAGCCGCGACCGGTTTCCACCGGACCTCCAGACAGGATCGGGAACTCACGGCATTCGTGCGGGAGAGCGATGATCTCGTGCTCGTCCAAGAGCTTGAGGTGCCGCAACACTTCCGTGAAGGAAATTTCCTGGGCGCGGTTGATGATAAACCCCATGGCGCCGGCCGGAGAATGGGCGCAGACATAGATGACCGTGCGGGAGAAATTGGTATCCTGCATGCTCGGCATCGCAATCAGGAACTGTCCGTCAAGAAAGCCGCGTTCGCGACCGCCCTTGCCGCCGTCGTCCTGAGCACCCGAGAGAAGCGAAAAAGCCATCATGCCTCCACCTGCAGCGCTTTGAAACCTATTCTAGCAAAACTGCGGCCGTTTGAAATGTCTGTACTGACTGTCTTTGAAGGCCGGGCCCGCCTGGTTGTGAGAGCGTGCCGTGGCTGCTGCTTCACAGCAGCGTTCCTGAAACATGGGGCACGAACCGCGGCGATCAACGGAAAATGATCCTGTTTTTCGAAAGCGCTGCTGGTTCGTTCAACATTTAACGGTTAATCCCTGAGCGATGAGGAGCCTGACCCCAATTCGAACCACAACCGCAAACCTGTTGCTTGGTGCTGCCGTCTGCCTTGGATTGCAGACTCCGGCGGCCGATGTTCTGGCGGAAATGACGCCCTGGGCCACCAACGAGGGCGGCCGCATGCGGATCGTCACCATGCCTCCAGAGCCCGATGGAACCGTGCGCGGGGCTCTGCAGATCGAGCCGAAGGATGGCTGGATCACCTATTGGAAAGAGCCGGGTGAAGCGGGCATTCCGCCGCAACTGACATTTTCGCGCGAAAGCGGGATCACCTCCCAGAAGATGTCCTATCCGGTTCCAAAGCTGATCACCAACGGTGACGTTACCGACATCGGCTATGATCGCGCCGTGGCATTTCCGTTTGCGCTGAAGCTCGACAAGCCGACCAAGGCGGGGCAAGCCTCACAGGTCTTGCCGTTGGGGGCGGCAAGCATCGACGTTTCCGCGTTTATCGGCATTTGCCGCAATATCTGCATACCCTTCCAGGCCGAATTCTCTCTGCCGATGAAAGCGGTCCGGGGCACGCCGGTGGAAGAGGCAATGATCCTCAACGCCGCCAGCGCCGCACTCCCCTCGCCTCCGGCCAACGATTTTGCCGTGACTGATTATGCGATGGTGAAGGGCGGGAAGGTTCTACGGCTGACGCTGCGGCTGCCGGACAGTGCGACCGCGCCGCCGCAGGTGGTGGTGACCGGTCCCGAGGGGCATGTGCTATTTGAAAGCGTCGATGCGAAGCGGCAGGGTCATGCCTATACGCTGGATATGCCGGTGGGCAAATTGCCTGACAATTACGACATCAGCGGCAAACGGTGGGGCATTCTGGCGACCAGCGGCAGTCGGTCCATGGAGACGTCCATCGTTTTCGACTGAGACCCCTCCCGTCTTCGCTTGCCTCTTGCCGACCGCGACCTATAGTTCCGCCGAACGGCAAACTTCAAGCAAACAGGAGATCCCATGACCATCGCCATCGGTGAAAAACTACCCAGCGCCACCTTCAAGGAAAAGACTGCTGACGGCCCGGTCGAGATCTCGACGGACGCGCTGTTTGCCGGCAAGAAGGTCGTGCTGTTTGCGGTACCTGGCGCCTTCACGCCCACCTGCACGCTGAACCACCTGCCCGGCTATCTCGACAATCGCGACGCGCTGCTTGCCAAGGGCGTCGACGACATCGCCGTCGTTGCCGTCAACGACTGGCATGTAATGGGCGCCTGGGCACAGCAGACCGGCGGCATGGACAAGATCCATTTTCTGGCCGACTGGGACGGTGCCTTTACCAAGGCGATGGGCCTTGATGCCGATCTTTCCGCCGGCGGGCTTGGCGTGCGCTCCAAGCGCTACGCGATGCTGGTCGAGGACGGTGTGGTGAAGTCACTCGACATCGAGGAAAGCCCTGGCCAGGCCACCGTCTCGGGTGCCGACGCGATGCTGGAACGCCTCTAAGTCAATTAATATTCCACGAGATCGTTTGAGGGGCTCATGCCCCTCATTCCCATTGCGAATGAGACGCTGCGAGGGGCTAGAGCCCGCCTCGAACCATTACACTGCCATATCGAAAACCATCAGGCCCGACACGCCGCCATCGGATGCGGCGACAATTCGTTCGGCGACGGTAATATGGTCGGGATGGACGAGATAGGCGTCACGGCTTTCCAGCGTGTCGAAGGTGACGATGAAGCCGTCGAGGAAGCCGCCGTTCAGGCCTTCCGATGAGGCGTTCGGGCCGGACTTCACATCAACAATGCCGGGAATGAGCGTTTTGAGGCCGTGAACGGCGTCGTAGATTTCCTGCTTCTCTGCCGGCTGCAATGCAGTCTTGAAACGCATGAAGACGCAATGAAGGATCATCGGTGGGTCCACCCTATGGCTGTTCTGTATGGCGCGAAATCGTCGTGGAGCCTGCTTCAACGCTATGCCCGACGGGAAACCGCTTCGCACCTTTGCTGCAAACCGCCCCCGAGAGCAACCGCTACTTTCTCTTGAACGGCGCCATGCCGGTGCGGGCCAGTTCGTCGGCCCGTTCGTTTTCCGGATGGCCTGCATGGCCCTTGACCCAGTGCCATTTGACCTTGTGGCGCTGGTTGGCGACATCGAGCTGCTGCCAGAGTTCACCGTTCTTCACCGGCTTCTTATCGGCCGTCTTCCAGCCGTTTTTCTTCCAGCCGAAGATCCACTTGGAAATGCCGTCCATCACGTATTTGCTGTCGGTGTGGAGATCGACCTCGCAAGCGTCCTTGAGCGCGTTGAGGGCGCTGATGGCCGCCATGAGTTCCATGCGGTTGTTGGTCGTTTCGGCCTCGCCGCCGGACAGTTCCTTGGTGGTTTCGCCGTAACGCAGGATAGCGCCCCAGCCGCCCGGGCCGGGATTGCCGGAACAGGCGCCGTCGGTGAAAATGTCGACCTGTTTCATGATGTCAGTCCATAATCTGCAGCAGAGGAAATGCCGCGGTGGAACCGCAGCTTGCGGAGGTATTCGAGCGGATCCTTCTTGACCACCAGCGCGCCCTCGGGCGTCGTCAGCCAATCATAGAGGCGGGTCAGAAAGAAGCGCAGGGCCGAGCCGCGGGCAAGCACCGGCAATGCGGCGATCTCCGCATCAGACAGTGGCCGGACGCTGCGATATCCTTCCAGCATCGCCATACCCTTCTCAACGTTATAGCTGCCGTCCGCTTCGAAGCACCAGGCATTGAGGCAGATGGATACGTCGTAGGCTAAGAGATCGTTGCAGGCGAAGTAGAAGTCGATGAGGCCGGAAAGTTCGTCGCCGAGGAAGAAGACGTTGTCCTGAAACAGATCCGCATGGATGAAACCCGCCGGCAGATCCTTCGGCCAATGGGCGGCGAGAAATTCCAGTTCCGAGGTGATCTCGTCCTGCAGCCCCGTTTCGACCTCGTCGGCGCGGTCCGCGGATTTCTCCCACAGGACCTTCCAGCCATCGAGCGACAGCGCATTGGGGCGCTTGATCTTAAACCCTTCGCCGGCGAGATGCATCTGCGCCAGCGCCTTGCCGACCTCGCGGCAGTGCCTCGCCTCCGGCCGTCTCAGCCACATGCCCTCGAGAAACGAGATGAGGGCCGCCGGCCGGGTCGAGAGTTCGCCTAGCAACTGCCCGTCGCGGCGTGGCAAAGGCAGCGGGCAGGACAGACCCCGATCGGCCAGGTGCTGCATCAGGCCCAGAAAGAACGGCAGGTCGGATTTCTCGACGCGCTTTTCATACAGCGTCAGGATCAGCGGCTCGCGGGTTGTGTGCAGCAGGAAATTCGAGTTCTCGACGCCCTCGGCAATGCCCTTGTAGGACGTGAGCTCCCCGACATCATATTCGGCCAGGAACCGGTTCAGGTCGATTTCGGTGATATCGGTATAGACGGCCAAGATTTCGTCCCGCTGATGATCGTTGCGCTGGATCTCTTCCTAGCGGCTTGGCCGATGCTTCGCTAGGGGCGAAGGCGGTTCATCCAGCGGAGAGAGGGCGCTCGCCGTTGACCCAGGCCATGTCTTCGATGGTGAGGGGGACGGAGCGGAGTTCGCGGTTGACGAGGAAGTTTTCGGTTTCCTCGGCGGTGATCGCAAGCTCGATTTCGGCCGAAAACCTCTGCTTGAAGGCTTCGATGATTTCGTCGACGATGACTTCCGGGGCAGAGGCGCCGGCGGATAGGCCGAGCGTCTGGATCTGGCCGATCTCATCCCAGTTCAGCTCGGAGGCGCGCTGCACCAGGATCGAGCGTCTGGCGCCGGCCCGCAGAGCGACTTCGACGAGACGCTTGGAGTTCGACGAGTTCGGTGCGCCGACCACGATGAAGAGATCGCAGCCGGGTGCTGCCTCTTTCACCGCTTCCTGGCGGTTGGTGGTGGCGTAGCAGATACTGTCGGCGGCCGGTGCCGTCAGGTTCGGAAAACGTTCCTGCAGCTTGGCGATGACGCCCGCGGTATCGTCCACCGACAGCGTCGTCTGGGTGACGTAACCGAGATTGTCAGGATCGGCGGGGATATAGGCTTCGGCATCGGCGATCGTGTCGACGAGCGAGACTGTGCCTTCCGGCAACTGGCCCATTGTGCCGATCACTTCCGGATGTCCAGCATGGCCGATCAGCACCACATGGCGGCCCAGCCGCTGGTGGCGCATCGCCTGCTTGTGGACTTTTGAGACGAGCGGGCATGTGGCATCGAGATAGAACAGGTTGCGGGCCTGCGCATCCTCGGGCACCGATTTCGGCACGCCATGGGCGGAAAACACGACCGGCTGCTGGCGATGCTCGGCCGGGATCTCGTCCAGTTCCTCGACGAAGACGGCGCCCTTGGCTTCCAGTCCCTCGACGACATAGCGGTTGTGGACGATCTCGTGGCGGACATAGACCGGCGCGCCATAGGCCTTCAGCGCCAGCACGACGATCTGGATTGCCCGATCGACGCCGGCGCAAAAGCCGCGCGGACCGCAGAGGCGGATCGTGAGAGCCGGTTTTGTGACCTGGATGTTCATGTCGCTTCCGTAAGCCGTTGCAGCCCCCATATAGGCGAGCCGGCTCCGCCACGCCAAGAAAAAAGTGACGGCTATGACGTCGCAGGTCTGCGGCTGCGCCACCAGGCACCGATGACGACCGCCACCAGAGCTGCGGCCAGCCCATACCAGGTGAAGGCGTATTGGAGATGGCTGTTGGGGAGATCGAACTGGGTGACGCCGCCCTTCGGCCAGCCGCCGGGATTTTGAACCTGATCATCCACATCGACAAAGAACGGCAGGGTTTTGGCCGGATCGAGACCTGATGACGACGCCATGACGTCTAGATCCTTCCAGAAGAAGATGTTCTTGGCGATATCGTTATCGGGCACGATGGAAGATGGCTTTTGCGCCAGTCGGCTTCGGGCATAGCCGGTCAGCCGCTGCTCACCCGCAACTTCGCCGGCGGTGCGCGTCGAGACCTGTTTCATCTCGTAGGGAATGAAACCGCGATTGACGAGGATTGAGCGGCCGTCGGAAAGGATCAGCGGGGTGTAGACGTAAAAACCGGTCTGGCCCTGGAACGTGGCGAAGAAATGCCGTTCTTTCGTGTGGTCGAATGTGCCTGTCAGCGCGACGCGGCGGTATTCGATATCGCCGCCATTGGCCGCGATTTGTTCGATCTCCGAAAGCTCAACGGGATTTGCGCTGCGCCGCTCGGCGATATCGGCGAGCAGGCCTTCCTTCCAGTGCAGCCGTTCCATCTGCCAGGTGCCGAGAGCAAGGAGGATGGCGAGCGAGGCCAGGATGAGGGTGATCGTGGCGATGGTGCGCACAAGACTGCGGGAGCGCCTTGAAGAGGCCGGCTGTCGCTCGGTCAACTGATGCATGCTAGACCAGCTCGATACGGAGATTGCGGCCGACAGCTGTCGCAGCACGGCGCAACGTCAGAAGGGTAACCGAGGGATTGTTCGGGTCGAGCAATCGATCAAGCTGCTGACGGCTGGAATTCATCCGCTCGGCCATGGCAGTCTTCGTGAGGCCTTCCTTTTGCATGGCCGCCCGTAACTGGTCGGCAATCACCTGTTTCAGGGCAATCGTCTCGGTTTCCTCCAGCAGGCCATCGGCTTCAAGGAAATCGTCGAAAGTCTCTGTCCTGTCGATATAGCCCTTTTGCTCCGTCATAGTTCCACATCCCGTTTTCGTGCCAGCGCGAGATCAAGATCCTGAGCCGGTGTCTTCTGGGTCCTCTTTTCAAAGCCGTGGAGAAGGATCATCTCACCCTCGTGAATGAAAAAGATTACCCGTGCGATGCGCCCGCCGGAGAGGTTGGTCCGAACTTCCCACAGTCCATTTCCGAGAGAGCGGCAATAGGGCATGCCCAACGGCCAGCCAAACTCGACCCTTTGGATATCGATACCGATCTGCCGCCTGTCTTCTCTCGTGAGATCCATCAGCCATTCGCGTACCGGCCTGCGCCCATGTGCGGTCGCGTAGAACCTTCCGACGATCTTTTTCGGCAAATCCGTCATCACGGCGAATTGTACCAATTTTGGTACACTTTCGCAACAAAAAAGGGCGGCATCGGCCGCCCTTCGAAGTGTCGTTTGTTCTCAATGCGCCAGCGGTGCGCCCCAGCCGCCCCAGATGTAGATGGAGAAGAACAGGAACAGCCAGACGACGTCGACGAAGTGCCAGTACCAGGCGGCTGCTTCGAAGCCGAAGTGTTTTTCCGAGGTGAAGCCGCCGTTCATGGCTCTGATGAGGCAGACCAGCAGGAAGATGGTGCCGACCAGAACGTGGAAACCGTGGAAGCCGGTGGCCATGAAGAACGTGGCGCCATAGATCGAATTGGCGAATTCGAACGGGGCGTGGGCATATTCGTAGGCCTGCACGAACGAGAACAGCACGCCGAGTGCGACTGTCAGTGACAGGCCGGTGACGAGGCCCTTCCGATCGTTGTGCAACAGCGCGTGGTGAGCCCAGGTGACGCAGGTGCCTGACAGCAGCAGGATGATCGTGTTATAGAGCGGCAGATGCCATGGATCGAGAACCTCGATGCCCTTCGGCGGCCATTGTCCGCCGAGAACCTGCGTTCTGGACGCCTGGATCGCCTCGTTGGCGTAAAGGCTGGCGTCAAAGAAGGCCCAGAACCAGGCGACGAAGAACATCACTTCCGACGCGATGAACATGATCATGCCATAGCGCAGATGCAGCGACACGACGCGCGTATGGGCGCCCGCATTACCTTCCTTGATCGTATCCGACCACCAGCCGATCATCACGTAGATGACGATCGCGAGGCCGATGAAGAAGACCCATGGCGTTGCCAGGTTCATGCCGAAAATGTGAAATTCCGAACCCTTCAGGTAGCGCATGTATCCGACGCCGCCGAACGCCATGACGAAGGCGCCGATCGAGGCAAGAAGCGGCCAAGGGCTGGGGTCGATAATGTGATAATCGTGGTTCTTCTGGTGCGCTTCTGCCATGCCTGCCCCTCCCAAAGGTGCTTACCGCAAGTGTTCCACCCGCCAAAAACGGCGGGCCATTTTAAAGCTTACTGCCCTTATCCTGCACTTCATTCCGCAAGGCCGCAACCGGCTTCGGCGGCGGTTCCTTGCCCGGATAGAAGGTGTAGGACAGGGTAATGGTCTTGATGTTCTTCGTCTCGTTCGCCTTGACGATCTCGGGATCGACGAAGAAGACGACCGGCATATCGATCGTCTGGCCCGGCTGCAGGGTCTGCTCGGTGAAGCAGAAGCACTGGACCTTGTTGAAATAGACCGCCGCCTCCATGGGGGTGACGTTGAAGACCGCGCTTCCAGTCGTCGCCACCGGCGAGCGGTTCTTCGCGGTAAAGGACACCTGCCCGGTCTCGCCGATCTTCAGTTCAACCGGTTTCGACGGCTTGAAATCCCAGTTCAGGCCGGGCGACACATTGGCGTCGAACGTGACCTTGATGGTCTTGTCGAGGATGGTATCGGAATATTGCTCGCTGCGCTGGGTGGTGCCGTTATAGCCGGTGACCTGACAGAAGAGGCGGTAGAGCGGCACGGACGCGTATGCTGCGCCGACCATGCAGGTGACGAACACAGCGCAGCCTGCAAAGATCGCGGCATTGCTGACGCGCTTTGCCTGACCATGGCCCGGCCGCTCGGCGTTGCCCTGACCGTTCCCGTGAACCCCTCCTCCCATGTGCCTCCTCCTCAAGCGTTCTGGGTCAGTTGCCGACGCCGCCGACTTTGACCAGCGTCATCACGTAGAAAAGGACGACCAGTCCGGCGAGGACCAGTCCCAGCGCCACATTTCTGTTGCGGCGGGACTTTTGCTGGGCGTCGTTGAGCTTGACGGTGTCAATCATAGAAGGCTTCCGATCAGGGTCGCCACACCGGCTGCCGCGTGGTCGGCAAGCAGCGCGGAAAAGATGATGAAGAGATAAAAGATCGAGTAACCGAACATCTTGCGGGCCGGCACCATCCGCTCGTCGCCTTCAGGCATGCGCAGGACTGAGATGGAACAGGCAATGAAGATGAGCCCCAGCACGCCGGCAAATAGGCCGTAGCCGATGCTGGCAAGGCCGGTGAAGCTGGGTGCGACGCCGAGAACAGCCGTCAGAACCGCATAGGCGAACATCTGGATTTTGGTGGAACGCTCGCCGGCGACGTTCGGCATCATCGGCACGCCGACCGAGCCGTAATCGCGCATCTTGTAGAGCGCCAGCGCCCAGAAGTGGGCAGGCGTCCAGAGGAAGATGATGAGGAAGAGAATGACGCTGTCGAGCGAGATGCCGCCGGTGACGCAGGCCCAACCGATCATGGGCGGGAAGGCGCCGGAGGCACCGCCGATGACGATGTTCTGCGGCGTCGAGCGCTTCAGCCACATCGTATAGACGACGGCGTAGAAGAAGATGGTGAAGGCGAGCAGGCCGGCGGCCAGCCAGTTGACGGCAAGGCCGAGGATCGCCACCGAAAACACCGACAGCGTGAGGCCGAAGGCAAGCGCCTCGCTCGGCCGCACGCGACCGTCAGGAATGGGGCGCTTGGCCGTGCGGGTCATGACGGCATCGATATCCGCGTCGTACCACATGTTGAGCGCGCCGGACGCACCGGCGCCAACGGCGATACAGAGAACCGAAATTGCAGCGAGAACCGGATTGAGCGTGCCGGGCGCCAGAACGAGACCTGCGAACGCCGTGAAGACGACGAGCGACATGACCCGCGGCTTCAGAAGTTCGAAGAAATCGCGCGCGCCCGCTTCAGACAGGAACAGGCCTGCGTCATTGCCGAGAGCGTCGCGATCATCGATAACTGTCATGAGACCTAAAAACCTTGCAATTTCACGGGACAGCGCGTGTTACACGCGATGTCCCTTGTTTGGAACGCTGCCTTAGCGGATGCGCGGCAGCTGTTCCCACTGGTGGTAAGGCGGCGGTGAAGACAGCTGCCACTCGAGCGTCGTTGCACCTTCACCCCATGGATTGTCGCCGGCAACACGCTTCTTGGCGAAGGCTTCCCAGACGCCGAAGAGGAAGACCAGAACACCCGCGAAGGAGATGTAGGAACCGATCGAGGAGATGTAGTTCCAGCCCACGAAGGCATCCGGATAATCGATATAGCGGCGCGGCATGCCGGCGAGGCCTAGGAAATGCTGCGGGAAGAACACCAGGTTCACGCCCACGAACATCACCCAGAAATGCAGGTGTGCCACCTTCTCGCTATACATGTAGCCGAACATTTTCGGGAACCAGTAATACCAGCCGGCAAAGATTGCAAATACCGCGCCGAGCGACAGCACGTAGTGGAAGTGAGCCACCACGTAATAGGTGTCGTGCAGCGACCGGTCGAGGCCGGCATTGGCGAGCTGGACGCCGGTGACGCCGCCCACGGTAAACAGGAAGATAAAGCCGATCGCCCAGACCATCGGCGCCTTGAAGGTGATCGAGCCACCCCACATCGTCGCGATCCAGGAGAAGATCTTGATGCCGGTCGGCACCGCGATCACCATCGTTGCGAAGACGAAGTAGCGCTGCGCATCGAGCGACAGGCCGACCGTGTACATGTGGTGGGCCCAGACGATGAAGCCGACCGCGCCGATCGCCACCATCGCATAGGCCATTCCGAGATAGCCGAAGACCGGCTTTTTCGAGAAGGTCGAGATGATGTGGCTGACGATGCCGAAGCCGGGCAGGATCAGGATGTAGACCTCCGGATGACCGAAGAACCAGAACAGGTGCTGGTAAAGGATCGGATCGCCGCCGCCTTCAGGCGAGAAGAACGTGGTTCCGAAATTGCGGTCGGTCAGCGCCATGGTGATGGCACCGGCAAGAACCGGCAGCGACAGAAGCAGCAGGAAGGCAGTGACCAGAACCGCCCAGGCAAACAGCGGCATCTTGTGCAGTGTCATGCCCGGAGCGCGCATGTTGAGAATGGTGGTGATGAAGTTGATCGCGCCGAGGATCGACGAGGCACCTGCAACGTGGAGCGCAAGGATCGCCAGATCGACGGCCGGACCCGGATGGCCCGAGGTCGACAGCGGCGGATACATCGTCCAGCCGCCGCCCGCGCCATAGGCACCGGATGGTCCCTCGACGAACATCGACAGCATCAGAAGCAGGAATGCCGGAATGATCAGCCAGAAGGAGATGTTGTTCAGACGCGGGAAGGCCATATCCGGCGCGCCGATCATGATCGGCACCATCCAGTTGGCAAACCCGCCGATCATCGCCGGCATGACCATGAAGAAGATCATGATCAGCGCGTGCGCGGTGGTGAACACATTGTACATGTGCTTGCCGCCATCGATCGCGGCATCGCCCTCAAAACCGTAGACCATGGCCGCCAGACCGTGGAAGATCTGGATGCCCGGTTCCTGCAGCTCCATGCGCATCGCAACCGACAGAAGGCCGCCGAGGACGCCCGCCATGATCGCGAAGATCAGATAGAGCGTACCGATATCCTTGTGGTTGGTCGAAAACAGCCAGCGGGCGGCAAAGCCCGGTGTGTGGGAATGATGATCGCCATGCGCATGCGCATCGTCGTGAGACGCGCGGGCATGGGCATCATGAGCATGGTCGTCATGGGCGTGAGCGCCATGGGGATCCGTATGAGTGGTACGTCCGGCCATTATCGTCAGCCTCCTGATTACTTCGCAGCGACGGCAATGCCGTCAGCGGGCTTGGCCGTGCCGGCATCGGCGACCAGTCCCTTATAGGCACCGGGAAGGTCGCTGGCGGCCTGGGCAAGCCAGGTGTTGTACTTTTCCTCGGAGACGACGTGGATGGCGATCGGCATATAGGCGTGATCCTTGCCGCAAAGCTCGGAACACTGGCCGTAGTACATCCCCTCGCGATCGGCCTTGAACCAGGTCTCGTTGAGACGGCCGGGAACAGCATCGATCTTGACGCCGAAGGCCGGCATGGCGAAGGCGTGGATCACGTCGGACGGCGCTGCCGTCACCAGCATGCGTACCGTCTTGCCGACCGGAATGATCATTTCGTTGTCGACGGCAAGCAGCCGCGGATAGCGATCGATATCGGTCTTGCCGGCGGCAGCGCGATCCGGATCCTTCAGCATGTAGCTGTCGAAGGCGACGGGCGTTTCGCCGGAACCCTCATATTCGTAGTTCCACTGCCACTGGGTGGCGGTGGCCTTGACCGTCATGTCCGCATCCGGAATTTCCAGCTGTGCGTTCAGAAGGTTGAAGGACGGGATGGCGAGGAAGAACAGGATCAGCACCGGCGCCACGGTCCAGACGATCTCGATGACCGTGTTGTGGCTGGTGCGCGAAGCAACCGGATTGCGGCTGGCGCGGAACTTGACCGCAACCATGATCAGCAGCACCAGAACGAGCAATGTCACCGGCACGATGAACCAGAGCGTATAGTGCTCGAACCAGCGAATTTGGTGCATGATCGGTGACGCGGGCGCCTGCAAATCCATCTGCCATGGCCTCGGCTGGTCCGCATGGGCCAGCGAAGCCGTGAAAAGACAGATAAGCGACGCCATTGCGGCGTAAGCTCTCAACATAACGATAAACCCTCTCTCCCATGCGCCCGAGTCCCGCGATCGAACGGCATGCGGAATTAAAGCGCCTCGTTTGGTTCAATCACAGTTTGCGGGTCGTCGCAATATCTGCGCGGCATTGCTCATGCGGCATTTTGAACCTATCGGCATGCGGCCGAGTGCCTGCGCCGTCAGGAACATGCGGCATTGCTTGACGAGATGGCGCCGCACGGTCGCAAACCTCTCAAGTCCCATTTTCGCCGTACTCGGCTGAAAAGAGAGCGAGGCCTTTCATTTCGGCGTAGGACCGCCAAGAATAGTCACACTGATTCGTCCGTTTAGAGGTCTACATGGGTCGTCCCTACCGCCTTCGCGCCTGCCTTGCCTTGATGCTTGCGGGGGCCGTCGCATTACCCGCACTCGCGCAGCAGCCGGGACCTCGGCCGACTCCCAATACCCCATCGGCACCGGCTCCTTCCGCGCCGGCTCCTGCCCCATCGGCCCCTGCCCCATCGACTGGTGCAGCACCGAAGACCGGGCAGAATGCACAGCAGGCGCCACAGAGCCCTGCCCCCGGTTCTCCGGCACAGCCCGGCAACGTGAAGGAAAACCACGGCGCCTGGTCGATCATCTGCGACAAGCCGGCCGGTGCCTCCGTCGAGCAGTGCGCGATGATGCAGAACGTGATCGCCGAAGATCGCCCGGAAGTCGGCCTGTCCGTCGTCGTCCTCAAGACCGCCGACCGCAAGGCGCGCATCCTGCGCATCCTTGCCCCGCTCGGCGTTCTCCTGAAGGACGGCATGGAGCTCTATGTCGACAGCAACAATATCGGCCGCGCCTATTTCACCCGCTGCTTCTCGGAAGGCTGCTATGTGGAAGTGGAAATCGACGACGAGCTGATGCGCATCCTTCGCGCCGGCAAGAACGCCGTGTTCGCGCTGCGCGAGTCCGCTGATCAGGACCGCGTCGGCATCCCGATCGAGCTCAACGGTTTTGGCCCCGGCTACGACGCGCTTCCGTAAAGACGCTTGTTTCGGCGGATTGCCGGAACTACATCGGGCTCCAGATATCTCGACTTGGGCGCACAGATCGTGCCCTTCGGTCCCGAATGCACTGACGTGCGCAAGCGGAGCATAGAACAATGAACACCGACCTGATCTCCCTCTTCGATTGCGACGAGACGAAGCTGCGCTCGATTCTGAGCCAGGCGCTGTCAGGCGCTGACGATGGCGAGCTCTATCTCGAGCATGCCCAGGCGGAATCGCTTTCCTTCGACAACGGTCGCCTGAAGGGTGGATCGTTCAACACCGATCAGGGTTTTGGCCTGCGTGCCGTTGCCGGCGAGGCTGTCGGGTATGCGCATGCGGGCGAGCTTTCGGCGTCCGCGCTTTCGCGTGCGTCGGATGCGGTTCGCGCCGTCACCGCCAACCATTCCGGCTCCTATGCCGCCGCACCCCAGCGCACAAATAAGAAATACTATGGCGACGAGAACCCGATCGGCTCTCCGAGCTTCGAGGCCAAGGCCAAGCTTCTGACCGAGATCGACGGTTATCTGCGCGCCAAGGATCCGAAGGTACGGCAGGTTTCGGCAAGCCTTGCTGCCAGCTGGCAGGTGGTCGACATTCTGCGCGCCGATGGACACCGGGTGCAGGACATCCGGCCGATGACGCGCATCAACATTTCGGTCGTCGTGGGTGACGGCGACCGCCAGGAATCGGGTTCGTTCGGCACCGGCGGCCGGATCGGCTTCGGCGATTTCGTCGCGACCGGCAACTGGCAGGCAGGCGCCGACGAGGCGCTTCGCCAGGCACTCGTCAATCTCGAGGCGATCGACGCACCGGCCGGCACGATGGATGTGGTGCTTGGCAATGGCTGGCCGGGCGTGATGCTGCACGAGGCTGTCGGCCACGGGCTGGAAGGCGATTTCAACCGCAAGAAGACATCCGCCTTTGCCGGCCTGATGGGCGAGATGGTGGCAGCCCCCGGCGTCACTGTCGTCGATGACGGCACGATCGACAACCGCCGCGGGTCGCTGACCGTCGACGACGAAGGCACGCCTTCGGCCTATAACGTCCTGATCGAGGACGGAAAGCTGGTTGGTTACATGCAGGACCGCCAGAATGCGCGGCTAATGGGTGTCGCACCAACCGGCAACGGCCGCCGCCAGGGCTATGCGCACATACCCATGCCGCGCATGACCAACACATTCATGCTGGGCGGCGACAAGTCCCCGCAAGAGATCATCGCATCGGTCAAGAAGGGCATCTATGCCGTCTCCTTCGGCGGCGGACAGGTGGATATCACCTCCGGCAAGTTCGTGTTCGGCTGCACCGAGGCCTACATGATCGAGAACGGCAAGATTGGCGCACCGGTCAAGGGTGCGATGCTGATCGGAAACGGTCCGGACGCGATGAAACGCATCTCGATGGTCGGCAACGACCTGAAGCTCGATACCGGTATCGGCAATTGCGGCAAGGGCGGCCAGTGGGTGCCAGTTGGCGTCGGCCAGCCGCATCTGCGGATGGATCAGGTCACGGTGGGCGGCACCAAGGCGTGACGCGGCACCGGTCCAACGCGCTGGTGCCTGAGCTTTCCGTCAGCGATTGGCGGAAAAGCTGCGATTTCTACTGCGAGCTGATCGGTTTCGATATCGTCTATGACCGTCCGGACGAAGGGTTTGCATTCCTGGCGCTTGGCCAGGCGCAACTGATGATCGACCAGATCGGCGTCGGCCGAGATTTTGCTCTGCCCGACGGGGCGTCCCCCGCCTATCCGTTCGGTCGCGGCTTGAACCTGCAGATCGAGGTTCCGTCGTCTGGAGCGATCCTGACGCGGCTGCAGGCAGCGGACGTGCCCCTTCAGCTCGAACCGGAAGATAAGTGGTATCGCCGCGGCGATCATGAGGTCGGCAATCGGCAGTTCATTGTTGCCGACCCTGATGGCTATCTGCTGCGGCTGTTTGAACATCTGGGAGAGCGGCCCCTGCCGCTCTGAACCCGTCGGCGTGACGGCTTGACACTTTCGGCCAAATCCCTGCAGTTGCCGGCTTTGTAACAGTGCAAGCCGATCCATGCCCTCCTCCACCCCCATTGCCGACATGTTCAGCCTCTGGCTTCCCGGCCATTCGCCGGGTGAACTCGCCTTCGTGTTCTCAGCCGCCATGATCGCCGGCCTTGCCCGCGGGTTCTCGGGATTTGGTGGCGCCCTGATCTTCGTCCCGCTGGCAGGCACGGCGATCGGTCCGAAACTCGCGGCGGCGCTGCTGCTGGTTATCGATGGCGTGATGACGCTCGGGATGGTGCCGGACGGCTGGCGAAGGGCAAACCGGCGCGAGGTGTTCACGATGATGATGGGTGCCGTCGTCGGCGTGCCCGTCGGTGCGGCGGCGCTGGCGCTGCTTCCCTCCGTCACCCTGCGCTGGATCATCTCGGTCGTCGTGTTGTGCCTTCTCGTGTTCCTGATCTCGGGCTGGCGCTACCACGGACGGCCTAAGGCGCCGCTGACCATCGGCGTCGGGGCGCTTGCCGGCCTGTTCGGCGGTGCGGCGCAGATGTCGGGACCACCGATCGTTGCCTACTGGCTTGGCGGCGCGACGGCACCGGGAGTCGTCAGGGCAAACCTCGTCCTCTATTTTGCGCTCGCCAGCGTCATCTCGTCCGTGTCGTATCTGATCGGCGGCATCCTGACGTTCGAGGTGCTGCTCATCGCGCTGATCGCAGGACCGGGCTACGGGATCGGGCTTTACGCGGGTTCACGGCTGTTCGGGCGTGCGAGCGAGGCGACGTTCCGGCGTATCTGCTTTTGCCTGATCGCATCCGCCGCCCTGATCGGCCTGCCGCTGTTTGACGGCATGATTCGCTAAAACAGGTCTTCAGCAACGCTTAACGGCTGACACGGTAGGTTGCATCTCGGGGTTGAACGGGCGTGGCGACGATGGTGAATTTGAAAGCAAAGTTGCCGGCGGCATGGATCCGTGGCCTGAAACGTCAGGTCACGACGACAGGTCTAGAGGCGTCGGCAGCACTCGCGCGGGCCGGCATGCTGGCAGGTGCGCGCGGTCGTGGTTCTATCTTCACGCTTCATCACGTGCGCCCCAAACAATCGCTCGCGTTCCAGCCGAGCGGTCATCTGGAGGTTACCCCGGAATTCCTGGCCGATGCGATCGAACGGCTCTCGGCGGATGGATATGCGTTCGTGCCGCTGGACGAAGTGCCGGAGCGGCTTGCCAATCCAACCGGCCAGCCGTTTGCAGCCTTCACGCTTGACGATGGCTATCGCAACAACGCCGAACATGCGCTGCCGGTATTCGAGAAATACGGCGTGCCATTCACCGTTTTCGTCGCCCGCGGCTTTGCGGAGCGGACCCATTCGATGTGGTGGGAGACAATGGCGGACCTGATCGGTCGCGAGCGGGAGCTGAGTTTCGATTTCGGCAATGGACCCGAGCGGATCGAGCTCGGCTGTGAAGAGCAGAAGTTCGACGCCTTCGACCGGTTTGCCGATCTCGTGTTTCGCGATGACGAGGCAAGTGCCGTCTCAAGGATGGATGAGCTTGTGCGGAGCCATGGCATCGATCCGTTGCAGATGACCGCCGAGCTGACGATGGACCCTGCGCAGTTGCGCGAGCTTTCGCGGCACAGGCTGGCAACGCTTGGCGCCCACACGATCAGCCACCGCGCCGTTGGACGGTTATCGGAGGCGCAAGCGCGGGCCGAGATGGCTGGTTCGGCCGACTATGTGGAGGCACTGACGGGCATACGGCCGACCACGATCGCCTATCCCTACGGCACGCGGCAGGCGGTGGGCGAGCGCGACTACCGCATCGCCCGCGACCTCGGCTTTTCGGTCGCCGTCACGACCCAGCCGGGCACGATCTGCGGGAAATGGCTGACCCGGCTGACGGGTCTGCCGCGGATTTCGCTGAACGGCCATTACCAGCGGGCGCGCTATGTGTCGGCGCTCGCCTCGGGCATTCCCTTCAAGCTTGCGCGCTAGGCGCAAGCTCTGATCGGTCGCTCACGGATACATCCGCACCTTTTCCCAGGCACCGTCTGGCGTATCGCGGCGGAATTCGATCCGGTCATGCAGGCGGAACGGTCGATCGTGCCAGAACTCGATCGACACGGGACGGATGCGGAAACCGGACCAGTGCGGTGGCCGCGGTATCTCGCCGATCGCAAATTTCGCGGTGTATTCGGCCACGGATTTTTCCAGCGCGAAACGGCCTTCGAGCGGCCGTGACTGTTTCGAGGCCCAGGCGCCGATTCGGCTTCCGCGTGGCCGCGTTGCATAATAGGCATCCGCTTCGGCATCGCTGACGATCTCGACGGGGCCGCGCAGACGCACCTGACGTCTCTGCGACTTCCAGTGAAAGACCATCGCAGCCTTTTTCTGGCCGAGAATTTCCTCGCCCTTCTGGCTTTCGAAATTCGTATAGAATACAAACCCGTCCTCGTCGTAGCCCTTCAGCAGGACCATTCGGACATTGGGAAGCCCATGTTCATCGACGGTCGCAAGCGCGACGGCGTTCGGATCGTTGATCTCACTGGATTCGGCATCCTTCAACCACGACCCAAATAAGGTGAAGGGTTCACTTTCCTGCGTGAAGTCACCGCTTGTTAACCCGTTTTCCGACATATTGACTAAAGTGCTCCCGATCTGATGAACATGCCCGAGACACTTGGCCGGACAGGATGCAAGGTGATTGTGATAGCAAATTCGATGTGCCGTACAAAGAGCCTGAATGGCGCCAGCCTGCGAATCATCGCGATCGTCGCACTGTGCTGTTCGCTTGGCAGCTGCACCAGCATGGATGTGTTCGGCGGCGCGGACAAGGTCGATCGTAGTATCTCGACGAGCAGCATTCCCAGCAAGCCAAAAGCGGGTGATCCGCAATCGGACGAAGCCACCGTGCGCAATGCCGTGACCTCGGCCGATCTCGCCAAGGTGGGTGCGAACCCCCTTCCCTGGGCAAATTCGGCGACCGGCAGTGCCGGTGTCGTCTCCTCGATCCACGAGGACCGGAGCGCCGGCCTACTCTGCCGCGCCTTCACCACCAGCCGCCATTCCTATGAGGGAATATCGCTGTTCTCCGGTCAGGCATGCCGGACCGAAACGGGCGACTGGTCGCTCACGGCATTTGATCGCCAGTAATGTTAAGGCCAGCACTGTGCGGTAAACGTTTTGTTTACCGTAACATGCATCGACCTTCTCTCCGTAACCTCTGATTCAGCAATTCCTCCATACGGTTACTGCCTGTGATCCGGCCAGCCTCGGGGCATGAGGAACCGAAGGCTGCCGCGAGAGTTGTTGAGTTACGGGGGGTCCGGGATTGGATACGCGACCCGCCGCCCCAAGCTTTACGGGTGGTTTCAAAATGCGCGATCCCTACTCTATTCTCGGCGTCAATCGGAGCGCCAACGCTGACGAGATCAAATCGGCGTGGCGTTCGAAGGCAAAGACCATACATCCCGATCAGAACCAGGACGACCCCGACGCCGGCGAGCGATTCGCCGAAATGGGCCAGGCCTATGAAGTGCTGAAGGATCCCGAGCGGCGCAAGCGCTACGACCGCGCATCCGCTCTTCAACAGACATTCATGCAGCAGCGCCAGGCAGCCCGCGAAGCGGAAATGCGTGCCAAGGCTTCCCGCGAGCGCGCGGCAAAAGTGATGGAAGAGCTTGCCCGTGCCAGCGCCAAGCGGGCGCAGGCCGAAGTGCTTCAATCCCAGGCGCAGCAGCAACAACAAAACGGCAAGGCCCGTGGCGATGCTCCGCCGGAACCGGCCGAAGACATGGTCGAGCGTATCTTCGGCGTCTCGCCAGACGGTCAGACCGCCGACTCCGGACAGAAGAAAACCGCAGACGAGGCGTCGAGCGCGCAGGCCGCTCGTCCATCGTCGAAAAGCGAAGCGACAGGAGCCGATGCAGCGGATGAGGGACCCGGCAGCCGCCCGGCCCCGCCGACCACCGGCATGGGTTCCGGTCTTCTCAACACGCTGCTGCGGCGCATCCGCGGTGAAACCGTGACCGTTCTCGAAACGGCGCCGGATCTTCTGGCCGAAGCCGTCGTGACGATCGAAGACCTTCTCAACAGGGGTTCCGTCATCGTGCATTCCAGCGACGATCGTGACGTGCGCGTTTCGCTTTCCGCGGGCATGACCGAGGGTCATGTTGTGCGGCTGAAGGGCCAGGGGCTGAAGCTTCCCGGGATGAAGCAGGGAGACCTCGTGGTGACGCTGAAAGTGGCGAAACACGCGGATTTCCGGGTGAGCGGTTTCGATATCCACACCATTTTGCCGATCTCCCTCGAAGACGCCGTTCTCGGCGCCGAGCCGATGCTGAAGACGCCTGAAGGCGAGCAGACGATCGCGGTTCCCGCATGGTCGGGGTCCGATCAGGCAATCCGGCTGGAAGGCATGGGGCTCTACAACGATGCAGGCGGCCGCGGCGATCTGGTGGCGGAACTGCGCATTGTGCTTCTCGAAAAGCCCGACCCGAAGGTGACCGATCTGATGCGCCACATGCGCCACGGGCTGTATCTGTAAGACATCGATCCCCAACCGGCTCCGGCGACAGCTGAAACGTTGGCCTCCCCTTTCGCCAAAGAGTGGGCGTATGAGTTGGTATCCGCAAGCTTGAACCCTTGCCCTGCCTATGTCATAGGCAAGGCCAAATCGAGTTTCCAGGGGATATTCATGGTTCAGGCTTCCGGCCTCATGTCAGGCAAACGCGGCGTCGTCATGGGTGTCGCCAACAATCGCTCCATCGCATGGGGCATTGCCAAGGCCATTCACGATCAGGGTGGCGAAGTTGCTCTGACCTACCAAGGCGACGCCCTGAAGAAGCGGGTCGAACCGCTCGCAGCCGAAATCAACGCTTTCATGGCCGGCCACTGCGATGTGAGCGACGAGTCGACCATCGATGAGGTGTTCGCCAATATCGAGAAGAAGTGGGGCAAGATCGACTTCTTCGTGCATGCGATCGGCTTCTCCGACAAGGATGAGCTGACCGGCCGTTACGTCGATACGACGCCTGACAACTTCGCCAAGACGATGCAGATCTCGGTCTACTCCTTCACGTCGGCCGCACGCCGCGCCGAAAAGCTGATGACGGACGGCGGCGCCATGCTGACGCTGACCTATTACGGTGCCGAAAAGGTGATGCCGAACTATAACGTCATGGGCGTTGCCAAGGCTGCACTTGAAGCCAGCGTCAAATACCTGGCCGTTGACCTCGGACCGAAGAATATCCGCGTCAACGCGATCTCGGCCGGCCCGATCAAGACGCTTGCTGCGTCCGGTATCGGCGACTTCCGCTATATCCTCAAATGGAACGAGTATAACGCACCGCTGCGCCGCACGGTCACGATCGAGGAAGTGGGCGATGTCGGCCTTTATCTTCTGTCGAACCTGTCGCGCTCCGTCACCGGTGAAATCCACCATGCGGATAGCGGCTATCACGCCATCGGAATGAAGGCCGTCGACGCGCCTGACATTTCCGTCGTGAAGGACTGAGCGCCCCGTGCTTCTCTACGTCATCCGTCATGGCCAGACGGACTGGAACGCTGAAGGCCGGCTTCAGGGTCAGAAGGATATTCCTTTGAACGATACGGGCCGCCTTCAGGCGACCGGCAATGGTGAAGCGCTGAAAGACATACTCGGCGACGATGTCGGCAGTTTCGACTTCGTCTCAAGCCCGCTCTCGCGTACCCGCGAGACCATGGAGCGGCTGCGCCGGGCGATGGGGCTCGATCCCCTAGCCTACCGGACCGACGAGCGGCTGGTGGAAGTGTCATTCGGAGACTGGGAAGGCCAGACGCTGGCCGAAGTCAAAAAAATCGAGCCCGCGCTGCTGAAGGAAAGAAAGCGCCAGAAATGGAGCTTCATTCCGCCGGGCCAAACTGCCGAGAGCTACGAAATCCTGTCATGGCGCATCGGCGCCTGGATGCAGTCTCTGACCGGTCCGACCGTGGCGGTCGCCCATGGCGGCGTCATCAGGTCGATCTTTCGCCTGATCGGCGGCGTGGGAGAAGAAGAAGCATCGTCTATCGCCATCCATCAGGACCGTATCCTGAAAGTCGAGCCGCTCGACGGCCGGATGGAATGGCTGTAAGCCGCTGAGGCCCGGTTCCGGCCCTTACTGTACGATTTCGAGATCGTCCACGACGCGGTTGCCATCGACGACCGTGTAGAACACCAGAACCTTGACGCCTGCCTTCAGGCCCTCGAAGTTGAACTCTTCCGGCACCTTGTAGGTCTTGCCGTCGTCCAGCGTCAGGCTGAGCGACTTGGCGTCGATCGTCTTGATCGTCGCCTCGACGTCCACGCTCTGCGCCCAAGTGCTCAGCGGCGAGAAAACACCGGCGGTCGCAAGCAAGGCAGCAATGAGGATACGCATGATGAAGATCCCTGGAACAAACGGTCTGTACTAATTCGGTGCAAGATAGCCTGCCGATTGTGGCGAAAATTGCTCGCCAGCATGACATTTTCGCTACAAACAACAGTTTGATTATTAACCATATTCTTCCGAATTCAAGACGTCTCAAGACCAAATCGAACGTTTAGTGACCGCGTTTACCAACTATTTGCAATAAAACGCGGCTTCACAGCTCTAAGGCGGATGTGGAATGGGAAATTAACTGCGCCACAATACAGTTATACCCGGTCACAAGAGTTAACGAGAAGGTGTTCAGTTTTGGCGCTCTGGCGTTCCTCCATTACCGAAAGGTTTCGCCCTTTCAGCAGTGCATGCGCGCCTGCCGTCGCAGCCTTCCTCGTTTCGCTGACAGTTATCGTCACCGCGGTGGTCCTCGATCACCGATTCGTGCAGAAACATCGCGACGATATTCACGCCGCCACGACACGCGCGGCCGGCACGGCGGCCCGTCAGATCGCCTCGCGGCTGGAGCTTGATTTCGCGGTCGCCGATAGCCTGCGCAATGCGTTGATCGGTCAGGCAGGATACAAGCCCAACGATATGCAGACCTCTGCTCGTCAGGCACTCGCCGACCTGCCGCACCTTTCCGCAGTGATCGCGGCACCGGGATTCACACCAACGACCTTCTTCCGCCGCGACAGCTTGGCCGGTGAGACCGGTATCGATCTTGCTGGTCTTAAGGCGGATCTCGACCGGGCCGGCAACAAGGCGCGCCCAAGCGTGCTGACCGGATCGCAGACGGGCAGGCTTACCCTCATCATGCCGGTGCCTTCCGCCAGCGGACAGGAAGCCGGGCTCTGGGGCGCTCTGGTTCTCGTCCTCGATGTCGCCGATCTGCTTGATCCCGCGACACGCCCTCAGGTTGGCGACGCGGCACAAACGTCCGAGACGGTCTTCGACTGGCTCGATCTCGCGCTCGTCGACAACAGTCGAGCCGACCAGGCCGTGTTTTACGGCAATGAAGCGGTAAAGGGCGGCGATCCGGTCCGGTGGTCGATCACCGTCAAGGGTACGGACTGGCAGATCCTTGCGGCGCCGCGCGTCGGCTGGAATGCTTCGCCCGCCGGTCAGATGCGGTTCCGGTTGATCCTGGCGCTGGCATCGCTTGCGATCGTCTTGCCGGTGCTCATTGCGACCTCGCTGATTTCGGAACGCAACCGGCATATCGAGACGCTGCGGCTGCGCGAAAACAAGCTGTTTGCACTGTCGCGACGGTTCGGGCTTGCCATGGAAGCGTCGATGATGGGCATCTGGGAAGTGACTGATGAGGGTGTGCAGCTCTCCTGGGACGATCGCTCCGCCGCTCTCCACGCCAATCCGTCAGCCACCACCGGCAACAGGTTCGATGACTGGATGGCATCGATCGCGCCTGAGGACAGGGCTGTCGCGGAAGCGCATCTCTTTACAGTTCTCTGCACCGACAGCCCATCGACCGAGACCTATCGCCTGATCCTGCCCGGCGGCGACATCCGGCATCTTCGCTCCGCCGGCGCGAGGGTCCAGAACGAGCGCGGCATCCAGGCGACCGGCATCGTCTGGGACGTCACCGCCGACGTGACGATGGCACAGACCCTGCGCGACGCGAAAGACAATAGCGAGGTCAAGAATGCCGAGCTCGAACTGGCGCTCGACGAATTGTCGGACCGGGAGCAGGAACTGGAAGGTCTGTCGCGCAAGCTCGACCTCGCACTCGGTTCCTACGGATGCGGCGTCTGGGAATATGATCCGGCAACCGGCAGCGAGATATGGGACGCTCGCATGTGCCAGCTTTATGGCGTTGCCCCGATTGCCGGCCCCCTTCCCCACGACTTCTGGCTGTCTCTGCTGGTTCCGGAGGATCGCCAGAGTGCTCTTGACGCGGCAATGCGTTACCTTTCCGGCGACGTCGAGGAGGCTCTGATCGTTCGCGTGCCGCAATCTGACGGCAGCCTCCGCTATATCCGGTCCGTCGGTCAGCTGGTGATCGGTCGCGACGGTTCACGCAAGCTTATCGGGCTCGCCTTCGACGTGACCAAAGATGCGGTGATGACGACCGAGCTCAAGTCTGCGAAAGCGGAATCGGATGCTCGCAATGTCGAGCTTCAGATGGCCAAGACCCGCATCGAGCACAATGCGCTGCACGACCCGCTGACGATGCTTGGGAATCGCCGCAAACTGGACGTGGAACTCGACCACCTCTCGCGTGCAAGCCAGGTGGAGCGGCAGAAGTTCTTCATCCTCCATCTCGACCTCGACCGGTTCAAGCAGATCAACGACACGATGGGCCATGCCGCCGGTGACGCGATGCTGGTGCATTCATCCCGGATCCTGTCGCGCAACGTGCGTGACGAGGATATCGTTGCGCGGATCGGCGGCGACGAGTTCGTCATCCTGATGAACAATTCCGCATCCATCGAGGACGTGGCCGAGCTTTCGCAGCGGATCATCGCCGAGTTTCGTCAGCCCTTCGACTTCGACGGCTTTTCCTGCCGGTGCGGCGTTTCGATCGGCATTGCGCAGGCAACCGGTCTCAATGTCGATGCACGACGCACGCTGGTCAACGCCGACATCGCGCTCTACCGGGCCAAGGGCCTCGGCCGCAACCGTTTCGAATTCTTCACGCTCGACCTGCAGGAAGAGATCGTCAGCCACAAACGGACCGCCGACGAAGTGCTCTCGGCGATCGACAACGGCGAGTTCGTGACCTGGTACCAGCCGCAGTTTTGCGCCAGAACCGGTGAACTGACCGGGGCCGAGGCGCTGCTGCGCTGGAACCATCCGCATCACGGCATCCTCGCGCCAGCGCGGTTCCTGAGGATCGCGGAAGACCTCAACGTGTCGGCGGTGCTCGACCAGATCGTGCTTGAGACGGTGCTGAAGGACAAGATGCGGTGGACCGCGCTCGGCCTCAAGGTGCCGAAGGTCTCCGTCAACGTCTCGTCGAAGCGGCTGCATGACGAAAACCTGATCGCCAACCTCGAGTCGCTGTCCATCACACCCGGCGAGATCTGTTTCGAGCTGGTGGAGTCGATTTTCCTCGACGACGGCGACGTGTCGGTATCGGGCAATATCGAACGCATCAAGGGAATGGGCATCGACATCGAGATCGACGATTTCGGGACCGGCCATACCTCGATCGTCTCGCTGCTGAAGCTGAAACCGAAGCGGCTGAAGATCGACCGGCAGCTGGTGATGCCGATCCTCGAAGCGCCGCAGGAACGGACCATGGTTCGCTCGATCGTCGACATTGCCCGCTCGCTTGGCATCGACACGGTGGCGGAAGGTGTGGAGACGATGCAGCATGCGGAATTGCTGCGCGAACTCGGCTGCGACCTTCTGCAGGGCTATGCCTTTGCCAAGGCCCTGCCCTTTGACGAATTCGTTGAGGCGGCCAGAGCCGACTGGCTCAAACAGGCGGCATGAATGGCACCGAATGGCCGGCCGTGCATCCATGTCCGGGATCGACAGCCCGATATGGGGCAAGAAGGGCTTGTCGCCCGCCGACCTTTTCCATAAGACATCCGCGTCAAAGTTTGACGTCCAAGATTGACGGAGGCGGCCCCTCCGAAGCCGGTTAGTGAAATGTCGCACAATACTTTCGGTCATCTTTTCCGTGTCACGACCTGGGGCGAAAGCCACGGGCCGGCGCTCGGCTGTGTCGTGGACGGATGCCCTCCCGGCCTGCGCTTCACGCTTGCCGAAATCCAGGCCTGGATGGACAAGCGCAAGCCCGGACAGTCGCGTTTCGTGACCCAGAGGCGCGAGGACGATATCGTCAAGATCCTCTCCGGCGTGATGATGGATGCCGACGGCGAGACGATGATCTCGACCGGCACCCCGATCTCCATGCTGATCGAGAATACCGACCAGCGCTCCAAGGACTACGGCGAGATCGCCCGCAGCTATCGCCCCGGCCATGCGGATTTTGCCTACGATCTCAAATACGGAATTCGAGATTACCGCGGTGGCGGCCGCTCATCGGCCCGCGAGACGGCAGCGCGTGTGGCGGCCGGCGCGATTGCCCGCAAGGTCGTGCCGGGAATGACCGTGCGCGCAGCCCTGGTGCAGATCGGCAAGCACAAGATCAACCGGGACAACTGGGACTGGGGCCAGGTCAACGAGAACCCGTTCTTCTGCCCCGATCCTGAGATGGTGCCTGTCTGGGAAACCTATCTCGACGGCATCCGCAAGGCCGGATCGTCGATCGGTGCGATCGTCGAGGTGGTGGCGGAGGGCGTTCCCGCAGGGCTTGGCGCACCGATCTATGCCAAGCTCGACCAGGAAATTGCTTCCGGCCTGATGTCGATCAATGCCGTGAAGGCCGTCGAGATCGGCGATGGTTTTGCCGCCGCCGAGCTTTCCGGCGAGGACAATGCCGACCAGATGCGGATGGGCAACGATGGCCAGCCTATCTTCCTCTCCAATCATGCCGGCGGCATCCTCGGGGGCATTTCGACCGGCCAGCCGATCATTGCCCGCTTCGCTATCAAGCCGACCTCGTCGATCCTGAGCGAGCGCCAGTCGATCGACGCTGACGGCAACAATGTGGATGTGCGCACCAAGGGTCGCCACGATCCTTGCGTCGGCATCCGCGCCGTGCCGATCGGGGAGGCGATGATGGCCTGCACGATCGCCGACCATTTTCTCCGTGACCGGGGTCAGACCGGTAAAACCCGCTAGGAATCATCACATGCCCTACGATCAGAAGCGCGTCGTCGACGCCATCCGCGCCTTCGAAGCCGGCGAAATCGTCGTTGTTACCGATGACGACGGACGCGAAAACGAAGGCGATCTGATCGTCGCTGCGGTTCACTGCACGCCGGAAAAGATGGCCTTCATCGTGCGCCACACATCCGGTATCGTCTGCACGCCGATGCCGCGCAGCGAAGCCAAGCGCCTGAACCTCAACGCCATGGTGGCGGAAAACGACAGCGCGCATACGACCGCCTTCACCGTAACGGTGGATTTCAAGCACGGCACGACGACCGGGATCTCGGCCGACGACCGGACGCTGACGGTGCGCAACCTCGCCAACCCGAATGTCGGCCCGGCCGACTTCGTGCGTCCCGGCCACATCTTCCCGCTGATTGCCCGCGAAGGCGGCGTTCTGATGCGGTCCGGCCATACGGAAGCGGCCGTCGACCTGTGCAAGCTCGCCAACCTGCCGCCGATCGGCGTGATCTGCGAACTCGTCAACGACGACGGCACGGTGACGCGCGGTCCTCAGGTGACGGAGTTTGCGATCACCCATGGCCTGAAGCAGGTGTCCGTTGCCGATCTCATCGCCTATCGCCAGCGCAAGGAAACGTTGATCGAACTGCACGGCACGTTCGACATCGAGACCCCGAAGGGCAAGGCCAAGGCACACGCCTACTCCCTGCCCTGGGAGACGATGCAGCACGTCGCCATCGTGTTCGGCGACATCAGGGACGGCGTCGACATTCCGGTCCGCCTTCATCTGGAAGACGTGGCGCGCGATGTGTTCGGCGCGGCGCGCTCCGTGGACCGTTACATGGCAAAGATCGCCGACGAGGGTCGCGGCGTCATCATCTATCTGCGCGAGGGTTCGGTTGGCGTCGGTGCCAGCACGACGTCGCGCAAGGTCCGCTTCGGCGAGGAATCGCACGCGGAGGCCAAGGTCCGCGACAGCGAGTGGCTGGAAATCGGCCTCGGCGCCCAGATCCTGCGCGATCTCGGCGTGTCTTCGATCAAGCTTCTGACCAGAAGCGAACGTCATTACGTCGGCCTCGAAGGGTTCGGCATCCAGATCGCCGAGACCGTGATCTGCTGAACGGCCACTGAGCGGAGCGCGTTTCCGTGCTGACCTTTTGAAATAGAGGTTGTCGCGGGAACATCGCATTTGCGCACGGGTTCAGTCTCAGGACGTTGCTGGAAAATGCCGGCGACGTCCGACAGACGCAACCGTGCAAGGATCAAGTCCGTGACCCGAAGCCTGAACATCGTTCCGCCAGCCCTCGATCCCGCCGTCTCCGCTGGAAGGACGACCGTCGAGAGCATGACGTTTCCGCCGAGCGGCTTCGTGCCCAACCACCCCCACCTTCCGGCTCTGATCTACCGCAACGCCCTTACCATCGACCCTCTGGTCGGCGACCCCGCCAGCCTGTTCGAAGACCTTTTTGCGAAAAACGGCTGGCAGGGCATCTGGCGCGATGGCGTATTCGATTATCAGCACTACCACACGGGCGCCCACGAGGTCCTCGGCATCGCAAATGGTCGCGGCCTGCTGCTGATCGGCGGTCCGGATGGCACCGAAATCTCAGTCCATGGCGGCGATTGCATCGTGTTGCCGGCAGGCACCGGGCACATGCGGCTGGAAGCCAGCCGCGACTTCGTGGTTGTCGGCGCCTATCCGCCAGGACAGCGTGCGGATCTCCAGACCGGACCCGCGGATTCTGAGGGTCTCAGCCGAATTTCGAGCCTTCCCTTGCCGCAGACCGATCCGCTTCGTGGCCGCGACGGCCCCCTCCTTCGGCACTGGGTCCGTTAGGGTTCATTCATGTACATCTAATGCGTGCGCAAAAATCCGATAGGCACAATTTTATCGGAACAAGCACAGCAGCCTTGCAGTTACCCCGCTGATCGCCACCCGCTCTACGGCCCGGCAACCCAAGGCTATAAAGATGAACACGCGTCCTCAATTCGCCTCGTCCACCCCGCTTTCAAAGCTCCCGCCGCAAATCTACTACGTGCATCCTCTCATGCTCAAAGGCTTGCAGGATTGGCGCCAGGTTTTTGCCCATGCGAAGGATCTCGGCTTCGATACGGTCCTCAGTGCGCCGCTGTTTGCACGCGGCGCGGACACGAGCATTTTCGTCAGCGGAGACCTGGACAGGCTTGATCCGGCGCTGGGACTTGGGGAAAGCATCGACGATGGCGTGAAGGCACTGACAGGTGCCGCTAAAGAGCATGGCATCACGCTGATGCTCGACATTGCCGTCGATCGTATCGCCGATGCGTCAAACCAAGGCAGCGCCGTCGTATTCGACCCGCGTCGCTCGCCGCAGGAAAGCGGCAGCCGCACGATCGATATCACTCATGAAACGCAGCTGCTCGATGACTGGCGCCGCCGACTGGCGCGGCTGGCCGGGCTTGGCATCGCCGGCTTCCGCTGCATCGGCATTGGCAAGGTCGCGCCCGACGTCTGGAAGGACCTGATCGCTGCGGCCCGCAGTGCCGTCTCCGACACCATCTTCCTTGCCTGGACGCCGGGCACCAGTTTTGAAGATCGCGGGGCGCTCAAGGGCGTCGGCTTCGACGGCAGCTTTTCGTCCTTTGCCTGGTGGAACATGGAGGAACGCTGGATCCTCGACGAATACGAGGTGCAGCGCGAACTCGGCTACCAGATCACCTTTCCGGAAGCCCCGTTCGGCAAGCGAATGGCGCATGGTATTGACGGAACCGAAGTGTCGGAGCGCAGAGCGGTCCGGGCCCTGAAGCTTGCGTCGACCTTCGCCAGCGGCCTCATGGTGCCGATGGGCTTCGAATACGGCTCATCCATCCCACTTGACCCGCTGACCGGTGACGGAATGGGTCTGCGTGGGCTCAAGGACCAGGGCGTGTTCGACCTGTCGAGCGACATCCGAGCCATCAATGCCGCGCCGAACAAGACATCGGCCGGGTTTGGCCGCCAGCCGCTGAGGTTGATTTCCACCAGCCAGACTCAGGCTGTGGCGCTCTTGCAGACCGACCATGAGGATATCCGTGCGTCGTCGAAGATCCGCGTCGTGATGCTGAACCGCGATTTGCGCAGGGTTACCAAGGCTCCGTTCAACGTGCTGCGTGAAGCAGCCTCCCCTTTCCTGCCGCTGACGGCGCCGGGGAATGACGCCGACATTTTTGCGCCCGATCTCATGCTGAAGCCGGGCGAACTGCGCGTTTTCGAAGGCCATGCCTCGCAGCCGATCATCGAAGCTGTTGCGGTTTCCACCGCAGCAGAGGCGGCGGCCACGCCGCGGCTGGCGATCGAGAAGATCACGCCGTCGGTGGATGACGGCCGTTTCGTGGTAAAACGGGTGGTCGGCGAGACGGTCAAGGTCGAAGCCGACGTGTTCGGCGACGGGCACGATCCGCTGTCCGCATCCGTGATGTGGCGCGCGGCCGACGAGGACCAGTGGACCGAAGTGCCGATGACGCTTGTCACCAACGATCGTTGGGCGGCAGAATTTCCTCTGAAGCGGATGGGTCGCCACGAGTTTGCAATCGAGGCATGGAAGAACCCCTTTCAGATCTTCCGCTACGAATTCACCAAGAAGCACGAGGCGCGGCTCGATCTGCGGCTGGAGATCCAGGAAGGCATCAATCTGGTGCTTGATGCGCTGGATCATGCCACGGGTGACCTCAAGACCGAACTGAAGGTGCTGTTCGACAAGCTGACGGCGCAAGACGATCCGAAGCGGATCGAAACGCTACTGCTGGCCGACACGGCCGAGCTGATGGTGGAAGCCGACCGCCGCCCGCATCGGGTTCGCTCAACCTCGATCCCGGTCGATGCCGAGCGGACGGCCGCAGCGTTTGCGAGCTGGTTCCAGGTGTTCCCGCGCTCCCAGAGCGGCGATGCGAACCGTCACGGCACGTTCGACGACGTGATCGCACGGTTGCCGGCCATCCGGGAGATGGGCTTTGATGTCCTCTACTTCCCGCCGGTACATCCGATCGGTTCGACCAACCGCAAGGGAAAGAACAACACGCTGACGCCGGCCCCTGAAGATCCAGGCAGCCCATACGCGATCGGCTCGGAAGATGGCGGACATGACGCGATCCATCCGGAGCTCGGCACGTTCGAGGATTTCCGCCGGCTGGTCGATGCGGCCAAGGACCACGGGCTTGAGATTGCACTCGATCTCGCAATCCAGGCATCGCCCGATCACCCTTGGCTCAAGTCCAATCCCGGCTGGTTCGACTGGCGGCCTGACGGCACGATCCGCTATGCCGAAAACCCGCCGAAGAAATACGAAGACATCGTCAACGTCGATTTCTACGCGAAGGACGCAGTGCCGTCACTGTGGATCGAGTTGCGCGACGTCGTGCAGAAGTGGGTCGATAACGGCGTCAAGCTGTTCCGCGTCGACAATCCGCATACGAAGCCGTTTCCGTTCTGGGAATGGATGATCGCCGACATCCGCTCACGCCATCCGGACGTCGCCTTCCTGTCGGAAGCCTTTACCAAGCCGAAGGTGATGTACCGCCTCGCCAAGGTCGGGTTCTCGCAGTCCTACACCTACTTCACCTGGCGCAATGCCAAGTGGGAGCTCGAGCAGTATATGCGCGAGATCACCACAGAAGAGCCGAAGGAATTCTTCCGTCCGCACTTCTTCGTCAACACGCACGATATCAACCCGGATTTCCTGCAGAACGCACCGCGTCCGGCTTATCTGATCCGTGCGGCTCTGGCCGCGACGCTATCGGGCCTGTGGGGCGTCTATAACGGGTTCGAGCTTTGCGAGGGACGCCCGGACGCCAAGCGCAAGGAATACGCGGACTCCGAGAAATACGAGATCCGTGCCTGGGATTACGACCGTCCGGGTCACATCAAGGGCGAGATCGCGCTTCTCAACCGCATTCGCCGCGAAAACCCGGCGCTGCATTCGCATCTCGGTCTGCAGCTCCTGCCCGCCTGGAACGACAACATCATGTTCTTCGAAAAGGCCAGTGCCGGCCGCGAGAACGTGCTGCTGATCGCCGTCAATCTCGATCCGCACAATGCGCAGGAAGCGGATATCGAACTGCCGCTGTGGTCGTTCGGCATTCCGGATCACGGAACCCTCGACCTCGAAGACGTCATCGGCGGCGATCGCTTCTCATTGACCGGCAAGGTGCAACGCATCCGCCTCGACCCTCACTCCGGCCTGCCATTCTCCATCTGGCGCGTCCGTTAAAGACAAGAATGGGAGGAGACATCATGGACATCACGAGCGGCCGAAACCAGGGCCAGGACCAGAATCAAGCGATGAACGACGATCCACTATGGTACAAGGATGCAGTTATCTATCAGCTGCATATCAAGTCGTTCTACGACGCCAATGGCGACGGTATCGGCGACTTTCAGGGGCTGCATGAGAAGCTGGATCACGTCGCTTCGCTTGGCGCCAACACGATCTGGCTCTTACCGTTCTTTCCGTCGCCGCGTCGTGACGATGGATACGATATTGCCGATTATACCAGCGTCAGCCCGGACTATGGCACGGTGGAAGAATTCAAGGCGTTCGTGGCTGCTGCCCATGCACGCAATCTGCGTGTGCTGATCGAGCTCGTCATCAACCACACGTCCGACCAGCATCCGTGGTTCCAGCGGGCACGTCATGCGCCTCCCGGTTCGCCGGAGCGGGATTTCTACGTGTGGTCGGATACGGACCAGAAATTCCCGGAAACGCGGATCATCTTTCTCGATACGGAAAAGTCCAACTGGACCTGGGATCCGGTTGCCGGCGCCTATTACTGGCACCGCTTCTATTCGCACCAGCCCGACCTTAACTTCGACAACCCAGCCGTTCTGGAAGAGCTGTTCGAAGTCATGCGTTTCTGGGCCGATACGGGCATCGACGGTTTCCGCCTCGACGCCATCCCGTATCTGATCGAGCGCGAAGGCACGATCAACGAGAACCTGCCGGAAACCCACGACATCCTGAAGAAGATCCGCGCGGCGCTCGACAGCACCCATCCCGGCAAGATGCTGCTGGCGGAAGCCAACCAGTGGCCGGAAGATACGCGCGAATATTTCGGCGATGGCGACGAGTGCAACATGGCGTTCCACTTTCCGCTGATGCCTCGCATGTATATGGCGATAGCCAAGGAAGACCGCTTCCCGATCACCGATATCATGCGCCAGACGCCCGAAATCCCGGACAATTGCCAGTGGGCGATCTTCCTGCGCAACCATGACGAGCTGACGCTCGAGATGGTGACTGACGAAGAGCGCGATTACCTCTGGAACATCTATGCAGCCGACCGGCGCGCCCGCATCAATCTCGGCATCCGCCGCCGCCTTGCGCCACTGATGGAGCGCGACCGCCGCAGGATCGAGCTGATGAACGGCCTGCTGCTGTCCATGCCAGGAACGCCCGTCATCTACTACGGTGACGAGATCGGCATGGGCGACAACATCTATCTGGGCGACCGCGACGGCGTTCGCACGCCGATGCAGTGGTCTCCGGACCGCAATGGCGGTTTCTCCAAGGCCGATCCGGCGCGTCTCGTGCTGCCGCCGGTCATGGATCCTCAGTACGGCTATGAGGCGGTGAATGTCGAAGCGCAGGGCGCCGACGCACATTCGCTGCTGAACTGGATGCGCCGGATGCTTGCGCTGCGCAACAAGCATGCCGCATTCGGCCGCGGCACGCAGCGTTTCCTGACGCCCGGGAACCGCAAGATCCTTGCCTATCTTCGCGAATACGAGGGTGAGACGATCCTGTGCGTCGCCAACCTTTCACGCCTGCCGCAGGCGGTGGAACTGGATTTGTCGCAGTTTGCCGGCTGGGTGCCGATCGAGATGTCCGGCATGTCGCCGTTCCCGCCGATCGGTCAGCTGACCTATCTGCTGACGCTGCCGCCCTACGGCTTCTTCTGGTTCCAGCTGGTGGAAACTTCCGACGGCCCCGTCTGGCGCAAGGAGCCACCGGAGCAGATGCAGGACATGGTGACCATGGTCGTTCGCCGTGACCTGCAGGAGCTCGGCGAAGACTCGCCGCTGTCGAAGATGTTTGCCAAGGATATCCTGCCGCCATACCTCTCGAAACGACGCTGGTTCGGCTCCAAGGGCTCGATCCTCAATTCGGCGCGGCTTGCCAACGTGACGCCGATCGCATTTGCCAACAACATCCTGCTCGGCGAGCTAGAGGTCGATGTTGCCGGCAAGTTGGATACCTATCTCCTGCCGCTCGCCATCGCCTGGGATGAAGCCCAGCCTTCGGCGCTTGCCCAGCAGCTGGCGCTTGCGCGCATCCGTCAGGGTCGCCGTGTCGGCTTCCTGACCGACGGCTTTGCGATGGAAGGGCTGGCGCGCGGCGTGATCCGCGGACTGTCCGAACGGGCCGTGATCTCGGGCGTTTCAGGCGCCCTTGAATTCGTCGGCACCGACACTCTCGACCAGCTCAACTTCAACGACGACATGCCTGTGACCTGGCTTTCGGCCGAACAGTCGAACAGCTCGCTGATCATCGGTGATCTCGCCATGGTAAAGCTGATCCGTCACATCTTCCCGGGTATCCACCCGGAAGTGGAGATGACGCGTTATCTCACCAATGTCGGCTACCAGAATACGGGACAGCTGCTCGGCGAAGTCGCCCGCACCTCGCCGGAGGGCAACCGCTACACGATGATCATCGTGCAGCGCGCGATCCGCAATCAGGGCGATGCCTGGAACTGGATGCTCGGCAACCTGCGCCGCGCAATCGACGAGATCGTGGTGACCGGGCTCGAGGGCGAAGGGATCGACGAGCACTTCAAGCCGCTCGTCAATCTTTCGGCCACCATCGGAACACGGCTTGGTGAGCTGCATGTCGCACTGGCCCAGCCGACCGATGACGAGGCATTCAGCCCGATCTGGGCTGGCGACGCCGATATCTCGAGATGGCGCGCGGGCGTAACGGCTCAGATCGACCAGAGCCTGACCATGCTCGAACTGAACAGCGAGGGACTGGAAGGTCGCGCCGCAGAGGACGCACGCATGATCCTCAGCCGTCGCGAAGACCTGTTCGGCCTTGTCGAGACGCTGTCCGGCTTTGCCATTTCGACGCTGATGACCCGTACCCACGGTGACTTCCACCTCGGCCAGATCCTGGTGGCAGAAGGCGACGCCTATATCATCGACTTCGAGGGCGAACCTGCCCGCGATCTCGAGGAACGTCGTGCAAAGTCCAACCCGCTGCGCGATGTGGCCGGCCTCCTACGGTCGCTCAGCTATCTCGCAGCCTCGGCCGATCTCGATCGGGAAGTCGTCAGCGAAGTGGACGACGCCCGTCATCCGGAGCTCGTCAGCCGCTTCATCGACAAGGCGGAACCGGCATTCCTGCAGGCCTATTTCGATGCTGTGGAAAAGTCCGACTCGCTCAACATCCCGCACGAGAAGCGGTCGAAAATACTCGACCTCTTCCTGCTGGAAAAGGCCGCCTACGAGATCGCCTACGAAGTGCGCAGCCGGCCGAAGTGGCTGCCCCTGCCGCTCGCCGGCTTTGCGACCATCGCGGCGCGACTTCTCGACACCGACAGCAATTCCACCCCTGATGCACCCAAGGGAGAGACAGAGTGATGCGATACGAGCGCACGGACCTCATCATCGGAACCGTTGAGGAGGGCCTCCAGGCCCTCGTCGACGGCCGTCATGGCGATCCCTTTTCCATTCTCGGCCGCCATCAGTACGGCGACCTCACCGTGGTGCGGGTGCTGCTTCCCGGGGCGCTTTCGGTTGAGGTCGTCGAGCGCGATACGGCCAAGGTCGTCGCGGAGCTGGACAGCATCCACCCCGGCGGTCTGTTTGCCGGCGTGACCAATTCGACTGCGCCCTATTTCCTGCGCATCGAATGGCCGGAAGCGATCCAGGAAACCGAGGATTCCTATTCCTTTCCGCCACTGCTCGGCGATCTCGATCTGCACCTGTTCGGTCAGGGCACCCATTACGATCTCGGCCGCACGCTCGGCGCGATCCCGATGGAAGTGGATGGCGTTGCCGGCGTGCGTTTCGCCGTCTGGGCACCGAACGCCACCCGGCTTTCGGTCGTGGGCGATTTCAACGCCTGGGACGGACGCCGTCATCCGATGCGGCTGCGGCCGCAGGCCGGTGTCTGGGAACTGTTCGTGCCTCGTCTGACCCATGGCGAACGCTACAAGTTCGAGATTCTCGACGCTCACGGCAATATGCTGGCGCAGAAAGCCGACCCGATCGCGCGGGCGTCCGAAGCTGCCCCGTCGACTGCCTCCGTCATCGCCTCGTCCAAGCCGTTCCGCTGGACCGATGGCGACTGGATGGCGGCACAGGCTAAGGACCGTGCCCGCGAAGGCGCGATGTCCGTCTACGAGGTGCATCTCGGTTCCTGGGTGCGGATTGCCGAGGAAGGCAACCGGACGCTTGACTGGGTGGAACTCAGCCAGCGCCTGGTGCCTTACGTCAAGAAGCTTGGCTTTACCCATATCGAGATGCTGCCGATCATGGAGCATCCGTTTGGCGGATCCTGGGGCTACCAGCCGCTCGGTCTGTTTGCGCCGACCGGACGCTACGGCACGCCTGAAGACTTCGCCTACTTCATCGATCGCTGCCATGCCGCCGGTATCGGCGTCATCCTCGACTGGGTGCCAGCGCATTTCCCGACAGACGTCTGGGGTCTGGCGCAGTTCGACGGGACGGCGCTCTATGAGCATGCCGATCCGCGCGAAGGTTTCCACAAGGACTGGAACACGCTGATCTACAATCTCGGCCGCAACGAGGTGAAGGGCTTCCTGATCGCGTCTGCGCTGGAGTGGCTTGATCATTTCCACATCGATGCGCTGCGGGTCGATGCGGTCGCCTCCATGCTCTACCGCGACTACAGCCGCGATCACGGCGAGTGGATCCCCAACAAGTTCGGTGGCCGGGAAAATCTCGAATCCGTCGAGTTCTTCAAGCATTTAAACAGCATCATCCATGAGCGCTGCCCGCATGCCTTCACAGTCGCCGAGGAATTGACCGCCTGGCCGGGTGTGACCGAAAGCGTCGAGCAGGGCGGACTGGGCTTCGACTTCAAGTGGAACATGGGCTGGATGCACGACACGCTCCATTACATGGAGGAAGATCCGGTCTATCGCAAATACCAGCACGGAAGCCTGACCTTCGGCATGGTCTATGCCTATTCCGAACGCTTCATGCTGCCGCTGTCCCATGACGAAGTGGTGCACGGCAAGGGCTCGCTGTTCGGCAAGATGCCGGGCGACCACTGGCAGAAGATGGCCAATCTTCGCGCCTATTACGGTTTCATGTGGGGCCATCCGGGCAAGAAGCTGATGTTCATGGGCGGCGAAGTCGCTCAGGTGACCGAGTGGAACCATGACGCATCCGTTGTCTGGGATCTGTTGGATAGCCCTCAGCATGCGGGCATGCAGCGGTTGATCGCCGATCTCAACGCGATCTATTCGGCTGAGCCGGCGCTTCAGTATGGCGATGTTCATCCTGAAGGCTTCGAATGGGCCGTATCCGACGATGCGGAAAACTCCGTCACCGCGATGCTGCGTCTGTCGCAGGATCGGCAGTCGGCGATTATCGTCGCGTCCAACATGACGCCGGTGCCGCGGCATGGCTACCGGATCGGCGTGCCGTTCGAGGGACGCTGGGAAGTGGTGCTGAATACCGATGCCGCGATCTACGGCGGCACCAATTTCGGCCAGACCGAAGCCTGGACGGAAAACCAGTCGGCGCATGGCAAGACGGCATCCATCGCTCTCGACATTCCGCCACTTGCGACGGTGTATCTGCGGTGGCGGGGTTAAATCCCCGGCATCACCCGGATTGAGCGCTTCCAAAAGATGAAACGGCTGACGGGACCTAGTCCCGCCAGCCGTCCCGATAGACGACCTTGTCCACGCCGGCAAATCGCCCGACCCGCTGCAGCTCGGCATCGAGCTTGTCCAGCCTGCCCGCGGATGCCCGGACGCCCTTTTCCAGCCACAGCCGCCTGACATCGAGCACGCCGGACTTGCGCTCCGCCTTCATGTCGATGCGACCGATCATGCGGTCGCCTTCCAGAAGCGGAAAGACATAATAGCCGTATTGGCGCTTCGGCTCCGGCACAAAAACCTCGATACGGTAGAAGAAATCGAACAGCCGCACCGCCCGGTCACGGTTGCGCAAAAGCGGATCGAAGGGGCTCAGCACCCTCACCCGTGCCGGCGGCTCTGGAATATCACCGAGGTTTTCGGGAAAGCCTGCAAAGGCAAAGCAGGCGCGCGGTCGGCTGCCGTCGGCGGCTTCGATCAGGACTTCGACGAGTTCGTCGCGATGGGCTTTCACCCAGTCCCTCGCCTCTTCCGGCGTGACGATATCCCAGAAGGCAGCGAGTTCTCCCGATGTGGCAAAGCCGAGCTTTTCCATCGCGCTGCGGCAGGCCCAGTCGATGAAGTCCTCGTGGCTGACATTCGGTTCGTGATGGTGGGCGGCAATAACGCGCTCGGTCAGATCGTAGATCTTCTGGAAATTCACCCGGCCTGCAATCGAAAGCTTGCCGGTGTGCCAGTAATATTCGAGCGCCGTCTTGTTCGGGTGCCAGTTCCACCAGCCGCCGGATTTGTGATCCTCCATCTTCATGTCGCGCGACATGATCGCGCCGTTTTCCGAAATGTGCCGGAACGTGTCCTCGAAGGCGGAATCGAAACTCTCGCCATGCCATTTGCGCCAGCGGTCGGCCAGAATCGGTTCGCGGCGGCGGAAGCGATGCTTCCAGTAGCGGAACAGACGCGCCGGAATGATCGAGGCGTCGTGGGTCCAGTGCTCGAACAGCTCGCCGTCTTTTTCCAGAAGCGATGTCAGATGCTCTCGCCGATAGGTCTGGTTGCGCGAAAACAGGATCATGTGATGGGCGCGCTCGACGGTGGCGATACTATCCACCTGCACGAAGCCCAGATCATCGATCAGTTGCAGAAGACCGGCCTTGTTGAGCGCACGGGTCGGCGGTGCGGAAAGCTGCTGCCGTTCGATGAAAATCCGTCTTGCGCGGGCATTGTCGATCAGAATCGCCATGGCAACGAGACTAGGGCGACAGTGGACCGGATGCAATGTTCACTTTTCATTCCGCCTTCCCGCTCTGCTCCCGCCGCGATATAGACCGTTCAGCAACCGAGGACCGGCATTGGACATCCATTTCGACAAGGCCGAAGCCCGCTTCGACGGGCGTGTCACGCTGCATCCGCTGACGGTGCGGCTGACCGAGCGCCGCATCGGCGTGATCGGCCTCAACGGCTCCGGCAAGACAACGTTTGCGCGGATGATCAATGGGCTGGTTTCTCCCGCAAACGGGAAAGTCGTGGTCAACGGCTTCGATACGAAGGCAGACGCCGACAGCGCCCGCAGCCAAGTGGGTTTCATCTTCCAGAACCCGCAAAACCAGATCATTCTGCCGATCCTGAAGGAAGACATCGCGCTGGGCCTGACGTCGCGCAAGCTTTCGAAAGGCGAAATCGAGGCCCGCACGACGGCGATCCTCAAGCGCTTCGGCATCGGACATCTTGCCGACCGTCGATCGCACGAGCTTTCCGGCGGCGAATTGCAGCTTGCGGCCTTCGCCTCGGTTCTGGTGACAGAACCGGACATTTTGATCATGGACGAGCCGACCAACCAGCTGGACCTGAAGAACCGCAACCTGGTGGCCCGCACGATCAGCGAGCTCACCGAAAACGTCATAGTGCTCACCCACGATCTCGATCTCATTGCGGGTTTCGATCGGGTTCTGCTGTTCGACAACGGCCGGCTTGCCGGCGACGGAACGGCTTCCGAGACCATCGCCCGTTACCGCGAGCTTGCGGCATGAAAACGCTTTACGTGGACGGCAGCGGCTTTCTGCACCGGCTTTCGGCCCGGGCGAAGCTTGTGCTGCTGGCTGCCGCAAGCCTTGCTCTGTTCCTCATCCAGTCGCCGTTAGTACTTGGCGTCGGTGCGGTCGCCAGCGGCCTGCTCTTCGCTTCGCTGCGAATCGGATGGCGGCAAACATGGCTGCGGCTGCGGGTTCTTTTCCTCACCATCGCAGCCGTTGCGCTGTTCACGCTGGTTTTCAACAGCCCTGTCGAGGCCGTCAGCGTGTTTTTCCGGCTCTCGGCACTGGCGCTTCTTGCGTCTGCGGTGACAGCCACGACCACTACCGGCGATTTTATTACCGAAGTGACATTTGCGGCCACGCCGCTGGAAAAGCTCGGGCTTGTAAAAGCTGCGGATATCGGCTTGTCGATCGGGCTTGTGCTGCGCTTCATTCCGGAAATCCTGCTGCGTCACCAGGCCATCCGCGATGCGCATATCGCGCGAGGGTTGCGCCCTCGAACCCTCTCCATCATCGTCCCGCTGATCATCCTCACATTGAAGAATGCCGACGAGATTGCCAGCGCAATTGACGCCCGGGCAATCCGTGCGCAGAAGTGATACAGATTCAGTCGTCAAGGAATAGCTATTTGCCTACTCGTGATCTCGTTCTGGCCGCCCTGTTTGCCGCTATCATCATCGTGCTGGGACTGGTGCCGCCGGTCATGCTCGGTTTCATTCCCGTCCCCATCACGGCGCAATCGCTCGGCGTGATGCTGGCCGGCGTCGTGCTCGGCGCCAAGCGCGGCACGATCGCGGTCCTCCTGGTCTTGGTGCTTGCAGCGATCGGTCTGCCGGTTCTGTCCGGCGGCCGCGGCGGCCTTGCCGTCTTCATGGCGCCGACGACCGGTTATCTGATCGGCTGGGTGTTTGCAGCCATGGTAACCGGCTATCTGTCGCAGATCATGGTGGGTCGCGACCAGGCGGGGCTGGTGCAGGGCGTGAACTTCTTTATCGCAGCCCTGATGGGCGGCGTGATCGTGCTTTACGGGATCGGCATCACCTATCTGGCGCTGATCACCGGCATGGGCTTCGTCAAAGCGTTTCTCGGCTCGCTCGCTTTCATTCCGGGCGACGTCCTGAAGGCTGTGATTGCGGCGCTCGCCGGTCGGGCCGTGATGGCAGGCTATCCGCTGCTGCCGCAGCGCGCGTAAGCGGTCAGTCGAGGAACTGATACAGCCAGTCGCGCAGGTCTTCGGGCAGCGCGGCCGGCGTCCGGGTTTCCGGATCGCATGCGGACCAGACGATTTCGGCTTCGGCCACCTCATCGCTGCCGCGCGTGAAGCGGACGATAAAGCCTGCGGACTTGCCGCCGATCTTGCTCACTCCGACATGGGTATGGACGAGATCGCCGAGCTTCAGCGGCATGTGATAGGTGCAGGAGATCTTGCCGACCGCAAAGAACGGGTCATCCGTTGCCGGCTTGCGGCGGTGCCAGAATTCCGTGACCGCCTGTTCCGCAAGGCCGATATAGGCAGCGCGAAACATTTCGCCGTTAAGATCCACATCGCGATAGGCAACGCGAAAATCATGGGTCTTGCCGATATCCTTCGCCATTCCTGCCCGCACTCCAAAAAACGCCTAATGCGCCTACTTCACGGCAAATCCGGTGAAGAGCAAGGGGTATGCGCTTGAAAACATCGCCGTTCTGCGCCATGTCCGAGCTCAACACACCTCACGAGGCCGCCCAATGACCACGCGCCTTTACGAAAACTCCATTTTTCTCGAGCACGCGACGCCGGAAGGCCATCCTGAACGGGCAGACCGGCTGCGTTCGCTCAACATCGCGCTCGAACATCCCAATTTCGACAAGCTCGACCGCAAACAGGCGCCGCAGGCCAATGAAGACACGGTGCTTCTGGCGCATCCGGAAGAACACCTGCGCTGGGTGATGCGCAAGATCCCCGAGGAAGACACGATCCTGCAGATCGAGGCCGATACGCATGTGGGGCCGAAAAGTTTTCAGGCGGCGCTGACCGGTATCGGCGGCGCGATCGCGGCCGTCGACGACGTGATGACCGGCAAGGTGGACAACGCATTCGTTGCCTCGCGTCCGCCGGGACATCACGCGGAAAAGACCAAGGCGATGGGCTTTTGCCTGTTCAACAACATCGCCATCGCCGCCCGCCATGCGCAGCAGACCTATGGCGTCGAACGTGTCGCGATCGTCGACTGGGACGTGCATCACGGCAACGGCACGCAGGACATCTTCTGGGACGATCCGTCCGTTTTGTTTTGCTCGACGCACCAGATGCCGCTTTATCCCGGCACAGGCGCCAGAGACGAGACGGGCACGAAGAACACGATCGTCAACGCGCCGCTTTCGGCCAATGACGGCAGCGACCATTTTCGCGATGCCTTCAAGAGCCGCGTCCTGCCGGCGCTCGAAAACTTCCGCCCGGATCTTGTGCTGATCTCGGCAGGCTTCGATGCGCATCACCGCGATCCGCTGGCGCAGATCAATCTGGTCGGCGACGATTTCGACTGGGCGACCGGCCGGTTGATGGAAATTGCGGGGAAATACGCCGGCAACCGGGTCGTCAGCCTGCTCGAGGGTGGCTATGATCTGGAAGGGCTGGCGGAATCGGCCGGCCTGCATATCTGCAGACTGATGAGAGGATGAAGGACATGACCGAAGCCCCAGGCGAGCCGAACGCTCCGATCGACGTCACTGGTTATTCCTTCGAAAAGGCCGTTGCCGAGCTGGAAAGCATCGTAGCGCGGTTGGAACGCGGCGACGTGGCGCTTGACGAATCCATCGCCATCTACGAGCGCGGCGAAGCGCTGAAGAAGCATTGCGAAAAGCTGCTCAACGCTGCCGAAAGCCGGATCGAAAAGATCCGCCTCGACCGCAGCGGCAAGCCGCAGGGCGTGGAGCCGCTCGACGGCGAGTGAGGCCTTCACTCGCATGAAGCCCTGAGTTGCATCTCGACTGAAATCCCGACCTGCGCTATAGTCTCCCCATGGACAAGGACCAGGTCATCGCCAAGCTTCGGGAGCACGAGGCCGAAATGCGCGCCGCAGGCGCGGAGCAGATGTCGATATTTGGCTCGGTAGCGCGTGGCGAGGCGACGGACGAGTCAGATCTTGATGTTCTGGTAAAGCTGACCGACCCTGTCGCAAAATCGGGCTGGGGCTATTTCAGCGCGCTTGCAATGCTGCAGGAGCGCATCATCAATATCACAGGTTTTGACAAGGTCGATGTCATTGCAGAGCCGATCGAGAAAGAACGCGTTCGGCAATCGGTAGAGAAGGACCGCAAGTTTGCCTTCTAAGCGCCCTTTGACGCGGATGCGCGACATCGTCGAGAACGCGAGATCCATTGTTGATTACACGCACGGGTTTGACCTGCAAACTTACGGCGAAAACAAGCTCGTCCGCGATGCGACCGAGCGATGTTTCGCGCGGATATCGGAAGCCGCTGTCAAGATCGGACCTTTGGCAGAAGAACTGTTTCCAAGCCACGACTGGATCGCGATACGCCATCTCGGTAACATCCTGCGACACGACTACCACGGTTCGCTGAACTCAAGCCTCTGGACGATCCGCACCAACAATCTCCAGCCCCTCCTCACCGACCTCGAAACCTTCCTTTCGCGCTACCCCGTTGATCAGGAAACGCTGTAGGTTCGATATCTTACCCGGCGACCAGGAGTTCGTGCCGTTGGCGACACCCTCCCTTCCCCGAGTCCCTCCCCTTGCCCGTCAGCTGAAATCGATTAAAACCGCGGCAAGGTTGTCTCCGTGGACAACTTGAAAAAGCCGGTTTCATCCTCATGTTGGGGTGATAGTTGCTTTTGAGAACAAAAGAAGAGAAAGCCAGCCTCTGTGACACCCCTGCCCGAGACGCCGCTGCTCGACACCGTCAAGCTTCCCGCCGACCTTCGCAAGATCGATGACCGCGACCTGCCGAAGCTTGCCCGCGAACTGCGTGACGAGATGATCGACGCCGTCTCCAGGACCGGCGGACATCTGGGTGCCGGCCTCGGCGTCACGGAACTGACGATCGCCATCCATAAGGTGTTCAACACGCCTGACGATCGGCTTATCTTCGATGTGGGACACCAGTGCTATCCCCACAAGATCCTGACCGGTCGCCGCGATCGCATCCGCACGCTGCGCCAGGAGGACGGTCTCTCGGGCTTCACGCGCCGGGCGGAAAGCGAATACGATCCGTTCGGTGCAGCGCATTCCTCGACCTCGATTTCGGCCGGCCTCGGCATGGCAGTGGGTTCGGATCTCGCCGGTTCGAAGCGCAATGTGATCGCCGTGATCGGTGATGGCGCGATGTCGGCCGGCATGGCCTATGAGGCGATGAACAATGCCGGTGCGCTCGACGCGCGGCTGATCGTCATCCTCAACGACAACGACATGTCGATCGCGCCGCCGACCGGCGCCATGAGCGCCTATCTCGCCCGCCTTGCTTCCGGCCGCACCTATATGGGCATGCGCGAAGTGGGCAAGAAGCTGACCGGCTATCTCGGCAAGAATATCGACCGGGCGATTACCCGTGCCGTCGAACACGCCCGCGGTTATGTGACCGGCGGCACGATGTTCGAGGAGATGGGTTTCTATCACATCGGCCCGATCGACGGTCATTCGTTCGAGCATCTTCTGCCGGTGCTGCGCAATGTGCGCGACAATGCCAAGGGCCCGGTGCTGATCCATGTCGTCACGCAAAAGGGCAAGGGTTATCCCCCCGCCGAAGCTGCGGCCGACAAGTATCACGGCGTCAACAAGTTCGACGTCATCACCGGCGCGCAGGCCAAGGCCAAGCCAAATGCGCCGTCCTATACCAGCGTGTTCGGCGACGCCCTCGTTCAGGAAGCCGGTTTTGACGACAAGATCGTCGGCGTGACTGCCGCGATGCCGAACGGTACGGGGCTGGACAAGCTGCAGCTTGCCTTCCCCAACCGCACATTCGATGTGGGCATTGCCGAACAGCATGCCGTTACCTTTGCGGCAGGCCTTGCGACGGAAGGCTTCAAGCCGTTCTGCGCGCTCTATTCCACCTTCCTGCAGCGCGGTTACGACCAGGTTGTCCACGACGTGGCGATCCAGGGTCTGCCGGTGCGCTTCCCGATCGACCGCGCCGGTTTCGTCGGTGCTGACGGGCCGACCCATGCCGGTTCGTTCGACACGACCTTTCTTGCGACTCTCCCCGGCATGGTCGTGATGGCCGCCAGCGACGAGGCCGAACTGAAGCATATGGTACGCACTGCCGCGGCCTATGACGAAGGCCCGATCTCGTTCCGCTATCCGCGCGGCGAAGGCGTCGGTATCGAACTGCCGGAACGCGGCCAGATCCTGGAGATCGGCAAGGGCCGCGTCGTCAAGCAGGGCGCGAAAGTGGCGCTTCTCTCGTTCGGCACGCGCCTCAAGGACTGTCTGCTGGCAGCCGAAGATCTCGATGCCGCCGGTCTTTCGACGACGGTTGCAGACGCTCGCTTCGCCAAGCCGCTGGACCACGACCTCATCCGCCAGCTTGCCCGCCATCACGAAGTGCTTGTCACCATCGAGGAAGGCGCCGTCGGCGGCTTCGGCAGCCATGTGCTGCAATTCCTCAGCACGGAAGGTTTGCTCGACCACGGTGTGAAAGTTCGCTCGCTGGTGCTGCCCGATGTCTGGATGGAACAGGCAAGCCCCGACGTGATGTACGCCAAAGCCGGCCTCGACCGCGCCGGCATCGTCAAGACGGTGTTCAATGCGCTGGGCAAGACCCAGGTTGGTGTTGGCGCTGCGGGGTAAAGGCCTCAGCCTCGCTCTCCTTGCCCGTCCGTCTCGTGACTTAGATGTCGTGCTAGCACTCGGCAGGGCGAGATGAAGATGTTCGTCCGGGCGAGTTTGTTCGCTACTCCCCCGCCGTCAGAAACAGCACGTGCAGGTCCTTCTCCGGCGTGAAATCCTCGGCGGTCATCTCGAAGGTTGTCGGGTCGGTTTTCTTGATGTTGGCGGCGCAGAGGCTGACGTAATCCTTGGGGTTGCCCTTGTCGATTGTCAGGCGGAATTTGCCGATGGGGCCGGACCAGTTGGCGCCGGTGGTGAGCACGTAAGATAGCCATTGCTCGGCATAATGCGGGCCGCCCTTGGTGGCTGCGACTTGAAGCTTTGCGGCTGTCTTCATGAAGCTGTCGTCGATGCAGTAGCGTTCGACGTAGCGGGCGTGCTCATAGGCCGGCTTGCCGTTTTCGATGAAGGTCATGGCCACCGTGCCGCCGACGCTCGGTTTGTAGCGGTGGCTGACCTTGACCGGCTTTTGCGCGGGGAACGTCGTCTTCCACCAATAGGCGGAGCGGAGCGTCCATGCCGGCGTGATGTCCTCCTGCCAGCCTTTTCCGGCATCGTAGCGATCGATCCGGACCAAGCCCTTGGCAATGAAGTCGGCCTTGACGTCATCGGGCAGGGTCTTGAGGGCCTCGGTGGTTCTGTCGCTATAGGGCAGAAGCGGTACCTTTTGGGCGACGAGGTCTTCGGTGCGGTCAATGCCGGTGGCAATGATGCGTTGCTGGAGCTGCGGCTTGATCTCGCGGCCGTCCTGCAGGACCGTGAAGCCGAGGAAGTTGTCGGCTTCCGGATCGCCATAGGCGATGTCGCTCTCAGCGCCGCCTGTAATATCCGGCATCGGAAAGGCGATGACGCTTTCGACATCCTTTTCGGTGTCGTTCCTGAAGACGTAGTCGACCCGGACTTCCTGGCGGGAAAGATGAAGATGCTCTTCGGCCATGGTGATATCGGCGGTCTGGACATAGACGAGGCCGCCGGTCGTCAGTTCCGCCGTCGTATCATTGGCGAAAAGCGGCGGTGCAGCCAAAAGCAGGCCGGCCGTCAGCGTGGCCCCGAAAGCGATTGTCCAGCGTCTCATTCATTCCCCTTCCGGTTGGCGCGGCAACAATAGGCAGAAGAAGCGAACTATAAAAGACCGGCTGAGGCTTGTCCGGCAGGTCGAAACGCGATTTTGTCTTGCGTGCGGGGCTCGCCCGCGTCATGGGAAGGCATGTCAGACATTCAACAAAGACTTGACCAGCTTCTGGTCACCCTCAACCTCGTCGACAGCCGCTCGCGCGCGCGCGACGCGATTGCCCGCGGCACCGTCAAGGTCGACGGTCGCATCATTACCAAGTCCGGACAGATCGTGTCCTCGACAGCGCAGATCGAGATGGACGATCCCGCGAGCGCCTATGTGTCGCGCGCGGCGCTGAAGCTGGTTGCCGCACTCGATCACTTCAAGCTCGATCCGACCGGTTGCGAATGTCTCGATGTGGGCGCCTCGACAGGCGGCTTTACCGAAATCCTGCTCGCCCGCGGCGCAGCACATGTGACGGCACTCGATGTCGGCCATGCGCAGATGCATCCGCGGATTGCCGATGATCCACGCGTCAGCAATATCGAGGGGGTCAACGCCCGCTATCTCGAGGCTGACGATATCGACGACCGGCCGATCGATTTCGTCGTTTCGGACGTGTCCTTCATCTCAATCAAGCTGGCCCTGCCGCCGGCGCTGGAACTGGCGCTGCCGGGCAGCTATTGCGCGCTGCTGGTCAAGCCGCAGTTCGAGGCCGGCCGCGACGCGATCGGCAAGCGGGGCCTTTTGAAGGAGCCGGACACGGCACCGGCGGTGGCGGCTGAGCTGGAACGCTGGCTGGTGGAAGACATGGGCTGGGAAAGCCTTGGCCTGATCCCCTCGCCGATTGCCGGCGGTGATGGCAACGAGGAGTTTCTCCTGGCAGGACGGAAGCCGGAATGAGCACGGTTCACGTCACCATCAACCGTCTTGGCGCACAGGGCGACGGTGTCGCCAACGGCGAGGACGGGCCGGTCTATGTTCCCTATGCTCTTCCGGGCGAAACGCTGGCGATCGCCCGCAATGGCGACCACGGCACGGTCATGTCGACGGGCAACCTTTCGCCGGACCGGATCGAACCGGTCTGTCGCCACTTCGGACCCGATGGCGATGCCTGCGGCGGCTGTTCGCTGCAGCATCTCGCCAAGGCGCCGTATAATGACTTCAAGCGCCAGCTCGTCATCGACGCGCTGAAATCCAAGGGCCTGACGCCCGACGTCAAGGAGACGGTCGAGTGTCATCCGGGCGAGCGGCGGCGCACGGTGTTTTCCGCGCGCAAGACGGAGAAGGAGCTTCTGCTGGGCTACAACCGGGCAGAAACGAACCATATCATCTCCATCGTCGAATGTCCGATCGCCGCGCCCGGCATCGTGGCGCGGCTTGATGCGATCCGCGCGATCGGCATGGCGCTCGCAACCGGCTCGGAGACGTTCCGCATTTCGGTGCTCGAAAGCCTCTCCGGTCTCGATATCGCGGCCGAGGGATTGAAGCCGCTTTCGGACAAGCAGCGCCGCAAGGTGACCGAGACGGTTCTGGCGCTGAAGGGCATCGCCCGTGTTTCGGCCAATGGCGAAATCGTGCTGGAGCCGCAAAAGCCGGTGATCGATTTCGGTGGCGTCAAAGTTTCTCCTCCGCCCGGTAGCTTCACGCAGGCGACGAAAGAGGCAGAGGAAGCCATGGCGACGCTGGTGCATGGCCATATGGGCAAGGCCAAGCGGGTGCTGGACCTGTTTGCCGGCTCGGGCACATTTGCGCTGCGAATGGCGAGAACGGCACGCGTGCACGCGGTGGAAAGCGACGACAAGGCATTGAAGGCGCTGGACCATGCGGCCCGCAACAGCCAGGGGCTGAAGCCCGTCAGCATCGAGAAGCGCGATCTCTTCCGCCGACCGCTGATCCCGATGGACCTGAAGCACTTCGATGCCGTCGTCTTCGACCCGCCGCGGGCGGGTGCCGAAGTGCAGGTCAAGGAACTGGCGCGCTCGAACATCAAGACGATTGCTGCGGTCAGCTGCAATCCCCTGACGCTCGCACGCGACCTGAGGATCCTGGTCGATGCGGGATACCGGATTGTCTCGGTCACCCCGGTTGACCAGTTTCTCTGGTCGCCGCATGTCGAAGCCGTCGCGCTGCTCAGCAAAGTTTGACGCTAGTCTTGACAGAACGCAATTCGGTTGTGCAACCTTGGTTTACAACCTAGCCATAGAGGCGTAGCTTTCCCGTGTCGCATCCAAGGCGGCAAATGACTTGCCGCCAGTGCGATCTCCAAGGGGGGAAAGCATGGCACAGATCGCAATGCATGGGCATGGCGTGCGCGGCATGAAGCCGGAAACGCTGCATTCTTTCGACGGCATCGGTGATCCCGGGAAATTCGGGATCATGTTTCCCAATCTCTTACCGTTTTCGGCAAGCGACGATGCGCTTGCCGCCCTGGCCAAGTCTATGGCGGATAAACTGCTCGACGACGGCAACCCGGAACCGGGCAAGGACAACCCGAACATTCCGGCCGGCTACACCTATCTTGGCCAGTTCATCGACCATGATATCACGCTCGACACGACGCCTCTCGACCAGCAGCATGCCGACCCGAAGGCGACCACCAACTTCCGGACACCGGCGCTCGATCTCGATTCGCTCTACGGCGATGGGCCGGGTATCCATCCCTATCTTTACCAACGCGACGTCGAAACGCTGCAAACTTCCGGCAAACTGTTGATCGGACGGGCAGCGGCGTCATCGGATCAGCAAGGCGCTGCGATCCCGGATCTTCCCAACGACCTTCCACGCAACCAGGAGGGCCACGCGCTCATCTTCGACGAACGCAACGATGAGAACCTGCTGGTGGCACAGACGCATCTGCTGATGCTGAAGTTTCACAACAAGGTGTTCGACAAGGTCGCATCGGAAAGGCCTGACCTCAAGGGCACCGCGCTCTTCAAAGAGGCTCGGCGGATCGTCACCTGGCACTACCAGTGGATTGTGCTGTTCGATTTCGTCGAACGTCTGACCGAGCCCGGCTTGATCCAGAAGATCAAGAAGGAGGGTCGGCGGTTCTACCGGTTCAAGCAGCGGCCCTATATGCCCGCCGAATTCGGCGCCGCGTGCTACCGGCTCGGCCATTCGATGGTACGGGAAAGCTATAGCCACAACCGGGTGTTCAACCCTACAGCCGATAGTCTTGCGAACGCGACGCTCGACCTTCTGTTCCTGTTCACCGGAAAGTCCGGGAACATTACCGGCGAACTCGCCAACGACCCGGGCGTCGGGTTTGCCGCGCTCCCGTCGAACTGGGTCGTCGACTGGCGGCGGTTCTACGATCTGGATACGCCCGAAGGCGAGAAGGAGACTAATTTCGCCATCAACCACAGCCGGCGACTGGACCCGTTCATCACACCCGCCCTGCACACCCTGCCCGGCGGACCTGGTGATGGCTCGGTTGCATCGCGGGAATTTGACCTTGCCTTCCGCAACCTGCGTCGCGGCGTACAGATCGGACTTCCCTCCGGGCAAGCAATCTGTCGCGCCATGGGTCTTCAGCCACTGACGCCCGAGCAGATTGCCACGGGTCCGGACGGCAAGGCGGCCAAGCAGCACAAGATGCTCGAGGAAACACCGCTGTGGTATTACGTTCTCAAGGAAGCGGAGGTCTTCAACAAGGGAAGACGGCTCGGGCCGATGGCATCCACCATCATCGCCGAGACATTCCTCGGCATGGTGCATGGCGACCACGAGTCGTTCCTGTGGCTGCGCTCCGACTGGAAGCCGGAACTGCCGAGCGACACGCCCGGCCACTTTACCATGGCCGATCTCGTCAAGTTCGTCGGTGACGTCAATCCTCTCGGTGCGGCTGTGCCGCAACCCGCAGAAGAGAAGGTCGACGGCTGACGGGTGGAGGACATGCTCTAGTCGTCGAGGTCGAGCCTGCCGGTGCCTGTGACGCCGGAGCAGCGGCAGGTACCGCCGACGCGGCCTTCATCGGCCCGGCAGACATAGGGACGGTTGCGGTCGTCGCTCTGGCGCGGCTGCACCACGCAGACATAGCGCTGACGGCGTCGGTCGCGCCGGTCCGTCTGCTCGGAAAGACTTTGCTGGCTCTGTATCAGGGTGATCGGCGCGTTCGCTGTATTGGCGGACGCGGCAAATGCCGGGCCAGCATCGGCGGGCAGGCAGGAGAGGCTAAGAGTTGCAAGGGAAAGCAGGCCGGTCAGGGCTGTACGCATGATGTCCTCCTCGTTTGAGGAGTATCTAGCCACGCTTGCCTTGCGAATGAAGGCGCAGCGCGGCGTGGATGGAACTTTGATGCAACTCAGCGTTAACGCCGCATGAAGGCCTCGAAAGCGGCGCGAGCTTCGGCGCTTTTCAACCGGGCAGAGAAATGCGTCAGTTCCTCGTCCATCCGGGCGAGCACGTCGTCGCGGGGGCCTCGCACCAGATCGCGGGCGATCTTCAGCGCCTGCGGTGGCTTCGCCGACAGTTTTGCAGCGAGCGCCAGCGTTTCCGGCTCGACGGCCTGCGGCTCGACCACTTTCCACACAAGGCCCGCCTCGCGCGCGGCATCGGCGGAAAAGCCCTCGCCGGCAACAAGCATCGCGAAGGCGCGCTGGTGGCCCATTACCCTTGGCGCCAGAAGGCTGGAGGCTGCTTCGGGCACGAGGGCGAGATCGACGAAGGGTGTCTTGAACAGGCTGCGGGACGAGGCGATCGTCAGGTCGCAGTGCAGGTTGAGCGTGGTGCCGATGCCGATCGCCAGGCCATCGACGCCTGATACCATCGGCTTTTCGGCGAGCGCCAGCGCCCGGATGAAGAGGGCCGCGGCCGGTGGTTCGTCCGTGCCTGAGACCGCGTGGGCCAGAAAATCCGCCATGTCATTGCCCGCGGAAAAGCAGCCTTCGGTGCCGAGAAAGGCGACCGTGCGGATCGTGTCGTCGGTATTGGCGCCTGCGAGCGCCGCCGTCATGCGGTGATACATGGACGAGGTGATCGCGTTCTTCTTTTCCGGCCGGTTGAATCGGATCGTGAGCACGCCCTCGAAATCCGTAGGGCGTTCGATCAGGACGTGGTTGTCGATTGATAGGGTGGCGTCGCTCACGGCATTCCTCCTCAGGCAAGCACGATGCGTGCGGCTTCCAGGCTCTGAGCCCCGGCGATGACGCGGTCCTTCAAGGCTGCGGTTTCCGACAGCATGTTTTCGGCCGCAAAGCGGCAAAGCGACACGCGCTTGTCACCCGATCCGTCTTCGGATGCGACGAGCGCGCCCTTGGCGAGATAGGCACCGGTCAGGACGAGGCCGAACAGGCGCTGGTAGGGCGTCGCGCCCGCAAGGGCTTCCGCCACGCGGCCCGTTGCCTGCGCTTCCAGCAGCCAATCGGTCGATGCCTGGAGATCGTCGATCGATGCGTTTAGCCGTTCCGCTGTGCTGCCGAAGCCGGGTGCGTTGAGGCTTTCCACTCTCTGCGCGATGTCGCGCAGTTCACCGATGAAGGTCCGCACCTGCGCGCCCTTGGAAAGCGGCAGTTTGCGCAGCACGAGATCGATCGCCTGGATGCCGTTGGTGCCCTCGTAGATCGGGGCGATGCGGGCATCGCGGAGATAGCGCGCGGCACCGGTTTCCTCGATATAGCCCATGCCGCCATGCACCTGGATGCCGAGCGAGGCGACATCGACGCCGCAATCGGTGGCGAAGGATTTGGCGATCGGCGTCAGGAGAGCCGCACGCTCAACCCAATGGGTGGCCTGATCGCCTTCGAGGTGATGCGACATGTCGATCGCGTGGGCGCAGGCAAAGCAGATGGCGCGCGAGCCTTGCGTCAAAGCCTTCATGGTCAAAAGGGTGCGGATGATATCGGGGTGCTGAATGATCGGGCTCATCTGCGGACCAGTCGACCCGGGCGCCCTGCCCTGGGTTCGATCGGACGCGTAGGCGACCGCCTTCTGGGTCGCAGCTTCCGCGATCGCGACACCCTGCATGCCGACGGCGAGACGTGCGTTGTTCATCATCGTGAACATGCAGGCGAGGCCCTGGTTTTCTTCCCCGATGAGATAGCCGATCGCGCCGGTGCCATCGCCGAACTTGCCGTCGCCATAGATCATCGTGCAGGTGGGCGAACCGTGGATACCGAGCTTGTGCTCGATCGAATGACAGATCACGTCGTTGCGCTCACCGAGCGATCCGTCGTCAGCGACCAGGAATTTCGGCACCAGAAACAGCGAAATCCCGCGGGTGCCGGCCGGCGCATCCGGGAGACGGGCGAGAACCAGGTGGATGATATTGTCGGCGGCGTCGTGTTCGCCCCAGGTGATATAGATCTTCTGCCCGAACACACGGTAGCTGCCATCGGTGTGGCGTTCGGCACGGCTCTTCAGCGCGCCGACATCGGAGCCCGCATGCGGCTCCGTCAGGTTCATCGTGCCGGTCCATTCGCCCGAGACCATCTTTTCGAGATAGATAGCTTTCAGATCGTCGCTGCCATGGGCAACCAGCGCCTCGATCGCACCCATCGTGAGGGTCGGCGCGAGCGCGAAGGCCATGGAGGCGGAATTCCACATTTCCAGCGTCGCGACGTTGAGCATATGCGGCAGTGCCTGACCGCCAAACGCTTCCGGCGCCGTCAGGCCATTCCAGCCGCCTTCGCGCCAGTGGCGATAGAGCTGCGGCCAGCCATCTGGCGTCTTCACCACGCCGTTCTCAAGCCGCGCGCCCTGGCGATCACCGATATCGCCGAGCGGCGCCATTTCGTCGCTGGCAAAGCGACCGGCTTCCGCCAGGATGGCATCGACGAGATCGGGGGAGAGGTCGCCGAACCGGCCGATCTCCAGCGCGTCTGAGAGACCCGCCACATGGTTCAAGGTGAAGGCAATCTCCTCCACGGGTGCCTTGTACATGTCGCTTCTCCCAAATTGACAATTCTTCCGGACGATGCCGCAGCGGCGGCCACCGAACTCCCTCTGGCTTTTTACGTAAACGTAAACGCGGTTGTCAATCGCTCCCTCCGGGTTGTTCGATCAGGATACGGATAAATCTGCGTTGCAACAGGTGTCACAGATAGCGCCTAATGAGGAGCGTCATGTTTGCAGGTCTTAAGTCCATGCCTTCGATAAATTCTCCGCTGATTTCCGCCACGCCGGGGCTTGTCTGGGCCTATCATTTCCGGCCCGGCGAGGCTGGCACATGCTCAAGGCTCTCGCTGGAGGCGACGCCGTCGGAGCTGGCGATCGACACCGGTTTCCTGTGGCTGCATCTCAACCTTGCAGACCTGCGGGTCGGCGCCTTTCTGGAGAATTTTCCCGGCCTTCCGGCGGCCGCAGCGGTCGCGCTGACCACCCATGAAACGCATGCGTCGATCACGCTGGACGAGCAGTCCGTCTATGGCACGCTGATCGATTTCCAGCGGGAGTTCGACAGCGACACGCGCGATATCGGCTGGCTGCATTTCTTCGCCTCCGACAACGTGATCATCACGACCCGGCTGCAGCCGCTGCGTTCGGTCGACCGGGTGCGGGCCGCAATCGAGAAAAATGCGGGTCGCTACAAAAGGCCGCTCGACCTGTTCGAGACATTGGTGGCCGAATTCCAGCGCACGATGATCGCGATGGTAATGGAATTTACCGAAGAGCTGAACCTGATCGAAGACTTCGTCTATGACAACGTGCCGCGCGACGAACGCCGGCGGCTTGCTCCCGTGCGGCGGATGGTGGTGCGGCTGCACCGGCACCTGCGCACGACCCTGTCGCTGATGCGGCGTGCGGCGGCGGCCGACGACGAGGATATGCCGCCCGGATTCGACGATATCGCCTCCCGGCTGATCGGCCGGCTTGAAGCCGTCGATCACGACGTCTATGCGCTGCAAGAACGGGCCCGGCTGCTGCACGAGGAAATCGATTCCAAACAGGCATCGGAAACCAACCGGCACCTCTACATCCTCTCGATCATGACCGCCTTCCTGCTGCCGCCATCGCTGGTCACGGGCTTTTTCGGCATGAACACGTCGTCGCTGCCGTTTGCCGAGGGTCTGCACGGCACGGCATTCGCGCTGGGTTTCATGGTGCTTTCGGCGGCAATCGCCTGGTGGCTTCTGAAGCGGACGGGAATTTTCTGAAAGAATGGCAAAACGAAATCAGCCCGCCCGGGCATGCCGGACGGGCTGTCTTGTCGTGCACGGTTTCGCCGGATCAGGCGACGGCGTGGAGCTTGGCCTGATCGCCCTTAAGACGATCGGTCATGAAGTTCGCGTACCATTCCACGAACTGCATGACGCCGCCTTCATGCGCTTCCGAATAGGGACCCGGCTCATAGGCCGGCGAGCGGATGCCGAAAGCGTTTTCCTCGACGATCTGGCGGTCCTGGTCGTTGGTCATGTTCCAGACGTGGGTCAGTTCCTCGACCGTGTAGTCGACGCCCTCAACCGCATCCTTGTTGACGAGCCATGTGGTGGTGACGGCTGTCTCTTCCGGCCCGATCGGAATGACGCGGAAGGAAATCGCGTGGTCGACCAGCATGTGGTTCCAGGTGGTTGGATAGTGGAACATCAGCATGGTGCCGATATGGGAGATCGTCACGTCCTCCGACAGCGCCTTGGCGACTGCCGGCCGGCCGTTCATCGTGTAGCTTTCGGCATCCTCGATCAGCGGCATGCGGGCGACGCGGTACTGGCCGTCCGTCGACATGTTGAACGTGCTTGGCAGGTTTGCCGCCTCGCAGCGCTGCCAGTGCTCGGAAATGAACGGATCGTCGCCGGCGCCCTGCACGCCCGTCGCCGTCGGCGCTTCCGGATAGGTGCGGCAGAGTTCCGGATGATTGGCGGCGCAGTGGTAGCACTCGCGATTGTTCTCCCAGACGAGCTTCCAGTTGCCCTTTTCGATGATCGTGTTCTTGGCAGCGACCTTCGTTTCGGCCAGCCGATGCGGCGCCATATAGGGTTGGATGGTGGCGCGGACGGGAGCGAAATCGGGCGCCTCGTTGGCAAGGCAGACGAAGATATAGCCGGCGACGGATTCGCAGTGGACAGGCTTCAGGCCGAACTGCTTCTTGTCGAAATCATCGCCCATATGGCGCGCCGACATCAGCGTGCCGTCGTGCTGGTAGGTCCACTGGTGATAGGGACAGACAAGACGGGTCGCAGAACCGCTATCCTTGGTGCAGACGCGGTGGCCGCGGTGGCGACAGGTGTTGTGGAAAGCGCGGATCTCGCCTTCGCGGGTGCGCAGGACGAGGACCGGATAGTCGCCGATCTGCAGCGTCACGTAATTGCCGGCCTTCGGGATTTCGCAATCATGGCCGACGAAAAGCCAGTCGCGATACCAGATCATTTCCAGATCGAGCTTGTAATAGTCCGGATCGATGTAAAAGGGCTGTTCGAGGCTGAAGCCTTCGCGGCGATTGTTGAGCTGCCGCAGAACCTGGCTGTGAATGTCCATCGTGTCTTCCTCGTCAATTCCACTAGCGAAAGACTTGGGGGGTAATGCGGACAGACCTCCTGCCCCCAATCCTACCCCGAACGTCCACCGCGATCGGTCGTCAATCACGTCCCCAGACTGGCACCGGATCGGCCGAGGGTTCTCGTCACGCCTGCCGGCTTCCCAATTTAACGCCGTCCCTAGCCTAGGCGACTCCATGAGTTTTGCCGATTTAAGCACTCGCGCTGCCTGTCGCACAGGCGACATTGCGACATCGGAAAACGCATTGACGACGATGGCTCACATGACGGCTTCGGTTTTCCGCTGACAAGTGGGGGACAGGGTGCTTCTCGCGGTGCGTTGAGACGTAAACCGGCTGTTAAACCGCTCCGGCTAGACTTCTTTTTGCGCGAAGGGGCCAGCCGCATGCAGACGACCGGAAAACTACGCTACTACGACGCGAACCGGCCAATTCCGCCGGTGCCGGTTTCGGCGCCAACGAGCGCGATCGGGCATTCGGAGTTCCTGCGCACAGGCCGCATCTCCAAGGCGCAGCCGCTGTGGCTTCCCAAGGAACGCCGTTATCTCACCTATGACGAAGTGGCGGAGCGGACCGGGTTCAAGCTGGAGTCCGCCGGCGAGCGCACGCATCAGCGGATCAACGGCTTTCATCGCTCGATCCAGTTTCCGAAGATGGTATTCCACCGCACGCTGGAGCAGACCCCGCATCTCGGCTATTGCCATGTTACCGCCGCAAGCACCCTGTTTTCGCCGAAGGCGAAGGTGAAATGGTCTTTCTACATCGCCAATTTCCTGGCCGAGATCGGCGATGAGGACGAGTTCTTCAAGCGGGTGAACACCGAGTATTCCCGCATGTATTTCGCGGTGGCGACCGAAAGCGACCCGGATCAGTCGATGAAGATCGACCGCAGCATTCGCAAGAACGGCCTTCTGTTCAGGACCACCGACCCGAAGGAAGCGCTGAAAAACGTGCTGATGCTGGGCGCGCCCGACCAGGCGGTGCGGGCCATCATCAAATCGCTTTAACGCGGTCTCAGTCCGCGCTATGCACAGCGGGACATGACGGCAGAGATCATCGACATCAGGACGGACAGGAACGGCGCGCTTGACCAAGCGTGCGCCGTGCTGTCGCAAGGCTTTCCGGTCGCCATTCCGACGGAGACCGTGTACGGCCTTGCCGCCGACGCCACGAACCCTTCGGCGATCACCCGCATCTATGAAACCAAGGGGCGGCCGCGCTTCAACCCGCTGATCTGCCATATGGCCGATGTCGCGATGGCGGAGCGGTATGCATCGTTCGATCCGATCTCGCGTCGGCTGGCGGAAACCTTCTGGCCGGGGCCGCTGACGCTGATCCTGCCGCTCATTCCAGAAAGCGGTATCCATCCGCTCGCAACTGCAGGGCTCGATACGGTCGGCATCCGCCTGCCATTGGGCTTTGCCGCCGATCTCATCCGCTCCTTCGGCAAGCCGCTGGCAGCACCGAGCGCCAACACGTCCGGCAAGGTCAGCCCGACCAGTGCCGGCCATGTCGCTGGTGATCTCGGGAGCAAGCTGAAACTGATCCTCGATGGCGGCGCGTCTTCGGTCGGCGTCGAATCGACCATTATCCGCGTCGAGGGCGAGACTGTCCGGCTGCTGCGTCCCGGTGGCGTTGCCGCTGAAGAGATCGAGGCGCTGATCGGTCGCGCCGTCATTCGTCCGGAAGGACCGGCCGCGATCATCGAAGCGCCCGGCATGCTCGCCTCGCATTATGCGCCATCGGCAGCCGTGCGGTTGAATGCGACCCATGTGGCGCCGGGCGAGGCGTTGATCCGGCTGGGATCGGATCCGATCGAGGGCATCGAGCAGGCGAAGGCAGTGTTCGACCTCAGCCCCTCCGGCGATCTTGCCGAGGCAGCCGCCAATCTGTTCGATTATCTGAAGAAAGCCGATGCGGTGGGGGCGACGCGCATTGCAGTCACAGCCATTCCCGATACCGGGCTTGGAGAAGCCATCAACGACCGGCTGGTCCGAGCGGCAGCCCCGCGGGAATAAAACAAGCCCAGGAGAAAACGCCATGGACATGCCTCTCCCTTCCCCGGATCTACTTGCCCGGTTTACGGCGATCGTCGGCGCTGCGCATGCGGTCAGCGATCCGGTGGAGCTTGCCCCGCATCTCGTCGAAAACCGCGGGCTCTACAGGGGCGCGTCCCCTCTCCTTCTCAAGCCCGGCTCGACGCAGGAAGTGTCGGCGATCCTGAAGCTTGCCAGCGAGACCGGGACGGCCGTCGTGCCGCAGACTGGCAATACGGGTCTTGTCGGTGGCCAGACGCCACGCAGCGGCGGATCCGACATCATCATCTCGCTGGAACGGATGAACCGCATCCGCGAGATCGACCAGATGGCAAATGTGATCGTTGTCGATGGCGGCGTCATTCTTGCCGAAGTGCAGAAGGCGGCGGAGGAGGTCAACCGGCTGTTTCCGCTGTCGCTCGGGTCGGAAGGCTCATGCCGGATCGGCGGCAACCTTTCCACGAATGCCGGCGGCACGGCCGTGCTTGCCTATGGCAACATGCGTCAGCTCTGCCTCGGGCTGGAAGTGGTGCTTCCGACCGGCGAAATCTGGGACGGGCTGCGCAAGCTGAAGAAGGACAATACCGGCTACGACCTGCGCGACCTGTTTATCGGCGCCGAAGGCACGCTCGGGATCATCACCGGCGCGGTCTTGAAACTCTATCCGCGGCCGGTCGGACACCAGGTGGCGCTTGCCGGGCTTGCCTCGCCCGCCGATGCGCTCTTGCTGTTTCAGAAGGCATCAAACCTCTGCGGCACGGCGCTGACCGGGTTCGAGCTGATGCCGCGGATCGGCATCGAGTTCACGACGCGGCATATCGAGGGCGTGCGCGATCCGCTGTCGGAGCCTTATCCATGGTATGCGCTGATCGATATCTCGACCTCGGACGCGGCCGAAACTGCCGACACGATGGTGCAGGCGCTGCTGGAACAGGGGTTCGAGGCCGGACTGGTCATGGACGCGGTGATCGCCTCGTCGGTCGCGCAGCAAAAGGCGCTGTGGCACATGCGGGAAAGCATGTCGGATGCGCAAAAGCCCGAGGGCGGATCGATCAAGCACGACGTTTCCGTGCCGATCTCGAAGATCCCGCATTTCATGGAGGAAGCCGAGCAGGCTGTTCTCGCCGCCGTTCCCGGTGCCCGCATCTGCGCCTTCGGCCATCTCGGCGACGGCAACATCCATTACAACATCTCCCAGCCTCTCAGCAACGACATGGGAGGCAACAAGGCCGCCTTCATCGATCGCTGGCGGGAGGTCAATGCCATCGTCCACGGGATCGTGCTTGCCGCAGGCGGCTCGATTTCCGCCGAACACGGGATCGGCCAGCTGAAGCGCGACGAGCTTGCGCAGATCCGCCCGCCGATCGAGATGGAGCTGATGCGGCGCATCAAGCACGCCTTCGATCCGGCCGGGATCATGAACCCCGGCAAGGTCGTGGCATTGCCATGAGCAAGCCGGCACCGGACCGGCCGACCATGACGATCCGCGTCGATCTGGAAAACGGCGTCCGGCTGGGGCCCGGCAAGGCGCAGCTTCTCGAACTTATTGCCGAGCATGGTTCGATCCGGGCTGGCGGAGCGGCGATCGGCATGTCCTACCGGCGTGCCTGGCTGCTGGCAGACGAGATCAACCGGATGTTTCTGGAGCCCTCGATCTCGACCCGGCACGGCGGCAAGTCGGGCGGCGGTGCTGGCCTGACCGAATTCGGCCAGCAGCTTCTTGGCCGCTACCGGGATATGGAAGCAAAAAGTCGGGCTGCAGTGCAACCCGACCTCGATTGGCTTGATAGTGTGACGGACCCTCAATTCCGGGCCGCCGGTAGCGACAAGGCCGACTGAGCGATCAGCCCGCCCGGCGCATGCGTTCACCCATGCCCTGCAGAGCGCCCGGCTGACGCCCGGTGCCGCTGACGCGGAAGCTGCGGATGAGGTTGAGCAGTTCTTCCGTATCGGCAGACAAAGCCTCGGCGGAGGCCGTGGTCTCTTCGGCCATCGCGGCATTGTGCTGGGTCGCCTGGTCGAGCATGTTGAGCGACGAGGAGATCGATCGCAGCGTCGTATCCTGTTCGGCTGCCGAATGGGCGATGCGGCCGACGATGTCGCTTGCCGACTTCACCTGATCGGAAATCCGCTTCAGGGCCTGACCGGCCTCGCCGACGAGGCGGACGCCGTTTGCGACCTGGCCCGACGAGCGGGAGATCTGTTCCTTGATCTCCTTGGCGGCGGCGGCCGAACGCTGGGCCAGTTCGCGCACTTCCTGGGCGACGACGGCAAAACCCTTGCCGCTTTCGCCGGCGCGGGCCGCTTCGACACCGGCATTGAGGGCCAGAAGGTTGGTCTGGAAGGCGATCTCGTCGATGACGCCGATGATCTTGGTGATTTCCGCCGAGGACTGTTCGATGCCGCTCATGGCGCCGATGGCTTCCTCGACGACGGCGTCGCTGCGATTGGCTTCGGTGCTGACAGCCGTGACGCGCTGGGCCGCGTCGCGCGCACCGTCGGCGGTCTGGCGAACAGCGACGGTCAGTTCGTCGAGTGCCGCGGATGTTTCCTCGAGGTTGGCCGCCTGGCGTTCGGTCCGCTGCGACAGTTCGTTGGAAGCGCGGCGGATTTCCTCTTTCGAGCCGCCGATGTCGATACCCTTGTCGTTGACCTTGGACATCGCAGCTTCCAGATGGCCGAGCGCTTCGTCGAAGTTGTCGCGCAGGCCGGCGTAACGGGTACCGAGATCGCCGCAGCGAACCGTCAGATCTCCCTTGGCGAGCTGTTCGAGCGCCAAGCCGATCGTCGAGACGACGCGGGCCTGAAGCGCTGCTTCGTCGCGCTGCATGTCGAGATTGTGCTGGCGTTCGCCGTCGAGCTCCTCCTGCTGGCGCTGCTGGCTTTCCTGCATGGCATGGCGCTCGCGCACCTTTTGCTGCAGCGCCTGGGTGGCACGGGCCATCAGGCCGACTTCGTTTTTCATGTCCGTGTGCGGGATCTGCATCGTTACGTCTTCGTCGGCGACGGCGTTCAGCGCCTGACGGATCGCACCGAGCGGACCGGAGATGTTGCGGATTACGACGAAGGCCAGCAGCGAGCCAAGGACCAGGATGACGAAGCCGAAGGACAGCGCCTTGAAGACTTCGCTGCGGATCTGCGCCTGGAGATCGTCGACGTAGACGCCGGTGACGAGAACCAGCTGCCAGGGCTCGAAGGCAAGCGCGTAGGAGCTCTTCAGGAAGGTATCGCCTTCCTGACCAGGCTTGGGACCGAGAAAATCGACGGTGCCGCCACCGGCGCGGCCGATCTTGACCAGTTCGTCACGGTACATGAAGCCCTGGCTGTCCGGCTTGCCCTTGAAACTCTGGCCGAGCCGCTTGGGATCCGGATGGACACGCATGTTCACATCGTAGTCATAGGCAAAGAGGTAGCCGTCCGGGGTGAAGGTCATGGCCGACACGGCTTCGAACGCCCGCTTCTGCGCCTCTTCGCGACCCATCGCACCGGAGGCCTCGAGAGCCTGGAAACGCTTGAAGATACCGATGCCGGATTCCACCTGCGTGCGCAGCATGCCGTAACGTTCGGCGTAGATCGCCTGGGTGGACGTGCGCAGCTGCATGTATGTGGCAGCGGCAAAGCCGGCGATCAGCAAAAGCACGAGCAGCAGCAGCTGGTGGGAGATTTTGAGGTTCTTCATGGTCCGCTCACCTGTGACCGGCAGCGACCGCGCAGGCCGCACCTTGGGAAAAATGATATTTGTGGGAGGCGGCACATTCTGCACCATGTCGTCTGCAATGATTGCAGTGCAACGACCATATGAGCGATGCATAAATAATTATTTAATCACACAATAACGCAGAAAAACGTATGGCCGCACAGTAACTGCGCGGCCTTTTATTGACTGCCTGCAATGACTTGCTGACTGTTTATTCAGCCCGTTTCAGCCTGAGGCTGAAGTCTTCGAACGTGATCGGTTTCGCCGAGGCTTCCGCAACTTGAGGGGCTGGCGCAACAGCGCTCGTGGTGGCCTCCAGATCGATCCCATCGCGCGGCGGTGGCGCATTCTCAATCATCTCTTCGAACGAGGTGGAGGTCGGCGCCGGCACGTTCGCAATGGTTTTTCCGGCGTCCATCCAGGCCGGGACTTTTCCGACGAAGACGACGGGCGATCCGCCGAACCATGCTTCGGTGCGGACAAGACGCTTTTCGCCGTTGATTTCGATGATCTCGGTCTTCTGTGTGCCGGGCTCGAGGACCGGAACCTTGTAGTTGGACAGATCGGGCTTTGCGGCCGGAGGCTCGCAGTCGCTGCAATGCCACGATACGATGCTCGAGGATTTCTGACTGCCATTGGTTGCGGTGACGGACGACGCCTGGGCGCCGCCGGCCAGCAGTGCTGCGGCTACCGTTGCTGCCGTGATCAGAACGCGATGCATCGCCGGACTCCCGAGTTTGGTCCGACAATCTATAGCAATGCTTCGTTTCCAACCCGTCAGGAGAATTGGTAAATTTTGAACGAAACCGCGGCTGCTGAACCGTCTCTAGCGGGTTTCGCGCTCGATGGCGCGCCAGCCGATGTCGCGACGGCAGAAGCCGTTTTCCCAGTCCACCGCGTCGACCAGCCGGTAGGCGTTTGCCTGGGCTTCCGCAACCGTTCTGCCTGTCGCGGTGACGTTGAGTACGCGGCCGCCGGTTGCGACCAGCGCGCCATCCTTCATCGCCGTGCCGGCATGGAAGATCTTCTCGCCCTCGCCTGCTGATGGCAGCGAGGCGATCGGCGTTCCCTTGTCATAGGCGGCCGGATAACCTTTCGAGGCCATGACGACGGTGAGCGCCACATCGTCGCTCCATTCCGCCTTCACCTCGTCGAGCGTGCCGGTGGCGGCGGCGTAAAGAATCTCCAGCAGATCGCTCTTCAGCCGCATCATCAGCACCTGGGTTTCCGGATCGCCGAAGCGGACATTGTATTCGATCAGTTCCGGCCCCTTGGCCGTGATCATCAGGCCTGCGAAGAACACGCCGGTGAACGGATAGCCGCTTTCCGCCATGCCGCGAATGGTCGGCTCGATGATTTCCTTCATCGTCCGCTCGACCATATCTTGCGTCATCACCGGGGCCGGCGAGTAGGCGCCCATGCCGCCGGTGTTGGGGCCGGTATCGCCATCGCCGACTCGCTTGTGATCCTGCGCGGTTGCCAATGCCAGCGACGTCTTGCCGTCGGAGAGGCAGAAGAAGCTTGCTTCCTCGCCATCGAGATAGGCTTCGACCACGACCTCGGCACCGGCGGCCCCGAAGGCGCCATCGAAACAGTCGTCAATCGCCGCCAGCGCTTCTTCCACGGTCATGGCGACGGTGACACCCTTGCCGGCCGCCAGACCATCGGCCTTGACGACGATCGGCGCACCCTGCGCCTCGACATAGGCCTTGGCGGCGACGCCGTCCGTAAAGCGCTGGTAGGCGCCGGTCGGGATATTGTAGCGGGCGCAGATATCCTTGGTGAAGCCCTTGGACCCTTCGAGCTGGGCGGCGGCGGCGGACGGGCCGAAGACGGCGATGCCCGCTTGCCGGATGCGATCGGCAATGCCGGCGACCAGCGGCGCTTCCGGGCCGACGACCACGAAATCGATCGCCTCGCTGCGGCAAAATGCAAGGACCGCCTCATGGTCGTCGACATCGAGCGCGACCAGTTCGGCATTTTCGGCCATGCCGGGATTGCCGGGAGCGGCAAAGAGTTTCGTCAGTTTCGGTGATTGGGCAAGCTTCCATGCCAGCGCATGTTCGCGACCGCCCGTGCCGATAAGAAGAACCTTCATCTGCCGCCCTCGATTTATCATCTGTGCTGGCGGTTAAGGCGAGGGACGGAAAAGGTCAAGTCTCGCCGGCAAAAGCGGCATTCAAGACGGCCGGTCCGGTTGCTGACGAAAACTGTCGCTGCGCAATCTCAACGTTGCTTTGAATATCACTTTGTTACGAAAGGCCAGAAATGGGACAGGCTCGTTGCGCCGCGCCGCGTCCTGCAGTTTTTCGTCGAGATAGATGATCGCCGCCTCCAGTTCTTCGGAGCCAACGGCATCGTCGGACGCCAGTATATGGGCTATTTTGCTAGGCATTCATACCTCCTTACACGCCAAATCATGTGGCAGGAGCAACTATAGGATTCTGGCACAATGCGAGAAGGTGTCATCTCTTTTTCCACCGGTTCGCGGTTACCGACCGGTAAATGACGCCCCATTCCGAGACGACTGCCGGGGTAAGCTGTGAACCGTTCCGATGGTCGGTTGTCTTGCCGCAAAGTTTGACTATGGTCTCGCCTCCTATCCAACGAGGACTTGCATGGCCGTCGAAAACCGCCTTCTCGCCGCCGTGATCGCCGCGGAAATCAACGCCCGCCCGGACCAGGCCATTGCCGCAATCGGGCTTCTGGACGAAGGCGCAACCGTGCCCTTCATCGCGCGCTACCGAAAGGAAGTGACCGGTGGGCTTGATGACACCCAGTTGCGCAACCTTGCCGAACGGCTGATCTATCTTCGGGAACTGGAAGCACGCCGCGCATCGATCGTCGATTCGATCAAAGGCCAGGACAAGCTGACCGACGAGCTTGCGGCCAAGATCGGCAAGGCGGTGACCAAGGCCGAACTCGAAGACCTGTATCTTCCCTTCAAGCCCAAACGCCGCACCCGCGCCGAAATCGCCCGCGAGCGCGGTCTTGGTCCGCTGGCCGATGCGATCTGGGCCGACCGCACGCTCGATCCGGCCAAGCTAGCCGAGACATTCGTCAAGGGTGAAGTGACCGACGTGAAGGTTGCGCTGGATGGCGCGCGCGATATCGTCGCCGAAGCATTCTCGGAAAATGCCGACCTGTTGAAGCGGCTGCGCCAGCACATGCGCGACGGTGCTGTGCTGAAAGCCCGCGTGGTTGCCGGCAAGCAGGAGGCCGGCGCCAAGTTCTCCGACTATTTCGAGCATACGGAGCGCTGGGCCACCACGCCGGGACACCGTGCGCTTGCCATGCTGCGCGGCTGGAACGAGGAATTCCTGACGCTGACGATCGAGGTGGATGCAGACGACACCTCGCCGATCAAGCCGGCGCAGCGGATCATCGCGCTTGCTTTCCATATCAGCGACAAGGGTGCCGCCGACCGCTGGCTGATGGAGGTCGCCGGCTGGACCTGGCGAGTGAAGCTCTCTGTCTCCCTCTCGCTCGACCTGATGCGGGAGATGCGTGAACGCGCCGAGCAAGAGGCGATCCATGTGTTTGCCCGCAATCTGAAGGATCTGCTGCTGGCCGCTCCCGCCGGTTCGCGCGCGACGATGGGCCTCGATCCGGGCATCCGCACCGGCGTCAAGGTGGCGATCGTCGATGCCACCGGCAAGCTTCTCGAAACCACCACCGTCTACCCCTTCCCGCCCCGCAACGATGTGCGCGGCACCCAGGCGGAACTCGCAAGCCTGATCGCCAAACACAAGATAGAGCTCATCTCGATCGGCAACGGCACCGGCAGCCGCGAGACGGAAAAGCTGGTGGCCGACATGCTGGCAAACCTGCCGGGCACCAAACCGACCAAGGTGATCGTGTCTGAGGCAGGCGCTTCGATCTATTCGGCATCCCAGGCGGCAGCAGACGAGTTCCCCGGCCTCGACGTGTCGCTGCGCGGTGCCGTGTCGATTGCCCGCAGGCTGCAGGATCCGCTGGCCGAACTCGTCAAGATCGAGCCGAAATCGATCGGCGTTGGCCAGTACCAGCACGATGTCGATCAGAACAAGCTGTCGCGTTCGCTCGAAGCCGTTGTGGAAGATGCCGTGAATGCCGTCGGCGTCGATCTCAACATGGCATCGGCACCGCTTCTGTCGCGCGTGTCGGGCCTCAGCAAATCGATTGCCGAGGCGATCGTCGCCCATCGCGACCAGAACGGTGCCTTTACCACGCGCCGGGAGCTCCTGAAGGTCGCAAGGCTCGGCAACCGCACGTTCGAACAGGCGGCCGGGTTCCTTCGTATTGTCAACGGCAAGGAACCGCTCGATGCGTCTTCCGTGCATCCGGAAGCCTATGGTGTCGCGAAGAAGATCGTTGCCGCCTGCGGCCGCGACCTGCGTTCCCTGATGGGTGACAGCGCAGCACTCAAATCTGTCGATCCGCACCAGTTCATCGACGACACGTTCGGTCTGCCGACGATCAAGGACATTATCGCGGAACTGGAAAAGCCCGGTCGCGATCCGCGTCCCAGCTTCAAGACCGCAACCTTTGCCGACGGGATCGACGAGATCACCGACCTCAAGCCCGGCATGCAGCTGGAAGGCACCGTCACCAACGTGGCGGCGTTCGGCGCCTTCGTCGATATCGGCGTGCATCAGGACGGGCTGGTTCATGTCTCGCAGCTGGCGGACAAGTTCGTGAAAGACCCGCACGAGGTAGTGAAGGCCGGCGACGTGGTGAAGGTGCGCGTCGTCGAGGTGGATGTGAAGCGCAAACGCATCGCGCTCAGCATGCGCAAGGACGGCGGCGAAGCCCCGCCTCCGGGCCCCCGCGGCGGTGATCGCGACAAGCCCGTCAACCCGAAGTTTGCAAAGACCGACAGCAAGCCATCTCAGGGCGCGTTCGGTGCAGCGCTTGCCGAAGCTATGAAGCGCCGCTGAGCCTGCGACGCCCTGGATAACCTCGAAAGCACTCCGTTGAGCACTGGCTCGACGGAGCTACTTACAGTTGCGTTTTTTTGCGCTTGCAGTTGAATTGAAAGACGGTAGATTTTGATGATCAGCAAGGCATCCATCGTGTTCAGGAAGTGGGTCCATGACCTTGTCCCTTCACAGACTGCTTTCCAAGATCATCAGAAATGGCACTCTCATCGTCCGCGGATCGGGCGGGGAAACCTATTACGGCAGCGGCGGCGGACGGACCGTTGCAATCCGCTTTACCGATGAAGCGGCCGAAAAGGCGCTGGTTTCCGATCCGCAACTGCAGCTCGGCGAACTCTATATGGACGGCCGGATCATCGTCGAACAGGGCGACATTTACGAGTTCCTGGCTCTCATCAAGGACAACACGCTGAAGGAAGGACTGACCTTCCAGATCCTTACGCGCAGCCTTGGCAGAATAATCGCATCGCAGTTTCGCAATCGTGTGCCGATCAACCACAACCGCCGCAACGTCGCCCACCATTACGATCTCGACGAACGGCTGTTCGCATTGTTTCTGGATGAGGACTGGCAATATTCCTGCGCCTATTTCAACCCGCCCGATATTTCGCTGGATGAGGCCCAGATCGCCAAGAAGCGTCATATCGTGGCAAAGCTTTTGGCAGAACCCGGGCACAAAGCCCTGGAGATCGGCTCCGGATGGGGCGGCATGGCGATGTATCTGGCGGAATCGTCCGGCGTCGACGTAACCGGCATCACGCTTTCCACCGAACAGCTGAAGATTTCCAAAGAGCGTGCGGCACGACGCGGGCTTGCTGGCAGTGTGCGCTTCGAGCTGCAGGACTATTATCACCTTCCCGCCGACCAGCGCTACGACCGGATCGTCTCGGTGGGCATGTTCGAGCATGTGGGACGGCTGAACTACCGAAAGTTCTTCAACAAGGTCACCGACGTGCTGTCCGACGACGGCGTGATGGTGCTGCACTCGATCGGCCAGCCCTACCCGGCGGTCTATAACAATCCCTGGATGGACAAATACATCTTTCCGGGTGGCTACATTCCCTCGCTTTCGGAAGTTCTGCCGGCGATCGAGAAAGCGGGACTTCTGGTTTCCGACATCGAGATCCTGCCGATGCACTACGCGCATACGCTGCGGCACTGGCGCGAGCGCTTCATGGCGAACCGGGACAAGGCAATCGCGCTCTATGACGAACGCTTCGCGAGAATGTGGGAGTTCTATCTGGCCGCGTCGGAAATGGCCTTCACGCATGAGGCCTTTCACATTTTCCAGATCCAGATCGTCAAGAAGCGGACGGCCGTACCGGACAATCGCGACTATATCTATGAGCGGGAGGCCGAGCTCTACGCATTCGAACAGGGCCGCATGCCGCTCGAGCAGATTGCAGGTTGAGGCTGGACGCGCTGAGCGGGGTCTATGGGGAAGATCATAGGCTGGAAGAGACGGCTCGCGGCGGGTCGCACCACCCTGTCCGGATCGTCCCGCTTGACGATTTCCACCACGGGGGGCATGACATCGGCTATGACCGAGAAACCAAATTCCGATGCTTTCGGCGGCCGCGTCTCAGACGCTCCATCCGACAATTTCGTCTATCAGGTGCTGCCGCGCGCCGCCTGGCCCTATGCGCAGCTGGCCCGCTGGGACCGGCCGATCGGCTGGCAGTTGCTGATGTGGCCGTGTTTCTGGTCGGCCGCGCTTGCCGCCAATGCGGCGATGGACGAAGGCATGTTCCAGCCCTGGCAGCTGATCTCGCATCTGGTGCTGTTCTTCATCGGGGCCGTGGCGATGCGCGGCGCCGGCTGCACCTATAACGACCTGATCGATCACGAGATCGATAATGAGGTGGCGCGCACCCGCTCGCGGCCGCTGCCCTCCGGCCGGGTGTCCCGCTTCGAGGCGAAGGTGTTTTTGGCGGTTCAGGCGCTGGTCGGGCTTGTCGTGTTGTTGCAGTTCAATACGTTTTCCATCCTGCTCGGCATCGCGTCGCTTCTGGTCGTCGCGATCTATCCGTTTGCCAAGCGGTTCACCGACTGGCCGCAGTTCTTTCTGGGACTGGCGTTTTCCTGGGGCGCGCTGATGGGCTGGGCCGGCGTGTTCGGCAGCCTTTCCTGGGCGCCGATATGGCTTTATGCGGCAGCCGTTGCCTGGACGATCGGTTACGACACAATCTATGCCCATCAAGACAAGGAGGACGACGCTCTGGTCGGCGTGCGCTCAACGGCAAGACTGTTCGGGGACAATACCAAGGCCTGGCTGATCGGGCTTTACGGTCTGACGCTTGTGTTTTTGCTGTTCGCCTATATTGCCGGCGATGCGGGTGTGCTGGCCTATGTCGGATTGATCGCCGCGACCGTGATGCTCGCCTGGCAGATCCTGATCATCAATATCGACAATCCCGACCAGTGTCTGAAACTGTTCAAGTTCAATACACAAGTCGGCGCCGTTCTGTTCGGCGGCCTGATCCTGGGACTGATCTGGTAATTACGGAAAAGCCCGGCTGTTTGCCGGGCTTCGCATTTTCGCGGGCGGTGGTTCTTAGGAGAGTGTCTCCTAACGCCGCGCGATGATTTCCTTGCCTTCGATTTTCATCACCACGCCGAGGCTGCCGGTTGCGCGGCGGACCAGGAAACGCGGGCGGCGCTCTGCGAAATAGGAATGGCGGCGGCGCGGCTTGGTGGTGGCGGTGCGAAGGTCGCCGAGGTGGTTTTCCAGCGGACGGGCAATGCCATCGGCTTCGACCATCAGCATCGGGATGCGGAACGCATCCGACCAGGTGCGCCAGTCTGCTGCGATATCGCAGAGATCGTGGGCGACGAGAAGCGGGATGCAGAGATCCGGATCATCGTGATGCAATTCAAGCGTGACAGTGACGTCGCCATCACCATGATCGATGGCGCGGGCGGCCACACCTTTGAAGGCGCGGGCCGGGAGAGCGAAGGAAAGCGGCAGACCGCTTTCCGGAAGGATCTTGCGCAGAACAGCTCCGCGCTCGTCGATGGTGATTGTTACATCTCCTGACGTCTCGTTCATCGCATAGGTGACCTGCTGCGGGAAACGTGACGGATCGATCCTCAATGTCGACCCTGCCCAGACGGGCTTCAGAACGGTATTCGTCATCGGTTGTGCTACCCTTGTTTTACCTGAGAGCCGTTTCCGGTGTTTCCGGCTGCGTATCTCTGCGGGACTTATGTCCTCTGATAGGCTCACAATAAGCGGCTGCTGTTCGAGACTGCTTAAAAATCGCGGTTAAGGAAAACCTGCCGTTTTGAATGGTTAGCGAAACCAGATATGCTTTAAGTTTCCGAAGGATGAACGGGATGTCTCGCGTCCCCGATCGGGACGGATCCGACCCTCGCCGCGAGACGGTCGATCTCGATATGGGAAAACACCTCGATCCCTGCGGAGGCGAGCAGCGCTGCGGTGACGCCGTTGCCGGCGTGCTTTCTTCCGGAAAACGACCCGTCATAGATCAAGCCCGAACCGCAGGACGGGCTGCCGTCGATCAGCAGCGCATGGGTGCAACCGTTTTGGCTCGCAAAATCCAGCGCCCGGCGGGCACCGGCCACAAACTCCGCCGTCACGTCGCCGCCGGTGATTTCCAGCACGCGGGCGCGGCCGGCAAGCACGTCCTCGCCCGTCATGCCATTCTCGATCTCGGCTGGCGGACGCGGCACGCTCATGCCGCCCGCGAGCTCCGGACAGATCGTCACCAGACGCCCCTCCTCGAGCCACCGCTCGATCGCCGGATGAACGAGCGGCTTGCCCGTGCCATCATAACGGACGGCATGGCCGAGAAGGCAGGCGCTGATGAGGATCTTTTGTCGTGTCATGCGGATGGATCGAGATGCCGGAGGGCGTCGCTCTTTTCGTGCAGGATGCGGATGATTTCGACCGATCCGTCCGGAACGACTGCGTAGAATACGAGGTGATGTCCGGCTCGGCGCCGGCGATAGGAATGGCGGATCCCAGACAGGTTCTGCCCCGACAGCGGATGCTCCGCTATCAGCTCGATCACGTCCATGATGTCATCGATATATCGTTCTGCCTGCTTGGCCGACCAGATGCTTCGGGTATATTTGCCGATATCGTGCAGGTCGACCTTAGCCGTTCTACGTATCCGGACATCAACCACGTTCTTGCCAGGACTTTTTTATCGATGCCATGAGCGCATCGCGATCGAAAACCTCAGCCGGACCGCTGTTTTCGCCCTCGATCAGAAGCGCGCGCAGCTTTCCATATTTGGCGTGGTCTTCCTCGAGCAGGCGCAAGCCGGCTTCGATGACGGCCTGGGGCGAGGCGAAACGGCCGCTTTCCACTTCGTTTTCGACGAAGTCTGCGAAGGGTTCGCCGAGGGTGATCTGCACGGGCTTGTTCATGGGCTTTGTCCTATCGGCTCCACGCTATGAAGATAGCACGGAGCCGATGGAGAACAAAGGTTAGGACACGATGCGGGAGAAGTCCGCAACGGTGGCTGTCGCCTCGCGGATCGCCTTCAGGAGAGCGAGGCGGTTGGCGCGGATCGCTGCATCCTCGTCATTGACGAGCACGTCCCCGAAGAACGTATCGACCGGAGCGCGCAGCTTCGACAGGGCTTCCATGGCCGAGCGGAAATCTTCCTTGGCAACCGCGTCCGACGCTTCCTTCGAGGCTTGCGAAATCGCTGCCCAGAGCGCCTTTTCGGCATCGAGCGTCAGGAGAGCTTCCGAAACGCCATTGGCAACGACGGTACCCTTCTTCTCCTCTGCGGCCAGCAGCTGGGTGGCGCGCTTGGTGCCGGCAAGCAGGTTCTTACCGTCCTCGGAGGTGATGAAGGCGGTCAGCGCTTCCGCACGACGGGCCACGAGCAGCAGATCGTCAGCGTCCGGCGTCAGCACCGCATCGATGATGTCATGACGGGCGCCGAGATCGCGCAGATAGACTTTGAGGCGGTCGTGGAAGAAGGAGAGGAGATCTGAATCCTTGGTGACCGCAAGCAACGGCAACCGCACCTTCCGCTCGAGCAAAATCCGCACGACACCCAGCGCTGCACGGCGCAGCGCATAGGGGTCCTTGGAGCCTGTCGGCTTTTCGTCGATGGCCCAGAAGCCGACGAGCGTGTCGAGCTTGTCGGCGAGTGCGAGCGTCAGGCCGACCTTGTCTTCCGGCAGGCGGTCGGAGGGGCCGTTCGGCTTCCAGTGGTCTTCGATGGCGGCGGCAACCGATGCGTCTTCGCCCTGCAGCAGCGCATAGCGGCGGCCCATCAGGCCCTGCAGTTCCGGGAATTCGCCGACGGCTTCGGTGCGCAGGTCCGCCTTGGCGAGCACGGCGGCACGATCGACCAGATCCGGATCGGCGCCGGTGATCGGTGCCAGTTCCTTTGCCAGTGCGCGGATGCGGGTGACGCGTTCACCCTGGCTGCCGAGCTTGGCGTGGAAGGTGACGTTGAGCGCATCGAGCTTTGCCATGCGCTGGTCGAGCGGCTTCTTGAGATCGAGGCCGAATTTTTGGGCCGACGCTTCCAGCGTCGCGAGATCAGGCAGGTCGCCCTGGTCGCGGGTCCAGAAATGGCGGGCGTCGGAGAGGCGCGCGCGCACGACCTTGCCGTTGCCGTGAACGATTTCCTTGCCGCCATCCTTGGCCTCGATATTCGAGATGAGGATGAAGTGGTTGGACAGGCTGCCATCGTCAGCACCCTGACGACGGGTGACGAAGCATTTCTGGTTTGTCTTGATGGTGAGACGGATGATCTCGGCCGGGATTTCCAGATAGTCTTGCTCGAACGTGCCGAGCAGGACATGCGGCCATTCCACGAGGCCGGAGACTTCCTCCAGCAGGCCTTCGTCCTCGACAAGGTCGAGACCGTTGGCGAAGGCAATGTCGCGGGCATCGTGCAGGATCATGTCCTTGCGGCGGTCCGCATCGAGCATGACCTTTGCCTTTTCGAGGTTCGACACATAGTCGTCGAAGCGGCGCACGGTGATGGCGTCAGGCGCATGGAAGCGGTGGCCATAGGTGATGTTGCCGGCGGTGATGCCGTCGATCTGGAACGGAATGACCTTGGTTTCTTCATGCTCGGTGCCGAACATGCAGACGATCGACTGCAGCGGGCGAACCCAGCGCAGGCTTTCAGGCCCCTTGCCCTCGATGCCGGCGAAGCTCAAACCCTTCGGCATGGAGGCAGCACCCCAGCGCATGGATTTCGGCCAGGGGAAGGAGCGGATGATGCCGGGCATGACCGCTTCGATGATCTCTTCCGCCGCACGGCCGGGCTTTGAGACGACGGCCACGTAGAAATCGCCCTTTTTCGGGTCGCTGGCGACCTGGGCTTGCGAGATATCGGCAAGGCCTGCCTTGCGCAGGAAGCCGGCGATCGCCTGTTCCGGCGCCTTGGTGGATGGGCCCTTGATCTCCTCGCGCTGATCGGCCGAGCGCGCGTTGAGACCGCGGATATCCAGGGTGAGGCGCCGCGGCGTCCAGTATTCGCGAACGCCCTCATAGGTCAGGCCCGCATCCACCAGCGCATCGGTAACGAGTTTCCTCAGATCGCCGGCAGCCTTGCGCTGCATGCGGGCCGGAATTTCCTCGGAGCGGAGTTCTAGGAGCAGATCGGGCATATCATTCTTCCTCACCCTCCCCTTGAGGGGGAGGGTCGGACCGCAGGTCCGGGGTGGGGTGACAATCGTGTGCTTCTGCTAGCAAAGTTAAGCGCTGCTGCACAATGGCAAATATGGTGTCGAGAACGGCTTCGAGTTCGTCAAGCACTTCAGCATTCCAGAATCGGACGACGTGATAACCCGACGCCTCAAGGTAAGCGGTGCGTTCGGCGTCATATCGGCGCGCAGTCTCCTGCCCATGCTGGATACCATCCAGTTCGATGACCAGGCCGATCTGGTGGCAGGCGAAATCGGCAAAATACCGACCGATCGGGACTTGCCGGCGAAAGTGCGTGCCTTCGATCGGGATCTTCCAGAGATGGCGCCAAAGCCTGGATTCGGCATCCGTCGTGGTGTTTCGCAGGCGACGCGCGTTGGCGGTTTTGAAGCGTTGGAGTTTTGCGGGTTTTTCCTCTGCCATGCGCCACCTCACCAGAGTGTTCGAAGCATGCAATCACCCCCACCCGCCGCTTCGCGGCGACCTCCCCCCTCAAGGGGGAGGTGAAGGAAGTCATGAGCCGCGTCCCCCTGGAGGGGGATGTGGTTGTGGCAGGGTCGAGGTTTCTGCCATGCGTCACCCCACGAGAGTGCTCGAGGCAGGCGTCACCCCCACCCGCCGCTTTGCGGCGACCTCCCCCCTCAAGGGGGAGGTGAAGGAAGTCACCGGCGACTTCACCTCCCCCTTGAGGGGGGAGGTGAAGGACACTACCAGCCGCCTCCCCCGCCTCCACCGCCGCCACCACCCGAGAAACCGCCGCCGGAGAAGCCTGATGATGAGGAGGATGTGGGTTGTGGCAGGGTCGAGGCGATGGTCGAGGCCATGGAGGAGGAGAAGCCGCCGATGCGGTCGCCGAAACTGTTGAAGCCGCCGCCGTGATACCAGGCGGCGGTGTAGGCGGCGCCGAGACCGGCGGCTGCGAGCCAGGTGTCGAATGCCTGGCTCCACGGCTTCTCGACGCCGAGCGCTACTGCATAGGGCAGAAGCTTTTCGAAATGCTGCGGCGACATTTCCGGTGCGCCGGCCATGTTCATACGGTCCTTCTCGGCGACGGTCAGATAGAGGCGCAGGCCTTCGATCCCGTCCATCAGCTTGGCGCCGATCGGTGTCGGCGCGCCCATCAGGAAGAAGAACATGACGTTGGCGAGCACGATGCCGCCGACCGATACGAGCAGCGGCCAGTGATCGGTGCCGGTGAGTTCGGAGACGAGCGCCACCAGAACCGAGGAGACGATGGAGAGCGCGACGAGGCCGATAAAGCCGAGCACGACTACGGTCATGATGCGGCCAAACAGCGACGAGCCGCGCCGCAGCTTCTTGCCGAAGCCGACCGCGATGAAGCCGAAGAAGACAGCGACGAAGACCGGCACAATCAGCACGGCGACCATATCCGGTTCCAGATTGCCGAACACGAGCAAGGCTATGAGAAAGATGACGCTGAGGCCGATGCCGCCGAGAACATAGCCCCAGTTGGCGTTGTAATATTTGCCGCGATGCTCGCGTTCGATCGCCTGCCGGAAATTCTTGCCGACGGTCTGGACGGCGGTGCCGTTGTCCTTGTCGATGACGAAGCTTTCACCCTTGCCGCCGACGGCTGCGAGAATGACGGACTGACCGGCGGGCAGATCGCGACCGCTCCCCTTGTCGGTGCGCCTGATGACGATCTGCTTTGAGAGATCATCGAGCACGACATAGCCCTTGACGGCAAGATCGATGGCGCTCGCCGCAAAGGCGGTCCAGCCGCCACCGGAAAAGCCCTTGTTGTCGATATAGTTGACCAGCGCCGGAGACAGGCCATCGGGCGCATCCCAGCGCGGAACGACGATGCCGCGGGCCGGATCGCGGCCGACGCGTTTCCAGACGGCAAAGTAATAGGCCAGCACGATGACGAGGCCGGCGCCGGCAATCAGCGTGCCCATATGATCGCGCAGCCACCAGCTGCGTTCCTGATCCTTGGAGGGTACGGCGACGACGCCTTTCGGAAAGCCGGCAACAATCGTCAGCCCTTCCTGGGGGCCGAGCGGTCGGGTTGTTGCAAAGACAGCATAGTCACCGTTTGCCTGCATGCGGGCATTGCGGGCGGTCGAGCCGAGCGGGCCGGTAAAGGCGGCCGTCTGCTGCACCTGCCCGCCATCCGGCAGCGTGACCCTGGCCGAGGCCTGGGTGATGCGGAAATCCCAGCCGTTGCCGGTGACGTTCCAGTAGAGTTCGTCGTGATCGGTAAAGTAGCGGATCTGCCGGTCTGTTTTGTAGGTGAGCACGAATGTATGCTCGCCGTCGCGCAGAAAAACGTCCTGGTCTCCGGAATAGATGCGGATACCGCCGGCGATCGTCTCGGTGCGGTAGGGCTCATCGCGGCCATCGCGGGTGACGGAGACGATATCGAAGCCGACGCGGACCGTGCGTCCCTCAGCATCGACCATGGTCAGCGGAAAATCGCGGAAGATGCCGCGGCGGATGCGGTTACCTTCCGACCTGGCGACGATCGTCTCGGTCACCGTGAGCTCGCCATCCGGTGCGATTGCGATTTCGGAATGGTAGCTGCGGATATACTCTTCGGCAGCGGCCGGAAGCCATGCCGCGCAGACAAGCACAACAGCGAGAACAAGGCGCCGAACCATCAGCCGGCTCCTCTTTAGAATTTCACGGTGGGAACGGCGCGATCGGCTTCGTTGGTGATCTCGAAGTATTCGCGCTTGGAGAAGCCGAACTGGCCGGCAACAAGGTTGTTAGGAAAGGTTTCCACCTTGACGTTCAGTTCGCGCGCAGCACCGTTGTAATAGCGGCGCGACATCTGGACTTCGCTTTCGATGGTTTCGAGCGAGGCCTGCAGCTCGGAGAAATTCTGGTTGGCCTTGAGATCCGGATAGGCTTCGGCCAGCGCAAACAGTTTTCCGAGCGCCTGGGAAAGCATGCCTTCGGCCTGGGCACGGCCCGCGACATCGCCGGCCGGCACCGCCTGCGCCTGGTTGCGCAGCCGCACGACCTCTTCGAACGTGCCCTTCTCATGGGCCGCGTAGCCCTTGACGGTCTCGATCAGGTTGGGGATCAGATCGGCGCGACGCTTCAGCTGCACGTCGATGCCGGACCAGGCTTCCTCCGCCATCTGTCGCGCCTTGACGAGGCCGTTATAGATTATGACGAGATAGACAGCCACGAGGGCAAGAATGCCGAGCGCGATATACATGACGAGAACTCCCCCGGATAATAATAGCCGGGCGGAGACTAAGTCGGGTTCAATGAATTGTCACTGGAAATCGGTGGGTTAGCCCGGAAACGCTCTAGGCAGCTTCCCGGCCGAGTTTGGCACCACCGGCATCCGTCAGCAGGAAGGCTTCGCCGCAGGCCTTGGCCAGTGTGCGCACCCGCAGGATATAGCTCTGGCGTTCGGTGACCGAAATCACGCCGCGGGCATCCAGCAGGTTGAACACGTGGGATGCCTTGATGCACTGGTCATAGGCCGGGAAGACGCATTTGTGCAGCATCTGGTTCGCCTGATCGCCCGGCGCGCCGAAGGCGAGAAGTGCCAGGCATTCCTTTTCGGCATCGATGAAGTGCCGATGCAGCATTTCGGTGTTGGCGAATTCGAAGTTGTGGCGGGAATATTCCTGCTCTGCCTGCAGGAAGACATCGCCATAGGAGATCTTCTCTTCGCCTTCGCGGCCGTTGAAATTCAGATCATAGACGTTGTCGACGCCCTGGACATACATGGCCAGCCGCTCGAGACCATAGGTCAGTTCGCCGGCGACCGGCGAGCATTCGATGCCGCAGACCTGCTGGAAGTATGTGAACTGCGAGACTTCCATGCCGTCGCACCAGCATTCCCAGCCGAGACCCCAGGCACCGAGCGTCGGGCTTTCCCAGTCGTCCTCGACGAAGCGCACGTCATGCAGAAGCGGATCGAGACCGATCGCGGCAAGCGACCCCAGATAGAGTTCCTGCAGATTGGACGGGTTCGGCTTCAGGATGACCTGATACTGGTAATAGTGCTGCAACCGGTTGGGATTTTCGCCGTAGCGACCATCGGACGGGCGGCGCGACGGCTGCACATAGGCGGCCTTCCACGGCTTCGGCCCGAGCGCGCGCAACGTGGTGGCCGGATGGAACGTGCCGGCACCGACTTCCATGTCGTATGGCTGCAGGACCGCACAGCCCTTGTCAGCCCAATAGGCATGCAAGGTCAGGATCAGCGCCTGGAACGAGCGCTTCGGGTTCATGTGATCTGGCAGGGTCGTGGCGGTCATGGGACTGGTCGCTATTTGCTTATTTCCGGTGGCGTCAGGTGCCACGGGCGGGACTGGGGGTCAAGAGTTTTGCGGCATTCGCCCGGCTGCGGCCGCAGTTGCGAACCGCGACATCGCCGGGCCAAACGTCACTTGATCAATCGCAAGTCACGCAGGGGCAGGTCACCTATGGTTCAAAGCACCGTTCGGATAAATCTCTGATTTTATTGCCAAGTATAGAACTTCTCAGACCAGACCGGGCGTCGGAACGTTTCATTTTTCTTAAGTAAACTATGCTAAATTTCAACAAATCCGCACAATAGGACGATTGAAATGGTAACAATTCGTACCAAGATGATCTTTACGAGCCTTGCGATGTTCGTGCTTGCGGGCGGTGCTGCCGGAGCCGGGATTTGGGGTTCGACGACGCTGACGAACAATGTCGATACCGTCGCGCGCACCGCCGAGATTTTGCGCAATCACATGCAGGCCGACATGATGCACGACGCCCTGCGCGCCGATGTTCTTTCGGCGCTGATGGCACGCAATGCCCAAGGCGAGATCTCCACCGCTGACGTCACCTCGGATCTGAAAGAGCATGTCGAGTCGTTCCGCAAGGCAATCGACGACAACAAGGCTCTGGTGACCGATCCCGAGATACAGGCTGTTCTTAAAAACCTGGATACGCCTCTGCGCGGTTACATCGACAATGCCAGCGCCATTGTCGCGCAGGCAGCGAGCAACCCGGATCAAGCACTGTTGTCGCTGCCTGCATTCCAGCAGCAATTCTCGATCCTCGAAACCGCCATGGAAAAAGCAGGCGATAGCATCTCGTCGCTGTCCGACGGCGTCAAGCTCAACAGCGACCGGCTGGCGGTTCTGATCGACACGATCCTCAAGACTGTGCTGGCCGCAACGGCCGTATCTGCGCTTGTCCTGCTGTTCGTATCGCGAAAGACCATCATTCAGCCGATCCGCTTTCTTGCAGGCGACATGCAGAAGCTGGTCGGAGGCAACACGGCGCTGTCCATCACGGGGATCAATCGCACCGACGAAATCGGCGAGATGGCGACGGCTGTCGAGGTGTTCCGGCAGGCAGCGATTACCAACAAGCGACTGGAAGCGGAGGCGATTGCCGCGCGGGAGCGCAACGAAGCCGATCGCATCCGGGTGACCAGGGAAGCAGAAGCGGCAGCCCGCGTGATGCTGCACGAGGCAACCTCCAGCCTGGCGGGCGGGCTGCGAAAGCTCGCGGCAGGCGATCTCAGCTTTCATCTCTCGGACGCTTTCGCACCTGATTTCGAAGCGCTGCGGCACGACCTGAACACAGCCGTACACCAGCTTGACCAGACGCTGACCACCGTCGCACAGGCGGCAGGCTCGATCGACACCGGCACCCGCGAAATCAGCATCAGTTCAGACGACCTGTCGAAACGCACGGAACAGCAGGCCGCCTCGCTCGAAGAAACTGCTGCGGCGCTCGACCAGATCACCATCAATGTCGCCAACGCCTCCAAGCGCGCCGACGAAGCCCGCGCGATCGCGATCCAGGCCAATGCCAGCGCCACCCAGTCCGGCATCGTCGTTGCCAGTGCGGTCGATGCGATGCAGCGGATTGAGGAGTCCTCGGGACAGATCTCCAGCATCATCGGCGTCATCGACGAGATCGCCTTCCAGACCAACCTTTTGGCCCTCAATGCGGGCGTCGAGGCCGCCCGCGCCGGCGAGGCCGGCAAGGGCTTTGCGGTGGTCGCACAGGAAGTCCGCGAGCTGGCGCAGCGCTCTGCTCGGGCCGCCAAGGAGATCAAGGAACTGATCCGGAATTCGACGACAGAGGTCGAGAGCGGTGTGAAACTGGTGCGGGAAACCGGCGGCTCCCTGAAGGTGATCGGCGACTACATCATCACCATCAACCAGCATATGGACGCGATCGCAACGTCGTCGCGCGAGCAGTCGGTCGGTCTTGCCGAGGTCAATACAGCCGTCAACCAGATGGACCAGGTGACGCAGCGCAATGCAGCGATGGTGGAGGAAACCAGCGCCGCCAGCGCCTCATTGGCCACCGAAAGCCACCGCCTGCACGAACTGATCTCACAGTTCACACTCGGCCGGCCCGCTGCCACAAAGCATGACAAGACACGCCGGGCTGCCTGATCATCGGAGCCAGGAACTACCAACGCAAAAGCAGCGCCCGGGAACGGACGCTGCTTTTTTTGTATGTGGAGCGCCAACCTCCCTCATTCCTGTGCTTGTCAGGGAAGAGAGGGAGGCGTGGGCGGAGGAATGAACGAGAGCGCGAGTAGAGGATGGAGCAACGTGGCAAGCGGTTGACGCGGCCATGAGCGCGATATCAAAGTGTATGTCTTCAAACCGTATCGACAGCGACTATCCGCCGGCGACAGCCTGATCAGACGTCGTCGTCGCGCTTGACCCGGTATTCGCCCGTCACCGGATCCTTTTCCAGCGTTCCCATGGCGCCGGTGCGTTGCTGCTCTTCCTCACGGCGCGTGCGGGCCGTCAGTTTTTCGGCGTCCTTGATAAAGCGCTTGTAGAGCATCCATCCGCCGCCGATCAGCAGGGCCAGAAGTATGAGCTGAGTCATTTCCCGTCGAAACCTTATAAGGCGGGCATATCAGAGCCCGAAGCGGCTCCACATTGCCCGTTCTTCCAGGCCTTCGGCAAGACCTGCCGTGGCGCCTGAGGCGATTTCCCCCAGATTGGCGGATCCTAGCGCAACGCCCGGCACCCGGCGACCGAACAGGGTCCGCGTGCCGCCGATCAGCTCCAGCTTGGCATCCTTGCCGAAACGGCGCTTGATCACATCGCGCATCTCGCCCAGCCCATCGATGAGGCCGAGTTCGAGGCCACGGCTGCCAGTCCAGAAGAGCCCGGAGAAAATCGTGCTATCTTCGCCAAGCCGCGACCCGCGGCGCGATTTCACCATGTCGATGAAGACCTTGTGGATCTCGAGCTGCAGCGTCTTCAGATACTCGATGTCGCCTTCCTTTTCCGGCTGGAACGGATCAAGGATCACCTTGTTCTCGCCGGCCGTATAGACGCGGCGTTCGACGCCGATCTTCTTCAGCATTTCCGGGAAGCCGAAACCACCCGACACGACGCCGATCGAGCCGACGATCGAGGTCGGATCGGCAAAGATCTCGTCGCCGGCAAGAGCGATCATGTAGCCGCCAGACGCTGCCACATCTTCCACGAAGATCAGAACCTTCTTGTTCTTTTCCTCGGCGAGAGCTCGGATGCGCTGGTAGATCAACCTCGACTGGACAGGCGAGCCGCCCGGCGAATTGATGGAGATGGCAACGACCGGCGCATCCTTCTTTGCGAAGGCCTTTTCCAGCATCGGCGCCACGGTTGCGATGTTGAGGGTCTGCTTGAACTGGCTGCCGCCCGCCATGATCGTGCCATGCAGTCGGACCACCGGGATCGACAAACCGGTCTTGCGGAAACGTTTTGGCAGCAGGCGATTCAAGAAGCTCATCATCCATCCTGTTCAAGCATATATCGGAAGCCTGGATGTATGTTCTCGAAGGGCGAACACAATGGCTGAGCCTCTAAAAACGGGGTTTTACCGCCGTCTTCGGTGATAGGCGGTGCGGCCGTTGTTCAAATCGTCCGCCTGCGACATGAAGGAATTGCCATCCGCTCCATGCACGATCAGCGGCGCGCGGAACACCAGCCGCGCTCTCGATCCCTTGACCCCGGTTACCAGAATGCGGGTCGCATCCTCGCCCGGGCGGGGGTGGACCGGGGTTATTTCAAGCCCGCCGAAGCGCTTGCCGCAGGCCTCGATGATATCGACGATGGAATCCGGACGGGCGATCAGCGACAATTGCCCGCCGGGTTTCATGATGGCGGCGGCCGTGCGCAGCCAGTTTTCGAACAGGCCAGCGGTCATTGCATGCGCTTCGGCCTTCAAGGCATCCGGCGTTATGCGGTCGTCGGCGTGGTTGAAGGGCGGGTTCATGATCACATGGTCGTGCACGCCGTCGTGCAATCCCGCGTCGACCCGGGCCTTGCCCGTGAGCGTCACATCGGCGCCGAGAACCGTGATACGATCAGACAGGAAAGCATTTTCCGGCAAAGCCAGCGTTCGCCGCGCATACTCCGCCATCAACGGCAACTTCTCGACCAGAACGATGCGGGCGTTTTCGAGCCGGCTCGCGACCGCTAGTCCTGCGGCACCGGCGCCGGATCCGAGATCGGCAACCGAAACGGACCGTTCGTCCGCCACAAGCGAGGCGAGCAGCATCGCATCCACGCCGGACCGGTGGCCGCCGCCCTTCGGCTGCACCAGATGGAAGCGGCCGCGGTGAAACGCATCGATGGTGAAGTCCGACGAAAGATCCTGCGGGATGCCGGCGGACGTGGTCACGGGCGAAGCTCCGCCTCCAGGCCCGCATCGATCAGGATGCGGCGGGCTTCATCTCCCCTCTCCTCCTCGACAAGGAAGCGCTTCGACAGCATGCCGAGCGAGCCTTCGAGCACGCTCATGGACTGGTCCGCAACCATAAAATGAATGCCGGCATCCTTCATCAGGCTGCTCGCAACCGAGAGAAGCACCGGGTCGTTGGCGCGAATGAGTTCCCGCATGCGGCAAAAATCCCCCTCAAAAACGGCAGGTCAGCGAATTGTCACTTGCCGCATCCTGCCACGCTTTCTATTGTCCAAGCCGGAACTTAATTTAGGAGTCCGGTCGTTGGGCGTCGTAATACCGCTTGAAGAAGGCAAAAACAAATCTGCTTCCGTGAAGCCCCTGGTGGACCTCACGAGAGGAGACATGGAGCGGGTCAACCAGCTGATCCTGTCGAAGGCAGGCTCCGACGTGCAAATGATCCCGGAAGTTGCCAACCACCTGATCTCGTCGGGCGGCAAGCGGCTTCGGCCGATGCTGACGCTCGCGTCTGCGGTGCTGTTCGGCTACAAGGGCGAAGGCCATGTGAAGCTCGCGACCAGCGTCGAATTCATGCACACGGCAACGCTGCTGCATGACGATGTGGTGGACGAAAGCGATCTGCGCCGCGGCAAATCCACCGCACGGATGATCTGGGGCAACCAGGCCAGTGTTCTCGTCGGCGACTTTCTGCTCGGCCAGTCCTTCAAGATGATGGTCGAAGTTGGTTCGCTTGAAGCGCTGGACGTTCTGGCAACCGCGGCTTCCGTGATTGCGGAAGGCGAAGTGCTTCAGCTTTCCGTCGCCAAGAACATGGAAACCACCGAGGACGACTATCTCTCCGTCATTCGCGCCAAGACGGCGGCTTTGTTTGCGGCGGCGGCGGAAGTCGGCCCGATCATCGCCAATGCGGACAAGGCCGGGCGTTCCGCAATGCGCTCCTACGGCATGAACCTTGGCTACGCTTTCCAGCTGGTCGATGACGCGCTCGATTACGGCGGCACCGCTGCCGATCTCGGCAAGAATGTCGGCGACGATTTCCGCGAGGGAAAGATCACGCTCCCGGTCATCCTTGCCTACCGGCGTGGCACCGAAACGGAGCGCGCATTCTGGAAGACGGCGATCGAACAGGGCGAAAGCAGCGAGGAAAATCTTGAAAAGGCGCTGGGCCTGATCAAGAAATACGACGCGCTGAACGACACGATCGGTCGGGCCCTGCATTACGGCACGATTGCCCGCGATGCGCTGGCGCCGCTGCCGGCATCGCCGCTCAAATCCGCGATGCTCGAGGTGATCGACTTCTCCATCCAGCGCGTGAACTGACGCTCTCTCCGTCGCGTTGACGAAGGTGTGACCGTTCCTGCCCGGCATCCGCTCTCTGCGATGCCGGAGAATTCCTTGCGGACATGCTTCAAAAAAGCCATTCTGTCATGACTCAATTGGCGCGGGATGGTGGCGATTTGCCACCGTCAAAGCGTCGCCTGCTCAAGGCCCACCACGAAAGGCATTCTTTTTATGCGGCAGAAATACAGCCTCCGTCTGCTTTCCAGCGCAGCGCTCGCAGCCGTTCTCATGCTCGCCGGTGCAGCGCAAGCGGCGACGCCAGAGGCGAAGCCGGCCGCCGCGGAGAGCGTGAAATTTGATGCCAGCGACGCGCAGTCGTTTTCGGGCGCGTTCCTCGCTGCCCGCACCGCCGATGTCGACCATGATTACGCGAACGCGATTGCGCTCTATCGCAAGGCGCTGTCCTTTGATGCGGCCAACCTTGAAATCCGCGAACGGCTGATGATTTCGCTGTTTCTGAGCGGCGATTTCGAAGGCGGCTTGAGCGAAGCGGAGAGGCTGAAGGACGATGCCGGCGTCGAGCGCATCACCCGCATCGTGCGGGGGCTGGACGCGATCCGCGACAAGCGCTTCGATGCCGCCAAGAAGACGCTTGCCTATACCGGCCCGAACGATCTTGACCGGCTGACCCACCAGATGATGATGGCGTGGGCGGATGTCGGCGCAGGCCGCGGCCGTCAGGCGATCTCGACTATTGCCGGCCTCAAGGGGCCCGACTGGTTCAAGGTGTTTACGGACTATCATCTTGGCGCCATGGCGCTGGTTTCTGGCGACACGGCCAGTGCACGCAAATATCTGACCACCGCCATTACCAACCAGGAAGCGGTTGCGACAGCGCCCGATACGTTCATGCGCGCCATCATGGCGCTTGCCCGTCTTGAAGCCGCTGCCGGCAACAAGCAGAAGGCGCTCGACGCGATTTCGGTCGGCGACCAGATGATCAGCAACTATGCGCCACTGAAGGCGCTTCGCCAGAGCATTGAAAAGGGCGAGAAGCCCGAGCAGCAGATCACCACCGCTGCCGAAGGCGCGGCCGGCGTGCTGTTTTCGATCGGCGGCGCGCTGAACCGCCAGGGCGCCGAGGATATGGTCGGTCTCTACCTGCAGATCTCCCATGCAATGGACCCGAAGAGCGCCGACACGCTAATCCTGCTCGGCGGCATTGCCGAGAAGATGGAACAGCCGCAACGCGCCATCGAGCTTTATGCAAAGGTGCCGGCCGACAGCCCGATGCGCCGGATTTCCGAACTGCAGCTGGGCATCACCCTGTCCGATACCGGCAAGGTCGACGAGGCAAAGAGCCATCTGAAGGCGCTGATCGATTCGGATCCGGCCGACATCCGCAGCTATATCGCCTATGGCAGCGTGCTTTCCGAAGCCAAAGACTACAAGGCGATGGCCGCCAATTACGACAAGGCTGTCGAAATGATCGGCTCCGTGCCGAAGCCGGGCGACTGGACCGTGTTCTTCCAGCGCGGCATTTCCTATGAGCGGCTGAAGCAGTTCGACAAGGCCGAGCCGAACTTCCGGCGGGCGCTGGAGCTCAATCCCGAGCAGCCGCAGGTGCTGAACTACCTCGGCTATTCGCTTGTCGACCTCAACCTCAACCTTGCCGAAGGCCTCGACATGATCCGCAAGGCAGTCGATGCGCGGCCGGACGATGGCTATATCGTCGATTCGCTGGGATGGGCCTATTTCCGCCTCGGCAAGTTCGATGAAGCCGTGACCGAACTTGAACGCGCGGTACAATTGCGGGCCGGCGATGCGACGATCAACGACCATCTGGGCGATGCCTACTGGCGTGTCGGCCGCAAGCTGGAAGCGGTCTACCAGTGGAACCGGACGCTGATTTCCGAAGGCGAGGACGTCAACAAGGAAATGGTCAAGGAAAAGATCGCCAACGGCCTGCCGCCGCTCGATCCGAACGCGACGACGGCCGATCGCGGCCAGGCAGCACCAGTGCCGCCTGCCCCGCCGGCACCTGCCACTCCCGACAAGAAATCCTGATAAAGCGGGCTTTCCAGCATGACCATATCCGATACGCAAGACGCCGCCACAGAGGTGGCCCTGACGGAACTTGCGCCTGCGAAGATCAATCTTGGCCTGCATGTCGTGGGGCTTCGCTATGACGGGTTCCACCTGCTAGAAAGCGTCGTCACCTTCGCCGATCTGGGTGACGAGCTGACCTTCACGCTCTCGGAAGCCGATGAGTTTTCCGTTTCCGGCCGCTTTGCGTCCGAGCTTTCAAATGACGAGGCGGGCCAGGCTGGCAATCTCGTGATCAAGGCGCGCGATCTCTTTCGCCAGCAGCTGGTTTCCAACGGCTTTCCGGCGCCTCCCGTTTCGATCCACCTCGAGAAGAAACTACCGATCGCGGCCGGGATCGGAGGCGGGTCGGCCGATGCGGCGGCCACGCTTCGTGGCCTGTTCCGGCTGTGGAATGCGGAAATACCGGAAGCAGCCCTTCTGGCGCTTGGCCTTTCGCTGGGTGCCGACGTGCCCATGTGCCTGACGGGGGCTGCCGTTCTGGCCGAGGGGATCGGCGAAAGGCTTGAAACGCTGCCGACCATGCCGTCCCTTTCCCTCGTGCTCGCCAACCCGCTGATCAGCGTCTCGACGCCTGAGATTTTCAAGCTACTGGTGGACAAGGAAAACGAGGCCTTGCCGCCGACGCCGACCGATGCAGGCGGCTGGCTGCCTTACCTGAAAACGCTTCGCAACGACCTGGAGCCGCCGGCTCGCGCGCTCATCCCCGAGATCGAGGAACTCTCCGCGATGATCGCAGCGCAAGGTGCCGAGCTGGTGCGCATGTCCGGATCCGGAGCGACCTGTTTCGGTGTGTTCCCTTCGAAGACAGACGCGGAAGCCGCCGCGCAGGCGCTGACCGCCCTGAAGCCGGACTGGTATGTCGAAGCGGTCGAAACCGTCGGAGCAAAGCCATGAGCAAGATCGCCGAAACGCGCCAGTTCATTCCTATTTCGATCGCGGTACTGACCGTGTCGGATACCCGGACTATGGTAGACGACAAATCCGGCGATACGCTGGTTGCCCGTATCGCGGAGGCCGGTCACAGGCTTGGGGCACGCGCCATCGTGCCCGACGACAAGGAGCGGATCGCCGGCCAGGTGCGCGAATGGACCCTCGACCCTGAGATCGACGTGGTCATCACCACCGGAGGAACCGGCTTTACCGGCCGCGACGTGACGCCGGAAGCGCTGGAGCCGCTGTTCGACAAGAAGATGGACGGGTTTTCCGAGGTGTTTCACCGGATTTCCTACGACAAGATCGGCACCTCGACGATCCAGTCGCGGGCAACCGGCGGCGTTGCCAATGCAACCTTCATCTTCGTGCTGCCGGGCTCTCCCGGTGCCTGCAAGGATGCCTGGGACGGCATCCTGAAAGCGCAGCTGGACTACCGCCACATGCCCTGCAACTTCATCGAGATCATGCCGCGGCTGGACGAGCATCTGCGGCGCGGATCGGGCAAGTAACGGTCTGATTTATCGCGCGGACGCGGCAACCCACGCTGGGATCATTTCGCTCACCAGTCTCGACGGCTTTGCGGCTGACGTCACAGCCTTGGCGACATCCACGAGACCCATGCCGGACTTTGCGAGCGCGACGGCTTCGCGCTTCGGCAGGATCAGCCCCTGCTCGAGCGGCGGGACTGAACGGACGATCCTTGTAAGGAACGGCTTGCGGTAGGTTCGCGAAGGCGAGAACCGCACGGGCTGACGGTTGAGCGCCAGATATTCCATCACCTCGTCGATCCAGCCGGCCTGGAGACGCGCTCCGGGCTCCAGCAGAAGCAGCCATTCGGCACGCGCCTTGTGCAGGATATCGACGATATCCCAGGAGCTGTGGAAACGGCAGCCGGCGGCATCCGCGACACGGGAGGACCCGTCGCGCGAGTTGTGATCGAGCACCACGACATCGCTGACCAACCCCTCCACCGCGGCGGAAACAAGTACGGACAACGTCTGCGCGAGCTCGGCTTCCTGATCCCGGCATTCCAACAAAACAGTCAGCATTTTCAATGTCTAGCGCATTGCACAACGGATTGCCACAAATCCTTTGCGAGTTTGTTCTTGCATTGTTCTCAATGTCGCGATAGGAATCTTGTCATTCGAGAACGGGAATTTTTCCCGTCAGGAGTGCCCCATGAACGAGCTGTCCCATTTGCGGCAGGACGCATTCGCGCCTGCTCATACGGCTGATATTGCCGATGCATTGGTGAAGACCTCCGGCCTCCGGATCGAGGGGGATCGCCGGCGCGGTCGTGGCGCCGGACTGAACCCTTCAGGACGTTTCGAGACGGAGCGTCGCGAGGCTTTCGACGACGGCTGGCAGACGATCGAGGAACTGGAACCGTTCCGGACCGAGGTGCAGGTGGAAAAGCCACGTACCGCGATTACCCGAAACGATTCTCCCGACATTCCCTTCGACCGCTCAATCAACCCGTACCGCGGCTGCGAGCATGGCTGCATCTACTGCTTCGCGCGGCCGAGTCACAGTTTCATGGGGCTTTCGCCGGGGCTGGATTTCGAATCGAAACTGTTTGCCAAGCCTGACGTGCCGAAGCTTCTGAAGCGCGAACTGAGCCGGTCCGATTACAAGGTCCGGGCGATTGCGATCGGCACCAATACCGATCCCTACCAGCCGATCGAACGGGAATGGCGCGTCATGCGCCAGATTCTGGAAGTCCTGCAGAAGGCCAACCACCCGGTGACCATTGTCACCAAATCGTCGCTGGTCACCCGCGACATCGACATTCTTTCCGACATGGCGTCGAAGGGCCTCGCCAAGGTCGCGATATCGCTAACCACCCTCGACCGCAAGCTTGCTCGCAGCATGGAGCCGCGCGCGTCGACGCCCGCCAAACGGCTCGAGGCGATCAAAGCGCTCTCGGACGCTGGCATACCGACAGCTGTGTTTACCTCGCCGATCATTCCGGCGCTGAACGACCACGAGATCGAGCGGCTTCTGGAAGCGGGGCACGCTGCCGGCGCAACGGAGGCGAGTTACGTGCTCTTACGTCTGCCGCTGGAAGTGGCGCCGCTGTTCCGCGACTGGCTGCTGCAGCATTACCCGAACCGCTACCGGCATGTGATGTCGCTCGTTCGCTCGATGCGGGACGGCAAGGATTATGACGCGGAGTTCGGCAAGCGGATGAAGGGCACCGGTCCTTACGCCTGGCAGATCGGGCGACGCTTCGAGATGGCAACGAAGCGGCTCGGCATGACGCGTCGGGGCGTGCCGCTTAGGGACGATTTGTTTGTTCGTCCGAATGGCGCGGGCATTCAGCTTTCGCTGCTTTGAATTTGGCCTGCAGGGGCACCCGTCGTCCCTGCGAAACGGCCTGATGACGTCGCGAGAGTTACAGCGACTTTCATTCAGGTCGATTAATTTCGAATTTCGGCACGGTTCCCGCATATCACCTGCCGAAAGACCCCCGGTTCCCACCATCATCCCGAAAGGGCGCCCCCGATGGTGGGCAACGACGCCGCACTCGTTGTCCGGGGGTTGCCGGAGGTCGGGCGGGCGTGCGAAACTGCCGCCATGTTGCTTCGCACGCCGCCCGATTCTCCGACATTGTTTGAAGAGACGCCATTCGTTCCAGATTTCAGCCTGGAGCTGATGGCGCGGGATGCCGGACATTGGCCGGTGGCTGGCACCGACGAAGCAGGCCGCGGTCCCTTGGCGGGTCCGGTTGTGGCAGCCGCCGTGATTCTCGATCCCGACAACATTCCACCCGGTCTCGACGATTCCAAGAAGCTCAGCCTGAAGCAGCGGGAAGCGCTGTTTGCGATGATCATGGCGACGGCGCATGTGTCGATTGCATCGTCTGGTCCGCGCCTCATCGACGAGCGCAACATCCTGCGCGCCAGTCTCGACGCCATGCGGCGTGCGGTGATCGGACTGAATATCAAGCCGGCCTATCTCCTCACCGATGGCCGCGACATGCCGCCTGGGCTCGCCTGCCCCGGCAAGGCCGTGATCAAGGGCGATAGCCGCTCTGTCTCCATCGCCGCGGCCTCGATCGTGGCGAAAGTCACCCGCGACCGGATGATGGGTCGCGCCTGCACCGTTTTTCCGGCCTATGGCTTTGCCAAGCATGTCGGATACGCCACCAAACAGCACCGCGACGGCATTACGAGCCACGGCCCCTGCCCGCTCCACCGGATGAGCTTTCGTCCGATGCGGAAAGATCCGCTGCCGGAAGACGATCTCGCCGATCTCCAGGACTCGGACATTACCCTCACCGCATAACGCAAAAGGCCGAGCTTTCGCCCGGCCTTTTCTTAATTCATGTATCTGAAGCTTAGTTCAGGCGCGTTTGAACCGTACCGACGGCGTCCCTGAACAGGGCTTCCTGCGTTGCTGCATCGGCCTTGCGGGCGATGACGCTTTCGGCGGCGGCGATGGCGAGGTCGACGGCTGCGGCGCGAACGGCGCTCACGGCATCAGCTTCCGCCTGCTTGATCTTCTGCTCGGAGACCGCATTGCGGCGAGCGACGAATTCTTCCGTCTTCTGGCGGGCTTCTTCCGTCAGGGCAGCGGCTTCGCGTTCGGCGGATGCGACGATGCTGGCAGCGTCGGCTTCGGCCTGCTTGCGCTTCTTCTGGTATTCAGCCAGCAGCGCCTGGGCTTCCTCGCGAAGCTTCTTGGCTTCGTCGAGTTCGCTGCGGATGTTGGCGGCGCGTTCGTCGAGCGACTTTGCCATCATGCCCGGCACCTTGATGTAGATCAGGATGCCGAGGAAAATGACGAGACCAACGAGTGCGAAAAATGTTGCGTCGAATGCCATGCGATCAGGCCCCCGTCTTGGCGGCCGCGACGGCAGCCTTGATGTCATCGCCGCTTGCCTTGCCGCCGATCATAAGATCGACGATGGCGGATGCGGTGTCTTCGGCGATCTGGCCGACTTCAGCAAAAGCCTTGTCCTTGATCTCGCCGATGCGGGTTTCTGCTGCACTGAGCTTTGCGGCCAGTTCGGCTTCGATGGCGCTACGGTCGGCAGCAGCCTTGGTCTTGGCGGCTTCGCGGGCCGCTTCGGCAATGCCGTGCGACTTGGCGCGGGCGGCGGCCAGTTCCTTTTCATAGGTCTCGACGGCAGCGTCGGCTTCCGCCTTGGCGCGGCCGGCTTCTTCGAGATCCTTTGCGATACGATCGTGACGATCCTCGATGATTCCGCCAACGCGCGGAACGATCACCTTCTTCATGAGAAGGTAGAAGAGACCGAACGTGATGACGAGCCAGAGAAGCTGCGACGCGAAATGGGATGAATCGAGCGGCGGAAACGCGCCACTGTGCTCAGTGTCGTGGGCGACACCGGTTTCGGTATGCACTTCGCCAGCCGGAGCAGCATGCGGTTCGGCCGCCGGTGCGGCGCCCGGTGCTGCAGGCGTTTCAGGAGCGGCCGGCGCGGTCTGCGCATATGCCGAAGTCACGAACATCATCACCTCCGGGTGAATTCCAAATGCGAAGGATCACGGTGCGCTTTGAAACGACCGTGATCCGAAGTCCAGGTCTGGTATTAGACCACGAACAGGAGAAGGAGAGCTACGAGCAGCGAAAAGATGCCCAGAGCTTCCGTAACGGCGAAACCGAATACCAGACGGCCGAACTGGCTGTCAGCGGCAGACGGGTTGCGCAGGGCGCCCGACAGGTAGCTGCCGAAGATGTTGCCGAGGCCGAGGGCCGTGCCGGCCATGCCAAAGCAAGCCAGACCTGCGCCGATGAACTTTGCTGCTTCCGCTTCCATGATGAACTCCTTGAATGGGTTTGCGGCTGATGACTGACGCCTCAGGACGCCAATTTGGTAGTTATTCTTAGTGCCCGCCGGGATGGACCGCGTCGTTCAGGTACATGCATGTGAGTACCGCGAAGACATAGGCCTGGAGGAAGGCAACGAGGAATTCGAGACCGGTCAGGGCGACCGTCATGGCGAGCGGCAGGATGGCGCCGCCGATGCCGAGTGCGCCGAGTGCTCCAAGCGAGCTAACAAAGCCCGCGAACACTTTCAGCGTGATGTGGCCGGCCAGCATGTTCGCGAAAAGACGAACGGAGAGCGAGATCGGCCGGGACAGGAAGGAGATGACTTCGATGACGACGACCAGCGGCAGAAGAGCGCCGGGTACACCGCTTGGCACGAACAGCTGAAGGAAGCCGAGGCCGTGCTTGTAGAAGCCGTAGACGATGACCGTGCCGACCACCAGAAGCGCAAGCGCAAAGGTGACGATGATCTGGCTGGTGACGGTAAAGAAGTACGGGAACATCCCGAGCAGGTTCGCGGTCAAGACGAACATGAACAGCGAGAAGACCAGCGGGAAGAACTTCATGCCATGGCTGCCGGCGCCTTCGCGCAGCATGTTGGCAATGAACTGGTAGGACATTTCCGCAACCGACTGCGCACGGCCCGGGATCAGGCTGCGGGCGGACGATGCGAAATACAGGAAGCCGGCTGCGCAGGCGACCGTAGCAGTCATGAACAGCGATGCATTGGTAAAGGATAGGTCGATACCGCCGATCTCGATCGGGACGATCTTGCTGATCTGGAACTGATGGATCGGATCGTTTGCCACCGCTTACCCTCTTTCATATGCCGCCATGCCGGCGGCTCAATTCGTGTTGCGAAACCGAGCCTGTTAGTGCCCTGCCCCGTCCCCGCTGCCTTTTTTCCGCAAGGGCGGCGGCTCGGCCACCTTGCCCACGGATCGAAGCACGTTCAGAACGCCGGCGCAGAAACCAAGAAGGAGAAGAATGATCATCCCCCACGGCGACGTGCCGGCATAGTAATCCAGTCCATAGCCCAGAATGGCGCCGACTGCGACAGCCGAGATGAATTCGGAGGAAATCTTGAAGCCGAGGGCCATGCCCTTTCGACTTTCTTCAGATTGCGCTTCCCGCTTCGCCTCTACCGCGTCACCAGCCTTCCGATCCGCCAATTGTGCGGACAGACGCTTTCGGCGTTCTTCCAGACCATCCTCGCGGTTGTCCATACTCACGTCCTCCCATCCGCCCTTGTTCGGAGCGGACCAACCGCAAAAGCAGCCAGCGGGGTTTCGCGCCTTCCGGCCCGCTTCTAAGTCGCGCGCAACATAGTTTTGAGAGGACTTATAGTCAAGGCGGTGCCGGGCCTTGATTCAGGGGAAATTAACACTTCGATTTCAATCGGTTATCGCTGAATTCCCGGCAACATGGCAAAACCTTCGCGGGAATATTCACAGATCGGCCGGGTTTATCAGCTCCAACCACCACCATAGGTACGGTAAAACACGTGCAGACCGATGCGTCCGACCTTTTTCATGGTCTTTGCCCAGTTCGGACGCACATAGACCGCGTGGTAGTGAGTGGCCGAGCCGACTTCCGGCAACCAGATCTTGCCGGCGGTCACCGCCATCGCTACTTCCTGGGCTGTTTCGAAATGATCCGGCGCGCGGATTCGATCCGGAATGTTGTCGCAGGCGAAGGAGAACTGGCAGCGGTTGCGCCAGTCTTCGTTCTGATAGACGACGTCGCAGATGCTTTTCGGATAGTGCGGATTGCGGACGCGGTTGAGAATAACCTGTGCGACCGCGGCCTGGCCACGCACTTCTTCTCCGCGCGCTTCAAAATAGATGCCGGCGGCCAGGCATTGCTGCTGCTTGGGCGAAAACGATTCTTCCGGCAGCGCTGTTGCTGCCCAGGCGTGGTCTTCCGGGCCGATCGGCGGAATGAATCGGCCGGTTTCGGGCTTTGCGCCGAGGATCGCATCGAAGGGTGACTTGCGTGAGAAGTCGGGCTTGGCCGGTGCATAGGCGGTTGCCAGCACATCGGCCTTTTCGTTGGTGATGAGGTCGGCGAGCATCGAAGGAAGACCGGGCTCCTTGACCTCGTCCTTGCGGAAATAGAATTCGGCGAGCTCGACCGGCTGGTCGTCGGCTTCGGCTTTGACGAAGGCGGTCATTTCATCGCTGGCATCCACAGGCGTGGTCAGCGAGCTGGAACGGTCGAGGATCGACCCGGCCGAAAAGGCCTTCGGCGGCTGCATCTGTTCCACGGCTACGATCCGGCTCTTCTTTTCCGCGCGGTTGACGCGGTCTTCGTCCGGCGTGTCCTCACCTGACTTCTCGCTGCCGGTGAATGCAACGCGGCGACCGTCGGGCAGCGTCATGCCGGCATCGCCGCCGAGCACGGAACCGCCACCCGGAAAGGCAAGCGATGCGTTATGAATAGAACCGGCCGGCGAGTTGGTCATGACCATGCGCCACTGGTCGCGGCCGCGATCGATGCCGGAGAGGAGATCGGTGAGATCGCCTTGTGCGGGAACGGCTGGAAACACCAGCCAGGCAGCAAGTCCGAGGACGCCAGGCGCCAGCCAGATATCGCGGCGCGACAGGGCGCGGTGCAAAAGAGACTTCGTCCGAGCCGCCGGCATGGCCACTTTAGAGGACTTTCGACGCTGTACGGTCTTCGAACGCAAAACCGGCTACTCCACAAGGCAGGTCAACCAGGGACCTCAATGACTGATCGATGGGTCAAACATCAATCATTAACCTTGATGAGCAGTTAACGCTTATAGACAGAATCCCTTGTAACGCTGGGATTTGGGCATTTTCACTTAAACGTCAGAGGCTCGTGTCCGAAATGCCACGCGGGTTTTGGGCGACCTCTCCGTCACCCTTTCCGTCAGATGATGACGTGCGAACCCAGTTCGACGACGCGGTTGGCCGGCAGGTGGAAATAGTCGGACGGATCGGTTGCGGCATTGGCGAGTGCGATAAACAACCGGTCCTGCCACATGGGCATACCGGAAGCTGCGTCCGGTACCAGCTTGCGTCGGCCGAGATAGAACGACGTCGACATGATATCGAACTTGAAGCCGGTCTTTCTCAAATAGGCAAGCGACTGCGAGACATTGTGGGATTGCATGAAGCCGAATCGCAGTTCGATGACCGTAAAACGATCCGACAGCTTCTCGACCCGGTAGCGGTCCTCGATCGAGACGCGCGGCTTGTTGACCGTGATGATGGTCAGGATGACGTTCTTCGCATGCAGCACGTGATTGTGCTTGATGTTGTGCAGCAAGGCCGCGGGTGCCGTCTGCGGATCACCGGTCAGGAAGATGGCGACGCCGGGCACGGACACCGGAGCATGATCGCTTTTCTTTTCCACCATGGGGATAAAGGTCTGCAGCGGCACATCGATGCGGCGGGTCTTTTCGAACAGGATCGCAGCACCCCGCTTCCAGGTCCACATGACGACGGTAAAGCCGATCGCCATCATGACCGGCACCCAGCCGCCATCATGGATCTTCAAGAGATTGGCGCCCAGGAAAACGAATTCGAGCAGCAGAAGCGGCGCGAGCACAAGGGTTGCCAGCACACGCGGCCAGCGCCATCTCAGCCGAACGAACTCGAACGCCATCAGCGTCGTCACCACCATGGCGCCGGTCACCGAGATTCCATAGGCGGTGGCCAGAGCATCGGAGCTCTCGAAACCAAGAACCAGCGCGATGACGCCGACCAGAAGCAGCGTGTTGACGCCCGGCAGGAAGATCTGGCCGGTATTGGTTTCCGAGGTGAACAGGATCTGCATGCGCGGCAGATATCCGAGATGGATCGCCTGGCGCACCAGCGAGAAGGCGCCGGTAATGACGGCCTGGCTTGCGATGATGGTGGCGCAGGTGGCGAGAATGATCACCGGAACGAGCGCCCATTGCGGGAACATCAGATAGAACGGATCGCTCATCGCTTCGGGGTGGCTCAGCACCATGGCGCCCTGACCGAGATAATTCAGCGTCAGCGCCGGAAAGACCAAAACGAACCAAGCCCACTGGATGGGACGGCGACCGAAATGGCCGAGATCGGCGTAAAGTGCTTCCGCGCCGGTCACCGTCAGGAAGACGGCGCCGAGAACGACGACGCCGGCAAAGCCTTCTTCGCTCATGAACTGGAAGGCATGCAATGGATTGAAGGCGGCAAGAATACTAAGGTCGTCGAAAATATGCACCAGGCCGATGCCGCCCATCACGAGAAACCAGACGGCGGTGATCGGTCCGAAGAACTTCGCCACCATGCCGGTGCCCTTCGACTGGATGGCAAACAGCGCAACCAGGATGGCAATCGAAATCGGCAGAACGGCGCTTTCGAAATGCGGTGATACGTATTTCAGGCCTTCCACCGCAGACAGGACCGACAGCGCCGGCGTGATCATCGCATCGCCTAGAAACAGCGCGGCGCCGATCAGCCCGAGCAGCATCAGGACAGCCCGATGGCCGCACGCTCCTTTGGTCATGAGCGCCAGAAGCGACAGCGTGCCACCCTCTCCATCGTTATCGGCGCGCAGCAGGAAGAGAACGTATTTGAAGGTGACAATGATGGTCAGCGTCCAGATCATCAGCGAGATGAGGCTGATGATTTCCATCTGCGTGACGCCGTCATGGGCGACGGGCTTCAACGCCTCGCGAAAGGCATAGAGCGGGCTCGTGCCGATATCGCCATAGACGACACCGACAGAGCCGAGCGCAAGCGCGAACAGCCCATGTCCTTTGGTTTTCTCGGCGGCACTATGTTCTGCTGGGTGGCCCATTCGGCATCTGGCGTTCGAGCCAGCCTTTCAACGGAAAAATGCGGATACTTCGCTCCGCCCGCGAAGAGCAAGGAAGCGCCCTCCGGCGGGAGGCGCCTATAAAGACAGCAATTGCACAAGGCAAGGGCTGCAACTGCATGCTTTCACTATCGCCGCAGACGTCTAGCGGCGATGTTTAACAATTTCGAAACAAAAAGAGAGGCGATTTCAGAGTATTGACCGCCACTGACCGTGTATTCCTGCCCGGGAGACCGTCCAAACTCGAATAGGTTCTATTCGAAAACGATGGCAGGCGCCTTGCGCAGCGGCTTGCCCTTAATCTCTGCCCAGGCCTTGGATGCGATCTCCCGATAAACGGCGGCGGATGCACTGTCCGGATCGGAAACGACGACCGGCGTGCCCGCGTCGGAGCGTTCGCGGATGTCCATCGTCAAAGGGATTTCGCCGAGGAAGGGAACGCCGATGCGCTCGGCTTCCGACTTTGCGCCACCATGGCCGAAGATGTCGTAGCGGGTGCCCGTATCGGGAGCGAGGAAGTAACTCATGTTCTCGATGATGCCGAGGATGGGTATCTCGACCTTGCCGAACATGGCGATGGCCTTGCGGGCGTCGATCAGGGCGAGATCCTGCGGGGTCGAGACGATCACGGCACCGGCGAGCGGCACCTGCTGGGCGAGCGTGAGCTGCACGTCGCCGGTTCCAGGCGGCATGTCGATCACGAGAATATCGAGCTCGCCCCAGCCGACTTCGCGCAGCATCTGCAGCAGTGCCGACTGGATCATCGGGCCGCGCCAGATCATCGCGGTGCCCTCCTCGACCAGAAAGCCGATCGACATCGCCTTCAGCCCATAGTTCTCCATCGGAGCGATCTTCCGGTCTTCAAGCTGCTGCGGCTTGCCGGAGATGTTGAGGAGACGCGGGATGGACGGGCCGTAGATATCCGCATCGAGAATGCCGACCTTGAGACCGTTGGCTTGGAAACCCAGCGCCAGATTGACTGCTGTCGTCGATTTGCCAACGCCACCCTTGCCGGACGCCACCGCGATAATGGCACCCACGCCCGGAACGCCGGCTTTCGGTGCGGGCTGTCTCGGCCCGGGTGTGGCGGGGGGGTGCGGATGCGCGTGGCCGGCGGCAGACGCTTGCGGCTTTGGCGGAGGTGCCGTCTTGGCAGGTGCCGTTCCAGCTCTGCGATCGGCCGTCAGCGTAACCACCGCGCCGTTGACGCCCTGCATCGCGGCGACCGTCCGTTCGGCGGCCATGCGCAGCGGCTCGAGTTCGGTTGCGCGATCCGCCGGCACGGTAATCGAGAAATAGACCTTCTTGTCGGAGATAAAGACATCGGAGACCATTCCGCGAGAGACGATATCACCTTCGAGGTCGGGTCCGCGAACCTTCGCGAGAACCGCCAGAACCTGTTCCTTGGTGACGTCGGACATTGCCTGCTCCTGATAGCGATCTCGACACAAACTGCCCGCGCCGGATCCAAGGCTTATATAGGAAGTGTCACCGGTCTCGAGCAAGACGCTTCGTTGAAACGCCCCATGTCAGAAAAAAGAAAGCCGCTACCCGGATGGCAGCCAGACGGCGCCCCGGATAGCGGCTTGTTTTTATCGCGCCTCTTGGGACGCTTTCAGCCCCCTCTGGACCTGCCTGTAGACAAGCACGAACCATGCCAGACCGTAATGCGGATGTTTACGTAGTCGAAACAGGGTGTTAGGGACAGGCAACTCGAGAGCGTTGGGAATTTGCCCAGTGAACGATCAATTGACCGCGTAGAAAACAGAGGCGTTGATCAAATAATGATCGCCGGCATCGTTACTTGATGATGCCGGATCTCAACGCCTTGGCAACCGCCTGGGTGCGGTTGACGGTATCGAGCTTGCGGGCCGTGCGGTTGAGATAATGGTTTACGGTGTGCTCGGAGAGTCCAAGGATTTCGGCAATTTCCGCGCTGGTCTTACCCGCAGCCGTCCAGTTCAGGCAATCGACTTCGCGTTCGGTCAGGACATCGTTGGTCTTGACGTCGAGGCTGCGGATCTGCGCCAGCTGTTCATAGACGTGAACCGAGAGATAATGCAGTTCCATCATCTGCTGCTGGTCAAATGTCTTGCCCGTACCGCCGAAGCAAACGGCGCCGCGATTGCCAAGCCGGTCATGGACGGGGAAACAGGCGCCGCGCTGGATGCCGAACCCGGAAAAGATCTGCGTGACCTCGTCGCTCGAATTGATCACGCCGCGATCGCTCGAGAGATCGAAGACGAAGGGCGTCGTGAACTTGCGCAGATGTGCAAGGCCGGAGCTGGTCTGCATCAGACCGCTTTTGTCGAACTGCGACATCAGCTCCGCCGGCCAATTGGTAACGACGGTATTTTCGGACAGTTCGCGAGACGTGATCGACGGAAGGTTGAGAACCATGAAGGTGCGACAGTTATAATACTGCGTCACTCGCTTCAGGAACCGGATGACATCAAACTGGGTCTGCAGGGTGGCGATTTCGGCGACACTGCCGTCGAGAAAGGACATCTCTTCGGCTTTTTCGGTCTTAGACATGTACTGCTTCTTGCTCCGACCAGACCTTACGCACGCAAACGTCACCAGGTGATGGTGATAGGTTCTCGCATTTGCGAATCTTGTCGCATGGTTTCAGGAATTTGTCAGGGAAAATCTGATGACGCGGCTAGCCATCGCGGCGGTTCGCGTTAATTCTGCAACGAACAGAAGCTTCTGCGGAGGATGCCCGTGACCACAGCCGATTTTGTCTCTCACCCGTTCCAGGGTAGCGTATTGTCCTCGACGCCTTGTGAACTTGGCGAAGGAGCCAGCTTCGATGCGGATACCGGGACGATCTGGTGGTTCAGCATTCTCGAAAAGCAGCTTCGCTCGCTCGACATCAACACCGGCAAAGAATCTGTGCAGATCCTCCCCATAATGGGAAGCGTTCTCGTGCCGGTCGACGCCGAGCGGCAGCTGATCGCCTCCGATCAAGGGCTCTTCATACGGGATCGCGCCACCGGCGAACTGACCCTGCACTGCGACCTCGAGAAGGACAAGCCGGACAACCGCTCCAACGACGGCCGGCTGCACCCTTCCGGTGCGCTGTGGATCGGCACGATGGGGCGCACCGCTGCGGAAGGCGCGGGTGCGATCTATCATGTCGTGGGCGGCAAGGTCACGACGCTGTTTGACAAGATGAGCATTCCGAATGGGATCTGCTTTTCGCCGGACGGAAGCACCGGCTATTATGTCGACACGCGCATCAACCACCTCATGCGTGTCGACCTTGATCCATTGACCGGACTCCCGACGTCAAAACCCACCCTCTTCATCGATGGCAGCGGCAGCCCCGGTGGAATGGATGGCGCGATCTGCGATCAGGACGGCACGATCTGGAACGCCCGCTGGGGTGAAGGTGCGGTCGACCATTATGGTCTGGACGGTGTCCTTCTCGCGCGTTTCGAAGTGCCCGCCAAGAGAACGACCTGCCCAGTCGTGATCGGAAATGGGCGCTTGGCTGTCACATCAGCCTGGGAGGGAATGGACCAGAACGCCCGAACCTCCGATCCGCTGGCGGGAGCGTTGTTCGAACTCGCCGTTCCAGTCACGCTTGGTCGGGAACCCCGATACTCGGCCTGACTTTAAGGATCTATATTCTCGCTGATAAAGCCCCAAACCCGCCAAATGCTGAAACGTTCCGCAGTCTCTGCCTAATAAAACGGCATGGAAATGCGGAACCAAACCGGCGTTTCGGCCATTTCCCTACCGAAGCCAAGCAGAACGAACGCGTCCTTCTTGGTCGAGACGGCCCTTCAATCCGAGAAGCCGTCCTTCACGACGAATTAGATGGAAAAGGTAGGAACACGATGAAAAAGACTCTCAGCACGATCGCCGCAGCAGCCGTTCTCATGGCGTCCACCACACTTGCGCCGGCTTTTGCCCAGACGGCACAGCCTGCTCCGGCGACACCGGCAGCACCTTCGGCACCGGCCGATACCACGACAACGACCCCGGCTGCACCAGCAGGTGGCATGGCTACCACTGCAGACGGCAATTACCTGACAGAACAGGCGACCACCCAGGTCAGCGCCAACGATTATATCGGCAAGTCGATCTACAATTCGGCTAACGAAAGCATTGGTGACGTCAACGACCTCCTGTTTGAAGAAAACGGCGGAATCGTTGCAGCAGTTGTCGGCGTCGGCGGCTTCCTCGGCATCGGCGAAAAGGATGTAGCCCTTCCGATCAGCAAGCTGACGCTCACCCGCGACGCACAGAACAACAACGAAGTGCGTCTGTCGACCACTGAAACGGCGGAAGCACTGAAGTCTGCTCCAGAGTTCAAGACACTGGACGACAAGCAGGCAGCATCCGACACATCGACAACGTCGTCCACGATGAATCCGGCTCCGGGCACCCCGGCAGCACCGGCTGAAAATGGCGCGACAACGCCGTCGACGGCTCCTAAGAACTAATTCTTAGGGACCTGGAACGGGCTACACGCCACGTGACAGACGATTGAATGGAAGAGGCGGCATCGATAATGCCGCCTTTTTCGTGCGCGGTTTACAAAAGCGAGCAGTATCGCAGCGCATCGTAGATTGCTGCATGGACATTGCGGCTTGCCACAGCGTCGCCGATCCTCACGAGATCGAAAGCCGCGCCGGGGTTCTTCGGCAGCAGCGGCGCTCTTCTGTTAATCAGCATCGCGTAGTCCACGGCGCCAAGATTGCGCGAGACCGGCTTCAGCTCGAAATAGAGATCCGCGTTCGCGGCCGTGCCGTGCTCGACCACGACCTGTGCGACACGCCTTTCCTCGACCACATCCTTTGCGTAATCGGATCCGAGGCTTGCCACCAATGCATTGCCGTCACGCCGCACCGACTTCAACCGCGTGTTGATCGTCACGCGGACACCCTTCTCGGCAAAAATCCGTGCGTAGGGGACATGGTTCATGCCCCCCATCTCAGGTGCGAAGAAGCGTTCGGGGGAGACAAGCTCGAGATCCGCGCCTGATGTGGCGATGACTTCGGCGGCACTCATACCCGGATGGCCGCCATTGTCGTCGAACAGCAGAACCGGGCCGTTGGGTTTGGCGGAGCCGGCAAGGATATCCCAGCTCGACGTCAGAAGCTCCTCGCCCGCTTCCAGTTGCTGCGACTGCGGTATGCCGCCGGTTGCGACGACGACGAGATCTGGCTCGAGTCCGAGGACATCGTCGGCGCCGGCAAACACGTCGTAGCGGATCTCGACACCCAACCGCTCAAGCTCCGCCAGCCGCCAGTCGATGATGCCGATCATTTCGCGGCGGCGCGGATTGCGAACCAGAAGATTGATCTGACCACCCGCCTCCCCCGTTGCCTCGAGCACGGTGACTGCGTGGCCGCGCTCTGCCAGCACGCGGGCCGCCTCGAGCCCGGCAGGACCGGCACCGATCACGACGGCCCTTCGGACAGCTGCTGCCTTTTCGATCACATGCGGCAGCAAGGCTTCGCGCCCCGTCGCCGCATTGTGGATACAGAGAGCCTCTCCTCCCTCGTAGATGCGATCCAGACAGTATGTCGCACCGACGCAGGGGCGAATGGTCGCCTCCTTGCCACTTGCTACCTTGTTCGCGATATGCGGATCGGCAATGTGGGCACGGGTCATGCCGACCATGTCGAGCTTGCCTTCGGCGACCGCATGCCGGGCCGTTGCAACATCGGCGATTCGGGCTGCATGAAAGACCGGGAATTTCGTCGCCTTCCTGACATCGCCGACAAAGTCGAGATGCGGCGAGGATCGCATGCCCTGGATCGGGATCACCTCGTTCAGGTCCGCATCGTGATCGATATGGCCGCGGATGACGTTCAGGAAGTCGATACCGCCAGATGCCACCAGCCGCCGGGAGATCTCGATCCCCTCTTCGCGGGAAAACCCCTTGTCCCAGTTCTCGTCGGCAACCAGGCGGATGCCGACGATGAAATCCGGACCGACGGATTTTCGCACCGCATCGATCACCATGGTCGAGAACCGCATGCGGTTTTCGAGCGATCCGCCGAACGCATCGTCGCGGTGGTTGGTGGCGGGCGACCAGAACTGGTCGATCAGGTGGCCGTAGGCTTCGATCTCGATGCCATCGAGACCCGCCGCCTGCATGCGGCTGGCGGCATCGGCATAGTCTGCAACGATGCGCTCGATATCCCAGTCCTCGATCTCCTTCGGGAAGGCGCGGTGGGCGGGTTCGCGAATGGGAGATGGCGCCAGCACAGGAAGCCAGGCGCCCTTGTTCCATCCGGTCCGGCGCCCGAGATGGGTGAGCTGGATCATCACCGCCGTGCCGTATTCATGACAGTCATCGGTGAGCTTCTTCAGCCACGGTACGATGTCGTCGCGATAGGCGTGCAGGTTGCCGAATGCGGGTGGACTGTCCTGCGAGACGATCGCGGAACCGGCGGTCATGGTGAGCGCGATGCCGCCCTTTGCCTTTTCGAGATGGTAGAGCCTGTAACGATCCTTCGGCATGCCGTCTTCGGAATAGGCCGGTTCGTGCGCCGTCGACATGAAGCGGTTCTTGAGGGTGAGATGCTTCAGCTGAAACGGCTGCAGAAGGGGATCGTTTGAAACGGACATGGTGATCTCGCAATGCGGCTTGCAAAACCACATCATCGCGCAGCGGACAGCCCCGTGCGAGCATCAGACGCGGCGCGGACTGTCCACTCCGCGCCCTCTCCTCAACGGTGGTGGAGGCAGAAGATCAGTCCCGTTCGGGGGTCATGAAGTCGCGGTGATGGGTGCTCAGATAGCGCAGCGTCGAGGCCGTATCGGCGGGTCTGCCGTGGTAATAGCCCTGACCCATGGCACAGCCCAGCGATCGCAGCATCTCCGCTTCTTCCGGCTGCTCGATGCCCTCGGCGACCACTTCCAGTTCCAGGCCGTCGCACATGGCGATGATCGCCCTGACGATGTGTCCAGAGGCACGGTCCGAGGTGATGCGGGAGACGAAGGCGCGATCGATCTTGACCTTGTCGAAGGTGAAGTCGCGCAGACGTCCGAGACTGGACTGACCGGTGCCGAAATCATCGAGCGAGATGCGCGCGCCTGCCTTGCGAAGATCCGTGATGATGCGCTCTGCCGTATCGGCCGAGGTCATCACAGCAGTCTCGGTGATCTCGAATTCCAGCCGATGCGGATCGAGCCCGACGCGGGCGAGCGTCGAAAGGATGCTTTCCGTGGTCGTCGGGTCCATCAGCTGGGCAGAGGACAGATTGAAGGACAGAAACAGATCCCGGGGCCAGGACAGCGCTGCCTCGGCTGCCTTGCGCAGCAGGGTTTCCGACAGCGCATCGATGAAACCGCGCTCTTCGGCAAGCGGCACGAAGACGGCGGGCGATACGAAACCGAGATCCTTGTCGTTCCATCTCGCGAGTGCCTCGAACCCGACGACCGATCCATCGTCCAGGCGCACGATAGGCTGGAAATGGACATCCACGGCATCGCTGATGATCGCATGGCGCAGCGCCTGTTCAAGCTGCGTCGCGCGCATCATCTCCTGCGCGATTTCCTGGGAATAGACCGTGATCTGGCCGCGACCGCGGCGTTTGGACCGGTAAAGCGCGGTTTCAGCGCTCTTCAGCAGTTCCTCGAAATGCTCGCCGGCGAAGGGGTAGATGGCAAAGCCGAAGGACGCCGAGAGACGCACATTGCGATCCCCCAGATCATAGGGTGCGGAAAGAACATCCCGGATCATCTGGCCGATCCGTTCGGCACCGGTGCGCTCGAAGACGAGCGGCAGCACGAAGGCAAACTCGTCGCCGTCGTGACGAGTGACCGTTGCGCCATCCGGAATGCAGGCCTTGAGGCGATGCGCCACCTGGCAGAGGATCTCGTCGCCCGCTTCCATACCGAACAGGTCGTTGATCGGCTTGAAACCATCGAGATTGGCAATGCAAACAGTAAACGGGGCGGGATCGGCTGCACGCTCTGCGGCGAGAAGGTGAACCTTGTCGCGCATACGGTGTCGGTTTCCAAGACCCGTAAGCGGGTCGCTATAAGCCTTGGCCTGCAGCTCATGCTGACGGAGCTGCGGCAACGGGTTTTCCGCCAACGTCATAAGTTTATCCGCTTGCACCACATTTGATAGGCGACGATGCGGGACAAAGCTTAACATTTCATAGCGGAACCGTAGCGTTTCGGGAAAGCCGCCCGCGCTTCCGATCCATGCTCAAGACAGCATCTGCTGCGAACCGGCAACGACGAGAAACTTCGCGAACAGGGTTTCCAGTACATCGGGACTGATCGGCTTCAAGATCACGTCGTCCATTCCCGATGCAAAGCATTCCTCGCGGTCGCGGTCGAATGCCTGGGCGAGGACGCCGACGATCGGTGTCGACGCCTGCCCTTCTTCCTCGAGCGTGCGGATCGCCCGCGCTGCCTCGAAGCCGTTCAGGGTCGGCAGAGTGATATCCATCAACACCAGCGAGGGACGAAGCTCGTGCCACATCCTGACCACCTCTTCTCCATCGACCGCAATCGCATAGCGGTACCCGAGGCTTTCGAGGATCTGCGAGAACACGATCTGGTTCACCTCGTTATCTTCAGCAACAAGGATATCGACGCAAGGCTGACGGTCATCGGGCAGGATCTGCCAGTTGTCTTCTTCGTCCTGTTCGACGGGTCCACGCAACTTGGTCAGTTCGCGGCTGAGGGTCGGAACGAGATGCTCTTCGAGAGCCGCAGCATCGAAGGCCACGACCTGTTTGTCGAAATTTGAGCCGATGGCGCGGCAGGCGGACGCCAGATCGCGATCCGCGACGATGAGATCGACCCTGACCGCGGCGTTGGACACGAGTTCGAGGCAAAGCGCCAGTTCGTGTTCATCAACGACCGAGGATGCCTCGACCTGAAAATCCGCAAGGATCGCCTTCGCGGTTCCGGTGAAAAGCGGGTCGCTTGAAACGATCAGGATCTGGCTGCCGGCGATATCGGGATCGGCGCCCTGCAAAGCGTCGCGCATCTTGGTCTTGCGATGCAGCTTGGCGGAAAACAGATTGGGGTCGTCGAACAAGCGGATAAAGCCACGCCCGTCCTCTTCCACCTCTACCATCCGGGAAATGTCCTGCATGGCGGTGACGAGATAGTAGCGGCCCGGCTTGCCGATCCGGTACTTGTTGGCGACGATCACCAGTTGCGAACCATCCGGCCGGGTCAGACGCTCCGGCAGCTGGATCTCCTCGCCGTCTTCCACCACCCGGCGGTTGATACCGTCGAGCCGCTGGGCCAAGGCCGGAGCATGGATGTCGGTCCCCGTGCAGCCGAGCAGCGCTTCGGCCGGGAGATCATGAAACCGGCAGGCAGCCTTGTTGACGGCGACGAAGGCGAGATTGGTGTCCTTGACCATGACCGGGAACGGCAGGTTGTCGAGGATATCCTCGGTCAACTGCACACGCTCCATGTCGGCGCGCCACTGCTCTTCGCGCTTGCGCTGTTCGGAAACGTCCCGGAGGATGCAGACGCCGTAGCCCGACGGCAGGCGCCGTTTGGCAAGACTGATCCAGCGATCGGCACCACGGCGCATCAGCGCCTCGTGCCGCTCCTTCCAGAGCGCGGCAATATTGTCGGAAATCCAGTCGTCGCGGCTGAGCAATCGTTTTGTGCCGCCGGTCTCGGACATGAACCGTCCGCCGCCGTCATAGATGGCACCAAGGAGATCGCGCAGCCGTGTACCGGGTGCAAGGACGCTGTCAGGAATGCCGAGAAGGATGGTCAATTGTTGACCGGCAAAGATCAACAGGTCGTTCTTGTCGTAGACGACAAGGCCGCCTGAGTGCCCACCCGAGATCGCCTCGGAAATCACTTCCATCATCGCAGTCTGAATGTCCGCGTCCGCCGACGCCAAATCATTCATGTGACAAAACCCCCTGTGTGTTCACAGACTCGGCCAATCGCCGGCACCATGCGGTGCAATCCGTCTCAATTAATCAAGTCGGGTAAGACACATGCTGGCTTCAAGTCCTCGAACAAAGGGCCGATCCTCGTGTACGGGTGCCCAGCCGGCCCATACATCGGTTCCTCTGCGGAGAGCTGGCGCTCTCCCGGGTTCATCCTGTTCAACTCAGATTGAATATCGGTTTTCGGTTAAGGCCGAATTAAGATAGGCTTGCTGCAGGGCTTGCAGGGGACAAACCATCCGGCAGCCTTTCCTTCCCGCCGGAAATCCCTGAAAATAGCGCCATGTTCATCAAGCAGCTTTCCGAAACGCTTATCAACCAGATCGCTGCCGGCGAGGTCATCGAGCGACCCGCAAGCGCTGTCAAAGAACTGGTCGAAAACGCCATCGATGCGGGTGCGACGCGCATCGAGATCGCCACGGCGGGCGGTGGCAAGTCTCTTCTGCGCGTCACGGACAATGGATCGGGCATGGAGCCCGCCGATCTCGACCTCGCGATCCGGCGTCACTGCACCTCGAAGATCGCGACGACGCTCGACGATATCAGAACGCTCGGCTTTCGCGGCGAGGCGCTGCCATCGATCGGGTCGGTCGCGAAACTCACGATCACCAGCCGGCGCCAAGGGAGTGACAGCGGCTCGCAGGTGTCGGTGACCGGCGGCAAGACGACCGCGGCGCGGCCGGCGCCGGCCAATCCCGGCACGGTGGTGGAAGTTCGCGACATCTTCTTTGCGACGCCGGCGCGCCTGAAATTCCTGAAGACCGAACGGGCGGAAGCCGGTGCGATCACCGAAATCGTCAAGCGCATGGCGATCGCTTTTCCGCATGTGCGTTTCGTTCTGTCGGGCTCCGACCGCACCACGCTGGACCTGCCGGCGACCGGCGAGGACCATCTGGCGCGCATGGCGCAGGTTCTCGGGGCCGAGTTTCGCGACAATGCGATCGAGATTGACGCGATGCGCGAGGATGTGGGCCTCACAGGCTTTGTCGGGCTGCCGACGTTCCACCGGGGCAATTCGGGACATCAATACGCCTTCGTCAACGGACGGCCGGTGCAGGACAAGCTCATCCTGTCGGCCATCCGCGGTGCCTATGCGGAGCGGATGCCGTCAGGTCGCTATCCGGTGGCGGTGCTGTCGATCACGCTCGATCCGGCGCTGGTGGATGTCAACGTTCACCCGGCCAAGGCAGACGTCCGGTTTCGCGATCCGGGGCTGGTGCGCGGGTTGATCGTCGGCGCCATCCGCGAGGCGTTGCACTGCGAGGGCGACCGGGCGAACACGACCGGCGCATCCGGCATGATGCAGGCGTTCCGCCCTGGATTCTCGGCAGGGTTTTCGGCTTCGCCCGCCTATCGGTCTCCGACGCCCGCTCCCTGGAGCCCGGCGGCCTCTCCGTCGCGGCCGCTGCAGGCACCGTTCGGGTTCGGGGAACGGGCGCAGCAGGATTTCGACGGTCTAACCATGCCGGCGGCCCGCACGGACGATGCCATATCTGAAACGGTGCATGTCCCGGAGGACCGGCAGCGCCACCGGCTGGGTGCGGCCCGTGCGCAGGTGCACGAGAACTATATCGTCGCCCAGACGGAAAACGGCCTCGTCATCGTCGACCAGCATGCGGCCCATGAAAGGCTGGTCTACGAGGCGCTGCGTCAGGCTTTGAACGACAAGCGGCTGGCGTCCCAGGTTCTGCTCATTCCGGAGATCGTCGATCTGCCGGAAGAGGAATGCGACCGGCTGATGATGCATGCGGAAGAACTCGACCGGCTGGGGCTGGCAGTCGAGCGGTTCGGTCCCGGCGCGGTTGCCGTGCGCGAGACGCCGGCGATGCTGGGCGAAGTGGATGCATCCTCGCTGATCCGCGATCTCGCCGACGAAGTGGCTGAATGGGGAACCGCTGGGGCCCTGCGCGGCAAGCTCGAATATGTCGCGGCCACCATGGCCTGCCATGGCTCGGTGCGCTCAGGGCGCCGGCTTCGGCCCGACGAGATGAATGCGCTTTTGCGCCAGATGGAGGCAACGCCCGGTTCCGGCACCTGCAACCACGGCCGCCCGACCTATATCGAACTCAAGCTATCCGACATCGAACGCTTGTTCGGGCGGACTTGAAGGCGCGCCACACGCGGTGTAGGGAATGACGGCCAAAGGCGCGAGCAATCCGATGTTTTTTAGCAGGAGACGCAGACAGATGAACCGGTTCGAAGGCGGCAGCTTCCGCGAAGCGAAAATCCGGTACCTGGATGGCGACTACCAGATCGTCAGCAGCGGTTCATACGTGATCTGCGCGATGACGGGTGCTCAAATCCCCGTCGACGAGCTGAAATACTGGAGCGTGGCGCGCCAGGAAGCCTATGCCGACTGCGCTTCCTCGCTGGAAGCCGACAAGCGTGCCGGCATGCTGCCGAACCAGAGCCGGGCTTAAGCACAATCAACCGACGCGCGTTTGCGCCCTGATCAGGGTTTCACGCCGTTCTTCAAGCGACGCTCCCGAAACCTTGCGAAAGCCGCATCGATGATCTGGCCGGGCGCCTTCGGATTGTCGAAGCGCATCTCCACGTCCACCACCTGTACCCGGTTGAGCAGTTTTTCGGCCGGACCGTGATGACCGACGAGACGCACCGCGTCCTTGGCCGTCGTCACGAGATGGAGACCGTTCCTGTCGGCATCCTCCAGCAGGCTTTCGATTTCATCCGCCGTGAAGAAATGATGATCCGGGAACGACTGGCGCTCTGAAATCAACCCGCCGACGCTGTTGACGGTGCGGTAGAATTTCTCCGGATCGGCAATCCCGGTAAAGGCGAGAAGATTTGTGCCCGCCAGCGACTGGCCGGGGCTTGGATCGAGTGTCGCGACGTGGACCTGCTTGCCGGCGCGCGATGCCTGGCGCACGATCCTGTCGGCCGCGTCGCCGGTGCCGACCTTGAGGATGGCGGAGGCCTGGCGCATCTGCTCGGCCAGCGGTGCCCGCACGGGACCGCCCGGCACGAGATGGCCATTGCCGATGCCGCGAACGGAATCGATCACGACAAGCGCGAAATCGATCGAGAGACGGGCGCTCTGGAACCCGTCATCCATGATGATCAGGTCGGCGCCGTTTTGCGCGAGCATTCTTGCACCGTCCACGCGGCGGCGGGAAATGACTGTCATCGCTTCGCGCTCGAGAAGCAACGCTTCGTCGCCGACGGCCTCGGCCTTGTGCTTGGAACGATCGACCATTGTCGTGACGTCGAGCGATCCGCCATAGCCGCGGGTGAGGAAACCAGGCGTGAGGCCCTTCGCCTTGGCGGCGCGGGCAAGCGTGATCGCCGTCGGTGTCTTGCCGGCACCGCCGACGGTGAAGTTTCCGACGCAGATGACCGGCAGCGGCGCCTGCGCCCGCTTCGACTTCGCCATGCGGCGGCCGGAGACGGCACCATAGACAAACGAAACCGGCGACAGCGCCCAGACGCGCCAGTCGGCCTTGGTCCACCAGAAGGGCGGCGCTTCGGAAACCACCGCTCAGCCCGCCGCAGCCGGTGCCGAGACCGGCAGGAGGGCGGCAAAGGCGGAGATATCGTCGAGGCAGAGATCGGCGGCAGTCGACAGCGTCTGGCGCGAACCGGTCCCGGTCAAAACCGCGACCTTGATGCCGGCGCCTGCCGCCTCGCCCATGTGCATATCGTGATTGTTGTCGCCGACCATCGCCACCTGCGCGGGGTCGAGACCGACGACCTCGCAGAATTTCAGAAACATGCCGGGTTTGGGCTTCACACCAAAACCGCTGTCATAGCCGCAGATGAAATCGACATGATCGATAAAGCCGAAACGGATCGCCGTCTGGCGGATGGCTTCCTCATTGTCGCTGGAGGCGATGCCGAGCTTCAGGCCGCGTGCCTTCAGCGCGCCGAAGAAGGCGGCGAGATCGGTGACCGGAACGGAATATTCGGCCGAGCGCACGAAGAGTGCATCGAGCTGACGGGTGAGATCTGCCACATCCATGGGGGCGCCTGCGGACACGAAACCTGCGGCGATCTCGGCGGCATTGCCGGCCGCAAGCAGGCTGTCTGCACGGGTGTGGCCGGAGACGGGATCCATGCCGCCGGCTTGCAGGAGGCGCGTTTCGAGATCGGCGTCGCCGCCCGACGCGATGCGCGCCGCTTCCCGGTTCACCGGGCCCCAGCTCGCATCATAGTGCAACAGCGTGCCGTCCTTGTCGAACAGGATGCCGGCGATATGCGAGAAGTCCATATCCACCACGTCGCTTGTCGCCCCGGCCATCAGCGTGCAGCACCGGCGGCGGCTGTCTTCGGCTGAAGTCTGGCGCTGACGGTCAGCGGATTGACGTAAGGTTCGAGCGCCTTGACGGTCTTGGCCAACGCGCCGCGCATTTCGTCCATCGCGTCATGGCCGGCTTCGACCATCTTGCGGCGGGCAAGGTCGTTGATCATCAGGTAATGCACGGCCTTTGCCAGCATCTCGACATCGCGGACCATCCGGGCGCCGCCCTTCTTGACCAGATGCTGGTAGGCATCGCGGAAATTGTCGATGTTCGGGCCGGACAGAACGGCAGATCCGAGCATGGCCGGCTCCAGCGGGTTCTGGCCGCCCTCGTTGGTCAACGACTTGCCGACAAAGGAGATTTCGGTCAGCCGCAGGTAAAGACCCATTTCGCCGATGGAATCGCCGAGGAAGATATCGGTTTCCGGCGTGATCGTGTCGTTGCGCGAGCGGCGCGCGACGGTGAGACCTTCGGCCTTCAGCATGTCCTCGATCGCATCTGCGCGATCCGGATGACGGGGCACGAGGATGGTCAACAGGTTGCTTTTCGGCTTCAGCGCCCGATGCACGGTGGCGGCGGCCTTTTCCTCACCATCGAAGGTGGAGATCGCAGCCCAGGTCTTGCGCTCGCCGATTTCGGCCTTGTAGCGCGCCAGAAGCTCCTCGTCGCAAGGTGGCGGGTCGGTATCGGTCTTGAGATTGCCGGACACGATCACCGGCCAGGCGCCGAGATCACGGAAACGCTCGGCATCGAGATCGGACTGGGCCACCACGAGCGCCAGCTTTTCGAACAGCGCTTCGGCGATGGTATTGTGATTGTGCCAGCGCGTGAACGAGCGATCGGAGAGGCGTGCATTGACGCGGATCTGCGGGATGCGACGGCGCGCCAGCTCGGCCACCGTCGTCGGCCAGATTTCGGACTCGGCCGTAATGCACGCATCCGGCTTCCAGTAGGAGACAAAGCGCTTGATGGAGAATTTTAGATCGAACGGCACATACTGATGAATGACTTCATCGCCGAGCCTGGCATCGACCAGCGCTGCGGATGTAACGGTCCCTGTCGTCAGCAGGACATGGATCTCGCGACGACGAAGTTCGCGGATCAGCGGCATGATCGACATGGTTTCGCCGACGCTTGCGGCATGAACCCAGACCAGCGGTCCGCGCGGGCGCGGGAGGCTGGCATAGCCGAGCCTTTCGAGACGGCGCGAGGAATCTTCCTTGCCCTTCATCGACCGGTACGTGAGGTACGGCCCGGCAAAGGGATAAAGCGCGATGCCGGCCAGACGGTATCCCGCCAGGGCCATGCGTGCCATACTGCCGCTCATCGCTTTTGCCCCCACTGCATGATGGCCGTCATCAATCCCGGTCGTCCTTCTGATATCGTATCAGTCGCCGAATTTCTGTCATGCACAAATGCGTCAAAAAGGGGTCCCGGACCCTATGTTCCAGACCCTGGCATTTCGAAACCTGGCAGATCAGGCTTGCTTCAGCGTTACTTGGGGCCCGGCTCGAGCAGGCGGTGCATGTGAACGATGAAATAGCGCATCTGGGCGTTGTCGACCGTCTGCTGTGCCTTGCTGCGCCAGGCCGTCAGGGCCGTTGCATAATCGGGATAGATGCCGACGATATCCAGCGCCGCAAGATCCTTGAACTGAACCTCTTCGAGGCTCGAAAGTTCGCCACCGAAAACCAGATGCAGAAGCTGTTTCTTGTCAGTCGTCGCGGTCATGTCCATCCTGTCCCGTTTATCCTCTCCGCCCGATCCTCATCTGCGGCATTACGCCACAAAGGTCAAGCGGCCGGAAATCGCTGGATCTGCGGCAATAGCCGTTCCAGTGCATGCTCTGCGCCAGCCACCAGCATCTCGTGGCGGACCTTTCGCCGGTTGTAGGTGAGCGGGCTTCCCGCAAGGTCGGTCAACCGGCCGCCTGCGCATTCCAGGATAAGGTCGGCGGCGGCGAGATCCCAGTCATGCGAGTTGCGCTTGACGACGGTGCCATCGAGGCGTCCGTCCGCGACCATCGCCAACCGGTAGGCGAGCGACGGGATATGTCGATGGCGTTCGACATGGCTGCGGAACGGCAGATCAAATTTCTTCACAAGGTTTTCATCGGCAGCGATCACAAACTTATCATGATCATCCTTGGTAACAGAGATCGGCACACCGTTGCGGATCGCCTGACCGCCCTTGACGGCAAAGAACTCCTCGCCGAGCGCCGGCGCGACCAGAACACCCGCCACGGGTCGGCCGTGATGGACGACGGCGACCGAGACGCACCAGGTCTTTTCGCCATTGATGAAGGCGCGTGTTCCATCGATCGGATCCACCACGAACAGCGTATCGAGCGAAAGCCTGGCGTCGTCGTCATCCGTTTCTTCCGAGAGCCAGCCGTAATTGGGACGGGCGGTCAGAAGCAGGCTCTGGAGAATGTCGTTTGCCGCAAAATCTGCGGCACTGACGGGAGACGAGCCCTCGTTTTTCCACCAGACTTCCGGCGACTGGCCGAAATAGCCATGCGCGATCTCGCCGGCCTGACGGGCGGCATCCCGGATCAGGTCAAGATCCTCAAGCCACTGACCCTCCGCACCATCCATCGGTCAGCGTCCTGCCAGGGTCATGCCTTCGATGGCGATCGTCGGTGAGGCTGTGCCGAACTTGCGGTCGATATCGTTTGCCGGCGTCATCCGCATGAACATGTCCTTCAGATTGGAGGCGATCGTGACTTCGGAGACCGGATAGGCAAGCTCGCCATTCTCGATCCAGAAGCCGGTGGCGCCGCGCGAATACTCGCCGGTGATCATGTTGACGCCCTGGCCGATCAGTTCGGTGATGTAGAAACCGGTGCCGATCTGGCGGATCAGGTCTTCGGGCGAAATATCGCCCGGTTCCAGCGCGAGGTTCGTGGAGGCCGGGGTGACGGACGTGCCGCCGCGCACGCCGCGGCCATTGGTCGGGAACCCGATCTCGCGGCCGGTCGAGGTAGAGAGGAACCAATGGTTCAGCACGCCGTCCTCGATCATCACGAGACGCTCGCCCTTCACACCCTCGCCATCGAAGGGGCGCGAGGAAGACCCGCGCACGATCAGCGGATCATCGGTGATGTTGAGGCCTGATTTCAGAACCTGCTGGCCCATCTTGTCGCGCAGGAACGATGTCTTGCGGGCAACAGATCCGCCGTTGATGGCGCCGGCGATATGGCTGACAAAGCCGCGCGCGATGCGGGGTTCGAAGACGACGGTGACATTGCTGCCGGTATCGACCTGGCGCGGATTGATGCGCTTGACCACCCGCTCGCCGGCCCGCCGGCCGATCAGCTTCGGATCGTCGAGATCGGCTGCAAACAGACGGCTGTCGAAATCGTAGTCGCGCTCCATCTTCGTGCCCTCGCCGGCGATGACGCTGACGGAGCGGCCGAAGCGGCTGGCCATATAGGCGCCGGAAAATCCGTGCGACGTGACGAGAACCATTCCGCCCATGCCGGCAGAGGCGCCGGATCCCGACGAATTGGTGACGCCTTCGACATCGAGCGCTGCCTGTTCCATCTCGAGCGCCACGTCGCGCATCGTATCGGCGGTGACTTCGGTCGGGTCGAACAGGTCGAGATCCGGGTAATCCCTGGCCAGGTCCTTTTCATCCGCCAGGCAGGCGAAGGGATCCTCGGGCGAGACCTTCGCCATCGCCACTGCGCGTTCGGCCAAGATCTTGAGATCGAAACCCGGATTGGCGGAAACGCTTGCAACCTTGTTGCCGACAAAGACACGCAGCGAAAAATCGTCGCTTTCCGAGGATTCGGTTCCTTCCACCTTTCCGAGCCGGACGCTGACCGAACTGGAGCGGGAGCGGACGACCACCGCATCCGCCTTGTCGGCGCCCGCCGCCTTGGCCAGATCGATCAGTTCGCCGGCACGCGCCAGAAGGGAGGCGGAATCGATTTGCGAGGTCATGTTTGCAAGCCTTTCGTTTGCACCCCATTTATTGTGCACCGACCAAAGCATCAAGGGCAGCGCTCCGATTCCCCGGTTGACCTTCCGCATTCCCGACCCGAAAGTGCCCCATGACTGCAAACGGCTCCCACTTTACCGAAATGTTGATGCTGCTTGCCGGTGCGGTGATCGCCGCCCCGCTGTTTCGCAGGCTCGGTCTTGGCACCGTGCTTGGATATCTCGCGGCCGGCATCCTGATCGGTCCGGTGCTGCAACAGGTGACCGATACGCAGGAAGTGCTGCATGTCGCCGAATTCGGCGTCGTGTTCCTGCTCTTCGTCATCGGGCTGGAGCTGAAACCCTCGCGTCTGTGGCAGATGCGGGCCGATGTGTTCGGGCTTGGGCCGGCGCAGGTGGCGATATCGGGTGGCATCCTGAGCGGTTTCGCCTACCTGTCGGCGATGGCGGACTGGCGCGGCAGCCTGATGATCGGCTTCGGGCTTGCCCTGTCGTCCACCGCCTTTGCGCTGCAGATCCTCAATGACACAGGTGAGATGAACAGCCGCTACGGCCAGCGCTCCTTCTCCGTTCTCTTGTTCCAGGATCTCGCGATCGTGCCGCTTCTGGCGTTGATCACAATCCTGGCACCCGGCACGAGCGAGGCTGCCGCCACCCCGATGCTGGACTTTGCAATCGCTGTCGCTGCCGTGGGCGCCATGGTGATTGCCGGCAAGTACCTGCTGACACCGATGTTCCAGATCATTGCCAGCAGCGGTGCCCGCGAGGTGATGATTGCCGCCGCCCTTCTCGTCGTGCTCGGTTCGGCGGCTGCGATGCAGGCCGTCGGTCTGTCGATGGCGATGGGTGCTTTCCTCTCCGGCGTCATGCTGGCGGAATCCTCCTATCGGCACGAGCTGGAAGCGGATATCGAACCCTTCCGCGGCCTGCTTCTGGCGCTGTTCTTCGTCGCTGTCGGGCTTTCGCTCGAAGTCCAGGTGATCTTCGAAAACCTTGCCTTCCTGATCCCGGCCGTTGCCGTGTTCATGGGTGTGAAGGCGGCCGTGGTCTACGCTCTCTCGCGCCTGTGGGGTTCGCCGCCCAATGACGCCCTGAAGATCGCGTTCCTGCTGCCGCAGGGTGGCGAATTCGGCTTCGTGCTGTTTACCACCGCAACCGCCGCGGGCCTCCTCTCTTCCGCCACCGCTTCGCTTCTGATTGCCGGCGTGACGCTGTCGATGGCGCTGACGCCGCTCGGCTCGGCGCTTGCTAGGCGCCTGCAGAAGAGCGAGACGCGCGAACATCTGGAGGAGGATTTCGAAGGCGCCGGAGCCGATGTGCTGATGATCGGCTTTTCCCGTTTCGGCCAGATCGCCGCGCAGATCCTGCTTGCCGGCGGCAGTTCCGTGACTGTCATCGATGACAGTCCGGAGCGTATCCGGCAGGCGGCCAATTTCGGCTTCCGGATCTATTTCGGCGATGGTGCGCGCAAGGACGTTCTGATCGCGTCCGGTATCGAGAAGACGAAGATCGTTGTGGTCGCGACGCAGAAACGGGAAACGACGGACCGGATCGTCGACCTGATTGCGTCGGAATTTCCCGATGTGCGCCTGTTCGTGCGGTCCTACGACCGGGTTCATTCGCTGGCGCTGCGCGAAAAGAACGTCGAATACGAGTTGCGCGAAACGCTGGAGTCCGGGCTGCTGTTCGGGCGACGGACGCTGGAAGCGCTCGGCATGAGCGAGGCTGCCGCCTCCGAGATCGGCGACGACATCCGCCGTCGCGACGAGGAACGGCTGCAGGTTCAGGCCGTGCAGGGTTTGGGCGCCGGCCGCGAGATGCTCTTCAACAGTCCCGTTCGCCCCGAGCCACTGATCAAGCCGAAACGCACCGGCAAAAGCCCGGAGGAAAAGGCTTCCGGTGTTTCGATCGGCAAGTGGTGATCAGGCGGCCCTTTCCAGAGCCTCGATCGCCCGCTTCAACTCGTCTCTTGTGCCTTCTGAGGCTTCGAGGATGTCGCGCGCCTTGTAGAAATCCATCACGCCGAAGCGATTGACGCTGGGACGCAGGAAGATGTGCGGCGGGTTGAGTTTCAGCTTGAGGGCAATGCTGGCCTGCATGGTGAGCTGGCTTGCGCCGAACAGGCTGTCGAAGCGGTTTGGCGGATGCAGGCCATCGCCTTCCGGCGCGCCGACCACATCGATGCCGATCACCACGTCGGCGAGATCCATCAACTGCTCGTAAGGGACGGGATTGAAGACGCCGCCATCGATCATGATGCGGTTGTTGACCCTGACCGGCATGAACAGGCCGGGAATGGCGGCAGAGGCGGCAATCGCCTTGCGCAGATTGCCCGTCTCGAGGATCACCTCCGCCTGGCCATAATAATCGGTGGCGGAGATCTTCAAGGGTATGACGAGATCGGCGAAATCCTGGGGGATCTGGCTCGGCAGGAAGGCCTCGAGGATCGGCTCCAGATTGAAGTGACCGAAGCGAAATCCGCCGAGTGCATCCCGCATCGTCGACGGGCCGAGACCCCAGAGCCGGTTCACCAGCGAGCCGCGGTTGCCGACGGTCTCGACGGTATAGTCGCGGATCTCGCGGCCCGACATGCCCGATGCCATGGCGGCACCCATGATCGCGCCGATCGAAGAGCCGGAAATTGCTACCGGCCGGATGCCGAGTTCGTCCAGCGCTTCGATGACATGGATATGGGAAATGCCGCGGGCGCCGCCGCCGCCGAAGGCGACCGCATAGCGCAGATCGCCCTTCTTGCCGCCAGGGCGATCCGCAGTCTCATGATCAGCAAGGGTCAGCCTCGTGTTCATGGATCGCCTCCCGCCTTTGCTCAGGCCGGCTCGTAGCGGAAGAAATCCATCCGCGTATCGCCGAATGTTCGGCTTTCGAGCAGCTTGTAGGCCGGATCGACTTCAACCGTCACATCGGCGCGTTCTTCGAGAATCGCGAGTGCGCCGGGCACCAGCCAGCCGCCGACATGGGCGGCAAACAGAGCCCCCTCACCCAGCTTCTGACCATAAGGCGGATCGGCGAAGAGGAAGTTGTAGGGTTCCAGCGTACCGACCGGGCCGAGCTTGGTGGCATCGCGGCGCAGGATGCGGGCGCGGCCATGCAGGCCGAAAGCGTCGATGTTCTCCCACAGGAGACCGCGACCTTCGACACCGTTTTCGACGAACAGCGCATGACGACAGCCACGCGAGACGGCTTCCAGTCCGACGGCACCGGTGCCGGCGAAAAGATCGATCACCCGCGTGCCATCCAGCGCCTGCGGATAGACATGGCCGATGATGTTGAACAGGCTTTCGCGCGTCCGGTCGATGGTCGGCCGGATCGCGCTGGTTTTCGGCGTGGCGAGCGTGCGGCCGCGGAATTCACCCCCTACGATGCGCACGGATCAGCCTCTCGGGGTCCGCGGTTTTCCACCTGGGCCGCCTGATCGAGCGCCAGCCGGACGTCCGCCGGGCTTGCCACCCGAGGGACGGCCACCGGAAGGCTTTCCGCCCGAAGGTTTGCCGCCGAAGCTTGGCTTGCCACCGCTCGGCTTGCCACCGAAGGATTTGCCGGCAGGCCGTGCACCTCTGGGCTTATCGCCGAACGCGGGCTTGTCACCGAACGGACGATCCGAGCGCGGACGATCGGGACGACCTTCTCCAGCACTGAACGAGCGGGCTGGACGATCACCATCCTCGCGCGGGCGACGGTCACCAGTCGGGCGGTCACGCGTTGGGCGGTCACCGGTGGGGCGATCACCGCGCGCCGGCCTGTCGCCATAAGGGCGATCCGAGCGCGGACGATCGGAACGGCCCTCGCCGGCGTTGAAAGCACGGGCGGGACGGTCACCATCCTGACGCGGGCGACGGTCGCCGCTTGGGCGGTCACCTGTCGGACGATCTCCACGGGAAGGACGATCCCCAAACGAACGCTCGCCACGGGGCTTGTCGCCATAGGGACGATCGCCGCTTTCGCGTGGCTTGCGGTCGCCGAAGGAGCGCTCGCCTCTCGGGCTGTCACCGCGGGGGCTATCGCTGCGGGGTCTGTCGCTTCTCGGCTTGTCGCCACGGGGTTTGTCACCGCGGGGTTTGTCACCGAAGGAACGCTTGGCGCCGAATTCGCCCTTTTCCGGCTCCGGCGGAGAATCCGCACGGATCCAGTCGGCGTCGTCATCGGCGCGCTTCACGATCACGCGGCGGTCATTTTCCGGCACCTGTTTCCTGAACAGCTGCTCTGCCTGGGCACGAGCGGAAACCGCCCGGACGCTGCCGTCGGCGTTTGGACGCGCACCCGGCGCCATCCAGACATTGGCCGTGCGGCTGGTGCCCATCGGCGGACGCTTCTTCGGCTTTTCGTCGCCGAGATCACGGTCGTTGGACTTGAAGCCTGGCTTTGCGCCGAACTTGCCCTCGGGCTTTGCGCCGAATTTGCCGGCCGGCTTTTCGGAGAACTTGCGTTCGGTCGCCTTGGTATCGAGACGGCCGAGCGAGCGCTCGCGTCTGTCCTCGTCGCGAGGACGTGCCGGGCGATCCGCCGGGCTCGACCATTCGGAGCGGGAGGAGCGCGCCGGCTTCTCGTCTTCAGCAGCGGCAGGCGTTTCGTTGTAGATCGGCGCGTCGAAATTCGCCTTCGCTTCTTCGATCAGGCGCGGACCGAGCTGGTCGCGCAGCGTGCGGCCGCGCACTTCCATGACCTCGCCTTCCGGCAGGTCACCGAGCTGGAACGGGCCGTAGGAGATACGGATCAGGCGGTTGACTTCAAGCCCGAGCGCGCCGAGGACGTTCTTGATCTCGCGGTTCTTGCCTTCGCGAAGACCCATGGTGATCCAGACGTTGCGGCCCTGCGAACGGTCGAGCGTGGCTTCGATCGAGCCATAGAGAACGCCATCGACGGCAATGCCGTCCTTCAGCTTGTCGAGCGATTCCTGATCCACCTCGCCATGGGCGCGGACGCGATAGCGGCGCAGCCAGCCGGTGGTCGGAAGTTCCAGCACGCGCGACAGACCGCCATCGTTGGTGAGAAGCAGCAGGCCTTCAGTATTGATGTCGAGGCGACCGATGGAGAGCACCCGCGGCAGTTCGCCGGGCAGGTTTTCAAACACGGTCTGACGTCCTTCCGGATCGGAATTCGTCGTCACCAGGCCTCCGGGCTTATGGTAGAGCCACAGGCGCGTGCGCTCGACACCGCGGATCGGCACGCCATCCACCTCGATCGCATCGTCGAAGGTGACGTTGACGACAGGCGTATCGAGAACCTTGCCGTTGAGCGACACACGGCCATCCATGATCATCCGCTCGATATCGCGGCGGGACGCCACGCCGACGCGGGCGAGGATCTTGGAAATACGCTCGGGCTTGCCATCCGACGCTGCCGTTTCGGCAGAGGCTGCCTGACGGCGCATCGGCTTTGCCGGCTTGTCGGCGGCAGCGTTTTCGCCACGGGGCTTTTCAGCGCGCGGCGCAACGGAGCGCGGACGTTCTGAGCGGGGCGCGTCGGAACCGGGCTTTGCGGGCGCCCGTTTCTTGAAGCCCGTCCCCGTCTTTGTCTTGCCGGCTGCAGCATCTGCAGATTTCGGCTTGATCTCGCGGATGAAGGTTTTGGCTTCGCCGCGCTTCGGCTTGTCTTTTGAAGTCATTTGTTGTTTGCCTGAAGCATGATGTCTACGGAAACGAACCGGACATTCGTGTTCGTGGATGGTGATGAAACACGCGCACAGCGCGCTTCGTGTTGAATGCTTCCTACCAGTTCATGCGAGCCGGGTTAAGAGGAAATCGCGGAAATGCCCAAGAGCGACGGTTTCATGGATGCCGCACTCACAGAAGCCAGGCTTGCAGCGGCACAGGGCGAAGTTCCCGTGGGTGCCGTGCTGGTCATGGACGGCCAAATTATCGCCAGATCCGGCAACCTGACCCGCACCAAGAACGACGTGACGGCGCATGCCGAGATTGCGGTTATCCGGGCTGCGGCCGGGGTTCTCGGCCAGGAACGGCTTAGTGGTGCCGATCTTTACGTGACGCTGGAACCATGTACCATGTGTGCGGCGGCGATTTCGTTCGCGCGAATTCGCCGGCTGTATTACGGCGCGGGAGATCCGAAGGGTGGCGCTGTCGAAAATGGCGTGCGCTTCTTTTCGCAGCCGAGCTGCCATCATGCGCCGGATGTCTATTCCGGGCTCGGAGAGCGGGAAGCCGCCGACATTCTGACAGGCTTCTTTCGCTCACGCCGGGATTAGGCAAGACAAAAGGTCTTACTGGAAGGGCTTCCACCAGCTGCTGTTCGACGCCTGGGTTGCGCTCTGCGCTTCCTTCTTGCGACGGCGCTCCTTCTCGTTCTCGGGTTCTCCGAGATCCTGAAGCGTTGCGGCATCGGCGGCACGGAATTCAGCCGGCGGCTCGGACAGCGAACGGCGGCGTGAGCCCATGTTGACCGTTTCGGCATCCTGCTTGGCCTTGCGGAAGGCTTCCCATTTTTCCGTCTCGGTCATCTGGCCGCCCTGGCCACGACCAGCCATCAGCGGCGACCGGTAATTGTTGTTGCCTTCGTTTTCCTTGGCTTCCAGACGCAGGCGCGCACGGGTCTCTTCCGGCGATTCAACCCAGTTCGGGTTGCTTTCACGATTGGCAAGGGACTGCTGGGGCGCCGGAAGGCTGGCCTGACCCTTGCCGGCAACGACCAGCGTCGGGCGGGGATTGTAGCGCAGCTTTTCTTTTTCTTCATCGCGGGCGCTGCCGAGAGCGACAGCTGCTCCAAGATCGTCGCCGAGCTGGGCCATTGCCGTCTTGTCGGTGCCATAGGTCGGGCCGCCCATGCAGCCGGAAAGAGACACGGTTGCAGCCAGCATGCCAACCGCACCGATCGCGGCACGAAACGCATAAGTCGTTTTCATCAAACCCCTACCATCGGCGCCCGTCCTGACGCCTTCAAAACCGGAAGTCATCTCGTGCCGGAACATTCCGGCCAATTTCAGGCAGGAATACCGGATGACGCGGCCAAGCGCAATCATCCGGTAATCTGCAAGCCATCAGAGCCGGCCAAGCTTGGCCAGTTCTGTCAATGCAGCCGCATCGCGGGCCGAAACATCCGGCCAGGCGGGATCTGACCCGACATCCGTCGTCACCCGCCACGAGCGGGCGCATTTGACGCCGTCAGCAGGCTTCGGCTCAACCGACACGCCCGAGACTTCCGCAAGACGGAACGCTGTCTGCGGGCCTTCGCCCGACGTGATCGTGATGGCTGATGTGATGCAGGTCTCTTCGAAGTCCAGCCCGTCCAGCGCCTTCAAAAGCTCGGCATCGGCGACATAGACGACGGGAGCAGCTTCGAGCGAAGACCCGATGCGCTTGTCCTTGCGCTCGATTTCCAGCGCGCCTGTGACGACCGAGCGAACTTTGCGGATCTTTGCCCATTTCTCGGCAACCGCATCGTTCTTCCACTCGGCGGGCACATCCGGGAACTGTTCCAGATGCACGGAGACGGCATCGGGCTTCAGCGACAGCCATGCCTCTTCCGTGGTGAAAGGCAGCATGGGTGCAAGCCAGGTGACCGTGCATTCGAAGATCTTGCGGATGACCGCAAGCGAGGCGCGACGGCGCAGCGACGACGGGGCGTCGCAATAAAGCGCGTCCTTGCGGATATCGAAGTAGAAGGCCGACAGTTCGATATTGCTGAAATCGATCAGCGCGCGGGCGATCTTCTTGAACTCGAACGCATCGTAACCGGTGCGCACGACTTCATCGAGTTCGGACAGCCGATGCAGCATGAGCTTTTCAAGTTCCGGGAGCTCGGCATAAGCGATCTCTTCGCCGTCGTCGTGGGCCAGCGTGCCGAGCATCCAGCGAATGGTGTTGCGCAGCTTTCTGTAAGCATCGACATTGGTCTGGATGATCGTCTTGCCGAGGCGCTGGTCTTCCCAGTAATCGGTGGTCATGACCCACAGGCGCAGGATATCGGCGCCGGCATCCTTCATGACGTCCTGAGGCGCCACGACATTGCCAAGCGACTTCGACATCTTCTGGCCCTTCTCATCCATGGTGAAACCATGGGTGACGACCGTGTCATAGGGCGCCCGGCCGCGGGTGGCAGCCGATTCCAGAAGCGATGAATGGAACCAGCCGCGATGCTGGTCCGACCCTTCGAGATAGACGTCGGCCGGCCATTTCAGGTCCGGACGATCTTCGAGCGTGAATGTGTGCGTCGAGCCTGAATCAAACCAGACGTCGAGGATGTCCATGACCTGCGTCCACTTGGCGCCGTCATGGACATTGCCGAGGAAGCGTTCCTTGGCACCTTCGGCAAACCAGGCATCGGCCCCTTCGGCATCGAAGGCTTCCAGGATGCGGGCATTGACCTCTTCATCCTGCAGGACATTGCCTTCCTCATCTGCAAACACGCAGATCGGGACGCCCCAGGCGCGCTGACGCGACAGAACCCAGTCCGGGCGCTGCTCGATCATGGCGCGCAGGCGGTTCTGGCCGGCGGCGGGCACGAAGCGGGTATCGTCGATGGCGGTCAGCGCACGGGTGCGAAGCGTCGTTCCGTCCGCCAGGTCCTTGTCCATATAGACGAACCACTGCGGCGTGTTGCGGAAGATGATCGGCTTCTTCGAGCGCCAGGAATGCGGATAGGAATGCTTGAGGCGGCCACGGGCAAACAGCGCTTTGCGTTCGATCAGCGCCTTGATGACGCGGTCGTTGGCATCGCCCTTCTTGCCGTTGTCATCCATGACGCGAGCACCCTCGAAACCGGGGGCGTCGGTGGTGTAGGTGCCGCTATCATCGACCGGGAACGGGATGCGCGGATCGATGCCGCGGGCTTCGAGTTCCTTGACGCTGGACATCCAGGCCTCAAAGTCCTCGCGGCCGTGGGACGGAGCGGTGTGGACGAAACCGGTACCGGCATCGTCGGTGACATGGTCGCCGGCGAGGAGTGGAACGGTGAAGTCGTAGCCGAGATCCTTGAGGGGATGGGCGCAGGTGACGCCAGCCAATTCGTCGGCGGAGACGCCCCGCAGACGGTTGAAGGCGAGCTTTGCCTTAGCTGCGGATTCGTCCGCCAGGCTGTCTGCAAAGATCAGTTTCTCGCCCGGCTGCGGGCCAAAATCATTGGCAGCTTCGGTGACTTCGTAGAGGCCATAGGAGACCTTCGGCGAATAGGCGATGGCGCGGTTGCCCGGGATGGTCCACGGCGTCGTCGTCCAGATGACCACATGGGCGTCAGCCAGTTCTGCCGAGCCACTGTTCACCGGGAACTTCACCCAGATCGTGTCGCTCTCGTAGTCGTGGTATTCGACCTCGGCTTCCGCCAGCGCCGTGCGCTCGACAACCGACCACATGATGGGCTTCGAGCCGCGATAGAGCTGGCCGCTCATGGCGATCTTCAGGAGCTCGCCGGCGATGCGGCTTTCCGAGTGGAAATCCATGGTCAGGTAGGGTTTGTCGAAATCGCCGACGATGCCGAGGCGCTTGAATTCTTCGGCCTGGATCGCGATCCACTTCTGCGCATAGGCGCGGCATTCCTTGCGGAATTCGATCATCGCGTCCGGCTGTTTCAGGTCGGGCTTGGCCTTGCCCTTGGCGCGGTAATTCTCTTCCTCGATCTTCCACTCGATCGGCAGACCGTGGCAATCCCAGCCGGGAACGTAGTTCGCATCATAGCCGCGCATCTGGAACGAGCGGGTGATGACGTCCTTGAGGATCTTGTTCAGCGCATGGCCGATATGGATGTTGCCGTTGGCGTAAGGAGGGCCATCGTGCAGCACGAATTTTTCGCGACCGGCGGCGGAGGTGCGCAGCTTCTTGTATAGGTCCATCTCGCGCCAGCGGGCAACGGTTTCCGGCTCTTTCTGCGGCAGGCCTGCCCGCATCGGAAACTCGGTCTCGGGCAGATAGAGGGTCTTCGAGTAATCGAGCTTTTCAGTCACTGTATCGGTCATATTGGCTATCGTCTCTGGCGCCGGGACAGGGGCGCATGCGGATGAATTCGGTGGCAGAAGCGCTCCTGGAAGCGCCGAAAACCCGGACCCTCCGGCCGACTGTTCAAGCCGCGCGGAAGGCCGGGCCGATAATTCGTATGATCATCGCGGCCATGATCCTGGCCCGCCGGAAATCTGTCATGGGGGCGGTTATTACGGTGTTTTTCGGGTGAAAGGAAGGGGCAAAACGGTAGCCCGTCCTGCGCGCTTGTTGGCAATTCGGACAGCGTGTATCTTCCAGCCTGAGAGGTAACGCCGATGACGAAAGACGCTTCGTTGACACTGCAGATCGATCGGTCGCTGCATGACGAGTTCATGGAAGCTGCCGAGGCTGCCAATCAATCGCCATCGAAAGTTCTGCTGGGCCTGATGCAGGACTATATCCTGCAGCAGAAGATGGCTCCGGATTATCTCGCATTTCTGCAGAAGAAGGCAGACATTGCTCGCGGCGAACTGACCGCGGGCGAAAGTTTTTCGGGCTAGGACCGTTAATCCTTCGGGTTCGCCTTCATCACCGCCACCAAGGCATCGTTGATGCGATCCTGCCAGCCGGGGCCGTCGTCCTGGAAATATTCGATCACGGCGCTGTCGAGCTTCAGGGACACGAGTTCCTTTGCCTGAGGAGCGGCGCGTCGTTCCACTGCCGGAGCAGCGGGTTTCTTGACCGGCTTGAACAGCGCTTCGGCCGCTTCCATCGGGTTTACGGGCCTGCGGGGTGGAGTTGCCATGGGATATCATTCCTGCGTTGCGGACTACTGATGACAGATATATGGTTTTCGGGAAACCGCAGACCTTCAGAGTAGACACCGTGAAGAGAACATTCTTTATCAAAGCTGTCTGGGATGAAGAAGCCAGGGTCTTCTATTCGGAGAGCGACATCGAGGGCCTTCATATCGAGGCGCCCGACGTGGATTCTTTTGAAGACGTCATCTTCGATGCAGCCATCGATCTCATCGTTGCCAATCATATATCCGCAGAGGATCTGGCACAGACGCCGGTGAAGGACCTCATCCCGGCAATTCTCTGGCAACGGCCCGCCGAGATGACGGCGGCCGCCTGATGGTGGACGGTTTTTACAAGACCGTCCGCTCGATCATTTCAGAACTCGGCTATGTTTACCTGACGAATGCCAAGGGCTCTCACGAAAAGTGGCAATCGAAGGCGACGGGGAAGATAATTCTCGTACCCCGCACTCTTCTCAGCCGCCACACAGCGAATGCCATTCTGAAAGACGCCGGGTCGGACAGGCGCCTCTAAAGCCTAAAACGCGATCTTCATGTCCAGTTCGCCGAGCGGCTTTACGCCTGAAAGCAGTGCCCTCGCCTCTTCCTCGTCGTTTTTCATCTGCGCGACCAAGGGGTCGAGGCCGTCGAATTTGAGTTCGGGGCGCAGATAGCCGAAGAAGGAGACCGAGCTGATCTCGCCGTAGAGGTTTCCGGAGAAATCGAACAGATAGGTTTCGAGGAGCGGTGCACCGTCGTCCGTCACCGTCGGGCGGCGACCGTAGCTTGCAACGCCGTCATGCAGCGTGCCGTCGGCTCGTCTGAAGCGCACGGCGTAGATGCCGGGCTTGAGTTCCGTTTCAGGGGCAAGCTTCATGTTCGCTGTGGGATAGCCGAGCTGTCGGCCAAGCTGTTCGCCGCCGATCACTTCCGCCTCGACCGTGTAGCGATAGCCGAGCAGGCCTGCCGCAGCGACAACGTCTCCTTCGGCGATCAGATCGCGAATGCGGCTCGACGACACGACTTCCGCGTTTTCATCGCGAAAGGCATCCACCAGCGACACGGTGAAGCCGTGACGATCTCCGGCCGTCATCAGGAAGGCCGGTCCGCCTTCACGGCCCTTGCCGAAATGGAAATCGAAGCCCGTGACGACGGCGCTTGCGCCCAGCCAGTCGGTCAGGATCGTCTTCACGAAATCCTCGGCCGAACGGGTCGCGAAGTCGCGATCGAACGGGTACTCGATGACCGAGCGGAACCCCATCGCTTCCAAGAGCCGTGCCTTGAGTGGCGCCGGCGTCAGCCGGAAGACAGGCTGGTCGGGCTTGAAGACGGTGCGCGGATGCGGCTCGAAGGTCAGAACGAGTGCTGGCACGCCGCGGCTGGCGGCAAGCTCCAGCGCACGATCGAGCACGCTGCGATGGCCGCGATGGACGCCATCGAAATTGCCGATCGCGACGACGCCGCCCTTCAGGCTTTCGGGCAGCGGCTCCTTCATTTCGTTGCGGTGAAATACGGTCATGACAGGTTCCGGATCAGGCGAGGCGCGGCATCCAGAATTTTGGCGCCGCGTTCTCGCTTTTCAGCCATTCCTGCATGATCGCCTCATCGGTTTCGCCATCGACGGAATATTCCGCGATGTGAATGCCGGCACTGATATAAAGCAGGTCGAGGCCTTGCGAAAGCGCGCCACGAACATCGGTCGGCATGCCGTCGCCGATCGCGAGAACCCTCGCCTTGTCGACATCGCCGCGCTCCTGGCGGGCAATCGAGAGCGCCTCGTCGTAGATCGGCTTGTGCGGCTTGCCGGCCACGCGCACCTGGCCGCCGAGTTGTTCGTAATAGGCGGCGACCGCACCGGCGCAGGGGATGATCCGGTGACCGCGCTCGACCACCAGATCCGGGTTGGCGCAGATCATCGGCACGTCGCGCGCAATGAAGGTGTTCAGCATCTGGGTATAGTCTTCGGGCACTTCCTTCTCGTCGTCGAAGAAGCCGGTGCAGACGACGCAATCGGCGTCGGCTTCAGAAACGATCTCGATACCCAGTCCATCGAAGAAATTGAGGTCGCGTTCAGGCCCCAGCAGAAACACCTTCTTCGGGCCTTCGGCGACCAGATGCCGGGTGACATCGCCAGACGTGACGATCCGGTCATAGGTTCCATCGGGAACGCCGAGATGCTTCATCTGTTCGATGACGCCAAGTGCGGGGCGCGGCGAGTTGGTGATCAGCACGACAGTGGCGCCGGCTTCTCTCGCGGCGGCCAAGGCTGTGCAGGAATGCTGGAAGGCTTCGACACCGTTATGGACCACGCCCCAGACGTCCGAAAGCACGACATCGTAGCCCTCGATCACGTCGTTCAAATTCTGGATGCGCTTTGCCATGTCAAAAGTTCCTGCCGGTTTTGCCTGCTCGATTAGGAGGCTGACATCGCAAACCGTTGGCGAGATTACAAGGGACAAGGCGGTGAAAGGCGCCGCTGCGAGGCAGAACCTGGGAAAACTTCATATTTTTGCAATGGTCCGATCTTCACTGGATCAGGACGATTTGGGCGAGGAAACCGGCCGCCGCGCTGATGGCTAGCACCGGCACCATGCCGAGCTTCAGGACGAACAGCATGACGGAGGAGGCTGCGAAAAGCACGAGCGCGATGGGATCGAGGCTGGACCAGACCGGGACGGAAAGGCCAAATCCTGCTAGCGCAAAGAGATCGACGTGGCGAACCTCTCTGAACAGAACATGCAGGCCGAACCAGATCGCGAGGTTGAGGATGACGCCGACGACCGCGGCGGTGATGGCCGACAGCGCGCCCGATAAAAGGGCGTTGCCGCGCAGGCGCTCGATCAGGGGCGCGCCCGCAAAGATGAAGACGAAGCTCGGCACGAAGGTTGCCCAGGCAACAAGCAGGCCGCCGATTATTCCGCCTGTGACGGGGCCGAGACCGGACGCTTCCCGGAAGCCGACGAGGAAGCCGACGAAGGACAGAACCAGCACGAGCGGACCCGGCGTGGTTTCGGCAAGCGCCAGTCCGTCCAGCATCTCGCCCGGCTTCAGCCAGCCGTAATCGGCGACTGCAACCTGCGCCACATAGGCCAGCACCGCATAGGCGCCGCCGAAGGTGACCAGCGCCATCTTGGAGAAGAAGGCGAACAGACTGGAAAGGCTGTCCGGGGCACCGAAGACCCAGAGCACCAGGACAGGCGACTGCCAGACGAGGATCCAGAATGAAAGCGTCGCGATCGTGCGGGCGATACCAGGTGTTTTCGCGCAGGGAGGACTGTCCTCTTTGGCGACGCTGTCTTGCGGTTGCTGCCCCCCTGCCCGAGTCATCAGATAGCCTGCGAGACCGGCCGCAAACACGACGAGCGGAAACGGCAGACTGAAGAAGAACAGGGCGATGAAGGCGGCGGCCGCGACACCACGCAGAAAAGTGGTTTTTAGCGTGCGGCGCCCGAGGCGGATCACGGCTTCCACCACGATCGCAAGGACGGCGGCTTTCAGGCCGAAGAACAGGCCGGCCAGCCACGTCGCATCCTGATAGAGGACATAAGCTGCCGAAAGCCCCAGAATGATTGCAAGGCCGGGAAGCACGAAAAGCAGGCCCGAAACGATACCGCCGCGCACGCCGAACAGCAGCCAGCCGATATAGGTTGCCAGTTGCTGCGCTTCCGGACCGGGCAGCAGCATGCAGTAGTTGAGGGCGTGCAGAAACCGCTCTTCCGAGAGCCAGCGTCTTTCTTCCACCAAAGTCTTGTGCATCATGCCGATCTGTCCGGCAGGCCCTCCGAAACTGAGAGCTCCGATCCGGGCAAACACGGCCACGAGCTCACGAAAGCTCGGCGCTGCGCCCAGGTTTTGGTCGTTAAGCGTATTCTGCATGGCCGCTCCTTGAGCCCTGAATTTTTCAAGCCCGTTCTTGACTCAGCTCGCAGCCATCCTTATCTCGGGTCTCGTTAGCACTCTCGATAGATGAGTGCTAAACGTCACTCCGCGGGTCCTTGAGACCCGTCCATGTCATTTGATCGAGGGATTAGACAATGACAAGCACCAATTTTCGCCCCCTGCACGACCGCGTTGTAGTCAAGCGCGTCGAGTCTGAAGAAAAGACCAAGGGCGGCATCATCATTCCCGATACCGCCAAGGAAAAGCCAGCTGAAGGCGAAATCATCGCCGTTGGTCCTGGCGCCCGCGACGAAAGCGGCAAGCAGGTTGCACTCGACGTCAAGGTCGGCGACCGCGTTCTGTTCGGCAAGTGGTCGGGCACCGAAGTCAAGCTCGATGGCGTCGACCTTCTGATCATGAAGGAAGCCGACATCATGGGCATCATCGGCTGATTTTAGCCGACTGCTCTTCTTCCAATATTTGCTGACACCCCTTTTCAGGAGTTCCCAACATGGCAGCTAAAGAAATCAAGTTTGGCCGCACCGCGCGCGAAAAGATGCTTCACGGCGTCGATATCCTCGCTGACGCAGTGAAGGTCACGCTCGGCCCCAAGGGTCGTAACGTCATCATCGACAAGTCCTTCGGCGCTCCGCGCATCACCAAGGACGGTGTTTCGGTCGCCAAGGAAATCGAACTTGAAGACAAGTTCGAAAACATGGGCGCCCAGATGGTCCGCGAAGTTGCTTCGAAGACCAACGACATCGCCGGCGACGGCACAACGACTGCTACCGTTCTTGCACAGGCCATCGTTCGCGAAGGCAACAAGGCCGTTGCAGCCGGCATGAACCCGATGGACCTGAAGCGCGGCATCGATCTCGCCGTTGCAGAAGTCGTCAAGGATCTCCAGGCCAACGCCAAGAAGATCTCGACTTCGGAAGAAGTTGCACAGGTCGGCACGATTTCGGCAAACGGCGACGCACAGGTCGGCCGTGACATTGCTGAAGCCATGCAGAAGGTCGGCAACGAAGGTGTTATCACCGTCGAAGAAGCCAAGACCGCTGAAACCGAACTCGAAGTCGTCGAAGGCATGCAGTTCGACCGCGGCTACCTGTCGCCTTACTTCGTGACCAACCCGGAAAAGATGGTCGCCGATCTCGACGACGCTTACATCCTTCTGCACGAAAAGAAGCTTTCGAACCTTCAGGCCATGCTGCCTGTTCTCGAAGCTGTCGTTCAGACCGGCAAGCCGCTCCTGATCATCGCTGAAGACGTCGAAGGCGAAGCTCTTGCAACGCTCGTCGTCAACAAGCTGCGTGGCGGCCTGAAGATTGCTGCCGTCAAGGCTCCTGGCTTCGGCGACCGCCGCAAGGCCATGCTGGAAGACATCGCCATCCTGACGGGCGGCACTGTCATCTCCGAAGACCTCGGCATCAAGCTCGAAACCGTAACGCTCGACATGCTCGGCCGTTCGAAGAAGGTTTCGATCACCAAGGAAAACACGACGATCGTTGACGGCGCCGGTCAGAAGACCGACATCGAAGGCCGCGTTGCACAGATCAAGGCACAGATCGAAGAAACATCTTCGGACTATGACCGCGAAAAGCTGCAGGAACGTCTTGCCAAGCTCGCTGGCGGCGTTGCCGTCATCCGCGTTGGCGGTTCCACGGAAATCGAAGTCAAGGAACGCAAGGACCGCATCGACGACGCGCTCAACGCGACGCGCGCTGCCGTTCAGGAAGGTATCGTCCCAGGCGGCGGTACCGCACTCCTGCGGGCTTCGACCAAGATCACGTCCAAGGGCGCGAACGACGACCAGGAAGCCGGCATCAACATCGTCCGCAAGGCGCTGCAGTCGCTGGTTCGCCAGATCGCAACCAACGCTGGTGACGAAGCTTCGATCGTTGTCGGCAAGATCCTCGACGGCGACAGCGACAACTTCGGCTACAACGCCCAGACGTCGGAATATGGCGACATGATCGCCATGGGTATCGTCGACCCGGTCAAGGTCGTTCGCACGGCTCTGCAGAACGCAGCTTCGGTTGCTTCGCTGCTGATCACCACCGAAGCCATGATTGCCGAACTTCCTAAGAAGGAATCGGCTGGCGGCGGCATGGGCGGCGGCGGCATGGGCGGAATGGGCGGAATGGACATGATGTGATCAGGCCGTAAGGTCTGCACATCTGATCCTTCAGGTTCAGTGTTTCGGAAAGGGCGTCGGGCAACCGGCGCCCTTTCTGCTATTGAGGCATACGGCATGCATAGCATTTCCCCCTCTGAACTTACCGAACGACAAGGACTGATAATTTTTATTCGTATAAAATAGTAATTCGGCAGTGACGCTCTTCTAAGCAACTTCACATTAACTGCGCTTAATCAAACACCAACGCGCAGGTTGCCATGAAGCACGTATCTTTGATCGGTAAATTTCTGACGCTCATGTCGTTCTTCGGCATATTCGTCGTCGCAACTGCCTTCTACAGCAGCAACAGCATTCGAACGCTGGATAGCGAGTATGGCGGGCTTCTCCAGCAGGAAAGCCTGGCAACTTTGGCAATTGCACGCGCCAATCGCTACATGCAGACCGGGCACGCTGCCGCTGGCGACCTGCTTGTGTCGCGCACTGACGAAGAGAACGCGAGCAATCTTGCGGCGTTTGAAAAAGCCAAATCCTCTTTTGGTGGCTGGATGGACAAGGCGATGGCGGCCCTTCCCGCTAATGCCAAGCTGGCGCCGATCAAGGCGGAAGGTTTGAGCGTTCTCAATGACGCTTGCGGCCCTGTGGTTCAGGCCGCAGCTCAGGCCACGGACGAGGCTGCCGTGCTGGCGTCTCAGGAAGCCTTCATGAGGGACTGCAAGCCGAAGTTTGCGGCCGTTACCGAAAAACTCACGGTGGTGACCGACGAAGTGATGACAGCTGCAAATCAGGAAAGCGAAAATCTCAGCGCCAGTGCGAAGACAACCATCTACGCCACTTTCGGGGCCGTTATCGGAGGTCTCGCCCTCGTGCTCGTCGCAGGCTTCTTCCTGATCCGTGCCTGGCTTGCACGACCCATCCAGCACTTGCAGCGCACGATGCTGACCCTTGCAAACGGGGATCTGTCGGCGCTGGTGGCCGGCGCGGACCGCCGCGACGAGGTCGGCAGCATGGCCAAGGCCTTGCAGGTGTTCAAGGACAATGCTCTGCGCAGCAAGGAAATGGAGCACGAAGCCGAGCTGAACCGTACGACCCAGGAAGCGGACCGTGTCCGCAACGCGGAGAGCGAACGCCAACGCAGCGAGGCGATGGCCGAGGCGACCAATGGTCTGGCGGAAGGCCTCAAGCGGCTCTCGGCCGGAGACCTGACCTTCCAGTTGGACCGGGCTTTCGCCGCAGACTTCGAAGGCTTGCGAGCGGATTTCAACGACTCGGTCGCCAAGCTGCGCGACACGCTCCACTCCGTCGCCAACGCCACCAACGCGATCGACGGCGGATCCCGCGAACTCAGCCAGAGCGCCGGCGACCTGTCAAAACGCACCGAACAACAGGCCGCCTCGCTCGAAGAGACAGCTGCAGCGCTCGACCAGATCACGGCCAATGTCAGCACCTCCACCAGCCGCACGGAGGAAGCCCGGTCGATGGCGATCGAAGCCAATCAATCGGCTGCCCAGTCCGGCGCCGTCGTTGCAAAAGCGGTCGATGCGATGCAGCGGATTGAACAGTCGTCCTCGCAGATCTCCAACATCATCGGCGTGATCGACGAAATCGCCTTCCAGACCAACCTTCTCGCCCTCAATGCGGGCGTTGAGGCGGCGCGCGCCGGTGAAGCCGGCAAGGGCTTTGCGGTGGTTGCCCAGGAAGTGCGCGAGCTCGCGCAGCGCTCCGCGCAGGCCGCAAAGGAGATCAAGGACCTGATCCGGAACTCGGCGTCCGAAGTCAAGAATGGCGTCGAACTGGTGAGCGCCACAGGCACTGCGCTCCAGGTGATCCAGAATCATGTCGTGGCGATCAATTCGCAGCTCGATGCGATTGCCACGTCCGCAAAGGAACAGTCGGTCGGCCTGTCGGAAGTCAATGTTGCCGTCAACCAGATGGACCAGGTAACCCAGCAGAACGCCGCGATGGTGGAAGAAGCAACGGCGGCAAGCGCTGCGCTTGCCCAGGAAGCCCAGCGACTGCGCGAGCTCGTCGGCCGGTTCAACACCGAAGGCGACCGCGGGATGTCCGCATCGGTGCGCGTTGCCGATCACGCAACCGCCCGCGCCACCCCCTCGCCGGCACGCACCCTCGCCAAGAAGGTTGCGTCGGCCTTCGGTTCGCTAGCGCCAGCCGCCTCCAACTGGGAAGAGTTCTGATTGACCACATTGACGAACCGAAAGGGCGGTCTCCGGGCCGCCCTTTTTTCGTTTCGCGCCCATAAAAAAACCGCCCGGCAGAGCCGGACGGTGAAGGGTCATTTCAAGTGCCGCTCGGCTTAGTACATCGTGCGGCCGTTGTTGTTCTTGCGGTAGATGTTGCGCGACGCGTTGTTCTGGCGGCGCTCGATCTCGCGGCGCTCGCGCGGGGTGATTACGCCATCGCGGGCTGCGCGGTTCTGGGCGCGATCGATGCGGTTCTGCTGGCGAGCGATGTTGCGAAGCTCCTGCGGCGTCAGTTTGCCGGTGACGGCACCGCGGTAGATCCGGTTTTCCTGCCGGTTTTCGCGGCTTTCGCTGCGGTATGTCTGCGCAAAGCTCGGCACTGCAAATGCAGACGCCATGACGAGTGCGAGCGTGGTGATGGCGATCTTCTTCATATCTTCCTCCTAGTTCGAGGTCGAACTCAATGTGAGAACGACCCGATGGTAGGTGCCAAACGGTGAACCCCGGCTGAAGGTTGCGTTCACCTTCGCTTGCATATGCGGTTTTTTGCACATTCTAAAATGGCCGTGATCGTTCACTTTTATGAGACAAACAGTCTCCGATCGTTCATCTTTCGCGTTTGGCAGAAAGGGGTAATGTCCGGTTCAAGAATTCACACGCGGCGGGGAGAAAGATCCAGCGCCGCAACCCGGAGACTTCCCATGTCCAGCACCAACAACGTCATCATTCTCGTCGCACGCATTCTTCTGTCGTTCATGTTCATCTTTGCCGGCTTCGGCAAGCTGGCCGATCCTGCAGGCACTGCCGGCATGATCGCAGGCGCCGGCATGCCGGCTGCAACCGCCCTTGCCTATCTCGCCGGCCTGTTCGAATTCGTTGCCGGTCTTGCCGTTCTCGTCGGCTTCCAGACCAAGATTGCCGGCTGGGCCATCGCCCTGTTCTGCATCTTCACCGGCGTGATGTTCCATTCGGGCACCGTTGCCGTTCCCGGCTGGCCGGATGCCGCTCTCGGCTGGATCAACACGCTCAACGGCATCATGCTGATGAAGAACGTGACCCTTGCCGGCGCCTACATCCTGCTCGCTACCTACGGCCCCGGTCTCTACTCGGTCGACGCTCGCCGCGGTAAGGTCGCAATCGCTGCCTAACCTTTGAGCGTTCCCTGCCATGAAGGCCCGCCAGTCAACTGACTGGTGGGCTTTTTTTTATTATGGAATTGCTATGATGTCCGGCGGCGGATGTTCTTTGCCAGCCAGACGGTTGCGCCACCGCATTGCGGATCCTGGGCGACGCTTGCCAGCACCTCGAAGCCGTTTTTTGTAAGGAGCGCTTCGTATTCCTCCGGCGACAGGCTGGCGTGGTAAAGCGGTTCACCGCCGAACTCCCCCATCGCCTCTCCTTCGAAATGGCCGGCGGTAAACATCAGCGCCGCACCGGGGCCAGCGAGTGCTGCAAAGCGCGGGAACATGGCGCGCTGGTCCTGCGGGTTGAGGTGGAAGAAGCTGTGCCAGGCGATGATGCCATCGAACTTGGTCGGCTGGTAGAACTTGCGCATGTCGGCAACGATCCAGGCGCGGCCCGGAAACCGTTCGCGGGCAAGCCCGATCAGCGTTTCCGACGTATCGACGCCGGTGAGGCGAAGATTGCGGCGGATCAGATCTGCCGCAATCGGTTCCGCTGCACCGCAGCCGAGATCGAGCACGTGACCGCGCGGCGGCATGGTGGCCGCAAACCTGTCGAGCCACGGCCTCTCGAACAGGGTCTTGCCGCGCAGCTTGTCGAAGGCAGCTGCGTGGCGTTCGTAGAGCCCGATGATATTGGCGTCTTCGCCGGCCATCAGAGCGCGTTGCACACGGCGTCGACGATATGCGCGATGCGCGGATCGCTCTCATGCGCGGATTTGCGCGCTCTCACCAAGCAGGCCTGCGACTTCAGGATGACGCCATCCGACAGGATCTTCAGGTGGTTGGCGCGCAGTGTCGAGCCGGTCGAGGTGATATCGACGATGATATCGGCCTGGCCTGCCGCCGGTGCGCCTTCCGTGGCGCCGAGGCTTTCGACGATGCGGTAAAGCTGAATGCCGTGCTGCGACGAGAAATGCTGCTGGGTGAGCCGCCAGTATTTCGTGGCGATCTGCAACCGCCGACCGTGACGCGCGCGAAAATCGGCGGCGACATCGCCGAGATCGGCCATGGTATCGACGTCGAGCCAGATTTCCGGAACGGCGACGACCACATCCGCATGGCCGAAACCGAGGCGGGCGACGATCTCGACCTGCCGGTCCGCATCGACCAGTCCCTCGCGCACGAGATCCTCGCCGGTGACGCCGAAATCGACGGCGCCGGCGCCCAGTTCACGGGCGATCTCGGAGGCCGAGAGAAAGGCGATCTCGATATCCTCATGGCCTTCGACGCGACCGCGATAGGAGCGGTCATTGCCGACGGCGACGATGGGAAGGCCGGCGCGCTCGAAGATCGCCGAGGCGTCGTCCTTCATGCGGCCCTTGGAGGGCAAAGCGATGGTAATGGTCATCAGCGCGCCCTCGCCTGTTCGATCCGGTCGAGCCACAGCGAAAAGCCGACGGCCGGAATATCGTCGACGGCGCCGAGCAGCGTCAGCAGCCGATCGAAGCGACCGCCGCCGACCAGAACCGCATCCGACCCCTTTTGCGTGACCTCGAAAACGAGGCCGGTGTAATAATCGAGCGGACGACCGAAGGCGGCACGGTATGTGATGCGCGACGGGTCCATGCCGAGATCCTGAAGCGCTGCAACGCGGGCTTCGAATTCGCCAAGCGCATGGCCGAAGGACAGGCCTGCGGCATCGGCAAAACCGGCAAGAGCGGCGGCTGCCTCCGAAAGTGGCAGTTCCAGCGACAGGAACTCGCTTAAGAGAAGAAGTGCTGCGCCATCCAGCCGGGTTTCGGCGAGCGCCAGCTTTTCCGTCAACCGTGCGGCAATCTCGCGCGGCGAGCGGCTGGCATTGGTGGAATAGCCGGTGTCCTGCATGGTCTGGTCGATATGGTCGATCAGCGCCGCCTCGTCCTGTTTCAGGAGATCGGCAAGCTCGGGCGACAGGCCGGCGACGGGCTGCGGGGTGGCGAGTGTCAGCAGCAGTTGCTTGAGAAGCGCGGTATTGCCGAAGGCCTGGATCAGCCGCTTCTGCCAGCCGAGTGGCAGGCCGAGCGAGCGCACGACCGCTTCGAACACGGTCTGATCGCCGAGCGTGATCGTGAGGGCGCGGCCGGGCAACAGGCCCGCGATGATTTCGACCGCATCGGTGACGGCACGGGCATCGGCGCTTGCGACGTTCTTTTCGCCGAGATCCTCGATGCCGGCCTGGTAGAATTCGTTGTCGCCATCACGACGCTGGCGAAACACTTCGCCGAGATAGCAATAGCGCCGCGGCGTGCCGGTGGCGGTCTCGATATGGCGCAGGCAGACGGGAATGGTGAATTCCGGCCGCAGACACAGGCTTTCGCCCCGCTCGCTTTCGGTGAGGAAGATGCGACGGCGCAGATCCTCGCCGGCCATGTCGAGAAACGGTGCTGCCGGCTGGATCACCGGCGTATCGATGCGGGCCGCACCGCGACCGGCAAATTCATCGAGCAGGCGACCGGAGAAATCGGGCATGTTGATCAGCGGCATGGGACGGCTCCTGCGATCGGGGAAAAAGTCCCCCTCTGGGCTGCCGCCCATCTCCCCCACAAGGGGGGAGAAGACTTGTGGCGGTCGCCGATCTCAACAGAGAGGTGCAGCGGGACATCCGACGCCGGCGTCACGCACCAACGCGCTCCCTCCCCCTTGTGGGGAGGGTTGGGGAGGGGAAAAGCCACCGTCACAGACATCATTCGCCCTTTGCCCGCCTGCGGTCTTCGGCCTGGGCTGCAAGGATTTCCTGCACCTTCGCGACGAGATCGGCTTCTGAGACCGTATCCTGGGCGACGCGGGCTTCGCGCCATTCGGCATTGTCGGTGATCTCGCCGGAGAGGCGCTTGCCCTCGAACAGGTCCTTCAACTGCACGACACCTTCTGCGCGCTCGTCGCCGCCCTGGATGACGGCGATCGGGCAGCCGCGGCGGTCGGCATATTTCAGCTGGTTGCCGAATTTCTTCCAGTTGCCCTGGTACATTTCGGCGCGAATGCCGGCTTGGCGGAGATCCTGCGTGAATTTCTGGTAGCGTCCCATGCTCTCGACATCACCATCCATGACGGTGACGAGGACGGGTGCGACCACCTCATCCTGGCCGAGCTTGCCAAGGTTCTTCAGCGCCGTCAGCAGCCGCGAGACGCCGATGGAGAAACCGGTGGCCGGCACCGGCTGGCCCATGAAGCGCGACACGAGACCATCGTAACGACCACCGCCGCCCACGGACCCGAACACGACCTTTTCGCCTTTATCATTTGTGACGTCGAAGGTGAGTTCGGCTTCGAAGACCGGGCCGGTGTAGTATTCGAGGCCGCGGACGACGGAGGGGTCGATCTTGATACGATCGGGGCCGTAACCGGCACCTGTTGCCAGCGCGCCGATGATGTTCAGTTCCTCAACGCCCTCGCTGCCCCTGGCTGTTCCAGCAACCAGTTCGCCGAGTTCAGCCGCGCTTTCCGCGTAATCCTTGATGCCAACGAAGAAGAGAACCTTTTCGATCTGTTCCTCGCCAAGTCCCGCACCCTTGGTGAAGTCGCCACTCTCATCCTTGCGGCCGGCACCCAGCAACAGAGCAACGCCCTCAGAGCCGAACTTGTCGAGCTTATCGATGGCGCGCAGCACGTTCAGCCGCTGGCCGGCCTTGTCGTCGCCACCGAGGCCGATCGCCTCCATGACGCCATCCAGAACCTTGCGGTTGTTTACCCGGATCACGTAATCGCCGCGCTTGATACCCAGCGCTTCCATCGTGTCGGCCATCATCATGCACATTTCGGCATCGGCCTGGACGCCGGGTGCGCCGACCGTATCGGCGTCGAACTGCATGAACTGGCGGAAACGGCCGGGGCCGGGCTTTTCGTTGCGGAACACGTAGCCGGCGCGGTAGGTGCGGAACGGCAGCTGGATCTCGTTGAAGTTTTCCGCGACATGGCGGGCGAGCGGCGCGGTCAGATCGTAGCGCAGCGACATCCACTGTTCGTCATCGTCCTGCAGCGAGAAGACGCCTTCGTTGGGACGGTCGCTGTCGGGCAGGAACTTGCCGAGCGCATCGGTATATTCAAACAGCGGCGTCTCGAGCGGATCGAAGCCGTAGCGTTCGTAGACCTCGCGGATTTTTCCGACCATCTCGTTGGTGGCGTGGATATCGGCGCTCGAACGATCGACAAAGCCGCGCGGCAGGCGGGCCTTCAGTTTCTGGGGCTTCTTTTGTTTGTCGCTCATGATCGATATTCCATTGCCTTCGGGCCTTCGGGAAAGGCCGGATTAGTGTGCGGTTTCTTAGAGGATGACAGCCGGAGCGGCAAGGGCGGCGGCTGGCGATCAGGCCAGAGCAGTGGTATATATTGCGCCACCACAGGGGTTACGGCCATGGACAAGCGCGTCACGATCGAAATCCCGCAACCGATGCATCGCCTCTTGAGGCGCTATGCCGATCTGCATGGCTTTGATACCGACGCATATATTGCTCAGGTTCTCCACAAGCATCTCGAAGATCTCCACGATGCTGCCGTCGCTGAAGCGTATCTTGAAGAAGTCCGAAATGGCAAATCAGGCACGTATTCGATGGAACAACTCGAACGCGAGCTTGGCCTGAATGGTTGACAGAACTGGCAGCCAGGCCTCTATCGCTCACCCATGATCCTCGAAGCGCTTCATTACACCGCGACCCTGCCGGTCACGCCAGCCGAATTCCGGCCGTTTATCCGGTCCTCAGTCAACCTCTGGTCGCGGGCCAATCGATGCTCTGCGGCCTGGGCGCCGCATGAGGAGAATTGCAAGGCGTTCATTCGCGAGACTGTTGCGGACATGAAGCAGCGGCGGACCGTCGTCGTGCTTGGCTCCGGTCTGTTGCGCGACGTGCCGATCGAGGATTTGGCGAAGGGTTTCGATACGGTCGTTCTGGTCGATCTGGTGCATCTCGCCTCCGTGCGGCTGCGGATGCTTGCGCGCAGATACCGGAATGTGCGGCTGATTTCGCGCAATCTCTCCGGTCTCGACAAGGCGCTTGCCGGCGCGGTGCCGGAGCCTTTGGCGTTCCTGCGGCAGGTGCCGTATCTCGATCTGGTCGTCTCGGCGAACATCCTGTCTCAGATCGGCGTCGGTGCGAGGCGGCAGCTTGAGGAGATGAGGCACCCGGAGCCGGATGCCATCGTTGCCAAGCTTGTCAGCGCGCATCTGGACGGGATCTCCGCCCTGCCCTGCCGCCAGATCCTGTTGACCGATACCGCCTATAGAATTGTCGATCGGCAGGGAGAGGTTCTGGAGACAACGAATCTTCTGGCCGGCGTTACGCCGCCGCAGGCGGTCCGAGCCTGGTCCTGGCCGGTCGCGCCCTATGGCGAACTTGGCCGGGAGTATCAGGCTGTCCATGATGTGATCGCGCGGTAGCTTGATTTGCGCGAAGCTGCGTTTTAGCTTTGGTGCATGATGACACGCACGCTCCCCATCGCCGCCGCCGTTCTTGCCCTTTCCTTCAGCCTGGCCGTTGCGCAGGACATGAAGGGGCATGACCATTCCTCGACAAAGCCGCAGGGACAGACGGACACAAGCCCGTCTACGAAGGCTTACAAGGATGCGGCTGCAAAAATGCACAGCGACATGTCGCTGAACTATTCCGGCGATGCAGATGTCGATTTCGCGCGCGGCATGATCGCTCACCACCAGGGCGCGATCGACATGGCCAAGGTCGAGCTGGAACACGGCAAGGACCCTGACCTGCGCAAGCTGGCTGAAGAGATCATCAAGGCGCAGGAAAAGGAAATTGCCGAGATGGAGGCATGGCTGAAGGCGAAGGGACAGTAAGCTTAGAAGCTTGTCCAACGTCGCATCCTTCCGTATCTTGACGGTCTGGAGGCTGGTGACATGCGCCCGATTACCGCAATCGGTTTTGATGCCGACGACACGCTCTGGCAGAACGAACAATACTACCGCCTGACGGAACGGCACTTCCAAAAGCTGCTTGGTGATTTTGGCGATGGCGCCGATATTTCCGCGCGACTGCTGGAGGCCGAGAAGCGCAATCTCGGATATTATGGTTTCGGCATAAAGGGCTTTACCCTGTCGATGATCGAAACCGCGATCGAAGTGACGGACGGCAACGTACCATCCCGCACCATCGGCGAAATCCTCGATATCGGCCGGGAGCTGCTGCGCCACCCGGTCGAGGCGCTGCCGCATGTGGAAGAAACGCTAAGATCGCTGAACGGCCATTATCTGCTGGTGCTGATTACCAAGGGCGACCTGTTCGACCAGGAACGCAAGCTGGCACAATCGGGCCTCGGTGATTTCTTCGACGCGGTGGAGATCGTTTCGGACAAGACTGCCACCACCTATCGGCGCATTTTCCAAAAATTGGCCGACGGGCCTGAAAGGGCGATGATGGTGGGCAACTCGCTCAAGTCGGATATCGTGCCGGCCATCGCCGCGGGATCCTGGGGCGTTTACGTGCCGCATGCCCTGACCTGGGTCCTGGAACATGTGGACGCGCCGACCGAAGCGCCGCGTTTCCGCAAGATCGAGAACCTTGGCGAGTTGCAGCGGGTCCTTACCGAAGTCATGGCCGTTTGAAATTCAGCCGTGCCTGCGCGACCTCCGGCTGGCAGAAACAGCCCTCGAAATGATCGTTGACGAGGCCCATGGCCTGCATGAAGGCATAGACGGTTGTCGGGCCAACGAAGGTCCAGCCGCGCTTCTTGAGCACCTTGGACAGTGTGACGGAGACTGGCGTCGTGGGGTTGGCGCACAGCGTGGCGAGATCCATGATCGCGGGTCGGTCTTCCTCGCGAGGTTCGAAACTCCAGAAGAATTTGGCGAGGGTGCCAAACTCATCGCGCATCTCGACGGCGCGCTTGGCATTGTTGATGGTGGACACGATCTTGCCGCGATGGCGGATGATGCCCGCATCGAGCACCAGTCGTTCGACATCGTCTGGACCGAACTGCGCCACGGTGTCGAAATCGAAGCCTGCGAAGGCTGCGCGGAAATTCTCGCGCTTGCGCAGGATCGTCAGCCACGAGAGACCGGACTGGAAGCCTTCGAGGCAGATCTTTTCGAACAGCCTGATATCGTCGGCCATCGGCCGGCCCCATTCCTCGTCATGATAGCGGCGGTAGTCTTCGAGACCGCCGTGCCAGAAGCAGCGGCCCTTCCCATCTTCGCTCGTGATGATGCCGGCCACTTGCTTCTCCCAAACCATGACAATCCAATCCTTAACGTCAGTCTGACAGGTCTTCAGCTTGCGGCAACCATGTTTACACACGGGCCGGTAACCCTGCCTAAAGCTTTATGCGAATTCCAGCGCCGAACACCCCACCCGTTTACCAAACGCTTTGACGTGCCATTCACCATGGCCGCCAGATCCGTAAACGAGTGGACGTGGAACCGATGACGACGAAGACCCTGCTTCTGGCCCTAGGCCTGACGACCGCGCTTTGCAACACAGCTTTGGCAAACGACCGCTACGGCGACCGCCCGCCGGTCATCGTCAGCCCGGATCTTGCCGCCCCGTGGGTGATGCAGCTTGCCGGACCGAATGGACGATCGGCAGCAACCGTGCGCCAATATCGCCAGCCGCAGAACGACCGGCAGCAGACCGCACAGCCGCGGGTGATATACCGCGAGCAGGCCCAGCCGCGGCCGGTGCGCCGTGGCATATTCGATCGCGGTCAGCCGAGAGCGCAACAGGTCGCCATGCGGCCCAACGCGCCGGCACGCAGCCGCATCGATCCGCAGTTCCTGCCGCAGATGGTGGCCTATGACACCAAGGAAAAGCCGGGCACGCTCGTCATCGATACGAACAACCGCTTCCTCTATCTTGTCATGGCGGATGGCCAGGCCCGGCGCTACGGCGTCGGCGTCGGCAAGCCGGGCTTCGAATGGGCCGGCGAACACAAGGTGACCCGCAAGGCCGAATGGCCGAGCTGGATCCCGCCGCAGGAAATGATCAGCCGCGAGGCCGCCAAGGGCCACTATCTTCCCGCCCGCATGGACGGCGGACCGGAAAACCCGCTCGGCGCCCGTGCCCTCTATCTCGGCTCTACGCTCTACCGCATCCACGGCACCAACGCGCCCTGGACGATCGGCAGCGCCGTCTCCTCCGGCTGTATCCGCATGCGCAACGAGGACGTGACAGACCTCTACGGTCGTGTTGATGTCGGCACCAAAGTCATCGTGATGTAAGCGCCACCGCGGCTGCTGTGGCCATATGGCCACGGTGGCTTCGGCGATCGTTGAGCGCCCGTGTATATTCACCTCGTCTCATCTTGCCGCGGGCGATGGGTCGGGACATGTTTTCCTGCAGTTCAAGACGAAAATACCAAGGGGGTAAGGATGAAATCGGGTAAAATGCTGTTTGCCGTGGCCGGCATGATGGTTTCGATTCTGGCAGTGGATGCTTCGACCCACGCAGCCTCAGCGCAGAGCTCCAGTTCGGCGCGGCCGCAGACGACCGCCAGCGACGTGGCGCCTTCGGTGCGCAACCGCACGGTGCCGGAGAAATTCCAGCGCCGGAAGGTTCGGTTCGCCACCAATGAAGCGCCGGGCACGATCATCGTCGATACGAACAACAAGTTTCTCTACTACGTCGAGGGCAACAACCGCGCTACCCGTTACGGGATCGGCGTCGGTCGCGAAGGCTTCGGCTGGTCGGGCGTGGTTTCGATCGGCCGCAAGTCGGAATGGCCGACCTGGACGCCCCCTGCCGAAATGCGCGCCCGTGAGGCCCGCCGCGGCATCAAGCTGCCCGTCGTCATGCAGGGCGGCCCAGAAAACCCGCTCGGCGCCCGCGCCATGTATCTCTACAAGGGCGGCCGTGACACGATCTTCCGCATCCACGGCACCAACCAGCCCTGGACGATCGGCCTCAACCTCTCGTCCGGCTGCATCCGCATGATGAACAAGGATGTCGAGCATCTTTACGCGCGCGCTGCTGTCGGCTCCAAGGTCGTGGTCATCGGCCCCGGCAGCAAACCGGGCGATGTCGCCTTCGAAGACCGCGGCCTCGACATTTTCCGCACCATCTTCGGCGGCTGATTGTTAGGCATCTCTTCTCGCATTCCTGTGCGCGTCACAGGAATGCGGTCGGTCTAGGTTAACGGACCGAAGAGATTCTTCCGCATCGCGGACGCGACGCTGCTCACTCCCTGTGACAAGCACAGGGATGAGGGTGGAGAGTGGGCGGTGCCGGCGGCAATCAGACGACGATGTCGCCTTTCAGGGTAAGATCGGCCGGCCTCGCCTAGACGAGTGCCTTTGCCTTTCTCGCGAGCTTTGCCGGTTCGGGCCCGCCATAGGCCCAGTCCAGCAGTTCCACCGTGTGGACGATCGGGATGGCTGTTCCAGACGCGATCTGGGTGATGCAGCCGATATTGCCTGTTGCGATCACGTCCGGCTTCGTCGCTTCGATATTCCTGACCTTGCGCGCCTTCAACTGGCCTGAAATTTCCGGCTGCAGAATATTGTAGGTCCCGGCCGATCCGCAGCAGAGGTGGCCTTCTGCGGGATCGCGGACGGTAAAGCCTGCGGCCTTCAGAAGCTGCTTTGGTGCTGCGACGATCTTCTGGCCGTGCTGCATCGAACAGGCAGAATGATAGGTGACGGTGAGCTTTTTCGGCTCCAGCTTGGCAAGATCAAGCGTGAACAGGTATTCGGTAATGTCCTTTGCGAGCGCCGAGACTGTTGCTGCCTTGTCCGCATAGGCCGGATCGAGCCGCAGCATGTGGCCGTAATCCTTGATCGTGGTGCCGCAGCCGGACGTGGTGATGATGATTGCATCGAGACCGCCCGTTTCGATTTCGCGGGTCCAGACATCGACATTGCTGCGGGCGAAATCGAGTGCCTGTTCCTCGCGCCCCATGTGATGCACAAGAGCGCCGCAGCAGCCTTCGCCTTGCGGGCTCACGACCTCGACGCCGAGGCGCGACAGCAGCCTGTGGGTCGCGGCATTGATGCCAGGATCGAGCACCGGCTGGGCGCAACCCGACAGGATCGCCACCCGCCCGCGGCGTTCCGGTTGCGGCATCTGCGATATCGCGGGGGCTGATCCGGCCGGTGGGGCGGCTCTCGGCGCGAGCTCCAGCATGGCTGCGAGGGGCCGAAGCGGCTTGATGCGCTTCAACAGCGGGCCGAAGGGCCGGCCGAGCCTTGCCAGCGACAATGCCGTCCTGAACCGTTCCGGATAGGGAAGGACCGCGGCCAGCAGGCTGCGGATCAGCCGGTCGGCAAGCGGCCGGCGATAGGTGTTTTCGATATGGATGCGGGCGTGATCGACCAGATGCATGTAGTCGACGCCGGAGGGACAGGTGGTGACGCAGGAGAGGCAGGACAGACAGCGATCGATATGGGTGACGACCTGCTCATCGGCTGCCCGATCGTTTTCCAGCATGTCCTTGATGAGATAGATGCGGCCACGCGGACTGTCGAGCTCGTCGCCCAGCGTCACATAGGTGGGACAGGTGGCGGTGCAGAAGCCGCAATGAACACAGCGGCGCAGGATCTTTTCGGACTCCGCCACATGCGGATCGAGCAGTTGTTCGGGGGTGAAGGAGGTCTGCATCAGTACGCTTCTTCCCTGTCAACTTGGCCCCGCCTGCCGCAAGCGGCCCAGGACCGCGATACCGATAATGGTCTCATGATCACCACCCCATCTTGCCCGGCGAGAAGATCCCGGCCGGGTCGAGTTTCTGTTTGACCCGGGCCGAGAGTGCGGCCACGGCATCCGGCACCGGCTCGAATGACGGGGTCGTGGACCTAGCGGTTTTCGAGGCACGGATGAGCGTCGCATGGCCTCCCCCAAGAGCGCGGATGTAACCGCGCAGGAACTCGGCTTCGGGATCTGCCTCCATCTGCATCCAGACCAGCCCGCCCTGCCAATCGTAATAGGCATCGACGGCTGCCTCCATGCGAAGGGCGGCGACCAGCTGGCAGCCGGCCATCGGCGCCATCGAGACGCGCCAGAGGGGCCGACCGGCACCGTTGACATAGGGATGGACGTCGCGGATCTCGCGCCAGAGCGACAGGCTGTGTTCCATGCCGAGTCGGATGACGGGACCAAAGGCCTGCATCACGGCGACCAGCTTTTCGGCACGCACCGCGACGGAGGCCGCGAGGCCTTCGAGACGCAGGACGGTTGCTTCGTTCTCGGGCAAGGCGCCATCGATAAACCGGGCTCGCACGGTCTGGGGCAAATGGGCGGCACCGGACACCTCCACCGGCAGCGCCATGGCGGCCGCCATTGCCTTGGCGGCGGTCTCGTCATCGAGGCCGGAGATGACGATGGTTTCCACCGTCTGCGGCACCGGAAGGACGCGAAAGGTCACTTCCGTCAGAAATCCCAGCGTGCCGTGCGAACCGGCGAGAAGTTTGACCAGATCGAGGCCGGTAACGTTCTTCATCACCCGCCCGCCCGCGCGCAGCAGTTCGCCGCTGCCGTTGACGAACCGGATGCCGAGAAGACTGTCCCTCGCCGCCCCTGCCACGAAGCGACGCGGACCGGAGACATTGGCGGCAAACACGCCGCCGATCGTGGGCTCTCCTGACGTGCCCATGATGCCGCGGTGATCCATGGGCTCGAACGCCATCATCTGGCGGTTTGCGGCAAGGGCCGCTTCCACCTCGGCGACGGGTGTGCCGGCCTTAACGGTCATCACCATTTCGGCCGGATCGTAATCGACGATGCCGGTCAGGCCGCGTGATGACAGGGCCTCTGCGCCCTCGGTGGCATTGCCGAAGCCGGAGCGGGTGTTGCCGCCGCAGAGCGCGAACTTCCGGCCATCGGCCACGGCGCTGCGGATGACATAGGCGGCATCGGTTTCGGAATGGGGTATCAGCAAAGGACACCCACTTCAGGAATGGTGTTGGTGGGCATGAAATTCACCTGCGCCCCTCGAGCGGAAACACCTTGGACGGGTTCAGTATCCATTGCTCGTCGAAGGCTGAGCGGATTGCCATCTGCTGGTCGAGTTCGGGCTGGGTAAACTGATGCCGCATCAGGTCGCGCTTCTCGATACCGACGCCATGCTCGCCGGTGAGACAGCCTCCGGCATCGACGCAGAGCTTCAGGATCTCGTTGCCGGCTTCCTCCGCCTTCATGGCTTCTTCGGGATCGTTGGCATTGAACAGGATCAGCGGATGCATGTTGCCGTCGCCGGCGTGAAACACGTTTGCCACGCGCAGGCCGAAGCGTTCGACGATTTCGGCTGTCTTTTCCAGCACATAGGAGAGTTTGCCGAGCGGCACCGTGCCATCCATGCAGATATAGTCGGCAATGCGGCCGGTGGCGCCGAAAGCCGATTTGCGGCCTTTCCAGATCAGCGCCGCCTCGGTGGCCGACTGGCATTCGCGCACGGTCTTGACCTGATGCCTTCGGGCGATTTCGACGATATCTTTGAGCGTCGCGTCCATCTCCGCTTCCGACCCCTCCACCTCGACGATCAGGAGCGCTGCGACATCCAGCGGATAGCCGGCCTTGGCGAACGCCTCGCAGATCTCGATCGCCGGTTTGTCCATGAACTCGATCGCCACCGGAATGATGCCGGAGCCGATGATATCGGCGACGCAGGCTCCCGCCTCTTCCGAGCTATCGAACCCGAACAGGACCGGGCGCGCGCCCTCCGGTTTGGCAATCAGGCGCACCGTCGCCTCGGTGACGATGCCGAGCTGGCCTTCCGAGCCGCAGACGAGGCCGAGAAGATCGTAACCTGCGGCATCCAGATGCTTGCCGCCAAGCTCGATCACCGTGCCATCGACAAGCACCATCCGGACGCCGAGCAGGTTGTTGGTGGTGACGCCGTATTTCAGGCAGTGGGCGCCGCCGGAATTCATGCCGATATTGCCGCCGATCGTGCAGGCGAGCTGCGAACTCGGGTCCGGCGCATAGAAAAACCCGTCGATGCCGACCGTCTCCGAAATGCTGAGATTGGTGACGCCGGCCTGCACGGTGGCGGTGCGATTGCTGTAGTCCACTTCCAGCACCCGCGACATCTTGGAAAGGCCCAGAACGACCGCATCCTCCTGCGGAATGGCCCCACCCGAAAGCGAGGTTCCCGCCCCCCTTGCAACGACCGGAATGGCGTGGCGATGGCAGTATTTCATCACAGCCGCAACCTGCGCCGTGGTGCGTGGAAGGACGACGGCAAGCGGGACGCGCCGATAGGAGATGAAGGCGTCGGTCTCGAACGGTGCGAGTTCGCGTTCTTCGTGGATGAGACAGTCCGCCGGTACGAGACGGGCAAGATCGGTCACGATGTTATCCCGCCGCGACAGGACGGACGCGCGTGGCGGCAGGAAAGCGATTGCCTCGGCCATGGCCTCCTCCTCAGAACGCGTGGCTTTCTCTATCTCGTTACAGCGTATGCCATGACGGTGTCGCACATCAACTCGAATGCGGGTTGCCCACGCATAAACCACAGATCCGCTCTCGACATTATCAGCGTACAAAGCGCGGTCCGCGCAAAATAGACGTTGACGCAACAGTAGCCGGCTTCAGAATGGAGAATGCGCCTTTAGAGATGATTCTCCTAAAATAATCCTCTTTTGCTCGTTAAGCCCGGCGCAAGCATTATATTAGCAACATACATTTTTTGGAGGCGTTTCGAAATTGGGCTTGATGGACCGACTGACCGGCAATCTTCGTTTGATGCTGCAGCGCCCTGCGCGACAGCAGTATGCCGCGTTGTGCTATCGTCTGACGAAGAAGCGGACGCAGCTGGAAGTTCTGGTCGCCACAAGCCGCGATACGGGGCGTTGGGTCATTCCCAAGGGATGGCCGATGAAGGACAAGAAGGCGCATCAGGTAGCCGAACGCGAGGCTTACGAGGAAGTGGGCGTCAAGGGTAAGGTCGAGAAGGACGCGCTTGGCTTTTTCCACTACCGCAAGACCCTCGACAGCGGCCTGAAAGTGCTGGTGCGCGTGCAGGTTCACGCACTGGAAGTTGCCGATTGCCTGAAGAATTTTCCGGAAAAAGGATCCCGGAAGCTGGAATGGGTCTCCTGCGAGGAAGCGGCCAACCGCGTCAACGAGCCGGAACTGAAAATTCTCTTCCTGCGGTTTGCCGAAAAAATGGATCCGCTTCGTTCAACGGTGCCGATCAAGGCCGCAGGCTGACAGTCCGCTCGACCAACCAAAATCGTATACTGGAATAAATGATGGGCCAAACGCGGCCGCGTCTGGCCAAGCCGACGCTCGACAAGGATCTTGAAAAGCTCTCCTCGGTGGAAGATGCCGCGCGGCAGACGTCGCGCGGGCTTGCAGCACCCGGTGCAGCGCTGTTGTTCATCGTGCTGGTGGCGATCTTTGCCGCTTCCTATGTGACCGGACATCCGGGTGCTGTGGTGGTGATCGCGGCCTCTGCGCTTGCGGCCTACATGGCGATGAATATCGGCGCCAACGACGTTACCAACAATATCGGTGCCGCGGTCGGCGCGCGCGCGATGACGATGGCGTTCGGCCTGGCGTTGGCGGCAGTGTTCGAAATTGCCGGCGCGGTGATTGCGGGCGGCAGCGTTGCCGGTACGATCGCCAACAACATCATGCGTGCCGGTGTGATCACCGATCCGAACGTGATGATCTGGGCGATGATGGCGGCACTGCTTTCCGCAGCCGTGCTGATCAATGTCGCGACATGGCTCGGCGCGCCGATCTCCACCACCCATTCGATCGTCGGCAGCGTGATGGGTGCAGGCATCGCGGCGGCCGGTTTTTCGGCCATCAACTGGGCGACCGTCGGCGGCATTACCGCAAGCTGGGTCCTGTCGCCGCTCCTTGGTGCCGCGATTGCGGCCGGCCTGCTGTTCCTGATCAAGGAAACCATCATCTACCGCGAGGACAAGATCGCTTCTGCCCGCACATGGGTTCCGATCCTGATCGGCCTGATGGCGGGCGCCTTTGCGGGCTACCTCTCGCTTGTCGGTCTTGGGCAGTTGGTAACGGTGTCAAAACTGACCGCGACCGCCATCACGCTGATCACGGGTCTTGCCGTCTGGCGACTGGTCATCCCTGTCATTGCCAGACAGTCGCGCGGACTGGAGAACCGCAACCAGTCGCTGCGCAAGCTGTTTCGCATTCCGCTGGTGTTCGCGGCGGCGCTGATGTCGTTTGCGCATGGGGCGAATGACGTGTCGAACGCGATTGGTCCGCTGGCAGCGATCGTTGCGGCAGCGCAACGCGGCGGCGTGTCCGGTTCCGTCGGCATACCGCTGTGGGAACTGGTGATCGGCGGGCTCGGTATTTCGCTCGGGCTTTTGCTCTACGGGCCGAAACTGGTGCGGCTGGTCGGCGCCGAAATCACCAAGCTCAATCCGATGCGCGCCTATTGCGTATCATCTTCGACGGCGCTGACGGTGATCGTCGCGTCCTGGGTCGGTCTGCCGGTTTCCTCTACCCATATTGCCGTCGGTGCCGTGTTCGGCGTCGGGTTTTTCCGCGAATGGTACACGCGCCATTCACGCCGCCGTTACGAGTATATGCGGGTCAGGGCCGGCAAGGATCCAGATGTCGGTCAGGAGCACGAGCACGACGAGAACGAGGTGAAACGCCGTTTTCTGGTGCGCCGCTCGCATTTCCTGTCGATCATCGCCGCCTGGATGATTACGCTGCCCGCATCGGCTGCGCTTTCCGCGCTGGTCGCGACGGTTATCTTCGCGCTGTTCGTCTGAGTTTTGAGAGTTTTCCATGCGTGCCAATTTCCGGATACAGCGCCTGTTCATCGACGCACCGCTTGCCAAGGCAGAGCACCAGGAGGTGGGAGCGGAGCATTTCAACTATCTCGCCAATGTGCTGCGCCTGACTGAGGGTGCCGAGATCCTGGCGTTCAACGGGCGCGACGGCGAATGGCTGGCGAAACTCATCTTTCCGAGCCGCAAGAAGATCGCGCTTGAGCCGATCGAGCAGGTGCGCCCGCAGCCGCCGGCACCGGACCTGCATTACCTGTTTGCGCCGCTGAAGGTGGGACGGCTGGACTATCTCGTGCAAAAAGCGGTCGAAATGGGCGCCGGCACGCTTCAGCCCGTCATGACGCAGCACGTGCAGGGCAAGATCACCAGCATGGAACGGCTGCAGGCGAACGTGATCGAAGCTGCCGAACAGTGCGGCATATTGTCAGTCCCGCAGGTCCTTTCGCCCAAGAAACTCGGCGATGTCCTCGACCACTGGCCGTCCGACCGGCGTATCATTTTCTGCGACGAGGGCGATGAGGGACAGAACCCGCTGACGATCCTGTCGACGATCGAGGAGACCAAGCTGGCGCTGCTGGTTGGCCCGGAAGGCGGGTTTTCCGAAGAAGAACGGGCGCGTCTGCGTTCGCTGCCATTCGTCAGTGCCATTCCGCTCGGACCGCGTATCCTGAGGGCCGATACCGCAGCGGTTGCAGCACTTGCCGTGGTCCAGGCTTCGATCGGCGACTGGCGTTAGACACCCCTTCAACCGGCGCGACAGATTTGACACACAGCTGCCTCTTTTTCTAAACCAGCGTTGAAAGAAATTCACTTGCACCGCACATCATTCCGGTCCAATCAGCCGGACGTTCGCTCTCTAAATACGGCACTCCGAACAAGGTAGTTTTCATGGCCCGCGACACCACCGACCAGACCCCGCTTTCTTCGGTGGCCGAGCTTTCCAGCTACATGGCCGAGGGACCGCGTCCGAAGGAAAAATTCCGGATCGGGACCGAGCACGAAAAGTTCGTCTTCTTCAAAGCCGATCATTCGCCCGTGCCCTATGCCGGTGACGCCAGCATTTCCGCGCTGCTGAATGGCATGCAGGAACGGCTGGGCTGGGAGCCGATCACCGATGGCGGCAACATCATCGGGCTTGGCGAACAATCTGGCATGGGCGCGATCTCGATCGAGCCCGGCGGCCAGTTCGAGCTTTCGGGCGCGCCTCTGGAGACGCTGCACGAGGTGGCGACCGAGGCCGAGCAGCATATCGCTCTCGTCAAGGAGATTGCCGAGCCGATGGGCATCGGCTTCCTCGGCATTGGCGGCAGCCCCAAATGGACGCGCGAAGAAACGCCGCGCATGCCGAAATCCCGTTACGACATCATGACCCGCTTCATGCCGAAGGTCGGCAGCAAGGGTTTGGACATGATGTACCGCACCTGCACGATCCAGGTGAACCTCGACTTCTCGTCCGAGGAAGACATGGCCGCGAAGATGCGGGTGTCGATGAAGCTGCAGTCGATCGCGACCGCGCTGTTTGCGGCATCGCCGTTTACCGAGGGAAAGCCGAACGGACTATCCTCCTGGCGGGGCGACATCTGGCGCGACACCGACAACAGCCGCTCCGGCGTGCTGCCCTTCGTGTTCAACTCCGATTTCGGCTATGCCGACTACGCAGAGTGGGCGCTCGACGTGCCGATGTATTTCATCGTGCGCAACGGCAAGTATCACGACTGTACCAGCATCACCTTCCGGCAGTTCATGGACGGCGCGCTGAAGGGCACGGTCGACGACTGGCAGCCGACGATGGGCGACTGGATCAACCATCTTTCGACGCTGTTCCCGGATGTGCGGCTGAAGAAGTTCCTGGAAATGCGCGGTGCCGACGGCGGTCCGCTCGATCGCATCTCGGCGCTTCCCGCCTTCTGGGTCGGTCTTCTCTATGACGACACGGCGCTTGCGGATGCGCAGGAACTGACGAAAGACTGGACCTTCGAAGACGTCGTCCAGATGCGCGATACCGTTCCATCAAAGGGGCTTTCAGCCGAGATCCGTGGCGTGTCGGTTCTCGACATCGCCCGCGAGACCGTGCTGATCTCCAAGGCCGGCCTCAAGGCCCGCGCGCGCAAGAATGCTGAGGGCGACGACGAGACGATTTTCCTTCGTCCGCTGGAAGAAATTCTGGTGAAGAAGGCAACGCTTGCCGACGAAATGCTGGCGCTGTTCAACGGGCGCTGGGAAGGCTCGGTCGAGCCGGCGTTCAAGGACTACGCTTACTGAAACCCGCATCCGAGTGGCCCGATAATCCGCTTTGAGGCTCTGCCTTTCCGGCTATAATGGGGCAATCACCCGTGCCGGAAGGGATGCCCATGCTGCCATTGTTCGACATGATGATGAAGGCCGGAGGCGGCCAGGGCGGCGGCGCATCCATGGAGGCCTTCGCCAAGCAGTTCGGTCTTGCCCAGGAGCAGGTCTCGGAAGCGATGGCGGCGCTGATGCCTGCCTTTTCCTCCGGTTTCAAGCGCAAGGCTGCCAACCCTTACGACCTTTCTGACCTGATGAGCACCGTGTTTTCCGGCGCCTATGGCAAATATTTCGAGGATATGGGCAAGGCTTTCACGCCGCAGGGCACAGCCGACGGCAATGCCGTTCTGGAGAAGGTGTTCGGCTCAAAAGAGGTGTCCCGTGCAGTCGCCGCGCAGGTGGAGAAGTTTACCGGCATCGGCCAGGACATCATCGAGAAGATGATGCCTGGCATGGCCAATACGCTGATGGGCGGCTTCTTCAAACAGTTTACAGGGCAGATGGGGGCGCCTTTCGCGACCCAGTTTCCGGCCGGCGGCGATACGTTCGGCCCGGCGCTGGAGACGATGCAGAAGCAGTGGATGACCGCGATGGGTTTTGACAAGGCGGCACCGAATCCGGACGCGACGAGCAATCCCTTGGACAATCCCTTTGCACAGGCGATGCGGGCGATGTGGGGCCTGGAAAAGCCAGAGCAGCCGCAGCCTTCCGCCACCGCTCCGGGCGCTGCCCAAACCTATGCGGATCTCGTCAACCGGATGTTCGACAGCGGAGTCGAGGCGAACAAAGGCTACCAGAAGAGCCTGGAGACGATGTTCGACGGTTACTTCGGCACTGGAAAAGCGGCCAAGCCCTGAACGAAAAAGTCACTTGAACGAAAAAGCCCGGCGCGGATAAACCGGCCGGGCAAAGGCAGGGCTATTGGCAATCGCCCTGCGGGGAAACTTGAGGCTCGCTAGAGCCGCTTGAAGCGTGTACGCGCATGCTCGCGGGCGGCACGCGTCAGAAGCCGTGACGGGTCATCCAGAACGCCCGAACGATCGAGCGCCTTCACCACATCGTGGCGGGTAATGCCGATATCTTCGAGCTGGTAGTCGTCGAGGTCGTGAAGCGAATTGGCCTGAAGACGATTTCGAAGAGCGCGCCATACGGATTTCGTTCGAAGCATGATCTGCGCTGCGAAGCGGGTCTTCGCTGCTGCAGGGTAAAGCTTCAATTCGGTTCCGTAGTTGGTCGTGCTCATCGGATCATCCTTTCGTAAGGCACGGAGAGGCTCACCCCTTCCACAACGGCTTTGCGGAAAGGTTGCCCTTTGTGAAGGCATCCGGGAGGAGGCCTTCGCTGGTTCTGATTTTGCATCGTGTTTATGCGGGAAAATCTATTGATCAGTCCAACGAATGTTTCTAATGATATGCATCAATCGCTCTTATGAATGACGTTCATCTGGAGGCCTGCATGTCCGCACCGCTCGACATCGATCAGCTACACACGTTCATCGCCATCATCGACACCGGCAGTTTCACCAAGGCGGCCGATCGGGTGTTCAAGACCCAGTCGGCGGTGTCCATGCAGATGCGCCGGCTGGAAGAACGGATCGGCAAGCAGCTGTTTGCCAAGGACGGGCGCGGCAACCGGGTGACGGCCGAGGGCGAAAAGCTGATGAATTACGCAAGGCGCATCATCAGGCTCAACAACGAGGCGATCGCCGCCTTCGACGACAACCGCCTGGAAGGTTCGATCCGGATCGGCACGCCGGACGATTACGCGGACCGCTACATGCCCGAGATCATCGGACGATTTGCGAAGACGCATCCCAATGTGGAGCTCTATATCGTCTGCGAACCCTCGGTCAGCCTTGCCGAGAAGATGGCGCGCGGAGAGCTGGATATCGCGCTGGTCACGCACAACCCGCGGCAGCGGATCTCCGACGTGGTTCGCACCGAGCCTTTGTGCTGGGTGGGTTCAGCCAACCACACGCTGAAGGACGACGCGCCGGTGCCGCTTGCGGTCGGTCGGCGTGACTGCCTCTGGCGCCAGCTTTCCTGTTCGGCGCTGGATGCGTCAGGCCGCGAATATCAGGTCCTGTTTACGAGCTGGTCGTCGACCGTCGTTGCGGCGGCCGTGCTTGCGGGGATGGCTGTTTCCGTGCTGCCGGAATCGGCGCTGCGGCCCGGCATGAAGGTTCTAACGGCTGCCGACGGTTTTCCGCCGCTGCCACCCGTGCAGATCGGCCTGATGAAGCGGCCGGGGGTCTCACCGTCGCTGATGAACGCCATCACCGACCATATCACCGCCTGCCTCGACAATATCTCGCCGGCCGTGGTGCCTGACGATCTCGATGCCGACACCAAGGCATTTCCGCGCATGGTGCGTTCGCGCGGTTCGGTGATGCCCGGCTGGTAATGCAGACAATAACGCCGCCTGCCCTCAGTTGAGGGCAAGCCACACGGCCTGCCAGACCCAGAGCGCGCCGAGCGTGAAAAAGCCCAGCATAAACAGCGGCCGGCGATAGCGCAGGCGATTGCTGGTCACATGCACATAGGCATGGGCATAGCGGGAGGCGACGAAGAGCCAGGAGAGCGCCACCGTGCCCCAGTTGTCTGCGGTCGATGCATAAAGCACCAGGCAGACGACGTGAAACAGCACCGGCAGTTCAAACTGGTTCTTGATGTTGTTGTGGACCAGCAGGCTTTCCGCCGGTTCCTGCAGGTTCTCGCGAAACTGCGCTACCTCGACGCGGCCGGACCTTACGGCGGCAACGCGTTTCTTCGACAGCATCCAGTAGAGACAGAAGACGAGCGCGACATGCGCGATCATCGGCCAGAGCGTTGCATTGGTGGAAAGCATTGATCCTCCTGTCGTCATAAGAATGCATAGACGAAGGAAAGGCCGCCGACAACGGGCCGACGGCCCTCCTTACACAGACTTGGACTACCGCGGCGTCAGGGTTTCGGTGCCGGATCCGTCCTGGCCGGAAATCGTCCAGGCACCTTCCAGCACGCCATCATCGCGTACCTCGTAGACGACGAGGCCGACTTCGCCATCCAGCACGTAACCTGCGGCAAAAGCGTTCTCATAGAGCATGCAGATGCCGTTCGACGTAGCCTTCTTGCCCGAACCCGTCTTCCAGACGATGGCACAGGTCGTCTCGCTGGTCAGCTTGATGGTGGCGGTGCCGTCATAGGCGGATCCGTCGAGATTGGTGCCCTCAACCGTGTACGCGCCGGCCTTGACGGTCTGCGCCTGGGCAGGCGCAATGAGAGCGGCGCCCAGAAGCACCGCAGCAAGAACTGTTCTCTTCACGAAAGTCTCCCCTTAAGTCGATCTCTATCGACGACGAGAAGATATCAAAATTTGTGCTGGCGGATACTGGGGGCACGAAATAAAAAGGGCCGGGCTACTATGCCCGGCCCTGTTGTTTTGGACGTCGCTACGTTCAGGCCCCGGAGCCCGGATAGTTCGGGCTTTCGCGGGTGATCGTCACGTCATGCGGATGGCTTTCGCGCAGGCCAGCACCGGAGATGCGAACGAAGGTCGCCTTTTCCTGGAAGTCCTTGATGTCCTTGCCGCCCACATAGCCCATGGCAGCTTTCAGGCCGCCTGCGAGCTGATGGATGACGCCGGAAACCGGACCCTTGTAGGGAACCTGGCCTTCGATGCCTTCCGGCACCAGCTTCAACGTGTCGCGGACTTCGGCCTGGAAGTAACGGTCGGCGGAACCGCGGGCCATGGCACCGACGGAACCCATGCCGCGATAGGCTTTGAACGAGCGGCCCTGGTAGAGATAGACTTCGCCCGGGCTTTCATCGGTGCCGGCGAGCAGCGAGCCGATCATCACGGCCGACGCGCCGGATGCGATCGCCTTGGCGACGTCGCCGGAGAACTTGATGCCGCCATCGGCAATGACCGGAATGTCCTGCGCCTGCGCTGCTTCGACCGCCGACATAATGGCGGCGAGCTGGGGAACGCCGACGCCCGCAACGATACGCGTGGTGCAGATGGAGCCAGGGCCGATACCGACCTTGACGGCGTCTGCGCCCGCATCGATCAACGCCTTGGTGCCGCTTGCGGTGGCAACGTTGCCGGCCATGACGCGGACGTGGTTGGACAGCTTCTTGACGCGGGTGACGGCTTCGAGAACGCGGGCCGAATGGCCATGCGCGGTATCAACGACCAGAAGGTCGACGCCGGCTTCGATCAGCCGCTCGGCACGCTCAAAACCATCCTCGCCGACGCCGATCGCAGCAGCGGCGCGCAGGCGGCCCTGCATGTCCTTGGAGGCATGCGGGTTGAGCTGCGACTTTTCGATATCCTTGACGGTAATGAGACCGACGCAGCGGCCTTCGCCATCGATGACGAGCAGCTTTTCGATGCGGTTGGTATGCAGCAGGCGCTTGGCCTCCTGCTGGTCGACGTTTTCCTTGACGGTGATGAGGCCCTGATGGGTCATCAGCTCGTGGATCTTCTGGGCCGGATCCGAGGCAAAGCGCACGTCGCGGTTGGTTAGGATGCCGACCAGACGGCCAGACGCTTCGACGACCGGAATGCCGGAGATGTGGAAGGTCTTCATCAAGGCCAGCGCGTCGGCAAGCGTCGCATCCGGGCCGATCGTGACCGGGTTGACGACCATGCCGCTTTCGAACTTCTTGACCTGGCGAACCTGTTCGGCCTGCTCGACCGGCGTCAGGTTCTTGTGGATGACGCCAAGACCGCCGGCCTGCGCCATCGCGATGGCGAGACGACTTTCGGTGACGGTATCCATCGCAGACGAGATGATCGGAATGTTCAGCTCGAAATCAGTGGCAATACGCGTGGCGACGCTGGTCTGGCCCGGCAGAACTTCGGAATGCCCCGGCTGCAGCAGGACGTCATCGAATGTGAGGGCGTCGAGACCGGTCGGCGTTTCTATAATACGAGCCATTGCCAATTCCTTCGATCTTAAAAAATGCGGGACCGCTCAGGACCGTGAATACGTCCCGACGTTCCGGCAACAATTGCTTGGAAGTTGGCGAGGGCTGGTAACACGATAATGACAGGAAGGGAACATTTAAAACCCGGAGGCAGGCCCTCCGGGTTTGCATAGCTGTGAATTTACCGCGTCAATATTCGTCAGATATCGAACTGGTAGCTCTTGGGGACGAAGCGGTAGCCGGTTTCCTGCTTTTCGGCGTAGCCGACGGCGGGGAATGGCATGTGGTAGCCGAGGAAGGCGACCTTGTCGGTGGCGATCATGTCGAACACGCGCTTGCGGGTTGCGACGGCCTTTGCCTTGTCCATGTCGAACCTGACCTCCCACTCCGGGCGCTGCAGAGACAGCACAAAATGGTTGGCGGTATCGGCCGTGAGGACCAGGCGCTTGCCCTGCGATTCCACGTTGAAGATCATCATGCCGGGCGTGTGGCCGGCTGCGAGCATGCCGGTGATGCCGGGTGCGACTTCGCCGCCCTCTCCGATAAAGGTCATCTTGTCCGCCAGAGGCTTCACATTGGCGAGCACTGCCTTCTGATTGCCTTCAGCGGGCGTTCCGGCGCGGGCGCCGTCGACCCAGAAATCATATTCCGTCTGACCGGTGATATAGGTCGCCTTGGGGAAAGCCGGCTTGCCGTCTTCCATCAGGCCGCCGATATGGTCGCCGTGAAGATGGGTCAGGACCACTTTCGTGACATCGCCCGGCATATAGCCGGCAGACGCCATGCCTTCGACCAGACGGCCGGCACCCATGGCATGACCTGACTGGCCGAAGCCCGTATCGAACAGGATGACGTCGCTGCCGGTATCAATGAGCGTCGGGGAAAAGCCGTTGACGAACTGATCGGTCGGCAGAAAGTTGTCTGCGAGAAGCGCGCTGACGGTCTCGGCCGACTGGTTGGTTCCAAACGTCTCGTTCGGAGTGCCGGAGGCGCGGGAACCATCCTTCACCACGAGAACATCGAAGCTACCGAGCTTGAATTTGTGAATGTCGGGAGGGGTTACGCGATCGATTGCCAATTTCTTCTCCTGTGCCAGCGCTTTGCTGCTCATCAGCGCCTGGCCACTCCATATAGCCGGCGCCGCGAGGACGGCCAGTCCGGCACTTCCCAGCAGCGTGCGGCGTTCCATGCCCTTTGGTTCGTCCTTGAACGTCATGATCTCATCCCTCCGTTTGAAAGCTTTCGGGGGTGCACTGAAAATGCCCAAGCCCCGCACACGAATAGATAACAGGCGACAGGCAAAGGGAAACAAGCCTCACGCAGACGTGACATGGTCTCCCGGAAATTGACATTGTGCAATTGGCTTCATGCCGGAACAGGTCTAGAGCGGGGACGTTGAAGTGCGTCGCGTATCGCAGGCCCTCCCCATGAACCGCATCATTCCGCTTATTCTGGCCGTCGCTCTGTTCATGGAGCAGATGGATTCGACCGTCATCGCCACCGCACTTCCCACCATCGCCGCCGATCTCGGGGTCAGCCCGATCACGCTGAAACTGGCGCTGACATCCTACATGGTGGCTCTTGCCATGTTCATTCCGCTGAGCGGCTGGATGTCCGACAAATTCGGGGCAAAGAAGATCTTTCGCCTGGCAATCTGCGTCTTCATCGTGGGCTCGATCCTCTGCGCAATCTCGGATTCACTGCTGCAGTTCGTGATGTCGCGCTTTCTGCAGGGCATGGGCGGGGCGATGATGACGCCAGTCGGCCGTCTCGTGCTGCTGCGAACGACGAAGCGAAGCGAACTTGTTTCCGCCATGGCGCTTCTGACGATCCCGGCGCTGGTCGGGCCTTTGACCGGGCCGCCGATCGGCGGTTTCATCACCACCTATTTTTCCTGGCACTGGATCTTCATCATCAACGTGCCGATCGGCATCGCCGGCGTGATCCTGACCGGCATCTACCTGCCGCACGTGCCGCCGGTGGAAACACCAAAGATGGACTGGTTCGGCTTTCTGCTGACCTCGGTCGCGGCATCAGGCGTCGTCTTCGGCCTGTCGGTGATCGGCCTGCCGGCGCTGCCGCCGGTCGTCGGCATCACGGCCACGTTTGCCGGCTTTGCCGCCTGCATTCTCTATTATTTCCATGCCAAGCGGCATCCGTTTCCGGTGCTAAACCTCACGATCTTCAACGACCGGGCTTTCCGTGCCTCCACCACCGGCGGCACGATGTTTCGCATCGCGACCGGGGCGATCCCCTTCCTGATGCCGCTGATGCTGCAGCTGGGTTTCGGCCTCAATCCGTTTCAGTCCGGCCTCATCACCTTCGCCGGCGCGATCGGTGCGCTGACGGTCAAGTTCCTTGCAAGGCGAGTGTTTGCGATGACAGGCTTTCGAACCGCGCTGATCTTTGCCGGCATCCTTGGCGCAGCATCGACGGCGGTCAACGGGTTTTTCACCCCGGACACACCCCATATCGTGATCATCGGCGCGCTGCTCGCGGCGGGGCTATTCCGCTCCCTGTTTTTCACAGGTGCCAATGCTCTCGGCTATTCGGAGATTACGGACCAGCAGGCGAGCCAGGCGACGTCCATGGCCTCATTCCTGCAACAGGTGAGCCTGGCACTCGGCGTCGCGTTTGCAGCCTTCATTCTGGAGATGTCGTCGACGTTTTCCGGCAGCCAGCTGGCGCTCGCGGATTTCCATCTCGCGTTCTTTATCGTCGCCGCTGTTTCGGTGTTTGCGGTGATCCCGATCCTCAAGCTCGACCCGATGACCGGCGCCGACGTATCGGGACACCGGCGCGGAGTGCGTGTCGGACAGGTAGAGCCGACACCGGGAGCCGGCGAGTAAACTCAGTCCCGGCCGAAGCCCTCGTCGCCCGCCTGTTCCCGCGGATCATCCTGCGCTTCGTCCGCTGCATCATCGCCGGAATGTTCGCCGCCCGCTTCGTTGGCGAGCCTGTGGGCCTGGCCTTTGAAGTGTTTTGCAAGCAGGAACATTTCCACCGATTCCTGGCGCGACGAGCCGGGCTTGATATGGATCACCTGCTTGAAATTCTTCTTGAGCATGTCGAGAAGGTCCTTCTCGGTGCCGCCCTGGAAGGTTTTCGCCAGGAAATGGCCGCCCTCGCCCAGAACCGAGACGGCAAAATGCGCGGCGACTTCACACAGATGCATGGTGCGCAGATGGTCTGTACGGTGGTGGCCGGTGGTCGGTGCCGCCATATCGGATAGGACGACATCCGGCGTGCCGCCGATCGCTTCCATCAGCTGGCGCGGAGCATCGTCGTCGAGGAAGTCGAGCTGCAGGATCTTGACGCCGGCAAGCGGCGCCATTTCAAGAAAATCGATCGCCGCGACGCGCATATCGTCATCGCTGGATTCGGTGACCTTGGCGGCGATCTGCGACCAGCTGCCGGGGGCTGCACCCAGATCGATGATGCGGCGCGCGCCCTTGAGCAACTGGTGCTTCTCGTCGATCTCCAGAAGCTTGAACGCCGCACGGGCGCGATAACCCTCGAGTTTGGCGCGCTGGACATAGGGATCGTTGATATGGCGCTCCAGCCAGCGGCGTGAAGACGCCTTCAGCTTGCCCTTCTTGACCTTCTGGCCAAGCTTGCGACCGGTGCGGTTGCCGCCAACGGATGGTTTCGTCATTGCTTGCGTCCCGTTTCCTGCGTCTGCCCGTGGCCTGAATTATTCGTCTGATGGTGGCCCTGGCCTGAACCGCTGCCTGACCCCTGGCCGAACCTTCGTCCCCTGCCGCGGCGCCAGACACCGTCATCAGCCATCATATCCGTCAAAAGACCTTCGCGCAGCCCGCGATCGGCAACCCGCATGCGCTGGCTCGGCCAGCGGCGGCGGATCGCTTCGAGGATGGCGCAGCCGGCAAGAACCAGATCGGCCCTGTCAGGACCGATGCAGGCATTGGCGGCACGGCCGGCGAAATCCCATGACAGGAGCTTTGCCTGCATGGCGGAAACCTCGGAATCCGACAGCCAGAGACCATCGACCTTGCGGCGATCGTAGCGTGGCAGATCGAGATGGACGCCGGCAAGCGTGGTGACCGTGCCGGATGTGCCGATCAGATGAAAGTCCTCGGCACCCTGCTGGTGCGGGGAACCGATCGGCGGGCAATCGAACTTCGACAGCATGCCCTCGACCTCATCGACCATGCCGGCAAAGACGGCCGGCGTGACATCACGGCCGCCATGGCGTTCCGACAGCGTCACGACGCCGACCGGCAGCGAGGTCCAGTGGGTAATGTGGTTGGCGAGCCGCGACGAGCGGCTGTCGCCGATGCGGATGACCGCGATTTCAGACGAACCGCCGCCGATATCAAACAGCACGACGGAGCGGGCCTCGCGACCGACCAGCGACGAGCAGCCGGACACGGCAAGCCGCGCCTCGGTTTCGCGATCGATGATTTCGAGCTCGAGCCCGGTTTCCTCAGTGACCCGCGCCAGAAATGCCTCGCCGTTTTCGGCAGCGCGGCAGGCTTCGGTGGCAATCAGCCGCATGCGGCGGATCGGCCGGTGCGCAAGTTTCGACGCGCACACGCGCAAGGCATCGACGGCGCGATCCATCGCTTCCGTCGACAGGCGACCGCTTGCAGCCAGCCCCTCGCCCAGACGGACAATGCGCGAAAACGCGTCGATGACCCGGAACTGGCCCGGCCGCGTCGGCTGGGCGATCAGGAGACGGCAATTGTTGGTGCCGAGATCAAGGGCTGCATAGAGTTCGTCGCGGAAGCCTGCGAACTTGTCGGCGCCGGGAGAACCATGGCTTTCATGCCCGAGCGCCGCATAACCGGCATGGCCTGCGGCCGAAACCGTCTTGGCGGTGACCAGCGGTCCCTGCTTGGCCTGCGTCAGCGGCCGACCCTGCGGGCCCCGACCGGCACGCTTCTTCTTGCGGCTCTGATTGCGATCCTGCTGCGGGCCCTGCTGGCGCGGCTGCTTTCCGACCGGCTTCGCGTCACCGCGCAAGCCTTCGCCCGCCGACGCATCAGCACCAATCGGTCGATCGCCACTCTCCGCAGATGGATTCGGCGCATGTGCGGAGTTCTCCGTGACCGCGGAGCGCGAACGGGAGCGACGGCGCTTGCGCTTGCGCGGATGCGGTGAGCCCGGCTCTGGCCGCCCTCCGTCGGACGTGCCACCATCCGGTTTCATGCCGTGCGAGCTTCCGGCCTGGCCGGCCTTTTCAGCCGGGCTTGCGTGCGCCATCGACGCCGCGTCACGGTCTTTGCCGTTTCGCTTCGCCTTGCGGCGCCGGGAGTTCTTGACATCCCTGCGCAGTTCCGCCGACGCCCCGCCTTCCGGCGGCTTTCCGCCGCTATCGGGGTTCATCACTTTATAAGTCCATCTCGCCGCGCAACACTTTGAAGCATGCAGCTGGCGTCTGATCGTTTCGTTGACCTGAAGATAACAGCCTCAGGCGCATTCGCCAACGGCTTTTTAGGGCGCGGCAAACACGACCAAAAATGATGTGGTTTTTTTCACAAAGGGTATTTGCAAGCGCCAAGTGTTTGGTTATAAGCGCCGCACACCGATGAGCCACAAGGCTAATCCTGCTGGGGAATAGTTCAACGGTAGAACGACGGACTCTGACTCCGTTAATCTTGGTTCGAATCCAGGTTCCCCAGCCAATTCTCCCCGACAACAATCGCGGTCGTTGCAAAACTCTCAGCGCCAATGCTGTCGCGTTTGGTTGCGCATCATTTCTCGGTATTACTTCGCAGGTTCAACTCGTCCACGCGACAATTGCCCGAGAGACCGTCCGGCAATTGGGAACAATGTCCGAGCGCAACTTCGAAAAGAGCCTATCGCCAGCACACTCCGTGAGCAGTTCAACCGGTCATGACGCGAGCGGATCTCACTGTCGATGATCCGAATTTGCCGCGCATGGGACAAGCCCAACATGTACGGGTATCTACGTACCAAATCGAGACGATTTGAATGTTTGATATAGCGCTTTTCTTAATAGGCAGATGCTAATTCAGAAGGTCTGAATCTAGGGTACAGCATTGCCGTTCGTCCACCTTATCCGTCAAGAGACTTCGAGACTGCGTGTGTTTGCAGGAACACTGCTTGGCACAGCTCTTTGCGTTGTCGCCGCAGTATTGGCCGACTCGTTTAATTTCGCGGAGATGTCGCAGGATCATTTTCGTCGCGCACTCGCGACAGACATCCTGCTCCCGACCCTGATCGGCGGGCCTTTCTTTTACTTTCTGCTGGAGAAGATTCGGCAACTCGCCGTGGCCAAGGTGGAGCTGCAGCGGCTTGCTTCGACAGACAGTCTTACCGCCGTGCTTAGCCGCGGTGCATTCGAAATGCTGGTCGAAGCCTATCTGGAAAGAGCGCGGGCGGGATCGCTTCCGCAAACGGGATCGTTTCTGATCGTCGATGCGGATCATTTCAAGGCAATCAATGACAGTCACGGGCATCAGGCGGGTGACCAGGCCCTGAAGTTGATTGCTGGGGCGATCAGGGAAACTCTGTCGCCGGCAGATCTTGTCGGACGCGTCGGCGGCGAAGAATTCGCCGTCTTCCTGCCGGCTGTTGTCGATGACACGGCGTCGCGCACGGCCGAACTGATAAGACAGAGGATCCGCGCACTGCCCTTCCCCAGGGACGTTGGCGAAGGGTTGCTGTCGGTCAGCATCGGCGGGGCCACCTTCCGCGAAAACATTAGTTACGAAGAACTGTTCAAGACGGCAGATCGCCGTCTGTACGAGGCAAAGGCGTCAGGCCGCAACCTTGTGAGAATGTCAATTTAAACGCCGTCCCAACTTTATCCCGAAAAGACATTACGACTGAGATATTACATGAAAACCAATGAGGAAATCCGTCTCGCCGCTCTGCACTCCCTGAAATTGCTCGATACGCCAGCAAGTGAGAGCTTCGACCGTATCACGCGCATGGCGAGCCAGATATTCGACCTGCCGATCGCGGCCATATCGCTAACCGATTCCGACAGGCAGTGGTTCAAGGCGCGTGTCGGGGTGGAGCACCAGTCTATTCCACGAGACAAGGCGCCCTGTGCGGCAGTGGCCGAGAGTACCGAACTTCTCGTCGTTCCGGACCTGTCCAAGGATGCGCACTACCACGACAGTGTCCTTGCAAAGACAGGCGTGCGTTTTTACGCGGGAGCACCGCTCACGACGCGCGAGGGGCATTGTCTCGGCGCCTTGTGTGTCCTTGGAGCCGAGCCGCGTGAGACCACCGAAAACGAGATTGCCAGTCTCCAGGACCTTGCCGCAATGGTGATGGCCCAGATCGAACTGCAACATGCGTATGGCAGGATCGAACCGGTCAGCGGGCTTCCCAATCGTACCCAGTTTTCCGAGGACGTGAGCGACCTTCTCAGAGGACCGGCCTGGCGGACGGCCTATACCGGTGTCCTGATCGACCTTGCCGAGACGCGGCAGCTTGACGACCTTTCCCGCGTGATGGGAACAGCCGAAATCGATGCGAAAGTGCGCGATGCCGCACAGCGGCTCAGAGCCATCGTTGGCGGCAAAACAACACTTTATCACGTCTCCACGACGCAGTTTGCGTTCATAAGGGACAGAAATATCGCAGGCCTCGACTGCATGGTTTACCTCAGACAGCTGCTGGGTGACCTGGACGACGAGTCGGACCTCAGGTTTCTGATGACGCCGGCAATCGGCGTCGCGCCGCTCAAACCCGACACCACGCCGTCGGATTTCCTGCGTGCCATGAGCAGCGCAGCGCAGGACGCTCGTCTGACAGCGACACATGTCGCGGTCTTTTCACAGGCCAGCGACGATCGCTACCAGCGGAGTTTCCGTCTGCTGCAGGATTTCGACAACGCCCTTCAAGGCAGCGATCAGCTATCGATCGTGTTCCAGCCGCGTGTCAGTTTGCCGGATGGCCATTGCGTCGGAGCAGAAGTCCTCCTGCGCTGGCTCCATCCGGAACTGGGAGCCATCTCCCCCGGCGAATTCGCTCCCATCATCGAGCAGTCTCCACATATAGGCAAGATGACCGCGTGGGTTCTGGATGCCGCTCTGCGCGAAGCCGGCAACCTGAAATCCAGGGGGGTAATCGTTCCGGTATCGGTCAATATCTCGGCGGCAAACCTCGATGAACCGGACTTTGTTCAACGGGTGCAACTGTCCCTCTTGAGACATGGTATCCGGCCGGCGATGCTGGAGCTGGAGGTCACCGAAAGCGCGATCATGAAGGACGCGGCAAACGCGCTGGCGAAGTTGCAGGCGCTTTCCGATGGCGGGGTCCGACTATCGATCGACGACTTCGGCACGGGCTACAGCAGCCTGTCCTATCTCCAGACCTTGCCGACCACCGTGGTCAAGATCGATCAATCCTTTATCCGCAGCATGGATGATGGCTTTCGCGAAACCAATCTCGTCAGATCGATGATCCAGCTGTCGCACGACCTGGGCTACCAGGTCGTGGCGGAAGGGGTGGAGACGACCGAGGCGGCCGACGCTTTGAGCAAGATGGGTTGTGATGAAGCGCAGGGGTATCTTTTTGCAAAGCCGCTGTCGCCAGCCGCATTCGAAGAATGGTTCTTCGAGAGAAAAATGGAACACCAGATCGCATGCTGATCCGATAGGCTGCCGGCACGAGAAACAGACGATGTCGAATTTCCAACGCGCATCGTGTTTCAAGCGTGTCGGCTCTGCCGGAAGCTAGATCAAGGTCGATGATTTCAAGACGCTGAAGCTGTTGTCATGGTGCAATGCTATGACGCCTTCATGTTCCAGGGCGTAGAGCGCGTTCAGAAGTTCGTTTCTTGAATATCCGGTAGTCGCGGGCGTGTTCGCGATCGTCCCGAACTTGACCTGCGATGGCGGCCTGACCCGCAACCGTCTTAAAACATCCGTCACGGCATTGACGACTTCGATACGTGATTTCACGATAGCGGGCCTCCGGAGAACGGTCATCCCATAATCCGTTCTGTCTTCAACAACACCGGAGGGCTGACTTTGATCCATCAAAAAGACATATCGTGAGCATGCGCCCTCTCCCGCATGCGCCTGGTCTACGCTGTCAAGCGGGCATAGCGCCGACGCTATCAACGTCCGCAGTCAGTCATGGGAATGGATGACACGGACGAATTCGTGCGGATACGCAACCCGCCGCTCCAACCCTGTGAGGGAAACCGTAACCGGCTGGAGCACAGGCAAAACGGGACAGACTTGAGAGCAATATCAACAACGCTGTCTTTGACATCCTTGCCGGTCAATGGAAGTTTCTCGACTTGACCTTGAGCGTGTCGATGTGGAGATCCGGGATATAGATGTCGCGCGTCGGGATGACAGGCTTCGGATTGTCGCGGGGATCAGGCCCGCTGCCATGTTTGGCTCCGTCGCCACGGCCGTACGGCAAGGGGAAGTCGCCGCCAAGCTCGCCGAGACTGGAGAGATCGCCGGAAAAGTCGAACAGGCGCTGGGCGACGAGATGCACGACCTCGCCTTCGCGCTGTATCCTGCCATGGATCGCCATCATCGAAGCCGACATGACGATCCGGCGCTGCTTCTCGAATAGCGAGGGCCAGACGACGGCATTGACGACGCCCGTCTCATCTTCGAGCGTCAGAAACATCACGCCTTTGGCGCTACCAGGCTTCTGACGCACGAGGACGAGGCCCGCCGTCCAGAGCCAGCGGCCGTCGCGCTCACCCATCGCTTCGGCGCAGGTGACGATCCGCTTTTTCTTCAGTTCCGGACGCAGGAAAGACACAGGATGCGACCTCAAGCTGAGGCCCGTATGGGAATAGTCCTCAACGACCTCCCTGCCCTCTTTCATCGACTTGAGCGACACGTCGGGTTCCTGCATCTCGGCAACGACCCTTGCTTCACGCTTTGCGGCTGCGGCCCATAGTTCCAGCGGCTCGTCGCGCAGCGCCTTGATGTCCCAAAGTGCCTGACGCCGTTCCAGCTTCAACGAGGCTAAGAAGGCATCGGCCTCTGCCAGCTTGACCAGCGACGCTGTCGGCACGCCGGATCGCCGCCACATGTCGTCGGCACTCTCGAAAGGCTGGTCAACACGGGCAAGAACAATTCTGGCAGCATTATTCAGCGGCAACCCCTTTACCATGCGCATACCGAGACGAACCGCAAAGCGGCCGGGCCTTCCGGTCTCCTCCATCGTGCAGTCCCAGCGAGACCGATTGACACAGACAGGCCGGACCTCCACCCCGTGGTTGCGGGCATCGGTGACGATCTGGGCAACGCTATAGAACCCCATGGGCTGGGAGTTGAGGAGAGCGGCGCAGAAGATATCCGGATGATGGCACTTCATCCAGGAACTGGCATAGGCGATGAGGGCGAACGAAGCTGCATGGCTTTCCGGAAAGCCATAGGAGCCGAAGCCTTCCAGCTGGCTGAACGTCCGCTCCGCGAAGTCCTGAGCGTAGCCGTTCTTGACCATGCCGTTGACGAGCTTCTCCTTGAACCTCGACACGCCGCCCGTAAACTTGAAAGTCGCCATGGCCCGACGCAGCTGGTCCGCCTCGCCTGCACTGAAACCCGCACAGACCATGGCAACCTTCATGGCGCTCTCCTGGAAGAGCGGGACGCCGAGCGTCTTGCCAAGCACCGCCTCGAGCTCCGGCGTCGGATACTCCACCTTCTCCTTGCCCTCCCGCCGACGCAGATAGGGATGCACCATGTCGCCCTGGATCGGGCCAGGGCGGACGATGGCGACCTGAACCACGAGATCATAGAAGGTGCGTGGCTTGAGCCTTGGCAGCATCGCCATCTGGGCGCGGCTTTCGATCTGGAAGGTACCAAGCGTATCCGCCTTGCGGATCATCGCGTAGGTCTTCGGATCCTCCTGCGGAACGTCTGCCAGACCCATCGCTTCGTTCTTGTACTCCGCCAGCAGCTCGAAGGAGCGGGCCATGCAGGACAGCATGCCAAGCGCCAGCACATCCACCTTCATGAACTTCAACGCGTCGATATCGTCCTTGTCCCATTCCACCACCTGGCGGTCACCCATGGCGGCGGGCTCTATGGGGACAAGATCATCCAGCCTGTCCTGCGTCAGCACGAAGCCGCCTGGATGCTGCCCCAAATGGCGCGGCGCTCCCATGAGTTGCGAGGCAAGGTCGAGCGCCAGACGCAGCCGGTAGTCGGATGCGTTCATGTTGTTTTCTTTAAGCTGCTTTTCGCCGATGCCATCCTTCGACCAGCCCCAGACGCCGGAGGTCAGTTGACCGATCAGGTCTTCGGGCAGGCCGAGCGCCTTGCCCACATCGCGCAGTGCACCCTTGGTTCGGTAGCGGGTGACGGTGGAGCAGAGGGCCGAACGGGAGCGGCCATAGGTTTCGTATATCCACTGGATGACCTCCTCGCGCCGGTTATGCTCGAAGTCGACGTCGATATCCGGCGGCTCGTTACGCTCCATCGAAACGAAGCGCTCGAACAGGAGGTCTCCTGTTTCCGGGTTGATGCTGGTGATCCCGAGGCAATAGCAGACGGCGGAGTTGGCAGCTGACCCTCTGCCCTGACAGAGGATGTTCCTGGAGCGGGCAAAGCGGACGATGGAAAAGACGGTGAGGAAGTACGCAGCGTAGTTCATCTTCCGGATCAGGTCGAGTTCGTGCAGGATCGCCTTGCGGACCTTGTCGGGAATGCCTTCCGGGTAGCGTGCCGCCGCACCTTCCCAGGCGAACTTGGCCAGCGACTGCTGGGCGTCGAGCCCTGGCACAATTGCCTCTTCAGGATACTGGTACTGCAGCTCGCTCATGTCGAAACGGCAACGCTCGACGATCTCGCGGCTTCTTGCGAGAGCTTCGGGATAGTCGACAAACAGGCGGTGCATCTCCTCCGGCGCCTTGAGGAAGCGGTCAGCATGCCGCTCCCGGTCAAAGCCGACGCTGTCGATGGTGGTGCGGTTGCGGATGCAGGTGACGATGTCCTGAAGCTGTCGGCGGCCGGGCTCGTGGAAGAGCACATCGTTGGTCACCACCGTCTTCACCTTGTGACGCTGCGCCATGTTCGACAGATCATGCAACCGCAGCCGGTCGTTCGGACGCCGCCGCAGGCAGAGCGAGACATAGGCGCGGTCACCAAAGACTGCGGCCACCTTGCGGAGCTGACCCGCATAGATATCGTCCGCCTCATCCGGAATGAGGATCGCGATGAGGCCCTCGCTATAGGCCTCGACATCAGCAAGGTCGAGAACGCACTTGGCCTTGCCGCCCCGACTTTTGCCAAGCGTCAGCAGCCGGGTGAGCCTGGAATAGGCGAGCCGGTCCGTCGGGTAGACGAGCAGCGACATGCCATCCGTGAGGTCGAGATGGCAGCCGACCACCAGGCGCACCCCGGTTGTCTTTGCCGCTTCCCAAGCCCGGACAATGCCGGCAAGCGAGTTGCGGTCGACGACACCAAGGGCGTCGATGCCCAGTGCGGCGGCCGTGGCAAACAGTTCTTCCGCGGAGCTTGCACCCCGCAGGAACGAGAAATGCGTGGTCACCTGGAGTTCGGCATAGCGCATAGTTCAAACCTTACCCGAAGATGCCGTGGAGGAACCATTTGTGTGACCCCGTGCCTGCATCGACGCCGTCGCCGGCGCGGAAGACCCACAGCCGATCGCCGTGCTCATCCTCGACCACGAAGTAATCGCGCACCGCCTGCATTTCGCGCGGCCGGAGCCACCATTCGCCGAAGATGCGCTCGGGCCCATCGGCACGAACGATGCGGCGGCGCTTGCCGCGCCAGGTGACGACGACTGGCGGCTGGTCGGGCAGGACAGCCATGGTTTCGATTTCTTCGGGATAAGCCAGCAGCCGTGACGGCCGCGGCCACCTGGCTGCCCACTCGGCACCCGTCTCGACGGCCGTCGGTCCGATCCGCCGGAGAGATCGTTCCGGAACGTCGGAGGCCACCGGCGTGATGCGGTAAAGGCGCTGGCCCCGGTTGCCGAGAATATCGACAAGCGGCGTCACATCCACCACCGCCTCTTCCACCAGCGCGTTTGCGACCTGCTTTATTTCCAGCGGCTCGGCCATGACCGCCACCAGCACCATCCGCTCGATGCCGAAGCCCGGGTCGATCTTTTCGATACGGTCACAGAGAAGCTTTGTCAGGCGGGCAGGATCACGCACGGGCTTGGCAAGTCCTGCTCGAAGACACTGGCGTGTGTTGTCGACGCGATGGATGATCAGATCGGAGCGCCGGACGCCCAGCCCCCGCTCCTCCAGCTTTGCCGTCAGTTGCGCCACCAGCCGGCGGACGTATTTTGCAATCGTATCGGGCGCACCGATGGGCTCCTGGAAATTGCGCGCCACCTCGACCAGATCCGGCGTGCGCAACGGATCGATGGGTTCTGCAAGACGGCCGAAGAGCTGATCGAGACGGCGTCCGACCTCCGGACCAAATCGCAGTGTCAACGGCGCACGCGGCAGTGCCGACAGCTCTCCTACCGTGTCGATACCCAGGATGCGCAATGCCTGGATCGTATCTGCCGCAAGCCGCAGACAGTGGATTGGAAGTCCGATCACGGCCTTGGTGACATCACCGCGCGGCACCACCGTCGTTTCGTTCGTCGTCAGTCGCGCCAGTGCATGCGCCGCGCCCCAGGTATCGGCGACAGCGGCACGTGCCGTCAGGCCCTTGCCGCGGAGACCGTTGACAACGCCGGAGATCAGCAGCTCTTCACCACCCTGAAGGTGATCGGCACCTTCGGTATCCATGACGATGCCATCCGTTCCATCCACGGCAACGACGGGGCTGTATTGACGAAGCGCCCATAGCGCCAGGCGCTCGACGGCTGCGGCGTCGGCAACGGGATCGGCGTCCACCATATGAAGGTTGCCAATCATCGCCTGTGCCTTGCTGGCAGCCATGCCGACTTTGAGGCCCAGCTTGCGGGCAGCCGTATCGGCTGCCGATATCCAGCGTTTCGAGCCGCTGCGCGAGACCACGACCAGCGGCTGGTCAACCGACACGGCTTCCTCGCCATGTCGACGTATCCGATCCGTTGCTAGATAGGGGAAGTAAACAGACACGACCCTCGGCATCGCAGGCTCCTAACTCAAACTCGGCACATTGCCCCGCCTTTACCCGCATCAATTCCGCCAGCCACCTCGCCCGTCCCACGCCGGCGACAGGAAGCGGCTCGGACGGCAGGGTGCTGATCCTCCAGCGTGTTGTGGACGCCGTCGGCTGACCGTAGTCGGAGGCCTCCGTCTGCCGTCGCCAGCGCCGGACGACCAGGCCGAGCGTCCCCGTCTTCTCGGCAGCCAGTTGAAGACGCCGCGACGCGGTCATCGGCAGCCTCACCAGTTCCCCGACGACGGCCGCCAATCCCCCGAAGGACAGCCCCTCTTCCATCGAGGCAAGCACGTCCTCCTCCTTATCGGCTTCGCAATAGATGACGCGGTCGGGGTGAAGCCCGGCCTGCGACAGCGCCGGCGCAAAGAGATCCGGCCGGGTCAGGCACCAGAGAACCTTTCCCTTGGCCCGGGCCGCAATACCTGCCGCAAACAGGGCGGCCGCGGCACCATCGATTGTACCCGCCCCGCCGCCTGCAATTTCATGCAATGCGCCATAGGCAAGCCCCCCGCCCGGCAATCGCTCGTCGACGTCAGGCACCCCGAAGGGCAGCACAAGCGCCTTGCGCGACACGCTGCCTTCCAGATGCGCAATCCGGTCTCTCAGTTCCTCGACAAGCCTTGAGGCAGGGGCATGCGACATCGTTCACGGCCCTCCTCAAGGTTCGCGTTGCACAGGACTTCATGTCCCAAAGAATGTTGGTGTTCTGTTTCTGTTCCGCCGCGACAGAAGAGTCAAGCGGGGTCAGAACGGGATAGCTCTCGGCATTTTAGCGCCGGTGAAGATTCATCGTTCTGAATCAGCTTTGTAGGCGGCTTGAGAGGCTCGATGGAGTGCTTGAGATTTTTTGCATGTTCTTGATCTTAGCTGGGGCGACACGAAAACCGTGAGAACTTTCCGTTCTCAAATCGCCCAATCTGCATATCAAGAATGTAACAGAGTGGCTCGGCGATGTGTGGCAGAGCCAAAGGGGATGAACACTCGCGCTCATGCGGGACTATGGCCGTCTGCGGCCATCCGCCCACGAGCCGCCGCCCTTTGGCTCTTTCCCATTCCCGCAGACACCAAGGAGCACAACGCTACCATCTGTGCCATCGCCGAGGAACTCGACGTTGGATTTGCAGGCGTTCAATGTCAGACGTTTTGTATAGGAGACCAGTGAAGGCTTGCCGCATCAGGTGGCGTCTTCTCCGCTGCGAGAGAATGCGGGAGACAGGCAAGGTTGCCCGTCGCCCGCCGTGCCGCCGTCCTCAGTGGATCGCGGTGCTGACGATCCGGTAGGGGTGTTCAGCTTCATATTCGACCATGATCTGGACGGCCTGTTCGAGAACCTGTTCGGCTTCCTCGACGTGATCGCGTGCAAGCTGATCGGCGTTGATGAAGATCGCTTCGGCCATGTTGCCGGAGATCGCAGCGAACTGGCGGTTACCTTCGACCAGGGCTTCTCTGGCAGCGCCTTCAAGCGCGTGCGCCATGGTGATCAGCGCGTCTTCGCGCTCCTCGATCGTCAGGTCCCGGATTGTCTTTGTCATCTGCTGCATCGTGCCACCCACCTTAATAGTCGTTGTGACGATATCGGTCCCGATAGGGCCCCGTTCACAGCGAAATGGGCATGTTGGCGCCAGATTTCAAGGTTCAGGCCGGCGCGGGCTCGTCCTTGTGGACGGCATCGCGGGGCACGAACAGGCAAGCGGGCACGATCAGGACGGCAAACAGGAGCATGGTCAGGAAGGTCGCGTGCAGGCCGTCCTGCAGCGCAAGGCGAACCGCTTCGGCATCGCCACTCACGAGACCGGTTCCGTTCAGGAGAGCACGCAGCTGGTCGGTCGTGATCGCCTGTCCGCTGGTCGTATGGACCAGGCCCCAGCTCAGCACCGCCCCGAGAATCGCCGCGCCCAGCGTGCTGCCGAGGTTGCGGGAAAACACGTTCGACGCCGTGGCACTGCCGCGTTGCGAGGCCGCGACGCTTCCCTGGGTGAGGATCAGTGCGCCGATATTGAGAAGGCCCATGCCGAAGCCCATGACGAGCGAGCCGGCACCCGCAAGCACCGCCGAACTGGATGGCGTCAGCAGGGTCAGGAGGAAGGTTCCCACGGGGACGAACACGGCGCCCACCAGCATGATCGGCCGCAGCCCGAACCGGGTGAAGTTCCGCGAAGCGATCGTTGCGCCGCACGGCCATCCCAAGAGAAGCATGGTCAGCGCAAAGCCCGCCACCAGCGGCGACTGGTTGAGCACGGTCTGCACATACATGGGCAGGAACGTCGTGAGCCCCATGATCGCCATGGAGGCGAAGAAGACAGAGATGTTTGCGGCCGCAATCGGCCGGTAGAGCCAGAGATCCGGCGCGACCATCGGTTCGTCGACGCGACGCTCCTGCCAGATGAACAGCGCAAGCGACACGGCAAACAGGACGAAGGAGACGATCGCGGATGTGGACAATCCCGTTTCGGAAACCGTGAGGCCAATCATCAGCGCCGAGATGGAAATTGCAAACAGCACGGCGCCCAGGACATCGATCGAGACCGTGCGCGTGTGCTTCTCCTCGTGATAAAACAGGGTGAAGGCTGCGGCAGCGGCAAGGCCGACCGGCACGTTGATCCAGAAGATCCAGGCCCAGGGCAGGTTATGGATGATGACGCTGCCGAGCAGCGGGCCAACCACGGCCGAGAGCGCCCAGACGCTGGCCAGATAGCCCTGAACCTTTCCACGCTGGCTGCCCGGAAAGAGATCGGCCACCACCGTCATGGCGACGGGCTGAATGGCGCCAGCGCCGATGCCCTGGAGCAGTCTGAAGGCAATCATGGACGGCATCGACCAGGCAAATCCGCAGAGGATGGAGGCGACCAGGAAGACGGCGATGCCAGCCAGCACGATCGGCTTTCGCCCGTAGATATCGGAAAGCTTGCCGAAGACGACGGTCAGCGCGGTCTGCGACAGAAGGAAAGCGGAAAACACCCAGCTGTAGAGATTGAGCTGCCCGAGCTGGGCTGCGATCTGCGGCATGGCGGTGGAGACGATGGTCGCTTCGATGGCGATCATCGCCATGCTTGCCATGATCGCGGCTACGACGAGCCCGCGATGTGAGACTTTTTCAGACATGAATGAATCCGAAGCCCTGACGGAGGGCGCGACAAGAGAGAAATTCGGCGGTCGCGGCAGGATATTGCGTCTGCAAAGCGTGCATCTGCAAGTTCTGGTGGCCGTCAGTGCGTCATCGACTTAGGAGCGCAAACTTGGTTGCGTCAAGCTATATTTGATTTAGATCAAGTTCCACAAGCGCTCCTCACCCCTTGGATATCCAGGCGGCCGCTGCAATTTTCATTTGCGCTGCGCCTGACCCGGCGTCATGGTAACCTGCTCAGTTATCTCATATGGATTCAATATCATGGCAGCGGATGTGATCGTTCTCGGCGCCGGCATCATCGGTGTTTCGACGGCTCTGCAATTGGCGCGACGGGGAAAATCGGTCGCCCTGGTGGACCGCAGGGAGCCCGGGATGGAAACCTCCTACGGCAATGCCGGCCTGATCCAGCGCGAGGGCGTTGTCCCCTACAGCTTTCCCCAGCAGTTCGCCCAGATCCTGCGCTATGCCAGGAACAACCGCATCGACGCGCATTTTCACTGGAGCGCGATGCCGTCGGTCTCCTCGTTTCTGGCAAAATACTGGTGGCATTCCAATGTGCCGAGGCATGAGCTGATCGCCCGCGCCTATGCGCCGCTGATCGAGCATTCGATCGCCACCCATGACGAACTGATCCGCGAGGCGGGCGCCGAGGATCTGATTGCCAAGAACGGCTGGCAGGAAGTGTTCCGCTCGCAGGCCAAGCTCGACGAGACGGTGCGCGAAGCCGACCGACTGAAGCGCGAATACGACCTTTCCTTCAAGGTTCTGACGCCTGCGGAACTTGCGGTTGCGGAACCCAATCTCTCCGACGATTTCATCGGCGCGCTGAAATGGGAAGACCCGTGGGCGGTCAAGGATCCGCTCGCGCTGACGCGTGCCTATGTGGCGCTGTTCGAAAAGCTTGGCGGTCGGGTGCTGACGGGTGACGCAAAGAGCCTTTCGAAGACCGCGACCGGCTGGCGCATCATTGCCGGCGAAGGCGTGGTCGAGGCGAAGGATGTCGTGGTCGCACTTGGTCCGTGGTCGGACACGGTGACCAAGCCGCTCGGCTACAATTTCCTCGTCGGCGTCAAGCGCGGCTACCACATGCATTATGCGCCAAAGGGCAATGCGAAACTCAACGGCTGGACGATGGATGCAGAGCGCGGCTATTTCCTGGCCCCGATGAACCAGGGGATCCGGCTGACGACCGGTGCCGAATTTGCGCGCCGCGATGCGCCGAAGACGCCGGTTCAGCTTGCCCGCGCCGAAGCTGTGGCACGCGAGATCTTTCCGCTTGGTGAGCGGCTGGACAAGGAGCCCTGGATGGGCGCTCGCCCCTGCACGCCGGATATGATGCCTGTCATCGGCAAGGCGCCGCGTCACGACGGATTGTGGTTCGCCTTCGGCCATGCGCATCACGGCCTGACGCTCGGTCCGGTCACGGGTCAGGTCATCGCGGAAGCGATGATGGGCGAAAAGACCCGGATCGACATATCCGCTTACAGGCCGGAGCGGTTTAACGTCTGACCCTCTTCTTCATTTGGTCTAGCGGCAGGAGAAAGTCTGGGCTACCGGTGTTTTCATGGATACGATCGATACAGCCCGGACCTTTCTCGATGACAATCCCGATATCGAGGTTCTCGAAGCCTTCGTGATCGACGTCAACGGCGTGCCGCGGGGCAAGTGGATCCCGCGCGAACGAGCGCTCGACGTGCTTTCGAAGGGCATGGCGATGCCGCGCTCGGTCTACGCGCTCGACGTCTGGGGACGCGACGTCAATGCCGCGGGCCTTGCGGAGGGCACCGGTGATCCGGATGGCATCTGCTTTCCCATCGCCGACACACTGTCGCGCGTGACATGGCTGAAGCGGCCAACGGCGCAGGTTCTACTGGGCATGAACGAGCAGGACGGGACCGGATTTTACGGCGATCCGCGCCAGGTTCTGGCGAATGTTCTCAAAGGTTTCGAGCGGATCGGCCTGACGCCGGTCGTGGCGACGGAGCTGGAATTCTACCTGATCGACCCGATCCGGTCGGCGATCGACCCGGTGCGGCCACCGAATTCACGCGAGGGCCGCTGGCATACGGGCCAGACACAGGTGCTCTCGATTTCCGAGCTGCAGGATTTCGAGAATGTCTTCCACGGCATCGCCTCTGCAGCGAGGGCGCAAGGGATACCGGCCGATACGACACTGCGGGAAAACGGCCCGGGCCAGTATGAGATCAACCTCAACCACGTGCCAGACGCGCTGAAGGCTGCGGATTATGCGGTGCTCCTCAAGCGGATCGTCAAGGGCGTGGCGCGCGCCAACGATCTCGACGCGACGTTCATGGCAAAGCCCTATGGCACGCAGGCCGGAAGCGGCATGCATGTGCATTTCTCGCTGATCGATAGCGACGGCCGCAATGTCTATATGGGCGAGAACGGGCCGTCCGAGGCGCTGTTTCATTCGGTGGGCGGGCTTTTGGAAAACATGGGGGAAAGCATGGCGGTGTTTGCCCCGCATGCCAATTCCTACCGGCGCCTGCGCCCTTCCGAGCACGCGCCGACCTATGCCTCCTGGGGCTTCGACAACCGCTCGGCCGCCGTGCGCGTCATCACCGCGTCGAAGCCGGCGACCCGCATCGAGCACCGCGTTGCAGGTTCCGACACCAATCCCTATCTTGTGCTGGCGATGATCCTCAGTGCAGCCCTTGCCGGCATCAAGGAAAAGCGCAATCCGGGCGGGGCGATCACCGGCGACGACCATGCGATCAGCCACGAACCGCTGCCGACCAACTGGGACTATGCGCTGCAGCAGTTTTCCCGCTCCACGTTCGCCTATGCGACGCTCGGGCCGAAATACCGGTCGCTCTACACGGCCTGCAAGCAGCAGGAGCTGTCGGAATTTTCTCTGCGGGTGACCGACGTCGAATACGACGCCTATATCAGGACGGTGTAAGATGGCTTTCAAACCCGCAGACAATCCCCGCCACGCCAATTCCTGGTATGCCGCCTCAGCCAATGACAAGCGTGTGCGCCCTGCCCTCGAGGGCGAGATCGAGGCCGATGTCTGCGTGATCGGCGCGGGCTTTTCCGGCATCTCGGCCGCTCTCGAACTGGCCGAGCGCGGCTATTCCGTCGTGGTGCTGGAGGCCGAGCGGATCGGCTTCGGCGCGTCCGGCCGCAATGGCGGGCAGATCGTCAACGGCTACAGCCGCGATCTGGAGACGATCGCCGGACGCTACGGGCGCGACAAGGCCGTGCAACTCGGTGCGATGTCGCTCGAAGGCGGCGAGATCATTCGCGGCCGCGTGGCGCAATACGGGATCGACTGCGGTCTCGTGCCCGGCGGTTTCTTTGCGGCGTTTACCGACAAGCAGGTGCGCGAGATGGAGGTGCACAAGGCCGTATGGGAACAGCACGGCCATGACGGGCTGGAGATGGTCTCGAAGGCTGACGTCGGACGCTATGTGAAAAGCGACCGCTATGCCGGCGGCATGATCGACCGAAAGGGTGGCCATATCCATCCGCTCAATCTGGTGCTCGGGGAAGCGGCAGCGGCCGAAAGCCTCGGCGCGCAGATTTTCGAGGGATCACGGGTGGTCGGCATCGACCAGACGGCAAAGCCCGTGGTCAGAACCGACAAGGGCCGTGTCACGGCATCCTATGTGCTGGTGTGCGGCAACGCCTATCTATCGCCGCTGCTGCCGGAGATCCATGGCAAGATGATGCCGGTTTCGAGCCAGGTGATGGCGACGGAGCCGCTCGATGCGGGCCTGATCGAGAGCCTTCTGCCCGCAAATTACTGCGTCGAGGATGCCAATTACATTCTCGACTACTATCGCCGCACCGCCGACAACCGACTGCTGTACGGCGGCGGGATCGGTTATGGCGGCAGCGACCCGAAGGACCTGACGGGCGTGATCCGCCCGAACATGCTCAAGACCTTTCCGCAGCTGAAGAATGTGAGGATCGACTATGCGTGGAGCGGCAATTTTGCACTGACGCTGACCCGCATTCCGCATGTGGGAAAGCTGTCCGACACCGTGTTCTTCTCGCACGGCGACAGCGGCCACGGCGTGACCACCACGCATCTGCTCGGCAAGATCCTTGGTGAGGCGGTTGCCGGCCATGCGGAGAGGTTCGATACCTGGGCATCCCTGCCCAACCTACCCTTCCCGGGCGGGCGGGCGTTCCGCGTGCCGCTCACCGCGCTTGGGGCCTGGTGGTACGGCATGCGGGACAAACTCGGGCTGTAGCTTACAGCGATGCGGGAAAACTGCCTTTGAAGTAATAGGTCGACTGTGCCCGCACGATCGACTTGAACTGTGCAACGATTTTGGCTGCCTCGTCTTCCGTCACCATCAGCGCCAGACGCAATGTTGCCGCGGCCATGTGGAACATGAGAAACAGTGTGCGGGCGTAGTTCTCCCAAAGCTGTTCGCTGACGAACCGCTTGGTGATCTCGAAGAAGAGGTCGGCCTGGAAGCGGGTCTCGGTAATATCACGGTCTGCCAGCGCCTTGTCGGCCTGGATGGCGTTCAACAGATCCTGGGTCGACGGCTTTTCGCGCATGCGGGTGTAATAGAGGTCGAAAAGAACGTCCGTTGCATCCAGCGCGTCTTCGGCCGTCGAGATCTGCGGAATATGTCCGACGATGATACCGCGGACTTCCTCGACATAGCGCTCATGGAGCATGGCGATGATAGCCGACTTGTTGGGGAAATACTGGTAGACGGAGGCGATCGGACCACCTGAAAGAGACGCAATCTCCTTCATCGTGACCGCATCGATACCCTTTTCGCCGATCAGCTCCATCGAGACCTTCAGGATATCATCAATGCGTTCGCGGCTTCTTTCCTGTTTCGGTACCCGACGAAGTGAACTCCCGCCTGCACTCTGCATCGAATCTCGCATCCGCAACTCTCTCCGTACGCCCTGTTGCCTATACTGGACGGGGCGATAAGAGAGGCACCTGGCAGCATAGTTACATTATAAGTTTGCGTTGTACGGCAAGTCAGGCATGTCGGATCACCGAAAGCATTAGAATTTTGAAAATAATTCGACACTCAAACAGTTTATCTTGAATTAGGATCGCGTGTCATATCGCATCCTTCAGCCCCGCTACGGCATCTGCCACGATGCGGTCGAGCGTGGCGTCAATGTCGACGGTCACGACGCCTGCTTCACCCTCGGGGCTTTCCAGCGTGGCGAGCTGGCTTTGCAACAGAGACGTCGGCATGAAATGGCCCTTGCGCTCGCCCATCCGGCGGCTCAACAGCTCCTGGCTTCCTTTGAGAAACACGAAGGTCAGCTTGCCACCCGCAGCGCTGCGCAGCCGTTCGCGGTAGACGACTTTCAGTGCAGAGCAGGTCACCACGAGGTCTTCTGAACGCGCGAGAGCCTCGGCGATCTTCTCGCCGATCACATCGAGCCAGGGCCAGCGGTCTTCGTCGGTGAGCGGTGTTCCCTGCGCCATCTTGTCGACATTGGACTGCGGATGCAGACTGTCGCCTTCCATGAAGCGGCAATTCAGGCTCTCTGCCAAACGCTCAGCGACGGAACTCTTTCCAGCGCCGCTGACGCCCATGACGATGATGGCTCTGCCAGCCTGTTTGCTCATTGGTTGCTCCTCTTTGATATCGACAGCCGGTCTCCTTCAACCGCATTGAGCGACAGATCACAAGTCCCGGCGATCTTCAACGCCAGTCGCGGACTTGCCCGGACCCGTTTCATCGCGCCCGAGCGCAAACGGCATCAGGATCGACAGAAAGATCAGGCGCAGGACGTGATGGGCACCGACATAGGTCGGGTCGGCATGCAGCATGACCGCCATCGCCGCCATGGTCTCCAGCCCACCGGGCGAAAACGCGATCAGGGCCGCATCGAGCGGTATGTCCAGGACATACGAGACGGTGCCGGCCATGGCCGCCGCCATGACCGAGACGATCACCGTGACCACGAGGCCGGATACGAGCGCTGTGCGCACCTCGAGAAGCGAGATTCCGCAAAAGCGCGTTCCGATGTTGGCGCCGAGAAGGATATAGACGGGGACAATGAGCCAGGAGGGAACGCCACCGGTGGCGAACGATGTCACGTGGGTGGAGATCGAAACCAGTGTGCCGGCGAGCAGAAGGGCTGCGGGAAGCTTCCAGCGCAGGAAGAGCATGCCGATGACGGTCGAGACCGCAAGGATGCCCAACAGCATCGGCAGGTCCATCGCGATGACCTGAGCGACACTATCTCCGCCGCCAAGATCAAATGCTGTGACAATCATGGGTACGCTGATCGTCAACAGAAGCACGCGCACGCTCTGGGAAATGCCGACCGTTCGCTGGTCGCAACGCATGTCAGCGGCAAGACTGAGCACGTAGCTCAGATGTCCCGGCGAAGCTGCGAGGAAAGCCGTGGTGCGGTCGTAATGGAAGAAACGCTGCATGACCCAGGCCGCGACGTAAAGCAGGGCCGTGACGGTAACCATGACCATCACGAAGCTTAGCGGCCAGCGCTTGATCGCCACCAGGATGTCGGGCGTGACGGTCGCCCCCATCGAGATGCCGATGACGATGAAGCAGCCGTTCCGGACGATTTTCGGGATCGAGAGGGTGAGGCCTGCGATACCCGCAAGCGACACGGCCAGCGCCGGACCGATCAGATAGGGAGCGGGGAAGCCGATCATCGCGGCGATCAGCGCACCGCCGGCACCGACCAGCGCGGTCAGGGCAAATTCACGCAATTGGGAAAAGGGCATGGCAACGAATATCTGGGTGACCACCCGGAGCCACGCTCAAGGGGCCATCAATAAAGGAAACGTTGCCTACTCCTAAAGAAGACAGCCCGGAGGTCAACCTGCCGGGCCGCTAAACTGATGCTGCGATGAGATCTGTATTGAGATCAGGCGGCCGGTGCCGCGACCATCTTGGCGATTGCCGGCGGCGGATCGATCCCGAGCAGGAAGTTAATCTGCGGGCGCGCCTTGACCAGATCGTCGATCGTATAGTCTGCCAGCACGTCGAAGAAGGCATTCAGCGCCTTGCGAAGTGCCGAGTTGAGACCACAGCTATCGACCAGAGGACATTCGGCGACGCCCTCCTCGAAACATTCGGCCATCGCGAAACTGTCTTCCGTCACGCGGATCACATCAAACAGAGTGATACGGTCGGCAGCGCGACCGAGGCGAACACCGCCGTTTCGGCCGCGAACGGTCTCGACCAAGCCGGCCTTGGTCAAAGGCTGCAGGATCTTGAAGAGAAACAGTTCGGACACGCCATAGGCGCGCGCGATCTCCGGGATGCGGCTGAGCTTCCCCTCGTTCGCAGCACAGTACATGAGCATGCGAACGGCGTAGTTGGTCTGCTTTGTCAGGCGCATATTCGTCTCCCGAGACTCGTCACGGCCCCATACATAGTGGGTTTGCTAGTTTTGAACAATTCCAAAGTTTGCGAAATTGCCCTTGAACGCTACGTTGCCGATGACGCGCTTTATTGCCGGCATTATCCGGCAAGACCCATGTGTACCGCAAACCAGACTGGAACTGCAAACAGGAAGGTCGCCGCCAGAAACGTTATGCCGATTTTCGCCAGGCGGATGCGGCGCGCGCGCGAAACGTCCCACTCGTAATTCATGATGAACACTCCCCCTCACACGAATGTGTAAATTAGCAGCGCCTAGGAAGAGGTCAATGTCTCCGCCGCACGAGAATGCGGCGGAGCGTGTCTATTCGACAGTCGGGCTTACTTCATGACGGGCATGACGAATTCGGCGCCATCCTTGATGCCTGTGGGCCAGCGGCTGGTTACCGTCTTGGTGCGGGTCCAGAACTTGATCGAATCCGTGCCATGCTGGTTGAGGTCGCCGAAGGACGAGGACTTCCAGCCGCCAAAGGAGTGATAGGCGAGCGGCACCGGGATCGGAACGTTGACGCCGACCATCCCGATATTGATCCGCGAGGCGAAGTCGCGGGCGGCATCGCCGTCGCGGGTATAGATCGCGACACCATTGCCGTATTCATGGCGCATCGGCAGGTCGAGCGCTTCCTCATAAGTCTTGGCGCGCACCACTGACAGGACAGGGCCGAAGATTTCGGTCTTGTAGATGTCCATGTCGGGCGTGACGTTGTCGAACAGGCAGCCGCCGACGAAATTGCCGTTTTCATAGCCCTGCAGCTTGAAGTCGCGGCCATCGACAACGAGGTTTGCGCCCTCTTCGACACCCTTGTTGATCAGGCCGAGAATACGCTCCTTGGCCTCCTTGGTGACGACCGGGCCCATGTCGGCCTTTTCGTCCGTGTAGGGACCAATGCGCAGGGATTCGACCATTGGCGTCAGCTTCTCGATCAGACGGTTGGCGGTGTCCTCGCCGACCGGGACCGCAACCGAGATCGCCATGCAGCGCTCGCCGGCCGAGCCATACCCGGCGCCCATCAGGGCGTTGGCGGCCTGGTCGAGATCTGCATCCGGCATGATGATCATGTGGTTCTTGGCGCCGCCGAAGCACTGTGCGCGCTTGCCGTTCATGGCGGCGGTTCCGTAGACGTAGCGGGCGATCGGCGTGGAGCCTACAAACGAGACGGCAGAGATATCCGGATGCGTCAGGATCGCATCGACCGCGGACTTGTCGCCGTTGACGACGTTCAAAATGCCGGCCGGAAGGCCTGCCTCGATCATCAGTTCGGCCAGACGCATCGGCACGGAGGGATCGCGCTCGGAAGGCTTCAGGATGAAGGCATTGCCGCAGGCAATCGCGGGTGCAAACATCCACATCGGGATCATCGCCGGGAAGTTGAACGGCGTGATGCCGGCACCGATCCCGACCGCTTGCCGAATGGAATACATGTCGATGTTCGGACCGGCACCTTCGGTGAACTCGCTCTTGGACAGATGCGGGATGCCGATGACGAATTCACAGACTTCAAGACCGCGAACGATGTCGCCCTTGGCATCCTCGATCGTCTTGCCATGCTCGCGCGACAGCATCTCGGCAAGTTCATCCATGTTGTCATTCAACAACTGGACGAACTTCATGAAAACGCGGGCGCGGCGCTGCGGGTTGGTGGCGGCCCAGTTCGGCTGGGCAGCCTTGGCATTCTCGACGGCTGCATTCAGATCCGCATCGCTTGCAAGCGCCACGGTCGCCTGGACTTCGCCCGTTGCCGGATTGAAGACATTGGCCGTGCGCCCGCTCGTACCGGCAACATGCTGGCCGCCGATGAAATGACCGATCTCGTACATGGTGATCCTCCTTCTTGAAATTGTAAGGGACGAGGATACGCGTCAATTTGCACAAGGCAACGCCATGGTTTACGCATCCGTTGTGCAAAATTCGACACAACTATACCCACCGTGAGGTGACGATGAACTGGGATGACCTGCGGCTTTTCCTGGCTGTTGCGCGCAGCGGACAGATCCTGGCGGCTTCCCGTCGGCTGGGGATCAATCATGCCACGGTCGGGCGACGGATATCAGCGCTGGAAGAGGATCTGCGCACGCGGCTGCTGATCCGCCGCACCAATGGCTGCGAGTTGACGCCTGAGGGAGAGGTGTTTCTGCGGGCCGCCGAGCGGATCGAGACGGAGATGCTGGACGCGCAGGCGAGTACCGGTCGGATCGACGCGGCAATTGCCGGTACCGTGCGGGTCGGCGCGCCCGACGGGTTCGGCGTGCACTTCCTGGCCTCGCGCCTGGGAATGCTGACGAAGCGGCATCCGCAGCTGAAACTGCAACTGGTGCCGGTGCCACGCTCGTTTTCGCTGTCGCAACGGGAAGCGGATATCGCAATCACGATCGACCGGCCAGAACAGGGGCGCCTGGTCTCATCGCGGCTGACGGATTACACGCTCGGGCTCTACGCCTCGAAAGCCTATCTCCAGGACGCAGGCGCGCCCGACAGTATCGAGGCGCTCAAGGACCATGCGCGGATCGGTTATGTGGAAGACCTGATCTTTTCCCCGTCGCTGAACTTCACCGGCGAGGTGATGCGCAACTGGGATGCCGGGTTCGAGATTTCGAGCGCAATCGGCCAGATCGAAGCGGTGCGGTCCGGCGCCGGGATCGGCATTCTGCACGACTATGTCGCTTCGCAGGACATGAACCTGACCCGCATCCTTCCGGACATCTCCATTCGCCGGGCCTATTGGAGCAGTTATCACGAGACGGCCAGGAACCTGGTGCGGGTTCGAACCGTCGCGGATTTCCTGCGGGAAGTCATTCAGGAGGAAGCGCGGATCTTCGTGTGGAAACCGCCGTCCGGACAAAAATAAAGCCCGCGAGAAGCGGGCCTTAAGCATTCACAGCGTCCAGCATGATAGGCCGGACGTCTGCGATTACGACGCCTTTAGAACCGACATCGGCATCTTGAGGGCATTTGCGATGCGCTTCAACTTGGCAGGATCGAAATCCGTGCCGTTCTCCATACCCACGATCTCATCCGTGACCAATCCGGTCGTAACGGCAAGATCGTCGATGCTGTAGCCGGCAGCCTGGCGCGCCTGGGCAATCAACCCAGCCACCTGATCCGGTGCGAGAACCTGTTCTGTCGAGGCACGAAAGTTATTAATGGAAACCGTCATGGTAATCTTCCTTCCGTCAAAATCTGCCGCTAGGCAGCGAAGGGGGCAAGCAGCCCGAAGTTCGACTGCACAATTTTGGTGCCGCCAGAGCCCAATAGATATGCATTGATGCCCCCACGGCAAGGGCATTCGCTGCACTGCAACAAAAAGTGTTGAGCGTCGTCGCGGATCTGAGCCCGTTGTTTGCCGCTTTTTCGAACAAAAACAGTCTTCGCGCGTTCTCTGCTCGAATAGGGACGTCAATATGCATCAGTCGAGTTCGAAACGTTTTGAAAATCTGGGTATACCCGGAAGCACGGATGCTGACATTCTCGAGGCGGCGCATCGCCTTGTGGAGCTTCACCTGACCTATTTGCGCGAACACGAGACGAAGAACGACCTCTTCGACGTGCGCGACCTGCCGGCCTCCAAGGACTCGCTGGTCAATGCTTTCCGGTTGACGCTTGCGACCGAAAACAGGACTCATATGCGCACGCTGTTGCTGAAGGCGGGCATGACATTGGCGCAGTTTCAGGAAAACATCGGTCGCCCGATGATTGTCAAATCGCAGGATGGCCAGAAACCAAACCAGGTCCGGCGGAGCGATATCGATGCTGCCGTAGCGCGGCGGTTCAACAAGGCCCTGGTCCAACTGGGCGAAGAACGCGCCAGGCTCGGCCGTGTGTTTCAGGACGCCATGCGGATTGCCGGCGACAAGCCGCTTCACTGATCTGACATTCCAGGAAAAGAAGTGGTACGGTTGAGTGGGGTCGAACCACTGACCTCAGGCGCCACAAGCCTGCGCTCTAACCAACTGAGCTACAACCGCACGAGACGCCTAAATCGCGTCGCCGGTGCAGATACTGCCATCGGCAGCGTTTGGCAAGCCCCTTTTGAGAGAACGAAGCCAAAAATGGAATGGCCGCCCAGTCGGCGGCCATGGAATACGGGCGTGATGCGCTGGTCGCGATCAAGCGGTTCGGAAATTTGCCATTGCCTTTTCGGCAGCTTCCTTGCCCGGCCGCGACACGTCTTCTGCAAGCTGGCGGGCCATGTCCTGCATGGATTTTGCCTGCTCGACCGTCGCCTCTGCCTGACGGCGGATGAACGAGGTCTGCAATTCGAAGAATTCCGACGCTGATTTGACGCCGAGCAGCGCCTGCATATGCGAGAGCGACAGATCCGCACTGGACCGGAACGCTTCCAGTGCCTTAAGCCCGAGTTCAACGGAACCGGACTGGGCCGTGTGAACTGTGGATTCCACCGCCATGGTGGCTTCCTCTGTCGCGGCTTTCATTCTAGCATAGGCTTCACTGGACTGGCTTGCGCCCTGCCCGGTAAGGTCGCGAAGGCGTTCGCCAAGCTTCATGGGATCGGAAGCGGAAAACGAAAACATCTATTCTGTGCCGTGTGCCATCGCGAAAGCTCCTCCAAGGCTCTACCCCGACTTTTAAATAGGCAAAAGCCGGAGTTGGATGCCTGAAATATAATCGCAAACGTTGTGCCGCGCAACGAATTTGTGCGGCGCACAAAAGCGCCGCCGTTAACCCTGACGGAGGTTTAACCGGTCGGCCTGTGGACCCCGGAAGGGGGGCAAGGTATTAACGAAGGATTAAGTCTCTCAGGAATGCCGGTAGTTAACCGACAGGTCGTTCATGTCCTCTGTACAGTACCCTTTCATCGACATCGCCGTCCACGAGCGCGTCAGGGAACGCTTTGCAGCGGGCGACGGTATAGTGCTGTTTTCCTCCGACATGCGCATGCCTTTGTGGGCGAACGGACGCGGTGCGGCGCTCTTCGGATTTGGCTCGATCTACGACCTGATCGATCAGGGGCCGAACCGCGCCGACGTGGCCTTTCGGCAGGTCGAGGCAACCGCCCGCCAGCTTGCCAAGGTCGGCGATACAAGAGGCCTCGCAGTCCGCGTTATTTCCGGTTTCCAACGGGTCGTGCTTCGCGGGGCCTGTGAACTTGTCGAAGTCCATGGCGAGCGGGCCATTCTCTTTTCGGCAGCACCCGAGCGGGAGCTTGCAACGATCGCCGAGCGTGCGGAGCGGATGATCGAGGGCTTCGAGGAAGCAGACACCCATATCGCTATCGTTGACGCGGCAGGCAAGGTTGCCGCTGCCTCCGAGCGTTTTGAAAGTCTCGACATATCGGAAGCGGCGATCACGACGCTTTCGGCGACGGCATCCGCCGATCCCAGCCGGCTTGCCAAACGCCCGATCACGACCGCCAAGGGCAACCTTCCGGCTGCCATCGGCAAGCTTTCGGACGCCCCTGCCCTCTACATTCTGTTCACTGTCGATATGGCGACCGATGACGCGGTTACCCCGCAAACCTTGGTTGATCCCGGCGTCGTTGCGATGGTGCCCGACGACGAGACTGCGGTCATCGACGCCCTTGCCGCGATCGAGGACGATGTTGAGGCTCAGGAAGAGTTCGAGCTTCCTGAAACCGTGACGGCGGCAGAGGCAACCGAGATCAACACGGTCGCGATCGAAGAGACTGCGGCGGACGAAGAAAATTCCGAGCCCGCCGAGCAGCCGGAGCCGGTTGCGGAAATAGAGGCTGCGGTAAGCGCGGTTAATGACGCAGCTACGGTTGCTGACGCGCCGGTCGATGGCGACGTACCAGTTGAAGAAGCGGCGGCGGTAGAGCCGGAGAGTGAAGAAGTCGATCTGGAGCCCGCTCCGGAAGCAGTTGCCGAAGACATCGTGTCGGAGGATGTTGTCGAAGACATTCCGGCGCATGAGATCGCGGAAGCCTCGGACGAGATCGCGGAAGACCGCCTTCCGGCACCGGAGGCAGGGGATGCATCCGAGCCGGCCGAAACACGGAGCGAGCAGGCTCTGATATCGGTCGCCGCTCCAGAAACTACGGTTGCCGAGCCCGATGCATTCGGCGACGTGGAAGGCTTTGTGTTCAGCCGCGATTCACGCGCGGTGCGTTTCGTCTGGAAGATCGATGCCGATGGGCAGTTTACAGAGGTCTCGGGCGAATTCGCCAAGGCCGTGGGACCGCATGCCGCAGATGTTGTCGGCATGGCGTTTTCCGACCTCGCCGCTCTCTTCCATCTGGATCCCGAGGGGCGCATCACCGAACTGCTCGGCAAGCGCGACACCTGGTCGGGCAAAACCATCTGGTGGCCGGTAGAGGGCACGGCACTTGTCGTGCCGGTCGATCTGGCGGCACTGCCCACCTATACCCGGAGTCGCGAATTCGACGGCTTCCGCGGCTTCGGCATCGTACGGATCGCCGACGCCAAGGATGATCCTGACGCCACCGGCCTGACGCTTTCGCCGACGACGGTCGAGGATGAAGCGGTCAAGGAGACTGAAGAACCGGGCATCGAGGACGCGGTAAACGCCGCCGATCGGCAATCCGATGACGCGGAGCAGGTCTCCGACGTTCTGGAAGACCGCCTGGTGGCGACGGAAGCGCAACAGGAGGAGCCGGAAGCAACGTCCCCGTCTGATAGCGCCATCTACGGAACCACCTATTCCGATAGCGACCGTTCCGACGCTGCCCCGCTCGAGTGGCCAGCCGGTGAGCGTCCTGCGCTGCGACTGGTCGAGAACCCCGGCCGTCGCCAGTCCGACAAGGTCATCCAGCTCGAAGAACACCGCGCCCGCCTGACGCCGGTCGAACAGGCGGCCTTCCGCGAGATTGGGCGCCAGCTCGACCGCGCAACGGAAGAAACGCCAGCAAACGCCGAGACTGCGCCGGCTGAACCAGCGCCGAGCAAAGCTTCCGCCGCAAGCGAGATTTCCGCAGAGAATACTGACGTTTCAGAGCCAGTGGCAGATGAGACTGGTGTGACCAATGCTTGGCAGGAGCAGCCTGCTTCGCACGTGGCATCCGAAGAAGAGGTGCTTTCCGCCGAAGAGGCACCGGCCGCAGAAGACCACGTGTCGGATGAGGCTGAGATTGTCGCTCAGGCGGGCGACGAAGGCCATAGCATCGAGGCATCCGAAACGGATCTCGACGGCAGCGCTGTTGACGACCACTTCGCCTCGGACTTCCCGCCTGTCGCTGCAAACGAGAACCAGAGCGACAGCGAGGACGACGCTGGCACGGAAATCCCGGCTGCGCCAATGCTTGAGCCCGCAGATGTTGCGCCGGAGCCAGACCATGTCGAGCCATCCGACGTCCCTCTGCTGAGCATGATCCCGGTGCGCGAGCGCATCGGCCTCTCCTCCGAGATTGTCGACCAGATGCCGGTGGCACTGCTCGTTCACAACGGCGACACGCTGATCCATTGCAATCCGGAATTCCTCAAGCTGACCGGCTATGCATCACTTGAGGAACTGGAAGAGGTCGGCGGTCTGGATGCACTCCTGCAGCGTCAGGATTTCGATGGCGATGGTGCGAGACCAAGCGGCATGGTGGTGGTGCGCGCCGACGACGAGATCCTGCCGGTGACCGCACGTCTGCAATCGGTTCGATGGGACGACACGACGGCCCTGATGCTGGCGCTGATGCCGACGACATCCGACGCGTCGGAAGCAAACTCGCTGTCCGATCACCCGGGCGAGGAAATCCGTACGGTTGCCCGAACGGTCCGCCCTGCCGACCAGTTGGTCCGGCTGCAGGTGGAAGTCGAAGAGTTGCGTGCAATCCTGGAAACTGCGACCGATGGCGTCGTGCTGATCGGTGCGGATGGCGAGATCCGTTCGGTGAACAGGGCAGCAAGCGCGCTGTTCAACTACGATCAGGAAGAAATCGACGGCAAACCGTTCGTGATGCTGTTTGCCCATGAAAGCCAGCGGGCGATCGTCGATTATCTTTCCGGACTTGCCGGGCATGGCGTTGCCAGCGTGCTGAACGATGGCCGCGAGGTGATCGGTCGCGAAGCGTCCGGCGGGTTCTTGCCGCTGTTTATGACGATCGGCAAGCTGACCTCGTCGAACGGTTATTGCGCCGTGATCCGCGATATTACCCAGTGGAAGCGCACCGAAGACGAGCTTCGCACGGCAAAGCGCGCCGCCGAGACAGCCAACGCGCACAAGAGCGATTTCCTGGCGCATGTCAGCCACGAGATCCGCACGCCGCTTAACGCCATCATCGGCTTTTCAGACATGATGGCCGGCGAGCGGTTTGGGCCGATCGGCCATCCGCGCTATATCGAATATGCCAACGACATCGGTCGGTCCGGTCGCCACGTACTCGACATCGTCAACGACCTTCTCGACATCTCGAAAATCGAAGCCGGCGAGATGGAGCTGGATTTCGTCGCTGTCGGTCTCAACGAGACGATATCGGAAGCCGTGTCGCTGGTGCAGCCGCAGGCAAACGGCCAACGGGTGATCATCCGCACCGCGCTGTCGCAGGCTGTGCCGCAAGTCGTGGCCGATCTGCGCTCGGTCAAGCAGATTGCACTCAACATTCTTTCGAATGCGATCCGCTTCACGCCATCGGGCGGGCAGATCGTGGTGTCGACCGCCTACGAGCCGAATGGCAGCGTGGCGCTGCGTATCCGGGATACCGGGATCGGCATGACCCGGGCGGAACTGGAACTTGCGATGAAGCCTTTCCGGCAGGTTGCCGGTGCTGCCCGCAAGCGTGGCGACGGAACAGGTCTCGGGCTGCCGCTTACCAAGGCGATGGTGGATGCAAACAAGGCAGCCTTCTCGATCAGCTCGGCGCCGAACGAGGGAACGCTGGTGGAAATCACCTTTCCGCCGCAGCGGGTGCTTGCCAACTGAACGCACGTAAAAAGAAGGCAGCCCTGAGGCTGCCTGGAATTGATGCTGTTCGAAAAGTGACGGAAGACTTCCTAATCAGCAAAGCCTGAGCCTTGCTCATCTTCCCTACACGAAAAGTATCATGCCGGATCAGTTTTGGCGGGCGAGGCTTAACACGCCGTTAAAAACCAATACCAGTTCCGGCAATGCAGGAACGGCGACCCGCAATGGCACAGGGCACCTGATGGCCGTCAATTCCGCAACTCCGCGACATTGGCAAACAGCTCCAGCGCGTCCGGGTTGGCAAGCGCCTCCCGATTTCTGACCGGCCGACTGTGAACGATATCGCGCACGGCAAGTTCGACGATCTTGCCGGATTTGGTGCGGGGAATATCGGCGACCTGGATGATCTTTGCCGGCACGTGCCGTGGCGAGGCGCCTGCTCGAATACGCGCCTTGATCTCCCTGGTCAGTCGGTCGTCCAGCGTCAGTCCGTCCGCCAGCCGGACGAACAGCACGACGCGCACATCCTCGTCCCAGTCCTGGCCGATGCAGATCGCTTCGGCGATCTCGTCCATCTGCTCCACCTGATTGTAGATCTCAGCCGTGCCGATCCGAACCCCGCCAGGATTAAGCGTCGCATCGGAACGGCCATGGATGACGATGCCGCCATGGGACGTCCATTCCGCGAAATCGCCGTGGCACCAGATGTTGTCGAACCGCTCGAAATAGGCGGCTCGGTATTTCTGACCGTCGGGATCGTTCCAGAACATCAGCGGCATGGAGGGGAACGCCTTGGTGCAGACCAGTTCGCCCTTTTCGCCACGCACCGGCTGGCCCTCGTCGTTCCAGACATCCACGGCAAGGCCGAGTCCCGGCCCCTGGATCTCGCCGCGCCAGACCGGCTTCAGCGGATTGCCCAGCACGAAGCAGGAGACGATATCCGTGCCACCGGAGATGGAGGCGAGATGGACGTCGTTCTTGATGCCCTGATAGACGAAGGAAAAGCCTTCCGGTGATAGCGGCGAGCCCGTCGAGGTCACGAGGCGAAGGGTGGACAGATCGTGGCTCTGCGCAGGCACGATGCCACTTTTGCGCACGGCGTCGATATATTTCGCGGACGTGCCGAAAACGGCGAACCGCTCCTGTTCCGCATAGTCAAACAGGATGTTGCCATCCGGAGCAAAGGGCGAACCGTCATAGAGGCAGAGTGTGGCGCCAACTGCGAGACCGGAGACCAGCCAGTTCCACATCATCCAGCCGCATGTGGTGAAATAGAACAGGTTTTCACCCGGCTCGATGCCGCAATGCAGCCGATGTTCCTTCACATGCTGGAGAAGCGTGCCGCCGGCCGAGTGGACGATGCATTTCGGGACGCCGGTCGTGCCTGACGAAAACAGGATGTAGAGCGGATGCGAGAACGGCAGCGGCTCGAATTCGACGGTCCGTGCCGCAAACGGCGCCAGGAAATCGGCAAGCGCGCGGCCGTCGGAGAGGGTCTTTGCGAGCGGCGCGGCATTCTTGTCCTGCGACCCTGCATAGGGCACGACCAGAACCGGTACGCCGAGCGTCTTTGAAACCGCGTCGACCTTTGCCGACACATCCTGCAGTTTGCCGTTGTACCAGTAGCCATCGCAGGTGATGAACAGCTTTGGGCCGATCTGTCCGAACCGGTCCAGCACGCCCTGTTCACCGAAATCCGGTGAGCAGGAAGACCAGATTGCCCCGATAGAGGCTGCTGCCAGCATGCAGGCGATCGTTTCAGGCATATTCGGCATCATCGCGGCGATGCGATCTCCCCTGCCGATGCCGAGTGCGCGGTATGCCTGCTGAAGCCTCGACACCTCGCCCTGCAACCTTTCCCAGGACCAACGGTCCTTGACCTTGTCCTCGCCCCAGAAGACCAGAGCGTCCGAGGTCTTCGCGTCGGCTCCGCTGCCGGCAAGCAGGTTTTCGGCGAAGTTCAGGCGTGCATGGGGAAAGAAGCGGGCGGCGAGCATCTCGCCATCGTCGTCCAGGTAGACGTCGCCCTTGTCGCCCTTGACGCCGCAGAAATCCCAGACGGCGGACCAGAAATCGCCGCGCTGTTCGATCGACCAGCGGTGGAATGCGTCGTAATCCTCAAAACCGATTGAATACCGCTCGCTGCACCAGACGATGAAGCGGGCAAGCGGTGCTGTCCGCAACGTCTCCTCCGATGGCGACCAAAGCGGCTGCTGCTCACTCATGCAATTCTCCTCCTATGCCGTTCGCAGGCGCGTCCCTGACCGTCTGTATATCATGCGATCGAGGGGGATAAAGCACGGGAGCGCGCGCTTGCTGCATTTGCGCGACGCCGGCATTTCCTATATTCGCGTGAGCCATGCCCAACGAGACAGACGGAAAGCTGCGTAGGACCTTCGGACGCCCCTTAGGGAAGCGGACGCGCATCGCCTTGATCGTTCTGGTCTCGCTGCTGAGCCTCTTCGTCGCCTTCCAGCTCGCGGCACCCTTCCTTGTTTCGACCGTGCTGGTACGGGAACGAATGGAGCGCGCCGTCGAGGAATGGATCGGCCACGACGTGTCGATCGGCGGACAGCCGTCGCTTGCCTTCTGGCCGGAGCCGCGCATCACATTCTCCGATGTAATGGTTCGCAACATCGATCATGGCAAGAAAGGCATGCTTGGCAGCGTCCGTGAACTGTCGGCGTCGTTCGATCTTCTGGGCGCGCTGGTGGGTCAGCCGGAATTCAAGGATTTCCACCTCAAGGACCCGCAGCTTTTCGTGCTGCGCAAACCGGATGGGCGACTGGACTGGACCAATGACGGATTGCTCAGCCGCGCCGTTCGCGCTGTCAAAAGCGATGGCACCGGTCAGTTGCTGGACAATTCGAATGATGCGCCGATCGGCGATGTCCTGATCGAGAACGGCACGCTTCAGATTACCAACGAAGAGGATGGCCGCATCGTCCGGGTCGACCGGATCGACAGCGAGATCGACTGGTCCTATCTTTCACGCAGCGCGAGCTTCAAGGGCCAGGCAACGATTGCCGGCCGCAGGGTCACGGCCGATATCACCTCGCGCCAGCCTCTGCTTCTGTTTTCGGGCCGCAGCAGTAGCACTTCGGGCTCGATCCAGTCGGACCTGTTCAACGCCAAGTTCAGCGGCGTCGTCAACCTCGCGAGCCACGGCTTTTTGTCCGGAGATGCCGAATTTGCAACGGCGGATGGCGCCAAAGCCATGCAGTGGATGGGGTTCGACCTGCCAGGCACGGAAAAGCTGAAGCAGCTCTCCGTGAAGGCCCGGCTGATCACCAACGATACGGCGATGCGGTTCGAAAGCCTGTCGCTCGGTATCGACGACATCACGGCAAGCGGCATTCTGGACCTGACCATGCCGGCGGATGCTCCCCCGCGGCTGACCGGGACGCTCGCCCTCAACACCCGCGACGTGTTGCCGATGCTGGCCGAGATCGCGCCGCGACTTCTCGACAAAAGCGATCCCGCCGCAAGACTGCGCGACCGGCTCGAGCTGGATTTGAGGCTATCCGCACAAAGCGTCGAGATCGGCCCCTTCCAACTCAGCGAAGTTGCCGTCGGCATCATGAATATCGGTGACCAGTCACGGATCGATATTCTCGACAGCGATTTCGAAAACGGACGACTGACCGGCCGCATCGCGACGATCAAGGACGGGGAAACGGGCGGCGTTGCAATAAGGCTCTCCGTACAGGACGCCGACTTCGCCAGCGTGATCAGCCGGCTTGGCCTGACGGCCCCGCTACCCGGCGCCTCGGGCTCGCTCGAACTGGCGCTGGACGTGGCGCGACCGGTGACGGCGGAAACGCTGCGCAACGCCAAAGGATCTCTGCGCTTTCGTGCCGGCAGCGGAACTCTGCCCGGTGTGGACATGGCAGGCATAAGACGGCTGGCGACCCAAAAACCCTATTTCACGCTGAGCGAAGCAGGGACAGGAGCTTACGAATTCCAGAGTGTCGATATTAACGTCACCGTCGCCGATGGTTTAGCCGATATCCGCAACGGGCTGATCGTTGGAACCAACGAGCGTATTACGCTCAACGGCATCGTGCCCTATGCCAATAACAGCCTCGCGCTTTCTGCCGGTGTGCTCACAGATTCCAGCGGGACAACCAGCGGGGACGCTGCCGCTGGCCGCCCGGATGCCACCCACTTTTTCATCGGGGGATCCTGGCAGAACCCGGTGATCTGGCCGGTCGCAAAGCCCACGCCGAAGATCACCGAATAACACACGCCCTGACGGTTCAGCTCCCGGTCCGCAGCGCCATATGCTCGTCGCGGATACGCCGGACCTCGGCGCGCTTGGTGCCGATCGAGGTGGCGATGACGCCGAGTGTCACCAGCGCGATCAGGATCGTGCAGATTGCGTTGATTTCCGGCGTCACACCGAGCCTCACCTGCGAATAGATCTTGATTGGCAGCGTGGTGGCACCTGGCCCGGTGTTGAAGCTTGCGATCACAAGGTCGTCCAGCGACAGGGTGAAGGCGAGCATCCAGCCGGAGATGACGGCGGGCAGGATCAGCGGCAGGGTGATCTGGAAGAACGTCTTGACCGGCGGGCAGCCAAGATCGAGCGCTGCCTCTTCCAGACTGCGATCGAAGGTGAGAAGCCGCGACTGAACGACGATCGCCACGTAACACATGGTGAAGGTCGTGTGGGCGATGATGACAGTCCAGAACCCGCGATCGACGCCGATCGCCACGAACAGAAGCAGCAGCGACAGGCCGGTGATGACCTCCGGCATGACCAGCGGCGCATAGATCATGCCTGAGAACAGCATCTTTCCCGGAAACTTCTGGTAGCGGACCAGCGTCAGCGCGGCCAGCGTGCCGAGGATGGTACCGAACGTGGCGCTCAACAGACCGACGCGGGCCGTGACCCAGGCGGCATCCATAAGACCCTGGTTCGACCACATCGAGACGTACCAGTCGAGCGAGAAGCCGCCCCAGACCGTGACGAGCCGCGAGGCGTTGAACGAGTAGACGACCAGAATGATGATGGGGATGTAGAGGAAGGCGAAGCCAAGCGTCAGGACGGTGGCATCAAGGCGGTTCTTTGTCATCTCACGCCACCTTCTTCTGCTGGTTCTGGAATATGGCGATCGGCACGACCAGCATCAGCAGCAAGACCACTGCTACGGCCGACGCAAGCGGCCAGTCGCGGTTGCTGAAGAACTCCGTCCACAGCGTCTTGCCGATCATCAGCGTATCGGCGCCGCCGAGCAGATCCGGGATGACGAATTCGCCTGTGATCGGGATGAAGCAGATCATCGAGCCTGCGATGACGCCCGGCAGCGACAGTGGAAAGGTAATCTTCCAGAACGCCTTCCACGGCGGGCAGCCGAGATCGTTGGCGGCTTCGAGCAGGGTATTGTCCATCTTTTCGAGCGCCGCATAGAGCGGCAGGACCATGAAGGGCAGATAGGAATAGACGATGCCGATAAAGACGGCCGTGTCGGTTCTGAAGATCTCCACCTGTTGATCCGGTCCCATCAGCCCGATCGTCTGCAAGGCGAGCGTCAGCAACCCGTCCGGTTTCAGGATGCCGATCCAGGCATAGACGCGGATGAGGAACGAGGTCCAGAACGGCAGGATGACCAGCATCAGAAGGATCGGCCGGATGGAATTGGGTGCGCGCGCCATGGCAAGCGCCATCGGATAGCCGATGAGGAGAAGCAAGAACGTCGAGATCGCGGCAATCCGCAGCGACGACATATAGGCCTGGAAGTAAAGCGGGTCCTCGGTCAGGAACAGGTAGTTCTCGATGTCGAGTTCGGAGACGAAATCGCTGATGGCGCCCCAGCCGCCGAACACCGGCGTATAGGGCGGCATGGCAATGGCCGTGTCCGACAGCGAGATCTTGAAGATGATCAGGAAGGGCGCGACGAAGAACAGCAGCAGCCAGAGATAGGGCACTGCGACGACCAGCCAGCGGGCCGGGTTGGCATGCGGATTGTCGGCTGTCGTATCGGCCATGATCGCGCTCCCTATCGTGTCAGCACAAGGCCGGCATCGCGTGACCAGGTCAGCCACACCATGTCGCCGAAGGTGATCGGCCGATCGACCAGGCGCGAGACGTTGGCCTGCGCGGCGCGGACGATACGGCCGTCCTCCATCTTCACGAGAAATACCGAGAAGTCGCCGAGATAGCCGATGTCCCAGACTTCGCCATAGGCCGCATTGAGGGACGTATCGGCGGGCTGTTCCTGCGAGATGCGCACCTTTTCCGGGCGGACCGCGTAGGCGACGTGATCTCCCTTGACGGCCTGGCATTCCTGTTCTGCGGCAACGCTCAGACCGTCGCTGTCGATCCGCACCAGGCCGGGGGCGCCGAGCGCGCTATCGGTTTGCGTCACCGTGCCTTCGAGGATGTTGATATCGCCGATGAAGTCCGCCACGTAGCGGCTGTTTGGGGCCTCATAGATTTCGGCAGGTGTTGCCACCTGCATGATGATGCCCTTGTCCATGACCGCGATACGGTCGGACACGGTCATCGCCTCTTCCTGGTCATGGGTGACAATCAGGAAGGTGAGGCCCAGCGTCTGCTGGATATCCATCAGTTCGAACTGGGTTTCCTCGCGCAGCTTCTTGTCCAGCGCGCCGAGCGGTTCGTCGAGCAGCAGGACCTTCGGGCGCTTTGCGAGCGACCTTGCCAGCGCCACGCGCTGGCGCTGGCCGCCGGAAAGCTGTGCCGGCTTGCGCTTGGCGAACTGCTCCAGCTTGACGAGCTTCAGCATTTCCTCGACGCGGGTATCGATCTCGCCCTTTGGCAGATTGTCCTGCTTGAGACCGAAGGCGATGTTCTTTTCAACCGACATATGCGGGAAGAGCGCGTAGGACTGAAACATCATGTTGGTCGGGCGCTTGTAGGGCGGAACACCGGAAATGTCCTTGCCCTGCAAAAGGATGCGGCCTTCCGTCGGCTCCTCGAAGCCTGCCAGCATCCGCATCAGCGTCGTCTTTCCGCAGCCGGACGGCCCGAGCAGCGAGAAGAATTCCCTCTCGTAGATATCGAGCGTCAGATTATCGACGGCGGTGAAATTGCCGAAGCGCTTGGTGATGTTTTCAAAGCGGATGAAGGGCACCGAAGCCGGATCGGTCCACGGAGAGAATTTTCGTTTTACCGGTCCGAGTGTCTTTGCCATCGCCTGCCCCGCCTGCCCTCAAGAAATATTGCCAGAAACAGATCGGGGCAGGTTTTGCCTGCCCCGAAGCCGATGGTTACTTGCCGGTCTTGATCTGGGTCCAGAGCCGGTTCAGCACGCGCTGTTCCTTGGGCCCGTAAGGCGAGATCGTGAAGAGCTTCTTGGTGACCTCTTCGGTCGGGTAGACCGCCGGGTTTTCCAGGACTTCCTTGTCGATGAACTTCTGCGAGGCCAGGTTGCCGTTGGCATACTGAACGTAGTTCGATGCCTTGGCGATCACTTCGGGCTTCATCAAGTAATTGATGAATTCATGCGCTTCGGCCACGTTCTTTGCATCGGCCGGGATCGCAAGGTTGTCGAACCACATATAGGTTCCTTCCTTGGGGATCGAGAACTCGATGTTGACGCCGTTCTTGGCTTCCTCGGCGCGGGTCTTTGCCTGCAGAATGTCGCCCGACCAGCCGATGGTGATGCAGATGTCGCCGTTGGCGAGATCATCGATATAGGACGAGGAGTTGAACGTCTTTGCCGAGGAGCGGATGTCGGAATAGACCTTGCCGCCCGCTTCGAGATCCTTCGTTTCCTTGCTGTCGGGATCCTTGCCGACATAGTTCATGCCGATCGCGAAGGTCTCGTCGGATGCATCGAGGATGTTGACGCCGCAGGACTTGAGCTTTGCAGCATTTTCAGGCTTGAACAGCACGTCCCAGCTGTCGAGGGGCGTATCGCCGAGTGCCTTCTTGACCTTATCGGCATTGTAGCCGATGCCGGTCGTGCCCCACATGTAGTTGACGGCGTATTCGTTGCCGGGATCGTATTTGGCAAGACGCGCCGAGATTTCCGGCCACAGGTTGGAAAGGTTGGGGATCTTGGACTTGTCGAGCTTCTGGAAGACGCCGGCCTGGATCTGGCGGGCGAGGAACGGGGCGGTCGGCACCACGACGTCGTAACCGGAGCCGCCGGCAAGCAGCTTGGTTTCCAGGATATCGTTGCTGTCAAAGACGTCGTAGACAACCTTGATGCCGGTTTCCTTGGTGAAGTCCTGCAGGATCGATTCATCGATGTAGTCGGACCAGTTGTAGACATGCACAGTGCGTTCCTGGGCGGAAACACCAGACACGCTGAAAGCGGTCGCAGCCAAAGCGGCGGCTATGCTGAGCAAATGGGCTTTCATCAATTCTCTCCTGTTGCAGCACCTGCAGCCACCGCCCCTGCGCGGCAGGACGGTTCGCGCGAATTTCCCTATAATTTTGAGGAGAGTAGAAAGGAATTCCCCAGGCCACAAGGGGGAATGTGCAATGCAGCAGCGGTTACCGGAAATCGACGCCGCCTGAATCCATGCCCTTGTGCCAAGCCGAAATCGCAACCGGCTCATCGTTCACAAAAAAGGGCGGCCCGAAAGCCGCCCCTTGTCATTTCATCTGCCCGCGCTCAGGCTGCCCGGCTATCCTGACGGGCCATTGATCTCTGGCTGTCGATCTTGAACTGCTGGACGAGGCCGAGCAGCATATCCGCCTCTTCAGCAAGGCGACGGCTCGCCTCGCTGGTTTCGCCCACCATGGCACCGTTCTGCTGGGTCATCTGATCCATCTTGTTGACGGAGCTGTTGATGTCCTGAAGCGCTGCGGCCTGGTCGCGGCTGGCAGTGGCGATCGTATCGACATGCTTGCTGATGATGGTGATGTCGCTGCTGATCGTGGCCAGCACTTCGCCGGCTTCCTGCACCAGCGTCGATCCGGAATGGACCTCGTGGCTGGACTGGTCGATCAGGCCCTTGATTTCCTTGGCCGCATCGGCGGAGCGCTGGGCCAGTTCACGGACTTCCTGGGCAACGACCGCAAAGCCCTTGCCGGCATCCCCTGCCCGCGCGGCTTCGATGCCGGCGTTCAAGGCGAGGAGGTTGGTCTGGAAGGCAATGTCGTCGATGACATCGATGATCAGCTCGATCTTCTTGGACGCTTCCTCGATCTTGCCCATCGCTTCGACGGCATTGCGGACCACGGTGCCGGAACTGTCGGCGCTCTTCTTGGTCTGCGTCACGGCGTCATTGGCTTCGCGAGCGCGTTCGGCGGAGGAGCGTACGGTAACGGTGATCTCGTCCACGGCGGCTGCCGTCTCTTCGAGCGAAGCGGCCTGGCTTTCGGTGCGGCGTGACAGGTCCGTCGACGAGTGGCTGAGATCGGAGCTGCTCTTCTGGATCGAGAGCGTGCTGGCCCGGATATGCGTCATCGTTTCACGCAGCCGCAGGATCGAATTGTTGAAATCGGTCCGCAGGCCTTCAAGACGACCGGAGAACGGCGTGTCGATCGATGCGGACAGATCGCCCTGGGACAGACGCGACAAGGCCGATCCAAGCTGCGTGACGGCGTGCTCGATCTGGGCGTCGACATGCTGCTTTTCGGTATCGTTGCGATGGCGATCCGCTTCCGCTTCGGCACGCTCTGCGGCGCTGCGGCTTTCGATCAGCTGCTTTTCGCGGTCCTTATCGCGGAAAACCTCAAGGGCTCTGGCAATGTTGCCGAATTCGTTCGGCAGCTGGAGATAGGGGATCGCACTCTTGTTATCGCCCTGCGCAATGGCGCGGACGCTGCCGGTCAGCACGCCGAGCGGGCGCACGAGTGCCCGGATGGCGAAAAAGCTGAAGAAGCCGAGCACCAGAAGCGCGATCGCCGACGTGCCGATGAGGATATAAGCAGACGACGCGATATGGGCGAAATAGACTTCCATCGGAACACCGATGAAGAGGACGCCGGTGACTGCACCTGCGGCATTGGTGATCGGGTAATACCCGGTCATGTAGTCCTTGCCGAACAGAACCGCGTTTCCGAAATAGGATTCGCTCTTTCCGAGCTTCGGCTGCGCCGGATGTTCGGGAGCAAGCTTCGTGCCGATGGCGCGCTCACCCTTCTCAGTCTTCACGTTGGTGGAGATGCGGACGTAGTCTGCGCCCTGCTTTTCAAAGATCGTTGCAACGCCGCCGATGGCAGCAGCGGCACGGTCGACCACATCATGGCCTTTCAGAGCGCCTTCGCCCTGGAGAACCTTGTTGACGACTTCGTCGCGGATCTCGGTCTTCGCACCGGGCAGTTCCAGCTCATAAAGAAGCCCCAGCGTGCGCATCGCCTTATAGGCATCGGCACGTGCACTCGACATGACGTCGTTCCGAAGATTGACATAGGCAAGCCCGGAAAGAGTAGCCGCTGCCACGGAAACGAGAAAAAGGCAGAGGAGAACAATCCGGGATACAACGGATGAGGGGAGAAGCTTCTTGGTCAAAACAGGGCTCTTTCCAAAATGTGAGAGACACTGTTGTTTTTGACGGAGATATCTGAAGATTAGATAAATAGGAAATTGACGTAACTCAAGCGACCGACGTAGATCCAGAGCTACACCGACGCCGTTACTCGTTCACACATTCCTTGCCGCAGCAAGGCAGCGGGGAGACTACGTCAGAAGTAGAAAGGAACCGAAAGAAGAGCAACAGTTGCTCCAATCGCCATCGCCAGAAATCTTACGCGGATCAACTTTGCGTTATCCTGGGTCTTGGCAATAGCAATTGCACGGGCGCTGCGGGTCTTCTGCATAGGTATCCGACTCCACGATCTTGGTGATGGCCGCCGGAAGCCGGCGGGTACGCAGCCTATAGACCAAACAAATGGGCTGGCATTAAGGCAGCATCCTCCAGGCATATTAACAACACCTGAATCGAGCACAACTGGCATTTCTACCTAGAGGCTGTCTCCGCAAGCATAGCCGGAAGACCAGGCCCACTGGAAGTTATAGCCGCCAAGCCAGCCTGTAACGTCGACGCACTCGCCGATGAAATACAAGCCTGGCACGGCCTTGGCCTGCATCGTTTTGGAATCCAGTGCGGAAGTATCGATACCACCCAGCGTGACCTCGGCCGTGCGATACCCTTCCGAACCGGCGGGGCGGATCTTCCAGTCCTGGATCGATGCTGCAAGCCCTGTCAGCATCTTGTCGGAGAGATCCGCGAGATTGCCAGTGACGCCGCGGTTTTCCACGAAATACTGAGCAAGACGCTTGGGCAGTAATTCGCCAAGCGCCGTCTGCGCCGCCTGTCTGCCGTTCGTCTTGCGGGCCGCCTTCAGTGCATCGCTGATTGAGGCATCCGGTTCGATCGACAGCGTAATGTCGTCACCTTCCCGCCAATAGGAGGAAATCTGCAGGATGGACGGGCCACTGAGGCCGCGATGGGTAAACAGCATGGCCTCGCGAAATCCCGTCCGGCCGTGGCGCACTTCTGCAGGAACCGCGATCCCAGACAGCGGCGACAGTTTTTCGAGTGTGTTCTGATCGAAGGTCAGCGGCACGAGGCCGGGGCGCGTCTCGACCAGCTTGAGCCCGAACTGCGCAGCAATCTCGTAGGCGAAGCCCGTGGCGCCCATTTTCGGGATGGACTTGCCGCCCGTCGCCACCACCAGCGACCCGGCTTCGAACTGGCCGGCAGAGGTGGCCAGCCGATATCCGTCGGGCGATTTTTCGATGCCGTCGATCGCCGTCTGAAGCTTCAGGGACACTTTCGCGGCCGACATTTCCGCCAGCAGCATCGCGATGATGTCCTTGGCGCTGTTGTCGCAGAACAGTTGGCCGAGCGTCTTTTCATGCCAGGGAATCCGATGCCGTTCCACCAAGTCGAGGAAATCGCGGGCAGTGTAGCGGGCAAGTGCCGATTTGACGAAATGCGCGTTGCCGGAGAGGTAATGCTGGGGGGCCGCACCGATATTGGTAAAGTTGCAGCGGCCGCCGCCCGAGATGCGGATCTTTTCGCCGGGCGCCTTGGCGTGATCAAGCACCAGCACCGAGCGACCACGCTGGCCGGCGCGGATGGCGCACATCATGCCGGCGGCACCGGCGCCCAACACGATCACATCGAATTTCTGTGCCAATGGTCATCCTCTCGTCATCGACTTGCTGTTTTCGATTGGAGCCTCCAAGTCAAGATGGCGGGGACACAATAGCGAATTCAGCCTGCTCCTCGCCAAGAAGTCAGCGCGCTCTCAGCCAAAGAGTGTTCCCAAACATCATTCCATGGCTATGATGGGGCTCCGATCAACATGACCCCGGTGTGTTATGCCGCGCAAGAAATCATCCCCTGTCCTGGCAACCGGAACCGTGGCGAAAGCCGCGACAGCCCAGCCGACACTGACTTCGCTTCGCGGCGTTGCAGACTGGCGCGAGGCAGCCGCTTGGCTTCGGGCACGCGGGATCGAAGACATCGAATGCATCACGCCCGATCTAGCCGGCGTGCCGCGCGGCAAGATGATGCCCTCGTCGAAGTTTACGTCCAACACCTCGCTGGCGCTGCCTTCGGCGCTCTATCGCCATACCATCTCCGGCGAGTATCCCGACGAGACGGCAAACTTCCGCTATGAGCCGCGCGACAGCGACCTCAAGCTGATGCCTGACCTTTCGACGCTTGCCGTCGTTCCCTGGGAAAGCGACCCGACGGCGCAGGTGATCTGCGACATCGTCGACACCGATGGTCAGGCGGTGTCCTATACGCCGCGCAACGTTTTGAAGAATATCGTCAAGCTCTATAACGACCGCGGGTGGAAGCCCGTCGTGGCGCCGGAGATCGAGTTCTATCTGGTCGCCAAAAACGACGACCCGGATTATCCACTGCATCCGCCGAAGGGCCGCTCCGGTCGGTCGATCCTCGGTGGACAGAGCTATTCGATTGCCGGCATCAACGAGTTCGACGAACTGATCGACGACATCTACCATTTCTCCGAAAAGCAGGGCCTCGAGATCGATACGCTGATCCACGAGGAAGGCCCGGCGCAGCTGGAAATCAATCTTCGCCATGGCGATCCGGTGGAACTAGCCGACCAGGTCTTCATGTTCAAGCGCACCATTCGCGAGGCGGCGCTGAAACACGGCATCTATGCAACCTTCATGGCAAAGCCGATGCAGGGCCAAGCGGGATCTGCGATGCATATCCACCAGTCGGTGGTGGAAATCGAGACCGGCAAGAACGTCTTTTCCAACGCCGACGGTTCGGCATCGGAGGAATTCTTCCACTTCATCGGCGGTATGCAGGCCTTCATCCCGAAGGCGCTGGTGATGATGGCGCCTTACGTGAATTCCTACCGGCGCCTGACGCCGGATATGGCGGCACCCGTCAACTCCGCCTGGGGTTACGACAACCGCACCACGGCCTTTCGCGTACCGGTTTCGGACGCGAACTCGCGGCGTGTCGAGAACCGGTTGCCGAGCTCCGATGCAAATCCGTATCTTGCGCTTGCTGCCTCTCTCGGCTGCGGCCTGCTCGGCATCAAAAACAGGCTCGATCCGACACCGCCCACGGAAGATTCCGCCAATGAAGGCGAGATCGACCTGCCGCGCGACCTTCTGAAGGCCGTCTCGCTGCTCGAGGACGAGCCGGCGCTTGCGGAAGTGTTCAGCAAGGAATTCATCGGCCTTTATGCCGGCGTGAAGCGTGGGGAGTTCGAGACGTTCATGCAGGTGATCAGCCCTTGGGAACGGGAATTCCTGCTCCTCAACGTGTGAGGGAAAAGGTATCTTGGACAATTGGCAGAGCCCCATCGCCTCGGGCATTTCTTGGTATCAGGCAAGCGTTGGCGACCGGGCGACCTACCCTCCCCTCGACGGCTCGAAGAGCGTTGACGTTGCCATCATCGGCGGCGGCTATACCGGGCTCCAGGCCGCCTACACGCTGGCGAAAGCCGGCACGTCGGTGGTGCTGATCGAGGCCGCGCATTTTGGCGATGGCGCATCGGGACGCAATGGCGGACAGTTGGGCACCGGCCAGCGCTCATGGCCGGAAGAGATCGAGGAAAAGCTGGGTTTCGAGCGCTCGAAAGCGCTGTTCGACATGGCCGAGGGCGCCAAGCGCTATCTGATGGATTTCGCGTCCGCCCACGGCATCGACATGGAATACGTGCCGGGACAGCTGAACGTTGCCCACAAGCGGGGATACGAGCGATATTACCAGGCCAATGCCGCAATCGCGGCCGAGCGCTACGGCTATCCGCATGTGACGTTCATGGGCGCGGAGGAAACCGCCGAGCGGGTCGGCACGACCGACTACCATTGCGGCGTGCGCGACACGGGAACCGGCCATATCCATCCGCTGAAACTCCTGATCGGACTGGCACGGGTGGCGCATGACGCAGGCGCTGCGATCCACGAGGAAACGCCGGCAACCAGGATCACGCAGTCGGGCGGCAAGACGCTTATCGAGACGCCGCGCGGCACGATTTCGGCCGCTCGGGTGCTGCTTGCCACCAACGCCTATATCGGCAATCTCGAACCGGTGACCGGCGCGCATATCATGCCGATCGGATCCTTTATCGCGGCAACCGAACCGCTCGACGAGTTTCCGCAGGTCATTCCCGGTGGCGAGGCCGTCTGCGACAGCCGTTTCGTGGTGCGCTACTTCCGCAAGTCGCTGGACAACCGGCTGTTGTTCGGTGGCCGCGAGGTCTACACGTCGAGCAATCCGAAGGACACGGCCGAGGCCATCCGCCGCCAGATCGTCGATACCTATCCGGCGCTGAAGGATGTCCAGATCACCCATGCCTGGGGCGGCAATGTCGGGATTACCCTGCCGCGACATCCGTTCGTTCGCGAGGTGATGCCGGGCGTCACATCGATCGGCGGCTATTCCGGTCATGGCGTGATGCTGTCGAATTATTGCGGCAAACTTTACGCCGATATGGTCCTAGGAAATCGCACCGAGCTCGATTATCTGCGGGACCTCGACATACCGTCCTTCCCCGGCGGGCGGCGCATGCGAAGCCCTCTTCTGTTCCTCGCGCTGACTTGGTTTGCGCTCAGAGACAGGATGTGAGACGCCTCCCCTACCGCCCAGTTGCGATTTCGGGCTAGCGTTTTTAAATCGATTAGAATATGTGTTCCACCAACTATGCGAGATGAAAGAATAGCGATGAGCAGCCAGATCATCCCAGTCGAGCCGTTTGATTGCGTCGTTTTCGGCGGCACCGGCGACCTTGCGGAGCGCAAGCTTCTGCCGGCCCTCTACCATCGTCAGATCGAAGGCCATTTCACCGAACCAACCCGAATCATTGGCGCATCGCGCAGCGCGCTTTCGCACGACGACTACCGCAAGTTCGCCCAGGACGCCCTCAAGGAGCATCTCAAGAAGGGTGAATACGACGAGGCGGAAGTCGAGAAGTTCTGCAAGCGTCTCTATTACGTGTCCGTTGATGCGAAATCGGAAGGCGGCTGGGCCGACCTGAAGAAGCTGCTCGACGAGGGCAAGGACCGCGTCCGCGTGTTCTATCTGGCGGTCGCCCCTGGGATTTTCGGCGCTATTTCCGAAAAGATCCGCGATCACAAGATGATCACCAAGCAGACCCGTATCGTCGTCGAAAAGCCGATCGGCCGCGACCTTGCGTCAGCGCTGGCGCTCAACGACCAGATCGGCAAGGTCTTCCCGGAAGAGCAGATCTTCCGCATCGACCACTATCTCGGCAAGGAAACCGTGCAGAACCTGATGGCGCTGCGGTTTGCCAACGCGCTCTATGAGCCGCTGTGGAATGCCAACCATATCGACCACGTGCAGATCACCGTTGCCGAAGCGGTGGGCCTCGAAGGCCGCGCCGGTTACTACGATACGGCGGGTGCTCTGCGCGACATGGTGCAGAACCACATCATGCAGCTCGTGTGCCTTGTGGCGATGGAAGTCCCATCGTCGATGGACCAGGAAGCCGTTCGCGACGAAAAGCTGAAAGTGCTGCGTGCGCTGAAGCCGATCAACGAATCCAACGTTCAGCAGATGACGGTGCGCGGCCAGTACCGCGCCGGTGCTTCGGCAGGCGGCGCCGTCAAGGGCTACCTGGAAGAGCTGGAAGGCGGCGTTTCCAACACCGAGACCTTCGTTGCCATCAAGGCCGAAATCGGCAACTGGCGCTGGGCCGGCGTTCCCTTCTACATCCGGACCGGCAAGCGTCTTGCCAGCCGCATGTCGGAAATCGTCATCACCTTCAAGCCGATCCCGCACAATATCTTCGATGCGAGTGCTGGCCGGATTGCAGCCAACCAGCTGATCATCCGCCTGCAGCCGGACGAAGGCGTCAAGCAGTCCCTGATGATCAAGGACCCGGGTCCGGGCGGCATGCGCCTGCGCGAAGTGTCACTCGACATGAGCTTTGCCGCCGCCTTCAACGTGCGCAATCCGGATGCTTACGAGCGTCTGCTGATGGACACGATCCGTTCCAACCAGACGCTGTTCATGCGTCGCGACGAAGTGGAAGCCGCATGGCGCTGGGTCGACCCGATCCTCAAGGGTTGGGAAGCCGCCGGCCAGCAGGTTCAGGGCTATACGGCCGGAACCTGGGGACCGAGCCAGGCGATTGCCCTGATCGAGCGCGACGGCCGCACCTGGCACGAGACCTGAGGTAGCCATGTCCTACACGAAACACGAATATTCTGACGGTGCGGCTCTGGCAGCCGCGCTTGCCGACGAGGTGGCAAGCCGCCTCGCCGCTGCGATCTACGCACGCGATTCGGCCTGCATCGCTGTTTCGGGCGGCTCCACGCCGAAGAAATTCTTCGAGGAGCTTTCGAAGCGCGAGCTCGCCTGGGACAAGGTGAAGGTGACGCTGGTTGACGAGCGCTTCGTGCCCGCCGACAACGAGCGCTCCAACCATCTTCTGGTTGCCAAGCATCTTTTGGCGAACAATGCGGCTGCCGCGACCTTCGTGCCGCTCTATTACGATGCGCCCTCGATCGAGGATGCGGCCGTCATTGCGACAAAGGCAACGGCTGCGCTCGACAAGCCGTTCGACGTCGTGATCCTCGGCATGGGCGGAGACGGGCACACGGCCTCGTTCTTCCCGCATGGCAACAATCTGGAACAGGCGCTCGACCTTACCGGTCTTTGCCGCGTCATGACGATGGAAGCGGAAGCGGCCGGCGAAGAGCGGTTGACCTTCTCCTTCTCCAGCCTTTCGGATGCAAGGTTCCTGGCGCTGCATATCGAGGGACAGGGCAAGAAGGACGTGCTGGAAAAGGCGATCGCCGGATCCGACGAGACCGAAATGCCGGTCCGTGCGGTCTTGAACCGTGCCGCCTCGCCACTCGACATCTACTGGGCGCCGTAACACGCGTCTTACCTGGCGGCTCCTTTTGAGGGGTCGAAGCAGTAACACCAGCGATCCCGGCACTCTCCCAGACCGGGATCGACCCAAGGAGGATGAACCATGGGCGCCCATTCCGGCATCGAGGCGATCACCGCCCGCATCGTTGAACGATCGAAACCACATCGTGAGGCCTATATCGACCGGGTGCGCCGCGCCGCATCGCGCGGGCCACATCGCACCACGCTCTCCTGCGGCAACCTTGCGCACGGTTTTGCGGTCTGTTCCCCCGCCGAGAAGGACGCGCTCGCTGGCGACGTCGTTCCGAACCTCGGCATCATCACCTCCTATAACGACATGCTCTCGGCTCACCAGCCCTACGAGACCTTCCCCGCGATCATCCGCGAGGCGGCACGCGCAGCCGGCGGCATCGCCCAGGTGGCTGGTGGCGTTCCAGCCATGTGCGACGGCGTCACACAGGGGCAGCCCGGCATGGAGCTTTCGCTGTTTTCGCGCGATGCGATCGCCATGTCGGCCGGTATCGGCCTGTCGCACAACATGTTCGACGCGGCCGTCTATCTCGGCATCTGCGACAAGATCGTCCCGGGCCTGGTGATCGCGGCGCTGTCGTTCGGACATCTGCCGGCAGTGTTCATTCCGGCCGGACCGATGACGACGGGTCTGCCGAACGACGAGAAGTCGCGCATTCGCCAGCTCTACGCGGAAGGCAAGGTCGGCCGCGCCGAACTGCTGGAAGCCGAATCCAAGTCCTATCACGGCCCGGGCACCTGCACCTTCTACGGCACGGCCAACTCCAACCAGATGCTGATGGAGATCATGGGCTTCCATATGCCCGGCGCCTCCTTCGTCAATCCGGGCACGCCGCTTCGCGAAGCGCTGACACGCGAGGCCGTCAAGCGGGCGCTCGCCATCACCGCACTCGGCAACGAGTTCACGCCGGCGGGCGAGATGATCGACGAACGCTCGATCGTCAACGGCGTCGTCGGCCTGCATGCGACCGGCGGCTCCACGAACCACACGATGCATATCGTGGCGATGGCGCGTGCCGCCGGCATCCACCTGACCTGGGAAGATATTTCGGAACTGTCCGACATCGTTCCGCTGCTGGCCCGCGTCTATCCGAACGGACTGGCCGACGTGAACCATTTTCACGCAGCCGGCGGCATGGGTTTCCTCATCCGCGAGCTTTTGAAGACAGGCATGGTGCATGACGACGTGCGCACCGTGTTCGGCCACGGGCTCGAGGCCTATACGGTGGAAGCCAAGCTCGACGAGAAGGGCCTCGTGGAGCGCCATACGGTGCCGCAGACAAGTGGCGACCCGAAGGTTCTGGCGCAGATCGAAACGCCGTTCCAGCCGACCGGCGGCCTGAAGATGCTGACCGGCAATATCGGCAAGGGCGTCATCAAGATTTCGGCCGTGAAGCCGGAGCGACATATCATCGAGGCGCCGGCCATCGTGTTCCACGACCAGCAGGAACTGCAGGACGCGTTCAAGCGCGGCGACCTGAACCGTGACTTCATCGCCGTCGTGCGCTTCCAGGGACCGCAGGCGAACGGCATGCCCGAGTTGCACCGTCTGACGCCGCCGCTCGGCGTGCTGCAGGACCGCGGCTTCAAGGTGGCGCTTCTCACCGACGGGCGCATGTCCGGCGCATCGGGCAAGGTACCGGCCGCCATTCACATGACGCCGGAAGCCTGCGATGGCGGGGCGATCGCCAAGATCCAAAACGGCGACATGATCCGTCTCGACGCTGTTGCCGGAACGCTTGAGGTTCTGGTGGACGCCGCCGAATTCGAGGCGCGCCTGCCTGCCAAGGCGGACCTTTCCGAAAACGAATTCGGCATGGGCCGCGAACTCTTCGCCGCCTTCCGCCGCAACGTTGGCCGCGCCGAGCACGGCGCCAGCGTGTTTTCCTGAAATAACAAAGGGCGGCCTTGAGCCGCCCCTTCAATAACTCCGACAGTGCCCACGGTCCTTGGACAGGTGGCTTACCAGGCCCGGAGATCGATCGTCATGTCGCGGTGGTTCGGATGTGTCGAGAAGACGAAGATGCGGTTCATTTCCTTCTTCGTCAGCATCTTTAGAAAGCGAACCTGAATGGTGTTGTTGGTGTTGACCCGCATCAGGATGCAGCCGACCTTGGAGATGCGGGCGTCCGGGATGTCGAGATAAAATTGCTTGGGCAGGTGGTACTGGGTGATGATGCCGAGAACCGCTTCGGTTTCGGATATCTGCAGAACGTCGCAGCGGCGCTGCGCCATGTTCATCACGCCGTTTTCGGTATACTCGATGCGGGCTGCGTTCATCGTGTCATGCATCTTGAACCGCGCTTCGCGGTCGTACATGAACGACTCTTCCTTATTCAGAAAATGGCTTTTTCCAATGGGGGCCGCGGTCACGACAGTGTCTCCTATTCCAATGTCAAAAGAGTAGGGCCTGAAGTTTAACAGAGCGTTGGAATTTCATATGCGGCCCGAATCGGAGCATTAGTCACAAAATTCCGGTAAATGTAAAGTTATCCCGATCCGTCAGCGGCGATAGGTCTGGCCGTCCGCGTCGAAGAGATGCAGCTTCTGCGGATCGGCTGAAAAACGCATCGTGTCGCCTCTTTTTACGTCGATGATCCCAGGCAGTTTGGCGATGATCGGCTCCTTGGCCGACAAGCCTTCGATGTAGAGGAGCGTCACCTCCCCGAGCGCCTCGACGATGGACACCTTGCCTTCGAAGAGATAATCCTCGCCGGTCGCGATGGTCAGATCTTCCGGCCGGACGCCGAAGCTTGCGCTCTTGCCGTTCGCCCCGGTTTCGGTCGAGATCGGTACGATGACCGACTTTCCGTCGACAAGCGAAACGGTGGTCACAGCGCCGGTTTCCTTGACGGTGACGGGCATGATGTTCATCGCCGGCGAGCCGATGAAGCGCGCGACAAAGAGGTTTTTGGGGCGCTCATAGAGTTCGAGCGGTGGCCCGACCTGTTCAATGCGGCCGGCCGAGAGGACCACGATCCGGTCGGCGAGCGTCATCGCCTCCACCTGATCGTGGGTGACGTAGATCATCGTCGTGTCCGGCATCTGCTCCTTGAGCCGGGCAATCTCGATGCGGGTCGCGACGCGGAGAGCTGCGTCGAGGTTCGACAAAGGCTCATCGAACAGAAAGACTTTCGGGTCACGGCAGATCGCCCGGCCAATCGCCACGCGCTGGCGCTGGCCGCCCGAGAGCGCTTTCGGCAGGCGGTCGAGATAGGGCGTGAGTTGAAGGATATCGGCGGCCGCGCGGACCCGTCGGTCGATCTCCTCCTTGCTTTCCTTGGCGATCCGCATGCCGAAGGCCATGTTGTCGTAGACGGTCATATGCGGATAGAGCGCATAGGACTGGAACACCATGGCGATGCCACGGCGCGATGGCGGAACGTCATTCACCACCTGACCATCGATTAGCATCTCGCCGCCGGTGATCGTCTCGAGCCCGGAGATCATCCGCAGCAGCGTGGACTTGCCGCAGCCGGACGGGCCGACAAACACCACGAACTCGCCCTGCGCAATGTCCAGGTCGATGCCGTGCAGCACCTTCACCTGGCCATAGGACTTGCGGATATCCTTCAGTACGACACCGGTCATGACGTGATCCTCCCCGTTACCCTTTGTTGTCTCTTACGTGTGGCGAGCGAAATACGCCCCCCAAGGTGGCAGCTCGACACGATTGCCTTCGACACGGCTGTCAAAACCGTGGCCGACGAGCATGTCCCACTGACCGATCGGCAGGTCGGTCGCGACCTCGCCCGCACTCATGTTGAACAGGCAGAGCAGCGTCTCATTGCCGTATTGGCGTTTGTAGCCCAGCACCGTGTCATCGACCGGAAGAGACATGAACTGCCCCTTGCTCAGGGCCGGATGCAGTTTGCGGAAGGCGAGAAAGCGGCGGTATTGCTCCAGCACCGAAGCCGGATCGCCATACTGGGCGCCGACGGCTTTCAGCTGGTGTTCGACGGGGATCGGCAACCATGTCTTTTCGGCCGTCGAAAAGCCGGCCTGAAGCGCCTGGGCATCCCAGACCATCGGCGTTCGGCAGCCGTCGCGGCCCTTGAATTCCGGCCAGAACTGAATGCCGTAGGGATCGCGCAGGTCGGCATATGCGATATCGGCCTCGGTCAGGCCCAGCTCCTCGCCCTGATAGATGCAGACCGAGCCGCGCTGGGTGAGAAGAATGGCCGAGAGCATTTTTGCGTAGGCTTCACGGTCGAGCACGTCCATGCCCCAGCGGCTGACATGGCGCACGACGTCGTGGTTGGAAAAGGCCCAGCATGCCCAGCCCTCAGGCGCGGCCTCGGAAAAGGCGGTCTGCACTTCGGCCACGCGGGCGGGTGTCAGAGCGTCGGGCGCCAGGAATTCGAAGGCGTAGCACATCTGCATCTTGTCATCGCCGGAAGTATATTCGCCGACGATTTCCAATCCGCGCTGACTGTCACCCACTTCGCCGACGGCAGCGATTGCCGGGAATTCGTCGAGAACGGCGCGGAAGCGCTTCAGGAACGCGATATTTTCCGGCCGGTTCTTGTCGTAGATGTGTTCCTGGAAATTGTAGGGGTTCACGGCGGGCGCCGTCGACGCGTTGCGGCGCGAGGGATCGAGCGCCGGATTGTCGCGCAATTGCTTGTCGTGGAAGTAGAAGTTGATCGTATCGAGGCGGAAACCATCGACGCCGCGGTTCAGCCAGAAGCGCGTCATGTCCAGCAACGCATCCTGAACCTCGGCATTGTGCAGGTTGAGGTCCGGCTGCGAGGTGAGGAAGTTGTGCATGTAATATTGCATGCGGGTCGGATCCCAGTGCCAGGCCGAACCGCCAAAGATCGACAGCCAGTTGCAGGGCGGCGTGCCGTCGGGCTTCGCGTCTGCCCAGACATACCAGTCGGCCTTGGGATTGTAGCGCGAGGAACGGCTTTCGATGAACCACGGATGCTGGTCCGACGAATGCGACATGACGAGATCGATCATCACCTTGAGGCCGAGGCGATGGGCTTCCGCGATCAGGCCATCGAAATCCGAAAGCGTACCGAACATCGGATCGACATCGGAATAATTGGAGACGTCATAGCCGAAGTCCTTCATCGGCGACGGAAAGAACGGCGAGATCCAGATGGCGTCGGCGCCAAGCGCTGCGATATGCGGCAGGCGCGCGGAAATGCCCTTCAGGTCACCGATGCCGTCGCCGTTGCTATCCTGGAACGAGCGGGGATAGATCTGGTAAATGACGGCGCCACGCCACCAGTCCCGATCCTTTGCTGCGTCCGTTGCTCCGGAGACTTCCGCCGAACTTGTCATCCACTATCCCTGTTGGTTCACAGACATCATCCGCCCTTGACCGACCCGGCGAGCAGGCCGCGGACGAGGTATCGCTGCAGTGCAAAAAAGACGATAATCGGGACGATGATGGTTATGAAGGCCGAAGCGGTGAGAATTTCCCATTTGCCGCCCATCGACCCCAACAGCGCGTTGAGAGAGCCGGTCAGGACCAGCTGATCCTTGCCAGTACCGAGAAATACCATGGCGACGAGAAGGTCGTTCCACGTCCACAGGAACTGGAAGATCGAGAAGGAGGCGAGTGCCGGAAACGACAGCGGAAGGACGATCTTGACGAAGATCTCGAAATCGCTGGCGCCATCGACACGGGCGGATTCGATGATCTCCTTGGGCAGACCTGCAATGTAGTTTCGCAGGAGATAGATCGCGAGCGGCATGCCGAAGGCCGCATGCGCAAGCCATATCCCGACATAGGAGCGCGACGACACGCCGAACAGGTTGCCGATGTCGTTATAGAGCGTCAGCAACGGGATCAACGTCATTTGCAGCGGCACGACGATCAGCCCGACCACGAGCGCGATGATCAGCGACCGGCCGGGAAACTGCATCCAGGACAGGGCATAGGCTGCGAAGGCTGCAATCAGGATCGGGATGATGGTAGCGGGTATTGCGACCGTCAGCGAATTGATAAAGGACTGGCCGATGCCGGCGGACGTCAGTACCGTGCGGTAATTGTTGAGGGTGAAGTTCGGCGGTTGGGTGATCGAGAGATAGATGCGCTTGCCGCGCTTGTCGTCGAACGGGCCGCTCTTCACGTAGGAATAGCTGCCATCCGTGTTGACGGTGAGCTTCTCGCCGTCTCCCAGATCCGCTTCCTTGCCGGCCTCGAATTCTGTCGGTGCAGCGACCCTGGTGCCGAAGGCGACGACACTGCCGCTCTTGACGTCGCCGCCATCGAAGACGGAGCCTGAAATGATGTAGTTGGGTCCGTCCTGCAGGGCGCTTGCGGGATCGCCGAGGCGTGCTGCGCTGGTTTCGGCGGCACCGGTCAGCGCCGTCCACCAGCCCGAGGAGGTGATCTGGCCGGCATCGCGGAACGAGGTGACGAGGATGCCGAGCGTCGGGATCAGCCAGATGATACAGATCAACAGAACCGAGGCATGAAGGATCAGTCTTGGAACGCCGATGCGGCGCAGGCTTGCGACAGCGCTCATCTCAATGGTCTCCCATGTCGCGGTTCGCCTGACGGATGTTCCAGATCATGATCGGCGTCACCGCCGCCATGATGACCAGCGCGATGACGGCACTTCGGCCGCTGTCGCCGCCGCCGCGGAACATCCAGTCGAACATCAGGTTGGCCAGCACCATCGTGTTCCACTGACCGTTGGTCATGGTCAGAACGATATCGAACACCTTGAGGACGAGAATAGTGATCGTGGTCCAGACCACTGCGATCGTGCCCCAGATCTGCGGCACCATGATTTTCCAGAAGATCTGCCAGCCATTGGCGCCATCGATGACGGCCGCTTCGACGGTTTCCTCAGGAATCCCGCGTAGCGCTGCCGACAGGATGACCATCGCAAAACCGGTCTGGATCCAGATCAGGATAGCCATAAGGAAAAAGTTGTTCCAGAAGGGCAGCGAGATCCATACCTGCGGATCGCCGCCGATTGCCCGGACGATCGCGTTCAGGAGGCCGATCTGCGTTTCGTTGCCGCCACGGAATTCGTAGATGAATTTCCAGATCACCGAAGCGCCGACGAACGAGATCGCCATCGGCATGAAGATCAGGCTCTTGGCGAGATTTCCCCACCAGATACGGTCTGTGAGCACCGCGATGACCAGGCCGAGGAAGGTGCAGGCTGCCGGCACGACGGCGAGCCAGAGGATGTTGTTGAAGATCGACTGGCGGAACTGCGCGTCGAAGAAGGCCCAGCGGTAATTGGCCAAGCCGACGAAATTGCCGCCGGAACGATCGTAGAAGGACAGGATGAACGTCGCGATGACGGGATAGACGAGATAGACCGCGAGCAGCAGGAGTGCGGGTCCGAGAAACAGCCAGGGGCGGATCGTGGCTCTACGGTTGAGATTGGCCGAGGCCTTGCGGGCATCGCCTTCCGGCACCGGAAGTGCCGCTGATAGCAGCTTGTCGGAAAGCCAGTAGTAGAGCGCGCAGGCAAAAACGCCGGCAACGACGACACCCATGGCAGATGCAATCTGAGCTAACATAGGCCCTCCCCCTTTTCTGCAGTGCTAAGCAGGTCTTCCGTCGTCATATCCGGGAAATGCCAACCCTGGAAATGCCCCTCGCCCCCGCATCCACCCTTCTCCCCGTGGTCGAGGGAGAAGGGCAGTCGCGAGCGCAGCCTTCGACGCGAATGACTACTTCAGACCGTCCCACGCCTTCTGGATATCGCCGCCCACAGCCTTTGCATCCTTGCCGCCGACATAGTCGATCATGCCGGTCCAGAAGGCGCCGGCGCCGATCTTACCGGGCATCATGTCGGATGCATCGAAGCGGAAGGTGGTGGCGGTGGTCAGCAGTTCGCCCTGCTTGCGCAGTGTGTCGTTGGCATAGGCTTCCGTCTTGGCGCCCTTGAACGGCGTGAGGAAGGAGGCCTGCGCCATCCAGACTTCATGGGCGATCGGCGTCTTCAGGAATTCGATGAAGGCCTTTGCCGCAGGCGAATCCTTGGTGATAGCAAACATCGTGCCGGCACCGAGGACCGGTGTGCCGAGTTCAGGCTTGGAGGCATAGGTCGGCAGGTAGAAGAAGTCCGCATCGACGCCCAGTTCCTTGTGCGCAGGGAAGAAGGACGGCACGAACGAGGCCTGGTGATGCATGTAGCACTTCGGCGGGATGTCGAAGAGGCCCTTCGGGCTGTCGCGGAAGTCGGTCGAGGCGACCGCTGCAACACCGCCCGCGACGTATTTGTCATTGCGGGCGAACTTGCCGAATTCCTCGATGGCGCCAACCACTGCCGGATCGTCGAACTTGATCTCGTTGGACACCCACTTGTCATAGGTTTCGGCCGACGACGTCCGCAGCATCATATCCTCGACCCAGTCGGTCGCAGGCCAGCCGGTGGCACCGCCCGATCCGAGACCGATGCACCACGGCACGCCGCCATCCTCGACGATCTGGTCGGAGAGCTTGATCAGGTCTTCCATCGTCTTTGGGACTTCGTAACCGGCTTCCTCGAAATTCTCCGGCACGAACCACACGAGCGATTTCAGGTCGGCCTTGAACGGGAAGCCGAAATAGGCCTCTTTGCCGTCCTTGCCCTTGTAGGTCCCGTAGCGGATCCAGTCCTCGCCGGAGCCGTAATTGGTCTTGATCCAGTCGGCATTTTCCTGGCCGAGCGGCGTCAGAAAGCCCTTGGTCGCGAGATCGGCCAGAAGACCCGGCTGCGGGATGATGGCAATGTTGGGCGGCGAGCCGGCCTGGGTATCGATGACGATCTGCTGCTCGTAGTTCTCGGAAGACGAGTATTTACCGTTCGCACCCGTCGCGGCATTGAAATAGGCGAGCACGCTGTTAAACAGCACCTCGTCCTCGCCACGCCAGGGACCGAACAGGGTCAGGCTCTGGCCCTTCAGGTCACCATGCGCGGATTTGAAATCCTCGTAGCTTTTCCAGTTGAACTTGGCATCTTCGCCGGGCGCGAACTTCAGTTCCTGCGCACCTGCGGCACCAGCCAGCAGTGCGACGAAAGCCGTGCCGATCCAAAACGATTTCTTCATCAAAATATCCTCCCCTTTGAAGCGTAATCTACAGGGGGATTTAAGGCAGAGCCAGAGGTTTCAAGGGCGCCAGTGCAAGCAAAGCGCCTTGAATGTGATGAATGGTCCGAAATCAGAACTTTGGCGCAGGCAGCCCGGCGGCGCGATGGGCGGCGATTACGGTGTTGGCCATCAGCATGGCGATGGTCATCGGACCGACGCCGCCTGGAACCGGTGTGATGGCTGCGGCGACCTCTGAGGCCTCGTCAAAAGCAACGTCGCCGACGAGACGGGTCTTGCCCTCACCATTTTCCGGTGCCGGCACCCGGTTGATGCCGACATCGATCACGGTCGCGCCGGGCTTGACCCAATCCGCCTTGACCATTTCGGGCCGACCGACGGCGGCAACCAGGATATCGGCGTTGCGGCAGACGGCGGCGAGATCCTTCGTCTTCGAATGCGCCATGGTGACGGTGGCGTTTGCGGCCAGAAGCAACAGGCCCATCGGCTTGCCGAACAGGTTGGAACGGCCAATAACCACGGCATTCAGGCCGGACAGGTCTTCGCCATGGATGCGCTTGACCAGCAGCATGGAGCCGGCCGGAGTGCAGGAGATCATGCCCGTCGTCAGGTCACCGGTGGCGATCTTGCCGGCATTGGCGATGTTGAGGCCGTCGACATCCTTTTCCGGCAGGATGGACTGGATCACCGGCTCCTGATCGAGATGTCTCGGAAGCGGCAGCTGGACGAGAATGCCATGGATCGCCGGATCGGCGTTGAGCGTATCGACGAGAGACTGAAGCGCCTCCTGCGTCGTTTCTTCCGGCAGAGTGTGCTGGATGGAATTGAAGCCGCACTGCTTCGCCATCCGGCTTTTGGAGCTGACGTAAGCGTGGCTGGCCGGATCGTTGCCGACGATGACGACCGCAAGGCCGGGCTTTGCGCCGCCGGCCCGTTCGAGACTTTCCGCTGCCTCCGTAACTGCCGAAATGACCGATGCTGCCGCCTGCTTGCCGTCGATTACCGTGACCACGTGCCATCTCCCGTTGACCGAACAGATCTAAGCCGGAGGCTACCGCCTCAACTGGCTCACCTGCGCCTAATGCTGTCGGGAGCAAACAAAAGCAAGTTCAAATCTTGATCCGGGTGACCCGTGCCTGCCCTATCGTCCCGACGCGGTGCGCAGTTCGGAGTAGGTCTGCACCCGGTCGCGCAGTTCTATCATTTCCTGTCGCAGGAGCTGCAATTCCTCGATCGCCCGGCGATCCTCATGCGAGAGTTCGGAATAGGCAAGCTCTTCCTCCCGCATCGCATGCCGGTGCGGATCCGAAATTGCGACCGCGAGAAGCGGTGGAACGGCGGCCTGATCGTAGGGCTGTCTGTTTGCCATTAGCAGTTCGCGAAGCTGAGCGGACAGCGGCAGGCCATTGGCGGCCTCGCGCTCCTCCATCTCGTGTTTGTAATCCCCGGACACGGCATAGGTCTCGACGTCCTGCGCCCAGGCGTCGGAGCCTGGACCGTGGTCATATTCGTAGGCGGCTGCGATCTCTTCGGAATCATCGGTAAGATCCAGATCGGCGGCCCAACCCGCATCCATCGGCAGCTCGGCGATGTTCTCGACATCGTCCATTTCAATCGGCGCGTGCTCTGCCTCGAGATGGTCGATCGCGGGCTCCGGCGACGAACGGCGTCCCATCAATATTGCGCCGGCAGCGCCGAGAAGCAGGCCAGCCATGGCGCCGAGCCCGCTCAGCTCGTACCAGGGCAGGCCGAGCCAGACGGTCGCTGGTGCTTCGTTGGGGGTGACGGTCAGAGGCTTTGATATCTGCACCCGTGGGGCGGTGACCAGCTTGGAAGAACCGGGGCTGTTGAACCGGCCGCTTGAGTAATTGTCGCGCGCTTCCGCAACGGCCGTTTCCAGCCCTGAGAGCGCTGCGATCTCGTCAGACACCGTCTTGTCTGCGGAAAGCTGTTCCAGCTTGGCGCGTAGTTCCGCGAGCTGCGCGGCGGCATGCACCTGCTGGCTGTTCAGCGACTTCACCAGTTGCTTCAACGCGTCCTGGATCGAGAGGCGCGCCTGTGCAAGCACTGCTTCGGCAGCCTGGAAACGCGGATGAAGCGGGCCGAGATCGCTGGAAAGCTGATCGACGGCAAGCTGTGCTTCCACATGCCGCTGGCGCTGATATTCGAGGCCGGTATAGTCCAGACTGTCCGGCAAAGGCTTGTTCAGAACGTCGGCGACCTTCATGGCGGAGGCCTGGCTCAGCCTGTCTTTCAGAGCGACGAGATCGCTCTCGGCCTGCTCGACATCGCGGCTCAGGTCGCGCATTTCGGAGGCCCGGCTTTTCAGTTCGGCAACCTTGTCCTTGCCGGTTCGGCTGACAAACCCTGAAAGCGCCGCTTCCGCGCGGCCAAGCGTGTCGCGAAGGGCTTCGACGGCCGGGTCGCGGCCATCGAAGGCGCCGACAGACAACGCTGTCGGCACGGCATTGCCCAGCATGCCGACGATCTGGCGGGCCTCTTCAGGCTTTCCGGCCGTCGCCGCAATGCGCAGATCCGTGCTGCTGCGGTCGTATGAAATGGTGATTGCGCGGGTCAGGCGGTCGCGCAGACCCGCTTCGTCCTGCAGGGTCGTCGTCCCGGTGCCGGACAGGATTTCGTAGAGAAGGCCGGTCACGCTCTGGGGTTCGGTCGCAAAACTGCTGTCCTTGCCAAGGTTCAGGGCATGGATGAGATTGTCGATCGTGGTTCTGGCGAGAAGCTGCCCCGTCGCAGCAGATACGGTCTGCTCACTGACTGCCCCGACCTTCAGCTGCGTCTGGGCGGTAAACGTCGCCTCGCCGCTGCCGAAGAGGACGAGCGGCGCCACGCCTCCGAGGGCCGTCAGGAGACCGATCCCGAGCAGCGCGGACGGGAGTGCACGCCGCGCCGGGAGGTTGTCCCGGGCGCTATCCTCGAGCAGGCTGTCGGGCTTTTCGATCTCAGAATTATCCATGGAAAGACCGTCTTGTTTCGCGGGCAGCACCGAAGCGCTCCGATTTTCTTAAGACAGTCTAAATTTCCATGGCAAAGAAAGCGTTAACGACGCGAAATCTGACCCGGCAGCCGGAAGAGATCATCGTTTGCGGCAATCGTCAGAGCTGCGGAGGCAATGGCCGGCAGATGGACGAGGCGATCGAGATCCTGTGGACGGCGAAGATCGGCGATCACGAGATCAAAGCCGCCTTCGAGAACCGACGACGGATCGACAGTCTCGAAACGGTGCCAGGGCGCATGGCGGGAGAACGCGGTGCGGAGGGGCTTGAGAACCGCCACGTCGTTGCCGACCAGGCCAATGCGGCGGTTCTTCTCGGAAAATGTCAGGAACGCCGGGACGAAGGCCGAGGCGGTGAAGCGGTCACGCAGGCCGGGGCCGAACAGGCGTGCCGATATGCCGGCCAGACGTACGCTGCCACGAACGGGAAGCCGCGCGCGCGCAACGCTCTCACCCGTTTCTGAAAGGGTCCGATATTCGACGAGACCGCGTGAAAACGTTATGGTCGACGATGGATGTGGATCGTTGAGCATGGCCTCCGCACGCTCGAATGCGGCAGTCCAGCTCAGCTCTTCGATGCCGTTGCCCAGACCCTGCGGGACTGCCTTGAAGGCGTTGATGTGTACCGAGGCGTTCACGTGTGCTCTCCGCTCGAAAATCCAGTCGTCCTGGAGCCTAGCGGAAAGCGCTGAATCGGCTTTGAAGCCAACCGTTAAAATGCGAGTGATGTGTCGAAAAGACATGGCCGTTGAAGCGGCATGCCTGATCCGGAGCGACGGATGCTTAGTGCGCCGGAGCTGCCGCCGGTGCCTCGACCTTGACGCCCTCGACGATTTTCTGGGCCGGAATGGGGTTGCTGCCGCGTCTTGCCGTGTTCGTGTCGATCGTCTCCTTCGACATGTAGTCGAGCTGTTCGATCAACACGTTGGCGACGACCGTATCGCCGAGCTTGGCGTTGATGCCGTCCTTGATCTTCGTGCGGAAGCTTTCCGGATCGAAGGTGCCGATGCTTTTCAGGTCGATCATCTTTTCGCCCATCAGAAGCGAGAACAGTTGGTCCGTCAGAACGACTTCCATCGGAAGCTGAACGTGCTTGGACTTCATGCTGTCGACCGAAAGCGAGATCCGGCCGAGGAAATAGCCCTGAACCGTACCATTGTTGATGACCGGCAGGCTGACCGGGTTGCCTCGCACGATCGTGGTCACGACCGCGGCTTCCGCCTCGGTCGCCACGGGCGCCTTCGACATCTGCGCAGAGACATACACGCCACCGATCGTGGCGATGCAGACCCAGAGCCCGATCAGCAGAACCTTGATCATCAGGACGTGCCGAACCGGAACTGATGTTCCGAATAGGTGCCGTCGGCGTCCATGTCCTTGACGGCGTTCTTGAGGATGTCGGCAACGGCGCGGACGGCCTCAAGATGCGCTTCGACGCGCTGGGCGTTGAGCTTCAGCTTCTTCTTCAGGCCCTGCAACTGACCAAGATAAGGTGCCGACGTTTCCTTGACGTCCGGCCCGCGGAACAGGGTCGTCAGTTCATAGAGGCAGCGGCTCTTGTGGGCGTTCGACACTTTGAGGTCGAAGCCGGAGTCGCGGCCGATCCGATCATTCTCGTTATCGATGATCATCTCAAGACGGGAGAGCACGGTCTTGATGCGGTAGTCAGTGGAAACGACGTCCATATCAACCTTCTAATGTTAATTAATTTGATTTCTTGGCTGCGCCGGCGTTTTCCGACGGAGACAGGATCTGCCGCTGGAAATCAGTGATCATGCCCACCGCCATCTGGCGATCGCCTTCGTCGGTCTTGGCATTCGGTGCCGTGCCACGTGCATGCTGAACCGACTGCGAGAATAGTTTTTCGGCAATACCGAAACCGCCCTGCTTGGAGACGGCATCAGCAATCTGTTCCGCCATCATGCCTTTCCAGAAATCGCCGGCGGAACCCTTGCCGAAGACTTCTTCGCTCTCGGATGGAAGCATGTTCTGGATAAACGTGGAGGCAACGCTTGCCTCGAACTTCCGGTAGGTCTCCGGAATATCTTTGTGGCGCGAAACACGGACGTTTTCGACCGTGGCTTCGGACCCGGCGGACTCTGCGGACTTGGCAGTCTGGCTTACGGCCTGGGCGAAACCCACACCGTTGGAGGCCAGCATGACCGATTGCGCCGTTGCTTCGTTTGCCTTCAGCTTTTCACGTGCGGCCTGAAGCAGGCCCGGATCTGCGGCCTGGACAACATCCAGGACAAGATCGCTCGGGGGGGAAATAGCCAATTCCAGTTCCTCATTATTTAGCGAACTGGATCATCCCTTATCAAGCTTGCTGGAAGCTGGTGTGGAGACCATCAGGCCGAGATCGACGAGATCGTACATGCGCTCGTCCTCGGCAAGCCGGCCTTCCAGCTCCTTTGCGTCGCCCATGCGCTCCTCGAGCCTATCGCCCTTGGTCTTTTCGCGCAGGACCCGCTGTTCCTGCGCCTTCTGCTGGGCAACGATCTGCTGGCTTCGCGCAAACAGGCGCGTCAGCCGGTCGGCGTAATTCTTGGAGAACTGCTGGTGTACGGGATCGGTCGAGGACAGCGCATCAACAGTCGAGTCGATCGACTGATCGATTTCGGCCTTGCGCTGCACCGTGGTGCTGAGCTCGAACTCGGCGAGCTTTTCAAGCTGGCGCTGGACATCGACCAGACGCCGCAGCTTGTCGGATTTCTTGTTGCCTGCCACGCGCGTCCTCCTTGGAAGCCTTGCTTACAGCCCGGTGAATACAAGCGGAAACCCGCGCACGAATTCCTCGATCATGGAGGCGATGCCGAGATAGAGCAGGAAGATACCGCCCATCAGCGCATAAGGCGTCGAGATGAAGTAGACCGGGATCTGCGGCGCCATCTTGTTGATCATTCCGACAGCGACGTTGAACATGATGCCGTAGACGAGGAAGGGGCTCATCAGCCTCAAGACGATCATGAACGTCGCCGACAACGTATCCGTCAGGGTGATCAGGATGCGCCGCGGATTGAGACCTTCGGCGAGCGGAATGGTCGTGTAGGAATCGACCAGCGACCTGATGACGATGTGATGGAAGTTTAGCATGAACAGGACGAGCAGGCCCGACAGAGTCAGAAGACTGGTCAGCTGGCTTTCCGACGAATCTTCCAGCACGTCGGATCCGGGCGGACCGCTGAAGGAGATCGACATGGCGATGGCGGCGCCGGCAAACTGCAGACCCGACGCATAAAGGCGGGCGATCAGGCCGAACACGGCCCCGACGAGGGTTTCAGACGCAATCAGCAGGCCGAGACCCGCAGCGTCACCGGAAACCCTGGGGTAGATCGTATCCCAGACCATCGGCAGCACCGCCATGGACAGCGCCACCGATAAAAACAGCCGGACTTCCATGGGCAATCTGGCAGATGAGAACCCGGGCATGATCATGATGCAGCCGCCGATTCGGCAGAATGCAAGAAAGAGAGCGATGACCGTGCCCTGCGGGTCCGTTATCATGAGATCGATCCAAGTACCTTGATCTCGGTGCCCTTTGCCAGCTCGACATGCGACAGGACGGGAAGGGTTGCGAACAGCCGCTCGATGATCATGCGCACATAAGAGCGTGTCTCCGGCGACGTGACAAGTACGAAGGGCATGCCCTTGTCCATGTATTCACGGATGACTTTGCCCGCCTGTTCGCTGAACTCTTCGAGCGAGCGCGGATCGATGTCGAAATCGATGATGTCGCCCTTCGGATCGCGCTTGATTGCCTGGTGGAACAGAAGGTCCCATTTGGAGCCGAGACGCAGGACGCGAAGGATGCCGTTGTCGGCGAGATCGCCGCAGATCTGCTGGGCCATGCGGACCCGCACGTGCTCGACGAGCTGCTCGGTCTTGCGGACATGCGGCGCGAGTTCGGCGAGCGCTTCGAGAATGAGGTGCAGGTTGCGGATCGAGACGCGTTCGGCAAGCAGAAGCTTGAGAACCGCCTGAAGGCCGGAATAGGACATGTGCGACGAGCACATCTCGTCGGCAAGCTTCTTGTACTCCGGATCGAGACGTTCGATGAGGATCTTGACGTCCTTGTAGGACAAAAGCTGCGGCAGGTTGTTGCGGATGACTTCGCTGACATGGGTCAGAAGCACCGAAACGTTGTCGATCGGGTGGAAACCCTCGCGCTTCAGATCCTCGACGAAATGCTCCAGCACCGAGACGGCCGGCATGCCGAACGTGGGTTCGCGAACCTCGTCGCCGGGAACCGACGGCTTGCGATCCTTTCCGACTATGACGAGGACTTCGCCCAGTCGCAGCGTGCTGCTGGCGACCGTCGTTCCGTGGATGCGGATCTGGTAGGACTTTTCCGGGATCTGGATATCGTCGACAACCTTGATTTCCGGCACGACGAACCCGTATTGCGTGGCAAACCGCTTGCGCATCTTGCCGACGCGGAACCCGAGTTCCTGGTGGGCGCCGAGAAGACGCGGCGAGACCTGCTTGCCGAGCGCCAGTTCGATTTCTGCCGTCTTGAGGACGTTCTTGACCGAATCCTTTTCCGATTCGCGGTTCTCGACGACCTTCTTCTCCTCGCTTTCGCGCACCCTCTGGTTCTCGGCTTCGATCTGCCTCGGAATGACCCAGCCGGCACCGGCGAGAAGGAATGCAAGCGTCATGAACGGCATGAACGGCAGGCCGGGCACCAGTGCCAAGGTCGCCATCATGCCGGCTGCGACCCACAGCGCGCGAGGATAGCCGCTCAGCTGGCCGATAACGGCTACGTCGGTGGAACCCTGGGTACCGCCGCGGGTGACGATCAGGCCGGCTGCGAGCGAAACGATCAGCGCCGGAACCTGTGACACGATACCATCGCCGACCGACAGCTTGACGAAGACGTCGGCGGCTTCGCCGATTTCCATGCCGTGACGGAAGTACCCGATGATGATGCCGCCGAACACGTTGATCGTGGTGATCAGCAGGCCGGCGACCGCGTCACCGCGTACGAATTTGGAGGCACCGTCCATGGCGCCGAAGAACGAGCTTTCTTCTTCCAGCTCGCGGCGGCGCAGCTGCGCCTCCTTCTCGTCGATGATGCCGGCTGACAGATCGGCATCGATCGACATCTGCTTGCCGGGGATCGCGTCGAGGGTAAAGCGCGCGCCGACTTCGGCGATACGCGTCGCACCCTTGGTGATGACGATGAAGTTGACGACGATCAGGATCAGGAAGACGATCAGACCGATCACGAAATCGCCGGACATGACGAGGTTCGCAAAACCGGCGATCACGCCGCCGGCGGCGGTATGGCCCTCGTGGCCGTGCGAAAGAATGACGCGGGTGGTGGCAATATTGAGCGCCAGCCGGATCATCGTCGCGATCAGCAGGATCGTCGGGAAGGACGAGAAGTCCAGCGGCCGCTGGATCCACAGCGCCACCATCAGGATCAGGACGGAAAAGGCGATCGAAAACGCCAACCCGATATCGATCATGAAGACCGGCACCGGCAGGAACAGGATGCACAGGATGGCCATGATACCGACGGCAAAGCCGATATCGCGGCCATTCGGCGCGGCCTTCACGGGGGTAATGGACGTCTTCGTCATTGCCATATGCGGTATCTCTTCATGAGATTAGAAAGGCGCGTGCTGCGCCCATGGATCGCGCAAAAAGCAAGACATGATAATGCCCGGACCTGTTGCGACAGATCCCTTCTAGGCAGCGAAGCTTGTGTGAGGGTGTCCGCCATCATCGCAGGCGAAGCGTGCGAGCAAGCCTCGCAGCCTTGGCAGCCCTGCGCTAGAAACCGGACTGGACGCGCGAAAAGACGAGATCGGTGAAGAGCGAGATCTGGCCGCCGATGAAGGGAGCGGCAATCCCGAGCGCCAGCATGACGGCGACGATCTTGGGCACGAATGTCAGTGTCATTTCCTGGATCTGCGTCAGCGCCTGAATGAGCGCTACGACCATGCCGACAATCATCGCGGTCAGCACTGCCGGGCTTGAGGCGATGAGAATCGTCCATATCGCCGAGTGCATCATGTCGAGAGCATCGGCTTCATTCATTGCAGGATCATCCGGGGCATTGGTGTCGTGGCCATCATCATCTGGCGCGAATCGCATGCGGATGATGACAGCCACCGACCGCCAATGCAATTGAGCGACCGGTACTGCCCCCGGCAAAACCGCAGGCTCGCCTGCAATTTCAGGAATTCAGTCGGTTCAGGACTCCGAGGACTTCGTCGCAGATATCGTGATGCCGTCGCCGATCGTGATCTCCTTGCCAGCCTCGGTCGTTGCAACCAGACCGTCGGACGTGACTTCGATCGATTCGACCACACCGCTGGTCTTGCCATCACTGCTGGTGATCGTCTTGCCGATATAGGACGAGGCGTTGGACAGCGACGACTGTGCGATCAGGCTTTCCAGGTTGGTGTTCGTCTGGATCGACTGTTCGACCTGCGAGAAGGTTGCCAGCTGCGAGATCTGTTCGCTGGCATCCAGCGGATCGGTCGGATCCTGGTTCTGCATCTGGGCGATCAGAAGCTGCAGGAAAGCGTCGTAATCGAGTGAAGCGCTTGCCGCAGCGGATGAAGCCTTCGACGAACTGGTTGCAGTCGTCGAGGTTGCGGACGATACCGTATCTACTGCCATAGCCCCATCTCCTTGCGCAGACCGGCGATAGCAGCCGGCGCGACTTCCTTGCTGTTCAGGATGCGCTCTTCGACAGGATAGAGCGCGCGGATTGCCTTCAGTGCTTCAAAAGCGCGATCGGAGGCGACAAGCGCATCGATCTGCTTGAGCTCGTCGATGATTTCCGGATTGCGGAAGCATGCAAGCAGCATCATGACCGACCGGCGGAACATGGTCACGGCCTGGTCCTTGCCTTCAGGATTGATCAGCATCATCTGTGCGATGAAGTACAGCTGACGAAGCGGGGTCGTCGTATCCTCGGGCTGGAGAACATGGTTTTCCAGCAGGAACGTAACGTTGTTGAGGAATTCGAGAGAAACCTTGCGATCAACACGCAGGACTGCGCCGTTGATGAAGATCTTTTCGCCGGACTTCAGCGAGATACGCAGTGTGCTTTTCATCTTAGGCCATCCCTGATGATGGTAGTCACGTCGATAATGCCCTGGTAATTGTCGGACTGCTTTTTACGAATGCGTTCGCATTCCTTCAGTATCCAAAGGGCGATGGAGATCAGCTTTGCGCGCAGCTCGATGCCGAGCTCGTTGTCGGGCTGGTTGAGGTCTTCGATAAACCGGGTCCAGACCCTGCGCGTATAATGGATGGCCTCGACGGCCTCGCGTCCATAATGCGATTTGTTCGGGACTGCAGAGAGGAGCTCAATGGAGCGGGCCAGAACCTGGCGTTCTCTCTCTCTAGCGCTTGCGAGGTCATCCTTGATTACCTCGGCATACGCAAACTGGAACATGCTTGCTTCCTTCATGTTGCAAACCAAATGCCGCGGGGCAACTACCCATTATAGATAGTTGACGAGGCTCAGTCCCTGGATCTTGGAGGTGATGGTGTATGAGGTCTCTACTTGCGTCAACAACGTGTTGAGACGCACCGAAGCATCATAAGTATCCACGCCGACGAGATCTGTCAGTTGGGTGTTGATGATATCCATTTGCGCCGACATGGCGGTATTGGCCTTTTCGACGCGCTCCTGGGAAAGACCCATGGAAGAGCGCTCAGCATCGATGCCGGACACCGATAGGCCGGCAAGATTGGTAACGGTCGCGTTGACCTTGTTCAGTGCATCGGCGGACAGGCCGGCCGTCGCCAACTGGGACGTGATCAGGCTGCCGAGAACGAGGTTCTTGAAGCCATCGGCATTCAGGCTCGTCGAAGTGGTGACGGTCTCAGACGTGCTGACACGACCGGTCATTTTGGTGTCGGACGCGTTTGTCCAGCCGGACCAGTCGAAGGACGACGTATAGTCCTCGAGGAAGGTCGCCATCTGGCTGGACGATATATCCGATGCGCTGGAGATACCGTTGGCCGACATGAAGCTCGAAAACTGCGTGTTGAAGTCGTCCTTCAGGTCGGTGATGAAGCTGTCGTCCAGAGGCGCGGCATCGGTGTTGATGCCGGAAAACAGATACTCGCCATTGACCGAGACGTTTGCGTAGCTGACGAAATTCTCGAGCACGGACGTCGCCGTATCGGCAGAAACCTGCAAGCTCGTCTTGTCGCTGCTGCCGGAGAGCGCGACCAGCGAATCCAGCAGCGTCTGGCCGGAGTCGGACATCTGCTCCATCGCAAGCTGCGAGGAATCCATTCGCTGATTGGTCAGCGAATTGGAATCGATGATTGCCTGCAGCCGTGATGACTCGCGGCCGTAATCGAGGCTTGCAGACGTCCGCGTACCGAGTTCCAGACCCGTATCCGCATAGGTACCGTTGACCGATTCCTTCTGCAGCTTGGCGATCTCGGTCTGCGAGTTCTGTACGGTCAGCTGCATTGTCTGGCTGACGGACAGGGTTGAGATGGATGTCGTCTTCATGACTTAGTTCGCAGCCTCCATCAGCGCCGCCAGCATCTCGTCGATGGTCGACAAGAGCTTTGAGGCCGCCTTGTAGGATTGTTCGACATCGAGGAGGAGGATCAGTTCCTCATCGAGATTGACGCCCGTTGCGTTGGAATAGGCCTCGGTTGAACGCGACAGCATGGCCGTCGTGGTTTCCGCAGCATTTGTGGCTCCGCTCCGGTATTCCTCGACCCAGCCGACAGAATCCGTTGAGTAATCCAGCAATGTGGCCTTGTCGCCGATCTTGGCGGCAGGATCAAATTCCATGGAAGTCTCGAAGCCCGAGACATATTCGCTGAGCAACGTGGAAAAGCCGCTCGCGCTTTCGGTGTTGACACTGGCACCCGAAATCGAGCCGTCCCTGAGCTTGGTGGGGTCGGCGACCGCCTCGGCATTGACCGTGATGATCCCAGCCAGGCCGGTGATGATCTCAGCCGTTTCGAAATCGACTTCGTCGCCTGTGGTCGTCGTGAAAAGACCGGCGATCTGGCTTGCGCCATCTGTTTCGGAAAACAGGGAAATCAGGCCGCGGGCGATTTCGTCGAGCTGGTCCTGGTACGTTGGATAGACCTCGTCACGCAGCTGGACGAGTGCCTGAAGCGACCCTTGCGCCGTCGTGTCGCTGCTCTGGCCGGCCTTCAGCTCCACGCCGTCGATATAGACTGCGCCGCCGACTGTCGTTGCATCGTAACCCGCAGTCGAATCGAACGTTACAGGCCGTGCCGTGCTTTCGAACAGCGTGATGCCGCCATTCGTATAGATCGACATGTCGTTGTTGTCGCGCGTCGCGGTGCTGATGCCGACGATGCCGGAAATCTGCTTGAGCAGGCTTTCGCGGGTATCGAGAGCGTTGTTACCGTCGGTGCCGGCCGCAGCCGCCGTCACAACCGCCTTGTTGGCCTGCTCGAACTGCGCAAGCAGCTTATTGAGCTTGTCAACCTGGCCGGAAATCTGGGCGTCGGTGCCAGCCCGAAGCTGCTGCACTTCGGTGGTGCTGGTATTGAGAGCCGTCACAACATCGACCGCCGAGTTGACCGCAGCCGAAGCGAGCGTCACGTCTCCGGGGGTCGCCGCGTAGGTCTGCAGCGCGTCCCGCAGTTCGGACAGTGCCGTGGACGGAGCAAGCGAATACCCGTCCCCGCCCATGATTGTGTAGACGGATTCCAGTCCGGCCAGCAATGTCTGCTGTCCCGCATCGTCGGCCGTAGACGAGAGTGTCTGCTTCAGCAGCGCGGCGTCTTCCGTCCGCGCTGTCTGAACGGTCGTGGCACCGGTATAGGCGTTCGTGACAGTCGCGGCGGAACGGCGGTTGTAATCGCTGTTCCCGACGTTTTGAACGTTTGTCGACAACACCCCCGTCTGCGTGGCGGTGTTGTTCAAGATATTCTTTGTCGTACTCAGTGCCGATGCGAGTGACATCGCTTAACTCCTGAAACTACCGGACCAGATTAATCAGTACGTCCATCAGATCGGAACCGGTCTGGAACACTTTGGAATTGGCGCTATAGCTGCGCTGCGCTTCGATCATCTCGGTCAGTTCGTTGGCCAGATCGACGTTGGAGGTTTCGAGCGCGCCCGAAACGATCTCGCCAAATCCACTGGAGCCGGCAAAGCCGAGGGTGACCACGCCGGAGCTACTCGTCGTGCGGTAGACGTTGCCGGAGGAGACTTCGAGGTTGTCGGGGCTTTCGACCGTCGCCATGGCGATCTGGTACAGCGACTTCGACGAACCGTCCGCATAGACCGCGTTGATCGTGCCGTCAGATTCGATCTTGACGCTGGAGATGGAGCTCGGCGCGCTGCCGTTGACGCTGCCGCTCGAGATGTTCGACTTGGCCGACAGCTGCGTCATGCCGGCGAGATCGAACTTGATCCCGTTGACCGTGACAGAAAGCTCCTCGGCACCATCAACTGTTTCAAGCTTGCCGGACGAATTGAACGCGAGCGACAGGTTGGCGAGTTCGCCATCACCGCCATAAGGGAAGCTGCCGGTGCCGGTCGTGCTTGCGTCAGCTGCGTTATAGACGCTGAGCTGCCATTCGCCTGCAGCCGTCTTCGAGAAATAGAAGTCGTAGACGATCGGGTTGCCGAGGCTGTCGTAGCTGGTCAGCGACGTCTTCAGCGTGCTGTCCATGTCGACGTCGACATCTTCGGTGTTGTCGGACGGCAGGTCTGCGGCGACGACATCGGACGCGCTGTTGAGGTTGCCGGAGAGCGACCCGGAGGTCGACGCAACCGCACTCAGTTCCGAGCCGCCGACATTGATCGGGACCAGGCCGTCATAGCTGTTGACGACGGTCGTCGGGGTTCCGGAATCGTAGGAGTAACCGAGGAGCGTATAGCCGGCAGAGTTGACCAGGTTGCCCTGCTCGTTCGGCGTAAAATCGCCGGAACGGGTCAGAAAGGTCTCGCCCGCTGAATTCTGTACGACGAAAAATCCGTCGCCCTGGATGGCAAGATCGGATCCTGACGTGGTGTATTCGAGAGCACCCTGCTCAGAAATCGAATACTTCACGCTGGTTTCGACACCACCGGAATTGTATGAGCCGGCCGTCGATGGCAGCACTAGCGACGCAAACTGCGTGGACGACTTTTTGTAGGCAGTCGTTGACGAGTTAGCAATGTTATCGCCAACGGTGCCCAAGCGGTTTGCCTGCGCATTCATGCCCGATACGGCGGTTTTCATAGTTCCGAAAAGGCTCATAGCAATCCTCGTTGCACTTAGGCTTATGACTTTAGGGGATGGGCCTTGCGTGAAGCTGTCTGCGTGCTGGCATCGAGCGCTGATCTGCGTCGAAGTCGAGGGCCCTATCTGTCTGACAAAAATGACAAATCGAGCACGCAAAAAAAATGGCACCTCATATTTGGGTGCCATTTTCAGTGTTATTTCCAGTCGATGCAGTATCCTAGGAACCGCTTCGAATCGATGGGATCGAAGCCCAGTTTCTTGCGAAGCTTCTTGCGAAGCTTGCTGATGTGGCTTTCGACCACATTCTCTTCGACGTCCTCGTCGAACACACCGTAGATGGCGTTGAAGATCTGCGACTTGGAAACCCGACGGCCGCGATTGGCAATCAAGTATTCCAGGATGCGGCGTTCGCGCCGTGGAAGTGCAAACGCTTCGCCTTCGACTTCCGGATCGCGGCCATCGGAGAAAACCCGGATCGCGCCGATGTCGGTGTGATTGGCAACCGCGTTCAGGCGGCGGCGGATAGCCGCTGCCCGTGCCAGAATTTCCCTTGGATGAACCGGCTTGCGCACAACATCGTCGACACCGCAGTCGAAAAGCGCAAGCGTGGATTCCAGGGACGGCTGATCGCTGACAGCGATTACCGGTGCACTGCTGCGTCCACGGATTGCCCGTGGCAAATCATGAATCAGGTCGCCCTGACCAATCAAAAACGCCTCGATTGCAGCAATATCGGCTTCCGCTGCCGAATTCACCCAATCTGTAAATTCTTCCGGATCAAACCCGGTAGAAGGAACGCCTTCGCGCCCAAACAAAGACGTGTAACCGTCTTTCACTATTTCTCGTTCATCAACCACTACGATCATTCGTCCGCCTCCGAATCAATATCGCATCTCAGTGAGAGAGTGATACGAATCGTCAGGAATCTGGGCAACTAGAGGAAGTAACAGGGGCTTGCTAATAATTGATTAACCATGTTGCGCCGATTTGGTACTAGATCTAGTGGAAAAAGGGTGGCCTCCGCATAATGCGCGGTGGAAAATTAATTTTTGAGAAAATGCTCACTTGAAAACGCAGTTTGAACGCATTCTCTCACCGGCAGCCGTAAACAGATATTAGATTTCACTAATTGCTATTTCAGGTTGCGCTCGGACCGCAAAAATTCGTCGCGTTCCGCGTCCATTTTCCGAAGTCGGTGGCAACAAGATTGGCGATCACCCGGCACACATAGCGCTGCTGCGCCGGATTGTTGTTGGGACCGGCATGATATCTGGCGACTGCCATCGTCCATGTCTCGTGCTTGTCGTGCAGCCGTTTCAGAAATAGCGCCGCATATTCGACGTTCTTTCTCGGGTCGAGCATGTCCGGAACCGAGGCAAACTCCTCGCCATGGAAGTGGTGATTGATCTGCATGCAGCCGAGATCGATCAGCTTGGCGCCCGTGCTCTTCGCCTGGGTAAAGAGCTGCATTGCCTCCTGCACAGACGACGCGAAATAGGCCTTGCCTTCGATATTCAGCGCATAGGGACTGAGCGATCCCTTGCGGCCGGTCTCGGTCAGTCCCACCGAGTAAAGGATGCCTTCAGGGACGCCGTATTTTCGCGCTGCGGCCTGGATCTGGGCCTCGCAGATGCTGACCTGTTCCGAGGTGATCTTGCCGTTTCCAGTCTGGCCAGTCCCTGGCTGGGCGGTTCGGGCCTGATCGCGCCGCTGCGGCGCGCCGGCGCGCTTCTGCGTCCCCGGCTGCGCGGCGTTGGGCACGTCTGCCTGCTGAGGAGGCTGCTGGGTGGCGTAGAGCTGCCAGGCGCGGGCTTCGAGCGCGCTACAGGTAAATGTCGCCAGTGCCAGTGCTGCCGATGTCAGTTTCAACGACAGTCTCATTGCGCTTCTCCATGTCGTTGCGATTGCCGTCGTTGGAGCGGCCACCCTGAGCCTGTCCCTGCTGGCGGGCTGCCTCGCCGTCACGGGCGAGCTGCTGCTGTGTCTGGGCGCCGCTGCCGCCCTGCTGCTGGTCTGCAGACGAGTTCGAGCTGTCGGTCGACGGCGCCATGCTGACGGTCACCTGGTCGACGTTGAAGCCCTGGGCCCGCAAGGCATCGAGCATCGGCTTGCTGTCATCGCTGAGCTCGCGATAAGCCATGCTGCTGTGGACGGTAAGATGGATGCTCAGCTGATCTCCCACCAGCCGCATATGCGCGGTCACGGTACCGAGATTGTCGGGCGTCAGCTGGAGCTTGAGCGTATTGACCACGCTGCCGGTGCCGGAACTTCGGGTCGGATCGGTCAGCGCGGAAGACGGCTGCATGGCCGCGGTCCATTCCCTGTTGCTGGAGGCGGCACTCAAAAGATTGCTGGCATTTTCGCCGACGCCAAAGCCGAGATAGCGTCGCGAGTCGAGAACCGTGACGGTTTCGGTGTTGGCTGTGCCTGGAAGGCTGTCCTGCAGGTCGGATCCACCGTCCGCGCCTGTGACGATCGACAGGCTGACAGCCGCAATCGCATCTCCGGCTTTCTGGAAGCGGTAGGATTTAACGTCTGTCTGGGGTTCTGCCTCGCCCGTATCGAGGAAATCGAACGACGTGGCAGCATCCGTGTCGTCGGACGGCATGGTGGCGTCCGTCTTATCGTTCGGGATCCCCGTCTCGGTCACGGAGATCATGGCCGACACTGCGGCTATATCCGCGGACTGGGCCGGGTTACCGGTCTCGACGCTGGCCGTCAGATTGAGCAGTGCCGCTGTTGAGAGTGCAGCCGTTAAATCTGGCCCAGCGGCAGCAAGCTCCGCTCCCTCGCCTTGATCATCCGTCACGTCCCTCGACGTTGGGTCTGCGGCCTTCGCCTTGCCATTCTCGACAGTGGCCGTCGCGACGCGCTTGGTCGCAGCGGCGACAAGTTGCGTGACGTCTATCTGCCCACTAGCAGGGTCCTGGCTGCCAGTCTGGTCCTGACCGGATGGGACTTCGGGCGAGGTCTTTCCGCCAAGGTTGTCTTTGACAGCGACATCTGTGGTCGGTGCCGGAACGGGTTGGGCGGCCGGCTGCTGCAATTGCAGCTGCGGGTCCGCGATCGGCACCTCGGCTGTAGCCGGGGTCGGCGTTGCATTAGATGGTGGGGCGGTCTCCGCCGGGTCCGTCGCCTTGAAGTTTGCAGCGAGCGACGTCAGGTCGGTGAGCGACTTGAAGCGGGAGCTGCCGAGCGAGACCGTTCCGCTCTCGGATCCGTCCTCGGCGACGGGCTTGCCGTCCTCGGTCGTTTTTCCGGTATCGGCATCCGCATCGGTGAGCACCTGGGCGAACTGCCCGGCTTCACCGTTCTGCGACGATGCCTTTCCAAAGAGATTTCCGACCGGACCGTCTGATACTGTCTTAACCGAAGCATTCGCTACGTTCGTCATCATTGTGCCTCTTCGCTCAAAAGGTCGTCGATCTGCTTCAGCTTCATTCGGTTCTGGTCGACATAGGTCTGGAGGCTCGCCTCCATCTCCGGATTGGGAGTGGCTGCCGCGGGCTGTGCGGCCGACGCAGACGTGGTCGGCGCCAGCGCTTTAGGCATTGCGGCGGGCGCCGTCGGCGCCTGGCCTGCCGCTTGCGTCTGGGCGGCCACAGGCTCTGCCGATACGCTCGAGGTTTCGGGCGCCATCAAAATCTGTTCGACGACCTTTTGTGCTGCCGCGCGCAGGTTCCTGTCGCGTTCCGAGAGCGCGCCATCCGGGATCTGCGACAGACTCTTTGCCGCTTCCACAACGTTACTGGACGAAATGCTGGCAAGATCGCCATACAGCTGCCCGATCGCATTGTTCTCCGAACCGGGACTGGGGGAGAGACGTTCCGCGTTCAATGCCGCAAAGCGAGCCAGATCCTTGTTGCCCGCGAGCAAGGCGCGCCTGGATACCCGGAGGTAGAATTCGTGCGCGCGCGGATCGTCCATCATTGAGACGACGTCGGTCCAGCGGCTCCGGTCACCCTTGCCGTCATCGTCAGTGGCAAGTTGCACGAACATGTCGATAAACTGGCTGGCATAGGGAGAATAGAGAAAACGACGGACGTATTTCGCCGCCAGATCGAAGCCCCTGCCCGGCTCCGTCGGCAGGATCACGGCGAGCGACCGTCTGAGCGCTGCCTCTTCCAGATTGGTCCCGGGTGCGAGCAGCCGAACCTGATCGAAATAGCCGATCGCCTTGGCGGGGTCGGCATTCGCCGTGATGTTGCCGGCGACGAGCGCCAGATAGGGGCCAACCGGGCTTGTGCCATACTCCTTGACCAACCCCTCGAATGCAGCGACCGCCGTCAGGCCCTGCCCCTGGAAATAGCGACGGAGAACGCGCGCCAACCGGCCATCGAATTCACCGTCGACATCGCGTGCCGCAAGAAAATCCAGCGTCTGCGGATTGCCGCCACTCATGGCGAATACGAAAACCGCATCGACGTTGCGGGGATCCTTGAACACATCAGGTGATGCCGTGCGTAGCCGCTGGTCGAGTGTCTTGAGAAGGAAGCGCTGCATTTCGTTGGCGGAATGATCGCCCGCGACAATCGCGTCCTGCAGATATTGCAGGGACCGGATCATCTTGTATGGCTCAAGATCCTCACTGGCCACGGCGTTGCCCGCGGCGGCGAGAAAAACCCCGGCGACCAGTGAGCGCAGCAAGTTATGGCGATCGCGCGAACGCATCATCTCGATTTATCCGTTGCCCAGCAGGATTTCGATACGGCGATTGGCGCCGCTCATCGGATCTTCGACGTTTTGAAGTCGCCGGTCGGCAAATCCAGAGACCTGCTTTACCCTCTCCTCGTTCAAGCCGCCCCGCACGAGCATGTAATAGGCCGCATGCGCGCGGGACATAGACAGGCTCCAATTGTCTCCGGTGCGTCCCTTGAAAGGCCGTCCGTCCGTGTGGCCACGAATGATCACCGACCCTGGACGCGCGGCCAGGAGTTTGCCGATCTTTTCCATGGCGAGCACGAGCTCCTTGCCGGGCAATGCGGATCCGACATTGAACATCGCGGTATTTGCTTCGTCCGAGATCGTGATCAGCGTGCCGCCTTCGGCCGGCTGCACCACGATGCCCTCGGCCAGCTTGCCGGCAATCCCGGCGACCTGCGCCTGAATTTCCTTCTGAAGCTCTTCGGCCTTGTCCTGTCCGGCGGCGTCGAGTTCAGCCTTTGCCTTCTTGACCGATGCATCGGAAGCATCGGGCGCTGAGACGGCATCCGGCTTTACCGATACTGGGACAGTTTCCACCGCGGGCGGCTGGGAAAAGGCGCTCGCCTGCTCGCCCGGCAGACTCGTGTCCGAAGCAAGCTTGGCTTGCGCCGGGGTGTCGAGCTGCTTGCTCCAGAAATCCGGATCGAAAGGATCGCGATAGGCTTCTCCGCCATCCGCACCGGTGGACGGACCGGAATCGCTCGCGCCGCCCTCGCCCTTCGTGCTGACATTGGCCTGTTGGCCTACTTCCTGAGCGATGCTGGCAAGCACGGAATAGGGATTCTGGAACAGAGCTGCTTCGGAAAAGGTCATGTCGTCGCCAGAGGCGGAAATGGACTCGCCATCCATGCCTGCCTTGCCGCCGCCCGTCTTGTCGTTCTCCACGGTGGACTTCTTGTCGGAATCTTCGCCCTTGGCCTGATCCGACGGCTTCTTGATGCCCTTGGATGCGGGCGTGTCGTCGGACAGCGGCACGGGATTGAAATAGCTCGCGAGCGATGCCTTCGTTTCCTCATTGGCGGCGTTGACCAGCCACATGACGAGAAAGAAGGCCATCATGGCGGTCATGAAGTCGGCGAACGCAATCTTCCACGCACCGCCGTGATGGCTGTCGTGATCGCCGCGGTGACGCTTGATGATGATGATTTCGTTTTTGCCGTGATGATGGTTCTCAGCTTCGCTCATGCCAGCACCCTCTCAAGGTCGGCGGCAAAGGCAGAAAGGCGCGTCACGAGAAGCGAATCACCGATCTCGACGCGGATGTCGGTGTCGTCTGTGTGGACGAAAGACACCGCATCGCCTTTCTCCTCTAGCTGGGCTTTGAGAAGATCGCAGAGATGCACCGGTCCGAAGACCGTAATCTGCTCCAGAATTTCCTTGGCGAGCGTCGGTTTCAGCTCCTCGACAAGCTCGTTGATAGCGCCGCGCATCACCTGTTCTTTGAGCAAGGGAGACAGAACGCGGGCCGTCGCCTCGGACAGTTCGGCAGAGACCCGTGACGCGAGATCCGGAAGAGCCTTCGAGAGATAATCGGCCAACCCGTCCTCGAACTGGAGGCGCTGCTGTTCGATCTCCTGCGCATGCTGTTCCTTCAGCGCCTCGAGCTCTTCGGCATGCTGCGCCGTCAAGGATTGGGTCGCCGCAAGATGACCTTCATCATAGGCTTCGCGACGCTCGGCCTCGAGATCGACTTCTACCGTCTGCGCAAAGCTTTCCAGCGCCGGCATCTCGGCGGGCGACGCAAAGTGAGAGGGCGTTTCTATCGGGGCCGCAAGCAGCGCAGCCTCGGCGCCGAAATCTCTGAGATACCGCGCAAGTGGGGAATTCATCAACGCACTCCATCAACGTCGTTTGCGGAACAAGGCCGCAACGTCTCACGCATCGCCCGTTCTGTGATGCTCCACACCGGCCTCCGGCCCGCGCCCGATCGCCGGGGCGGCGGAGTTCGCCATGGGAATAGATCAGAAATTAGGAAGTTAAACTTGTGCGAGGATGATGCAGTCCTCGTGAACCTGAACGACAAGGTGCGACGACACCAGATACCTGACACCTACGCCGCAAGAGCCGTACCGCAAATGCAATCGGCCGCGCTCGAAAGCGCGGCCGGCATAGTTTCGCTGGTATGTTCAATCTTACTGCTGGAAGAGCGTAAGAATGTTCTCGGAGCTGGAGTTTGCAATCGACAGCGACTGGACGGCCAGCTGCTGCTGCGTCTGCAGAGCAGACAGTCTGGCAGACTCTTCTTCCATGTCGGCGTCGACGAGGCGGCTGATGCCTTCCTCGATCGCATCCGTCAGAGTTCCGGCATAGCTGGTCTGAAGGTCGATACGGGTGGTCAGCGCGCCGAGGGCAGCACCTGCATCCGTAAGGCTGGAGAGAGCCAGTTCGACATTGTCGAGATATTCTGCGAGTTCTGTGTCCGTGGTGGCGGCCGTCAGGGTGATGTCCATGACATCGCCAAGAAGACCGCCCGAACCGACGCCGTCGGCATCGATGGAGCCGAACATGGCGTTGGTTGCAACGTCATAGGATGCCGTCGTGACTTCGACTGTACCGTCGTCGTTGCGGATGAAGCCGTCGACGACCGATTCCGGGTCGGCGCCGGTAGCGGCGACCATCCAGTTTTCACCGCTGAACGAAGCGCCCTGGGCGATCGAGGACAGCTGTTCCTGCAGCTTGGTGATTTCAAGCTGGATCTGTGCCTTGTCGGTCGAGTTTTCGTTCGCGGTGACGATCTTCGACTTGATTTCGTTGACGACGTCGATAGCGCTTTCCATGGCGGCGTAGGCCGTATCGACCTTTGCAGCACCAACTCCCAGAGCGTCGGTCGCAGCCACCAAAGCGTCCTTGTCGGAACCCATCGTGGTCGAGATCGACCAGTAGGCAACGTTGTCGGAGGCCTCGGATACGCGATAGCCCGAGGATACACGGCTCTGCGCCTGCTCCAGGCTATCGTTGATACCCCTCAACGTCTGAAGTGCAGAGTTTGCGGCGTTGTTGGTCAAGATGCTGGTCATTAAAACTGCCCCTTATGGCATTGGATGGGAGGGCATCCCGGGTGTTCCGGTAACGACGATCAGCTTCATGCCTGCCGCGCCCTTGCATTCGGCTCGCCGTTGCGATGGATACAGAAAATCATCTTATGGTTAATGGAGGGTTAAAGCGGGAACAAAAGTTAACGCGTGCTGGAACATTTTCAGCTTTCGCGAACGAAGATTAATGGGCGGTAGGTTTTGCGGGAGCGTGAACGAATGCCTCCACGGTCTGTTCGCAGGATAGAGTTGGAAAGGATCCCATCGTTTCACCGGAGCTGAATCGCGGCTCCAACGCCGCTGCGCGTTCCACCTTCGGACAGCCTGGCGAACATACCTGCAACGGCGTGATTTTGCTGTTGTTTTGAAGTCATTAACCACGCTGGAAGCTGTTTTAGCAATGCCGCCAGATTTAAGACCTTGGCAAGGAATGGCTGCGAAATTGCAGCCTAGATGACGGGCTTGGATCCGGTAAGGAACAAGAGGCATGAAGCCGGACCGTCATTTGCCGGTGACACTACCGAACCCGGTATGTCCTCCTTTTTTGTATAGAGTCCAAGGGGACAATCCATGACTAGCATCAACTTCAATTCTTCTGCTTCGTCCGCTCTTCAGACACTGAGCACCATCAACAAGAGCCTGGAGCAGACGCAGAACAGCGTTTCGACCGGCTACAAGGTGAGCAAGGCTTCGGACAACGTTGCCTACTGGTCGATCTCGACCACGATGAATTCCGACAAGGGCGCCCTCAACGCTGCTTCCGACGCTCTGGGCGTTGGCGCTGCCAAGGTTGATACCGCCTATGCCGCCATGGAAAGCGCCATCGACGTCGTCAACGAAATCAAGGCGAAGCTTGTTACCGCTTCGGAAAGCTCGACCGACAAGGCTCAGATCCAGCTCGAAGTCGGCAAGCTGAAAGAACAGCTGTCCTCGATCGCCGAAGGCGCTTCGTTCAGCGGTGAAAACTGGATCGTCAAGGGCGACCAGGACTCTGCCAGCGTTGTCGACGGCTTCGTTCGCGACGCAGACGGCGCTGTCAAGGTCACGACGGCAACCTACGACATCGAAACCAACGCACTGTTTGACTCGGTCACAGCCGGCGTCGGCAGCGGCGGTATCCTCGGCGATCTGATGGCGACTGCCGATCTCACGGACTCGACGAGCGACACGGACATCGCAACCTACCTCTCAACTGTTGAAACGGCTCTTTCCAGCATGACGATCGCTGGCGGCGCACTTGGTGCTCTGACCACCCGTATCGACCTGCAGTCGGACTATTCCGGCCAGCTGTCTGACGCGATCGAAGAAGGCGTAAGCCGCTTGGTCGACGCCGACATGGAAGAAGAATCTGCCAAGCTGTCTGCCCTGCAGACCCAGCAGCAGCTCGCCATCCAGTCGCTGTCGATTGCCAACTCCTCTTCGCAGAACGTGCTCTCGCTGTTCCAGTAAGAAGACCAACCTTTACCTTCTGGTTTGTTCAAGAAAAGCCCCGGGTCATCCCCGGGGCTTTTTCCGTACCTTCGATCGGATCATGGTAAAGAAAGATATTTTTTCTCGTCAAAGATCGTCAGCCTTCGGACTTCATTAACGTTAATGCTGTTATCTAAGCTCATCTAAGCGGCGGGCCGGAATGAGTGAGTATTTTCCGACTGGCATGATGCACTCAGGCCGCTTTCCGGTGCTTCCGGAATGTCCCCTCCTTTTTGTTTTGCCTAGGGGTTTAGTAACATGACGAGTATCCTTACCAACACTGCAGCGAATTCTGCACTTCAGACGCTCAGCAACATCAACAAGGGCCTGGAAGACACTCAGGACCGCGTTTCTTCCGGCTACAAGGTCAGCAAAGCATCGGACAACGTTGCTTACTGGTCGATCTCCACCACAATGAATTCCGACCAGAAGGCCCTCAACTCCGCTACCGACGCGCTTGGCGTTGGCGCTGCGAAGGTCGACACGGCCTATGCCGCGATGGAAAGCGCCATCGACGTCGTCAACGAGATCAAGGCCAAGCTGGTTACGGCAACGGAAACCTCGACCGACAAGGAACAGATCCAGCTCGAAATCGACAAGCTGCAGGAACAGCTGTCGTCGATCGCGCAGGGCGCTTCCTTCAGCGGCGAGAACTGGATGGTCACTGGCGACCAGACAGACGGCGGTACGGTCGTAGACGGCTTCATCCGCAGCGATGACGGTACAGTCAAGGTCACGTCCGCCTCCTACGACATCCCGACCTATGCTCTGTTCGATGACGTGTCAGGCGGCGTCGGCACCGGCGGCGTCCTCAACGACACCATGGACATCGATCTCGCCACGATCACTGACGAAACCGACATCGCAGCGATGCTCGACACTGTGGAAACTGCTCTTGCGAGCATGACCATCGGCGGCGCCGCTCTCGGTGCTCTGACTACCCGTATCGATCTCCAGACGGACTATTCCAACCAGCTTTCGGACGCCATCGATGAGGGCATCAGCCGTCTCGTAGACGCTGACATGGAAGAAGAGTCTGCCAAGCTGTCTGCCCTGCAGACGCAGCAGCAGCTCGCTGTCCAGTCGCTGTCGATCGCGAATTCCAGCTCGGAAAACATCCTCACGCTCTTCCAGTAAGACGCGTTTGGTCCAACATACGAAAGAAAGGCCGCGCTCAATGCGCGGCCTTTTTTCGTCACGTTGTCCGGGAATAAAACTTCGCCTTGAAGAAGGCGCCGTGCCTTACGAGAACGATCTCACCAGCGAGCCGACGAGAAGGTTCCAGCCGTCGATAAGGACGAAGAAAAGGATCTTGAACGGCAGCGAGATCGAGGTTGGCGGCAGCATCATCATGCCCATCGCCATCGTGATGCTGGCAACGATCATGTCGATGACGAGGAATGGCAGGACGATGAGAAAGCCGATTTCGAAGCCGCGGCGGATTTCCGACAGCATGAATGCCGGGATCAGCACGCGGTAGTCCGTCTGCGCGCCGAGCGTGACCGTCTGGCCGCGTTCCCGGGCGATGTCGACGAACAGCGCCACATCCTTGTCGCGGACGTTGGCAATCATGAATTCGCGGAACGGCTGGGCGATCCGCTGTATCGCTTCGGCCTCGTTGATCTGGTTCTGCAAAAGCGGCTGTGCGCCATCCTGCCAGGCACGGTCCATCGTCGGCGCCATGACGTAGAAGGTCATGAACAACGCCATGCTGGTCAGGATCATGTTGGACGGTGTGGTCGACAGGCCCATGCCGGACCGCAAGATCGAGAAGGCGATGATGAAGCGCGGGAAGCTCGTCACCATGATCAGGATGCCGGGCGCGATGGATAGAACCGTCAGCAGGCCGAAGGTGCGGATGATCCAGGCGGAAACCGAGCCGTCGACCGGCAGGTTCAGCATGTCCAGGGCAGACTGTTGCGCATTCGCCGCGTCGGGTAACGCAGCGAAGAGAGCAAGAACGGCTAAAAAACGAATCATTCGATGATGAAAGTCCTGAACACCAGATCAGCAACCTTGCCCTGAGACCTCAGCTTGGCGCGTTCCTTCAGGTCATCTCGGAGATAACCGAAGCCGCGTGGCCCCTGAATTTGCTGCAGCGACAAGGTCCGCATATAGGCGAGTATATCTTCCTGAATGGAAGCCGCCACCGCTTCATCGATGTTTTCACCGAATATTAACGAAACCTCGAGGCGGACCATGCTGTCCGAAGGATAGGCGAGGTTGGCAATGATCGGCTCCAGCGGCCGGACGTGGCTCGCACCGGCAGCGGCGCCGTGCTCCCCTCCCCCAGCAGGAGCCGCGGCTGCGCCGTGACCGGCGGCAGGTGCCTCCTCCACGACCGGCGACGGGACGATCATCTTGCCGACAACCCAGCCTCCGCCCACGCCGACGACCGTCAGTCCCAGTACGGCCGCCGCAGTCATCACCAGGGAAGACTTTTTCTTCGCTGGTTGATCCGCCGTGAGGCTGGCGTCGGTCATGGTGGCTAAACTCCGCTAGTAGTGAGGGACATCGAATTGCGCCCGGTCAGATCGGCGAGAAGATGTCGCTGATCTGCTGGCCGACCGGCGGCTGCTGGACTTCCATCAGGCGACCGCGGCCACCGTAGGAAATGCGGGCTTCGGCGATCTTCTCATAGGATATCGTGTTCTCGGCATTCACGTCCTGAGGGCGCACGATGCCGGCAACGTTGAGGATGCGGATCTCATGGTTGACGCGCACTTCCTGCGAGCCGCTGATGATGAGATTTCCGTTTTCGAGAACGCCGGTGACGACCGCGGCCACGAGAAGCGTCAGCTTCTCGGCGCGGCTGATGGAGCCCTTGCCGTTCGACTGGCTGTCGGAATCAAAGCCCGCCGTCGAATCTGCCTCCGGCTTCCAGCCAAGGATTTCCGCGGCGGCCTGCCAGTTGGTGGTCTTGGAATTCTTGCGGCTGCGATCCGTCTCGTTGTCAAAGCTCGCCTTGTCGTTCATCGAGATATTGACCGTCAGGATGTCGCCCACGTTCAGCGCGCGGGCATCCTTGAACAGGGCGCCCTGGCTGTCGCTCCACAGCGAGAAGCCGCTCGCCATGTGGCGCGGCTGCTTCGGATACATCGACATCTGCTGCGTCTGGCCATATTGCAGGCCGCTGCCGATCGGGCTCATGGCCGGCGCATTGCCGATTTCCTTGATGGTCGTCATCTGCCCGTTCTGACATCCGGCGATCAGCGATGTCATCGCAAGAAGAGCCGTGAGTTGCTTTTTCATGACGGGTCCTTGGAGGTATTGGGGTCTGCGGCGCTCGCCATGATCATTGCGACCATGGCAGCCTTCTGGGCGTCCATTTCGGCAAGGATCAGTCCCGATTGCCGCGGTGGCAGCTGCATGATGATGGCGGCTGCAATGTTGATGTTCATCTGGTCGAACTGCGGCGCGACTTCGTCAGCCTTTGCCGTCTTGTAGATTTCGACCAGACTGGCCTTGGCGCTGGCCAGGAACGCGTTGCGTTTCTTCAGCCAGTCCTGATATTCGGCGCGCCGATTTTCGAGCTCGGTGATGCGCGTGTTGATGTCGCCCTGCAGCTTTTCCAGTTCCTGCTTCTGCAGGAGATAACGCTGGTCGCGGGCCGAATCGACGATGTTGCCGCAGAACTGCTGGACTTCCTGCTGGCTGCCACCGGCTTCCTGTGCGGCGCCAAGAAGTTGCGGCTGCTGCTGCGCGCGGGCGCCCGGTAGGAGGCAGAGCGAGAGAGCGGCGGCGATCAGATAGACCGAGCTGCGAGTGCCGAGAACCGGGAACCTGCCTGAAACTGTGTCGGTCATTGCAGAACGAGCTCCGCTTGCAGGGCTCCGGCAGACTTTATCGCCTGGAGGATCGAGATGATGCCGTCCGGCTTGACGCCGATATTGTTCAGGCCGGCGACCAGCGTCTTCAGATCAGGTCCGTCGATGACGGCAATCGGTCCGCCGGTCTTTTCGGCCATGATATCGGTCTGCGGCTGCACCGCCGTTTCTCCCCTAGAGAACGGTTCGGGCTGGATGACCTGCGGCGTCTCCGTGACCTGAACAGTCAACGTGCCGTAGCTGACCGCAACCCGGGCGACCCGGACATCGGCGCCGATGACGATCGTACCGGTGCGCTCGTTGATCACCACGCGTGCGGGGGCGTCGGTCTGGACCACGAGATTTTCGATGTCGCCCATCAGGCGGGTCAGGTCGGCTGAGCGCGGTTTCTGGACAACCACTTCCTGGCTGTCGCGCGCTTCGGCGATCGGATCGCCGAAGGTGCGGCGGGCATAGGCGTTGACGACATCGGCGATACGAACCGATGTCGAGAAATCCGGGTTGCGAAGCTGCAGCACCAGATTGACCGAATCCTTGAACTTGGACGGAAGCTCGCGCTCGATGATCGCTCCCGACGGCACACGACCGGCTGTGGTGACGCCTTCGGTCAGTGTCGCAGCAGCACCCTGTGCGTTGAAGCCGGAGACGATCACCGATCCTTGCGCGACGGCATAGATCTGTCCGTCGGCACCGGTGAGCGATGTCATGATCAGCGTGCCGCCCCGCAACGAGGTGGCGTCGCCGAGCGAGCTGACATTGACGTCGATGCGGCTGCCGGGGCTTGCAAACGAGGGAAGATTGGCGGTGACCATGACCGCAGCAATGTTCTTGGCGCTGGACTGACCGCCCTGCGTCGAGATGCCGAGGTTCTGCAGCATGGCGCGCAGCGACTGATCGGTGAACGGAGACGAACGCAGGCTGTCGCCGGTTCCCTGCAGACCCACGACCAGGCCATAGCCGATCAACTGGTTCTCGCGACCGGACTGCAGCGAAGCGATATCCTTGATGCGGGACGACGTGGCCGTGGCATCGGTGACGGGCAGCATCGTGATGACCGCGATCGCCGCAATCATCAGTTTCCGGACCATACTCATTTCTGAACCACCTCGACGCTGCCGTCCGCCATCACCGTGCCGTTGACCATGACGCCCGTATCGAGGTTCCTGACCTTGATGACCTCGCCTGTCATCGCATCGTCCATGGGCGCGCCGCGGGCAGCGATGACCATGCGCTGCGACGAGAAGGTAAGCCTGACACTTGTGCCGCGCTTGACCGTGAAAGGATCGCGGAGAACGTTCAAAGGAATGGTGCGGCCGGCAAGCAGCGTCTTGCGCGTGACCTTGCCGACCACCTGATCCAGCGAACTGGCATAGCCCGGCGCGATATTCGGATTGGTGACGGCCACCTCGCTGACGAACGCCTCGCCGATCGTATCGCCCGGATAGATCGTGGTGCTGGGCACGACGGCATTGCGCGGCTCCGCGAATGCCGCCCCCGGCAGGATGAGCGCGCTCAAAAGCGCCCCGGCCAGCCAGGTCTTCATTCCGGTTTTCCAGCTGCTTGCCCGACCGGTTTTCCGGACGTTCTCTTGCCAAAGCATCATGCTCGGTCCGCCTTCTATCTTCCGCTACTTGAGGTTCTGGCTGACGATCTGCGCCATCTCGTCGGCGGTGGTGATCACCTTCGAGTTCATTTCATACGCACGCTGAGCGGAGATCAGATCGGTGATCTCCTTGACTGAATCGACGTTGGAGTTCTCGAGATAGCCCTGCTTGAGGTAGCCGAAGCCAGTCTCCTGCGGGTTGGCGACCACCGGCTGCCCGGATGCCGCCGTTTCAGAAAACAGGTTGTCGCCCAAAGGCTTCAGACCGGCATCGTTGACGAAGTTGGTCAGAGTGATCTGGCCGAGTTCCGTCGGGGTCGTCGATGTCCCGATCGTCGCATTGACGATCCCGTCTTCGCTGACGCTGACCGACGTCGCGTCAGTCGGAATGGTGATTTGCGGGATGACACCGTAACCGTCGGCAGTCACCAGTCTTCCGTTGGCATCCTTGTTGAAGGACCCGGCGCGGGTGTATAGGGTCTCACCGTTGGTGCCTTCGACCATGAACCAACCACGCCCGACGATCGCCATGTCGAGATCGTTGCTCGTCTGGGTGATTTCGCCCTGGATGTGGAGCTTGCGGACGGACTGCGTCTGAACACCGAGACCGATATTGGCACCTTCCGGCACAGCGGACTGATCGGCGCGGTTGGCGACGCCCGAAGCGCGCTCGGTCTGATAGAGAAGGTCGGTAAACTCGGCACGCGACCGCTTGAAGCCGGTCGTGTTGATGTTGGCGATGTTGTTTGCGATGACTTCGAGATTGGTCTGCTGCGCATCCATGCCGGTAGCGGCAATTGCTAGTGCTCTCATGGTCTCTGCTCCAGTCTCTAGATCTGCATCTTGGTGATGTCGAGGTAGGCGGACACGATCTTGTCGCGGAACGCCGTTGCCGTCTTCAGCGCCTGTTCGGCCTGGAGAACGGCATCGACCACTTCACGCGTGTTCGCCTTACCCTGGATGCCGGCAAACGATGCAGTTTCACCGCCCTTGACGGCGTTGATCGCGTCTGTTGCCATGCTGCCCAGGACATCACCGAAGCCCGGTCCTGCAACGGCCGTCGTTGCCGCGTTGACCGCGGTGCCGAGAACATTTGCTGCCGTATTGTCGCCGGAGACGCCGTCGGTCTGCTTTGTGAACAGGCCGAGGCCCTCAATAGGATTGATCATCTTTAACCTTTCAAGAGATCGATGGTCGCCGAGATCAGATCGCGGGACTGGCGAATGCTCTGGAGATTTGCCTCGTAGCTGCGGTTTGCTTCACGCAGGTCTGCCATTTCGATCAGCATGTTGACGTTCGGCATCTTGACGACGCCGTTTGCGTCCGCTGCCGGATTGCTGGGGTCGAGTTCTTCAACGAAGTCACCCTTGTCGACACCGATCTTCTGGACGCCGACGGTCCTGACCCCTGTTGCCCGGTCGAGTTCGGCGCCGAACGTCACCGTCTTGCGGCGATAGGGATCGGCACCCGGCGTATCGCCGGTGGTGCGGGCGTTGGCGATGTTTTCCGACACGATGCGGAGCCTGGTCGCTTCCGCTTCCATGCCGCTGCCAGAAATCTTGAGGGCTGCTGATAAAGGATCCATTGGGCTCACTTGCCGACTGCGGTCAACATCATGTTGTGGAACGCCTTCACCAGCTGCGTATTCAGCTCGTACTGGCGCTTGATCTCCCCGCTCTTGGAGAGTTCGCTGGCAACAGCAACCGTGTTGCCCGACTCCTGATTGCCGATCTCGTTGTTGAGATCTTCGTCCCTGACGTCGACATTGTCCGAGCCGAGGCCGACGCTGGCGAAATGGGCCGAATTGGTGCGCGCCATCGGGATGTTCGAGGCGTCGAGTACCGATTGGAACGGCGTCACGTCCTGTGCCCGGTATTGCGGTGTATTCGCGTTGGCGATGTTGGTGCTGACGACTTGTTGCCGGATCGACAGCCACTCCGCCTGCCTGGAGGCAAGCTCAAACAATTGGATCTGTTGCATCACGTCTTCTCCGTCTTCTCGACAAAGGAGTAAGATTAGAAACTTGCGTGGGACTTGTGCTGATGCCCGCAGACCCGCGGCGAGCCCGGCATCCAAGATGAATCCTGCGTGGGTGCGGACCCGTTGCACGAGGTTTTGCCGGTCGACCGTTGAGGCCTAATTAACTTTCTGTTAAACATAAGCTTACAAATTGCTACAAAAGCGATGGGCCTGCGTCTTCGACCAGGCGGGCATGAAGCCATTCGATCGCAGCCAGATGTTTTGGCAAAATCCCTTAGTTTTCAAGGATCATGCCTGATGTCCGACGCTATCTCCGTCAGCTATATCCAGAGTGCGTTGCAGACTCTGCTGTTCACCAGTGATTCGCTGGAAGAGGCACAGAAGCGTACCTCCAGCGGCTACAAGATCAATTCCCCGGCGGATAATGCGAGCTACTGGTCGGTCGCAAATTCGATGACGTCGGACACGAAAATTCTGAGCAGCGTGAACGATGCGCTCGGTCTTGGCGCCGCAAAGGTCGATGCCGCCTATTCCGCTGTCGAATCGTCGATCGATATTGCCGACCAGATCGTGGCCAACCTGACCACCGCCAAGGAAGACGGTGTCGACCAGAGCGCCGTCAACGCCACAATCAGCGATCTCAAGGCCAGCCTCTCGTCACTGATCAAATCCGCATCGTTCGGGAGTGACAACTGGCTTTACAACTCGTCGGAGGCCGACGCTGGCGCGAAGACCGTTCCGGCCTATTTCCAGCGCAGTGTGTCGGGTTCAGTATCGCTGTCCTACGCGACATTCGATGCAACAAATTCCACGCTGATCGATACCGGCGATGCAAACCGCGGGCTTCTTACGAGCTCGATCGATCCGAGTACTCTTGCCTCGAACGGAACCGGCTCGGGCAAACAGTATTATCTGCTGGACGCAGGGTCGGAGATCGCCACGGATGGTTCCCCGATCGAACTGACCGACGAGACGACGTCCGAAGACATCGACGACATGATCAACGTCATGAACTACATTCAGCAGAAGCTGACGACGCTCGGTTCAACGCTTGGGACGATGTCGAACCGGATCGATACCCAGTCGAGCTTCGTTTCGAGCCTGGCGGACGTGTTTGACAAGAGCATCTCGCACCTCATCGATGCGGACATGGAGGCGGAGTCGACCAAGGTCAGCGCCTATCAGGCCCAGCAGGAGCTTTCGTCCCAGATCCTCGGCATGGCCAATACCCATCTGCAGAGCCTCGCGACCCTCTTTAGGTAGGGCGGCCCTCTTCAGCGCCACGGCTCTGAAATTATCGCAATAAAAAGCCTCGGACGCCGGTGAACTGACCCCATCGAAGCTGGATACAGCTTTGATGGGCAGCGTACGGACGTGCCGAAGCTTTTTGCTGTGCTGCCAGTTGCTTACTGGGCGCTCTCGTACATTTCTCCGGTGGAGGTGACGATCACCCATTTGCCGTTCTTCTGGGTAAGCGCGGCCAGACGGCTGTTGTCCGGCAGGACCGAACCCGTCTGAACAATGTACATTCCCCGATCGTCCTCAATCATCGCGCGTCCGTTGGCCACGTGAAGAAGACGGAAGCTGGAGCGTCCCGGGAACGGCTGCTGAGTGCCCGTGTCCTCGCCCTTCGCATCGGCCGCGCCCGCCTTGGGAACTGTTGCCGTTACAAGCAGGTCGGCCGGGTCCTCGGGCGGTCTGCGGGCCACCGACATCGGCGGCACTTCGACCACGTCGCGCTGACGGAAGCTGCGCAGGTCGCGCAGTTGCTCCCAACCCGAAACGTTGACGCCGAACTTATCTTCGTTGAGGAAGACGTACCACGGGAACATGGCGGCGGCGACGGCGAGCAACAACGTGCCGCCCTTCAGCGTGATGTCTGCCGCCGTGGTCTTTTCGTCCGACTTCTTCTTGAAGCGTTTTGCCAGTTTCTGCCGTTGCGTGAATTTCATCCCCAATCCCTCATCAACCCCTCTTGAGAGCCGGCATCTGGCCCTGGGCCGCGACATTGCGCAGCGCGATGGCCAGCTCCGCGTAGGCATCGGCAACGCGCTTGTCGCCGGGCGTCTGCTTCAGCACTTCATAGATCGCGGGCACCTGCCTCACCGCCATGTCGAGATCGGCATCGGTCCCTTGCCGGTAGCCGCCGATCAAGCGCAGATCGCGGGTTTCCTCGAAGCGATGCATCAGTGTTTTCAACCGCATGACCAGTTTCTCCTGGTCGGGCGTCCAGGCCTTTCGGGCGAGACGCGAGATCGACGACAGGGGATTGATCGGCGGGTAGCGACCTTCGTCGGCGAGACCGCGCTCCAGCACAATGTGCCCGTCGAGAATGCCGCGGGCGGAGTCGGAGACCGGATCGTTGTGGTTATCGCCGTCGACGAGGACGGAAATGATGGCGGTGATCGTGCCGCTGTCTTCGAGGCCCGGCCCTGCCCGTTCCAGCAGTTTGGGCAGTTCGGTAAACACCGAAGCCGGATAGCCGCGCGAAATCGGCAGTTCGCCGCCGGCGATCGCGACTTCACGCACGGCATGCGCAAAGCGCGTCACGCTGTCTGCGATGAACAGCACGTTTTCGCCCTTGTCGCGAAAGTGCTCGGCGATGGTCATGGCAATCAGCGGCGCCATCTTGCGCAGCATCGGGCTTTCATCGCTCGTGGCGACCACGGCGATGGATTTCTTCATATTCTCGCCCATCGTGTCTTCGATGAACTCGCGCACCTCGCGGCCGCGTTCACCGACAAGGGCAATCACGACGCGGTCGAACGCATCGGCGCCGGCCATCATGGACAGGAGCGTCGACTTGCCGACGCCGGAGCCTGCGAAAATGCCGAGACGCTGGCCGAAACACAGCGGTGTGAAGATATCGATCGCCTTCACGCCGGTGCGGAAACCTTCCTCGACACGGCGTCGCGACATGGATGGCGGCGCGGTGCTCATGATCGAGCGCGCCACGTCGCCCTGCACAAGCGGACCGCGGTCGTCGATCGGCCGGCACAGCGCATCGATGGCGCGACCGCACCAGCTGTCATGCGGGGAGACCTTGAACTCCCCGATGCGCAGAACGCTGTCATGAATGCCGATTGGCTCGCCCGGCTCGATCGGGCAAATATGAACCTGGTCGGACTCGACCTTGATCACCTGGCCGAGATGCGTACCAACACTGCTGCAATGCTCGACGAAGTCGCCCAGCCTGACATGTTTCGAAAGGCCGCTGACGGTGTAATAGGTCGCGGAAATTGCGGTGACCACGCCGCCCGGTGCAAACGCAAAGGCCGGCCCGGTGTGGCGCCCAACGAGGGCTGCCAAGAGATCGAGCTTGTTTGCCGGGCCGTGAACTGTCTGACTTGCGGTCATGAGGGATCGTTTTCCGGCTTACTGGCTACCGCCCAAGGTCTTGATGGCCTCGGTGAAGCTGCTATCTGTGGAGCTGAGAAGCGAGGAAATGCTTTCAAAATTGCGGCTGATCGAAATCAGCTCGGTCATCTGGCCGATGCCGTTGACGTTCGACTGCTCGATAAAGCCCTGCATGACGCCGACGTCGCTGTTGTCGACGACCGGCTGTGCCGGTGACGACGGCAGGACGCCGCTGTTTTCATAGCGCAGATAGCCCTTGGAAAGATCGGCCTGGAAGAGGCCGAGCGAAGCGACAATCCTGCCGTCCTGCATGATGCGACCATCGGTGCCGACCGAGGGCGGGCCGCCGTTGCGGTCGAGCTGGATGGCGCCACCGCCGGCATCGAGAACCGGATAGCCGCGGATCGACTGGAGTTCGCCCGTGTCTGCCATGGTGAAGCGTCCGTCACGGGTCAAGACCTGGCCCGCCGGCGTATCGATCGCCATCCATGCGTCACCCTTGACCGCAAAGTCGAGAGGGTTGCCGGTCTGCTGCAGTTCTCCCGATCTCGTGGAGAGGTAGTCGTTGCCCTGCGACACGAAGGAAACCGACGCGGAGATGTTGTTATCGATCTTGGCGAGCATCTGGTCGAACTTTACTTCGGTCGCCCGGAAGCCGACGGTGTTCATGTTGGCCATGTTGTCCGCGACGGTCGTCAACCGCCGCTCAAGCGCCATTTGGGCCGACAGGCCAACATAAATACCAGATTGCATCGATGGATCTCCTGAGATGAAGCGGCTCCTACCATCGAGGAATCGCCGAGCGGCCTGAACCGGCCTTCGTGCGCATTCAAACAGGGGTTGCTTGTGTGAAGCTGATCGAAAGTGCGAAACGGCGGAGAGGCCGCGATAGCCAGCTTCACGCAAGGCTACCCGCCTAGATGTTCCGCTGCATTAATGACGGCGGATACACATCAAAATGATGATCATTGTGGGTTTCATAATCACTATTGGCTGCGTGCTTGGTGGCTTCATGGCCATGGGCGGCCATCTCAATGTTCTGTTCCAGCCTTTCGAGCTGGTGATCATCGGCGGCGCAGGCCTGGGCGGCTTTATCATGGCCAACCCGATCAAGGTCGTGAAAGACAGCGGCAAGGCACTGGGTGAAGCCTTCAAGTTCGCGGTTCCCAAGGAGCGCGAATATCTCGACATCCTCGGCGTTCTCTACGCACTGATGCGCGACCTCAGAACCAAGCCGCGCAACGAGATCGAAGCGCATATCGACAATCCGCAGGAATCGTCGATCTTCCAGACGGCTCCGACGGTTCTGAAAAACAAGCAGCTGACCGTGTTCATCTGCGACTATGTTCGCCTGATCATCATCGGCAACGCCCGCAGCCACGAGATCGAAGCGCTGATGGACGAAGAGCTGGAGACGATGCTGTCCGACAAGCTCAAGCCCTATCATGCGATTACCGCAATGGGTGACTCGTTCCCGGCCATCGGTATCGTCGCCGCCGTTCTCGGTGTCATCAAGGCCATGGGCAAGATCAACGAGTCGCCTGAGGTCCTGGGCGGACTGATCGGCGCCGCACTGGTCGGCACCATGCTCGGTATCATTCTCTCCTACTGCGTTTGTAATCCGCTGACCTCGCAGATCAAGGTCGTCCGCACAAAGCAGCATCGCCTCTACACGATCGTCAAGCAGACGCTCATCGCCTACATGAACGGCTCCGTACCGCAGGTCGCTCTCGAATACGGTCGCAAGACCATCGGCAACGGCGATCGTCCTTCGATCGACGCCGTCGAGCAGGAGATGATGAACCCCGGTGGTGAGAGCAAGGCGGCCTAACGATGAACAATCCGTCGAGCGAAGTCACTAAGCCGATCGACCCGATCGTCCTTGCGCGGCTGACAGGCAGCCTGGGTGACGTGAAGACGATTGCCCATTGCTGCAGCGATGTTGCAGCCCTGCAATGCCAGCTTCTCGGCGATGTCGTCCAGGAGGAAATGCAGCTCGACATCGGCGTCGAATATGCCGGCCACGTCTCCGGTCTGCGCTCTCAGGTCATCGCGGGGCTTGGCGCGGGTTACACGCTTGTGAGCGCCAGTCAGCGCAACTGGTGTACCCATTTCGTGATCGCCACCCGGAACAGCCTGCCGATCGCCATGATCGCGCAGCTGCTCGGCGATACCGACCAGCCTTCTGATGACACGCGCACGTTGACGTCTATCGAGGGCGATATCGCATCGCTGCTCGTTTCGCGGATCGCGGGCGTGCTTCGCCTCGGCCTCGGCCCCAAGGGGGAGTTCGAGCCGGTGCTGTCGCCATGCTATCCGATCACCGACTACGCCCGGCAGTCGCTGGAGATCCCCGACTGTTTCGCAGCCGCGGTCCGGCTTCAGGTCAAGCTTGGATCGCTGACGGGTGAGGTCGTGATCGTCATTCCGCAAAGCGTGTTGCTGAAGACGACGATCACCCGTCCTTCCGGACAACTGGCAAACAGTCTTCCGGCGCCGGCCGAGGCCGTTGCCGATCACGTGCTGCGCTCGCAGATCGATCTTTGCGCGCGCATCAAGCTCACGCCGCTCAAGCTTGGCTCAATTGCCAGATTGAAGCCTGGTGATACCATACCGTTCGAAGACATCGGCGACATTGGGGTCGATATGGATGCGAACGGGAAACTGATCTACCGCTGCGAGTTCGGCCGGTCCGGCGACAGCTATTCCGTAAAGATAAAATCCAACGTCTCTCCAGACGGCAATATACTCAAAAAAATTCTCGATAATTGATGCGGCGCTTCCGCGCCCGGCAGCTTCAGACAAGTTTCGATGTGGATAATAGATCATGGCTAGAAAAACGACCGTCAAAAACGAACTGACTGAAGATCCGATCGCCTCGAGCAGCCTGGATCTGGAACACGCGATCGACGACCTGCGTGGCGCATTGAAGGCGGACGAGGACGGCACGCTGCTGTCGGCTGATCCGTTCGCGTCACCGGCTTCAGATTTCGGCAGCGACAGCTTCGGTTCGACGGATTTCGGAACGAGTGACTTTGGCTCGACCGATTTCGGCGGCAGCGACTTTGGTGGTGGCGACCTTGGCAAGTCCGACTTCGGAGCCAGCAGCTTTGGTGGTGGCGCAAGTGCGATGCCGAGCTTCGGATCCGACACGCACGGCGAAAGCCTCGAGGCCAATCATGACCTCATCTTGGACATTCCGATCGATGTCCAGATCGTGCTCGGTTCAAGCCGCATGCCGGTCAAGGGTCTGATGAGCCTCAAGGAAGGCACGACGATCACGCTCGACAAGAAAATCGGCGAGCCGGTCGATATCACCGTGAACGGTCGCCTGATCGCCCGCGGCGAAATCACGCTTCTCGAAGACGACGATACACGCTTCGGCGTAAAGCTCACTGAATTGTCAGGAGCTCCCAAGAGCTAAAATGAATTTAGCGTTTTAGGACAAGCCCATGATGGACTTCGATACCTTTAGTGACAACCTGCCCGGCCAGCCGCTTTCTCAGGCAGAGAAAGCGGCTGCGGTTCTGCTCGCAATGGGAACGGGCGTTGCAGGTAAGCTGCTGAAGTATTTTACCCAAGCCGAACTGCAGACAATCATTGCTTCTGCGCAGAGCCTGCGCGCCATTCCGCCAGACGAACTGACCACTCTCGTCAACGAGTTCGAAGACCTGTTCACCGAGGGAACAGGTTTGATGGACAACGCCATGGCGATGGAAAAGATTCTCGACGAAGGCCTGACGCCGGAAGAGGTCGACGGCCTGCTCGGCAGACGCACCGCGTTCCAGACCTACGAGGACAGTCTCTGGGACCGTCTTCAGGACGCCGATCCGGTGTTCATCTGCAAGTATCTCGGCCGCGAACATCCGCAGACGATCGCCTACATCCTTTCGATGCTGCCTTCCGCCTTTGGTGCGAAGATCCTGGTCGAACTGCCGGAAAGCCTGCGTGCCGACATCATGAAGCGTGCGGTGAACCTGAAGAACGTCAATCCGCAGGCGGTGCAGATCATCGAAAAGCGGATCGCCGATCTCGTCAACGAAATCGATGCCGAGCGGAACTCGACCGGCCCGGTCAAGGTTGCAGACCTGATGAACCAGCTCGAAAAGCCGCAGGTCGATTCCCTGCTCGAATCACTGGAACAGGTCAGCCAGGAAGCAGCCCAGAAGGTTCGCCCGAAGATCTTCCTGTTCGAAGATCTCATGGTCATGCCGCAGCGCAGCCGTGTCATCCTGCTCAACGATATCGCGGGCGACATCCTGACGATGGCGCTGAAAGGTTCGTCGGCACCGATGCGCGAATCCGTGCTCGTCTGCCTCAGCCCACGCCAGCGCCGCATGGTCGAATCGGATCTTGCCGCCGGCGGTACGATCAACCCGCGCGAAGTGGCGCTTGCCCGCCGCGCGATCTCGCAGGAAGCGATCCGGCTTGCCAATTCCGGCCAGATCGAACTCAAGGAAAAAGAAGCACCGGCAAGCGAAGCGGCCTGATTGCCTCCGCTGCCGGACGCATCCAACACCGAAATGCCCGCCTCGTGCGGGCATTTTGTTATCCTTCGCCATCTCGGATGCGGTCAAGCATAGCCGGGACACGATGGAAACTATGCTCGCAGCGCCGCGAATCGGTTAAGGCTTTCGCGCTCGCCGAGCTGGACGAGTATGGGGAGATGTCGCGCTTTCGTGGGCCGACATGCTGAATGCCACTGGGAGAGATCGATGTCGAATAAGCGCATATTGCTGGTCGGAGCCGGATTGTCGGGCGCCGTCATCGCCAGGAAACTTGCGGAGGCCGGTCATTCCGCTGTCGTTCTCGACGAGCGCGCCCACATCGCCGGCAACTGTTTTACCGAGCGTGACAGCGATACGGGCGTGATGGTGCATGTCTACGGACCGCACATCTTTCATACGGACGATGAGCCGGTCTGGGATTATGTCAACCGGTTCCAGACCTTCATGCCCTATGTCAACCGCGTGAAGACGACCAGTGGCGGGCGCGTGTTCCTGCTGCCGATCAACCTGCACACGATCAACCAGTTCTTCGGCAAGACGCTGCGACCCGACGAGGCAAGAGAGTTCATCGCGTCGCTGGCCGATACGTCCATCGGTGAGCCGAAGACGTTCGAAGAGCAGGCTTTGAAATTCGTCGGCCGTGATCTCTATGAGGCGTTCCTGAAGGGCTACACGGTCAAGCAATGGGGCTGCGAGCCAAGCCAGCTGCCGGCCAGCATTTTGAAGCGTCTGCCCGTCCGTTTCAACTATGACGACAACTACTTTTTCCATCGTTTTCAGGGCATGCCGGAGAACGGCTATACGGAAATGGTCGAACGCATTCTCAATCACGAGCGCATCGAGGTCAGGCTCGGGACCCGTTTCACCCGGCCAGATGCCGCGTCATTCGACCATGTCTTCTATTCGGGACCGCTTGACGGTTACTTCGACTTCGAACTGGGTCGGCTAGGCTATCGGACGCTGGATTTCGATCGATTCAGCTACAACGGCGACTACCAGGGCTGCGCCGTGATGAACTACGGCGATCTCGACATTCCCTATACCCGGATTACAGAGCACAAGCATTTCTCGCCTTGGGAAACCCATGAGAAGAGCATCTGCTACCGGGAATATTCGCGCGCCTGCGGACCAAGCGACATCCCCTACTATCCGATCCGCATGGCCGACGAAAAGGCCTTGCTCGAGCGCTATGTCGAGCTGGCCCGGACGCAGCAGAACGTGACATTCGTCGGCAGGCTCGGGACCTATCGCTACCTCGACATGGACGTGACGATCCGCGAGGCCCTGGACACGGGGGACGCTTATATCAATGCCCTGCAGGGGAAAGGCGCGCTCGGAGCGTTTTTCGTTGATCCGTAGAGAGATCGTCAGAGACAACCATGTGTCTAACAGTTGGGGCGCGGTTATAAACCGCGCCCCAACTTCGTTTAGAGAGTGCCGGGAAGACCAGAGAGTCTGTGGTCTTCCCGTTAGTCGCAATCAGTAGGTTTTGTACGCTGCAATAACGGCCTCAACCTGTGCAGTGTTCAGTGCCTGAAGCTGCGATGACGACAATGCAGCCATGTGGGTGCTGTCGAGACCGGCGAGTGCGTCCGTGGAGAAGCCGGCGACCGCCTTCAGGCCAATAGCAGAGATCTCGTCGGTGGAGAACAATCCGAGCTCTGTGGCGTCCAGCGTCCCTACCTGGGCGGAGCTCAGACCAGCGATCTGCGTGCTGGTCAGCGCTGTCACCTGATCGGAAGACATAGCGCTGAACTGGGTGGATGTCAGTGCTGCAACCTGCGTCGAGCTCAGAGCCGCAATATTGTCCGTGCTCAGCTTGGTAACATCCAAGCCACCGATCGCCTTTTTGCTGATCGCAGCAATATCGGTGGTCGAGAAGGTCGCGAGCTGGCCCGAGGACAAGGCGGCAAGCTGGGTCGACGAAAGTCCCGCAACCTGTGTCGAGGTCAGAGCTTCCGCGTTGGCTGTCGTGAGACCGGCGATTGCGTCAGAGGAAAGGCCGGCAAGAGCCTTGGCGCTGATGGCCGCAATTTCGTCGGTGGAGAACAGCGCAATTTCTGTCGAGTCCAGAGTTCCTACCTGGGCGGAGCTCAGACCAGCGATCTGCGTGCTGGTCAGCGCTGTCACCTGATCGGAAGACATAGCGCTGAACTGCGTGGCTGACAGAGCTGCAACCTGCGTCGAGCTCAGAGCCGCGACATTTGCCGTGCTGAGCTTGGTAAGATCCAAGCCACCGATCGCCTTCTTGCTGATCGCAGCCATATCGTCGGACGAGAAGGTCGCGAGCTGGCTCGAGGACAAGGCGGCAAGCTGGGTCGACGAAAGTCCTGCGACCTGTGTCGTGGTGAGGGCTTCCGCGCCGCCTGTGCCAAGACCGGCGATTGCGTCAGCGGAGAGGCCAGCAAGAGCCTTGGCGCTGATGGCAGCAATTTCGTCAGTCGAGAACAGTGCAATCTCAGTCGAATCCAGAGTTCCCATCTGAGCGGAGCTCAGACCGGCGATCTGCGTGCTGGTCAGCGCCGTCACCTGATCGGAAGACATAGCGCTGAACTGGGTGGATGTCAGTGCTGCAATCTGCGTCGAGCTCAGAGCCGCAATATTGTCCGTGCTGAGCTTGGTAACATCCAAGCCACCGATCGCCTTTTTGCTGATCGCAGCCATATCGTCGGACGAGAAGGTCGCGAGCTGGCCCGAAGACAGGGCGGCAAGCTGGGTCGAAGAAAGTCCTGCAACCTGCGTCGTGGTCAGGGCTTCCGCGCTGCCTGTGCCGAGACCGGCGACTGCGTCAGCGGCGAGGCCAGCAAGAGCCTTCGCGCTGATGGCAGCAATTTCGTCGGTGGAGAACAATGCAATTTCTGCAGAGTCCAAGGTCCCTACCTGAGCGGAGCTCAGACCGGCGATCTGCGTGCTGGTCAGCGCTGTCACCTGATCGGAAGACATAGTGCCGAACTGCGTGGCTGACAGCGCTGCAACCTGCGTCGAGCTCAGAGCCGCGACATTTGCCGTGCTGAGCTTAGTAAGATCCAAGCCACCGATTGCCTTTTTGCTGATCGCAGCCATATCGTCGGACGAGAAGGTCGCGAGCTGGCTCGAGGACAAGGCGGCAAGCTGGGTCGAAGAAAGTCCTGCAACCTGTGTCGTGGTCAGGGCTTCCGCACCGCCTGTGCCGAGACCGGCGATTGCGTCAGCGGAGAGGCCACCGAGAGCTTTGGCACTGATGGCAGCAATTTCGTCGGTCGAGAACAATGCAATTTCTGTGGAGTCCAAGGTCCCTACCTGGGCGGAGCTCAGACCAGCGATCTGCGTGGTGCTCAGCACCGTCAACTGATCGGAAGACAGACTGCCGAATTGCGTGGCCGACAGCGCAGCAATCTGAGTCGAGCTGAGAGCTGCGATATTGTCCGTGCTGAGCTTGGTAACATCCAGCCCGGCAAGAGCCTTTTTGCTGATCGCAGCCATATCGTCAGACGAGAAGGTCGCGAGCTGGCCCGAAGACAGGGCGGCAAGCTGGGTCGAAGAAAGTCCTGCGACCTGTGTCGTGCTCAGGGCTTCGGTGCTGCCGGTGGTGAGGCCGGCGATTGCGTCAGCGGAGAGGCCACCGAGAGCCTTGATACTGATGGCCGCAATTTCGTCGGTGGAGAACAATGCTATTTCTGCAGAGTCCAGGGTCCCTACCTGAGCGGAGCTCAGACCGGCGACTTGCGTGCTGGTCAGCGCCGTCACCTGATCGGAAGACAAACCGCCGAATTGCGTCGCTGACAGCGCTGCAACCTGCGTGGAGCTGAGAACTGCGACATTGTCGGTGCTGAGCTTGGCAACATCCAGGCCAGCGATCGCACTCTTGCTGATTGCGACGATCTGCGTGCTATCAAGAGACCCGATCTGCGCAGTTGAGAGCTCAGCAACCTGGCTGCTGTACAGACCTGCCACCTGGGCGGTGGAGAAGCCATCGAGCTGTGCAGAGCTGAGAATTTGGATCTGATCGAGGCTCAAGCCCGCAAGTGACTTTACCGAAATGGCGCTCATATCCGCTGAATCGAAGCGAGCTAGGCCGTCGGTCGTTAGGGCGGCAATCTGCGATGAGGTGAGGGATTTGATTTGAGCACTGCTCAAAGCATCGACATCTTCCGAGGTCAATCCCGCGATCGTGGTCGTCGATAGTTTGGAAATCTGCGTATTGGATAGGGAAGAGATGATCGTGGTCATGGACGTGTCCTTGATGTCGTTAACGAGAGGTCACGCCTATCTGCCGTCAGACACCCACACACCTGGCGGCAATCCGACCTTGCGCAAATACAGCGAAACAAAAGGGGACATGGCTCACGTGAACCTCGGCGTCGGAAAGGCATCATGCAATTCGAGCCAGAACATAGCTCGGATTTCCCACGCTCACTTGTGCGAAAACTTGAACGCTGTTTTCGCGCCCTAAAATATTTAGCCGAGAATTCTTAAATGAGGCTTAACAAGGGCACAGGCATAAAGTGTTGGCGCTCCGTCCGACACATTGTTGGGTTAATCCAGCGATGCCTGGAGCTTTCCGCTGCTGCGAGCAAGAACAGTTGGCAGGCATGATAGATTCGAAATTCATGAATTACCAAAGTCACTTGGCCACGGCTTATTTTGATTAAAAATGCATCCACTACAAATACGGTTACCCATATGAACCGAGAGATCGCAGCTCTTAAGGTTGAAGAACAGATATCAGGCGCTGCTGCGAAAAAACTCAGGCGCTTTCTCCAATACTAACGGCTACTGCATCAACCACGTTTATTCTTCAGCTATTTCGTCGGCGAATTGAGCGATGTGACATACATGGACATGCTGCATAAGACGACCGTCCTCTGGAGCAAAGGTCCTGGATAATCTTATCACGTAGTACGCGACATCGTCGCGCGCGCCACTGCACGTCTGGATTGCCCTCACCCTGCTTCGCGACCGCAATAACAAGCCCGACGCAAGCTAACCCCGATAATTACAAGGATAAGACGCGTGGAGTGCGTCAATCGTCAGCATCGCTGCCTTGGAACGGGATGGTCATGAACGCCAATATCGCACCTGCAACTGCCCAGGCTTCGCCCTTCGCCAGTATTCTGGAGAAGGCGCAGAACCAGCAACTCTCGCTCGGCGATCTGTTCCAGGTTGCAGAAGCGCTCAATTCCAGCGGCCAGCAGGCGCGCGCCGTCGAGGTCTACAAGGTGTGGACCGCCTTCAACGAAACCCACCCGCTTTTGCATGTCGCCTATTTCAACTACTCCGTGACGCTGCGACAGCAGGGCGACAATGCCGGCGCCATTCTCGCCTTGCAGGCGGCCAACAGGCTCGATCCGCTTTTCGGCCCGGCCCATATCAATCTGGGACGTACGCTCGAAGATTCCGGCCTCATCAATCAGGCACTCCAGAAATGGCGCACCTATATCGATCTGACCGACGAAGTCATTCCTGACCGCATCAACAACCGCCTGATGGCCATGCAGCATACTGGCCGCGTGCTCGAAAACGCAGGTCGGCTGGATGATGCCGAATCCATCCTGTGGCAGGCGATCGAACTGCAGCCAAACAAGACGGAGGCCGGCCAGCACTGGAGTTCGATTCGCCAGCGCCAGTGCAAATGGCCGGTTCTGACCACGACATCGCCGCATGTGACGCCGCGCCAGCTTCTCGATGCCATGTCGCCGCTGACGCTGTCGTGCTATTCGGACGATCCGATGTTCCAGTTGGCCAAGGCCTATCGCTACAGCAAGCAGCTTATCGGCGGGCCGTTCGACCTCAGTGCCTTCCCGCGCAAGGCTCCTAAGAAGAAGACCGGAACCGGCCAGCGCCTGCGCATCGGTTACCTGTCATCAGACCTTCGCGACCATGCCGTCGGTTTCGCATTGCGCGAAGTGCTCGAGTTGCACGACAAGGATAGCGTCGAGATCTACGCCTACTATTGCGGCGAGGCCCGCACCAATGACGCGACGCAGGACCGCATCAAGGCGGTCGCCGACCAGTGGCGCGATATTGCGGCACTTGGCGATGCGGAAGCGGCGAAGACGATCCGCGCCGACGAGATCGATATCCTGATCGACGTCAACGGCTATACGAAAATGGCCCGTGCGAAAATCTTCGCCTACCGTCCGGCACCGGTCATCGTCAATTTCTGCGGCTATCCGGGATCGATCGGCAGCCCGTTCCACCAGTACATGATTGCCGACGGTCACATCGTGCCACCGGAAAACGAGATCTTCTACACCGAGAAGGTGCTGCGGATCGCCTGCAACCAGCCGATCGACCGCAAGCGCGTAATCGCCCCGACGCCGAGCCGCATCGATGCCGGACTGCCGGACGGCGCCTTCGTCTATGCCTGCTTCAACGGCATGCAGAAGATCACATCGGACTGCTTCAATCGCTGGATGAAGATCCTGTCTGCAACGCCCGGCAGCGTCCTCTGGCTGCTCGCGGGGGACGAGGATGCCAATGTGCGGCTGCGTCAGTTGGCAGAAAAGCAGGGCATCGCGGCAGAACGGCTGATCTTCGCGCCGAAAGCGCCGAACGCCAATCACCTTGCCCGCATCGCCTGTGCCGATCTCTTCCTCGATACATTCCCCTACGGCGCGCATTCGACGGCATCGGACGCCATCACCATGGGTCTTCCGATCCTCACCGTGTCGGGCAACGGCTTTGCCTCGCGGTTCTGCGGCAGCATTGTTGCCGCCGCCGGCATTCCGGAGATGATCTGCGCCACACCGGAGGAGTATGTCGCGCGCGCCATCGGATTTGCGCATGACCGCGAGAGCCTGCGGGCGATCAGAAAATCGCTCTGGGACAAGCGCGATACGAGCGCGCTTCGGGACATGCCCGGCCTCGCGCGTCGGCTGGAAGAACTCTACTGGCAGATGCAGGGCGAGGCCGAGCGTGGCGAGACGCCGGTGCCTGATCTTCGCAATCTCGACATCTATTATGAAGTCGGCGCGGAGCTCGTTCTCGAGGGGATCGAGTTCGAAACTGCCGATGCCTACCGGAAGCGCTACACATCCAAGCTGGCATATCAGAACGAATATGCGCCGATTCCCTACGACGACCGTTTCTGGAAACAAAACAAGGGCTGAACTGTCCTGACCCGGCTGTTCTCGATCGAGAGCGTCCGGGTTTTCGGCAGTCTCAAACGCTCAAAATCCATTTTTAAAATCAAGTGCCGCATCAAGGATCATAGCGTATGACCTCGACCATTTCCTCCCTGAGTGCCTCTCAGGTCAGGTCCCTCTCAACGGCAAGCGTTGCTGCGTGGACCACGGAAGATGTCGCATCGCTTTCGACCAAGCAGATCGCTGCGATGTCGTCCTCGCAGATTGCGGCCCTTGATGTCGAAGACGTCGACGTGATGAACACGGTGCAGCTCAATGCCATTTCGCAAAATGCGATCATCGGCCTGACGCTGGACCAGTTGTCCATTCTCAACGGGAACGAAATCGCCAGCCTGAGCACGAGACAGGTTTCCTCACTGTCAACCGCACAGATCAGCAGCCTTTCGGACGATCAGGCCGAGGCTCTGACCTCCGTCCAGGTCGGTGCCCTCACCTCGGAACAAATCGCGGCCCTTACACCGGACGAGATCGCAACATTTTCGACCGCCGACATGGCTGCGATCAGCGCGAAAGGTGTGCGCGGCCTGACATCGACGCTGATCGCCGCACTGTCGGAAGAACAGGTCGCAGCGCTCAACACAGCGGCGATTTCCAATCTGGCCACGAGCCAGATCGATGCCTTTTCCGCCGATCACCTTGCCGCGCTGAAGACAATCCAGATCGCCGCTCTCGGCGGGTCGCAAATGGGCGCATTGACCAGCAACGATATCGCGGCGCTGTCGACGGATCAGGTTGCGGCGCTCAACACGAGGGCGATCGTCGGTCTCAACACCGATCAGATTGCTGCTCTGTCCATCGACCAGGCCGAAGCGCTATCCTCGGTCCAGGTAAAAGCGCTGACCTCGATCCAGCTTGCGGTTCTGAGCGCAGAGGCGATCGAAACGTTTTCGACGGCGGACATCGCATCGATTAGCAGCAAGGCGGTCTCGGGTCTGACAACCGACGTGATCTCAGCCCTGTCCGAACAGCAGATCGCCGCCCTGACCGTGGGGACGGTTGCGAAGCTTTCGGCAACGCAGGTGGCAGCGCTCTCGGTCGATCAGTTCACTGCCATGGCGACAGCGCAGATCGCAGCGCTCAGCGCAACGCAGATCACCGCCATCAGCACGGGCACCATAGCCGAATTTTCCACGCAGCAGATTGCAGCACTCGGAACCGCGACCGTTGCCAAGCTTTCGACGGTTCAGATTGCAGCACTTTCCGAAGATCAAGCGGAAGCGCTCTCCTCGGTCCAGGTAAAGGCCCTGACCTCGTCGCAGATCGCAGCCTTCAGCGATTCGGCAATCGCCACCTTCTCGACCGACGATATCGCTGCCATCAGCAATCGTGGCATTGCGGGGCTGACCGTCGAGAACATTGCCGCGCTGACAACCGGACAGATCGCTTCGCTCAGCACGTCCGCCATTTCCAACCTCGGCACGGACCAGATTGCCGCCCTTTCGGTCGAACAGGCCGAGGCCTTGTCTTCGGTCCAGATCAAGGCGCTGAGCTCGAAGCAGCTTGCCGCACTGTCGCCGGAGGTAGTCGCGACCTTTACCACCGCCGAAATCGCCGCGATCAGCAGCAAGGGTATCGGCGGCCTCAGTTCGGATGCGATCGCAGGACTTTCCATCAGCCAGGTCGCGGCTCTCGGCACGGGTGCGATCGCCAAGCTTTCGACAACCCAGATCGCCAGCCTTTCGGCCGAGCAGGCGGATATCCTATCCACCCTGCAGATCGCGGCACTGACCTCGAAACAGCTTTCAGCGCTTTCCCCCGAGGCAATCGCGACGTTTACGGCCGCAGAAATCGCGACGCTCACCAACAAGAGCATCGGCGGCCTCAGCACCGATATCATTGCGGCACTCACGACAGCGCAGATCGCCGCTCTCGGGACGAGCGCGATTGCCAACCTCGGCACGCAGCAGATTGCGGCACTGTCGACGGATCAGGTGGCTACGCTTTCGGCGGCTCAGGTGAAGGTCCTGTCTTCCAAGCAGGTTTCTGCGCTGACGGAAGACGGTATCGCGACACTGTCGACGAACCAGGTGGCAGCACTGTCAACAGGTGCCATCAAGGGCTTGGTCGCGGACCAGATCGGTGCAATGTCGACCCGGCAGGCCGAAAGCCTGACGTCGGCACAGGTCGGCGCCCTGTCGTCGAAACAGCTCTCGGCGTTCGACGATGATCACATCGCCACCTTCTCGACGCTCGATATTGCAGCAATCGGATCGAGCGCGGTTGGCGGGCTGTCGGAGGATGCTATCTCGTCGCTCTCCGCAAGCCAGATCGCAGCGCTTGGGACAGGTGCCCTGGCGGCACTTGGTACAGGCCAGATCGCAGCTTTTGCAACATCACAGATCGGAGCATTGAGCACTCAGCAGATCGCCGCCCTGAAACCGACACAGATCGCAGCGCTCGGCGCGAGCGACATTGCGGTTCTCTCCACGGCGCAGGTCGCCGCACTGAGCGCCTCCGCAGTGGCAGCGCTTGGCGTCGATCAGGTCGAGGCTCTCACATCCGCACAGATCACGGTGCTCGGCTCCAAGCAGATGGCGGCCCTGACATCGACGCAGGTCGCAGCGCTTGATACCGCCGACATCGCACGGCTATCTTCCATGCAGGTCGCAGCCCTAAGCGCCTCCGGCGTTGGGGGTCTCAGCACCAGACAACTCGCCGTTCTGTCGGTCGATCAGGCCGAAGCGCTGAATTCCAATCAGATCGGCGCACTCACATCCTCGCAGCTTGCTGCACTCGGGACCGACGACATCGCGACATTCTCGACCAAGGAGATTTCGGCGATCGGTTCGGGCGCAATTTCGGGTCTGTCCACGTCAACGATCGCCAGCCTGTCGAGCGAGAAGATCGTGGCGATCAGCACAGCCGGTATCTCCGGCATGACGACACGGCAGGTCGATGCCCTGAGCGCTGGTCAGATCGCGATCCTTTCCACCAAGCAGATGTCGGCGCTGACCTCGCTGCAGGTCTCTGTTCTTGAGACTACAGATATTGCCGCTCTTTCCTCGAGCCAGGTGAACGCACTCAGTTCCACCGGTGTTGTCGGCCTGACCACGAGCCAGATTGCCGCGCTCTCCTCGGATCAGATCGCAGCGCTGTCCACCCGCCAGGCTGCGGTTCTGAGCTCGTCGCAGATCGTGGCGATCATCTCCAACAATATCGAGGCGTTTTCCGCCAAGAACCTCGGCGTGATCAGCTCCAGCGCGGTTGCCGGGCTTTCAACATCGGTGATCGCTGCTCTTTCGACCGCAGCCATCGCGGCGCTCAGCACGAACGGCATTTCCGGACTGACGACGAAACAGGTGGATGCGCTGACATCCGACCAGGTTTCGGTCCTCACCACGAAGCAGCTCGCGACACTGACCTCGGCGCAGGTCGGTGCTCTCGGCGCCAGCGACGTGACCGTGCTGACGACCTCCCAGATCGCGGCGCTTAGCGCGGCGGGTGTCGCCGGGCTTTCGACCGGCCAGCTGAGTGCGTTGAGCACGGCGCAGGTCGAAGCCATGACGGCCTCGCAGGTCGGCGCGCTCAGCTCCAAGCAGCTTGGAGCGCTCGGCACCGACGATATCGCCACATTCTCCACCGCAGATATCGCCGCGATCGGCTCGGACGCCATTGCCGGCCTCTCCACCGACATGATCGCGGCACTGTCGGTCGACCAGGTCGATTCGCTCAGCACAGCCGGCATAGCCGGTCTCAGCACCAGGCAGATCGACGCCATGGACTCGGCGCAGATCGAGGCGCTGACAAGCAAGCAGGTCGCGGCCCTCAATTCCCGGCAGGCGACGGCGCTCGACACTGCCGATATCGGCAAATTCTCGACGCAGGATATTGCAGCGATCGGCTCCGACCTCATCGTCGGGCTTTCGACCGCCGTGATCGCAGCACTGACCACCGATCAGGTCGCAGCGCTGAGTGCAGCCGGACTGTCCGGGCTGTCGACGAAGCAGATCCAGTCTCTGACAAGCGACCAGATCGGATCGCTCTCATCGTCCCAGATTGCGGTTCTCAACTCCAAGCAGATCGCAGCGCTGGATACGGAAGATGTCGCGGCCCTTTCGGCCGGCCAGATCGCCGCTCTGAGTTCTAGCGGCGTTACGGGGCTTTCGAGCGCTCAGATCAGCGTCCTTAGCACCGCTCAGGTCGAGGCCTTCACTGCGACCCAGGTTGGCGCCTTCAGTTCATCGCAGATTGCAGCGCTTGGCGCCGACGATCTTTCGACCTTCTCGGAAGCCGATATCGCCGCGATCAGCTCGGCTGCGATGCAGGGTCTGTCGACCGCGACCATCGCGGGCTTTTCGGCAGACCAGATCGAAGCGCTAGGCACCGCCAATATCGCCGGCCTGACGACGGCTCAGGTCGGGGCGATGAGCACGGATCAGCTGTCTGCGCTGACCACGAGCCAAATCAAGAACCTGACCTCGCGGCAGATTTCGGCGCTCGGCACATCCGGGATCGCTGCCTTCTCCCACGATCAGATCGAAGCGCTCAACACGGCCGCCATCGCGGGGCTGACAACGGCCCAGATGAGCAGCATGAGCAGCGATCAGATCGAAGCTCTGACGTCCGTTCAGGTTGCCATGCTGAGTTCGACGCAGATCGCATCGCTTGGCACGGACGATCTGGCGACATTCAGCACTGGCGATCTTTCGGCGATCAGTTCGTCGGCCATGCAGGGGATCTCGACAGCGACGATTGCAGGCTTCTCCGCCGATCAGATCTCTGCACTCGGCACCGGCGGCATTGCCGGGCTGACAACGGCCCAGATCAATGTCCTCAGCACCGATCAAGTCGGCGCACTCACCACCGGCCAGCTTTCGGCTCTGACATCGAGGCAGGTGGCAGCGCTCGGCACCGACGACATTCTTGCCATCTCGGCCGATCACATTTCGGCGCTCAACCCGTCGGTGATCGCCGCTTTTTCGACGGTCCAGATCGCAGCGCTCAGCACGAGCCAGTCGGAGGCCCTGACATCCAGCCAGATCGCCACCTTGAGCTCAGGCCAGATCGCAGCCTTCGGACTTGACGACATCGAGACATTCTCGACTGCAGACATCGCCGCCATCACGTCCAAGGCCGTGCCCGGCCTGTCGACGTCGATGATTGCGGCACTTTCGACCGACCGTATCGCGGCTCTCAGCGCCGACGGCATTGCAGGCCTGTCGACCGCCCAGATCAATGCCCTGAGCGTGTTGCAGGTGGAAGCCCTGACGACTGCACAGTTCTCGGTGATGACGTCCCGCCAGCTTGCGGTGCTCGGCACGGACGATCTGGCGATGCTGTCGCCGAACGATATCGCGGCGCTCAACACAGGCGCGATATCAGGCCTCTCGGCGACCCAGATTGCCGCCTTGACGGTCGATCAGGTGGAGGCATTCACCTCCGATCAGGTGGGCATGCTCACATCCACACAGCTTGCCGCGCTTGGCCAGGACGATATCGAATCGTTCTCGACCAGTGACATTGCCGCGATCAGTTCGAAGGCGATGCCTGGCCTTTCCACAGCAATGCTGTCGGCGTTTTCGGTCGAGCAGATCTCCGTGCTCGGTACCGGCGGCATTGCAGGACTTTCGACGGCGCAGATCGCCGTCTTGAGTTCGATGCAGATCGAAGCTTTGACGACCACGCAGATCGCGGTCTTCACGTCCAAGCAGATTGCAGCGCTCGACACCGGCGATCTCGCCGTTCTCTCGAGCCAGCAACTCGCGGCCATCAGCTCGGCCAGCGTCGGCGGACTTTCGACGGCAACGATCGGCGCCTTCACGACGGAGCAGATCGCGGCCTTGAGCCCGGCGGCGATCTCGGGTCTCTCCACCAGCCAGATCAACGCCATCAGCGTCGATCACCTGGAAGCGCTGACGACCGACCAGGTCGGCGCCCTGACCTCCAAGCAGATGGCCTCGCTCGGCACAGACTATATCGCAGCACTTTCGGTCGAACAGATCGCAGCGATCGGTGCCGGCGGCATTTCCGGTCTCGGCAGTGTTCAGATCGCGGCTCTCAATACCGAGCAGATCGACGCGTTCACGACGAGCCAGATTGCGGCGCTGAGTTCCGGCGCGCTGATGGGGCTCTCGTCGGAAGATTTCGAGACCTTCTCGACGGCGGATCTGGCAGCGATCAGCTCATCCGCAATCAAGGGCCTTTCGACCGGCTTTATTGCCGCGCTTTCTAACGATCAGATTGCTTCTCTGAGTGCCGGAAGCGTCGGCGGCCTGACAAGCCTGCAGATCGACGCCATGAGTTCGCAGCAGATCGACGCGCTTTCGACCGAACAGCTTGCGGGCCTCAGCGCCAACGGACTTGGGGGGATTTCGGCAGACGATTTCGGCACGTTCACACTCGAAGAGCTGGCCGTGCTCAACCCGACTTCGATCAAGGGACTGCCGGTCAGCATCATCGCAGGTCTTTCCACGATCCAGATCGGCGCGCTGACGACCAGCCAGGTGGCCGGCCTCGGCTACAACCAGATCGTCGCCATGAGCACCGATCAGCTCGCCGCATTGTCGGTCGATCAGGTCGGGGCCCTGGGCGCGCTTCAGGCATCGGGCATCGGCGCCGACGATATTCTCGGCTTCACCACCGAGGAGATTGCCGCCTTCAGCACCGGTGCGATCTCAAGCTTGAGCACGCTGGTCATCGCGTCGCTCACCACGGCACAGGCAGAGGCCCTCACACCGCTGCAGGTCAACGCGATGACGTCGGCACAGATTTCCGCACTGACGGATGCGGGCCTTGCGACATTCTCGGCCGAAGACATCTCGCTCATCAGCGCCTCGGGGATCTCTGGCATATCGACGGCAGACATCTCGCATCTGACGAGCGACCAGCTTGCGGCGTTGATCGATACGCAGATGGGATCGTTGAGCCCGGACCAGATCTCCGCCGTGATCGCCCGCTATGTCGCATAATTAAGGTTCACCGCGTCGCGGTGAACCGCTCGACGGCCGTTGGGTTCAAAGCATCTGTGAGAAACCGGTAAACCTTGCGGCGCGGCACGGGCGGACAGATGCCACCGCGCCGTGCTTCTGCTAAGCTTGCTGCCGATGAAGCAGGAGTTGGCTCTTGTCCGACGATCAGGATAAAGACAGCAAAACCGAAGACCCGACTGGTAAAAAAATCCAGGACGCGATGGACAAGGGCAACATCGCGATCTCGTCCGAGGTGGCGATCTTCGCCTCGACGCTTGCCTTCTACATCTACCTGATCTTCTTCCTGCCGCAAAATACCGCTCATCTGGCTGAGGTTCTTAAAGATCTGGTCGAACGCCCCGAACAGTGGCGCATCGATTCGAGCGCGGACCTGGTGTCGCTTTGCGCCTATGTGCTGCTTCAGAGCGCTTATTTCATGCTTCCGGCAGCCGTCCTTTTCATGGGCTTCGGGTTGCTGGCGTCGGCAGGTCAGCACATGCCGTCGTTCATTCTCGAACGAATCAGGCCGCAGTGGAACCGGATCTCGCCGATGTCCGGGTTCAAGCGGCTTTTCTCGATGCAGGGCATGGTCCATTTCGGCAAATCGCTGATCAAGATCGTCGCCGCCGGCATCATCATGTACCTGTCGCTGCGCAACGAGTATTTCAAACTGCTCGATTCGATCTTTTCCGACCCGCAGACGCTTTTTCCGATTCTGGCGCGAATCATCAAGAAGATGATCATCGTCGTCCTGGCGTGCACGTTTCTGGTTGCAGCGCTGGATATCGCCTGGACGCGTTTCCACTGGTTTACCGAGCTTCGGATGACCAAGCAGGAAATCAAGGACGAGATGAAGCAGTCGCAGGGCGACCCTTTCGTCAAGGCCCGGCAGCGTTCGATTGCCCGTGATCGCGCCCGGCGGCGCATGATCAACAGCGTTCCGCGCGCCACACTGATCATCACCAACCCGACCCATTATGCGATCGCATTGCGGTATGTCGCGCAAGAATCGGAAGCTCCGGTTGTGGTTGCCAAGGGCCAGGATCTGATTGCGATGCGAATCCGCGAAATTGCTCAGGAGCACGGAATACCGATTTTTGAAGACCCACCGCTCGCCCGTTCCATGTTTGCGCAAGTCTCGGTTGATAGCGTCATCCCATCGGTTTTTTATAAGGCGGTCGCTGAACTGATCCATCGGATCTATGCGGGACGTCGTCAGAACAAACGGATGCGCTGACAGAATGAAAAAATGCTCCTATTCCGCCGTACGTGAAGAAATTCTCGCAAAGGCCATCGGCCCGCTTGCATCCGAATTACGGCTCATCGATGCGGCCGATCTCATTTCGCTTTTGCGGCTTGAGTATCATGCCAATATCTCGGACCTCGTCTCTTCGGCGGCCGAGCTGTATTTCCATCCCGGCACCGTGAATTTCGGCGTCGGTGGCGACTATCATCTCGACTGGGATACGCACCCATCGGTCACGCTGGACCTGGAGATCAAGCCGCGTGGCGTGACGATCCATGCTCAGCTGACGCTTCAGGCCGAAAAGGCGAGCGTCGAAATCAACTACATCAGCTTCCTTTCGCCCTCGGCCAATCCTGACGAGAACACCCGGTTTCTCGAGCGCAGTCTTCAGGACGCAGCCTTCGTACCGTCCATGCGCGGTTTGGCCGGCATGGCCGCCACGGCGAACTAAAAGGCGTCGTACCGCGGATCGTAAAGCTCCGCTTAACCGGGTCTCTGGTACATATGCTTGATTCGGCATTTGACTGCCGAATCAAGCGGCGATGCCCGGGAATGAAGCCCGATCTTTAAGGGTGAAGACCATGACTTCGACGACGCTGTCGACCTATACGAGCTATCTGATCGTCAACCGCGACATGAAGTCGTCGCTTGACCGCGTCGCCAACCAGGGCACGGTCGCTCGCGATACCGAATATTACGAAGCCAATATCGACAAGGTGACGACAGCCGACGAATTCGTCGATGACTATCGACTGTATTCCTATGCGATGAAGGCCTATGGCCTTGAGGAAATGACGTACGGAAAGGCCTTCATGAAGAAGGTCCTGGAGAGCGATCTCAGCGATACTGCAAGCTTTGCCAATTCGCTGACCGACAAGCGCTATGCGACCATGGCGGCAGCTTTCAACTTCGGCACGAAGACCGCCGAGGCGCAGACTTCGGTTCAGGAAGATAATCTCGTCAAGGCGTATCAGGATTCCTTCGATCAGGAAGAAAAGGATATCCAGTCCGAGGTCGACTATTACAGCAAGGCCATCGCTAATATCACCGATGTCGACGACCTCCTGTCGAACAGCCGGCTGAAGACATATGTGCTCGATTCATTCGGGCTCGATGCCAAGTACACGTCCACCAGCTATCTGAAGCAGGTGTTGACCAGCGATCTCGAAGACCCGAACAGCTTTGCCAACCAGACCGGCAGCGACAAGTTCGTGGCGCTAGCCGAAGCGTTCAACTTCCAGGCTGACGGCACGGTCGCAGACGGCGACAGCGCCCAGACGAGCGGCCAGATCGAATCGCTGAGGCTCGATTACGTCTACAACAAATCGACGTTCCCATCCGATACGCTCGCGGCCGCCAACCAGACCTATTGGGAAACCAATATTGCCTCGATGACCAGTGTCGACGAGTTGGTCGACGACCCCCGGATGGTCGAGTATCTGACAACGGCCTTCAGCGTCAAAGTGCAGTTCACCTCCACGATCCGGTCGCTGCTGACCAGCGATTCGGCTGCAGCGACGCTCGGCTATACGGGCGTCAAGGCGATGTTCAATTTCCAGAGCGACGGTTCGATCGCCGCTGGCGAGACCGCTCAGAACCAGACCCAGCTGGCGTCTACCAGCACCTCCTACCAGACGGCCTTCAAGGCCAACCAGGAAGATGCGGTCACCAATGCGGTCACCAACTATCAGACGCGCATCGCCGAGGTGAAAAGCGTCGATGACTTTCTAAGTTCGAATAAAGACGACGACGACGATACCAATGACGATGTGACGGAGATCTGGGACGTCGCGCTGCGCGCCTATGGGATCGATCCGGCCGATGTCAGCAAGAGCCGGCTCAAGGATATTCTGGCAAGTGATCCGAACGACCCGAAGAGCTATGTCAACCAGCTGAAAGACGACCGGTACGTCAATCTGGTCAAGGCGTTCAACTTCGACGCGGAAGGCGATATCGACACGCCTCTCCTCGTCCAGTCAGCCAGCGTCATCAGCAATTTCGCGACAGACTACAAGACGGAACAGCTCAAACTTCTCAAGGGCAGCGCTCGCGAGAAGGCGGAGGAAGCTGCCGACAAGGAGATCGACTACTACAATACCCAGATGCAGACGATCACCACGGCCGCCGAGCTTATTGCCGACGACCGCCTGGTGTCCTTCGTGCTCGAATCGAAGGGGATCGATCCCAAATCGGTCACCAAGGACGAGCTGAAGAACATGTTCTCGTCCGATCTCGACAATCCCAAAAGCTATGTGAACAGTCTTGCCAACGGCGTATTTGCTGAGATCGTCGCATCGTTCAACTTCGATAGCGAAGGCAACCTTTCTGCGCAGCCCGTGGGCACGATCCAGCAGCGCGGCGACGTGCTGGCGACCGTCAATAACTACAAGCAACAGACGCTTGAAGAGCAGGAGGGGGAATCCAACGAGGGCGTGCGGCTGGCGCTGTATTTCGAGCGCAAGGCGGCGGACGTTACGAGCGCCTATACGATCCTTGGCGACACGGCGCTTTTCGAGTTCTTCAAGACGACGTTCAGCATGTCCGACTACATATCCAACATGGATACGGATCAGCAGGCGAGCATGATCGAGAAATACGTCGACATCTCGAAGCTTCAGGATCCGGACTACGTGACCAAGTTGATCAAGCAATACACGGCGCTCTACGATTCCGAGAACAGTTCGACGACATCGCCGGCGCTGACGCTGCTCACAACCACCGGCACGACACGCATCAGCTCCGATACGCTGCTTGCCGTCGCCCAGCTTTCATCGAAATAGAGACTTCAGTGGATGTAGCCGAGGCGGATCGCCTTGGCGATCGCCTGGATGCGGTTCACGGAATTGAGCTTGATCGTCGCGGAGCCGAGATAGGCGTTGACAGTGTGAACGGAGAGGCCAAGCTTCTCGGCGATCTCTTCGCTGATACGACCGTCGCCGGCCAGTTGAAGACACGCCACTTCCCGTTCGCTCAGGGATTCGGCCGGCACGCTTCGACGCTCATCGAGTGCAAGAAGGTCCATCATGACCTGACAACTTCTGACGTGCTGGTCGATGATCAGATTGCTGCCCAGCTCCAGCGAGCCCGACAAAAACGTGACGTAGCCATTCCCGAGAGCACCCAACCGCACCGGGAATGCAATTCCTGACGATGGCATGATCCGGTCGTCGATCTTGCGCACGAGCGAGGAAAAATCGCCGGCCTCGCTATAGGCCCCTTTTTCCGTGCCGGTCCACACGATCGGCAGGATCGACATTTCGATATGATCGAGAAACATATCGCCGTAGGAGCTCACGAGTACGCCCTGATGCTCCCCGCTTCCGGCGCCCCAGTTGTCCAGCTCGCAGACCAGCTTGCGCTTGTTGGGAAGCCCGGCGCCGGTAACACGAAACACAGCGAAGTGCCGCGCCTTGAGGTTCCTCTGCATGGCGACGAGTTTGGGAAATATGTCCGAACGACTGGAGGCACGCTGAAGACGCAGATACTGGATGCTGCCCGGTCCATCTGACGTTCCACCGCGGGAAAAGCCCATTGTTGCCCCAAGCCTTCCTAAACCAGATTGTTGCGTACGGCATAAGCGATCGCTTCCGACCGCGTTTTGGTTGCCGTCTTACGCATCACGCTGGTGATGTAGTTGTTGATCGTATTGCGGGAGATCCCGAGGATCACCGCTATCTCATCGCTGGTCTTGCCCTCGGCGATCCAGAACAGGCATTCCAGCTCGCGTTCCGTCAGTTCGAAGTCGCGTTCGGCCTTGGCATCGCGCGCCTCGGCAAAGCTTGCGCCATAGGATGCAAACAGTCCGACTTCGCGAAGTCTTTCCTGTGACAGGATGATGCCTTCCAGGAAAAGCAGCATCAGAGAGAAACGGGTTTTGCCGACGCAGAATGTCAGCGAACAGTATTGGCGGCTGATGTCGTCCGGCGGCGTGATGTCATCGGGCAGGAGCGCGAAGCTCGGGGTCAGCAGCGACAGACACTTTTCGAGTTCCGTCGAACGCGCATAACCACTCGCCAGATCCGCCCCGAGCCGTCGGACGAGATCGAATGGCCAGTTGGAGGTTACGATGAAATCGAGACCGTGTTCCTGGACGAGGTCGTAGCGGGCGAGAAGAAAATGCGAAGCGCCAACGTAGTCTGCGAGCAGCCGCATGATAGCCTGAACGTTGTTCGATCTCGACAAGATCGAAAGCCGTCTTACCAGTTGTTCACGGGAGATAATTTTCGACCCAGGTCCATCGTGATACGCGCGCTGGTCGATCGTCATCTCTGCTTCAGGCAACTCCACCGTTATCTGCTCCCCACCGGCTCCTCTCCCCGAAGGGCGACACCGGTATGTTCAAACGACGTATGGCATCCGCTTCCAGAATTAAGGCAGTTCCGGGTGCCGATACCCTGGCGTGACCGGTCCATTCCGAATCAGACTTCACATGTGCAAAGCCTAGACGTTGCCGTACGAATCAGGGCCATTGTAGGAATCGCTTTTGGAAATGCTATGCCGCGAGCGCCGATTTTGCCCACTTCAATCCATAAAGGCTTCATCAATGAGGCTAAAATGCGCCAACTGTATGGCAATGCCCACGCGACAAGGCCGGGACGAGCCCGGCCTGTTGTGATCATATGTTTGTGAAGGCAGTTTAGGCTGCTTTGTCGATCGCCCATTTGCGCAGGATTTTCGCGGCCCGCTCTTCGGAGATCTCGACCATGCGGGAGAGACGTTTTTCCGGACCTTCCTTGACCCGGCGGTTGAAGCCGCCGTCGTCCGCACCGCCCATAAGATCATCGGAGCTGTCGAAACCGAAGTCGGCGCCGAAGCCATCCATGAGCGCCGGGCTTGCGCCACCCGGTGAGAAGTCGGGAAGTTCGAGGCCGGCCGCATCGGCGGTAAGCTCTCCGGCCGGGACGCTGGTGTTGCCACCGACGGTGCGCACCAGAGGACGAAGGCCAAGCCAGACCACGAGGAAGGCGACAAGAACGAACGCAAGCGAGTTGATGATGCCGCCGATATTACGGTTGAGCACTTCCATCATACCCGGACCAGACGAAGCGGCCTCGTCGAGAAGCTGGGTTTCGACGAAATCCATGGCCGTGAGTGTGACGACATCGCCGCGGTCGCTGCTGATGCCGGCAGCCGAAGACACGATCTTCTGCATTTCGGCAAGATAGGCGTCGACCTTTGCCTGATCCGCGGGCTCGCCCACCATCTTGGCAATACGGCCCTTGTTGACGACGACGGCGATCGAAATCTTTTCAATCTGATAGCCGTTGCGAACTGTCGCCGTGGTCTTCTGATTGATTTCGTAGTTGGTCTGCTCTTCCTTCTTGTCCGACTGGTCGGAGGATTTAGGAGCGCCGTCGCCGCCGGCCTGAGGAGCGGCCTGGGGAACGTTCTGCTCGACCGTGGTCGCGCTGTCGTTCTGGGCCTGCTGCGACTTGGAAGCTTCCTTGGTGGAGCGCACCGACCGTTCAACGCGGGAGTTCGGGTCGAAAACGGTTTCCTGGATCTGCTGGCTGTCTGTGTTGAGGGCGGCAGTCACGCTGGAGCGGAAGTTATCCATTCCGAGAAAGGGTGCCAGCGCCTTGTCGATGTTGTTTTCGATTTCCTGCTGGACCGACTGAACCACACCGAGCGAACGGCTGATCTGGCTGTTGCTGCCATCGTCACCCGAGGCGAGAAGCTGGCCGGTGGAATCGAGGATCGTGACATCGTCGACTTCGAGGCCCGGGACGGCCGAGGCGACGAGATGGCGGATAGACGCAGCGGCTTTGCGACCGGCGGATGCGTTCGCACGGATCATCACGGACGCCGTCGGCTTCTGCTCGCCGCGACGGAAGTTGCCGGCATCAGGCATGACGATGTGGACGCGTGCGGCCGACACGCCGGAGATCTGCTGGATCGAACGGCCGATTTCGCCTTCGAGCGCCCTCACCCGCGTGACTTCCTGCATGAAGGAGGTCAGACCGAGCGAGCCGACATTGTCAAACAGCTCGTAGCCGGCATTGGCGCTGTTGGGCAGGCCGCGTTCTGCAAGCATCAGACGCGCCTTGCCGGTCATACCGACAGGCACCTGGATGCTTGCGCCATCAGAGCCAACCTCAAAGGGCATGTTGGCTTCCGCAAGGGCGATGCTGATCTGATTGAGATCGGCTGTTTCCAGACCGACATACAGTCCCTCATAGGAGGGCTTGTTCACATAAAGGGCAGCGGCCAGAACGATCGCTATCGAAACGACGCCGACGGCGCCCAGCGCGATCAATCGTGTCTGGCCAAGACTGGCCAGATTTTTGAATATTGTTGGAAATTGAGATAACAGATTCATTCTGTCCCACGCCGCCAGATAACATCTCGAGCCTATGCCCAGCATCACCCTAGGGAGCGAAGCTTGCGCGAGCGTTTCGAAACGTCCTGTCTGGTTGCCGCATGATGATTGCAACGCGGCCTGGCAGCAGGGTCAGAGACAGTCTCTGACGTCAGAAGAAATCGAAGTCTCCAGCGGCCTTGTTGAGCGGCTGGGAGTGGCCGTGGCGCATCCCGTTGGCCAGCGCCTTCTGCATGTCGGCAAGTTTGACGAGGCTGAGAGCCGTCGACAGATCCACCATCCAGTCGCTCGGAATGCTCGCGGTGACGGTATCGATGAACTCTGCGAGACCCCGCGTTTTCTGCACCGCGAGATCGATGCCCTGCAGCACTTTTACGCTGTCGGGCGAATGAAGCAGGCCCGGGCCGCCCAGTTCCAACACCTGCGGTTCGATACGCTCGATCAGATAGGCGACATCGTGCAGCTCCGAGACGAGGCGCATCAGTACCTCGGGCAGAGATTCCTCAAGGGAATCGCGTATCGGGGCGGTGATTTCAGTCATGAATTTCCTCGTCTTTACCCAGGCGTAAGAATTAAAAGAATTCGATCGAGCTTTCGACGGGCTTTGGTGGCGTACGGACAGGACGCTGCTCCAGCGCAACCGTCTTTTGCGTTTCGGCGCCTGTGAGAGGATATTGCCGGGCACGGCCGCTGACCGGCCAGAATTCCAGCTTGCGGCCGTGATCGCCTCCGGTCGAGGACCCCACCACCGGAATGCCTTCGTCACGCAGGAACTCCACGGCGAAGGCCGCATTCTGTTCGCCGACATTGGAGAAACTGGCAATCGTCTTTGCGCCGCCGAAGATCTTTGCCTCGAGCCGGTCACGACGGGCACCCTTTTTCAGGAGACCGTTGATCAGCAACTCCATCAGGTGCACGCCGTAGCGGGTCGCGTCGCCCCCCGACGACGCTGCCCCGCCCGAGCCCGGAAGCAGGAAGTGGTTCATGCCGCCGACACCGGCGACAGGATCACGAAGGCAGGCAGCCACGCACGAGCCAAGAATCGTCGACAAAACCACATTGGGATCGCTTTCGACCTTGAATTCGCCCTGGATAATATGGACGCGTTTGGCACCTGCCGGGTCGTTCATTTAAGGGCTCCGAACACCGCCTCGATAGCAGCTTTCATCTTTTCGATTGTGAATGGCTTGGCGAGCACGTTGTTGGCGCCGAGCTGAGCAGCCTTCTGAACCAGAGCGCGATCGCCCTGCGCCGTCAGAATGATAAACGCTGCCTTCTTGGTGTTCGGGTTGGTGCGCACTGCCTGCAGCAGGCCCAGACCGTCCATGTTCGGCATGTTGAAGTCCGAGATCACCAGGTGATGCGGCTGCTCGGCCATGATCTTCATGCCCTGCACACCATCGCCGGCGGCAGTGATCTGCTTGAAACCGAGCTGTGTCAGAGCGTCGCTGAGCAGCAGTCGGCTGGTGACCTGATCGTCGACGATCAGAACTTTGATTTTTTCAGCGAGGGACATTATTCGGTACCTTCTTTTCGGGCGGCAGTTAGTTTCAGTATTTCGTCTCCGATGGAGCCGAGCGGCAGCTGCTGCTCGACTGCACCAATTTCGTAGGCGACCCTCGGCATGCCGTAGACCACACATGTCTTTTCGTTCTGGCCGATCGTGCGAGCGCCTGCGCTACGCATCCTCAACAGTCCCGAAGCCCCGTCGCGACCCATGCCCGTCAGGATAGCCCCGACCGCATTGCGACCAGCCAACTCCGCGACCGAATCAAACAGGACATCGACCGAGGGCCTGTGGCCGTTCACCGGATCGCGTTCGACCAGCCGGCAGCATGGCGCCGACGGATTGACCACCTGAAGGTGCCGGTCGCCACCAGGCGCGAGATAGATCTTGCCGATCTCGAGACGCGCACCATCGGTCGCTTCCTGCACCACAGGAGCGCAGATACGATTAAGCCGTTCAGCAAAACTTTTCGTAAACGTGGACGGCATATGTTGAGTGATTACAGTCGGTGGGCAGTTCAGCGGAAACTTTTGAAGCACTGCGATCAACGCTTCAACGCCACCGGTAGAAGATCCGATCGCCACAACCTTGCGACCGTTGCGGTAATCTGATGCCGGCGTCGGGACCATTGAGACCGGAGCACTGACCTGTCGGCGTGCAGAGCGTGCCGCGGCCTTTACCTTTTCAGCCAGATCCATGAACGGGCGAACGTCTCCCGGCACCGGCTTTCCGACGCAGTCGAACGCACCGATTTCGAGCGCGGCAAGCGTTGCGTCGGCGCCGCGCTGGGTCATGGTCGAGACCATGATGACCGGCATCGGACGCAGACGCATGATCTTTTCGAGGAAGTCGAGGCCGTTCATGTTCGGCATCTCGATGTCCAGCGTCACGACATCAGGATTGAGCTGCTTGATGGCGCTACGCGCTTCCATCGCATCGCTGGCCTGCCCGACGACGCTGACATCGGGATCGGAATTGAGGACGGCCGTGATCAGGCCTCGCATGGTCGGGCTATCGTCGACGACGAGAACTCTGGCCGGTGCGATCATGCCTTCCTCCCGGCATTCTTACCCATATATTTGTAGGTCGTGATACCGATATTATCGAACGTGTTCTTCGCTTCGCCCGATACCCGCTCCGAATGGCCGATATAGAGATGGCCGCCTTCCGGCAGAAGCTGGGAGAAGCGCGACCAGATTTTCACCTGGGTCGGTTCGTCGAAATAGATCACGACGTTGCGGCAGAAGATGATGTCGAAACCGCCCTTGAAGGGCCATTGCGCCATCAGATTCAGTTCGTTGAAGGTGATGAGCTTCTTGACGCGATCATCGACCTGGAACTTGCGGCGGCCACCGACGTCGACCTCGCGGAACCACTGCTTGCGCATGGCCGGGGAGACGGTTTCGAGGGCACCTTCGTCATAGGCTCCTGCCCGCGCGGCAGCCAGGATCTTAGGGTCGATATCGGTTGCCAGGATGCGGAAATCATAGTCGGCAGCGTTGGGAAGAAGGCCCAGCACCGTCAGCGCGATCGAATAGGGCTCCTGCCCGTCGGAACAGGCCGCCGACCATATGCGCACACGTCCGCCATTGCGGGCACGCTGGATCAGCCCGGGCAGCACCTCGTCCCGAAGGTGCTCGAAGTGGTGGTTCTCTCGAAAGAAACGGGTGAAGTTCGTCGTCAGATGCGACAGCATCTCCCGGCGTGCCGGAGCGCCCTCAACGGAGGCGACCAGGGTACAGTATTCCCGAAAGCCCCGCAGTCCGAGGTTGCGGATATGCTTGGACAAGCGGGAATAGACGAGCGACGCCTTGGAATCGTTGAGGTAGATCCCGGCATCGGCGTAGATCATCGCCGCAATCTCCGACAGGTCGCGGCGCGTCAACGGGTATTCCCCGCTGGCGAGGACTTCGTCCGGCGACTGTCTGGCTTCTATGGCGCCCAGGGGCATCATGCGGCTTCGCTTTCCTTTTCGAGGTACGTCTCGGGGAAGAGATGATCCAGCTCGATCATGCAGATCATCCGCTTGTCGAACGCCAGAATGCCCTTCGCGTATTGTTTCGCCAGGTCGGAGGAAATCTCCGGCACAGGCTGGATATTCTCTTCTGTAATCGTAAGGATATCGGAAACGGCCTCGACCAGCAGGCCGACAATCCGTTTCCCGACCTGCGCAACGATGATGACGTGACGCGCCGTCGGTTCGGCATCCTTCATTCCAAGCCGCGCCGACAGATCGACGATCGGCAGCACGGCGCCGCGCAGATTGATCACGCCGCGCACATCGGCGGGAGCGTGCGGCAGCTGCATTGCCGGCGTCCATCCGCGGATTTCGCGGACAGACATGATGTTGACGCTGAATTCCTGATCGCCGATCCGGAAAGCGATCAGCTCCCGGCTTGCCTGCGTCAGATTTTTCACAGCGTAGGACATTGTGTTCAACCTGTCGCAGCGAGCGACATCTCCGGACTGAGCGACTGACCGCGGGATGCCGCAACCACCGCGTCCACATCCAGGATGAGAGCGACGCGGCCATCACCAAGGATGGTGGCGGCGGCAATGCCCGGAACATGGGTGTAGTTGGCTTCCAGCGACTTGATGACGACCTGACGCTGACCCTGGATGGCATCGACCATCAGCGCGCGCTGACCGCCGCCTTCGGATTCGACCAGAAGTGCCACGCCCTCGACCGGATTTGCCTGTGTGGCGCGGAAGTTGAGGATGCGGCCGACATCGACCAGCGGGCAGAACGAGTTGCGGATCGAGATGAGCCGCTGCGTTGCGCCAAACGAGTGGATGGCAGACGCTTCCGGCTGCAATGTCTCCACGATCGCCGTCAACGGCACGACAAGCGTCTGGCCGGCAACCGTTACCACCATGCCGTCAAGGACGGCGAGCGTGAGCGGCAGGCTCATGGTGAAGGTCGAGCCCAGACCCGGGCGCGAGGAGATCGAGATACGGCCGCCAAGTGCCTGGATCGAACGCTTGACCACATCCATGCCGACGCCGCGGCCGGAAATGTCGGAGATCGTGTCGGCCGTCGAGAAGCCAGGCGCGAAGATGAGGTTGTCGATTTCCTCGTCCGACAGATTGGCATCCGGCGAAATCAGGTCGTTGTCGATTGCCTTCTGCTTGACGCGCTCACGGTTGATGCCGCCACCGTCGTCGATCAGTTCGATCAGGATGCGGCCCGAACGATGCTTGGCCGAAAGCTTGATCGTGCCTTCCGGATCCTTGCCGGCGGCTTCGCGCTTTTCGGGGCTTTCGATGCCGTGGTCGACAGCGTTTCGGATCATGTGGGTCAACGGCTCGGCGATCTTGTCGATAACCGTCTTGTCGACTTCGGTGTTCTCGCCTTCGGTGACCAGACGGATCTGCTTGCCGACCATGTCTGCGACTTCGCGGACGATACGCGACATGCGCTGGAAGACCGGCTTGACCGGCTGCGCGCGGATCGCCATGACCGAGTCCTGGATCTCGCGCGTCAGCTGCTGCAGCTCTTCGAGACCCATATTGACGGCGGAGGTGCCGCTGGCATCGTTTTCGATGACGCTCTGCGAGAGCATCGCCTGGTTGATGACAAGCTCGCCGACCAGGTTGATCAGGCGATCGACGCGATCGAGATCGACGCGGATCGTCTGGCCGGCGGCCGCTGTGGCAGCGGCCTGGGCCGGAGCCGGCGCGGGTGCTGCGGCTTCCTTCTTTTCGACGCGTGCCGCGGCGGCAGCCATCTTGCTGACGTTGGCGGCAGCTTCATTCGCCACGACGGCGGCTGCCTCGTCGGCAGCCTTCGTGTCGGAGCCGAGCTCATCGTCGAGCGACGAGAGATCGAATGGTACCGGAACCATCGGCAGTTCTTCGTCGCTTGGCTTTGCTGCGGCCAGCTTGACGTCGAGATCACAGTCCCACTCGGCGAATTCGAACACCGAGCGAATATCGGCTTCGGTCTTTTCGGTCGTCAGCGAGATTTTCCAGCTGAAATAGGAGGCTTCCGGATCCAGCTTGTCGAGGGTCGGCAGCTGCTCCATGTCGCAGCCGACGCTCATCTCGCCGAGCTTGGACAGGTCGCGCAGCAGGAGGGCTGCTTCGTTGCCCTTGGCATAGAGATCGTGGCGCGGCTTGAAGCCGATCTCGTAGACCGACCCTTTTGCTGCCGGGACGTCGTCGTCGAAACCATCGAAGGTGAAAGGGATCGGCTGGAAACCGCTGTCATCGCTCGGCTTCGGTGCCTCGGCCTTTGCAGGCTTTGCGACTTCGGCATGGGCCGAAGGCATTTCGCCATGGGCAAGGGCTTCCAGTTCCTTGACGAGGCCGCGTGATCGCGCCTCGTCCACACCACCGCCGTCACGGGACGCGGTGACGAGATCGGCGAGCACGTCGGCCGATTTCAGCATCACCTTCAGAACGTCCTGGTTCGGCTCGAGCTTGTTGGACCGGACGCAGTCGAGCGTCGTCTCGAAGACGTGGGCAAAGCCCACGAGATCATCGAGGCCGAAGGCGCCTGCTCCACCCTTGATGGAATGAACGGCGCGGAAGACGGCGTTGACCGTTTCGGGGTCGCGGTCCCCGTCGTTCAGCTTCAGCAGACCAGATTCCAGTTCAGCGAGCTGTTCTTCGCATTCCTGAAAGAAGATCTCTTTGATTTCGTTCATATCCATGGGAGGATTTCCTGGCTCAGGCGGTTACACGCTCGATGGCATCGATCAGTTTGGCGGGATCGAACGGCTTGACGATCCAACCCGTGGCACCGGCCTGGCGGGCGCGGTTCTTCTTCTCCGCGTCGCTTTCCGTGGTCAGGACCAGGATCGGGATGGCGCGGTACTTGTCGTTGCGGCGAACGCCTTCGATGAAACCGAAGCCGTCGAGGCGCGGCATGTTGATGTCGGTGACGATCACATCGGGGTTGCAGCCTTCGAGGACTTCGAGACCTTCGATGCCGTCTTCAGCCTGGATGGTTTCGAAACCGGCGTTGTTGAGAGTGACCAGAAGCATGTTCCGGATCGTCCGTGAATCGTCCACGGTCAGGACTTTTTTCTTCATCGCTAAATCTCCTTAGCAACCAAATTCTGTGTATCGAGGCCGATGAGCTGCATCGTCTTGACGAAGGCATCGGAAGGCTTTTGGACGGCAAAGGACTTCTTGTCGTCATCCCAGGCGTTTGCGCCGGCGACGAGGACCTGGACGCACTGGACGCCGAGACGCTCGACACCGGACGCATCGATGACGATGTCGCTACCGCGCATGGACAGCAGTTTGGCGTGCAGCGCGGACGCCTCGTTGAGGTCCAGCACGGAAGACAGTTTCAAACTTCCCGGACCGGCTTTCTTGGCCGCCATCAGCTTATTCCTTGTCGTTTGGAGTAAAATGTCTCTGAGGAACCGATGCGTTCCGCCGCGGCCCGCGGGGAGATGTCGGTGGCAATTTCCGGCCGGCGTGCAGCCGGTCTTGAGCGGTCGTCATCGTAACGGCCCTGTCGCGCAATCCGGAATTCGCGAACCGTGCGTCCAAGCTCCAGGATCACCGTCTGCAATTCGTCCGCGCCTTCGCCCGAGCGACGCGCCAGAACGGCATTGGATGCGACTTCCTGGCTGAGATCACTGACATGTGCCGTGACGACGTCGAGGCCTTCCGCCTGGACCCCGGTATCGCGAGCTATGCCCGCAATCGTGTCGTTGATGGCGGACACCTGCTGGACGATGCCATCGATGGCGCCCTGCGTGCGGTGAACCATTTCGACACCGGCATCGACCTGCGTCTTAGTGCCGTTGACGAGCGTCTTGATCTCGCGGGCGGCCTCGGCGGAACGCTGGGCGAGCGCCCTCACCTCCTGCGCAACGACAGCAAAGCCGCGGCCACTGTCGCCGGCGCGGGCGGCTTCGATGCCGGCATTGAGGGCGAGGAGATTGGTCTGGAATGCGATCTCGTCGATCGTGCCGATGATCTGGCCGATCTTTTCGGCTGACGCTTCGATATCCGCCATGGCGCTGATCGCCTGACCGACGACCTTGCCGCTGTCTTCCGCTGACCGGCGTGTGGCGGCCGTCGCCTTTTCGGCGGCGGCCGTGCCGACGGCACTCTGGCGGACACCGGCAGCGATCGAAGAAAGCGCTTCGCCAGACTTTTGCAAGCGGGCGGACTGGTTCTCGGAAGTTCTGGCGAACGTGCGTGCGCTCTCGGAAAGAGCGTCGGTCAGCATGTCCGCCTGGATTCCGGTCTCGCCGACGGTCTCGAATGTCGTGCGGATGTCGCCGATGGCGCTGTTGAGGATGTCGCCGAGTTCGCGATAGGCGTCCGGCATGTCGTCCGGAACCTTTGCGGTCAGATCGCGATCGGCCAGCGCTGAAACCACGTAGAGGAACGTCTCAACGGCCTGCGCCTGATCGGCCTGGCGCTGCTCGGTCAGGGCACGCTGGTGCTTGAGGCGCAATTCGTTAAAGCGCAACGACACCGCGATCTCCGCGTCGACCATGACGAGGCGCACGATTGCGCTGACGAGATCGTTGAGTTCCTGTTCGCGCTTGCGACTTGCCGGAAGAATGGAGCGGGATGACATTCCGGTGACCGCACCGGTGATCAGATGCTCGAGCATCACCGAATGACCGGCAAGGTGCCAGCGCGGATCAAGACCCATGCGGCTTTCGGTATCGGAGAGGAGTTTGACTCGTTCGGCATACAGTGCATCGAAGCGCGCGTCGCTGAGCACGCTCCAGTGAGACGCCTGGAGGTCATGCAGGCGTTCGATCTGCTGTTCGCTTTCGAAGATACCGGCAGCCTCGGGAACGGACTGCAGCCGGTGAAAATAGTCGCGCAATCCGGCTTTGAGATGAGGTTCGAGCTGCGGCCGGCACCGGCGCAGCAAGTCGCGCAGGTCCCCGTCGAGGCCAGCAAAGGCCAAGCGTTCACTCAGGCTGCCTGCCTGGCTCCGTCGCCCCTGTTCTGTCGGCGTGTCCTGCACCAAAACCGTCCCCGCATGAAAGTCAGACCAACCCGACGAGTTGGTGTATTGCCGCCCAGCGAGGCAAATCCGAAACGGGCGGGAGCGTGCCGGGACAGGCCATGACCTGTCTGCGGTGGCGACGCTTATACCGCGAAGCATTTCGTAATCTGTCGATGAGAAATACCGGATTCAGACCGGTACGGCTTGGCGGCTTCATGCCTGTTGGGAGCCCTCGGGACATCCCATTCGCCGTCTATCTAATATGTATGGTTAATTCCTTGCCCGAAGGTTAACACGGGCGGTGTGAAATGCTCTTTCAAGCAAAGTCAGAAACCGGCCATAGCTCGGACTGTCCGCAAAGGTGACAACAAACAGAGGCGCAGAAAAGCTCAACCAAAAGCTTTAAAACTTTCAGTAAAATCAAATGGATCTAATCTGGAAGTTCAGCTTGTGGCAGTGTTTCAATTGTCCGGCGGCCAGATCAGTTCGGCCAGCGCTCGTTGGCCGTCCTTGCTTCCGGTCGATGCAAGGGCCTGAAAAATTCTTCGCGCATCGGGCTTGCGACCGACATTGAGGTAGGCGTAGCCGCGAAGGATCATAAGATCGGTCTGTTCCGGCGTGATCTGGGCGCGCTGATCGAGCGCGATGAGCGCCTCCCGATAGCGACCGAGGTTGAAGGAGCTTTGGGCGCGATTGGCAAGAATGGCGCTCTGAAGCTCCACGGCGCGGGAGTTGGTCTGCTTGGCTGCGGCCGCGGCAACAGACGCCTGATCCGTCAGGCCTGCCCGCAGATAGGCAAGGCTTCGACCATAGGACGCATCGGAGCGGACCACGTCGGAAGCACTGTTTTGCGCGACCTCGAAAGCCTTGACGGCTTCGAGCGGCCTGTTCAGATCCATCAGGCACCAGCCGCGCGATAGCGCCTGGTCCGGATTGGTCTGGCGGAGTTCCGTCAGAGCACAGCCGCGCGACGGCGGCCCGGAGCTTGCCTGAGCGGATCTGGTTGCCTGGCGGACCGACGGCTGCACGGCAACAGGCTGCCGGGTTGCGGCGGCACGCTGCGGGTTGGGTTGCTGAACGCTGCGTTGCGCTGATTGCTGATAGGGTTGTCCGTCCTGCTGCGAATAGGCTTCCGCAGTGCGATCCTCGGGCCTGACGCTCGGCAGCGGCGGTTGGCGACGGTAACCTGTCCGATCATCGACGCCCGCTACAGATGGTCTGCCGAGATTTGCAATGCGCTCTGAACGACCGCCCCAGGCACGCTGGAGAGAAGCGACACCGGCCCGGTCGCCCAGGTCGTTGCGGGTCAGCGCCAGACCATAGGCGGAGGGCTCGTCATCCGGCTTCCAGGCGAGTGCTGCCCCGAACCACTCGGCGGCTGTGCGAAGCTGCCGCATTGCTCTTGCATACCAGCCGAACTGTTGTGCCGCGTCGGCATCGCGGGCGGCGATCACGACAGGCGCCATGCGGGCCAGAACCTCTTCCTGCAGCATGGGCGGAGGATCGAGTGCAAGAAGATTGGCGACGGCGGAAAGATAGGCCGCCTTGGTGCCTTCGGAACTTTCCCGGAAACGATAGAGAACGTTTTCCGCTTCGAGCGGCGACTTCTGGCGGACCAGGGTGAGCGCCAGCCCCTCAGCAGCGGAGGCCGTCTCTTCCTTGCCATAGGCGCGCCGGAACCAGCGCTCGGCACCGCCGAGATTGTCTCTGCGATAGGCATACCAGCCCAGCAGCAGCGCGTCCGAGGCGAGCCCCTCGCGTTCCGCGAGTTGTTCGAGACGCGTGACATACTGCTGGCCGACGACCAGTTTCGCATCGTCGCCGGCTTCGTTGACAAAGCGGCGCGCGAGATCGTTTCTCAGACCCTCGAATTCCGGCTGACCACCGGCGGGAGTTTTTTCCTTGGCGAGGAGATCTTCCAGCATGGTGGAGGAAAGAAGTTCACTCGCCTTCTGCACCGTGGCGACACGCGCGGCGGTGTCCTCGCAATTGTCCAGAACGTAGAGATAGGCATCCCGGGCGCGACCCTGTCGCTCGGTCTCGGCAAAGGCTTCCGCCACCCGCCACAAGACGTCGATTTCGCTGCAGGTGAGAAGGCTCGGGTTTTCGGCCGCCATGCGGATGACGACGTCGTAATCCTTGCTGTCGGAGGCGCCGGTCAGGCTGACACGTGCCTCGGCAAGCTTTAGCCGGTCGAGGAGATCGTCCGGTGCCTGCCAGCCGCTCTCGGCAGTCTGACGGTCGGCGATTGCCTTACGCACGTCGGCAAAGCGCGACTGTGCATAGAGTTGCCACATGTTTTCGAGCTGTGGATCACCGCTTGCGCGCACAGCCAGCGGATCAGCGGGCGGCGACCAGGTCGGATAGAGCGCGCGCAGGCGCGAGATCTCGGCCTGAAGCCGTGCCGTGTCGCCACGGGCGGCAAAATATCGCAAGGCGCTTTCATCCACGACCACCGGAGGCGGCGTGTTGCCGCGCTGCGCCGTCGAGTTTTCGGGACGCTGCAAGGGTGGTGGCGACGATGCGGCCGGGGACTGTGCGATCAAGGGCATGCCCGAACGCGCCGGGGAAGGCGTATCGGCCGGTTCGGCGGCGGATCCGTTCGGCAGCGTTTGCGTGATCACAAGCGCTGCTGCACCCGGAGACTGCGCGGAAGGTTCGTCTGAGGAGAGCAGTTGAGCCGTAAGCCGCTCGGTCTTGGGACGCGGCTGCATACCGTCTGCCCATGCGGGCGCGTCGGGACTGATGGCGCCGGTCAGCTGCGTCATGTCGACATTGGAGGATTGTCTATCGAGGCTCCAGAATCCAACAGCGGCGATACCTACCACCGTCAATGAGATCATCATAACCTTCATGGACTTCCGATCCCGATCCTAACCCCGACCTGTTGCCCCGCAACGAGGCGTATCAATGGCATGAACGCCATGATGTGTAAGAATGAGCTGATATGGTTAACGAACAATTTAGATTTGTTTAGCAAATTGTAAGCAAGACTCGCGATTCGCTTCGTTGCGTAGACTTTTGTGGAAGCGGAAATCGAGACGGAAGCGATCGGACGATGACTGTCCAGTAGATGCGCCATTATATGCGAGTGCCCATGACGAAAAGATCATTTGCCGAAGTTCGCCGGTTCGTACGCAGCGACCGCCGAAGCTTCGCAATTGCCATCGTAGGATTGCTGCCTCTCGTCCTGGCAAGTTGCGGCGGAGCTCCGATCCAGCCGGGCGCCCTGGTGAAGACCGTGCAGGCGGAAGAAGCCATGGTCATGCCCCCGCCATCCGGCCCCGGTATCGTCGGCGTCATCGAGCGGCGCTACGACAACGCCATCGAGCAGGAAATTCCGCTCTTCACATCCGCACTCACGCCCGGCCAGAACTTCATCAAGGCGCAGTTCTTCGGCACGAAGAGCGCGTTCAGCTATAGCTCGAACCGGCTGACGTCGAAAATGGTCTCGCAAAGCGGCACGGCCCGCGAAATGGCATCCGGGTTTCCCGGTGTACGGATGGTGCGGTCGCAATTTTACGTCCAGAACAGCTATGGCCCGTTCGGCTATGCGTTCGGACGCGGCAGGGGCAGCGATCTTTGCCTCTATGGATGGCAGCAGATCCGCTCGCAGGCGCAGAAGATGTCGCCGGTCGATAATTACGGCTCGATCCAGATCCGCGTGCGGATCTGCGAGGCCGGCGCGACGGAGCAGGCGCTTCTCGCCTTCATGTACAATTTCACTATCAACGCCTCCGTCGACTCGCTCGGCTGGAATCCCTATGGCGATGCGAGCCCGCTTTCGCCGGAAATCGGACGAACCGGCGCTCCCACCTACCCGCGTCCTGCCTCGACGGAAGCTATCGTTCCGGTCCTGCCGCAACGACAAGCTGCGCCGATGATCCGCCGCGCAGCCCCTGCCGCGCCGGTCCGGCCAGCCTTAGCACCGGTCGCCAGCAGCATGATGGAGCCTGTCATGCAGCCGGTGGGGCCAAGGATCCCCAGCGTTTCCGCACTTTCTCCCGCAGGCCTCAGTCCGTCAGCACCCTCGGACGCTGCTGCGTCCCCGAGGTCACTGACACCCGCAGCCGCTCCGCGCGTCACGGTTCCTTCGCCTTCCTGCTCGACACAGGCGGAGGGTGCCAATGTCGTATGTCGCTGAGCGTCAGGCCGGCAATCCCGTCGTGATCCTGCCAACCGTAATCCGGTCGATCGAACCGCAAAGGTAATCCGGCGATGCGTACTTTTATTTCTGCCATCGTGTGGGTTCTCGCCACGATCATGATCGTGACCCTGGTCACCCTGCCGATCAACACGCGCACCCAGTTGATCGCGAGCGTCCTGATCGTCACGGTGATGATCATCATCAAGATGCTCAACGCCGACGGCAAATGGCGTCTCGTGGCTCTCGCCTTCGGCACCGCGATGGTGATGCGCTACGTCTACTGGCGCACGACGAGCACGCTGCCGCCGGTGAACCAGCTGGAGAATTTCATTCCCGGCATGCTCGTCTACCTGGCCGAGATGTACAGCGTGATGATGCTGGCGCTCAGCCTCTTCGTCGTTGCCATGCCGCTGCCGGCGCGAAAGCCGCACGGCCGCACGGAAGGACCGCTTCCGAGCGTCGACGTCTTTGTGCCGTCCTACAACGAGGACGAGACGCTGCTTGCCAACACGCTTGCAGCCTGCCGCAACATGGATTACCCGGCCGACAAGTTGACCGTCTGGCTGCTCGATGACGGCAGCACGCTGCAGAAGCGCCGCGCCGACAACGTGGCGGATGCAAGGGCTGCGGATGCGCGCTACAAGGCCCTCAACCAGCTTTGCGAAGACCTCGGCGTCAAATACCTGACCCGCGAGCGCAACGAACACGCCAAGGCCGGCAACCTCAACAACGGGCTTGCTCATTCAAGCGGCGATCTGATTGCCGTGTTCGACGCCGATCACGCCCCGACGCGCGACTTCCTCTTGGAAACCGTCCACTATTTCGAGAAGGAGCCGAAACTCTTCCTCGTGCAGACACCGCACTTCTTCCTCAATCCTGATCCCGTCGAGCGCAACCTGCGCACATTCGAGAAGATGCCGAGCGAGAACGAGATGTTCTACGGCATCATCCAGCGTGGTCTCGACAAGTGGAATGCCGCCTTTTTCTGCGGGTCCGCGGCCGTTCTCAATCGCAAGGCACTCGAAGTCTCCAACGGTTTCAGCGGCGTCAGCATCACGGAAGACTGTGAAACCGCGCTCGATCTGCACGGTCTCGGCTGGCACAGCATCTATGTCGACCGCCCACTGATCGCCGGCCTGCAGCCGGCGACCTTCGCCAGCTTCATCGGCCAGCGCTCGCGCTGGGCGCAAGGGATGATGCAGATCCTGCGGTTCCGCTTCCCGCCGCTCAAGCGCGGGCTCTCCTTCCCGCAGCGCCTGTGCTACATGTCCTCGACGCTATTCTGGCTGTTTCCCTTCCCGCGGACGATCTTCCTGTTTGCACCGCTGTTTTATCTGTTCTTCGATCTGCAGATCTTCACCTCCTCCGGCGGCGAGTTCCTCGTCTATTCGCTAACCTACATGATCGTGAACATGCTGATGCAGAACTACCTCTACGGTTCGTTCCGCTGGCCGTGGATTTCGGAGCTTTACGAATACGTCCAGACCGTGCACCTGCTGCCGGCTGTCGTTTCGGTCATGCTCAATCCGCGCAAGCCGACCTTCAAAGTGACGGCGAAGGACGAGTCCGTGTCCGTCAGCCGACTTTCGGAGATCAGCCGTCCGTTCTTCGTGATCTTCTGCGTTCTCGTCATAGCCTTCTTCATCAGCATCTACCGGGTGTATACCGAACCGTTCAAAGCGGACGTGACGCTGGTGGTTGGGGGCTGGAATCTTCTCAACATCATCATTGCGGGCTGCGCGCTCGGCGTTGTTTCCGAACGTGGAGAGAAGCAGTCGTCCCGCCGTATCCGCGTCAGCCGGCGTTGCGAATTCGGGATCGGCGACCGCTGGTTCACGGCGACGATCGAGGATGTTTCGGTCAATGGTGCAGCACTGCAGATCTATACGGAAGGCGCCAGGGACATCGCGAACGGTGCCATGGGTGTGCTCCGGTTCCAGCCGTTCAGCGACCTGCCGATCAGCGACTTGCCGATCGAAATCCGCAACTTCGATACGGTCGGCGACGTGACAACGGCGGGGTGCCGCTACATGCCCCAGAAATCCACCGATCACCGTTTGATCGCCGATCTCATATTCGCCAATTCGAGCCAGTGGACACAATTCCAGACCTCGCGACGTTACAACCCCGGTCTCTTGCGCGGCACGATCTGGTTCCTGGGTCTTGCCGCCTATCAGACGACCCGCGGCCTCGGCTACCTGTTGAAGGATCTGGGCAAGAGCCAGACGACGAAGGAAGGTTGAGCGACATGATCACCAATACACGCTTCCCCCGCCTTCTCTTCGTCGCGGCCATGCTGGCATCGACCGGCGCCCTGTCGGTCTCGTCGCTTGCGCAGCAACCCGGTCAATCGCCGGCCCCCGCATCATCGCCATTCGACATGGGTCCGGAGCGGTCCCGCCAAGGTGTAACCCCGACCGCGCCGCCTTCACCGCAAACCCCGGCTCCGGCACCTGTGCCACAGGTTCAACGGCCCATTCCAGCCGCTCCGAAAACGCCCGCGGCACCGGCACCGGCGGCCACCGCTTCTCCCTCTCCGGTAACGGCCCCTGCTCCTCAGGCGGCAGCCAAGGCTTCGACCGAAACGGCGCGGCGCTACCTCATCCCTGCCCCGTCGCTGCGCCTGAACGGCGAGGTCCAGCAGCGTTCCTGGTCCGTCTACCTGACCGAGGAGCAGGCGGCGACGGGTGCAAAGCTGCACCTTACGTACCAGAACTCGATCGTCGTTGCGCCGGAGGCCTCGCGCCTTTCCGTGACGATCAACGACGTCGAGATCTATGGCGACAAGATTGCATCGCCCGACCAGCCGTTCGAACGGGTGCTCGACATACCGCCAGGCGTTCTGAAGGCGGGCGGCAATATGGTACGGTTCGCGGCCAATCAGCGTCACCGCACCGACTGCACGGTCGAATCCACGTTCGAACTCTGGACCGACATCGACCCGAAGCGGACGTTCCTGGCGTTCGACGACGAGCGTAGCGACCGGTTCAACCGACTGGACGATGTCAGGGCGGTCGGCGTCGACGGCAGCGGAAAGACGCGGTTCCGCTTGATCGTGCCGGCGCTCGACCAGCTGGGCGCGACGGATGTTCTGATGCGGCTTGCGCAGGGACTATCGCTGGTGGGCGGCATGCCGAACCAGTCGTTTTCCTTCCAGAAAACCATCACACCCGATCTGAGGCCCGGCGAACTTGCGGTCTTCGTGGGAACGCCGGACGAGCTTCGACCGATCCTTCCGAACCTGGCGGCAGCCGCTTCCAGTGCAGCCGTTGCAAGCTTTACCGATTACCCCGGGCACGGATCCTCCGCTCTGGTCCTGTCGGGACCAAGCTGGCCGGCGCTTCAGGGCCTTATCGACAGTTTCGTTGCCTCCACCGATGGCGGCAGCATCCAGCGCCGCGATACACTGGCGACCTCGAGCTGGCGCGGCATCGATACGCCATTCCTGTTTGCCGAGAAATCGATTGATTTCAATTCTCTCGGGGTCAGCAGCGAGGAGTTTTCCGGGCGGCTTTACCGTACCGAGTTCACAATCGGCGTTCCGGCGGATTTCTACGCGAACGCCTATGGCGAAGCGCGCATCCTGCTGGATGCCGCCTATGTGTCGGAGGTTCTTCCGGGCAGTCACATCGACGTCTTCGTCAATGGGAATATTGCCTCAACCGTTCCGATCACCTCGGACGGAGGCGCCATTCTGCGCCACCTGCCGATCAAGCTGACGCTGCGTCACTTCAAGCCTGGGGTCAACACGATCACGCTCGAAGCTGCGCTGCTGACGGCGTCGGACAAGGCCTGCGCGCCGGGTGCCACTGCGAATGAAGGCACGCGGTTTGCTCTCTTCGGTACTTCACAGTTCGAGATGCCGGATTTCGCCCGCATCGCCCGCGTCCCCAATCTCGGCGCTACGTCGGGCACCGGCTTTCCCTATTCGACCGGCACCGAGTCCGTTCCCTTGTTCCTCGGGCGGATCGATGAAAAGACCCTCGGATCCGCGGCGACTTTCCTTGGCAAGATCGCGACCGCGTCACATCGGGCAATACCGGTCTCGGTGACGATTTCAACGGCGCGTATAGCCGGGCGCAATGCGCTGTTTGTCGGCGCGATCTCCGAATTTCCAGCCAATATCCTGACGGATCTCGGCATCGAGCAGAAAAGCCGCGGTAGCTGGGGTGAGAACAGCGATCACGTCCCGGCCGACCGGGCGTCATTGACGCTCCAGGACTGGCAGGATCGCAACGGCAACAACTTCTTCGGCCGACAGCTTTCTTCCGTGGCGGATTGGGCCAAGCGGAACTTTGACCTCTCCGCACCGATGCTGCGGTTTGCGCCGGCCGGTGACGCGATCTATGTGCCGCCGAAAACCGCCGGAATGATCATCGCACAGGAAAACGATCCGACCCAAACCGGCACCTGGACGGCAGTGATCGGCGCGACGGGCGATGAGCTTTCCGCCGGGATGGAGGCCTTTTCGGCACGCGAGGCGTGGAACCAACTCGACGGACGCGTGTCCGTGCACGATGTTTCCGAAGCAGATCCGGTGATTGTTCCGGTCAACTGGTTCCACTTCACGCCGACTGCAAACTTTTCACTCTCGAATGCACGGTTGATCGCAACGAACTGGCTGTCGGACAACATCATGTCCTACGGACTGCTTCTCGTCGCGAGTGCAATTCTCGTGGGGCTGGCAACCGGTGGACTGCTGACCCGGCTCGGTCGGAAATAGGCACGGCAGGTCAATCCCGTGCGGCTGTCGGGTCCTCCGGCAGCCCTCCCTTGCCGGTAAAGCGTCGGCTGACATGCAGCGATCCCTGAAGGCCGAACCGCCACGGCTGGTCGATACCACGCGATATTCCGATCCGCCGTCCCGCGACCACCAAGGGCGGCGTTACCGGCGGAGCAAGCCGGAAAGGCGCTTCCATGAGCGACAGGCCGTCATGCTCGATACCAATTCCCAGCGCCTGGCAGACGCGTCCGGGGCCGGAGCATAACAGCAGGGGCTCCGCCCTGCCCCGCCGGTGTTCCATCTCGGCAATGCCGTTCACGGGCTGCAAGGCCCGGATCAGCACCGCGCTGCCCGGCGTGCAGACGAAATTCACGCACCAGTGGATGCCGTAGGAACGGTAAACATAAGCATGACCGGCCGGCCCGAACATGGCAAGGTTGCGGGGCGTCGGCCCGCGAAAGCTGTGGGATGCCGGATCATCCGGCTGGTAGGCCTCTGTCTCGACGATGACGCCGCCGACGCCCGAAAGCTCGAATTCAGCGCCGATCAGGTCGCGCGCCACATCCACCGCGGACCGCGTGAAAAATCCGGCTGCCAGTGCCATGTCGTGCCTCACCATTTCTGCGGTTCATGATCCAACCTAACCACTCGAGAGCGCCAAGGGAACAAAGGGCCTCGTCACGGGTTGGCGTCCATTCCCTGGCTCTTTGCCTCCCGGAGCGTTTTCATGACTGTTTTTTCTTCCGATAACAGAGACTCTGCGGCCTATCCGCTGCAGTCCCTCTTCGTTCCCTTTCCTTTCGTCTGCTTCACCCTGACACTCGGGACCGACCTGGCCTTCTGGCTAAGCGATGGTCACCTGATGTGGCAGAACTTTTCCTCCTGGCTTCTGTTCGCCGGCCTTGTCTTCGGTGGCGTTGCAATCGTCGCTGGCCTGCTGGATATGCTTCGTCCAAGAACACGGCCGCTGCGCCCGGCATTTCTCACCATCGTCATCTATATCGTCATTCTGGCGCTGGCTTTCCTCAATAGCCTTGTTCACGCCGGCGACGGCTGGACGGCCGTTGTGCCTTACGGACTGGCGATTTCTGTCGTCACATTCGTTCTCTCGATTTTCGCCGCCGCGATTTCCGCCCGCAAGTATTCCCGCCTGGCCTGGAGGATCTGATCCATGAAGCCGTCCCGCATTCTCTTTGCCTCCGCGCTTTCGCTGTCGCTCGGCACCGCCTTGCCGGCCTTTTCCCAAAGCAGTGACTTCGATGTCAACTCGCAGATTGGCCCCGATCCTGTCCTGCCGGAACCATCGCACCCGCTCATCCCCGACCTGAAAGTCGCGGAAGTGATCGGCTGGAAGGATGGCGAAACGCCGAAGGTTCCTGAAGGCCTGAAGGTTACCGTTTACGCCAAGGATCTTTCGAGCCCGCGCACCGTCCACACGCTGCCGAACGGCGACGTGCTTGTCGTGCAATCCAAGGCACCGGCAGGCGAGCCGACCTCGAGGCCGAAGGATTTCATCCGCGGCTGGATCATGTCGATCGCCCACGGCGATATTGGCGCTGAGAAGGAAACCAATATCATCACTCTGCTGCGCGATACCAATCGCGATGGCACGGTCGACGAACGACACGACCTTCTGACCAAGCTGGATTCGCCGTTTGGCCTGGCTTGGGTGGACAATACGCTCTACGTGGCCTCGGCCAGCGCCGTGATCGCCTACCCATACGAACTCGGCCAGAACGAGATTACCGCGCCGCCGAAGGTGCTGACCCCGCTTCCTGGTGGGCCAATCAACCACCACTGGACCAAGGATCTGGCGCTCAGCCCCGATGGCAAGATGCTCTACGTCTCGGTCGGCTCGAACTCCAATATCGTGGAGAACGGGCTCGAGGCTGAAAAGGGCCGCGCCGCGATCTGGCAGGTCGATCGTCAGACGGGGGCGGCACGCGTCTTTGCATCCGGCCTACGCAACCCGAATGGTCTTGCCTTCAACCCGGATACGGGCGTTCTCTACACCGTCGTCAACGAGCGTGATGAACTCGGTCCGAACCTGGTGCCGGACTACATGACGTCGGTCAAGGAAGATGGCTTCTACGGCTGGCCGTGGAGCTACTATGGCAACCATGTCGATGTTCGCGTTCACCCGCCACGGCCGGACATGGTCGAACGGGCGATCGCGCCGGACTACGCGCTGTCCAGCCATGTCGCAGCACTCGGCCTGACGTTTTCGGCCAATTCCGCCATGCCGTCCGCCTTCGCAAACGGTGCCTTCATCGGCGAACATGGCAGCTGGAACCGGGATCACTTCAACGGCTACAAGGTCGTCTATGTGCCCTTCGAAAACGGCAAGCCTGTTGGCAAGGCACAGGACGTCGTGACAGGCTTTATCGAGAACGATCAGGCGCGCGGCAGACCTGTCGGTGTCGGGATCGATGGAACGGGGGCGCTTCTGGTTGCCGACGATTCCGGCAACACGGTCTGGCGGGTCGCCAATGCCGACGGCACGGTCATTCCGCAGCCGATCGGCACCGACCAGACCGCGGCAACCGACAAGACGGATCGGGCACCCGTTGCAGCAGTGAGTCCTCCGGCCAACGGGACGACCGGCTCCACGGAACCGGCACTCGCCGCACCAACCGCCCCTGCAGAAGAGCGACTGACCGGTCAGGCCCCAGTGTCCGGTAAAAGCGATACGCTGCAGCCGTCGCAAACCGACATTGCGCCAGCAGCAAGGCCTTAATCCGGAAACGGTCTCGCGCTTATCGACGCTAGACAGACGAACTCATGTGCAGCCGGTAACGCCTACCGGCTGCACTTTCTTTTTAAGGTCGCCCGTCATGCCGCGCGCTTGAGCGCATCACCGAGCATCGAGACGATGGTGCCGATCTGCTCCTTTTCGATGATCAGCGGCGGCGACAGCGCGATCGTGTCGCCCGTGACTCGGACCAGCAGCCCCTTCTGGAAGCAATCGACGAAGACATCATAGGCACGTGCTCCCACAGCGCCTTCGCGCGATGCCAGCTCGACGGCGCCGACGAGGCCAAGGTTTCTGATGTCGATGACGTGCGGCAGGCCTTTCAGCGAGTGCAGCGCCTCTTCCCATTCGCCAGCAAGACCAGCAGCGCGGGTCAACAAGCCCTCTTCCTCGTAGATTTCCATGGTCGCTAGACCGGCGGCGCAAGCGACCGGGTGGCCGGAATAGGTATAGCCGTGGAACAGCTCGATCGCGTTCTCAGGCCCTGCCATCAGTCCGTCATAGATCGTGCGGCTGGCAAACACCGCGCCCATCGGGATCGTCCCGTTGGTAATGCCCTTGGCGGTGGTGACGAGATCCGGCACGACACCGAAGTAATCCGTGCCAAACGGCATGCCGAGACGGCCAAAGCCGGTGATGACTTCGTCGAAAATCAGAAGAATGCCGTGTTTCGTGGCCGTTGCGCGCAGCTTTTCGAGATAGCCCTTGGGCGGCAGGATGACGCCGGCGGAGCCTGACATCGGCTCCACGATCACGGCTGCGATGGTTTCCGCCCCGTGCAGTCCGACGAGACGTTCGAGATCGTCGGCAAGCTCAATGCCATGCGCCGGCAATCCCTTCGAGAAGGCGTTGCGCTCGATATCGAGCGTGTGACGCATATGGTCTGCCGGGATCTGCGGAAAGACACGGCGATTGTTGACGAGACCGCCGACCGAAATGCCGCCGAAGCCGACGCCGTGATAGCCCTTCTCGCGACCGATGAAACGGGTGCGGGTCCCCTGCCCGATCGACCGCTGATAGGCGATGGCGATCTTGAGCGCGGTATCGACAGATTCGGAACCGGAACCGGTAAAGAACACACGATCCAGCTTGGCGGAGGCGCCGCCCGGCGCATGCTCCGCCAGTTTCGTGGCGAAATCGAACGCGATGGGATGACCCATCTGGAAGGTCGGGGCAAAATCCATGGTGGTGAGCTGGCGTTCGACGGCCTGTGCGATCTTCTTGCGACCATGGCCGGCATTGCAGCACCACAGCCCCGCCGTGCCGTCGAGAACCTTGTTGCCGTCGACATCGGTGTAATGCATGCCATCCGCCTGCGCGAGCAGACGCGGCGTCGCCTTGAACTGGCGGTTTGCCGTAAACGGCATCCAGAAATTGTCAAGATTGAGCGCGTTTGTCTTGCTCGCGTGGTCCATGAAAGCCTCCTGTTCGATAGGGTAGATGTCACGGATTTTTCGGTGGCGGACAAGTCTTTTTGTGTTGGGGGCGGGAGAGGTGGCGGATATCGAGAAATCCATTTTGCCGCCACAAATTCCGCGCTATGACAATTGGGAAGCAGTGCCGGGGACGTAATGCAGTATTTCAAGACACATATAAGGGTATCGACGTCGTTTGCTTTGCGTGAGGTCGCGACGCGATATGGAAAGCATCCCGGCGGATATATTTGGGCGCTCCTTGAGCCGGTATCCTACGTGGTGCTGATGAGCTTCCTCTTCGGAGCCCTTGCGCGTCATCCTGCTTTGGGTACCAGCTTTCCGCTGTTCTTCGCGACCGGTTTCATCGCTTTCGCACTCTATTCCGATACATACCGGTATTTGACCTCCTCGATCAGCGCGAACAGAGCACTTCTTTCCTATCCCACAGTCGCTCCAATCGACGCTTTCGTAGGACGCTTCATTCTGCAATCCATAACGTCGCTTCTGGTGGCGCTGGTGATCCTGACTGGTGCTCGCATGACGGAACCTCACGCGTTAGCCTTGAACTGGAAAGCATTACTGGAAGCAGTTTTCTATGCGTGGGCGCTAGCGATGGGCATGGCCTTCTTCAATGCAGCGCTTTTTCAGAGGTACTCGTTGTATGAGAAGCTGTATTCGATCGTGACGAAGCCGCTTCTACTTCTTTCCGGCGTGTTCTATGTACCCAGCCTGCTGCCATCGCCGTTTCGCGAATATATGCTCCTTAATCCGCTCACGCATGTTGTGATCCTTTTCCGGGAAGGCTTTTACGGAGAGAGCCCGTTGGACGGAGTAGATCGCTTCTATCTGGCCGAATGGTCCGTGTGCATGTTGTTCGTTGGCATGCTTGCGTTCACTTTCATTCCGTTTGCGCGTGAACGATAAGATAGCGCGGACTGACCTTGCAAATCGTCTCACCAGAAGAATTGTGCTCGGTAATTAGATGCCGCACTTAGTTCGCATGCGGCGAACGCAGGCTGCCGCGGGATATCCGATCATTAGCCTGAAGTTCTGCTACACTCCACTCGCGATAGGCGAAGGGGTTAGCAAATATGGAGGATGAGTTTTCAGCGGCTGGTATCAGCATCGATGTGATCGACCGCATCACGTATACGATCGAGAATTACGATTCTCTGCCGTCCGACGACGTCATCGTGGTTTTAAACGAAGCACTCAATGTGATCCGAGAGCTTCTGCGGATGCTCGACGCCGAGTGAGATGGTTGAAGAAGCGGCTCGGCATGCTAAAGTACTGCGCTTTCAAGTCAGGATCATTCCTGGACAAACTATTGCGGTGACATGCGGGATGTACGACCAATATCTGCGTTGGGTAGTTTCATGTTTCGCTTGGGCCGGTTTAAAGCCGCGTGCCTATGTGTTCGGGATGATCCCTTGGAAAAATCAACTGGCGCATTGGCTTCACGGTGAAACCGTTTCCCGAAAGAGCAGGCATGTCGGCAAGGCGTGGTTTAGGGCCTTTATCGCTCCTGTAATTGCGGCTCGCAAAGGATCGAAGGTCTATGTCTGGGGCTACAAGGTCCAACCTTTCGTGGAACAGTTCTGTCGATCACGCAGCATTCCCATCATTCGTGTCGAAGACGGGTTCATCCGGTCCATATCTCTCGGCGCAACCAAGGCGCCGCCGCTATCTCTGTGCTTCGATCGGGGGGGGATGTATTTCGATTCGACCCAGCGTTCTGACCTAGAACAGCTGATTGATACGTACGACTTTGACGCCGACCCGGATCTGATGGCCCGGGCCCGGGCGGGGATCGACACGCTCATTGCCTCTCGGCTTTCCAAATACAATACGTCGACGGACACCGATATTGCCGCAGCCTATGGACCAAAGGCCAAGGGCAAGCGCATCCTTGTCGTCGGTCAGGTTGAGGACGATGCCTCGATCCGATTGGGCTGCGACCGGGTCATCGATAATAACGAGCTTGTGCGGATTGCCGCGGGTGAGAACCCGCAGGCACAGATCATTTACAAGCCTCACCCGGAAGTCCTTCACGGAACGCGCGCCAACCAGTCCGATCCGAATGATGTCAGCGATCTGGCGATGATCCTTAGACAGGACATCACCCTGGCAGATGCCTTTCAAACCATTGATCATGTCTACACGATCACCTCGCTGTCAGGCTTCGAGGCGCTTATTCGCGGCATCCCAGTCACATGCGTCGGGATGCCATTCTACGCAGGCTGGGGCGCAACAGACGATCGACAGAAATGCGAACGGCGGACAGCAAAACGATCATTTGAAGAGATATTCGCAGCGGCCTATATTCTCTACGCCAGGTACTTTCACCCAGCGCTGAACAAGCCGCTCAGCTTCGAAGAAGCGATCGACCTACTGGCGGAGATGAGGGAGCACACCTCGGCATAAGGGAAATACTTAGTTCCGCCAGGTCAGATATCGAACGCTATCTCATTGTATTGCATTAATGCAAATCGGAATTTGCGCTCCTTGCCCAATTTGCTTTTTCACCGCGGCGCCGCTTCGATTTCGCTCCTACTTCTCGCAGCCAGATTTGAAAGGGTAGAAGGAGGCAAGAAAGGTCGTCTTGAATTTGTTGAACGCAGCGTGTGTTGAACTGCCACCGCCATCGTTCATGCAGAAAAAGCGCAACGAGCGATACATTTTCTTATTCTGAAAAGCGCTGAAATTTGTATGGCGTACGATCAAAGACTGCTCATTGCTCTCGATGCAAAGTCCCTTAGAACGCGCGTAGTGGTGATAGAAGAACGATGCAAAAGAGATATCGTCTGCCGTACGAAAGCGCGCTGCACGCGTTGTCGCTGCTTCGTCACCGAATTCGTCTATCATCTCCTTGAACACTGTACGCGTAAACGCATAGGGAGCGTGCCTGTGCATCTGAATAGGCTTAATACCCGTTCTTTCGTCCAGTAATCTCGCTCCACCGACGGCAGCATTTTGCCATTCCTCAGCGCGCCCAGCGTCACTTAGTTGCTCAAGATAAGGCAACACACCGTACGGCTCAAGACGGGCAACAGTTTGCCCGTAAGCATTGAAGAAATCCTGTGGTCTTACAAACCCAGACAGAAAGAAATCATCATTGAAATAAATGAATTTCTCACTGAGGCCGGAAATCTCGTGAAGAAACGTTTCTATAACATGAGAATTGAATGTTGGCAGAATGTCCGCAGGCATCAACGCTTCGTGATAGACCCATTTAAACCGGTCGCTCTCCGTGAACCAATCCGGAGGAGCGCAATTCGAAACGATATATATAGTCCGGACCCACGGTGCGAACAGCTCAATTGAGCGAATCGAATGCTTCAACTCATCATTGTGCGAATATCGATCGGGGTCGATAGCAGCGGAGCCTCTGTATGGCCTAATTAGTTCCTGCCAAGCAGGATCGCTACCGTTTACCCAAGTATATACTGCATCAATCTCTTCAATTTTATAAGGCGTAAGTGAAGCCTGTGGTGGATTCCAATTTTTCTCGACAAGTATGCGCTTGACGGGAGTAGTCTCACCGACTGCTACCGCCACGCCTTTCTGCTCCCGCCACAGCGTGATCGAATGCCTACTAAGCAACGCGCTACCGGAGTCGACAACCGCCAACTCTATCCTGCCACTGCTTCCCGGCTTGAGAATCGAAGCTTTAAACCTTGACGGGTTAAAATGAGTCCATCCAGATACGTTGGAATGAACGAAAATACGGACTCCCGCACCTTCGGCAATTTTGGCCATTGCGGACATCAAGAACGGCAACGAAAAGGCGCTGATATCGACGTCGGATTTCAACCCAGAGAAACTACGGGTTATTCCAAGATCGACTGAAGACAGCAGTTGCGACACGCTCTGCGGGGGGCGTCCTTCAACGGTATTACTGAGAACTCTCGACCATTTCCCCGCCTGTTTAGCCGGAAGCATCAAATGAGTGATTGGGTAACGCTGATTCAGTTCATCTCTAAGCAGCACAGCGTATCGTCTAGTTTTCGAAGAAAACCATCTGGTTATGCGTTGGAACATCACAAACTCGCTCATGCCGCGGAATTACCCGGCGGACCTACTTTAGTTGGCCTGCCATATTATATGGCGTGACTCGTCGTTGTTTCATTTGCTCGTGTTGCGACATAAGGCTGTCCCACTCGGCTACAACTGACTTTTTTCTCTCGAACTGAACCCTGCGACCGGTAATTTTCACATTTTCGCAACTGGAAAAAAATGATGAATCCTCTCGAAACTGCGCCTCGTACAAAGTACGAAATATATTCGTATCGCAACCTTCTCCGAAAAACACCTTTATCCTCTCAAAAAAATCCGAGTCTTCACTCACATTAGCTTCTCTAAAGAAACCGACATTACCCAAGACATCCTGGCGAGGAAACATCATTGAAATTATGCAGTTCATGACTCGCTTTTCGTTCACTTCCAGTCGTTCTCGTCTGGAGTTAACCCTGACGTAGTTGCAAGTCACAACTTTTTTCGCCGGATCCCGCAACAACTCAATGACCTGTCTCTCGATCCGGGTCGGGTCACTGACATCATCACCATCCTGAAATGTCAGGTATGCGCCTGTTGCCATCCGCATCCCAAGGTTCCGACTTGCGCCGGTACCGATCGACATCTCATTGGTAACGACACGTATGCGCGGGTCACGTTCGCATAGTTCCGCAATAATGCCAGGCGATGCGTCGGTGCTTCCGTCGTCTACGACGATAATCTGCAAGTTCCTAAACGACTGCGCCATGATAGAAGTCAACGAGGCACTAATCGTATCTTCATTATTGCGTGTCGCGACCACGACACTCACGTATTCGGCCTTGAAATTACCGAACTTACGTCGAAAAAAGCGGTATGGCCACCATGCTTCGTACACCAGCTGAGGGTCTGCGATCACGTCTGACAACCGGCCTCTCTTATCGAAAGCTTTGAAGAAAATCTTCAGCAGACCACTGACGGTTGCCGGTCGAATGCGCTCGAGCTCAACGCGAGGATTCCGGCGAAACTTTCGCATCATGTTCGAATTCATCCTGTCTTGAATAGTAGACATGTGACAGGGATATGACACTTTTATGACCGTGAATCTAGGGGGAGGTTGCACAACTCCGAGCAAGATTGGTGCCTGGAGGCCGTTTAGCAGAAAATGCTCTCGTCGGTTGCTGTCTGAGGGCTATGTAGCTCGTATATCTCAGCTAAATGGCAGGCTTCGTCCGGAGTGAAACATCCTATAGCCCCGTGCTTTCTGGGACTGCCCCGAACAAGAGCTAGTGCATCACTGCTCCCTAGGCATCCCAGCGCGCTGCTGTATGCAGCCTTTGACCAACACGGAGCGGCTCCGAAATGCGACACGGCATAGCTAAATTGTTGGCCGTCGAGCAGCTTGCATATTCATGTTAGCGCCGATATCTACAGGCGATAAAATTTTGACAAGATCGCACGATCCTGTCCTACAGTGAATGTCAAGTTGACGCTGCTCAGGAGGCCTAAGGCTTAACCACTATGGCAAAAAAAGCATTGATTACCGGGGTGACTGGCCAGGACGGCTCCTACCTTACCGAACTGCTAATCGAAAAAGGATACGAGGTCCATGGGATCAAGCGTCGCAGTTCGAGTTTCAATACACAGCGCATTGACCACCTTTACCAAGATCCTCACGAGACCGGCCTCAAACTTCACCTGCATTACGGCGATCTGAGCGACACGTCTAATCTTACACGTATCGTAAAGGAAGTTGAGCCGGACGAGGTCTACAATCTCGGTGCCCAGTCACATGTCGCAGTAAGCTTTGAATCCCCTGAATATACGGCTGACGTTGACGGATTAGGCACATTGCGACTTCTGGAAGCAATCCGATTCCTCGGCTTGGATAAGAAGACGCGTTTCTATCAGGCGTCCACGTCAGAGCTTTATGGCTTGGTTCAGGAGATCCCGCAGCGGGAAACAACTCCTTTCCACCCTCGCTCGCCGTATGCGGTTGCGAAACTTTATTCTTATTGGATTACGGTCAACTACCGGGAAGCGTACGGCATGTACGCGTGCAACGGAATCCTCTTCAACCACGAGTCGCCGCGACGTGGGGAGACCTTCGTCACCAGGAAAATCACCCGAGGTCTGGCCAACATTTCCCAAGGCCTCGAAACCTGCCTTTACATGGGTAACCTGGACTCGTTGCGTGACTGGGGTCATGCCAAAGACTACGTGCGCATGCAGTGGATGATGCTCCAGAAAGACGAGCCCACTGACTACGTGATCGCCACCGGAAAGCAGTACTCGGTCCGGGAGTTTATTCTTTGGTCCGCAACTAGGCTCGGTATCGAACTTGTCTTTGAGGGTAGCGGTATAGACGAGATTGGTGTTGTGCAAGCGTTGCATAGCGATGAGGTTCCAGGCGTTAAGCCGGGTGATGTCATTGTCAAGATCGACCCGCGATATTTCCGGCCTGCGGAGGTAGAGACCCTGCTTGGTGATCCATCCAGGGCCGAAAATGAACTTGGCTGGAAGCCAGAAATCACTCCACAGGAAATGTGCAAGGAGATGGTTGACCACGATCTTGGCGTAGCAAAACGTCATGCTTTCCTTAGAAAGCACGGCCATTCCGTGCCTTTTTCAATCGAAACGTAGTGGTCGAATGCAATGAAACTTTTTCTCAGCGGCGGCTCAGGAATGGTCGGAAGGAATATTCTCGAGCATGCGTATGCTAGCCAACACACTATCCTCGCACCACGCCGGTCGGAACTCGACTTGCTGGATGGGGATGCGGTTGATGAATATCTGCTGAGGCACAAGCCAGATGCCGTGATTCACGCGGCAGGTACGGTTGGCGGAATCCAAGCCAATATAGCCGCGCCGGTCAGCTTTCTTAGCGACAATCTTAATATGGGTATGAACGTCTTGTTGGGCGCAAGACGGGCGGAGATCCCCAGATTGCTCAATATTGGTAGCTCATGCATGTATCCGCGGATGGCGACCAACCCGCTTCGGGAAGAGACAATCCTGTCCGGCGAGTTGGAACCAACCAACGAGGGCTACGCAATCGCCAAAATTACGTGTGCTCGCCTTTGTGAGTACATCAACAAGGAAGTCCCCTCGTTTCTCTACAAGACGATCATACCCTGCAATCTATACGGCCGACATGACAAGTTCGATCCGAACAAATCGCACATGATACCTGCGGTCGTGCGGAAAATCTCCGAGGCTGTCGAGTCGAAGTCAAATATTGTAGACGTGTGGGGTACTGGCAAAGCCCGCCGGGAATTTATGTATGCCGGAGATTTGGCAGACTTTGTATTTGCTGCGATTACTCGCTTCGCCGACTTGCCTCAAAACATGAATGTCGGTCTCGGGTACGATCACAGTATTATGGACTACTACCGAACGATCGCGACGGCCTTGGGCTTCAGTGGCGAATTCGTTCATGATCTGTCAAAGCCTCAAGGGATGAACCAGAAGCTCGTCGACATTACTAGACTCGAGGCATTTGGCTGGAAGGCAACGACATCGCTTGAGAGCGGCATCGAGAAAACCTACAATTTTTACAAGAATGGAACCGTGCAATGATCGATCTAGCCCTGGCGACAGATACGTGGGACAGCGAAGAATTTTCGGCGATTCAGCGCGTTATCGACTCGCGTATGTTTTCGATGGGGCCGGAAGTTGCGGCCTATGAACGTCAATTCGCAGAATTTTTTGGCTCCAAACATGCCGTAATGGTAAGTTCGGGGTCGACCGCAAACCTGCTGATGGTTGCCGCCCCCTTCTTTACGAAGACCCCGAAATTTGAGAGGGGCGACGAAATCATCGTTCCCGCAGTATCGTGGTCAACCACGTACTATCCTTTTCACCAGTACGGGCTGAAACTGGTATTTGTCGACGTTGATCCGCATACGCTCAACCTCGATCTAACAAAGCTGTCAGCGGCGATAACGGAGCGGACAAAGGCTATTTGCCTTGTCAATTTGCTCGGAAACCCAAACGATTTCGCTTCGGTGAAGGCGATCATTGGAGCCCGAGACATCCTCGTGCTTGAAGATAATTGTGAGTCAATGGGTGCGACTTTCGAAGGGCGCCAAGCGGGCACATTTGGACTTATGGGTACATTCAGCTCGTTCTATTCGCATCATATTGCGACTATGGAAGGCGGCTGCATTGTTACGGACGACGAAGAGATCTACCACATACTCCTCAGTTTACGCGCTCATGGCTGGACGCGGAACTTGCCGAAATTCAACCATGTTACCGGCGAAAAGAGTGATGACGCATTCGAGGAGTCGTTCAGGTTCGTGCTCCCCGGCTACAATGTCCGCCCGCTGGAAATGAGCGGGGCTATTGGCAGGGCGCAGCTGAAAAAGCTACCTAGTTTTATCGAAAATCGAAAGCTTAACGGCCGCCATTTTCAGGAGATTTTCAGTAACCACCCGTTCCTTCACATTCAAGAGGAGACCGGAGACAGCAGTTGGTTCGGCTTTGCCATGACTGTTCGTCAGGACGCCGACATTGCTCGTATGGAGATCCTTCAGAGGCTTCGGGACAACAATGTTGACGTCAGGCCTATTGTCGCTGGTAACTTTGTCAAGAATCCTGTGATCAAATATTTTGATTATTCGGTTGCAGGAACCCTTGAGGCTGCCGAGCGTATCGACACTCACGGTTTCTTTATCGGCAACCAACAAGTTGATATCAGGGAAAAGTTGGACGCCGTGAGGGCGTTGCTGAGCTAAGGTCCAGTACGCGGGAGACAGTGATTTAGGGACTGAGACGTGACTTAGTTCCTAGATCTCGATTCATCGCCAAGTACGACCTACGCGGAGACCCTGGGAGTTCTTCCAGGCATATGCTCCGATCTGTTCCCGATGGTTTGTGGAAATTCAATTGGTTCGAGAGACCGGAAAACGCGACCGATGTGTTTACAGCTCGTGCGCGTGTCGGGGGCAGTGGTAAAATAGACACTATTTGCTTTGACGAAATACAGTGCGTATAGCGCACACGGCCCTGCGATGGACAATTTGTGATTCAGAAAATTGGAAGCGGTTTCATTTGACGAATTGACACGTCTCTCGCTGAGCAGAAGAGCGCATTCTGAGGAGCAAACGAAGGGCATCCTCGATCTCGATATAGCTTTTTGTGCTCGGGTCGAAATATTTTGGATACAAAATATAGGCTGCGGCAAATATTTGTTCGACTGAGAGTTTCCGCGTCCGCCTCCCATTCGGTTGACGGTCATCCGTCAGGCCCCATCCAGCGTAGAAAGGACAGCCTACAGTCGTCACTTCAACGCCGCGCAGAAGTGCCTCAAAGCCTGACAACGAGGTAATGGTATAGACGTGGTCGATCGTGTGAAAACTATCGGACAAACTTACATCTTGCGTCAGAATATTGGCAAGGCCGCGTACTTCATTCAAGTTGGATCCGACCGGCGCAATCCCGTTGAGTACCTCGGGATGCGGCTTGTAGATTATGTCGGCGTCTGGATTTTCCAGTCTTGCCAACCTGACGAGATCGTTGTTTGTAAATGGCTTCGAGCAACCGTAAGCGATCGATGCATCACGCTCGACTTGGCCAACGACCAGAACACGTTTCGCTGTCTTTGGTCCGTAGATCGTTTCAACATTTACGGAAGCGCCTGAATTGTATTTGCTCAATCCTCCGTCCAGCATTTGAGAAATTGCCGAGCGCGCCCGCATCATGAGGTCGGGATCCGCATCGAAGTCATACGACGCGAGGATACCCTCAAGATCTGTTGGGGTGGCTGCGGCAAAATACATGTCCTGCCGGTCAAATGCCAGAGACAGAGGCGGGACGCGAAGCGCACCTAAGTTAAGGGATCGGATGAAGCCGTCCTCAACGTGCGAAAAAGAGATGCCGTATTTCAAGCAAAAGCCCTTGAGCGGTTTGGGGCCATTGTACTGCCAGGTAAGAACTTCGGCCCGGGGATGTCGAAGAATGAGCCAACGCCAGTACAAGAAAAATTCGAGCGAATTGATTTTTGTTGGTGCGAAAATAACATCGTTGTCGGGAAACCAATCACGTATGAACGTTTTCCAACGGCTGAACCCGAACACATATAACGGGGGCCGCGCTTGGCGTTTCAATACCCTCTCGTACATGCTTGAAGCGACGACAAATGGATAACGGAGGAGAAGCCGTAAAAGGCGTCTTGGCTGCAATTTTGGCTCAACAACAGTCGACACGGAAGCCTCGCAAATTTCTGGCGATATCATGGCTACTCCATGTGGTGCGGCGGGCCACTGCACGGCGCTATTCAGCCGCCGCCCGCGCAAAATCGGATTGCGTATCAACGCCAATTTCAGACCTCCGAAGAGACTGAACTAAATCAAAGGCATCTTCGATTTCAATCAATCTCTGAGACACGGGATCCACGTAGACAGACATATCGATGCATGCCGCGTGAAACAGCTCTTCGGCGGTTCTCGTCTGGGTACGCCGGGCAATCGCCTGGCGGTCATCGGTCAGGCCCCAGCCCGAGTAGAAGGGCATTCCAAATGTTACGACTTTCTTGCCGCGTAGGAGCGCCTCGAAGCCCACCTGAGATGCGACCACGTAGACGATTGCGCACTGGTCCAGCACCTGCGTGATGTCGGCATCATCTGGGAGGATTTTTACACGTGCAGTCGAGGGAAGAATATTGCGGTCGGTTTTTACGTTGTCGGGATGGCGCTTGAAATACACTGTTGCTCCAGGATTCTCTCGGACAGCGGCAGCAACCATGTCGGTAATCGTACGCTTCTCGGCGCCACCGAATCTGATCGAAGCGTCATGCGGGGTCTGATCGATTGCGACAACGCTTCCCGGCTCCAGAACGATTTCCCGCCCCTTGCCTGAGTTTCGGTTGTATTTGGTCAGACTCTCGGTTCTGATGCGCTTTATCAACCTTTTGGCGCGGTCGATTTCTGCATCGCTCAAACGATAGGCGTTATCGTTCAGTTTGAGTTCGAGTCGCGATGGCTGTCGGGCATCGTAGTAGTAGCAAAGATCATCAAGAATATAACCGAATGGTCGCCTGCCGACGGTCGGCGCTTCCTTGTCGAAATACCCAGCGTAAGCTCCAAAGAAAGCGGCTTCGCCGAAGACGATTTCCCGGTCGAAACTTCCGGTCAGCAAGGCATCCCAGAAACCAGATGTTCGGATCGCCATGTGCAGCACAAGTGAGAAGTCGGCCTCGTAGGGGAGGACTTTCATGCCTACATTCGGCGTCTGGAAAATGAGCTTTATATTCTCGTGAAAGCCGCCCTCCAGATCGTCGTTAGGGGCATTAGCATAGACTTTGGCATTTCGCGGGATACTGCGAACGAAATCGGCGGCAGAAAACTTTTTGTCCCGCCTCAGTAGCCCGCGCATCGTCAGGAAGGTGTGCATCTGGATGAGAGACTGCTTTTCTGAAAGAACACGCAGTTCGTCAAAGGGCTTCTGTTTCCACAGCTTTCCGCCCTTCACGTTTCTGTCTAACCAGGTACGTGTACCCTTGGCTCTATAACCCTCAGTCAAGGCCTGTGAAAGTTTGTCGAGCCAAAGCGTTCGGTAAATCTTGTTTGATATCGAGCGCGTCCTCCGGCTCTTTGTTTTGGAAACCGGCCAGCTCGGCTCGAAAAATATATCATTGTATGTTGAAAGTCTGGCAAACCGATACCAGTCACGCCGCCTCGGATGAGCCCCACCATTCCAAGGCTTCATGGCGCCGTTGTAGTGGATGATGCTGGGCGACTTACGGCCCTCAGCAGCGTCTTCGGGACTAATCAATGCGCGACCACTCAAGTTGGAAGCGACCCAGTCGGGCTCAAACAGCTGCCCATGCATGTTCCACCGAATGTGGATGTATTTCATTCTTCCAGCGAATAGGTAGTTCAGGATCTGCTGATCGCCATGGAATATCAGATACCGATTTTGCTCGATATACGCAGATACCTCTTCGAGAAAGTCCATCGCGCGGATGGCTTTGATATTGCAAACGAGAACGCCAGCGTTCAGATTTACAGACGTTGGCGGGGTCTTGTAGGATTTGCGATGTGCGACGCTATTATAGTCCTCCGCTCCTGCAAATAGCGTTCTGTCGTCTAGGACAGTATCAAAAACCTCCGCGATATTACCCAAAATGATCATGTCGGAGTCGAGATACACGACTTTCTCCAGATCACTCGGCAAGACGAGGTGCATTCCTAGCCGAAAATACGTGGCGGCTGAGATGCCGCGGCTCGTCCGGACTGCTGAGAAGTCCTCGGCCGAGACCAAAAGTGGATAGATCTCGATATCGAACCGCTCGGCAATGCAGCTAAAGCGATTTGCGTCGTCTTCCGGCATCGGCCTGTCGACTAGAACAAACACCCGAAGTCTGCGGGCGTCTTTATAGTTTGCAGCTAGGGACGTCATCGCAACCGCAGTAATCGGCAGATACTCCTCGTCTGTTGCAAACACAACGTTGACGTAGCTGTCGTTATTCATTTGTTGCACCGCCCCCTGAACCTAGATTGCATACCTCCTGACTTAATGCATGTTCGATGACTGTATTGTGACACTAGATCCAGCTTCAGCAGCACGGACGCGCATGATTATTGCGGTTCCGTCAGAGTGGCTCCGTTTGCTGCGATCAACAGTCGTCTGGGCTGGTAGATGGGCTCGTCAAGCATTCGCAGCTGTCTGACGAAACCTATTGCCGCAACAGGGTGATCGAAGGGGCAGCCATCGAGCTGCGCTGGCGAGTACTCCCACCACCGGGTCTCCAACATTTCATCTATCAACTCAGGTTCAAACCGCTTACGGACCAACCGGCCCGGATTGCCGGCGACGATGGAATACGGTGGAACGTCTTTGGTCACGACCGCGTGGGCACCGATGATCGATCCTGTACCCACGGTGACGCCTGTGCGAATGAACGCCCCAACACCAACCCATACGTCGTGCTGGATAACGGTTTCTTTGATTGTCGTATGTGCCATACGCTTCCAATCACCTACAACGGTTGCCCAATTTGGGCGAAGATATTGGACAGGCGACGTACTGAGCCAATTCGTGGGATGCTCCGGATAGCCAATCTCTACACCTTCGGCGATAGAGCAGTATCGACCAATTCGGACATTGGTGAACCGTCCTTTGCCATTGATGTACGAAAACGCCCCGACGGAGAGAACGTCCCTCATCGAGGTTTTGACCTGGCAAGGGACTTCATAGGAGTTTCCGAATTGAAATTGGCTTTTCGGACTGAACTCAAGGTCTAGGCCAAAGCTTTTTAGCTCGTCGGCGGTAAACCGAGCGCCAAATTCGACGCGCTTAATGCTCATTTCGTACGGCCTCCGAAGCAACCGTCATCAAGGCCGCAAGACAGATCGCCAAGGCCGGCGTCGCCGCGGTCACCCTCGGGCCTCCTTCTCCCACTTGCGCTGTCGCCGACTTGTCCTGCCACGAGAACCCGCTCACTGCAGATGACCGAACCTGCTGTACAAGCAGATAAGCAGCTTCGATGTTGGAAGTGTAAAGTGGTAACCGCCCGGGATCATTGGAGTTTGGTATAAGCCAAAGAGTTTTATCCCGAACCTCTCCAGTCCGCTCATCCCTTATCAGCCTGTCAATCTTCCGCCAACCGATTGCCTGCGCAACCATCGCATCAAGTGGCCTCGATCCGAGACTTGCTTCACGGAGGAGATCGACAACGCTTTCGACGCGCATATTCAAGCCTAAACCTATATCAGTCCTAGGAAGCGTCTATGATAGTTTTGATACAGAAATACGACAGCGAGATGTGACGTAGCGCCGATGGCTACGAAGTCTGAAATAGAAATTTCAGAGCAGCGCAACTTAGTGCCATGGCCGGTGTTCGAGCTTGGCTGTACGGGCCGGAGCCAATCCGGGCACTTGCTGCACCGTCTTCCCAACTACAGCCTCCCGTGCTTTCCGGGGCAACGAATTTCGCGAGGGAATGCGCTGCCTCAAGATCTCCAGTGTAGTTTGGTATAGTTCCAGCTTTTCCGGAAGTCGGCTCAAACCAGATACCGCGCTCAATGATCCGGCCTTGGGGATCGCGGTCTTCGCGTATCTCGCGCCGCCATCCAATCGCTTCCGCAATTTGGCGGTCCAAAAGGCGCGACCCTTCTCTCGCCGTTTCCAAACTTGCAACTATCATCGGGATATCCAAAAACCAGCTCCAAAATGTCTGTCACAATTTCAAATGAGTGATCTCTGACGAACTCGTTTGTTTTTTAATTGCTTGTCCATGTTTAAGGCAAGGGACGAACCGTGACTAGGTGGCTGCGACCGATGCAAGACGCCTGTTGCACTAGATGATTATACCATTTCAGAAACTTAGGTATCCCGATCTATATGACGCTTTCTAGACAGGCGCGAGCCGCGAGGGACACACTGCGGCGGGAAAGAAGCTTAGGAGTAGGCCGGCGCTGCAACCGGCGACGGTCTGCATATTTGGTAGTCTGAGAGTCAACTCACGTTCTCCGTACAAGAGATCATCTTTGCGATAGCCAATCCGATCACTCAGCTTCGTCATTATAGATCCGTGGCCTTGGGCAAAAGAACCCAATTCCAAATCGTGATGGTGAGAGACGCGTCATAACGTCGGCGAATGGCCACTGCTCGTTGCCTCCACCTCCGTTGACAACTGTCCGCTGCCATCCGACAACAGACCCCGAACGGCAGCCACCGGGGGGACTTTTGATGTCTAGGCGCGCGATCTTCGGACTTTCCGCATTGTTGTTTTCGTCTCTCGTTCTGGCGCTGCCTCTAGCTGCTGCCGAGCGGCGGATAGAGACCACGGTGGATGGCGACTATCTGGGTTTCGATCTGCGGACTGTGAAGAATGTCAGCCAGGGTCAGTGCGAAACCGCCTGTATCGGCGACAACCAGTGCCGCGCCTTTACCTATAATGTCAAAGCCAAGTGGTGCTTCCTCAAGTCCGACCACGCTCAGCTCAATCCGTTTATAGGCGCGGTTGCCGGCAAGATCGTCGAAGTGGCGGCAGAGCCGGATATCGGAGCGGCGCCACGGCTCTCCTTTCTGACGGAGGAACTGCTTCAGCAGGCCCGCGAGCAGAAGGATGGCCTGACGCTTGGTGACAACCAGCAGGGCCGGGATGTCGAAAGACTGAAGACCGACGCGCAGGCCGAACTTCTTGCAGGCCGCTTCGACAACGCGATCTACAACTACAAGGGTGCCCTGTCGCTGACGCCGGATGATGGCGCACTCTGGATCGAATTTGCCCGCGCCGCCTCCACTGCCAACGGCAACAGCTCTGCAGACGGCGATGCAACGCTTGGCGCCATCAACGGCTATCTTCTGACCCGCACGACGCAGGCAAGAGCCGATGCGCTTGCCGTTCTTGGCGCAGCGCTTGCCAAGCAGCAGGCTTACCGCCAGGCGATTTCCGCCTACAAGCAGAGCCTTGCGCTCGTCAGTGCCCGCATGGTGCAGGCTTCCTATAACGACCTTCGCGAGCGTCACGGGTTTCGCGTGACCGGCAACACGGTCGATGCAGACAGCGCCAATCCGCGCGCCTGCGTTCAGTTTTCCGATCCTCTGGTGAAGGCCGGCGTCGACTATGCGCCCTTCGTCACGCTGGATGGCAAGGCGCCGAAGGCGATGGAGGCAAAGGACAGCCAGATCTGCGTCGAGGGTCTGACCCACGGCCAGCGTTACAAGCTGTCGCTGCGGCGCGGCCTTCCCTCCTCCGTCGATGAACCGCTGCCAGCACAGGTCGATCTCGACCTTTACGTCAAGGATCGCTCTCCGACGGTGCGGTTTACCGGCGACAGTTTCGTGCTGCCATCCACGGCCCGGCGCGGCATTCCGATCGTTTCGGTCAATACCGAAACGGCCGCTCTCAAGCTTTATAGGATCGGCGACCGCAATATCGCACCGCTTTTGACGGACTCGGAATTTCTGACCCAGATGAGCGGCTACACCGCCGACCGCATCGAGCAGGAAAACGGTGAACTCGTCTGGCAGGGCACGATCGCTCTTGGGCCCGAATCCAACCGCGAACTCAACAAGGATGTGGCGACCAGTTTCCCGGTCGACGAGGCGCTGCCGAGCCGCAAGCCTGGTGTCTATGTGCTGACAGCATCGGCCGCCAACGCCATTTCGCAGGAATGGGATAACAAGGCGACCCAGTGGTTCGTCGTTTCCGATATCGGGCTCACCACCTATGCCGGCACGGACGGGCTCAGTGTGTTTGCCCGCTCGCTCGGTTCCGCCAAGCCGATTGCCGGCGTCGATCTCCAGCTTCTTGCCAAGAATAACGAAGTGCTCGGTACCGCAAAGACCGATGGCGATGGCCGTGCCACATTTACGGCCGGCCTGATGCGCGGGACGGCGGCCATGGTGCCGGCAGTGCTGACGGCCCAAAACAGCGGCCAGGACTACGTCTTTCTCGACATGACCCGCGCCGGTTTCGATCTTTCTGATCGCGGCGTCACCGGCCGGCCGGCACCCGGCGCGATCGATCTTCTGCCCTGGACGGAACGCGGCATATACCGGCCCGGCGAGACGGTGCATGCGAGCGCGCTTGCCCGCAATGTGGATGCGACCGCGATCGACAACCTGCCGCTCACCTTCGTCTTCCTGCGCCCTGATGGCGTCGAGGATCGCCGCATGGTGAAGTCAGGCGCGCTCGGTGGCTACACGCTTGATCTCGCCCTGCAGGACACGTCCATGCGCGGCACCTGGACGATGCAGGTCTTTACCGATCCGAAGGGCTCGGCGATCGGCGAAAAGACGTTTCTGGTCGATGATTTCGTGCCCGATCGCATCGAGTTCGACATGACCAGCGCGGCGAAGGAAATCGTGGTCGGCGAACCCGCTACGGTCGAGATTGACGGACGTTTCCTCTATGGCGCACCGGCGGCGGGACTTGGCCTGGAAGGCGAGATCGCCCTCAAGCCGACCCGCGAAAACGCTGCCTTCCCGGGCTACCAGTTCGGCCTTGCAGACGAGGAACAGGCGGAAACCGTCCGCATTCCGCTCGAGGCCCTCGACGATACCGATGAAGACGGCAAGGCATCGTTTGCGGCTGATGTCGCGGAGCTTCCCTCGACCACCAAGCTGATCAATGCCGATATCGTCGTGCGCATGCAGGAAACCGGTGGCCGTGCCATCGAGCGGACACTGTCGCTACCCGTCAAGGCGGATGGACCGCGGATCGGAATCAAGCCGGAGTTTTCAGGTGACCTGCCCGAGGGCGCGGTCGGCAGTTTCAACGTCATCCTCGTGGACGAGACCGGAGCAAAGCAGGCCGCGAAAGGCTTGGCCTGGAAGCTGGTCAAGGTCGAGCAGGACTATCAGTGGTATCGCGAGGGGAGTTCCTGGCGCTACGAGCCGATCACCCGCACCAAGCAGGTATCCAATGGCAGCGTTGACGTGTCTGCCGACGGTGGCCGGATTTCGGTTCCGGTCGCATGGGGCCGTTACCGCCTCGAAGTCGAGACGGTCGATGCCGGCGGCCCGGCCACAAGCACCGAGTTCGATGCCGGCTGGTTCGTGACCGCCACGTCGACCGAGACGCCGGACGCGCTGGAAATCGCCCTCGACAAGCCGAGCTACAAGGTCGGCGATACTGCCAAGCTCAAGGTTTCCTCGCGTTATGCCGGCGAACTGATGATCATTGCAGGCTCCGAGCAGCTGATTGCGGTGAAGACGGCGAGCCTTCCGGAGACCGGTGGAGAGATCGAGATCCCCGTCACGGCCGAATGGGGAGCAGGTTCCTATGTGACCGCAACGCTCTACCGCCCGGGTGCGGCGCGTGAAAACCGTATGCCGATGCGGGCGATCGGCGTGACCTGGCTGAAGGTCGATCCGGAAGCGCGCGATCTCGCGGTCGCGATCACGGCACCGGATAAAACCCTGCCGCGCCAGCCATTGGATATCTCAGTCGCCGTAACCGGTGCCGGCGCCGACGAAGACGCTTATGTGACGATTGCAGCCGTCGATGTCGGCATCCTCAATCTTACCCGCTATGTGCCACCGGCGCCGGACGACTGGTATTTCGGCCAGCGCCGTCTCGGGCTCGAAATCCGTGACATCTACGGCCGGCTGATCGATGGCTCGCTTGGTGCCACGGGACGGCTGCGAACCGGCGGCGATGGTGGCAGCATCGCGCTGCAGGCGAGCCCGCCGAAGGAAAAGCTGGTCGCTTTCTTCTCGGGCCCGGTGAAGCTGGATGCAGAAGGCAAGGCGAATGTCTCCTTCGACATTCCCCAGTTCAACGGCACGGCGCGCGTCATGGCCGTCGCCTGGTCGAAATCCGGGGTCGGTCACGGGGTGAAAGACGTCATCATCCGTGATCCGATCGTCGTGACCGCCAGCCTGCCGCGTTTCCTTGCGCCGGGAGACGACAGCAACCTCAGACTGGACATCGTCAACACCGATGGGCCTGCCGGCACCTATGACCTCGGCATTACGACAAACGACCCGGTTGCGGTGGGCCAAAGCGCGATCAAGCCGGTCCAACTGGCGGCCGGGGCGAAGACGAGTGTCACGCTGCCACTGGTCGGCATCGGGCCAGGTGACGGTACTGTTGCGATCCGGGTCTCGAATGCGTCGGGCCTGTCGGTCGATCAGGTTCTCAACATCCCGGTTCGCCCGGCAGCCATGCCGGTGACGGAGCGGCGGCTGGTGGATCTGAAGCCCGGCTCAAGCGTAACGGTGGATTCCAACCTTCTTGCCGACAGCATGCTTCAGGGCGCCTCGGTTAGCGTCAATGTCAGCCGTTCCAACGCGTTCGATATTCCGGCGCTGCTGATGAGCCTTGACCGCTATCCCTATGGCTGCGCCGAGCAGACGACCAGCCGGGCACTTCCGCTTCTCTATCTGAGCCAGATGGCGGTTCAGAACGGGCTTGCCGATGATGCCGAGGTCAAGAAGCGCGTCCAGGATGCGATCTTCCGCGTGCTCTCCTTCCAGGCATCGGCTGGCAGTTTCGGGCTTTGGGGACCTGATGGTGCCGGCACCGATCTCTGGCTGGACGCCTATATCACCGACTTCCTGTCGCGGGCTCGCGAACAGGGTTTCGACGTGCCTGAAAAGCCCCTCGTGCAGGCGCTCGAAAATCTGCAGAACACTCTGGCCTACACGACCAATGTCGCCGACCAGGGCAATCAGATCGCCTATGCGCTCTACGTGATGGCGCGCAACCGAAAGGCTGCGATCAGCGACCTGCGCTATTATGCCGATACGATGCTCGGCGACTTCCCGACACCGCTTGCCAAGGCGCATATCGCTGCAGCGCTTTCGCTTTACGGCGATGCCCAGCGCTCGCGCACCATCTTCAACGACGCGCTGCAGATGTCGGAAGAAGCGCAGATCAAGAAAGTCAGCCTCAGCCGTTCGGATTACGGCTCCTCGCTGCGAGATGGTGCAGCGGTTCTGGCGCTGGCCGCCGAAAGTCGGCCGGTGCCGCCGATCGTGCCTGCACTTGCCAATGTCGTTGCCAAGGAATGGGTGGCGAAGAAACATACCAGCACGCAGGAACAGACCTGGATGCTGCTGGCGGCCCGGGCCTTGCAGAACGGCGATGAGGGCCTGCGTCTCAGCGTCAACGGCGCGGCCCACATCGGGACGCTGATGTCGCAGATGCCAGGCGACGTGCTGCTCGATCATCCGCTGACGGTGCGCAACGACAGCAAGGATAAGCTGTCTGCCGCCATCACCACGGTTGCCGCCCCGGCGCAGCCGTTAGCTGCCGGCGGCGATGGTTTCGAGATCACCCGCACCTACTACACGATGGATGGCGAGGAGGCGAATGTCAGCACGGCGCAGCAGAACACGCGTTATGTCGTCGTTCTCAACGTCACGGAGACAAACGACTGGCCTTCGCGCATCGTCGTGACGGATCTCCTGCCGGCGGGTTTCGAGATCGACAATCCGAGCATCGTCAACAGCGCCAGCCTTGCCAATTTCGACTGGATCGAAGAGGTGCAGGCCGCCCATACGGAGTTCCGCAACGACCGTTTCGTTGCAGCCTTCAACCGCGCAGAAGGTGACAACCGCAAGATCACGCTCGCCTATGTGGTGCGCGCCGTGACACCCGGCACCTACGATCATCCGGCGGCACAGGTGGATGACATGTACCGCCCGCAGCTTTCCGCAAGGACTGCGATGGGCAAGATGGAGGTGGTGGCGGCGCCGTGAGATCCGGCAGGCCGGTGGCTGCCGCCCTCCTCACCGGGCGGCAGCTTGCAGCATGAGATTGCGACCAGGAAGCCTCGAATGACGATCGCCTTGCAGAGCGAAGTCGAGGCAGTCAGCGGCAGGACGACAAGAAGACTATGAGACGCAGATGGACGTATTCGTTGGGTCTTGGTCTTTGCGTCGCGCTCGCGGCGGGGCTGGCGATCGGACTTGACGCTGCAGACCGCGCCTATCCGCCGCCGCTCGACAAGGCGCAAACCGTATCGGCAGAGGTGCTTGACGCGGACGGGCTGCTGCTCCGTGCATTTGCCACATCCGAAAGCCGCTGGCGTCTGAAGACCTCGATCGCGGATGTCGATCCGCGATTCCTGAAGATGCTTGTTGCCTATGAGGACCAGCGGTTTTACCAGCATGGCGGCATTGACCTGAAGGCGATGGGCCGCGCGGCGTTCCAGCTTCTCGTCAACGGGCGGATCGTTTCCGGCGCCTCGACGCTATCCATGCAGGTCGCGCGTCTGATCGAGCCCCGGGAAGCGCGATCCTTTTCGGCAAAGCTTCTGCAGATCGCCCGCGCCATCCAGATCGAACGCCGTCTCGACAAGCAGGAGATCCTCGAGCTCTATCTCACCTACGCACCCTATGGGGGAAATTTGGAAGGCGTGAGGGCTGCAAGCCTTGCCTATTTCGGCAAGGAGCCGGGGCGGCTGACAGTGGCGGAAGCCGCTCTGCTTGTCGCCCTGCCGCAATCGCCGGAAACGCGACGGCCGGACCGGCACCCGCAATCGGCCATGCGGGCCCGTCAAGGCGTTCTCTCAAGGCCGGCCGTGGCGTCGCTGACGGGTGAAGGGGAAGCGGAACGGGCATCCCATGACGGCCTCCCCCGGCGCAGACTGCAACTGCCGGCGCTCGCCGCGCATATGGCGGAAGCCGCAATCCGCAAACAGCCCGGGGTGCCGCGATACCAGAGCACACTGAAACGCGGCATTCAGCAGAAGCTGGAAGACGTCGCGAGGGAAGCTTCGGCGAAGCTCGAACCGAAGGCATCGCTCGCCATGGTCATGGCGGATGCGGTGACGGGCGAGATTGTCGCCCAGGTCGGTTCGGCCGACTATTTCGATGCCAGCCGCGCCGGCTGGATCGACATGACACGGATGCTGCGGTCTCCGGGGTCAACCCTGAAGCCGTTCATCTACGGACTTGCCTTCGAACAGGGGCTGGTGGCGCAAGAAACGATGATCGAGGATCGACCCGCCGATTTCTTCGGCTATCGGCCGAAGAATTTCGACATGAGCTATCAGGGCGATGTCACGGTGCGCCAGGCGCTTCAGCTGTCGCTCAATGTTCCGGCGATCCGGCTGCTCGATGCAGTTGGCCCGTCACGCCTGATGATCCGCTTCCGACGGGCAGCGGTGCACCCGGTGCTTCCCCCGAACGAGGCGCCGGGCCTTGCGATCGGACTTGGCGGGGTCGGCATTACACTGAGGGATCTGGTCCAGGCCTATGCGGCTCTCGCCAATGGCGGTCAGCCGGTCCGCCTCGGCAACGGTATCGACACCGTCGCGGCGCGTCTGGACAGCGAGCCATTGCTGGAGCCACAGGCGATCTGGAACGTCACGGACATCCTCTCGGATGTGCTGCCGCCAACCGGAAGCCGCCGCCTCGGCATCGCCTACAAGACCGGCACGAGTTACGGATACCGCGACGCCTGGTCGGTGGGTTATGACGGACGCCATGTCCTGGGTGTCTGGGTCGGGCGGCCGGACAATGGTGCGGTTCCCGGCATCGCCGGCTACCAGACAGCGGCGCCTATCCTGTTCGAGGCATTTGCCCGCTCCGGCGTCGCGATCACGCCGCATCCCTCGCCACCATCAGCCACGGCACGGCTGGCGCAATCCGACCTGCCGATCGGCCAGCGGCGCTTCTCGATGACGGCAAGCGGCCTGATCAGCGCCTCGACCCGCGAAGCCGCCCCGCAGATCGTCTATCCCCCCGAGGGTGCCAAGGTGGATCTCGGCGCCCAAACCGGCGAGATCTCGCCGCTGGTGCTGAAACTGCAGGGCGGCCGCCCGCCGTTCCGCTGGCTGGCCAACGGAAAACCCCTCACCGATCTTTCCCGCCGCCGCACCAACAACTGGTTACCCGAAGGCGCGGGCTTCTCGACACTGACGGTGATCGATTCCGCCGGCCGGGCTGCAACCGTGCGGGTGTTCGTGGAGTGAGGGCAGGTTAGGCCAGGAGTGAACCGGACCGAGATCGGAATGATCAGGCCCGTCAGCTTGTCAGCCGTACACGGCCCACGATCTTGCGAAACAAGACATCCATTGCCTCGCTTATGCCGTCGGTCGGACTGACCTCGAAATAGTAGCCTTCCGTGGCGCAAGATTGCATCTGCGTCGGAATTTCCTTCTGAAAGGGTGCGATCCACTTCTTGTAGAAACCGTCTTTGGGCAGAGGCAAATAGGTCGTGTACAGGACTGCGACCTTTATTCCGCGCGCCTTCAGGGCGTTGCAATGACTGGCATTCAACGGCTCCATGCAGCGATCGCCGTTGGATGATGAGAGCTTCTTTGTACAATCGGAACGGTATGCGTCTCCAACGCCGTCCGCGACAAGGAAAACGATTGGCTGTCTATCCGCCGAACTGCTCCCGTCACCGACGGTTTTGATCTTTTGGCCGATCTTGGACAGTATTTCATTGTAGTCGGTCTGCCCGTTCGGCGACGAATGGCTCGGAACGCTCATCAGCTCAATCATCTTCGTGGCCTTTGCCACTGAGGTGAAATTGCTCGTCGGCTCGGAAACGGTGTATAACTGGGCATCGGCAGAGGTTTGTCCGAACGTATAGGCACCGATCTTGAATTGGCCTGAAACGGTCTGAGTCTCCTGCGCCGTTGTCATGAGCGCGGAGACCGCCTCCGCGACAACGTCGATGCGGATGGTCGCGCCAACTTCTTTGGCGAGATAGTAATAGCTGTTTTTGTCGGCGACACCGCTCGTCGAAACGATGTGGCATGCAAAAGCGCAGTTGGCGTCCTTGCCTTTCCCATCCGATCCATTCTTCGTTGCAGCTTCCAGTTTCGCCACGTCGTCGGCAGTCGCGCCGACCCCCATCGATGGCGTGTTGTCCAGCAGCATGTAGAAATCCAGAAAACTCGGTATCAGGTAGGCTGCGGTCGCTTGCCCCGAAATCGCCATCTCGTCATTGCCGAGGATCCGCGTAAAGGTCGTGGGTAGAGTGGCGGCGTATTTCAGTCTCGATGTGACGACGCCGTCGGACTTTACCAGCTCCAGCTTGACGTCGATCAGCAGGCTCGACAAACCTTCCATGTTGTCCCCATATCTGGCCGACAACTGAGATTTGAAGATTTTCTTGGCTTCGGTGTCCGCGATGGCGACAGTACCGTCCTCGGCCATTTTCATGGCTTTTGCGACCGCTGCGGATTTTTCGGAGACAGCAGCAAGTACCGCAGCATCCGCAGCGGCATCGAGATAGGATTTTGCCTCCAGGGCGCGTCCGAAATCGATTGCCAATCCGACACTACCGATCAAAGGAACCATGATAAGGCCGGTGAGCACGCCGAAATTGCCCCGGGTGCAGGAAAAAATAGACCTCAATTTTGCAAGCATAAACCGCAATCTGCCTTTTAGTTTCTTATAGCGGCATCATGCTGCATTTCGATCAGAGCATTCGATCAGCTCCCACCGTTTCAAATGTTTGTTACTAAAGTAGCTAATTGAAATTGTTAACGAAACGTGTTTTTGCGGCGCCTGTTCTCGTTGGCAGTGGTGAGGAACGGGAAGCCGCTCACCAAAGAAGTCGGCCGATCCTTGTGGAGTAGCGTTTTTGACGAACAACAGGTGAGTGGTAGAGATGCCCGGATCTGCAAAGACGAGAAAAATCGCCTTCAACTGGACTCGATCAACACAGGCATTTTCTTGATAAAAAATGGTGCCCGGAGGCGGATTTGAACCACCGACACGCGGATTTTCAATCCGCTGCTCTACCAACTGAGCTATCCGGGCATCCGGGCTTTATGCAAGCCGTTCCGGTCCTTGGTTGACCGGCCGGGGTTTGTATCCCCGGGAAGCGAGCGGGGTTATAACATCTTGTTCGGCCATGTCCAGCACCCCGGACGACTTTTTTGAAAGGTTTGTGAAAAACCTGATTTCATGAGCGAAATCAAAGGCCGAACCGGACGAGGATCTAGTCCTCGTAGTTGTCGGCTTTGCTTTCATCGTCGGCCACGGGGATGGCGTAGCTGCCCTGCAGCCAGCGGGAGAGATCCAGATTGCGGCAGCGGTCCGAGCAGAAGGGATAGTGTTCGCGCGCGGAAGGGCGGCTGCATTCGGGACAGGGCCTTGCCTTGCGCAAAGGCTCCACCTTGCCGCCTGTCGTGATGTCCTTGTTTGAAGTTTCAGCCATATCAGGCCTCCTTCTTAGGTCTTCAGCCTTGCGGCCATGCGCCGGCTACGTCAAAACCTTCGCCAGCCAGCAGACCCGTCACTTCATGAAGCGGCAGGCCGACGACGTTGGAATAGGAACCGACGAGTTTCTGCACGAAGGCGCCGGCGATGCCCTGGATCGCGTAAGCCCCGGCTTTTCCCCGCCACTGGCCCGATGCGATATAGTTCTCGATCTCGCGGGTCGACAGTCGCTTGAAGCGCACCTTGGTCTCAACCACCTTCTGGCGGAACTGGCCGCCCGGCGTGACAAGACAGATGCCGGTATAGACCCAGTGGCCGCGGCCCGACAGAAGATGCAGGGCGGCACTGGCGTCCTGCGTATACTCCGTCTTTTCCAGGATGCGGCGTCCAACCGCCACGACCGTATCGGCAGACAAGATATAGCTGTGGCGCCAGGCGGGATCGTTGTTGACGGCGGCGAAGGCGGCTTCCGCCTTTTCCGTCGAAAGACGACGCGCAAGCGAACGCGGATGTTCCACCCGCTTGGGTGTCTCGTCAATATCCATCGGCATCAGCCGGGCCGGTTCGATGCCGACCTGATTGAGAAGATCGAGACGACGCGGCGAGCCTGAGGCCAGGATGAGCTTTTGTTCGATCGCCATGGGGACCCGTCTTTGCCGCGAGAAATTCTTACTTGAAGCGGTACGTGATGCGACCCTTGGTCAGGTCGTAAGGGGTCATTTCGACAAGAACCTTGTCGCCTGCCAGAACGCGGATACGGTTCTTGCGCATGCGGCCCGCGGTGTGGGCGATGATTTCGTGTTCGTTCTCGAGCTTCACGCGAAAGGTCGCGTTCGGCAACAGTTCGACGACAATGCCCGGGAATTCAAGAACTTCTTCTTTAGCCATGTATTGGTTTTCTTTCTGTGTTGAAGGTCGGGCAGGCCGAAATCTGATCAGCCGCCTCGAAATTTGCGCGGAAACTACACAATCGCGTCCGGTTTGTGAACCTCGCTTGACAGCGATTCTTGAAGACCGTCAATCGCCTGCCGGAGGTGGCCTGCGAATGGGCCTCATCCGTCGGTCAATCAGCTTCCACAGATGCTCTCGCACCTCGCGATAAGCGTCGAGAACCTGCTCACGCGTGCCGGTCGCAGCCGTCGGATCCATGGTCGGCCAATAGACCACATCGACGGCGTTCGAACGGGTGAGTTCCAGCGCCACGTGATGGGCCTCCGGCGTCAGCGTCACTATCAAATCGAAGAAATCATCCTCAAGGTCATCCATCGTCCGCGGCTTGTGCTGCCGGTTGCGGTTAAGCGAAAGGCCCACCTCTTCCAGAACGACATCGACGAAGGGATCGTGCTCGCCGGAACGGACACCCGCCGACTGGATGTAGATATCGGGCTGCAGCAGGCTTTTTGCAATGGCCTCCGCCATCGGCGAACGGATGGAGTTGAAACCGCACATGAAGAGGATCGCGGTCGGAATGCCGATCGTCTGCTTCCTTGTCGGTTCGTCATCGGCCGCCATGGTCTTCAGCCGCGCCAGTAGAGCACGCAGACGAGCGTGAACAGCCGTCTTGCGGTATCGAAGTCGATGCGGATCTTGCCGTCGAGACGATCCATCAGGGTTTGCGAGCCCTCGTTGTGAATGCCGCGGCGGCCCATGTCGATCGCCTCGATGCGCGATGGCGTGGAGGTCTTGATCGCCTCGTAATAGCTTTCGCAGATCATGAAGTAATCCTTGATGATCCGCCGGAACGGCGTCAGCGACAGGATGTGGACCGCAACCCCCTCGCCCGCTTCGCCCGTGATGGTGAGCATCAGCTTTGCCTCGACCAGCGAAAGCTTCAACGTGTAGGGGCCGCCTGCATGGCCGACCGGCTCGAAGGCGTTTTCCTCGACAAGGTCGAAGATGGCAACTGCCCGCTCATGTTCGACATCGGGCGTCGAGCGCCCGATCGAGTCGTCGAGGACGACATCCGAGAGCCGGAAGTGCCCTTGTCCCATCCCTAGCCCTCGTCTTGCGGAGGATGGGCGTTCATGCGGATGGCGACCGAACGGGCGTGTGCATCGAGCCCTTCCGAATGGGCGAGCGTGATGGCGGCCGGCGCCAGTTGCCGCAGCTGATCGGGTCCGAGCCTGAGGATCGAGGTGCGCTTGACGAAATCGAGCACACCGAGGCCGGACGAAAAGCGTGCCGAGCGTGCCGTCGGCAGAACGTGGTTGGAGCCGCCGACATAATCGCCGATGACTTCAGGCGTGTGGCGACCGATGAAGATGGCGCCGGCATTGCGGATGCCGACCATGAGCGCATCCGGATCGGCAACGGCCAATTCAAGATGTTCGGCGGCAATGCGGTTTGCCAGCGGCAACGCGGCTTCGAAATTCTCGACCAGGATCACAGCGCCGAAATCGCGCCAGCTCGCGGCGGCCGTTTCTGCGCGCGACAGTGTCTTCAATTGTCGCTCGACGGCTGCCTCGACCGATTTTCCGAATTCGGCATCGTCGGTGATCAGGATCGACTGGGCACCGGCATCGTGTTCAGCCTGGGCCAGAAGGTCGGCGGCGATCCAGTCGGGGTCGTTGTCCTTGTCGGCCAGGATCAGCACTTCAGATGGGCCGGCGATCATGTCGATGCCGACGATGCCGAAGACCTGGCGCTTGGCGGCCGCCACATAAGCGTTGCCGGGACCGACGATCTTGGCGACCGGCGCAATCGTATCGGTACCATAGGCAAGCGCTGCTACGGCCTGCGCACCGCCGACGCGGTAGATTTCCGTAACGCCCGAGATGCGCGCCGCGGCAAGGACGGCCGGGTTGATGCTGCCGCCACCGGCCGGCACGACCATGACGACGCGCGGCACGCCGGCAACCTTTGCCGGCACCGCATTCATCAGCACGGAGCTTGGATAGGATGCCGTGCCGCCCGGCACGTAGAGGCCGACGGCTTCGATCGCTGTCCAGCGGGAGCCGAGGCCGACGCCGATCGCGTCTTCGTAGATATCGTCCTTCGGCATCTGCCGGGCGTGGTGCTTTTCGATCCGCTCGGCTGCGAACTTCAGCGCGTCGATCACCTTGCGGTCCGTTTCGGCGAAGGCCTTGTCGACCTCCTCATCGGTCACGCGGATGCCGGTCGCGGCAAGATCGATGCCGTCGAAGCGTTTTGAATAGTCGATAAGTGCCGCGTCGCCGCGGGCGCGCACGTCATCGATGATGGCGTGCACGACGGCGTTCACATCCTCTGAGACTTCCCGCTTGGTCGAAAGAAAAGCGGAAAAGCGTGTCTCGAAGTCCGGTGCTGTCTGCTCAAGCCAGAGTGCCAAGCGGATATTCCTTCCCGTTCCATGCCATGATCACAAGGCCGGTCAAGGATGGCGCGGCCTCGTTGCGGTTTCCCATGCGCCGCCGATATCTGCAAGAGCAACTTCGATGCATTCGACATCGAGAGCAATGGTGCCGCCGCCGGAAAGCATCAGTTCCACGGTGCCATCAGGCCCCTCGCCCTTGGGCGTGAAGCGCACGGCGAGAAGCGACAGGACATCATCCTTGCGGTTGCGGTCGATACCGGTCGAACGGACTGCTTCCACGCGCTTGAGGACGAGCGCTGCACGGTGCCGCTCGAACCCCTTTTTCTTCTCGCCGGCCTTTTCCCAATCAAACCTGTTGGCAGCCAGCGAGAATATCTTTTCCGACGCCGACCACTGCACGTCGGACAGCTTGAAGACCGCATCCTGCATATGGGCAGACACGATCCCCAGATCGTCGGTATCGAGAGCCAGAAGCTTGAGCTCGGTCATGCGCGTCCATTCCGTTCCTGGGCCGCGATCTGCGGCCCGTTGTTTGATGGTCTGGAGATAGGATGGCGCATGGCAAGAAGCAACTATTTCGGGAAGTCGGCAGAGAGCGTCGTGTCCTTCCAGGCAACGATCTCGTCGCGGCGTTCCGAAAGCTTGGCGGTGATGCCGGTATAGGCAATTTCGCCGAGCACGAGGTGGCGCGGCGGGTTGGACGCCTCGACGACCTTGATCATGGCTTCGCCGGCACGGACAGGATCGCCCGGCTGCTGGCCGCTATAGCCTGCCGTCTGCGACAGACGGGCGCCTGCGGTATCCTGATACTCGTCGATCTTGACAGGCGTCTGTTTCAGCGAACGGCCGGCCCAATCCGTCCGGAACGGACCCGGTGCGACGCAAGTGACCTTGATGCCAAGCGCTGCAACTTCGGCGGACAGCGCATCGGAAAAGCCTTCAACGGCGTGCTTGCTTGCCGCGTAATAACCGGAGCCCGGGAAGCCGATAAAGCCGGCCTGGGAAGTGATGTTGAGGATGTGGCCCTTGCGGCGGGCGCGCATGCCGGGCAGCACCGCCCGCGTCATGGCGAAAAGGCCGAAGACATTGGCATCGAACATGCCGCGGATCTCGTCTTCCTCGCCTTCCTCGATCGAGGCCTGGTAGCCGTAACCGGCATTGTTGACGAGGACGTCGATGCGCCCGAACTTTTCCTCGGCAGCGCTGACAGCAGCTGCGATCTGGCCTTCGTCGGTCACGTCGAGATCAACGGCGAGCGCATTGTCGTGGCCTGCAACGAGATCAGCAAGCCTCGCCTTGTCGCGGGCCGTGACGACGGTCGGAAAGCCCTTTGCAATTGTCAGCTTGGCGAGTTCCAGGCCGAAGCCGGAGGAGCAGCCGGTGATGAACCAGACGTTGGAAGATGCATCAGTCATAAAAATATCTCCGATGGAAAAGCCGGATCATGAAAATGAGGCGGGGCGTGTTGGATGACAATACCTGACATAGGCATGAAAAAAGGGACGGCAAGGTATCCCCCTGGCCGCCCCTCATCCGTCGAAACATGCGGCCTCTTCAGGCGATATTGCTCAGTCGCTGACGCGTTCGACGATGGCGCCGCAGCGTGTCAGCTTTTCTTCAAGACGCTCGAAACCACGATCGAGATGGTAGACGCGGCTGACGATCGTTTCGCCTTCGGCCGCAAGGCCGGCAATGACGAGCGACACCGATGCGCGAAGGTCTGTTGCCATCACTGGCGCACCCTTCAGCTGCGAAACGCCTTCGATACGCGCCATCTGCCCCGACAGCGAAATGCGCGCACCGAGACGGGCGAGTTCCTGCACGTGCATGAAGCGGTTTTCGAAGATGGTTTCGGTGACGTGCGAAACGCCCGACGACATCGTCATCAGCGCCATGAACTGTGCCTGCAGGTCCGTCGGGAAGCCCGGGAAGGGTTCTGTGACGATATCGACCGGCTGGATCCGGTTGCCGTTCCTGACGACACGCAGACCGCTTTCGGTTTCGGTGATCTCGGCACCGGCAAGGCGCAGCGTATCGAGCGCATTTTCAAGCAGCGAGGCCTGCGTGCCTTCGAGCACCACATCGCCGCCGGTCATGGCAACCGCCATCGCATAGGTGCCGGTCTCGATCCGGTCCGGCAGGACGCGGTGACGGGCGCCCGACAGCGAGGCAACGCCTTCGATGGTGATGGTGCGCGTGCCGGCGCCGCTGATCTTCGCGCCCATAGCCGTCAGGCATTTTGCGAGATCGACCACTTCGGGTTCGCGGGCGGCGTTGTCGATGACGGTGGTGCCACGGGCAAGGGTTGCCGCCATCAGCATGACGTGCGTGGCGCCGACCGAAACCTTGGGGAAAGTGTAATGTGCGCCGACAAGGCCACCCTTGGGGGCCGACGCGTTGATATAGCCGGCATCGACCTCGAGGATGGCGCCGAGCGCCTGCAGGCCGTCAAGGAACAGATCGACCGGACGCGTGCCGATGGCGCAACCGCCCGGCAGCGACACGCGCGCCTTGCCTTCACGCGCCAGCAGCGGGCCGATGACCCAGAAGGAGGCGCGCATCTTGGAGACCAGCTCGTAAGGGGCGGTCGTATCGACGATGGTGCGGCAGGTGAAATTGATCGTGCGGGAATAGCTTTCGGCCTGGCTTTCGCGGCGGCCGTTGACGGAGACATCGACGCCATGATTGCCGAGGATGCGCAACAGCTGTTCGACATCGGCCAGATGCGGCACGTTTTCGAGCGTCAGCGTATCGCTGGTCAGAAGCGACGCAATCATCAGCGGCAGCGCGGCGTTCTTGGCGCCCGAGATCGGGATCGTGCCGTGAAGCTCGTTGCCGCCGGAAATTCTGATGCGATCCATGGTGTGGTAACTCTTTCTCTCAAGCGGCCGGGTTTGCGTCTCTAGACCAAACCTTGCCCCGCTTCAATCCGTGATGAAAACTGCGGATGAGAGCAAATCGTGCCACAACCCGTTTATGCACTGCAAAGACTATGATGATTCGTCCGTTTTTGCGGCAGAGGGCGAAGACGCCGGCAAACCTTGCGTCTCGTCCGCCTCGCCGGCGCGCCGCGCACGCGACTGACCTTTGCGCCGCATCAGGTTTTCCCGCAATTTCGCAGCCGCCCGCTGCTTGCGATCCAGCTCACGCCGCTCGGCTTCGCTCAAGGATGCGGCCGGCGCCTGGCTATCCAAGGTTTCTGGTTTTTTCGACATGGCTTCTCCTTAAAGAAAAAGCCCGACACACGAAAGCACCCCGGGCGTTTTCCCGGATGGTTCTCCAAGAAGTTCGATTTTGCTGCTTGCACTTGCCCCGAACCTATGGCAATAGCCCCCTCGCTGACGACACGAACCCGAACGTCCGCAGATGCTGCTATAGCTCAGGGGTAGAGCACTCCCTTGGTAAGGGAGAGGCCGAGAGTTCAAATCTCTCTAGCAGCACCATTTTTCTTTCCCCCTCCGTTACAGCAGAAATGAACCCACGTTATCCTTCGTTTTTCGGGATTGATAAGCAGCAAATGACGGCGTCGGCTGCTACCTCTGCGGCGCTCAGGCGCACAGAAATCAACGTGGTTGCAGAGGTTAGAATATAAGCCGACGCTTAGGCTTGCCCCTCGGGGCGAATGATGTAGCCTGCGCCGATGAAAAAGATATTCATTACCCTTGCATCCGCCGCGGTTATGTGTGCCGCACTCCTGCCAGCATCCCAAGCATCCGCCTGGACAACTCGCGGCCACCAGATTGTGGCCCAGATAGCGGAGGACAATTTGAATCCATCCGCTAAACGTGAGGTTCAGCGGCTCCTTGCTGCCGAGGGGAAAAAACACCTCAGCGAAATATCATCTTGGGCGGACTCAATGAGGGGCGTAACATTTCCCCGCCAGCCGTCGCACGCGGTTAGAATTCCGCTTGATGCAACCTCGTACGATCCTGCCCGCGATTGCGCAGATAAGAATTGCGTCCTCGAAGCAATCAGCCACAACATTTCAGATCTATCGAACCGCGAATCGGATGACGAAAGCCGACTGGTCGCCTTGAAGTACCTTGTCCATTTTATTGGTGACCTCCACCAACCGCTTCATGCCAATAAAGATACTGGCGGACGAAAAGTGATATTCAATGGAAAGGTACGTAGCCTTCACGAAGTTTGGGACCAAGACATTGTGAGCTGTCCCGAAATGAAGTTTACCGAGATCGCGAAGCGTCTTAATGGTACCGATGCAAGGGTGGCCAGAGGTAACGACCCCGTTCAGTGGGCGATGGAAAGCCACGATGTCGCCCGTGACGTCATATTTCCTGAATTGGCGGATCTGCAGGGTGACCCTATTACTCTTCCCGGGAACTACTGCGAAGTGAATTGGCCAGTCGCCGCGGCCCAGTTAAAAGTAGCGGGGATTCGGTTGGCATTCCTACTCAACAGGACACTTGAGAACAGATAGCTGTTCGGATTGTCGATAGACCCTCTCATAAAACATTCACATTTGCGCGCGGTTATGTATTTTGGGTGCTATGAATGAGGTGCCGCATGGATGCAAAAACACTGGTCATGGCTCTGTTGAGAGCATCCGGCCCTAGTAAGGAACTAGATCGCGATATAGCGATCTTCTCCGGTTATACAGTGCGAACTGGCACTAAGCCTGGCGAGGAATTCTGGACCTCACCGTCCCAGGTCGACTTCCTTAATCTACCGAAATTTACTGCTTCAATCGACGCTGCGTTTGATCTCTTCAAACAAACCTCTCCGGCTTATCCGGGGGGGCTAAGCTGGGAACCGCAATCAGCTTCGGCCCGTCTCGCTGACGACAGGTTTATGCAAGCGGAATCTCCCGCTCTCGCACTATGCGCATCCGTAGTGCTGCGACTTGCACTGTCTCAATATGCTGATTCCACTGTACTACCACGTGCGGAGGAATTGTGATGTCGTTGCAGCCACTGATTCAAAAATTGTCTGATGCAGAAGAGCCGAGCCGAAAATTCGACACGGCAATTGCGATTGCCCTTGGCTTCGAGTCCTTTGAAGAAGAAGGAACCCGTAAAGTGCTGTGGCTTCATCCACACTCGAAAACCCCAACGCGAATTCCCTGGTACACACGGTCTTTGGATGAAGCCAAAGAGCTTCTCGATGTCATCCTCCCCAATTCTGCTGTAGCACTGAGCTGGACCGCAGAGGGTTTATTTTATGCGAAAATTGAGGGTGGAGACGCATGCCGAGGCGCGACAGGCCCGCTGGCGATCTGTATAGCGGCTCTTTCCTACCATAACTCCATTCGCTAGCAATAGAGGCAAGCCAAGTGAAATATGCTGTTGTTACCCGGTCCGATGGGCTCGGAACTCGCCTGTGTGCGATGGTAAATGCGATTGACGTCGCTCAACGCCTTGGCTTGGGTTTCAAGTTTAGCTGGCCTTCGTCTACTTACTCAGATGCCGATTCCCACGCGATCAAACACGCTTCGCTCCTATTTTCTGACCGGTTTGTTCGTGATCATTTTGATCCAGACCTAGATCCGCGTCGCTACATAAAAGTTCTCGATACCCCAATTACGAAGAAGCTTATCGCCAAGGTAGAAGAAAGCAAAGATGGCTTCTTGATTGACCACTGGTCGAAGCAAGTGCAAATAGATTCAGCCCCTGGCGTGCCGCGCAGAGACTTGGCGGCAGCGTTCGAAAAGATAGAGTTCTCCAAGCGCCTTACGAGAGTCATCGAAGCTGCAAAGTCTAGCGTACCGAACGGTGCAGTAGCCATACATGCCCGCCGGGGCGATCTTGTTTATGGCAGCTACAGGACGCGACTCTATAACCAGAAATATGCGCCGACGGCGCTGGTTAAATCTGTCGTAAAGCGCCTAATCGAGGTCGGCAAAAAGCCTATTATATTCAGCGACGACGAACGCATCAAAACGATATTGAAGCGCGACACAACTGCAATCATCTCGACCGAACTCAGTGGATCGACCCTAAAAACTTCTGATGAAGATGCGATGTTCGATATCGCTGCAATGATTGCATGCGATAGCGTCATTTCCACTCGAAGCGGCTTCTCCGTTGTCGCCAGCTTCGCCAATGGACGGCCGTTTTACAATATTTCCGATTTCTACCAGATGTGTGAGGGGCGAGCTTCCATCCTCACAGACATCGCAGAAAACCCGAACGATTACTCGGATCTGGATAAGGCGAAATCACTGCAGTTTGTCGCCAGTGTCTATACTCCTGTTCTCCGAGAAGGTGAGCGCGACGATCTATATGCTCAGGCGAGCATACTCGATCCTGATAATCAAGCTTACCCGCACATCCGAGCGACCGATGCCATGGCGAAAGGTGATCTCAGTAAAGCTGAAGAGATTCTGCGCTCTTATACAAGGCGATATTTTAAGTCGCACAATATGACATCGAGCGATCTGGCCGCAGGTTTCGACTACATCAGCATCCCCAACAAAGTAGCCAAAGACGCGTTGCATAGCTCCCGCAACCCGTACATCAAGGCTTACGCCAGCCATCTAGATCCCGATCCCATCAAACAGGAACGACTGGCTGGCTTAGCCTACGAAGCCGACCCATCGAGCCCTCTACTTGCAGTTCGCTGGGCTAGGGCTATGATAGCTACCGGCCGCCCTGAAACTGCCCGCCGTTTCATGATCAACGATCTGGATCGGATCAAGTGCTCTGCTGTCTATGAAGCACTTTGCGATATCGAAGACGACCCACACCAGCGCGTTGTCTGGGGCCGTTTGTCAGTCCAGTCTGCAGCCGAAAATAAGCAAGCAGCTGCCAAAGTCGCACTTGCGCTCCTATTGAATGGAGAATTAGAGGAGGCAAACGCCATATCAGACGCTCTAACTGCAGAAGATCAATCTAACCCTGCAGTGTACTATTACCTTTCTAAATTTTACGTTGAATGCGGAGTATTTAGTGAGGCGCTTGTAGTCATCGAAAGAGCTTTAGCGATGAGGCCGGGTCGTTTGCGATATCAAAATATGAAGCAGTCGATATTGGAGATTATTGCAAATCAGGTAGTTAAGGATCCCGCCGACTAAAAAGATAGCCGCCCAATTGCGACCTGGAAACTGACGCTGTAAAGCGCGTCCCGCAAGGCCGCAATCGCTCTCCCCCTCCCCGACTAGCCCCGACACCCAACATACGGCAGCAGCAGCTCCAACTGCTCGCTCATGACGCCCGGTCTATGGCGTGGGGGATCGACGGTTTGCTGGTTGGTGTTGCCCCAGACGCCGCCGCCGGCCCAGTAGGTGGCGCCGAGGAAGATGTCGGGGCGGGCCATCATGGCATCGAGCAGGTCGCGCAGTTCCCGTAGAGAGCCTTCGGTTCGGTCGGTGGCGAATTCGCCGATGAAGATGCGTTTTCGATGTTGGGTCGCCCAGTCTGTGGCGCTTTTCAGGATCCGTTTTCCGATGCCTTCGGTGGCGATCGGGTTGGAGCCGCCAAATCCCTTGTCGAGATACTGGTGCATGTCGAAGCCGCAATTGTCGGCGGGATCGAATGCCTGCAACATCACGGTGCCGTTCGAGGTCTTCGTCCAGGAATGGGCGCCCGTCCAGGCGATGCCGGAAAACAGCACGGTTCCCGTTGCGCCACGCCGCCTGATTTCGGCGCATGCGGCGTTCTGGGTGTTGAGGTTGAGAATGGGATCCTGGTCATGCGGCTCGTTCATCAGCCCGTACCAGACAAGGCTGTTTTTCCCGTAACGCTGTGCCAGCTCGCCCCAGAACGCCGCGTAGCTTTCGAGCGTTGCAGCTGACGTGCCGTCTCCGATGACGATCTTATCGCGCCTTCCGTAGTCATGCATATCCAGGAGGACAACCGCACCCTCGCCCACTGCCCGGCCGACCAGACGATCGAGGCCCTCAAGTGCCGCCGGCTCAAGCGGTTTTGCAATATCGGGCTGCAGGCGGTTCCACTTGAAGGGGATCCGAAACACTTTCACGCCCAGCGAGAGGTAATAAGTAACCGCTGTTCTGCCCCCACATTGCCTGCAGCCGCCTGATCTGTGATCGACATTCCATGGATGAGCGACAAGGAGTTTCTCCATGGAGACTACGTTGGAGGTTCTCACGAAGCGACGGAGCCGACGGGAGGTTCACCGCCAATGGCCAGACGACATCAAGGCACGGATCGTTTCAGAGAGCTTGCGTCCGGGCATGACGGTGAACGAGGTCGCGGAACGTCACGGGCTGAAAGCCAATCATCTGTCGTCCTGGCGAACGCTGGCGCGGCAGGGCAAGCTGGTTTTACCGGAGCCGGAAGACGCAGTCGAATTCGCGGCCATGGTTGTCGAGATGCCCGCACCGGAGCCGCCTGCTGCCAAAGCAGTCTCCCGCGCCGAGATTCTCGTCGGCCCTGTCACCATCCGTCTTGAGGAAGGTGCGTCTGTTGCCCGGATCGCCGCCATCGCGCGTGCCTTGGCGGCGGCGACATGATCTTTCCATCGAACCGCGTTCGGATCATGGTAGCGACCAAACCAGTCGACTTCCGCAAGGGGCATGACGGACTGGCGGCGCTTGTGAAGAACGAGCTGCACAAGGACCCGTTCACCGGAACGGTCTTTGTGTTCCGGTCGCGCAAGGCAGACCGGCTGAAGCTGATCTACTGGGACGGCTCCGGTATCGTCCTGGCCTACAAGAGGCTGGAAGAGCACAGCTTCACCTGGCCCGGTATCAAGGATGGATTGATGACGCTGACCCACGCCCAGTTTGAGGCCCTGTTTGCGGGCCTCGATTGGCGGCGGGTTCATGCCGTCCAGACGAGAACGCCGGAGGCTATCGAATAGCTGCGGCATGATGACTCAGGGCGACGGATTCCGAAGGCAAACGAGCGGGATTTTGGTAGGTTCTGGCCATGCTTGATGCCGCCGATCTTCCCGATGATGTTGCCGCCCTGAAGGCAATGCTGATTGCCGCACAGGCGCGCGAGGCAGGCAAAGACGCGCAGATCACTCGCAAGGACGAGCGGATCGAACGGCTTGAGAAGCTGGTCGCGGCTTTCAAACACGCAGCCTTTGGGCGCAAGTCCGAGAAGACCGATCCCGACCAGTTCGATCTGGCTCTGGAAGACCTGGAAATGGCCATGGCCGCGATCCATGCCGAGGATGAAGCGGACGTTCCTGTCGGGAACAGGACCGCCAAGCCACGCGCGATCAATCGCGGTTCCCTTCCAAAGCATCTTCCCCGTGTGGAAGAGATCATCGAGCCGGAAAGCCTGGTCTGCGCCTGCGGCGGATGCATGCATTGCATTGGCGAGGATGTTTCCGAGCGGCTGGACGTGGTCCCGGCACAGTTCCGCGTGATCGTCACCCGTCGCCCCAAATATGCGTGCCGCGCCTGTACCGACGGTGTTGTTCAGGCCCCAGCTCCAGCACGGCTGATCCAGGCAGGGCTTCCGACGGAAGCCACCGTCGCCCATGTGCTGGTCTCCAAATATGCCGATCACCTTCCGCTCTATCGGCAGGCCCAGATCATGAGCCGTCAGGGTATCGATATCGACCGTTCCACGCTGGCTGACTGGGTCGGTCGGGCGGCGTTCGAACTGCGTCCCGTCTTTGATGCGCTGATTGCCGACCTGAAGCACTCGACCAAGCTGTTCATGGACGAGACCTGTGCTCCGGTGCTCGATCCTGGCTCCCGCAAGACCAAGACAGGTTACTTCTGGGCGCTCGCGCGGGATGACCGGCCGTGGGGCGGCGGTGCTCCGCCAGGGGTGGCCTTCACCTATGCTCCCGGTCGCGGGGGCATTTATGCCGAACGGATATTGCAGGGCTTCTCCGGCATCCTGCAAGTTGACGGCTATGCCGGATACAACAGGCTGATCGCCCCAAACCGCATCGGCCCGGACATTCAGCTTGCCTACTGCTGGGCACACGCCCGTCGCAAGCTGGTCGAGATTACTCGCAACGGAACAGCACCAATTGCAGAAGACGGCGTTAAATGGATCGGTGAACTCTATCGGATCGAGGCCGAATTGCGCGGCCTTGACCCGGAAGCTCGCCTTGCTGGACGGCAGGAAAGATCAGCGCCGCTGGTCGCCGACATGCAGACGTGGCTCGTTCATCACCGTGCCCGTGTTGCGACGAAATCCCAACTCGGCGAGGCTCTGGCCTACATCACCAAATACTGGGATGGTTTGAAGCTCTTCCTGACCGACGGCCGGATCGAGATCGACAACAACAGCGTCGAGCGAACCATCCGGCCGATTGCTTTGAATCGAAAGAATGCTCTCTTCGCCGGGCACGACGCGGGAGCGGAGAACTGGGCGACCATCGCGTCACTCATTGAAACGTGCAAACTCAATGCCGTCGATCCGATGGCCTACCTGGCCAGCACTCTCACCGCCATCGTCAATGGCCACAAACAGAGGCAGATTGATGTCCTCCTACCGTGGAACTATCAGGCAGGATAACAACCGGCCCAAAAATTTATCCGACCTGAGGTGGACATCATATCCTTGCAAAACTCGGGCGAGAAACTTCGATTGTCGCTACAGACCGGCCTTCGTTCAACAGGTCAAGGTCGGGTGCTGAGGGCCAACCGGCACGCCAATCCAGCGAATACGGTTGCAAGCAGAAACTGAGGAAGCTTGGGAAAGCGGCGCATGGCGGAAAGTCGATTCCGGATGTGGCCTCCCAAAAGTATTACCGTGCCATTCACAAGGAAGCCAACGGCGTTCAAGACAGTGGCGAGTAGGACCATTTGCACGAGCATCGAGCCGCCCGAAGGGGCAACGAATTGCGGGAAGAGTGCCAGCACAAACAGCGCCATCTTCGGATTGAGAATATTTGTAGCGAGACCTTCCGTGAATATCCGCCTGTTTGAGAGGCGTTTGAGCGCGGAAGATGGTGCGAAAGCTGCTCCTTCCGAACGAACGGTCTTATAGGCAAGATAAATGAGGTAGATGCAGCCCGCCCATCGAACGACTTCATAGGCAATGGGAACTGCAAGAAAGAGCTGTGACAGACCAAGCCCCGCAGCGATAGCGTGGCAGTATGTGCCGACAGCTATTCCTGCATATGTGAGGAACCCGGCAGAGCGTCCTTGGCTCACGCTACGAGAGGCGATGAGCAACATGTCTGGTCCGGGTGTGGCAGTCAGCACAAGTGACGCAGCGGCAAACAGCATGAAAGTGGAAAAATCCGGCATAACATCTTCCTTTTTGAATGGAGCCGGAATTCCTGTTTATCATCGCCACGCTTAATAGCAACTTTCTTGGAGCGACTATCGCGAAAATCCCTAACCTAGCGACACTTGTTTGGCCGACTGTTGCGGCGTCGGACATCAGGGAGTTTTGCGGAAGCCAAAATCTTCCCATTGGCGCGAACTTGCCGCCTCCTCATGGTGCAAGCCTTCGAAAAGACAAAGCATGGTGGACAAAGTGCGAGCGACACAGCGCTTACGGTAATAATTCAGGTTCTCCAGGTGGGGCCACTTCCAACGGCCGCCAATCATCTCGAACTCAGCACCGGCCAGGTTAACCCCGATCAGCGGGCACGTTCCCGTTCGGGCACCTACGGAAGGACCTGACGACACAACCGACGCCGCAAAGGCGCCAGCGCCGAACAACAAAGATCTTCTTGAGCATTCATTCATGTAAGACGCCTGTAATAAAGATTTTATTATAATATTGATGCACTAAACAATCAACAACTTACGGATTTTTGTGCAACACCTCAGCGAATTCACACTACAATACCCATATTGAATTCCATTATACGATTAACCTAGCGATTAGTTTTGTTTAATGAGGACTCAGCAAGAGCATATCCATGCTGTAACCACGATTCGATGTCGTGCTACTCGACATTTCACTGATTAGCAGCGGTGATGGACGGCATGCGCGGGTGTCCGGCGACAGCAGGAGTGGGAATGCGAGTGATATTCGATCTGACGCTTGCCACGCGCAAGCCGGAGATTACCGGTGTCGAACGTTACGGGATCAATCTATTCGAGGCATTCCGGAAAATTTGCCCTGGCAGCACGGCCTATGTCATGTCGACATCGTTTTTTTCGAGCGCCGACAACCTGGTCCTCTGCCGGCATCCTTTTATGGCCTGGCTCACTTTGCCATTCAGGCTGGCATCTTCCAGTTACGATGCGGCCGTCTTTCCGAGCATGCCAGCAAGTCCGCTCTCCATATCATCCAAACTGCCCCTCTATCGCATCATTCACGACGACTTCCCCTGGACAAGGGGACAGGAGATGCCGATCAAGGGGCGCCTTCTGTTTCGGGATGTGGAGCGCGCCGTTTCATCCCGATACCGCGCCATCTTTGCGCCAACCGGCTACTCGGCGGCAAAGCTTCGTCCGATCTTTCCCTCCCATGATGTGAGCGAGATCGGCAACGCCCCCGCGCTGCCGTTCGACGGCGAATTGTCCGAGATCGCGGAACTGCGGGGCAAAGACTTCGTCCTGAGCGTGGGGACGGTGGAGCCCCGAAAGAACTACGAGAAGATCATCGACGTCGCGGCAGCGCTTCACCCTCACAATGTCGTGTCGGTCGTTGTCGGGCGCAGCGGTTGGGGGAATATTGTCACCGATCTCGACCGGGCAAGCAACGACCCAACGAGCAACATCCGATGGATGAAGGACATATCCGACAGCCAGTTGCGGTGGCTTTACGCAAACTGCCGGTCGTTTCTGTCCTTGTCGCATGACGAGGGGTTCAATATGCCGCTCGTCGAGGCCGGGTCGCTGGGCTGCAGCATTGTCGCGTCCGACATCGCCATTCACCGGACTGTTTCTCCGCCATGGGGACGGCTGGTCTCGCCGGGCACCCCCGCTGACGAGATCGCGACTGAGATCATGACGGCTCCGCGAGCGACTGAGAGCGCGTATCTTGCCTACAGAGCCCGGTATTCCTGGGATTTTATCGCGGCAAACCTGCTTTCGAAAATCCAGGCCCATAGACGCACCGGAGCACGGTCCCATGCCTGAGCACCAGTTGACCATGCTCTGGCATGAAGCCGGAAACTCGCACTACCATGACCGATTTGTCGAGCTTTCGAAGGTCGCCAATCTCACGGTCATGGGGCCAAAAACCTTTCAAGGCACAACGTTCGACCCTGAGAAATTCCACTTTCCGGTGAAGCTGTTTAATTCCGTCTTGTCGTCGCACTGGCTGACATTCATCCCGAGCACCATCGCTTTCTACCGGGAAGCGCGACGGGCGGACATTCTCTACGTTCATGAGGAACCGCACTCGCTTGTCGCGTTCCTAAGCGCCACCCTGCGTCTCGGGCGGCCGATGTACATCGAAAGCTCGGCCATCAATCTCAAGGGAAACCTCTCCGGATGGAATGTCCTCGAGCGGTTCGTCTATAAAACAGCGACCAAAATCATTCCCAAGAACCATGAGGTCGCCGATGTCCTTCACAGACGGGGGGCTCCCCCGAGCAAGATCTCAAGCCCCATCGGTAACGGCGTTTCAAAGTCGTCGTTTTCGATCGTCGATAAGTCGGCGGCACGTTCTGCGCTTGCGCAAAAGTATCCGCAGGTCTCCGATGCATTCAAGAAGGGCGGTCTCGTTCTCGGCTATGCCGGGCGGATCTGGCAGCCGAAAGGGATAGAGATCCTGGCGCAGCTTGCACAGGAACTCCCGGTCACGATCCTCGCCTGCGGGCCGGTCGCAGATGATTATCTGGTCGATACACTCGTTGCGGCGGGGGTAACGGTTCTTCCCAGTCTTCATAAGGATGATCTGCGGACATTTTACAGCGCGCTCGATCTCTTCATTCTGCCGAGCCTCTCGACGAAGAACTGGCGGGAACAGTTCGGCCGTGTCTGCATCGAGGCAATCTATTGCGGGACGCCGGCTGTCGGTTCGCATGTGGGCGGCATTCCGATGGTGATCGGCGCCAGCCAGACCTTCGAGGCAGGCAATATCGAGCAGGCCAAGGCACTGCTGACCAAACTTTCAGACGAGGCGGAGCGGGCGGAAATCCTGCGGTGGCAGACCGCCCATGTCGATGAGAATTTTTCCTGGAAAGCGATTGCAGAGCAAGTTTTAGCCGTCACACACTTAAAGAGATAAATGCAATGACCGAAGACCGACTTGGGTCCAGAGATAAAATATTCGGTTTATCCTTTTACGAATATTCCGACGACGCTCTCGTAGAACAGGCTCTTTCTCCCCTTTCCGAGACGGACGGGGTAAAACTGGTCGTCACTGCGAATACGGATCACGTCTCCAACCTGTACAAAAATGCTGAATTCAGACGTGCTTACGACAGTGCGTGGTCAGTCACGATCGATGGCATGCCCGTCTTTCTCTATGCGAAACTGTGCGGCGCGGCCGTCAAGCAGCGGATACCAGGCGCCGATCTCTTTCCCAAGCTGCTCGATGCCCTGACAGACACGAACCATCGGCCGTTCTTCGTCTGCTCGAGCCAGGCGACGGCGGACGGGCTGGCAGTCCAGATGACGGCACGTGGCTTCCCCGAGGCCGGCTTCGGCTACGCGATACCGCCGTTTGGTTTTGAAAAACAACCCTCTCATACGCGCGACCTGCTGAGCGCGATCCGCGACAACCGCACAACGCATCTGTTCATGGGTATCGGCGCGCCCAAATCCGAAATTTGGGTGAACCAGAACAGATCCGCGCTTGGGCACCTTTACGCCTTCTGCTTCGGCGCGGCTCTCGAATTCACAGCCGGCACCAAGACTCGAGCGCCAAAGGTTTTCCGTCTGGTTGGAATGGAATGGTTCTGGCGAGTGGCCACCGAGCCCCGTCGCTTGTTCAAACGGTACTTCATCAGTTCCTGGGGCTTTTTCTCAGCCGTTGTCGCCGATCTGAACCAATCCAGAATAAGCTCGTAGGTGGCCCGATGTACGATGTGTCCGTGATCATTCCAGTCGTATCGAAAAGCAGTCGTCTGGCGCGCACGCGCGAAGTGGTGCGGCGATTGCAGGAGCAGAGGGCGATCGCGCTTGAAATCATCATCGTGATGCAGGGGTTCGACGAGACCGAAACGATCGGCATCGACGGTGTGAAAACCATATTCTCGCGCGTGTTCAGCTCGTCGCATTCCCGAAATGTCGGCGCCTGTCACGCGACGGCCGATCTCATCTCGTTTCTGGATGACGACACATTTCCGGCCGCGAGCGATTTCTACCGCAGGGTGAAAACCATTCTCGATGTCGGCGCGGTCGATTTCGTCACCTGCAACATCGTCTCGAACGGCAAGCGGCTGGCTGCAAGCCGGATCGAAAGCGATGTCCAAATCAACAGGCAAACCATCATCGGCAACATGTGGGAACCGGGGCTGACGCTTCGCCGCAAGACGTTCTTAAAATTCCAGTTCGATGCCACGCTGGGTATCGGCGCCATTCATGGATCGGGAGAGGGCTTCGATCTCGGGGCACGTTTGGTCGATGCCGGCCTGAAGGGCAAGCGGTTGGCCGGCCTGGAAATCGACCATCCGCCTTTGCCGTTGAACTCCGAATTCGATGTCCAGCGCACGTTCTACTACTCGCTTGGCAACGGCAGCTCCCTGGTCGCCAGAGGGTTCCACAAGGCCTATGCAAAGCAACTCTTCAAGCAGGTCGCAAAGACGGTGCTCTATCCATGTCTCAACAGGTGGAGCGAGGCGAAGCTTGCCCTGCTGCGGCTTACCTGCCTGCTGATCGGGCCGGCGATCCCGCGCGGCGTTCCGAAGATCATTCCAAACCAGTTGGCGAAGGACCTGATCGACGGTGAAATCGACCCGTTCCCTAAGGTGGAACCTCGGATCGACCGGGCCACAGCCTAGACCATTCGCATGACGCGACCGAAATATCACCGATCGGGTTCACATGTCCTATTTGAAACTGGCAATCAAGGGTACGAGCTGGTCGCTTGCGCAGGTGCTCGTCGAGCGGCTGACGCAGACCGTGGTGTTTCTGATTGCGGCAGCCTTGCTCGGGCCGCATGAGTTTGGTGTCGCAGCGCTTTCAACCGCGCCGGCCGTGATCATCGCGTCCACCCTGCAGTCCGGAAGCCAGGTGGTGATACAGCGGCGATTGCTCGACGATGACTTCGTCAATTCGGTCTTCGGTCTCTTCCTTCTGCTTGGCCTTTGCGGCTCGGCGCTACTGTTGATAGCGAGCGCCCTTCTCCGCCACCTGGAAACCTTCTCCGGCCTCAGTGCCATGGTTGCCGTGACGTCGATCGCTCCCCTTGTCTCAGCGCTCGCGGTCGTGCCGGAAGGACTGCTCGCGCGAGATTTCGCCTACAAGGTACTGGCGGTCCGAAAGTCGGCCGGGTTGCTTGTGGGCGGGATTGTCTGCTGCGCGCTTGCGTTTTCGGGGTTCGGCGCCTGGAGCATCGTTGCAGTCGTCGTGATAACGCCGATCGTTGCGGCGATGGTCAGTGTTGTGGCGGCGCGCTGGAAGCCAACGGCCATGCCGACGCTGATCTCGATGCGGTCGACGCTGAATTTCTCGTTCGCCGTAATCGGAATGTCGGCAGTCACGCAGATCAACGTGCGCTCTGCCGATGTGGTGGTCGGTTTGGTCGCGACACCGACAGCGACGGGTGTTTTTCGGCTATCACGCACGGTGCTTGATCTCGCATCAAGCCTGTTTCTCAATCCGATCAACAACATCCTGCTCCCAATCTTTTCGAGGATGGGTGAGGATCGTGACCGGATGATAAGCACGATGTGGAGGTCATGCGCGGTAACAGGCCTTGTTGCCGCGATACCTTTTGTCGCTTCCGCGTTTTCAGCGCCCTATGTCGCATTTATGTTTTTTGGAGACAGGTGGCCACAACTGCCCGAAACGATAACACTGATGCTGGTGGCGCTACCGTTCATTGCGGTTGTCGTGCCAGTGCAAACCTTCCTGGTTGCAACAGGACACCCAAGCTTGGCATTCCTGAACAATGTTTACCAGGCACTTGCTGATGTCGCGATGATTGCAGTCGGAGCATATTTCGGGATTTTTTGGGCAGCAGCGATGTTCAGCCTGAGATTCTCTCTGACAGCGTTGTTTATTCTCCTGGCCGTGCAGAAACGATTCAGTGAGATCAACGCGTTTGATGGGATCAAAACAACATTTCCGGCGCTTGTCGCGATTGCGATCGTATCAACCCTGACCGGGTTTCTATGGCTATGGCAGCTCGATCTCAAACACTTATCAGTCGCTGTATCATTTAGCGTTACGGCCTCTCTGGCATACGCATTGATATGCGCGTTCGTATTTCACGATCGTATCCGGCCAGTTCTTGAGATCTGGAAGGCGCGGCGCGTTCGTGCGCCGACTGCTGCCTGATCTAAAGCCCGGCTGTCTCGCAGGCTGGCCTCCGTCTCGAGGTCCTGGGGAAGGTTGGTGGTCTGATACGGTATCATCGTAACCGTCGGGGCGTCCGACCTGATCGATCAGGACATCGCGCCGGTGGCTGACGAGTGCGACCCTAGTTTACCATTGGTTAGCAACAAAGGTCGGGCGGTCGTCGGATGGCCCGATCTTGACCCAGATCCTAGGGCTGTTCTGCGATTGCATCATGATCCAGGTCAGGTCAGTCTTCTTCCACGGCTTGATTTCAGAGAACCGGTTGTCCAGCACCAGGTCGCCGGCGGATGTCTTTGCAACCAGCACCGCATGTCCCTCTCCGGACCGCGTTCTTGCCACAGCCATTCTCAGCGATCCGGAAGGCCAGCCTAGGGAGATGAGGTGTTTGCGCTTCGTGAGCGCGTAATCTTCGCAATCGCCTGACGCCACATCAATGCTCCACTCGTCGGAGCCGTCGGCATCATTGACGGGACGGACGGTGCGATTGATGCCTGAATTCACCGAAAGCAGTTGCGCCTTGCGATCATCAGTCAGTTCGACGACGCCGTCGCCGCCGGTATCGGCGCACTGCTCCTGATTGCTACGGCAGAATTTCGCAAAAGCGTAAGGTGCAAGCGCAAAACCACTTTCCTGGATGCGCTGCATTGAGCCTCTCACATCCCGCAGAATGCCGACAGGGCCAGCCGCCATCGTTACCGATGGAACTGCGAAAAACGCCAGAGTCATGACTATCGAATGCAGTTTCATGGCACGTCTCCATGTGGAATGGAGAGAAATTTACCTGCATTCGTTGTATATCACGTTTTGAGAAAGTGTAAGATTTTAATCGTCGTGCAGATTGAATTTTTCTGTTTAAGAACTACTGCAGATATCGATTTGCTGATGGTTCAAGGAACTGCTGCCATCAGGGCAATAAAAAAGGCCGGAGCGAATACACGCGCCGACCTCCCTGCATTGCTCTCAGCCACTGCGCCAGTACATCCGTGGTCGCCGACGAAAACAATGTTGTAGCCAAGATATGGTAGCTCGATCCAGATATTCAACAGGGAACCTGGATCAAAAATGGGGGCAGCGGCTCAATGCGCTGCCCCTCATCACCTCAAAAGGCTAGACGCCCTCAGTAGGGCGAGTTGCACTGTGCGCGAACGCCGGCACGTGGCACGTAGCTGTTATCCGATGCACGGTAGCTGCGGTAGCGGTCGGCACACCACTGGACGTGAGCACGGGTACCTGCGCGGGCCGGGCGACTTGTCACGGCACCGCCGATGATTGCGCCTGCGCCGAATGCTGCGAGGGGATACCAGAAACCATCGGAATGGCGGCGATAGCCCGGACGGCGGTCACGGTATCCACGGTGGCCCTGGTGCCACCCGCGACGATCACGCATTTCCCGACGTTCGCGCATGTCACGACGATACTGGACATGTTCGACATCGGATACCTGAGGCGACTTCACCATCGGCAGGGGTGCGGCAGTCGCCGGGACAAGCGAGGTGAGGCCCAGTGCCACCGCAAGCGACGACGCGGTCAGAAACTTCGTAACAATATGCATATTAGTTCTCCGTGTTATGGAGAGACAACACATTGACGCAACAGGGAGTTCCCTCATCACGCGAGAGTGAGGCCCACGTTACAGGTGTTTCCAACCTTGAGCGAGCGCGACAGCGGAAACAGCGGCCAATACATCGTTTAAATCTTAAATAAGCATTCTCCGCTATTTCTGATTGTTCAGAGCGTGCGGAGCATCCCATGGGCTTTTACGGCAACCCCTTCGGCTACGAGTATCAGTTCCCAAACAGGCTTACGCCGTCCCTGGACAAGGACGTCGTCAGCGTGGTTGACACCACCGCGGTTGCCGCGCTTACCGTCAATACAAAGTCGCTGTTCCAGCTGAAACTGCAGGACAACTCGATCCGCTTCGAGTTTACCCAGTATGCCTTGTGGACCTTCGGCTACAAGCCGACCCCAAGCGATACCGCCAGCGCTGTGCACTTCAACGGGCCGGTGTTTACCGATATCAACAACAACCTTTCTCCGATCTTCGGCGTCTCGATCAAGAGCAATATTGCCGGCCTCGACAGCCGGGACGTTTCGTTCGACTACAACAAGATCGCGATCGACTTTACCGGCATCAAGGCGGGTCCGACGTCGTACATCACAGTGTCCGTGACCTTCAATGAACCCAAGCTTGGGGGTGACGGCAACGACGTGCTGAACGGATCGCGTTACGCAGACATCATGTCCGGCGGCAAGGGCGACGACAAGCTGATGAGCAGCGCCGGCGCCGACAAGATGGACGGTGGCGCCGGAACCGATACCGTCTCCTACGCCAATGCCACCATGGCAATTGTTGCGAGCCTCGCCTCGCCGCAGAGCAATACAAACAATGCCAAGGGCGACACCTATACCTCGATCGAGAACCTCATCGGGTCGCAATACCGCGACGTGCTGACGGGCGACCAGGGCTCGAACGTCCTTTCCGGCGGCCTTTCGAACGATCGCCTGACAGGCGGCGAAGGCGCGGACAGTTTCGTGTTCGACACGCGACTGAACAAGAAGGGCAATGTGGATACGATCACGGATTTCTCCGTCGCGGATGACACGATCTGGCTCGACACGGATATATTCACAAAGGCCGGCACGGTTGGGGATCTCGCATCGGATGCATTCCATAGCGGCACCGCGGCCAGCGACGCATCCGACCGGATCATCTACGACAAGGCGACCGGTCGTCTCTACTACGACGCCGATGGAACCGGGAAATACGGGCAGATGCTGTTTGCCACCGTCGACAAGGGCCTCAGCATTACCGCAGCAGACTTCGACGTCATCGCCTGACCGTATCCGGCACGCGGGTGCTACGCCGCCTGCTGGACGAAATGGCCTGGCGACACCTCGAGATAGGTGCGCTTCGGCGCCACGTAATCGAGCGGTCTCACGGGGCTCTTGATCTCTTCGGACAGCGGCGGCGGCGTCTCGCCGCGGCGTGACGGGTCTGGAACCGGCACGGCCGAGATCAGCCGACGGGTATAGGCGTGCTGCGGATTGTCGAAAATCGCCGCACGCGGTCCGATCTCGACGATCTCGCCGAGGAACATGACCGCGACGCGGTGGCTCATGCGCTCCACGACGGCCATGTCGTGGGAGATAAACAGATAAGCCAGACCGTGCTTTTCCTGAAGCTCGAGCAGCAGGTTGGAGACCTGCGCCTTGACCGTGACGTCGAGGGCCGAGACCGCTTCGTCAGCGACGATGAATTTCGGCTCCAGTGCCAGAGCACGGGCGATCGAGATGCGCTGGCGCTGTCCGCCCGAAAATTCATGCGGATGGCGATCGGCCATTCCCGCCGAGAGCCCCACCTGTTCCAGCAGTTCTGACACCCGTGCCTTGGCCTCGCGCTTGCCCATCATCTTATGCGCAAGGATAGGTTCGGCAATGGCCGAACCGACGGTGATGCGCGGATTGAGCGAGGCAAACGGATCCTGAAAGATCATCTGCGAATTGCGACGCATGGTGCGCAGATCGCGCGTGCCGGCCTTTGTCACATCCTGGCCGTCGATGACGATCGAGCCGGCGGATGGATTGAGCAGACGAATGATTGCGCGTCCGGTCGTCGACTTGCCGCAACCGGATTCACCGACCAGCGACAGTGTTTCACCGGAGCGCAGATCGAAGGATACGTCTTCCACGGCATGGACGCGACCATTGGGCAGGTCGAAACGGACCGCAAGATTCTCGACCTTGAGGATTGGTGCGACGGACTGGGAAACCGGTTTCATTTCGCGGCCGTCGGTCGCCACGCCCGTCGCAGGATCGACTTCGGGAAAACGCTTGGGCGCCAGGCACGCGCCCATCGCGCCGAGGCGCGGGATCGAGGCGAGCAGCGACTTCGTGTAGATCGCCTTCGGGCTTGCAAAGATCTCGGTGGTCGGACCGGTCTCGATCATGTCGCCGCGGAACATCACGACGGTGCGGTCGGCGATCTCGGCCACCACGCCCATGTCGTGGGTGATGAACAGCACACCCATGTTTTCCTCGCGCTGCAACTCGCGCAGCAGGTGGAGGATCTCGGCCTGGATCGTCACATCGAGTGCCGTCGTCGGTTCGTCGGCGATCAGCAGTTTCGGACGGCAGGCAAGTGCCATGGCAATCATCACGCGCTGGCGCATGCCGCCGGAGAACTTGTGCGGATATTCGTGCAGCCGCGCCTTGGCGGCCGGGATGCGGACCCGCTCCATCAGCCGCACGGTTTCGGCCTCGGCTTGGCTCCACGACAGGCCGCGATGCAGGACCAGCGCTTCGGCAATCTGGTTGCCGATGGTGAAGACAGGATTGAGCGAGGTCATCGGCTCCTGGAAGATCATGCCGATCGAGCCGCCGCGGACCTTGCGCATTTCGGATTCGCTTGCGGCAAGCAGATCCTTGCCGTCGAGAAGGATCCTGCCCTCGGTGCGCGAGCGTCCGGGCGGCAGGAGCCGCATGGTGGAGAGCGCTGTGACGCTTTTGCCAGAACCGCTCTCGCCGACGATCGCCACCGTCTCACCGGCATCGACGGACAGGCTGATGTTGCGGATGACGGCCTTCCATCCTTCCGGCGTCTTGAAGGAGGTCGTCAGGTTTTCGACCGACAGAACAGGCGGGGTCGTTTTTACTGTGTCGGTCATGATCAGCTTTCCTTCGCCAGCCGTGGATCGACGAGATCGCGCAGGCCATCGCCCAGCAATTGCAGGGAGAGAACCGAAAACACGATGGCGAGGCCTGGAAACACCATTAGCCACGGAGCGTTGTTCATGTATTCGCGCCCTGACGCGAGCATCGTGCCCCAGGTCGGCATGTCAGTGGAAACACCGACGCCGAGGAAAGAGAGGCTTGCTTCCGCCAGCATCGCCGAGGCGAACACGAAAGTTGCCTGCACGAGGATGGGCGATGCGAGGTTGAGGAGAACGTGGCGGAGCAGGATCTGCCATGTGGGCAGACCCATGGCCACAGCTGCCTCGATATAGGGCAGTTCGCGCAACACCAGCGTCGAGCCGCGGATGATGCGGGCAAGACGCGGCGCGTAGGTGATGCCGAGCGCCAGGATGACGGTCGTGAGCGACGGACCGAGTGCCGCGACGAGCGCGATCGCGAGCAGGATATCGGGAAACGACATCATCGCATCGAGGAGGCGCGAAATCGGCGCGTCGAGCTTGCGGAAGAAGCCGGCAGCGACACCCAGAATGACCCCGAGAACCGTGGAAATGGCGACCACGCCGAGGCTGACCATCAGCGAGATGCGGCCTGCGAAGATGGCGCGCGAAAAGATGTCGCGGCCGAATTCGTCCGTGCCGAAGAAATTCGCCATCGACGGCGGCTTCAGCTTGTTGACGATCGACAGCTTGTTTGGCGCGTAAGGGGCGACCCAGGGCGCAAGCAGTGCAGCTGCAACGACGACCACGAGAATGATGGCGCCTGCCAGCATCGCGCGGTTTCCGAACAGGCGGCGAAGGCTTGACGCGAAGGGCATGGAGACGGAGGCCATGGTGTTCATAGGCGCACCCGCGGATCAACGATGATGTAGAGCATGTCGACGATGAAGTTGATGAGAACGTAGATGGCGGCAACGACGAGCAACGCGCCCTGGATGACCGGATAATCACGCCGCAACACGGCCGAGACGACGAGGTTGCCGACGCCGGGAAGGCCGAACACGGTTTCCGTCACAACGGCACCCGCGACCAGCATGGCAACCGACAGGCCGATGACGGTGATGATCGGGATCAGCGCGTTCTTCAAGGCGTGCTTGAGGATAACGCGGCCTTCGCCCGCTCCCTTGGCACGCGCGGTGCGCACATAATCGTCGCCGAGCACATCGAGCATTGCGGCGCGCGTGAAGCGGGTGATCAGCGCCGAGTTGACGACGCCGAGCGCCACGGCCGGCAGGATGAGGTGATGCAGCCGCTCGAAAAACGGCGTGCCCGGACCGCCGTAGCCGGAGGCCGGGAACCAGCCCTGCCCGACCGCGAAGATCTGGATCAGCATCAGCCCGAGCCAGAAGCTCGGCACGCTTGCGGCCACCATTGTCAGCGTCACGACGATCTGGTCGAAGATCGTGCCGCGCTTGACGGCGGAGAGAATGCCGACGGGAAGCGCGATGGCGACCGCGATCAGGATCGAGAACAGGGTGAGGAAGAAAGTCGGCTCAGCACGGGCGGCAAGTGCAGTCGTGACCGGCTGGTTCAAGAAGATGGACTGACCGAGATCGCCTTTCAGAATGCCCAGCACGAACTTGCCGTACTGGACGAGCATGGGCGCATCGAGGCCCATGCGGGTGCGCAGCTGCGCGATGTCTTCCGGGGTCGCATCCGACCCCAGCATGACAGCGGCAGGATCGCCAGGCGTCACGCGAACGATGATGAAGACCACCGTCACGACGAGGGCGAGCACGATGGCCATGCCCCCCAGCCGTTTCAAAAGTGCCTGTGCGATCCTTGCCATAGCCAGTCCCTAGTTATCCAGCTTACTTCTTCGGGCTCACGTTCCAGAAATGCGGCCAGTAGGTCGGCTCATAACCGGAAACGCCGTTGGCGAGACCCGAAACACCATTGAAGTTGCCGACCTTGTAGAGCGGCGCATCGTCGTAGATGACCGTCTGGATGGCGTCCCATGCGGTCTTCTTGGCGTCGTCGGTCGTGGCGTCCATGTAGGTCGCAACGGCCTTGGTCTTCTGGTCGGAGACGTACCAGCCCGGATAGGTGTCGGTGATCGTGTTGATCGTCGTCGGATCGCCCGGGAAGTTGGAGTGGGTGATGAAGATGTCCCACTGCTTGGCGTCGGCGCGACGGGTCGTCAGCGTCGCCCAGTCGACCACCTGCAGATCGACCTTGAAGCCTGCGGCTTCCAGATAGGCCTTGGCGACTTCGCCGATCTTGTAGTGGAATTCATACTGGCGGCTGGTCATCAGGCGCAGCGGCTGGCCATCGTAACCGCCATCCTTGAGCAGTTTTGCAGCCGCTTCCGGATCGCCTTCGCCGTAACGGGCAACGCCTTCCTCGGTGTGCCAGACGGAGCCTTCCGGGAAGATCGAGGCATCGACGCTGAAGAAGCGGTCATCGGAGAAGGCGGCGAGCATCATATCGGATGCATTTAGCGCTGCCTGAACGGCCTGACGGAGCTCCTTCTTGACCAGAAGACCTTCCTTCATGTTCATGTTCATCGATGCCCAGCCGGCATTCTTGAAGATCACGGGCTTGGCATTGCTGCTCTTTTCGACGCGCTCATAGGCGCTGACCGGCAGCGAGTCGGCGAAATCGAACTGGCCGGAGATCAGGCCTTCGACGCGGGTATTGGCGTCCGGAACCGGTACGAAGCGGATTTCCTTGGCGATTGCCTCGCGCTTGCCGGCATAGTTGCTCGGCTCACCCTCGGGCGACTTGTAGCCGTCGAAGCGGACGAGCTGGGTGTACTGGTCGGGCTTGCGTTCCTTCAGCGAATAAGGACCCGTGCCGACGAATTCGGTCAGCGTATCGGCGATCTTTTCGGACGGCAGGATGACCGACGCCTGCGACAGGGTTGCGAGCAGCGGCGCATAACGCGACTTCAGCTTGATGACGACGGCATGGTCGCCATCTTCCGCGATGCTTTCGACGACGCCGGCAACCTGCTTGCCCTTGGAATTGATGGTCATCCAGCGCTTCAGCGACGCCGTGACGTCCTTGGCATCGAAGTCGCTGCCATCGTGGAACTTGACGCCTTCGCGCAGCGGGATCTTGTAGGTGAGGCCATCTTCCGAGAGCGTCGGCATGGCGGCGGCCAGAAGCGGCACGGACTTCCACTCCGCGTCGTAGGTGTAGAGCGTTTCGAAAATGTGCTGATCGATCGTCAGCACGATATCGGTCGGCGTCTGCATCACGTCGAGCGACGGCGGCTCGCCGATCGTCGCAACCGTCAGCACGCCGTCGCCTGCCTGGGCATTCGCCTGTGTCAGCGCTAGGCTGCTGGTGCCGGCCAAAGCCGCCAGCGTCATGAGAACAAGTGCACTCTTTTTCATGGTCATCCCCTTGTTGTCTTCAGTGGTCAGATCCCGGGCGGCTTTCCTGTCCGGTCGAAAATTCAGGCGTCCAGTCCCAGCGGATCGGCGACGCGCGGCCATATTTCGAGGCTCGCCTTGCGATAGGGCGTCGTTGCGGGATCGGTCGGATAACAGGTCGGCGCGGCGATATAGACGATCTCGGAGGAGACCGGCTGGAAGCCCGCGTGAAAATGGTTGGTCGACTTAACGAGCAGATAGGATTTGGCCGCAAATTCGATGCCCTGATTGGCGAAGATATCAGGCTGGTAGGTCTGGGTGCGGCTGGTGATCAGCACGATATCGATATGGGTGCCGACCGGGCGCACGACGGCGGTGCTGCCGAGCGTGACGCGGCTGTTGCGAAAGCTCTGCCAGCCCGCATCGAACACGCTTTGCACCGTGACGCGCAGATCGAGCGGTTCACCGCCTTCCGGGCCGGATTTTCCACCGATGCGCAGGCTGAGTTCGGCGCCCTCTCCCGCCGCCTGGCAGAAGGCGACGGCAATCGGATCCCAGATGGTCGCAACGGCGAAATCGTCCATGCCGCGCTCCATCATCCGGCGCAGGATGAAGGTCGCATCACCCGCCACGCCGCCGCCGGGATTGTCCCAGACATCGGCAATCGTCACCGGCACGCCGGGATGCGACGCGCGGATCGACACGGCCTTGTCGAGGCCGGCTTCGGTATCGAGCATGGGCATCGCCGTCTGCCGGCGCAGGCTGTAGAGCTCGCGTCCCAGGGATGCGGCCAGCGCATCCCCCTTGGCCTTGTCGTTGTCGGTCACGACGACGATGCGGGTGCCCATGTCGGGCAGGTCGCCGGCCATGAAGCCGTGGATGACCGAGGCCGACAGGATGCCGTCCTTGCCTTCCAGCGCCTGCATGCGGTCGACGAAGGAGCGCATCGGCTCGCGGCTGGTCGGAAAGATCGTGATCATCCGGCAATCGAATGTGGAGATGACCGGCTTGATCTCGCCCTTCAAGGCCTGCAGCGCCAGCTCGACCACGTGTTCACCGCGCTGTTCGAAATCCGTATGGGGGAATTCGAGGAAGGCGGCCATGATATCGAGATTGGCGACGCGCAGGGGCGTCAGGTGACTGTGCGGATCGAATTCGGCGGCAACCAGAACATCCGGGCCGACGATCTGCCGGACACGGGCCAGAAAATCACCTTCCGGATCGTCATAGCCCTGCGCTGCCATTGCACCGTGGAGACCGAGCACGACGCCATCGACGGGAAGTGCTGCCGTCAGTTCGGCGAGGATCAAGTCGCGCAGCGCCTCGTAGGTCTGACGCTGGATCAGGCCCGCCGGCTCTGCCCAGCAGGACGTGCCCTCGATCACGGTAAAACCTTCCGCCCGGCCTCGGCGGCGCAGAATTGGCACGACGGACGAGCACAGCGTCGGCGTATCCGGATGCTCTCCGGGCCCGGCGAAGAACGCCGCCTTGAAGGCGTTCATATCCGTCGGAACGGGAGAGAATGTGTTCGTCTCGGTCGCCAGCGAGGCGGTGAAGATGCGCATGTGTCTTATCCGGATAGGTCCGACGGCATCAGGCTCCCATCGCGGTCGCCGAGCGCCAGCACCCCTATTGCATGAATTTTGTCGATCGCCGGAGCAGGCACGCCATGCTCCGGAAAACCTCAGTCCCGTTTCTCGTTCAGTTCGCCCGCTCACCATTTTGGTGTAATTTATTTTCTTCATAATGCGTCAAACCCAGCTGAAGTCAACGAATTTCCAGAATATGCACCAATTTGTGTAATTTATTTTCTATAAGTCTAAATTCGGGGAAATTTTCACCTCCACCGCATTTCGCGCTCCGAACATGAAAAAGGGCGCCCGAAACAGGCGCCCCATTTTCATTCGGTCCGTAACGATCGATCCGGCGGTTACCAGACGGTGCCGCGCGCATCGACGTTTTCGACCCTCGTCACGATGCCGTTCCGGTGAAACACCATCCGGTCGAACAGGTTGGTGACGACGCAGGTGTGGTTCGGCACGACCTGCACGATCTGGCCGATCTCCGCAAACGGCACTGCACAGCCCGATAGATCGACCACCGCATGTTCTTCCGACAGCGACACGATACGCGCACCCTCGAAGCCGACGAGGGAGCCGTAATCCGAAAAGCCGAGCAGGTCGGAGGTCAGGGCCTTCGAGCCGCAATCGAGCACGGACCGGTCCGCAGCCGGTTTCGACACGACCGTTGCCAGGATATGCATGGCGAGATCATCGGGCGTGCAGTGACCGGCGCGAACCATGCTGCGGTCGTTATAGACATAGGTGCCGGCACGGTGTTCCGTGGCGGAGGGGACCAGATGCGCCGAAAAGAGATCCGGCGAACCACCGCTGGACCGCACCGGGCATTCGATTCCCTTTCCCGACAGAAGCGACATGGTGGTTGCCATGAACTCCTCGACGGCCTCTGCGCCACCGATGGCCGGATAGGTCATGATGCCACCGAAGCGCAGGCCGGGCGCTGCCGAAATCTTTTCAGCCAGGACCACCGCCTGTTCCGGGGTCTGCACGCCGCAGCGTTTTGCGCCCGTATCGCATTCGATCAGGACCGTCAGCGGGCGTTCGGCATCGAACGTTAAAGCCAGGCCCGACACGGTGGTTTCACTATCTGCGACGACGGCAAGCTTTGACACGCGGGCATTCAGCGCCTTCAGCCGCGCAAGTTTCACGGGTCCGAGGATATTGTAGGTGATCAGGATGTCGTCGAAACCGGCATCGGCGAACACTTCGGCTTCGGTGACCTTCTGGCAGTTGAGGCCGACGGCACCGGCTTCGATCTGCTGGCGGGCGACGGCTGCGATCTTGTGGGTCTTGATATGCGGGCGGAACGCCTTGCCCTGCGCATCGCAGTACGCCTGCACCCGCGCAATATTGGCGGCGAGCCGATCCTCGTCGATCACAGGCATCGGCGTTGCAATCTGATCGAGTGGCGTGCCGGGTTCAGGCCAGGGATAGTTCATGATGTAAACCTCTGTGGGCATGGCTGGTTTCGTTGATGCTTGCCCGTTTTGTGCTATCAGGGCAAGAACTGGTGAAATTCATTTTCACGATCGTGACGTGCTTCGTGTCTGCGCCAATCTTCGAGGAAAGTACCTGATGGATCTGTTTCACGCGCTTTCCGACGAAGACGGCAGGCTCTCGAGCCTGGAGGCGAAACTGGCGCAGTTTGCGCTCGCCAATGTCGATTTCGTGGTCAATTCCTCGATCAGCGACCTGGCCGAACGCGCCGGAGTTTCGCCGCCGACCGTGACAAGGTTCTGCCGTCGGCTTGGCTGCCAGGGCTATTCCGATTTCAAGGTGCAGCTGGCCAAGATGGCCTATGTGGGCCTGCGCTATCTGAAACCGGAAGCACCGACCGCGACGGTGGAAGAGGTTGCCCAGGACATCATCTCGAAAGCCCAGAACGCGCTTTTCGACCTGCACCGGCAGCTCGATCTCGCCGCGATCGAGAAGGCGGCGCAGATGCTGCGCGGCGCCGACTTCATCCAGGCATTCGGTGCCAGCGGCAATTCCGCGATGGTCGTCAACGAGCTGCACAATCGCCTCTTTCGTCTCGGCTGCCGCATCAATGCATCGAACGACCACAACATGAACCTGATGATCTCGGCGGCGACCCAGCCTGGCACGGTCGTGTTCGGATCGTCCTATACCGGCCGCGACATGGGTCTCGTGCAATGCCTCAAGCTGCTGCGTCAACATGGCATTCCCACCATCGTGATGACGCAGCGGGGCTCGCCTGTCGCCGATGCGGCCGACCTGACGATCGCCATCGACATGCAGGAGGGCAAGAACATCTTCCGCCCCACCTCGACCCGCTTTGCCTATCTCGCTGCGATCGACATCCTCGCCAACATGGTCGCCTATGCCGACCGCAACATTGCGCTCAAGGCGCTGCGCAGCATCAAGGAAGAACTGGTGCGCAACCGCGACGGCGACGACCGCCAGCTTCTCGGCGACTGACGGTCGTCATTGACACAATCAGTCGATCGGCTTGTAGGCGATCACGTCCATCTCGACCTTGGCATCGACCATCAGCTGCGACTGGACCGTCGAGCGTGCCGGCGGATGATCGATGAAGTGCTTCTGGAACACGGCGTTAAAGCTGGAGAAGTCACGGGCATCGTCGAGCCAGACGTTGACCTTCACGACGTCGGCGAGCGTGCAGTCCGCAAGCGCCAGCACGTCTTTGATATTGGCAACGACCTGTTCGGTCTGGGACACGATGCCACCGGTCACCACTTCGCCATCCACCGTCGGCACCTGTCCGGAGACATAAACGAAATCGCCGGCGCGGACCGCCTTGGCAAATGGACGTCGCTGGCCGCCCGCCTGTGCGTCGGCCGCAGCGAGACGTTCGATTTTCTTGTGACTCACGATGCTCTCCGTAATTTATTTTCACCGACCGCGAATCTAGCACTGCCTGGATGCGAATTTCCAGCACCTCGGGGGAATACGAGAAAATTATTTACGGTAGTTAAAACTGCTCGGATATCAGCGACGCCTTGCCGAAGACGCGCGCGAACCGGTCGGCGCCGTCGTATGGCGCTTCTCCAAGCGCTTCTCGACGACATGTGCCGGCTCCGGCCGGCCAAAGGCAAAACCTTGCAGCAGGTCAACGCCAAGACTTGCCAGCACGTCCGCATGGCCGAGCGTTTCGACGCCCTCGGCGACGACTTCCATGTCCAGCGTCCGGGCGATATCGACCAGTGCGGCGACCAGGCGCTGCTGGGGCAGGCCATCCAGCATGGGCAGGATGAGCTGCCGATCGATCTTGACGCGGTCCGGGCGAAGCTTGATCAACCCGAGCAGTGAGGCATGGCCCGAACCGAGATCGTCGATCTCGATTTCAATCCCAAGCGACCGGATCGCATCGATATTGGCTCTGATCTCCGGTGTGAGCTCATCGAGGAAGATCGTCTCGACCAGTTCGAAACTCACCTGGCCTGCCGGGATATCGAGACGCTTGAGCTTTTCCTCCAAATCAGGATCGGAGAGGCGGGAGGCCGACATGTTGACGGACACGCGCGGCAGAGCAAATCCCTCGGCTTGCCATCGCCTCAAGTCGGCAAGGACGAGGCGCAGCATGATTTCGTCGATTTCGTCAATCAACCCGTTCGTCACCGCAGTCGGCAAAAATGCGCCGGGTGGTTTCAGCTCTTCTCCATGTTTCCACCGCACCAGCGCTTCGAGGCCCTTGATCGCGCGGGTCCGGGCATCGACCTGTACCTGGTAGAACGGCACGAAATTGCCGTTGGTGATGGCGCTGCGCAGCTCGTAGAGGATGTGTTTTTCGGCGATCGATGCGGCTGCCATGGCGGGCGAGAACCATTCGGCGCGGTTACGTCCGTTTCTCTTGGCCTCATAGAGCGCGAGATCGGAACAGGCGAGCAGTCCGGTGACATCCGACGCCGAGGTTTGCGCCACGCCCATCGAACAGGTGACAACGACATTCTTGCCGTTGAGAAGAACGGGTGACTGTAGCTCGGCGCGGATTTCGGCGACGATCTTCTCCATCGCGTTGAGGCCGCGGTCCATCGAAACGATGGCGAATTCGTCACCCCCCAGCCGCGCCACGATATCTCCCGGGCGGCTTGCCTGCTTCAGGATCGACGCGACATGGGCGATGACCACATCTCCACAGGCGTGGCCATATCGGTCGTTGATTTCCTTGAAGTTATCGACGTCGAGATGGCACAGCGACACGAAATCCAGCTCACCGCGTTTTGCAAGGCTGGCACATATCGCGTCGAAGCTGCGGCGGTTGAGAAGTCCGGTCAGGTGGTCGTGGTCAGCAGCATAGCGCGCTTCGGCGCGGCTCTGGTCTGCGGCTTCCCGCTCTTCCGCCAGTTGATGGCTTCGCATCACATCGTCCGTGACATCCCATTCCGCGCCGACGAAGCATGGCTCGCCATTCCCGTCGATGAAGAACTTTGCGCGTGAGCGAAGGTGGCGAATGGAGCCATCCTGGCGGATGATCCTGAACTGTGACGCATAGTCTTCGCGGTTTTCGATTGCCTTTTCGAAGTGCGCATTGGCGGCATCTCGGTCGTCTGGGTGGACGCATTCGAGCCACACCACATCCGTCGGTCCCTTCGGGACACCGTAGAGCTCCTGTAGCTGCTCATCCCAGCGGGTCTGGTTCTTGCGCAGATTGTGCTGCCAGATGCCGATGCCGGAAGCCTCCAAAGCAACATTCAACTGGCGCAGGAGGTCGTCCAGTTCGTTGTTCGTCCAGATGCGTTTGTTTTCCATGGCTTGCTCTGCCGACATCAGTGGCGACGACAATAACAGCCATTACTTAGCGAATACTAAAACAATGTGCACGTGTTATTATGAGGGAGCTCTACCCTTTAAACACCGGCGATCCGCGTCAGCGAGATAGCTCAGGCCATTCGCGACCGCCGCGCGACGCCGATTCGGCGATCAACCGAACATCGGGAACTTGGAACGTATGTTTTCGATGTAATACTGTCCGGGCGACCGGGACCCTGCCAATTGCTGGAAAATCTGCACGGGTACCGTCTCGAATTCGCGAATTTGCCCGTTTTTCATGAACAGCCGGAGACGCTCTGCACCTTCATCATAAGCAGCAGCATCGAAGAGAGATGAGTTTAGCTCTGCTTGCATAATCGCACTCCTTGAACGGAGACAATAATGCAGTGCAGCATAAAAATTGCAAGAAAATTTAAGCTTAATTAAGTAATCGAGATGCTCACGCTCTCTTCGTTGCTTTCACATGAAATTCGGAGGAACTAGCAATTTCCGAGCCCTACTTTTGAGGCTGATCCCGATCCACCTCAAAACAATCCAGGCAGCTTGGCGGTCGTCTCATGGTCGCCTGAGGCCTCGAAATCAGAGAGGCGAACGAATTCTGCGCCTCTGTTTTTCAGATCAACCAGTGCACGAGCGACCCCCTCGCCGGCGGCATGAGTCGGCTGGTTGATGTGTGAAATCACCACATCGCCATCCTTCGCAGCAGCAATCCGTTTTTCGGCAGCCGCGGCGCCGAGGAGCGAGCCATCATCGCCGTTCAGCGAATAGCCGGCGATCTTGAAACCCATGGCCCGGATCTCCCGGATGGCCGAGAGATCATATTTTGCCGTCGCGCCGCGAAACCAGTGCGGTCTCGGAAGACCGGCTGCAAGCATGGCGTCGGCTCCTCTCCCCACCTCGCGGCCGACAGCTTCAGGCGAGCCTGCGGCCGGTATGCCATAGATCGCGATCGGAATATCGACTGCGGGAATGTGATTCTCGCCGTGATTTTCCAGCTCGAAGAGATCGCTGTTTTCACGCAGAACAGCGACGGTTTCCGGATTGTGCTTCAGCCAACGTGACGTGACGAAGATCGTTGCGGGAATTCTTTCACGAACCAGCGTCGTCAGAATACGCTCGTCGGCCTTGCCCATGCAGGCATCGAAGGTAAGGGCAACACGGATGTGTTTCGCATTTCCCGCAGGCGCCACCGTCAGACGCGGCTCGACCAGTTTCTGAACCGCCAGAGTGTCTGCCTTCGCCAAAGGCGCAAGACAGCAAAGGAGGATAGCGGCGGTGGACAAGAGGCGCATGGTCAGTTTCCGCAGGATCGGGTTGTTCCAGGATCCCGCTTTTAATCCCCTGCACGCCATTCGACCATGCGCATTCTCACGTATCAGCAATGCGGCTGCATCACTGCATCTTGCTTGCGCTCAGAAGCTCGCCGACGCGAGCCGGGTGCGGATCGCACGGATGCTTTCCGGACGGCGATCGCCCAGTTCTCGTTCCCAGCGGATTGCGGTCTCGACGATCAGATCGAGATCGTCGTGGCGCGGGGTCCATTCAAGAAGGCGCCGGGCGAGCGTCGCATTGGCGACGACGCTTGCTGCATCGCCCGGGCGACGCGGGCCGTAGTTGATGTCGAACCCGCGGGCTCCGGCTTTCTTGACCGCTTCGAGCACTTCCAGCACCGAATAGCCGCGGCCATAACCGCAATTGGCAATCAGCGGTTCGCCGCCACGACGCAGATAGCTCAGTGCCTTCAAGTGCGCTTCGACCAGATCGGTCACATGGATGTAATCGCGCACACCGGTACCATCGGCTGTCGGATAATCGGTGCCATAGACATCGACGCCGCGGCGCTTGCCGAGAGCCGCCTCGCAGGCAATCTTGATGAGATGCGTCGCACCTTCCGTGGAAAGACCGGTGCGCCCAAGCGGATCAGCACCGGCGACGTTGAAGTAGCGCAGCGCGACGAAGCGGAAAACATGGGCTGCAGCCGCATCGCGCAGCATCAGTTCGGACATCAGCTTGGACTGACCGTAGGGGTTTTTCGGCAGCGTCGGCGCGCTTTCCAGAACCGGCGTGTCATCCTTCTGATCGCCGTAGACGGCGGCGGTGGAAGAGAAGACAAAATGCTTGATGCCCGCTTCGACGGCGGCTGCCGCCAGGAAGCGGGTCTTGCCGGTATTGTTCTCGTAATAATCCAGCGGATGCGCGACCGATTGCGGCACGACGATCGAGCCTGCGAAATGCAGGATGGCGTCGATGTCATTTTCAGCAAAGATCTGCTTCAGGATGATGGAATCGCCGACATCACCCAGATAGAAGCGCGCCTCGTCCGGAACCGCCCAGCGAAAGCCTGTCGACAGCCGGTCGAGCACGACGACATCCTCGCCAGCGTCGAGCAGCGCCCAGACCATGTGACTTCCGATATACCCTGCACCACCCGTGACCAGAACAGCCATTTTCTCGCCCCTGCTTTTTTCTTTCGCAGAGAGAAACACGGCCGTTCTTCAGCAAACCTTACCACCGGGCGGGGCCGCCGGGTTTAACGCGGAACACGGAAAACACGGCGTTCAGGCGGTCGATAAAATTTTACAGACCGCCCTCTTTGCGGTGATGGAGCGGGGTTAGAGGCGCTTGATATAGTCCGCCAACCGACCGGCGGCTTCTTCGACATGGGCCGAATTGCGCAGAAAACAGGCCCGCAGAAACAGTTCGCCACCCTCTCCGAAGGCAGAACCGGGCGCCAGCGCCACGCCGATCTTGTCGACGATGTCCATCGCCGTCAGGCGGCTGTCGGTCACGCCGTCCACCTTCAGGAAGGCGTAGATCGCGCCATCCGGTTTCAGCGTCTGCACGCGGTTGGTGGCGATCAGCGCATCGCAGAGGATATCGCGGCCGGCGACGGCGCGGGCCACGTTCTCGTTGACGAAGCCATCGCCTTCGTTCAGCGCCACGACCGCGCCGCGCTGCATGAACTGGGCAACGCCCGAATTGGAATACTGGATGAGGTTTTCGATCACTTGCCCCATTTCCGGCGGGGCCACCAGCCAGCCCATGCGCCAGCCGGTCATCGACCAATTCTTGGAGAAGGAGTTTGCAAAAATGATCCGATCGCCCTCTTCCATGATGTCGAGGAAGGACGGAGCCCTTGCCGCACCACCGTAGTAGTAACGGGCATAGATCTCGTCGGCGATGATCCAGATCCCATGTTTGCGGGCGAGCGTCAGAATGTCTCGGAGATCATCAAGCGTTGCCGTCCAGCCGGTCGGGTTGGCGGGCGTATTGATAAAAAGGCCACGTGTCTTTGGTGTGATCGCAGCGTCCAGCGTGTCGAGATCGAGAGACCAGCCGCCGCCGGTAAAGGCAAGCGGCAGGCCGATGGCGGAAGCGCCGGAAATCTCGATCGCGGAGATGATGTTCGGCCAGGTCGGAGAGAGGTAGATCAGTTCATCGCCCGGCGAGGCGATCGCCTGCACGGCCATCATGATCGCGTGCATGCCGGAGCCGGTGACATAGAAATGCTCTGACGACAGCGTCTTTAGAAAATGCCGCGTGTAATAGTCTGACAGTGCCTGGCGCAGTTCGGGAATTCCGCGCTGCCAAGTATAGAAGGTCTCACCGCCCAGAAGGGCGCTCGATGCCGCCTGATTGATGAAATCCGGGCTCGGCAGGTCGCCCTCGCCTGCCCATAGCGGGATCAGGTCGCGGCGGCCACCGGCGCGGGCGTGATTGATGATCTCGACAATACCGCTTTCGGGAGTGGAGACGGCCCGCGGGCTGAGACTTGCAATGATCGACATGGTTCCTGAACATTTCCCTATGCTTTCATTCTGTTTAGCGCAGAGAACTCGGAAAATCCCATGACAATCCGTGGATCGGCGATCGTTTTTCTTGATGGATCGCCGATCTGTTGACGCGGTTGGATTACCGGATCGGGTTACCCGTCTTCAGAATATCGCGGATTTCCGACAGCAGCTGGATATCGGCCGGCGGCGGGGCCGGTGTGGCATCCGCAGGCTTCTTTTCTTCCAAGGCGCGGAGCTTGTTCACGCCCTTGACCATGAGGAAGATGATGAAGGCGAGGATGAGAAAGTTGATCGCGACCGTGATGAAGCTGCCATAGGCGAAGACGGCGCCCTGCTTGCGGGCTTCTTCCAGCGAGGGCGCTGTGACCGCACTCGACAGCGCCACGAAGTAGTTGGAAAAGTCGAAGCCACCGCCTGTCACGGCACCTACGACCGGCATGACGAGATCGTTGACCAGTGATGTGACGATGCCGGTAAAGGCGCCGCCGATGATGATGCCGACGGCGAGATCGACGACATTGCCCTTGGCGATAAAGGAACGGAATTCGGAAACAACGGACATAGCATTACCCCTGCTGCTCGGGTTGTTGATCCGCCCCAACATAGTGCATCACCACTTGCTGAAAAGGTGAAAAAGACAGAGACTTAAAGATGACCAGGCATTGGACTTTTTGCCAATGCCGCGGCGATTTGCAAACCCTTGCTTTTGACCTAATCTCATCCGCGTCGCGGCATTGCGGGGAGGAGACATGCTTTCGGGCTGGGTGATCATCGTCGCCGCTTTCGCCTATATCCTGCTGCTGTTTGCGGTCGCGAGTTATGGCGACCGGAGAAGTCGCGTCGTGGGCGTGCCGAAGATCGGCCGGCCCGTGGTCTATGCGCTCAGCCTGGCGATCTACTGCACCTCGTGGACCTATTTCGGTGGCGTGGGTCTGGCTTCCCGTCGCGGGATTGAATTCCTCGGCATCTATATCGGCCCGATCCTGATGCTGACGTTGGGCATGCCGCTGATCCGACGCATCGTCGAACTCGCGAAAGCCGAGAAACTGACCTCCGTCGCCGACTTCGTCGCTGCCCGCTATGGCAAGAATTCGACTGTCGCGATGATTGTCGCGATCATCGCGCTGGTGGCCTCCGTGCCCTATATCGCGTTGCAACTCAAAGCCGTGTCGAGTTCGGTCGCCGTGATGGTCAATCCCTCCGACTACGGGATTGGCAGCGGCAACCTGCATTTCATCGATCTGGCCTTGATCGTGACACTGCTGATGGCCGGTTTCGCCGTCATGTTCGGCACACGCCATACGGATGCGACGGAGCATCAGGACGGTCTGATCCTGGCAGTGGCGATGGAATCCGTCGTCAAGGTCTTCGCCTTTGCAACCGTTGGGCTGACGGTGCTGTTCGTGCTGTTCGACGGTCCTGCAGACCTGATGGCCAAGGCTGCCGACAACCTCCTGATCACCTCGGCACTGTCCTACGAAACGCCCCTCAGCCGCTGGCTGATTTTGATACTGCTCTCGGCCTTCGCCATCCTGCTTCTGCCTCGGCAGTTCCATGTGACGGTCGTGGAAAACCGCACGGACCGGGAACGAAAGGTCGCTTCGTTTCTGCTGCCGATCTATCTCGTCGCGATCAACCTGTTCGTCCTACCGGTGGCGATTGCCGGACTGGTCACGTTCGGTGGAACCGGCAATGCCGACCTCTACATTCTCACGCTTCCGCTCCACGGCAATCTGCCGGTCGTGACGCTGATCACCTTCATCGGCGGCTTTTCCGCCGCAACCGCGATGGTGATCGTCGAATCCGTCGCATTGTCGATCATGGTGTCGAACGACATCATCATTCCTGTCTTCCTGCGCCGCAAGCTGATGGCGGCACGCTCGGCGCATGGGGGTCGTGCCGATTTCACCCGTGCACTTCTCAATATCCGACGGCTCGCGATCTTCGCCGTGCTGCTTCTCGGCTACGGCTATTACCGGATGGCGGACACCCAGTCGGGTCTTGCCTCGATCGGCCTTCTGGCGTTTGCGGCGATCGCGCAGGTGGCACCCGCGCTGTTCGGCGGGCTGATCTGGCGCCGGGCCAATGCCCGCGGCGCAATCCTTGGCATGTGCCTCGGGTTTGCGGCCTGGGCCTATCTACTGTTCGTGCCGAGCCTCGGCGGACCGGACAATTCCCACATCGCCGCGGCCGTGCTGAATTTCCTGATCCCCGGCACCGGCATATTCTCCGGTCCCGAAACCGATCCGCTCGTCAACGCGACGATCTTCAGTCTGGCGCTCAACATGCTGGCCTTCGTGCTCGGCTCTCTCTCACGCAATCCGCGACCGGTGGAGCGTTTGCAGGCCGGGATTTTCGTCAAGCGGCATCTGCGCTCGGAGTTTGCGACCCGCGGCTGGAAGACCCGTGTCAGCGTGGGAGACCTCAAGGCGACGATTGCGCGCTATCTCGGCGAGGAGCGCATGCAGCGTTCGTTTTCCCACTATGAGCGCACCGCGGGACGCCGGTTCGAGGACGACCAGCCGGCCGATATGGCGCTGGTGCATTTCTCCGAACAGCTGCTGGGAAGCGCGATCGGTTCTTCCTCGGCACGGCTCGTCTTGTCGCTGATCCTGCAGAAGGCCGAGGATGCCAGTGCCGACACCGCCTTCCTGCTCGATCAGGCGAGCGAGGCGCTGCAGTATAACCAGGACATGCTGCAGACGGCGCTTTCGCAGATGGACCAGGGAATTGCCGTGTTCGACAGTGCCGACCGGCTGACGATCTGGAACCGGCGTTTTCGCCATCTTCTCGACCTTCCCGACCAGGTCGGACAGGTCGGATTTCCGCTCTCAGAAATCGTGGCGATGCTTTCGGACCGGGGCGACATACCTGCAGACGAACAGGCGGATGTGGTCAACCGGTTCAAGACGCTGGATGCGTCGTTCTCGCTTGTCGTTGCAAGCGGCGAGCGGATCATCGAAGTGCGCACCAACCCGATGCCGGATAGCGGCATCGTTGCAACCTTCACCGATATTTCCGACCGTGTTGCGGCGGCAAAGGCGCTGAAACAGGCGAATGAAACGCTCGAACAGCGGGTGACACAGCGCACCTCAGAGCTGACCCGCGTCAACCATGCACTGGGCCAGGCGCGTGCCGAGGCCGAGGAAGCCAATATCGGCAAGACACGTTTCTTTGCCGCTGCCGGCCACGATATCCTGCAACCGCTCAATGCCGCGCGGCTGTACTCATCCGCACTGGTCGAGCGCATGACGCCTGCCGACCGCAACGGTCCGCTGGTGCGCAACATCGATTCCGCGCTCGAATCGGTTGAGGCGATCCTTGGGGCGGTACTGGATATTTCGCGGCTCGACACCGGCGCAATGAAGCCGCAGCTTGAAACCATCGCCCTCGACGACCTGTTGCGCCGAATCGCGACCGACTATGAGCCGATGGCGCGCGAGAAGAACCTGACCTTCGTGGTCATGCCGACCTCACTCAGGGTTCGCTCCGACGCCAATCTCCTGCGCCGGCTGGTGCAGAATCTGGTGTCCAATGCGATCAAATACACAATCAGCGGCAAGGTTCTGGTCGGCGCGCGGCGGCATGGCGGGCGAGTATCGATCGAAGTGCACGACTCCGGCATCGGCATTCCGGCAGCCCAGTTCGAGACCGTGTTCAAGGAATTCGCAAGGCTCGACGAAGGGGCGAAAACCGCAACCGGTCTCGGCCTTGGTCTTTCCATCGTCGACCGTATTTCGCGCGTGCTCGACCACCCCGTGCAGCTTGCATCGCGGCCCGGTCGCGGAACCATCTTCAGGGTGGATCTGCCGCTCGACGCATCGGTCGCGCGACCGGCGAAAGCCTCCGAGCGGCCTGAACGGCGCAAACGCTCGCAGCCGCTGACCGGGCTGAGGGTTCTGTGCATCGACAACGAGCCGAAGATTCTGGAGGGGATGGCGCTGTTGATTACGGGTTGGGGTTGCACGGTCAGGGAAGCGCAGTCCATCACGGCGCTGGACGAAATCACCCGTTCGGGTGAGCCGGCGCCGGATATCATTATCGCCGATTATCATCTCGATGACGGCGACGGGATCGCGGCGATCCAGTCGCTGCGTGCCGCTTACGAGGCCGATGTTCCGGCCCTGCTCATCACCGCCGATCGGTCCGCGGATGTGCGCAACGAGGCTGAGAAACACGGCATTTCACTGCAGCACAAGCCGGTGCGACCGGCGGCGCTGCGCGCTTACCTCACCCAGATCGCCGGTCTGCGGCGTCTCGCGGCGGAATGACGCAAACTGCTTAAAAAGCTGTTCATCGAATAGTCATCACAGACTGTTTACGGTTGAAATGTCTGAACGTCAGATACAAAGCGAGTGTCGCTCGGAACTCTCCGGCGCGTCGCGACGTTTAGGCGCGTGACTTCCCGGCCCGAAGAGGCCTTACGGACCGAAAGGCACGAGGCCATCGGAACCGGTAGAGACGGAGACCGCGACCGATGAAACGATTCGAGATCATTGACGGGATGCGGGGATATTTCCTTGTATTTATGGTTCTCAACCACCTGATATTTGCCGGTGGCTACTTCCTGGTCAAAATCAATCACAACCAGCTTGCTTTTGTCGAGGATGCGCAGGGCTTCGTGTTCCTGTCCGGCCTGATGATCGGCATGGTCTACGCCCGCAAGATGATGAAAGGCGGATATGCCGCCGGTCGCACTGCGATCTACAGCCGTGCCTTCGAGCTCTATCGCTATGCCATGGGCATCGTGATCGCCGTGCTGGTGGCGCAGATGCTGCTGCCGGGGGCCTATTCGGTCTGGTTCAACTGGCTGGGCTATACCAATTTCGACGATCCGCTGCGTCTCGCTGCGATCGCCACCTTCCTATACCAGCCGACCTTCATGGACATCCTGCCGCAGTATATCGTCTACATGCTGTTTGCACCGATGCTCATCAAGCTGGTGCTTGATGACAAGTGGCACTACGTGGTCGCCGCCTCGATCATGATGTGGATGGCCGGACAGCTGGGTCTGCATCAGATCGCAACGATCCCGATCAATGAGCTGATCATGGGCTCGGACGATCAGGGCATCCGCGTGTCGTTCAACCTGTTCGGCTGGCAGATCGTGTTCTTCTCGGGCCTCGTTCTCGGTGCGTTGACCTCGTCCGGCAAGATCAACTGGGGCAAGATCCTGTCGCCAGACAACACGTTCATCCCCAAGGTGGCGCTGGTGCTGGTGATGTTCTTCCTGCCGCTGCGCCTGATTACCGCCAACGAGCTGATGCCGGCCTACATGATCGGCAAGTTCGCATCGATGGAAATCCGTGCCGATTTCGGTCCGGTCTATCTCCTGAACTTCGCCGCGATGGGTCTTCTCGTCACCTGGCTGCTCGTTGCCGGTCCGCAGCACAAGGCAAACTGGGTGCGCAACATCGCGTCTGCCGTGACCTGGGTGTTCACCCTGCGGTACCTGCGCCTGCTCGGCCGCCACTCGCTTTATGTCTACGTGTGGCACGTCGCGATCGTCTACTTCGTCTACTACTTCGATGGTCGTACGCCGGAACTCGGCGAGTGGACGAAGACTGCGATTGCACTGACCGCCGTCGGCCTTCTCTCGATCCCTGCCCTATGGCGCGAGCGCGACAAGTTGCTCGGCACGGCGGAGCCGGCACCTGCGAAGAACCTGAAGTCGCCAAAGCCGGCGGCCCAGAGCGTTCCGCAGCAGATGGTCATCCGGTAAAGACGACTATCGTTCGCATACAAAAAAGGGCGGCTCCAAGCCGCCCTTTTTTGTGGTCGCTTGACGGCGACGTCAGGCCGCTTGGCCGATTTTCGCGTAGGGGTCGAACCGACCGTAGAAGGTCTCTCCGTTCGCCGCCATGTCCTTGAGCAGCTGCGTCGGCTTGAAATGGCTGCCATATTGCGCGGCCAGCTTTTCGGCGAGTTCGACGAAGGTCTTCACGCCCATGCCGTCGATGTAGGACAGCGTGCCACCCGTATAGGGGGCAAAGCCGAAGCCGAGGATGGAGCCGACATCGGCTTCGCGCGGATCGGTGACGATGCCTTCCTCGACGGTGCGGGCGGCTTCCAGTGCGATCGTCACGAGGAAGCGCTGCTTCAGCACGGTAACGTCGACATCTCGGGCCGGCTTTTGCGGATAGAGATCCTTGAGGCCGGGCCAGAGCGATTTTTTCGCGGGCTTGGCGGGGTAGTCGTAGAAGCCCTTGCCGTTCTTGCGGCCGCGGCGATCGAGCACATCGACCATGTTGTCGATCAGCGCCATGTGTTCCGGCTTGACCGAGTTGGGGCCGAGATCGGCGATCGAGGCCTTCATGATCTTCTGGCTGAGATCGACAGCCACTTCATCGTTGAGAGAGAGCGGCCCAACCGGCATGCCGGCCATCTTGGCGGCATTCTCGATCATGGCTGCCGGCACGCCTTCGGCCAGCATGTCATAGGCTTCGTTGATATAGCGGAAGACGCAGCGGTTGACGAAGAAGCCTCTCGTGTCGTTGACGACGATGGGCGTCTTCTTGATCTTGCCGACGAAATCCAGCGCCACGGCAAGCGCCCTGTCGCCGGTCTTTTCGCCCAGGATGACTTCGGTCAGCATCATCTTTTCGACCGGCGAGAAGAAATGCACGCCGACGAACTGGTCCGGCCGTTTCGAGTTTTCGGCAAGGCCCGAGATCGGCAGTGTGGAGGTGTTCGATGCGAAGATCGTGGTTTCCGGAATGACGGCTTCGACCGCCTCGATCACGGCCTTCTTGACGTTGCGGTCTTCGAACACCGCCTCGATGACCAGATCGGCATCGGCAAGCGTCGAATAGTCCGGCGTGGCGGTGACGAGCGAGAGGAGCTTTTCGCCCTCTTCCTTCGTCAGGCGACCCTTGGCGACACTGTCGGCCACCAGCTTTTCGGAAACGGCCTTGCCCTTGTCGGCTGCTTCCTGGCTCTGGTCGATCAGCACGACGGGAATGCCGGCGGCAGCCGTCACATAGGCAATCGAGGCACCCATGAAGCCCGCGCCGACCACGCCGACCTTCTTGAATTCGCTTTTTGGAACGCCTGCCGGACGACGGGCGCCCTTGCCCAGTTCCTGCATCGAGATGAACAGCGAACGGATCATCGAGAAGGCTTCGGTGGTGCCGAGGATCTGCGTGAAATAGCGCTGCTCGACCTTGAGCGCCGTATCGAAGGGCAGCTGAAGTCCCTCGTAGACGCATTTGAGGATGGCGAGCGCGCCCGGATAATTGCCTGCCGTCTCGCGGCGCAGGATGGCGGGAGCCGCCGGGAAAAGCTGTGCAGCCTGCGGCGTCCAGACCCCGCCGCCGGGTGCCTTGAAGCCCTTTTCGTCCCACGGAGCGACGGGCTTCAAACCATCCTTGATCATCTGCTTTGCAGCGGTCACGAGCTGATCGGGTTCGACGACCTGATGCACGAGACCCATCGCCTTGGCGCGTTGCGGCGTCAGCGTCTGACCGGTCGTCATCATTTGCAGGGCGGACTGGGCATCGGTCAGGCGCGAGACACGCTGCGTGCCGCCGGCGCCCGGAAAGATGCCGACCTTGACTTCAGGCAGCGCGAGCTTGACCGACTTGGAATTGGCGACGACGCGCCCGTGGCAGGCCAGCGACAGCTCGAGAGCGCCGCCCATGCAGGTGCCGTTGATGGCCGATACCCAGGGCTTGCCGTTGGTTTCGATGGCGCGGAACAGCCAGGTCATTTGCCCTGCAACCTCGAACAGCTTCTGCTTGGCGGTGGCCGGATCCTTGGCGGTTGCCTCCTGCAGCATGGAGAACATGCCGCGGATCATGGTGAGGTCGGCACCGCCGGAAAACGAGGATTTGCCGCTGGTAAAGACGACGCCCTTGATCGCGGCATCCGCGACGGTTGCCTTCAGGATCGCGTCGAGTTCTTCCAACACCTCGGCGGTAAAGACGTTCATCGACTTGCCCGGCATGTCCCAGGTCACGACAGCAATGCCGTCGGCGTCGGTTTCGATGGTGAAGTTGGTGTAGGTCATTGGGTTCCTCCCCTATCAGGCCGACAAATGGCTGCGCTGGGTTTCCAACGTCCTGGTCTTTTCGACCACGACATCGCCGGTGTGCTTCGTCTCGGACGGCTCGAACAAGAGTATCCAGCACTCATCGGCCGCGACCGGATTGTGCTCGACGCCCTTCGGAACGACATGGAAGTCGCCTGCCTTCATATGAACATGCGGCCGGTCCCGATATTCGATCGTGAGTTCGCCCTTCCAGATGAGGAACAGTTCGTCCTCGTCGCGATGCGAATGCCAGGTCAGATGATCCTTGACCTTCGCGACCTTCACGCTCTGTCCGTTGAGATCGGCAATGACGCGTGGCGACCAGTGGTCGTCAACATGCGCAAATTCGTCTTCGATTGTACCGGTATTGAAGCTCACGGTCAGACCCTCTCGATCACGGTAGCAGTACCCATGCCGGCACCGATGCAGAGCGTGACCAGTGCGGTGTTGAGATCGCGGCGTTCGAGTTCGTCGAGAACGGTGCCGAGGATCATCGCGCCGGTGGCGCCGAGTGGATGCCCCATGGCAATCGCGCCGCCATTGACGTTGATGATGTCGTGGGAAATGTCGAACGCCTGCATGTAGCGCAGCACGACGGCGGCAAAGGCCTCGTTGAGTTCGAACAGGTCGATATCGGCAATCGTCATGCCGGTGCGGGCCAGCAGCTTTTCGGTGACGTCGACTGGGCCGGTCAGCATCAGCGCCGGGTCGGAGCCGATGTTTGCGAACGCGCGGATACGGGCGCGCGGCTTGATGCCCATGCTTTCGCCGCCGGCCTTCGAGCCGATCAGGACGGCGGCGGCGCCATCGACGATGCCAGACGAATTGCCGGCGTGGTGGACGTAATTGATCTTTTCGATTTCCGGATGCGCCTGAATGCCAACAGCTTCGAAGCCGCCCATTTCGCCGGGCATCTGGAACGAGGCATTGAGCGAGGCAAGCGCCTGCATGTCGGTGGACGGCCGCATATGCTCGTCGCGGTCGAGAATGGTCAGGCCGTTCTGATCCTTGACCGGGATCACCGAGTTCTTGAAGTAGCCGGCATCCCAGGCTTTTCCGGCGCGCTTCTGGCTTTCGACGGCATAGGCATCGACGCCATCACGGGAGAAACCGTATTTTGTCGCGATCAGATCGGCCGAGACGCCCTGCGGCATGAAGTAGGATGGGAAGTTGACCGAGGGATCCATGTACCAGGCGCCGCCCGACATGCCCATGCCGACACGCGACATCGATTCGACGCCGCCGGCAATGACGATGTCGTCGGACCCGGCCGCGATCTTGCCGGCGCCGAAATTGACGGCATCAAGGCCCGATGCGCAGAAACGGGAGATCTGCATGCCGGGTGCCCGGGTCGAATATCCCGCTTCGAAGGCCGCAGCCTTAGGGATGACGGCGCCGCTGTCCATGACAGGATCGACGCAGCCCATGATGATGTCGTCGACGGTTCCCGTATCGAGCCCGTTGCGATCACGGATGGCTTCGAGGGTCTTTGCCGCGAGACGGACGGCCGGCACTTCGTGCAGCGAGCCGTCCTTCTTGCCGCGACCGCGCGGCGTGCGCACGTGATCGTAAATGAAGACTTCGGTCATGGTGTCATCTCCCTTGGTGGCAAATTACATTGCCTTTGTTTCACTGCGGGAGAGAAGACCCCTCCCAAACCCTCCCCGCAAGAGGGAGGGTTTATCCCGCCGCGCCGCCGATGTTCAATCGGGACGAGCAGTCGCCACACATTTTCTCCCCCCTTCTAGGGGGAGATGGCCGGCAGGCCAGAGGGGGTAGCCAACGCTTAGAACGCCTCGGCGGCCAGTTCCATCATGGTGTCGGAGCCGGCCTCGATGCGCACCTTGCGCAGCGCGGTTTCCGGCATGATACGCTCCATATAGAACTTCGCCGTGACGAGCTTTGCTTTCAGGTACTCTTCGCGCAGGTCCCCGGCGGCCAATGCGGTTTGAGCTGCCTTTGCCATCTTCGCCCACATGTAACCGAGCGTGACGAGGCCGAACAGGTGCATGTAGTCGGTCGAGCCGGCACCGGCATTGTCGGGCTTGGCCATGGCGTTCTGCATGAACCACATGGTCGAGGCCTGCAGGTCGTTCAGACCCTTCTTGAGGCCCTTGGTGTAGAGAACCATCGCCTCGTCGCCGCGGTTTTCCTCGCAGAAATCACCGATCTCCTTGAACATGGCCATGACCGCGCGGCCGCCATTGAGGGCCAGCTTGCGACCGACCAGATCGAGCGCCTGGATACCGTTGGCACCTTCGTAGATCATCGCGATGCGGGCATCGCGGACATACTGGCTCATGCCCCATTCTTCGATATAGCCGTGGCCGCCGAAGACCTGCTGGGCCATGACCGCGTGATCGAAACCCTTGTCGGTCAGCACACCCTTGAGGATCGGCGTGGCAAGACCGAGGAGATCGTCGGCGTTCTGGCGTTCCGCTTCGTCCTGCGACCGATGGGCGATATCGGATTTCAGCGCCGTCCACAAAACGAAGGCGCGGCCTGCCTCGTTGAAGGCCTTGATGGTCATCAGCGAGCGGCGGATATCCGGGTGGACGATGATCGGGTCCGCCTTCCTGTCCGGCGCTTTCGCGCCCGAGAGGGAACGGCCCTGGATGCGCTCATTGGCATAGGCTACGGCATTCTGATAGGCGGTCTCGGCGATCGACAGACCCTGCAGGCCGACACCGAGGCGGGCTTCGTTCATCATCACGAACATGGCCGAGAGACCCTTGTTCTCGGCGCCGATCAGATAGCCCGTGGCATCGTCGTAGTTCATCACGCAGGTCGAATTGCCGTGGATGCCCATCTTTTCTTCGAGCGCACCACAGGAGACGCCGTTGCGGGCGCCGAGCGAACCGTCTTCGCCCACCATGAACTTCGGCACGATAAACAGCGAGATGCCCTTGGTACCCTCCGGCGCGCCTTCGATACGGGCGAGAACCAGATGCACGATGTTGTCGGTCATCGAATGTTCGCCGGCGGAGATAAAGATCTTCTGGCCGGAGAGTTTGTAGGAGCCGTCGGCCTGCGGCACCGCCTTGGTGCGCAGCAGACCGAGATCCGTGCCGCAATGGGGCTCGGTGAGGTTCATGGTGCCAGACCAGCTGCCGCCGACCATGTTGGGCAGATAGGTGGCCTTCTGCTCGTCCGTGCCGTGGACGAGGATGGCGGCGATCGCCCCTTGCGTCAGGCCGGGATACATCATCAGCGACATGTTGGCCGACGACATGTATTCGCCGACGGCGGCATGCAGTGTGTAGGGCAGGCCCTGGCCGCCGAACTCTTCCGGAACGGCCAAACCGATCCAGCCGCCCTGGACATACTGGTCATAGGCCTGCTTGAAGCCGTTGGGCACCAAAACAGTGCCGTCGTCGTTGCGGGTGCAGCCTTCCCGGTCGCCGGAAAGGTTGATCGGGAACAGGGCCTCTTCGGCCACTTTCGCCGCCTCGCCGATGATCGCCTCGATCATGTCGGGCGTCGCATCGGCAAAACCCTGCAGGTTGCCGTAACGCTCCAAGCCGAGCACATCATTCAGAACGAAAAGTGTATCGTTTACCGGTGCCTTATAGACGGGCATCGTTATCCATCCTCCAGATTAGCCTGACGCTTCCTCCCGGGCATTGCAGCCCGTCGTCTCCTGCACTTACTTAATTGACGTTCGCGTAAACGTCAAACAGTTGGAGGCTCATATCGCGAGCCGATTTTGACCCGGCGTTAGCATCACCTAATAGGTGCTTTCGCCTGCACTGCCGAGGAAGTCGCGCCCGCCGCGCTGCATCACAGTGATAGCATCGTCGAAACCCGTGTCATCCGGGCAAACATGCGGAATCGTGGCAAAAAGGTTAAGATCTTAACGAACATTAACGATTTATTTACTACGTTTCTGGAAATAGTGGGGACTACGGGAGGTCAGTCAAATCCATCCAACGAATGAGTCGTTCTTTCATAAGGCAAGCCTTGCGTAAGAAATGTCTAATATTGATGTGATTCACCGGTGCCAATAGGCGGCGGATGAGGCTGAAACCGAGCGTCGGCAGGTAAAACGCGGAAGCGAGCGAGCACATGAACGGATCACGATCGAATCCTAACCGCCCGGGCGAACGCTCCTCTCTTGACGCCCTGAACCGTACGATCGAGGGCCTGGAGGCCCGAATCGAGGATCTGATGTCGGGCGCCGGGCGCGAACGCCGCCAGCCCGCTTCCGACCCGCGCCTCGAAAAACCGGCGTCCGTGCAGCCCCCGCAGATGCAGAGGCCAGCGGCGCCTCGCTTTGCCGACCCGCTGGCGGAAATCCGCGAGCGACAGCGCATGCTGGGATCGGCCCGCGAGCGCATGGCAAGCGCACAGCAGTCGCATGCGGCCGAACCGGTCCGCCAACCCGTCCAATCACCACTCCGCGAAAAGATCACGCCGCCGGAAGCCTATCGTCCCAGCCAGGAGCGCCGTCCGGCTGCACCGGTTGCGGCAACTGCCACCGAAGTTTCTGCGAGCCGCTTCGAGCGGGCCGTCGCCAGCCGCGATATGCAAATGCGGGAAACCCGCCAGCAGGCGACCGATGGCGCCTCCATGCGCGAAATCGCCGAAGCGCTGGTCGGCTTGCGTCATGAACTGAAGCAGGACATCGCCGAAGGCGTCGCCCGCGAGATGGGCGCACTGCAAACCGAAATCCGCTCGATCCGCTCGATTGCCGAAGATCATCGCGGCACCGAAGACCTGCGCGGCGATTTCTCCCGTCTTGCCGACAGCATTAGTCAGCTGGGCTACAGCAATTCTCCCGATGCGGAGGCCCTGCGCGCCGAGTTCGAGGAACTGCGCAATGTCATGGCCCAGGTCATGGATGGCGTGGCACGCGAAGATTCCGTGCAGCGCATGGAAAGCCGCTGGCAAGGGCTGGAAGAGCGAATCCACGGGCTTGAGCCAGAGCTTCTGCGCGACGAGGTTTCGCAGCTCGCCTACCGGATCGACGACATCAAGACCCAGCTTGGCGGCATGAACGACAGCCCCGCGCTGCGCGCGCTGGAGCAGAAGCTGCTTGCGATCGCGACCGCGATGGAGCAACTCGGCAGCCGCATGCAGCCATCCGACGAACTGCTTGCCGAACAGTTCACCATTCTCGACGAGCGTCTCGACGAAATCACTCGCGCCGTTGCCGCCGGCAGCCGTGCTTCGGCCGCAGCCACGCTCGACCAGGCTTTCATGCAGAAGCTCGACGGCCGGATCGTCGCTATCGCAGAGCAGGTCGATCAGATCAGCCAGGCTGCTGCCGATCCGAGCGAGATGCTGTCCGGACGGATCGAAGCGCTGACCGCGCGGATCGAGGAACTCTCCGACGAACAGGCCGCCATGCGGCTGGAGGAGCGGCTCGACCAGCTTTCGGTCATGCTGACGCAGGCGCAGAAGCCCGCGTATCAGACCGAGCTTTCCGACCACCTCGCCGATATCTCGCGCAAGATCGATGGTCTTGATCACAACTCGATCAACGACATGCTGGGCGAGCGGCTGGATGATCTCGCCCGTCGTATCGACGAGATCGAATATCGCCCGGCGCCTGCCACCGACGAGCGGGCCTTCGACCGGTTGGAAACCCGGCTGACCGACATCGCCATGCGACTGGACGAAGCAGCCAGCGCACCGCGCGGCGACGAAAACGCCCTGCGTAGCCTGGAAGACCAGATCGCGCATCTTTCGAGCCTGATCAGCGAGCCGCAGACATCTTCGGCCACTGCGCTACCTGATGGTTTCGAGCATCGGTTCTCGGCAATCGAAAGCTACATGTCGACCAACGACGAGTACATTCTGGAAGCCGCACGGCAGGCCGCAGAAGCCGTCGTCGAGGCCTATTCGCGCAATACCGGGGCCGGTGGCATGGCCGTCGCGTCCGGCGACATGGCAGCCCTTTCGGCCCTCGCCGACGATCTTCGCCACCTTGAAGAGCTAACCCGCGGCACGGAAACGCGCAGCCATCAGACTTTCGAAGCCTTGCACGGAACGCTGGTGCAGATCGCCAATCGTCTGGACACGCTGGAAGACAGCATTTCCACGGCCCGTTTCGAGCCCGCCTATCGCGATGCGCCGGCCGGTCGCGAAGCCCAGACCGACCAGCCGATTCGCCATCCCAAGATGCCGGCCGCAGCGCAACTGTCCGTTCCAGCGATGGAATTTGCCGGCGCCGAGGACCGCAATGTTGCTTTGGCAGATGCGCCCGTCGAAACCGACGAGGTCGTCGTGCCCCCTGCAGCCGCGCGGGAAGAGCCGGCCAAGCCCGGTCTGCTGGCCGGTCTCTCGAAGCGTTTCAAGTCGGGCACCCGCGATGCAGGCGAAAAGCCGGCCCGCACCGTCATAGAGCCAACGCCTTCGATCGATCCAGCCGACATTCTCCCAGCCGGCCGTGAAAACGACCTGCTGGAGCCGGGCTCGGGCGCTCCCGACGTCAAGAAGATCCTCGAGCGCGTGCGTGCCAGCCAGGCCGCCGGCGATTTCAGTGGCGAGAAACCCGGAACGGCCGACAAATCGGACCGCGCTGACTATATCGCCGCTGCCCGTCGTGCAGCCAAGGCCGCAGCACAGGAGACGGATCCTTCACAGGTCAACGCGGTCAAGAGCGTTCGCTCCGCCACCAAGTCGCAGACCACGTCGGTTGCCGGCACGCCGTCCGAAAAGACCGGCATGTTTGCCAAGTTTTCGCAGCATCGCCGCCCCATCCTGATGGCCGTCGGCGCCGTGCTGCTGGTGATGATGTCGATGCAGGTGGTCAAGAACGTGACCGGAAGCCGCGACAGCGCGCCCGAACAGGCTGCCCTCGAAGCCCCGGCTCCGGTCTCCGTGCCGGAAGAGACTGCGCAGGCTCCGAGCGCACCAGTCGAAGCTCCCGCTCCTGTCGACACCGCTCAAACCCCGGCCGAAAGCCCTGCAGCCAGCGATGGTGACGGACAGGATGTGGCAGCGACGCCGCCTCCGGTCGCGCCCGACGCCGCGACAAACCACCTGATCGATCCGGTTCCCGCAGCCGGAGACCTCGCTTCAATGCGTCCGGCCGCCGAAGCTGCTCCGGCACCTTCAGAAGACGCCGGCTTCACGGCACAAGCGCCGGCTGCCGCTGAAATCGAGGCACCGGCTCCGATCGTCGTGCCTGTCGGCCTGGAGCCGAAATCGCTTGCCGACGCCGCATCGTCGGGCGATGCCAACGCGCTGTTCGAGATTGCCACCCGCTTTACCGAGGGACGTGGCGTCAAGACCGATCTCGCAGAGGCGGCAACCTGGTACAAGCTTGCCGCCGACCGTGGTCTTGCGCCTGCCCAGTACCGCATGGCGAACATGTTCGAAAAGGGAACGGGCGTCGAGCGCAACCTCGGTGAAGCCGTTCGCTACTATCAGCTGGCCGCCGAAGCCGGCAATGCCAGCGCCATGCACAACCTCGCCGTTCTCTACGCGTCCGGTGCCACGGGCCAGCCTGACTACACCCAGGCCGTCAAGTGGTTCACCCAGGCCGCCGACCACGGCGTCGCCGACAGCCAGTTCAACCTTGCCATCCTGTTTGCCCGCGGCAACGGCGTGAAGCAGGATCTGGAAGAGAGCTACAAGTGGTTTGCCGTTGCGGCAAAGGCAGGCGACAACGACGCCGCCCAGAAGCGCGACGAAGTGGCGAATGCCATGCGCAAGGAACAGCTGGAAAGCGCCCGCGCCAAGGTTGACCTCTGGAAGGTGATGACACCCGAGCCGCGGGCAAATGCCGTTGTTGTTCCGGATGAATGGGCTGCCGGCAAGCGTCTTACCACCGCATCTGTTGACATGGAAAAGGCCGTCCGCAACATCCAGGCGATCCTCAACAAGAACGGCTTTGAAGCCGGACGGCCGGACGGCAAGCTTGGGGCCAAGACGGTAAGCGCAATCAAGTCGTTCCAGTCCTCGATCGGCCAGGAGCCTTCCGGCCGCATCAACGACGCACTGGTTCGGGAATTGCTGGCACGCAACAAGTAGCCAGCAACCCGTAAGACGACCAATCCGGTCGGGCTGGGGACTATCGGCCACGCCCATTGGAAAACGCTGAAGCTGCTGTTTTCCCCGCGGATTCACGAATTGACACCCCGGCAGGCCAAGCGCATGACGGGGTGTCCTTCATGCGCGGTTCATCGCGTCTGTGAAAGGGTTCCCCAAAGCCAGAGCGACGGCCATCTTGAATGCGTGCCGCCTGCAACGGCGTTGTCTTTTTCGACGTGTCGAGGTTCAGCCGTGACTGTCTACCTGCCGATTGCAGAGCTTTCGGTGAACATCTTCATCATCCTTGGCATGGGTGCAGCTGTCGGGTTTCTGTCCGGCATGTTCGGCGTCGGCGGTGGCTTCCTGATCACGCCGCTTCTGATTTTCTACAACATTCCACCCGTCGTTGCCGTGGCAACCGGCGCCAATCAGGTCGTTGCCTCCTCGATCTCGGGCGCGATCACCCATTTCCGGCGCGGGTCGCTGGATATGAAACTGGGCACGGTGCTGCTTGCCGGGGGCCTTGTCGGCGCGACGGTCGGTGTGTGGATCTTTTCCTGGCTACGGCGCATCGGCCAGCTCGACCTGTTCATCTCGCTTCTCTATGTCGTGCTTTTGTCGACGATCGGCGCGCTGATGCTGCAGGAGAGCCTGAGAGCCATGCGGCGGGCAAAGAACAACCAGCAGCTTCCGCTGAAACGCCCGGGCCAGCACAACTGGGTGCACCGCCTGCCCTTCAAGATGCGGTTCAAGAAGTCGAAGATCTATCTCTCCGCCATTCCGATCCTGGTGCTCGGTTTCGTCATCGGCGTCCTCACCTCCATCATGGGCGTCGGCGGCGGCTTCATCATGGTGCCGGCGATGATCTATCTCCTGCGCATTCCGACCAATGTCGTGGTCGGCACCTCGCTGTTCCAGATCATCTTCACCACCGCCTATACGACGATGGTTCAGGCGGCGACGAACTACTCCGTCGATATCGTGCTTGCGACGATCCTGATGATTGCCGGCGTGATCGGCGCCCAGTACGGCGTGCGCGTCGGCCAGAAGCTGCGCGGCGAACAGCTGCGCGCGCTTTTGGCGCTGCTGGTTCTCGCCGTCGGCATCCGTCTTGCGATCGGCCTGATCGCAACGCCGAGCGACGTCTATTCGGTGGCCGTCGGAGGACTGTCCTACTGATGCGCAGGCTGATCCTCTCCCTCCTTCTTCTTCTCTCATTCGGATTGTCGCTGGCAACGCAGGTCGCGGCCCAGACGCCGTTCGACACGGCCTCGCCGATCAAGGAAGGGCTGGAGATCGGAGCATCGTCGAGCGAGATTGCCATCACCTCGGATTTCCGCGGCGCCGACCTCACCATCTTCGGGGCCATTACCAATCCGGACGAGCTGCTGCTTGCGATCGGTCAGTACGATATCGTCGTGACGCTTGAAGGTCCGCGCGACTATGCCACCGTGCGGCGCAAGGAACGCGTGCTCGGGATCTGGATGAACACTCAGGCGATGACGTTCGAACAGGTGCCGGAGAGCTATTCGATCGCCAGCACACGCCAGCTGAACGACCTCGATCACCAGGCGCCGTCCTTCAACAACATCGGGGTCGGCATCGAACACCTGCCTCTCAACCCCACCGGCTACATTCCGAATTCCGGTCTGATCAGCGATTTCCGCGAGGCCTATCGCCGGCAGAAGCTCAACAGCGGGCTTTACCAGCGCGACACGAGCGGCGTGCGCTTCGTCTCGTCCAGCCTGTTCCGCGCCTCGTTGCGGCTTCCAGCCAACGTGCCCGATGGCGTGCACATGGTCCACGCCTATCTGTTCAAGAGCGGCGACCTGATCTTTCAGCGGGAGATGCCGTTGCGCGTGGTCAAGACCGGCCTGGAGCAGGCGATCACCGATGCCGCGCACGAGCGTCCGATCGCCTACGGTCTGTTCTGCGTGCTGATCGCTGTCGTAACCGGATGGGGCGCCAGCATCATCTTCCGCAAGGACTGATCGTCTAACAAATTCGCCGGAACGGTTTCCAATCCTCTCCTCACGCCCTAGTTAGGGCGCAACATACAGTTCCAATGCAAAGCGTCAGCATGTTCCGCCGGATCGCCGCACGCCTTTTGGCTTCCCTGTCCCTCCTCCGTCCGCTGCTTCGGCCGTCCGAACTGCGCGCAGTCATCAGGCGCAGCGAATTCGGCCTGATCCTGATTGCAGGCGTTGTCGGGGTTCTCGCCGGCCTCGCGGTCGCCGCGATGAGTTTTATCTCGCACGCGCTGCATGTCCTGATCTTCAAGATCGGCAGCACCGAGCGCTTAAGCTCGGCAGCGTTTCTCGAGCCGACGACGGTGCTTTTGGCGCCGGTTGCCGGCGGTGTCGTGATGGGCCTGCTCTACCTGATCCTGCGCAAGTGGCGTAAAAAGCCGATGGTAGACCCGATTGAGGCCAATGCGCTGCATGGCGGTCGCCTGTCACTGACCGACAGCATCATCGTCGCGGTGCAGAACCTGATCTCAAACGGCTTCGGCACCTCGATCGGGCTTGAGGCCGGCTATACGCAGCTGTCCTCCGGCATTGCGTCGAAGATCGGCTCATTGGTGCAGTTGCGCCGAACGGATCTGCGCGTGCTGGTCGGCTGCGGTGCTGCCGGTGCCATCGCGTCCGCCTTCAACGCGCCGCTGACCGGCGCCTTCTACGCGTTCGAGCTGATCATCGGCACCTACACGATCGTGAGCCTCGCGCCCGTCGTCGTTGCGGCGCTTGCGGCAACCTTCGTCACCCGGCTTTTTGTCGGCGACGCCTTCATGATCGATATCGGCAAGATCGGTACCGTCGTGCCCGCCGATTACCTGCCGGCGGTGGTGCTGGGCATCGTCTGTGCGGGCGGCGGCATCCTGCTCATGCAGGGTGTGACCAAGGTCGAGGAACTGGCGCGCGCCAGTTCCATCTCGTCCGCCTTCCGGCCGGCGATCGGCGGACTTGCGGTGGGCCTGCTGGCGCTGATCGATACGCAGGTGCTTTCGGCCGGTCACGGCGCGCTGCATGCGAGCCTCAACCAGAATATGGCGATTGGCGCGGTGCTGGGCCTGCTTCTGCTGAAATCCGTCGCTTCGGCCATCACCATCGGCGCCGGTTTCCGTGGCGGCTTGTTCTTTGCCTCACTGTTTCTCGGTGCGCTGATCGGCAAGCTGTTTGCCTATTCGACACCCTACATTTTCGCCAATGCGACGCTGACCCCAGTCATCTATGCCGTGGTCGGAATGAGCGCGATGGCCGTTGCCGTGATCGGCGGACCGCTGACCATGACCTTCCTGGCGCTCGAAGTGACCGGTGACTTTCCGATCACGGCGCTGGCGCTTGCCGCGGTCATCACCTCGTCCGTCGTGGTGCGCACCACATTCGGCTACTCGTTTGCGACATGGCGTTTTCACCTGCGTGGTGAAAGCATCCGCAGCGCCCATGACGTCGGGTGGATCCGCAACCTTACCGTCGACAAGCTGATGCGCGCCGACGTGAAGACGGCACCGGCATCCATGACACTCGAGGACTTTCGCAAGGAGTTTCCGCTCGGATCAACCCAGCGCGTGATCATGGTCGGTGAGGACGAAAAATATATCGGCATGGTGCTGACGCCGGAAATCTATTCGGCGGCGACCGAAGGCGGCGAGGAAAAGCCGCAGCTAGCCGATTTCATCCGCTTCAAGAACGACGTTCTCCTGCGCAGCATGAATGCCAAGCAGGCAGCGGCGATGTTCGACAAGACGGAGACGGAAGCGCTGGCCGTGGTCAACAACCAGATCGAGCGCAAGGTGATCGGCCAGCTTTCGGAAAGTCATACGCTGCGGCGCTATACGGAAGAGCTGGACCGACGGCGTCGGGAGATCTCGGGCGAGATCTAGGCGGCACGCATCGTTTGAGTCGACGGGGCGGAACCGCTGTGGCCCGCCCCGCCGGTGGCATTACATAGCAGGTAGAACCGCGATGTCACGTACATCGGTCTCGACGCCGGAGATTGTACCGACTTCGGTCGCAGCGCCCGTTTCCAGGTTGACCGTGTAGAGCATCTTTCCGGCTGCGAGATAGGCGGTGTTCTTGCCGCCGTCCTCACCCTGGATATCGAAGGCGTAGGTCGCAGGCTTGTCCTTGAGACCGAGCTTGCCGATTGCCTTCAGGGTACCGTCGTTCGGCTTGGTCTGCTGGATCAGTGCGCCGATCGTGGCATCGATGTTGTACATCGCGGTCTTCTCGGGCTTGCCGATCGAATTGGTATAGGCCGCGGCGACGATGTTCGGGGCTTCGCCCTTGTGCATGTCGCCCTCTTCGAAGGCGAGCGTCCCATCGACCGTGACGGCGCCCGTATCCGGATGGACGCGGTGGTTGGTGGTGCCGGTCATGAAGCGCAGGCGGTCCGCCATCGGGTTGAAATCGACCACGACCGGAGCGTCCGACATGGTCAGCATCTTGTCCATCTTGGCGACTTCGGTGGCGGCACCGGTTTCGAGATTGATCGAGACGATCGCGTGTTCCGGCGTGACGCCGATCACGGTCTTGTTGCCCGGGCGGAAATCAATGCCAACCAGCTTGGTGACGCCGGTGACTTCCATCGTCTTGGTGACTTCAGGCTTTGCCGTGTCGAACATCACCAGCGTCTTGTCGCCGGTGAGACCGAGGACCGGGGCGGCGGAGGCGGCAACTGCGCCCGTGACGGCTGAAGCTGCGAGGATCGAGGATGCGATCAGAGCGTGGCGAAGGGTCTTCATGGTGTCTGTTCTCCCGTTGAAACCTTTGACGAGAGCATGTCGGCGCATGGCCTTTTCGATGCTCTCAGAAGGGAGACACACGGGAGGATACGTTTGGATGCAGCAGACGAAAATATTTTTTCGCTGCATCCATTTTCCGGTTTGGCGTGTCCTTAAGTTCGAAGGCGACTTTGCAGCCGGTAAACCTTTCGAGACTGGACGAGCCCATGCCCGCCGTGGCAACAGCACAGAGACAATATTCGCGTTCCTGCGAACGCGCATGGGGAGAGAGCGGCTTGGCCCTGGTGACCGACCAAACACACGATCTCGAGATGGCGCTTGCCGCCTGCGCTGCGGGCGACCGTCAGGGCTTGCGCCGCATCTTCGACGACGAGGCCGGCCGGCTGGTGGCTGTTGCGCAGCGGATCGTGCGGCGGCGGGAACTGGCGGAAGAAGTGGTGCAGGAAGCCTTCATCCGCATCTGGACCCATGCGCACCAATATTCCCCCGACCGCGGATCGGCGCGCGGCTGGATCTACGCGATCGTGCGCAACCGCGCGCTCAATCTGTTGCGCGATGGCAAGCGCGAGGATCTGGTCGGCGAAGATAGGCTCGAGACGCTGCAGGACGGCGAGCAGCTGGACCAGATCATGGCCTCTTTCCACAGGCTCGACCGCAACAGCCGCCTGCACGAGTGCCTCGGTTCCCTCGACGAGATCAAGCGACGCGGCATCCTGATGGCCTATGTCGGCGGCTACACGCATGGCGAGATCGCCGGACGCCTCAAGCTTCCGCTTGGAACGGCAAAATCGTGGATCCGGCGCGGACTTTCCTCGTTGCGGGAGTGCATGGCATGAGGATCGAGGAAAGAGACTTTCCGGCCATCGCCGATGACTATGTTCTGGGTCTTCTCGATGCGGCTGAGGCTGCCGAGGTCGAAGCCGCCATCGAGCGCGACGGCGGCCTTGCCGAAGCAGTCGCCAGGGCACGCGAGCGGTTCCTGCCGCTCGACACCAGCGTCGAGCCGGCTCCGGTATCCTCGGCGCTGTGGGACGCGATCTCTTCCCGTCTGCCGGAGCAACCGGGCGCCGCTGCCCCGTCTCTCGCGTCGGTTTCGCCGAGACTGCCTCTCGCCGGCAACGACAACAGCCGCTCCGGCTGGCGGGCAACCGCGATCTCCGCGATCGCGGCTTCGCTGATCCTTGCCGGTGGTCTGGTCTGGAGCGTCACCCGGGTGAACGAGCCGCTGGTGGTGGCCGTGCTCCTCAACGAGGCCGGCGAAATCCAGGCCGTGGTCGAGGATTTTGGCAACGACACGGCAAGTGTCAGACTGCTCAGCGACTTTACGGTGCCGCAAGACAAGACGATGCAGGTCTGGACGCTGCCCTCGCGTGACATGGGGCCGATGTCGCTCGGCCTTTTGGAAGGCGCGCATTCCGCAACGCTGCACGGCCCTGCGCTGCCGAGACCCCAGGATACCCAGCTCTACGAGATCACCCTCGAACAAGCCGGCGGCTCCCCGACCGGCCGCCCGACCGGCCCGATCCTCGCCAAGGGGTTCGCAAAACTGCCACGCTAGAGGCGCGCAACCGCCTTGGCCTTTCGGCCAATTGCGCACCAAAAACAGGGCTGTATTCTCCCTTCGCCGAAGGGAGAATGGGATGACGCTGACGCAGGACACACCACGTCCGATAGGTGAACCGGTGACGATCACCTGCCAGGACGGGGTGGTGCTCGGCGGTCACATCTGGCCGGCATCGGGGCCGCCGCTTGCCAGTGTCGTCATCAACCCGGCAACCGGCGTCCTTGCCCGCTACTATCACTATTATGCAGAGTTTCTAACGAGGCACGGCTTCGATGTGCTGACCTACGATTATCGCGGCATCGGACTGTCGCGACCGGCGAGCCTTAAGGGCTGCGGCTATCGCTGGCGGGACTGGGGCGAGCAGGATTTCGACGCAGCGCTTCGGTTCATGCACGACAGGCGGCCGGATCAACCGCTGCAGGTGGTTGGCCACAGTATCGGCGGCTATCTGCCCGGCCTATCTCCGAACGGGGCACGGATCGACCGGATGCTGACGGTGGGCGCGCAGTACGCCTACTGGCGCGATTATGCGCCGGGGCACCGCGCCCGGCTGTTTTTCAAGTGGCATGTAGTGATGCCGGTGCTTACCGCCGCATTCGGCTATTTCCCGGGCAAGCGGCTCGGCTGGCTCGAAGACCTGCCGGCAGGCGTTGCCAACGAGTGGAGCTTTCGCGGGGCCCGGATGGAGATGACCCATCCGGTCGGCGAGCGCGACGAGGTTCTGCGCCGGTTTGCGGCGGTCACGGCACCCATCCTGGCCATTGCCGTTGCGGACGACGACATCGGCAGCGTGGCAGCTATTCGCCGCAGCCTTGCCTATTATACCGGCGCCGAACGGACGGAGGTTCTGCTGGAGCCCGCGGTCTACGGGCACTCACGGATCGGGCATTTCGGCCTGTTCCACGCGCGCCACAGTGAGGAGTTCTGGACCGACACACTGCGTTGGCTGAAGGAGGGGATTGATCCCTGGGGCGATCAGCCCAGCAAATTTCCGTAGCGGACGGAATAGATGCGGTCGCGGCCGAGGAGGTGGGCGACCAGGGTTTCGCGGTCGAATATGCCGTGCATCGCCTTGTGATTGAGGTCGAGGCCGCCGGCGAGAACGCCGAAGGCGGGCATGAGGAGGCGGTGGCCGTCACTGGCAAAGCACGGACGGCGGACGGACTTTTCGCGGCGGCGGACTGTGGCGGATGGGTGAAGGTGGCCTGCGACCTCACCCTTGACGGCGTTCGGGCCGGCAGCGAGGCTCGGTTCATGGCGGAAGACGAGGTCGCCATAGACGAGTTCGTCGGTGCAGGTGCCCGGCAGACTGATCGTTCCGTCCGGATCGTGGTTTCCGTTGATCCAGATCCAGTCGCGGCCGCGCGCCATGTCTGCGATCATGGTGCGAAGGTTATCCGGCAGGTATTCGGAGCCGCGGCGATCGTGGAAGTTATCGCCGAGCGAAACGACGACTTTCGGATCATAGCGGGCAATCACGGCGGCGAGGATGTTGAGAGTGGCGATCGTATCGTAGGGCGGCAGCATCATGCCGCGACGCGCGAAGGCAGCACCTTTTTCCAGATGCAGGTCGGACACGACGAGCATGCCGGTTGCCGGCAGATAGAGGCCGCCGAGCGGATCGCAGACGGCAGCGACGCCATGGACGACGATCTCTTCCGCGCCGGTTGCGGCCGGGGTCATCGTGCTGGATTGGGCGGCGAGGCGCAGGCGGTGCAGCAATGTCTTTCCGTCTTTCCTGTCTTGCGGTGCAAAGCCTTTTATCCGCCGTGCCGGGCCCTTGTCCGGGCTAGCGTCGAGAATAAAGCCTTACCCCATCGCCTCGGCGATCAATTCGTCTGCGGCCTCGGCCAACACCACGTCCTGCGCTTCGCCCGGTACCGTTTCACGGCCGATTTCCAGCATGATCGGCACCGCCAGCGGCGAAACGCGATCCAGCGCACGGTGGGTGATATGCCCTTTGATTCGGGCCAGCATATCTCCTAGCCGCCCAATATCCAAAAGCCCCGTTGCCGCATCGCGGCGTGTCGCCTCCAAAAGAACGTGATCAGGCTCGTGGCTGCGCAACACGTCGTAGATCAGATCGGTCGAGACCGTGACCTGCCGGCCGGTCTTTTCCTTGCCCGGATGACGCCGCTCGATCAACCCGGAAATCACGGCGCAATTGCGGAAAGTCCGCTTCAGCAGATAGCTTTCGGCGAGCCAGGTTTCGAGATCGTCGCCCAGCATGTCTTCGTCGAACAGGTCGGAAAGGCTGAGGCTGCCATCGGCGATCATGCCCCCCATGTCGTTGAGACCATAGACGGCGAGCGAATAGTCGGTGGCGACGAAGCCGAGCGGCCTGCCGCCTGCGCGTTCCAGCCGGCGTGTGAGAAGCATGCCGAGCGTCTGGTGGGCGAGCCGCCCTTCGAAGCAGTAGGCGATCATGAAGAAGCGTTTGCCGCGCGGAAACGTCTCGATCAGCAACTCGTCGCGGCGTGGCAGGATGGAGCGTTCCTTCTGGATCGCCAGCCAGTCGCGCACCTGATCCGGCAAAACCTTCCAGCGCTCCGGATCGGCCAGCATGGCGCGCACCTGATCGGCGAGGTAGGTGGTGAGCGGAAATTTTGCGCCCGCATAGGTCGGGATCATCGGATCGGTGGAATAGGTGTTCGACACCAGGCATTCGTTCTCGCGGATGGTTTCGAACCGCAGCACCTTGCCGGCAAACAGAAACGTATCGCCGGGCACGAGCTGTTCCAGGAACTGTTCCTCCACCTTGCCGAGCGTCATGCCGCCGCGGCCGACCGCGCCCTTGGCATTGCGCTTGACGAGGCGGACACTGAGCTCGGTCGCCTCGACGATGGTGCCGAGGTTGAGTCGGTATTGCTGGGCCACCTGCGCATTCGACACCCGCCAGCGCCCCTCCTCCGTCTTGCGGATCTTGGCGTAACGCTCGTAGGCGCGCAGCGCATAGCCGCCGGTGGCGACGAAATCGACGATCCGTTCGAACATTTCCCACGAAAGGCCCGCATAGGGCGAGGCCGAGATGATCTCGTCATAGAGCTCGAGCGGATCGAACGGCTCGGCGCAGGCCATGCCGAGGACGTGCTGGGCGAGAACATCAAGCGCACCTTCGCCGACCGGCGGCGTATCCTGGGCGCCCAGGTAATTGGCATCGAGCGCCGCCTGGCATTCCATCACCTCGAACCGGTTGCCGGGCACGAGGATCGCCTTCGACGGCTCATCCATGCGGTGATTGGCGCGGCCGATACGCTGGGCAAGACGCGAGGCACCCTTGGGCGCGCCGATATGGAGGACGAGATCGATATCGCCCCAGTCGATCCCCATGTCGAGCGTCGAGGTCGCAACGACGGCGCGCAGCTTGTTTTCGGACATAGCCGCTTCCACCTTGCGACGCTGGCCGGCATCGAGAGAACCGTGGTGAAGGGCGATCGGAAGATTGTCGTCGTTTATGGTCCACAGCGCCTGGAACAGGAATTCCGCCTGGAAGCGGGTGTTGACGAAGATCAGCGTCGTCGCATGGCGCTTGATCTCACGGTAGACGTCCGGAATGGCATAGGCCGAGACATGGCCGCCCCAAGGGATGCGGTTTTCGGTGTCGAGAATGGTGATGTCGGGTGCCGCCCCGCCCGTCACATGGACAAGGCCGGCGGGTTGGGCCGGATGTTCCCCCTGCGGCACCAGCCAGCGCTGGAGATCCATCGGGTCGGCCACGGTGGCCGACAGCCCGATCGTCTGCATGGTCGGTGCAAGCCGGCGCAGGCGCCCGAGGGCGAGCGACAGGAGATGGCCGCGCTTGGAGGTGACCAGCGAATGCAGTTCGTCGAGGACGACGTATTTCAGGTCCTTGAAAAAACGCTCCGCTTCCTTGTTGGCGAGCAGCAGCGACACCTGTTCGGGTGTGGTCAGCAGAATATCGGGAGGGTTGAGCTTCTGGCGCTGTCGTTTCGACTGCGGCGTGTCGCCGGTGCGGTTCTCGACGGTGACGGCAAGCCCCATTTCGGTGACCGGCTTCATCAGGTTGCGTTCGATATCGACCGTCAGGGCCTTCAGCGGCGAGATGTACAGCGTGTGGATGCCGGTAAACGCCGAGCCCGGCGGGATCTTGCCGCGCATGACCAGATCGGTCAGCGACGGCATGAAGCCCGCGAGCGTCTTGCCGGCACCGGTCGGCGCAATCAGCAGCATGTTTTCGCCGGCCTGGGCGCGGGCCAGAAGCTCCAACTGATGGGCGCGCGGAGACCAGCCCTTTTCCGCGAACCATTTGAGGAACGGGCGGGGCAGAGCGACAGCATCAGAGCCGGGCGTTGGGTTTTCGACGAGATCCACGTCGTTAAGGTAAGACGAACCGCGCGAAAATGAAGAGCATTACCGAACGATATATCTATCGGTGCGGTGGTTGATCGCAAGCGTCAGGTTCAGCGTCACCGCGGCGATGACCGAGCAGAGGATGACGAAGGGGCTGGCAACAAGGAAGGACAGGGCCAGCACGACGCAATCAAGGCTGAGCTGCACGAAGCCGGCGCGCCAGCCGAGACGGTCCTGCAGGTAGAGGGCGAGGATGCCGAAACCGCCGAGCGAGGCGCGATGGCGAAACAGGATCAGCATGCCGCATCCGATGAGGAGACCGCCGAACAGGGCGGCGATGACCGGATCGATGGAGCTGATGGTGATCAGCTTCGGCAGGACGCCTGTCAGCACCGACGTGACCGCGACGGCGGAGAAGGTCTTGACAGTGAAGACGGGACCGAGACGCTTATAGGCAAGCCAGTAGAACGGCAGGTTGAGCAGGAAGAATGCGGCGCCGAAACTGATATCGACCGAATAGCGCAGCAGGAAGCCGATCCCTGCCGTGCCGCCGATCAGAAGATTTGCGGCCTGCAGCAGCACGACGCCCAGCGCTGCCAGCATGGAACCGGCAAGGATCGCCTGCACATCTTCGATGAGCGAGTGTTTTTCCGAGCTTGAAGCCCAAAGGCCGACGGGGCTCTTTTTGTCGGTCACGTTTGCCATCAGCGCACCGCGATATAGCGATCGGAGCGATGGTTGACGGTCAAGAGCAGGTTGAGCACGACAGCACTCAGCAGCGACCAGACCACGGTCATCGGGCTGACGACGAAAAAGGCAGCGGCCATGACGCAGAGATCGAAACCCAACTGGACGAGCCCTGCCGGGATCTTGAACCGGTCCTGGATGTAGATCGCGAGAATGCCGATGCCGCCAAGCGAGGCGCGGTGCCGGTAAAGGCCCAGAAGGCCGAAGCCGATCAGGATGCCGCCGAGCAGCGCTGCCCAGAACGGATCGAGATACTGGATCACCAGAAAGCGCTTCTCCAGCTCGGCAATGACGGAAACGCCGGCAATGGCGATGAAGGTCTTGACCGAGAAGCCGAGGCCGAGGCGCTTGAAGGACAGGTAGTAGAACGGCAGATTGACGACGAAGAACAGGACGCCGAAGGGAATGTCGAACGCATAATGCAACAGGAAGGCGACGCCGGCCGTGCCGCTGGTAAGGAGCCCGACCTGGTTCAGCAGGTAGAGACCTAGGGCTGCGACCATGGCGCTGATGAACAGGCCCTGCGCATCTTCCAGCATCGTGTGGCGTGCCGGATCAAGGCTGTAGAAACCCATACGGCGCCTTGCTGCAACCTGTTCATCGGCCACGCTATTCCCCTAGATTTTTGGCGATTGTGCACCGCGATAGCAGCTTCATCAAGCGACATCGCTGCGCCCGCCGACGGCCTTTCGAAATAACAACAAAGTGAAGGCTTATCCGGTCTTTCGCGACAGAAACAGTATGCCGTGGATGGGTTTGCCGGCATCCATGCGAATAGTCGTCCGCTCGACGGCGATGAGATCGAAGCCGTAATGCGCGAGCAGGCCGCCGATATAGACTTCCGAATGGGCGTAACGGAGCGAATCCTTGAGCACAAACGTCTCGTCCTCGCCCGCATCTTCCACCGAGAAGGCGAACAGACCCGCCGATGCCAGAAGCTCGGTCACGAGCGGAAAGACGGTTTCGAGCGAGCCGAGATACATCAGCACATCGGCTGCCGAGACGAGGTCGGCGCGGTGGGGCGGAAGCGTGTCGAACAGGCCGGACTGTGCTGCCTCAAGGCTGAGGTCCGATTGCCCTAGGTGATCGTAGAGGTGTTTTTCCGCAGCCTTGGCCAGCATGTTGGCTGACAGGTCGAACCCTTCCAGGCGCCCTGCCCGGTCGCGGATCTCGGCCCCGAACAGGCCGGTGCCGCAGCCGAGATCGACCACGGTCGCAAACGGCCCATGTGGCGCGACCAGCGTGCCAAGCTTTTGCGGGACCGAGTAGTTGAGCTTTTCCACCAGTGACGTATCGAACCTGTCGGCATAATCATCGAACAGGCCTTCGACATAGCGGCTCGGCGGCTGGTCCGGGACATCACCGGCGCCGATCAGCGCGAGCCGCAAGCTGGCACCGAAAATATCGTCGGGCTGCAGCTCGAGCGCACGGCGATAGGCGTCGGCTGCATTCGCAAGCGCTGCCTTTTCGCGGTATTCGCCGAGCCTGAACCATCCGGCTGCCCATGTGGGCACGAGCTCCAGGGCCTGCTCCATCAGTTCCGCGGCGGCCGCAAAATTCTGTCCCTCGGCCAGCATGCGAGCATAATCCGCACGGCGGTCGGCGATGACGTCACCGGAAGAGAACTGGATCGCGCTCATGGCGTGACGGCTTTCACTGGAGTTAAACGGGAATTTCGGCGGCAATTACGGCGACGGCGGAGTTGCGTCATCTCGCCATTCCCCTCGCCCCTCCTGTCACCCGGGCCACAAAAAAACTCAAGTTGTATTTGAGAGGCTAGTGAAGAGTGCCTATGTGACTGGTTGCGGGACTGATCCTGCAGGGCTATGGCAATCCCAAACCAATTTTCAACGGTGGAGACGATCGACGATGGCGGATGGCGTGAACAGGTTCCTCGGCGATTCGATCGGCCGCACGATCATCAAGCTGATCGTCGTCTGCCTGATCGTCGGCTTCGTGCTGGCGTTCTTCGGCTTCACGCCGGACAATATCGTCGACACCATCCGCTATTATTTCCTCGACCTCTGGTACAACGGCTTCCAGGCACTGGGACGCGTCGGCGACTATCTTCTGCTCGGCGCGATCATCGTCGTGCCCGTTTTCATCGTGCTGCGCCTTCTGAGCATTCGCCGCTGAATGTCGATGGTGTCTCTCCCCTCCCGCCGCACGTTTCTGGTGCTCGCCGGCACCGGCCTTCTGCTTGCCGGCTGCTCCACCACATCTGTCATGACGCCGACGCCTGGTTCTGTCGACGAGACGGAAGCAGCCCTTCCGCTCGTCAACAAGCTGCGCCAGGCCCAGGGCCTTTCGCCGCTTGGCCTCGACAGGCCGGCCCAGCAAGCAGCCGGACGGCAGGCCGTTAGAATGGCGAAGGCGAAAGAGATGAAGCACCTGATCGGCTTCGGCGACGATTTCGGCGACCGGATGCGAAAGAGCGAGGTGGCGCTGCCAGCCGCCGAAAACATCGCGACCGGACAGCACACTGTCGGCGAAGCTGTTCAGGCCTGGATCGATTCGCCGAAACACCTGCGCAACATGCTGGGCAGCTACAAGAGCCTCGGCGTTGCCGCCGCCCGCGCAAGCGACGGACGGCTTTACTGGGCGATGGTACTTTCCAACTGATCTAGAGGCTTTTGGCCGCCCACTGGTCGAGATGCGTGTCGCGCAGTTCGCGGATCGATGTGGCCTTTTCCTGGTCAAGCAGAGATGACAGGCCGCGGACGATCGCGGATGGCAGGCCCGGTCCTTCATAGACCATGCAGGAATAGACCTGAACGAGATCGGCTCCGGCGCGGATCTTTTCGAGCGCTTGCGCCGCACTTCCCACACCGCCGACGCCGATGATCGGCAGATCCTTGCCGACCCGCTGGCGCATCTTGGCAAGCACGGTCGTGGAGCGTGAAAACAGCGGCGCGCCGGAAAGGCCGCCCGCTTCTTTCGCCTGGGTCTGGTTGCGCAGACCGTCACGCGCCAGTGTCGTGTTGGAGACGATCAGACCATCCAGCGCATGGGACGTCGCTTCAGCTGCGACATCGTCCATGCCTTCTTCGGTCAAATCCGGCGCGATCTTCAGGAAGATCGGCACGGAACGGCCATGGCGGGTCGCCTCTTCGTCACGCACGGACAGGATTGCCTCAAGCAGCGCCTTCAGACTGTCGCGTGCCTGCAGGTCGCGCAGGCCGGGCGTGTTGGGAGACGAGATATTGGCGGTGAAATAGGTGGCAAGGCCGTAGAATTTGCGGATACCAGCGACGTAATCGGCGATACGGTCCTGTGCGTCCTTGTTGGCGCCGATATTGACACCGACGATGCCGCTTGCGCCTCTACGGGCCGACAGGCGCTGGAACGCTGCCTCGTGCCCCTCGTTGTTGAAGCCGAGCCGGTTGATGATGCCGCGATCTTCGACCAGCCGGAAAATCCGCGGCTTGTCGTTGCCGGCCTGCGGCTTGGGCGTGACGGTACCGACCTCGGTAAATCCGAAGCCGAGCTTCAGGACCGCATCCGGCACTTCGGCATTCTTGTCATAGCCGGCGGCAAGCCCGACGGGGTTTTCGAAGCGGATGCCGGCGATCGTCTGGGCAAGCCGCGGATCGGCTTTCAGGCTGCAGGCCGGCACGACACCGCTTTTCAGCGCCGCGACCGACAGGCCATGGGCTTTTTCCGGATCGAAGACGAACAGACTGCGCGACGCGAACGCCGAAAAGGGCCGCATCACTGTTCCGATCATGGCATTTTCTCCGGAAAGGCATGCTGGCCGTCAACGCCGATCAGCAGTGGCATTTCCCACAGCACGGCCGAAAACGGCAGGAAGCCGTAAAGGTGGGGGAAAAGATCGCCACCGCGAGAGGGTTCGAATTTAAGGGCATCGCCCAGAACCAGCGTGTTGACGGCGACCAGCATCAGGCCCGTCAGGCCGGCGAAATGCCGCTTGGCCGTTTCGCGCGCCTGGGACCCGGTGGAGAAATGGATATAGCCATCACGCAGGTCGATTTCCGCACCTTCGAAGCGGCCGGTCTCCTTAGCCTTGCGCCAAAGTGAATCGGGTACGATCTTGTAGACGATATCGGGCATCACGAACTCCCATAGTCCGGCTCTGATCTATGATCGGCACCGTTTGCCGCAAAGGGCGTTGATTGTCCATGGTGCAATGAGGAGGAAGGATCATGAAAAGGATCACTGCGACACGCGTCTTTGTGACCGTTGCACTTTCGACGCAGATGCTTTCGCTGCCGGCTCAAGCGCAAGACGACCGGCGGTTCCAGCTGGAGCGGACCGAACAGGGGATCGTTCGGCTGGATACGCAAACCGGCGCGATGTCGCTGTGCAACGACACCGACGGAGAACTGGTCTGCCGCATGGCACCGGACGAGCGGGCCGCCTATGAAAACGAACTGGATCTGCTCGAAAAACGGGTGACCGCGCTGGAACAGCGTCTTGCCGATCGCCTCAAGACCTTTCCTGATGACGATGCTGTCGACCGGTCGCTCTCGATCATCGAGCGGCTCATGCGCGGCGTCATGTCGATGGTGCGGGAATTTGGCGGTGAGCCGCAACCGGACAGGACCTGAGTCATGCTATTTTGCAGACTTGTGTCGCGCCACACTCGGCGCTACACATTAGGTATTACAGGGAAAGCACGACTATGCCTTTGGGAGGGGGCGTGGACATGCAGACACTCAACATCATCATTGCCGACGACCATCCGCTTTTCCGCGGTGCGCTGAAACAGGCGATTCAAGGCGTTGCCGACGAAATTGTCATCATCGAAGCGGGCGACTTCGATGCGGCGAGAACAGCGGCCCAAGACAATCCCGATACCGATCTCATGCTGCTCGACCTTGCCATGCCGGGCGTGAGCGGATTTGCGGGCCTGACGTCGCTCAGGTCGGCCTTTCCGGCGCTACCGGTGATCATCGTTTCAGCCACGGACGATCGCAGCACGATCAGGCGGGCGCTCGATCTGGGCGCTTCCGGCTTCATTTCCAAATCCTGCGGGCTGGACGATATCAGGGCCGGAATACAGGCCGTGCTGGAAGGCGATATCTGGGTGCCGAAAGGCGAGACATCGCAGAGCGAGGAAGACGCCGCAAGATCAGACATTCTCGACCGTCTGCGGACGCTGACGCCCCAGCAGCACCGGGTTCTGTCGATGCTTGGCGAAGGCCTGCTCAACAAGCAGATCGCCTACGAGCTGGGCGTCTCGGAGGCGACCATCAAGGCGCATGTCTCGGCTATTCTTTTGAAGCTGAACGTCGATAGTCGCACCCAAGCCGTCATCAAGCTCGGCCGGCTCAACATGGCCATGGTGGCGTAGGATAGCAGCAAAGGATTTTATTCCTTTTCTGCTTTACGAAATCCCCCTGCTGGGCTAAATTCTGCGACGAGCAAGCGGAGATCGCTCATCTCCGGGCGGCGGCCTTGAGGGCCGGTATCCTTGACGCTTGCATCCAACGGGACTGATCGGCAATGGCAGGCGGAAGGCGGCAACGGCTGTTTCCTCTTGTGCCGGGGGCAGGGACGACGATGCTGTCACATGAGACGATATGGATCGCGATCGACACGCTGGCTGAGCGTCATCAGCTGTCGCCGTCCGGGCTTGCCCGACGCGCAGGACTGGATCCGACCTCGTTCAACAAGTCGAAACGGCTTGGCCCCGACGGACGTCTGCGATGGCCCTCGACGGAATCGATTGCCAAAGTTCTGGAAGCGACCGGCGCAACGGTCGATCAGTTCATGAGCTATCTGCCGCATGCGATGGGCAGGTCGCAACTTCCCGACGGCAATTTTCCCTCCCAGAACGGCACGATCCCGCTGCTCGGCTTTGCCCAGGCCGGCTCCGGCGGCTTTTTCGACGATGGCGGTTTTCCTGCCGGACAGGGCTGGGATGTGGTGGAATTTCCCGTCGATCCCGCCCGAAAAGCCGGTGTCTACGCGCTCGAGGTCCAGGGCGATTCCATGATGCCGCTCTATCGGGACGGCGACGTGCTGATCGTCGAGCCCGGCGCACAGGTTCGGCGTGGCGACCGCGTGGTGTTGAAAACCCGCGAGGGCGAAGTGATGGCGAAAGTTCTGGCGCGCCAGAGTGCGCGCCTGATCGAGCTTCTGTCGCTCAACCCCGAACACGCGAACCGTTCCTTCGACACGGCCGATGTGGAATGGATGGCACGGATCATCTGGGCGAGCCAGTAAGCCGCGTTGCATTCAACGTATCTTGAGAAAAAATTCCTTGGTCTCAATAGAGGCCGTTCGGGAAATAGCGCAGGTAGAGTTCCTGCAGGCGGCCGTTGCGCGACAATTCGGCCAGCGCCTGATCAAAGGCGGCGGCAAGGGTCGGATCGTTTCTGCGGACCATGATGGTCAGGCCCTCGCCTAGAAATTTCTGCGACAGGTAGGGGCCGTCGAACAGGCTGCAACAGGTCTCCGATGCCTCGCTTGCGACCCAGAACGGCAGGCGAAGGCCATCGGCAAAGACCGCATCGACTTGTCTCTCCTTCAGCGCTGCCAGCATGTCCTCGTAACTGTCGAACGGCTTTTGCGTGATCTTCGGGAAGAACGCTCTTAGCATCGCCTCATGCGCCGTTCCCTTGACGACACCGACCGGACGATCGCTGAGGTCCGATACCGTGGTCGCAGCCGGTGTCGCCGCGTTGTTGCGGGCAAACCTTGCCGGGATACCGAGATAGGGCCTGGAAAAAAGAAAGCGCTGCCGCAGCGACGGAGTTGCAGCGACCGCTGCCATCACGGCCTCCCCGCCCCCGTCTTCCAGGGTCTTTTCGAGATCCGCGAAGGGCATGGCCTGAATCTGGCACTTTGCCTCGATCTTCAGGACCGAGCAAATCTCGCGGGCGAGATCGATGTTGAAGCCTGACAGCCGGCCCGATTGATCTGCGAAATTGAAAGGGGGGAAATCGACTGTCGTCAGGATGCGCACGCGCAGGATTGTCGACAGATCCTGACGCTCCACGCGTTCTCGTGCGTCAAACATCAGCGGAAGCTGGGTCGCCGGGGTAGAAGGCGGAGCGGTGGAGGCCGCAAGTGCCTGCGTTGCGGACAGAAGTCCGTGTATCACCACCACCAAGAGCTGCATAAACTTGAAAACACCACTGCTTTTTAGGGATGTAATCAGGTATCGCATCTTTATGATCCGTGTGGGGCAATAGGGGTTCGTCTGCGGACGGTGTAGCAGCAACATGCGCTCAGAGGAACATGCTTCGCAGCCGACCTATCACGACGAAACGGGGGCGCCGCCGACCGACGAGACCGAGTCCGGGCAATTGCTCGACTTTCGTCCCGGCATCCAGGTCGAGCTGACAGCGCTTGCGGCCCTCGGTTTCTCGAAACCGTTGATCGCCAAGCTGGCTGGCCTCTCCAGGCAAAACGGGACGACGGTCGAGGCCGAGCTTCTGGCAAGCGGCGACGTGAGGGAAGACGCCTATTACGGTGCCATCGCCCGTCTGCTGCGACTTCCCTTCGTCTCGTCGCTCGATCCCGCGCTTGTCGTTATCCTGCCCTCGACCGACGCCCAGCTGACACGCCCGACCATGGTGAGGATCGCCCATCGCAACAAGGCGCAGGAAATCGCCATCGTGCCGGAGGCGGCGCGACTTTCGCAGATTGCGGCAACGCTTGCGACCCTGCCGCTTGTGGGCCGCGATCTCGTCATCACCACGCCGAGCGCCATTCGCGAATCCGTCTGGAAAGCCGATGCAGCGCGCCGCATCCGCGAGACCACGAATACCCTGTTCGAGCAGAGACCCCTGCTGTCGGCCCGCGTTGTGCTCGCAGGCCACCAGGGCTTTTACGGTGGGTCGTTTCTGACGACCCTTGCCTGTCTCCTGCTGATTGCACCGATCGATACGCTGCTTGCGCTGCATATCGTCCTGTCGCTCACCTATTTCTCGACGCTCTGTCTTCGGCTTTCGGCGATGATCCGGCAAACGTTGGTGGCGCCTGAACGCGTGCCAGTCGCTCCACCGTTCGGGCTGCTGCCGCGTTACACTATTCTGGTCGCACTCTACCGCGAAGAGGACATGGCCGAGCAGTTGGTCGCAAGCCTCAAGCGGCTGGACTGGCCCGCATCTCTGCTCGACATCAAGTTCGTATGCGAAATCGACGACCGGCAGACGATCGAAGCCTTGAAGGCGCTTGAGCCTGGCCCCCAGTTCGAGATCGTCGAAGTGCCGGCCTATGGTCCGCGGACGAAGCCAAAGGCTCTCACCTATGCGCTGAAAGGTGCGCGCGGCGAATTCACGGCAATCTACGACGCCGAGGACAGGCCGCACCCGCTACAACTCCGCGAGGCGTACCGACGGTTTCGCGCGGCACCATCCGAACTTGCCTGCCTGCAGGCACCACTGATCATCACCAACGCCCGGGAAAGCTGGTTGAGCGCGTTGTTTTCGCTCGAATATGCAGCGCTGTTTCGCGGCCTTTTGCCGATGCTCGGGAGAATGAACATGCCGCTTCCACTCGGCGGCACGTCCAACCATTTCCGCACCAGCGCGCTGATCGCAGCCGGCGGATGGGATCCGTACAACGTGACGGAAGACGCCGATCTTGGCATGCGGCTCTACCGGCTCGGCTTTACCGCCGACGTGATGCGGCACCAGACGCTGGAGGACGCGCCTTTATCGATCAAGGTGTGGACGTCGCAGAGAAGCCGCTGGTTCAAGGGCTGGCTGCAAACCTGGCTGGTGCTGATGCGCGACCCGGCGCGGCTGATCGGCGAAATCGGCATCAAGCCTTTCTGCGTGATCCAATTGCTGGTGGGCGGCATGCTTTTGTCATCGCTGCTGCATCCGCTGATCCTCGTCTTTCTCGGCGTCGGCTTCTCAGCAATGCTGCGGGCGCCGATCGACACGCTGCCGGTCGAGGTCGTCGGCCTGTTCGCGATCGACTTCACCAACATTCTCGGCAGCTATCTCATCTTCCTCGGCCTCGGCATCGGATCGATGACCAACCACGAAAAGCGCCTCGTCGGCCGTCGCTGGGTTGCGGTGCCGCTCTACTGGATGATGACATCCTTCGCCGCCTGGAAGGCGCTGTGGGAACTCAGGACAAAGCCGTTCCACTGGAGCAAGACACCCCACATGCCGCGACGGAAGGAGAGCTGATCGGGAGGGGGATTGGAGCGGGTGAAGGGAATCGAACCCTCGTATTCAGCTTGGGAAGCTGCTGCTCTACCATTGAGCTACACCCGCGTCGGGGGAAGGTTTCCAACAATGGGCCTTGTCTGTCAAGGTCGCCGGGGTGGAAGCGTCCGGGGATGTCCTAGCTGCGGAAATGCTTGGAGAGTTTGAGGCCCTGCGCCTGATAGTTCGAGCCGAGGCCGGAGCCGTAGAGGCCCTGGGGTTCTTCCAGCATGTGTTCGTAGACGAGGCGACCGACGATCTGGCCGTCTTCGAGGATGAACGGGACCTCGTGGCTGCGCACCTCTAGGACTGCGCGGCTGCCGCGGCCGCCGGCGGCCTCGTGGCCGAAGCCGGGGTCGAAGAAGCCGGCGTAATGGACGCGGAATTCGCCGACCAGCGGGTCGAACGGTGTCATTTCGGCCGCGTAGAGCGGTGGCACATGGACGGCCTCGCGCGAGACGAGGATGTAGAATTCATCCGGATCCAGAATCAGTTCGTTGCGGCCGCGGCTGTGGATCGGCTCCCAGAAATCGAACAGATCATGCTGGGCCTTCTTGTCGACATCGACGACGGCCGTGTGGTGCTTGCCGCGGTAGCCGATCAGGCCATCGTTGTCGCCGGCAAGGTCGATCGATAGCGCTATGCCGCCGCCGGAAATGTTCGGCTGCGCGGCGGCGACCAGCGTTTCGGCTCCATGCAGCGCCAACAGCTCCGGCTCCTGCAGAAGGGCGTTGCCGACGCGGAAGCGGATCTGCGACAGGCGCGAGCCTTGGCGCACGACGATCGGAAATGTGCGCGGGGAAATTTCGAGATAGAGCGGACCGCGATAGCCTGAAGGGATCTTGTCGAACTCCTGGGCGCGATCGGTGATGACGCGGGTAAAGATATCGAGGCGGCCGGTGGAGCTTTTCGGATTGGCCGAAGCCGACATCTCGGCCGGCAGATCGAGGCTTTCCATCAGCGGCACGATATAGACGCAGCCGGTTTCGAGGACGGCGCTTTCGGAGAGATCGATGACGTGCAGGCTGAGGCGCTCGAGCTTGTCGGACACGAGGCTCATCGGCCCCGGCATGAACGAGGCGCGCACGCGAAACGCCTTCTGCCCCAAGCGCAGATCAAGGCTCGCCGGCTGGATCTGGTCCTGATCAAGCGCCCTCTCGGACTTCAGCCGTCCTTGTTCGAAGAGCGCCGCAATTGCGCGGTCCGCCAGAATTCCCGTTTCGCGAGCCATCATGTCTCTTTCAGATTTTGGGGGCGACAAAACCAAATGCGGACCATTGACGCAAGCGGAAGCGAGGCGTAAGGCAGCTTTATCCCGTGGTGATTTGGCCGGTCGGCTTGCAGCCACGTTAAACAAGTGGCTAAAAAGACCGGGTTGAAAACCGGTCTGCGATTGCGGCCGGTTTTTTTGTATCACGAAGGTGATGAACACATGAGCAAATCCCCGAACAAGAACTGGCGCCCGGCCACCACGCTCGTCCATGGCGGCACGCTGCGCTCGCAATATGGCGAGATGTCGGAAGCCATCTACCTGACGCAGGGCTTCGCCTACGACAGTTCAGAAGCCGCCGAGGCCCGTTTCAAGGGCGAGGCCGACGGCTATATCTATGCCCGCTACGGCAGCCCCACCAACGACATGTTCGAAAAGCGCATGTGTGCGCTGGAGGGTGCAGAAGAAGCCCGCGCCACCGCCTCCGGCATGGCCGCCATCACGGCAGCGCTCATGTGCCAGCTTCGCGCCGGCGACCATATCGTTGCCGCGCGGGCCCTGTTCGGTTCCTGCCGCTGGGTTGTCGAAACGCTCGCCCCGCGCTACGGCATCGAATGCACGCTGGTGGACGGTCGCGACCTTGCCAACTGGGAAGCGGCGATCAAGCCCAACACCAAGGTGTTTTTCCTGGAAAGCCCGACAAACCCGACGCTGGAAGTGATCGACATTGCCGGCGTTGCCAAGCTTGCCAATCAGGTCGGCGCCCGTCTGGTGGTCGACAATGTGTTTGCAACGCCGCTCTTCCAGCGGCCGTTGGAACTCGGCGCCCATGTGGTCGTCTATTCCGCCACCAAGCATATCGACGGCCAGGGCCGCAGCCTTGCCGGCGTCATCCTTTCGGACCGCGAATGGGTTCTGGAGCACCTGCAGGACTATTATCGCCATACCGGTCCGGCAATGTCGCCGTTCACGGCATGGACACTGATCAAGGGGCTGGAAACGCTGCCGATCCGTGTTGCCCAGCAGACGTCGAATGCGGCAAAGATCGCCGATTTCCTGGCCGAGCAGTCCAAGGTCGCGAAAGTGATCTATCCCGGTCGCAAAGACCATCCGCAGGCCGATATCATCGCCAAGCAGATGACGGGCGGATCGACGCTGGTCTGTTTCGAGCTGAAGGGCGGCAAGGAAGCGGCCTTCAAGCTGCAGAATGCCATGGAGGTGGTCACCATCTCCAACAATCTCGGCGACACCCGCTCGATCATCACGCATCCGGCAACGACGACGCACAAAAACCTCAGCGACGAAGCCCGTACGGAACTGGGAATTTCGCCCGGCACCGTGCGCTTTTCGGCCGGCATCGAGGATGCGGACGACCTGCTGGAAGATTTCGCGCAGGCGCTGAAGCAGATCTGATCGACTTTACGCCGAACGATGGGTAGACCCGGAACGCTCCGGGTTTACCATATCAGTTATCCCTATCATCAAGAACGCGACATTGCCTCAGATGCAAGCCGCGAGAATTCTTGACCTTTCTCCCCCACTGTACGATATCGGCACGATGAGCAATCTTGAGGTGCCAATGTACCGCGCCCGCACCAGAGACATAGACGTCGCCGTCGAGCCCTATTATCTCGAGGAGCAGTCGAGCCCCGAGGACAGTCGTTATGTCTGGGGATACCGGATCGTGATCGAGAACAAGTCCTCGATCAGCGTCACGCTCGTGCATCGCTACTGGAACATCACGGACGAAAACGGGATCGTCGACGAGGTCGACGGACCAGGCGTCGTTGGCGACCAGCCGCGACTGGAGCCGGGCGACAGCTACGAATATTCGTCCGGGTGCCCGCTCGACACGCCATCCGGCGTCATGTTCGGCACCTACGATATGAAGACGGACGAAGGCGAGACTTTCAAAGTCGACATTCCCGCCTTCTCGCTGGATTCACCAGGCGTCGTGCGCGTTCTGAACTGACCCGCAAGGCGGATCAGGCGCTTTCGAATTCTTCCGTCACGAACTTGTAGGTGGTCGAGCAGAACTCGCAGGTTACCGCGATTTCTCCATCTTCCACACTCGCGTGGATTTCTTCTGCAGAGAACCCGTCTAGCACGCCCTTGATCTTGTCGCGCGAGCAGCTGCAGCGGTCGAACACCGTCTGCGGATCATAGACCCGCACGCCGCGCTCGTGGAACAGCCGGAACAGCAGCCGTTCGATCGCCACCTGCGGATCGGTCAGCTCGTCCGTATCGATGGTGCCGACCAGCGTGCTCGCCTCTAACCAGGCATCGTCCTCGACTTCGACGGCATCGCGTTCGTCACCGTCGCCGCCATGCAGGTCGGGCTGGCGCATGCGCTCAGGCGCCTGCGGAAGGAACTGGGCGACAAGTCCGCCGGCGCGCCAGTTGTGGCGTGGGTTGCCGTCCTCGTCGCGGTCGATGAGTTCGGCGACGGCAAGGCGAACCCGGGTCGGGATCTGTTCGGACTGGCGGAAGTAGACGCCGGCCATTTCTTCAAGCGACGAGCCGTCCATCGGCACGATGCCCTGATAGGGCTGCATGCCGCGGCCCTGATCGATCGTCAGCGCAAGAAAGCCATGGCCGAGCAGTTCGGCAGGCGAGATCTTGCCGTTCTCGACAGCTTCGGCCAGCGCATCCTCGTCGTAGCGGGCATAGGCGCGCAGTGCATCCGGCGTGGAGAAATCGGCAACCAGCAGGTCGACCGGGCCGTCGCCCTTGGTCTGCATGGTGAACTTGCCTTCGAATTTCAGCGAAGTGCCCAGCAGTGCAGTGAGCACGACGGCTTCCGCCAGCAGCCGCGCGACCGGTGCCGGATAATCGTGCCGTCCGAGGATCGCGTTGAGGAGTGGCCCGAGCTGGACTGCACGGCCACGCACATCAAGACCATCCACCTGGAAGGGCACGACGCGGTCGTCGCCGGCAAAATCGAGTTCGTTCAGTTCAACAGTCGCTTCCGCCATGAGTTAACTCCTTCGCGCCGGCGCTCTCAGTTCCTCGAACGCTTTTACACAAGCGCCAGCCGCAGCGGAACCGCCGGCCGGGGATTTGAGAACGTTGACGATATCGTGTTGAAGCGCCGCACTCGTTCGGCGGCGCGCTTTGAAAGCCGTCAGATGGTGGCGGCTCTCATCGAATTCAAGTCGGAAGCGCTTTCGATCCTCAGACGATGCCGAAGCACCAGGCTAGGATCGACTTCTGCGCATGAAGGCGGTTTTCCGCCTCGTCGAACACTACTGACTGCGGTCCGTCGATGACCTCGTCGGTGACTTCCTCGCCGCGATGCGCCGGCAGGCAGTGCATGAAGAGCGCGTCCTTGTTTGCCTGATCCATCAGCGCCTTGTTGACCTGATAGGGCTGGAAGATGTTGTGGCCGCGCGCCTTGTGCTCCTGGTTCATCGACACCCACGTATCGGTGACGACGACATCAGCGCCGGTGACCGCTCGTTCGGCGTCGTGGCAGAGCATGATCTCGCCGCCATTGTTGCGCGCCCAGTTCAGGAACTTGTCATGCGGCTCGGAGCCCATCGGCACGGCCATGTTCATCTTGTAGCCGAACCGTGCCGAGCCTTCGACGAGCGAGTGCAGCACGTTGTTGCCGTCACCCGTCCAGGCGATGGTCTTGCCTTTGACAGGACCGCGATGCTCCTCGAAGGTCATCAGGTCGGCCATGATCTGACAGGGATGGGTATCGTCGGTCAGCGCGTTGATAACAGGCACGGTGGCGTGCTCGGCCATTTCCCGCATGCGGTTGTGATCGGTGGTGCGGATCATGATCGCATCGACATAGCGCGACAGGACACGTGCCGTATCGCCGATCGTCTCGGCGCGGCCGAGCTGCATTTCCGTGCCGGACAGGAAGAGCGTCTCGCCGCCGAGCTGGCGCATGCCGACATCGAAGGAGACGCGGGTGCGGGTGGACGGCTTTTCGAAAATCATCGCCAACATCTTGCCGGCGAGCGGCTGGTCTCCCTTGCCGGCCTTGAAGGCCTGCTTGCGGCTTTTCGCGTCGTCGAGAATGGTGCGAAGATCCTCCGGCGAAACCGCCGAAAGATCCAGGAAATGCTTTGGTGATGCCATGCTATCGTCCCCTATCGAGGGGAACCGTCACCGGCACCCCTCATCGCGCTCAGGCTGTTTTCTTGAGTTCTGCCTCGGTCAGCTTTTCCGCTGCCCGTTCGATCCGTGCGAGCCCCTCGCGGGCTTCCTCCGCCGTGATCGTCAACGGCGGCAGAAGGCGCACGACGTTATCGCCAGCAGGTACCGACAGCATTTTCTCATCGCGCATTGCAACGACCAGATCGCCAGCTGGCACCCTTGCCTTGATGCCGAGCATAAGGCCTTCGCCTCTGATATCTTCGATCACATCCGGGAAGCGATCCTTCAGGCTTGCCAGTCCCTGGCGGAACACGAGCGCGACATCGCGGACGTTTTCAAGGAAGCCATCGGCGAGCACGACGTCGAGCACTGCGTTGCCGCAGGCCATGCCAAGCGGATTGCCGCCATAGGTCGTGCCGTGGATGCCGGGCTTCATGCCGGAAGCAGCCTCTGCTGTCGCAAGGCAGGCGCCGAACGGGAAGCCGCCGCCGATGCCCTTGGCAACAGCCATGATATCAGGCGTGATGCCTGTCAGTTCGTGGGCGAAGAACCGGCCGGTGCGGCCAACCCCGCTCTGCACTTCGTCGAGGATCAGCAGCAGACCCCGGTCGTCGCAGATGCGACGCAGCTCGCGCAGGAATTCCTTGTCCACGACGCGCACGCCGCCCTCGCCCTGGATCGGCTCGATCAGCAGGGCGCCGGTGTTTTCGTTTATCGCAGCGTTGAGGGCATCGAGATCACCGAATGGGACCTGATCGAACCCTGGCGCCTTCGGGCCGAAGCCTTCCATGTATTTTTCCTGACCACCGGCGGCGATCGTCGCGATGGTCCGGCCGTGGAAAGCACCCTCGAAGGTGATGATGTGGAATTTCTCCGGATGGCCCTTGGAGAAATGATAGCGACGCGCCGTCTTGATGGCGGTCTCAAGCGCTTCGGCGCCGGAATTGGTAAAGAACACCTTGTCGGCGAACGTGGCATCCACCAGACGGCGGGCCAGACGCTCCTGCTCCGGGATCTCGTAGAGGTTGGAAAGGTGCCAGACCTTCTCGGCCTGCGACTTCAGCGCGTTTACCAGATGCGGATTGGAATGACCGCAGGAGGTGACGGCAACGCCTGCCCCGAAATCCAGATATCGCTCGCCACCTTCCGTCACAAGCCATACGCCCTCGCCTCGATCAAAGCGCAAAGGTGCCCGGGCAAACGTGTCGTAAAGTGCGGCTTCAGCCATGGCGACATCACTCCTCTGGGTAGGTTCCGACCCCCCTCTCCAGACCTCTCCGGAGACCGGGAATGCGGCCTGAAAAATCAAAAATGCCGCCCACCGGGCGGCGCGGGCACTATCATGGCTAAGTGCCTCCATGTCAACAAAACTTGGTGTTTTATAGGGCTTTCGGGGCATACGCCGCGATGCAACCTGATGCTGTGTTGCGGCATTTCGGTCTGTGACAAAAATGACTCTTGAGGGCAGCAAGTTGGGGAAAACCGCGAAATCGATTCGCGGCGATTCGAGCGACTCTTGCCACGGAGTCAGCCACACACTAGGTTAATCCTCAATTACTAGAACGCATGCGGCGGAACTAGTCACCTCGAAGCATAGATTGCGTGGGTGCGGCGGATTTATTTCGCCGCAGAGGTGAACGGATTCTGTCTGCCAGCAACGTTCAAAGGCGGAGAACGGCATGAACTGGACTGATGAGCGCGTCGAGCGACTTAAAAAACTATGGTCGGAAGGTCTCAGCGCCAGCCAGATTGCAGCCCAACTTGGAGGCGTAAGCCGCAATGCCGTGATCGGCAAAGTGCACCGTCTCAACCTTCCGGGTCGCGCCAAAGCAGGCGGTTCGGCGTCGGCCAATCGCCCGGCATCCAAGCGCCCAGCGCCCGCAGCTCCGCGCGCGCCGAGCTTTGCCGGACGCGACACAGCCCGTCCCGCAGCACGGACGGTGGGTGCAAACGCCCTCAAGGAAGATCAGGACGTCAACGTCGCCGAACCGGTGAAATACACCGCTTCCGGCAGCGTCGTTGTGCCGATCTCGCGCCGTCTGTCGCTGACGGATCTCACCGAGCGCACATGCAAGTGGCCGGTTGGCGATCCGCTGACGGACGACTTTCATTTCTGCGGTTGCGATGCGCAGGATGCGTCGCCCTATTGCAAATATCACGCGAAGCTTGCCTACCAGCCGGTGCACGAGCGCCGTCGTCCGGCTGCCCGCGCGTCCTGAGTCAGACGGCTGCGGAAACAAGATCGAAGGCGGGCTCTGGCCCGCCTTTTGCGTTTTCGGCATGGCTGACTTGCGCTGAAAAAACTTGCCTCGCACTCCCTGGGCTCCTATTTCGGCCTCGAGAGAGGACGACCTCCCCCTGAATGGGCATAACGCTGGGACGACCCGGCATGAACCTCACCTAAAGGGGAAGATCATGCGCTCGATAAGAGACCGTATTCGCCACGCCATCAGCTTTGAAATCATCGGGCTTCTGATGATGGTGCCGCTCGGCGCTTTCGTCTTCGACATGCCGGCCGAACATATGGGCATTGTCGGCGTCGTGTCTGCGACGGTCGCGACCGGCTGGAACTACCTCTACAATCTGGGTTTCGACCGCTTTCTGCAGGCGCGACGGGGTACGACGCTAAAGACGCCTGCCTTGCGCATTGCTCATGCGGTGCTGTTCGAAATCGGTCTGCTGGTCGTGCTGATGCCGTTTATCGCGTGGTATCTGCAGATTACCCTTCTCCATGCGCTGACAATGGATATCGCGATCGCGCTGTTCTACGTGGTCTATGCCTATCTCTTCAATCTTGGCTACGACAAGTTGTTCCCGCTGCCGGAATGGAAGACCCAGGAAGCCGCCTGACCATCAGAGTTTCGGACGGTGCAATACGCCAGTCCGATGGAAGCCTGAATTTGTCAGCAAACCCGATCTCTCCGGCGCGCGTGATCCGCAGAGCCCGGGTTTCCTCTCGGCGGCTGATCCAGCCGACGCCAAGAGCGCGGTCCAGCAGCGCCGCACCCATTTGTCCCGCCAGATGCGGCCGTCGCTCGCTCCAATCGAGGCATGTCCGGCAGAGCGGGCGTTTCGAACGGGTCAGCTGGTCGAGATCGATCCCGAAATCACAAAAGAAACGCCGACCTTCATCGGTGATCAGGCCGGCTCCATCGCCGAGCAGCAGATAGCCGTTGCCGGTCAGGGAGTCGGCGAGCGCGATGGCGAGACGGCCGGCCATGTGGTCGTAACAGGTGCGGACTAGCCGTAACGCTTCATCTTTCGGGCCCACAGGGTGATGGCGCTTCGGTCCGTCTGCGGCGACTGCCATCAACGCGTGGATCGCGTGCGCGACTTCCGGAGAGGCAAGTCGGTAATAGCGGTGCCTGCCCTGCTTTTCGACTGCGATCAGATGCGCCTGGGCCAGTTTGCCGAGATGGCCGCTGGTTGTCTGCGCGGTGACGCCGGCATGGCGTGCCAGTTCGCCCGCCGTCAGCGCCTGGCCGCCCATCAGCGCGGACAGCATGTTGGCGCGCGCGACATCGCCGATCAGGCTTGCAACTTCCGCAATCGTATTTCCTGAAACCATATTGGACATGATCCAGTTCTAGCACCGGAAAACTTTGCCGTCAGCGATCAACGGTTCGGCCGTCGCCGAAGCATTTCTTTTCCTCTCTCCGCTAAGAGGGGCGGAGATTGCATGGATGGGGATAGGAACTGGAATGGCGGACACCAAAACAAGCATGGCAACGGATCTGTTGCTGCTCCTCACGCTCGCGACGCTTTGGGGCGCGTCCTACACGCTGATCAAAGTCGGTGTGGAGACGATTTCGCCCGTCACCTTTATCGCCGTCAGAACACTGGTCGCCGGTCTCATTCTCGCTGCGGCACTTCGCCTTCGCGGATTGAAGCTGCCGACCGACCGGCAGACCTGGACGCTCTTCACGGTTCAGGCCGGCCTCAACAGCGCTGTCCCCTTCACCCTGATTGCCTGGGCCGAACAGACGACCGATGCGGGCCTTGCCACCATTTTGAGTTCCACGACGCCGATCTTCGCGTTTCTGCTGACGGCGCTGATCACGCGCCATGAAAGCGTCTCTGCGGCCAAGCTGTTTGGAGTTGCCGCAGGCATTGTCGGCATATGCCTGATCGTCGGCATGGAGGCGCTTGCCGGGTCGGGCGAGAACCTCTGGGCTCAACTCGCCATCGTGGCGGCGACGATCTGCTATGCGGCGGCTGCCATCTTCGGCAAGAATTTTAAGGGATTGGACCCGATGATGCCCGCCGCGGGATCGCTGATCGCAGGGGCGGCCATCCTCATTCCCGTGAGCCTCGTGGTCGACCGGCCCTGGACGCTGACGCCCAGCACCGATTCGATGCTCGCCCTGTTGGCGCTCGCGGTATTTTCGACGGCGCTCGCCTTCGTCATCTATTTCCGGCTGGTGCGGACGCTGGGCTCCGTCGGCACGACGGCGCAGGCCTATCTGCGGGTGCCGATCGGCGTTGGCATCGGCGTCGTGTTTCTCGGCGAAACGCTTGCCTCGACAGCCTGGCTCGGTCTCGCCTGCGTCGTGACCGGTGTCATTGCCATGACGCTGCCGGCTAGGAGACGCGGTGCTCAGGCTTCCATCGAGTAGCCGGCACCGCGGACCGTGCGGATGACGTCCTGCATGTTGGAGAAGTTGAGTGCCTTCCGCAGGCGCCCCACATGCACGTCGACGGTGCGTTCGTCGACATAGATGTCATGGCCCCAGACGCCGTCGAGCAACTGCGAGCGCGAAAAGACGCGGCTGGGCGACGCCATCAGGAATTCTAGAAGTCTAAACTCTGTCGGCCCGAGGCGAACTTCGCGGCTCTTGCGGTGAACGCGGTGGGTTTCGCGGTCGAGTTCGATGTCGCCGCATTTGAGGACGCTCGACAGCACTTCGGGTCGGGCACGACGCAGCATCGCCTTGACGCGGGCCATCAGCTCCGGTGTCGAAAACGGCTTGACCACATAGTCGTCGGCGCCCGTGGCAAGCCCACGAACGCGCTCGCTTTCTTCGCCGCGCGCCGTCAGCATGATGATCGGCAGGCGTTCCGTCTCCGGCCGCATGCGCAGGCGACGGCACAGTTCGATGCCTGAAACGCCCGGCAGCATCCAGTCGAGAATGAGAAGATCCGGAACGCGCTCCTGAAGCCTGATTTCCGCTTCGTCACCGCGAAGCACGGTATCGACCTCGTAACCCTCGGCCTCCAGGTTATACCGAAGGAGGACGCTGAGGGCCTCTTCGTCTTCCACGACTGCGATCTTCGGCTGCATTCCGACTTGCTCCGTCACTCGTCCCGAACTGCACTTAGATCCGCCAGATCCGCTCGCGCTGCTTCAGGTCATTGGTTTTGGCAGTTATCGTCCCGAAACCGGCAGGCGATTTCGGGAGAGCTGCATCATGTCCCGGCGGAGCCGAGCATGTTGGACGTATCGTCCTTCGGACGTTCGCCCTCCGGCTGTGCGCCGGTTGCGATGTAGTAGATGGTCTCGGCGATATTGGTCGCGTGGTCGCCGATGCGCTCGATGTTCTTGGCGCAGAACAGGAGATGGGTGCAGGTGGTGATGTTGCGCGGATCCTCCATCATGTAGGTGAGGAGTTCGCGGAACAGCGAGGTGTACATCGCGTCAATCTCTTCATCGCGCTGGCGGATGATTTCGGCTTTTTCCGCGGAGCGGTTGGCGAAGACATCAAGAACGTCCTTGAGCTGCACCAGCGCCAGTTCGGAAAGATGCTCCAGACCACGGGCGAGCTTGCGCGGGACGCCTGTTCCCTGCACGGCGAGCACGCGCTTGGCGGTGTTCTTACCAAGGTCGCCGACGCGTTCCAGGTCAGCTGCAATGCGCAGCGTGCCGATGATCTCGCGAAGATCGGCTGCCATCGGCTGGCGCTTGGCGATGGTGACGATCGCCTTGTCCTGGATATCGCGCTCGGCGTGGTCGAGAATGACGTCGTCCGAGATGACCTTCTGGGCCAGCGCCGAGTCGGAGTTGACGAGCGCACGCACGGCATCACCGCACATCTGCTCCGCCAGGCCGCCCATTTCGGAGATCCGGCGGTTCAGGTATTTCAGTTCCTCGTCATAGGCCGAGAGAATATGGGTCGAAACCATGTGTCTGATCCTTGATGTCTGCAGTTGCGGCTGACGGGCTCTGCGCCCGCATCAGCCGAAGCGGCCCATGATGTAATCCTGGGTGCGCTGGTCATCCGGATTGGTGAACATCTTGTCGGTATCGTTTTCCTCGACCAGATGGCCGAGATGGAACATTGCCGTGCGCTGTGAAACGCGGGCTGCCTGCTGCATCGAGTGGGTGACGATCACGATCGTGTAGTTGGCGCGCAGTTCGTGGATCAGTTCCTCGACCTTGGCCGTGGCGATGGGGTCGAGTGCCGAGCACGGCTCGTCCATCAGAATGACTTCAGGCGAAACGGCGATCGCACGGGCGATGCAAAGGCGCTGCTGCTGACCGCCGGAAAGGCCGGTACCGCCTTCATGCAGGCGATCCTTGACTTCTGCCCAGAGGCCGGCGCGCTGCAGGCTTGCCTCGACAATCGCGTCCATTTCCGTCTTGCCGCGGGCAAGGCCGTGGATGCGGGGACCGTAGGCAATGTTCTCGTAGATCGACTTCGGGAACGGGTTCGGCTTCTGAAACACCATGCCGACCCGGGCGCGCAGCTCCACGACGTCGATTTCCTTGTCGTAGATATCGTCGCCGTCGAGCGTGATCTTGCCGGTGACGCGGCAACCCTCGATCGTGTCGTTCATGCGGTTCATCGTGCGCAGGAAGGTGGACTTGCCGCAGCCAGACGGACCGATCAAAGCAGTGACGGTATTTTGGCGGACATTCAGGTTCACGTCATAAAGAGCGCGCTTGTCACCGTAATAAACGGAGACATCCTTGCCGATCATCTTATATGCAACGTCGTTCATTTTCTTGTCCAGCGCCTTCTCAACTGCAGCTTCTGACATCATGTTCATTGCTTCCCCCTTCCTCTACCAACGCCGTTCGAAGCGGCGTCGCAAGAGAATTGCGCCAACATTCATCAAGATCAGGAACAGGAGCAGGATCATGATCGCTCCCGAGGTTCGTTCAACGAAGGCGCGTTCCGCCTCGTTAGCCCACATGTAGATCTGTACCGGCAGCGCTGTCGACGGATCCATCGGCGTGGTCGGATAGTTCGCCACGAAGGCGACCATGCCGATCAAGAGGAGCGGCGCGGTTTCGCCAAGGGCGTGCGCGAGGCCGATGATCGTACCGGTCAGGATACCGGGCATGGCAAGCGGCAGGACATGGTGGAAGATGGTCTGCATCTTCGAGGCACCGAGCCCGAGCGCTGCAGCACGGATCGACGGTGGCACTGCTTTCAGTGCCGCGCGGGTGGCGATGATAATGGTCGGAAGCGTCATCAGCGTCAGCACCAGGCCGCCGACCAGCGAGGCCGAGCGCGGCAGGCCCATGAAGTTGATGAAGACCGCGAGACCCAACAGACCGTAGACGATCGACGGGACCGCTGCGAGATTGTTGATGTTGACCTCGATCAGGTCGGTGAACCGGTTCTTCGGGGCAAACTCTTCAAGATAGATCGAGGCTGCGACGCCGATCGGCAGCGACAGGACGAGCACGATCAGCATCATGTAGAAGGAGCCGATCAGAGCGACGCCGACGCCGGCTGCTTCCGGACGGCTGGACGCGCCGTTGAAGAAAATGCCGGTGTTGAATTCCTTGGCGAGCGCACCGCTGTCGGTCAGCTGCTTCATCCATCCGACCTGCTGGTCGGACACCTTGCGGCTGGTTTCCGCCACGTCGAGATTGATCTGGCCTTTCACGGCGCTGTCGATATCGCCGGCCGCCAGAAGCGAAACCGTCTGAGTCGTGCCGATGATCTCAGGATCGGAAACGACCATATCGCGCAGCTGGCCACGAACGCCGTCCGAAATCATCTGGTTGACGGCACGCAGGCCCTGGCGATCGGTTTCGGCGACGCCCAGAACCTTCGCCAGCGCATTGCGGGCGACGATCGGGTAGTTGGCCGTCATCAGCTTGGCCGGATCCGTAGCCCGCACATTATCCTTGTCGATGATCTGCTGCGAGAACTCGACAGGGATCGTGATCATCGTCTGCTGAAAGGCGGTATAGCCCTTCGAGACGACCGACCACAGAAGGAGCATCAGGAACAGGATGCCGAACGAGAGAGCAGCGATGCCATAGGCACGGAAGCGGCGCTCGGCGGCGTAGCGGCGTTTGATACCGATATCGCGACGGGCAGGCTTGGCCAAGACGCCGGCGGTGGAGGAAACCACGTCGGTCATTCGTACTGCTCCCGGTATTTGCGCACGATGTAGAGCGCGTAGATGTTGAGGCAAAGCGTGATCGCAAAGAGCGTGATGCCGAGTGCGAAGGCGACAAGCGTCTGCGGCGAGGTGAATTCAAGGTCGCCCGTCAGCTGGCTGACGATCTTGACGGTCACCGTCGTCATCGGCTCGAACGGGTTGAGCTGCATGCGGGCGGCGACGCCGGCGGCGAGCACTACGATCATGGTTTCGCCGATGGCGCGCGAGGCGGTCATCAGAAGTGCGCCGACGATGCCCGGCAGTGCTGCCGGCAGGACGACCTTCTTGATGGTTTCGGACTGGGTGGCGCCGAGACCGAGCGAGCCGTCACGAAGCGTTCCCGGCACGGCGGTTATGATGTCGTCCGACAGCGACGAGACGTAAGGGATCAGCATGATGCCCATGACGAAGCCGGCGGTGAGAACGCTCTGTGCCTGGATGAAGTTGGCGTAATCGCCGGTGACAAGGCCGTTCAGCTGCGAAGACAGGTCGCGCAGGAACGGGCCGACCGTCGTCAGGGCAAAGAAGCCGTAGACGATGGTGGGAATGCCGGCGAGAACTTCGAGCAGAGGCTTTGCCACGGAGCGGACACCGCGGGAGGCGTATTCCGACATGTAGATCGCGGAAAACAGACCGCTCGGGACGGCGACGAGCATGGCGACGAAGCCGATATAGAGTGTGCCGAGAAGCAGCGGGATAAGGCCGAACTGACCAGCCGAATCCGTGGCGCCGGCGGCCGCAAAGCGCGGATCCCACACGGTGCCGAAGAAGAACTCCCACGGCGGGATGCTGGTGAAGAAGTGCGTCGCTTCCGTCAGCATCGAGGCAACGATGCCGACCGTGGTCAGGATCGCGATCGAGGATGCGACGACGAGGCTTGCGAGGATCACCTTCTCGACACGGTTGCGAGCCCGAAACCGCGGCGCGATGCGCGTGTAGGAAAAGCCGGCGCCGATCAGGGCTGCCAGAAGGACTACCGCGGTCATAACCCAGTTGCTGATCTTGGTCATGACGTTGAGATCGCCAGCGGACTCGACCATGTATGGTTCGGGGTCGCCGGCAAGCGGGACGCCCTTAGCGCCAAGCGCTGCGCGCAGTTCGACGGGATTTCCGCCGATGCGCTCGATCTCGTCCAGGCTCAATACGTTCATGCCGCGCGCGAGCGAGCTTACCATGCCGAAGGAGAGACCCTGTTCGGCCGGCGAACGCGCCTTTACGTCTTCAGGAAAGCCATCGAGGACAGTGGAGTTGATATAGAGGGGGCTGACGACCAGCCACGCGGCCAGGATGAGAACCGACGGCAGAACGGCGCAGAGTGCGACGAAGGTGCCGTAGTAGCCCGGACGTGAATGAAGCTTTGAGGAACGGCCGCCGGCGATTGCCAGGGCGTGCCTGGTTCCGACAACGTAACAAGCGATCGCAATTATCGCCAGAATCAATAAAATCAATGGTGTGCTCATTAAAATCCCCCGGCCTACCGCCATCGACGGCACCCATTACCGCACAAATCCCACCATCGGAATCAATATGTTTCGCCATCCAAAACGCAGCGACTGACGCCAAGCTTTGCTTCTGTCGCACGACGGACAAGTCGCCGCCTGGCACGAAAGAAGACCGGCGCCGCAAGAAGCGGCGCCGGAATTTTGATTACATGGTCTTGCCGGCTTCGAAGTCCTTGCGGACCTGTTCGCGCTGATCGTCCGGAGCAGCAACCAGGCCGTATTCGGCGAGCGGGCTGTCAGGGCCGATCATTTCGTCGGAGATGAAGAACTCAACATATTCCTTGAGGCCTGGGATAACGCCGAGGTGAGCCTTCTTGACGTAGAAGAACAGAGGGCGCGACACCGGGTACTTGCCCGAAGCAATGGTTTCGGTGGAAGCAACGACATCCGAAACGGTCGCGACCTTCAGCTTGTCCATGTTGTTTTCATAGAAGGCTAGGCCGAAAACGCCGAGGCCGGTCTTGTTGGCCGAGATGCGGGCCAGCGTTTCGGTGTAATCGCCGTCGATGTCGACAGCTGCGCCGTCCTTGCGAACTGCAACGCACTTGGCAGCAGCCTGCTTGGCATCGGTGATGGCAGCCTTGATGACGTCAGTCGCGCCGGCTTCCTTGCAGCCTTCAGCCATGATCTTCTCTTCGAAGACTTCGCGGGTGCCGTGCTTGGAGCCTGGGATGTAAGCTGCGATCGGGCCCTTCGGCAGGGTCGCATTGACTTCCGACCAGTTCTTGTAAGGGTTGGCAACGAGCTTGCCGTCAACGACGACTTCAGCAGCCAATGCCTTGTAGAGATCCTTCGGGGTGATCTTCATGTCGCCGTTCGACGAGTCGGCAGCGAATACGATGCCGTCGTAACCGATGCGGATTTCCTGAACGTCCGTGACGCCGGCAGCCTTGCAGGCTTCGGCTTCGCTCTTGTTGATCTTGCGCGAAGCATTGGCAACGTCGATCGTGCCTTCGCCGACGCCGGAGCAGAATGCCTTCAGACCGCCGCCCGTGCCGCCGGACTCAACAACCGGTGCCTTGAAGTTCGGGTTGGTCTCGGCAAAGGTCTCGGCAACGATCTTCGCATAGGGAAGAACGGTGGAGGAGCCGGCAACCTGAACCTGGTCGCGTGCGGATGCAACGCCGGCAAAGGCAACAGAGGCCACGAGGGCTGCTGCGGAAAGTTTGAACATGTTCATCGAAGTTCTCCCGGTATGGGTTTCCAGAAATCTTGTCATGCCGGCCTCTTAGACATTTGCCGGCTCTCGGCCCGCTGGTCATAGCCGCCCTTGGCCTTAGCTTTTATGTCACTTCGGTGAAACATTTGTGACAATTCAAGCTGTTGAAAATACTGATGTTCTGGAAGCAACCGGGAAAACTGGGTTGGTTTTATGTCAGAAACGGACGGTAAACTCCGTCCCCTTGCCGAGTTCCGACTTCACAAGCAGGCGGGCGCGGTGCCTGGTGAGGATATGCTTGACGATGGCAAGCCCCAATCCGGTGCCCTTCTTGGAGCGGCTGTCGGCGACGCTGACGCGATAGAAACGCTCGGTCAGGCGCGGAACGTGCTCCGCCGGTATGCCCGGCCCCTTGTCGATGACATTGACTTCGACCGGCAGCCTGCCGCCGCCTTTCAGGAAGACATCGACGAACTTGCCCTCCTGACCATACTTGCAGGCATTCTCGATGAGGTTCTCGATCACTTCGATCAGTTCGTCTCGATCGCCCAGCACATCGACCCTGCCTTCGGGAAGATGCAGGCGGATTTCGACGCCCAGTTCCTCAGCCAAAGGCAAGAGCGCGTCGCTGACATGGATGATCAGCGGCTTCAGGTCCACGGTCTGGTCCGGAGCAATATGCGACTTCAGTTCCAGCCGCGACAGGGAGAGAAGGTCGTCCACCAGTCGGCTCATCCTGGTCGCCTGGTCGAGCATGATGCCGAGAAAGCGTTCCTGCGCCTTCGGATCGCCGCGAGCCGGGCCCTGAATTGTCTCGATGAAGCCTCTGAGCGAGGCAAGCGGCGTTCTCAGCTCATGGCTTGCATTGGCGACGAAATCGGATCGCATCCGGTCGATGCTGCGCAGTTCGGAGACATCGCGGAACGACAGGAGGTAATAGTTTCCCATGCCCGGCGCCAGGCCGCCGATATCGATCGGCGCCACGCGCAGGATGAAGACCCGTTCGGATGGGAGCCGCTCGGAATGTTCGATCTGGTTCGGCTGGCCAGTTGCGATAGTTTCGCGCAGCATGTCGAGAATGCCGGGCGACCGCAGCCGCGCCGTCAGATGGGTGCCGATCGGCAGATCGCCGAAGGCCCGCTCCGCCGCCTTGTTGCGGTAGAGAACGGTGATGTCTCCACCCAGCACCACGACCGGCATGTCCAGCGTGCCGAGAGTTGCCGAGATCAGCGGCAGCGGGTCGAAGACGGGTGGCTCCGGAACAGGCATTTCAACCGGTACGACAGGTATCTCCGGCAAGGGCCGGGACAGCACGGCGACGACGAGGGGAAGCCAGAGCGCGAAGACCAGAAGATCGTTCGCGCCGGCAATAAAAGCGATCACCGCGATCGTCGAGAGCAGCAGAAGCAGCAGCCACTCGCGCCGGAAGCGAAGTGCCAGCTCTTGCGCAAACCCGCGCTCTTCCTTCGGCAACGCTTCCACGCGCGAACCCCTTTTTGTTTGGTCGAACTTGCGGTCATATAACGCTTGCATGACAGATATGCATCGGTCCTGAGGGAAACCTCAAGCCCTGCAAACCGTTGAAGCAGTCGCAGCCGTTTCGGCCGCCGAAGGAAAAAGGACAGCAATCATGGCAGAGACAAGCAGCCGGTCAGCGGAACTGGAAATCGATGGCAAGCTGAGGCATTTCGACATTGACGATCCGAAACTGCCCGGCTGGGTGCATGATCACGCGCTGGAATCCGGCGGCTTTCCCTATGACCACAAGTTGGACAAGGAGAAATACGCCAAGCAGCTGGAGAAGCTGCAGATCGAGCTCGTGAAGGTGCAGTACTGGCTGCAGGATACCGGCAAGCGGATGATTGCGCTGTTCGAGGGGCGGGATGCTGCCGGCAAGGGCGGTACGATCATGTCCATCCGCTCCTATATCAATCCGCGATCTGCACGCGTGGTGGCGTTGAGCAAACCTTCGCCCACCGAAGCGGGCCAGTGGTATTTCCAGCGTTACGTGTCGCACTTCCCGACGTCGGGCGAGATCGTGCTGTTCGACCGCTCCTGGTACAATCGCGCGGTGGTCGAGCCTGTCATGGGCTTCTGCAAGCCGGGCCAATACGAAGCCTTCATGAAGGACGTTCCGCAATTCGAGGAGATGATCGTCGACGACGATATCCATCTGTTCAAGTTCTGGCTGGATATCGGCCAGGAAATGCAGCTGAAGCGGTTTCACGACCGGCGCCACGATCCGTTGAAGATCTGGAAGCTTTCGCCGATGGACATCGCGGCACTGAACAAATGGCCTGACTACACCGCAAAGCGCGACCACATGCTGGAGCGAACACACAGCAAGCTTGCGCCATGGACGGTGGTGCTGGCAAACGACAAGCGGCGTGCGCATCTGAACGTCATCCGCCACATCCTTGGATCCCTCGATTACGAAGGGAAAGACAGGGACGCGATCGGTGAGATCGACGACAAGATCCTCGGATTTGGCAGCAAGTTCCTGAAATAGAGACAGACAGGTGAGCGAGCCGGACGACGTTGTCGTCCGGCGTTCAGGTTTCAGCCTGCGGGCAAAATGCGGACGGAGTAGAGCAGGACCGGTCTGTCGGAACCGTCGAGGCCGGTATTGATCAGGATGCGGCCCGGCGCGTTTGGCGCGATCGCCCGGTCGAAGCTGACCTTGAACAGGGCTTCCAGTCGCTCCTGGGTTGCTGTGAACCGATGTCTTGCGCAGCCCCCAAGGCTGCCGAAATCGCAGCGTATCGACATCTGGACACCTTGGTTGCCGCCAGCCTGGACGGTGACTGCGATGGTGGCCGGCCCGCCCGCCAGGCGCTGCAATACATCCGCCGGAACCGTGACGGCGATATCACCGCCGGTTTGCGGGGTTGCCGACAGGAGCCGAACGGCTGGACCTTCCGAACCGGTTGCAGCCTCTGCCTTTGCCTCGCGACCGACCTGCAGCGTATCGATCTGCTTCGGTTCGAAGACCTGCGCCCATTCATCGGAAAAGCCGCCGCGAGGATCAAAACGCGCATTGGGACCCGCCTGCGATTGCGACGCCCGGTTGGCGGCCTGCAGGGCCTCGTCCATCACCGACTGGACCAGGCCCGAATTATAGAAATACCAGCAAGCGACGCCGACGACTGCAAGCGAGATGACCCATTTCAGCAGCCAGGAGATCAGCCGCTGACGACGGCTCTTGCGCGGCTTGGCTGCAGGGTTCGTCTCGGCGTCGAGAGATCCGCGCCGCTTCCTGCCGCGCTCGGGCTTGGCAACAGGCGGTTGGCCACGTTGCACGCGGTCCGGCTCGACCGAGGTCAGTCCGTCCATCTGCGGCACTTCGGATGAGGCCGGACGGAAATCCGGTCGCGCGGCGCCGAGACTTCCGAGATCCCCGGCCGACTGGACATCGTTGGGCTGCCTCTGGTCATTTGCCGGGGATGGTGCGCGTGTTGCGCCGCCGAGACCGGTATCCGGATCGGGGGCGGCTACCCTTTCATCCGCAACGATCGGGGCTGCGACATCTGGAGCTGCGGCTCTGGCCGTGGCGGCAGGTGCGACAACCGGGTCGATGACAGGGTGAGTGATCTCGTCAGGCTCGATAGCGGGACCGGCCAGCCGGTCCACTTCCTCCGTCTCGATCTCGCGGATCTTTTCCTCCAGCCGCTTTTGCTGCTGCATGACAATCAGCTTGTCGGTCACGCCCTGGCGCTGCAGACCTGCTTCCAGCGCCTGTCGCGCCGACTGATAAATCCGTGCCCGCGTGTCGCCATCGGTCCGATCGGAACGATCAAGGGCATTCCTGATGGCTGTTTCCAAACCGCTCACTGCGGATCCTTCCGATTGTGCATACCCGACTGCCGGCCTTGCTGAAAAGACGGCGTTAATTTTCGGTAACCTCTCCGTCGCCGAACTGCAAGCCGGTGGTCAATGGCCTTCCTTCGCCAAGATTGGGGAGAAGATATGGTTAGGCGTGAGAATGCCGCGGAAACAGCCGCTTATCGAGCCGCCAGTGCGCATGGCACGCATACCTTCGCCAGACGGCGCCATCTTTCCCGAGCCGAATGCATCTGCTAAAACCGATCTTACGTGTGCGTAAACGTAAATCAAAAGGAGATTGCCGATGCTTCCGGACGTGCTGAGACAAGGACTGCGAATTCCCGTCGTGGCGTCGCCGCTGTTCATCATCTCGCATCCGGCACTGACCTTGGCGCAGTGCAAGGCCGGCGTGATCGGCGCCTTCCCTGCCCTCAATGCTCGCCCGGAAAGCCAGCTGGACGAATGGCTTGCCATGATGACCGAGGATCTTGCCACCTATAATGCAGCCAATCCCGATAGGCCGGCCGCACCGTTCGCCGTCAACCAGATCGTCCATACATCCAACAGGCGGCTGGAACACGATCTGACGATGTGCGTGAAATACAAGGTGCCGATCGTCATCTCCTCGCTCGGCGCAGTGCCGGAAGTGAATGCAGCCGTGCATTCCTATGGCGGCATCGTGCTGCATGACGTCATCAACAACCGGCATGCGACGTCCGCGATCCGCAAGGGTGCCGATGGGCTGATTGCTGTCGCAACCGGTGCCGGCGGTCATGCGGGGACGCTGTCGCCCTTCGCGCTTGTCCAGGAAATCCGCGAGTGGTTCGACGGGCCGCTCCTGCTGGCCGGCTCGATCGCCACCGGCGGCGGCATCTTGGCGGCGCAGGCGATGGGGGCCGACATGGCCTATATCGGCTCACCCTTCATCGCCACGCACGAGGCGCGCGCGGTTGACGGCTACAAGCAGATGATCGTTGAATCCTCCGCTTCCGATATCGTCTATTCCAACTATTTCACCGGCATCCACGGCAACTACCTGAAGGGCTCGGTGACGGCGATGGGGCTCGACCCGGACGCGCTTCCGAGCGCCGATCCGACCAAGATGGATTTCGACACGGCGGTGAGCGGCCCGAAGGCCTGGAAAGACATCTGGGGCGCCGGCCAGGGCGTCGGCGCCGTCAAATCAGTGACCTCAGTCGAGGATCTGGTCGGCCGCTTGGAGCGCGAATATGCAGACGCGCGCACAAGGCTCGCCCTCTGATAGTCCAAGGAGTGCATCGATAAAATTTCACGCCAATCGAAAACCGGCTTGAAATCACGCCCCATTGCCTGTATCAGCGCCTTCACTCGCAGAAGGCAACACCTTGCGCTGCGTAGGCCGCTTTAGCTCAGGTGGTAGAGCACATCATTCGTAATGATGGGGTCAGAGGTTCGAGTCCTCTAAGCGGCACCATTTTTCCCAATACCTCTCATCTCACCACCCCCTCACATCCGCCCCGATGCCTGCAAATCGCGTTCGGCGCGTTCAAGTGCGCTGGTGTTGAGGACCTTGCGCTGGAGGGCGACCGCGACGGCGCGCATGCGGAGGTTGAACCAGCCTTCGCTGCCTTCGTGGTTGCGGCCGCATGATTCGTAGACATCGAGTTTTTCGTAGAGCTGCTGCAGACGGTTCTGGACGCTGCGGAGCGACAGGTGCTTGCGGTGGGCGATCGCCTTGTCGGTGAGGCCGAGCGCGACGTCGATGAGGATTTCGTATTCGACATCGCTGAGGCCGAGCGAATTGCCGAGGCTTTTCTGCTGGATGCCGCGCACTTCGCGGTCAATCACGCATTGGGATTCCATGAAGACGCTGCGCAGCGCCAGCTTCAACCGGTCTTCGGATGCGGATTTGAGGACATAGCCGTAGGTCGCGCCCTCGGGCACGATGCGCGAGACGCCCCGCACATAGGCCTCGTCGGAATAGTTCGACCAGAACAGGATTTTCGTATCGGGACGTTCGCGCCAGATGGTGCGCGCCGCTTCGATGCCGTTGCGCTCGCTCATCTGCAGGTCCATCACCACGTGCTCGATGCGCGAGGAGCGCGCCTGTGCTTCGCCGATGAGGCCGTTTTCGGCCTCCACAACGCTACGGCACTCGGGAAGGGCCGCACGCACCGCCTCGTGGAGATAGGAGCGGTGAAGCGCGTCGTCCTCGATGATCAGGACATCCATCATCATCCTATCTCCGCTCCCGTCTTCGGTTGTATCGGAAGGGTCAGCCGCACGAGCGTGCCGCGATCTTTGGCGCTGGTGATCTCGAACCTTGCGGAGATCAGCCGCGCGCGGGTCTTCATGTTGTCGATGCCGTGACCGGCGCGGTTTTCAGGCGCGCCGATGCCGCTGCCGTCGTCCTTGACCTCGATCGAAAGGGCCCTGCCCGCCTGCGTCAGCGCCACGTCGATCCGGTCTGCCTGGCCATGGCGGATGGCGTTGTTGACCGCTTCCTGGACGATCCGGAACAGGGCGATTGCGACCGTCGGATCGAGATCGCGAAGCGTGCCGCCGGTCTCGTCGGTCATCTCCCAGGCGATCGTCTGGCCGCTTTCGCGCACCGACCGCTCCAGATGGTTCTCGATCGCCTCGGCGACGCCGAACAGTTGCAGCACGGTGGGCTTGGCTTCCTCGATGATCTCGCGGAGATCGTGCATGCATTGCTGCATGGCGCGGCAGAGCGGCTCCAGCGCATCGCCCGGCACGCTCGCAACACCCGTCAGCTTCTCCATGCGGCGCGTCAGCCGGGTGAGATCGGCGAGCGTCTGGTCATGAAGATCCATGCCGATCCGCTGGCGCTCTGCCTCCAGGGCCTCGGTGAGTTTCAGGGCGCCGAGCCGCAAGCCCTCTTCGCGGGCGCTGGCTTCGGTCTGGATCACGGCCGAGCGCTTGGCCTGTTCGGCGGCCCGCAGCGCGAAGAAATAGGGGGCGAGCAGGTCGGCCACCGCGCGTGCGTTCTCGACATCCTCCATCGTGTAGCAGTCATACTGCCGGCTGGAACAGCTGAGCGCGCCGATCACGTCGCCCTGGGCTTTGAGCGGAACATGGAGACGGCTTTTGAGCGACAGCTCGATGATGGGGCTCGCAAAGGCGCCGTCGAAATGGAAGCGCGGATCGGTCAGGGCATTGCCCGAGAGAAGATAGTCCACCTCGCCAGCCAGCAGCGTGCGGATCGGACTGCCGGTCAGAAGTGCGGGCGGCTCCTTGCTCCAGGCGGTATCGAGGCCGCTTTCGTAGGCAATATGGTATTTTCCATCCAGCATCTTGATGCAGACATCGAGATGGTCGTGCGGGATGATATGGCTGATCTCCTCGCCCACGGCCTTGATGATCGCATCGAAATCGAGCTGGCCTGCCAGCAATCTCGAGATGCCGAGATAGCGGTCGAACAGAGAGTTGCGCGCCGGATTGAGCATGATCAGGCCTCCTCCCAGGCCTTGGCGACATTAAGCGCCAGCTTTTCGGTTGCGTCCTGCGGGAACCCGCAGACTTTGCGCGAAAGCCCGCAGAAAGCGTGCTTGGATGCGCCTGTACAACATTAGAAAACTCCTCCATTCTCGATTTACTGAGCAAAAGGGGCTCAGGGCAATCATTATCTCCGGACACCCGTTGAGGAGCGGCCGGGGATATAGAGGGAGCTTTTGGGAGGAAATCATGAATATCAGAACGATGCTTGCGGCATCCGTTGCCGTCGCGTGCCTGTGTGGTCCGGCGCTTGCCGATACCTCATCCAAGAAGATCGCGCTTTCCAACAATTATGCCGGCAATTCCTGGCGACAGGCGATGCTGACGAGCTGGGACAAAATCACCAAGGAAGCCGTTTCCAATGGCGTGGTCGCAGCTGCTGATCCGTTTACCACGGCCGAAAACCAGGCGACCGAACAGGCCGCCCAGATCCAGAACATGATCCTGCAGGGTTATGATGCGATCGTCATCAATGCCGCGTCGCCGACCGCACTCAACGGCGCCGTCAAGGAAGCCTGCGACGCCGGCATCACCGTCGTGTCCTTCGACGGTATCGTGACTGAACCCTGCGCATGGCGCATCGCGGTTGACTTCAAGAAGATGGGCGAGAGCCAGGTCGACTATCTCGCGAAGAAGCTGCCGAAGGGCGGCAATCTTCTCGAAATCCGCGGCCTTGCCGGCGTTTCCGTGGACGACCAGATCCATGCAGGCATCCAGGCAGGCGTTGCCAAGCACACCCAGTTCAAGGTGGTCGGCTCTGTCAACGGCGACTGGGCGCAGGACGTGGCCCAGCGTGCGGTTGCCGGCATCCTGCCGAGCCTTCCGGACGTAGTTGGCGTGGTGACACAGGGCGGCGACGGGTATGGTGCGGCACAGGCATTTGCCGCCGCCAAGCGCCCGACGCCGACGATCGTGATGGGTAACCGCGAAGACGAACTCGTTTGGTGGAAGCAGCAGAAGGACAAGGACGGTTACGAGACCATGTCGGTCTCGATCGCGCCTGGCGTCTCGACGCTTGCCTTCTGGGTGGCCCAGCAGATCCTCGACGGCAAGGAGGTCAAGAAAGACCTCGTCGTGCCGTTCCTCAGCATCGACCAGGCGGGCCTCGAAGAAAGCCTGAAGACCACCCAGAAGGGTGGCGTGGCGAATGTCGAATATTCGCTGGCAGACGCCAAAAAGGTGATCGACGCCAAGTAGCGTCGCCTCCCGCGTGCCGGGCCGCGAGGGCTTCGACCTCTCGCGACCCGGCATGATTTCCCATTCAAAAAACAGACTGCGATCTGCATGAGCGAAACCTTGAACCGACAAGAGGTTGTGGCCGCGCGCGGCGTCCGTGTGACTTTCGGAGCCGTGAAGGCGCTTGATGGCGCCGACCTCGTGATCCACGCGGGCGAATGCGTCGGGCTGGTCGGCCATAACGGTGCCGGCAAATCCACCATCGTCAATGTCATCAATGGCGGCTTATCTCCCCATGAAGGCTCGCTCCGCTACAGCGGCAACGATGTGCGGGGCATTTCGGCTGCGCGTGCCAACGGCGTGCGCTGCGTATTCCAGGAACTGTCGCTCTGCCCGAACCTGACGGTCGGCGAAAACGCCCGCATCATGCATGCGGAGCTGAAGGGCTGGAACTGGCGCGGCCGGGCGCTTTCGCTGGTCGAAACCCAGCTGAAGGACATCTTTCCCGGCCATGCGATCGATTGCGACAGCACGGTCGACGACCTCTCGATCGCCGAACGGCAGATGGTGGAGATCGCCATCAGCTTTGCCGGCATCTCGGCGCCGCCGAAGCTGGTCATTCTGGATGAGCCGACGTCATCGCTCGATGCCGGACTTGCGGCACAGCTGATGGCCTATATCCGCAAATTCGTCTCCGCCGGCGGGTCGGTGCTGCTGATCTCGCATATTCTCGGCGAAATCCTCACCACCTCCGACCGCATCGTTGTGATGAAGGATGGACGCGTGGTGGCAGACCGCGCCGCTTCAAAATTCAATAACCGCAGCCTTGTCGAGGCGATGGGCAATGTGGTGCGCGAACAGGAGCTGTCGCGCAAAGCGGTTGCAAAGTCGGGCGCTCCGGTGCTTTCGATGCCGGCGCGGCGTGGGCACGGGCATGGACAGGCCAAGGCCCTGCCGTTCGAAGCCTATCGCGGCGAGATGATAGGGCTTGCCGGTCTCGGCGGCCATGGCCAGACCCAGGCGCTGCTCGATCTCTATCTGGCCCGTAACAGCAACTGGTTTCCAACAAAGAAGCGCGACATCGCCTTCGTCGCCGGCGACCGAAGCTTGAATGGTACGTTCCCGCTCTGGAGCATTCTTAAGAACCTGTCGCTCGCTTCGCTCGACCAGCTGTCGTCGAAGCGGATGATCGACGGTGACCGCGAGACTGCGCTCGGCGAAGGCTGGAAGAAGCGGATCGAGATTCGCACGCCCGACATGGGCAACCGCATCCTGTCGCTTTCCGGCGGCAACCAGCAGAAGGTTCTGTTTGCGCGGGCACTCGCGACCACCGCAGATATCGTGCTGATGGACGATCCGATGCGCGGCGTCGATATCGGCACCAAGCAGGAAGTTTATGAAATTCTGCGCTCGGAGGCCGCCAACGGCCGGACATTCATCTGGTACTCGACAGAGATGGACGAAATCCGGCTCTGCGACCGGGTCTATGTGTTTCGCGAGGGCGCGATCGTCGCCGAACTTGTCGGAGAGGAGATCAGCGAGAAGAGCGTGCTTTCTGCCTCGTTTTCGCAGGGAGAAGCGGCATGAAGATCTCGTCCGGCACCATTCGCCTGATCATTCCCGCCGCATCGCTGGTGCTGCTGCTGGCGGCCGTCTTCTACATGCAGCCGCGCGCCATGAGCTATAACGGCCTCAACCTGCTGTTCAATCTGGCGGTGCCGATCGCGCTTGCGACCATCGCCCAGATGCTGATCATGTCCGTCAACGACCTCGACCTATCGATGGGCACGTTTGTGAGCTTCTGCGCCTGTGTCGCCGCAACGCTTTTGCAGACCTCGCCGGCACTCGGCATCCTGATCCTGCTCGGAGCGATCGCGACCTATGCCGTCATCGGCGTCGTCATCCATCTGCGCGAACTGCCGTCGATCGTCGTTACGCTCGGGATGAGTTTTGTCTGGGGCGGGCTTGCGGTGCTGATCCTCCCCTCGCCTGGCGGTACGGCACCGGGTTTTGCGCGATGGATCATGACCGCCAAGCCGCCGCTCGTGCCGATGGCGATCGTTGCCAGCATCCTCATCGCCGCCGTCACCCATTATATCGTGATGCGCTCGTCGTTCGGGGTTCTGATGCGCGGCGTCGGCGGCAACGACCGTTCGGTCGAACGGGCCGGCTGGTCCGTGATCGGCATCCGTGCCGGAACCTACGCGCTGGCCGGGCTGTTTGCCGTGCTTGCCGGTATCGCGCTGGTGGGGCTTACCACCTCTGCCGATGCCAATATCGCGCTGCGCTACACGCTGTTGTCGATCGCGGGCGTCATCCTTGGTGGCGGCGAGTTCGTCGGCGGCAAGGTGTCGCCGATCGGGGCCGTCATCGGGGCGCTGACGCTGACGCTTGCCGGGTCTTTCCTGTCCTTCATGCGGATTTCGCCGGACTGGCAGATCGGCGCGCAAGGGGCGATCCTGATCGTCGTGCTTGCCCTTCGCCTTGCCCTCAACCGTCTCGAAAAGCGGGAGAAGAGCCAATGACCATGCAACGTCTTCTCGTCGCCAAGCCGTGGATCTGGTCGTTTGCAGCGACTGCCGTCGTCTGGATCATCACCGTTCTCTTTACCGGCGGGGCAAGCTCGTTCGGCCTGTCGCAGGCAGCGCTGACCTTTGCCGCCTTTTCCGTCATCGTCGGCATCGGCCAGATGTTCGTGATTACGCTTGGGCCGGGCAATATCGATCTGTCCGTGCCGGCGACGATGACGCTATCAGGCACGCTTGCCCTGAAGCTGATGGACGTACAGGACGGCATGATCGTCGTCGGGCTTTTAGCATCCGTCGGCATCGGGCTCGTCGTCGGGCTGGGCAATTACATCCTGATCAAGCTCTTGCGCATTCCGCCGATCATCGCGACGCTGTCGATGAGTTTCATCGTTCAGTCGGTGGCGATCTGGAGCAATCGCGGCCTGCGCATCAAGCCGCCGGAAACGCTGGCGGAATTTGCCACATCCGGCCTGCTCGGCATTCCCAATGTGGCGCTGGTGGCGTTGATCCTGTCGGCCGTAGCATGGGTGCTTCTGGAAAAGTCGATCTACGGGCGCTGGATCTCGGCGATCGGCCAGAGCACGTTTGCGGCCCGCATGACCGGCATTCCCGTCGATGGAACCCGGCTTGTCACCTATATGCTGTGCGCGGTTCTCGCGTCCGTCTGCGGTTATCTGCTGGCGAGCTTTTCCGGAGGTGCTGCGCTCAACATGGGCTCGGAATACCTGCTGATGTCGATTGCCGTCGTGGTCATCGGCGGCACGGCGGTGGCGGGTGGAAATTCGAACATACCGGGCATCTGGGGCGCCTCGCTGTTCATGTTCCTGGTGGTGTCGATGCTCAACACCTATGGCTTCGGCGCCGGTGTGCGCCTCATCCTCACCGGCACGATCATCATCGCCGTCATTCTTCTCGCCGGCGGTCGGCAATCGAGCCGATAGATTTTAAATACTTCAGACACATTCAACCGGACGCAATGCCATGTCGCAGACATCTTCACCTTACGAAATCCACGACGACCGCTTCCGGCACCTGATCGTCCCGAGTTCAGGCCTGGAAGAACTCTATTCGGACTGCCGCTGGGCGGAGGGGCCTGTGTGGTTTTCCGATCTGCAATGCCTGATCTGGAGCGACATTCCCAACCAGCGGATGCTGCGCTGGGTCAAAGATGGCGGCGTTTCGGTGTTTCGCACGCCTTCCAATTTCACCAACGGCAATACCCGCGACCGGCAGGGGCGGCTTGTCTCGTGCGAGCACGGTGGCCGCCGCGTGACACGCACGGAGATCGACGGCTCGATCACCGTGCTTGCCGACAGCTACGAGGGCAAGCGGCTGAATTCGCCCAATGACGTGGTGGTGCGCTCGGATGGAAGCGTCTGGTTCACCGACCCGACCTATGGCATCAAATCCGATTACGAGGGTTTTCGGGCAGAGCCTGAACAGGCGACCCGCAACGTCTATCGGCTGGATCCGGAAACCGGCGAGATCGACGCGGTGGTGACTGATTTCGGCCAGCCCAACGGGCTCGCCTTCTCGCCGGACGAAAAGATCCTCTATGTGGCCGACTCATCGTCGAGCCATGACCCGTCCGCGCCGCGTCATATCCGCGCCTTCGATGTCGTGGACGGCAGGCAGCTCAAAAACAGCCGGGTATTTTGCGATATCGACAACGGTCTGGCGGACGGGTTCCGCGTCGATGTCGACGGAAATGTCTGGACGAGCGCCGGAGACGGGGTGCATTGCTTCGGTCCCGACGGCAAGCTTTTGGGGAAAATCCTGCTGCCGCAGACGGCAGCGAACCTCACGTTCGGCGGCCCGCGGCGCAACCAGTTGTTCATCACGGCAACGAAATCGCTCTATGCAATCTTCCTTGCGACGACAGGTGCTGGCCTTAGCTAAGCAAGTGTAAAATTAGCAAAACGCAATCCATGGTGAGGCAAGCTTCGGTTATTATTCAACAACCCGTCGCTCACCGCCAAGGAGCGTCACTCGGGAGGATTGGCTACCCGCCGTAGGCGGTCCTCCCGTCATTCACGCGTCACGCGATACCAGTCACGCGCTCCGCGAAAAATCAGCCAGCCGATACGTCCGCATCCTGTTCTGCAAACATCATCTGCAGTTCCATCTGGACGGCATGCATGAACAGTGCGGCCTGCCTTGAGATTTCCTGGTCGTCAGCGCCGCGCTGGCGCATGGACCGTGCAAATTCCGCCATTTCCGTTCTCCAGAACTGGTTGGCGGCGTGGCCATGAAGATCACTCAGGGTTTCAGCACATCGTCTGACATCACCAGTGCGTCGATCGGCCGGGAATTGTAAGAGCGTCATTTCAACTCCGTAAATACCGGGCGAATCGCCCGTACTGAGCGAAACAATGAGCTTTACTCCTTCACAAAAGCTGAACGAGGTTCGCGGAGGTGCGTTCCCAAACCTCGCGAAATCGTTAATATATTAGTTTTTCTAGATATTCGGCGATTGCCATCGACGATGTCAGCCCGGGCGACTCTATTCCGTAGAGCGCCGCATACCCCGGATGACCCGTCTGCTTCGGTCCCTGAATGATGAAATCTCCCCCGCCGCCTCCCTTGGGACCGACGACCTTGGGGCGGATGCCGGAATAGGCGGGAACAAGCGTGCCATCGGCAAGGCCCGGCCAGTAACGGCGGATGGCGGAATAGAACTTCTGCGATCGATCGGGATCGACGTCATAGTCGACCCTCTCCACCCATTCGACGTCAGGGCCGAACCGTGCCTGACCGGCCATGTCCAGCGTCAGATGCACGCCGAGCCCGCCGGGTTCCGGCACCGGATAGATCAGCCGTTGCGCCGGCGCGCGTGCGGACAGCGAGAAATAGGATCCCTTGGCATAATGGCGTTCGGGGATGGTCGTGGGGTTGAGACCTTCGAGACCGGCGGAGATGCCCCACGCGCCGAGGCCCGCCGCATTGACGACCAGCTTTGCGTCGACATCAACCGGATCGGCTCCACCGACCGACAGGCGCACCGAATCGTCCCGCAAGGTGCCGCCAAGAACCGGAGAGTTGAGGACGATGCTGCCGCCGTGGTTCTCGATATCGGCGATATAGGCTTCCATCAGCCGGTGGCTGTCGATGATGCCGGTCGAGGGCGAAAGCAGCGCCTTGAAGCCGCGGATCTGCGGCTCCATAGCGGCCAGTTCCGCGCCGTCGATCAGCCGGCAATCCTCGACGCCATTGGCCGTTGCCTGCTTCAGAAGTTTCTCGAGGTAGGCGACCTCTGTCTCGCTGGAAGCAACGACGAGCTTGCCGCAGCGCCGGTGGGGAATGCCGCGCTCCTCGCAGTACTGGTAGAGACTGTGTTTGCCGGCGACCGACAGTGACGCCTTGAGACTGCCTGTCGCGTAATAGAGTCCGGCATGGATGACTTCGCTGTTGCGGGCGGAGGTAATGCTGCCGGTCAGTGATTCGGCCTCGAGCACGATCACCTCGCGGCCGGAGAGCGCAAGGCGACGCGCGATCGCCAGCCCCACCACACCGCCGCCGATGACGACGCAATCGAGCTCCAGTATTTCCGCCATGCCCACTCTCGCAGTTTCCGCCTTCCACGCGGCATGACGGATGTTATACGAGAAATCCGGTGAGGCCAGAGGAGGAAAGCCAGTGCTGAAGATCGTATTCCTGGATCGCGACACGATCGGCCCTTCGGTAACGATCACAAGGCCGGGGTTTGCGCATGAGTGGATCGAATACGGCAAGACGCCTGAAGATGACGTCGCAGCGCGCATTGCCGATGCCGATATCGTCATCACCAACAAGGCGCCGGTGCGTGCCGCCTCGATCGCGCAGGCATCGCGGCTGAAGATGATTGCGGTCGCCGCCACAGGTTATGACGTGATCGATCTGGCAGCGGCAAAGGAGCGCGACATCGTCGTTTCGAACGTGCGCGGTTATGCGGTCAACACGGTTCCGGAGCATACATTCGCGCTGATCTTTGCGCTGCGCCGCTCGATCATCGGCTTCCGTCAAGACGTGATCGATGGCGAATGGCAGAGGGCGAACCAGTTCTGTTTCTTCAACCATCCGATCAAGGATCTTGCCGGCTCGACGCTCGGCATTTTCGGCGGCGGGACGCTGGGCAAATCCGTGGCACGGATCGGCGAAGCGCTGGGCATGACCCCGCTGTTTGCCGCTCGCAAGGGATCGACGGAGGTTGCGCCGAGCTATACGGCGTTCAACGAGGTGCTCGAGCGCGCCGATATCATCACGTTTCATATGCCGCTGACGCCCGAGACCCGCGACATGATCGGCATCGCGGAATTCCGGCGGATGACGCGCAAGCCGCTGGTCATCAACACGGCGCGCGGCGGGCTGGTGAACGAGGCCGACCTGGTGACGGCACTGAATGAAGGGCTGATCGGCGGGGCGGGCTTCGACGTGCTGACGAAGGAGCCTCCGGCACCGGACAATCCGCTGCTTGCCGTTCTCGACCGGCCGAACGTGATCGTCACGCCGCATGTCGCCTGGGCAAGCGACGAGGCGATGCAATCGCTCTGGGCACAGGTCATCGACCATGTAGAGAATTTTGAGAAAGGCGCACCCTCCAACGTTCTGTAGACAGTGTCGGTGGGTGGAGGTCTTGATAAATGCAGCGAACGGAAGCCGTCACGCGTCGGAGCCTTGCGGAAACAACGATGGAGGATGCAGCCGCCGCCTTCACCGAAGGATTTCGCGGCTATGTGGTGAAATTCACGATTTCGCCTGAGGCGTTCTCTTTGCGCATGGCGCGTGAAGATGTCGACCCTGAAGCAAGCGAAGTGTTTTTCGACGGTGACAAGCCCGCCGGGACCCTGCTGATTGCGCGACGGGGGAAACGGTCGCGCGTCAGTGCGCTCGGCATCGGCCCGACGATCCGCGGTCAGGGCCTCGGGACCCGCGTCATGACGGATGCGATTGCCGCTGCAAGGGCACGGGGCGATGCGGAGCTTATCCTCGAAGTCATCGATTCCAATATCCGTGCTCGCGATCTCTATCGGTCTCTCGGCTTCGAGTTGTCCCGCAAGCAGGTCGGCTTCAGCCGCAGCCGGACACGACCGGTGCCGGAGGTTCCGCCCGCGGCCGAATGCGAATATATGGAAGCGGCCGCAATGCTGTCCCGGTTTGCGGATGCAAACCCAACTTGGCAGACCGATCCGGACTGTTTTCGCCATCCCGGGTCACCGCTCATAAGTTTTTCGATCGGGACGAAGGCTGTCGCTTTGCTTGATGATACGAAGGATGACGTGCGGATCTATGGTTTCGCGGTCGATCCGGCGGAAAGGCGCAAGGGTCTCGGCCGCGCCTTGGCCGACAGCCTCGCGGCGCGCTATCTTGGTCGCAGGCTTTATACGGCGGAGAATATTGCAGGTGGGTTGCTTGATCCCTTCATGCGCCGCATCGGATGGCGACGCAGCCGGCTGACGCAGTCCGAGATGGTGCTGAGGCTGGATTGATCGGAAACCCAAAAAGGCCCCGCACGCGGCGAGGCCCTTCGATCAAAAATAGCTTATTGAGCGACTACATCCAGTATGGCGGGACGCCGTAGTAGTCGTAAACCGACTTGTCCCTCGCGCTGTAGAAGCTGTCGTCGTCGATATCTTTGTAGCGCGGCGCGCCGGAGATCTGGTCCTTGGTAAGGTCGATCCGGTAACCGTCCAACTCCTCGTCGTAGTGAAGCTTTTCCCAAGGCAGCGGATAGTAATCGTCGCCAATGCCAAGGAAGCCACCGAAGCTCAGGACGGCGTAGGCAACGCGGCCACCCTTTTTCTCCAGCAGAATTCGCGCAATCGAGCCGATCCGCTTGCCATCGGCGCCGTAAACTGCGGTGCCTTCGACCTTGTCGCTGGCAATCAGCGAAACGGTATCCTTGACATAGGGGTCCTGCCCCGCACGCGGTTCATGATGCATCATAACGCAACTCCTTTTTGTCGTGTCGTTATGGTTGAAAAACGGCTTGCGGCCGTGGAGGTTCCGCACTTTGCGTCCAAAAGCTTGTCGAGTATCAAGTCTCGGCACATTGACGCTTACGTCAAAGTTAGATAGCAATTCACGATAGGTTGCGCTGGTCTGTTGGGGCTGACGCATGGCATAATCATCGACGATGGCCGGCGGAGGAGGAAGCCGCCAGCCAGCTGCGCCTGATGCGCGCAGATCGATATGGGAGGAGACGCAGATGAGCGAATTGTCCAAGCAGCCCGCCACAGCGAGGGAAAAGATCTGGCTTGCCAGCTACCCGCCCGGCGTTCCCCCCGAAATCCCACCCCTGGCACATGCTTCGCTCGGCGCTCTATTCGAAAATAGCTGCGCCCGTTATGCCGATCGCCCGGCCTTTTCGAGCATGGGCAAGGCCATCACCTTTCGCGAGCTTGAAGCCGAGAGCCGCAAGATCGGCGCCTGGCTGCAATCGACGGGCTTGCAAAAGGGAGACCGGGTGGCGGTGATGCTGCCGAACATCCTGCAGAACCCTGTCGTTGTCTACGGCATCCTTCGGGCAGGCTATACGGTCGTCAACGTCAACCCGCTCTACACACCGCGCGAACTGCAATACCAGCTGGAGGATTCGGGTGCCAAGGCGCTCTTCGTACTGGAAAACTTCGCCCATACGGTAGAACAGTCGCTTGCTGGCACCGATGTGAAGCATGTGGTCGTAGCAACGATGGGCGACATGCTGGGCCTCAAGGGCCATATCGTCAATCTCGTCGTGCGAAAGGTGAAGAAGCTCGTTCCGAACTGGTCGTTACCCTCGGCGACAAGCTTCAAGCAGGTTCTCTCCGACGGATCGGGCAAAACCCTGACGCCGCAGGATGTGGGACCACAGGATGTCGCGTTCCTGCAATATACGGGCGGCACGACGGGTGTTTCCAAGGGCGCGATCCTGACGCACGCCAATCTTCTTTCCAACGCATCGCAGATGGGCCTGTGGCTGGACACCGCCTTCCTGACAAAGCCGCGTCCGCCGCAATTGCAGTTCCTATGCGCGCTACCCCTCTACCACATTTTCGCGCTGACGGTGAATTCGCTGATGGGGGTTGCGACCGGCAGCCACAATATCCTGATTGCCAATCCGCGCGATATCCCGGCCTTCGTCAAGGATCTGCAGAAATACAAGATCCACGTCTTCCCCGGGCTCAACACGCTGTTTAATGCGCTGATGAACAATGCCGATTTCCAGAAGCTGGACTTTTCGGCGCTGCTGCTTGTGTTCGGCGGTGGCATGTCGGTGCAGCGGCCGGTCGCCGAGCGCTGGCTTGAGATGACCGGTTGCCCGATTACCGAAGGCTACGGCCTGTCCGAGACGTCGCCGGTCGCCACCGCCAACCGGATGGATGTCCAGGGATTCACCGGCATGATTGGCTTGCCGATCTCGTCTACCGATATCTCGATCCGCGACGACGACGGGCTGGAGGTCGAACTCGGCGGCGTCGGCGAAATCTGCATCCACGGCCCGCAGGTGATGGCCGGATACTGGAACCGGCCGGACGAGACGGAGAAGGCGATGACCCCGGACGGATTCTTCCGCACCGGCGACATGGGCTACATGGACGCTGCCGGCTATATCAAGATCGTCGATCGCAAGAAGGACATGATCCTTGTCTCCGGCTTCAACGTCTATCCGAACGAGGTTGAGGAAGTCGTGGCGAGCCATCCGGGCGTGCTGGAATGCGCAGCAGTTGGCGTCAAGGACGAACATTCCGGCGAGGCGGTCAAGGTGTTCGTCGTGCGCCGGGATCCGGAACTGACCGAGGCCAATATCAAGGCGCACTGCATTGCCAACCTGACAAACTACAAGCGCCCTCGCTTTATCGAGTTCCGCGACGCGCTGCCGAAAACGAATGTCGGAAAAATTCTGCGGCGCGAGCTTCGGCAATAGCCATTCGTTGCGCTGCTGCGACAAGCGCTGCCCAACTGCCCCCCGTCCGAGGAGAGATCACCCGTTTGAGGTGGACCTTGGACGCCTGCTCCGTTAGCCGTTGAGGATAATTAACTTTTTGGCATGTGGAGTTCGCTTGGATAGAAGCGCTGGACCCTTTCGTTGCATCGTCATTGCTGCGCTCTTGGCAGCCGCCCTTTCGGGCTGCGCCGGGCGGCCTGAAGGCGTGCTCGTTCCAGCCGCGGCAGGGGCTGCGGAAACCAAGGGCATATCCAAGGTAGACGTTCTCGTCGCCACCACCCGCCGACCCTCCGAGACGCCGGGCGTGCTGTTTTCCGGAGAGCGCGACAAGACCCCGAGCGTGACCGAAATCAGCGTCTCGATACCACCCGATTCCGTCCGCAAGATCGGCGAGGTCCAGTGGCCGAAAAAGATCGTGGCGGATCCGACCAAGGAATTTGCGACGCTTTCGGTCACGCCGCTCTCGCCGCAGCGTGCCAGTGAGTGGCTGCGCGGCAACCTGCCGAAAAGCCGACGGGTAATGGTGTTCGTGCACGGGTTCAACAACCGCTACGACGACGCCGTCTACCGTTTTGCCCAGATCGTCCACGACAGCGGAACCGATGTGGCACCGGTCCTCTTCACATGGCCTTCGCGCGGCAGCATCTTCGCCTATAACTACGACAAGGAAAGCACCAACTATTCCCGCGACGCGCTGGAAGACATGCTGAGCCGGCTTTCCAAGGATTCCCAGGTCAGCGAAGTGACGATCATGGCGCATTCCATGGGCTCATGGCTGACAGTCGAGGCGCTGCGCCAGATGGCGATCCGCGACGGTCGCGTGGCACCGAAGATCACCAACGTCATCCTTGCCTCGCCGGATCTCGATGTCGACGTGTTCACCAACCAGTTCTCGGCGCTTGGTCCCAAGCATCCGAAATTCACGTTGTTCGTTTCGCGCGATGACCGTGCGCTCAATCTGTCGCGACGGATTTCGGGCAATATCGATCGGCTCGGGCAGGTCGATCCGACCGTCGAACCCTATCGTACCGAATTCGAGAAGGCCGGTATTACCGTGCTCGATCTGACGGCGCTGAAGGGGAATGATCCGCTCAACCACGGCAAGTTTGCCTCAAGCCCGGATGTCGTGAAGCTGATCGGCAACCGTCTGATCGCCGGCCAGGAAGTGACCGACAGCGATGTCGGACTTGGCGAGCGTCTGGGTGCTGTGGCACTTGGCACGGCGCAGACGGTCGGCAGTGCGGCAAGCGTTGCCGTCTCAACACCGATCTCGATCTTCGACCCGCGCACGCGGCGCAACTACGCCGAACAGGTAGATCGCTTCGGCCGCGCCATCGGCAACACGGCCGAAAGTGCCATCGTTCCGTAAGGCCAGAAGTCCAGGCACGCAGCGAACATCGCGCGCAGCGCTTGATTTGAACGCGAAAGCGAATAGGTTCCCACGCATCCATCCGAATGCGAGGAACGTCCATGCAGACCATCGTCAAAGAGCTGAAATCCACTGCCGAAAAGACAAATGCCACGGATATCCGCGAGGCTTTTGCTGCTGATCCCGGCCGGTTCGGGAAATTCAGCGTCAGCTTTGATGACCTCATCATGGATTATTCCAAGACTGCGGTGAACGACGACATCCTCGCTTTGTTCGAGACGCTGGCCGAAGCTGCCGGTGTTGCGAAAAAGCGCGATGAGATGTTTTCGGGCGTCGCCATCAACTTCACGGAAGACCGGGCCGTTCTTCACACCGCCCTGCGCAACCGTTCCAACACGCCTGTTATGGTCGATGGCCGGGACGTGATGCCGGATGTCAACGCCGTGCTTGCGGCGATGGGCAAATTTTCAGACGGCATTCGCTCCGGCAGCCTGAAGGGCGCAACGGGCAAGGCGATCACCGACGTCGTCAATATCGGCATCGGCGGCTCCGATCTCGGCCCGGTCATGGCAACGCTGGCTCTTGCACCTTTCCATGACGGCCCGCGCGCGCATTTCGTTTCCAATGTCGATGGCGCCCATATTGCCGACACGCTGAAGCATCTCGACGCCGAAACGACGCTATTTATCGTCGCCTCGAAAACCTTCACGACGATCGAGACGATGACCAATGCCGCCACGGCCCGCAAGTTCATCGCCGACAAGCTGGGTGACGATGCGGTGAAGCATCATTTCTGCGCGGTCTCGACGGCGCTCGACAAGGTTGCCGCCTTCGGCATCGACCAGGACCGGGTGTTCGGCTTCTGGGACTGGGTCGGCGGTCGCTATTCGATCTGGTCGGCGATCGGCCTGCCGCTGATGCTTGCCGTCGGTCCGGAGAATTTCGGTAAGTTTCTCGATGGTGCACATGCGATGGACACCCATTTCCGCACGGCGCCGACCGCGCAGAACCTGCCGATGCTGCTCGGCCTGATCGGCTTTTATCACCGCAACGTGCTGGATTACCCGACCCGCGCGATCCTGCCCTACGACCAGCGGCTGCTGCGCTTTCCGGCCTATCTGCAGCAGCTGGACATGGAATCGAACGGCAAGGGCGTGACGATCGACGGCACCCCGGTCGAGGGCAATTCCGGCCCGGTCGTCTGGGGCGAACCCGGCACCAATGGCCAGCACGCCTTCTACCAGCTGATCCACCAGGGCACGAGCGTCATCCCGGCCGAATTCATGATTGCAAAGACAGGCTTCGAGCCGGAACTGCGCCACCAGCACGATCTGCTGATCGCCAATTGCCTGGCGCAGTCCGCGGCCCTGATGAAAGGCCGGACACTGGATGAGGCCAAGGCGCAGCTGGCAAAGGCCGGCATGGACGACGCGAAGGCCAGCCACATCGCGCCGCATCGGGTGTTCACCGGCAACCGCCCGTCGATCACCTTCGTGTACGAGAAGCTGACGCCGTTTGCGCTCGGCCGGCTGATTGCGCTCTACGAGCACCGGGTCTTTGTCGAAGGCGTGCTGTTCCGCATCAATTCCTTCGACCAGTGGGGCGTGGAGCTTGGCAAGGAACTGGCGACAGGTCTTTTGCCCGTCGTGCAGGGCAAGGCCGCCGCTGACGACCAGGACGGCTCGACGCAAGGTCTCGTGAAGGCATTGATTGGCTGAGACGCCTTAGGATGAGCCGGGTTCGCCCGGCTCATCCTTGATACCACGGAAGCGCATGCCGGACTCGTCGTGATTGGCGATCCGAGCAACCAATAGCTCCTCACCGAGTTTGTGAAGGCGCGGACATTTTTGCCGTTGCAGGCGAAACGCCCAAAGTCTGACCAGGAGCCAAGACAATGCAATCGATCGTCTTCATACAGCCGCTCGTCGCGCTCATCGCGGGGATTGTCATCCTTCTGATGCCGCGCATTCTGAATTACGTGGTGGCGCTCTATCTGATCTTCATCGGCGTTACTGGCCTTTGGCCCAATGTGATGCAAAACATCCCGATGCCAAATTAAGCCTGTCCTGCCGCTGCCTCGTTCTTCAACGAGGACAGCTGGCAGGCGACACGGTCCTTGTCAGAGCCCGATCTCGTGGGCAAACGGCGGGTTCGCCCCTGCTCGCGAGACGGTGACTGCCGCAGCCTTGGCACCGAGTGCCAGAAGCGCTGCGATTTGATCTTCGGATAGGCTTGCGACCTGTGCCTTGGTGAGCAGGTTCTGCATTTTCAGCGAGGCCAGCACACCAGCGTCGAACGTATCACCGGCGCCGACCGTATCGACGACCGTCACCTTTTCGCTCGGCACTGTAACCTTGTGATTGGCGGTGTAACCGACCGCACCATCGGCGCCGCGGGTGACGACGACGAGCTTTGCGCCGTGATGCAGCCAGTGGCGGGCAAGCGTATCCTCATCGCCTTCGAGGCCGAACCAGGCCAGGTCTTCGTCGGAAAACTTGACGATATCAGACATCGCCGCCATGCGGTTGATGCGGGCCAGATGCGAGGCCTTGTCCTTGATGAAGCCGGGGCGGATGTTCGGATCGAGAGAGATGACGCGCTCGCCCTGCTCGCGGGCCATCAGTGCCTCGTAGGTCGAGCCGCACGGTTCCGGGATGAGGCTGATCGCGCCGAAATGCAGGGCTTCGCAATCGTCGCCGATCGCCGGCAGGTCGGCCTCGGTGATCATGCGGCCGGCCGTCCCCTCGTCATAGAAGGCGTAGGTGGCATGGCCATCGACCAGCTTGACGAAGGCAATGGTGGACGGGCGGGCGGTGATGGCGCAGTAGCTGAAATCGACATTGCTGCCGCGCAGCGTCTCGCGCAGCACATCGCCCATCATGTCGTCGGCAAGGCCTGTGAAGAAGCCCGTGTCCACGCCGAGGCGCCCGAGCGCGATGGCCGTATTGAAAATGGCGCCACCGGCATAGGGCGCAAAGCCCTTTTCGCCAAGCGTGGTTTCACGCGGAAGCATGTCGATAAGAGCTTCGCCGCAGCACAGGATCATGGTTTTCCTCCCAAGGAATTTGCCTGTTTTCGACAGGAATAAGCGAGCTTTTGTCCGTTGACCAGAGCAAAAGCTCGCGTTCCGCGAATGCTTAGCGCGGCAGTTCGCTGATGCCGCCGTTGCGGGCCGACCATGCCAGCGGGGCATCGAGAAATGCCTCGACTTCCGACAGCGTGTTCTCGTCGAACAGCTTCTGGTCGCGGGCGACCGAAAGCACGTTGCGCCATGTGGCAATGTGGTGGAACTGCACCTTGCCATCGGCAAAACGCAGCGCGCCCTCGTCGAAGATACCGTAGTAGAACAGGGCCATGCCATGATCGACGACGCCGCCGGCAGCGCGGATGGCATCGATGAACTTGAACATCGAACCGCCGGCCGTGGTCAGATCCTCGATCACGAGGACGCGTGAACCTTCGGGCAGGTTACCCTCGATCTGGGCGTTGCGGCCATGGCCCTTGGGCTGCTTGCGCACATAGATCATCGGCAGCGCCAGGCGGTCTGCCAGAAGGGCAGCGAACGGAATGCCGGCGGTCTCGCCGCCTGCGATGCAATCGAATTTCTCAAAGCCGGCGTCACGCAGAAGCGTCGACACGGCGAAATCCATGATGGTGGAGCGGATGCGCGGGTAGGACAGCAGCTTGCGGCAATCGATATAGACCGGGCTCATCATGCCTGAGGCAAACTTGTAGTGCTTTTCGGCATTGAAATGCACCGCACCGATTTCCCACAGCATCTTGGCCATGAGTTCGGCCATAACGCCCCGGTCCGGAAATGTGGTCTGAATCATGCGCCCGCTCCTTTGCTCGATTCATCGTGTCGCAAGTCCCGGCGGTAAGACCGCATGACATTCTCGTCGGAACTGCATCTAGAAACCACGCGCCGCAATATCAGCAAGCGGGAGACCGCGCCAGCGCAAGGCGGGTACGATTTACTGAATTCAGGCGTTTTCAGGCGCTTGTGCGATTTTCGCCCGACGACACTGACCGCAGGTAGCCTGAGACCTGGACGCGGTCACGCCCGGCCCGCTTTGCTTCGTAAAGTGCCGCATCGGCGAGGCTAAGCACAGTTTCGAAAAGCACGCCCGATTGGGAACCCACCGCGATTCCGGCGCTGACCGTGCAGCGCACGCGGTCAACCCCGACCGTGATGTCACGGGCACCGAAACGATTGCGGATATCGTTGGCGATCCGCTCGGCGCGCCCCGGCAGAACATTGTCGAGAAGGACGGCGAATTCCTCGCCGCCCAGTCGCGCGGTGTTGGGGCCCGGCGTTTCCACCAGCAGATCCTCGGCAAAGATCTTCAGCACTTCATCGCCGACCGCATGACCGTACTGGTCGTTGATTGTCTTGAAACGGTCGATGTCGAACACGATGACTGCGCTGGAGGTGCCCAGCATCCGACCGCCGTTGCGCTCGAACATGGCGCGGCGGTTCATCAGTCCGGTCAGCGCATCGGTCATTGCCTCGCGCCGATGCAGCGCTGCCATGCGCCACTGGTGAAGCGCCAGCGAGAGCGCGCCGATGCCTGTCATGCCGGCGATGCAGATGCCGATATTGAGCGTCTCGGCCCAGTTGTTCGGGGCGTGACCCAGCACCCACTGCTGGTTGGCAATGAGGACGGATGCACACAGAACGAAGGAAAATCCGCTCATCGCATAAAGGATGGCCATGCCGGTCAGCGGACCGGGCGCTTCGCTGCGCGCCAGCCAGTATTGCCATGCCGTACCGCCAAGAAGCAGCGCTGCTGCAATGTTCATCAGGATGAAGCCCAGCCCGTCGAGACCGCCGATCATCAGCGGCAGACCCGGGGCGATCGCCGCAAGCGCCAAAAGTGCGGCAAGCCGCCAGGGCCTTGCACCGGTGCGGAACTGCACGGAAGCACCGTATATCACGCTGAGGCCGGAGATCATGAACACGTATGCGACGGATGCGGTCAGGGTACCGGCTTCGGCCGTGTAGAAGCCATAGGCGAAGATGCCGGTTACCGTCATGCTCAATGCGATGACCAGCGTCAGCAGGAAAGAATCGGTCCGCCTTGAAAACCAGGTGCCGAACAAGGTCACCATCAGGCACGCGGCAGAAACGCCGAGCGCAAGCAGAAGAGATTTATAGTCTAGCGTCATGCCGGCAAACTCTTCGGTGATCGAAGTCAGGTAACGGGCGGAAAACTATCTCCCGTTTGTCTCCAAATTATTACCAAGCAACCGTCAAGCTTAAATTTCCTGCCAAATGCCGCTTAGGTTTCAACGACTTCCCAGTGCAGCGGAAACATCGGATCAAACACGGTGATGAGGCCAGCCCCCGTGTCCCGCTTGTCCGGGAAAGCAACCGGATCAGCCTGGCGAACCATCGAGATGCGTTCTTCGTTGGGCGCCAGACCATACCAAGCAGGGCCGTTCAGCGAGGTGAAGGCTTCGAGCTTGTCGAGCGCGTTATCCTGTTCGAACACATGGGCAAGGCAGCTCATGGTGTTGAGCGAGGTATAGATGCCGGCGCAACCGCAACCGCATTCCTTCAGCGGATCCACATGCGGCGCCGAATCGGTGCCGAGGAAGAAGCGGGCATCGCCGGAAGTCGCAGCGGCTCTCAGCGCCAGCCGATGGTTTTCGCGCTTGGCGACCGGCAGGCAGTAATAATGCGGGCGGATACCGCCCACCAGAAGCGCGTTGCGGTTGATGATCAGGTGATGGGTGGTGATCGTTCCGGCCAGATTGGATTCGGCCGACTTGATATAGTCGATGCCGTCGGCCGTGGTCACATGCTCCATCGTCACCTTCAGTTCCGGCAGGCGCTTGCGCAGCGGATCGAGAACGGTCTCGATGAAGACGGCTTCGCGGTCGAAGATATCGACGTCCGGCGTCGTGACTTCGCCGTGTACGCAAAGCGGCAGGCCGATCTTTGCCATGCGCTCGAGCGCCGGCATCGCCTTGTCGAAATCGCGCACGCCACCATGCGAGTTGGTGGTGGCACCGGCGGGGTAGAGTTTGACTGCGGTGATCAGGCCGCTGTTCTTGCCGTCTTCGAGATCATTGGGATCGGTCTGTTCCGTCAGGTACAGCGTCATCAGCGGTTCGAACCGGTCGCCCTTGGGCAATGCCGCCATGATCCGTTCGCGGTACGCTCTTGCGTCTGCGGTCGTGACCACCGGCGGGACCAGATTGGGCATGATGATCGCGCGCGCGAAATGCCGGCTGGTATCGCCGATCACCCCTTCGAGAACCGCGCCGTCGCGCAAATGCAGATGCCAGTCGTCGGGGCGGCGGATACTGATGGTATTCATGGGGCCTCTGGGCGGTTGTTGGCGCTGGAAGAGTTCATCCCCCTTAGCATCAACATTCCGCTCAAAACAATCACCGCGACAACAAACTGACGCGGACGATAGTGTGGAACCCCATCACTACACGCCCCGATTACACGCAAATGTGCACAGGCTGGATACCATTTATCAATGAAAGCTTAAGATCGGCAGGAACCAGTCTGCATTTCCGGCGTTCGTCCACCAATCGAACAGTTCTACCAGCCGGAGCGAGAAGATGAAATCCCTTAATTCGAAAGTCAACAGGGGATTGGCAATTGCAGCAGGCGCTGCCGCAGCTTTCTGTGCATTGACGGTTTCCCTGAGTGCCCAAGAGCGTTCCAACCTCCTCGTGACTGTAGCTCTTCAGACCGAGTGCGACCAGCTTGCCGGCAGCCCGTTCGACGAGCAGCGCAATGGTTCATTTGCTCCGGTCGATATCGCAAACATCGACGTTAAGGCCGTTGATGCGTGCCGCACCGCTTACGAGGCGACCGGCAACCCGCGTTTCGCCTATCAGCTGGGCCGCGCACTCAACAATTCCGAACAGGCCGATCAGGCGATGACGGCTTATAATGTAGCTGCCGAAGCAAACTACCCTGCAGCCAAGGTTAACTTCGGCATGCTGATGGGCCGCCTGGGTGACGAGCAGCAGGAATTCCGTCTCTATACAGAAGCTGCAAACGGCGGTAACCGGCTCGCAGCCTACAATCTTGGCGTCGCCTATCGCGATGGCCTGGGAACTCAGGTCGACGTCACCAAGGCGCTCACCTGGTTTGAAAAGGCAGCTGCTGAAGGCGACGATACCGCTGCGTTCAACATCGGCGCGATTTATGACGAAGGCACGATGTTGCCGGCCGACGATCAGACGGCGATCGCCTGGTACGATCTGGCTGCACAGCGCGGCAATACCGATGCGATGATCAACCTCGGCCTGATGTACGAAAGCGGCGAGGGCATTACGGCCGATGCGCAGAAGGCGGTCGACCTCTATCGCAAGGCTGCCGAGAAGGGCGACCTGTTCGGCGCACAGAAGGTCATGGAATTCCAGGAACTCGGCATGATCCCAGCTCAGCCGAAGCAGGACATGAACGAGGGTATGAACACGCTGGTTCTGAAGCAGGGCGACATTGAGACTCCTGCCAAGAACGGCAGAGATATCTAAGACCGTCGAGACGACGCAAGGCTCGCCAACGGCCTACGCTTAGATCTCTCCGGCTGACGGACCCCAGACATCCGTCATCGCGAAACCATCGGCCAGTGGGTCGAACGGATCAAGCGCGATCTGGTGCAGACCAAATGTGAACCCGCGTCCCGCTATCGTCGGGATGATCGCAGTTTTACCGGCAACCGTCGTTTCGGCAGCCAATCCCACTTCGAACTGAGTGCCGATGATGGAGCGCGAGATGAAGCTGTCTCCGACCTTTGCCCTGCCGCGCGCGTGAAGCGTTGCGAGATTGGCCGAGTTGCCGGTGCCGCAGGGCGACCTGTCTGCCCGGCCCGGCCACATCGTCGTGCAGGTTCTGACCGTGCCATCCGCTTCCGTATCGCGAAACATCACATAAGCAACGCCGTAAATTTCGGGAATTTCAGGGTGTACGACCTCGACCTGCCGGTTGACCAGATCCTTCAGGATCATGCCGGCCTTGACCAGTTCCGCGGCATTGCCCTTCTCGATCTTCAGGCCGATCTGGTCGACATCAACCAATGCATAGAAGATGCCGCCGTATGACAGGTCGAGCGTGACATCTCCCCATTGCGGTGTGCTGATCGTCACATCAAGCTGATGGACGAAGGACGGCACCATGGTGAGCTTCACCTTCTCGCATCGTCCGTCGCGGCAGGTAGCAACGGCCCTGACGAGGCCCGCAGCCGTTTCCAGCGTCACGATCGTCTCGGGCTCCTTCATCTCAACGATACCAGCTTCCAGAAGCGCGGTGGTGGCGCAGATGGAGTTGGACCCGGAACTGGCATGCGCCTGATCCGGCTGGAGAATCACAAAGGCTGCATCCGCATCCGGATGCTTCGCCGGCAGCAGCAGGTTGACGGAACCGATCGGGGCGCCACGCGGTTCCAGGCAGAGGAAGCGGCGCAGTTCGTGACCCTTGGGATCGGAATTCAACCAGGCAAGCTGGGCTGCGACCGTATCGCCCGGGATTTTGGGGACACCACCGATTGCGACCCGTCCGATCTCACCTTCGGCATGGACATCCAGTAACTGGATCGTGCGTTTCCATCTCATGTTTCGCCCCTGACGCGCTTGAACCTTTTGCCGGATCTCACCGGCCTGATCTCTTTGAAACCGGCCTCAGCGAAGCCAGAGGTACCGGAAGCCCATGTTTCGGTCCGGCGCGCGATGATACGGAACGAGCCTTGTCCGGAAATCGGTGGCGGAAAGACCGGTCGCGCTTTCCAGCATTGCCGCATCGAGTTTCGGCTCGACAACGGCACCGTCTCCATCCGCCTCGATCACGAGGACCGGCGGCGCGAGATCCCGCATCGCGCGCTTGCCCGATGCACTGTCGATGTCGAACACCGGTACATCGGGAAACTGCATGCGGATATTGCCGGAAAGATGCATCCCGAGTGCCAGGATGGTTGCCGGGCGATCCTCTGTGCGGATCTGCTTTGCCAGGTCAGCAAACGGCATATTGATACGGCCCGGAGGTCCAAGCAGGCCTGCCGTCAGAACCTTTGCCGGCCCCGGTACCAGCACGACCACCATGATCACCAGAAACACGGGGACCAGCCGTTTGAAACCCAAACCAAGGTCGGCCCCGGCGCGATCGAATTTCAGCAGCAGATATAGCGGCAATGCCAGCAGATAAGGGTCGAGCCAGCGCTCGGTGATCCGTGTCGTTCCAGCCACGAGGACGACCGCAACCACGCCGACCAGCGAGAACAGCATGATGCGGCCAAACAGCGTGGTCCAGCGATCCCCTGCCCTGACCGCCCGTTTGACCGACGACTTGAATGCAAGTGCCAGCACGACGACAGCCAGTGCGCCGAAGGCGAGGCAGGCGACGAGGAGCGATCCGAGCGCCTTGGTGACGCGGAAAATACCCTGCGGCGCATCCGACTCGACCATTTTGCCGAGCGTGCCACGCGTTGCGAGATCGAGATTGCCGAGAAGCCAGACCGCGTGCGGCAGGACGATGGCAATGCAGATGACGGCGGCGAGCAGCATGCGCGGATCAAGAAGACGCGGGCGCCAGTCCCGATCGAGCGCAACCGCCACGATCGTCGCGGCCGGAAGGATGACGAAATTGTACTTCGAGATCGTACCGATCCCGATCGCAACGCCGATGATCGCATATCCCTGCCAGTCAGGACGCACCAGCGTGCGGCAAAGACCGTAGAAAAACAGGGAGGTCGCCATCAGAAGCGCGATCGTGTGCGTGAGGTCCTGCTGCGGCATGAAGGAGACCTGCGGCAGCAGCGTCAGGCTGAGCATGGCAAGGCCGGCAAAGCTGCGGCTGACCTGCAGTTCCCGCGCGGCAAGGCCCATGAACAGATAGACCAGGAACAGCATTCCGAACCGGGGCAGCGCCAGCGACAGCAGCGAGATGTCGAGCGCGCCAACGAACAGGTTCTGTACCCAGTTGTAGAAAGGCGGCTGCGGTCCGTAGCCGAGCAGCCAGAACTGCGAGTTGAGCGACTGCTCAGCCTCGTCGAGCGTCAACGAATTGGGAAGCGACACGCGAATGGCGATGCTGAGTATGAAGTAGATGCCGAACAACACCGCGACCGGCTTCACACCGCCGGAAAGAAAGCCGGAGATGCCCCCACTAGCGCCGGAGCCACCATCTCTCGATGACAGCATGTTTGCGTTCTGCATGGTTCTCGCTCCGAATTGACGGAACAGCAGGTCGCATATCCCCTATCGACAAATCAACAAAAATGATTGCCGGCGGACCGAGAGTTGAGAGAACATTTTTGGGAAGAAGAGAATGGCGCACCCGAAGAGATTCGAACTCCTGACCCCCAGATTCGTAGTCTGGTGCTCTATCCAGCTGAGCTACGGGTGCGTCTGCAAGCAGTGTGTTTTGCTTGCGTGGCGATCCTCTAAATGCTGCGGCAAAGGATTGCAAGCGATTTTCGGTCAGCGGCTGTCATTTTCATGTCAAATAGTTCGCAAGCCCCTGAATTTGCGTGATTTTGCGATCAGGCGCGGGCGCGGTAGTCGTCCAGCGATACGGGACGGTCGGGAATTTCGATGCGGAACTGAGTACCCTCGGTCGGCTTTTCCACCAGCGCAATCGTGCCGCCATGGGCAAGGACAAGCTCGCGTGCGATCACCAAGCCAAGACCGGTGCCGCCGGACCGGGCCGAACCGCGGAAGGCCGAGAACAGGTTCTCGCGGGCCTTGCGGGGCATGCCGGGGCCGGTGTCGTCGATCATGATGCTGACGACGCTGCCGACCCTGTGGGCTGAGACCGTGATGCGGCGCGCAATCGACTTGTCGTCCGGCTCGAACGTCACCAGCGCCTGCAGCGCGTTGCGGCAGAGGTTGTGGATCACCCGGAAAATCTGTTCGCTGTCGCAATCGACCTCGAGATCGACGGCGATCTGATCGTGAAATTCGATGCCGGCATCAGGATCAATGGCAAGGATGTCGCGCACTTCCTGGAAAAGTTCGGCGAGCAGAATCCTGCGCCGCTTCGGCGCGGCTTCAGAGGCCTGCCCGTAAGCCAGCACTTCGGTCGTGTAGCCGACGGCGCGGTCGATCGTGCGCAACAGTTTTGGTGCGAAGCTGCGCACCATCGGATCTTCGACATCGGTCAGGCGGTCCGACATCAGCTGCGCTGACGCAAGGATGTTGCGCATGTCGTGGTTGATCTTGGAGACGGCGAGACCGAGATCGGCCAGGTTGCGCTGTTGTTTCAGCGTCCGCTGCAGCTCCGTCTGCATGGCCGACAAATGCCGGCCGGCGACGGCGAGCTCGCCACGAGACCGGTCGGCAGTAAACACACGCGCAGGATCTTCCGGCTGCTCGGAAAATTTCTGCATGCTTTTCGTCAGGCGGCGGATCGGCAGGATCATCATGCGGTTGATGGCGAGGAAGATAAGAACTGCCGTGATGATCGAAATCAGGAGTGACAGGAGAAACATCATCTTCGCGTATTTGAGCATATCCTTGCGCAGAGCATCGTCGGTCATTACCAGTTCGATGATCATGTCACTTTCGCCGATCGGGCCGTAGATGCGCATGACGCGTCCGCCGCCCAAAAACAGCGTGTCCAGCGCGTCGCGCATCGTCACCAGAAGCGGCGTATCGGTCAGATCATACTGCTCGTCGATCTGCGGCGGCACATCGACTGCTGCCAGCAGGCGCGAGGTCCCGTCCTTGCGCAGCGCAATCACCTTGGTTCCTGTGGCAAGAAGCGTGTCGTCCTGCACGGCGCGGGGCAGTTCCGCCGGCTGAAGTCCGTCGATGACAATCCCGGCCGCAGCGGCAGTATCCAGCCGGTCACGCAGCCAGTTCATCCGCATGCCGGCAACAGACGGCATGAAGATCAGGATTTCGGCCAGCATCACGAAAACGATCGTCAGCCAGAGAAGACGACCGGAGAGCCCACGGAAAAGCTGCGGCATCTGCTCGGCAGACGCCCTGGAGGCTGTTCCGGTCTGCGCCGATTGCTCCTGCTTTGGAGTTTCGGCCGCATCATCCATGTGGCTCGTCATCGTTATCTCGCCTGTCCAGCCGTTCGGTGGTGGCTGCAATCATCTGCATATTCTAGCTTTCTGGCGCATTTTTTCCACCCCCCAACCGGAAGTCGGCCTTGGAGCGTTTCCTGAGCTAGATTGAAGCACGACAGAACCGACAAAAACAAAGGGCCCGGATGGACGATACCACCTGGGCCCCTGTTCGCTTGCACGGTTGGTTCGGCTCAGAACTCTTCCCAGTCCGCGCTTGCCGACGGCGCCGCTGCCGCAGCGGCGGATCCGCCGCCAAAGGCGCGGGCGATCGATTTGGTCATGGTCTTGACTGGGGACACGCGGGGCGCCGGTGTTCTTGCAGTGGCAGAACCGGAAGCGACTGCGACGAGCCCACGATGACCCGACGCTTCTCCGTCGATCCGGAACTTGGATACGAGTGCGAAAAGATTGTCCGCTTCACCGGAAAGCCTTGAGGTCGCGGCGGATGTTTCTTCCACCATCGCGGCATTTTGCTGCGTCACCTGATCCATCTGGTTGATGGCGCTGTTGATCTCCGCCAAGCCGGTCGCCTGCTCGCGCGATGCAACGGCGATCGAGTTGATGTGATCGTTGATGCTGATGACGCGGGATTCAATGTCGGACAGGGCATGGCCGGTGTTCTGGACGAGACGCACGCCGGCCGCTACTTCGTCACCGGACTTGCCGATCAGCGCCTTGATATCCTTGGCCGCACTGGCAGACCGCTGCGCCAGTTCGCGCACTTCCTGTGCGACGACGGCAAATCCCTTGCCGGCTTCGCCCGCACGAGCTGCCTCGACACCGGCGTTGAGCGCCAGGAGGTTGGTCTGGAAGGCGATCTCGTCGATGACGTTGGTAATCTGGGCAATCTCGCGCGATGCCTGCTCGATACGGCCCATGGCGTCGACGGCGCTGCGCACCACCTCACCGGACTGCACGGCACTGGTCTTGGCTTCGCTCACCATCACGGTCGCCTCGGTGGCGCGCTCTGTCGAGGTCTTCACGACAGCTGTGATCTCGTCGAGTGCCGCCGAGGTTTCTTCCAGAGCTGCTGCCTGCTGCTCGGTGCGCTTGGAGAGATCGTTGACGGCGGAGCTGAGTTCGGATGCTCCGTCGTTCATCGCGCCGGTTCCGGCACGGATGTTGCGCATGGTGCCACGCAGCGTGTCCATCGTCGCATTGACGTTCTGCTGCAGTTCGGCAAAGGCGCCCTTGAAATGGCCGGCCATGCTGTCGTCGAACTTGCCTTCCGCCAAGCTGCCGATGACACGGCGCGTTTCCGCCACGCCTGCATCGACACTTGAGACAAGCTGATCGACATTGCGTGCGAACCGGTCGAGGTTTTCATCGCCCCACTGCTTGTCTATGCGCCGCGAAAAATCACCTTCGACCGCTGCGCCGACGACGTTGGCCATGCGCGCCTGAAGATCATCGTTCTTCGATCGCATCTCTGCTTCGGCACCGCTCATCCGCGCCACCTCGAGGCCGTTCTTCTTGAACACGCCGACAGCCTCGGCCATGTCTCCGATCTCGTCGGCACGGCCGGCAAAGGGCACAGCTGCAGCGTAGTCGCCGGTGGCCAGGCGCTTCATCGAAGACGTGAGCTCGAGAATTGGCTGGCTTATCTGCTTGCGACCGAGCGAAATTCCGAATGCCAGACCACCCATCACACCCAGCAGGGTAGCGCCGAGCACGCTGTAGAAGATCATGTCGCCAAAGCCGTCGATTTCGGCGCTGAGCTTGTCCATCGCCGCCTGGTCGATCTTGACGATTGCGTCGATCTGCTCCTGGTAAGCCTTGCGGTTGGCGCGATTGGCGTCGTTATTGCCCTGAACGTTGGCGGCCTGTGGCCCTTCGGCTTGGCCCAGACGCGCAGTCTCGGAGCGGAAGGCCTTAAATTCCTGGAAGCGCGCGACGAGCTTGTCGAAGATTTCCTTCTCCTCCGCCGGGACGGTCGGCCCCCAAGCGGCGAGGAGCTTCTCGATTTCGGCAAGCGATTTCATGATACCATCGCCGAACGGCTTGGCGCTTGCTGCGTCCTTGGCTGCATAGACGCCCCGCGCATCCATAACAACGGCCGTCACCATGCGGTTAAGATGCTCACCCTGGTACACGCGCTGCGCAACAGCAGCATAGTCTCTGGTCTGCTGATTGTATTTCTGGACTGCGAAGAGCGATATGCCACCGATGACACAGGTTACAACGCTCATCACACCAACGAGCATGTTGATCTTGGCTCTTATATTCACAATGCATTCCCCCGAAGCGACAAATTAAAAAATGCGGAGGGCCCTAAACCCCTACATCTTGATGGTGCGAGAAATAGCACTGAGAGATTAACATTTGTTGATGATCAAAAGCTCAATTAGTGAGCGCCTGCCTAGTCTAGCGCTGCCTCGCAACTGACTGAAGTCTCCCAAATCCACGAAAATACATGGGGTGTACTCCGGAAAAGCACGGTTTTCATCCGTCAGGCTTACAGGACATGGAAAGCGCGTTGGGACACAAGCGTTAACGCGACATCCAGAATCCAGCCAGCTTCGTCAGACACTTGCCCGGAACCGAGCGCAATCGCGGTGCTGCGATTGACTTTTCGCGCCTCTTCCCCTTATAAGCCGCGCACGTTCACAAGGCTCAAAGTCGCATTGCGGCCGGCGCCCGAACGTTTACTAAACGCTCTTGCTTTTAACGAAGCAAACTTCAAGAAGGGCCGCACACCGCGGTATTAAAAAAATGAAGCGTACCTACCAGCCGTCCAAGCTTGTCCGCAAGCGTCGTCACGGCTTCCGCGCCCGTATGGCAACCAAGGGTGGCCAGAAGGTTCTTGCCGCTCGCCGCTCACGTGGCCGCGCTCGTCTCTCGGCTTAACGCCGGGATGCCCGGATAGCGGGCGATGACGACCGAACCTACGAACAAGAAGACTGCCGGGCGGCTGAAAAGCCGGCCGCAGTTCCTTGCCGTGCGAAAGGGTGAAACCCGACGCGGCCGGACTTTCCTTCTGGAAGTCCTTGATCGACATCAGCCGGACGAAGCGCCGCGGGTCGGATTTACTGTTACCAAGAAGCACGGCAACGCGGTTGAACGAAACCGCATGCGCCGCCGCCTGAAAGAGGCGGTTCGGCACTCAGCCGCATTTGCAATGAAGAACGGACACGACTATGTCATTGTCGCGCGGAGGGAGGTCCTCAAGACCCCGTTTGCAGACATGACGGCACAGCTCATCGAGCGCATCGAAAGCCTGCCGAAATCGAAGCGGTCCGAGGAGACCCTTTCCAGGAAAGCATGATGGAAAAAAACCGCAATTACTTCATCGCGATCGCACTTTCTGTGATGATCGTCCTTGCCTGGCAGTTCCTCTATATGAACCCGAGGATGGAAGCTCAGCAGCGCGCCGACGAAGCACGGCTTGCGCAGCAGCAGCAGACCACCGAGCAGGCCGGACAGAACTTCACGCCGGAAAGCCCGGGCGCTGCAACCTCGACCGGCAACCTTCCTGGCGCAAACCAGGCGCAGGCGACGGCTACCCGCGAAGAGGCGCTTGCAAAGTCTCCGCGCGTTGCGATCGAGACCGCGGCCGTCTCGGGCTCCATCAACCTGGTCGGCGCTCGCTTCGACGATCTGAAGCTTCGCGAATATCATGAGACGGTCGACGACAAGAGCCCGATCATCACGCTATTCTCCCCGGCCGATACCAGAGACGGCTATTTCACCGAGCTTGGTTACATCGGCAGTGACACCAGCGGCACCGTACCCGGTTCCGGCACGCGGTGGACGCTTGCTGGCGGCGACCGGCTGACGCGCGAAACTCCGGTGACGCTGTCGTTCACGAACGACAAGGGCATCGTATTCAACCGCACCATCGCGATCGACGAACACTACATGATCACGGTCAACGACAAGATCGACAACCCGACCCAAGAGCCGGTTTCGATCTCCTCCTATGGCCGCGTGACCCGTTACAACAAGCCGGCAACGCCGTCCGTCTGGGTCATCCACGAAGGCTTCATCGGCGTTCTCGGTGCCGACGGCAGCCTCAGCGAACATACCTATCACAATATCGAGGAAGAGGCTGTCGCCAACACGAAGGCGACCGGCGGCTGGCTCGGCATTACCGACAAATACTGGGCCTCGACGATCGTGCCGCCACAGGCGATGCCGTTCGAATCCCGCTTCACGCATTTCACCGACGGCCAGCCGCGTTACCAGGCGGATTACAAGGGCGACGCGCTTTCGATCGCTCCCGGCCAGTCGACAGAGCTGAAGAGCCTCGTGTTTGCCGGCGCCAAGGAAGTTCCGCTGATCGACCAGTATGTCGAGCAGCTCAAGATCCCGCATTTCGATCTGGTGATCGACTGGGGCTGGTTCTACTTCATCACCAAGCCAATGTTCAAACTGATGGACTTCTTCTTCCGTCACGTGGGCAATTTCGGCGTGGCAATCCTTTTGACAACCGTCGTCGTCAAGCTGCTCTTCTTCCCGCTGGCGAGCAAGCAGTATGCCTCCATGGCCAACATGAAGCGCATGCAGCCGCGGATGGAAGAGCTGAAGGCCAAGCACGGTGATGACCGCATGGCCCTTCAGCAGGCGATGATGGCGCTCTACAAGGAAGAAAAGATCAACCCGATCGCCGGTTGCTGGCCGGTGGTGCTGCAGATCCCTGTCTTCTTTGCGCTCTACAAGGTGATCTATACCACCATCGAAATGCGGCATGCGCCGTTCTTCGGCTGGATCCAGGACCTTTCCGCGCCGGACCCGACATCGCTGTTCAATCTGTTCGGTCTTCTGCCTTACGACGTCCCGCATTTCTTGATGATCGGCGTCTGGCCTATCATCATGGGCATCACGATGTTCATCCAGATGCGCATGAACCCGACGCCGCCGGATCCGACACAGGCGATGATCTTTACCTGGATGCCGTTGGTCTTCACCTACATGCTGGCGTCCTTCCCGGCCGGTCTCGTGATCTACTGGGCATGGAACAACACGCTTTCGGTGTCGCAGCAGGCCCTGATCATGAAGCGCCACGGCGCCAAGATCGAGCTGTTCGACAACATGAAGGGGCTGTTCAAACGAAAGCCCGCGGCGTCCAAATAGCTATTCTTCAGAAACCCCGGTTCGCCGGGGTTTTTCTTTGGCCGATTGAGAGCCTAGCGAGCGGAAAGCGACATTGGCTGGCGTGGGTGGATCAGTCCCGCCTTTGGGCCGGCGCTAGGTTGCCCGAGGCAAGTTCCGCAAGCAGAGTAGAACATGCTGACGCTGGAATTGCTCCAGCAACCGGAGCAGTCCCATGCCCGCGCCCTTCCCGCCGCCCACCCCACCGGGTCCACCCTTGGCCGGCACGATCCCCGCGAGCCTTCCCGGCTCGGAATACCGTATCGGCGCCCTGCTCGTCTTCGGCTCTGCTTTTGCCTGGAGTTTCGGCGGTGCGATCGCCCGCTTTCTCGATATTCCCGACAGCTGGACGATCGTGTTCTGGCGCAGCCTGTTCGGCACCCTGTTTCTGCTCGCCTTCATGCTGCTGCGCGACGGACCGCGCGGCACGGTGGCACTGTTTCGCAGCATGGGCTGGCCGGGCCTTTCGGTCGGCCTCTGCTTCATGGTGGCGTCCACCTGCTTCATCATATCGATCCAGTATACGACCGTCGCCAATGTGGTGCTGCTCGGTGCCGGTGTGCCGCTGTTTGCGGCGCTGATGGTCTGGCTGTTTTACGGCGAGCGCATATCGGGCGTTACCTGGCTTGCGATCGGCACCGTGATCGTCGGTGTCGGCATCATGGTATCGTCCTCGTTTACCGGAAAGGTCTCGCCGCTCGGAGACGGTCTGGCGCTGATCATTCCGCTGGTGTTTGCGCTGGCGACCGTCATCACCCGCCGTTACCCGCATGTGCGGATGACACCCGCCACCTGCTTCGGATGCTTTGCAGCCGGCATGATCGCGCTGACGATGTCTTCGAACCTCGCGGTCACCCCGGGCGAACTCGGTATTCTCTTCATCTTCGGTGCGCTCAATCTCGGGCTCGGCATGGCACTGTTCGTCACCGGTGCGCGGCTTATCCCCTCAGCGCTGGCTGCCCTGCTCGGCACTGGTGAAACCGTTCTCGGGCCCGTCTGGGTCGCCGTGATCCATGGCGAGATCCCGGCACCGCGCACAATCGCGGGCGGGGTGCTGATCCTTGCGGCGCTCATCACCCATCTGACATTCGAGTTTCGTCGCCAGAAGAGACAGAACCGGTCGGACGCTTGACATATGGGGCTAAAACCCGGAAGCGATGTCCTTGAATTGAAGACAGGACGACGAGACCATGGCCGCAGACCATAATTCCGAGGAAAAGACGCTGTTCGGCCGCGCGTGGATCTTTATCCGCGGCGTGCCCTCGATGGAGTTTCTGCCGCCGGAAGGACCGCTTGAGATCGCGTTTGCCGGACGCTCGAATGTCGGCAAGTCCTCGCTGATCAATGCGCTCGTGGGCTACAAGGGGCTGGCGCGCACATCCAACACGCCGGGCCGCACACAGGAACTGAACTATTTCGTGCCCGACGGCTATTCCGGCCAGGCAGGCGACCTGCCGCCGATGGCGCTGGTTGACATGCCCGGCTACGGCTATGCGCAGGCGCCGAAAGAAAACGTCGATGCCTGGACGAAGCTTGTGTTCGATTACCTGCGGGGCCGCGCCACGCTGCAGCGCGTCTATGTGCTGATCGACAGCCGCCACGGCATCAAGAAGAACGACGAGGACGTGCTCGACCTGCTCGACAAGGCCGCCGTGTCCTATCAGATCGTCTTGACCAAGACGGACAAGATCAAGGATCCTGCGGTTCCGAGGCTGATTGCCGAGACGCTAGAAAAGATCCGCAAGCGGCCCGCTGCCTATCCGGAAGTGCTGTCGACATCGTCTGAAAAAGGCCGCGGCCTGGACGAGCTGCGCGCTGAGATCATGAAGACCATCGGCCGGTAAATCTCCCGAAACGCAAAAATCCGGCCGCCTGTGACAGGCGACCGGATCTCTATCCGAGGCTTTGACCTGTTTAGGCCAGCCGTTACATCTTCGGCAGCAGAACCTTGTCGATGACGTGAATGACGCCGTTCGACTGCTTGACGTCGGCGATCGTCACAGTGGCCACACCACCGGTTTCGTCGGTGAGCGTGATCTTGCCCATGCTTTCCTTGGCCTTCAGAACGCAGCCGCCGACGGTCTTGACGTCATGCGTCCCCTTGTCGTCCTTGATCATCTTTTCGATCGCCGTCGACATGGCGTTCGCGGCCACCACGTGGCAGGTAAGGATCTTGGTCAGCTGCGCCTTGTTTTCCGGCTTCAGCAGGGTTTCGACAGTGCCCTTCGGCAGCGCAGCGAAGGCTTCGTTGGTGGGCGCGAACACGGTGAACGGACCTTTGCCCTGCAGGGTCTCGACGAGGCCCGCAGCCTTCACGGCGGCGACCAGCGTCGTGTGATCCTTGGAGTTCATGGCATTCTCGACGATGTTCTTGTCTTCATACATGGCAGCGCCACCGACCTTCGGGTTTGCGGCGTAGGCGCCGGCAACGGAGGCGGACAGGATTGCGGCGCATGCGGCAAGGCGGATTGCGGATTTAAACATTGTTCTCTTCCTCTCTACAGCCTGAACGACCCCGGCGCTGAAGGCGCCTCCCAGGTCCGGCTTTCCCTCTGTGGGGACATGGCTAGAGACGAGAGGAAAGCGGGAAGAGTTTCAAAGGCTGGCGACGCGAAGACAGAAATCCGCTATGCCTTTGATTTAGCATCCCTTAATTAGAGATCCCGGATCTTTCCGACGGCGAGAACCGGCCCGGTCCGGTGACCGGTCGGCGAGCCGCCCAATGGTTCAAGGCTGACGGCGAAGGACGCGCCGTTCTCGACACGCTTGCGATGCCCGGCCGGCACTTCGATCGTGTCGCTGCCGCTTTCCGGCAGGATACCGAGCGAGATTGCCTCTTCACCGCTGCCGGGGACAAGCCACAGTTCGAGCGAGCGGCGTTCCGCCGTCGTTGCGGCAACGGGCGTCAGCTGCAAGCGACCGCTGGCACCGTCATAACGGGCCCGCAGGCCGAATGCATTGCCTTCGCCGCTCAGTTCCGCGACCAGTTGCTTGCCCGGTGCAGAGCCGCCCACAGGTCCGCCGATCCAGCCTGATGACAGCGACACATAGGTCACCAAAAGGGCAACGGACGCGAACGACAGGCCGCGCCACAGAAGCAGCGAGTTCCACCATCCGCCGCGCGCCATCTCGCTTCCGAAACCGTTCTGGGAGAAGATGCGCTTTTCGATCTTTGCGTAGATGCCTTTCGGCGGGCGTTCATCGCCGTATTCCGCATCGAGGTCGGAAGAGAGGTTTTCCTGCCAGCGCATCACCATGGCGGCAAAGGCCGCATCGCGGACGATGCGATCCTCGACGCGGCGGCGCTGGTCAAGCGGCAGGACGCCGAGCACATATTCGCCAGCCAGAAGCTGGTCGCGGGAGCGATCGTTTTCGCTTTGGTCTGGTGTCGTCATCGGTCCAGGCACTCCCTCAGCTTGAGAAGGCTGCGCCTCAGCCAGGTTCGCATCGTATTCAGCGGCACGCCATGGCGTTCCGCCAGTTCCTGATAGGTCAGTCCCTCCACATAGGCGCTTTTGACGGCACCTGCGCGGTCAGGATCGAGCTCCTGCATGCAGCTGTCAATGCGCCTTCCTTCACCGCGCATCACCGACGCCTCCTCCGGATCAGGACCGAGGTCGGCGATATCCGTCCTGTCTTCCAGAGCGTCCGTCACGGGCCGGCGGGCGCGAAGGCGGTCGATCGAATGGTTTCGGGCGATTGCGACGAGCCAACCGGCTGCGCTTGTTCCCGAAGGGGCAAACCGATCGGCTCTCTGCCATATCCGCACGAAAATCTCCTGCAGGGCATCTTCTGATTCGGCCCTATCCTTCAGGATACGCAGGCAGACTGCGAATAGTTTCGGCGAAACGCCGGAATAAAGCTTTGTGAATGCCGTCCGGTCGCGCAAACCTACGCGGCCGATCAATTCGGCAATCTCGCGATCACTCACCAAAACCAAAGCCTCCCCGTGCGGCACAAGACGCAACGCATCGCCGCCACATACACGCCTGACCGTAATTTTGCTCATGAATTATTTGATCTGTCAAAAACATGCGTTAAAAGGCCCCACACATTTCCCCAGAGGTATTTCCATGACGGCTTCGGAAAGCGAACTTCAGGCACAACTTCTGGCACAGGCGCTGCCCTATATGCAGCGCTACGAGAACAAGACGATCGTCGTGAAATACGGCGGCCATGCGATGGGCGATATGGCTCTGGGCAAGGCTTTCGCGGCCGATATCGCCCTTCTCAAGCAGTCCGGCGTCAACCCGATCGTCGTTCATGGCGGCGGCCCGCAGATCGGCGCGATGCTGACCAAGATGGGCATCGAATCGAAATTCGAGGGCGGGCTTCGCGTCACCGACGCAAAGACGGTCGAGATCGTCGAGATGGTCCTGGCCGGATCGATCAACAAGGAAATCGTCGCGCTGATCAACCAGACCGGCGAATGGGCGATCGGGCTCTGCGGTAAGGACGGCAACATGGTGTTTGCCGAAAAGGCCAAGAAGACCATCATCGACCCTGATAGCCACATCGAGCGCGTGCTCGACCTCGGCTTCGTCGGCGAGGTTGTCGAAGTTGACCGGACGCTGCTCGACCTGCTTGCCAAATCCGAGATGATCCCGGTGATCGCCCCGGTCGCACCCGGCCGCGACGGCGCGACCTACAACATCAATGCCGACACGTTTGCGGGCGCCATTGCCGGCGCGCTGCATGCCACCCGCCTCTTGTTCCTCACCGACGTTCCAGGCGTGCTCGACCGCGACAAGAACCTGATCAAGGAACTGACCGTCGCGCAGGCACAGGCGCTGATCAAGGATGGCACGATTTCCGGCGGCATGATCCCCAAGGTCGAAACCTGCATCGAGGCGATCCGCGCAGGCGTTCAGGGCGTCGTCATCCTGAACGGCAAGACCGCGCATTCGGTGCTGCTCGAGATCTTCACCGAACACGGTGCGGGCACGCTGATCGTTCCCTGATCAGCAGCAAGAGCTCGGCCCTCAGGACATCAGAAGGCCGAGAATGCCGCAGACGATCAGCAGGCAGCCCGACAGTTCCATGCGGTTCAGCCGTTCGTGGAACAGGAAATAGGACGAGGCGAAGGTGAAGATCAGCTCGATCTGGCCGAGCGCCTTCACATAGGCCACCTGCTGCAGCGTCATCGCCGTGAACCAGCAGGCGGAGCCGACAACGCCAGCGAGCCCGACCAGCGCCGAGGAGCGCCAGGTGCGCACGACCTGGACAATCTCTCGCTTGTCCTTCCACAGCATCCAGATCAGCATGAAAACGGTCTGGAATATCGTGACGCATGTCAGCGTGACGGCGGCCTGCATGATCGAATTGGGTCCGTTGAGCGACAGCGACGCGGAGCGGAAGGAAATCGAGGCGATGGCGAAGAGGCCGCCCGAGGCCATGCCGATCAGCGCGATCCTGCCGACCATGGCGGTGCCGAGATTGCGCCACGAGAGCGGTAGATTGGCCATCGAGATCAGCATCACCCCGATCACCCCGACGATGATCGCCACTATGCCGCCGGTGGTCAGTTTGTCGCCCAGAATGATAAAGCCGAAAATCGCCGCCTGCACCGGCTCGGTCTTCGAATAGGCGGTGCCGACCGCGAAATTCCTTAGCGAAAACAGATAGACCAGAAGCATGGTCGCGAATATCTGCGCAAGCCCGCCGAGCACGACCCAGAAGACGAACTCAAGATCCGGGCTGGGCAATGCATAGCCCACACCGAAATGCAGAACGAGCACGTAGATGACGGCGAGCGGAAATCCGTAGCCGAAGCGCACGAAGCTTGCGCCGCGGGTTCCGAGCGAGCCTTGCAGATGCTTCTGAAGCGCTGACCGCAAATTCTGACAAAAAGCGGCAGCGATGGTGATGGGGATCCAAAGTTCCATCCCAAGGCGGTATCACGCAGGGTCACGACCGGCCAAGGTCGGCGCGGCGTGTAAATGTTCGTAGGGGCGGATTTTCTTCCCGTTCAAACGCTGGCATAACACGGCTATGGACAAGACGCCGAAGACTGCCCCCGACGCCGCCGATTTCGCAAATATCCGTGACTGGGTTTTCGATCTCGACAACACGCTCTACCCGCATCACGTCAATCTGTTTTCGCAGATCGACAAGAACATGACGGCCTATGTGCAGGAATTGCTGCAACTGGAGCATGACGAGGCCAAGCGGCTGCAGAAGCAGTATTATCACGAGCATGGCACGACGCTGCAGGGCCTGATGCTGAACCACGGTATCGATCCGGACGGGTTTCTCGAACAGGCGCATGCGATCGACTACTCGGCGCTGTTGCCGCATCCGGAACTGGGCGCGGCAATCCGGGCGCTTCCCGGCCGCAAGTTCATCTTTACCAATGGCAGCGTGCCGCATGCGCAGGCGGCTGCCCGCGCTCTCGGCATTCTCGACGATTTCGACGACATCTTCGATATCGTCGCCGCCGGTTACCTGCCCAAGCCCGCCGGCGAGACCTACGATAAGTTTGCGGCCCTCCACACGGTCGATACGAAGAATGCCGTGATGTTCGAGGACTTGCCCCGCAACCTCGTCGCGCCGAAAGCGCTCGGCATGCGCACGGTGCTGCTGGTGCCGCGCAACCTCGATACTGTCGTCATTGAGCGCTGGGAAAAGTTTTCCGACGAGGACGATCACATCGATTACGTCACCGACGATCTCACCGCATTCCTGTCAGGCCTCAAATTCGCGTAGGCCGCGCCTTACCAAAAGTTCATCTACATTACAGATGTTTAAGTGGTTTTGACCAGTTGCCGATCCTATCTTCAGGCTATCGAAGCAACCGGAAAGGACCACTCGATGATCGCGAAGAAGATAGTTTTGGCAAGCCTGAGCGCTGCTCTTATCGCTGGCGCAGCCATCCCCGCCTTCGCTGCACCAGGCCCTGACGGACCACGCCACCATGAAGGTCGACGCGGAGGCCCTGACGGCGGCCCGCATGGCGGTCCACGCGCTGCGATTATGCAGGATGTAATGTTCGTTCGCCTTCTCAAGCAGGCGGATACGAACAAGGACGGCAAGATTTCCAAGGAAGAGCTGACCGCTCGCCAGGAAGCGCTTTTCGCCGAGATCGACCTCAACAAGGACGGGTCCATCACTCGCGGTGAAATGGTTGATTTCCGTGACAACAAGATGGCCGAGTTCCGCAAGAACAACCCGCCGCCGACGCCTGAAGAGGCTGAGGACGAAGGCCCGGATGCAGACGGCCCGATTGCAGAAGGACCCGAGGGTGAAGGCCCTAAGGCTGAGGCCCCCAAGGCTGACGGACCACGTGCCGACCGCGAACAGGCCCGTGACCGCCACCACGACCGGCATGAGCGCCGGGAAGCTCGCAGGGACCGCGGTCCAAGGGGTGGACCAGACGGCGGCATGATGGGTCCTGCCATGTTCCGCATGATCGACGAAAACCGCGATCGCAAGATCAGCAAGGAAGAGGCCGCAGCCGCCACCGAAAAGCTGTTCGCCCGCATGGACACGAACAACGACGGACAAATCACGATCGACGACCTGCCGGACCGCCCCCTCTAGTTCTACGCCCCCCTGAACTAGACCGGTAGTCGTCTGATGGACCCGCCTTCCCTTCCGGGAGGCGGGTCCAGTCGTTTCAACTGTCCAAAACGTGTCAGAGCCGCGCCTCGACGGCCGATACCTCAGGGATAGACGGCTGGGCGCCTCTTTCGAGGCAGGCGAGCGAGCCCGCAACGGCTGCGCGCCGCAGGGCATCCGCAAAGCCTATCCCCTGATCGAGACTAGCAGCCAGATAGCCGCAGAACGTATCGCCGGCACCCACCGTGTCGACGGGCTCGATCTTCAGGCCCTTGGCCGACAGGATTTCACCACCAAACATGGCAACGACACCTTCGCCGCCAAGCGTGACCACGAATGTCTGGCCGGTCTCACTGTGAAGGCGGCGCAAAACCTCTTCGCGAGCCTTGGCATCTCTGATGGTGCAACCTGCGAGCAACTCGAATTCGGTCTCGTTGGCGACGACGATATCGGCGAGGCCGGATAGTCGAACCGCATCTGCCGTCAGCGGCGCAGTGTTGATCATCGTCCGGATGCCCTTCGCCTTTGCTGCGCGCAGTGCCGCCTCGACGGCTGCCGGCGGGATCTCGAGCTGCAGCATCAACGTGTCGGATGGAGACATGGCCTCCACCGCGCCCTGCGCCTGCGCCTCGCCGATCGTGCCATTGGCACCGGGCACGACGGCGATCATGTTCTCGCCGCTGTCATCGCCGACCAGGATCAGTGCTGTGCCGGTCGAAATGTTTGTCCGCGTGACCGCTGACAGGTCGGTTCCGGATGCCTGGAGCAAAGCCAGCGCCGGGTCTGCAAAACCGTCGTTTCCGACCGCGCCGACCATGCGCACGTCGCTGCCTGCGCGGCGGGCGGCCAGTGCCTGGTTCGCACCCTTGCCGCCGGAGGCCGTCGCAAAGGTCGAACCCACAACCGTTTCGCCCGGGCCCGGCAACCGCTCCGTCGTTGCGATAAGATCCATGTTGATGGAGCCGAAGACGGTAATCATGCTGTGCCTGCCTGTTTTGTGAAATGCGGGCTGACACTGCCCGAGAGGATCAGTCCTCGTCAACTACCCTCAGGCGCAGCGATCCGGTGCGGCTCTCGACTGCGCCGGATGCCGGAGCTGCGGGGGTTGGTCCAGCGTGGGGTATCGGGGCGGCCACTGGTGCTTCCAGTTCGAGCGCTTCGATCCTTGCACCGCGCCGGCCGAGCTTTTCGGTCGACGTCACGATCTGCTCGACGTCCTTCTGGGCTGCGAAGAAATGCGATTGCAGCTTACGGGTCCGCTCGTCGAGGCGACCGAGATCCTCCATCAGCAAGGCCACCTCGCCCTGGATCAGATGCGCCTGTTCGCGCATGCGCTGGTCTTTCAGCACGGCCTGGATGACCTGGATTGACAGCATCAGCAGCGACGGCGAGACGATGACGATCCTCGCGCGCTGCGCCTTCTGGATCACGCCCTCGAAATGCTCGTGGATCTCGGCAAAAATCGATTCGGACGGCACGAAGAGAAAGGCGGTGTCCTGCGTTTCTCCGGCGATCAGGTATTTCTCCGAGACATCGCGGATATGGACTTCCATGTCGCGACGGAATTGCTGGGATGCGGCACGGCGTGCTTCGGGAGCAGCCGCTTCGCGAAACGCATTCCATGCCTCCAGCGGAAATTTCGCGTCGATGACGAGCGGTGGCAAGCTGTTCGGCATGCGGATCACGCAGTCCGGTCTCGACCCGTTCGACAGGGTCTTCTGGAATTCGAAGGCACCCATCGGCAGGCCGTCGGAAACGATCGCTTCCATCCGGCCCTGACCAAAGGCGCCGCGCGTCTGCTTGTTGGAGAGGATGGCCTGCAGTCCCACGACATCCTTGGCAAGGCTCTGAATGTTGTTCTGGGCAGCATCGATGACGGCCAGACGCTCCTGCAACTGGCGCAGGTTGTCATGGGTGGATCTGGTCTGTTCGGTAATGGTTGCGCCGATCCGGTGGGTCATGCCATCGAGCCGCTGGCCGACGACCTGGCTGAGTTCGACCTGGCGCGCGGCAAGCGTTTCGCCCATCGCCGAAAGCCTGCCCTGCATCTCACCCTGCATCCGCATCAGTTCCCCCATGCGGGCCTCGGCGTCTTCCGCCTGACGGCCGCTGCCTCCGGAAAGGCGCATGAGAAACAGCATGAGAAGCATGCCGAAGACGCAGGAAGCGGCCATCAGCACCATCGGGTGCTGGCTCTCCAGAAAACGGGAAATCTCGGGGAACAGGTCATTCATGGCGGCAAGCTAGCAGAAAACCGCGGATTGGAAAGATCAAAACAGGAACATTGATCGAAAACGGCGATCCGGGGCTGTTCCATCGGCGAAAAAGATAGGTTATGGGATCGCCATGACGATCAAGCCGCTTATCATTCTTCCAGATCCGCTCCTGCGTCAGGTGTCCAAGCCTTTCGAACGGGTGGACGACGCACTTTTGAAGCTCGCGGACGACATGCTGGAAACCATGTACGACGCTCCGGGCATCGGCCTTGCCGGGATCCAGATCGGCGTTGCCCGCCGCATTCTCGTGGTCGACGTGTCGCGCGAGGAGGACGAGAAGAACCCGATCGTCGTGATCAATCCGGAAATTATCCGCTCTTCGGACGAGCGATCGGTGTATGAGGAAGGCTGCCTTTCCATCCCGGAATACTATGCAGAGGTGGAGCGCCCCGCTTCCGTGACGGTCAAGCATATCGGACGCGACGGCAAGGAACACGTGATCGAGGCCGATGGCCTGCTCGCCACCTGCCTGCAGCACGAGATCGACCATCTGGACGGCGTGCTGTTCATCGACCATATATCGCGGCTGAAGCGCGAAATGGTGGTCAAGAGGTTCACCAAGGCTGCCAAGGCGAAGGCGGTCTAGCGATCGTTTGCAGGCAATCTCGGTTTGAAGGCGCGTTCCTTGCGGGCGCGAAAGGTCCATGTCTCTTCGCATCATCTTCATGGGCACGCCGGAATTTTCCGTGCCGACACTGCAGAACCTGAAGCAGGCCGGCCACGAGATCGTTGCGGTCTATAGCCAGCCGCCGCGTCCCGGTGGGCGCCGCGGGCTCGATCTCGTCAAGTCGCCGGTGCATCAGGCGGCAGAACTTCTCGGCATTCCGGTCCTGACACCGCTCAATTTCAAAAGCGAGGAAGACCGCGAGACCTTCAGGTCCTTCAAGGCGGATGTCGCCGTGGTCGTTGCCTATGGCCTGCTTCTGCCCGAAGCGATTCTGACCGGCACCCGGCTTGGATGCTACAACGGTCACGCTTCGCTGCTGCCGCGCTGGCGCGGTGCTGCCCCGATCCAGCGCGCCATCATGGCCGGCGACGACAAGACCGGCATGATGGTGATGCAGATGGAAAAGGGCCTCGATACCGGTCCGGTGGCACTCACCCGGGAAGTCGAGATCGGCGAGGCCATGACCGCGGGCGAGCTGCACGACCGCCTGATGCTGACGGGCGCCCGCGCCATGGTCGAGGCGATGGAGAAGCTGGAAGCCGGCGACCTGCCGCTGACACCGCAATCTGAGGACGGCGTGCTCTACGCGTCGAAGATCGACAAGGGTGAAACCCGCATCGATTTCTCGAGGCCCGCGCGCGACGTTCACAACCATATTCGCGGGCTCTCCCCGTTTCCCGGCGCCTGGTTCGAGGCCGAGATCAACGGAAAGCCGGAACGGATCAAGGTCCTCTCGTCCGCGATCGGCGCCGGACAGGGAGACGCCGGCACTGTTCTGGACAATCACTTGACGATCGCCTGCGGTGAAGGCGCCGTTTGTCTGACGCGGCTGCAGAAGGCCGGCGGCAAGCCGCTCGATGCCGCCGATTTCCTGCGTGGCACGGCGATGACGGCCGGAATGCGGGTCGCCTGATGCCACGTTACAAGATGATCGTCGAATATGACGGCACGTCCTATGTGGGCTGGCAGATCCAGGACAACGGTCATTCGGTGCAGGCCGCGCTGCAGAAAGCAATCCTGAAGCTGACCGGCGAGACGGTATCGGTCCGTGGCGCAGGGCGGACCGATTCAGGCGTGCATGCCTGGGGCCAGACGGTTCATACGGATCTTTCCCGCGAGTGGGTGCCTTACAAGCTGCGCAACGCCGTCAACGCCTATCTGATGACGGCATCGGAAAAGGTTTCGGTCATCGATGTCAGCCTCGTCGACGAGACCTTCGATGCGCGGTTCTCGGCCACCAAGCGGCACTATCTCTACCGCATTCTCAACCGGCCTTCTCCCTTAGCGCTCGAGGCGAACCGGGCGTGGTGGGTGTCAAAACCTCTCGATCATGAGGCGATGCATGCCGCAGCCCAGATGCTGGTCGGGCATCATGATTTTACCACCTTCCGCTCCACCCACTGTCAGGCGAAAAGCCCGGTCCGGACGCTCGACCGGCTGGACGTGACGCGCTCAGGCGATCTGATCGAGATCCGCGCTTCGGCTCAAAGCTTTCTGCACAACCAGATCCGCTCCTTTGCCGGAACGCTGAAGATCGCCGGACAAGGCAAGGTTACGCCTGAAGACGTTAGGGCAGCGCTCGAGGCACGCGACCGCAAGCAGTGCGGCCCGGTGGCCCCGCCGGATGGTCTTTATTTCATGAAGGTGGATTATCCCGACGACCGTCAGGACGGATAGACGCCCAGGAACCGCTGCAGCACCTCGGACAGAAGCATGTCCGGCACGATCAGCACCATCACCAGTGCCGTCACCAGCAGCGGCTGCGGGCCGCAAAGCATGCGCATCACTCGCGTCAGCGCGACGACGACGGCAACCAGCAGCGACAGATGTAGAAGCGCCAGAAATCCGGTCATGCCGATCGGCAGGATGAAGGCTGCCGCCAGAACTGCGTAGGCATAGGCAAACGGCACGGACAGCCAGTTGACCACGATCACCATCGTCGGGAATTTCTGGCCGAGCCCGAACAGCGCGCAGACGATGCCCACCAGAATGAGCGGCAGGATCCAGTCGATCGCCTCCAGCATGCCGAGCCGGAAGAAGAACAGGCCACCGGTCTTCGTCCCCGGCGGCATCGCCTGCAGAAACATCATCCGCCACCAGGCCCAGGTGACGAACATTGCCGGCAGACACCAGACAAAGGCCCAGAAGGAGCGCAGCAGGCCGCGGTCGGAGAGATCGAGCTGTTTGAACCCTTGCTCATCGCCCTTGATCAGCAGCCAGATGCCGGACACGTAAAACCGGACTTCAGCGTAGCTGGGCATCGGCACCTCTTGGATTGGGAATGCGGGAAGAATGTCCGCGGTGGGCAATCATGCGACCGTTACTCCAAGGCTTGTCTCCAGCCAGGACACGACGACCAGTTCGGTCAACACGGTGAACCCGAGCAGCGAAGCCCGCAACCATGGGGAACCGCCGACAACCGTCGTCAGGAGCCGCCAGTAGAGAAGAACTGCACCGACGAGAACGGCGAGCATGACGGCAAGCAATCCATATCGGTAAACGAGGCCCGCACCGAACAGGCTGCCCAGCGCAAGGCTGACCGGAAATGCCGTCACGTAAGACGCATAGACCAGTGGCACCGTGAACCAGTTGCGCGTCACGATCAGCGTGCGCAGCAGCGGTCGCAGTCCGAAGGCGACAGCGACGAGGCAGATGGCGAGAACCGGAACGATCCACTGCGCGATCTCCACCAGAAACATCTTTCCGGCGAATGCGATGACACCGTCACCGCCCCTTGGATGCGCCTGCGCATATTCGGCACGCTTGAACATCCATCCCGCGACGATCGCGGGCAGGCACCACAGGATCGCAAGGAAGGACCGGGCAACGCCTTGGTCGGAAATGTCGAAGGCGCTGAGGCCGCGCGCATCGCCGCGGATCAGAAGCCAGAGGCCACTTAAGTGGTGCCTGACGTCATGAAACGGCAGCATCGCCGAACCAGCGGGAGAGGAAGGTTCCGTAGATCTGCGTCAGTGTTTCGAGGTCGGCGATCGCGACACGCTCATCCACCATGTGCATGGTCTGGCCGACGAGGCCGAACTCCACGACCGGGCAGTAATCCTTGATGAAACGCGCATCGGATGTGCCGCCGGTGGTCGACAGCGCCGGCACCCTGCCCGTCACGGCCTCGACGGCGCCGGAGAGCGAACTGATCAACGCGTTGTTGCGGGTCAAAAAGACGTGGCTCGGTCGCTCGGCCCAGACGATCTCGTAACGGACCTTGTCGCGACCGGGACGCAGCGTCTGGTCGCCTGCGGCCGCATCGAGACGGCGCAGGATCTCGGCCTGAACGGTTTCGGCCGTCCAGGTGTCGTTGAAGCGGATGTTGAAGGCAAAACTCGCCTTGGCAGGCACGACATTGGTGGCCGGGTTACCGATATCGACCGTGGTGACTTCGAGGTTGGAGGCCGGGAATTCCGGTGTGCCTTCGTCGAATCGCGGGTGCATCAGGGCATGCGCCAGGGGTAGCAGCCCGCGCACGGCGTTGTCCGCAAGATGCGGATAGGCAGCGTGGCCCTGAACGCCATTGACCGTAACCTTGCCGGAGACGGAGCCGCGGCGGCCGATCTTGATCATGTCGCCCAGCACGTCCGGATTGGTCGGTTCGCCGACCAGGCAGGCATCCCAGCGCTCGCCCCTGTCGGCTGCCCATTTCAGCAGCTTCTCGGTGCCGTTTACGGCCGGGCCTTCCTCATCGCCGGTGATCAGGAATGAGATCGAGCCCTGCGGGGCGCCGTGTTCTTCGATATGGCGGGCAACGGCTGCGGCAAAGCAGGCAATGCCGCCCTTCATGTCGACGGCGCCGCGACCGAACATCTCTCCACCTTCGATCTCGGCGGAAAACGGCGGATGGCTCCAGGACGCCTCGTCGCCGACCGGCACTACATCCGTATGGCCGGCAAACATCAGGTGCGGACCGTTCGTTCCAAGCCGGGCATAGAGGTTCTCGATGTCGGGCATGCCGGGCTCGGTCGCCACCATCCGCTCGACGGTAAAGCCGAGCGTCGAAAGCATCGCCTCAAGCGCCGACAACGCGCCGCCTTCGGCGGGCGTGACGGACGGGCAGCGGATGAGGTCCCGCAGGTTTGCGATCGGGTCGACAGCGGACATCGGGATGGCCTTCGGTTAGTCGCGCAGCAGTTCGTTGATGCCGGTCTTGGAGCGGGTCTTCTCATCGACCGTCTTGACGATGACAGCGCAATAGAGATGCGGTGCGGCCAGGCCGTTCGGCATCGTGGCATTACCGGACGGCATCGAGCCGGCAACGACGACCGAGTAAGGCGGCACTTCGCCGAACGAGACTTCACCGGTGGCGCGATTGACGATCTTGGTCGACTTGCCGATGTAGACACCCATTCCGAGGACCGAGCCTTCGCGAATGATGCAGCCTTCGACGACTTCCGAACGGGCGCCGATAAAGCAGTTGTCCTCGATGATGGTCGGGCCGGCCTGCATCGGCTCCAGCACGCCGCCAATGCCGACGCCGCCGGACAGGTGCACGTTCTTGCCGATCTGTGCGCAGGAGCCGACGGTTGCCCAGGTATCGACCATCGTGCCTTCATCGACATAGGCGCCGAGATTGACGAAGGACGGCATCAGCACGACGTTCTTGCCGATATAGGCCGAGCGGCGCACGACGGCGTTCGGCACGGCGCGGAAACCGGCCGAGCGGAACTGGTTCTCGCCCCAGCCTTCGAACTTCGAGGGAACCTTGTCCCACCAGGTGGAGGCGCCGGGGCCACCCTTGACGACTTCCATGTCGTTGAGACGGAAGGACAGGAGAACCGCCTTCTTCAGCCACTGGTTGACGGTCCAGCTGCCATCCTCGCCGCGCACGGCCACACGCGCCTCGCCGGCATCGAGAAGGTTGAGCGATTGCTCTACGGCATCGCGGATCTCTCCCTTGGTCGAGATCGTCACGCTGTCGCGGTTGTCGAACGCGGTTTCGATCGTCTTTTCGAGGGAGGAGAGGTCTGCGCTGCTCATGAAGAATCCTTCGTCGTCGTCGATATCGTGATGGCCGCAAAGGCCCGGGACACAGCCGTGTGGCTGGCCAAATGGTGCCAATTGCTCTAAGCGACCGGCACTCAAGCGTCAATGCGAATTGGCGTCAACGCATATAAGCGAACGGCTCCGGAAGGGTTATTGCGATGGCACGGGTGAAGAATGACGGACCACGGCGGAAGGACGGGGTCTGGGATCCGCTGAAGGACAACAAGGCCGACAAAAGTGCCGCCGCAGTTCAGCCGAAAACACCGCAGACGCTGTCGCCGACCTATCGCCTTGCCTTTGCCGATGAGGATTTCCTGAGCCGCGAAGAATTGCGGCCGGTGCGGCTGCAGCTGGAACTCATGAAGGCCGAGATGATGCTCGCCGAGGCCGGGATCAAATCCACGGTCGTGCTGTTCGGCGGTGCCCGCATTCCGGCACCGGGCCAGGCGCCTTGGGCGGCTCACAACGAGACCCAGCGCAATAGCCTGATCGCAGCCTCGGTTTTCTACGAAGAGGCCCGCAAGTTCGCGACGCTCTGTGGTGTGCATTCGGCAGCCTACGACCATCAGGAATATGTGGTCGTGACCGGTGGCGGACCGGGCGTGATGGAGGCCGGCAACCTTGGCGCGTCGGAGGTTGGCGCACCGAGCATCGGGCTCAACATCATGCTGCCGCACGAACAGGCGCCCAATCCTTACGTGACGCCGGAGCTCTCATTCAACTTCCACTATTTCGCGATTCGCAAGATGCACTTCCTGATGCGCGCCAAGGCCGTTGCCGTCTTCCCGGGCGGCTTCGGCACGCTCGATGAGATGTTCGAGGCGCTGACGCTGATCCAGACCAAGCGCATGGAGCGAATCCCGCTCATCCTGTTTTCAGAAAAGTTCTGGCGCGGCATCGTCAACTTCGAAGCGCTTGCCGATTTCGGCACGATCTCGCCGAAGGATCTTGAGTTGATCAGCTTTGTGGAAACCGCAGATCAGGCGTGGAAGATCATCGCGGATTTCTACGGGCTTTGATGGTGGGACGGTGCAGGTTCCTTACCCTCTCCCCGTGCGCGGGGAGAGGAAACAGGCCCTGATCGGGCAGTGACCATTCAGCTTGCCGGTTGAGCTTGGAGCCCTAGAGACGGCCGACGCGCTCGGTCAGCAGCTCGAAGAAACCATCCGCGTCGACATGGCGCATGAAGGTCGCATTGGCCGTGCGGCCGGTAACGCCCCACCAGTCGGCGACCGTCATGCCGACGGTGAGTTCCGATTCGGTCTCGATCTCGACATTGCAGTTACGGCCGGTAAAGAGCTCCGGCTTCAAGAGATAGGCGATGACCGACGGGTCATGCAGCGGGCCGCCGTCGGAGCCGTATTTCTCGATGTCGAAGCGCTCGAAGAAGGCAAGCCATTCGACCAGGACCTGAGATGGCCGGTTGCCGAGTGCGGCGATCTTTTCGACCCGTGCCTTGGTGGTCAGCAGCTGATGCGTGACATCGAGCGGCATCATGACCACAGGGATACCGGCGCCGAACACGATCTTGGCCGCCTCCGGATCCACATAGATGTTGAATTCGGCTGCTGGCGTGATGTTGCCGCCTTCGAACAGGCCGCCACCCATCATCACCAGTTCCTGGACGCGCGAAGCAATGTCCGGCGCCTTGGTGAGCGCCATGGCGATGTTGGTGAGCGGACCGAGCGTGCAAAGCGTCACGGTGCCTTCCGGCTCGCGGCGCAGCGTCTCGATGATGAAGTCGATGGCGTTCTGTTCCTGCGCGACCATGGTCGGCTCAGGCAGTTCCGCTCCGTCGAGACCAGTCTTGCCGTGGACGTGTTCGGCGGTCACCTGCGGCCGGTTCAATGGCTTCAATGCACCTTCATAGACCTTGGCATCGGGCCTGCCGCAGAGCTCGCAGACGATCCTCAGGTTGCGGCTGGTAAACGACAGCGGCACGTTGCCGGCAACGGCAGTCAAACCCAGCACATCCAGCTCGTCGGGGCTCGCAAAGGCCAGCATGATGGCCGCTGCGTCGTCCTGACCGGGATCGGTGTCGATGATGATCTTTCTGCGCTGCATGTCTCTTCCCCTTGAACTTTACGGGTTTTTGAGCCGGGTTGCGGATCGTGTCAAGCGCTCGCCGGCGTCTTGCGCTGACTGTCGCAAATTCCCATATATTGACCCGTCGGCGGGCCTTATGGACGCCGGCACAGTCGCTGGACAAAAGCTGGGACGACCGATGAGCCGTATGACACCTTTCGCAAGCCCTCTCCTCCTGGGCTTCGACGCGATGGAAAAGACACTCGAGCGATTGGGCAAGGGAAGCGACGGCTACCCGCCCTACAATATCGAGCGCGTCAAGAAGACAGCGGGTAACGAGCCGCCCGAAGACGAAGGCGACCTGCTGCGCATCACGCTTGCGGTTGCCGGTTTTTCGGAGGCCGAGCTCGAGGTCATGACCGAAGAAAACCAGCTTATCATTCGCGGCCGGCAGGCCGAGCAGAACGAGCGCGACTACCTCTACCGCGGTATTGCGGCCCGCCAATTCCAGCGGATCTTCGTGCTGGCGGACGGGATGCAGGTGTCCGGCGCATCGTTGAAAAATGGTCTTCTTTCGATCGACCTGATCCGCCCCGAGCCGGAGCGTGTAGTGCGAAAAATTAACATTTCCGTCTCACAGTAGATCAATCAGCAATCGCTGATGCGTCCCCACTGTGGAGGCAGAAATGCTTATGAAAGAAGCGAATCCGAGCTTGACGGAGTCCGAACTCGCGCATCTCGGAAACGGCGAAGTCGGTTACATTCGCAAGATGAAGTCGGACGATGTGTCCCGCTGTTTTCCCGAGGCTCCGGACATCGATCCCAGCCTTGACCTTTGGGCCCTGTTCGGTGCGGACGGTACGCCGATCCTGCTCACCGACAACCGCTCCAGCACCTTTTTCAAGGCTGCCGAAGACGAGCTGAAGACCGTCACCCTGCACTGATCGGAATGAGCGTCAGACCTTGATGAATGTCAGGTAGGCGGATGACCGTCCTTCCCGGCGAGCCTTGTTCTCGTATCGCGTACCCGGCCAGCCGGCATAGGGCGTCAGCCAGTCCGAAGCCTGTTCCGCCTGCCAGGCAAAGCCGCCATGATCGCGGCAATGGATCAGCGTCCAGTTCACATAGGTATCGATGTCGGAGGCGAAGCAGAATGTTGCGCCCGGCTTCAGCACGCGGTGGAACCGCTCCAGGTTGACCTGCGAAACGAAGCGGCGCTTCCAGTGCTTCCGCTTTGGCCAGGGATCGGCATAGAGAAGGTCGATCTGATCGATCGAAGCATCCGGCAGCCAGTCCAGAACCTGGGTCGCATCGTCATCGTAAAGGCGGATGTTGCGCAAGCCCTGCTCTTCCACGCTGGTCAAAAGCTTTGCCATGGAATTGACGAAGGGCTCGACGCCGATAAAGCCGGTCGACGGATTTTCGGCGGCGCGGTGGATCAGATGCTCGCCGCCACCGAAACCGATTTCCAGCCGCATCCGCTCGACAGAGAAGTCGTAGAGGCTCTCGATCGTGTCCGGCGCCGGGTTGCCGAGATCGAGCTTCAGCTGCGGCAAAAGCGTCGCCAGACCTTCCGCCTGCTTCTCGCGCAACGGCTTTCCCTTGCGGCGGCCGAAAAAGGCTTCCGTGGAACGGCTGGGATGCGGCTTGTCGGTCATGGATCGTATTCTCTCAAAGTAAAAGCGGGCGCCTTCGGCAGAAGGCACCCGCTTTACTGTTTTACAGGCGTGCTCGTAAAGGGCGATCAGGCTGCTTCGAGCTGATCACCCTTGAGGGCGTCCTTCAAAGGCTTCACGAGATCGGTCTTTTCCCAGGAGAAGGAACCGTCGCGACCGGCCTTGCGACCGAAGTGGCCGTAGGCGGACGTCTTTGCATAGATCGGCTTGTTGAGATCAAGGTGACGGCGGATACCGGACGGCGAGAGGTCCATGGTCTTGCGGATTGCCGCTTCGATCTGGTCTTCCGTCACGTTCTTGCCGGTTCCGTGCAGGTCGACATAGATCGACAGCGGCTGGGAAATGCCGATCGCGTAGGAAATCTGCAATGTGCAGCGTTCGGCAAAGCCGGCGGCCACAACGTTCTTGGCGAGGTACCGGGCTGCATAAGCTGCCGAGCGGTCGACCTTGGTCGTGTCCTTGCCGGAAAACGCGCCACCGCCGTGGGGCGCTGCACCACCATAGGTGTCGACGATGATCTTGCGGCCGGTGAGGCCTGCATCGCCATCGGGACCGCCGATCACGAACTTACCGGTGGGGTTGATGTACCACTTGCAGTCGGCTGCGATCGGAAGTTCGCCCAGCGCTTCGCGGATATAGGGTTCGACGACGGAGCGGACCTTCTTCGAGTCCCAGCTGGGATCGATATGCTGGGTGGAGAGCACGATCGAGTCGACGGCGGCGGGCTTGCCGTTTTCGTAACGGACGGTCACCTGGCTCTTGGCATCGGGGCCGAGCTTGGCGGCTTCGCCCTCGCCCTTCTTGCGGGCCGTGGCAAGCAGCTGAAGGATCTTGTGCGAATAGTAGATCGGCGCCGGCATCAGGTCCGGCGTTTCCTTGCAGGCGTAACCGAACATGATGCCCTGGTCGCCGGCACCTTCGTCGCCCTGACGGTCGCTTGCGTTATCGACGCCCTGCGCGATATCAGCGGACTGCGAATGGAGGAGGACGTCGATCTTGACCGTCTTCCAATTGAAGCCATCCTGTTCGTAGCCGATGTCGCGGATTGCCCGGCGCGCGGCCGACTTGAACTTCGACGGGTTGATCACGTCGTTGCCGTTCTTGTCCTTCTTCATCAGGCTCGGCGGCAGGCGGACTTCGCCCGCAATCACCACCCGGTTTGTCGTCGCCAGCGTTTCACAAGCGATGCGGACGCCCCAAGGATCAATCCCGGTCTTTGCGGCTTCGCGGTAGACGAGATCGACGATCTCATCGGAAATACGATCGCAGACCTTGTCCGGATGACCTTCTGCAACGGACTCACTCGTGAACAGATAACTGGCGCGCATAACGGGATTCCCCTCAAAGAACAGACATCGAATGTTTAGTAAGTTCATCCGCTGAAGACAAGCGTACAACGACATAAATATATCTTTATGCGTCCAAGCGATTACCAATTCCTTGAGGTCACGGCATAAAAAAAGCGGCCCGGAGGCCGCCTTTCAAATAATGACCGGTCGACCGGTCATTCCGTCTCGGCATCGGCGGCAAGCGCCTTGACAAGATCCACCAAACGGCGGCGAACCTTGGGATCGGCGATCTTCACAAATGCGCGGTTCAACTGCAGCCCCTCAGAGGACGACAGGAAATCAACCACGTAGTTCGAGCTGGATGCTTCCGCCATACCGGACGCTCCACCCGCCTGATCGCCTGGCGCATCTTCGAAGAAGAAGGAGACCGGGACGTTCAAGATGGACGAAATGTTCTGCAGACGGCTGGCGCCAACGCGGTTCGTTCCCTTCTCGTATTTCTGAATCTGCTGGAATGTGATACCAAGGCTCTCCCCCAGCTTTTCCTGGCTCATGCCCAGCATTGTGCGGCGCAGACGAATCCGGCTCCCGACGTGAATATCAATCGGGTTCGGCTTCTTCTTGTTTTCAATCATAACGACGTCCTGACGAAGTTGCTGTCAATCTTCAACCCGGTCCGCGTGTGGGAGATACACTTTGGTGGCGCCGGTCACAACAAATCCGGCAAGCAAGGTGTATGGCGAGACGATAGGCCAAACCACTATGCAATTTTAGGGGTTTTGGGTCAATTCTTCCAGAATTTAAAACTTGTACGGGAAATAAGTGCAATCACAAACATGAGACATATCAGCAACCAGAAGTAAAAACGCCGTTCGGAAGCGTTCCAAAATGGGACTTCGACACTCGACATGGTTGAGTCAATCACACCCTTTTGATTGTAATCCAGGCCGCGTACGACCCTGCCAAAAGGATCGACGAAAGCCGAAATACCGGTGTTGGCACCGCGAATCAACGGCATGCCGTTTTCGACAGCCCGGACACGCGCCTGCTGGAAATGCTGGAAGGGTCCGGGCGTTTCACCGAACCATCCATCGTTTGTGACGTTCAAGAGCGCGCTCGAGCGTTCAATGCCGGCACCGATTTCATCCGGGAAGATCGCTTCGTAGCAGATCAGCGGATAGAAGGTTTGCCCGCCCGGGAGCGTCAGCATGGTGCGGCCCGGTGCTGCGGTAAAGCCGCCCGGCATGGCGATCGCATCGGGGATGCCGAGCGACCGCAGCATGTCCTCGTAAGGCACATACTCGCCGTAGGGGACCAGATGCACCTTGTCCGACGCCGACACGATCTGGCCGTTGCTGTCGATGACGTAGATCGAGTTGTAATAGCGGGTCGCGAAGCCCGGCCCGGCATTTTCAGCGCGGACGGCGCCGGTCACCAGAACCTGACCATCTTCCAGCACGTCAGCAATGCGCGACAGGGCATCGGGGTTATCGGTCAAGATGAACGGAACCGAGGTTTCCGGCCAGACGATGATATCCGGACGCTTTGCACCATCCTTTGCGGGCAGCGCCGTCATCGCCAGATGTTCTTCAAAAATCGCCCCGCGCTCGGAATCGTCGAGTTTGCGCGACTGGTCGATCATCGGCTGGACGAGGCGCACCTCGACCGGATCCTTGGCAGTGGCTGAAAGCACCGCGTCGGCACCCGCAAGCCGCCAGGCGCCGAAGCCTAGATGGGCGCAGAGGAGAAGACCTGCGAGCGCGAGGCCAAGCCCCATGCCGCGTCGGGTCCCGATCAGTGCCGGTGCGGAGAACACGAAAACAGCCAGCACCGTCACACCCGTCACGCCGAGCGGAGCGGCCGACTGCATCATCAGCGGCATCGGCATGGCGCCGTAGCCGATCGAGTTCCAGGGAAAGCCCGTCAGCATGAAGCCCCGCAGCCATTCCGCAAGACCAAAGCCAAACGCGGCAGCCGCAATCCTGCCCAAGCCATCTGACCAGAGGATGCGTGCCACCAGCGCCGCAAAGCCCCAGAATAGCGCCAGAAAAGCCGGCAGACCCAGAACTGCAAGCGGTATTGCCCAGGCAAACTCGTCCGCCTCGACGAGAAGCGCATTGCCGAGCCACCAGAGGCTGGCGACGAAGTAGCCGAAGCCGAACACCCAGCCGAGGAAAAAGGCCGATCGCAGGCGGCTGAGCCGCCCACCATCCGGATTGCCGGTCGTGCCGTCCATCAGCCAGATGAACAGCGTGAAAGACACGAACAGGGCAGCAAAGAAGCCGAAGGGTGGAAGGGCGAGTGCGCCGACAGCGCCTGCAAAAAAACCAAGGAGGATGCGCGGCCAGCCCCATAGAAGCATGACCCTGCCAGCCAGTCGCTCCATCGATGTCCCCTTCGCCCGAATCAGAAGCCGCAGTCTTTCATGAAAAACTGCGGCTTGTCCTGTTATCGGCTGTTCAAAACACCTGGAAACTCAGGCCGATGGATGATCATTGCCACGATCGGACGAGGGTGCCGGCAGAAGCACGGTCGGCGTCTTGTCAGTAATAGCCTTCTGCTGCGTCTCGGCCACGGGCTCGCCCTCGCCCTTGAGCTGCCTGCGGCGAACGAGCGCGCGCTTGCGCATGATCCGGACGCGCTTGATGCGGCGCGGATCGGCGTCGAGGATCTGGAATTCGAAGCCTGGCACAGCCTGCACGACTTCACCGCGCACCGGGATGCGTCCGAGCGCTGAGAAGATCAATCCGCCCAGCGTATCTACGTCGTCCAGCCGGTCCCGCACGTCGAAATCGGAGCCGATCGCCTTGGAGATTTCCATCAGCTCGATACGGGCATCGGCAATGAAGATATCGTCGCCGGCACGCGAGAACATCACTTCTTCGTCGTCATGCTCGTCCTCGACATCGCCGATCACCATCTCGACGATATCCTCATGCGACACGAGACCATCGGTGCCGCCGTATTCGTCGATCACGAGCGCCATCTGCGTACGGGCGGCCTGCATGGTGCTCATCAGCTCGGATGCCAGCATCGAGGGCGGCACAAACAAAAGCTTGCGCACCAGGCCTGCCTCGGCAACGGTCTGATCGAGATTGACGCGGCTGAGATCGAAGGCCGCCTTGGCGGTACGGGCCGGCTTCTCGACCGCTCCACCGGCAACGACGGCTGCTGCTGCCGTTGCACGGGTACCGGTCCGACGCTTATTGCGGGCCTGCTTTGCCAGATAGGACAGAAGGTCGCGGATATGCACGAAGCCGCGGGCATCATCCAGATTGTCGCTGTAGACCGGCATGCGCGAGCGGCCGGTCTCCTCGAAATGGATCATCAGCTCGCCGATCGTCATGCTCATGTCGACAGCTTCGATATCGGCGCGCGGCACCATGATGTCCTCGACGCGAACCTCGCGGAAGCGGAGGATGTTGTGCAGCATGGCGCGCTCTTCCGGAGAAAAGGCGTTGCTGACATTGGTGTCGGTCATCAGCGCGTCGGCGAGATCCTCGCGGAGCTGTTCGCCCTGCGACGGCCGCAGCAGGCGGACCGCCCGAGACCAGAATGTATTATGGGATTTGGGGTGGTGCTCGGATCGTCCCGAACTACTTCCCTCGTCCGACGAGGGTGAGTCCGAACTGTCCTTGCCCTCGCGGGCGACATTGCTCGAATAATCGTTCATTGTTCCAAACTACACTATCGGGTCCTGCCCCGCATAGGGGTCAGATAGGCCGAGACCGGCTAAAATGCGAGTCTCGAGTGTCTCCATTTCCTCCGCCTCGTCCTTTTCCATGTGGTCGTAACCGAACAGATGGAGAAAGCCGTGGACCAGAAGATGGGTCAGATGATCGTCGAAACTCTTGTCGAGATCAACTGCCTCGCGTTCGACAGTCTGCCTTGCGATGACGATATCGCCCAGCATCGGGCCCGGCATACCGCCGGGTTCGAGCGGAAAAGCGGGGAAAGACAAGACGTTGGTCGGCTTGTCCATGCCGCGCCATTCGGCGTTGATTGCCCGGATGGAATCATCGTCGGTAAAGACGAGAGAGACTTCGGGCGGTATTTTCGGAAACGGTTGATCTTCTTCGCGGACGAGATAATCGGCGGCCGCGGCGAAAACCTTTTGCGTCAACGCCAAAAGCGCCGGCTCTTCCGGCCAGCCTTCGTCGTCGATGCTGATCTGTATATCGAGTTCGGGCATAGGGACTGGAAACCGGACTAGCGTCCGGCCTCCTCGCTTTCTTCGTGGACGGCATATTGCGCGTCATAGGCCCGGACGATGCGGCCAACCAGCGGGTGGCGCACGACGTCGGTATCCTTGAAGCGGATGACCGAGATGCCTTCGACCCCGTTGAGGATCTGTAGCGCCTCGACCAGACCGGATTTCACGCCGCGCGGCAAATCCACCTGGCTCGGGTCGCCGGTGATGATCATCCGTGCGTTTTCACCCAGACGGGTGAGAAACATCTTCATCTGCATCGACGTGGTGTTCTGCGCCTCGTCGAGGATGATCGCGGCATTGGCAAGCGTGCGGCCGCGCATGAAGGCGAGCGGCGCGATTTCGATGACGCCGGCCGTGATTGCCCGTTCGACCTTGTCGGCCGGGATCATGTCGTAGAGCGCGTCATAGAGCGGCCGCAGATAGGGATCGACTTTTTCCTTCATGTCGCCAGGAAGGAAGCCCAGACGTTCGCCCGCCTCGACGGCCGGACGCGAAAGAATGATCTTGTCGACGGCACCGCGTTCCAGCAGCTGCGCGGCATGGGCGACGGCCAGATAGGTCTTGCCGGTACCGGCCGGACCGACGCCGAACACCATCTCTGCCCTATCGAGCGCCCGCATATAGGCGTCCTGCGTCGGGGTACGCGCGACGATCGTCTTTTTCTTGGTGGAGATCTGGCTCATCGAAAGCCTGGCCTTTTTCTCGAGCGTCGGCAGTTGCAGCTGGTCGTCCGCAGCCTGTGCCATGCGGATAGCTCCTTCGACATCGGATGTTTCGATGGTGCCGCCCTTCTGGATTCGCTCATAGAGGGTATCGAGAGCCCGACGGGCCTGATTGGTGGCTGGGACATCGCCTGAAATGGCCACGGAATTGCCGCGGGGCCGCGCATCAATATTGAGGCGCTGTTCGAGAAGTTTCAAATTCTGGTCGAATTGACCGAACAGCTCGCTCGCGAAGCGATTGTTCTCGAACGTCAGGACAAAGTGGTTGGCGTCGGTCGCTGCTGATTTGGGGTGGCGCGCTGTCGAAGAAACCGATTCTCGTCCGCTCAAGTAAACAAGCTCCTCACTTGCTGGTCAGGCACCCATTAAACTCTCTGCCGGCTCGGCAAACAAGCTGTTCGGGCCGGTACCAATGATTCGTACACGGATAATCTCACCGATTTGCGATGTTTTTGCATCAACATTCACAGACTGGAGCCAGGGCGAACGGCCGATCACCTGTCCGGGCATACGTCCCGGCTTTTCCAGAAGCAGATCGATCGTCTTTCCAACACAGGATGTGGCGAAATCGGCCTGCTGTTTCAAGAGCAAAGCCTGCAATCGTTCGAGACGCTCGGCTTTTACCTCTTCAGCGACCTGATCGGTGAGATCCGCGCCGGGTGTTCCCGGCCGGGTCGAATATTTGAACGAGAAGGCGGAGGCGTAGTTGACATCCTCGACGATCTTCAACGTGTCTTCGAAATCCTGATCGGTTTCGCCCGGGAAACCGACGATGAAATCTCCCGACAGGGCGATATCGGGACGGGCATTGCGGATGCGGTCGATCAGCGCCAGATATTCGGCGCCCGTATGGCGACGGTTCATGGCCTTCAGGATGCGGTCGGATCCCGACTGAACAGGCAGATGCAGATAAGGCATCAGGATGCGCAGGTCGCGATGCGCCTCGATCAGTCGGTCATCCATGTCGCGCGGATGGCTTGTCGTATAGCGCAGGCGGGCAAGGCCCGGGATTTCAGCAAGACGATAGAGAAGGTCGGCGAGACCCCAGTCGTTCCCGGTTGGACCTTCAGCGCTCCAGGCATTGACGTTCTGACCAAGCAGGGTGATTTCGCGCACGCCGCTTTCGACCAGCCGGATGGCTTCGTCGACAATCTGGCTGATGGGGCGCGACACTTCCGAACCGCGGGTATAGGGGACGACGCAGAAGGTGCAGAACTTGTCGCAGCCTTCCTGCACGGTAAGGAAAGCCGTGACGCCGCGGGCGCGGATAAGCTTGCGGTCGGTGGCCGGCAGATGGTCGAACTTGTCCTCGACCGCGTATTCCGTATCGACCACAGGCTTGCCGCCGCGGGCCTTGCGCAGTGCATCCGGCAGTCGGTGATAGGTCTGCGGGCCGATCACCACGTCGACCGATGGCGCGCGGCGGATGATTTCCTCGCCTTCCGCCTGGGCGACGCAGCCGGCAACACCGATCATCAGTTCTCGACCTTCGGCGGCACGCGCCTTCTTCATGTCGCGCAGACGGCCAAGCGCCGAATAGACCTTCTCGGCAGCCTTCTCGCGGATATGACAGGTGTTGAGCAGGATCAGATCCGCCTCGCCCATCTCCTCGGTCGCGACATAGCCTTCGCTCGCCAACGCGTCGCCCATGCGGGTCGAATCGTAGACGTTCATCTGACAGCCGTAGGTCTTGATGAAGACCTTGCGGGTGTTGGGGATGGTGACGGGCTCTTCTGCCGGCGAAAGGGTGACGTGTTCGTTCATGGCCGTCTCCTTACTCCAAGAAGGACCGGATTTGAAGCGGTTCTAATCGGCGTCGTACTCTCTTTGGCGAAGATGCCTGATCAGCATGCGGCGAAGCCGGGCGGTAATGGTCTGGCTGAGATGCTTGCGGTTGTCGCCCGTGCGGAAATCGACCGTCTCGCCGAACGCCACATCCACGTCGATCGCGCCTTCCTTCAGCACACCCATCAGGTGCGGCATGAGCTCGATATCCCCCGGCCAGGCCGCAAGCGGGCGGTGGAAACGACCCATCGCCATGCCGTGCACCCGCGTATAGGCGATCGATACAGGCTGGACATACACGACGCCATGGGGCGTGTGCGGCACGGCGGCAGCGGCTGCCCCGAACAGCGATGACTTTACCTCGAGCAGACGGTTGCCGTCCGATGTCGTGCCTTCCGGGAAGAGCACGACGATCTCGCCCGCCGTCATGCGTGCGGCAATCTCGTTAATCTGGTCGCCGGTGCGGCGCTTTTCCTCGCGGACGACGAAGATCGTCTTCTGCAATTTCGCGAGCGTGCCGAAGATCGGCCATTTGGCGACTTCCGACTTGGCGATGAAGACGACATCCGCGATAGCACCAAGCACGAGGATATCCTTCCACGAGACGTGGTTGGAGGCGAGCATCAGGGGGCGCCGATGCTGCAGGTGACCGTGGACGTGGATGCGGATGCCGAGCAGGAAGCAGGCGGTGCGGTGCCAGAGGCGCGGAATATAACGGCGCATCTTCAGATCGAAGGCGAGGCCGATCAGCTGAAACGGCAACAGCACAGCCGTGACCGCCAGCAGACAGACGACGATGAACCCGATGCGGATTGAGGTGATCACTGTCGATCCTTGGCTGTCGTCACGCCGTTCGTGTTCAGGCTATTCGTCTTTGTCGAGCGGGATGCCGTAGAGTTCCAGCCTGTGTCCGACCAGCCGGAAGCCGAGTTCGCGGGCAATGCGCTCCTGCAGCGCTTCGATCTCCGCAGATTGGAATTCGATCACCGTGCCGGCATTGAGATCGATCATGTGATCGTGATGTTCTTCCGGCACCGTCTCGTAGCGAGAGCGACCGTCACGGAAATCGTGGCGCTCGATAATGCCCTCGTCCTCGAACAGTTTCACGGTGCGATAGACGGTCGAGATCGAGATCCGTGGATCGACCTTGGAGGAGCGACGATACAGTTCCTCGACATCCGGATGGTCGTCGGAGTCCTGCAGGATACGCGCGATCACCCGGCGCTGATCCGTCATGCGCATGCCCTTCTCGGCACACAGTTCCTCCAGATTTTTGGAAAGATCCGTCATGACGTTTTGGCCTTCAAATGCTCTCGTTTCATCACGAACTAACGAAGAACGCGGCTCATGACAAGCGCCGAGGAGCGTCGTCCATCGGCACCGGTATAATAGGCCGGGCGTTCGCCGACCTTTTTGAAACCCAGCCTGCCATAGAGCGTCACAGCGGCCTTGTTTTCGGCCTCGACCTCGAGAAACATTGTTTCGGCGCCGCGCGATGTCGCTTCGCGCAAGCCGGCCTGCATCAGCCTCCATCCGAGCCCAAGACGGCCAAACTTTTCGGGGACGGCGATCGTGAGAATTTCCGCCTCGCCGGCTGCTTCGCGCACCAGCACGAAGCCCCCGAAGGGTTTGGAAAAGAACGCGTTGGTCTGGCGTGCGACGAAACCGAACACGCCTTTCTGAAGAAGAAGATTCTGAAATTCGCCATCGTTCCAGCCGCGCGGAAAGCGCGCACCATGAAGCTCGGAAACTTCGACGCAGTCGGAGATCTCCATCGGGACGACTTCGAAAAACGGCTTCCAGCTGAGATAATCGTCAAACATCGGGCATTCGGTCGCGTGAAAGAATTGAACGACGCGGAGTTACGAGATCTGCCGCGCCAACGCAAAGCCTGTCTGCGGTTTTGCATCCGGTCCACGAAGATAAAGCGGTTTCGGCTTTTGCGAACCTTTCGGCTTTGAAGCCGCAAGTCTTGCAATGACGGCGATATCGAAATGGTCAGGCAGGACCGGCGCCTCGTGCGGGCGCCATGAGCCGGTGACATCAGCCGAAAGCTGGGCAATCAGGGCCGCCGCATCGTGCGGAGACAGCGCCGCGGGTTCGCTGAGCGCAACGCCTTCGGATGAGAATGCCTGGGCATAGACCTCGTCCCGCTTGGCATCCATGGCGGCAACAACGGGGCGTCCCGGATGCTTGGCAAGATGCGCTGCTGCGAGCGTTTCGAGCGCGGTGACCCCGACGCATTCCACATTGAGCGCCAGGGCCAGACCTCGGGCGGCGGCGACGCCCACCCGGATACCGGTGAACGAGCCCGGGCCGATGCCGACGGCAATGCGCTGGACGGATTGAAGTGGCAGGCCAGCGTCATCAAGCGCCTGGTCGATGATCGCCATCAGGCGCTCGGCATGACCCTTGCCGAGCGTTTCGGTGACGGCCGACAACAGCCTGCCCGACGCGCCATCATAGAGCGCGGCAGAACAATCAACCCCGGCAGTATCGATGGCCAGAACGAGCATGTGCGGAACTGTTTTTCGAAATCAGATGGCTTCGACTGCCTGCACTTCAGGCACGAAGTGCTTGAGCAGGTTTTGAACGCCATGTTTCAGGGTTGCCGTCGAAGACGGGCAACCGGCGCAGGCGCCCTTCATGTTGAGATAGACAGTGCCATCGCGGAAACCCTTGAAGGTGATGTCGCCGCCATCCTGGGCAACGGCCGGCCGAACGCGGGTTTCCAGCAGTTCCTTGATGGTCGCGACGAGGGTTTCGTCGTCGGCTTCGTAGAACTCGCCGTCCTCATCGGAATCTTCGGCAAGCGCAGAAGTACCGCCCATGACCGGCTGGCCGGACATGAAATGCTCCATGATCGAGCCGAGGATAGCCGGCTTCAGATGCTGCCATTCGGCGCTATCCTTGGAGACGGTGATGAAGTCGTAGCCGAAATAGACGCCGGTGACGCCGTCGATGCCGAACAGTCTGGCGGCCAGCGGAGACGCATCGGCCTCGCTCGCATTGCGGAAATCGGCCGTGCCCTTTTCCATGACGATCTTGCCGGGCAGGAACTTCAGGGTTGCCGGATTGGGTGTGGCTTCCGTCTGAATGAACATGATTTGTCTCCTTGACCCGTGCGCGCCAGCGGGCGCCGCAAACTTAGAACTCTTCCAAAGAAGATAGTCGCGATCAGCTTTTGGTTCAAGTGCGCCTTTCTGCCAATCCGGTCAAGAGAGAGGTCAGGCGAGCGCGTCGATTTCCTCGTCGGTCAGCGTATCCGGCAGAACGGTGACGGGAATGGGGAAAGCAGCACCCCTGCCCGCAACCGCTGAGACCAGCGGGCCCGGCCCTTCCTTGGTCGAACCGGCGGCAAGAACAAGAACGGCGATATCGCGGTCTTCCTCCACCAGCATGTTGATCTGCTCGGGCGCGCTTCCCTCGCGGATGACGATTTCGGGATCGATCCCGATCGTTTCGCGCACCCTCTGGGCGGCCTTCGCCATGATCGATTCCGCTTCTTCCATGGCTTCGGCGCGCATGATCTGCTCGACGCCGATCCATTGCTGGAAATCGCCATCGGGAATGACGAAGAGCAGCACCAGGCCGCCATTGGAATTCTTCGCGCGGCGGCCGGCATAGTGCACGGCAAGCTCGCATTCGGGGGTGCCATCGATGACCGCTATGAACTTGCGCCGATGTCCCTCAAGCCTGGAAAGCCGTTTCGAAACCATGCCGCCCCCTCAATTCCCGTCGGACGTTGTCGTTGTGGCGAAATTATACGAACCCGCGAAAATGAAAACCCGCCACGCGACCGTGACGGGTGCAAGATTTTCGCCGATGTTCCCGCTCAGCGCAGGAAGCCGACGATATCGAAGACTTCGCCCATGACCTTTTCGGCGCGGGCGCGGGCACGCTCGCCCCCATCACGCAGGATGGCATCGATATGGGTCGTGTCGTCCAGCAGGCGGCGCATTTCGAGCGAGATCGGCGCCAGGACATGAACGGCGAGGTCGGCGAGCGCCGGCTTGAACACCGAGAACTGCTGGCCGCCGAATTCGGCAAGCACATCCGCCTTGGTGCGATCGGCAAGTGCCGCGTAGATGCCCACGAGATTTGCTGCTTCCGGGCGACCTTCGAGGCCTTCGAGTTCGCTCGGCAGGCCTTCCGGATCGGTCTTCGCCTTGCGGATCTTCTTCAGGATCTCATCGGCATCGTCCATCAGGTTGATGCGCGACAGATCCGACGGATCGGATTTCGACATCTTCTTGGTGCCGTCACGCAAGCTCATGACGCGCGGGGCCGGACCATCGATCAGCGGCTCGACGAGCGGGAAATAGCCGTGGATCGGTTCTTCGCCGACAACCATGTCGACGCCGGTGCCGGTAGCCCGGATCTTGTCCTGGAAATCGATATTGAACTTCTGGGCGATATCGCGGGCAAGTTCCAGGTGCTGCTTCTGGTCGTCGCCGACAGGCACATGGGTGGCGCGATAGACGAGAATGTCAGCCGCCATCAGGCTCGGATAGGCGAGCAGTCCGAGCGAGGCGTTCTCGCGGTCCTTGCCGGCCTTGTCCTTGAACTGGGTCATCCGGTTCATCCAGCCGATGCGGGCGACGCAGTTGAAGATCCAGGCAAGTTCCGCATGCTGCGGCACGGCGGACTGGTTGAAGACGATATGCTTCTTCGGGTCGATGCCGGACGCGATAAAGGCCGCTGCGATCGAGCGGATCTGGCCGCGCAGATCGTCATGCACGAGCTGGGCCGTGATCGCGTGCAGATCGACGACGCAGTAGATGCAGTCGTTGTTTTCCTGCAGGGCGACGAACTTGCGGATAGCGCCGAGATAGTTGCCGAGATGGAGATTGCCGGTGGGCTGGACACCGGAAAAGACGAGCGGCTTGAAGCTGTTCATTCTAGATCCTCGATAGGCTGATGGAAGGCCTCAGGCCGTTGGACTTGCGCAACCTGACAAGTGTGCGTGCTTGCCGCTGCTGCGCCCCGCGGGCCATGTAGCTGATGGCCGGGCTTATGCACGCCCCGCCACGAGGGATCAAGAGGCTGCATCATCCGCGTGCTGAATGAGATCCCAAAGGTTGCCGTAGCAATCTTCAAACACTGCGACCGTGCCATAGGGTTCATGGCGCGGTTCTTCGATGAAGCGGACGCCTTTTGCCGACAACCGGGCGTGATCCCCGGCAAAATCGTCAGTTTTTAAGAAAAAACTTACCCGACCCGCCGTCTGGTTGCCGATCGCGTCCGTTTGGACGTCGCTGTCGGCGCGTGCCAGCAGGAGCGCTGCCCCCTCTTTGCCCGGCGGGCGGACCACCACCCAGCGCTTGGTCGCCTCCAAAGGGGTATCGGAGACAAGCTCAAAGTCCATGATTCCGCAGTAAAAATCGAGCGCCCGATCGTAGTCGTCAACGACCAGCGTGACCAGAAAAAGGGAACGGATCGACATTGAAGCACACCTTGTTTTGACGTGGCGGGAACCTGTCTTCGACGCTTCCTGCCTGGCCTGTCAAGAACGCCGAAGCAACCGCAAGGTTAACGCAGCTTAACCCCTGAGGCAGACAAATCCCACTTTGGGGCAAATTCCTCCATACTGAGGTCACTTTTCGGAAAGAAATACTCCCCCACCAAGTCGACCCCAATCGGTCGTGAGTATTTTCCGAGGTTTACCCGTATGCGCATCTTTTACCGCGTCGCGCTGTCCTGCTTCATGACGCTCTGCCTAACGCTGTCCGCGACCGCACAAGCCGCCGAAAAAGGCGAGAAACGCCGCAGCAGTTCTTTCAAACACGACTACTCTGCTTACTATACTGTCCAGCGCGTCAGCGTTCGGACCAACTGCTTTCCCGAGAAACTGGGCGCGATCCTTGCCCATATCGCCAAGGAGACAGGCAAGAAGCCGATGGTGACCTCCGGCCACCGTCCGCGCTCTGGAACGTCACAGCACAGCCATTGCTACGCTGCTGACATTCGCGTTCCCGGCGTTGCCGAAAAGAGGGTGCTTGCGGCAGCAGCGAGCGCCCCGGGCATCGGCGGCATCGGCCGCTACTGCAACGGCATCGTGCATGTGGATGTCGGCCCGCGGCGTGCCTGGGCGCATTGCGGCAAAGGTGGCAAGGGCAGCCTTGCAAGCCTGAAGCGCCGCGGAAAGTCCTGAGATCAGGACTCCGCCGGTGGTGGAACCGAAGACTTTGGCTTCCGCTTGATGTTTCGCCTGATCATGCCGAGATCGGCACCGCCGATCGCAAACGCGCAGGCGAAATAGACGACCATCGCAATCCCCAGAAGGCAGGCCAGAGCCAGCACCTGGGTCAACAGATGCGAGCCCGGCTGCAACCATGGGCTGGCATAGGGAAGCGCATAAAACAGGGCCGCCGCCATAATCCCTGTCGCGACGAGCAGCAAGGCAGTACGCCGGGCAAGCGCCCATTCCCAGACGAGATCACCCCGCCAGACCAGCGTCGAGAATAGCAGGATCGTGTTGATCCATCCGGCCGCGGCCTCCGCCGTCGCGATGCCGCGTTCGGCGATCATCGGAAACAGCGTGATGGCGAGGCCGGAGTTGATGACGACCGACACCATGGTAAAGCGCATCGGCGTTTTGGTATCCTCGCGGGCATAAAAGCCCGGCTGCAGCGCCTTGATCAGCACGAAACCCGGAAGACCGATGCCGTAGATCGCAAGGATCGAGGCGACGACGGCCGTGTTTTCGGCCGAGAACGCACCGCGCTCATAAAGCACGCGGATGATCGCATCCGACAGGATCCAGAGACCGGCAGCGGCAGGAAGCGTCAGGAACAGCACGAATTCGATCGAGCGGTTCTGGATGTTGCCGGCTTCCTTGACATGGCCGCCCTTCAGCGCCCGTGACAATTCTGGAAGAAGCACGACACCGACGGCAACGCCGACGACACCGAGCGGCAGCTGGTAGATGCGGTCGGCATATTGCAGGGCAGCGATTGCGCCTTCCTTGCCCGACGCAATCGCCTGGCCGATGATCTGGTTGATCTGGGTAATGCCGCCGGTGATCGCGGCCGGAACCGCAAGCCAGAGCAGGCGCTTGACGTTGGGCGTCATCTTGGGCCGGCGAAAGCCGATATTGATGCCCGCATGACGCACGCCCGCATAGACGACGCCAAGCTGCAACACGCCCGCAACCAGCACGCTCCACGACAGATACCAGGCGATTTCGCGCGGATCGGCGCCAACCCAGAGGCCGTAGAGAAGCGCTGCGATCATCACCACGTTCAAGAACACCGGCGCGATGGCGGCGGCAAAGAAATGATGCAGCGAGTTGAGCATGCCGCTCATCATCGCCGTCAGCGACATGCACATGAGATAGGGGAACATGACGACGGCCATGCGCACAGTCAGCGCCGTCTTTTCCGCGTCATCTGCAAAGCCTGGGGCAATGACCCACCGGACCAGCCAGGGCATGGCCAGCTGCATGGCGATGGTGATGATCAGTAGCGCGGAAAACAGGACGCCGAAGACCTCTTCGGAAAACCGCTTGGCTCCGTCGACGCCGTTCGCCTCGATTTCCTTGGAAAACAGCGGAACGAAAGCGGCGTTGAAGGCGCCTTCGGCAAACAGCCGGCGAAACAGGTTGGGAAACCGGAAGGCGGCGTAAAACACGTCTGCCATCGGCCCCGTGCCAAGGGCCGCCGCCATGAAGGTTTCACGGGCGAAACCGAAGATGCGGCTGCCGAGCGTCGCGCCGCCGACGGTTGCGAATTTTCTGGCAAGACTCATCGGTTTGGGCTCATCGGCTTGGTCTCATGCTGGGGAAGCTGGGATTGTTCATGTTCTGCCTGTGCGTTGGCATGCGTCGTTCGGCCGGCGCCCTGCCCCACAGTTTCTGCGGCGCAAAAGATCGGACCGAACGAAGCACCCGTTCAGCAGGGATAGCACCGGTGTCGTGTTTCAGACACCGACTTTCGACTTCCGCGGCAAGACATTCGCTCCGTCGGCAGCAGCCGGCTGAGGCGCGACGATACCATCCGGCATGGCTTCCTGAAGCTCGTCTTCCTGTTCCGCCATGACCGCCTTCAGCCGGGTGATGATATTGCCCTGGCGGTTCTCATTGGTCACCTTGTGACCGACGAGATCGGTGACGTAGAACGTATCGATCACCTTTTCACCAAACGTGGTGATACGCGCCGACTGAATATCCAGCGAGAGATCGGCAAGGGCCGCGGTGATTTCCGCAAGCAGACCGGTCCGGTCGAGGCATTCGACCTCGACGACGGTGAACTTGTTGGAAAGCCCGTTGGAGATGATCGCGGACGGTGGGATATCGAAGGCCTTGTTCTTGTTCTTCTTGGCTTTCGCGCGGATGGCGATGACTTCCGGCAGTCGCTTCTTGCCGGCAAGCACGTCCTCGATCATCCGTCCGATCGTACCGCCACGGCGCATCTCGTCGTCATCAACCGCAAATTCGCGGTTGATGTGGATCGTATCGAGCGCGCGGCCATCGGAGGTGGTGAAGATCTGCGCATCGGCGATGTTGGCACCCGCTGCCGCACAGGCGCCTGCGATGATCGACAGAAGACGCGGATGGTCGGGCGCCAAAACCGTGATCTCGGTGATCGCCCGGAAACTGTCGGTGCGAACCATAGTGGCGAGCGGCTTGCCGGCCTTGTCGGTTTCGCGGATGAAACCTGCGTGGCGAACCTGGTCCTCGACGGGCACGGAGAGGAGATACGGCTGGTAATGGAGCTTGACCAGCGCCTCGCGGTCCTGCTGGCTCCAGTCGGACAGGGCGTTGGCGAGATCTTCCTCCGCCACCTTGGCCCGCTCCTTGCCGGATGCTTCCGAGAAGCCGCCGGAGAGACGCAGTTCCGTTTCATAGTAGAGGGTGCGCAGAAGCTGACCCTTCCAGCCGTTCCAGACGCCCGGGCCGACGGCGCGGATATCGCAGATGGTCAGCACCAGCAGCAGCTTCAAGCGATCGAGCGACCGGACTTTTTCGGCAAAGTCGGCAATGGTCTTGCGATCATGCAGATCGCGGGTCTGCGCCGTCATCGACATGATCAGGTGTTGCTCCACCAGCCAGACGACGAGTTCGGTCTGTTTCGGGTTGAGACCGAGACGCGGGCAGAGTTTGCGCGCGATTCGGGCGCCGGCGATCGAATGATCCTCCTGGCGGCCCTTGGCGATGTCGTGGATCAGAACTGCGACGTAGAGCGCCGCGCGCTCCTCGATCGTCGGCATCAGCTTGTTGGCGAGCGGATGCATGTCCGCCGCTCGGCCGTGATCGATCTCCGACAGCGCATCGACCGAGCGGATCAGGTGCTCGTCGACCGTATAGTGGTGATACATGTTGAACTGCATCATCGCCACGACCTTGCCGAATTCGGGAATGAAGCGGCCGAGCACGCCGGCCTCGTTCATTCGCCGCAGCATCAGGCCGGGATCCCGCCTAGAGGTGAGGATGGAGAGAAAGAGGCGGTTCGCCTCGTCGTCTTCGCGCAGGGCACTGTCGATAAGCGAAAGCGATCGGGTGATGCTTTTCAGCGCGTCAGGATGCAGTTCCAACCCGGTCAGGTCCGCCACGTGGAAGAAGCGGATCAGGCTGACCGGATCGCGCTTGAAGACGCCCGGATCAGCCAGCGTGATGCGACCGCGGTCCTCCACGAATTCGACGGAGCCGGCGATCTTGTGCAGCCGTTTGGTGAAGCGCGAGATGACGCGCTGGGTGAGGCCCGGTGCGGCCTTCGCCTGCTGGTCCTCCAGCGCTGCGCAAAGAATGCGGGTAAGATCGCCGACGTTCTTCGCGACCAGGAAATAGTGCTTCATGAAGCGTTCGACGGAGGAGAGGCCAGGCCGCGCGTTGTAACCGAGGCTTGCCGCGATATCGCGCTGAATGTCGAACGACAGACGTTCCTCTGCCTTGCCCGTCAGAAAATGCATCTGGCAGCGCACCGCCCAGAGAAAGTCGTCGGCCTTTTCGAAGGACCGTGCCTCTTCGCGCGAGAGGACGCCGAGCTTGACGAGTTCGGTCGTTTCGCGGACGCGGTAGTAATATTTGGCGATCCAGAACAGCGTGTGCAGGTCGCGCAGGCCGCCCTTGCCCTCCTTGACGTTGGGCTCGACCAGATAGCGTGTGTCGCCAGCCTTCTTGTGGCGCTGGTCGCGCTCGGCAAGTTTGGCGGCGACGAATTCCGGACCGGTGCCGGCGACGACTTCCAGATCGAAGCGCGACATCAGCTGATTGACCAGCGCGCCGCTGCCGCAGATCGGGCGGCATTCGAGAATGGCGGTGCGGATCGTCATGTCGGTTTTCGACAGGCGAATGCATTCCTCCACCGTGCGGGTGGCATGGCCGACCTTGAAGCCCATGTCCCACAGGAGATAGAGCAGGAATTCCACCGCCTTGCGCATGGCATCGGAATTCTTTTCGGGCAGCAGGAAAAGAAGATCGATATCGGACCCCGGCGCCAGCGTGCCGCGGCCATAACCGCCGGTGGCGGCAACGGCGATCTCGCGGCCTTCCGGATAGAGGCTCTCGGTGATGGTTTCATTGAGGACGCAGATCAGCTGGTCCTGGATCCAGGATATGCGGCGGGCGCAGCGAAGACCGCTGCCATCCTGGCTCAGCAGTTCGCGTGCCTTTTCGCGACCGTCGACACTGGCCTGCCGCAGGATCGGCAGGAGAGCTGCCCGCGATTCCAGCAGCGGCCGATCCTTGGTTCCGAGCGCCTCGCGGCATTTCGTCTGCAGGCCGGCGACGTCCATCAGTTCGGAAAAATCGATATCGTGACGATGATCTTGTCTTGTTGCTTGCTTGGCCATGTCTTCCTGCCGGTGCCCGCCCTCTCCATTCCCGATGGAGACGACGACGGATTTCGGGCACCTCCCCTAAAGCGCTTCAGGTCCCTGCGGCCCTGCCCCATACGCTTTAGCTCATTTTTCTTGCGCAGCCGTTACCGCACAGTGCTCCGCATGTGAGCGGCGTGCTTACCACGGTTACGGCTTGACGGCGCCAAGTTGTTTGTTCGCGACCGGAACGTCAAGCCCGATATTGCCCGGGTCTGCGATAGACTTCGATCCGCTGCGCCACTGACGCGGGCTCATGCCAGTGATGCGGCGAAACTCGCGGTTGAAGTTCGACTTGGTCGAAAACCCGACATCGAACATGATGACCGTCGCCGGCCGGCGGGTTTCGCGAAGCAGCAGACATGCTTCCGCGATCCGGCGTCTGTTGACGAACTGCGAGATGTTGAGGCCGGTTGCGCGATTGATGGCAACCGACAGATCCCGCGCAGGGACGCCGGCCTTGCGGGCCAGTTTCGCAAGACTGAGGTTTTCGTCGCGGTAGAGACCGTCCCGATCCAAAGCCTCTGTCGCGCGCTGGACGAGACGCTCATCCTGTGGATTGGCTTCCGGTGCCTTCCCGTTCGGCAGCGGGCTTTCTGCAGCTTCCGGTGCAAAATAGTAGATGCCGGTTACCACGAGAACGACGATGTTGATCGCCGTCAGGACAAGCGGAATGTCGTCCCTCCCGTTGAACGTCGTGTAGACCGAGAGGGCGGCATCGCTGACTGCGAAAAACAGCATCAGCGCGGCCGTCATTCTTGCGGCCCGCAAGGCGGGATGCATTCGCTGAAGGCTTGCTTCGACCATAAGATCGGAGCTTTCGGAACGGGTCAGCCGCCAGAGCGCGACGCCGTAGAAGAGAAAGATCGCCAGCAGGAGCGGATCGACCAGGATCGGTACAAAAAAGACTGAAGCGCCGACGCAAAGCGGTGCGGCGAGGTGGCGCCAGGGCGCAGATCGGCCGCCGCCGGAAAGCGACTGGAAGGCGAGAAACGCAAGCGGCGGCATGACGGAGGCGGTGACCGGCTGAACCGGTGCGAGTGCCGTTATGCCGTAGCCGAAATGAAGGCCGACGACCAAGCCTTGGGCCGCATAGAGAACGACAAATGCGATGAAGTAGCGACGGCTTCCCGGCACGTCGACGCCTTTGAGGCTGTGATAGAGCGCAAGGGCAAAGACGATACCGACCAGAAACGGCAAAGGGATAGAGAGCACTGCAGTGACCCCGGCGGTAAATGGCCTGAAACATGTTTGAGGTCCGACCATATCACGATCGAGGTCGAAAGGCAGGCAGATACAGGCGCAAGGGTGGTGCCGTTCACAACCCCGATGGAGATTTCCATGGCTCTGCCCCTACCCCGCCTTCGCCTTGCAACCCTTGCCCTGATCGGTTTCGGCTAATCCGCAACCGCCTTGCCGGCCCTCGCCTTCGAGGCGGGAACCCAGTGGATCCAGATCAATCCGTCGCATCGAACCCAACCCGAGAGAGTGCTGATCACCTATCCGGCAAAGGCCGACGGCGATCCCTATAGGCTGGGCGCCGATGCTCTGTGGGTCGGCGTGCCTGCTCGCCGCAATGCCAAGCCTGTGCAGGAGAAGTTTCCGCTGGTCATTCTGAGCCATGGCTCGGGCGGCAATGCAGCGGGGCTGGGCTGGCTTTCGACAGAACTCGCGCGCAACGGCTTCATCGTTGCGGCACCCAATCATATCCATTCGACATCAGGCGATTCCATTCCAGTGGAAAGCTTCAAGATATGGGAGCGGGCACAGGATGTTTCAGCCCTGATCGATACACTGACGACGAGCGCCACGTGGAGCGCGCTTGTCGACAAGGAGCGGATCGGCGGCATCGGCTTTTCGCTCGGGGGCACCACGATGATGCTGACCGCCGGTGCCCGCGCGTCGCTTCAGACCTTTGTCACCCATTGCGCGGAGGCAGGCGGCAAGGATGCGGGCTGCAACTGGTTTCAGAAAGGCGGGGTGGATTTTTTCCAAGTCGATCGGGAGGCATTCGAAGGTGGTTATGGCGACAAGCGCGTTTCAGCGGTGATTGCGGTCGATCCGGGTTTTGCCATGGCTTACCAGAACGAAAGTCTTGCCGGCATCGATAGACCAATGCTTTTCATCAACCTCGGCGAAGGCGACGGCATCATGTCCGGCACCAACGCCCAGTCGCTGGCGGTCGATATTCCGGAGGCCAACTACGCGCTAGTTCCCGGCGCAAACCATTTCTCGTTCCTCAGCATCTGCAACGCGAATGGAGCAGAATTGCTGAAGCAGTATGAGGATGATCCGGTTTGCGATGAGGTGAGCGACATCCCACGCGAAAAGCTGCATCAGCAGATCTTCTTCAATATTGCCGTCTTTCTTCGCAGAACGCTGCTGGAACGCTAAGCGCTCAGCCGACGGCAGGACGGAGGCCTTCCGACAGGGCCTCCTTCACCGCGAGTTCCGCCATGGCGAGCGTTGCTTCGCGGGTTCTGGCGGCGGCGATAAAGCGGCCGTTGTGGCAGAACGTGGCGCCTTCGACGCCGGATGCGGCTTCCAGATCTGCATTGGTGAGGCCGGCCCATGCGGCGGGGAGATCGGCGCGCAGTTCGAAACCGTCATCGGCACGGCGGATGCCGGTGACGCACCAGTCCTTGTCGCGCGGGTGGACGACGAAGAGAAGCTGATCGGCGCCAGCCTTCAGGATGGCGGGGCGGAATGGCATGCCCATCGGCAATTCGAGGATGCGACCCTCGCCGGCCTTGGCAATGGCGTCCAGAACCAGCGTCTCTGCCCGCAGCTTTGCCGCGCGCTGGGAAATACCGGCTTCGACAAAGGCGCGGGCAATGACAAGCGCTGCATGGAAGGCGCGATCATCGGCGCCTTCGTCCTTTTCGTCGAAGGCGGGCTTCAGGGTTTCGAGAAGCGACGGCAGCGTCAGGCCGGCCATCGGACCTGCGACCGAGGGGCTGAGCGCGCCATTATCCATCAGGTCGATCGGCAGCACGAACTTGGTGTCGAAGGCTGCGTGCACCGCCTCGACATGGGCTTCCGGTACGCCGAAGGCGAGCAGGTAATCGCGGCCGTAGTGCTTCCAGATCAGGCCGAAGGAACTGAACGGCGCGCCGTCATCTCGCAAGGGCGCACCGCGCTGGTGATGATCGAAAATCTGCGCCTGCGCGTCGAAGGAGCCGCCGACGTCGTAGATGATGCGGTCGCCACCCGGCGTGATCCATTCGGGAGCCCGGCTGCGGACGATGCGTGCATCGGGGAACAGCCGCGTCAGGATGACACTGGACAGGAGTTCGTCGGCATGGAAGCCACCGGAATGGGTGACGAGATAATCTGGAGTCATGCCGCGATCAGCCTTTTCTTTCAATGGAAAGAATCAGATAGCCGGAGCGGAGGGCCTTCTCAAGCGCTGAGGTGTGGTTTCGGGAGAATGCGTCAGGAAATTGCAGTAATTTCGAGTTCATGACCGTTTACGGTCACGACATCGCCGACCGACTTGCCCAGAAGCGCACTTGCAACGGGAGAAACGTAGGAGATCGAACCTTCCTTCGGATCGGCCTCATCCTCGCCGACGATGCGATAAGCCTGCTCGCGGCCGTCGTCACGGCTGAAGCGCACCGTGTTGCCGAAGGCGACGACTTCAGTCGAAACCGGTGCAGGGACTAGCTGAGCGCTGTGCAGCCTCTCGGCGAAGTAGCGGAGGTCGCGCGCGGGACCTGCGGCCTGGCGGCGGCGCTCGTTGACGTCCTCAACCGTGTTGGCCGCGTCAAAAGCCTCCTTTGCGGTACGAAGCTGCGCCTCGAGCGCCTTCAGGCCGGCCTCGGTGACGAGGTTGGGATACGACGAGACGGGCCTGTCCGGCAGTTGGGTTTCCGCTGCGGTTTCGGCACTTTCTTCCTTCACGAAGGCGACGCTCACGTGCGTGTTCCTTTCAACTGAGATGCGGCCTTACTTGGCCGCAAGTTGCTTCTTCAACGCATATAGGGCGTCGAGCGCATCGCGCGGGCTCATTTCGTCCGGATTGATGGCTTTCAGCGCTACCTCGACCTTGGACGGACCGCGCTTCATCTCATCTTTCCTCACCGCCACCTGGAATAGCGGCAGATCGTCGATGAGCTGGCTTGCGGGGTTCTTGCGATCGCTGTCCTCAAGCTTGGTCAGCACATCTCGGGCACGGGCGACAACGCTGTCGGGCAGGCCGGCAAGCCGTGCGACCTGGATACCGTAGGAGCGATCGGCAGCACCGGGTCCGACTTCATGCAGGAAGATGACCTCGCCGTCCCATTCCTTGACCTTCATCGTGGCATTGGAAAGGCGGTTGAGCTTTTCCGAGAGCACGGTGAGTTCGTGGAAATGGGTGGCGAACAGCCCACGGCAGCGGTTGCCTTCGTGCAGGTGCTCGACTGCGGCCCAGGCAATCGACAGGCCGTCGAAGGTTGCCGTGCCGCGGCCGATCTCATCAAGGATGACCAGCGAACGGTCCGTCGCCTGGTTGAGGATCGCTGCCGTCTCGACCATTTCGACCATGAAGGTGGAACGGCCGCGGGCAAGATCGTCGGAGGCTCCGACGCGGGAAAACAGGCGGTCGACGATGCCGATATGGGCGGACGCGGCGGGCACGAAGGACCCCATCTGGGCAAGGATCGCGATCACCGCGTTCTGGCGCAGAAACGTCGATTTACCGCCCATGTTGGGGCCGGTGAGAAGCCACAGGGCACCGAACTCGTCGGTTCCGGCAGGCGAAAGATCGCATTCGTTGGCGATGAACGGGCCTGATGACTGACGGCGCAGCGCCTGCTCGACCACCGGGTGGCGACCGCCTTCGATCGCGAACATGCGCGACGCGTCGACTGCCGGGCGGCGGTAGTCCCACTCCTCGGCGAGCATCGCAAGGCCGACTGCAACGTCGACGATGGCAAGCGCGCGGGCGCCGGCCTTGATGGCTTCGGCTTCGGCGGTCACGGCCTCGACCATGAGACGGAAGGCTTCGAGCTCGATCGTCAGGGCCTGGTCGGCGGCGTTGGCGATGCGGCTTTCGAGATCGGCCAGTTCGGTCGTGGTGAAGCGCATCGCATTCGCCATGGTCTGGCGGTGGATGAAGCGCGCCTTGCCTTCCGGCGTATCGGTCATCGGGCCGGAATTGCCGGCGGTTACCTCGATGAAATAGCCGAGCACGTTGTTGTGCTTGATCTTTAGCGACTTGATGCCGGTCTCTTCGGCATATTGCAGCTGCAGCCCGGCGATGACCTTGCGCGACTGATCCCGAAGTGCGCGGACCTCGTCCAGTTCGGCACGTGCACCATCCGCAAGAAAGCCGCCATCGCGCTTGAGAAGCGGAAGGTCTTCCGCAAGTGTGGTGCCAAGCAGGGTTTCGAGTTCCCCCGGCAGCATCTTCAGATCATCGAGCGCTTCCGACAGTTCCTGCGGCAGCATGGCACCACTGAGGAAGCTTGCAACGCCACGCGCTGCTTCAAGGCCAGCAAGGATCGCGCCGAGATCACGCGGGCCGCCGCGATCGAGCGCCAGACGTGACAAAGCGCGCGGCATATCCGGCACGTGTTTCAGCGAGGAGCGCAGATCCGAACACAGGCCCGGCTCGTCCCCGAGGAAGGAGACGGAATCGAGCCTTCGGTTGATGCGGTCCGGATCCGTCAGCGGCGACATCAGCCGTTCGGCCAGAAGCCTTGCACCGCCGCCGGTGACGGTTCGGTCGATCGCTTTCAGGAGCGTGCCTTCGCGCTCGCCTGACAAGGTTTTCGTCAGTTCCAGATTGCCGCGGGTGGCTGGATCGATGAACAGCGTCGAGGCGCCGCTTTCGCGCTCCGGCCGGCCGAGCGGCGGGCGCTCCGCCATCTGGGTCTTTTCCACATAGGCGATGGCAGCTGCGGCCGCTGCCATTTCAGCGCGGGAAAACGTGCCGAAGCCATCTAGCGTGCCGACGCCGAAATAGCGCGCGATGCGGCCTTCCGAGGTGGCGCTGTCGAACAGGACCGAAGGCTGCGGCACAGCGACGCGGCCAAGCACGTCGAAGACCGGCTTCAGTTCCGCATCGTGAAACATCGTATCCGGCATGATCAGTTCGCGCGGCTCGATCCGCAGGATGTCGGCCAGCAGGCGCGACGGCTCGGTTTCCGCCAGCCGGAAGACGCCGGTGGAGATATCGATCCAGGCAAGCGCCATCAGCGGTTCGGCAGCGCCCTTGATGCGGGCAAGCGTCATCAGGTAGTTGGATTCCGAGGCGACGAGCAGCTTTTCCTCGGTGATTGTGCCGGGCGTGACGAGCCGCACGACATCGCGTTTGACCACCGATTTGGAGCCGCGCTTCTTCGCTTCCGCCGGATCTTCCACCTGTTCGCAGACGGCGACGCGGAAGCCGAGCATGATCAGCCGCTGCAGATAGTCATCCGCTGCATGCACGGGTACGCCGCACATCGGAATGTCCTGCCCCATATGCTGGCCTCGCCTGGTCAGCGTAATGCCGAGCGCGCGCGAGGCATCGATCGCATCCTCGAAGAACAGCTCGTAAAAATCGCCCATCCGATAGAACAGCAGCGATCCGGGATTGTTGGCCTTGATCTCGATGAACTGTTCCATCATCGGCGTTGCCGACGCGCGGCTTTCCTCCGAAGCCAGCTGGTCGGTCGTCAGGGCATCGAGCGTAGGTCTTTGAAAATGGGTCACGGCACCAATGTTTGTTGCGCAGATTTATTGTTGCGTCTGGAAAGAGGCGACACTATCGGTGATGACCCTTGAATTACAACATCCCCCGCGACCTCGAGGGGCGCTGCCCACAAAAAGCTGGAGAGGCCAATGCCCGCAAACGACAAGACGCCGGAAAAGAACACGCGCAACAGAGCGTCGGTGACCGAGCAGGAAGCGCTTGATTTCCACTCGCAGGGCCGTCCCGGCAAGCTCGAGATCACCCCGACAAAGCCGATGGCGACGCAGCGCGACCTCTCGCTGGCCTATTCGCCGGGTGTCGCCGTGCCGGTTCTGGCGATCGCCGCCGACCCTTCCAAGGCCTACGACTACACGACGCGCGGCAACATGGTGGCCGTGATTTCCAACGGCACGGCAATCCTTGGTCTCGGCAATCTCGGTGCACTGGCATCCAAGCCGGTCATGGAAGGCAAGTCTGTCCTGTTCAAGCGGTTTGCCGATGTGGACAGTATCGATCTCGAGGTCGATACGGAAAACGTAGACGAATTCATCAACTGCGTTCGCTATCTCGGCCCGTCCTTCGGCGGCATCAACCTTGAGGACATCAAGGCGCCGGAATGCTTCATCATCGAGAGCCGTCTGCGCGAACTGATGGACATCCCGGTTTTCCATGACGACCAGCACGGTACGGCGATCATCGCCGCCGCCGGTCTCATCAACGCGCTGGAACTCACCGGCCGCGACCTCAAGACGACGAAGCTGGTTTGCAATGGCGCCGGTGCTGCCGCGATCGCCTGTATCGAGCTGATCAAGGCGATGGGCTTCAACCCTGCCAACATCATCCTCTGCGACACCAAGGGCGTGATCTACCAGGGTCGCACCGAGGGTATGAACCAGTGGAAGAGCGCCCACGCCGTCAAGTCCGACAGCCGGACGCTGGAAGAGGCCATGAAGGGTGCCGACGTGGTGTTCGGTCTTTCCCAGAAGGGTGCGTTTACCGAAGCGATGATCCGCTCGATGGCGGACAAGCCGATCATTTTCGCGATGGCCAATCCCGATCCGGAAATCACGCCGGAAGAAGTGGCGCGGATCCGCGACGACGCGATCATGGCGACCGGCCGCTCGGACTATCCGAACCAGGTCAACAACGTGCTGGGCTTTCCCTACATCTTCCGCGGTGCGCTCGATGTGCGAGCCCGCCAGATCAACGATGCGATGAAGATTGCCGCCGCGCAGGCGCTGGCCGATCTTGCCCGCGAGGACGTGCCTGATGACGTGGCTGCCGCCTACCAGGGCAACCGCCCGCGTTTCGGGCCGCAATACATCATTCCCGTGCCGTTCGATCCGCGGCTGATCTCGGCCATTCCCGTCGCCGTTGCCAGAGCTGCAATGGAAAGCGGAGCAGCGCGTCGCGACATCACCGACCTTGACGCCTATGGTCGCGAGCTTTCCGCCCGCCGCGACCCGATCGCTGCAACGACGCAAGGTATCTACGACCGGGTTCGCCGCTTCCCCAAGCGCGTGGTGTTTGCCGAAGCCGAAGAAGAGCAGGTCATGCGGGCCGCGATCTCGTTCTGCAGCCAGGGTCTCGGCACCGCCATCCTGCTCGGCCGCGACGATGTGATCCGCGAGACGGCGGAAAAGGCCGGTATCGACCTCGAACGCCCCAGCATCGAGATCATCAACGCGCGCATTTCCAAGCGCGTCGATACCTATATCGACTTCCTCTACGCCCGCCTGCAGCGCCAGGGCCTGCTTCTGCGTGACGTGCAGCGGCTGATCCACCACGACCGCAACCATTTTGCCGCGACCATGGTGGCCGTGGGCGATGCGGATGCGATGGTAACCGGCACGACGCGCAATTATGCGACCGCTCTTTCCGACGTGCGCCGCTGCATCGACGACAAGCCCGGACACAGGGTGATCGGCGTGTCGATCGTGGTGGCCCGCGGCCGGACGATCTTCGTGGCCGATACCGCCGTGCACGACATGCCGACTGCCGAGCAGATCGCCGACATCGCCGTGGAAGCCGCGCGCGTCGCCAAGCGCATGGGCTACGAGCCCCGCGTGGCGCTGCTTGCCTATTCCACCTTCGGCCAGCCGATCGGCGAACGGTCGGAGCGGGTCCGCGAGGCGGTGAAGATCCTCGACGGACGCCGGGTGGATTTCGAGTATGACGGCGAGATGGGTGCCGACGTGGCGCTTAATGCCAGCCGCATGGAGCAGTATCCGTTCTGCCGCCTCTCCGGCACGGCCAACGTGCTTGTCATGCCGGCCATCCATTCGGCCTCGATCGCCACCCGCATGCTGCAGGAAATCGGTGCCTCGACGCTGATCGGGCCGCTTCTGGTCGGTTTGGATAAATCGGTGCAGATCACCCAGATGGGCGCCAAGGACTCCGAAATCGTCAACATGGCGGCGATTGCGGCCTATAACGCGGGCTCCTGAGCGACCCCGCGCCGACGCATTTGTTGAAAGCTTCAGCCGATCGGATTAGGGTGTTTCATCTGGTCCGATCGGAGTTCCCTTCTCATGAAGACCGTCAGCATTCAGGAAGCCGAAGAAAACCTGTCGCAGCTTGTCGAGCAAGCTGCGAACGGGGAACCGTTCGTCATCGCAAAGGCGGGCAAGCCGCTGGTGACGGTGGTTGCTGTGAGCGGGGCGGCGACACCCGAGGTGACCGCGCCCAAGAAACGGCGGATTGGATTTTTGAAAGGACAAATTTCTGTCCCTGACGATTTCGACACCGTGTTCGCCAAGGAAATTGAAGACATGTTCCACGGCGACGGGAAGTGAGGGCGCTTCTCGACTCTCACCTTCTGGTCTGGATCTCGGAGGACTCGCCCAAACTGCCGAAATCGGTGCGGGAAATGATCGAAGACGATCGCAACAGTTCTTTTTCAGTGCGGTCAGTCTCTGGGAGGTGGCGATCAAAAGCGCGCTCGGCAAGACCAGCTTTCAAGTTGACGTCCGACAACTCCACTCAAGCCTCCTCGAAAACGGCTATGCGGAGTTGACCCTGAGCTCCCGACACGCCTTTGCGCTCGAAACGCTTCCGCCCATCCACAAGGACCCGTTCGACCGCATCCTCATCGCGCAGGCGATGATGGAGGATATGGTGCTGCTGACATCTGACGAGATGTTGGGGCGCTAGGGGGACGGATCAGGCTCGTTCTCTAGTTCGCGAAGCGGCCGGCGTCGGCGCCGAAGTAGTTGATGTAGCGGCCGGAGATCGAGGCGATCGGTAGCACGATCAGCACATCCGTGGTGTTGAAAGCCTGATCGACGACAGCTCCCATTCCGATCATGGCGCCGAGGCGAAGGTAGCCCTTGACCAGCGGTGGCATGGCGGAAAGCGCCTGGCGCGGATTGATCGCCTCGGCCGGCATCAGATCCATGTTGCGATTGAGATCAGGCAATGCGTGGACCATCCACTCGTCCTTCACCAGCGCATTGTGATGGAGGAAGGACAGCGCCAGCGCGTGTTCTTCCGGACGCACGCCGGGGAAAGAGGCGCAGCCGAACATGGCATTGACACCATGCTTCAGCGCATAGGCCCAGTTGCCCTGCCAGAGCAGTTCGACGGTGCGTTTGGTGCGGTAGTCGGGCAGCACGCAGGAGCGGCCGAGTTCCATGAACTGCTTGTCGGGATGGCGGGCGAGAAGTGGCGCGATATCGAACTCGGACGTCGAATAAAACCCGCCATTCGCCTCAGCGACGCTCTGGCGCAGAAGCCGGTAGGTTCCGACGATCTGGTCTTCGATTTCACCGTCTATCGCGTTGTCGACGACAAGCAGATGGTCGCAGATCGCATCGTAGCTATCGATATCCCGTCGAAGCCGCATCGCCTCGGGCTCGATCGTGGCGCCCATCTCCTCGACGAAGACGCGGTAGCGCACGGCCTGGGCGGCATCGATTTCGCGCAGGTTGCGGGCAAGCCGCGTTTCCAGCGTGCCGATGCGACCGAAGACATCGCTACCAACGCGGCTATTTGCCGGATCAGCAGCCGGGGCCTGCTTTGTCTCAGAGGTCAATGTGCGGTTCAGGAGTTCGATAGCCATGGTGATTCTTCCCGTACCGGTTGGATCACCCGCGTTTAAACATGCATCTGCAACAAGAGCGTGACAGATATCGTCACAATAGGAAGTGGTGCAAGGCCCGTCAACGCGACTGTCAAGACGTGCTGGAAGCCTGCGCAAAAAGGCGCAATTCCTCAATCAGAACAGCCGGATCGAGCGGCTTCTGGAGCACTTTGCAGGCGCCCTGATCGATGACTTTGCGCCGCGCCTCGCCGCGGCTTTCGGCTGTCAGCACCATGACGGGAACCGGCTGCAGCGCGGTTCTGGAGGCGGCAGAGATGAGATCCATGATGTTGCCGCCGGGCATATGCATGTCGCAGAGAACGACATCCGGACGGCTTTCGCCAAGGGCTTCGATGAGACTTCCGAAATCCTCCACGGAACGAACCGTGTGCCCTGCCTTGCGCAGAACCGCGGCGACCAGAAGCGCACTGACGGGATCGTCTTCTCCGAGAAGAATATCGAGGGCCTGACCGGCTTCCCGCTTGCGATCGACCGAGTTTGAATTTTCAGGAGCCGGCACGTCCATTACCGGGCGGTCGCGGGCGCCAAAACCACGCATGCGGCCACTGAGGACATCGACCAGCGATTTTTCGCGCAGCGGCCGGATCAGCCAGGCATCGAAATATTCCTGGGGTTGCGACGCCCTTTCCTCCGGATTGACCAGTAGAATACGGTGCAGCGGCGCGTGCGACGGTTCCCACGCGTAGTCGGAGGCCAGTCGGTGATCGACGATGAGATCGGTATAGGGCGAGCCTGTCGCTTTGGCCCGATCGATCAATAGCTGCACCTGGGCGGGATCGGACACATGCCTCCCACGGCCGCCGAGTGTTTCGATGCTGGAAACGGTCGCAAAGGCGGCCGGACCATCTGGCGCGAGCAGAAGCACGCGAGAGCCAAACAGCGAGCGGTTGCGAACGGCAGCACCGGCCGGCGCATCCTCGGCCAGACGCATGGGGTAGCGGATAGTGAAGACGCTGCCATTGCCCTTGCGGCTGGAGACCGACAGCGAGCCGCCGAATTCGGCGAGGATGCGCGAGGCGATGCCAAGGCCGAGACCTGTGCCGCCGCTGCGCGTTTCCGCCGATCCTGCCTGTTCGAACGCACCGAAGATCCGGGTCTGCTCTTCCTCGGTCATGCCCGGGCCGGTATCGGCAACAGAAATCGCCACGGTCTCGTTCTCGATGAAGGCTCGAACCAGCACGCCGCCTGTGGTCGTGAACTTGACGGCGTTGCCGATGACGTTGAACAGAACCTGGCGAATGCGGGCAGGATCGAAGTCGAGAAGCTCCGGCACGGCGGCGGATACGGTGGCGGCGATCTCGATCCGTTTGCCATGGGCGCGGGGAGCGAGCATTTCCACGACACCTTCGATCAGCTGGCGCAGATCCGCTGCACGGTTGTTGAGACGGAACCGGCCGGCCTCCATCGTGGAATGATCCAGCAGATCTTCGACCAGTTGAGCCAGGGCGTAGCCGGACTGGCGGATACCGCTCAAGTAATTCTGCTGCTCCGCCGTCAGCTTCGTCTGACCCAAGAGGTGGGTCATCCCAAGAATGCCGTTCAGTGGCGTTCGTAGCTCATGGACGACGTTGGCGATCTGCGGAGAGCCCGAGACGTCGGCAGCAATGGCCTGTGGGCGGCGCCATTTGAGGATTTTTGTGAAGAGTGCGCGAAGAGCGCCTGGATGTCTCTGGACGTTCGCCGCGACCGGCTGCTCCGGCGTGCGGGGCACTCCATTCCATGCGGCGTCGTCAGACCCGTCCTTCGGCGCGAGCGACGTGAAGGCCTGTGAGATACGGTTCTGTATTTCGGCGATGTCGCGCATACGGAAAGATTACCCGAGGTTTCCTTCCGAAGTCTTAGATCAATCCGGTAAAATTATGCCAATCGCTCGATTTCGCAATTATCCGTCGAGCAAAATTACTTCTGCTCGTCTACGGATGCCGCCGCTTTGGGACCGAACAGCTCGTCGACAATGACGAGACCTGCACCGACGCTGATAAAACTGTCCGCGAGATTGAACACGGCAAACGACCAGGTGGCGGTGTGAAACAGGATGTAATCCACCACATGCCCGTAAACGATGCCATCGATCAGATTGCCGATCGCACCGGCGATGATCATCGCATAGCCGAGATGGGCAAAGGGCCGGTCCTTGGGCGTGCGGCGCCAGAGCCACAGCACGAAGGCAACGATGACGAGGCGCATGCCGATGATGAATTCGCGCTCCATGCCGGACAGAAGCGAGAAGGCTACGCCCATATTATAGGTGCGGTAGAGCGCCAGAAACGGAATGACCGGCACCATCTGCTCGAGCGGCAGCGAATTTTCGACGGCGATCTTGATCGCCTGGTCGAGCAGCACGGCGATGATGATGAAGATGACCGCACTGATGGGTCGCGACAGGAGACCAACGCGAGCGGTCATTATTTATCCTCCAGCGTCAGCAGATGGCGGCGGGCTTCAAACAGCATGACGGCCGTCGCGACCGCGAGATTGAGCGAGTCCGCCCTGCCCTGTTGCGGAATTTTGACCGTGCGATCGGCGGCGCGCGCAAGGCTGTCTGGCAGCCCGGACTGCTCGTTGCCCATCAGGAGAACGACCGGTTTGCGGGTATAGTCCGCAGTGCGATAATCCACGGCGCCGGCCAGATGGGTGGCGACGACGCTGACGCCCGCTCCCTTTTGCCAGTTCAGGAATTCTTCCGCCGAGCAGCGGATGACCGGCATCGCAAAAATCGAGCCCATTGTGGCGCGTACGGTTTCCAGCGAAAACGGGTCGGTGCTTTCGCCGACCAGAAGAACGGCGGAGGCGCCAGCGGCATCGGCCGTGCGGATGATCGTGCCGAGATTGCCCGGATCGCGGACGCGGTCGAGCGCGACGAATGTCTGCTCAGCCTGAGGCTTCAGATCGGCAAGCCGTGCCCAGCGCTGCTCGAAAATACCGACCACCATCTGCGGATTGTCGCGGCGCGTGATCGACGACAGGACCTTTTCGCTGACCTCGAGAACGAGGCCGCCATCAGCAACGGTCTTTGCCGCAACCTGTTCGACCAGCGGCTTGGCCTTGGCAGCCTTGGCATAGACGAGCGTGCGGATTGTCCAGCCGAGTTCCAGCGCATCGATGACCAGTTTCAGCCCCTCCGCCATGAAGGCACCGGCTTCTTCCCGGTGCTTCTTGTCGGTGAGAAGCTTGATGTCCTTGATGATGGGGTTGGCGAGCGAGGTGACTTCCTTCACCTGCCCGACGCGCCGTGGCCCGTTTCTGTGAAAATTATCGCTCATGCGGGTACCCAACGGCTGAAAAGAGAGGTGGAAAGCGCGCGGCCATGGACTTTGCCGTCAAGGCCCGCTTCCCGGATGACGAGTTCGCCCGATTCCACCACGCCATCTGCGCCGCGCATGGTTTCGCGCATCAGTTCATGGATGGAATAGAAGCTGGCGCGGATCGAATAGGCGGTCAGCACCAGGCCGACGGCCTTGGGCGACAGGAGTTGGCGGCAGACATCGAGCATCAGCGGCAGATGATCGAACAGATGCCAGACCTCGCCATTTGGACCGCGGCCGAATTTCGGCGGGTCGGTGAGAATGATATCGTAGGTGTTGCCGCGGCGTTCCTCGCGCAGGATGAACTTCATCGCGTCTTCGCAGATCCAGCGGATCGGTGCCTTTTCGAGACGCGACAAGGCCTGGTTCTCGCGACCCCAGCCGATCGCCTTTTTCGACGCATCGACATGGGTGACCTCAGCGCCGGCTGCGGCCGCCACGAGCGACGCGACACCCGTATAGCCGAACAGGTTGAGGACTTTCAGGGTGCGTCCAGCCTTGGCGGCTTCCTCGACGCGATCCTTCATCCACTCCCAGTGGACGATCTGTTCCGGAAACACGCCGACATGGCGAAATGCGGTGAAGCGGCCGTGGAAATCGATACCGAGAAGGGCGAGCGGCCAGGTTTCTCCAAGCGTCTGCGCCGGAAAGCGCCAGCGGCCCATGCCGTCTTCATCCGTATCGCCGGTAAAGATCGCGTCGGCATTTTCCCAGATATCGTCGGCAAGCGTCGGCTGCCACAGGGCCTGGGCTTCCGGGCGCACGACGCGGTAATCGCCGTATTGCTCAAGCTTCAGGCCGCGGCCGGTGTCGATCAGGTGGAAATCGCCGGCGCCGGACGATTCCAGAATGATCGGCACGCGTTCGGCTGGCAGATCGCCGCTGCGGGCAAGAAGCGGACGCGTTTCGACCGGTACGTGCGGTTGTGCCTGTGGCCTGTCAGGACGGCGCGACTGGGTGGTTTGGGCTTCGGCCCGACCTTCCGAGCGCGCAGCCTGGGGGCCGGTCGACCTGGTACGGGTTGCGACAACGGCCGGACGGCTGCCCGCTTCGCTGCGGCGCTTGTCCGGGCTTTTGGCAGGCGACTTAGGCGCGCCCTTGGCTGCTGGCTTCTCCGGGCGCTTGCCGGTCGGCCGCCTTTCCTTGTTCTTCACTGCGATCATCCGCTCGGGTTCTTGTCTTTCGCAGCAGATAGCATCTGTGCCGCGTTCTTCAAAGCCGGCAATAGCGTCAGATCTGTTTTCGCGCGCTTCCATGCCTATCTTATCAGCGAAACGGGAGATCGAGATGGATATCGAAGGGCAGGAACGGATCGCGGCGCCGCGGGATATCGTGTGGCGCGCGCTGAACGATGCCGAAACCATCCGCCAGTGCATTCCCGGTTGCGAGCGTCTGGAGTGGATTTCGGACAACGAACTTGCCGCCAGCATCAAGGTTCGCTTCAGCCTGATCTCGCTCGGCCTTGCCGGCACGATCACGCTTTCGAACATTGAGGCGGGAGAAAGCTACACGCTCGCCGCCGAAGGTCAGGGAAGCATTGCCGGCTTTGCCAAGGGGGCGGCCGATGTGCGGCTTGAGGAAGACGGCACTGAGACCGTGCTGCATTACATCGCACGTGCGCAAACCGGAGGACGGATTTCCCAGCTCGGTTCCAAGCTCGTGCGGTCGACAACCGAAAAGCTGGCAGCGAAATTCTTTGCGGACTTCAACGCAACGGTGATGGCGAAGACGGCGGAGGCCAGAACCGAGGGGCTCTGACCGCGGGTCGTTATCTGGCGGGAAGCGCGGCGTTGTTGGTCGGCGCGGGAACAACGGCCTGGTTGGCCGGAACGACTGACGGCGACGGCTTGACCGCGGCAGTGTTCTCCTTTTGCAGACGGACGGCCTCGCGCGCTTCAATCCGGGCCTGTCTGCGATGCTTGCCCTGGCTCCACCAGGTCACGAATGAGCCAAGCGCCATGCCAAACAGGACGGCCAGGAACAGCAGCAGAAACAGCGGCGCCGTCAGCGACAACAGGCTGTCTTCCGGACGGAAGGGATTGAGCGCGAGCGTGACGCTTTGACGGTTGGCGACGGCCAGCACGATCAAAACGATGCCGAGGGGCACAAAGATCACGAGGCTCACGATCCTCTTGAACTTGGTCATGGTTTTCTCCCGGCAAGTGACAATCAAACGATGGATCGCCGGTCATCGCTGCCGGCGTCCAGTGCAGAATAGAGGGCGGCGTCATGCTTTCAAGTGTGACGCCTGCCTTCGAGGCGATCAATCGTCCTCGTCGGCCAAATCCGGGTTGAGGCGCTCGCGCAATTCCTTGCCCGTTTTGAAGAACGGCACCCATTTTTCCTCGACAAAGACGCTTTCGCCTGTGCGCGGATTGCGGCCGGAACGCGACGGACGGTTCTTTACCGAAAACGCGCCGAAGCCACGCAGCTCGACCCGGTTTCCGCCGGCGAGAGCATCAGTGATCTCGTCGAGGACCGCATTGACGATATTCTCGACGTCACGATGGTAGAGATGCGGATTGCGCGCTGCAACGATCTGCACCAGTTCAGATTTGATCACTTCTGCCCCCTGAAAAAAGTTAGGTGCCCCCTGAAAAAATTAGGCTTTCAGTCGCTTCCAACCTGCCAAACGGAAACCAGACCGTCAAGGAACAACTTGTCGGAGCCGAAGATCCGAAGCGCTGCCGGGGAAAGCTGGTCGCCCAGTCCGGTCATGCGCAAAAACTGCGACACGGCACTGGCGAACCAGAATGAGGACGAGGACTTGCCGTCCTTCCATTCGACCTCGGGCAGGCTTTTGGCAACGCCGCGGGTCTCCAGATAGGCACGGACCTCGTCTTCGCCGCCGAGTTCATCGACCAGCTTGACGGCAAGCGCCTGACGGCCGGTGAAGATCGTGCCGTCAGCGAGTTTGAGAACCTCATCGCGCGGCATGTTGCGGCGATCGGCGACAAGGTCGACGAACCAGGCATAGCTGTCCATCACCATGTTGCGGATCATCGTCTTGGCTTCTTCGCTGGCAGGATGGAAGGGCGACGGTTCGGCCTTGAGCGGTGCGGACTTGATCTCCTCCAGCGACACGCCGATCTTTTTCAGGGCTTCATCGACCTGCGGATACTGGAAGATGACGCCGATCGAGCCGGTGATGGAGCTTTCGCCGGCGACGATATGATCGCCAGCAGACGCAATCATGTAGCCTGCGGATGCGGCAAGGGTGCGGACCTGCGAGACGACGGGCTTGGTTTGCGCGATATGGCGGATGGCCTTGAAGATGCGCTCGCCGCCATAGGTCGTTCCGCCCGGAGAATTGATCGAGACGATGAGCGCTTTTGCCTGGCTGCTTTCGGCGATCTTCTCCAATCGCTCCAGCAATTCCCTGTCGTCGAGGATCATGCCTGAGATATCGACGCGAGCGACGTGCGCGACCGCGGAGTTGCCACTGGTGCCGACCGTGACCCGATACAGCGCGAAACCGATACCGACGAGAAACACGAGGGCCGCAACCCGCCAGAAACTCAGTTTCCGACGCAACTGGCGCCGTTCAGCAATCCCCATCTGATCCATTCTCAATCCTCAAAGCGAGCCAGCCCAAATAGGGTCCGGCTTATTGTTTCAAGCGGGCATATCACGTTTTTATGTTGTCCATTATTGTTTGTTGAACGATAAAAACCATATTGAGGCCGCAGGTGAACAACTAGCGCCGCTTCCGTCGATCTCAACGCGGGCGGCCCAGTCATCTTTACGACAAATCTTGCCGGAAAGGACCGGACGAGCAGAATGCTGCAGCATATCCGCAACCCAGCCCTGGCCGGCGCTTCCCGTGCGATCGGGCAGTCGCCCGACGATATCTATCAGTCGGCACTTGCCCATTCCGCAAGGGTGCGCAAGCTCAAGATATTCCTGCCGATCAGTGCAGCCATCATCTCCGCCGCCTTTATCGGGGTGGCGATCGTGCGCGCCTATCTGCCGGAAAACCTGTCGATCGAAAGCGCGCGCATCGAAAATGGCAAGATCGTCATGGAACGGCCCGCGATTTCCGGCCGCAACAGCGACGGCATCAGCTATTCGATGATTGCCAACCGCGCATTGCAGGATATCCAGAACCCGAACATGATCAGCCTCGAAAACGTCAAGGCGGCCGTGCCGATCAATGACGAGGTCGTTGCGCGTGTCACCGCCGCCGGTGCCGATTTCGATCGTGGCGCCGACAAGCTGGATCTGACCAAACCATTCGACGTTAATTTATCCAACGGGATTACTGCGCGCTTCCAATCCGCCCGCCTCGATATACCGGGTGGATTGATGGATACGCCGGACCCGGTCAAAATCTCCATGGACGCGGGTTCCATTGTTGCGAACTCCCTGAAGATAACGGATAAGGGACACACAATCACCCTGATCGGCAAGGTTCAGGTCGACCTCGACCCTGCCCGCATCCGCAACCAAGGCAAATAGGGCACGGCCGCAATGACGAATCGACTCTTTCGTATCTCTTCCGCCGTAATGGCCACCGGACTGGTGTTCGGCCTTGCCTTTAGCGCGACCGCCCAGACCACCAGCAGCAAGATGGAAGGCTTGAAGCTTTCCAACGATGCGCCGATCCAGATCCAGAGCGACCAGCTGGAAATCAAGGATCAGGAAAAACGTGCCTTCTTCACCGGCAATGTGCAGGTGGTGCAGGGTACGACCACGATGAAGGCCGGCAAGATGACCGTGCTTTACAAAGGTGAAGGCGCTTCGGTGACCTCCGGCAGCACCGACATCGACAAGATCTTTCTCGACGACACCGTTTTCCTCACCTCGGGCACTCAGCAGGCGACCGCCGAAAAGGGCGAGTTCGACATGACCTCGCAGACCTTCGTGCTTTCCGGCAAGCAAGTCGTGCTTTCCGAAGGCGCCAACGTGTTTCGCGGCTGCAAGCTGACCGTGCAGATGGCGACCGGACAGGCGAAGCTCGATTCCTGCGGTGGCCGCGTGGAAATTATGCTCGACCCGAAGTCGCGGCCTAAGCAATAGAAATCCAAGCCCTTGAAAATACCTTTCCTCTCCAACCGGTCTGCCGACCGGTCGCCCGTGACCGAACCTTTCATTGCACGCGACAAGGCGCGCTATGAGGGTACGCTGGTGGCGCATGGTCTTTCCAAGACCTATGACACGCGGCGCGTGGTGAACGGCGTATCGCTGGTCGTGCGCAAGGGCGAGGCTGTCGGCCTGCTCGGACCGAACGGCGCCGGCAAGACGACGTGTTTCTACATGATCACCGGGCTTGTGCCTGTCGATGAGGGCATGATTGCCATCAATGGCAACGAGGTGACGCATATGCCGATGTATCGGCGTGCACGTCTCGGCGTCGGCTACCTGCCGCAGGAAGCCTCGATCTTTCGCGGACTGTCCGTCGAAGACAATATAAGGGCGGTTCTCGAAGTTCACGAACCGAACCGCGACAAGCGCGAAGCAAAGCTCGACGAGTTGCTGGAGGAATTCCACATCAGCCAGTTGCGCAAGTCCGCGGCTGTCGCGTTGTCGGGTGGCGAACGGCGTCGTCTCGAGATCGCCCGCGCGCTGGCGACCGACCCTGCCTTCATGCTGCTGGACGAGCCGTTTGCCGGTGTCGACCCGATTTCCGTTTCCGACATCCAGAACCTGGTTCGCCACTTGACGGCGCGCGGTATCGGGGTACTGATAACGGATCACAACGTCCGCGAAACGCTTGGTCTCATCGATCGCGCCTACATTATTCACGCAGGCGAAGTCCTGACGCATGGCAGGGCCGACGATATCGTCAACAATCCGGATGTTCGTCGTCTTTACCTTGGCGACAAGTTCAGCCTCTGAGGCCAGAAAGAATCTACTTTCCCGCTTCGTGCCGCTTGACCAAATCTATCAAAAAAGCAATTCTTGTGCCAGTTGAAGGATGGCACCGATAATCTCGGTGTCTTCCTCTCGACTATCGTGCGATGACCGCATGATTTTAAGGAGATCACGGGAGTTTCGCGTCCGCCATGGGGTTATCTGCCAGTCTTTTTCTGCGACAGAGCCAATCGCTGGTGATGACACCGCAGCTGATGCAGTCCATTCAGCTGCTGCAGATGACGCATTTTGAACTCAACCAGTTCATCGCCCAGGAAGTCGAGAAAAATCCGCTGCTCGAAATAGCGGCAGGCGACGGCGATGGTGATGCGGATTTAGGCGCGCTTGATCCCCGCGATCTGGAATTTTCCGGTTCGCGCGAGGATGACGGACAGTTCGAAGGCCAATCGGCGGCGCAAGCCGATGTCGGCTCCCTCGACTGGTATGAGAGCGCAACCCGCGACGGCACGGCCAAGCTTGGCGATCACCTCGATGCCAGCCTTGAAAACGTGTTTCCCGACGACGCACCGGCACAGCGGCCGGACGCGCCCGAACTTCTCGGCCAGTGGAAATCGATGCCCGGCGGCGATGCCGGCGAGGACTACGACCTCGACGATTTCGTTGCGGGTCAGGTGACCCTGCGCGATCATCTCGGACAACAGCTGCCTTTCGTGGTGACCCCCCCGGGCGACCGGTTGATCGCCCAGGACCTGCTCGACCAGTTGGACGATGCCGGCTATTTCCAGGGCGACATAGAAGAGGTCGCGGCCCGTCTCGGCAAGGCGCCGGAGGCGGTAGAGGCCGTTCTCGTTCAGCTGCAAACCTTCGATCCACCCGGGGTATTTTGCCGTAGCCTGAGCGAATGCCTGGCGATCCAGTTGCGCCAGAACGACCGGCTGGATCCGGCCATGGCAGCGCTGATCGATCACCTCGATCTTCTCGCCAAGCGTGACTTTGCGTCTCTGCGCAAGATCTGCGGCGTGGACGACGAAGATCTGATCGACATGATGGCTGAAATCCGCAAGCTCAACCCGAAGCCGGGTGCGGGCTTCGAGGGCGGGTTCTCGCAGTCTATCTCACCTGATGTCGTGGTCCGGCCATCGCTTGATGGTGGATGGAACGTCGAACTCAATCCCGATACCCTGCCGCGCGTTCTGGTCAACCAGACCTATTTCAACACGGTCTCCAAACACTGCCCGAAGAACGGCGAAGATCACAATTTTCTGTCGGACTGCATGCAGACGGCGAACTGGCTCGCCCGCAGCCTCGACCAGCGCGCCAAGACGATCATGAAAGTGGCAAGCGAGATCGTACGCCAGCAGGATGCCTTCCTGCTGCACGGCGTCGATCACCTGCGACCACTCAACCTGAAGACGGTGGCAGAGGCCATCAAGATGCACGAATCCACCGTCAGCCGCGTCACCTCCAACAAGTATGTGCTGACGCCACGCGGCCTGTTCGAACTGAAATACTTCTTCACAGTGTCGATCGGCTCGGCGGAAGAAGGTGGAGACACCCATTCGGCCGAATCGGTGCGGCATCGCATCCGATTGTTGATTTCTCAGGAGCTGCCGAGTGCCGTCCTGTCGGATGACGACATTGTCATCAGCCTCAAACAGGGCGGTGTCGAACTTGCGCGCCGGACGGTGGCGAAATATCGCGAGGCGATGAATATTCCGTCATCGGTGCAACGCAGGCGGGAAAAGCGCGCCATCGCGAAACTGGCAGCGTTCTAGCCTCACATATCGAGGGCAGTCATAGGCGACCCGGTATTCGCCACACGTGCCGCACAGATTGACATTCCGTTAATGGCAGTTTAGAGACCCGCCGCAACCTGACCGGGCGACACGGGATCTAAACCAATTCCCAAACCAATTTGGCCCTGCCATTCGTGAACCGCTTGGATCAAGAGGCCGGTTGGCGTAGACTGGAACATGCAAGTCACGACAATAAGGAGTAACTCCATGAGTGTGCGTGTATCCGGTAAACATATGGAAATCGGCGACTCGTTTCGACAGAAGATCGAGGACCACATCGGCGGTGCAGTGACCAAATACTTCGACGGGGGGTATTCCGGTCAGGTGATCGTCGAGAAGTCCGGCTCGCGTTTTTCGGCAGACTGCAAGGTGCATCTCGATACCGGGATCGTCCTGCATGCGGCCGGAGAAGCGAATGATCCACAGGCAAGTTTCGATGCTGCAGCGGAGCGGATCGAAAAACGCCTTCGTCGCTACAAGCGTCGACTGAAGGACCATCACGCCGGCAATCACGCGAACGGTTTTTCCGAAGTGGCTTACACGGTCATGGACCGTGTACCGGATGAAGAAGACGACGTGCCAGACGATTTCGCACCGACCATCGTTGCGGAAAGCACGAAGCAGTTGATGACCATGTCCGTTGCGACCGCCGTGATGGCGCTCGACATGACGGACGAACCGGTCCTGTTGTTCCGCAGCCCTGGAAAGGAGCTGAACATCGTGTACCGGCGCAATGACGGAAATATCGGTTGGATCGATTCCACCGGTATGAAGAACTAAAAACTCTCGGGAGAGCGCCTTTGGCGCTCTCTTCGCCCTTCGCGGCAAAAGGATGATAAGAATGGCTTTGGCGGATTTGCTGCAGCAAGATGCGATTGTTCCTGCCCTTAAAGTGACCTCCAAGAAGCAGCTTCTTCAGGAACTTGCTGTGAAAGCGGCCAAGCTGACGGGTGTTCCCGAGCGGGAGATCTTCGACGTCATCCTGCAACGGGAGCGGCTGGGGTCGACGGGCGTTGGCCACGGCATTGCCATCCCACATGGCAAGCTCAGCAGCATATCGTCCATCAAGGGCGTGTTCGCCCGCCTGGAATCGCCGATCGACTTCGAAGCGCTGGATGACGAGCCGGTCGATCTTGTCTTCCTGCTGCTCGCCCCAGAGGGCGCCGGCGCCGACCACTTGAAGGCGCTTTCGCGTATTGCCCGCGTATTGCGCGATCAGGATCTCGTTGCCAAGCTTCGCAAGACCGATTCCGCGTCGGCAATCTACGCCTTTCTGAATGCAGAACAGGCAAACCACGCCGCCTGAGGCGGCTTTATACTCCTTTTCTATAGAGTAAAGCCGCCCGCTCGCCCTCGAATGGAGCGGCTAATCTTGTTTTCGAGCCCTCTTTAGAATTGCCTTTTGTCAAATACGCCACATGTCTTTCACGTTGAAGGAGATAGACATGAATGACGACATACGTGCCAGGATCGCTGCGAATGACAGACTGCTCAAGGCGGTTATCATCCTGCTGGCGATCAAGGATCCCCATCTTCTCGATGAGCTCGATGCAATCTTCAAAATTGCCGATGGTCAGGAGGGACTGATCGGCGATGCGGACAAGAAGACCCGAGCCCATCTCAATTCGGAACTGGCCCTGATCCGTTCCCTGGCGCATGTTTCGCTGGATACGACGCACTGATCCTTACCCGCGGTCGCCAAACGCAAATGGGCGCCCGAGGCGCCCATTTTTCTTGGAAAGGCTCTGAGGAGCTCAGTCCTTCTTGTCTTCAGCCGCCGCTGCTTCAACCTTCGGGCCGCCCTTGGCGACGCCGACCATGGCCGGGCGCAAGACGCGTTCGCCAATGATGAAGCCGGCCTGGACGACCTGCATGACAGTGTTGTTGGGTACGTCCGCATTCGGGATCTCGAACATGGCCTGATGGAAGTTCGGATCGAACTTCTCGCCTTCGGCATCGATCTTCTTGACGCCGTGCCGCTCGAGTGTCGACAGCATGCCACGCTCGGTCATTTCGACGCCTTCAAGCAGGCTCGTCAGCGTCGCATCGGCTCCGGCACGCTTGTCTGCCGGAACAGTGTCGAGCGCGCGGCGCAGATTGTCCGAGACGGCCAGCATGTCGCGGGCAAAGCCCGAGACGGCGTAGGACTTGGCATCCTTTACTTCACGTTCGGTGCGGCGGCGAAGGTTGTCCATTTCAGCGGCAAGCCGCATGAAACGATCGCGCAGATCGGAATTTTCGGCCTTGAGCACATCGATCGGATCGGGCTCCTGCGCGAAGAAGGCTTCCCCTGCGCTCTGATCGGCGGCGTCTTCGAGAGCGGACGCCACGGCTTCCGCCGTGTTTTCGACAGCAGCTGCGTCAGGTCCGTTCTTCTTGGTTTCGTCGGTCATGACGGTCTCCGGTGCGTATTGGAATCTGGAAGGGTGGTTGCGCCCGATATCGAGGTTCGGGGCGAAAAAATCAAGGCCTTGGGAACATCCTAGCGGGATAGCCTTGCAAGCAGCTGCGCCGTGTAATCCACCATGGGCACGATGCGCGAGTAATTCAGCCGGGTTGGGCCGATCACGCCGACCGCGCCGACGATGCGTTCCTCGCCGTCACGATAGGGCGCAACGATGAGCGAGGAGCCGGACAGGGAGAATAGTTTGTTTTCCGAACCGATAAAGATCCGCACGCCCGGTCCCTTTTCGGCAAGGTCGAGGATCTCGATCAGGCTGTCCTTCTTTTCGAGATCGTCAAACAGCAGACGCAGCCGATCGAGATCGCTGACGTCAGCCAGACCTTCGAGAAGATTTGCCCGGCCGCGTACGATGAGCTGGCCCGGCTTTCCGTCCTCCTGATCACCAGACCAAAAAGCCAGACCACGCTCCACCAGATCATGCGACAGCGTGTGAAGCTCGCTTGCGACCTGTTCCTTCAGCATTTTCATCTGGCCGCGGAATTCCGGCAGCGTTTGGCCGGCGAGATGCGCGTTGAGGAAATTTGCGGCCTCGCCGAGCTGCGACGAGGTCACGCCTGCGGGCAGGTCGATAATCCGGTTCTCCACCTGATTATGATCGCCAACAAGGACGGCCAGCGCCTTGGTGGGCTCCAGGCGGATGAACTCGACATGTTTGAGGACGGGATCGTTCTTGGCGGTGATGACGATGCCGGCGCCGCGCGAGACGCCAGACAGCATCAGGCTTGCATCGGCCATCAGGTTTTCGAGCGTCTGATCGCGATCCGGCGGACGGATCTGCCGGTCGATGCTGGCGCGGTCTTCTTCCGAGAGATTGCCGACCTGCATGAAGGCATCGACAAAGAACCGCAGCCCTGTCTGGGTCGGCATGCGGCCTGCACTGATATGCGGCGAGTAGATGAGGCCGAGCTCTTCCAGATCGCTCATGACATTGCGCACGGAGGCTGGCGAAAGCGACATGGGCAGAAGTCGCGACAGATTGCGCGAACCGACCGGCTCGCCGGATTCCAGATAGCTTTCCACGATGCGGCGAAAGATTTCCCGCGAACGATCATCAAGCACGGAGCCGTTGTCGCGACCCGTCAGTCCCGGAAATACCATTGGCCCCTTTACCATCCTGCTGATCTCATCTCCCAGATATAGTCGCTCACTTGCGCATCCGCAAAAGGGAAATTCTTTGCAAATGACGGCTCCGAGCCTTAGAAGGCGGAAACAATAATTTAGGGAGTGACGGATGCGGCCTTCAGGCAGACAGACAAATCAGATGCGCAAGATTTCGTTCGAGCGCAATTTCTCCAAGCATGCCGAGGGCTCCTGTCTCGTCAAGTTCGGCGATACCCATGTTCTGTGCACCGCAAGCCTTGAAGAAAAGACGCCGCCGTGGCTGCGCAATTCCGGCAAGGGCTGGGTCACCGCCGAATATGGAATGCTGCCGCGCGCCACCGGCGACCGGATGAAGCGCGAGGCTGCGACCGGCAAGCAGGGTGGCCGTACCCAGGAAATCCAGCGCCTGATCGGCCGTTCGCTGCGCGCCGTGGTCGACCTTTCCGCGCTTGGTGAAAAGCAGATCACCATTGACTGCGACGTGATCCAGGCCGATGGCGGCACCCGTACGGCGGCCATCACCGGCGGCTGGCTGGCGCTGTATGATTGCCTGAAATGGATGGATACCCGCTCGATGATCAAACTCGACAAGGTTCTGAAAGACCATGTCGCGGCGATCTCGTGCGGCATCTTTGCAAGCCAGCCGGTCATCGATCTCGACTATCTCGAAGATTCGGCCGCCGAGACAGACGCGAATTTCGTCATGACGGGTAGCGGCGGCATCGTCGAGATTCAGGGCACGGCCGAGGGTGCTCCCTTCAGCCAGGAGGAATTCCTCAACCTGCTGTCGCTGGCACAGGACGGCACCCGGGAACTGGTAGCTCTGCAGAAGCAGGCGATCGGCGGCTGATTTCAACGCTGGCTGATCCAAGAGTTGCGAGGGGCAGTCTTCCTTTCCAGAGAGACTACCTCTCGATCGAACCTCCTCCCCCGCCTTCATGGCGGGGCAGCATCAGACAAGGGAGCCACTGTTTTGATCGACGGCATTCTCGAAACAGCGCTCTATGTCGATGATCTCGATGCGGCGGAAGCCTTTTACGGTGAACTGCTCGGGCTTGAGCGGGTGCTGCGGGCCGGCGATCGCCACGTGTTTTACCGATGCGGACCCGGCATCCTGTTGATCTTCAATCGCGCCGAGACGCTGAAGTCGCCGCCTGATGATGCGCTGCCGGTTCCGCCGCATGGCACGACAGGACCGGGGCATGTGTGCTTTCGTATGGACGGCCCGGCGATTGACAGAATGGTCGAAAAGCTCAACAAGGCGGGCATCGTGATTGAAAGCGATTTTCGCTGGCCAACCGGCGCCCGATCCCTCTATTTCCGCGACCCGGCCGGCAACAGTCTGGAATGCGCAGAGCCGAGGCTCTGGAATCTATAGGAACCTTCATGCGCAAGCTTGAGACGAAAACGATCGTCGTTGCCAGCCACAATGCCGGCAAGATCCGTGAGATTGCCGAATTGATCGGTCCGTTCGGCTTTTCGGCAAAGTCCGCAGCCGAACTGAAGTTCGAGGAACCGGACGAGACCGGCACGACATTCGAGGAAAATGCGGCGATCAAGGCGCTTGCGTCTGCCAAGGCGTCCGGCCTGCCCGCCCTTTCCGACGATAGCGGCATCGTCATCGATGCGCTGGACGGTGCTCCCGGTGTCTATACCGCCGACTGGGCTGAGCGCGAGGATGGCAGCCGTGATTTCGCGATGGCGATGCAGAAGGTGGAAGACGCGCTGCAGGAAAAGGGTGCGACCACGCCCGACAAGCGCAGCTGCCGTTTTGTGAGCGTTATCTGCCTTGCCTGGCCGGATGGCCACACCGAACTCTTCCGCGGCGATGTCGAAGGCGTTGTCGCCTGGCCGCCGCGTGGTGCTGCCGGTTTCGGTTACGATCCGATCTTCCAGCCGGAAGGGCACGAGACCACGTTTGGCGAAATGACCAGCGAGGAAAAGCACGGCTGGAAGCCCGGCGATGAGCATGCGCTTTCGCACCGGGCGCGCGCGTTCAAGCTGTTTGTTGAAACCTGCCTGGAGGCCTGAACCCATTTGAACGCCGTCGCTCCCCTTTTTCCCGGCATGCTGCTACCCGACACGGGTGAGCCGGGCTTCGGCGTTTACGTGCACTGGCCGTTCTGCGCAGCCAAATGCCCCTATTGCGATTTCAACAGCCATGTCCGCCACCAGCCCGTGGATCAGCTCCGCTACACCGCCGCGTTTCTGAAAGAAATGGAAACGATGCGGAAGATGAGCGGACCGAAGACGGTCACGAGCATCTTTCTGGGCGGCGGCACGCCTTCGCTGATGGATCCGTCAACCGTCGGGGCGATCCTGAACGGGATCGCGCAGCACTGGCATGTGCCTGACGGCATCGAGATCACCATGGAGGCCAATCCTTCCAGCGTCGAGGCGGAACGCTTCCGCGGCTACCGGGCTGCCGGCATCAACCGTGTCTCGATGGGCGTGCAGGCGCTCAACGATACGGATCTCAAATTCCTCGGCCGCCTGCATGACGTGGCCGACGCGCTGAAGGCGATCAAGCTGGCGCGCGAGATCTTTCCGCGCATGTCGTTCGACCTGATCTACGCCCGGCCGAAGCAGACCGTGGAGGCCTGGGAAGCGGAGCTGAAGCAGGCCATTTCCTATGCCGTCGATCATCTTTCCCTGTACCAGCTGACGATCGAGGAAGGCACGCCGTTCTACGGCCTGCACAAGGCCGGCAAGCTGATCGTTCCAGATGATGAGCAGTCGGCGCTGCTCTACGAGGCGACGCAGGAGATCACGGCCGCGCATGGCATGCCGGCCTACGAGGTTTCCAACCACGCCAAGCCGGGTGCTGAAAGCCGGCACAACCTGACCTACTGGCGCTATGGCGACTATGCCGGCATCGGCCCTGGTGCGCATGGTCGCCTGACGCGGGGACGCGACAAGATCGCCACCGCCACCGAGCGACGTCCGGAAACCTGGCTGGACCAGGTCGAGACACAAGGCCACGGCATGGTCGACCAGGAACTGCTAGGCTTCGACGAGCAGGCGGACGAGTTGCTTCTGATGGGACTGCGCCTGACCGAAGGCGTCGACCTGGCGCGCTGGCAGGAGCTTTCCGGCCGCGATCCGGACCCGGTCCGCGAAGAGCGGCTTCTGGAACACGGCTTTATCGAGCGGCTGGGAAATTCCAGGCTGCGCTGCACGCCGTCCGGCATGCTGATCCTCGATGCTGTTGTTGCCGACCTCGCCTGCTGACTAGGCCTTTACCGCCGTCACATGCAGCCATTCGGTCGGCCGGTCATCATAGCCGCTGCCGTCGTTCGTGCTTATCTCGAGCGATGACCACGTGACGGTCCTGTAGGCCTGTTCGAGCCAGGGCCGCGACGGGTTGTTGTAATAGCGACCTATCGCATCCGTCATCTCTTCCTCGCCGGTCTTATAGCTTGCGTAGAAAATGCCGTCAGGGCGCAGCGCCCGGTGGATGCGGGCAAGGATATCGGCGAGATCATTTCTCGGCGTGTGCAAAAGGCAGGCATTGGCCCAGACGCCACTATAGGCAGCAACGCTGTCGATATCCCCGAAGCGCAGTAGCGCGACTCTACGCCCCAGACGGCGCGAGGCTTGCTCTGCCATTTCCGCAACGCCATCCGTCGGGGTGACGTCAAAGCCGCGTTCAATCATGAAACCGCTGTCGCGGCCATTGCCGCAGCCAAGTTCCAGAACTCGGGCACCCGGAGAGAGGCGGGAGAGAAATGCTTCCAGCCGGATCTCGTTCGCCTTTTCCCGATAACCGGCATAGGCCTTCGCATTGTCGGCGTAGAAGCGGAGGGTCTGATCGTGCTCCGCCATGGCTCTTACTTCTGTGACAGGAGAAGCTTGGTGCCGAAGCCGACGAAGACGGTGGCAACGCCGAGGTCGATCTTCTGCTTGGCCTTGAGATAGGCGCTCGCTACCCGCGGATGGGTGATCAGGCCGACCAGAAACGTATAGTAACAGGCCGAAACCGCGACCATGACAGCGATTGCCGCTAGCCCGTAGAGAAACGGCGTGCCCGCCGGCATGGTAGCGGCAAACAGCGAGGCGACGAAGAGAGCCGATTTCGGATTGGCAAGATTGGTGGCAAGGCCCAGTCGGTAAGCCTTCCTCAGCGGTATCTCGCGTTCTGTGGGGGCAAATTCGGGTGTTGTCCGGGCCTTCCGGACATCCAGGAAAACGCGCAGGCCGAGCCATACGAGATAAAGACCGCCGACGATCTTCAGCGCGACATAGGCGAAGGGAGCTGCCTGAAACAGGGCATTGATCCCGAGCCAGCCCGCAAAGCCCCACAGGCATGTTCCGGTAATCGTTCCCATGGCTGCCGTAATGGCAACCTTGCGCGGTGCTGTGAGGCAATAGCGGATCACCAGCAGCGTATTTGGCCCGGGGGTAATGCAGGCGACAGCCCAGATGGTCGCCACGGATAAAAGAAACACGACACGCTCCTCGCACACCAGAAAGATTGGTGTGCGCCAGAAGCCAAATCCCGTCAACGCCCGGACAAACAAAAACCGGCTCTCATCCGATGGGTAAGAGCCGGCTTCGGTCGGTCAGTCGATGATCACAGATTGTTTTCGTTGATCAGGCGCTTCAGAAGCTCGACCTCGTGGCTGAGCTTGCTGTCGCCCGAGATCAGGTCCTCGATCTTGCGAACCGCATGCAGCACGGTCGTATGGTCGCGGCCACCAAACCGACGGCCGATTTCCGGGAAGGAGCGCGGCGTCATGGTTTTCGAGAGGTACATGGCGACCTGGCGCGGCTTGACGATGACGCGGGTGCGGCGGTTGGAGACCAGTTCCTGCCGCGAGACGTTGTAATGGCGTGCCACGACGCGCTGGATATCCTCGATCCGGACGCGCCTTGCTTCCCCGGCGCCGACCAGATGGGCGAGAAGCTCGTCGACGCGCTCGATCGAGAGGTTCGGCTCAAACGAGCGACGGAACAGCAGCTGGTTGAACGCGCCTTCCAGTTCGCGACCGGTGCTGACGACGCTGCGTGCGACGTGATCGAGAATTTCGTGCGGGATATCGAGCGATGGATCATCCTGCTGGGCAGCCGCGAGACGACCTTTGAGCATTTCCATGCGCATATCGTAATCCGGCGTCTCGACCTCGATGGCCACGCCGCCCTGCAGACGCGAGCGAACCCGCGGATCGAGCGATTCCAGCTCCCAAGGGGCGCGGTCGGCAGCAACCACGACCTGCTTGGCGCTGTCGAGCAGCATGTTGAGCAGATGGCAGAATTCGTTCTGGATCATCTTGCCCTGCAGGAACTGCATGTCGTCGATGATCAACAGATCGATATGGCGCAGGCTGTCCTTGAGCGTCAGGGCATCATTGTCGCGGATCGCGGTTGCGAAACGCCACATGAAATATTCGGCGGTGAGATAGACCACGCGCGGCATGCGGGGGCTGCCGACGGCGGCGTTGGCGATGGCCTGAAGAAGGTGGGTCTTGCCGAGACCGACACCGGAATGAATAAACAGCGGGTTGAAGCGCACGGCACCGGCACCGGCTTCCGCAATCGTCTTGGCAGCGGCAAGCGCCACGCGGTTCGAGGCGCCTTCAACGAACGTGTCGAACGTATAACGGCTGTCGAGTGGCGAACCGAACAACGGGCCGGGCTGCGAGGACTGGCGAACCGGGGTGGACGCGGCCGTCGGGAACGTGGCGATTTTGCCGATCTCACGCGGTGCAGACGGGCGTTGCGACGCGACAGGTGCCGGGGCATCCGAGCCAATGACGCCGTCCTGGACATCCGATACCGGCTTTGCAGCGCGGGTTGCCGTGCGGACCAGGATCTCCACCTTGAGGATCTCGGCATCTTCCGCCTGGAAGATCGACGTGATCAGATCAAGATAACGGTTGTTGATCCAAGACTTCAGAAACGTCGTGGGCACCGTGAGCCTGACGACACTCTTCGAGACGGTGTGAAGCTTAAGTCTTGCAAACCAGCTTGCGTAAACATCCTGGCCGACCTGTGCTTTAAGACGCACACTGAACCGCTCGAAAAGAGCATCATGCTTCATAACTGGTGTTTCCCCTGCCGCCTGTGCGCAAACGGAATCAAACGCCTGTCGTGCATTGCCCCCGTTGCCGGTTGCACGAGCCGATACGTTATTCATTTGCATTATTCGCCGCCTTTTCCATAGGAGCCCGGCGGTTCTGTTTCCCGCCAGGACACATTCTTTTTAACTACGTCCGACAGCCCGTCTCCGTGCGGAAACGATGACTGCCCTTCCCCATCGATCAAAGTTCCAGGCCAACCGCCCGGACCATCAAAGATCGATCCGGATCACCTCGTCTGATCCAGACCTGCGGGAGCCAACCCGCAACTCAGCGCACGCTCCATCCTCGTTATGAAGAGCCGCTGACTTCCCAATGCCTTCTTCCGACTCCCCAGTCGGCCCCGTCACGCATAAGTTCAGCTGTTGCCGGAAAAGCCAATTTCCGGCTTGCAACCATCGGTTAAATAAGGAAACGAGAAAAACATCTCGCCGCAAGCTGCTTAAAGTCCCCGGGCCGCTCGGTGTCGAGCGGTTGTCGGCAGGCTCTAGGAGTGATCTCCATGCCTCTCGCTAAAAGCCATTTAGGCAGGATCAAATGGCAAGATCAATGATGAATTTTACGCAAAATCCGAGCGCGACCGTTGACTCTCTGGGCGCGATTTGAATGGCCGGAGGGTTGCGGAGAAGAATCCCAGTTGAATCAATGGGATTCAAAATCCATCTATTTCTGATGGTACGATTCAGAGAAAAAATAAAAAAAACCTTGACTCAAAAAGCAGGCGGCGGGTTGGCGGAATTGCCGCCAGACTTGGGCAGACCTCTCATAAGCCTTTGTATTTCATCGGGAAAATCTGTCACGCACCTGACACGTAACCGTTACTGAGCCGGTTAACGAAGTACAAAGGACCGAGAATCACAAAAAGCCCGGTCGACCGACCAGGCTTTTGATGCATGCACGCTAAAGGTGATATTAGGCGGAGAGTGCCTTGACGCGAGCTGCCAGGCGCGAGACCTTGCGGGACGCCGTGTTGCTGTGAAGGACGCCCTTCGTTGCAGCGCGTGCGATTTCCGGCTGAGCTGCCTTCAGAGCAGCAGCAGCGACGGATACGTCACCCGTTGCGATCGCTTCTTCAACCTTGCGGATAAAGCCACGAACGCGCGAGCGGCGGGACTTGTTGACTGCGGTACGGCTAGCGATCTTGCGGGTCGCTTTTTTCGCCGAAGTTGTATTGGCCATATCATGCCTCTCTACGAATTCGAACCAAAACTCCGCCGTTGCCGCGTAGGTCCTGCGACCATCAATCCAGCAATTCGGGAGCAATAGAGGAAGCCGTCGATCAGGCTTTCCCAACTGTGGGCGGGCATATAACCGGTATAGCGCGCCTCGTCAACGCGGATTCGCATGAAGGGTGCTGCTGAATTTGCCGTTTGGCGAAGTCCCGCGTCCTTTTCGCGACCATAACCCCTCCCACTCTCCTTATAGGGATGCGTGTTCAAACATCGCCTGCAACGCCTGATCACTTCTGGCAGCGCGGGCAGTAGAAGGTGGAGCGGCCGGCTTGGGTGATACGAGCAACGGTGCCGCCGCAGCCCGGCGTGCGGCAGGGCTTATCCTCCTGGTCATAGACAGAGAAGGAATGCTGGAAATAGCCAAGCGAGCCGTCCGTCTGGATATGGTCGCGCAGAGACGAGCCGCCGGCTGCAATCGCATCGGCAATGACAGCGCGGATCGCTTCCGTCAGCAGCACCAGCTCCTTCTTCGGCCGGCCCTTGGGCGTGACGATGCTGCCCGCTGCCCTCTTCGGCGACAGGTGCGCGCGCCACAGCGCTTCGCAGACATAGATATTGCCGAGACCGGCGATCACGGTCTGATCGAGCAGCGTGCTCTTCAATGGCTGCGCCTTGCCGGAAAACCGCTTGCCGAGATACTCCGCATCGAGCGCGTTGCCGGTCGGCTCCGGACCGAGTTGCGCAAATGCCGGGTAGAGATCGAGCTCGCTGCGCTTTGCCAGATGCAGGAAGCCGAAACGGCGCGGATCATTATAGATGACCTTCAATGTCTCGTTGCCACGCTCCAGATGAAAGACGACGTGGTCATGCTTCTCGTCCTTGGAGCGCGGATGATGAAATGTGCCAAGCGCCTCTTCCTCGACCCTGAACGAGCCGGACATGCCGAGATGGGCAATGATGGTGAGATCGTCTTCGAGGTCGATCAGCAGGTATTTGGCGCGTCTTCCCAGCGCGATGATCTGCCGGCCTTCGACTGCGGCGACAAGATTTTCCGGGAACGGAAAGCGCAGATCGGTGCGGTTCAGCTGCAGCCTTGCAAGCTTTGCTCCCTCCATGGCCGGAGAAAGGCCGCGACGAACGGTTTCGACCTCTGGCAATTCGGGCATGGTCTACCTAACTTCCTGTTTCAACGATGCCGCCGGTGCTCTATAGACCGGGCGGTAATCCACCACATAGCGTCCGGAAACCGGTTTCGCTATGGTCCGCCTGGATAGAGACACCGAGGAGCTGCCCATGACCGAAGCCCGCACCCGCGCCGAAGGCGGAATGGAAACCTCCTATGGCTTCCGCCAGGTGGCCGATGGGGAAAAGCAGGGCCTCGTCAACGACGTATTCCACAAGGTCGCCAAGCGCTATGACGTGATGAACGACGTCATGTCGGCGGGCATGCACCGGGTGTGGAAGGACGCGATGATTACCGCGCTCAATCCGCGCAAGGATGCGAGCTACCGGACGCTGGATGTGGCGGGCGGCACCGGCGACGTCGCATTCCGCATCGTCGAGGCCTCGGGCCTCAAGGCCCATACGACGGTGCTCGATATCAATGGCTCGATGCTGGCCGTGGGTGCCGAGCGGGCGCAGAAGAAAAAGCTGTCCGGCAATCTCGATTTCATCGAGGCGAATGCAGAATCCCTGCCATTCGAGGACAATTCCTTCGACGCCTATACTGTCGCCTTCGGGATCCGCAACGTTCCGCGCATGGACGTGGCGCTGTCTGAAGCCTTTCGCGTGCTGAAGCGTGGCGGACGGTTGCTGGTTCTGGAATTTTCGGAAGTGGAGCTTCCGCTGCTCGACAAGTTCTATGACGAGTGGTCGTTCCGGGCGATCCCGCGCTTCGGCAAGATGATCACCGGTGATTCCGAGCCCTACCAGTATCTGGTGGAATCGATCCGCAAATTCCCCAACCAGGAGAATTTCGCAGCGATGATCCGGACTGCCGGTTTTTCGCGTGTGAGCTACACCAATTATACCGGCGGGATAGCAGCCCTGCATTCCGGCTGGAAGCTCTGAAGCGATGAGCACGATCGGCGCTTATTTCCGGCTCGCCCGCGTCGGCTGGGTTCTTGTCCGCGAAGGCGTGGTTTCGGCCCTGCCGACCCAGGACCTGCCGCCGGCCGTCGGCATTCTCAAATCCATGCTGGAGCCGCTCACCCGTTTTCGGGCGAAGAAGCAGCCACGCAGCGAAAGGCTGACCCGCGCCGTGGGAAGGCTTGGCCCTTCCTATGTGAAGATCGGCCAATTTCTCGCCACCCGCCCGGATGTCGTCGGCGTCGACTGGGCCGTCGATCTTGCCATGCTGCAGGACCGGATGGCCTTCTTCCCCACGGATGCTGCAAAAACCGCCGTCGAGACCTCGCTTGGCCGCCCGATCAGCGATCTCTACACATCGTTCCACGAGCCGATCGCGGCCGCCTCGATCGCGCAGGTGCATCCGGCCGAAGTGAACGGCAAAAAGATGGCCGTGAAAGTGGTGCGCCCCGGCGTGCGCCAGCGTTTCGCAAATGACATCGAAGGCATGTATGTGGTTGCCCGCATGCAGGAACGGCTGATGCCCTCCAGTCGAAGACTTCGCCCGATCGAGGTGACGAAGACGCTGGAACAGACCACCAAGATGGAAATGGACCTGCGCCTTGAGGCTGCGGCCCTTTCCGAAATCGCCGAAAACACGAGGGACGATCCCGGTTTCCGCGTGCCCGAGGTGGACTGGGAGCGGACCGGTCGCGATGTCATCACCATGGAGTGGATCGACGGCGCCAAGATGAACGACGTCCCGGCGCTGAGGGCTGCCGGCCACGATCTGGAAAAGCTCGCAGAAGTGCTGATCCAGTCCTTCCTGCGTCACACGCTTCGCGACGGCTTCTTCCATGCCGACATGCATCCCGGCAACCTCTTCGTCGAGCGGGACGGTACGATCGTCGCCGTCGACATGGGGATCACCGGACGGCTGGGCAAAAAGGAACGACGCTTCCTCGCCGAAATCCTCTACGGCTTTATTACCCGCGACTATATGCGTGTCGCCGAGGTGCATTTCGAAGCGGGCTATGTGCCTGCGCATCACGACGTTGCAGCCTTCGCGCAGGCGATCCGGGCGATCGGCGAGCCGATCCACGGTCAGCCCGCCGAAACCATCTCCATGGCCCGGCTGCTGGCGCTGCTGTTCGAAGTGACCGACCTGTTCGAGATGCAGACCCAGCCGCAGTTGATCCTCTTGCAGAAAACCATGGTCGTCGTCGAAGGCGTGTCGCGCATTCTCGACCCGCGTTTCAACATGTGGAAGGCCGCGGAACCGGTCGTCGGCCAGTGGATCCGCGACAATCTCGGCCCCAAGCGCATCGCATCCGACCTCAAGGACGGGATGAAGGCGGGCCTGAAGCTCGCCGAAGCCTTGCCGGAGATTGCCGCCAAGACGGAAACCCTGCACCGGGAACTCGTTCACATGAGCGAACACGGCCTGCGTTTCGACCCCGAGACGGCGGACGCAATCGGCAAGGCGGAAGCCCGGCACAGCCGCTCCGGCCGCTGGGCACTGTGGATCATCGCGATCTCGCTCGTCGTCATCGCCTTCGCCGTCGTCTGAAAAGGCGCGTTGCGACATCAGATGTCCAGGTTCTGGGATATACCTTGGACGACAGGATGAATTAGTGTGCGGGCAAAAAGGAATGCCATGTCCGCCGCACCCGAAAACCCAGACCGCATCACAATCGAACTCACCGGCCAGCCGATCGGCTTTGCCGAGCTGATCAAGATCGGCCGTGGCGAAGTTACCGTGACAGCCAGTGCCGAAGGGCTTGCCCGTGTCGCTGCGGCGCGGTTGGTGCTGGAGAGCACGATTGCCGAGGGCACGCCCGTCTATGGCGCGACGACCGGCGTTGGTGCGATGAAGGACGTCGCGTGGTCGCCGGAAGAGCTCGACGCTTTCAATATCGGGCTCGTCCGGGCCCATCACTTCGGCACCGGCGAACCGTTTCCGATCTGCGTCGTGCGCAATGCGATGGCGCTCCGCGTCAACACGGCGCTGACGGGCTATGTGGGCTGTTCGACCGAACTGGTTCAGGCCTATCTTGAACTCCTCAAGGCCGACGTCATTCCGATCGTGCGGCGCACCGGCTCGATCGGCTGCGCGGATATCGGCCTGATGGGGCAGATCGGTGCTGTCCTGACCGGCGTCGGCGAGGCTGTCTTCGAGGGACGCCGCCTGCCCGCGGCGGAAGCCTTTGCGGCGGCAGGCATCGCGCCCATGAAAATGGCGCCGCGCGACAGTCTTGCCTCACTCAGCGTCAATTCCGTCAGCTTTGCGGCCGCCGCCGACGCGACGCGCACGGCGGCCTGCGCCATCCGCACGCTGCTTGCCACCGGCATGGCCGCTTCCGGTGCCATGGGCGGCTCCCGCGATCCGTGGATTGCCGTCACCCATGTGGGCACGCCGCGCGAAGCGATGATCGGAAAATGGCTGTGCAACGCATCCGAAGGCTGGGACTGGCCGAAGGCGACGCAAATCCAGGACCCGTTGAGCCTGCGCATGATCGCGCAGGTGTTCGGCACCGTGTTTGAAAGCGTGCTGACCGCCGGCCACAAGATCCTCGCGGCAACGGGCCGCTCCGACGACAACCCCGTGATCGTCGACGGCCGGGTTCTGACATCAGGCGGTTCACTGCCGCTCGACGTTACGGTGCTCCTGGAATCGGCGTCGCTGACGATGGCGCATGCGGCACGCAATGCCTTCAACCGCTGCGTTCTTCTTGGAAACGGCCAGCGCCGCGACCTTCCGGTCAACCTCGTTCCGCATGGCGTGATCGCGACCGGCTTCGGGCCTATCATCAAGTTGGCCGGCGAAATCTTTTCGCGCGTGCTGTCGATGACCAACCCGGTTTCGGCGCAGTCGCTGGTGGTGGCCGGCGGCATGGAGGACGAGGCAGCGTTTCTGCCGCTGGTGATCGAGCGGTTCGAGCGACAGGTGCAGGCCCTGCAGAGACTGGCGGCGCTTGAAGCGCTGCTTGCTGCCCAGGCGATGGATATCCACGGCGACGAGCCGGGTGGCGCGGTCAAGCTGATCTACGATGCCGTACGCCGCCATGCAGCCTTCTACACGGTCGATCGGCCGCTTTCGGCGGAGGTTGAGGCGATCGAGGCAGAACTCGCGTCCGAGGCCTTCCTGACAGAGCTGATCGCCATCTCGCCGATCCATGCGATCGACGGTTTCTTTGCGCTTGGTGGCTTCGGCATGCAGGGCGTACAACCCACGCAAGCGTGAGCGTAATGCGCCTTTATTCCGCCGGGTTCTTCAGACTTTCTTGAAGGAATATAGTCCTTTCGCGTGCCCCAGGTGGCCATTTGGAGTTTGCCCATGGCGCTTGGCGCTTCCCGACGGCTGCAGGACGGCGTCGTTGCCGTCGAAACGATGACGCGATTTGCGCTGGCAGTGCTGGCGCTGGCATCGGGCGTCTATACCTATCTCGGTGCCCGCACCATTCTCGACGGGTCGCCGACGGCGGTGTTCTTTGCCGCGATCATCTATTCCGTGTCGGTGTCGGTCGGCATCTATGCCTTCTGGTCCTACATGGCGCGGTTCTATCCGCATATCACATCGCGGACCGGGCGCACGGCAATGCTGGCAGTGATGGCCGCAGGTGCCGTGATGATCATGGCGATGTCGAGCTGGCTGAACGCTGCGGCACTTGCCGGTTCGTCCGCCGTCGAACAGCACCTTTCCGAAACCGTGGAAGCCTATACGGCCGATCTCGACCGCGCGCACCAGAACGCGATCGCCGCGCAGAGCCTGCTGCCGGATATCCAGCGCGCTGGTGAGCGGTTCTCGCAGCTTTCCGGTGTCGAGCGCCAGTCCGGCTCGCTGACCGGCACCACCGGCTCCGGCAGCGTGGTGCAGTTGCTCACCCAGATGTCGGCCCAGATGAAATCGCTGGAAGGCAATATCAACGGGTCGCGCGAACAGGTGGCCGATCTTTTCGAACAGGGCCAGAAGCGGCTGGAGGCAATGCGCGGACTGGTCTCGGCGCCGGGCGACATCGGACCCCGCGCCGACCAGTTCTCGACCGAGGCCGTGGCGCTGACGGGCGTCGTGTCCTCGCTTTCGCAGACATCGATCGCGCCGTCCATCCGTCGTGCGGCAGACGATCTGGCGATCGGCTTTATCGCGCCGGTGCCGGATGGGGCAGCGCCAGACCTCGTCAACCGCCAGAACCAGGTGATGGAGACGGTGAAGGCTTCGGTGACCGCGCAATCCAAAGCGCTGGCCAAGGCTGCCGACGAGATCCTGTCGCGTCCGACTGTCGGAGAACGGCGCTTCGTGCCGCTTTCGCCGGCCGGCGCCGTTCTGGAGTATGCCGGCGACTTCATTCCCGCCTGGGCCGGTGCGATCTCCATTGATCTTCTGCCGGGTGTGATGGTGTTCATCCTGGCCGTCGTGCATGGCGCGATCCGCCGACAGGAAGACCCGCTTCCATTTGCCGAGCGCATTACCGCTGCCGAGCTTTTGCAGGCGCTGGAAGTCCAGCGCGCCGTCAGTGCCAGCGGCATGAGCGTGGAACAGGCGACCGCTGCCATGGAAAAGCCCGAGACATCCGAGGAGGATGAACGATTGGCCGAGGCGAAGGCGGACGAGGTGAAGGCGGAACAGGCAAAGGCCGACGAGAATACCAATATCACCAGTCTCGATCCGAAATCGCGCCGGGACCGCAGCCATGAGGATCGGTGAGGCAATCCGCCGGCTCGACGACGGTGTCATCCTGAGCGGCGTCTTCTATCTCATGCTCGGCATTTCCGGCATTTTCCTGGTGACCGACATTCGCGAGATCGCGACCGCAAAGCCCGAGAGCCCGGGGTACGATCCGATGCGCGAGACGGATCCCGTGCTGCCACCAGCGCTGACCGAGGGGCGACCGGCAGCGCCGCCCGTCGAGCCTTCAAGCCCGGCAAACGTGCTGCGCAAGGCGATGACCTTCAACCTGACAACGGGTGGCATTCTGAAGGCTGAAGGAGCGATCGAGCCGGGTGCCGCCGAGCGCTTTGCGACCGAGATCGAAGCCCGCGGCGAATATGTGAAGACGGTGTCGCTCAACTCCCCCGGCGGCTCGGTGGGCGACGCAATCGCCATGTCGAAGCTGATCCGAGAGAAGAAGCTGGCCACGCTTGTGGTGACCAAGGGGCTCTGTGCTTCCTCCTGCCCGATCGTGTTTGCCGGTGGTGTCACGCGGGTGGCCCAAAAGGATGCGGTGATCGGCGTGCACCAGGTGTTCAACGGCGGCCGCAACAGGCCGAGCGCCGACGAGGCGATGTCCGGCGCACAGGCGACCACGGCGCGCGTCTCGCGGCATCTGGAGGAAATGGGGATCGGCTCCGGCCTGTGGCTGCACGCACTGGAGACCCCGCCGGACCGACTGTACTATCTGACGCCGAAGGAAATGACGGATTTCAAACTGACGACCCCGCCGGCTCCCGCCGTCAACGCGTCCGCCAAGAAGAGCTAGCTTCGCTGCGTGATACTGCGCGACAGCAGTGCTGCCGCGAGCGCGAGCGCCAGCATGGTCCCGGTAAATGCCGATACGGCCCACCAGCCATCGGCGCTCCAGAAGTGGCCGCCCACCGAGCCGGCGACGCTCGAGCCCAGATAATATCCCAGAAGATAGAGCGAGGAGGCGTGGCCCTTGGTGCCTTTCGCCATCCGGCCGACCAAAGCACTTGCCACAGAATGGGCGATGAAGAAGCCGGAGGTGAGCAGGACGATGCCGAGAATGATCAGCGGCAGCGGCGTGGCGAGTGTGATGACGACACCAGCAAAAGCCAGGACGATGCCCGTGAGCATGACGGCGAAATGGCCGAAGCGATCCCCAAGAATACCCGCGGCCCAGGACGCGACGATACCGAACAGATAGACCGTGAAGATGAGGCCGAGCTCCGTCTGATCGAGACTGTAGGGTGCGTCCACCAGCCGGAAGCCGATGTAATTGTAGATGGTGACGAACGCGCCCATCAGCAGGAAGCCGATGGCAAACAGGAGTGCCAGTGCCGGATGGTTCAGGTGACCGAGCCAGGCATCGACATGATAGCGCAGGTTGGATTTGCGCGGCACGAAGTTGCGCGATGGCGGCAGGAGAACGAGAAAGCCGATGGCGGCGACGATGCCGAGCGCGCCCATGCCGACAAGCGCCAGACGCCAGGAGAAATATTCGGCCAGAACCCCGGTGACGACACGCCCCGCCATGCCGCCAAAGGCATTGCCGGCGATATAGAGGCCCATCGCGGCGCCGAGACCTTTCGGATCGACTTCCTCCGACAGATAGGCCATGGCGACCGCCGGAACGCCGCCGAGCAACAGGCCTTCCAGCGCACGAATGATCAGAAGCAGGTTCCAGTTCGGCATGGCGGCGCAGGCGATGGTGCAGATCGAGGCGCCGAGCAGAGACACGAACATCAGGCTGCGGCGGCCGAACCGCTCCGACACGGCGGCGGCGCAAAAGATGGCGACCGCCAGAAAGCCCGTCGACAGCGACAGGGACAGCGAGCTTGCCGCCGGACTGACGCCGAAGTCACGCGCGAAGATCGGCATGAGCGGCTGGACGCAGTAGAGCAGCGCAAAGGTTGAAAAGCCCGACATGAAAAAGGCGAGGCTTGCTCTCCCATAGGCAGGCGTGCCGCGGACAAGATAGAGCTTCTCACCCTCCCCCTCTTCTGCAAGAGCTTGACCGTTCGGTGCCGCTGACAAATCGGCGTTCAGGGATGCGGAGGCGGGCATGGGGAATTCGACCTTTCAGGTCTATCAAAGGTAGCCAGTCGGTTCCCATTAATCCAATATATGGCGCAGGCGTTCTCGATAGGTTTTACAGATACCGATGGAACTCAGGCATATCCGCTATTTCCTCGCTGTCGCCGAGGAGCAGAATTTCACGCGGGCTGCGGCACGGCTTGGTATTGGCCAGCCACCGCTCAGCCAGCAGATCCGCGACCTCGAAACCGAGATCGGGGCAGCACTTTTTCACCGGGTGCCGCATGGTGCGGAATTGACTGCGGCCGGGGCAGCCTTTCTGCCCGAAGCGCGGGCTTCGCTTGCGGCAGCAGAGGCTGCGAAACTTTCTGCCCGCCGTGCCGCGCGCGGCGAGACAGGCAAGCTGGCGCTGGGCTTTACCGCGTCTGCGGCCTTCAACCCGGTCGTAACCGGCGCGATCCGGCGTTTCCGGAGCGAGTGGCCGGGCGTTGCGCTGTCGCTGGCGGAAATGAACAGCAACTGGCTGATCGAGAAACTGGAACGCGGCGAGATCGACGCAGCCTTTATCCGTCCAGGGTTGGAAGACCCGAAGGCGGTACGGCTAAAACGTCTGGCGGACGAGCCGATGCTGATCGCACTGCCGGCGCACCACGAGCTTGCGACCTTAAGCACCGTGCCGATTGCAGCGCTTGCAGGAGAGCCCTTCGTGCTGTTTCCGCGCACGGTGGGTCTCAGCCTGTTCGACGATATCCTCAGCGCCTGCCGCGATGCGGGGTTCGAGCTCAACGTCACGCAGGAAGCGCCGCAGATCCCGTCCGTGGTCAATCTGGTTGCCGCAGGGCTGGGCGTCTCGATCGTCCCGGGCTCTATCACGAAGATCGCCATCGAGGGCGTCGTGTACCGGCCGATCGAGGGGCCGGGACCGGTGGCGCGACTGGGCATCGCCGTGATGAAGGCACAGCGTTCCCCGATCGCGCTCAACCTGTTCGAACTGGTCTAGGCTGACCGGTTAGCCTTTGATCTCGCGTTCGCAGAAGGTGATGCGGTTGCTGAACGGATCCGTCACCGAAACCTCCAGACCCCAGGGCGCCTGGTGCAGCCCCGGCCGCATATAGGCGTAGTCCTTGGCATTGAGTTCCCTGTGGAGCGCTGCAGCACCGGTGATGGGGACAAACACGCGGGCACCCGGCGAGGCATCGCGCGCATGTTCGGACAGATGCATCAGCATGCCGCTGCGCGATATCTGGCAATAGAGCGGTGCGTCGGGAGCGAACCGATGCTCCCAATCGACGCTGAAGCTTAAGAACCCGCAATAGAACTCCATCGCCTTGCCGACGTCGAAAATGCGGAAGATCGGGATGGCCGGCTGGATCAGGGTCTGGCTTGACGCAGGTTCGACCGACTTGAAATCATTCATTGCGACCGCCGTTCATCGGAGTTTCACCACTCTTGCTGCAGGACGATTGCATGTTCAAGAACAAAACCCTAGCTTCCGGTCACTTCGAAAGCGGGCGGGCTATGGAACTCAAAGACAAGCGCATCCTTCTCATCATCTCAGGCGGCATCGCGGCTTACAAGAGCCTCGACCTGATCCGGCGGCTGCGCGAACGCGGGGCCTCGGTGCGGCCGGTCATGACGCGGGCTGCCCAGGAATTCGTGACGCCGCTTGCCGTCGGGGCACTGTCGGGCGGGCATGTCTATACGGAGATTTTTTCGCGCGAGGACGAACAGGATGTCGGCCATATCCGGCTGGCGCGCGATGCGGACCTTGTGATCGTGGCACCGGCAAGTGCCGACCTGATGGCGAAGATGGCCCATGGAATGGCGGATGATCTGGCAAGCGCCGTTCTTCTGGCAACCGATCTGCCCGTGCTGGTGGCACCTGCCATGAACCCGAAAATGTGGTCGGCCGCACCGACGAAACGCAATGCCGAGACGCTGAAGGCTGATGGCATCCATCTGATCGGGCCGATGGTCGGCGAGATGGCTGAGAGCAACGAGGTAGGTGCTGGCCGGATGGCCGAGCCGCTTCAGATCGTTGCTGCAGCGATTGCGCTGCTGGATGCTTCGCCGAAGCCGCTTTCCGGCAAGACGGCGATTGTGACCTCCGGCCCCACGCACGAGCCGATCGACCCGGTGCGCTACATTGCCAATCGCTCATCCGGCCGTCAGGGCCATGCGATTGCCGCGGCCCTCGCTAAACTTGGTGCCGATGTGACGCTGGTTTCAGGCCCAGTAACGATCCCCGATCCCGACGGCGTCACGACGCTGCATGTGGAGACAGCGGCTGAGATGCTCGACGCCGTGACGAGCCGTCTGCCCGCCGATATCGCCGTGATGGTGGCGGCCGTTGCCGACTGGCGGGTGGCGTCTTCGACCGACCAGAAGATCAAGAAGATGCCGGGCGAAGCGCCGGCGCCGCTGCTGCTGACCGAAAACCCGGACATCCTCAAAACCGTCGGGCATCACAAAAAGCGTCCCACTCTCGTCGTCGGTTTCGCCGCCGAGACGCAGAATGTCGAAGAGAACGGGCGCTCGAAGCTTCAGCGCAAGGGTGCAGACCTGATTGTTGCAAACGACGTCTCTCCTCAGACCGGCGTCATGGGCGGCATGCGCAATCAGGTGAAGATCATCAGCAAGACCGCGATCGATGCGTGGCCCGATCTTGGCAAGGACGAGGTTGCGATGCGGCTGGCCGAGCTGATAGCGGCCCGCCTCGCATAAGGATCACGCAGCCTTCGACAGCGCCTGCGGCTGGAAGAGCAGTGCCTGCATGCCATCCGGGCAGACCTTGACGGCGCTGCCGTCTGGAATTTCTACCCAGGTATCGGCCTCGTCGTTCAAAGGTTCGGACACCAGGCAGTAGCCGGTCTTTGATCCATCCGCATCCGACCCCTTGCCCGTCATCGGTGCGGCATAGAGGGTCGGTGGCTTGTGATCCGTGGCATAGCGTACCGCATAAAGCTGGCGGCCGTTGGAAAAGCATGCGGTGAAGCGCACGAGTGCCGTGCCAAGCCGTTCCATCGAGATGTCTTCGACGGCGGCGATCGCCTTTTCCATCGCACCCAAGGGATCGGTATCCATGCCGAACTGCAGCGCCAGAAGGAAGAGAAGCTCGGAATCGGTCGATCCGGTCCGGGCCGAGAACAGTTCGTCCGATAACAGGCTTTCGAGCGGCCGGCGGATCGCTTCGAAGCTCGCGACCTGGCCATTGTGCATGAAGGACCAGTGGCCGTGGACGAAGGGGTGACAGTTGTCGCGCCGTGTTGCGCCCGTCGTTGCGGCGCGGACATGGGCAAGGAACAGCGGCGAGCGGATCTGCCGTGCGATACTGCGCAGATTGCAGTCGGACCAGGCCGGAAGGATGTCCCGGTAGCGGCCGGGCTCAGGCCTGTCGCCATACCAGGCGATGCCGAAACCATCGCCATTGGTGGCGGTCTTTGCGCGTGTGGCACAGTGGGATTGCTCGATCAGGGAATGGGCGGGCGAAGAGACCAGTTCTTCCAGATAAAGCGGTTCACCCCGATAAGCTGCCCAACGACACATCTGTCTTTCTGCTCCACTCTGTCTGCCTGCAACGCACGCAACCGTCGAAAATCAAGCGTCTCGAAATAGGGTTAATGAAACATGAATTACCGGCCCAGATGACAGTTTTGTGGCCCCTTCCCCATCACGTTTTGCAACGCAATGTTGCCTCAGCCTGTTGTCGCGGCGGCTTCAAAGCCTAAATGAAGCCGCATGGTTGATGACACGAAAGCGAGCGCGAACGCGCATACGAACACATCTGACGGCACCGACATTCTGCACGAAGTGCTGAACCAGCCCGGGAAATGGGCAGTTTTCTTCGATATCGACGGTACGCTGATCGACATCGCGGATACGCCTGATGGTATCGTCGTGCCTGACGATCTGGCCGAGAATCTGACCCGGCTTTCCGCGAAACTGAGCGGTGCCGTGGCGCTGGTGACGGGTCGGGCTCTGCCCTACGCCGATCAGCTGTTCAAGCCGCATGTCTTTCCGATTGCCGGCCTGCACGGGGCGGAAAGACGATCGATGTCGGGAGCGATCGAGCGGGTAACGCCAGGTCCTGATTTCGAGGCGCTGAAAGCAAGCCTTGCCGAGGAAGCAGCAGCCTGGCCGGGCGTTCTTGTCGAGGACAAGGGTCTCGCCGTGGCTGCCCACTACCGACAGGCGCCGACATTCCAGGGGCAAGTCGAGGCGGCGATGGAACGCTATCGCGAGCGGGCAGGATCCGACTTCACTCTGCAGCGGGGCAAGATGGTGGTGGAAATCCGCCCTGCCCGCGCCAGCAAGGGCGATGCGCTGCGGGCTTTTCTCAGCGAAGAGCCATTTGCCGGCCGGTTGCCTATCGCGATCGGTGACGATGTAACTGATGAAGCGATGTTCAGGGTTGCCAACAAGTTGGGCGGCCACTCGATCCGTATTTCCGATATCGCGGCAGACACCGTCGCGTCGGCAACATTGGGATCGGCCGCCGAACTGCGCGCGCTGATCGCCAAGCTTGCCGCAGCCTGAACTGATTTGAGAATGCATTTTCGAAAGGAAATATCGTGAGCCGTCTAGTGGTCGTATCGAACCGCGTCACCGTTCCGGACAAGACCGGTGCGGCACCTGCCGGCGGCCTTGCCGTAGCCCTGCAGGCAGCCCTTGAGGAACGCGGCGGCATCTGGATGGGTTGGTCCGGCAATTCCAGCGGCAACGAGGAACCCGGCCCGCTCGAGATGCAGGAGCATGGCGCGATCACCTATGCGCTAACCGATCTCACCGACACCGACGTCGAGGAATATTACCACGGCTTTGCCAACCGGGTGCTCTGGCCGATCTGCCACTACCGGATGGACTTGGCCGAATACGGTCGTAAGGAAATGGCCGGCTATTTCCGGGTGAACCGCTTCTTTGCGCAGAAGCTTGCGCCGCTTCTCAAGGAAGACGACATCATCTGGGTGCATGACTACCACCTGATCCCGCTGGCAGCCGAACTTCGCCAGATGGGTTTCAAGAACAAGATCGGCTTCTTCCTGCATATCCCGTGGCCACCAGCCGACGTGCTGTTCACCATGCCGGTTCATGAGCAGATCATGCGCGGTCTTTCGCAGTATGACCTTGTCGGTTTCCAGACGGATTTCGATCTGGACAATTTTGGCGGCGGGCTGGTTCGCGAAGGAATCGGCGAGCGGATCGACGGCGGCAAGAAGTTTTCGACCTTCGGGCGCACCTTCAAGGGCGGCGCCTATTCGATCTCGATCGAGACCGAGATCTTTTCCAAATTCGCGATCAAGGCCGAAAAGAACGCGATGGTGCGCAAGGCCCGCCAGAGCGTCGAGGGCAAGGATCTCATCATCGGCGTCGACCGCCTGGATTATTCAAAGGGCATCACGCAGCGTATCGACGCCTTCGAGCAGTTTGTCGCCACCAACCCGGATCACCACAACAAGGTGACCTATCTGCAGATCACGCCGAAATCGCGCTCCGAAGTGCCGGAGTACGAGCAGATGCAGCGCATGGTCGCCGAACAGGCTGGCCGCGTGAACGGGGCGATCGGCACCGTGGACTGGGTGCCAATCCGCTATATCAACAGATCCGTGCCACGCCCGGTACTTGCAGGTCTCTACCGGCTGGCGAAGATCGGCCTCGTGACGCCCCTGCGCGACGGGATGAACCTTGTCGCCAAGGAATATGTGGCGGCGCAGGATCCGGAAGATCCGGGCGTGCTGGTGCTGTCCCGCTTTGCCGGAGCGGCCCGCGAGCTGCGCGGCGCGCTTCTGGTCAACCCATACGACATCGAGGGAACGGCGCATGCCATCGCGCGCGGGCTCAGCATGCCGCTGGATGAGCGGAAGCAGCGCTGGCAGATGATGATGGATCATCTGCTGACCTACGACATCAATCGCTGGTGCGACGACTTCCTCAAGGACCTCATCGAGGACTGACTATCCGCTGGAGCCGCCCCGCAATGCCGGGCGGCTTCGACTCCCTTGAGTGAGGCGGATTGACCGGCCGCCGCCAATGCGCTGAATAGATCCCGTTGCCTTTTCATCATTTCGCGACCTGCGGATTGATGCCAATTCATTTCGAGGTCTCCATGCCGGTCGCAGTCACAGCCGAACATATTGCCGACGCCGAAACCCTGATCCGTCCGCATATCCGCCGAACCCCGACGATGCGGGTGGACATGCAGGACTTTGGGACCGAACCATGCCAAGTCGATCTCAAGCTCGAGCAGTTGCAGCATTCCGGTTCGTTCAAGGTCCGCGGCGCCTTTACCAATCTTCTTGGCCGCGAGGTGCAGGCAGCAGGTGTGGTTGCAGCGTCCGGCGGCAATCACGGAGCAGCGGTTGCCTATGCGGCCCACAAGCTCGGTGTGCCCGCGCATATCTTTGTCCCAAGCGTCGCCTCCAAGGCGAAGATAGATCTCATCCGCTCCTACGGGGCAGAGCTCGTGATCGGCGGCGACCGCTATGCGGATGCGCTGGCCGCAAGCGAGAAGTATGTCGCGCAGACGGGGGCGATGGCGGTGCATGCGTTCGACCAGAAGGAAACGCTGGCGGGACAAGGCACGCTCGGCAAGGAAATCGAGGAAGACCTGCCACATATCACGACGTTGCTGGTAGCTGTCGGCGGCGGCGGACTGATCGGCGGTATCGCATCCTGGATGCGCGGCCGGGTGAAGATCGTCGCCGTCGAATCCGACCGCGCGCCGACGCTTTACGACGCCTTCAAGGCAGGCCGTCCCGTGGATGCGCCGGCCGGCGGTATCGCGGCCGACTCGCTTGCGCCAAGGCAGGTCGGGCAGCTGATGTTTCCGGTGGCCCAGGCATTCATCGAGCCGCCGGTCCTCGTGACCGACGAGGACATTCTGAACGCGCAGAAGGTGCTCTGGTCTGGCGCGCGGCTGGTGACCGAGCCGGGTGGTGCGGCGGCGTTTCCGGCTGTCTTGTCCGGCAAATACCGTCCACATCCGGGTGAGCGCGTCTGCGTGCTGGTCTGCGGATCGAACACGACGGCCGTCGATTTCGGTTGAGCGTGCGCCACACTTCCCTTCGGGATGCGGCAGCGATAATGCTGAGACCATGTTTCAGCTAGAACAGCCGGCCACATTCGAGCAGGTCATCAAGAAAAGCCGCTTTCTGGCGATCGCGCTTCCCGTGGTAAGCGAGGGGGAAGCGAAAGACGCCATTGCTGGGCATAGCGTTGCCGATGCCACTCACAACTGCTGGGCCTGGCGGATTGGATCAGCCTATCGCTTTTCCGATGACGGCGAGCCGAGCGGTACGGCGGGCAAGCCGATCCTTGCGGCCATGGACGGCCAGTCGCTGGACAAGGCTGTCGTCATCGTGATCCGCTGGTTCGGCGGCATTCTGCTCGGTAGCGGTGGTCTGGTGCGCGCCTATGGCGGCACGGCTGCCGCCTGTCTGAGGGCGGCCCCGCTCATCGAAGTCAAACCGTCGGTGCTGGGTGCCGTCAGCATCGAGTTTTCCGACCTTGCACGAACGAAAGCCAGGCTGCAGTCGATCGAGGACGTGAAGATCACCGAGGAAGTGTTCACGGATACGGGCGCCGAGCTGCGGATCCAGATACCGGAAGCCGAGCAGGACGTCATTTCAAGGCTGATCTCCGACCTCACCAGCGGCAGGTCGGAGCTATCGCTGGATTGAAATCACGCCGCCTTGGCGACGTGATATTCCTTGATGGCCACCATCTTGATGGCCGGGAAGCGTTCGGACTCGTAGCGCAGCGAAAACGAGTCCTGCGCCAGAAAGACCGGATCGCCATCAAGATCGCGGGCGATATCGCCGCGCTTGACCGTCAGGAACTTCTCAAGCTCCGCCGGCTGATCCGACGAGATCCAGCGGCAGACGGAGAAGCGGGACATTTCGAACGAGACCGGCAGCGTATATTCCCCCTGCAGCCGCTCTTTGAGAACGTCGAGCTGCAGCGCGCCGACGACGCCGACGATGGCGGGCGATCCGTCTTCCGGGGAAAACAGCTGCACGACGCCTTCTTCTGCCATCTGCTGCAGGGCTTCCTTCAGCTTCTTCGCCTTCATCGCATCTTCCAGACGCACGCGGCGCAGGATTTCCGGCGAGAAGTTCGGGACGCCCTGGAAGACAAGATTTTCGCCTTCCGTCAGCGTATCGCCAATACGAAGCGTCCCGTGGTTGGGAATGCCGACGACATCACCGGCAAAGGCGGTATCGGCGATGTGACGCTGCGAGGCGAAGAAGAACTGCGGCGCCGTGAGGCCCATCTGCTTGCCGGTGCGGGCAAGCCTTGCCTTCATGCCACGCTCCAGCTTGCCCGAGCAGATGCGCGCAAAGGCGATACGGTCGCGGTGGTTCGGATCCATGTTGGCCTGGATCTTGAAAACGAAGGCCGTCATCTTGTCTTCGCTTGCATGCACAGTGCGGATATCCGCGACCTGGTCACGCGGCGGCGGAGCAAAGTCTGCCAACGCCGTGATCAGATCCCGGACGCCGAGATTACGCAGCGCCGAGCCGAAGAAAACCGGCGTCATGTGACCTTCGAGAAAGGCCTTCCTGTCAAACGGGCGGCAGGCTTCCCGCGCCAGTTCGACTTCCTCGACGAAGGCCGCGCGTTCGTTTTCCGGCAGGCGGTCGGCGACGGCCTGCGGTCCGTTGACCGAGATCGCGTCCTCGCTGTCTGGACCACGCACCCGGTTATCGGCTAGGTGGTAGGTTCCGCAGAAGCTCTTGGAACGACCGATCGGCCAGGTAATGGGCGCCGTATCCAGCGCAAGCTTCTCCTCGACCTCGTCGAGGACTTCGAAAATGTCGCGGCTTTCGCGGTCCATCTTGTTGATGAAGGTGATGATCGGAATGTCGCGCATGCGGCAGACTTCAAACAGCTTCAGCGTGCGCGGCTCGATGCCCTTGGCGGCATCGATGACCATGATCGCCGCATCCACAGCCGTCAGCGTGCGATAGGTATCGTCCGCGAAGTCTTCGTGGCCGGGCGTATCGAGAATGTTGAACACCTTGTCGGCATATTCGAACGTCATCACCGACGTCACGACCGAGATGCCGCGTTCGCGTTCGATCTTCATCCAGTCGGACCGCGTCTGGATGCGATCCTTCTTGGCCTTGACCTCACCGGCGAGCTGGATGGCGCCCCCGAACAGAAGCAGCTTTTCCGTCAGCGTTGTCTTGCCCGCGTCCGGATGCGCAATAATCGCGAATGTGCGGCGGCGGGAGACCGCCTCTGCAATGGTTTCGGCCATCTTTTATATCCTGTGAATTGCCGCGGTATCTAGCGACTAAAGCCCGCCATTGCAATTGACCTGCCGCGCTGCGGCGCAAAGTAATGGGCAATGACCATTCAAGCCCCCTCCTCACCCGTGCTCAATGTCCTGCGTCTGCCGCACGGGCAGAACCTGGATCTGCCCGCCTACGAGACATCAGGTGCTGCCGGCATGGACCTGCGTGCCGCCGTGACCGATGGCGAGCCGCTGACGATAGCACCCGGCAAGCGCGCCCTGGTGCCGACCGGTCTCGTGTTCGAGATCCCCGCCGGGTTCGAGGTGCAGATCCGCCCGCGTTCGGGGCTTGCGTTCAAGAACGGCATCACCTGCCTCAACACGCCGGGCACGATCGACAGCGATTACCGCGGCGAAGTGAAGGTTCTGCTGATCAATCTGGGCGACGAGGATTTCGTCATTACCCGCGGCATGCGGATCGCACAGATGGTGATCGCGCCCGTTACCCAGGCGCAGATCGTCGAAGTGAGCGAGGCAAGTGCCACGGCACGCGGTGCCGGCGGGTTCGGATCCACCGGCGTCTGAAGTTCGTCAGAAACCCGTGACGTCTAAGGTCAATCATGCGGATACGGTGGGCCGCTCCCCGGCCATCCGATACGAGATCGCCTCGGCAAGGTGTATTCTCCCGATACCATCCTTCTCGTCGAGATCGGCCAGCGTCCGCGCCACCCGCAAGACCCGATGATAGCCGCGGGCGGAGAATTTCAGCTTTTCCGCCGCGTCGCGCAACAATTGCAGCCCTCCCGCATCGAGCTCGGCGAACTTCTCGATCATGGCGGTGGAACAGCGCGCGTTGGTGAGAACCGTGTACTGGCCCTCGCCTTCGAAGCGCTCTCTTTGCCTGTCGCGTGCGGCCGCCACCCGCCTTGCCACGCCGGCGCTTGGCTCTGCCGGTGCCGGGCGGATCAGATCGCTTGCGGAGACAGCTGGCACATCGATACGGATATCGATGCGGTCCATGAGCGGGCCGGAGATACGTGCCTGATAATCCGAGGCACAGCGCGGGCCACGGGCGCAGCTATGTCCCGGTTGTCCCGCCATGCCGCAGCGACACGGGTTCATCGCGGCTACGAGCTGGATGCTCGCCGGATAGGAGACCCGGTGGTTGGCCCGGGCGATAACACATTCGCCAGTCTCCAGCGGCTGGCGGAGCGCATCGAGAACCTGGGGCGAGAATTCCGGAAACTCATCCAGGAAAAGGATGCCGTGATGCGCGAGCGAGGCTTCTCCGGGCCTGGCGCGCAGACCGCCGCCGACCAGTGCCGCCATCGTGGCGGAATGATGCGGCATGCGATAGGGCCTCCGGTCCGACAGCTTTCCGCCCGAAAGCTGGCCGGCGATCGAGTGGATCATCGAGACTTCGAGCAGTTCGGTTGCCGAAAGCGGCGGCAATATCGACGGAAGGCGGGCTGCGAGCATGGATTTTCCCGAACCGGGCGGACCGACCATCAGGAGGTTATGACCGCCGGCAGCCGAGACTTCGAGCGCGCGCTTGGCGCTTTCCTGGCCTTTGATATCGACAAGGTCAGGCAGATTGGCGGGCGGTGCACGGACCGCCGGCTGCGGCCGCGACATGACCTGCGTGCCGCGAAAATGATTGGCGAGCGCGATCAGGCTGCGGGGGGCGAGAATATCGACGCCGGGTCCAGCCCATGCCGCCTCGGCGCCGCTTTCGGCTGGGCAGATCAAGCCTTTTCCGATCGCATTGGCGCTGATGGCCGCCGGAAGCGCACCGGCGACGGCTGCAAGCGTTCCATCGAGGTTCAACTCGCCGATCACGACATAATCGGCCAGCATGTCGCCGGGTACGGCACCGAGCGCTGCCATCAGGCCAACGGCGATCGCGAGGTCGAAATGGCTGCCTTCTTTGGGAAGGTCGGCCGGGGCGAGATTGACCGTGACTTTCTTCGGCGGCATGGCGAGGCCCGAGGCATGCAGTGCTGCCTGCACCCGCTCGCGGCTTTCGGCCACTGCCTTGTCCGGCAGGCCGACAATATGCATGCCGATCTTGCCAGGGCCGATCATGACCTGCACATCGACCGGAATGCCCTCAATGCCCTGAAATGCTACCGTTCTGATACGCGCGACCATTCCGACCCGCCCACTTGCGCAAGCTAAGGTGGGGAAATTCCCGCCTACCGTGCCGCAGGTTGAAAGCTCGCACGATTGACGGTGAATTTCAAGAACAGGTAGTGAACAATTTCGCGCATGAGACGAGGACAGCGTGCATCAGGTTGCATAACGAGAACAAATGTGAACGGTTATCAGCTCTGCTTGGCGTCGATTGCATCCCACATCAGGCTCGCGACGTCTGCACCGCCGAATTTCTTGACCTCGCGGATGCCTGTCGGAGAGGTGACGTTGATCTCGGTCATGTAATCGCCGATGACGTCGATGCCGACAAAGATGAAGCCGCGTTCACGCAGAGCCGGCCCGATACGGGCGCAGATTTCCTTCTCGCGCGGCGTGATGTCGGTCGCCTCGGCACGGCCGCCGACATGCATGTTGGAGCGGCTGTCGGTTTCCGCGGGCACGCGGTTGATCGCGCCGACCGGTTCGCCGTTGACGAGAAGAATGCGCTTGTCGCCCTTTCGCACCGCCGGAAGGTAGGCCTGCGCGATATAGGGCTCGCCGCGATACATCTGGCCGAACATTTCAAGCAGCGACGTGAAGTTGCGATCATCGCGGGCGGAGTGAAAAACGCCGGCGCCGCCATTGCCGTAAAGCGGCTTCAGGATGATATCGCCGAGCTCTTCGCGGAACTTGGCGATTTCAGCCGGGTCACGGGAGATCAGTGTCGGCGGCATCAGGTCGGCGAATTCGGTGACGAAGATCTTTTCCGGCGAGTTGCGCACCCAGGCCGGGTCATTGACGACGAGCGTCTTTGGATGAATGCGCTCCAGAAGATGGGTGGATGTAATGTAGCCCATGTCGAAGGGCGGATCCTGGCGAAGCTGCACCACATCCATCGTCGACAGATCGGTCGGCTGCTTTTCCCCAAGGGTAAAGTGATCGCCCTTGATGTCACGCACCTGCAGCGGCTCGAGGGCTGCAAAGATGCGGCCGTCGCGCATCGTCAGGCGGTCGGGCGTATAGTGGAACAGCTCGTAACCGCGCGATTGCGCTTCGAGCGCCATGGCGAATGTGGAATCGCCGGCAATGTTGATGCCGGAAATGTGGTCCATCTGAAATGCGACCGTGCGAATTTTCGCCATGACTTCAGCCCCCTAGGATTGGCCCGCCTGATGTAGGACGACGAACCCCGAAAGGCAACCTTGGCCGGGATATTCCGACAAGGCCGCGGCGGAGCCTCCGCTGCCAGAGGCCTAGAACGCATCCTCAAAATGGCGCGGAAACCTTCCCGGCAGAACGGCGACGATGTCGTATCGCTGCGATAACCCGGATGCGTCCTTGCGTTTCGACAGCCAGAGATCGCTCGCGTCCCGGATCCGTTTCTGCGATGCGTAGGAGACGGCGTCGAGCGCGTTCATCTCGGATTGTCTCGCCTTCACCTCGACAAAGACCAAGAGATCGCGCTTGCGGGCGATGAGATCGATCTCGCCCAGCTTCGTGCGGTGGCGGATGGCGAGGATGCGGTAGCCTTTCAGCATGAGATAGGCGGCAGCGACATACTCCGAGACATGGCCGCGGCGCTCTGCCTTGCGGCGTCTGGCGCCGATCTCATCCCGTTGTGCCATCGCGATCCATCAGGTCCCGTTCTTCATGGCGATGAGGCGCTGATAGAGATCCTTGCGCGGCAGGCCGGTGATCCGCGCCGCCTCAGTCGCAGCCTTTGCCGTCGGATGCGTTTTGGAAAGGTCCTGGAGGATGGCATCGACCTCCACCTCGCCCGGCGCCTCTTCAGGTGCTGGGGGTTCGATCAGAAGGACGATCTCGCCTTTGACGTTGTGGCCGTCACCGTAGTGCGCGGCAAGCTCTGCCAGTGTGCCCCGGCGAAACTCCTCGTAGGTCTTGGTGAGTTCCCGGCAGACGCAGGCGAGCCTGCTGCCGCCCAGCACATCGGCTGCAGAAACGAGAGTGTGAGCGATGCGATGGGGCGATTCAAACAGGATCAGCGTTGCCGGGATCTTTGAAAGTTCGCCAAGCCGGTCGCGGCGGGCTTTGTCCTTGGAAGACAGGAACCCGACGAACAGGAAAGCATCCGACGGCATGCCGGAACCGACGAGGGCCGCAAGCGGGGCGGACGCGCCGGGGATCGGCACGACACGATAACCGGCATCGATCGCCATCTGGCCGAGGCGATAGCCGGGATCCGAGACCAGCGGCGTGCCGGCATCGGAGACCAGCGCCACAGACTTGCCGGCTTCGAGTGCCGCAATCAGCTTCGGCCCGGCTTCGTTGGCATTGTGCTCGTGGTACGAATAAGGGCGATTGACGATGCCGTAACGATCGAGCAGCACGCGGGTCACCCTTGTGTCCTCGCAGGCCAGCACATCGACACCGGACAGGGTTTCGAGCGCACGCAGCGTGATATCGCCGAGATTGCCGATCGGGGTGGCGACAAGATAGAGCGCCGGTTCGATGGGGCGGGACGCGATGAACGTGTTGCCGACGCGGTAACCGCGCTGCCCCTTGGCGGGTTCGGCAGCGGTTTCGGTGGATTGCTCTGAAGATTGGTCGAGGGTCATCGCCTGTTATGGTCGAGGCCGCAGACTTCGGCAAGCAGAGGCCGGCGATGTTTTGCGCGTCCGGTTTCGCCGCGTTGCGTTTTCTGTGTGCAAGTGCGGTATGAACAAGCAATTCAAATGGCGCAGGGACGGTTCTGCTCTTGCTTTCGCATCCGAATGTCTGCCATTTTGCCGGTCCACATGTTCCGGCTGCGCAATGGCCGGCAGAGAATATCAGGTGGTCCGCCCAGCCGGATCGCCACGGTCGAAAGCGATAGTGTCCATGCGTATTACTCTTGAGCGCTCCAATCTCTTGAAGTCGCTGAATCACGTGCACCGCGTCGTGGAACGGCGCAACACGATTCCGATCCTGTCCAACATCCTGCTGCGCGCGTCCGACGCGAGCCTGGACATGAAGGCGACGGACCTTGATCTGGAAGTGACGGAATCGACACCGGCCATGGTGGAACAGTCCGGCGCCACGACTGTGCCGGCGCATCTGCTTTATGAAATCGTCCGCAAGCTGCCGGACGGATCGGAAGTGCTGCTCGCCACCAGCGCCGACGGCGCGACCATGACCGTGCAGTCCGGCCGTTCGAAATTCTCGCTGCAGTGCCTGCCGGAAACGGACTTCCCGGATCTCACCGCCGGCAGCTTCAGCCATACATTCAAGATGAAGGCGACCGATCTCAAGATGCTGATCGATCGCACGCAGTTTGCGATCTCGACCGAAGAGACCCGCTATTATCTGAACGGCATCTTCTTTCACACGATCGAGGCCGGTGGCGACCTGAAGCTGCGTGCCGTCGCAACCGACGGCCATCGCCTTGCCCGTGCAGATCTCAAGGCGCCATCCGGCTCTGAAGGCATGCCTGGCATCATCGTGCCGCGCAAGACCGTGGGCGAGTTGCAGAAGCTGGTCGATGATCCGGAAGCCTTCGTGACGGTGGAAGTTTCGGATGCCAAAATCCGCCTCTCGATCGGCGGCATCGTCATGACATCGAAGCTAATCGACGGCACATTCCCCGATTACCAGCGCGTCATCCCGACCGGCAACGACAAGGAAATGCGCGTCGATTGCCAGAGCTTCACCAAGGCCGTGGACCGCGTCTCGACCATCTCTTCGGAGCGCGGACGTGCCGTGAAGCTGTCGCTGTCCGAAGGGCAGCTGATGCTGACGGTCAACAATCCGGATTCCGGCAGCGCCACGGAAGAAGTGGCCGTCGGCTACGAATATGACGCGATGGAAATCGGCTTCAACGCCAAATATCTGCTCGACATCACCGCCCAGCTTTCCGGCGACGACGCGATCTTCATGTTGGCGGATGCGGGGTCACCGACGCTGGTTCGTGATACGGCGGGCGACGATGCGCTCTATGTGCTGATGCCGATGCGCGTATAGCATCTTACCAGGCGGCTCGGTTAACCCCAGCCGCCTTTTTTGTGCCGTATTCCGCTTGCGACATTTCATCTTGTGTTTGCGGCAAAACGGTTCACATTGGATGAAACTGGAGGGGACGACCTGATGGAACTGCGTTTGAAGGAACGGCTTGGCCGGAAATTTGACGAGGAAATCCGTTTCTTCAAAGGATGGATCGACGGTCCGAAACAGGTCGGAGCCATCATCCCGACATCGTCAGTCACCGCCAAGCGGATGGCGAGCATCATCGACACGAGTTCCGGCCTGCCGGTACTCGAGCTTGGACCAGGCACCGGCGTTATCACCAAGGCGATCCTGAAAACCGGCATCGAGCCTCAGAACCTTGTTTCGATCGAGTATTCGACCGATTTCTACCAGCATCTGATGAAGACATTCGAAGGCGTGCATTTCATCAATGGCGACGCGTTCGATCTGGATCGCACGCTCGACACACTGAAACATCAGAAATTCGACTGCGTGATCTGCGCCATTCCGATGCTGAGCTTTCCGATGGAACGCCGCATCGAACTTCTGGAAGATCTTCTCGACCGCGTCCCGCCGGGACGCCCGGTGATGCAGATCACCTACAGCCCAGTTTCGCCTATTATCGCCAAGCCAGAGCGCTACAAGATCAAGCACTACGACTTCGTGGTGCGCAACATTCCGCCGGCGCAGCTGTGGACATATACGCGCGCTTAGCGTCCGGACCTTCTCCGACATGACATTCGGGATTTACATCACGCATCCGCAGGTCCGGATCGACCCCAACGTGCCGGTGCCGCAATGGGGCCTGTCCGACACGGGACGTCTCCGTGCCGAACAGGCTGCCAGGTCCGACTGGGTTTCGAAGCTCGGGCGTATCGTGTCGAGCGACGAGACAAAGGCGATCGAGACCGCCGACATCCTGGCCGCGGCCGTCGGTCTCAAGACAGAAGTCATCGGGGAACTGCACGAGAACGATCGCTCGGCGACCGGCTTTCTGCCGCCGCCGGATTTCGAGGCGGCGGCCGACTGGTTTTTCGCCAACCCGACCGAGAGCTTCAAAGGCTGGGAGCGCGCCGTGGATGCGCAGGCGCGGATCGTGTCTGTGGTCGAATTCGTTCTGGCGGACCACGATCCCGCGGTGCCGATCGCCTTTGTCGGTCATGGCGGCGTCGGCACGCTTCTGAAATGTCACCTGAAACGATCGGCCATATCCCGCACGGAAGATCAGCCTGGTGGCGGTGGCAATCTGTTCCGCTTCACCCTTGCGGATCGCGCCGTCACATGCGACTGGACCCCGATCGAAACATGGAAGGGAGACTGACAGACATGCAAGCGCGTGACAGGCTGATTGTGGGCCTTGATATCCCGACCTTGTCCGAGGCGGAAAAGATGGTGGCAACGCTTGGCGACACCGTCTCCTTCTACAAGATCGGCTACCAGCTGGCCTTTGCCGGCGGACTGGAATTTGCCCGCGAGCTTGCAGAGGATGGCAAGCAGATCTTTCTCGACATGAAACTGCTCGATATCGACAACACGGTCGCCAAGGGCGTCGAGAATATCGCCAAGATGGGCATGACCATGTTGACGCTGCATGCCTATCCGAAGGCAATGCGCGCCGCGGTCGAAGCAGCAAAGGGCTCCGATCTCTGCCTGCTCGGCGTTACCGTGCTGACCTCGATGGATGCGGCCGACATGACAGAAGCCGGCTATTCGCAGACGCCGGGCGAGCTGGTGGCACGCCGCGCCGAACAGGCGCGTGCGGCCGGCATGGGCGGCATAGTCTGCTCGGCCGAGGAATCGGCGGCCGTCCGGGCGATCGTCGGACGCGACATGGCGGTCGTTACCCCCGGCATCCGTCCGACCGGCTCCGACGCCGGCGACCAGAAACGTGTCGTGACACCTTTCGATGCCCTGAAGTCAGGCTCCAGCCACCTTGTCGTTGCCCGCCCGATCGTCCAAGCAGCCGACCCGAAGGCGGCCGCGCAGGCTATCCTCGCGGCGATGCAGGCGGCGCTCTGACCTGCAGACGACGCTTGATCCGGATCAGCGGTTGTCCGAGACGACATTGTTCGCGTCGCTGTTGAGGACGAAGGTGGCGACGCCGCCCGACAGGCGGTTGCCGGTGACCCGGTTGTTCTGCGCGTAATCGAGCGGGCTGGCTCCGCTGCCAAACGACGCCGTTGGCCGTGTCATGCAATATTTGCGCACCCCTTGCCGGCTGCCGAGCCAGACCGCCGGCATGGCAAGCCAGTCCTTGTAGCGGAAGCTGTTGTCGGAGATGACGTTGCGCTGCGGCGCCTGGTGGCGGATCGTGCCGCCCTCGCCGCAATTGCGGTACAGAAACACGCCGCCCTTGACCGGGTTCACGAACGTGTTTTTCTCGATGAGATTTTCCGCAGATCCGTCGATGGCGATGATCTCGCGCTGGCTGGCTGATGTTTCAAACGTATTGCCGATGACGCGGTTTCTGGCCGATTCCGCATCCAGGTAAATAACGGCCGAGACCGTCTTGCCGGTAAAGCGCGAGTTTTCGACAATGACGTTGGTGACGCCAGGCGCGAGATAGACCGGCGTGCCGACATTGGCGATGAAGCGGTTTTGTGACAGCACGATATCGCTTGGCGCAATCGACTGCGCTCGCTGTGTATGGCCCGGCGTGAGTGAGGATTCCCTGACCTTCTCGGCCTCTCCGTTGTGACCGAGGCCTTCGATGCGGATATCACCCTTGATTGTGCAGTTGCGGATATGGATGTCGCGGGGCGTATCCCAGCTGCCGTCCTTGCGTTGAACCGAACGGATCACGATCGTGCGGGCCTTGGGCTTGGTGCCATCAAGCGTCGCGCCGTTGCAGTCCATCGTCGTCCCAGACGCGCGACTGCCGGAAAACGCGATCGGCACGGTGATGACGGCATTCTTCTGAAGGGTGAGATCGCAATCGATTTCGATCGGGCGCGTGGCCGCTTCGGCGGGCGAGCGGAGCTGTTCCAGCGTATCGGCGCTGCAGGATGCCGCGCTTGCCGTAGGCGCGCCAAGAAGCATGAACGGCACGAGATAAGGGAGCGCCCAATAGGCGTTGCGCGCTTCAATCCGGCCGCGTGGTCCGGTCTTTATCATGTTGACTCCCCGCCAGATTTGCTCGAATCGAATATGCCCAATCGAGGAGAGGTTATTATGGCAAAAGGTTACTGGATTGCTCGGGTCGATGTTCGCGACGCCGAGCGATACAAGGACTATGTCGCTGCGGCAAAACCGGCGTTTGAGGAATACGGCGCCAATTTCCTTGCACGTGGCGGCGCGATGACCGAACTCGAGGGCACGGCCCGGGGTCGCAATGTGGTGATCGAGTTCCCGTCGATGCAGGCTGCAGTCGATTGCTACAACTCGCCGGCATACCAGATCGCTGCAAAAATCCGCCAGGAAGCGGCCGATGCGGAAATGGTTGTGGTCGAGGGCGTCTGATATCGCTCGCTGACAGCGACAACCGGTTGCGGAAACACTTCCACCGTCGCCCGGATTCGGCTAAACAGCATTCCATATTTCGTCGTCCCTTCTTCAGGCTCCCGGAGCTTATCATGACCATCAACAATCTACCGCCTCTCGTCACCGTCTTCGGGGGATCCGGCTTCGTCGGCAGACAGGTCGTGCGCACGCTTGCCAAGCGCGGCTACCGTGTTCGCGTCGCGGTGCGTCGCCCGGATCTTGCCGGCTTTCTTCTGCCCGCCGGCTATGTCGGCCAGATCTCGCTGGTGCAGGCGAACCTGCGCTACCGCGATTCCGTGCTGCGGGCCGTCGAAGGCTCCGCGCATGTGGTCAACTGCATCGGCATCCTGTTTGAAAGCGGCCGCAACACGTTCGACGGCGTGCAGGATATCGGCGTGAAGACGCTGGTCGAAGCCGTCAAGGCTGCCGGCGCGAATCTGACCCATGTTTCGGCCATCGGTGCCGATGTCAATTCCGCTTCGAGCTATGCCCGCAGCAAGGGCCGCGCTGAGGTGACGATCCAGGCCGCACTGCCGGATGCGGTGATCCTGCGTCCTTCAGTGGTTTTCGGTGCTGACGACAGCTTCTTCAACCGGTTTGCCTCGATGGCACGGACGTTCCCGTTCCTACCGCTGATCGGTGGTGGCCATACGAAACTGCAGCCGGTCTTCGTGGAAGACGTGGCGGAAACCGTGGGACGCTCCGTCGACGGCTCCATTCCGTCCGGCAAGATCTACGAGCTGGGTGGCGGCGAAGTGATGACGATGCGCGACTGCATGGAAACGGTCATGCGTGTGACCGCCCGCAAGAAGCCGCTTCTCTCGCTGCCTTTCGGCGTGGCTTCCATGATCGGCAGCGTTGCCTCGATGGTGCCCCTGATCACCCCGCCGATCACGGCGGACCAGGTGGAACTCCTGAAACGGGACAATGTGGTTTCGGACGCTGCGGAAAAAGAAGGCCGCACGCTTGCCGGTATCGGCATCACGCCGACGCTGGCTACCTCCGTTCTTGCGTCCTATCTCGTGCGCTACCGGCCGCAGGGCCAGTACACGGGCTCCGGCAAGGCCGCCTGATTTCAATATCCTAGATCCTTACCGGATCCTTGACGACGTGCTCTCCGGGGCGCGTCGTTTTTTTTGGGCGCAGGTGTCGAAAGCTCTGTGGCGCAAAGGTCGCAGTTATTGGCCGTCTTGCGTTAACGGGCAGTTTAGCAAAAACGTTTATTGAATATCAGCCACACGGCCCGTAGACCCACACACAGATATTTCCCTTCTGAAAGGCGCATTTGCATGGGCAAACCCATCGCCCTCTTTTTCGTATGTGCAGCACTTGTGATCCTTGCAGGATCGTTCATGGCTCCTGAAACCGGAGCCGCCGGCAAGCTCGATTGTGCGCCTGCTTATGGCGTCGATCCCTGCAGCACTGCATCAATTCGTTACTGAAGCAGTGATTGAACGACCCATATGACAAAGGCGGCCGATGGCCGCCTTTTTCTTTTTCGGGTAGCGGCCTTCAGGCCCCGAGCAACAGGGCAACAAGGCCGATGGCGCCGACTGCGATCCGCCAGTAGGCGAAAGGCGCGTAGCCGCGGCTCGATATGAAATTGAGCAGCGAGCGCACGACAAACACTGCCGTCACGAAGGCTGCCAGAAAGCCGACCACGATCACGGCGCTGTCGTCGAAGGAGAGCAGCGCACGGTTCTTGACGAGATCGAGCGTGAAGGCGCCGACCATTGTCGGCATCGCGAGGAAGAACGAGAACTCCGCGGCCGAACGCTTGTCCGCGCCAAGCAGAAGCGCGCCGACGATGGTGGCGCCGGAGCGCGACGTACCTGGGATCATCGCGAGGCACTGGCAGAAGCCGATCTTGATCGCCAGCGACAGTGGATAATCCATCACGTCATGGTATTTCGGCTCGAACTTCATGCGATCGACGGCAAGCAGGATAAAGCCACCGACGATCAGCATGACGCAGATCAACATCGGCGTTTCGAACAGGACCGTCTTGATGAAATCATGCGCGATCGCGCCGATCACGGCGGCCGGGAGAAAACCCGCCAGGATGGTCAGAACGAAACGGCGCGACTGGACACTGGTCGGCAGCGAGACGGCGATCGAGATCAGCCTTTGCGCATAGACCAGGAGAATGGCCAGTATGGCGCCGAGCTGGATCAGGACCGCAAACGTATTCCCCGGAGAATTGAAACCGAGAAAATGGCCGGCGAGCAGCACATGTGCGGTGGATGAAACGGGCAAAAATTCCGTGAGCCCCTCGATAATACCGAGTACGAGGGCGCTGATAATGGGCTGATCCACCATTCTTAGTCCTTTGCTATGCGATAGAGGTGGTTTTTAATCGTTTCTTAGCGGTTTGTGGCCCCTGCTTGTACTGGCCCTACCAAATCCATATAGCTGGCATATGTCAGGCGGGCGCCCGAAGCAGCCGCTTTCCTATACATTATAACTGAAGTTTTCTTATCGATGCCCACCCTGTATCATCATCAAATGTCGTCTTCCTCTCGCTTCGTCCGTCTGATCCTCGCCGAATACGGCTTCCAGACGGATCTTGTCGAGGAGCAGCCCTGGGAGAAGCGCCGCGAGTTTCTCACGCTCAACCCGGCGGCGACCCTGCCTGTCTATGTTGACGACAATATGCGCGTTCTGTGCGGTCCGTCGGTTCTGATGGAATTTCTCGACGAGACCCATGGCGTGCTGAAGCGCGACCGCCGGCTGCTTGCCGAAGACCCGTGGCAACGGGCTGAAATCCGCCGGCTGACGGAATGGTTCCTGATCAAGATGGAGCAGGACGTGACCCGGCCGCTGACGCGCGAACGGGTCTACAAGCTGCAGATGACCGCGGCTCAGGGCGGCGGCGCACCCGATTCGAAAGTGCTGCGTACATCCCGCGCCAATATTCGCCAGCACATGAAATATCTTGCCTGGCTTGCCGGCTCGCGCCAGTGGCTGGCCGGCGAGCGCCTGAGCTATGCCGACCTTGCTGCCGCCGCTTCGATTTCCGTGCTCGATTATCTCGGCGAAATCGACTGGTCGGAAATCCCGATCGCCAAGGACTGGTACCAGCGGATCAAATCGCGCCCCTCCTTCCGTCCGCTGCTGTCCGAGCGCATCCGCGGCCTCACTCCGGTATCGCATTATGCGGACCTTGATTTCTGAGCCGGACCACGACCTGAGCCTAGAGAAGGTCGACCTTCGGGCCGACCGGCGTCGGCAGAAGCTGACCGCCTTCATTCGCGAGGAAGCCGCAGCCCAGGGCTTCGATCTCTGTCGCATCACAAGGCCCGACAGCATTCCGAAAGCACCGGAACGGCTAACGACATTTCTATCCGACGAGCATCACGGCACGATGGACTGGATGGCGGAGACGCGCGAGCGTCGCGGCGATCCCAAGGCGCTCTGGTCCGAAGTCAGGTCGATCGTGATGTTTGCGATGAATTACGGGCCGGACGAGGATCCGCGCGGCATTCTGGAGAAGCCCGACAAGGCCGCGATTTCCGTCTATGCCCGCAACCGCGACTATCACGACGTGATCAAGGGTCGGCTGAAGGAGATCGCCACACGGTTTGCCGCCCGTGCCGGCGAGGATGTCAAAGTATTCGTCGATACGGCACCGGTGATGGAAAAGCCGCTTGGCGAAGCCGCCGGCATCGGATGGCAGGGCAAGCACACCAATCTGGTCAGCCGCACGCACGGGTCCTGGCTTTTTCTCGGCAGCCTGTTCACGACAGCGGATCTGGCCTTCGACGAGGCTGAGCGGGACTATTGCGGCTCCTGCCGCGCCTGTCTCGACGCCTGCCCGACGGCGGCGTTTCCGGCGCCCTACCGGCTGGATGCGCGGCGCTGCATCTCCTACCTGACGATTGAGCACAAGGGACCGATCGCGCCCGAATTCCGTTCGCTGATCGGCAACCGTATCTATGGCTGCGACGATTGCTTAGCGGCATGCCCATGGAACAAGTTCGCGGCCAGCGCGTCTGAAATGAAGCTGAAGGCGCGCGAGGACCTCAAGGAACCGTCGATCGCCTTTCTTCTGACGCTGGACGACCCGGCATTCCGGGACTTCTTCAGCGGATCGCCAGTGAAGCGGATCGGGCGCGACCGGTTCGTGCGCAACGTGCTGATCGCTGCCGGCAATTCCGGCGACCGTGGTTTCGTCGATCAGTGTCGCAGGTTATCGGTGGATGCGTCCCCTACCGTGCGCGGCATGGCGATCTGGGCGCTGAAGCGGCTGATGTCGGAGGCGGAGTTCGCTATGTTTGCGGAGGCACGCGGCGCGGAAGATGATGCCGAGGTCGAAAACGAATGGACGATGGCAGGAGTGGTTTGATGCGGGTGATGATCTTCGGATGCGGCTATTCCGGCCAGGCAATTGCGGAGGCCTTCATAGCCGACGGCGCGGCAGTTTCCGGCACTGTTCGCAGCGAGGAGAAGGCCGTTGCTCTACGCGCAAGAGGCATCCAGCCCTTTCTCTTCGATGGCAGCGACTTCGATGACGCGCTATTGGGCGAGATGGCCGAGGTGACGCATCTGGTTCAATCCATTCCGCCCGGCCAGGAGGGCGATCCGTTGCTGAAGCTCGTCGAGGGCAGGCTTGCGGCACTGTTTCCGAAGCTCGAATGGATCGGCTATCTCTCGACAGTCGGTGTCTATGGTGACCATGGTGGCGACTGGGTGACCGAAGAGACGCCGGGAAGCCCCATCCTTGGCCGCTCGATCGAACGGGTCGATACAGAGGATGCCTGGACGGAGCAGGCGACCAGCGTTGGCGTGCCATGCGCAGTGCTGCGTCTCTCCGGCATCTACGGGCCCGGGCGCAACGCCTTCATCAATCTCTCCCGCGGCAGCGCGCGACGCATCATCAAGAAGGGTCAGGTGTTCAACCGGATCCGGGTAGAGGATATCGGGGGCGCCTCGCTGTTTCTCGGGAGCCAGCGGATGGGTGGCCTCTATAATGTCACCGACGACGAGCCATGCCCGCCCCAGGACGTGATCGTCGAGGCTGCCCGGATGATGGGCGTCGAACCGCCTCCTGAACAGGATTTCGACACCGCCGACATGTCGCCGATGGCGCGGTCCTTCTATGGCGCCAACAAGCGCGTCTCGAATGAGAAGATCAGGGCCGCCGGCTTCCAGTTCCGCTTTCCGAACTACCATGTTTCACTCTCGGAATTGTGGTGTTCCGACCGCTGGAGAGGGTGAAATCTCCTCTACTCATCGGTGGGAATTTTCATCCTGAGCCATTATCCCGGTCATAAATTCTTAATCCCTGGGGCGCAGCGCCCCAAAACCGGTCCAAATAAGACAGCAGACCGACTTTAAGAGAAAAAAAATTTTGCCTGTTTTCGTGAACACGAGTCATCCATGGGATCCAGCGGAATGACGTTTCGCTTGGAGACTGATTCTAAAGCTTTTCTTCCGAAAAAGCTTAGCCGGGTGCATTAACAACATCGATCGCAATGTAATCACGAATGTTACAATGCGTAACACTCCGTGATACCGAATCCCACTTTTTCGCCATTTTTGGCCCCGCTTAAGCCGGCTGCACGCCACGTGCAGGGACAAAACGGACGGGGACGACCGACTTGACAACAATTCGACGCTCGACACTCGCGGTTGCCATTGCTGCTTTTGCACTACTCGGCACCGCGCAGGCCAATGCTGCGCCCGGCTGCGGCCACGCATCCTGGTACGCGCTTTCTTCGAAGACCGCTTCTGGCGAGCGGATGAACGCCGCCAAGCTGACCGCCGCACATCGCTCGCTGCCCTTCGGCACCAGGGTTCTCGTGACCAACAAGCGCAACGGCAAAAGCGTCGTCGTGCGCATCAACGATCGCGGCCCATTCATTCGCGGCCGGGTGATCGACGTTTCGAAAGCCGCAGCCAAGGATATCGGCATGGTCTCTTCGGGCACTGCGCAGGTCTGCTACCAGATCGTTGCCGACACCCGCGCTTCCAGCCAGAAGATCTCCGGCAAGGGCATCAAGGACGTCGACGGCTGAGGCACCAGAGCTTTGAACGCCTGACGTGCTGCACTTGCCCTTTCGACCGTTCGCGGTTACGACCCACCCCACACGGGTTCAACCGAGACGGAGAATGACATGCGACTGGGCGGACGAGTAGCCGGAGCAATCGACGTACTGGCGGATATCGAGGCACGCAGACGCCCCGTCGCCGACGCGCTGAAGGACTGGGGCCTCGCGCACCGCTTTGCCGGATCCGGCGACCGCGCCGCAATCGGAAACATCGTCTACGACGCATTGCGCATGCGGCTCAGCCACGCATTCATCATGGATGACGATAGTGCCGTCGCACTGGCCTATGCGGTTCTCCTTCGCCAGTGGGGATATTCTCCGGAAACCCTGACTGCCGATTTTGCCGACGACCGTTTCGCGCCGCCGGTTTTGACCGAAGCGCATGTGGCAGCCTTTTCCTCCCGCAAGCTGGAAGACGCGCCGCTTCACGTCCAGGGCGACATCCCGGACTGGGTTCAACCCTCCTTCGAAGCAAATTTCGGCGACGACTGGCTTGCCGAGGCAAAGGCACTTGCCACCCGACCGACGCTTGATCTGCGCGCCAACACGCTGAAGGCGTCGCGCGACAAGGTGGTCAAGGCGCTGGACCGCGCCGGTGCCAAGCCTGCGCGCATTGCCCGCAACGGCATCCGGATCGCTGCCGGCGAAGGTGCTTCCCGGCTTCCCAATATCACCGCCGAGCTTTCCTTCCAGAAGGGCTGGTTCGAGGTGCAGGACGAGGGCTCGCAGATCGTGGCCGAGCTCGTACAGCCTGCCGAGAACCATCAGGTGCTGGACTATTGCGCCGGTGGCGGCGGCAAGACGCTGGCGATGTCGGCTGCGATGAACAACAAGGGCCAGGTTCACGCCTACGATACCGACCGCAAGCGGCTGGCGCCGATCATCGAGCGCCTGCGTCGGGCCGGCACCCGCAATGTTCAGGTTCACGACGATGCACGCCAGCTTGAAGGTCTCCGGAACAAGCTTGACGCAGTTCTGGTCGATGCGCCCTGCACCGGCACGGGAACGTGGCGCCGTCGCCCCGACACGAAATGGCGGCTGACGCAGAAGAACCTCGACGAGCGCATTGCGCAGCAGCAGGACGCACTTTCCGAAGCATCCGCTTTCGTGAAGCCGGGCGGCGCGCTTCTTTATGTGACCTGTTCGATCCTGCCGGAAGAAAACGACCAGCAGGCTGTCCGTTTCTGCGAGCAAAACCCCGAATTCTCCATTGTGCCGGCAGCCGACCAGTGGGCGAAGATTTTCGGCAACGACGCGGCCACGCCTCGCGCCAAGGATGCAGCGACGGTGACACTGTCTCCCGCAAGTACCGATACGGACGGATTCTTTTTCTGCCGCATGCAACGCAAGGTTTGAGCGGGACTTGTCTTGCGGATTTACCCTGAAAGCATTCTAAACTAGATCATTTGACACAAGTTTAGATTTGCGCGATGAGCCTTTGAGGCAGCCTCGTTTTCAAACGACGCCGCAATGGAGAGGGACATGATCCGCAAATTCGCTTTCAGCGCCGCACTGGCGCTTCTCGCCGCATCGACGACATTAACGGCAGCGCGCGCCGACACGAAGCCGGCCGCCGTGCTCAAGCATTATTCCGAGCTGGCGCATGCCAAGTTCGAGGATTCGCTGATATCAGCGCAAAGCCTCGAAAAGGCCATCGACGGGCTGATTGCAAGCCCAAGCGAGGAAACGCTGAAGGCGGCGAAAGCAGCCTGGATCGCGGCGCGTGTTCCCTACCAGCAGACCGAAGTCTATCGCTTCGGCAATTCTGCCGTTGACGACTGGGAAGGCAAGGTCAACGCCTGGCCGCTGGATGAAGGCCTGATCGATTACGTCGACCCCTCCTATGGCACCGAAAGCGACGAGAACGCGCTCTATACGGCCAACATCATTGCCAACCCCAAGATCAAGGTGAACGGCAAGACGCTCGACACGACCAAGATCACCACGAAGACCCTTCGCATCCTGCATGAGGCCGGCGAGATCGAGGCGAATGTGGCGACCGGGTACCATGCGATCGAGTTTCTGCTGTGGGGCCAAGATACCAATGGCACCGGGCCTGGCGCCGGTACGCGCTCCTATACGGATTACAGCAAGACCGAATGCACCAACGGCAATTGCGACCGTCGCGCCGCCTACCTGAAAGCGGCAACCGCATTGCTGGTTGCCGATCTGAAGGACATGGTTGTGGCGTGGGGCCCCAAGGGCAAGGCTACCAGGACTGTCGAGGCCAATGGCAAGAAGGGTCTGAGCGCCATCCTGACCGGCATGGGCTCGCTTTCCTATGGCGAGCTTGCCGGCGAACGGATGAAGCTCGGCCTGCTGCTGCATGATCCGGAAGAAGAGCATGACTGCTTCTCCGACAACACCTATGCCTCGCACCTGAACGACGCGATCGGCATCAAGTCGGCCTATACGGGAGAATATACCCGCATCGACGGCACCAAGATGACCGGTGCTTCGCTTTCGGACCTCGTCTTGGCCAAGGACAAGGCGCTGGACAACGAGATGAAGGGCAAGCTGGACGCGACGCTTGCGGCCATGAACGCGATGGCCGACCGTGCCCAGAAGGTCGAGGCCTATGACCAGATGATCGGCGAGAACAATGCCGACGGCAATGCGGTGGTCCAGAAGGCGATCGATGGGCTGATCGACCAGACCAAGACGATCGAGCGCGTCGTTGCGTCGCTCGATCTCGGCAAGGTGGATCTCGAAGGCTCCGACAGCCTGGACAATCCGGAAGCCGTATTTCAGTAAGCCGCTGAAGCGGTTGCCAAGCGATTGCGATGAAACACTTCACCTCATTCACCCCTCCCCGAACGCGGGAGGGGCATAACCACTCCCCAGGTTGTCGCCAGCACCCGCTGGACGACGGGCTTGCTTGCGGCTGCCTTCTTCCTTCCGGGAAAAGCAGCGGATATCTGTTTCGGCTGGTTTTGCCGCTGCTTTCCGGCGCTCTGTTTCTGATCCCCATCGTCGCCACCGGCGGCGACAGCCTTTTTCCGACGTCGCGCACCGATCTCAACCCGAAAGACCAGAAGCGGGTGGAGAGCGTGACGCGTGCCACGACGGACTTCTCCAAGCCGGAGCAGTTCGAGCTGATGGCCGGCGGCGGGGCAACCACCAAGGCAAGCGTCAACGGGAATATCTTCTCGCATTTTTCTGCCAACATCACGTTCGAGGAAGAGCAGGAGTTCAAGCTCGGCAATGCGCTGTTCACGAAGCTCTGGGTGTCTTCTCCCTCGTCGACGCAGGCTTCCGACGGGTTGGGTCCGCTGTTCAATGCGCGGGCCTGCCAGAGCTGTCACCTGAAGGATGGTCGCGGGCATCCGCCGGAAGGTGGCGCCGACGCGACCTCGATGTTCCTGCGGCTGGCCCGCCCGGCCCGGACCGACGAAGAACGCGCGGTGATCGCCGATTATCGCAAGCTCAACTTTCCGGATGCGGTCTATGGCGAGCAGTTGCAGGATCTCGCCGTGCCCGGGCTGCAGGCCGAAGGCAGACTGCAGATTGCCTATCAGGACCTGCCGGTGAAACTTGCCGATGGCGAGGTGGTTACTCTGCGCAAGCCCAGCTATTCGGTTGCAGACCTGGGATTTGGCCCGATGGAGGGCGACGTTACGCTTTCGCCGCGTGTCGCCCCGCCCATGATCGGCATGGGTCTCATCCAGGCGATCCACGAGGCCGACCTGCTTGCCAACGCCGACCCCGACGACACCGATGGCGATGGTATTTCCGGAAAGGCCGCGCTGGTGCGCGACCACAAGAGCGGTGAGCTGAAGATCGGTCGTTTCGGCTTCAAGGCGCAGAACGCTTCCATCCGCGACCAGAGCTCATCGGCCTTCGTCGGCGATATAGGCATTTCGACGCCGGACGATCCGTTCGATCACGGCGACTGCCGGAAGGCGCAAAGCGACTGTCTGGCCATGCCGACCGGTGTACAGCCGCGGCTCGGTCCGGTGGAAGCGCCTGATCCGGTGCTGCCGCTCGTCACGTTCTATTCGGAAAACCTTGCCGTGCCTGCCCGACGCGATATCGGCGATGCCGGCGTGCTGAAGGGCAAGCAGCTGTTTTATCAGGCAGGCTGTGCTTCCTGCCACATGCCGAAATTCGTGACCAGCCGCGATGCGGGAAACAAGGCGCATGCGTTCCAGCTGATCTGGCCCTATTCCGACTTCCTGCTGCACGACATGGGCGAAGGTCTTGCCGATGGGCAGCAGGTGGGTGTGGCGAACGGGCAGGAATGGCGCACCCAGCCGCTCTGGGGTATCGGCTTGACGCAGACCGTCAATGGGCACACGTTCTTCCTGCATGACGGGCGGGCGCGAAACCTGACCGAGGCAATTCTCTGGCATGGCGGCGAGGCACAGAAGGCACGTGATGCCTTTGCATCGCTTTCCAAGACTGATCGCGCTTCTCTTCTCACCTTCCTGGAGTCACTCTGATGCGCATGATCTTCGCGGCCGGCCTGGCTCTGATGCTGTCCACAGCGGCGCAGGCACAGGATGCCGACAGCGTGCCGGCAGTCGAGCTTCCGGCAGCAGCCGTCACAAAAGTGATGACCGCGGCCGTCAACGGCTTTATCCGGCCGGGCTATGATGCGTTCGAGACGTCTGCACAGGATATGGCCGACAAGAGTGCTGCGCTCTGCAAGGCGCCTTCGGTCGCCAATCTCAACGTCGTCAAGACTGCATTCCGCGCGCTCGTCGTCAGCTGGGGGTCGATCGAGATCGTTCGCACCGGACCGATCATCGAGCAGAACCGGTTCGAGCGGATTTTGTTTTATCCTGACCGCAAGAGCACCGGGCTGAAACAGGTGCAGGCTGTGCTTGCCAAGAAAGACGAGACAGCGACCGACCCTGCGACGCTGGCTTCAAAAAGTGTTGCCACTCAGGGCCTCGGCGCACTCGAATATCTGCTTTACGGCACCAATGCCGATAGCGATCTTCTAGAGGCCGAGAATGCGTTTCGCTGCCGTTATGCAGCCGCGGCCGCGCAGAATATCGCCAATGTCGCCAAGGACGTCGCCGGGATCTGGGACGCGCCGGATGGCATCGCCAAGACCTGGGAACAGCCGGGACCCGACAACCCGGCCTTTCGCACCGGAGGCGAGGCGATAACTGCGTTGCTCGGTATTCTGGTCCATGGCGCGGAGGCCGTGCGCGACCAGCGGATCGAGACATTCTACAAGGGAGCCGGCAAGGCGACGTTCCCAAAACAGGCACTGTTCTGGCGGTCGCAGAACACTTGGGACAGCCTGCACGGCAATCTCGACGGATTGTCGAAACTGCTTGCCACGTCGGGCATGGTCGAGCTGTTGCAGGAAAAGGACCAGCCGGTCGTCGCGGCAACACAGGCCAGATTGCAGTCCATGATCGCCACGGCCCGCACCGTCATGCCCAATATCGAATTGGCGGTTGAAAACCCCGGTGAACAGGCAAAGCTTCAATCGCTTCTCGACGGCGGCAAGGACGTGATCGCCAAGCTGAACGACGGTTATGGCGGCGCGATCGGGCTTTCCTCCGGCTTCTCGTTTGCAGACGGCGACTAGGCCATGAGCTGGCGCGGCGAAACGATCGATCGACGCGGTTTCCTGAAGGCGGCAGGCGTCGCCTTTACCGCAGCCCTTCAACCGGGCGCGCTGATGGCGCTGGAACGGGCTGACGCGGTCTATGCCTCCGGTTTTCGTGCACCCGATGGGTCATTCGGCATTGCGACCGTGTCGGAGCGCGGCGAGATCATCGACCGTGTTCCCCTGCCCGCGCGGGCGCATGGCATGGCCTTCAGTGCTGCGACCGGTCGAACCGTCGCCTTTGCCAGACGGCCCGGCACGTTCGCCATGGTGTTCGATGCGGCACGCCGGGCAGAGCCTGTCATGATCACCGCGCCGGAGGGGCGACATTTCTACGGGCACGGGCATTTTTCGCCCGACGGCACCAGGCTCTACGCGAGCGAGAACGATTTCGACGGCAATCGCGGCATGATCGGGGTCTATGATGGAAGCGACGGCTTCCGGCGCATCGGCGAATTCGATGCCCATGGTGTCGGGACCCACGACATGACCGTCTCCGACGACGGATCGATGCTGGTCATCGCCAATGGGGGTATCGAGACGCATCCGGATTTCGGCCGCACCAAGCTCAATCTCGATCGTATGGAGCCATCGCTGGTGCTGCTGGATGCACGATCCGGCGCGCTGATCCAGAAACACCTGGTGCCGCCGTCGCTATCCCAGCTTTCCACCCGGCATCTGGATATTGCCGACAGTGGCCGGATCTGGTTCGCCTGCCAGTGGGAAGGTGCGCGCAACGCATTGCCACCGCTTGCCGGCTGGTTTTCGAAGGGCGAGGACATCGCATTCCTCGACCTGCCCGAACAGACCACCGTCCGGCTCGGCAATTATGTGGGCGCAATTGCCGTCAACCGTCGCGAGGGGCTTGTCGGCCTGACATCGCCGGTGGGCGGTGCGGCGGTGACGCTGGATGCAAGGACGGGTGAGGTGCTGAGGGAAGAGACGGTGCGGGACGCTGCAGGGGTGGCCCCGGCCGCGCACGGCATCGCGGTCTCGACCTATGACGGGCGTTTCAACGAGACCAAAAGCCGGATAGCCTGGGATCAGCATATCGTTCGCATCGGATGATCTTTCCGGCCGCTCCAACCGCTCTATCTGAGGGCTCATGCGCAAACCTATCGTCTACGGTCTCTTCATCATCGCGTCGGTCGCCGTCGGCGTGATCAGCGGCGTCAGCAACATTCCCGGCGAATGGTACCAACAGCTGAACAAGCCGTTCTTCAATCCGCCGAACTGGATCTTCGGACCGGTCTGGACGGTTCTCTATGGCATGATCGGCGCAGCGCTTGCCTCGACATGGTACGACCAGAACAACACTCGAAGGCTGGTCGTGTTTGCGGTGCAGGCCGTGTTGAACCTTCTCTGGTCTCCGGCCTTCTTCGGGATGCAGAACCCGGCTCTGGGTCTTGCCATCATCGTGCCGATGCTGGCCTTTATCCTACTTTTCATCGCCATGAGCTGGCGGCCCAACCGCACGGCGGCGCTGCTATTCGTGCCCTACGCGCTGTGGGTCGCGTTTGCGACGATGCTCAACCTCTCGATCGTCATGCTCAACTGACGAGCCGAGACCAAACCGGCTTGCCGATACCGGCCCGGCATGGCACCTTGCCTCGATCAAAGGGGCCGGCATGAGCATTCTCGAAACAGGCGATTTTCGCGAGCGTATTCGCCAGAGTTTTGACCGGCAGGGCGCGATGGCAATGCTTGATGCGGCTCTGACCCGGGTCGAGCAGGCGATGATCGAGATCGAGCTGCCCTATAGCGAGAAGCTCACGCAACAGCATGGTTTCCTGCATGCCGGCGTGATTTCGGCGGCACTCGACACGGCCTGCACCTATGCCGCCTACACGACGATTGCGCCTGACGCTTCGATCCTGACCATCGAGTTCAAGGTGAACCTGTTGTCGCCGGGACGTGGAGAGCGTTTTCTGTTTCGCGGCGAAATCACCAAGCCCGGGTCAACGATCATCGTCGCGGACGGGCGCGGTTATGCGATCAGTGACGGGCCGGCAAAACTCATTGCGTCCATGACCGCATCGATGATGGTCATCCGCGGCAGGCAGGATATCGTCGGATGAATTTCGAACTTAAATCGGTCGCGGGCAAAAAGGTCATGTTCGTCATGGCCGTCGACGCCGAATATGGTCCGCATCTCAAAAACCGGATCAAGCCGCTGATGACCGGCGTCGGCCCGGTGGAGGCGGCGGCCGTCTTGTCGCGCGCGCTGACACGGCTGGAGGCGGAAAGCCGGTTGCCGGATCTGGTCGTCTCACTCGGGTCCGCCGGCTCGCGCAGTCTCGAGCAGACGGAAGTCTATCAGGTATCCTCCGTTGCCTATCGCGACATGGACGCCTCCCCGCTCGGTTTCGAAAAGGGACGCACACCGTTTCTCGATCACCCGGCGATCGTTCCGCTGACGCTTCGCATCCCCGGCATCGCGGAAGCGTCGCTTTCGACGGGCGGCAACATCGTTTCGGGAGCAGCCTATGATCTCGTGGCCGCCGACATGGTGGACATGGAGACCTTTGCGGTGCTGCGATGCTGTCAGCTTTTTGGTCTTCCGCTGGTCGGTCTGCGGGGCATTTCCGACGGCAAGGCGGAGCTGAAGCATGTCGACAACTGGACGGAATATCTCCATGTTATTGACGAGAAGCTTGCCGCGGTCATCGACCGGCTTGAAAACGCCCTCGAAAGCGGCGATTTGGCGCTCTGACGCAGTTGCACAAAAGCCAGTTTTTCTCTAAAGGCTCGCCATGACCCAGACAACGCCCTTGGTAGCTCATCCCGACAGCATTCTCATCATCGATTTCGGCAGCCAGGTGACGCAGCTGATTGCGCGCCGCGTGCGCGAAGCGGGTGTGTATTGCGAGATCCACCCGTTTCAGAGTGCCGCGGACGCCTTCGACAGGATGGCGCCGAAGGGCGTGATCTTTTCCGGCGGCCCGGCATCGGTCACGACAGAGGGAAGTCCGCGCGCACCGCAGGCGGTGTTCGACAGCGGCGTTCCGATCCTTGGCATCTGCTACGGCCAGCAGACGCTGGCAACCCAGCTCGGCGGCGTCGTCGAGGGTGGCCATGCTGCGGAATTCGGTCGCGCCGACGTCGAGATCAAGAAATCCAGCCCGCTGTTTGATGGGTTTTGGGAACAGGGCGGCCGCTATCCGGTCTGGATGAGCCACGGCGACCGCGTGACGCAGTTGCCCGATGGCTTCGAAGTTATCGCCACATCCGAAAACGCACCGTTCGCGATCGCTGCCGACGAGAGCCGTCGCTATTATACGACGATGTTCCATCCGGAAGTGGTTCACACGCCTGATGGCGCCAAGCTCTTGTCCAATTTCGTGCACAAGATCGTCGGCCTGAAATCCGACTGGACCATGGCTGCCTACAAGGCCGAGATGATCCGCAAGATCCAGGAGCAGGTAGGCACCGAGCGCGTCATCTGCGGCCTGTCCGGCGGCGTCGATTCATCCGTTGCAGCCATTCTGATCCATGAGGCAATCGGCGACCAGCTGACCTGCATCTATGTCGACCACGGCCTGATGCGCCAGGGCGAGACCGAACAGGTCGTCGGCATGTTCCGCGACGCCTATAACATCCCGCTCGTGGCCGTGGATGCATCCGACCTCTTCCTGACGCAGCTGGCCGGCGTTTCCGACCCCGAGGTCAAGCGCAAGACGATCGGCCGTCTGTTCATCGAGGTTTTCGAAGCGGAAGCCGCCAAGATCGCCTCCGACGGCAAGGGCGCTCCACGCTTCCTCGCGCAGGGCACGCTCTATCCTGACGTCATCGAGAGCGTTTCGTTCTCCGGCGGCCCTTCGGTCACCATCAAGAGCCACCACAATGTTGGCGGCCTTCCAGAGCGCATGAACATGCAGCTGGTGGAGCCGCTGCGCGAACTGTTCAAGGACGAGGTGCGCGCGCTGGGTCGTGAACTCGGCCTGCCGGAAAGCTTTATCGGCCGCCACCCGTTCCCGGGTCCAGGCCTTGCCATCCGCTGCCCCGGTGCGATTACCCGCGAAAAGCTTGATATCCTGCGCAAGGCGGATGCAATCTATCTCGACGAAATCCGCAAGGCCGGTCTCTACGACACGATCTGGCAGGCATTCGCCGTGCTTCTGCCGGTGCAGACCGTCGGCGTGATGGGCGACTACCGCACCTACGACTTCGTCTGTGCGCTGCGCGCCGTGACCTCGGTCGACGGCATGACGGCGGACTTCTACCCCTACGACATGAACTTCCTTGGCCGTGCGGCAACCCGCATCATCAACGAAGTGCGCGGCATCAACCGCGTCGTCTACGACGTGACGAGCAAGCCGCCCGGCACGATCGAGTGGGAATAGGCCTTTAGTGACCGGCCGCATCACGCAGCGGCCTGTCACCTCCCAATCCCTTCCCGGATATCCCTATGCTCCGCAGCCTCTATGACTGGACGATGGCGCTCAGCGCCCGCAAGTCCGCAAGCGTGTGGCTTGCGGTCATCGCCTTCGTCGAAAGCTCTGTCTTCCTGGTGCCGGCGGATGTGCTGTTTCTGCCCATGGCGCTTGCCAGGCCCGAGCGCGCCTGGCGCTACGCCCTGATCGCCACGACGTTTTCCGTCCTCGGTGGCATTGCCGGTTGGTGGATCGGGTTTTTCGCTTTCGATGCGATCGCCGTGCCGATCCTCGAATTCTGGGGCAAGCTCGATACGTTCAACGAGCTGAAATCCGGCATCACCTTTGAGACGATCCTGCTGATGCTGGTCACATCAGGCTTCGCGCATCTGCCACCGATCAAGGTGGTCACGATCCTGTCCGGTGCCGTGCATGTCAATATCTGGCTGTTCATCGCGGCGGCCGTGGTGACCCGCGGAGCCCGCTTCTTTCTCCTCGCATGGCTCCTGCGTCGGCACGGCGAGAGCATCCGGCATTTCATCGAGAAGCGGCTCGGCAAGATAGCACTGATCGGCGCCGTCGTGCTGATCGCCATCTATTGCGCCTACAAGATGCTGATGAGCTGAGTTGGCGCGACGCCGGCTGCGGGTACGCTATCAGGCAGCCTGTGCACGCCTGATCTAGTATCATTATTTCTGCGGGGAAGTTTTTGGCTTGACCGCCTATCGGCTTGCGAAACAAGCCATGCAGTGAGCGGGATGGTGGCCTGCTGTGGCTGAAGGTCTCAGCCGGGTCATGTCATCAGCGCTCGTGGTGTGGCGAAGGACTACGCCACACAGGTCCGGCAGGAACTTTCCCGCCGGGCGGTCTTTGGAAGTATGATTAGCGAACCTTGCGGAAAGCCTGGGGATCGATGCCGAGTATCTCGAGATCACGGGCGTGAGGACGACGGTTGTTCTCGACAGCAGCGGATGCGGAGACGGCAGCGCCGAGCAGTGCAAATGCACGACCGAATGCGCCAACGCGGTTCTTGATAGATGCAGACATTTGATCTCTCCTTGTGATGTTCCTAAAATAGGCTGCACATTGTGCCTATACAATCGACAAGCTCACAGAGGAGGCATGCGTCATTCACATAGCGCAGACCTTCCAGCATCCATGGCTTGCCTAAACTGTCACGTGGTTGCTATCGATCGTCATCAACCGAAGAGGTTCTCATGGTGATCACCATCTATGGCATCAAGAACTGCGACACGATGAAGAAGGCCCGCGCCTGGCTGGATGAGAAGGGCGTTGCCTACACCTTCCACGACTACAAGGCGCTCGGTATCGACCCCGACCATCTTAACGACTGGACGGGGCGCGCCGGGTGGGAACAGGTGCTGAACCGTGCAGGCACCACGTTCAAGAAGCTGCCCGAGACCGACAAGCTGGATCTCGACCGGGAAAAGGCGATCGCGCTGATGGCGGCTCAGCCGTCGATGATCAAGCGGCCGATACTGGAAGCGGATGGAAAATTGGTCGTCGGCTTCAAACCGGAAAACTACGCCGCGACATTCACCGAGACCTGAATTTCATGTCCAAGGCGACCCGCGCAACCGAAGTCCTCGAGAAGGCCGGCGTGAGCTTCACGACGGTTACCTATGACTATGATCCGAACGCCGAACGCATCGGGCTTCAGGCAGCCGACGCGATCGGCGAAAATCCTTGCCGGGTCCTGAAGACGTTGATGGCGGAGGTGGACGGCAAGGCGGTCTGTGTTGTCATCCCATCCGATAGAGAAGTCTCGATGAAGAAGCTTGCCGCGGCCTTCGGCGGCAAGTCTGCGGCCATGATGAAGCCGGCTGATGCCGAACGGATAACCGGTTATCGTGTCGGCGGCATCAGCCCGTTCGGACAGAGGAAGCTCGTCCCGACGGCCATAGAAGCGACGGCTCTCGAACAGGTCTACGTTTTCATCAATGGTGGCCAGCGAGGGCTTCAGGTTCGTCTTGCCCCAAAAGACGCACAATCGGCATTGAAAGCGATAGCGGCGGCCCTTGTTGCGTGAAGCGAGGGGACTATGATCGTGACCGATCGACTTCAAATTCACCTCAGTTACCCTAAGTCGTGTCAGCAGATATTCCAAGAACAGAGGCCATTATGACAATCGTGCCGAATTTCCAGACCGCCATCGATCCGCAGAAACTCGAAAAGCTTGCCGAAGTGGCGGTCAAGGTTGGCCTTGGGCTCGCGAAGAACCAGGATCTCGTCATCACGGCGCCGATTGCGGCCCTGCCGCTGGTGCGGTTCCTGACCCGCCACGCCTACAAGGCCGGTGCGGGTCTCGTCACCACGTTCTATTCCGACGAGGAGGCGACGCTTGCGCGCTACGAGTTCGCACCCGATGCGAGTTTCGACAAGGCCTCGGACTGGCTCTACGAAGGTATGGCGAAGGCCTATGCCAATGGTGCGGCGCGTCTGGCGATCTCCGGCGACAACCCGATGATGCTGGCCGACCAGGATCCCACCAAGGTGGCACGGGCGAACAAGGCCAATTCGATGGCCTACAAGCCGGCGCTAGAAAAGATCGCCAATTTCGACATCAACTGGAACATCATTTCCTATCCCAACCCGGCATGGGCGCGGCAGGTGTTTCCGGACGTGCCGGAAGACGTGGCGGTGCGCAAGCTGGCCGACGCGATCTTTGCCGCCTCCCGCGTCGATCTCGACGACCCCGTCGCTGCCTGGGCATCGCACAACGCAAACCTCAAGAAGCGCTCCACCTGGCTGAACGGCGAACGCTTTTCGGCGCTTCACTTCACCGGCCCCGGCACGGACCTGACGGTTGGCCTGGCTGATGGCCATGAATGGCATGGCGGTGCGTCCGTCGCGAAAAACGGCATCACCTGCAATCCGAACATTCCGACCGAGGAAGTGTTCACGACTCCGCACGCGCTGAAGGTGGAAGGCTATGTTTCCAGCACCAAGCCACTGTCGCATCAGGGCACGTTGATCGACGATATCAGGGTGAAGTTCGAGGGCGGCCGCATCGTCGAGGCAAATGCTGCCAAGGGCGGGGAAGTGCTGAGCCGGGTTCTGGACACGGATGCTGGTGCCCGCCGGCTGGGCGAAGTGGCACTGGTGCCGCATTCCTCGCCGATTTCGGCAAGCGGCATCCTGTTCTACAACACGCTGTTTGACGAAAACGCGTCCTGCCACATCGCGCTTGGCCAGTGCTATTCGAAGTGCTTCCTCGACGGCGCTTCGCTGACACCGGAGCAGATCAGGACGCAAGGCGGAAATTCGAGCCTCATCCACATCGACTGGATGATCGGTTCCGACAAGGTGGATATCGACGGTATCAGGGCCGACGGCTCCAAGGTGCCCGTCATGCGCGCCGGCGAATGGGCCTGACGCACGAGACGCGAGGCCCGGATTTGCCGGGCCTTTGCCACTATCAACGGTAATAGACGACCTTGCCGCCGTTGGCAGCGGTTTCCACCGACAGGACGTTGTGGATGGCAATGCCGCGGGCTTCGAGCGAGCGCATCAGGCTGCTATCGGCACTGACTTCCGCCTGGGCCCGGCGCATGATCAGATCGTTGCCGGAGCCCGACCACTCGGAAAACCCATCCTTGCGGCTGGTGAGCGAACCGGACTGGATGGCGATGACGTTGTCGTCATAGGCCTTGCCGAAGATGATCTCCGATGCCCTCGTCTGGCCGGCCAGTGCCGGCGTGCCGAAAGCTGCCGCCGAGAGGATCAGCAACGAGGTCGCGAATGCTTTTTTCATGGCCATGGTCTCCGTTTGCAACTGCCGAGGAAACGCAGCTTGCAACGCCGTGTTCCAGAGAGGTCTCTTCGTGGAGAAGATAGGAAGTCTTGGCGGGGATTTGAATGGGCTGCCGCCCAAGGGTTAGAACAGCGTGCCCTGCTTGGCAGGCTGGTCGGCACCTTCCGGTTTCGGCAGCTTCTTTTTCGGCTGAGACGGCCGTGCGGCAGATGACGGATCTTCGGTTGGTGCCTCGCCGCCCGTGACGGCTGAGATACGACCGTCGGCAAATTCCACGGAAATCGCCCTTCCCTCGCCGATGCCAGCGGCCCGTGTCAGGGGGTGGTTGTTCTCATCTCGAATGACCGCAAAACCGCGTTGCAGGACGTTCTTGTAGGAGAGCGACTGCAGGACGCGATCCTGCGCCGAGATGGCCGAACGGCTGCGCGCGAGCGTGTGCGACATAGCGGTATCGGCATGGCGCCCGAACGATACGAGATGTTGACGCTCGCGCTGGATCTGGCCGAGCAGCCGCGCGGGCAGCGACTTCAGCGACGCTTCGAAACGCGACAGACGCCCGCGTTCGCTCAACGCTCTTCTCTCCAGGCAACGATCGGCCCGTAGCAGCCGGTCGTTCAAAGCCTGGCGTTGTTGCTGGAGCCTGCCCGTCAGGAGATCGAGGCGCAGACCGGACGAGACACGCTCGAACGCGCGGCGCTTGACGACCGTCGTGCGCTCCAGCCCGCGGCCGAGGCCAGCCGCGGCTTCATCGAACCTTCGGCGCGGAAGTGCCAGCAGCTGGTCGAGCGACGGAAGCGCGCGGACGAGCGCCCGCAGCGACTGTTTGCGGTGGTCCATCTGGCGCGCTGCGCAGCCCCGCAGCCGGGCGGCCAGGCTGGCGAGCTGAGCTTCGAGATCCGCCTTCACGGGAACAGCCATTTCGGCGGCGCCTGTCGGCGTCGGTGCGCGAACATCGGCGGCGTGATCGAGGAGCGTCCAGTCGGTCTCGTGGCCCACGGCCGAGATCAGCGGTATCCGGCTTTCGGCTGCAGCGCGCACGACGATCTCGTCGTTGAAGCTCCAGAGATCTTCCAGACTGCCGCCACCGCGGCCGACGATCAGCACATCTGGTCTTCGGATGGCGTCACCTGGCCCGAGCGCGTTGAACCCGCGGATGGCAGCGGCGACTTCCTCGCCGGACCCCTCGCCCTGAACCTTGACGGGCCATAGGACCACATGGACGGGAAAGCGATCGGAAATGCGGTGCAGGATATCGCGGATGACGGCGCCGGTTGGCGAGGTCACCACGCCGATGACACGCGGCAGATAAGGCAGGGGCTGCTTGCGGTCCTGATCGAACAGGCCTTCGGCACCGAGCTTGCGGCGGCGCTCCTCAAGCAGCGCCATGAGCGCGCCGGCGCCTGCCGGCTCGAGGTTTTCGATGACGATCTGATATTTCGACGAGCCTGGAAATGTGGTGATCTTGCCGGTCGCGATCACTTCCATGCCTTCTTCCGGCCGGAACCGCAGGCGCGAGAAGGTGCCCTTCCAGATGACCGCATCAATGCGCGAGCGGTCGTCCTTCAGCGAGAAATAGGCATGACCGGAAGAGTGCGGACCGCGATAACCGGAAATCTCTCCCCTCACCCGCACATGATCGAACGCATTTTCCATCGTGCGCTTGATCGAGCCGGAAAGCTCCGACACGGAAAATTCGGTGAGGTTCGTCGGCGATTCTTGGGCGATAGGGCTCGTCATGCCCTTTGTTCTAACCGAAGGCTGCGCCGATTTCATCCGTCTTTCCGGATCATCCGACGCTTAATCTCGCCCTAGTCTCTCACGACCCGGTAGATTATGAACCCATCCAGCGGACCGGTGGCCACAGGCTGCAGGTATGGCGGGACGTCACTCCGGGCGAGCGCGGCATAGAGGCCGTCTGGTTTCATGGCGATCAGACGCTCGGTCTGCGGATCGCTCTTGCAGAAGGTGAGAGCCGTGACACCGGCACCATCGATAAAGGCCTTGGCTTCATCAGGTTGCGCGAGGCCGATATGCAGTTCGGTCAGCATGCCGCCCTGATTGCGATGATAGGGCGCGGACAATGCACGATGTCGCGTGAAGCGAATGATCTCCGCGCCGCTGTTGGAGGGAGAAGCGATAACGCCGACCGGAAGGGCATTCAGCGCGGACCATGTCTGCGGCCCGCCGCATTCTCCTTCTTCACCTGCGTTATCGGTGGAGAGGATATTGAGGTCGACGGAGCCGACGCCCTCTTTGATGAGAATGCCGGCCACGCCCCAGACGACCGGGACGGAAGCAAGGACCGTGACGATATAGGCTGCAGCAAGGGATGGATTGTTGCGGTCCGCATTGGCACGGACGCGGATATCGGCAATCAGCAGAGACAGCGGCAGGATGCTGAGGAGGTTGGAGAAGATCGTTCCGCGCACCTGAATGGCCGCGACAGCGAAGGAAACGAGGAGCAGAACGAGAAGCACGACGTGGGTTTCGACCTTGCTGCGGCACGCGATGCGGGCAAGGCAGACGAGGATGGCGAAAAGGCCCACGGCATAGAAGCCGCCGACGAGTTCGGGCGTGTCGCGCATTTCAGCCACGATCGAGCGTGCCTCGGATACGCCGTTCAGCCAGAGTTCGACAAGCAGCGGATCAAGGTTTGCCAGCGGATTGCCGAGGCATTCCGGCGCAATTGCGCGGGCTGCGGCAAGAAGGGCGACGCCGGCGACCGCCAGCATGCCGAAACGCAGCAACCGTTTATCGGGCAAGGGCAGGCTTGCCAGAATGAACAGGCCGGCGCCACCGATTGCCGTCAGCGAATAAAAGCCGAAGGAAAGATTATCGCAGGTGACGACCGCATAGCGATAGGGCGGCACGGTGGCGAAAAAGGCGGCGGAGATCGCAAGCGTGAGGCAGAGGCCGAACGCTTTGGCGGCCCCGGCGAACGACCTGCCGTGCCAGGCCCAGTGCAGCACGACGCAGATGCAGGCGGCAGCGACGAAAGGGACCGTTTCGGCACCGACGGCGATCGCCAGCGCCGCCGCAATGCCGGCGACGGCATAGCTTGACCGGCTATACTGCGGATCGACCAGCATGGCTGTGACCCACATGGCAAGCGCCAGTTGGACGTTATGGTGATCGAGCGCGCCCGGCTGGAACTTGATGTTGGTGAAGACGAAGATCGCGCCGATGCCGATCGCCAGATGCATGGTGACCACGCCGCCGATGCGGCGGCCGGCAAGGCCGAGCGGGACGAACAGGAGGAGCGAGACGAGAAGCGGCCAGACCGTCGCCGCGACACCTTCGGCCAGCGGCATCGCCATGAATAGCGAGAGGAATTTGATCGTTGCTGCAATCGGCAAATCGACCAGTCGCGACCAGTGCATGAGCGTGCCATCGGCAAGACCGAGCCGGTACTGCATCATGTCGAACCAGCCCTGACCGCCGAGGAGATCGCGGACTTCAACCAGCCGCATGATGTCGTCGTTGTCGGCACCGATCAGATCGGTGGCGGTGGGCAGCTTGATGACCAGTGCCATGATCGAGATTGCAAGCCAGTAGATCATCACCACGGGCGCAAGCCTCGACGATATCGCACCGCGCCCGCTAACGACCTGCATGTCTTCCCCACCTCCGACCATGATTTCCGGGGCTTTCACATTTTCGCCCCGAAATATTCCAGCCCGAAACCTAGCCTTAACCTTCCCAAGAAATAGTAAAGCGATGAAGCGGCGTGTGCCGTCTGCGGTCTTCTTTGTATCGAGTGAAAACCATGACCGATGCCCTGACGGGTGATCTGAAGATCGCCGTTCTTCTGCCCTGCTACAACGAAGCATCGACGATCGAAGCGGTGGTAAATGGCTTCCGGCAGGCCCTGCCGGATGCGCACATCTACGTCTACGACAACAATTCGACCGACGGCACCGCGCTGAAAGCAATGCTGGCCGGCGCCGAGGTGATGCGCGAACGGCGCCAGGGCAAAGGCCATGTGGTGCGCCGCATGTTTGCCGATATCGACGCCGACATCTATCTGATGGCGGATGGTGACGGCACCTATTCTCCAAAAGACGCGGAAGAGCTGATCCGCACGCTACTGACCGAGCGCGCCGACATGGTTGTCGGCACCCGCCGCGGCGTTCATGCGGATGCCGGACGCCAGGGCCATGCGACCGGCAATCGGCTGTTCAACATTCTCTACCGGACGATCTTCGGACGCGACTTCACCGATATCTTTTCCGGTTACCGCGCCTTCTCGCGTCGCTTCGTCAAAAGCTTTCCGGCCGTATCAGGCGGGTTCGAGATCGAGACGGAAATGTCGGTGCATGCATCGCGTCTGAAACTGCCGATATGCGAGATTGAGCTGGATTACGGACGGCGTCCGGAAGGATCGCATTCCAAGCTTTCGACCTTCCGCGATGGCGCGAAGATACTCTGGATGTTTGCAATGCTGATGAAGGAAACACGGCCCTTCGCATTCTTCGGCACGATCAGCGCTGCCTTCATGGCGGCAAGCCTCGCCTTCATGGCGCCGGTGCTGGTCGAGTATTTCGAGACGGGCCTGGTCGAGCGGATGCCGACCTGGGTCTTCTCGCTGGTGCTGATGCTGATCTCGTTTCTGGTGTTCACGGCCGGGCTCATCCTCGATTCCCTATCGCGGGCACGGTCCGAGCAGTTGCGCATCCACTATATGAGCATGCCGCAACGCGTCCATGCACCCATCCATCTGCAGAAATCTGCTGGTGGCCGCCGCAAGACTGCCAAGGACGCCAAGAGCGCCGCATGAAGCGACTTTTCTGGTTCCTGGCCGCGGGCGGCTGCGGCTTCGTTATCGATGCTGGACTGACGTATTTTCTCATCGCGGTTGCCGGGTTCGGTCCGTTTGCGGCCCGTATCCCTGCGATCATGGCCGCGATGAGCTTTACCTGGCTGATCAACCGCAGCCGCACGTTCGAGCCATCGCCGCACTCGCTTGCGCAGGAGGGTTTTCGATACTGGGCCGTGGGCATCACCTCGGCCTGTATCAATTATGCCGTCTATTCCCTGCTGATGTGGCGGGCGCCGTTCCTGCAGCCGATTGCGGCGATCGTGTTCGCCTCGGCTGCAGCAACGGCCTACAGCTATTTCGGGTATTCCCGCTTCGTCTTCCGCCACAAGAACTAGGTCAGACCGTCTCCCAGCCGTCGGTCTCTCCGGCGCGGTAGATCGCATCGATGAAGCGCTGGTTGAGAAGCGAGTTCTCGAGCGTCACGATGTCCGCCGCCTCGCCCATGGCTGCCTTGGCAAAGGCTTCTGCCTGCCGGCGATACTGGCGGCTGTCGGGGAAACGGAAGATCTGCGAGACGTTGTGCTTCTGGTTGGTGAGTTCGATCTCTTCGGCGCCCCAGCGATCCGCATTGAACGGAGACTTGACCTCGATCGTGCCCTCTGTGCCGTGGAACACCATGAGCTGGCGACCCGCCATCTGGGTCGAGATGTAGAAGCTCATTTCAAATGTCTCGAACGCCGCCTTGACGCTTGCATAGATATCCGTGCCGAAGTCCGGATCGCGCACTACCGTGGCCTGGACGCGTAGAGGTTCTAGGCCGGTCGCAAAGCGCGTCGCAATGGTCGGGTAGACGCCGATATCCGGCAGCGCGCCGCCGCCGAGTTCCGGGATGTTGCGCATGTTATCCGGATCGCGGTTGAAATAGCTGAAGGCGCCCTGGACATGCTTGAGGTCGCCGATCGCGCCCTCCTTCAGAAGGTCGCGCACTTTGTGCCAGACGGGCGCATAGGTGACCATGAAGGCTTCGGAAATCAGGACGCTGTTGTCATCCCTTGCCGCGATCAGTCGCTCGATCTCGCTCGCCTTCAGCGCGATCGGCTTTTCGCAGAGAACATGCTTGCCGGCCTCGGCCGCCTTGATCGACCATTCCACATGCTGGCTGGTCGGCAGTGGGATATAGACGGCATCGATCGTGTCCGACGCCAGCATCTCGTCATAGGAACCGAACGCATGCGGCACGCCGAACCGGTCCGCAAATGCGCGCGCCTTGGCAATGTCACGGCTGGCAACGGCGCTGACCACGCAGTTTTCGGCGTCTAGCAGTGCGGGAACGACAGCGTCCCGTCCGATTTTCGCCGTCGACAGGATTCCAAAACGCAACATAGCAGTGCCTCCACACATTCACAGACAGTCATTGGGAGGCTAACCTAGGGCCGCTTGGTCGGGCGGGCAACTGTCGTTGTTGGCAGTGCTGAAACCTTGTGCCCGCTTGTCGGTTTGACAGTCGATCCAATCAGCATAGTTTCATCCTTCACCACTATCGCTTCCCCACGTCATCTATCTGGAGACCATCATGGACATGCGCTTGCTCGGCCGTACCGGACTTTCCATCTCGCCCGTCGTTTTCGGCGGCAACGTGTTCGGCTGGACCGCGGACGAAAAGACTTCTTTCGAGATGCTGGACGCGTTCTTCGAGGCCGGCTTCAACACGATCGACACGGCCGATGTCTATTCCGCATGGGCGCCGGGCCATCAGGGTGGGGAGAGCGAGACCGTGATCGGCAACTGGCTGAAGCGCGGCACGGTGGCCCGCGACAAGGCTGTCATCGTCACGAAGTTCGGTTACCCCACCATGGGCGACGACAAGAGGCTGAAGGCAAAGTGGGTGGTGGAAGCCGTCGAGAAATCCCTGCAGCGGTTACAGACCGACTATATCGACCTCTACCTCTCGCATTTTCCCGATGACGACACACCGCACGAAGAGACGCTTGGCGCGCTTGCGAAGCTGAAGGATGCAGGCAAGGTGCGCTCGATCGGCTGTTCGAACTTCAGTGCGGAACAGTTGCAGACCTCGCTCGACGCTGCGGACAGAAACGGCCTACCCCGTTACGACGTGCTGCAGCCGGAATACAATCTCTACACCCGCAACAAGTTCGAAGGCCCGCTTGCGGACCTTTGCATCGCCGAAGACATCGGCGTCATCAGCTACTACGCGCTGGCAGCTGGCTTCCTGACCGGCAAGTATCGTAAGGCCGAAGATGCCGAGGGCAAGACGCGCGGCAACCGCATGCCCGACTATATCAACGACCGGGGCCTGAAGGTGCTTGCAGCACTCGACGAGGTGGCCGCGGAAACCGGCGAAAGCCTGGCTGCGATTTCGATTGCCTGGGTTGCCGCGCGGCCGGGCATTACCGCGCCGATCGCCAGCGCGACCAGCCTGAACCAGCTCGAGGCGATCCTTGCGGCCGGCAGACTCACGCTCACCGACGCGCAGATGGCGCTGCTCAACGAGGCCGGCGCCTGATCTATCCCTCCGGCGGACCTCCCGCCGGACCCTCCTCAAAGCCCAACCTGGAGAATCCCCGTGCAGACACGCAAGCTTGGAACTGAACTGACGGTCTCGGCGATTGGCCTTGGCTGCATGGGCATGAGCCATGCCTATGGCGGGCAGGATGAAGCAACGTCGATCAGGACGCTCCACCGCGCCGTCGAGATCGGTGTCAATTTCTTCGACACGGCCGAAGTCTATGGTCCCTACATAAACGAGGAGCTGGTCGGCAAGGCGTTGAAGCCGTTCCGCGGCAAGGTGGTGATCGCCACCAAGTTCGGCTTCAAGATCGATCCCACTAAAAAGGACTCGAGCGCAATGTCCGGTCTCGACAGCCGGCCGGAGCAGGTGCGCGCGGTTGCCGAAGCGTCGCTGAAACGCCTCGGCATCGACGTCATCGATCTCTTCTACCAGCACCGCGTCGATCCTGACGTTCCGATCGAGGAGACGGTCGGGGCGATGGCGGAGCTGGTGACACAAGGCAAGGTGCGCGCGCTCGGGCTTTCGGAGGCAAGCCCTGACATCATCCGGCGCGCCCATGCCGTGCACCCGATTGCGGCGCTGCAAAGCGAATACTCTCTCTGGACCCGCGATCCCGAGGGCGACGTGCTCGATACCTGCCGCGAGCTGGGAATCGGCTTTGTGCCGTTCAGCCCGCTCGGCCGCGGCTTCCTGACCGGCAAGATCCAGAACACGTCGGAATTTGGCGAAGGTGATCTGCGCCGCACCATGCCGCGCTTCGAGGCTGAGAATATGGAGGCGAACCTGGCGCTGGTCCGGCTTGTCGAACAGATGGCGTCGGAAAAGGGCATCACGGCGGCGCAGCTTGCTCTTGCCTGGGTACTCGCCAAAGGCGACTTCATCGTGCCCATTCCCGGCGCGCGCAAAATCCCCAATCTGGAGCAGAATGCCGGAGCGGCCGACGTCGTGCTGACCGCCGACGACGTGAAGCGCCTCGACGACATGCTGTCTCCCGACAAGATCGCCGGTGCGCGTTACGGCGGACAGGCGGCATGGACACCGCGCCGCTGATGGAACTTCGTTTCACCGAGAACGTTTAAGGAACATCCAAACGGTGAGGAAACTATGAGCGACATACATAACCCGAAGACTGACCCGGATCCCGCATCGAACACCGAGAAGGACCCGGATGACTGGGTCACCGGTGACGAGCCGATGACCGGCGCGCAGGGCTCCTATCTCAAGACCCTCAGCGAGCAGGCGAAGGATCCCGACGCTTTCGCCGAAGATCTGTCCAAGGCCGAAGCCTCCAAGCGCATCGATGCGCTGCGCGAGAAGATGAAAATGTGAGTGTCTAGCCTTCCCCGGGTTCTGCTATCGTAGAGCCTGGGGAGGGCCTCGTCATGTCTGAAGAGCAGGCAGTGCAGTCGGTCGTGCATCTTTACGTGGACGGGATGACGTTTGCGCACGAAGGCGCGCTCCGCAAAGCGTTTCATCCAAAAGCTTCGATCATCGGTAACTACGACAATGCGGTCGAATGGCTATCGGTGGCCGAATTTGTCGCAGCGGTCGCCTCAGAAGGGCCAGCGCCGGCGGGTACGCAGCCTCTGATCGAGATCATTGCTCTGGATATCGCCGGCGATGCGGCCAGCGTCAAACTCATCGACGAATTTGCCGGCCTCCGGTTCACCGACTACCTCTCTCTTTTGAAGGTGAATGGTCGCTGGGTCATTGTCAGCAAGCTTTACCACCTGCATTCCTGACACCGCTGGCTATCGCCTCACATTCGGAAAGCCCTGGTACCATTCCGAATGGTCGCCGCCATGGTTGGCCATTCCGGCCTTTGTCAGGAGGCCGCGGGGCCGGGCATAGCTCGTGATCCGCCGAACCGGCCGCTCATGCCACTGGATATTGAAGGCCCAGAGTTTCGGGAAAAAGCAGAGCGAGGCATAGGGAAGGTGATCGTGGATCCACCAGGCCAGCTTTCGCCAGTCGCCCTCCTCGCTGACATTGTCGATCAGCCATGGGACCACGATACAGGCCGTTGCCCCCATGCAGCCATCAGCATCGCGAAGATCCCAGATATGGTCGGCAGATGACGCTGCATTTGTGGCGCAGTTCAATCCCCGGGCATTGCCGAAGGCGTTGACTTCAGCTGCGCGGTAACCTGAGCGGACATGCAGCCGGCCGAATGTCGCCTGCAGCGGTTCCAGCAGCTCCTGACAGAGACACCGTCCTGCCTCGATCGCGAGATCAGGATCATCAGGGACATTGGCCATGCCATAGACTGCGGCAATCTCGGAAAACAGGAAATCGCGGAAGAAGAAGTTTTCCGACAGCCTGACCCTGCCAAGCTCCTCCAGCCCCTTCATGGAATTCGGTTTGCGCATCGGAAGTTCCCCCAACGGTTCGTGTGAAGTTACCACGCCCGTTTCAAACCCAAGAAACCAATACCAAACGCGAAAAGGCCGCCTTTATTCAGGCGGCCTTTGCAGGATTTTCGGCTCTCCTCGATCTGCATGAGGAGAGCTACATCTATGTTCAGGACGTCCGCGCCGCATCCTATGGATATGGCGGCAGGACACAGGAATGGCGTTACCAGCGCGCCAGTTAGGCGCGCAGCACGCCGCCGGTCACCTTGACGACGTTGGCGACGATCTTGGCGGTGAGTGCCTCGAAATCCTCGTCCGTCAGTGTCTTGTCGACCGGCTGGATCAGGATCTCGATCGCGACCGACTTCTTCCCCTCGCCCACTGACGCGCCTTCGAAGACGTCGAACACGTTGACGCCCGAGATCAGCTTGCGGTCGGCACTGGTTGCGGCCTTCACGATCGCGCCGGCTTCGACGGTCGATTCCACCACGAAGGCGAAGTCGCGCTTGACGGTCTGGAACGGCGATAGCTCCAGCGGCGGCTTGGTGCGGGTCGCCTTCTTCTTCGGCTCGGCCATGGCGTCGAGATAGACCTCGAAGCCGCACAGCGCGCCTGAAACATCGAGCGCCGACAGCGTCTTTGGATGGAATTCGCCGAACGTGCCGAGCACGATCTTCGGACCCATCTTGATCGTGCCGCAGCGGCCCGGATGATACCAGGCGGGACCACCCTGTTCGACCTGCACGTTCGACATGGGCAAGCCGCAGGCTTCGATCACGGCCAGCGCATCGGCCTTGGCGTCATAGACATCCACCGGCTTGCCGCCGCCCTTGGCACCGTTCGACCAGAGGCGCCCCGCGCCATTGATCGAGGCCGTGCCGCGGCGGATACCGCCGGCAACGCGACGCTGGCCTTCCGGCGTGTCGTTCTCGTAGGTGCCGGAGACTTCGAAGATCGCCACATCGCCCAAACCCTTGTCAGCATTGCGCTGGGCAGCGGTCAACAGACCCGGCAGCAGCGAGGGACGCATATCCGACATATCCGCGGCGATCGGGTTGGCGAGCTTCAGCGACGGCGCGCCGCCACCGAACAGCTTTGCCTGCGCCTCCGGAATGAACGACCAGGTGACCGCTTCCAGCATGCCGCGGGCAGCGAGTGCACGCTTTGCCGTGCGAGTGCGAATCTGCAACGTGGTCAGGATCTTGCCGTTGACGCTGCCGATGCTTTCGAGCGGCTCCGGCTTGATGTGATCGACGCCGTGGATGCGCATGACCTCTTCGACGAGATCGGCCTTGCCATCGACATCCGGACGCCAGGACGGGACCTTGACCGACACTCGTTCGCCTGAACCTTCGACCATGAAGCCGAGGCGATCGAGGATCTGGCGGCTTTCGTCGGACGAGATCTCAAGGCCGGTCAGGCGCTTGACTTCAGCGAAGGGGAAATCGACGACCTTCGGCTCATATGCCGTGTAGCCGACGACCTTTGCTTCGGCTGCCGTGCCGCCACAGAGTTCCAGCACCAGTTGCGTGGTGCGGTCGAGGCCGGGCAGCATATAGGCTGGATCAACGCCGCGTTCGAACCGGTAGCGGGCATCGGTGATGATGCCGAGCGCGCGGCCGGATTTCGCGATGTTGATCGGGTCCCACAATGCCGATTCGATCAGAACATCGACGGTGTTCTCGTCGCAGCCGGAATGCTCGCCGCCCATGATGCCGCCGATCGATTCCACGCCGTTGTCATCGGCGATGACGACGTTGCTGGGCGTAAGCTTGTACTCGCGGGTATCGAGCGCCAGGATCGTTTCGCCTTCGCTGGCGCGGCGAACGACCAGATCGCCCTTCACCTTGGCTGCATCGAAGACGTGCATCGGCCGGCCCTGGTCGAAGGTCATGTAGTTGGTGATGTCGACGAGCGCGTTGATCGGACGCAGGCCGATCGCCTTCAGGCGCGTCTGCATCCAGGCCGGGCTTGCGCCGTTTTTCACGCCGCGCACGAGGCGCAGGCCGAAACCGGGGCACAGGTTTTCGTCATCGAGATCGATCGACAGGCCGACCGGTGTCTTGCCTTCGAGATTGAGCTGAGGCTGAACCCGCGGCTTCAGCGTACCGAGGCCGGATGCGGCAAGATCACGGGCGATGCCGTAGATCGAAGTGCAATCTGGACGGTTCGGCGTCAGGTTGATCTCGATCATCGGATCGTCGAGGCCGGCATAGGCGGCGAACGAGGTGCCGACCGGCGCATCTTCGGGAAGATCGATGATCCCGTTATGGTCTTCCGACATGTTCAGCTCCTTTTCGGAGCACATCATGCCGTGGCTTTCGACGCCGCGGATCTTGCCGATGGCAAGCGTTACATCGATACCCGGAACGTAATCGCCCGGACGCGCAAGCGCACCGACCAGACCGGCGCGGGCATTCGGCGCGCCGCAGACGATCTGCAGCGGCTTGCCGCCGTTGACATCCGGACCGGCATCAACGGACAGAACCTTCAGGCGGTCCGCCTCCGGATGTTTTTCCGCCGACAGGACCTTTGCGATGACGAAGGGCTTGTAAGCTGCCTTGTCATCGACATCCTCGACTTCCAGCCCGATCGCCGTCAGGCGCTCGCAGATCTGCTCGAGATTGGCATCGGTTTCAAGGTGATCCTTGAGCCAGGAAAGCGTGAATTTCATTACTGCACCCTTATAAAATCGAGCGGGCTTTCCGGCAGACCCCGGGCCACATCAAATAGTTTCGAAAGAAGTGACGCATAACCGCGTGCGTCATCGATAGCGCTGTGGGTATGTTGGCAGGTCGCTCACACTCTACGCTGCCTTTTCCGGAGCCGTCGCACCGGGGGCCGTCCAGCCCGCCAGCATTCCGCGGATAGACAGATCCTCATCGTTATCCGGCCAGTGGATACCAGCCAGCATCAGCTCAATGTTGTTTCGCTCTGCCGGCGTTGCCGCATACAGGCTCGGATACCACCAGAGTGGGGTGATGACCTCACGCCCATCCGCCAGCCGGACATGAACGCTATGGAGATCGCACCAAGCCTCGATAGGCTGTTCGTTCTCAGGATACAGACTTGGCGAATTCATCCCATGCCTCCACAAACTGCCCGTGATGGTCTTTGACGACCTCCATGATACGCCTTAGATCGACCGCCTTGAACCCCTTGGCCTCGGGATGGCCTTAGGCGCTCAACCCACCAAACAATGTCGGCATGTCGAGCGGGCGGAAACCGTAGTGGTTCATCCAGCGCACGTCGGCATTGAAGAAGTCGCGAAGGTCCGGCATGCCGTATTTCAGCATGGCGATACGATCGAGGCCCATGCCCCAGGCAAAGCCCTGATATTCATCCGGATCGAGCCCGCCGGCGCGCAGCACATTGGGATGGACCATGCCGCAGCCAAGGATTTCCATCCAGTCGGTGCCTTCGCCGAATTTTACGATCGGGCCTGAACGGTCGCACTGGATATCGACTTCGAACGACGGTTCGGTGAACGGGAAGAAGGAGGGGCGAAACCGCATCGTCACAGACGGCACTTCGAAGAAGGTCTTGCAGAACTCTTCCAGCACATAGCGCAGATTGCCAACATGCGCCTTCTTGTCGACCACGAGGCCTTCGACCTGGTGGAACATCGGCGAATGGGTCGCGTCGGAATCCTGGCGGTAGGTCTTGCCCGGAATGATGATGCGGATCGGCGGGTCCTGCGCTTCCATGGTGCGAACCTGGACCGGCGAGGTGTGGGTGCGCAGCACCTTGCGCTCACCCTTTTCATCCGGCTGGAAGAAGAACGTGTCGTGCATTTCGCGGGCGGGATGGCCTTCGGGGAAATTCAGCGCGGTGAAGTTATAGTAGTCGGTCTCGACATCAGAGCCCTCGGCGATCGAGAAGCCCATGTCTGCAAAGATCGCGGTGATTTCGTCGGTGATCTGGCTGATGGGATGGATACGGCCGCGCTCGGCAGGAGAAGAGCGCACCGGCAGCGACACATCGAGCGTTTCGGCCTTCAGACGCGCGTCGATCGCTGCGTCCTTCAGCATCGTCTTGCGGCTCAAGATCGCCTCGGTGACCTCGGTCTTCAGCGCGTTGATTGCTGCACCGCGGGTCTGGCGTTCTTCGGCAGACATGGCGCCGAGTGTCTTCAGGAGCTCGGAGACGGAGCCTTTCTTGCCAAGCGCGTTGACGCGCACGGCTTCGATCGACGCCTCATCGCTGGCACCTTCGATTTCAGCCAGAAGCGAGGTTTTCAGATTTTCCAGATCGGACATGATGTGTTCCGTTGATGCTCGGACAATGAAGCGGATTCGAATGCGAATGCTGGCAGACAAAACATGAAGGCCGACAAAAGAAAAACCCGCGCCAGCTCACTGCCAGCGCGGGTTCCCCAAAATCTATCAGCTACAAGCTTGGGAAGCGCTGGTTACTTGACCGCGCTTTCAAACTCGTTCTTCGTGCCGGCGTCCTTGAGGTAGGCCAGAGCCGTCTTGGAAGCTTCGACGAGAGCGCCGAATGCTGCAGGTTCATGGATTGCCAGGTCAGACAGGACCTTGCGGTCGACTTCGATGCCAGCCTTGTTGAGGCCGTCGATGAAGCGGCCGTAGGTCAGGCCGGATTCGCGCACAGCGGCGTTGATACGCTGGATCCAGAGAGCGCGGAAGTTGCGCTTCTTGACGCGACGGTCGCGCGTTGCGAACTGACGCGAACGATCGACTGCTGCCTTTGCGGCGCGGATGGTATTCTTGCGGCGGCCGTAGAAGCCCTTGGCTGCCTTGAGTGTCTTGGTGTGCTTGGCGCGGGAAGTTACGCCACGTTTTACGCGTGCCATGTCATGATCTCCTTAAAACTGTTCCAAATCGTCGAATGAGTCTTAGAGACCGTTCGGCAGGTAGTTCTTGATAACCTTCTTGCCGTCAGGCTCAGCGAGGATCATCGTGCCGCGTGCATCGCGGATGAACTTGTTGGAACGCTTGATCATGCCGTGGCGCTTGCCAGCAGCGGCGGCAACGACCTTACCGGTCGCGGTTACCTTGAATCGCTTCTTGGCAGCCGATTTCGTCTTCATCTTGGGCATTTTGCTACTCCAGAATTGTATCGGAACCGCAGACGATGCGAATTCCAAGCATTTTGAACTGCCACGGCATGCCCTGCCGGACCGTTCGGACGCGCGCTTATAACCGCAGAGGATTAAAAGCGCAATGGGATAAGAAGAATGGCGTGACAATGCCGATACCCTTACCTTCTAAAGGCACGGGGCGATTGGCGTGGCGCTTACTTCGGCGCCAGCACCATCATCATCTGGCGGCCTTCGAGCTTGGGCTCGGCTTCCACCTTGGCGATTTCGACAGTGTCTTCCTTGACCTGCAGCAGAAGCTTCATGCCGAGTTCCTGGTGGGCCATTTCGCGGCCACGGAACTTCAGCGTCACCTTTACCTTGTCGCCTTCTTCAAAGAACCGGTTCATCGCCTTCATCTTCACCTCATAGTCATGGGTGTCGATGTTCGGGCGCATCTTGATTTCTTTGATTTCGACGATCTTCTGCTTCTTGCGCGCTTCGGACGCCTTCTTCTGGTTCGCGTATTTCAGCTTACCAAGATCGAGGATCTTGCATACCGGCGGATCGTTGTTCGGCGAGATCTCGACGAGATCGAGTCCGGCGTCCTCGGCCATCTTGAGGGCCTGGTCGGTCGGTATCGCACCGAGATTAAAGCCTTCGGCATCGATAAGCTGGACCTTGGGAACGCGGATTTCCCGGTTTGAGCGCGGGCCTTCCTTGACGGGGGCATCGGCTTTGAATGGTCTGCGAATGGTCGTGTTCTCCTAGATAATTTCAGCACGCAGCAACGACAATTCCTCGCTTGGCTGCAGCCGAAAGCGGAATGTCGTCATCACTGGATAGATGTCAATACCATATACGCGGGGAAAAATCACCTGCTGCAATCGTCTGACAATGTGATTTATAGATGCCCGCCTTTCAGGATGCCTCTGTTTGACGCAATCGGAGGCTGCGATACCAAGGAGACCCACATGTCAGCGACCACCCCATCAGACCTTATCCGCATTCCGGTTGGCACCGCAGAGACAATGCGCGAGATCGCAATCCTCGTCAGGCCGGCATCCGCTTCCAACGACAATGCGGCTTTCGTCTGGCTCGGCGGCTACCGTTCGGACATGACGGGCACCAAAGCCGTCGAACTCGACGCGCTGGCCGAGACGCTCGGCACCGAGTGCATCCGCTTCGACTATTCCGGCCACGGCGTCTCCGGCGGCGCGTTTCGCGACGGCACGATTTCCCGCTGGCTGGAGGAGGCTCTTGCCGTGCTCGACCACACGAAACCCAAGAGCGTAGTGCTGGTCGGCTCGTCGATGGGCGGCTGGATCGCGCTTCGTGTGGCACAGGAACTGAAGAAGCGCGTCGGGTCACCCAAAGTCGAGGGAATGGTGCTGATTGCCCCCGCCCCCGATTTTACGGGGGAGCTGATCGAGCCGCATCTGACGGAAGAGCAGCGACAGTCGCTTGCTGTCAACGGCTATGTCGAGGAACCCTCCGAATATAGCAGCGAACCTGATATCTACACCCGCGACCTGCTTGAGGATGGAGCACGCAACCGAGTACTGACCGGCATTATCGAAACCGGTTGCCCCGTGCATATCCTTCAGGGAATGAACGACCGCGACGTGCCTTATGAACACGCGCTGAAACTCATGGAATTCCTGCCTGCCGACGACGTGACGCTGACGCTTGTACGTGACGGTGATCACCGCCTTTCCAGGCCTCAGGATATCGAAAAAATGAGGGGTGCAATCATGGGCCTAATAAATAAATGAGTAAATTTTGGGCTGATGCGAGAATGCAGCATTGTTAACCATAAAGCAGTTTTAATGAAGATTAACAAAACCTGAACGATTGACTTGACCCCCATTCGGCCCTTAACTTTTCGTTAGGACTTTAAGGGACGGGTCATGATGAAAGCCTTGCTGGTACGGCGCTTTGCGGTGATCCTTTTGTGCGCGCTGGTGCCTGCGGGCGCCGCAATGCCGGCTCCGCGGTCGATTGCATCGATGGTGACCGGTGACGTGACGTCGCAACCGATCGGCCATTTCGAGTTCTGCCAGCGTCTGCCCGCGGAATGTTCTCTGAAGAGCCGGTCGGCGCCCGCTCCCAAACTCAACGAAGACAGCTGGCAAACGGTTCGCCGGATCAACCTGGAAGTCAACGAGCGCTATATCGCCAAGACCGACATGGATGCTTACGGTCGGGAAGAGTTCTGGACCTATCCGACCATCTTCGCCGACTGCGAGGATTTCGCGTTGCAGAAGCGCAAGGAACTCGCCGAAGCAGGCTTCAGTTATTCCGACCTTCTGATGACGGTCGTGCGCAAGCCGGATGGAGAAGGTCACGCCGTTCTGACGCTTCGCACTGCGGATGGAGATTTCATTCTCGACAATCTTGATAACGATGTCCTGCCCTGGACGGCCACGCATTACACTTTCCTGAAGCGCCAGGCTTCGTTCAACGCAGGGCGTTGGGTCACCATCGAAAATGGCCGCGATCTTCTCGTCGGCGCTCTCCGGTAAAGCCATCCGTTCAGACGACGGTCCGCATCATCTAGCAGAAATGACAAGACCCGCCCTGCTTTGCAGCGGCGGGTCTTCTTTTTTGCTGTCGATGCGCCGGCTGCGGCGAACCGATAACCAGCGCGCTATCCGTTGCCGATCAGGATACCTGCGGCCAGGACCAGCGAGCCGCCGAACACGACCTGGAAGACAGCCTTGAAGAACGGTGTCTCCATGTAACGGTTCTGAATGAAAGCGATCGCCCAGAGTTCGAAGAAGACGATGATCGCCGCAACGATAGTGGCCGTCCAGAAATGCGGAATGAGATAGGGCAGTGTATGGCCGAGGCCGCCGAGCGCGGTCATGATGCCTGAGGCAAATCCGCGCTTGATAGGGGAGCCGCGACCGGAAATCTTGCCATCGTCGTGTGCCGCTTCGGTAAAGCCCATCGAGATACCCGCACCGACCGATGCGGACAGACCGATCAGGAAGGTCGACCAGGTATCGCCCGTGGCGAATGCTGCCGCAAAGATCGGCGCCAGTGTCGAAACCGAACCGTCCATAAGGCCGGCAAGCCCTGGCTGGACATAGGTCAGGATAAACTGACGCCGGGCAGACAGGTCTTCTTCCGAACGCGTTTCCTCGGGTACGTGCTTTTCGCTGAGCATCCGGGCGATGTCTTCATGCCCGTCCTCCGCCAAGGCCAGATCGCCCAGGAGCTGCCGCGTCGAGGCATCCGATACCCTTTTGGCGGCCTCGCGATAGAACCGTGCTGCCTGGCGCTCCATCGCTTCCGTCTGTTCGCGGATCTTGTCGAGCGGCAGATTGCGCATCAGCCAGTCGGGCTTGCGGGCGTAAAATCCCTGCACATGCTCTCTGCGGATCAGCGGAATGTTCTCGCCGAAGCGGGAGCGAAACATCTGGATCAGCATGTTCTTGTGCGTCTGCTCGACCTCGGCCATGTCCTCGAACACCTTTGCGGAGCTCGGATATGCCTCTTTCAGGTTCTTCGCGTAGGAGAGATAGATGCGCGCATCCTCCTCTTCCGACGAGATGGCAAGAGCGAGGATTTCCTCTTCGCTCAGCGACAAAAACGCCCGGCGGGACCCGGGCACCAAACGAGTGAACATCGAAGCTCCTTATTAGAATAATTCTAACCTAACTTTTTTGTGTGAAAGTTCAAGTCACTCCAAACCGTGCCCTTCGATCCGTTTGAGAAAAAAATTCGCGCGCAATATTCGCAAACCAATGCTGCAGCGCAGCGCAACTTCCTGCACTTTTTACTTGCCGGTGACGAAATGATCGGATTAAGAGCAGACGCCGGTGAGGACCGGTGAAATGAAGTTACCGGCCGTCAAGGGCCAGTCAGAAAGGCATGACCCGTATGAACCGCAGACATTTCTTTCGGCAGGCAGGGACCGCCGGAATCGGCGCAGTTGCAGCCGGGGCTCTGGCCGCTCCCGCGATCGCGCAGGAAAGCCCCAAGCTCACCTGGAGGATGACATCCTCCTTTACCAAGAACACCGACATCCTCTGGGCCGCATCCACCGATATCGCGCAAAGCGTCAAGGAAGCGACGGACGGCAACTTCACCATCCACACATTCGCGGCCGGCGAAATTGTGCCTGGCCTTCAGGCGGCAGACGCTGTTTCCAACGGCACCGTCGAAATGGCGCATACCTGCTCCTACTATTACATTGGCAAGGATCCGACATTCGCGCTCGGGACGTCGGTGCCCTTCGGTCTTAATGCCCGCCAGACGAACTCCTGGTTCTCGATCGGCGGCGGCAACGACCTGCTCAACGAATTCCTCGGCAACTACAATCTCTACGCGCTGCCGGCCGGCAATACGGGTGCCCAGATGGGTGGCTGGTTCCGCAAGGAGATCAACACGATCGACGACCTGAAGGGTCTGAAGATGCGCATCGCAGGTCTTGCCGGCCAGGTGATGACCAAGCTCGGCGTCACGCCGCAGCAGATCGCCGGCGGCGACGTCTATGCGGCGCTGGAAAAGGGCACGATCGATGCGACCGAATTCGTCGGTCCGTATGACGATCAGAAGCTCGGCTTCGTGAAGGTCGCCAAATACTACTACTATCCGGCATGGTGGGAAGGCGGCCCGGCCGTCCACGCCTTCTTCAACCGCGACAAGTTCAACAGCCTGCCGAAATCCTACCAGCGTATCCTGAAAGATGCCTGCGCCAACGCCAACATGAACATGCTGGCTCGCTACGATGCCAGCAACGCCAAGGCGCTACGCCAGCTTGTGTCGGAAGGTGCCGTGCTGAAGGCCTTCAACCAGCAGATCCTCGATGCCAGCTACGCAGCGGCGCAGGAAACCTATGCGGAACTCACGGCCAAGAACGCTGCCTTCAAGAAGATCTACGACAGCCAGCAGGCCTTCAAGAAGGATGCCTATCTCTGGGCGCAGATTGCCGATTACACCTACGACACGTTCATGATGATCCAGCAGCGCAACGGCAAGCTTTGATCATCAAGCGCACCTGCTCAATCGAGAACCCCGGCCCAGTCCGGGGTTTTCCTTTTGCGGCAAGGCAAACACTGTCGATTCCTCTTGTCGGAGCCGGGAAAAGAGCTTTAAGACCAAGACGGCTTGAACGAGATTTTTCAGACATCTCAGGAGGATATTTCATGGATCGCAGACGTTTCCTGCACAATGCTACCACTGCCGGTATCGGCGCCGCGGCTGCCGCTTTGGCCACGCCGGCGATCGCCCAGGAGCGTCCGAAGATCACCTGGCGGTTGACATCGTCGTTTCCAAAGAGCCTGAACATCATCTTCGATGCGGCGACCCAGATCGCCAACAGCGTCAAGAATTCGACGGACGGCAATTTCACCATCCAGACCTATGGCGCCGGCGAACTGGTGCCGGCTCTGCAGGCAGCCGACGCGGTTGCCAACGGCACGGTCGAGATGGCGCATACATGCTCCTATTATTACATCGGCCAGGATCCAGCCTTTGCGCTTGGCACCGCCATTCCGTTCGGCCTCAATGCCCGCATGACGAATGCCTGGTTCCTCAACGGCGGCAATGATCTGATCAACGAGTTCCTGGCGCCCCGCGGCCTTTACGCACTGCCGGCCGGCAATAGCGGCACGCAGATGGGCGGCTGGTTCCGCAAGGAGATCAACACGATCGACGACCTGAAGGGCCTGAAGATGCGTATTGCTGGCCTTGCCGGCCAGGTGATGCAGAAGGTTGGCGTGACGCCCCAGCAGATTGCCGGCGGCGATGTCTATGCAGCGCTCGAAAAGGGCACGATCGATGCGACCGAATTCGTCGGTCCGTATGACGATCAGAAGCTCGGCTTCGTCAAGGTCGCCAAATACTACTACTACCCGGCATGGTGGGAAGGCGGCCCGGCCATGCATGCCTTCTTCAACCTCGAAAAATTCAACAGCCTGCCGAAGAGCTACCAGCAGATTCTGACCGATGCCTGTGCGGCAGCCAACATGAGCATGCTTGCCAATTACGACGCGCACAACGCTGTCGCCCTGAAAAAACTGGTCGGCGAAGGCGCTATCCTGAAGGCCTTCAACCGCGACATTCTGGATGTCTGTTTCAAGGCTGCGATGGAAACCTATGCCGAGCTTTCGCAGAAGAGCCCAGCCTTCAAGAAGATCTATGATCACCAGCAGGCGTTCAAGAAGGATTCCTATCTCTGGGCGCAGGTGGCCGAATACAGCTACGACACGTTCATGATGATGCAGCAGCGCGCAGGGACGCTTTGAGCATCGAATAAAACGATGAAAGCCCCGCACGCGACGGGGCTTTCGAAACTTTTGAAAGCTTCGGCCTATCTCTTCAGACGGGCCTCAATGACCTTAGCTACCGGTATTCGGTCGATTGCTGCCGACATTGGTATTTGTCGACGCGGTCTTCCCGTCGGCGGTCTGGCCGTAATAGGTACCACCGAGGTGGCCGCCGGAACTGGTGTTTTCCACCTGGCGTTCTGCGCGCTTTACGGTCTGTTCTACGTCACTCTTGCTCATAATGTCCTCCAGCTTTTGGGGTTGGTGACGGTGTTTCCAACTCAACTCTCAAAGATCTGTTCCCGAAAAACCGACATCTCGCTTGACGACAACATAATCCGATCCTATTTGGAAACGATCATTTCCTAATTAGGCAATCCGCTATGACGATCGAAACCCTCACCGATACAGCGCGAATGGCAGGCCGCCCGCGCGAGTTCGAAATCGAGGCGGCGCTGGACAAAGCGATCGTCGTGTTTTCCGAGCAGGGTTATCACGCGACGTCGATTGCGGACCTCAAGGACGCGATGGGGCTGACGGCCGGAAGCCTCTACAAGGCGTTTAAGGACAAGAAGGCCATCTTTCTCGCGTCCTTCGATCGCTACAAGCAGGTTCGCAACGCAGCCCTTGCGGAGGCAATTTCGGTGGGAGGCAACGGCCGCGAACGGATGCGCCTTGCGCTGCATCACTATGCTAACTCGGCGCATGGCGAACTTGGCCGGCGCGGCTGCCTCGTGGTCGGCGCTGCCGTCGAACTTGCGCTCTTCGATCTCGAAACGGATCTGCGCGTGAAACTATCGCAAGCCCGGATTGAAGGTCTGTTCGAAAACCTGGTTCGGGAGGGCCAGGCGGACGGATCGATTTCGGATCGGAGCGATCCCGAAGTGACGGCGCAGTTCTTCTACGCCGTGATTCAGGGTCTGCGGATCGCGGGAAAGGCCGGACAGGGCCAGGAACGCGCCATCGCCACCGTGGAAACCGCGCTTAAAATTCTCGACTGACAGCACGTCTCTTTTCTCCCTCCCTTTTCTCCTCCCAAGAGCCCACCATGACATCCCCAGTTCCTTCCCCCGCTCGTCGGGTTTCGCCGGACGCCGAAACGGCGGCCACATCGCCAAGTGCAGCGCCCACCCTCTCCCCGATAATGGCCTTCACTATGGCCGCCGCGGCCGGGCTGATCGCCGCCAACCTTTATTACGCGCAGCCGCTTGCAGGCCCGATTGCCGCATCGATCGGCCTTTCCGAAAGCGCCACCGGCCTGATCGTGACGCTGACGCAGATCGGCTATGGTCTCGGCCTGCTGTTCATGGTGCCGCTCGGTGATCTCGTCGAGAACCGCCGGCTGATCATCCTGATGATTTCCGCCACGAGCGTTGCCCTGATCGCGGCCGGGCTTTCGACGACACCGCTTCCGTTTCTCGCGGCATCGCTGGCGATCGGCATCACCTCCACTGCGGTGCAGATGATCGTGCCGTTTGCGGCAAACCTTGCACCGGAGGAGAGCCGCGGCCGGGTCGTTGGAAATGTCATGAGCGGGCTGATGATCGGCATCATGATGGCGCGACCCGTCGCGAGCTTTATCGCGGGCTTCTCGTCGTGGCATACGGTGTTCTTCCTGTCGGCTGCGGTGATGGTTGCCGTCGGTCTGGTGCTGTCCGTCCGCCTGCCGAGACGCATGCCGAAGACGACACTCCGCTATCCGGGCCTGATCGCGTCGATGGGACGGATCTATACGACGCAGCCGCTTTTGCGCCGACGGTCCTTCTACCAGTTCGCCCAGTTCTTCGCGTTCAGCCTGTTCTGGACGGTGACGCCGCTGCTGCTGGCAGGGCCCGCTTTCCAGCTGGGACAGGGCGCCATCGCCATCTTCGCGCTTGTCGGCGTCGCCGGTGCCGTTGCGTCTCCGATCGCCGGACGGTTGGCCGACCGCGGACTTGGCAGGCCGGCAACCGCCTTCGGCATCCTCGCCGTCGTTGCCGCCTTCCTGATGACGCATATTGCGCCTGAAGGTTCGACCATTGCGCTGATGATGCTGGGTCTGGCTGCCATCGCGCTCGATTTCGGCGTGTCGATGACGCTGGTGATCGGCCAGCGATCAATCTACGGCCTTGATGCAGAGCTGCGCAGCCGTTTGAACGGCCTGTTCATGGCAACCTTCTTTGTCGGCGGAGCACTGGGTTCGGCAATCGGCGCCTGGGCCTATGCGCAAGGCGGCTGGCTTGCCGCATCGGCGATCGGCCTCGCCCTGCCGGCCGCAGCCTTTGCTTATTTCCTCACGGAAAAACGATGACGAGATATGGCCCGCGTGTTTTGCGGGCCACTCATGGCGCTTACCCGATCCGCTTGTAAAACAGCGTCGTGCCGCAGAGGCCGCCTTGCGGCCACAGGGCGTAGTCGGGAATGACGCCGACGCGTTCCCAGCCGAACCGGGGATAGATGCGTTCCGCGTCGCTGCCGGTTGCGGTGTCCAGCACCAGAAGCGTGCGTCCCTGCCGTGCTGCTTCCGCTTCGACGGCCTCCATCAGCTTGCGCGAAAGGCCAAGGCCGCGGGCATTGTGATGGACGAGGAGTTTCATCAGGTCGCCCCGATGCGGCTGGTTCGGCTTCGACGCAAGACCGATCTGGACGGTGCCGACCGCCCGCCCCTCGACCTCTGCGACAGCCAGAATGATGGCACCCTTTTCCACCTCGTCTGCGATACCATTCCAGTATCCGGTGGCATCCTCAGGCGCGAATGGCAGCATGAAGCCCAGCGATGCGCCGCCATTGATGCAGTCGGACAGGATGTCACTGAGATCGGGGATCGCCTCGCGGGTGGCGTCGGCATCGAGAATACGGATGGTCGGGGTCATTGTTTGCTCCTGTGGCGGTCAGCGGCCGCGGTTGAGGATCACCGCGTAGCGGGCGGGGCGATCACTCGGATTGTGGAATTCGAAGGCGTCGCCGATATCCATGAACAGGCAGTCGCCGGGCATGAGACGGTGGGTCACGTCCGGAAGCACCATGTTCAGTTCCCCCTCGAACAGCCAGACATGCTGGGTCATGATCCGGCTTTCCTCCCGCGGCGGAAAACTCACACGTGCGCCGGCCGGAAATTCCACCTCGACGATATCGACCGGTGTCGGCATGCCCGGCGGCGAGACGGAGCGACGCAGATATCCGGTCGTCGGGTCGCGCCACAGCCTTTGCTCGGTCTTCTTCGACAGAGGTGATGATGACGGCTCGTCTGGCGCAAAGAAGGTGGAGAGGCTTTGACCCAAGCCTTCGCAGAGCCGTGCCAGAAGCGCCGCCGTCGGGCTCGCCTCCGCCCGTTCTATGCGCGAGATCATCGCCCGGCTGACACCGGAGCGCACCGACAGTTCGTCCAGTGTTAGCCCTGCGGAAGCCCTCAGCGCCTTCAGCCTTTCGCCAATTGCCAGTTCGATTTCACCGTCTGAATGTTCCATTATCGTAGATATAAAATCTCTTTTGATGGAATCAAGCGAATTGCGAAGGCTGGATGAATTTTACAGGTGATGGCGTTTCCGCGATAGCGAATGTCCTATTCGATACGCTATGGATCGTCGACCAAGGCAGCCGCGACGGAAGCGCCGAGGGTCCACTAAAATCAGGGATTTCGCAATGAACGGACAAGCGGCTGTCTCGCCCTTTTCAATCGCCAGCATCGTCGTCTCGATGACGATCGCCGCGATCGGAAGCGGCATCATGTTCGCCTATGTGCCGTTCATGCTGACAAGGTCGGAAACGCCCTGGGCGGCAGGTGCTGCGGTGACGGCCGTCGCATTCGGCGGGCTCGTCGGTTGCGTGCTCGGCGGACCGCTGATCAAGCGCGTTGGACATGCGCGGCTGTTTGCCTGCTCGATGGCAATGGTCATCATTGCAGCCGTGCTGATTGCCGCCGACCTTCCGGCCTATATCTGGATTTTTGCACGCGGCATTTATGGCGCCGCTGCCAACGTCAACTTCATCATCGCCCAGAGCTGGCTCAATCACGCTGCCTCCAACGAGTGGCGCGGTAAGGCGATGTCGTTCTTCTACATGGCCTATGTTCTGGGCCTCGGCTGCGGCAACTGGATCTTCGGCCAGATCCCGACCGACAGCAATCTTGCGCCGTTGGCGGTGGTTTTCTTTACCGCGCTTGCGATCCTGCCAATCGGGCTGACCCGCCTGCCCAACCCGCCGGCACCGGCGCGCGTCAATGTCGATATCAAGATGGCCTGGAAGATCTCGCCGGTCGGTCTGGTCGGCGTGCTTGCCTCAGGCGGTCTTTCGATGGTGGTGCAGGGCTTCCTGCCGATCTACGCCTCCACCAACAACGTGTCGCAGACCGATGTCGCGATGCTGATGTTCGTGATGCAGACCGGACTGCTGTTCGTCCAGTATCCGCTGGGCATCCTGTCTGACCGGATGGACCGACGCTTTGTGCTATTGATCACCTGCGTGCTGATCGTGTTTGCCGGCTTCGGAGCGTTTCTGTCATCCTTCTCGCATCTCTATATCCTGATGATCGTCTTCCTGATCTTCGGGGGATCAGTGGAGACCGTGTATTCGGTCGCAAACGCCCATGCGAACGACCGTGCCGACCCCGGCGATTTCGTGCCGCTGTCTTCCACGCTTCTCGTGGCATGGTCGACGGCTGCGACGATCGTGCCGCTGATGGTGACGATGCTGACGCCTGTTCTGGGCGGAAAAACCTTTATCGTTGCGGCAATGGCGGTGGCTGTCGTCTATGGCCTGTTCGTTCTGCAGCGCCTGAAAGAACGCGGTCCGGCACCCGAGGCAGAGCGGGAGAGCCACGAAGTGCGCAGCGCCCAGCTTCCGAATGCAGCGGCGCTGACCGAACCCGGGGCCGTAAATCCGGGAAATTAAGGCCTTTCATCCTCAACGAAAGGTTATCTTCCCTCTTTGCGGCAGACACGGGCGCTGCTATATGCGCGAGCCATGAGCACCAATTCCCGCACGCCGCTTGACCATATCCGCAATTTCTCGATCGTGGCGCATATCGACCACGGCAAATCGACGCTCGCCGATCGTCTAATCCAGACGACCGGCGGCCTTGCCGAACGCGACATGTCCGAGCAGGTTCTCGATTCGATGGATATCGAGCGCGAGCGCGGCATCACCATCAAGGCACAGACCGTGCGCCTGCACTACAAGGCGAATAACGGCGAGACCTACGTTCTCAACCTGATCGACACGCCCGGCCACGTCGACTTCGCCTACGAAGTGTCGCGTTCGCTGTCGGCCTGCGAAGGTTCGCTGCTGGTCGTCGATGCGTCACAGGGCGTCGAAGCGCAGACGCTTGCCAACGTCTATCAGGCGATCGACAACAATCACGAGATCGTCACGGTCCTCAACAAGATCGACCTGCCGGCCGCCGAGCCCGACCGCATCCGCGACCAGATCGAGGAAGTGATCGGCATCGACGCCAGCCAGGCCGTGCTGATCTCGGCAAAGACCGGCCTCGGCATTCCCGACGTTCTGGAAGCCATCGTCCACCAGCTGCCCCCGCCGAAGAGCGAGATGGGCGACAAGGGTCCGCTGAAGGCGCTGCTGGTCGACAGCTGGTACGACACCTATCTCGGCGTCATGGTTCTCGTTCGCATCCTTGATGGCGTGCTGACCAAGGGCCAGACCATCCGCATGATGGGCACCGATGCCAAGTATCAGGTGGAACGCGTCGGCGTTCTGACGCCGAAGATGCTGGCCGTCGATAGTCTCGGCCCGGGCGAGATCGGTTTCTTCACCGGCTCGATCAAGGAAGTGGCCGATACGCGCGTCGGCGATACCATTACCGAAGACAAGAAGCCGACCGCCAAGGCACTTCCGGGCTTCAAGCCTGCGCAGCCGGTCGTGTTCTGCGGCCTGTTCCCGGTCGATGCGGCCGATTTCGAAGACCTGCGTGCCGCGATGGGCAAGCTGCGCCTCAACGACGCTTCGTTCTCGTTCGAGATGGAATCGTCTGCGGCTCTGGGCTTCGGTTTCCGTTGCGGCTTCCTCGGACTGCTGCATCTCGAAATCATCCAGGAGCGTCTGGAACGCGAGTTCAACCTCGATCTGATCGCAACCGCGCCTTCGGTGGTCTATCAGCTGACCATGACCGACGGTTCCGAGCGCGAGCTGCACAACCCGGCCGACATGCCTGATGTCGTCAAGATCTCGGAAATCCGCGAACCTTGGATCAAGGCGACGATCCTGACCCCGGACGACTATCTCGGCGGCATCCTGAAGCTTTGTCAGGACCGCCGCGGCATCCAGACCGAGCTTACCTATGTGGGCAAGCGCGCGATGCTGACCTATGAACTGCCGCTCAACGAAGTGGTGTTCGATTTCTACGACCGTTTGAAGTCGATCTCCAAGGGCTATGCCTCGTTCGACTACCACCTGCACGGCTATCAGGAGGGCAACCTCGTGAAGATGTCGATCATGGTGAATGGCGAGCCTGTCGACGCGCTGTCGATGCTGGTGCACCGGACTGCTGCCGAAAAGCGAGGCCGCGACATGTGCGAGAAGCTGAAGGATCTGATCCCCAGGCACATGTTCAAGATCCCGATCCAGGCAGCCATCGGCGGCAACGTGATTGCCCGCGAGACGATTTCTGCGATGCGCAAGGACGTGACGGCGAAGTGCTACGGCGGCGACGCCACCCGCAAGCGCAAGCTGCTCGACAAGCAGAAGGAAGGCAAGAAGCGCATGCGGCAGTTCGGCAAAGTCGACATTCCGCAGGAAGCATTCATTGCAGCGCTGAAGATGAAAGACGATTGATTTGCACAGGGGCTGGTTCGAAAGAACCGGCCCTTTTTACTCGCCGAATGCTCGGTCAGCCGGATCATTTCGGGACAGGAATCAAAAGATCTGGGCCGGACCGCAATAAACGAACATATCGCGCCGTCCAAAGTTTGATAATCTGCAAAAATTGCTTTGAAAACCGCCGATTGACGGCATATTACCGGCGCCTATTCCATCACACGCATTTGGTGACGTCATGAACTATCAGGTCGTATCCGCGCATTGGCCTATTGGCGGAGGCGAGACCGGCGAGCTCATACGCCAGTTCGACTGGACGAAGACGTCTCTCGGGATGATCAAAGACTGGCCTTCGCATCTGCGGATCAAGGTCAACTCGATGGTCAATTCGCCGATCCCGCAGGTTTTGATGTGGGGCGACGATCATGTGATGATCTACAATGACGGCTATAAGGAGATTGCCGGGGATTATCATCCACGCGCGCTCGGCGACAAAGTTTCCGCTGTCTGGCCGGAAATCTGGGAGTGGAACAAGACAATCCTTGAAGCCGGCTTTCGGGGAGAGGTCCAGTCCTTCCGCGACCAGGTCATGGTGCTGAACCGTCATGGATCGCCTGAGGATGTCGTCTTCGACCTCTTCTACACGCCGATCTACGACGAAACCGGCAAGGTAGACGGTGTCCTGTGCACGGTGCTCGAAAACACCGAGAAGGTGCACGCGCTGAACGCCTTGGCTCAGAGCCAGGAAGAGCTCAGCCGCCTTACCAACGCGCTCCCCATCCTCGTCGGGTTCCTCGACCGCGACCATGTCTATCGCTTCGCCAATGACGGTTATCAGGAGTGGTTCGGACTTGCCGCCAGCGACGTGATTGGCAAGCATGCCGCGGAGGTGATCGGCAACGCCTATTACGCCGCCCGCATACCATTGCTTCAAAAAGCGCTCTCCGGCGAACGGGTGATCACGGACACGGTGATCAAACGTCCTGACGGAGAAGAACGGACAGCCGAAATCCGCTACGTTCCGCGCTTCACCTCCAAGGGTGAGATCGACGGCATCTATGTGCTGATCATCGATATCGAAGACCGCAAACAATCCGAGAACGCACTTCGTCGCAGCAATGAACGGTTCCGGGCCGCGGTCGCGGCCATCCATGGCGTGCTGTGGACCAACACCGCCGACGGCCGGATGCTGGGCGAACAGACGGCCTGGGCCACGCTGACCGGCCAGCGTTACGAGGAATACCAGGACTACGGCTGGGCAGATGCCGTGCATCCCGACGATCGGGAAGGTTCGGTCGCCAGCTGGCAGGCAGCCGTCGCGTCCAAATCCACCTATGTCTGGGAACATCGCGTCCGCCGCCATGACGGCCTCTATCGTACCTTTGCCATCCGAGGCGTGCCGATCATCGGTTCCTCGGGCGACATCGAGGAATGGGTCGGTGTCCATACCGATATCACCGAGCAGCGGGAAGCCGAATCGAACCTGCAGGACCATGCCAGCAACCTAGAACGGCAGGTCCGCCACCGCCTGCGGGCAGAGGAACAGCTAAGACAGCTGAACGAAAGCCTGGAAGCGCGCGTCGAATCGGAGATCGCGGAGAGGCGCCAGGCCGAACGGGCATTGCAGCAGGCGCAGAAGATGGAATCGATCGGTCAGCTGACCGGGGGCGTTGCGCATGACTTCAACAACCTGTTGCAGGTCGTTGCCGGCAATCTTCAGCTCCTGGCCAAGGACATTGTCGGCAATGCACAGGCGGAACGGCGTGTCGGCAATGCGCTTGCCGGCGTCAGCCGCGGTGCAAAGCTTGCCAGCCAGTTGCTGGCTTTCGGCCGCCGGCAGGCGCTGGAGCCACGCGTCATCAACATCAGCCGCTTTATTGCCGGAATGGACGATCTGCTGCGCCGTTCGCTCGGTGAGGCGGTTGAGGTCGAGGTAATTGCCAGCGGCGGGCTCTGGAACACCTATGCCGACCCGACACAGGTCGAAAACGCGCTTCTGAACCTCGCAATCAACGCACGTGATGCGATGGAGGGGTCCGGCAAATTGACGATTGAGGTGGGTAACGCCTTTCTCGACCAGGATTACGCCCGCACCCACGTGGAAGTCACGCCCGGTCAATACGTGATGCTGGCCGTGACGGACACGGGCGCCGGCATGGCGCCAGATATTCTCGATAAAGTGTTCGAGCCGTTCTTTTCCACCAAGCCAGAGGGCAAGGGAACCGGATTGGGACTGTCCATGGTCTACGGCTTCGTCAAGCAGTCCGGCGGGCATGTGAAGATCTACAGCGAGGTGAACGAGGGCACGACCGTGAAGGTCTACCTGCCGCGGTCCGTCGCCGATGAGGACCGCGAAGTGGTCGTCCAGGCCGGCCCGGTCGTCGGCGGCTCGGAAACCGTGCTGGTCGTGGAAGACGACGAGGCGGTGCGCAACACCGTTTTCGAGACGCTGACCGATCTCGGCTACCGCGTCCTGACGGCAAAGGATGCACAGGCCGGCCTCAACGTGGTCGAGAGCGGCATTCCAATCGACGTCATCTTTACCGACGTCGTGATGCCGGGCCCGCTGAAGAGCCGCGAAATGGCGCGTCGCGCAAAGGAGCGCCTGCCGCACCTCGCGGTGCTATTCACCTCCGGCTACACTGAAAATTCCATCGTGCACGGCGGCATTCTGGATGCCGGTGTCGAGCTCTTGTCAAAACCCTATACCCGCGAGGCTTTGGCGCGCCGTATTCGCCATGTCATCGCCAACCAGAAGCAGGTGGACCAGGCGACCGCCCCCAGGGCGGAAACAGTCAAGCCCGTTGCCGAAGTTGCCGCCGCGACGCCGAAAACGCTGACGATCCTGCTGGTCGAAGACGACTTTCTGATCCGGGGAAACACGGCCGAGATGCTTGCCGAACTCGGCCATCAGGTAATCGAGGCTGGGACAGGAAAAGAAGCGCTGGTCGAGCTCGAAAGCAATTCGATCGATGTCCTGATCACCGATATCGGCCTGCCGGATACAGTCGGCGGTGATCTGGCGGTGCGTGCCGTGGCGGAAAAGCCCGACCTGACCGTCGTGTTCGCAACGGGAGAGAGCCACAAGCCGGACAACGCGCCACCCGGCTCCCGCCTTCTGCAGAAGCCTTATAACGAGATGGACCTTGCGGCGGTTCTGGCAGGCGTCAACGCGGGTTCGTAGTCCGGATCCCCGCATGGCCGGGGCCTGTTGCCTGCATCACGCCCCGGCGCCTTCAATGTTTCGCCGGGAGGAAGGGATGCGGAAGGTCCGCCGGTGTGATCCAGACGCAGCCGTCGAATGCCACTTCCCCATGGTCCAGTTTGCGGCTGGCGATCGTCTCCATCAGGGAGAGCTTTGATCGCACGCTGCCGATTCCGTCATCGTTGAGGACCCGGACCGCTTGGCAGGTGGGGCCATCCCGCATCACGATCAACGTATGATGGCTGTTCTCGACGATTTTGTTTTCGATGGTAACGAGCTTCATGCTCTCTCCTTCGACTGACGGATGGGGTTGAGGCGTCATCGAAGGGTCGGCAAATTTGGTTAACAAAGGGTTAACGACGCGGGGGCGTCCCCCGCAAACGAAAAACCGCCCGTCCTTGCGGACGAGCGGTTCGATCGATGGTCTTTCCCTGCCTGTTACGGCTGGGTCGTACCGCCTGTTGCCGGTGCAGCAGGAGCCGGTGCGGCCGGAGCAGGTGCGGCTGGCGTTGCCGGAGCAGGTGCTGCCGGTTCCGTGACAGCAGGCGGCGTTGCGGTCGAGGATGTCGTGGCAGGATCGGTGGTCGAGCCACCCATCTGCGACCAGACAAACGCGCCGACGACGATAACTGCCAGAATGGCTACCCAGCCCATCCAGGAAGAGCTTTTGCGCGTCTCCGGGGTGGTGCGAAGGTCAGGGCGGGTGTTATTCGAGTTTGGATCGTAAGCCATGTTTGTTTCCTCCGTTTCAGCAGAGACAATGCGACCACAAGGAATTTGTTCCAAAGATCTGCGGATCGGACATTGTGTCTGCGCTAAAACCTTACGTTGGAATGCGGCAGACGAACGTTCAAACCGTCAAACGGTGGCGGTTGTACCGTCTTCGGTTGTGGCACCAGGCGCATTCTTCTTGATCGATTCGATCGCGTTGATTGCCGACGCCTTCTGCTTGTATCCTTCAGAGATAAACATCGTTTCGCCGTTCGACGCTTTGAAGCGGAAACGGAACTCACCAGTCTTGTCCTTGTAGACCTGAAACTTGTACAATTTAGCCTCCCTCAGCTGACCCTAAACAAGAAGATGCCACTGGATAAGGGATGGAACAAGAGGGATATGCGCCTGCCATGAAGGAAACGGGTTTGAACAAAGAGCGTGTCGGTATCGTCGGTCTCGGACGGATGGGAAGCGCCATGGCGACGCGCCTTGCACAACAGGGCTTCACTGTCACCGGATGGAGCCGAAGCGACGCTTTTGGTGCGCGGCAGAGGGCTCTCGGCATTGATGCCGTTGAAGACCTTTCCTCCCTAGCAGAGCGTTCCGACGTCATCATTCTTGCCCTGATCGACGATCAGGCGGTGCATGATGTGCTTAACACACTCGCGGCTACGGACCTTACGGGCAAGCTGATCGTCGATACCAGCACGGTCAACCCTATGACTCTGCGGAGCCACCAGGAGGCCATCGGTCGATCGGGTGCCGGCCTCCTCGACGCGCCGATCGCCGGCGGCCCGGAGATGCTGCTTCAGGGAAAGGTCGGGCTTTATATCGGCGGCTCGCCTGAAGACCACGAGCGCTTTCGGCCCGTTGCGGAAACGCTTTCCGACCGTGCGCTGCATGTGGGAAAACTCGGAGATGGCGCATCGGCCAAGCTCGTCAACAACATGATGCTGATGGGACTGTGGCAGAATCTCAAGGAGGCACTTCTGCTAGGCAAGAGCGCCGGCCTCTCTTCAGCGAAGATCCTCGAAATCCTTGCGGGAAGCCCGGCTGCGAGCCCGGCGATGAAGAGCAGGCTTCCTGTCATTTCAGGTGAGACGGACACGGTCGGGTTTCCTGTGTCGGGTGCGGTGAAGGATGCGCGGCTGGTGCGAGATTTCGCAAAGGAGCTCGGGATCTCCATCCCTGCGATCTCGGCGTCGCTTGCAAGCTTCGAGGCGGCATTGGACGCCGGCTATGGCGACGCAGACTTGGCGACCATGGTCAAACTGGTTGCCGACGCGGACTGAAACAGGAGTTGAGTTGCATGACGGACAAACCGCATATCACCATCCTCTACTGCACCCAGTGCAACTGGCTGCTGCGCTCCGGCTGGATGGCGCAGGAACTGCTGCAGACATTCGGTGATTCGCTAGGCGAGGTCGGGCTTATCCCGGGCACCGGCGGAGCATTCGAGATCCGCATCGACGGCGCGTTGATCTGGGAGCGCAAACGCGATGGCGGTTTTCCTGGTCCCAAGGAATTGAAGCAGCGGGTTCGCGATATCCTCGACCCCGACCGGGACCTTGGCCATATCGACCGACACCAAGCCAAAACCGAAGTCGACACCGCGGGTTAGGACGGTTTTTGAAAGTTTTTCGGGGCCTGACATGAAAACTTCAAAAACCCTGTTGACTTGACCCGGTGTCCCTCGTACATCGCTCTCCGTCGCCCAGATGGCGGAATTGGTAGACGCGCCAGCTTCAGGTGCTGGTACCCGAAAGGGTGTGGAGGTTCGAGTCCTCTTCTGGGCACCATTCCCATTTTACTATTGGCTTTAGCTATAAGCCACTGATTGTGCAGGTCTTGTTCTGTCTGCGTCTCCGCGGCGCATGACACGCGCGATGAGTAACCATTGTCCCCCAAAGAATGGATGGTGCGGATGAGGTCTTGGAAAGACTGTTCAAGGCTATTGATCTGCCAGTGAGGTTTGGTCCTTGCCCTCTGCTCTGTCGAGGGCCTCACCAACACCACTCCAGTGATCATTGGATCGATGCTCAACGTCGCAACACGGACTGAGATACAATCTCGGATCAGCTCCGATACTCCAAGATCCAGATAAGCCTCAGGACAGCCAATGCACGTAACGCATGCAGCAGCAACGATGCTCGGTCTTCAGTCGTCGAATGCAACGCAATCGCCATTTAACGACCAGGTGTCCCTATGGAAAAATTGCTTTTCTCGATCACTGCGAATGGTAGCCCGGAAGTTCTCGAGCGTCAGATTTCGGCAATCGATCGTTTCTCGCCTGGGTCGTTTATCTGCGTTCATCATGCGCGGGGCTCGACATTTCGAGGAGGCGATGTCCCTCAAAGCAGCGGCTCCTGCAACGTCTTCTTCAATCCAAATTCCTATGAGATCAGGCCGCAGGAGGGCGTTTTACATGCCCATGTCAGCAACTTCCAACATGCCGTTGCGCAGTCTCTAGATTTTGACAAGATCGTCCTTTTGTCAGCGGAGGACCTGCTCATCAAATCCGGATTAGGCGAGTATACGAAGCGGTTCACAACGGGCGCTCAGACCGAGCTCTATGAAAGCATAGAGACCGCGAACAACTGGTCTGTGTTTCGGCCTGAGGTTTTAGACTCGGCCGGTATGAAACACTTCCTGTCCCTGCTTGGGCTTCCGCTCTTCGCTGGCGGGCAGGCGGAAGGTCAGTTCTTCAGCCGACGTGTCTTCGCCCATCTGGAGCGCATGTACATGGAATCGTTTCCGATGGAGCCGTGCGGGTTTCCGACGGAGCAGATCCTACCTCCAACGCTTAACATGTGGCTGGGTTTTACCGGCACGAACGTCTCACTGCCCATCACGTTCACGGCTGCCAACGCTCAGATGGACATATCGGAAGCTGTTCTTCACCAACTCAAGACGGGCGACGGAGCTCTCCACGCGCGCGCTAAACCAAGGGCCCTGCGGCCGGTTCATCTCGGAGCGTGCGTGTTGAAAAACGTCTATGCGGTCAGTTTGCCGGCTGATCGATACGAAGCCTGGGAGAACGTGATGTCACAATCGGAAGATGGTTAAGTCGCCGCAGTGTTCTAACGCCATCGTCAATTTTTCTGAGCCAGGCCCGTTGATGACCAAAATCCTCTTTTCCCTGCCGGTCCATGAAATGCCCGCCATCGTGCGGGATCAAATCGCAAACATTAATTACTTCTGCCCCGGCTCAACAATTGCCATCCACATATCAGCGGGAGCCGCCGCGCTGCAGGACGAGTTTCGTCGGGAGTGCGACCTTCCGAACGTCCTGATCAATCCTAGTTCATACGAGACCAGATGGAACGCGGGCCTCCTCCATACGCATGTCAGCAACTATCTCTACGCGCTTGAGCGGGGCGCCGACTTCGATCGCGTCGTTCTGATTTCATCCAACGAACTTCTCGTGAAGCCAGGGCTTAGTGAGTATGTGTCCAGGTATGCAATGGGGTCTCATGTCCAGATCTACGACCTTGCTGCCGATTGGGGAGGTTTCCGCACCGACGTCGCGAGCGATATGTCCGTCCGCAACTTCGTCGCCAGTCTCGGGCTAACGTCGTACTTCGCTGGGCAGGCGGAAGGCCAGTTCTACAGCAATCGCATATTCGCTCGGATTGCGCGCCTATTCGTCGAGAATTTTCCTATGGCTCCGTGCGGGTTCAATAGCGAAGAGGTCATCCCTCCTACCGTCGCAGCGAGCCTTTCAATGGCGGGCGTAAACTACGCTCACCCGATTACCTTCTGCGATTACTGCACGGCCATTAAAATTACGCCGGAGTTGATCGACCAGATTAGATCAGGCAACGGCGCGGTCTACGCTCAGCGCGTACCCCGGTCGATGCGCTCTCCACATATCGGTGTATCAACCTTCGACGGGATATTCAGCGTCAAACGCGTCCCTCGCGAGGAATGCGAATTGCGCCAGTATATCCGCGGGCTGATGACCTAGCGACTGCCTCTCAGCGTCAACCCCAATCCGAGAGAGACGTGTGAAGCCTCGTAAACACCTCCGCTCTACTTCGGAAGATGCCGCGGGTTGATGCCTGGGACCCAGTGCGTATTCGGCATCTGCGTGCCCGTATAGCGAATGCCGTTGTTCGTTTCGCAGTGATACAGCCGCCGCGGCACGTCATCCCAGAAGCGGGCGCCCGGCCCTGACCTCAGTTCCGAGACGTAGCCGATATCACTGGTGCATGAGTAGGAATCGGGATCCGACTTGACGAGGCTTTCCGTCGGTTTCACGCCGGGCAGGTTCTTGAAGAAGGTCTGGGGCGACTGGGTGAACACGTCGCCTTCCGCAGCCATCGTGTCATCAGGAACAAGGGCCGTTACGACGACCCCCATCAGCATCGCGGCTGGTAAAATCCATGCACCCTTCAGCATTTTTCTGTCCCTGTCGGCACTCTATCACCTTCACGAAATAAGAGGTGCAACGCCACGGTGCCAGCGGATGCGATCCCACATTTGCGTGATCGTTGCGCCCGGATCATGGAAAGCGGCGGTAATCGGTCGGCTGTCCGTAGAGCCAGCCTATCCGCTCCACAGCGGCTTTGAAATTTTCGCGTGCCACGGTCATCGTGTGGCCGTTGGCGTGGAGCAGGGTTTCCGGGTCTTCCATGATGCCGACATGGCCGTTCCAGAAGACGAGATCGCCGCGGCGGAGATCCTCGGCATCGATTCTCTCACCGAAGGCTGCCTGCATGTCGCTGTCGCGCGGTACCGGTTTTCCGATCATTGCCATTGCAAGCTGGACGAGGCCGGAGCAGTCGATGCCGAAGCCTGTGCGGCCGCCCCAGAGATAGGGCGTTTCGAGGAACCTCAGAGCAACCGCGACATAGTCGTCGCCGGCAACTTCCGAGATCGGCAGGCAGTGATCGGCGATGACGGCGCCGCCGCCGGCCAGCGTGAAATAGTGCGTGCCGCGGGTTTCGCTTTTGCCGACGACCGTCACGCGACTGCCCATCGACAGTGCTCGAAGCGGCGGCTTGCGCAATTCCGGGCCCGGATAGACGAAGGTGCGCTGCGTCACGATACGGTGCGTCGCCTGTTCGACCACGTCGAGCATCACGTCCGGCATGTAGCCGACATAGCCATCCTGATCGGCCTGGACCCAGACGAAGCCGTCCTTGCGGTCGAAGACGCGCACGGTTTCACCGAACAGAAGTTGCGTATCGATCCCGCTTTCCAGATCCGGTGAAGGTCGAAGCGGGGCAACGGGGACGGCGATTTGGGCTGCGACGCCCTGCACGAAGCGGGGGGCATCGACGCGACCTTCGAGCGCCGCATCGGCAAGGTCGGCACGGAAGGCATGGAGGCGTCTGTCGAGATCGGTCATCTTTGTGTTTCCAGGGTCAGATCGGAGTTATCAGCAGGTTCGTCGCACTATGCGGCAGCCGTGCGGCGGCTTTCACGGATGATGAGGTCGCCGAGATTTTCGAGGTAGAGGGCGCCGGCCACGGTCCGCTTTATCACGACATTACGGCGATCGCGCTCGTCCCTCACCCGATCGACCAGACCGAGCGCACCCATCGTATCGAGTGCGCGGGTGATCACCGGCTTGGTGACGTCGAGGGTGGCGGCCAAGCCACGTACCGTGTGGGGCGGCGGCACGAGATAGATATGCAAGAGGATCGACAACTGGCGCAGGGTAAGATCCCGCTCGTCGCGCTTCACCTGTTCCAGCGAAACGCGATGCCAGAGGCCGAGTGCCTGCGTTGCGGTTAAGTCTGCGGCCATCCCGCCTCCAAGATTGCGTGTCGCGTCCATCTTAGGTGCGAGATCTTACCGCTTCGTTTGATGCCCCGCGCTCTTACCTCGCCGCCATATCCTTGATGACCTTGTAGAGCGCCCGGATCGCGAATGCTTCGCCGCCGACGGAAGCATGCGGCTTGTCCGCTGCAACCCAGGCATAGATATCAAAATGCACCCAGCTCTTTGCGGCCGTGACGAAGCGTTTGAGAAACAGCGCCGCGGTAATCGCACCGGCCATGCCACCGGAAGGCGCGTTCGTGATGTCGGCGGCGCGAGACCGGATGTCCTTGTCGTAGCCCATCCACAAAGGCAGTCGCCACATCGGATCCGCCTGCGAGCCTGCTGCTGCCGTAAGTTTGGCTGAGAGCGCCTCGTCGTCGGTGAAATAGGGGGCGAGTTCTGTGCCGAGCGCGACGCGTGCGGCACCCGTCAGCGTCGCCATGTCGATCAGCAGGTCCGGCGGGGTCTCGTCCGCATAGGCGAGCGCGTCGGCCAGCACGAGCCGGCCTTCCGCATCGGTATTGTCGATCTGGACGGTGATGCCCTTGCGGCTCTTGTAGATGTCGCCGGGACGGAAGGCGTTGGATGAGATCGAGTTTTCAACCGCGGGCACCAGAACCTGAAGATCGATCGCCAGGCCTGCATCCATGATCATCAACGCAAGACCCATGACATTGGCGGCACCGCCCATGTCCTTCTTCATCAGCGCCATGTTGGCGGCGCCCTTGATGTCGAGACCGCCGGTATCGAAGCACACGCCCTTGCCGACCAGCGTGACCCGCGGATCGCCCTTTTTGCCCCAGCGCATCTCGAGGAGACGCGGCTGCGAGGCGCTGGCGCGACCGACCGTGTGGATGAGCGGGAAGTTCTGTGTCAGCAGGTCATCACCGACGATCGTGGTGACGGTTGCGCCGTACTGCGCGCCGAGCGCCCGGAAGGCTGCGTCCAGTTCGTCCGGCCCCATCTCGTTGGTCGGGATGTTGACGAGATCGCGGGCGAGGAACACACCGGCAAGCTGGCGCTCGAGATCTGCCGCATCCGCAGAAGCTCCAATGGCGAGGCGGACATCCTTCGACTTTTCAGTCTTGTAACGGCTGAAGCAATAGCTGCCGAGACCAAATCCGAGCGCGAACTGCTCGGGCGATACGCCCTCGCCTTCCAGATGCCAATCACCTGGCGGAAGCAGCTTTGACAGCTTTCCCGCGACGAACGGTTGCTCCGACGGGTTCTTGCCCAGTCCGAACAGCGCGCCGGCAACGCCGCCGTCCTTGCCCGGCAGCAAGGTGAATGCGCCGGCTTCGGCCTTGAAGCCTGCAGCCCTCGCCCAGTCGGTGACCGCCGCGTCGAGACGACCGTTCTCCAGATCCGCGGGCGTGACGGCATGGACGGGCCGGGTCGCAACACCCATAGAGCTGAACAGTGCTGGACGGACGGTATGCTGGTATGGGGTCATGGCAGCCTTCGCAAGGATCTGGAAACGTTCATTTTAACGGATCGTTAGGGTTAACAGTTTATTCCTTTCTTTCAAATGTGTTCGCAAAGCGCCGACGACAATCGGCTGCAAGAGCGGACGACGATTGAACGACGCCCCCAACGAGATCGCCATCGATGACTGCATCTGTCGCCACCCCGTCTCGCTCGTCCCGGCTGTTCGCGCTCGCGCCGCTTGCGCAGGCAACCGCGATCGTTCTTCTGGCACTGTCTGTGACGGGGTGTACCACGAGCAAGCGCGATACGCTGACGACGGGCTCAATTCCCCAGAGGATCTCCGCTGCGCCGCTGGATGGCATGAACGCAAGCGAACTCGCTGAAGCGGAACGCTCCATCGGCGCTGCTTATGTCAAGAACCCGAGCAACAAGGATATCGGCCTGCGCTACGCCAACGTTCTCGGCATGACCGGCAAGAACACCCAGGCACTCGCCGTAATGCAGCAGGTGGCGATTGCGCATCCTGCAGATCGCGATGTCCTTTCCGCCTATGGCAAGGCACAGGCAGGCGCTGGCCAGCTCGAACAGGCACTCACCACGATCAACCGCGCGCAGACTCCTGACCATCCCGACTGGCGCCTCTATTCGGCGGAAGGTGCCGTTCTCGATCAGCTCGGCCGCTCGCAGGAAGCTCGCGCGAAATATCGCCAGGCCCTGAACACACGGCCGAACGAGCCGACGGTCATGTCCAACCTCGGCATGTCCTATGTTCTCTCCGGCGATCTGAAGACTGCCGAAAGCTACATGAAGAACGCCTCGCAACAGCCGGGCGCCGACAGCCGCGTGCGCCAGAACCTGGCGCTCGTCGTCGGTCTGCAGGGACGCTTCGCAGAGGCAGAGGGCATTGCCCGCCGGGAACTTTCCCAGCAGCAGGCCGATGCCAACGTGACCTATCTGCGCTCCATGCTCTCCCAGCAGAACTCCTGGCGCAAACTCGCTGACAGCGACAAGGGCACGACGGCGGTCAACTGATCCAGTCGGCTTCGACAATTGCAGCGAAACAGAACCGCCATTTCCATCGGATTGGCGGTTTTTGCTTTTGAGCCAATGCGGGCGGTTCTCAGGCTGCCGGTCAGAACCGGTCTGAGACCTGGATGCCGGCCGGGCCGAGGATGACGGCGATGAGGACGGGCAGGAAGAACAGGATCATCGGGACCGTCAGCTTTGGCGGAAGTGCCGCGGCCTTCTTTTCTGCGTCATTCATGCGCTCGTCACGGCCTTCCTGAGCCAGAACGCGCAAAGCCTGCGCGATGGGCGTACCATAGCGTTCGGCTTGGATCAGCGCCTGCGCCACGGCCTTCACAATATCAAGCTGAGTGCGGATGCCGAGGTTTTCGAGAGCCGTGCGCCGATCCTGGAGGAAGGACAGCTCCGCCGTGGTCAACACCAGTTCTTCCGCCAGTTCAGGCGATTGGGTGCCGATCTCCTCGGCCGCCCGGCGCATGGAGGCTTCGATCGAGATCCCTGACTCGACGCAGATCAGCATCAGGTCGAGCGAATCGGGCCAGGCTCTCTTGATCGAATGCTGCCGCTTTTTCATACGGTTGGAAATATAGATGTTGGGAGCGTAGAAGCCCAGATAGCCGAACCCGATGGCCGCCAGCATGCGGATGGCAATCGGTTTGGATTCCAGATTGCCAAGCACGAAGATCCACACCGCGGCTGCTGCGAGGAAGCAGAACGGCAGGATGAAACGCGCCGCCAGGAACAAGTTGAGGGCGTTCTGGGTGCGCAGACCTGCGGCGCGCAGCTTGTTCACCGTATTGGCATCGACAAGCGCTTCGCGCAGATTGAACCGGTCGACGATGTGACTTGCAGAGCGGTTGTTCTGGGTGCGCAGCGATGCCTTCGACAGATCGTTCATTCTTGCGCGCTCGCGGGCACGGATCGCATCACGCTCGGTCGAGACTGCTTTCATGCGCTTGTCGAGCGTTCCCTTTTCCATGAAGGGGATCGCCAGCGTGTAGCAGGTCGCAAACACTGCGACGGCGACCAGAAGCGCAAACAACATGGCCGGATCGGTCAAAGTGGCGGCGAGATCCTTCACGTGCGGTTCTCCTCAGATCTCGAAGTTGATCATGTTGCGCATCACGAAAATTCCGATGCCCATCCAGACTGCGGAGAAGAGCATGATGATATGGCCGCGTGGGTCTGTAAAAAGGATCGATATGTAGTCCGGCGAGGTCAGATAGACGAGCGTCGACACGACGAAGGGCAATGAGCCGATGATCCACGCGGAAGCCTTGGCTTCCATCGACAGCGCCTTCACCTTGGCCTTCATCTTCTTGCGCTCGCGCAGGACGCGCGAAAGATTGCCGATCGCCTCGGAAAGATTGCCGCCAGCCTGGCTCTGGATGGCGATGACGATGGCGAAAAAGTTGACTTCCGAAAGCGGCATCGTCTGCAGCATGCGTGCGCAGGCTTCGGGGATGCTGAGGCCGATCTGCTGGGAGTCCACCACGCGCCGGAACTCGGTCTTGACCGGCTCCTGACCATCCGACGCGATCAGCCGGATGGCATCATTGAGCGGCAGTCCCGACTTGATCGAGCGAACCATGACATCCAGCGAATTGGCGAACTCGTCCAGGAACTTGGCCTGACGGCGTTTGATCAGGAAACCGACGACCCAGCGCGGAAACCCAAGGCTCGCCGCAAACGCGGCACCGGTGGCGCCAAGCAGCGGCAAGCCGGCGATCAACGTCACCAGAAAGACGAAAAGTCCGAACACGGCGCTGTAGACGTAGAAGCGTGGGACGGTGAGAGCCAGACCGGTCTGCGGCAGCCGCGCCTTCAGGCTGCGGTCGCCCATTTTCTTGTTTTTTTCCTGCTGCTGCTTTTCGAGGTCCTTGAGGCTGTCCTGGACCGACTTGCGGCGCTTGGAAAGCTCCTGGACCCGATCCCGCGATGCCTTCATGCGGGTCAGGTCGGTTTCCGCACTCTTGACCTGGCTCAACCGCGCATCGGTCTTTTTCTCGACCTCGATGCGGGAAAACAGCAGCGCATAGCAGACCGCACCGGCGGCCACGGCCGCCAGAGCGATGATCAACACAACGGTCATATCCAGTCCGAACATCCGTCGCTCCCGCGAAACCTATCTCTGATCCGCTCTCAAGATTTTACCATTTCCATCGCGTCGAGAGCTGCCGCCAGACGGCGCTCCTCGCCGAAGTAGCGTGCGCGATCCCAGAAATGCGGCTTGGCAATACCGGTCGATGCGTGGCGTCCGATCAGGCGACCATTGGCATCCTCGCCTTCGATTTCGTAGCGCATCAGGTCCTGGGTGACGATCACGTCGCCTTCCATGCCGATCACCTCGGTGATCTGGGTGATGCGGCGGGAACCGTCGCGCAGACGTGCCGCCTGGATGATGATGTCGACCGATCCCGTGATGATCTCGCGAACCGTCTTTGCCGGCAGGGTGAAGCCGCCCATGGCGATCATCGATTCCATACGGCTCAGGCATTCGCGCGGCGTGTTGGAGTGGATCGTTCCCATCGAGCCGTCGTGGCCCGTGTTCATTGCCTGCAACAGGTCGAAGACTTCAGGTCCGCGCACTTCGCCGACGATGATGCGTTCCGGGCGCATACGCAGGCAGTTCTTGACGAGGTCGCGCATGGTGATCTCGCCCTCACCTTCGATGTTCGGCGGCCGGGTTTCAAGACGCACGACATGCGGCTGCTGCAATTGCAGTTCGGCCGTATCCTCGCAGGTGATGACGCGCTCGTCCTTGTCGATATAGCTCGTCAGGCAGTTCAAAAGCGTGGTCTTGCCAGAGCCGGTACCGCCGGAAATGACGACATTGCAGCGGACGCGGCCGATGATCTGCAGAACAGTTGCACCTTCAGGCGTAATCGCTCCGAACTTGACCAGCTGATCGAGCGTCAGCTTGTCCTTCTTGAACTTGCGGATGGTGAGCGCAGGGCCATCGAGCGCCAGTGGCGGCGCGATGACGTTGACGCGCGAACCGTCCGGCAGACGGGCGTCGCAGATCGGCGAGCTTTCGTCGACGCGGCGGCCGACCTGGCTGACGATGCGCTGGCAGATCGACAGGAGCTGCGCGTTGTCGCGGAAGCGGATCTCCGACTCGATCGTCTTGCCGCCGACTTCGATAAAGGTCTGGCCGGCGCCGTTGACCATGATATCGGCGATGTCGTCGCGGGCCAGAAGCGGCTCCAGCGGACCATAGCCCAGCACGTCGTTGCAGATGTCCTCGAGCAGTTCCTCCTGCTCGGAAATCGACATCGCGAAATTCTTGATCGTGATGATGTCGTTGACGATGTCGCGGATTTCCTCGCGCGCGCTCTCGGCATCGAGCTTGGCAAGTTGCGACAGATCGATCGTATCGATAAGTGCTGAGAAAACCTGGCTCTTGGTATCGTAATACTGTTCGGTGCGGGCCTGGCGACGACGGCCGGCGGCCGGTGGCGCAAGCGGTGGCGGTGCGACGGCTTGGCGTACTCCGCCTGTATCGCGCACGGGCTCGGCCAGAATCTCCGGTGCTGTGGATTTCATGGCCGATTGCGGCGTCATGGCAGGCGGCGCAGAGACGGGCGGCATCAAGCCGACGCTCTTCCCAGAACCTTCGTTTCCGCGCTTTCCAAACATGATTTGATCCAGTCCCTAAACGTCTGACTATTTGCGGCCGAGAATCTGCATGACCTTGCCGAGACCGCCCTTTTTCGCCTTCTTCATGGCCACCCGACCGGTGACGATGTGAGCGATCTGCGAGAAGGTTTCGGCCATCGGAGATTTTGCGTCGATCTCCGAGATCATCCGACCGCTGTTTGCGGCATTGCCGAACAACTGCGCATCGAAAGGCAGGATGGCGATCGGTTCGATTTCAAGCGGCTCGACGAAATCGGCAGGCGCAATCTCCGGGCGCTTCGGCATGCCGACCTGGTTGAGGATGAGATGCGGAGCGCGGTCGTTGGGACGCAGCTTCTTCAGCGCATCGATCATGTTCTTGGTGTTGCGCAGGTTGGCAAGGTCGGGAGCGGCGCAGATGACCACCTCGTCCACCGACGCGAGAACCGAACGGGTCCATTCCGACCAGCCATGCGGGATATCGAGAACAGCCACGGGCGCCGAGCGCTGCAGGACCTCGATGATCGGCTGGAAAGCCATGCTGTCGAAATCATAGGCCCGGTCGAGCAGCGAGGGGGCGGCCAGAAGCGAGAGGTGTTCGGAGCATTTGGTCAGCAGGCGATCGAGAAAAACTTCGTCGAGGCGCTCGGGTGCAAACACCGCTTCGGCAATACCCTGGGCCGGATCCTGATCGAAATCGATATTGGCGGTCCCGAACGGCAGGTCGAGATCGGCAAGAATGGTTTCGGTGGAGAACAGGCTGGAAATGCCGAATGCGCAGTTATGCGCAATGGTCGATGCACCGACGCCACCCTTGGCGCCGACAAAGGCGATCGAACGGCCCAGAGGTTCGGCTTCCGGATCGACGAAAATGGCCGAAATCGATGCCAGCATGTCCGCCATCTCGACAGGACCGACAAGATATTCCGATATGCCGTTGCGGATCAGTTCGCGATAAAGCGGGATATCGTTATAGCGCCCGATGACGATCACACGGGTCGTCGGGTCGCAGACTTCCGCAAGCGGTGTCAGCTCGTGCAGCAGGTTTCTTGGCTCCGCATCGGTCTCGAGAATGACCAGATTCGGGGTTGGTGACGACGCAAACATGTTGGCGGCTGCAGCAACGCTGCCGCTTGTGACACGCAAATTGACTTTTGCCATGCGCCGGTCGCGGCCCATGCGGTCCATCATCCGCTGCATGGTGTCGCTTTCGCAAAAGGCGTGGATGGAAATGCGTGGAAGAGGCCGCAGGGCCTCCATGTCGCCGTTCCGCTCCGGCTCGGCGCCCGAGATGTCCTCCTGGCCGGAACCGCGAATTTCGTAGTTGATCGCGCTCATGGTTCTCTCCGGTTCAAGGCCGCCGTCAGTTGCCGTTGATGTTGATCGTCGTGCCGCTGCCACTGTCGCTGCTTGTCGTCTCGCCGCGGTAACTGCGGATCACACCGGCGCGCTGCGTGGCATCGATCGGCGTCATTCCGCGTGGAGCAATCAGGTCCGACGGGCTGGCGATCTGGGCGGCCAGATTGTTTTGCGAGGCGCAACCGAAATTGTACCAGTTGCTGTTGTTGTAGGTATCGTTCGACAGGTCTGCCGGCCATTTGCCGCACTGGCCGGTCATCGCCTTTGTCGTGACGAAGGAAAGCCGGATCGGGGCCGCATCGCCGGTCGGCGAGGCTCCATAGCTCGTCATCAGGATGCGCTGTGGCTTGATGCCGTTGGCGATTAGGGTGCGGCGAACGTCGCCAGCCAGATGCGATGCAGCACCGGCATTGTATGAGCCCTGCGGAACCTGGACCTGGATGACGCCGGCAGGCGAGGATACGAACCGCTGTGCGAAACCCTTCACCGTGTCGCGCAGTCCGATCGTCAGGCGAACGTCGCCCGATCCAATCGGAATATCCAGCGACGATTCACCCTCCGCCAGAACGATCGGATGGCGGGTGCGGTAGTCGTCTGGAACCGAGCCGGTCGTCATGTTGTTGCCGCAGGAGGACAAAAGCGCGGCAAGTGCCGCAATGCCCAGGGCAGACCTGATTTGGCGACGCTTTGCAGCGGAGGCCGATGTCGATGTGATGGTCATGATCGATCCCCGCTTACTTGTAGATGAAGCCGACGGAGCCATGATACTGGCTGCCACCGCTTTTGGCCGGCTCATTGCGGCCGTAGATCTTGTTGACGCGGTTCAGGAAGAAGGAAGCCGCGTCGTTCTCAGGATTGAAGTTGTCATCCGGGCGGGCGATCTCGTTGCGGGCCACGGGCCTCACGAGATAGGGCGTCGCGATGATGACGAGTTCGGTCTCGTTGCGGATGAAGTCCTTGCTGCGGAACAGCGTACCGAACACCGGAACCTTGGAGATGCCCGGGAAGCCCGACATCGCCTGGCGGACGTTATCCTGGACAAGACCTGCAATGACGATCGAGCCGCCGGAGGGAAGCTCGACCGTCGTCGACGCTTCGCGCTTGCGGATCGACATGTAGGTGTTGCCGGGAACACGCAGGTCCAAGTCGTTGCCCGTCGTTGCGGAACCCTCGTAGGTTGGTTCCGAAACGTTGGTTTCGATATTCAGACTGATACGGCCAGGTGACAAAACGACCGGCTTGAAATTCAGTTCGATGCCATAGTCCACTGACTGAACTGTTCGCGATACGGTCGTCCCTCCATCCTCTTTGCTGACCTCCTGGTCCGCCGGAAGACGGTACTCGCCTCCAACGTAAAATTTGGCCTGCTGGCCCGAAATTGCAGTCAGGCTTGGTTCAGCAAGCGTCCGCATGACGCCGGCTTGTTCCATTGCATTCATGTAGGTCGAAATGCTTGCGGCACCGATGGACCCCGCGAGGCCGCCCGAACCGAAGGTGTTGACCGCATTGCCGAGGTTGGTTGGATTGGCGAAGTTGATCGCCCCCTTGTTGCCGCTGATCGAGCCGTTGAAACCGAGCTGTTTCAGAACCTGACGGCTGACTTCGGCGACGGTGACTTTGAGCGTGACCTGGTCTTCTCCCTCGATCGTCAGCAGGTTGACGATCTGCGACTGCTGGCGGTTTTCGGCGAAGATATCCGCATCGCCGTTATTGCCCTGTGCGGTGATGTTGCGGGTGGTTGCTTCACCGCCCTTGAGGAAGGCGCGCGCGAGCTTTTCCGCCTGCGACGAATCCTGCGGCGTGCGCACCGTGCCCGACAGCACGATGTTGTCGGAGATGATCTCGACCTTGATGTCGGATTCCGGCAGGAACCGGCGAAGGTTCTGCTGCAGACCGGAGATGTCGCGTTCGATCTCGACGTCGAGACTGACGATCTCCTCGCCGTTCGGGCCGAACACGAAGATATTGGTCTGGCCGACAGTCTTCCCGAACAGGTAGATGCGGCGCGAGGTTCGCGTGACCGCATCGGCAAGCGAAGGATCTGCGACCAGGATGTCGTGCGCATCGGCCGGGAGATCGACAACCAGCGCCTTGTTCAAACCGAGTTGGACACGACGCTTGACGCCCGGGCCACCTTCAGTGATGCGGATAAGGCTGGCATCGGAAGCGGCGACCGCATCGCGGACCGACAGACCGACCGGCGCGTATCCGCCTGGAAAGCCCGATACCGACAGGCAGAGGGCTATCCCGGCGACCGAGGACCTACGAATTCTGGCTCTTAGCTTGCTCATGTGCCCGCCCCGTTCACTTCGTCTGCTGTGAGGCAGAACTTTTGACGATCGCCCCTGATTTGATGACCTGGACCTCTGCCTTGCCGCCGCCATGCAGCAGATAATCTGCTGCAACCGTATCGGCTTCCTGGGCATCCGCGACCGAACGGAGAGCAAGCGTCAGGCGCTCTGCCATCTGCTGCGCCACCGTGATGATCTTTGCCTGATCGGGGGTCAGTTCCAGCGTGGCGGTCGTTCCGACCACCGACTTGCTGCCATCCGGCGCCTCCTGGATCTGCTGGTCGATCGCGAGCACCCGGACGTTGTTGAGGACGTTTTCGGTGATGAAATTGCCGCTGTCCTTGTTCTCGCGCACCATGATCACGTCGACGCGGTCATTGGGGAGCACGAAGCCGCCAGCCCCGGTGGCGACGGAAATTTCGGTCGCGACAGCGCGCTTTCCGGACGGAAGCAGCGAGGACATGATGCGGCTGGAGGAGTCTGCAATCTTCTCGGCGCGGATCGGCTCGCCCTTGAAGATCGGCAGGCGCACGACGGAGCCGGCGACATCGGCGATGGCATCCGGCCGGGCGTCGCTCGTGATAAAGCCTTCGACGACGCTGCCGTTCGGCCACTCTACCCACTGGACCGACTTGTCATTGAGCCGGCTGCCGACGGGAATGTTCTCAGCCGAAACGAGAACTTTCGTCGTCGGCTCCCGCTGGATGACCGTCTCGACGAGGTCCGGGCCCTTCTGACCAGTAAGGCGCATCGCCAGCAGGCCGGCAAGACCTGCCGCTACAACTGCGACTGCGAGAATCATAAGACGAGCGGGCTTCATGAGCTTCCTCGGAGGAATACAAATCAATCCTCGAGAGCATGCGCCGGAATGGTGTAATTATGGTTAATAGGAAGCTTACGATTTGGGTTAACGCAATGTTACCCTGCCGTGCGCGTCGATTAGCTTGCGGCCAGAAGCACAAGATTGACGACAGGCGACTGCTGGAAGGTCAAGTAGCCGCCGATCGCGATCGCGATACCATAGGGAATCTTGCTTTCTGTCACCAGCGAAGCCGGCAGGCGGATCCCCATTGCCATTGCTGTATTGGCGTTTGCTCTCAACAGCAGGAAGATGAGTGTAATAAATCCGCCGACGAAGGCGACGGTGACCAGAAACGAAATCAGGGCGGGCGTAAAGCCGAACCAGATTGCCGTTGCCGTCAGAAGCTTGGCATCGCCGCCACCCATCACGTTCATCGCAAACAGCATGAAGCACACAGCAAACACGGCGGAAGCTGCGGCAATACTCATCCCATAGTCCGCCCATCCAAGACCGACCAGCGGTGCGAAGACGAGAAACGAAACGAGGATAGCGGCAGACAGCTTGTTCGGGATCTTCATGGTGAAAAGATCGCTGATGGCAGCGAGCGCAAGACAGAATGGAACGATCAAGGTTACAATGACAACCATTTCAAGCATCCTTTTGGCGCCGCGTCCCTCGATCTTATGTATCAAGGCCTAAAGCTGTAAAACCGCCCCTGGTGGGGCGGTCTACACATAGACATCACGGTTCTTAAGAACTTACTGCTGGTTCAGCTTGGTAGCGAGGTTCTTGAACTGGTTGTTCAGAGCGCCGCCGAGCGTGGTCGCACCGGCGATCAGGGCCACGGAAATGAGAGCTGCGATGAGGCCATACTCGATGGCGGTCGCACCAGACTCATCCTTCATAAAACGAGCAAAAATCTTGGACATGGAATCTCCTATTCCCACCTACGGTTCAGCACTTACCGACAACTGTTTTCCGCTGTTCGGATAACCCAAACTAACCCCAGACGATTGCTATCGACTTAACGAAGAACCTTTCCAAAGTGTTAACTCCCCTGATACGGCACATTGGGTAAACAACCCACCAACAGCATCATTCAAATCGAAAACTGCGTCCCCGAACATTATATTTACCTAATAAAATATCATAAACATGCGGATATGGGATATTTGCAGCCGCATTTTTGCACGGAAATGCCGCTCTTGCTCCTGTCATCATTGGTTAACGTTTCGGAAAGCTCAGCCTCGAGATGTTTAATTAAGGCTTCATTCACCATTCCACGCCATCTTCGAGACACGACTGTTCATCGATTCAAAGGCCACCACGATGGTTGTGCGCAAAATGCTCGTTGCCTTCGCATGCCTTTGCGGCATTGCCACAAGCCTCAGCGGCCCGGCATTGGCGCAGGAAGACGGCCTTGTGCGCGTGTTCATGAATCACGCGCGGGTACTGAAACTGGATAGGCCAGTGGCCAAGGTGATTGTTGGCAACGCGGAAGTCGCCGACGCGACCGTGGCCGACCCGACAACCATCGTCCTGACGGGCCGTGCGTTTGGAACGACCAATCTCGTCCTGCTCGATGAGGACGGCAATGCAATTGCCGACGAACGTATTCTCGTCTCTATTGACGAAGGCAATACGGTTCGCGTGTACCGTCAGACCGAGCGCTCTGTTCTCTCCTGCACGCCCAACTGCGAGCAGCATGTGGAATTCAAGAATACGGCTGGTGCAACGCCCTGACGGCCTTGATCTGATACGACGCCAGACACAAAATAGCCCAGCTGCGTCGCCCGACCTGCTCTACGTGGACACAGGTGCCTAAACTCTAATCCCATTCGGCAACGGAATATCAATATTCCCCTCCTAGTATTGCGGCTCGAATGGACCGGGGGCGGCAATGCATCAGAACGATAGGCACACTGACGGCGCTGGCGCGTCGCGCGTGCCGGCGACGCACTCTCGGCGTCCATGGCGCCGGTTCAGCCGGTCCACGGATGGTGCCGCGGCGATCGAATTTGCGCTCCTGGCCATCCCCTATTTCGTGATCGTCTTTGCCATCATCGAAACCTTTGTTGCCTTCGCCGGCGAGCAACTGGTTGCCAATGCCGTCGACACGATGGCCCGCAAGATCAGAACAGGCAACATCACCTACGCTCTCGGCCGTCCCGGCACCGATATGGACCGGACGAAATTCCGGACCGCGTTCTGCGGCGAGATTGCGATCCTGATCAAATGCGATGCATCGGAAATCGCGACCCCGAACAAGCTCTGGCTCGACGTTCGCACCTTTACGACCTTCTCAGCGATCCCGAAGACGGTACCCCGGACGCCCGCAAACACCGCTTTCGGCGAACTGGATACAGCCTCCATCAACAATTATTCGCCGGGCGGGCCAAAGACCGTCAATATGCTGAGGGCCTATTACAAATGGGAGGTCATCACCGATCTGGTGCGGCCCTACATAACCAATGTCCGGCCAACCAACGGGACACGGCCCAACTACTTCCTGATCGTCGAGACGGCTGCATTCCAGAACGAGGACTATCCGTGATGGCGACCCCAACAACCAGGCGGGCTGCACAGACCGGATGGCTCTGCCGCTTCAGGGCATTGATCGTTGACACGAAGGGCGCGGGCGCCGTCGAGTTCGCGTTGATCGTGCCGCTTCTGATCTTTCTCTACATCACGGCATTCGAGCTGACGATTGCGCTCAGTGTCTCCAAGCGAACCGCGAGTTCCGCAAGCACGATTGCCGACATTACGACCCAGCAGGCGAGCGTGACCCCGACGTGGCTTGCCACAATGAAGGATGTGACGGGCAGCATCTTTGCGCCCTACGCGCCGCAGAACCTGAGCCTGAAGATCACCGGCGTGCAGCTGGACGCAAACAGCAATCCGACCGTTGCCTGGTCGTGGGATCAGTCTAACGGCAAGCCGTACGCGGTGGGCAGCACCGTCAACGTTCCGAGCGACATGCGCACAGCCAGCACGTTTCTGGTGCGTACAGAGCTATCGGTTACGCACAAGTTGCTGATGATCATGCCGGGACTGCTTCCGCCTCAGCTCCAGACGATCACGCTCAGCCGCCAGTACTACTACCGTCAACGCGTCGGAACCAGTATCGACTGTAACGGCTGCTGACGCGGTCCTCTGCTGCCCCTTTGCCAACATGATCGCGCGACTATATGTATCGCCATCCGGGCAGGTGATTTGTGTCACTTGTCCGCACAGGCGATTTCAATTTCCGGGTGACAGATGGCACGGGCCTTCCTCTTCGTTCTCGATTCCTTCGGCGTCGGCGGCGGCCAGGATGCGCAGGCGTATAATGACCTTGGCTCCAACACGTTCGGCCATATTGCCGAATTCTGTGCCGCCGGTGCCGCGGACCGAGCCGGCTTGAGGCAGGGACCGCTCAGCCTTCCGAACATGTCCTCGCTCGGCCTTCTCGAAATCGCAAAGATTGCCAGCGGCGACTACCCGATCGGCATGCAGCGGCCCGAACGCGTCTTCGGCCTTCACGGCGCGGCAAACGAACTGTCGCTCGGCAAGGACACGCCGTCGGGACATTGGGAAATCGCCGGCACGCCGGTCACCTTCGACTGGGGTTATTTCCCGACCGAAGGCGATGCGTTTTCGCCCGAACTCGTCGAGGCGATCTGCCGCGAAGCCGGGATTCCCGGCGTTCTCGGCAACTGCCATGCTTCGGGCACAGACATCATCGCAAAACTCGGAGAAGAGCATGTCCGGACGGGCAAGCCCATCTGCTATACGTCCAGCGACAGCGTCTTCCAGATCGCCGCGCACGAGACCCATTTCGGGTTGGAGCGGTTGCTGCAGCTCTGCGAGACCGTGCGGACGCTGCTCGATCCCTTGAATATCGGAAGGGTGATTGCCCGACCATTCACTGGCGAGACGCCGGAGACGTTCGAGCGAACCGGCAACCGGCGCGACTATTCAGTGCTGCCGCCGGAGCCGACATTGCTCGACCGGCTGGTTTCGGCGGGCCGAACCGTCCACGCCGTCGGCAAGATCGCCGATATATTTGCGCACCAGGGCATCAGCCGCGTGATCAAGGCAAACGGCAACCACGCCCTGATGGATGCGACGCTCGACACGATGGCGCAAGCCGAGCAAGGCGATCTCGTCTTCACCAACTTCGTCGATTTCGACATGCTCTACGGACACCGTCGCGACGTCGCGGGCTATGCGGCCGCTCTCGAAGAGTTCGACCGGTCTCTTCCGGAAGTGCATCGCCGCCTCCAGCCGGGCGATATGGTGATCATCACCGCCGACCACGGCTGCGATCCGACCTGGCGCGGCACCGACCACACACGCGAGCGGGTGCCGATCATGGCGTTCGGCCCCGGCATTCGCTCCCGCTCGATCGGGCTTCGTCCGACTTTCGCCGATATCGGTGAGACAGTCGCTGCCCATCTCGGCATTCCCGCCGGAAGACACGGATGGAGTTTTCTGTGACGAAGAACTTTGTGAAGGCCGAGATCCACTGCCACATCGAAGGTGCCACGCCCCCGCATCTGGCACGGGCGCAAGCCCAGAAATACGGCGTGGACATCGCCCCTCTCCTCTCCGGTGACACCTATACCTGGAAGGATTTTTCCGAGTTCATCCTGAGCTACGACGCCATCGCCTCGCTGTTCCGAACGGAAGCCGACTATGCGCTGCTGACGGAGACCTATCTCTGCGAGCTTGCCGCCTGCAACACGATCTACAGCGAGATCATCGTATCGCCTGATCATGGTGACCGCATCGGGCTCGGTGCCGACGCCTATCTCGCCGGTATCTGTGACGGGATCCATGCCGCGAAGGAAAAGACCGGGATCGAGACCCGCATCATCGTGACCGGCGAGCGGCATTTCGGCCCTGACAGCGTGATTGCCGCCGCGGAATACGCCGCCCGATGCCGGAACCCGCTGATCACGGGTTTCAACATGGCCGGCGAGGAGCGTATGGGCCGCGTTGCCGATTATGCGCGCGCATTCGATATTGCTCGCGACGCGGGTCTTGGTCTGACGATCCATGCCGGCGAAGTCTCCGGGGCATTCAGCGTGTCCGACGCGCTCGATCTCGTGCGTCCATCGCGGATAGGCCACGGCGTTCGCGCCATCGAAGATCCCGCTCTGGTCGAGCGGCTGGTCGAGCTCGGAACCGTGCTGGAAGTCTGCCCCGGTTCGAATATCGCGCTGCAGGTCTTTCCGGATTTCGAGAGCCATCCCCTGAAAGCCCTGAAGGCTGCCGGTGTGCGGGTCTGCATCAATTCCGATGACCCGCCGTTCTTCAAGACTTCGCTTGCCCGGGAATACGACATTGCGGCGGAGGTCATGGGTTTTAGCGATGCCGAAATCGATGCCATGACCCGTGTCGCGATCGAGGCGGCTTTTGTGGACGAGGCGACCCGCGGCGCGCTGCTTGCCCGGTTTGACGCTACCGCGGCACAATGACGACTTGCGCGCGAGACCATTTTCCCGGATGAAGACACTGATAACAGAGAGGTAAAACCATGGACGGCGTGACTGTCATCGATCATCCGCTGGTGCAGCACAAGCTGACCATCATGCGCAAGAAGGAAACCTCGACGGCCGGCTTTCGGCGGCTGTTGCGCGAGATTTCCATGCTTCTCTGCTATGAAGTGACGCGGGATCTCGACCTCACCATGGAGACGATCGAGACGCCGCTGACGCAGATGCAGGCGCCTGTCGTCGAAGGCAAGAAGCTCGTGTTCGTTTCGATCCTGCGCGCCGGCAACGGCCTTCTGGAAGGAATGCTCGAGCTGGTGCCATCCGCACGTGTCTCCCATATCGGCCTCTACCGAGACCATGACACGCTGCAGCCAGTGGAATACTATTTCAAGGCGCCTGAAAATCTCGATGAGCGATTGCTGATTGTCGTTGATCCGATGCTCGCGACGGGCAATTCGGCGATCGCCGCGATCGAAAAGCTCAAGGAGCGTGGGGCAAAGAACATCCGTTTCCTCTGCCTTCTTGCAGCCCCGGAAGGTCTCAAGAATTTCCAGGACGCGCATCCCGACGTGAAGATCTATACGGCTTCGATCGACAGCCACCTCAATGAAAAGGGCTATATCATGCCCGGCCTCGGCGACGCGGGTGACCGGATGTACGGCACGAAGTAACGCAGTTCAGACTTTGCTTACCTAGATTTCATGCCAATGGCCTGCGGAGCTTTTCGCGGGCCATTTTTTCATTGTCCTTTGCTACCTTCACGGCGAACTCGCAAAGGATGACCATGCTTCTGCGCACCCTTGTTTTCGCAGGCCTCGTAGCTCTGCTTGCAACGCAGATCCCGGCGGTGATGACGCTTGTCGATCGTGTGCCGGAGCCTGCCAGCGGCACTGCGGAAACACCGACCTCTGCCAAGGCCCAACCAGCGTCCGTCTCCCCCGGCCGGGTACGGCTTTCGGCCGATGGCAGGGGCCATTTCAACGGCCAGTTCCGGATCAATGGAAAGACGGTCGAAGGGCTGGTCGATACCGGCGCGTCGGCCGTCACCATCAACGAAAGCACGGCCCGAAAACTGGGCTTCGGCGTCAACAGTCTCGATTTCCGGTATCAGATGAATACGGCGAACGGCAAGACGGACGGCGCGCGCATCATCCTCGATCGCATCGAGATCGGCAATGTCCGCGTCAGACAGGTCGATGCCTTCGTGCTGCGCGACGAGGCGCTTTCCAGCACGCTGATCGGCATGACCTTCCTGAAGAAACTGAAATCCTTCCAGGTCGAATATGGCAGCCTGACGCTGATCCCTTAGCGATTACTCGACCCGGCCGAGGATGACAGGCGGCAGGACAGGCGCTTCATCAGACACCGAAAAGCAGGCCGTGACGTCGGCTGCTGCTCGCGCTGCACCCTCTTCCGTTGCCGCATGGACCATGGCGATCGGCTGCCCTTTTGAGACCTTGGTGCCAAGCGGGAGAATGGCATCGATACCGACACGGTGATCGATCGCGTCTCCGGCACGGCGCCTGCCACCGCCAAGCTCCACCACCGCCATGCCGAGTGCCCGTGTTTCGCAGCTGGCGAGGAAGCCATCGGCAGGGGCCAGCACCGGGCGAATGACCGGTGCGTCGGCAAGATAGACATCCGGCCTATCGCAGAAATCTGCTGGACCGCCGAGCGCATGGGTCATGCGGGCAAAGCGTTCCAGGGCGGCGCCGGATGCCAGCGCCCGTCGAGCAACCTCTTCCGCCTCTGGCATGGTCGCAACGAGATGGCTCAGAACCAGCATTTCCGCAGTTTCGGCGATCACGACGCTTTCCAGCCGCGTCCCTGCTTTCTGTCCCCTGAGGACCGAGAGACAGTTTTTGATCTCCAGCGCATTGCCGGCTGCATCGGCAAGCGGCTGGTTCATATCCGTCAGCAGAGCCACGGTCTTCAGGCCTGCGCCATTGGCGACATCGACCAGCGAGCGGGCCAGAGCCTCGGCCTCGTCCTTTGACCGCATGAAGGCACCGCTGCCGACTTTCACGTCGAGGACCAGAGTTTCGAGACCGGCTGCGAGCTTTTTCGAGAGGATAGAGGCGGTGATGAGAGACACGGCCTCGACCGTCGCGGTAACATCGCGGATGGCGTAGAGCCTGCGATCGGCCGGTGCCAGTTCCTGTGTCTGGCCGACGATGGCGCAACCGATATTCCTGACGATGGCACGCAGGCGCGTTTCATCCGGCATCACGTCGTAACCGGGTATGGCCTCGAGCTTGTCGAGCGTACCGCCGGTATGGCCAAGGCCGCGACCGGAGATCATCGGAACGGCAAGGCCGCAGGCAGCCGCAAGCGGCGCAAGCATCAGCGAGACATTGTCGCCGACGCCGCCTGTCGAATGCTTGTCCGCCACCGGCCGCCCGGCATCCGACCATTGCAGAACACGACCGGAATCGCGCATCGCCAGCGTCAGCGCAATCGTTTCGTCGCGTGACATGCCCTTGAAAAAGACGGCCATGGCGAAGGCTGCTACCTGGCCTTCGGAGATCGTCTCATCCGTCATCGCCGCGATGAAAGCGGCTATGTCACCCGATGACAGAACCTCGCCATCACGTTTGCGACGGATGATCTCCTGCGGGATCATAGCGCCTAGTAGCCGGTGGAAGCGCGGGATGCGGGTGCGCCGCTCAACACGCCCAGGATATCGTCGAGAAGGCTGGAGGCACCGAAGCGGAATGTCGATGGCATGAGCCAGTTCGGACCCATGGTCGATTCGGCAAGGCGAAGGTAGAGATCCGCATCCGCCATTGTGCTGATGCCACCGGCCGGCTTGAAGCCGATGCGCTTCTTGGAGGCGCGGATCGCACGCAGCATGCTGTCTGCCGCTTCCAGTGTCGCGTTGACGGACACCTTGCCGGTGGAGGTCTTGATGAAATCGGCACCGGCAGCGATTGCCAGTTCCGAGCCGCGTCCCACGAGCGATGCGTCCTTCAGTTCTCCGGTCTCGAGAATGACCTTGAGGCAGGATTGCGGGCAGGCTGCGCGCACGGCCTCGACCATGTCGGTCACCGCCTGCTCATCGCCCGCCATCAGCTTGCGATAGGGAATGACCAGATCGATCTCGTCGGCGCCATCTTCCACCGCCTGCCGGGTCTCTTCGACCACGGAGGCGACCGGCAGGTCACCGCCCGGAAAATTCACCACCGTCGCAATGCGAACCTTGTGACCGTGCCCCAGGATACCGCGCGCATAGGCGACAAAGCGCGGCCAGATGCAGATTGCGGCCGCTGCCCCATAGGGTGTCTGCGACCGCGCGCACAGTTTCTCGATTGCGGCATCGTCGCAGTCGTCGCGCAGGTTCGTAAGGTCAAGTAGCGAGAGCGCAAAGGATGCTGCTTCGCGCGGACTATGCAGTTCCATGATCTGCCTCCCTTAAAGAGCGGACATATTTATCGTTGAAAGGATTATATGCAAGCCGTCGGGACGCGTGCGGTCGCCGACGGACAGCTATCCAGCTGCACTGAAACGGGAATCAGGCCAGCATTTCCTTGAGGACGGCCGCCAGCCGCTGGCCACCGACCGGTGCCATATCCTTGGTTTCGTCGTGGCTGAGTTCGGCGCCTGTCATTCCGGCGCCGAAATTCGTGATCACGGAGGCTGCTGCGACCTTCATACCGAAATAGCGGGCGAGGATGACTTCCGGCACGGTGGACATGCCGACGGCATCGGCGCCAAGCGTTCGCGCCATGCGAATTTCCGCTGGCGTTTCGAAGCTGGGGCCTGAGAACCACATGTAGACGCCGGAAAACAGCGGAATGCCGGCTCGTATCGCGGCATTGCGCATATCCAGCGTCAGGCCCGCATCATAGGCCGAGGTCATGCCGACGAAGCGCTGATCGCCGCGTTCGCCGATCAGCGGGTTCATGCCGGAATAATTGATGTGATCGGAGATCTGCATGACCGAACCGGGTGGCATGTCTTCCCGGAGCGAGCCTGCGGAATTGGTGAGGATCATGGTCTGGACACCCAGACCGCGCATCACTTCGATCGGGAAGCGCATCGCCTTGGCATCGCCGTGCTCGTAATAATGCGCCCGGCCGGACAGCATGATCACAGGCTCCTCGCCGAGGTAACCGGCAACCAGTTCGCCGGCATGGCCCGTGACGCCGCTGACGGGGAAGCCCTCCAACATCGTATAGGGAATACGGACCTGATCGCGCACTTCCTCCACAAGCGTTCCGAGGCCGGAGCCCAGCACGATCGCATGGCGCGGAATGAGGCCGTCCAGCCGATCGACGAGCAGATCGATGACGTCTCTCATCCGATCGTATCCGTCTCAAAGGCGTAGGGCAGAAGTTCTGCCATCGTCACGGTCTTCTGCACGCCGGCGTCATCGCAGAGATAGATGAGCGTATCGGCCGAGGCGAATTCGGAGATCTTCTGGCGACAGCCGCCGCAGGGCGTGCAGAGCGGAAGCTTTTCGGCAATCACCGCAAGCGACTTCACCTTCTTGCCACCGCCCATGATCATGGCGCCGATTGCAGTTGGTTCGGCGCACCAGCCTTGAGGGAAGGACAGGTTCTCGATATTGGCGCCGAGATAGACCTTGCCGTCATCGGCAAGGATGGCGGCACCGACCGGGAACTTGGAGTAGGGCGCATGCGCTTTCGACATGGCATCGCGGGCAGCTTCGAACAGGTCGTGTGGCGAAAATTCGGACATCGCGATCAGCGCTCCTTGGTATAGGGGACACCGCCGGCCTTGGGCGGGCGGGCAATCCCGATAAAGCCGGCGAGTAGCACGCAGGTGAGGATATAGGGCAGCGCCTGGAAAATCTGCACCGGCACCTCGCCGATCAGCGGAAGCGACTTGCCCTGCATGAAATTCGCGAAGGCATCGAGGAAGCCGAACAGCAGGCAGGCGAACATGACCGGCACCGGTTTCCACTTGGCGAAGATGAGTGCCGCAAGCGCGATGTAACCCTTGCCGGCCGACATGTTGTTGATGAAGGCCGCCGACTGCGCGATCGCCAGATAAGTGCCGGCAAAGCCTGCGAGGAAGCCGGTGACGATCAACGCCCGGTAGCGCAGCCAGCTGACCGAGATGCCGGCCGTATCGACCGCACCGGGATTTTCGCCGACCGCGCGGAGACGAAGGCCGAAGCGCGTGCGGTAGAGGATCCACCACGACAGCGGCACCATCAGGAAGGCGATGTAGGTGAGGATATTATGGCCCGAGATCACGTTCGCATAGAGCGGTCCGATGATCGGCACTTCGCGCATCATGTCTGCGCCTGGTAGAGTTATGCTTGAGAAGCGGCCGGATGCCGGAACCTGTCCCGTGCGTCCGCCCTGGCTGAACCAGGCCTGGCCGAGCACGATGGTGAGGCCCGCCGCGATGAAGTTCAGCGCCACGCCGGAGACGATCTGGTTGCCCCGGTTTGTGATCGAGGCAAAGCCGTGCAGCATGGAGAACAGGATGGCCGTGACGATGCCCGCGCCAAGTCCGGCCCAGGCATTGCCGGTGTAATAGGCGACGCAGGCCGAGGCGAACGCCGATACCAGCATCTTGCCTTCAAGCCCGATGTCGAAAATACCGGCGCGCTCGGAAAACAGGCCAGCGAGTGCAGTAAACAGCAGTGGGATCGACAGGCGGATCGCAGAACCGAGAATGCTGATGAAAACTTCGAAATAATCCATGCGCCTATCTCCCCCCTGCCGGTGATCGGGCAAATTGCTGGTAGGCACGCACGATTGCCGGTCGAAGCATATATTCGAGCGCTCCGGCAAACAGGATGACCATGCCCTGGATGACGACGATCATGTCGCGGGTGATCGCCGGCATATCGAACGAAAGCTCGGCGCCGCCCTGATAGAGGATGCCGAACAGCAGCGCCGAAAGAACGATGCCGGCCGGGTGGTTGCGTCCCATCAGGGATACCGCGATGCCGACGAAGCCTGCGCCACCGACAAATTCGATCTGCAGACGGGCGGATGCGCCCATGACCGGGTTCAGCGCCATCATGCCGGCAAGGCCGCCGGACATCAGCATCGTGATCATGACGATCTTCGAATAGCTGATACCGGCATAGCTTGCGGCAGAGGGGCTGATACCGAGCGTGCGCATTTCATAGCCGAGCTTGGTGCGCCAGATCAGGACCCAGACGAGGAAGCACATGATGAGTGCGATCAGGAACGAGAAGTTGAGCGGAGCCGCACCGAGCTTGCCGCCAAACATGGCGATCAGCCAATCGAGCTTGGGCAACTGGCCGCCCGGCAAAAACGTGCGGCTTTCCGGCGCCATCTTGCCGGGCACGATCAGCATGTGCACCAGCACGTAGTTCATCAGCGACGACACGATGAAATTGAACATGATGGTGGTGATGACGATGTGGCTGCCGCGCTTTGCCTGAAGCCAGGCAGGGATGGCGGCGCAGGCGGCACCGAAGAGTGCTGCCCCGATCACCGCAAACGGCATCGTCACGTACCAAGGAACATAGGCATCGAGCGAGAGCGCCACCAGCGCAGCACCGAGACCACCGAGATAGGCCTGGCCTTCCGAGCCGATGTTGAACAGGCCCGAATGGATGGCGACTGCGACCGACAGGCCGGTGAAGATGAAGCTCGTGGTGTAAAACAGGGTGAAGCCGATGCCTTCGCCGCGGCCAAGCGCACCGACCAGAAGCAGCTGCAGCGCTTCGAACGGGTTTTCGCCGATCGCCCACACCACGATGCCGGAAAAGAAGAAGGCGAGCGCGAGGTTGATCAGCGGGATGACGCCGTAATTGATCCAGCCAGGCAGGGGCACGGATGCGGTGCTCATGCGCCCTCTCCCTTCCAGTCGTTTGCAGGGAGAAGCCCAGGCATCGTAAACTCCAAAAATATCATTCCAGGCCGGATCATGCTGCGATCCCGGCCATCATCAGGCCCAGTGTCTGCTCGCCCGCCTCGCCCGACTTTTCACCGACGACCTTGCCGGCAAACATGACGAGGATACGGTCCGACAGGGAGCGGATCTCGTCGAGTTCGACGGAGACCAGAAGCACGGCCTTGCCGGCATCGCGCGTATCGATGATGCGCTTGTGGATGAACTCGATCGCGCCGATATCAACGCCGCGGGTGGGCTGGCCAATGATCAGCACATCCGGATCGCGCTCGATCTCGCGGGCGACGACGATCTTCTGCTGGTTGCCACCGGAGAAATTGGCGGTCTTCAACCGCGCATTCGGCGGACGGATGTCGTATTTGACGATCTGTTCCTCAGCCTGCTTGCGGATCGCATCGAGATCCAGCATCGCCCCGCCATAGCGGCGGTCGCGATGATAGCCCAAGATGGAGTTCTCATATTCCTCGAATTTGAGGACCAAGCCCATATGATGGCGGTCTTCGGGAATGTGCGCGAGGCCAAGCGCGCGCAACATGGCGGGATCTGAACCGGCAATCGACTGGCCGTTGACGATGATCTCCCCCGAGGACGGCTTGCGGATGCCGGCGATGGCCTCCAGCAGTTCCGACTGGCCGTTTCCGGCAACACCCGCAATGCCGACGATCTCTCCGGCGCGGACCTCGAACGACACGTCGTCGACCATGGTCACGCCGCGGCTGTCCTTGACGGTGAGGTTCTTGACCGACAGCAGAACCTTGCCCGGATCGGCCTCGCCCTTTTCGACACGCAGCAAAACGCGGCGACCGACCATCAGTTCGGCAAGTTCTTCCACCGTCGTCTCAGCAGTCTTGCGCGTGGCCACGATCTCGCCGCGGCGCATGACGGAGACCGTATCGGTGATCGCCATGATCTCGCGCAGCTTGTGGGTGATGAGAATGATCGTCTTGCCCTGGTCACGCAGCACGCGCAGGACCTTGAACAGGTGGTCCGCCTCGGGCGGTGTCAACACGCCGGTCGGCTCGTCGAGAATGAGGATTTCGGCGCCGCGATAGAGGGCCTTCAGGATCTCGACACGCTGCTGGCGTCCGACCGGCAATTCCTCGATCACCGCATCAGGATCGACGTCGAGGCCGTAATCGTCCTCCAGACGCTTCAGCTCCTTGCGGGCACTGGCCACGCCCCGGCGCAGCAACTGGCCGCCCTCGGCGCCCAGCATGACGTTTTCGAGCACCGTGAAATTTTCGACCAGCATGAAGTGCTGGTGCACCATGCCGATGCCCGACGAGATCGCGGCCTGGCTGTCGCGGATCGTCACCGGCTTGCCGGAGATGCGAATCTCGCCCTCATCGGCCTGATAGAATCCGTAAAGGATCGACATCAGCGTCGACTTTCCGGCACCGTTTTCTCCGATAATGCCGTGGATCGAGCCTTTGGCAACCGTGAGGTTGATATTCTTGTTCGCGTGCACCGCGCCAAACTTCTTGTCGATCCCGACAAGTTCGATCGCCGGCTCTTTCGCAGGTTCGAAGCTCAATGATCCGCCCTTCCGCTTGATATGCAAAAAGGGCGCATGACGACATCGATCGCCATGCGCCCTTTGATGGTTACCTGCTTACATCGGGCAGGCGTTGTCCGACATATAGTCGTGAACCTTGACGGTGCCGGCAATGATGTCTGCCTTGGCCTTGTCGACGGCTGCCTGCATTTCAGGCGTGATCAGCGACTTGTTGCTGTCGTCGATCGCAGCCGAAACGCCATCTTCCTTGACGCCAAGCGACTGGATGCCAGCCGTGAACTTGTCGTCCTTCAGATCCTTGTAGGCATCGTAGACAGCCAGATCGACGCGCTTGACCATCGACGTCAGAACCGAGCCTGGATGCAGATGGTTTTGGTTGCTGTCGACGCCGATCGAGAACTTCTTGTTGTCGGCCGCCGTCTGAAGCACGCCGAGACCGGTCGCACCTGCTGCCGCGTAAACGACATCGGCACCCTGATCGATCTGGTTCTTGGTGAGCTCGCCACCGCGAACCGGGTCGTTCCAGGCAGCACCGGTCGTGCCGGTCATGTTCTGGAATACCTGCGCATCAGGCTTTGCCGCCTTGACGCCCTGGGCATAGCCGCAACCGAACTTGCGGATCAGCGGAATATCCATGCCGCCGATGAAGCCAACCTTGCCGGTCTTGGATGCCAGGCCCGCGAGAACGCCCACGAGATAGGAGCCTTCCTCTTCCTTGTAGAGGACGGAACGGACGTTCTTCAGGTCAACGACGGAATCGACGATGACGAACTTGGTGTCCGGGAATTCAGCAGCAACCTTTTCCATCGCCGATGTCCAGGCGAACGAAACGGCGACGACCGGGTTATATCCGCGGCTTGCGAAGTTGCGGATCGCCTGCTCGCCCTGCGTGTCGTCCTTCGGCTCGAAGTCGCGGTAATCGGTGCCGGTTTCCTTCTTGAACTTCTCGGCGCCTGCATAGGCTGCTTCGTTGAACGATTTGTCGAACTTGCCGCCGGTGCCATAGACGAGCGCCGGCTTGACGTCAGCGGCGATTGCTGTCGAGGACAGCGCAGCCACGGCGATGAGGCTCAAAAGTGTTTTTTTCATCATCCAGCCCTGTTTTTTTAATGTTAGGTCCTCCCGTAGCGCCTCACAAAGGTCTCGCCAACGGTCACCTGCCCCCCTCTTAGAAGGCTTGGCTGGCGATTACTCTTGCATGGGCGTTGGAAAATTTCACGAGATTTTTTTCATTTGGTAAAAAACCACAGGCCCGCCAAAAGGCTGCCCACGGCTTCGCCAAATGCGCCTCGGCGCTGCTCAAATCCGCGGCGGCGTGACCCGATATTAGGCAGCCATCCGGACTAACCGACGGGACAACTCACGCCGGTTCCACGCAACCCGCAATAGCCGCCCGGATTCTTCGCCAGATACTGTTGATGGCTCTCTTCGGCATAGTAGTAATCGCCGATCGGCGCGATCTCGGTCGTGATGGTGACGGCACGCCCTGCGGCATTCAACGCTGCCTGAAAAGCGGCAACCGCTTCTTGCGCCGCAACCGCCTGCTCTTGCGACGTGGTATAGAGTGCCGACCGGTAGGTCGTGCCGATATCGTTGCCCTGCCGCATGCCTTGCGTCGGGTCATGCTCTTCGAAAAAGAGCTTCAAAAGCTGATTGTAGGAGACGACCTCCGGATCGAACACGACCTTCACGATTTCCGCGTGACCGGTCATCCCTGTCGTCGTCTCGTGATAGGTCGGGTTCGGGGTCAAGCCGCCTGCGAAGCCCACCGAGGTGACATGCACGCCCGGGACTTTCCAGAACAGCCGCTCGGCGCCCCAGAAGCAGCCCATGCCGAAATAGGCCACGTCCAGACCCGGCGGATAGGGGTCCTTCAGCGCACGGCCGTTGACGAAATGGTGGCCCGACGTTGCGACCGGCGTCTCTCTGCCGGGCAAGGCCTTTTCGACCGACGGCATGACGGTTTTCTTGCTGAACATATCGATCAGGAACATTTCAAACCTCCGGGCCGAGGCGCGCCCTGCACGACCCTCACTTTATCTAGCAGAGAAACGCCCGTAAGGCGCGGGTTTCCTGTATCCGACAATCCAGAAAAACAGCGCCAGCCCGAGAAAGATCGCAAAGGCCGGTTGCGCCAGAACCGGCGCCACATAGGGACGCCAGATATCGGAGCCGACATAGGAGTTGGCGGAAATCTCCGCCATCGTCAGACCCTCAGGATCGAAATTCAGCCAGGCATTGCCGAGGCTCGTCATGACGACCGAGGAAGAGGACACCGACTGGACCGAGTCCATCGTGCCCGCGACAATGGCTGCGATGAGCGCCGCCAGGCTCAAAGCGTGCATTAGAAACCTTACCGTCCTCATCGCAGGCTCCCCTGATGACACTCGATCACTTGAGCAAGCAGAAATAGTTGCAAGCCCGATCCGTGACAACGCGGAACAGAAGAATTGTCCAACTGACACAAATCGTCCAGATTCCGGTTGATCCTTGGAAATTCATTGGTATATATCGCGCCGACCGCTGCTTCGCCTAAAGCTTGCACCGGTTTTAAGGACAGGTGGCCGAGTGGTTGAAGGCGCACGCCTGGAAAGTGTGTATACGTGAGAGCGTATCGCGGGTTCGAATCCCGCTCTGTCCGCCATCACTACCCAACCCCGATCTCCAGACTTCCCCGTTGAAGACCCCGCGCGCTAGTCGATCTGGCTGCGGTGTTCGAGATACCATTCGACGAAAGCGCCGACGCCCTCGTTGAGGCCGATCTCGGGCTTGCGGCCAGTCAGCGCGAGCAACAGGTCGGGGCTTGCGAACGTGCGGGGGACGTCGCCCTGCTGCATCGGCAGCATTTTGCGTTTGGCCGGCTTGCCCATGATCTTTTCGATCGTCTCGACAAAATCCATCAGGCCGGCGGGCTGACCGCCACCAATATTGACGATGCGGAACGGACCCTGATGCGAGAGCGTGTCGATGCCGGCCACGCGGTTTGCCTCAGACGGAATGATCGCCGCGAGATCCACGATCGAGTCGACGAGGTCGTCGATATAGGTGAAATCGCGGCTCATCTTGCCTTCACCGTAGATCTCGATTTCCTGATCCTCGATCATCGCCTTGACGAATTTGAACAGCGCCATGTCCGGCCGGCCCCAAGGGCCATAAACGGTGAAGAAGCGGAAGGCTGTGGTCGGGATCTTGTAGAGATGGGCGTAGCTATGGGCCATCGCCTCCATCGCCTTCTTGCTGGCTGCATAGAAGGTAAGCGGCTCATCGGCCTTGTCGGTTTCGCGGAAGGGCACATCCGGATTGGCGCCGTAGACCGAGGAGGTTGAGGCCAGCAGAAGGTGGCCGACATTGGCTTCGCGTGCCGCTTCGAGCACGTTCCAGGAACCGATCAGATTGCTATCGAGATAAGCTTTGGGGTTTTCGAGACTGTAGCGGACACCCGCCTGCGCGGCGAGGTGGACGATGACGTCAGGCTTGAATTCGCGGGTGGCTGCCTGCAGCGTTTCGCGATCTTCCAGCATCGCCTCGACGGGGCGGAAGATGGGAAACTGCACGAGGCCGGCGACACGCGCCTCCTTGAGCCTGAGGCTGTAATAGGGCGTCATCCCATCGAAGCCGAGAACCTCGTGGCCATCCTGAAGCAGGCGCCGCGCCAGATGAAATCCGATAAACCCAGCCGTGCCAGTGATGAAATACCGCATCAATCGTCCCGCAATTGCTTTGCGCAACGTCATAACCGCTTGGCGCGGCTATGGACAGACCAATTAGTGGAACAGGCGGAGCCTTGCCGGCGGCGTTCCCTGGCGTCCGTTTTTGCGATCCACCGCAAACTGGATGAGATCCATGGAGGCCTGATCGGTCAAAGGCTTTGCCATGACGCCGACAACGCCGGAAACTCCCGATGCGACGAGACCCGGATTGCCCGTGATCATGATGACGATGATGCCGAATTCGGCGAGCGTTTTTGCGATTTCAGGACCAGTCTCGCCATCTGCCAGCCTGACATCCACGAAAGCGATATCGGTCTCGCGGGTGTAGTTCAAGGCGACGGTCATGTCGGGTGCAATGCCCACGACGTCGTGCCCGCTGCGATGGACGGCATCCTCGATGTCCATCGCTACAAGCAAGCTGTCTTCGACAATCAGAAATCGGTATTCCACATCAAATTCCTCTGCGCGTGAAAAGAAAACATAGGCGGAAGCGCGAGAGAGGCAAGCCCTGCTCACATATCCGCCAATGCCTGTGACTATCCCACACCGTTACAGCCGGTCACGAAAGGTGACAACAGCTCCGGAACGACTTTGCTGTTTCTGCCGTTGTTGTGGCCGAACGAGTAAAAAAGGAGAACCACCATGAAGAAGCTCACATTTGCTTCCTGCATCATCCTCGCAGCTGCCTTTACCGGCCAGGCCGTGGCGCAGCAGGGTACTGTCACAGGCGCTGCTGGCGGCGCAGTCACCGGCGCGATCGTCGGCGGCCCGGTCGGCGCTGCAGTGGGTGGCGTTATCGGCGCAGTTGCCGGTACGGCGATTGACCCTCCGCCGCGCGAAGTTGTCACCTACGTCCAGGAACAGCCGCTGCCGACCACCGCCTACAGGGTCGAGCAGCCGATAGCCGTCGGCAAGCCTATCCCGAAGACAGTCGTCGTGACACCTGTGCCGAGCAATCCGAAATACGCGTACACGGTCGTCAACAACCAGCGCGTCATCGTCGATCCGGAAACCAACACCGTGGTTCAGGTGATCGAGCAGTAAGCTCGATCTCGACTTAGAAATGCAAATCAGGCCCGGCGAGCTTTCCTCGCCGGGCCTGATGCGTTCAGGGATATGATCAGACAATGACCTTCTGGTCGACCCGGTCTTCCTGGCCGAAGAATTTCAGATACCGCTCGACTTCCGACGGTTCGCCGGTCGCCTTTTGGGGATTGTCGGACAGCTTGACCGCGGGGCGTCCATTCGCTTCGGTCACTTTGCAAACGACCGAGATCGGCTTGAGGCCGGCGATTTCCTGCGGTGCGCAACCCGCAAAGTCGTTGGTGAGGTTGGTGCCCCAGCCGAAGCTCATGCGCACCCTTCCCTCGAAGTGGCGATAGGTGTCGACGATTGCTTCGACATCCAGACCGTCCGAGAAGATCAAAAGCTTTTCTCGCGGATCGCGGCCCATCTTGTTCCACCAGGCGATGATCTTCTCGCCGCCTTCGATCGGCGGCGCGCTGTCCGGCCGGAAGCCGGTCCAGTCGGCAACCCAGTCCGGCGCGTCGCGCAGGAAGGCGGCCGTGCCGAATGCATCGGGAAGCACGATCAGAAGGTTGCTGTGATAGAGCCGGTTCCAGTCTTTCAGCACCTGATAGGGTGCCTGGCGCAGGTCCTCGTCGGTCTCGGCCAATGCTGCGGCGACCATCGGAAGTTCGTGCGCATTGGTGCCGACAGCTTCCAGATCGGAATCCATCGCCAGAAGCACGTTGCTTGTTCCGGTGAAGGCGCCGCCGATGCCTTCCTTCAAGGCTTCCACACACCAGCGCTGCCACATGAAGCTGTGGCGGCGTCGGGTGCCAAAATCCGAGATCCGAAGACCCGGAAGCGTGCGCAGGCGCTCCACCTTCTCCCACATCTTGGCCTTGGCGCGGGCATAGAGCACATCGAGCGTGAAGTAGCCGAGCGAACGTATGGCCGAGCGGGATCGCATTTCGTTGACGATCGCCAATGCCGGGATTTCCCACATCGTCGTCTCCATCCACTTTCCGTGGAAGGTCAACTCATATTGGCCATTATGCTTGGAGAGCTCGTATTCCGGCAGCTTGAACGTCGAAAGCCAGATCAGGAATTCCGGCTCGAAGATCTGCTTCTTGCCGTAGAAGGTGTTACCGGCCAGCCAGATCATTTCCTTCTTGGAAAGACCGACGGTGCGGGCGTGGTCGAGCTGCTCACGCAGGGCGGCCTCGTCGATTTCCTCGGCGAGTTTGACGCTGGTGGTGCGGTTGATCACAGAGAACGTCGCGTTGACGTCCGGATAAAGTTTCCAGATCATCTGCAACATCAGCAGCTTGTAGAAATCGGTGTCGATCAGACTGCGTATGATCGGGTCCAGCTTCCAGGTGTGGTTGTAAACCCTGGTTGCGATATCAGTCTTCGTCATGCCTGCCCCTGCCCGGCCAGACGGCCGGCTCCACCACATTGGCGTCTCGCGAGAATTGCAAACCCTGCGCCAATCCCGCGCAAAGTCTTATCGGCAAATGACTTGGCAAGTCCAGACCGCAATTCGGCCGCCAGAGAGCGGCCGAACGAGACCTGCCAATCACGGATTTCCGGAAGGACGATCATTGGTGGTCGGTGCCTGCGGCTGCGTGACGGGTGCGTTGCTCGGTGCGGCTCCTGAAGAATTGCCGGGCGTCGTGCTGCCGGCTGGCGGCGTGGCAGTCTGCTCTGCCGGGGCATCTGTCGATTCGCCCCACCACTCGGCTCCGCTCCAGGCGACGACCGCTAGAACGAGACCGCAGACCAGAACGATCAGCATCGGCTTACCATAAGAGCCCTGGCGAGCGTCGGTCGCGGTTTCCTGCACCGGCGCGCCGTTCGGGTTGGGATTGGCGCCCTTCGGAGAGGTCGCTGAGGGTTTGTCGGCATCGAAACGCGTGTTCATGATCGCTCCTCCATTGCCGGCCTCATCGTCGTCAAGCCGGTCCATGCCAGCTAAACCGCGGGTTGGTGCGAATGGTTCCGTTTCGGCCCCGTTGGTTGGAACAGGGGCCTAGTAGCCGGCGGTGCGGTCCACCACGTGCTGCAATGGCTCACCCGCTTCGAACCGCTGCATCTGCGCTTCCGCATTGTGGAACAGCGCGCGGACATCCGATGCGGAGGCCGCATGCGGCGTTACGATGACGTTGTCCATGGCCCAGAAAAGGCTGTCCTTCGACAAGGGCTCCTGCTCGAAGACATCCAGCGAGGCGCCCCCCAGCACGCCAGTTCCAAGCGCCGACACAAGATCGGCCTCGACCTGGCTACCGCCGCGGCCGGCGTTGATGAAGACAGGTTTTCCGAGCGCGCCACCCTGGCGAAGTTTCGCAAACAGCAGCGCGTCGAACAGGCCGCGGGTCTCCGGCGTCAGCGGCAGGAGGCCGACGAGGATATCTGTGCGACCGAGAAAGGTATCCAGGCCAGCGGCATCGAAGGTCTCGACGCCTTCGATTTCTTTGGCACTGCGCGACCAGCCGATGACATTGAAGCCCATGATCTTGAGCTTGGCGACGGAATCGAGACCGAGCTTGCCGAGGCCCATGACGCCGACCGTCAGGTCCTTTGCCTCCGGCTGGGCCAACTCGCGCCACTCGCTGCGACGCTGCTGGGCAAGATAGGTCGGCATCTGGCGCAGATGGCTCAGCGCCTGCAGGACAACCCACTCGCTCATGCGTGTCGTCAGGCTCTGGTCGACGAAGCGGACGATCGGACGATCCGGCAGTCCGGGTGTCGCGAGAATGCCATCGACGCCGGCGCCGCCGGAGAAGAGCACGTCGAGGTTCGGCGCGCGTTGGAAGAGATCGACATCCGGCTTCCACATGACCGCGTAGCGCGCCTGGGACAGATCCGCCGACTTGTCCGATGCATGCATCACCGTGCGCCCGGGGAACGCGCCCTGAAGTGCCGCGTGCATTTCACGCTGCTCGAACTTGAGATCGATGACGACCGCAGCTTTATCGGACATGACGGCTTCCCGGATTTTGAGATTACTGATTGATGGCGCCGGCTTCGACGGCTTCCAGGTTGAAGGCGGCGGCCATCAGGGCGCGGGTATAATCCTCGCGGGGTGCCCGGAAGATCTGATCGGCCGGGCCCTCTTCGACCACCTTGCCGAGCCGCATGACGATGACGTGGTTGGCAAGCGCCTTTACCACCTTCAGGTCATGGCTGATGAAGAGATAGGCGAGGTTGTGCTTCTTCTGAAGGTCTCGCAGGAGATCAACGACCTGCGCCTGCACGGTCATGTCGAGCGCCGATGTGGGTTCGTCGAGCATGACGAAGCGTGGCTTCAGCACCATGGCGCGGGCAATCGCGATACGCTGCCGCTGGCCACCGGAGAATTCATGCGGGTAGCGCCAGCGCGTGGCCGGATCGAGCCCGACTTCACCGAGCGCCCAGACGACGCGAGCATCCCGCTCGTCGGCCGAAAGCTGGCTCTCGTGGACCTTGAGACCCTCGGCGATGATGTCGCCGACCGGCATGCGCGGGCTGAGTGAACCGAACGGATCCTGAAACACGACCTGCAACCGGTCGCGGAACGGTCGCATCTGTTTGAAGCTGTATTTTCCGATATCGTTGCCGATGAAGACGATGCGGCCTTCCGACGAAATCAGCCTTGCGAGCGCCAGGCCCAGCGTCGTCTTGCCGGAACCGGATTCGCCGACGACGCCTAGCGTTTCCCCGGCGCGCAGCGTCAGGTCGACACCATCGACCGCCTTGACGTGATCGACCACCCTGCGCATGAAACCGGCCTTGACCGGGAACCAGACACGGATGTCCTTGCCTTCCATAACCACAGGACTTGCCGGATCGACGACCGGCGGTTCGCCGCGCGGTTCGGATGCCAGGAGGTGCTGCGTATAAGGGTGCTGCGGCTTGGTAAAGACGTCCTCGACGCTGCCGGCCTCGACGATCTTGCCCTTGGTCATGACGCAGACGCGATCGGCGAATTTGCGCACGATGCCGAGATCATGGGTGATGAACAGCATCGACATGCCGTGCTCGCCCTTCAGCGCGCGCAACAGATCGAGGATCTGTGCCTGTACCGTGACGTCGAGGGCCGTGGTCGGTTCGTCGGCGATCAGCAGTTTCGGCCGGTTGGCAAGCGCCATGGCGATCATCACGCGCTGGCGCTGGCCGCCCGAAAGCTCATGCGGATAGGCCTGTAGGCGCTTTTCCGGATCGCGGATACCGACCTGGTTCAACAGTTCCAGCGTACGATCCCGCGCCGTCTGGCCGGAGACGCCATGATGCAGATCGAGGATCTCGCCGATCTGCTTCTCGATCGTGTGGAGCGGATTGAGCGAGGTCATCGGCTCTTGAAAGATCATCGTGATGTCGTTGCCGCGCACGCGGCGCAGGTCGGGTTCCGATGCCTGCAGGAGATCGCGGCCATCAAACAGGATCTCGCCGGAAGGATGGCTTGCCGCCGGATATGACAGGAGCTTGAGGATGGAATTGGCGGTTACCGACTTGCCGGATCCGGACTCGCCGACAAGCGCCAGAACCTCGCCGGGGTTTATGTCGAACGACACCTTATCGACGGCAAGCGTCGTTGCGCCGCCTTGGTGAAAGGCGACGGAGAGATCGCGAACGGAAAGAAGCGGTTCGGTCATGGTTTCACCCAAACGTCTTTCTCGGATCGAAGGCATCGCGCACCGCCTCGCCGATGAAGATCAGCAGCGACATCATGATCGACATCGTGAAGAAGGCCGTGAGGCCGAGCCATGGCGCCTGAAGGTTGTTCTTGCCCTGGGCGATCATTTCCCCCAGCGACGGCGAGCCGGCAGGCATGCCCAAGCCCAGAAAATCGAGCGAGGTCAATGTCGCGATGGAGCCCGACAGGATGAAGGGCAGGAAGGTCAGGGTTGCGACCATCGCATTCGGCAGAAGGTGCCGGTACATGATTGTGGCATTTCCGACGCCCAGCGCGCGGGCGGCCCGGACGTATTCGAAATTGCGGGCACGCAGGAATTCCGCACGCACGACGCCGACAAAGCCCACCCAGGAGAAGAGGAGCATGATGCCGAGCAGCACGAAGAAGCCCGGCGGCAGGATGGCGGCGATGATCAGCAGGATATAAAGGACCGGCATCGACGACCAGATTTCGATGAAGCGCTGCATCAGGAGATCGACCCAGCCGCCGAAATAGCCCTGGATGGCACCTGAGGTGACACCGATGACGGCCGAACAGATGGTGAGCGCCAGGCCGAACAGGACGGAGAGCCGGAAACCGTAAATCATCCGCGCCATCACGTCGCGCGCCTGGTCATCGGTACCGAGCCAGTTGAGGTTGCCGAGGCTGCAATTGGGATCCTGCGCTCCTTGCGGATAGGCCTTGCAGCGTTCATCTGCCGACATCAGCCAGAAGGGTTTTGTCGGTGCCGAGTGCGGGATCTGCGAATTCACCGTCTGATAGGAATAGCGGATCGGTGGCCAGATCATCCAGCCATTGGCCTCGATTTCCTGCTGGATGAAGTCGGAGCGATAATCCGTGGTGGCGAGGAAGCCGCCGAATTTCTCTTCCGGATAATCGATCATCACAGGATAGAGGATCTCGCCCTTGTAGGACGCAATGATCGGCCGGTCATTGGCGATCAACTCGGCGGACAGCGCCAGAACGAACAGGACCATGAAGATCCAGAAGGACCAGAAGCCGCGCTTGTTGGCACGGAAATTGGCCAGCCGTCGTCGATTGGTCGGCGACATCAGCGGGCGCTTTACGGGGATTGTCTCGGACGGTGTCACGGCAGGTGTCTGCATCACACGTCCCTCCGCTCGAAATCGATGCGCGGATCGATCCAGGTATAGACGAGGTCGGAGATCAGGCTGACGACAAGGCCCATCAGCGAGAAGATGTAGAGCGTGCCGAACACGATCGGATAATCGCGGTTGATGATGGAGAGGTAGCCGAGGCGGCCAAGCCCATCCAGCGAGAAGATGTTCTCAATGAGCAGCGAGCCAGTGAAGAAGGCCGAGATAAAGGCGCTCGGGAAACCGGCGATGACGATCAGCATGGCGTTGCGGAAGACGTGGCCATAGAGCACCTGCCGCTCGTTGAGACCCTTGGCGCGCGCGGTCGTGACATACTGTTTCTTGATCTCGTCGATAAAGGAATTCTTGGTCAGAAGCGTCGTCGTGGCAAAGGCCGATAGAGACAGCGCGATCAGCGGCAGCGTCAGATGCCAGAAATAGTCGATGATCTTCTGCCACCAGGTGAGCTGGTCGAAATTATCAGAGACGAGGCCGCGCAAGGGAAACCAGTCGAGGAACGATCCGCCCGCGAACATCACGATCAACAGGATGCCGAACAGGAAGCCCGGAACCGCATAGCCGACGATGACGATGCCCGACGTCCAGACATCGAAGGTCGAACCGTCCTTGACCGCCTTGCGGATGCCGAGCGGGATCGAGATCAGATAGGACACGATCAGGATCCAGAAACCGAGCGAGATCGATACCGGAAGCTTGTCGATGATCAGGTCGATCACGGACGTGTTGCGGAAGAAGCTTTCGCCGAAATCGAAGCGCGCGTAGTTCCACATCATGTCGAGGAAGCGGGTGAGCGGCGGCTTGTCGAAACCGAATTGCTGCTCGAGCTTCTTGATGAATTCCGGATCGAGCCCCTGAGCGCCGCGATAGCGCGATTCATCGCCACCGCCGCCCTGGCCCATCATATCGCCACCACCGGACAGGCGGTCGCCGCTATCCTGTCCCTGAACCTGCGCAATGATCTGCTCGACAGGCCCGCCGGGCGCGAACTGCACGACAAGGAAGGAGATTGCCATGATGCCGACCAGCGTCGGGATCATCAGCAGCAGGCGACGAAGAATATAGGCGCCCATCAGAGCACCCTGCTTTTCGGCTGTGGCCTCATATCGGACGAAACTCCGGACGCACGTCCGCTTCGCACGTCTGCTGGGACTGCTCTCGCATCACCGAAATCCGGCGCAGGGGTCAAACGGCAATCCTCATCGTAGGTGCGAATCAATCGGGTCATTTGGAACAGGTGCGCAGAAGCCACGCAAGCCCGTCAGTTTCTATGATCACTTCTTGGCCGCGGTCGACGACCATGTCGAGGGGAAGCCGATACCATATTCCGGCAGCTTTGCCGGATGGGTGATCCGGTTCCAGTAGGCGACCTTGGCTTCGCCGGAGTAGAAGAGCGGAACCACGTAACGTTTTGCCAGCAACACGCGATCCATCGCCTTGACCGCAGCCACCTGGTCGTCACGGTTCGGCGCGAAGACGATTTTCCTGATCAGGGTATCGACTGCCGGATCGGCGATGCCGGCAAAGTTCCGCGATCCATTGCGATCGACCGACTCCGATCCCCAGTAGTCCGCCTGTTCGTTGCCGGGGTTCATCGATTGTCCCCATACGTTCCAGATCATGTCATAATCGAAGCTGCGGGTTCGATTGATATACTGCGAGGAATCAACGGTGCGAAGCCGTGCCTCTACCCCGATCTTTTTCAGACTTGCGACAAAGGGATTGACGGTACGCTCCAGCGAGGCACTGCCGAGCAGGATTTCGAAACTCATCGGCTGGCCGGTCTTGGCATTGACCATCCGGTTGCCTTTCAACTCCCAGCCCGCCTCTTTGAACAGGCTGATTGCCTTGCGCAGATTGTCACGAACCTTGTTGGGGTCGCCACCGACAGGATTTGTAAACGGGGTGGTGAAGACCGATGGGGGAACCTGGTCCTTCACTTCGTTCAGGATCTCAAGCTCGCGTCCCTGCGGCAGGCCGGACGAAGCAAGTTCGGTTCCCCAGAAGAAACTGTCCACACGCTTGAGCCCGCCAAAGGCGAGGTTCTTGTTCAGATCTTCAAAATCAAGCGCGTAATTCAGCGCCTCGCGGACCCTCGCGTCCTTGAACATATCGCGTCGGCCATTCGGCACCAGCGCTTGCATGATGCCGCTTGCCCTGAATGGATTGGCGAGCGCTTCCTTTTTGATGCGCCCGTCCTTCACAGCATCGAAATCATAGCGGGTGACCCACCGGCTGGAGCTGTTTTCCTGCCGGTAATCGATCGTGCCGGCCCGGAATGCCTCGAACTCGACATCGGCATCGGAGAAGTATGTGTAGCTGACGGTCCTGAAATTGTTCTGGCCGAGGTTGATGGGCAGGTCTTTGGCCCAGTAGTCGTCGCGCAGTTCGAAGCGGATGGCGGATCCGGGCTGCACCGAGGCGATCTTGTAGGGCCCTGACGCCATCGTCGGCTCCAGAGTCGTGCGGGAAATGTCGCGCTGCTTGCCCGCCGCATCCTTGCCTTCCCACCAGTGTTTCGGGAGGATGGGAAAATCACCGACAATCGATGGTAGTTCGCGATTGTTTTCCTGGTCAAACCGGAAGGTCACTTCGCGGTCGCCGGTCTTCTCGACGCCTGCGACATGGCGATAATAGCCGGAATACATGGCACTCAATTCCTTGAGCTTTGCCATGCTGAAGATGACGTCCTCCGGCGTGACCGGCTGACCATCAGCCCATTTCGCTTCCGCGCGCAGCCTGAACGTAGCAGTCGACATGTTCTCCGGATAAGACACCGCTTCGGCCAGGAGACCATAGGTGCTGAAGACCTCGTCCTCGGACCGTTTCATCAGCGTGTCGTAAATCATACCGACACCGGCTGCGGAAGCTCCGCGGTCTATCGCCGGGTTGAGGTTGTCGAACGTCCCCTCATCCGCCAGACGCAGTTCGCCTGCCTTCGGAGCGTTGAGATCCACATAGGGCAGTTGCTTGAAATCTGGGGGCAGAGCAAGATCGCCGATGACGGCGATCCCATGCCGCCATCTGGTGCCTGCATCCTGTGCCGCAACGGATGTGCCAATGACCGCGACGGCTGCCACGGTTACAAAACCCATCTTCCACCAAGCCAAGCCCATGCAACATCCCTTTGTCATTCGTGTTGCAGTGAAGCATAGGCCAAATAACAGCAAAAGACAGGCAGCCGCTGTCACAAGCGATTTATCCGCGAAATCCGGCAGCGGATGCGATCTCCATTTCAACAAAATCGCATTCCACGGTAGAAGAAGGACTGATTTGATTTGCGGCGGATGTGCATGAGACCGATTTCTAAGACCATTCTGGGCCTGGCTGCTGCCGCTTTGTTTTGCGGCGCGATTTCCGAACCGACGTTCGCCCAGGAAGAAAAGACTGCAAAACAGCTGTTCGGATCCGTGAAACTGCCCAACCGAGGCGATGCCGAACCGTTGGGCTTTTATGCCAAGGGCTGCCAGTCCGGCGCCGTGGCCTTGCCGACGGACGGGCCGACCTGGCAGGCGATGCGCCTTTCGCGCAATCGCCGCTGGGGCAATCCGGCGATGATCTCCCTGCTGGAACAGTTCTCACGCGATGCGGCCGGTCTCGGCTGGGGTACGGGCATTCTGGTGGGTGACATCTCGATGCCGCGCGGCGGCCCGATGCCAAGCGGCCATGCCTCGCACCAGATCGGGCTCGATGCCGACATCTGGTTCACGCCGAAGCCGCAGCGGCCACTTTCGCCGGCGCAGCGCGAAGACATTCCGTTCACCTCGATGCTCGACAAGAGCAAGTTCCTCACGGTCGACAGCCGCCGCTGGAGCCCCACCCATGCCCGTCTGGTGATGCAGGCTGCCAGCTATCCGCAGGTGCAGCGCGTTTTCGTCAATCCGGCAATCAAGAAGAAGCTGTGCGAGACCTGGACCGGCGACCGGAGCCTGCTTGGCAAGGTGCGGCCGGTTTACGGCCATGACGAACACTTTCATATCCGCATGAACTGCCCGCCGGGCGCTGCCGGCTGCGAACGCCAGGCATCGACGCCTTCCACCGACGACTGCAACAGCAAGGCGCTCGCCTGGTGGTTTACCAAGGAGCCTTGGGCGCCGCCGAAGCCTGCGGATCCGAACAAGAAGCCGGTAAAGCCGCGCCAGGTCATGCTGTCCAACCTTCCCAAGGCCTGCGCTGCGGTTCTTAGCGCCCCCTCCCGCTCCGAGCAGGACGCGACTTTCCAAGGTGGTGGCCAGGGTGGCGGCGGGATGGCCTACTCGCCATCGGTACCGCTTCCTGCCGCGGCCAGCAGTCTGGATACGATGACGGACGGCGAGATGCCCGGCCCGGGCTCCGACGTTCCGCTGCCGAGCCCGCGCCCTTCCCGCTGACCGGGATTCCGTCGGGACCATCTTTTCTTCCCGCCGGAGGCAGGCTAGAAGGCCAGCATCAATCGCCAGCAATCCGATCTACGGCTTTGCAGAGGAATTCCATGTCGACGCTTCCCTGCATCGCGCTTATTGCCCACGACTTGAAGAAGGACGAGATGGCGGAATTTGCGCGCCGGCATCAGGCGGCACTATCCAAGTTTCGCATCGTCGCGACCGGTACGACCGGCGGCCGCGTGCTTGAAGCTGCTCCCAATCTCGATGTCACACGCCTGAAAAGCGGTCCGCTTGGCGGGGACCAGCAGATCGGCGCGATGATCGCAACCGGCGAGGTGGGCATGCTGATCTTCTTTATCGATCCTTTGAGCGCGCTTCCCCATGACGTCGACGTCAAGGCGCTGACGCGGCTTGCGACCGTCTACGATATCCCGATGGCGCTCAACCGCGCCACGGCCGAAAAGCTTGTTGATTTCCAGTAGGAGGAGAGAATTCGCCATGGCTGAAGTGCAACCGCACACATTCGCCTTCCCGATCCTGATCGGCGATATCGGCGGCACCAATGCCCGCTTCTCCATTCTCGTCGATGCAACGAGTGCGCCGGATCAGTTCCCGCATGTGCAGACGGCAGACTATGAAACGATCGACGATGCGATCGCCGATGTCGTTCTGAAGAACTCCGTGCACAAGCCACGCAGCGCGATCCTTGCGGTCGCCGGCCCGATCGACGGGGACGAGATCGACCTCACCAATTGCGACTGGATCGTGCGTCCGAAAAAGATGATCGGCGAACTTGGCTTCGATACGGTTCTCGTGCTCAACGATTTCGAGGCCCAGGCACTGGCCGTTGCCTCGCTGTCTGCAGCCGATCGCCAGCCGATCGGTCCGATCGCCGAAGCGACCGAGGCTTCGCGCGTCGTGCTGGGTCCCGGAACCGGTCTCGGCGTCGCAGGGCTCGTTCATGCCCGTAACACCTGGTTCCCAGTCCCCGGCGAAGGTGGGCATGTGGATATCGGTCCGCGTTCGAAGCGGGATTTCGAGATCTTCCCGCATCTGCGCCGCATCGACGGCCGGGTGTCGGCCGAAGAAATCATTTCCGGCCGCGGTCTTCTCAACATCTACAACGCCGTTTGTGCTGCCGATGGCATCGCTCCGAGCCTGGATGCTCCGCCCGAAGTGACCGAACAGGGACTTTCCGGCGAAAACCCGCAGGCGACGGAAACGATCGAGCTTTTCGTCCGCTATCTCGGTCGCCTTGCCGGTGACCTCGCGCTCATCTTCATGGCACGCGGCGGCGTCTTCCTCGGTGGCGGCATCTCGCCGCGGATCCTTGATGCATTGAAGAAGCCCGCGTTTCGTGAAGAGTTCGAAGACAAGGCGCCGCACAACGAGCTGATGAAGACCATTCCGACCTTCGTCGTCACGCATCCGCAGGCGGCCCTTGCCGGTCTCGCCAGCTTTGCGCGCTCGCCTGCGACCTACGGAATTGCGCTGGAAGGCCGTTGCTGGCAGCGGTAGTTGCGCCGGGCCGACGTGCCCGAATGCAACAGCGCGATGGAATCACCCGCGATTGGCTGGCAAAAGCCTGCCCAAGCGTTTAATAGCGCCTTCGGAAATATACTCCGGCATGACGCCGAAACGGGAACGCCCTATTGAACGCCGCAAAAGACAAGAAGCGCCACGTGGATTCCGTCACCATCGTGAGCGTGCTCAAGCGGGTGATCGCCGAGAATGGCCGGGATCACGTGCGATCCTACGCGTTTGCAATATCCTGCCTTGTCATGGTCGCCCTTTCGACAGCCTTCACGGCGTGGATCATGGAAAAGGTCGTCAACGAGGCGTTCGCCAACAAGCGGGCGGATATCGTCTGGCTGATCTGCGGATCGATCCTTGCCGCCTTCGTGCTGCGCGGCTTTGCCACCTACGGCCAGGCCGTGACGCTGTCGAAGATCGGCAACAATATCGTCGCCCGTTATCAACGCCGGATCTACTCGCACCTGATGTCGCTGTCGGTCGGCTTCTTTGCCGAAGCCCGATCCGCCCATCTTGCAGCCCAGATCAGCCAGAACATCAACGGCGTTCGTGACGTCCTCAACCTGACGGTCACCTCCACGGCGCGCGATCTCCTGACGCTGGTCGCGCTGATCGGGGTGATGGTGACGAAGGACTGGGTCCTGTCGCTCATCGTCTTTGCCGTCGCACCGCCGCTTCTTTATGCGCTGCGCTACGTTTCCAAGCGCCTTCGCGCCGCCACAAGAGAGGCTGTTGAACAGAACAGCCGCGTGCTTGGCGCCATGCAGGAAACCATCCAGGGCATCGCCGTGGTCAAGGCTTTCACGATGGAAGGCGAACTCGACAGCAAGGTGAGCCGCATCATCAAAGCGGCAGAAGGCCGCGCCAACCGTATCGCCCGTCTGTCGGAGCGCACGTCGCCGCTGACCGAAACCTTTGCCGGTTTTGCGATCTCCAGCGTGCTGGCCTATGCGGCGTTCCGCTCGATCTATGACAACGTACCTCCAGGCGCTTTCTTTGCCTTCGTCACCGCGCTGCTGATGGCCTATGACCCGGCACGACGGCTGGCCAAGCTGCAGGTGCAGCTCGACCGTGCCGTCGTCAACGCGCAGATGATTTATGCCCTTCTCGACATGCAGCCGGCACAGCGGGAAATGGCCGGTGCCAAGGACCTCGTCGTCGACAAGGCGCGCGTCGAACTGAACAACGTCGTGTTCTCCTACGGCAGTGGCAGCCCGATCCTGCGCGGTGTCGATCTTGTGGCCGAAGGTGGCCAGACGACGGCGCTTGTCGGTCCATCCGGCGCCGGAAAATCGACGATCATCAGCCTCATTCCCCGTTTCTACGACCCGGCGGAAGGCGCAATCCTGATCGACGGGCAAAACATTGCCGAGGTCACCAAGTCGTCGCTGCGCCATCAGCTCGCCTATGTCTCGCAGCAGCCCTACCTGTTTGAAGGCACCATCCGCGACAACATCCGCTACGGCCGGCCGGAAGCGACGGATGCAGAAGTCGAAGAGGCGGCAAGACTTGCATATGCCCATGAATTCATCCTGGCGCAGCCGCTCGGATATGAAACGCCTGTCGGCGAAAACGGCATGAGCCTGTCCGGCGGCCAGCGGCAGCGGCTTTCGATCGCCCGCGCACTGGTGCGAAATGCGCCGATCCTGCTGCTCGACGAAGCGACGTCTGCGCTCGACAACGAGTCTGAAGCCGCCGTTCAAAAGGCGCTCGATACCGCCATGCGCGGACGCACCGTGATTGTCATCGCGCATCGGCTTTCCACCGTCGTCAAGGCCGACAAGATCATCGTGATGCACGAGGGCCGGGTGATGGAAGAAGGCACGCATGAGGTTCTTGCGCAGCGCAAGGACGGGCTCTACGCTCGCCTCAACAACCTGCAACTGCCCGTCAGAGATCTTTCGTGAATTCGTCAGGAAACAATTAGCCCATGGCCGCAAACGACATGAAGCTTGTAGTGGTTGGTGCGGCAGGCCGGATGGGCCAGGCCCTGATCCGGATCATCCATGAGACCGACGGCGTCACGCTGCATGCCGCAATCGAACGGGAAGGCTCAGCCTTCGTCGGCAAGGATGCCGGTGATCTTGCCGGAACCGGGCCGCTTGGCGTCACCGTCACCACCGATCCCCTGAAAGCGTTTCTCGACGCCGATGGCGTTCTGGATTTCACGGCACCCGCAGCGAGCGTGACCTTCGCCGGGCTCGCCGCACAGGCGCGCATCGTGCATGTGATCGGCACGACCGGATGCGGAGCCGAGCACGAGGAAAAGTTCGAGGCCGCCGCCCGGCATGCACGGGTCGTCAAATCCGGCAATATGAGCCTCGGCGTCAACCTGCTCGGCGTTCTGACCAGGGATGCGGCAAAAGCGCTTCCGGCAGCCGGCTGGGATATCGAAATCGTCGAGATGCACCACAAGCACAAGGTGGATGCGCCATCCGGCACCGCGCTGCTGCTTGGCGAAGCGGCGGCTGCTGGTCGCGGCATCGATCTTGCCACGCAGTCGGTGCGGGTGCGCGACGGCCATACCGGCCCTCGCCCTGCCGGCACGATCGGCTTTGCGACGCTTCGCGGCGGCTCCGTTGTCGGCGATCATTCGGTCATCCTCGCCGGCGAAGGCGAGCTGGTGACGCTGTCGCACAGTGCCCGCGACCGCTCGATCTTTGCCCGCGGCGCGGTTGCTGCGGCCGTCTGGGCGCGCAACGAAAAGCCGGGTTTCTATTCCATGCTCGACGTACTCGGGCTTTCTTGACACTATCGGAGGAATTCAATTCATGAGCGGTACACTCGTCCTCGTTCGCCACGGCCAGAGCGACTGGAACCTGAAGAACCTTTTCACCGGCTGGAAGGATCCCGAGCTTACCCCGCTCGGCATTCAGGAAGCCGAGACCGGCGGCCAGGCGCTTGCTGACACCGGCATCAAGTTCGATATCGCCTTCACCTCCGATCTCAAGCGCGCGCAGGATACGCTGAAGATCGTGCTCGACAAGCTCGGCCAGACCGACCTTGAGACCATCCGCGACCAGGCCCTGAACGAGCGCGACTACGGCGATCTCTCCGGCCTCAACAAGGACGATGCGCGGGCGAAGTGGGGCGAAGAGCAGGTGCATATCTGGCGCCGTTCCTACGACATCCCGCCACCGGGCGGCGAGAGCCTGCGCGACACCGGTGCCCGGGTATGGCCCTATTACATGACCGAGATCCTGCCGCGCGTGCTGCGCGGCGAAAAGATTCTCGTTGCCGCCCATGGCAATTCGCTGCGCTCGCTGGTGATGGTTCTCGACCGTCTCAGCAAGGAAGAGATCCTCAAGCTCAACCTCGCGACCGGCGTGCCGATGGTCTACGTACTGAACGCGGATTCGACCGTCGCTTCCAAGAAGGTTCTGGGCGACATGTCCGCCGCGCATTAATACGCGCCAAGTCTTCAAGATCGCGCCGGCTCGTATGGACAATGCGGGCCGGCGTTTTCATTTGTCAGTTCTCGATCGTGAACTGCACCATGTCGGCCGGGAAACGGCTGATCGCATACTGCACGGGCACGCCTTCCGGATCGGCGTTCAGTGCGCGCGTTACCAGCATGATCGCACCCGGCGACAATTCCAGATCTGCAAGGTCGGCGCTTTCGGCGTGGACCGCCGTAACCTCGGTCGAGACGCGGAGATAGTCGGTCAGGCCGATTGCCGCGAAGGCTGCGGTTATGGAGCCGCTCTCGCGATAGGCCTCTGCGATCCCTGAAAAGCGATCGGCCGGGAACCAGGCGGTTGCCCGTGATACCGGACGGCGATCCGCTTTGCGCAGGGTTTCAAGCCGGATCACGGCAGCGCCGACCGCAAGCTGCAGGCGCGACGCCAGGTCCGGTGTCGCCGATTCCTCGGACGCCGCCAGCAGCAGACCTTCCTTTTCTTTCGCCTGATCACCGATGCCCTCGCTGAACCGGGTTCGCCTGGAAATCGGGAAGTTCAGCCGCTCCTTGCGCTCGATCAGCGTTCCCCGTCCCTGAACGGCCCGCACAATGCCCTCCTGCGCCAGCGCTGCCAGCGCGCTTCTCACCGTATGGCGGTTCACGCCGCACTCCGCCGCCAGCGAGATCTCCGGCGGCACCTTGCCGGTCGCATCGTAATCGCCGTTTGCGATCGCCGTGCGGATACGGTCGGCTATCTGCCGCCACAACGCGACGCCGCTCTGCCTCTGAACAATCACCCGATCAGTACCCCTGTCACACGCTTGTTATACGCCGCCTTTATTGGTACATGTAATTTGTATGGTTGTCTATATAAATAGACATTTAGGAGATGACCGATGGATCCTGCGGGAAATCACATGGCGCTGGCGGAACCGGAAAAGCGGCGCCGCTGCATCGAGCTTCTGGCGCAAACATCCTGCGACGAATTGAAGGCCGCATGGAACGGGCTGTCCGACAAGCCCACCGTCAAACCCGTGCGCGGACCGGAAACCGGTCTGGTGATGGTTCGCGGCCGGATCGGCGGCGGCGGCTCGCCCTTCAATCTCGGTGAAGCGACGGTGACCCGCGCAACCATCCTTCTTGCCTCCGGCACGGCCGGCCACGCCCAGGCGCTCGGCGCCGACAAGGGAAAGGCGAGGCTGTCTGCGATCTTCGATGCGCTGTGGCAGGAAGCAGAGACCCGCGACTTCGTCGAAACGGCGCTTCTTTCACCGACCGAAAGCCGCATCGCCGCTGAGGACAGACAGAAAGCGGAAGAGACCGCGGCGACCCGCGTCGACTTCTTCACAATGGTACGGGGAGACGATTGATGGCCGTTCATGCACAAGCCCTCGCCGGTGGGTTCGCCGATCCGGTTTTCCAATCCCAGACCATTTTCAAAACGCTGATGGACGGGATGGCGCGGCCCGGAACGATCTACGACGCCGCGCTTCAGGCCGGCCAGCCGGAACCGCTCGGCAATGCGGCCGGCGCGATTGCTCTGACCCTCTGCGATCACGATACCCCCGTCTGGCTGAGCGCCGGTCTTGCAAAGTCTGCCATGCCGGAATGGATCGGTTTCCATACGGGTGCACCGATCACCCGCGAAAAGGCGCAGAGCAGCTTCGCCTTTATCGAATCAGGCACGGCACCCTCTTCCTTCGGCCTGTTTGCCGCCGGCACCCAGGAATACCCTGACCGATCCACGACACTGATCCTCGAAGTCTCAGCTCTTGGCGACGGCGAACAACTGACCCTGACCGGACCGGGGATCCTCGGCACCAGGACGGTCGCCGTCGCGGGACTGCCGGATATGTTCGGGAGGCTCTGGGACGACAACAGGGCGCTCTTTCCCCGCGGAGTCGACGTCATTCTCACTGCCGGAGCGCAGTTCCTGTGCCTGCCGCGCACCACCCGGATTGCCGGCTGAGCCGAAGGAGATCAAACCCATGTATGTTGCAGTCAAGGGTGGCGAGGCCGCCATTACCAACGCTCACGCATTGCTTGCCGACCGACGTCGCGGCGACCGGTCGCTTCCAGCCCTCACGATCGAGCAGATCGCCGAACAGCTTGGCCTTGCCGTCGACCGGGTGATGGCGGAAGCCTCGCTTTATGATCGGTCACTGGCAGCGCTTGCGGTGCGCCAGTCGCGTGGCGATCTGATCGAGGCGATCTTTTTGCTTCGGGCTTACCGCACCACGCTGCCCCGCTTCGGTTCTTCCCTTCCGGTCGATACCGCGGCCATGAAGGTCGAGCGGCGCGTCTCGGCGACCTACAAGGATCTGCCGGGCGGCCAGTTGCTCGGTCCCACCTTCGACTACACCCATCGTCTTCTCGATCCCTCGCTTCTGACGGATGAGGTGATCGCCGATCCTGCACGCAAAGAGGCGTCCGGCGAGGAGATCATGCGTGTCTCCGACATTCTGGCGCATGAAGGGCTGATCGAGCCGGACGGCGACCTTCCCGATGACCATGCGGCGGGAGACCTGACGCGCGAGCCGCTGGAATTTCCGATGGGTCGTGACCTCCGGCTGCAGGCACTCGCCCGCGGCGACGAGGGCTTCCTGCTGGCGCTCGGCTACTCGACGCAGCGCGGCTATGGCCGGAACCACCCATTCGTCGGCGAAATCCGGATCGGCGAGGTGGAGGTGGAAATGGACATGCCGGAACTCGGCTTCCCGGTCTCCCTCGGTCGCATCCAGCTGACCGAGTGCCAGATGATCAACCAGTTCAAGGGCTCCTCCATAGCACCGCCGCAGTTTACCCGCGGCTACGGGCTCGTGTTCGGGCAGAGCGAGCGCAAGGCGATGTCGATGTCGCTGGTGGACCGCGCCCTTCGCGCCGAAGAGCTTGGCGAGGACATTACCGCGCCGGCGCAGGACGAGGAATTCGTCATTTCGCACTCCGACAACGTGCAGGCGACCGGCTTCGTCGAACACCTGAAACTGCCCCATTACGTCGACTTCCAGGCGGAGCTTGCCATGGTGCGCAAGATGCGCGCCGAGATTGAGGCCGCTCGCCACGGCGATACCGAGATGAAGGATGCTGCCGAATGAGTGCCGATCTCGCCACCTACAATTTCGCCTATCTAGACGAACAGACGAAACGGATGATCCGCCGGGCAATCCTGAAAGCGATCGCCATACCCGGCTATCAGGTACCGTTCGCGTCGCGCGAAATGCCGATGCCCTACGGCTGGGGTACCGGCGGCGTGCAGGTGACGGCCGCGATCATCGGTCCGGACGATGTGCTGAAGGTCATCGACCAGGGTGCCGACGACACGACCAATGCGGTCTCCATCCGCGCCTTCTTCCAGAAGGTCGCCAATGTCGCGGTCACCACCCATACGAAGGACGCGACCATCATCCAGACGCGCCATCGCATTCCCGAGCAGAAGCTGACCGAAGGCCAGGTGCTGGTCTACCAGGTGCCGATCCCGGAACCGCTGCGCTTCCTCGAGCCGCGCGAGACCGAGACCCGGAAAATGCATGCGCTCGAAGAATACGGACTGATGCATGTGAAGCTTTACGAGGACATTGCCCATAACGGCCGCATCTCCAAGACCTATGCCTATCCGGTCAAGGTCGACGGTCGGTATGTGATGGACCCCTCGCCGACCCCGAAATTCGACAATCCGAAAATGCACATGTCCGATGCGCTGCAGCTGTTCGGCGCCGGACGTGAAAAACGGATCTATGCGGTTCCGCCGCATACCGAAGTGGTCAGCCTGGATTTCGAGGACCACCCCTTCGAGATCCAGACATTCGAGCAGGATTGCGCACTCTGCGGCGCGCACGGCGTCTATCTCGACGAAGTGGTGCTCGACGATCAGGGCGGGCGAATGTTCGTCTGCTCGGACACGGACCATTGCGAAGACAGACGCGAACATGGCCATGTCGGCGAGATGCTCGCCCCCAACCAGGAGGCAGCGGAATGAGCGACAATCCTCTTCTCAAAGTCAGCGGCGTTTCGAAATTCTATGGCAGCCGGATTGGTTGCCAGGATGTCAGTTTCGAGCTGTGGCCGGGCGAAGTGCTGGCCATCGTCGGCGAATCCGGTTCCGGCAAGACGACGCTCCTCAATTGCCTGTCGACCCGGCTGATGCCGAGCGCCGGCAGTGTCGAATACCGGATGCGCGACGGCAACTTCCGCGATCTCTATCACATGAGCGAGGCCGAACGGCGGTTCCTGATGCGCACCGACTGGGGTCTCGTGCACCAGAACCCGGCGGATGGTTTGCGCATGACGGTATCGGCTGGCGCCAATGTCGGCGAACGGCTGATGGCAGTCGGTGACCGGCATTACGGCAAGATCCGCGAAACGGCGACCGACTGGCTGGGACGCGTGGAAATTTCCGCCGACCGCATCGACGACCAGCCGCGCGCCTTTTCCGGCGGCATGCGCCAGCGTCTGCAGATCGCCCGCAATCTCGTCACCGGTCCGCGCCTCGTGTTCATGGACGAACCGACCGGCGGCCTCGACGTCTCGGTGCAGGCAAGACTGCTCGACCTCGTGCGCGGGCTTGTCAACGATCTCGGTCTCTCGGCCATCGTCGTTACCCATGACCTCGCAGTCGCACGCCTTCTCTCGCACCGGATGATGGTGATGAAGGACGGTCATGTGATCGAACAAGGGCTCACCGACCGTGTCCTCGATGACCCGCGCGAGCCCTACACGCAGTTGCTCGTCTCCTCGATTCTCCAGGTATAGGACAGACCGATGGCCACTCCACTCGTCGTCTCGGAAGTCTCCAAAAGCTTCATCATGCACCTGCGCGACGGCATCAAGCTGCCGGTCGTCAACGACGTCAGCTTTTCCGTTGCCGGCGGCGAATGCGTCGTGCTCGGCGGCCCCTCGGGGATCGGCAAGAGCTCCATCCTGAAAATGCTCTACGGCAACTATGCCGTCGATGCGGGCCAGATCCTGGTGAATCACCGCGAGAAGATCGTCGATATCGCGGCAGCCGATCCGCGCACGATCATCGAGGTTCGCCGGCATACGATGGGTTACGTCAGCCAGTTCCTGCGCACCGTGCCGAGAGTCGCTGCCGTCGACGTGGTCGCAGAGCCGCTCGTTGCCCGCGGTATCGATGCCGCGGAAGCCAAGGACAGGGCGGTCGAACTGCTCGCCAGGCTCAACCTTCCGCGCGAACTCTGGTCGCTTCCGCCTGCCACCTTTTCCGGCGGCGAGCAGCAGCGCGTCAACATCGCCCGCGGCTTCATCACCAACCACCGCATTCTACTTCTCGACGAGCCGACCGCATCTCTCGATGCGACCAACCGGCGTGTGGTGATCGAGATGATCGCTGCCAAGAAAGCCGAAGGCGTTGCCATGCTCGGCATCTTCCATGACGAGGAAGTGCGCGAGGCCGTTGCGGACCGTATTCTCGATGTCAGCGCGTTTTCACCACGAAAGGCAGTTGCCGCATGAGTGCCAAGGTCGGTATCAACCCCGTCATCCACGCGACGGCGAGCGTCAGCAATTCGACGATCGGTCGCTATACGGAAATTTCCGAGCGCTGCCGCATCGACGAAGCAGAGATCGGCGACTACTCGTACATCATGCAGGACGGCTCCATCTGGTGCGCGACGATCGGCAAATTCGTCAACATGGCCGCTTCCGTGCGCATCAATGCGACGAACCATCCGACATGGCGCGCCACGCTGCATCACTTCACCTATCGTGCCGCCAACTACTGGGACGACGCGGAAGACGAGACGGACTTCTTCGAGTGGCGACGCGACAACCGGGTGACGATCGGCCATGACGTCTGGATCGGCCACGGTGCCACCTTGCTGCCGGGCGTGACGGTCGGCAACGGCGCGGTGATCGGCGCCGGAGCCGTGGTGTCAAAGGATGTCGCCCCCTACACGATCGTCGGCGGCGTGCCGGCCAAGCTGATCCGGGAGCGGTTCACGAGGGAGGTCGGCGACGGCATGGACCGGCTGGCGTGGTGGGACTGGGATCACCTCAAGCTGCGCACCGCACTCGACGATTTCCGGGCGCTTTCGGCTGAGGACTTTCTTGCCAAATATGCGGCTTAGCAAAGCATTCAAGCCGCGCAAAGATGTAACAAAACCTACATAAAACCGACATTCAGGGTTCATCAACCAAGTCTAATCCGATCCTCACCAGGCAATGGGACGGATTGAAAAACATGAAGTTTGAATTGAGGAATGTCACCCGACGTTTCGGCGATCATATCGCAGTCAACGCCGTCAGCGTGGAGATACCTCAAGGTCAGATGGTCGGCGTCATCGGTCGCTCCGGCGCCGGCAAATCGACGCTTCTGCGCATGATCAACCGCCTGCAGGAGCCGAGCTCCGGTTCCATCCGGTTTGGCGATCTCGAGGTTTCCGATCTCAAGGGCGCCGGGCTGCGCAACTGGCAGCGCGATTGCGCGATGATCTTCCAGCAGTTCAATCTCGTGCCGCGTCTCGACGTGATGACCAACGTGATGCTCGGCCGCTTGAACCACCGATCCACGATCAAGAGCCTTCTCAACATCTTCTCCGACGACGAGCGGATGGCTGCGATCGCAGCGCTTGAGCGTCTCGGTATCGAGCAGACTGCCATGCAGCGCGCCGGCACGCTTTCCGGTGGCCAGCAGCAGCGCGTGGCCATTGCCCGCGCCCTGATGCAGGCCCCAAAAATGCTTCTGGCCGATGAGCCAATCGCATCGCTCGACCCGCTCAACGCCAAGATCGTGATGGACGCGCTGCGCGACATCAACGAGCGCGAGGGCATTACCGTCATCACCAACCTGCACACGCTCGATACGGCGCGCGCCTATTGCGAGCGGATCATCGGGATGGCCGGCGGCCGCGTCGTCTTCGACGGCACGCCGTCGCAGCTGAACGCGCAGGCCGTCAGCGAGATCTACGGATCGGACCGCGACGGTGCCGGCATCGACGAGACGATGACCTCGACCAGCATCAACAATCCCGCGGCCCCTGCAGCTGCGGCCAAGCAATCGGCCGGAATAGGCAGCCTGGCAAGCGCCAGGGCCTGAGCCGCATCCAGATCGTCTGCCCACGTTAAGGGCGCGTTGCTTCACGACCCAACTCCGGATGATCCGGAAACAGGAGATCACCATGTTCAGAAAAACTATGCTTGCTGCCGCGACGCTCAGCCTGCTCGCCGGTTCCGCCCTTGCCCAGGACGTCAAGGTTCTGCGCATCGGTCTCGACGGCTCGGAAAACGAAGCCGACCAGATCCGCAACACCCAGTGCGTTGCCGATGGCCTGAAGGCTGCGACCGGCGTATCCGAAGTGAAGCTGTTCCCGTCGCCGAACTATAACGGCGTTATCCAGGGCCTGCTCGGCGGCACGATCGACATTGCTTCGATGGGTGCGGCTTCCTATGCCGCCATCGCGCTCAAGGACGACAAGGCTGTCGACCCGATCCTGACCTACACGGGTTCGGACGGCTCGAGCGGTTACTACTCGATCATGGTTGCCCGCAAGGACAGCGGCATCAAGACGCTGGCCGACCTGAAGGGCAAGAAGATCGGCTTCGCCGATCCAGATTCGACCTCGGGCTATCTCGTCCCGAACGTCGCGCTGCCGAAGGAAATCGGCATGCCGGTCAAGCAGTATTTCTCCGAAACCGGCTTCGGCGGCGGCCACGAGAACCTGGTTCTCGCAGTCCTCGACAAGAAGTTCGATGCCGGCACGACATTCGGTTCGGGCGTTGGCAAGTGGGAAGAAGGTTATAGCGGCGGCAACCTGCACCAGATGGTCGCCAAGGGTAACCTCGACATGGACGATATCGTCCAGGTCTGGAAGTCGCCGCTGATCCCGAACGGTCCGCTGATGGTTTCCAACAAGGTTCCGGCCGACATGAAGGCCAAGGTCAAGGCGTTCTTCATGGAACTGCCGAAGAAGAACCTCGCCTGCTTCCAGTCCTTCACCCAGGGCAAGAACAAGGATTACATCGAAGTTAATCCGGCCTTCTACCAGACGATCGTCGACGCCCGTAAGTCCGTTATCGGCGGCTGATCACCCTTCAAAAGACCTGGCGGCGGCATCTGCAGAAGGTGCCGCCGTTCTGCAACGAGAGACACGGGCATGGCGACGATCAGCAAACAGACATCCGGAAATCTCGGCGGAAATCTCGGCGGCGATACCGCTAGCAGACTAGGCCCGGCGGCATCGCTGATGATGCAGCATTACCGGCAGCAGCTGAGAACCCGCCGCGTCTATACCGCGATCACGATTGGCGTGTTTCTGGTCGTGCTGTTCGCCTCGCTGAAATTCGCCAATGACGCCAATGCGGGCAAGTTCTTCGAACGCCTGCCCTATATGTTCGATTTCATTCGCAGCTTCGTGCCTGACAGCCCGATGGAAATCATCCGGGCGATGTTCGACCTTCCCTCCCCCTACGCCGACGGCTCGCTGAAATACGATTACACGGCCGATCGCCACTATATTACCGACACGTTCTACATTCCGAATTTCTTCTACCAGCTGATCATCACCATCAATATCGCGCTGGTTTCGACGATCATCGGTTCCGCCATCGCCTTTGTGCTCTGCTTCTTCGCCTCCACCAATCTTGTCGGCGCCGGGCCTGTGCGTTTCGTCGTTCGCCGCATCATGGAAATCCTGCGGGCCTTTCCGGAAATCGTTATTGCCGGACTTCTGACGGCGATCCTTTCGATCGGGCCGATTGCGGCGATCATCGCGATTACCGTCCACACCATCGGCGCGCTCGGAAAGCTGTTCTTCGAGGTGGTCGAGAATTCCGACATGAAGCCGGATGAAGGTTTGCGGGCCGCCGGTGCGTCCTGGGTCGAGCGGGTGCGCTTCGCGATCGTTCCGCAGGTGCTGCCGAATTTCGTCTCCTACACGCTGCTGCGCGCCGAGGTAAACGTGCGCGCCTCGACCATTATCGGTGCGGTCGGTGGCGGCGGTATCGGCGAGGTGTTCCGGCTGGCGATCGGCCGCGATCACGCGGCCAAGACCTATGCCATCATCATTCTGCTGCTGGTCAGCGTCATTGCCATCGACCAGTTCTCGTCCTGGCTTCGCCGCCGGCTGATCGGTCAGCAGTCCTTTGAACTTGGCAGGGGAGCAGCCTGATGCCTTCAGTACCCGCCATCAATGCATCCGACAGAGAGCGCCTGCGCGAAACCTATCCGCAGGTGTTTCAACGGTCCTTCCTGCAGCGCTACGGACTGGTGATCGGCGCCGGACTGATCCTTGCCTATCTGGTTGCCTGCTTTTTCGCCTTCAATGTCGGTCCCGCCTTCAGGAACGGCCAGTGGGACCGAGCATCGCTCTATCTCCAGGACTGGTATTCCTGGCGCGCCCAGCCGCGCCTGCGGTTTCAGGACGACGGCACCGTCAAGCCGCAGTGGTCGAGCCGCGGGCAGTATGCCGAAGGCTCCGACATTTCCTGGCTGAAGCCGACCGAAGGCGGCGGTTACCGCGTGACCTATGGCAGTGATGCGGACCGTCTGGATGTGACGCCGGGCCGGGTCGATGTCTATCTGAACGGCACGGTCTATCCGGTCATGATCGACAGCAACGCAGCGACGGCGCCGGCCGACGCGCCCTCGGCACTCCGCCAAGACGGAGCCAAGGTGCTGGTCGATTACGGCTTTGCGGGTCAGGCGGAAATCCGCCCGGCACAAGTCTATGTGCAGCGTCGCTTCCTTGGTTGGGCAAACTTCCTGTTCGACACCAAGTCGGCATTCTGGGGCAAGAGCTGGGGCGAGCTTGCACACCTTGCAACGATCGGCGAGCGGCTGGATCCGGAACGCTCGAACATCGGCCACATGCGCGACGACTTCCTTGGCAATAATGTCTGGCAGCATGCGGACATTCTGTCGAAACTGCTTCAGACGCTGGTCATGGCCTTTGTCGGCACGCTGCTCGGGACGCTGTTCGCCTTCCCGCTCGCCTTCATCGCGGCGCGCAACATTACCCGCAACCGGGCCGCCAACTGGGGCATGAAGCGGTTGTTCGACTTCCTGCGCTCCGTCGACATGCTGATCTGGGCGTTGTTCTTCACCCGCTCCTTCGGCCCCGGACCTATCCCCGGCATCGCGGCGATCTTCTTCACGGATGCCGGTGCGCTCGGCAAGGTCTATTCGGAAGCGGTCGAGAATGTCGACGACAAGCAGCGTGAGGGTGTGAAATCGGTGGGTGCGCCCTCCGTCATCGTCAACCGCTTCGGCGTCGTGCCGCAGGTGCTGCCGGTGTTCATATCCCAGTCGCTGTATTTCTGGGAATCGAACACCCGTTCGGCGACTGTTATCGGCGCCGTCGGTGCGGGCGGCATCGGTCTCAAGCTGCTTGAAGCGATGGGCACCAATGCGGACTGGGACAAGGTTGCCTACATGGTTCTCTTGATCCTGATGGTGGTCTTCCTGTTCGACAATGTGTCCAACGCGATCCGGTCGCGGTTGATTGGCGGTCCGACACACTAAAAGGTTTGCCGCATCATCATTCTGTCACGGAAATCTTTTAGCCGAAGGCTGTCTCGAGGCGCGACAGATGGTTAGTCTCGGGACGTCGCTTCCTTTCCTGATTCCGGAACCATGCCTTGCGATATGCTCTCTACTTTTCGCCCGCAGCGGATCATCCGCTGACGAAGACCGCCTCCCGTTGGCTCGGCCGCGATGCCTTCAACGATGAGCGCTTCGAGACAGCGGTCGTCGAGGGCATTTCCGAAGAGGATGTGCACGCGCTGACGGCCGATCCGCGGCGCTACGCCTTTCATGCGACGCTGAAGGCACCGTTCGAGCTTGCCGAAGGACGCAGCGAGGCCGAACTGATCGAGGCGTTCGAGGCGTTTGCGGCGGTGACACCGGCTTTCGACATTCCGAATGCCATCATCGGCCAGTTCGGCCGTTTCTTTGCGCTGGTGCCGGACCAGGTCTATCCGGAACTCCAGGCCTTTGCCGCCCGCGTGGTCGAAGAGTTCGAGCCATTCCGGGCGCCGCTTTCCGATGCCGATATTGCCCGGCGCAAGCCGGAGACCCTGTCACCCGAACACCGCGATAACCTGTTGGCCTGGGGCTACCCATACGTCATGGACGAGTTCCGCTTTCACATGACGCTGACCGGACAGGTTCCGCCCGAACAGGCGCCGTCCATGCGCAAGGCGCTTGAAACCAGATTTACAGATTTTACCAATGCACCGCTCTCCATCAACGGAATTGCGCTCTTCATAGAGCCTGAGCGGGGCGCAGATTTCAAAGTTCACCGCTGGCTGCCCCTGGCGCCGGCCTCCGACATCAGAAAGACGACCCCATGACCGTCGAGACCGTATTCACAAATGCCCGTATAGTGCTGGAGGACAGCATCGTGACCGGCTCCATCCAGATCCGGGACGGCAAGATTGCAGACATCTCCAGTGGCACGGCACAGGCTGGCGAGGACTTCGAGGGCGATTACCTGATCCCCGGGCTTGTCGAGCTGCATACCGACCATCTGGAACAGCACTATTCGCCACGTCCGGGCGTGCGCTGGAATGCGACGGCAGCGATCCAGGCGCATGACGCTCAGATCGCTTCTTCCGGCATCACCACCGTGTTCGATTGCCTGCGGATGGGATCCGACGAAGACGGCGGCTTTGAGCAGGGCGAGATGCGGGCGATGGCAGACGCCATCCAGGCGGCAGAGCGCCAGGGCCGCCTGCGGTCCGAGCATCTTATCCACCTTCGCTGCGAAGTTTCGGCCGACAATGTGCTCGATCACTTCGCCGATTTTGCCAACGACCCTTTTGTCAGGCTCGTTTCGCTGATGGATCACGCCCCTGGCCAGCGCCAGTTCCAGACGATGGACCAGTACATCTTCTACTACCAGAAGAAGCGCGGGCTTTCCGACGAAGCCTTCAAGATCTTCATCGACAAGCGCGTCGAGGAGTCCGAGCGCAATTCGACGCCGCATCGCATCGCTATCGCGAAGGTCTGCGCCGATAACGGCATTACGGTTGCCAGCCATGACGATGCGACGCTTGCGCATGTGGACGAGGCGATCGGCAACGGTGTGAAGCTCGCCGAATTCCCGACCAGTCTCGATGCCGCCAAGGCCTCGCATCAGGCCGGTATGAGCGTTTTGATGGGCGCCCCCAATATCGTGCGCGGCAAGTCGCATTCCGGCAATATTGCCGCCCGCGATCTGGCTGAGAAAGACGTGCTGGACGTGCTTTCCTCCGATTACGTGCCGCTCAGCCTGCTCTATGCGCCGTTCATTCTGGCCGATGACGTCGACAGCATTTCGCTTCCGAAGGCCATTGCCATGGTGAGTGCGACGCCTGCCCGCACCGTCGGGCTCGACGATCGCGGCCGGATCGCCACCGGCCTGCGCGCCGATCTGGTCCGGGTCCATCGTCCGGAGGGTGTGCCGGTGGCGCGCGCCGTCTGGCGCGAAGGTCGGCGGGTCGCCTGATGGACGGCTGCCCGACAGATAGCGACAGTGGCAAAAGCGGCGTGATCGTCGTCGTGGTTGGACCGAGCGGTGCAGGCAAGGACACGCTGATGGCGGAGGCTGCGCGGCATTTTGCGGATCGTGACGACGTGGTGTTTGCCCGCCGCACAATCACCCGGGACCCGGCTTCCGGCGGCGAGGACCACGACGGCGTCTCGGAGGACGAGTTCGCTGCGATGGAAAAAGCCGGACGCTTTGCCGTGTCCTGGAATGCGCATGGGCTATCCTATGGCATTCCCAAGGATACGCTCGATGCTGTCGAAGATGGCCGTCTGGTCATCGCCAATGGCTCCCGTTCGGCGCTTGCACACTTCCACTCAGCGTATCCGGCCATGCTGGTCATCAACGTCATTGCCTCGCGCGACGTGCTGGCCGCGCGGCTCGAAGCGCGGGGACGGGAGTGCCGCGAGGACATCCTGCAGCGTCTCGAGCGCGGCTCCCTCACTGTCGATGGCGACTATTCGGTCGTAACGATCGACAACAGCGGGTCCCTGAGCGAAGCCGCCCAGACACTGATCGACACGCTGGAACGACGTCTTTTCCGGCGCGTGTGATTTTGCGACTATCTTCACGACGGGCACTTTACAGTCCCGATTTTGCCTCTATGTGGACTTTCTAACATAAGAGGCGCAGCATGGACCAAACGCGAAGGCTTGATGACTTAGACGACGGGGAGGCTGCGGGAACTGCAAGGCTCAATCTGGAAGCCCGGATGACCGTGCTCGAGATCGTGTCCATCACCTCGCTCGCCATGGCGTTGGATACCTCCGAAAACGCGAATGTTGATCATGCCAAGGGCATTGCCAGCCTGATCCTCGACACCGTCCACCACCGCTGTCGTGAACTGGGCATGACGGATGAAGGCAGCCAGTCGGCGCACCGATACGCCGACGAGCTGCTATCGACAGCTCTTCTGTCCCTTTACCCCAACGGCTGATCAAGCCAGATCAGTGCGCCTCGTCCCAGTTCGCGGCGGCGCGCGCGTCCACCTTCAGCGGCACCCGCATCGAGACAGCCGGCATTGTCGCCTCTTCCATAGTCGATACGATCAGCGGGATCGCTTCTTCGATCGCCGCATCCTCGACTTCGAAGATCAGTTCGTCATGCACCTGCAGCAGCATGCGGACCTTTTCGTCGAGACCGGCCTTCTTCAGGGCAGGCTCCATCCCGATCATCGCACGGCGGATGACATCAGCGGCCGACCCCTGGATCGGGGCGTTGATGGCAGCGCGTTCATTGAAGGCGCGCATCGATGGGTTGGACGACTTGATATCGGGATAATGGGAGCGACGGCCGAAGATCGTTTCCACATAGCCATGCTCACGGGCAAAGGCCTTCGTCTGCTCCATGTAGTCCTTGATACCGGGAAAGCGCTCGAAATACCGCTTGATGTAATCGCCTGCTTCCGAGCGATCGATAGACAGCTGGTTGGCAAGACCAAAAGCGGAAATTCCGTAGATGATGCCGAAGTTGATCGCCTTCGCGCGGCGACGGACCTCACTCGACATGCCCTCGACGGGAACGCCGAACATTTCCGATGCGGTCATCGAGTGAATGTCGATGCCATCCGCGAAGGCCTGACGCAGCTGCGGAATGTCGGCGACGTGGGCGAGGACGCGCAGCTCGATCTGGCTGTAATCCGCGGAGAGAAGCTTGTGGCCGGGGGTCGCGATGAATGCGGTGCGGATCTTGCGGCCTTCGGCATTGCGGACCGGGATGTTCTGAAGATTGGGTTCCGACGAGGAAAGACGCCCGGTCGTGGTCGATGCCAGCGAATAGGACGTGTGGACGCGCTTGGTCTGCGGATGGACGTAGCCTGGAAGCGCATCCGTGTAGGTGGATTTCAGCTTTGTCAGCTGGCGCCAGTCGACGATCTTGCGGGGCAGATCATGACCGGTTGCCGCCAGATCCTCCAGCACGCTTGCCGAGGTTGACCACTGGCCGGTCTTGGTCTTGGCGCCGCCGGGCAGGCCCATCTTGCCGAACAGGATATCGCCGAGCTGCTTGGGAGAGCCGATGGTGAATTTCTCGCCGGCGAGCGCATAGATCTCGTCTTCGAAGGCCGCCGCCTTCTGCGCAAGCTCGCCGGAAAGGCGCGACAGGATTTGCCGATCGATCGTGATGCCGCGTTCTTCCATATCGGCGAGAACAGAGACCAGCGGTCGTTCGAGCCGTTCGTAGACGCGCGTCAGGCCCGCTGCGGCGAGCTGCGGCTTCAACACCATCCAGAGACGCAGCGTGACATCCGCGTCCTCGGCCGCATAGGCAGTCGCCTTCTCGATATCGACGTAATCGAACGTCACCCCGCTCTTGCCGGAACCGGCAACATCCTTGAAAGCGATCGGCTTATGATTGAGCCAGCGTTCGGACAATGCGTCCATGCCGTGGTTGGCCTTTCCGGCCTCCAGCACGTAGGACATCAGCATCGTATCGTCATGGGCCTGGACGGTTATGCCGTGCCGCTTCATGACGAGGTAATCGAACTTGAGGTTCTGCGCGACCTTGAGGACGGTCGGATCTTCCAGCAGCGGCTTCAGGCGATCCAGCGCTTCGCGGCTGGCCATCTGGTTTTCGGCCAGACCGCCGCCTAGGAGATCGCCGACACCGGTCTTGTGGGTAAGCGGGACATAGGCGGCGCGGACTTCGAGACCGGACGGGCTGTCGGTATTGTCGGCGATCGCCAGCGAGAAGCCGACCAGTTCGGCCTGCATCGGGTCGAGCGAGTTCGTCTCCGTGTCGAAGGCGACGAAACCGGTCTCGCGCGCCGCCCGGATCCAGTCATCCAGCACTTCCACATCGCGGATCGTCACGTAGTTCTCCATATCGAGCTTCGCCTGCCCGAATGCAGCGATACGAGCTTCGGCAAAGGAGACTGGCGTCGCTTCGCCGGTTACCTTTGTAGGGGTCGAAACCGCTCGCTCGGCGGGCGCCGGAGCTGTGGTCTCTCCCGTGCCGGCCTTCGCCGCCTCGCCCGCATCGAGGTCTGGACCACGGGCGGCACCGCCCCATTCGACCTCGACATCCGCCGCTTCTATCTCATCGGCGTTGCAGTCGCAGGCTGTGGCAACCCTTCGCGTCAACGTTCCAAAGTTCATGGCCTTGAGGAAGCCGATCAGCTTTGGTCCGTTCTGGGGTTCGAGAACCAGCGCATCGAGTTCGAGCTCCAGGGGAACATCGGTGCGCAGCTCCACCAGTCGCCTCGACAAGCGCGCCTGCTCGGCAAAGGCGATGATGCTTTCGCGGCGCTTGACCTGCTTGATCTCTCCGGCGCGGGAAAGAAGAGTTTCGAGATCGCCGAACTCTTCCAAAAGCTGCGCTGCCGTCTTCGGCCCGATGCCCGGAATACCCGGCACGTTGTCGACCGAATCGCCGACCAGAGCCTGGAGATCGATCATCTTTTCAGGCGCTACCCCCCACTTTTCGACGACGTCGGGCACGCTGATCTGCTTGTCCTTCATGCTGTCGTACATGTGGACCATCGGCGTCACCAGCTGCATCAGATCCTTGTCGGAGGACACGATGGTGACGTCGGCGCCGGTCGCTTCGGCCTGGCGGGCATAGGTGGCAATGATGTCATCCGCCTCGAACCCCTCCGTCTCGATGCAGGGCAGGTTGAAGGCGCGGGTCGCCTGGCGGATCAGACCGAACTGCGGAACGAGCTCTTCCGGCGGCGCGGACCGGTTGGCCTTGTACGCATCGTAGATCTCCTTGCGGAAGGTCTTCGAGGAATAGTCGAAAATGACGGCGAAATGCGTCGGCGTGACGCCGACAGACGTATCGCGCGCATCGGTCAGAAGCTTCCACAACATGTTGCAGAACCCCGACACGGCGCCGACCGGCAGCCCGTCTGATTTGCGGGTCAGCGGGGGCAATGCATGGAACGCCCGGAAGATGAAACCGGAGCCGTCGATGAGGAAGAGATGATCGCCTTTTTTCATGGGGATGGAATACCCCGAGGCATCTTCGGCGTCCACGAAAAGTTCGCCGACAGCGCCACCGAACGCTCACCGCAACGTTACCGATTTGTAATAGACCAATCCCTTGAAAAGCCGCATTCCGCCGCACATTTCAAGCTTACCGGCGATTGATCACGCCGCAGTCTGGCACCCGGCTTGCCCCCTGCCGCGTCAGACCGGACAAAGGCTCACCCCCCTCTCCGGGCCTTTGTTCTTCTATCATGCCGCCACGACCGCTCCCCTCCCGGTCGTGGCGGTTTTTGTTTGCGGCTCACAGCATCTAGCGAAGCGTTGCAGGGTTGGCGAAAGCACGGCGTGCGATATATCCTTCCGGGCAAGGTCTGTTTGGACTTTCAACCGGGAAGCAAGATACCGAAGCCATGGCATTCGATCGCTCTCATTCCGCAACCTATCTCGCCAACCAGCTTGCGAAGGGTTTTGCGCGATCCCTGCAACAGCGCTCAAGCAGCCTCGGCTTTTCCCCGGGCCAGTTTCCCGTTCTCCTGGAACTCTGGCAGCAGGATGGCCTTACCCAGAAGCAACTCCTGGACAAGCTCGAGGTGGAGCAGGCGACGGTCGCCAATACGCTCGCGCGGATGCAGCGCGACGGTCTCATCGAGCGCATCCCCCATCCTGACGACAAGCGGGCAAAGATCATTACCCTGACGGCGCTTGGCCGCAGCCTGGAGGCCCGTGCGGTGGAGGCGGCAGCGGAAGCCGACGCGGCCCTGTTTTCCGGGTTCAAGCGGTTCGAGCGTGATCTGATGATCGAATACATGCGGATGATTTTGGAGAACGCCCGCAAGCTCTAGGGGGCGCCAGAGACTTGTCAGTGCAAGGTTGCAGTCGACGTTACTGCCCGCTAGTTGTCCTGCACCAATCAGCCTTTTCCATTGTACGGTGACATAAAGGCTTGCTAGTTTCCGGAACGAGCGTCGCAAGCCACGTCTACAGCGGCGCCGAGCATCCACACACAGGATATTGTTATGACCGAACTTTCCCCCGTTCTTGACCGTGCCGATCAGAACCTCAGCGCCAGCATCGATCGGATGTTCGATCTCGTGCGCATCAAGTCCATCTCGACTGATCCGGCCTTCAAGGACGATTGCCGCAAAGCTGCTGAGTGGCTTGTCCAGGAATTGACGACGCTGGGCTTCGAAGCATCCTTGCGCGACACCCCCGGTCATCCGATGGTGGTCGGTCATCACGCGGGAGCAACGCCGGATGCGCCGCACGTTCTGTTCTACGGTCACTACGACGTGCAGCCGGTTGATCCGATCGAGCTCTGGGAAGATGATCCCTTCGATCCGAAGCTGAAGGAGCTCCCGGGTGGCCGCAAGATCATGACCGGACGCGGGACATCCGACGACAAGGGCCAGTTGCTGACCTTCGTCGAAGCCTGCCGCGCCTACAAGGACGTGCATGGCGCGCTGCCGATCCGCATCACCATCCTGTTTGAGGGCGAGGAAGAATCCGGTTCGCCGTCGCTGAAGCCTTTCCTCGAAGCCAATGCCGAAGAGCTCAAGGCCGACTTCGCCCTGGTCTGCGATACGGGCATGTGGGACACCGACACACCGGCAATCGCTGCCGCCCTTCGCGGCCTGGTCGGCGAAGAGATCACTGTCACCGCTGCCGATCGCGACCTGCATTCCGGTCTTTACGGCGGTGCTGCCGCAAACCCGATCCACATTCTCACCGGTATCATCGCCGGCCTTCGCGACGACACGGGCCGCATCACCCTTGAAGGTTTCTACGACGGCGTCGAGGAAACGCCTGAAAACATCAAGGCAAGCTGGGAAACGCTTGGTCGCTCGGCCGAAAAGTTCCTCGGCGAAATCGGGCTCTCAGAGCCGGCCGGCGAAAAGGGCCGTTCGGTTCTGGAAATGACCTGGGCCCGACCGACCTGCGAGGTCAACGGGATCTGGGGCGGTTACACTGGCGACGGCTTCAAGACCGTCATTGCGGCCAAGGCTTCGGCAAAGATCTCGTTCCGCCTCGTGGGAACGCAGGACCCGGACAAGATCCGCGACGCGTTCCGCGCCTATGTGACATCCAAGATCCCGGCGGACTGCAACGTCGAGTTCCACCCGCATGGTGGCTCGCCCGCGATCCAGCTTTCATACGACTCACCGGCCTTGACCAAGGCCAAGAGTGCACTTTCGGACGAATGGGCAAATCCAGCCGTCATCATCGGCATGGGCGGCTCCATTCCGATCGTCGGCGATTTCCAGAAGATGCTCGGAATGGATAGTCTGCTGGTCGGCTTCGGACTCAATGACGACCGGATCCACTCGCCGAACGAGAAGTATGACCTGAAGTCCTACCACAAGGGGATCAGGTCCTGGGTCCGGATCATCACGGCCCTCGCAAAGTGAGGGCACCGGCGGGGCGCAGCAGACAGCTCCTTTGCCGATGCACGTCCAACTCATACGAAACGAAAAAGGTCGGGCTAGCCCGACCTTTCTGATCCCAATCACAAGTGCCAGTACATCCGTGGTCACTCTTATGGGCATGCAATGCGAAACAGCCGCCGTCGACGACATTGGCTCTAATGTTCATCGTCTCGCTAATTGGTTAATATTTGGTTAACGGCGCTCTGTGCCTTGCTCTAAACGCATCGTCGGAACGCAAAAAGGCCGGTCGATGACCGGCCTTCATGAATAAATGAAACGAGTATCTTAGACGGCGCGGAGGCTGTCAGCCGATTCCTTGCCGGAACGGCGGTCGGTCGTCAGTTCGAAGCCGATCTTCTGACCGTCCTGCAGCTGGCCGAGGCCTGCGCGCTCGACTGCGGTGACGTGAACGAAAACGTCCTTGCCACCGTCGTCAGGGGTGATGAAGCCGTAGCCCTTGGTTGCGTTGAACCATTTTACAGTACCAGTCGCCATAACGATGCCTTTCTCTTGCAAATGACCGACTGCCCCGTTCGGAATTTCCCGGGGCGTTTGTGTTTCGTATTTGAAGAAAGATCGTCGCAGGCGGGGCAGTTTAGCCACGTGCTGGCTTGTCAAACAAATATCGATGCAGAGGATTTAAGGTCTGGCCGTTTTGGCGTCAAGCCTGCAGGACCGGGCGCAAATCGATCGATCCAGACGCGATCGTGGTGCCCTGCATCCGCTACATCGACGCAAGTTCTTGGAGTTGCGGGCCTTTTCGAGAGCTTCAGGCGCTTAAGATATCTCATCGCTCCAACCCCTCAGAAAACAGAAAAGCCCGACGCGGGAGGAGGTGCGTCGGGCTTCTGAAACTGGCCAACAACTGGGAGGAGGAGTGTTGCCGGCCCCATCGGGGACGCTGGGAGGAGGAGTGCGTCCGTCGATGATTTAAACATACAGCGGAAACGCACAAAAAACAGACGTAATTTCGCACCGCAGCATTGCAAGAATTGCATGCCTCGCGAGACTTGCCCGCTGGATGCGCTTCGGTCATGCTGCACCCATGAGCCTTAAATCCGTACGCAGCTTTTTCGCGACCCACGCGCCTGACATCGAGATCATCGAGACCGAACAGAGTTCGGCGACCGTTCCGCTTGCAGCACTCGCGCATGGCGTCGATCCTGATCAGATCGCGAAGACAATCTGCCTGCGAGCGGGCGACGTCATGCTGTTGGTCGTGATGTCGGGAAATAGTCGCATCGACAATAAGAAGTTCAGGTCGGTCTTCAGCGCCAAACCGCGGATGCTGTCCGGCGATGAGGTCATAGCGGCAACTGGCCATCCGATCGGAGGGGTGTGCCCGTTTGGTCTTGCGACTGAGCTCCAGGTCTATTGCGACCTTTCGCTGAAGAATTACCCTGAGGTTGTGCCCGCGGGTGGAGCTACAAACGCTGCGATCAGGATAGACCCGGACCGACTTGCAGAACTCACCAAGGCCATCTGGATCGACTGCGCCAGCCGAACGGATAGTTCGGCCGGCTAGACGGATAAGGTATTCTTAGAAGCGGTCGTTGATGTAACGCTGATACCAGGCCTGCTTGCTGTCGACGGACGCGTTGGCGACGAGATAGCCGATCGCAAAGCCGATACCGCCAATCAGGGTGATCAGGGTCGTGGTTGCTGCAGGATGCTCGCGGACAGTGGCGGCCACGGAATTTGCTTCTTCCGAAACGTAGCTTGCGGCATCGGACGCACGGCTTGCGACGCGGTCATAAGCAACGCTGCCTTTTTCTGCCAACAGATCACGTAAATTGGCGATCTCGGACTTGAGGCTGGCGATCTCGGAATTGAATGCCGAATTTTCGCTCGGCACATGATCGAAGGATGGCGACTGGGATTCGGTTGGCTTCAGGCTCTTCACGGATTCTGCCATTTTGGCCTCCTGTCTGTTGTTGATCGAGAGCACGGTCAACTTTCGAAGACAGGATATGTTCCTTGAATGGCCCGAATGTCTGTTCGACCGGGAATCTACCGCGCCTTGGCGAGAGTTTCCGCCAATGCAGCCAGTTTCTCTTTTTCGTCGGCGCCCTTTTGAAGCGAGTTGACGAGAATGAGCGCCAGTGCTTCTGCATCTGGACTGCTTTTATCGATGTGGTGCTCGGAGCAGGTCTCGTCGAAGACTTGCTGCAATAGGTTGAGCTGGCCGGAACTGACCGGCTTGCGGATAAGCTGACTTGGCATTTGCCCCTCACGTGCGGATGGCGAGGCTCCTCCCCATACCCCTGGGAGCCGCGATCAGGCTAAAAGACTTATCCGCTTGCAGCCTCCAAACCTCAGCGAAGGAAACGAGTGGATGCAGCCGGCAGTGTGAGATCTGACTAATTGAATAGCAATAACAAGATCGCACGGGTGCAATTTAGGGGGTTATTAACAATAGCCACACCCTTATCGCGAGCCACGCCGCCCGGCGCGCTTGTCACCGGACGGCGTAGATCATCAATTTCTCTCGGACCACGAATCAGGCAGCGCCTGCCGGGTCTCCCGTCGGCATCAGAGCCGGCTCCAATGTGGGATCCTGCGGGTTTTTCGTATCCCCCGGATCCTGCGTCGGGGTCAGCGGCGGCTTTTCCTGCGTGCGGTCGGGCACTCCACCAGTCCCCACGGGACCACGGGGAGTCTCGACGCCGGGAGTTGGCAATGGGTCACGATTCGGCATGAATGCCTCCTTTGTCTCAGGGTAGGTCTAGAGGAAACGGCTATAACCGATGATTGTTCCGGTCCGCTCATCGGGCAGGGCTAGCGCTGGACGCGGATCGCGGGTCAAAGCCAGCGTCGCCTGTCGTGGGGCCGGGACGAAACGCCTAGCAGATAACCGAGTAGAAATGCCGCCACGCCGATGGATGCGGCAACGGATGCAGTAGCGGCCGGGTGATCCACAGCATGCGCTGCGACCATTCCCGCTTCGTCCTTCACCTTCGCGGCTGTGGATTTTGCTTTTTCAACGACGCCCGTTTCAGGGTCGATATCACCGGTGAAGCCGACATTGAGTGGTTTTCTCGCCATGGTCATCTCCTTTTGAAGACAATCCACGGGCCGGAATGAAGTTCCGTCCGCAAGACGCGACTGGGCATGCAGCGCCGCCGTAGCGGGTTTGCGGGCAAGGCCACCGAGCTTCTACATGAGCTGCAACTTCGACAGCGCCTCTCGCGTCAGAAACACATCGGTCTTTCCAGCCTCATAGGCCGGATGACTGAATTCAAACATGCCGCTGGAAAAGACACCGTTATGTGGCATCTCGAGCGCCTGCTTGACGCTAACGAGACCGACCGGAACACGCCGGTCGCCATTGATGACCACAGCCTCAACGATCCTGTTCATGCACTCCCCTCCTCCAAGGTGGAACTCAAACCGATCCGACAGGCAAATTACCGTATATAGAAAGCAACTGTTTTACGTAGAAATCCAGCCTTTTTTAGGCGGCACTCATATTAAATAGCGTCCGATCGGATTTTACATCTCCTTAAATCGCCGCATTTACACTGCAGCGAGATAACTCGGGCGACAATTTGTGAGAACAGCGCATTCAGGATGCGCGTAACGGGGATATGCCGGCTCATCATGGCAGCCAGAAAATCGGACAAACGCGTCGAACCGTCTTTTGGCGGATCGCAGGACAAAGATGACTTCCGTCTCGACGCGGACGACCGCATCATTGGCAATGGACGCTCCACCCGGCGTGCGCAGAAGGCCGATGACGAGTACGACGATCTCCCGCCCCGCAAGACACGCAAGCAGTCCGACCCGTCCAACGACCGCGACAGGTCTTCGCGCAAGGCATCGTCAAATCGCGGTGGCGACAATGGTGGCTTCTTCACGCCCCTGAAACGACTGGTTTACTGGTGCGTCGTCCTGTCGATCTGGGCAGCGATCGGCATCGGTGGACTTGTTCTCTACTACGGCGCGCAGATGCCGTCTGCCAGCAGCTGGACCATTCCAGACCGTCCGCCAAACATGAAGATCACCGCGACCGATGGGTCGGTCATCGCCAACCGCGGCACGACTGGTGGCGAGGCGCTGGCGCTGGAAGACATGTCGCCCTACCTGCCCCAGGCCGTCATGTCGATCGAGGACCGGCGCTTCTATTCCCATTTCGGCGTCGATCCGCTGGGTCTGGCGCGCGCCTTCGTCAACAACCTGACAGGCCAGCCGATCCAGGGCGGTTCGACGATCACCCAGCAGCTTGCCAAGAACCTGTTCCTATCCCCGGACCGCACGTTCGAGCGCAAGATCCAGGAAGTGCTCTTGTCCTTCTGGCTGGAGACGAAATTCACCAAGGACCAGATCCTGGCGATGTACCTCAACCGGGTGTACTTCGGCGCGAACGCCTATGGTGTCGAGGCCGCTTCGCGTCGCTACTTCAACAAGTCGGCACGGGACGTCAACCTCGGCGAGGCGGCAACGCTTGCGGGTCTCTTGAAGGCGCCCTCGCGGCTTTCGCCTGCCAGAGATCCGAAAGCGGCCGAAGAGCGGGCACAGGTCGTTCTCGGCACGATGCGGGAAGAAGGCTACATCACTGACAGCGACCTCAAGACCGCGATGGCGCAGCCGCCTTCCAACGCCAAGAGCTCCTGGAACGGCGCCCAGCACTACGCCGCAGACATGGTGGTCGATGAGGTCAAGCGTCTGATCGGGGAGCCGAAGGTCGATGTCGTCGTCGAGACCACCGTCGATCTGCGTCTTGAGGAAGCCGCCGAAAAGGCTTTGAAAGATGTGCTGACCAAGGAAGGCGGCAAGCTGAACGCCTCGCAGGCGGCGCTTGTTTCCGTCGATGCGACCGGCGCCATCCGCGCAATGGTGGGCGGCCGCGATTATGCGCAGAGCCAGTTCAACCGGGCCGTCAAGGCCAAGCGCCAGCCAGGCTCGGCGTTCAAGCCGTTCGTCTATGCCTCGGCTCTCGAAGCGGGCTACAATCCGGACACGATTGTCAACGACGCGCCTGTCCGCATCGGCAACTGGACGCCGGAGAATTACGAGAAGGAATACAAGGGGCCGGTTCCGCTTTCCTATGCGATGGCCCATTCGCTCAACACCGTCGCCGCTCAACTGGTGATGGCGGTGGGACCTGAAAAGGTCGTGTCGATGGCGCATCGGCTCGGCGTCGATTCAGACATCCAGCCGAACGCCTCGATCGCGCTCGGGACATCCGAAGTCTCGCTGACGGAACTCACCTCATCCTATGCGGCCTTCATGAACGGCGGCTACAAGGCGACGCCTTATATCGTGAAGCGGATCGCGGATACGGACGGCAAGGTTCTCTATGAGGCCGACTACACCAACCCGCCGCGTGTTCTCAGCGCGCCGGTTGCCGCTGCCATGAACAGCATGATGTCGGGCGTGGTCCGTGACGGCACCGGACGGGCCGCGCGCCTCGACGGCTGGCAGGTTGCCGGCAAGTCGGGGACGACCCAGTCGTTCCGCGATGCGCTGTTCGTCGGTTATACCAGTATCATGACGACAGGGATCTGGTTCGGCAACGACGACGGCGCCTTCATGAAAAAGGTGACGGGTGGCGGCCTGCCGGCAAAAGCCTGGAAGGAATACATGACGGTGGCGATGAAGGGCTATACCCCGACGCCACTGTTCGGTTTCAACAGCGGCCTTCAGCTGCCACCGCCCGTCGAGGAGGAACAATCGCCATCGACATCGATTGGCGACATCATTTCCGGCATCATACCGGGGGCGAGCGATCAGCGTGAAGCGCCTGCGCCGGATAATTTTCCGCCAGCTCCGCGTGCGCCGGTCCAGCAGGCGGCACCTCGTGGAGAAGCCTCTCTCGAACAGCCGGCACGCAGGCCTCCGCCCGCGACGCGCCAGCAAGTCCAGCCTGCCCCCCCGGGCCAGCCCGATTGCGCCTATGGTGACAACGCGGTCTGCAACACCGGGACGGTTTATGACAACAGACCGCCGCCGCGACAGTATCGCGAAGGCGGTTCTGCCAACCGGGCGCAACCCGGAGAATACAGGGATTACCGCGAATATCGTGCCCCTTACGATAGCCAGGCACCGGTGCCGCCCGGCGATGTCGGCGGCCGTCCGATGCCGCCTTCGGACGTCGGACAAGTCTACCAGCCGCAGGAAACGCGTCGCACGACGCTGTACGATATCCTCATGGGCCAGTAGCCCGTTAGAAAGACAGAAGGAAAATTGCATTTTTTTGCGTGAATGCAGGCGAATTCCCGCCTTGCAGTCCGAAAAACCCGTCCTTATATACCCCGCATGACAGCAGCCGGTGCTGCGAAAATTCCCAGTCGAGGAACTGTCAAAGGAATGCCTTTCACGGGGTTCCGACAGTTCGCTTAAAGGAGAGAGAAGATATGGCAAAAGTAATTGGCATCGACCTTGGCACTACCAACTCCTGCGTCGCCATCATGGACGGCAAGGATTCCAAAGTCATCGAGAATGCGGAAGGCGCGCGCACGACGCCGTCCATGGTCGCATTTTCTGACGACGGCGAACGTCTCGTCGGTCAGCCGGCCAAGCGCCAGGCTGTAACCAACCCAACCAATACGCTTTTCGCAGTGAAGCGCCTTATCGGCCGCCGCTACGAAGACCCGACCGTTGAGAAGGACAAGGGCCTCGTACCCTTCGACATCGTCAAGGGCGACAACGGCGACGCTTGGGTGAAGGCCCAGGACAAGGCCTACTCTCCTGCCCAGATCTCGGCGATGATCCTTCAGAAGATGAAGGAAACCGCAGAAGCCTATCTCGGCGAGAAGGTCACGCAGGCCGTCATCACGGTTCCCGCATACTTCAACGATGCCCAGCGCCAGGCAACCAAGGATGCCGGCCGCATTTCGGGTCTTGAAGTTCTGCGCATCATCAACGAGCCGACGGCTGCAGCACTTGCCTACGGCCTCGACAAGAAGGAAGGCAAGACGATTGCCGTTTACGACTTGGGCGGCGGCACGTTCGATATCTCGGTTCTCGAAATCGGCGATGGCGTCTTCGAAGTGAAGTCGACCAACGGTGACACCTTCCTCGGCGGTGAAGACTTCGACATGCGTCTCGTCGAATATCTCGCAAACGAGTTCAAGAAGGAAAACGGCATCGACCTGAAGAACGACAAGCTCGCTCTGCAGCGCCTCAAGGAAGCATCCGAGAAGGCAAAGATCGAACTGTCGTCGTCGCAGCAGACCGAAATCAACCTGCCGTTCATCACGGCCGATGCTTCCGGTCCGAAGCACCTGACCTTGAAGCTGACCCGCTCGAAGTTCGAAAGCCTGGTCGACGATCTCGTCCAGCGCACTGTCGCACCGTGCAAGGCAGCCTTGAAGGATGCCGGCGTGACTGCCGCTGAAATCGACGAAGTCGTTCTGGTCGGCGGCATGAGCCGCATGCCGAAGGTACAGGAAGTCGTCAAGCAGCTGTTCGGCAAGGAGCCGCACAAGGGCGTCAACCCGGATGAAGTGGTTGCCATGGGCGCCGCGATCCAGGGCGGCGTTCTGCAGGGCGACGTCAAGGACGTTCTCCTTCTCGACGTGACCCCGCTGTCGCTCGGCATCGAAACGCTCGGTGGCGTCTTTACCCGCCTGATCGACCGCAACACGACGATCCCGACGAAGAAGTCGCAGACCTTCTCGACCGCCGACGATAACCAGTCGGCCGTGACGATCCGCGTTTCGCAGGGTGAGCGTGAAATGGCGCAGGACAACAAGCTGCTTGGTCAGTTCGACCTCGTCGGTCTGCCGCCGGCTCCGCGCGGCATGCCGCAGATCGAAGTCACGTTCGACATCGACGCCAACGGCATTGTCCAGGTTTCGGCCAAGGACAAGGGTACCGGCAAGGAACAGCAGATCCGCATCCAGGCATCTGGTGGTCTGTCCGACGCCGACATTGAGAAGATGGTCAAGGACGCCGAGGCGAACGCCGAAACCGACAAGAAGCGTCGTGCCGGTGTGGAAGCCAAGAACCAGGCCGAAAGCCTCATTCATTCCAGCGAGAAGTCGCTGGCTGAATATGGCGACAAGGTAACCGAGACCGACCGCAAGGCGATCGAGGATGCCATTGCCGCGCTCAAGGCTTCTGTCGAGGCTCCCGAGCCTGATGCAGACGATATCCAGGCGAAGACCCAGACCCTCATGGAAACATCCATGAAGCTTGGTCAGGCCATCTATGAGGCCCAGCAGGCTGATGGTGGCGCTGCCGAAGCCGGCAAGGACGACGGTGTCGTCGATGCCGACTACGAGGAAATCAAGGACGACAAGAAGTCGGCCTAAGTCTGGCTCCGTTGACGGATACCGCTAGATAGTCGACTAAGATATCCGGCTGCCATCGTGCAGCCGGAACCCTTTCTGGAGCCGGTTACCGCTTATGGCTAAAGCAGATTTTTACGAAACGCTGGGTGTCGGCAAATCCGCTGACGAGAAGGAGCTGAAAAGCGCCTTCCGTAAGCTTGCGATGAAATACCATCCCGACAAGAACCCCGGCGATGCGGAAGCTGAGAAGAAATTCAAGGAAATCGGCGAAGCTTACGAGACGCTGAAGGATCCCCAGAAGCGCGCGGCCTATGATCGCTTCGGTCATGCTGCCTTCGAACAGGGTGGCATGGGCGGCGGCGGTGGCGGCTTCTCCGGCGGCGCGGGAGCAGGTGGCTTCTCCGACATTTTCGAAGACATTTTCGGCGACATGATGGGCGGCGGCCGTGCGCGCCGGTCGTCCGGCGGTCGCGAACGTGGCGCCGATCTTCGCTACAATATGGAGATCACCCTCGACGAGGCCTATGCCGGCAAGACGGCGCAGATCCGGGTTCCGTCCTCGATCACCTGTGACGTCTGTTCGGGTTCGGGCGCCAAGCCCGGCACCCAGCCGAAGACCTGCGGCACCTGCCAGGGGTCCGGGCGGGTCCGTGCATCCCAGGGCTTCTTCTCGGTTGAGCGGACCTGCCCGACCTGTCATGGCCGCGGACAGACCATCACCGATCCGTGCACCAAGTGCCACGGCCAGGGTCGCGTCACCGAAGAGCGTTCGCTGTCCGTAAACATTCCATCGGGCATCGAAGACGGCACGCGCATTCGCCTGCAGGGCGAAGGCGAAGCCGGTGCGCGCGGTGGCCCAACCGGGGATCTCTACATCTTCCTGTCGGTCCGACCGCACGAGTTCTTCCAGCGTGATGGCGCCGATCTCTACTGCGCCGTGCCGATCTCCATGACGACGGCAGCGCTTGGCGGCACGTTCGATGTCGGGACGCTGGATGGATCGAAGTCACGTGTGACCGTTCCTGAGGGCACACAGGCCGGCAAGCAGTTCCGCCTCAAGGGCAAGGGAATGCCGGTGTTGCGGTCTTCACAGACGGGTGACCTCTACATTCAGATCCAGATCGAGACGCCGCAGAAGCTGACCAAGCGCCAGCGCGAGCTGCTGCAGGAGTTCGAGGACATCTCGTCCAAGGAGAACAATCCGGAATCGACGGGCTTCTTTGCCCGGATGAAGGAATTCTTCGACACCTGATGGCTGTCGCAACGACGAAGATTGCAAAACGCCGGCCCTGCGCCGGCGTTTTTCTTCGTTAAAACCCTTATAGACACCGCAATCTGCCCAGCCATTATTATAGAGCTGAACAAGCCCGCTCTGTAGTTGCGGGACTGAAACAATCGAGACCAGACATGACGGACGGTAAACACTACTGGCTTCGCAAAGACGACAAGCAGGCGACCAAGGCCAACTTCCCGGAACTGTTCTTCGACCTGGTCTTCGTCTTCGCCTTCATCCAGTTGTCGGAAACGCTGGCCGCGGATTTCTCGCTCGGGATCGCCGCCGAAGCGCTCATTTTCATCTTCGCGCTCTGGTGGGTCTGGATCCACACAACCTGGGTCACCAATCTTCTCGATGCCGAAATAGAGCCGGTGCGGATCCTGCTGTTCGGCCTGATGTTTCTCGGCGTCATTCTGGCAATTGCCCTGCCGAGGGCGTTTCAGGACATGGGCCTGACCTTCGCGCTCGCCTATTCGGCCATGCAGATCATCCGATCGCTGTTTGCCCTCTACGCCTTCCGACACGCCGATCGGGCCTCTTATGTCACCTTCCAGCGGATTACCGTCTGGCTTTCGGTTTCAAGCGCTTTGTGGATCGCCGGCGGCCTCAGTGAACAGTCCGTCCGGGTGTATTTCTGGATCGCTGCGCTGGCGATCGAATATATCGCACCGATCCTGCGTTACCGGGTGCCCGGGCTAGGTGCCGCGCCTGCGGAAACGCTTGATATCAACGGCGAGCATATGGCCGAACGCTGCGCGCTGTTCGTCATCATCGCACTTGGGGAAACGATCCTCACCACGGGCAAGAATGCGTCCAGTCATCTGGAAAGCAGCTTGACGCCACTCGTGCTGTTTGTAGCCTTCCTTTCGACCGTGCTGATGTGGTGGATCTACTTCCATGACGGGCAGGAAAAGGCAGCCGACAAGGCGGAAGAAAGTTCAGAGCCGCAGGCGACCGCGAATCATCTTTTCACCTACGGTCATCTGCCGATTATCGCTGGCATCATCCTTACTGCAGTCGGTGAAGACTTCGCCCTGTCGCATGCGCACGAGCATGCAACGCTTGCTCAGGCTTTCGCGCTTCTAGGCGGTCCGATCCTGTTCTTAAGCGGCATGATCTGGGTAAAGACGCATTCGACAAAGCATGTGCCATGGTCGCATTGTGCCGGCATTGCCGTCCTTGTTACCTGCTTTCTGCTTGTTGCGAGCCTGACAACCGTCCACATCCAGATGCTTGCGACGGGTTCGCTTCTTGCCGTCGCAATCTGGGAATATGTGGCCCTGAGGCGCTTTGCCCGCGCCGCCGCGTGACGGTCAGTAGTGTGGCGGCCTGGTGTTGGCCGGCGCTTCCAGCGAGGTTTCCTCGAGGGACAGAAAGCGTACGGTCAGCCGGTCGAGCTTCGAGCGGGTCTGCTCGACGACCGTCCACTGTTCGGCAAGCTGGTCGGACAATTCCTCGATGACCTTGGCCTGATGCGCCGCCAATTCCTCCAGCTTCAAAATTCTATCGTCGTCGGTCACACTATTCACTCGCACTCGATTTCGGGCCGTCGCCGGATCCTTCCGGCTGAGGCTTTCTCCGAGACTACAGCGTTTGGAGCGGGAAGAAAACGGCGGGCACGGCCTGCAACTCGCTAAGGGTGATGTCAGTTACAGACCTGCGCTTGCCTTCTTGGCGCGAAGTCCTTAGCTCCTACGTGGAAACAACGCGATACAAGATGGCGCAAAAGACTTTCCTTTCCCGGCTGAAGCTGACCGACTTCCGGAATTACACCCAGGCTTCGCTCGATCTCGACGGCCGGCATGTCGTCCTGACCGGCGAGAACGGTGCAGGCAAGACCAACCTTCTCGAAGCCGTGTCCTTCCTGTCTCCCGGCCGTGGCCTGCGCCGCGCCGTGCTGAGCGATGTCACGCGCGTCGGTGCTGCCGCAGGTTTCAGCGTCTTTGCGGATGTGGACGGGATGGAGGGCGAAGTTTCGCTCGGCACCGGCATCGAAGCGAATGACGGCGACGGTGTCAGCCGTAAGCTCCGGATCAACGGCACGCCGGCAAAATCGACGGAGGAACTTTCCGACCATCTTCGTGCCCTGTGGCTGACGCCGGCGATGGACGGCCTGTTCACCGGCCCCTCGGCCGACCGCCGCCGCTTTCTCGACCGACTGGTTCTCTCGCTCGATGCAGGTCACGGCCGGCGGGCGGGCGATTTCGAACGTGCCATGCGCAGCCGCAACCGGTTGCTGTCCGAAGGACGGTTCGACCCTGCGTGGCTTTCCGCAATCGAGGCGCAGATGGCGGGTCTCGGTATATCCATGGCGGCGGCCCGGCACGAGATGCTGGGACTGCTGAAGACGCTTTCCGCCAATCTCGGCGACACGCCGTTTCCGACGCCTGAGCTTTCGCTGGAAGGGTTTCTGGACGGCGCCATGGATCGGCCGGCGGCGGACCTGGAAGATGAATACCTGGCGATGCTTTCGTCAGGGCGCGGCCGCGACGCGGCGGCAGGCCGGACATTGGACGGGCCGCACCGTGTCGACCTAACAGTTCGTCACCGCGAGAAGGACATCGAGGCTTCGCGCTGCTCGACCGGCGAGCAGAAAGCCCTGCTGATCGGGCTCGTGCTTGCCCAGGCCCGCCTGACGGCTGATATGACCGGCCATGCGCCAATCCTGCTTCTGGACGAGATAGCAGCACATCTGGACGAGGGACGGCGCGCGACATTGTTCGATCTCGTGCATGGACTGGGCGGTCAGGCCTTCATGACCGGCACCGATCGCCACATGTTTGCAGCGCTTGCCGATCGGGCGCAGTTCCTGACCGTTTCCCATGGCGGCATTAGCCGCTGAACCTGCTTACACTCGATTGCCGCGGTGCTATGATCCCATGATGGAAAACCAGAATTCGGACACGCTCCGCCCAGATGAAATCGAGCGCTATCGCCGCCATATCCTGCTGCCGGAGATCGGCGGTCAGGGCCAGCAGAAGCTCAAGAGCGCACGTGTGCTGGTGATCGGTGCGGGCGGTCTTGGGGCGCCCATTCTCGAATATCTCGCAGCGGCCGGCGTTGGCACGATCGGCATCGTCGACGACGACCGCGTTTCGCTCTCCAACCTGCAGCGACAGGTGATCCACGATACCGGCACGATCGGCGAGATGAAGACACGGAGTGCCCGAGAGGCGATCGCCCGGTTGAACCCGAATACGCGGGTGATGGATTTCGAGGAGCGCTTCTCCGCCGAATGGGCTCAGATGCATCTCTCCCGTTTCCGCCTGCTGATCGACGGCTCGGACAATTTCGACACGCGCTATGCAGCAGCGGACGCGGCGGAAGCGGCCCGCATCCCCTTGGTGACGGGTGCGGTCGGGCGCTTCGACGGATCGTTGACGGTGCTGAAACCTTACGAGGCCGGCGAGGACGGAGATCTCAACCCCACCTACCGCGACCTCTTCCCCGAGCAGCCGCCGGAAGGCCTCATCCCCGCCTGCGCGGAGACTGGCGTGGTTGGTGCGTTGACCGGCGTGATCGGGACGCTGATGGCGATGGAAGCGATCAAGTTGGTGACAGGGATTGGCGAACCGCTGGTTAGGCGCCTGTTGCTCTACGATGGACTTGCAACGCGGTTCGATGTGATCAAGTACAAGCGCCGTGCGAAACGGACGGCTACCGAATGACTGAGATCGTTCGCATCGACGAGAGTTTCACCGGCTGGGAAGACCTGCTGACGCTGATCATGTCATCCTTTGCCTATATGGACGGGGTGATCGATCCGCCCTCCTCTGCCCACCGGCTCACGCTTGTGTCGCTTGAGCAGAAGGCGCGCGACGAGATTGCGTTCGTCGCGGTGGAAGAGGGACAGCTTGCAGGTTGCGTGTTTCTGAAGCCTGAACCCGGATGTCTCTATGTGGGCAAGCTGGCGATATCGCCTGCGTTCCAGAGCCGAGGCATCGGCCGGCATCTGCTTTCCGTGGCGGAGGATATCGCGCGGCAAAGAGGCCTGCCTGCGCTCAGGCTGGAGACCCGCATCGAGCTTACCGGCAATCACACGACCTTCGCGAGGTGGGGCTTCGTGAAGACGGCCGAGAATGCCCATGCGGGCTATGCCAGAACGACATCGATCGAGATGCGGAAGCGGCTTTCGCAGACAACCTAGTTCCGGCCGGGCAGAACCCGGTTCGGTGGGCGATGGCCATCGAAATAAGTGCGGATATTGATGATCACCTTGTCGCCCATGTCGATGCGACCTTCGATCGTTGCCGAGCCCATATGCGGCAGCAGAACCACACGCCCTTCGCGCGCAAGCTTGACCAGCTTCGGATTGACGGCCGGTTCGTTCTGATAGACGTCGAGACCTGCGCCGGCAATTTTTCCGTCACGCAGAAGCTGCACCATCGCGACCTCATCGATAATATCGCCGCGGGCGGTGTTGACGATGATCGACCCAGGCTGCAGCAAGGCCAGCCGGCGGGCCGAGAGAAGGTGGAAGGTCGCCGGCGTCGACGGGCAGTTGATCGAGACGATATCGACGCGCGCAAGCATCTGATCGAGGCTGTCCCAATAGGTCGCCTCGAGCTCTTCCTCGGTGGCCGGGCTGACCGGTTTGCGATTGTGATAATGGATGGCGAGGCCGAAGGCCTTGGCCCGGCGCGCCACGGCACTGCCGATGCGGCCCATGCCGACGATGCCGATACGCTTGCCCCAGATCCGCCGGCCGAGCATCCAGGTCGGGCTCCAGCCTTCCCAGTCACCGGGCTTGTCGGTGAGGATCCGCGATCCTTCCGCCAGGCGACGGTTGACGGCAAGAATCAGCGCCAAGGTCATGTCGGCCGTGTCTTCGGTCAGGACGTTCGGCGTGTTGGTGACCGTGATCCCCTTCTTGGCGGCCGCATCCACATCGATATGATCGGTACCGTTGGAAAAACTGGCGATCAGCTTCAGCTGCGGGCCTGCTTCCGCGATCAGCCCTGCGTCGATCCTATCGGTAACCGTCGGTACCAGCACATCGGCGGTCTTCATCGCAGCGATAAGCTCTTCGCGCGAACGGGGACAATCGTCGATATTGAGCTCTGCGTCGAAAAGCTCGCGCATGCGCGTTTCAACGGCGTCCGGAAGTTTGCGAGTGATGTAAACCTGAGGTTTTTTCTTCGCTGTCATGGTTTCAAAGCCGCATTGCAATCAGCTGCCATTAGGACGTCCTTAACCAAGGTGCGCAATAGTCTGAGGCATCCAGGGCGTTTTCTTAACAGACCCGTCGGCGAAGACAAACAAAACCTCGCATGGACAGGAACGCTTGTGGAATTTCAGCCGGAATGAGATTCATGCGCAGAACATTCTTTACATCCTTCCTTGCAGCCTCGATCGGGCTCCTCACCTGCCTTTCCGGCGCCGACGGCGCACTTGCACAGGGCGTTGCCAAGGGCGCAAGCGGCCTGCCGCTTCCGCGTTTCGTCAGCCTGAAATCGAGAAAGGTGAACATCCGCATCGGTCCGAGCACGGATTATGCGGTGTCATGGATGTACATGAAGTCGGGAACCCCGATGGAAATCATCCAGGAATACGACAACTGGCGCCGTGTTCGCGATGCCGAGGGCACGGAGGGCTGGGTCAACCAGGCCCTGCTATCGGGCGAGCGCACTGCCGTTGCAGCGCCGTGGATGCGCGGCAAGGGCAAGGACATCTATGTCAACATGCGCAACGAGCCGCAGCAATCCGCCGGCCTCACCGCAAAGCTCGAGCCCGGCGTCATGATCAAGATCAGCGAATGCAATGGCGACTGGTGCCATGCGGAAGCAAACGGTGCCGAGGGCTGGATCGCCCAGGCGGAAATCTGGGGCGCTTACCCGGGAGAGGCCTTTAAATAAGGCCTCTTTCCTTCGCCGCCTGCGCGAGCGAGACCATCGGCCGCGGCCCGATCTGCTGAATGACGATGGCCGCGACCAGGCAGCCAAGCTTGCCGCAATCCTCAAGCGAACGATCTGCGGTATAGCCGTAGAGAAAGCCGGCGGCGAACAGATCGCCGGCACCGGTCGTATCGACGAGTTCCTCGATGGCATAGGCCGGGATCGCGATCCGCTCCTTGCCACGCACGAGAACCGCACCTTCCTCGCTCAGCGTGATAGCCGCCAGCTTGCAATCGTGAGCGATCTTGCCGAGGGCGAGCTCGAAATCGTCCGTCTCGTAGAGCGACAGAAGTTCCTGCTTGTTGGCAAAGACGATATCCACGGTGCCGGATTTCATCAGCTCCAGGAATTCCTCGCGGTAGCGACCGACGCAGAACGGATCCGACAGCGTCATCGAGACTTCACGACCATGCGCATGGGCGATGCGGGCTGCTTCGCGGATCGCATCCTTGGCGCGCGGCGGATCCCACAGGTAACCTTCGAAATACGTCACCTTCGATTCGGCAACCACATCTTCCTCGACATGTTCAGGACCGAGTTCGACGCAGGCGCCGAGATAGGTGTTCATCGAACGCTCGCCATCCGGCGTCACGAAAATCATCGAACGGGCGGTCGGTGGATGAACACCGTCAGGCTTTGTTTCGTAGTGGACACCCTGGGCACGGATATCATGCTGGAAAATGGTGCCGAGCTGATCGTTGGCGACCTTGCCGAAGTAGGCAGCCCTGCCGCCGAGACTGGCAACGCCGGCCGCTGTGTTGCCGGCGGAACCGCCTGAGGCTTCGACCGCAGGACCCATCTTCGAGTAGAGAAGTTCGGCGCGCTCGGCATTGATCAGGTTCATCGCACCCTTGATGATCGCGTTGTCGCCGAGGAATTGATCGTCGCAGCGCGCGAGGATGTCCACGATGGCATTGCCGATGGTTAGCACGTCGAATTTCGGCATCCGCCTCTGATCCTCTTTCGAATGAATGGATGAGAGAACGGGTATTCGCCTTTAGCCGTGATTGGAAGCAAAAAACGCTGTCGGCACTAAGGCTCCAAAAATCCGCAGCTGTCATTCTCCCGTCATGGTGAGCCGCTAGATAACGATCATCCGATTGCTGATGTCGACCACGGATGAACTGGCGACGAAGCGTTTGGACACCCCTGGCTGGACCGGGGAAGGAAGCGGGGATCAAGCCCCGCTTTTCTGTTTTCGGCTTTCGCCTGCAACGGGTTTGCGCCCGACGCATTTGTCGTTCAGCCAGATCTGCGCTAGACGCAGATAACAGTCTCCTCCGAAAGCCGCGTCCGTGTCGTCAGTCTTCGCCAATGTGCTGCCCGTCTTCATCCTGATCCTGATGGGCTGGCTCGCCGCCAAAACCGGGCTTTTGAAGGCCGAAACCGGTGACGCGCTGGGGGAATACGTCTTCAAGATCGCGGTTCCGATGCTGATCTTCCGGACGGTTGCGGACGCCCATTTTGGCGGCGTCTCTCCCTTCGGGCTGTGGAGCGCCTATTTCATTGCCGTTGCCGTCACATGGACGACCGGGCATCTGATGGCCACGCGGTTCTTCGCAAGGGATGCTAAGGTCGGCGTCATCGCGGGCATGTCGAGTGCGTTTGCCAACAACATCTTCATCGGCCTGCCGTTGATTGATCACATGGTCGGCAGGGAAGGGCTTCTTGCCGTCTCGATCCTGCTCGCCATCCATCTGCCGATCATGATGATCGCCGGCTCGATCCTGATGGAGGGGGCAACTGCGCGGGTCGACGGCACACAGAAGCGCACGCTTTCCGTGGTTCTGCGGCAGGTCGCCAGCAACCTGGTCCGCAATCCGCTCGTGATCGCGATCGCGATCGGGATACCGTTCAATCTTCTGGGCTTCTCGATCCCCACGTCCGTGCTGCCTGTCGTCAACCAGATCGCCGCCTCAGCCGGGCCGGTGGCGCTGATTTCAATCGGCATGGCGCTCACCCGTTATCCGATCCGTGGCGATATCAATCTCGCCACGGCCGTTGCAGTCCTGAAGCTTACCCTGATGCCGGCGATCGTGTTCGCCACAAGCCATGCGATCGGGCTGCCGCGGGACTGGGCGGCCGCTCTGGTTTTGACCTCGTCTGTTCCAACGGGCATCAATGCCTGGCTGATTGCCCAGCGGTTCAGGTCCGGACAAAGCCTTGCGGCCTCGACCATCAGCATCACGACAGCGTTCGGCCTTATCACCGTAAGCTTCTGGGGTTGGCTGCTGTCGTGATCGGAATGTCTGCCGCCGGGTGGGATCAGTTCGTCGGGGCGGGAGCGGGTGCAGCGCCGGGTTCAGGCAGTGGCGCAGGGCTATCAGACTGTTCGCGGATATAAGCAAGCAGGTTGCCGCGTTCCTTGTCGTTCTTCAATCCGGCAAAGCCCATCGCTGTCCCCTTCACGTAGGCCTTGGGCGCAACGAGGAAGTGGTTGAGGTGATCGAACGTCCAGGTCTCCGCACCGCCCTTGGAGAAATCCTTCATGGCAGCAGAGTAGGAAAAGCCCTCATGGCTGGCGATCGGACGGTTCACAACACCCCATAGATCGGGACCCACCTTGTTGGGGCCTCCCTTTTCAATGGAGTGACAGCTCTGACACTTCTTGAATACCGTTGCGCCGGCAGCGGCATCGGCACCCGCCATCAGCTGACCAACAGGGACAACTTCCGCGGCACCGCCACCGGCAGCCGCTTCGCCGCCGGCTGGCTCTTCCAGCGCGGCGATTGCAAATCCTTCCTTCTCAGGCGACGGCGAGTGGAAAATCCCCTCCGACGCGATCGATACGGACATCATCACGAAAACCGTGGCAAGCAATGCGCCTACCGACATGTTTACATAGGGATTCATCAGCAAATTCTCCTCACCGGCCCGCCGTCCCAAAGCAGGCACCTTGAATTTGTTTGGAAGCTATGTCTTTTGCAGAGGCCTTGCAACACGATACGCTCGTTCTGCTTGAGACTTTTTGCCACTGCACAGGCTGGATTGGAAGGTTTTACGATGACTTACACGGCTTTCGACCGGACGCTCGTCCTCATTCCAGCACGAATGGCGTCGACGCGCCTTCCCGGCAAGCCGCTCGCAGACATCGCCGGCCTTCCCATGATCGTGCAGGTCGCAAAGCGCGCCGAGGAGGCCAATGTCGGTCGCATCGTCGTTGCCGTGGACCATCAGGACATTTTCGATGTGGTGAAAGCTGCAGGCTTCGAGGTAGTCATGACCCGCGAAGACCACCAGTCGGGTTCCGATCGGATCTTCGAAGCGCTGACCAAGGCAGACCCCGATGGCAGGGTGGAATACGTCATCAACGTGCAGGGCGACCTGCCGACCGTGGAAGCCGACGTCGTGCGCGCCTCGCTCAAACCGCTGCTGGACAGCCCGCAGACGGATATTGCCACGCTGACCGTCGAAATCACCGAAGAGCACGAGAAGACCAATCCGAACGTGGTCAAGATCGTCGGTTCGCCGTTGTCAGACACGCGGCTGAAGGCGCTCTACTTTACCCGCGCCACAGCCCCTTACGGCAACGGCCCGCTCTACCACCACATCGGGCTTTACGCCTATCGCCGCACTGCGCTTGAGAAATTCGTGACGCTCGGCCCTTCGGTGCTCGAAAAGCGCGAATCGCTCGAGCAGTTGCGGGCACTCGAAGCGGGCATGCGCATCGATGCCGAAATCGTCGCATCGGTGCCGCTGGGCGTCGACACGCCGGCCGACCTTGAAAAGGCGCGTGCCATCCTTTCCTCCCGCGGTTTGTAACGGATCAGCCTCATGAATGCCTCGACCAACCGCATTTCCTTCCAGGGTGAATTCGGCGCCAATTCCGATATGGCGTCCAGGGACATGTTTCCGGACATGGAACCCCTGCCCTGCCCGACCTTCGAGGATGCGTTCCAGGCGCTGGAGAACGGTGATTCGGATCTCGCAATGATTCCGATCGAAAACACCATCGCCGGACGTGTGGCCGACATTCACTACCTGCTGCCGGAATCGCGTCTGCATATCGTCGGCGAATATTTCATGCCGATCCGGTTCCAGCTGATGGTGTTGCCGGGTGTGGAGCGCGAAGAAATCCGCACCGTCCACAGCCATATCCACGCGCTTGGCCAGTGCCGCAAGATCATCCGCGCCAATGGCTGGAAGGCCGTTGTTGCCGGCGACACGGCGGGTGCTGCGAAACTCGTTTCCGAAAAGGGCGACCGCTCGATGGCGGCCCTTGCGCCACGGCTTGCGGCCAGTCTCTACGGGCTCGACATCCTCGCCGAAAATGTCGAGGACACGGAAAACAACGTCACCCGTTTCGTGGTTTTGTCGCGCGACGAGAAGTGGGTGCAGCGCAACGAGGCGGACGACGTGATCGTCACCACCTTCGTGTTCAACGTGCGCAACATACCGGCTGCGCTTTACAAGGCGATGGGTGGATTTGCCACCAACGGCATCAACATGACGAAGCTCGAAAGCTATCAGCTGGGCGGCAAGTTCGTGGCGACGCAGTTCTATGCGGATATCGAGGGGCATCCCGACGATGCCCCCGTGCGCCGTGCGCTCGAGGAGCTGCGGTTCTTCTCCGAGAAAGTCCGCATTCTCGGAACCTATAAGGGCCATCCGATGCGCGGCGCGCTGCAGAAAGGCTGACGGTCGGAAGCGCTCCTTTCAGCGCTTCCAGTCGATCCAGTCGCGCATCAGCCGATAGGCAATCGCTCCCTTGGCGGGGCCGAACGGCTTGTCGTCCGGACCTGCATCCAGCATCGCCTGAACCTCGCCGCGCGAAAACCAGCGAACATCAGACATTTCGTGGACGTCGATGGTAATCTCCGTCGACGTCGCCTCGGCGAAACAGCCGATCATCAGCGAATGCGGCATCGGCCAGGGCTGCGATGCGTGATAGCGCACGCGTCCGACCTCGATCGCCGATTCCTCGACGGTTTCGCGTCTGACGGCCTGCTCGATCGTTTCGCCGGGTTCGACGAAGCCAGCCAGGCAGGAATACATACCCTCCTGGAAATGATGGCTGCGTCCCAAAAGGCAGCGGTCGTTTTCCTCATCGATCGTCATCATGATCACGACGGGGTCGGTGCGCGGAAACATCATGTGCTGACACTGTGTGCAGACGCGCTTGTAGCCGCCGATCTTCATCTCGGTGGGTGAGCCGCATTTGCCGCAGAAGATATTGGCGGCATTCCAGTTGAGCAGGGACACGGCCTGGGCGACCTCACCCTGAAGCTCGTCATCGAGCAGCCCTTCCCGGAAAAGAGCGCGCGCCTCGGTCGGCTTGTAATGGCTTGCGAGTTCTTCATCGGCGATCGTGACCGGGACAGCGACGCGCGGCTCGCCATTCTGGTGATGGCCGAGCAGCACGGCGCGGTCGAAATCCGGCTTCAGCTCCGCGAGCTCATAGGCGGCAAACAGCGGATCGAGGATCTGGCCGTCGTGCTTCAGAATGACCCGGCTGCCGGAAAAGGCGAGGATATGGGTGCCATCGACGGAAAGCGCCTTCTCGATGCAGTCGTCTTCCCGGTTTTCCGCTTGCCGGTCGAGCTTGTTGCCGGAAAACGCCGTGAGACTGCTTGGGTCGGGATGCGGTGTATCGGTATCGAATATGCTGCTCATCGGGAAAGCTTTTCCATCAGTCTGTTCATCAGGGCCTGCCTCTTTTCGCCATCATACGGTTCTGCGGATCCGTAGCCCCAGATCGGGCCCGGCCAGTTCGCATCGCCTTCGAAGCGGGCAATCACATGAACATGGAGCTGCCGGACGATGTTGCCAAGCGCACCGACATTAATCTTGGTCGCGCCCGTTATCTCTTTCAACGCTGCCGCAACCTGATTGACCTCGGCCGCCAGGTGCGCCTGATCCGCTTCTGAAAGCTCGAAGATCTCGGTCATGTCGGCCCGCTGCGGCACCATGACAAGCCACGGCCAGCGGCTGTCATTCTGGATCCGCAGCTGGCAGAGATCGAGGGTGGCGATGAGATCGGAGTCCCGCGCAATGCGCCCGTCCAGTTCGAACTCGCTCAAGCATTCCTCCTAATGTTTTTATCTGGTCGTAGTTTTTTACAGGCTTGGCTTGCATTTGGAAGCGTTATTGACGATATGAGCGGTGGGAGGTTGGTGGTGGACGAGCCACTCGCCAACCGGGTCAGGTCCGGAAGGAAGCAGCCCTAACGAGCCAGGCACGGGTCGCCGTGCCAGCCTCCCACCCTCTCATCTTGGTCAGCATCCGGCGCGCTCAGTCTCTGACGGCCGGAATGGCCCGTACAGGCTGGCAGGATTTTCATGAGCGACGACGGGCCGACATATTCCAGCAACCCGACTGCGCCGACGCCTTCCGGCAGTGGCTACCGGGTTCTCGCCCGCAAATACCGTCCCAAGGATTTTTCCGACCTGATGGTCGGCCAGGAGCCGATGGTGAGAACACTCACCAACGCCTTCGAGACCGGCCGCATCGCCCAGGCCTATATGCTGACCGGTGTGCGCGGTGTCGGCAAGACGACGACTGCCCGCATTCTGGCGCGTGCGCTCAATTACAAGACCGCCGAGATCGATCGCCCGACGATCGATCTGCGTATCCCCGGCGAACACTGCCAGGCGATCATGGAAGGTCGGCATGTCGATGTCATCGAGATGGACGCAGCCTCGCACACCGGCATCGACGATATCAGAGAGATCATCGAGCAGGTGCGCTATCGGCCTGTCTCGGCGCGCTACAAAGTCTACATCATCGACGAAGTGCACATGCTCTCCACGCAGGCCTTCAACGGCCTGCTGAAGACGCTGGAAGAGCCGCCGGAGCATGTGAAGTTCATCTTCGCGACGACGGAAATCCGCAAGGTGCCGATCACTGTCCTGTCGCGCTGCCAGCGGTTCGACCTCCGCCGGATCAGTGCTGCCGATCTCGTCGGCCTGTTCACGACCATCCTTGAAAAGGAAGGCATACCGGCCGAGACCGAGGCGTTGTCGATGATCGCGCGCGCGGCCGAAGGTTCGGCTCGCGACGGACTTTCCCTTCTCGACCAGGCGATTGCCCATGGCGCAGGCCATGTGGTGGCTGATACCGTCCGCGGCATGCTGGGTCTTGCCGACCGCGCCCGCATCGTCGATCTGTTCGAACAGATCGTGCAGGGCGACGTGACGGCTGCCCTTTCCGAATTCACCGCCCAATACGAGGCCGGCGCCAACCCTGTCGTGGTTCTGACCGACCTTGCAGACTTCACCCATCTCGTCACACGCTTCAAATATATCCCGGAAGCGGCGGACGATCCTTCGCTGAGCGAAGTGGAGCGTGTGCGCGGTCGCGAATTTTCCGAGACGATCGCCGTCAGCACCCTGTCGCGGATCTGGCAGATGCTGCTCAAGGGCATTCCGGAAGCGGAGAACTCTTCCCGCCCCGCCGGTGCCGCCGAAATGGTGCTGATCCGCCTCACTCATGCCGCCCACCTTCCCTCGCCGGAAGACGCGGCGCGGCGGCTTGCCGACCTTTCCGGTGGCGATGGCCAGCGCGGCGCGCCCAATGGGAACGGCGGCGGCAATGGCGCAGGCCAGACTTCGTCATCGCAGCCGCCGCTTAATGCCCGCGGGATCGATATGCAATCGCAGCGGATGCCGTCAGGCGGACCGACCGCGATGCTGAAAGCCGTGCCGAACGACAACCCGCGCGAGATGCCGGTCGGCCGTGTCGAGGAGAAGCCCGAGCCCAGCGTTGCGATGCGCTCGCTGGCCGACATCGTCGATCTCTGCTCCAAGAACCGTGACGCGAAGCTGAAGGCGCTCGTGCGCAATTTCGTGCGTCTGGTGAAGATCGAGCCGGGCCGGCTCGACATGCGCCTGACCGACGGCGGACCAACGACGCTGCCCGGCGAACTCGGCGTCAAGCTGAAGGAATGGACCGGCATCCACTGGATCGTCTCCCTCAGCAAGGAAGACGGTTCGCCGACACTGGTCGAGGCAGAGGGTACGGCGCGCGAGGCGCGGCTGACCGACGCCCGCTCCGACCCGGATGTCGCGGCGATCCTGTCGCAGTTTCCCGGCGCAAAGATCACCGACGTCCGGATCCGCGTGAGCGAGGACGAAATCGACGCAGACGAATTGCCGCCGCCAGCCGTGGTGGAAAGCGCCGAGGGCGATATCCTGCCGGGCGACGACATCGAACTTTAAAAATCAGGAAGAGGAGATCCCGATGCGCGACATCATGGGCATGATGGGCAAGGTCAAGGAAATGCAGGCCAAGATGGAGAAGATGCAGGCGGATATCGCCGCTCTCGAAGTCGAAGGCACGGCCGGTGGCGGCCTCGTGACGATCCGGATGAACGGCAAGGGCGACATGCTGGGTCTGAAGATCGATCCGTCCCTGTTCAAGGAAGACGAATCCGAGATCCTCGAAGACCTGATCATTGCAGCGCACAAGCTGGCCAAGGATCGGGCAGAAGAAATCACTGCCGAAAAGACCAAGGAACTGACCGCCGGCCTGCCGATCCCGCCCGGCATGAAGCTGCCGTTCTAAGACGAGACCGGCGTTCCGTAGAGGACCCGCCTTTTCGCTAGAATTTGGCGGGTTTTCCGGCTTCGATCGCCTCTCGCATATCGGCGTGGATGGGTGCGGATAAAAACCCCTGCCGGTCGTCATCTCCCAGACGCTTGCCGAATTTTGCGAGCATTTCCGGAATGGAAACCCTCGTTCCCTGATACGCGCTGAATTCGACGGCATCGCCCGCCGATGCGAAACCCGGCGTCAGCACCCGGCAGTAGATGCCGGGGCGAGCAGCCGTCCTGTAGGCTTTGACGAAAGTCGGGTCGCCCATCTTGGCGGCAAGCGTGGCACAGGGCGTGCGGGCCGATGTCGCCTGCAGAACGAGCTCGGCACCGATGCGGAAACAATCGCCGGCGGCCACGTCGCGGTTGTCGAGCCCTTCGATGACGAGGTTTTCGCCGAACGTGCCATCGGGAATATCGCGGCCGAGTTCCGACCGCCACCAGTCGAGCGTGAGACTGCCTTCGAGCAGGATCGCCTGCTCCGGGCCACCATGATATTTCGTGTTGCAGACGGCATCGCCGACCAGTCCTTCGATATCGACCATGACCGGATTTTTCATCGGCATCTTGTTGATGCCGGTCTTGTAGCTCTTGCCCGGAAGCTTTTCCGGATGACCAAGGCAGAGGCTAAGAAGTTTCATTCGGCTGGTCCTTCGTCGATTCCGTTTCCCCTGCATATGGGCTAAAGGAGAACCATGGCAAAGCGAGTCACCGGCCCCGAAATCGAAAAACTCATCCAGCTTCTGGCGAAAGTACCGGGTCTCGGCCCCCGTTCGGCCCGCCGGGCGGCATTGCATCTCATCAAGAAGAAGGACCAGTTGCTCGGTCCGCTGTCGAACGCGATGGGCGAAGCCTATGACAAGGTGAAGATCTGCTCGCGCTGCGGCAATGTGGATACGTCCGATCCCTGCACGGTCTGCACCGACATCCGACGCGACCAGTCGACGCTGATCGTCTGCGAAGATGTGTCGGATCTTTGGGCTCTGGAGCGCGCAGGGGCGATGAACGCGGCCTATCATGTGCTGGGCGGCACGCTGTCGCCGCTCGATGGCGTCGGACCCGATGATCTCAACATTCGCGGGTTGATCGACCGGGTGAGCGAAGGCGTGGTCAAGGAAATCATCATCGCCGTCAACGCCACGGTCGAGGGACAGACCACAGCACACTATATAACCGACCAGCTAGCCGGCATCGATGTCAAGATCACCCGGCTGGCGCATGGCGTTCCTGTCGGCGGCGAGCTCGACTATCTCGACGAAGGCACGCTGACGGCGGCACTTCGAGCACGAACGGCGATCTGAGGAGACATCATGCGCAAGACACTCATCGCCCTTGGCGCGATCCTCTGTCTGCTTCCCCTACCCGTCATGGCGCAGAACAAGCCGGATGTGGAAAAACAGTTCCAGCGATGGATCGCCAGCGATCTTGGGCCGGAAGCCCGCAAAGCAGGTATTTCCGAGCGGACGATGAAGACCGCCTTCAGCGGGATCTCGCTCAACTGGAGCCTGCCTGATCTGGTGCCGCCGGGATCAAAGCCGCCGAAAAGCCAGGATCAGAGCCAGGCGGAGTTCTCTTCCCCCGGCGCCTATTTTTCCGAAAAGCGGCTGCAGGGACTGGCGGCAACGGGCCGTGGCCTTGCATCGACACATGCCGCGACGCTGAAGCGGATCGAGGCCGCTTACGGCGTTCCCGGCGAGATCGTCGTCGCCATATGGGGTCGCGAATCCGGTTTCGGCAAGGCACGGCTTCCCTATTCGGCAATCGAGGTTCTGGCAACCAAGGCCTTCATGTCCACCCGCAAGCCGATGTTCCGCGAGGAGTTGATTGCGGCGCTGACGATGATCGAGCGCGGCGACGTGGATGCGGCGACGATGAAGGGTTCGTGGGCGGGCGCTCTCGGCCAGCCGCAATTCATGCCGACCAGCTACCTGAAATACGCCGTCGATTTCGACAAGGACGGGCATCCGGACATCTGGAATTCCGTGCCCGACTCGCTCGCGTCCATAGCCCACTATCTTCAGAAGGAAGGCTGGCAGCGCGGGCGTGACTGGGGTTTCGAGGTTTCCATTCCTGCCAAGGTTTCCTGCGCCCAGGAAGGCCCGGATCTGGCCAAGCCGATCTCCGCCTGGGCGGCGACCGGGATCACCCGCGTGTCGGGCAAGCCTTTTCCTTCCGCCGATCTCAAGGCATCCGGCATGATGCTGGTACCTGCCGGCCGCAACGGACCGGAATTCGTCGTCACGCCGAATTTCTACGTGCTCAAGGAATACAACAACTCCGACCTCTATGCGCTGTTCATCGGCAATCTCGCCGATCGCATTGCCCACGGCGCCGGCGCCTTCGAGGGCGCATGGGGTGACGTCGGCAAGATGCTTCGCTCCGACGTGCTCGCCATGCAAAAGGCGTTGGTGGCCAAGGGTTACGACGTCGGAAACGTCGATGGTCTGCCGGGCTTCAAGACCCGCCGGGCGCTTGGCGACTGGCAGGCAAAGAATGGTCTGACGCCGACCTGTTATCCGGATGCATCGCTGAAGACCCGGCTCAGGTAACAATCGCCGGCCTTTCGCCTTAGTGGTGAAAGTCGATATGGGGCTTGTGCATGATGTCGGTGGAGGGCGGGATCGTCTGCCGCTCGATCATGCGATGGACCTTCGGGTCTTCTTCACCCTGATGCAGCTTGCGGATCGCATCCCAGATTTCCGCATCCATCTGCATGCGCCGCTGGTTGTGGCGGACGTAATCTGCCCAGGTGGCGGTATGATAGGTCTCCGTCCAGACGTCCGGATGCTCGAGATCGCGCATCAAGGCCCACTGCCGTGCACCGTCACGTATCCGCACCCGTCGGCGGCGTGCCATCAGGGTCAGGAATTCGGGGATGTCGGCCTCGCCGATCAGGTAGTCGATCTGGAGTACGATCGGGCCGCTGCGCGGCTGCAGCGCGAGGCTGAGAAGCGGCGCGTTGAAGCGGTTGAGCGGATCGAGATTGACATCGCCGAACTGCGGCAGCGGCATGCGCCAGCCGACGAGAGCGCCGACAAGCATGGCGAGGCTTGCGATGGAGAGTGCAACCGAAGCACCAAAGTTTTCGGACAGAAGACCCCACATCCAGCTGCCTCCAGCAATGCCGCCAAAGGTTGCCGTCTGATAGAAGGACAAGGCACGGCCGACGACCCAGCGCGGGGTGGAAAGCTGCACGGTTGTATTGAACAGCGATAGCGCGAGAACCCAGCAGGCGCCGGGGAACAGGAGGGCGATCACCGTCACCGTCGTATTCGTGCTTGCGCCGATGACGGCGGAGCTTGCGGCAAAGCCCACGAACGCGAACCGGACGATCCACTCGCTCGAAAACTTTTCCCTAAGCCTGGCATTGGCGATGGCACCGGCGACGGCGCCGATGCCAAAAGCGCCGAGCATGATGCCGTAGGTGAACGGGCCACCGGACACGAGATCGCGGGCAACGATCGGCAGAAGGGCCAGAATAGCGCTTGCGGTCAGACCGAACAGCAGGCCGCGCAGCAGCACATTAAGAATGTTCGGCGACATCGCGACGTAGCCAAGGCCGGCAGACAGCGCCCGCAGCAAAGTTTCACGCGGAAGCGAATCGTCGGCACGCTGCGGTTTCCAGCGAAACAGCGCATAGATGATCGCGAAATAGCTCATCGCGTTGACCGCGAAGGCGGCGGCAGCCCCTGCTGCTGCGACGATCGCGCCGCCGATCGCCGGGCCGACGCTGCGGGTGATGTTGAAGCCGACGCTGTTCAACGTCACTGCGGTCGGCAGGATTTCGCGTGGTACGATATCGCCGACCGAGGCCTGCCAGGACGGGTTATTGAGCGCCGTGCCGCAGCCAATCAGGAAGGTGAACATCAAAAGAAGCCAGGGCGTCAGCAGGCCGAGATAGGCAAACACCGTCAGTGCAATCGACACGGTCATCATGAAGACCTGCGCCGTCAGCATTAGGCTTCGGCGATTGTAATTGTCGGCCAATGCGCCGGCGACCAGCGAAAACAGCATGATCGGTAACGCGTTGGACGCCTGCACCAGCGCCACCATATCTTGCGAACTGGCGATCGCCGTCATCATCCAGGCGGCACCGACGGCCTGGATCAACCCACCGAAATTCGACGCGATGCTGGCAATCCAGATCATTCGGAACGTCGGCAGCCGAAACGGCGCCAGCGTCGAAATCCGATCGGGCAAGTCTCTTCCTCCCATCATGGCACTGTCACCAAAGGGTTATAGACCTGAAGACCACAAATTCCACCCGCGTCATGTCCTAGAATGCCCGATGATGGAGATCTGCTGTCACCAACCCATCACGGACCGGAGCGAATGCGACGAGTCTTGCGGCGGTCTTGCAATCGCCGGTGTGAAAGCGTATATGCAGGCCATATTCTTGATCGTCCGATGAAGAGTGGGCCCTCCCGGACCCGCTCTTTTTTGTTAGGCGATCGCTTTTCTCCCCCTCGTCCGGAAACCGGACAGGGAGCACGAATTCGGAGGGCGCATGCCACAAACCGACAGCGAACCGCGCCTGATCGTCGAGACCGGGCTTGAACTCAGAGTGGCCGAGATCATCGAGCCCGTTCTGACATCCATGGACTTCCGCCTCGTGCGCGTCCGGATGCTCAATCAGAATGGCGCGACGCTGCAGATCATGGCCGAACGCAACGATGGCACGATGGATGTCGAGGGCTGTGAAGCCGTCTCGATGGCGATCTCGCCCGTTCTCGATGTGGAAGATCCGATCGATCGCGAGTATCATCTCGAAGTGTCGTCGCCCGGCATCGATCGCCCGATGGTGCGCAAATCCGATTTCGAGCGCTGGAACGGCCATATCGTGAAATGCGAGACGTCGATCCTGGTCGACAATCGCAAGCGTTTTCGCGGCAAGATCACCGACGTCACGTCCGAGGGCTTCACGATCGACCGCGATCAGGTCGCCGATGGCGAGACACAGCATTTGCTCATTCCGTTTACGGCGCTGTCCGAAGGAAAGCTTGTCCTCACCGACGAACTGATCCGCGACGCGTTGCGGGCTGACAAGGCGGCCAAGCAGCAGGCCGCCAATCAGAACGACGAAACCGACGAAGACACTGACGAAGAATAACCGACAGCACGCCTTCCTTTGAGAAGGTCGCACATAGCTCGACTTACGGAGACCAACGACAATGGCAGTGAGCGCAAACCGGCTTGAACTTCTGCAGATCGCAGATGCAGTAGCCCGCGAAAAGGTCATCGACCGCGAAATCGTGCTGGCTGCGATGGCCGACGCCATCCAGAAGGCCGCCCGCTCGCGCTATGGTTCGGAAACCAACATCCGTGCCGACATCAATTCCAAGACCGGCGAGATCCGCCTCCAGCGCCTGCTGGAAGTGGTCGACGTCGCCGAGGATTACGGCACGCAGATCCCGCTGACGCTGGCACTCGATCGCAACGTTGACGCCAAGATCGGCGACTTCATCGCCGATCCGCTGCCGCCGATGGATTTCGGTCGTATCGCTGCCCAGTCTGCCAAGCAGGTTATCGTCCAGAAGGTGCGCGAAGCGGAACGTGACCGTCAGTTCGACGAGTTCAAGGACCGCGTCGGCGAAATCGTCAATGGCACCGTCAAGCGCGTCGAATATGGCAACGTCATCGTCGACCTCGGTCGTGGCGAAGGCATCATTCGCCGTGACGAGATGATCCCGCGCGAAAACATGCGCTACGGTGACCGCGTTCGAGCCTATGTCTACGACGTGCGCCGCGAACAGCGTGGCCCGCAGATTTTCCTGTCGCGTACCCATCCGCAGTTCATGGTGAAGCTGTTCACCATGGAAGTGCCTGAAATCTACGACGGCATCATCCAGATCAAGTCGGTTGCCCGCGATCCCGGCTCGCGCGCCAAGATCGCTGTCGTTTCCAATGACTCGTCGATCGATCCGGTCGGTGCCTGCGTCGGTATGCGCGGTTCGCGCGTTCAGGCCGTCGTCGGCGAACTGCAGGGCGAAAAGATCGACATCATTCCGTGGAGCCAGGATCCGGCATCGTTCATCGTCAACGCGCTGCAGCCGGCAGAAGTCTCCAAGGTTGTTCTCGACGAAGACAGCGAGCGGATCGAAGTCGTGGTTCCGGACGAGCAGCTGTCGCTGGCGATCGGTCGTCGTGGCCAGAACGTCCGCCTTGCATCGCAGCTGACCGGCTGGGATATCGACATCATGACGGAAGCCGAGGAATCGGAGCGCCGCCAGAAGGAATTCAACGAGCGCACCAACCTGTTTATGGACGCGCTCGATGTCGACGAGATGGTTGGCCAGGTGCTGGCGTCCGAAGGCTTTGCCGCCGTTGAAGAGCTTGCCTATGTCGAGCTCGACGAAATCTCCTCGATCGACGGTTTTGACGAAGATACCGCGACCGAGATCCAGACCCGTGCCCGCGAATATCTCGAGCGGATCGAGTCTGAAAACGATGCAAAGCGCGTCGCACTCGGTGTTGCCGACGAACTGAAGCAGATCGACGGCCTGACCGGTCAGATGCTGGTCGCGCTTGGCGAAGACGGCATCAAGACGATCGAGGATTTTGCCGGCTGCGCGGCTGACGACCTTGTCGGCTGGAGCGAGCGCAAGGACGGCGAGACCAAGAAGTTCGAAGGTCTGTTTTCGAAGTTCGAGGTTTCCCGCACCGAAGCTGAAAACATGGTCGTGCAGGCCCGCCTGCTGGCTGGCTGGATCACCGAAGCGGATCTTGCCACTGAAGAAGCACCAGAGGCCGAAGACGCCGAGGAGGCGCCTGCCGCCGAGCGGGAATGATCCCCATTGGCAATGAACCAGACGACGATGCAGACGACGAGCTTATCGTGAATGACCGTACCTGCATCGTCACCCGTGAAGCCGGATCACCGGAAACGCTGATCCGCTTCGTGGCCGGGCCTGATGGCCAGGTTGTTCCCGATCTCAAGCGTCGCCTTCCGGGGCGGGGCTGCTGGGTAAAGGCCGAACGGGCGTTGATCGACCGGGCGGTCCAGAAGAAATCCTTCGCCCGCGCGTTGAAGACCGACGCAAAGGCGGATGCCGATCTGGGCGCGACGGTTGACAGACTGCTCGCGGCCGATCTGATCGGCATGATGAACATGGCTCGCAAGGCGAGCCAGTTTATCTCGGGCGCGACGAAGGTCGATGCCGCAGTTCGCTCCGGCGGCGCGATTGCCGTCTTTCATGCCTCAGACGCTGCGGCAGACGGTATCCGGAAGATCGATCAGGCCCGCAAGGCCTTCAAATTCGGCTCGAATGCCGAGGAAGAAATTCCATCCTTTTTGCTCTTCACGGGGGCCGAACTGGACGAAGTGATGGGCCAGAATGCTTTTATCCATGCCTGCGCGCTTGCGGGACAGGCGGGTGAAGGTGTAGTGAAACGCGCAAACCTACTTGAACAGTACCGCAAGGGCGGTCTGTCCCAGACAAAAGGTGTCGCTGACATGCCGAAACAATGACGCGGTTACCGGTTTTTGCCGGACGCACATCGATATGTACGAATTGAACGACAGGCACTGATGGCTTCCATCTGTTCCTGTCCGAAGGAACAGGAACGGAATGACTGATAACAACGACGACAAGACACTGGGCGTGAAGAAGACCCTTACCCTGAAACCATCGGGTGTGACCCAGGGTACTGTGCGCCAGGACATGGGTCGCGGCCGGACCAAGGCGGTCGTCGTCGAGACGGTCAAGCGCCGTCCGACCCGTCCGCTCGACGAAAAGCCAATTACACCGATCGCAGCACCGGCCCCTCGGCCAGTCGAGGCAGCCGCTCCTGTAGCGCCACGCCCGCAGCCGGCAACCCCTGCAGCGCCGGCACCAGCTGCCGCTGTGGCCGCCGCCGCACCTGCACCCCCCGCGCCTGCTGCACCCGTCAGCCAGCCTAGCCCGCCGCAGCCACGCGTCCAGCAGCCTTCATCGCAGGGATACCGCCCCGGTTCTTCGCAGGGCCAGCGCCCTTCGTCATCGCAGGGTCAGCGTCCCTCGTCGCATCAGGGCCAGCGTCCGCAGCAGCCGTCACAGCCGCAGCGCCAGCCGCAGCGTTCGGGTGGTGCTGTCCTGCACGACCTGTCCGCAAGCGAGATGGATGCACGCCGTCGAGCACTCGTCGAAGCCCAGGCGCGCGATGTGGTCGAAGCCAAGCAGCGCGTCGAGGATGATGCACGCCGCAAGGTAGAAGACGAGCGCCGCAAGGTCGAAGAAGCAGCCGAAGCAGCACGTCTGGCCGAAGAAGCCAAGGCACGCGCTGCCGAGGAAGCTCTGCGTCCGGCACCCGTCGCGCCAGCGCCAGCCGCTGCAGATCGCAACGCAAATACACAAGACAACCGTAACTCGGCTCGCCCGACGCCGGGAGCCGCACCTGTTGCCGCCCCCGTCATCGGACGTGGTCGCCGCAACGACGAGGAAGAGGATCGCGCACCTGCCCGGACCATTCCAGGTCGCGGCCGCGTTGCAGCGCCCGTTCCTGCCAAGCCACCAACACGCCCGAAGGTCGAAGAAGGCCGTCGCCAAGGCAAGCTGACAATCACTGCTGCCAGCACCGATGATGACGGTACCGGCCGCGGTCGTTCGATGGCTGCCATGCGCCGCCGGCAGGAAAAGTTCCGCCGCAGCCAGATGCAGGAAACCCGCGAAAAGGTTATGCGCGAGGTCATCCTGCCGGAAACCATCACCATTCAGGAACTGTCGCAGCGCATGTCTGAACGCGCCGTCGACGTTATCAAGTACCTGATGAAGGAAGGCCAGATGATGAAGGCCGGCGACGTCATCGACGCCGATCTCGCTGAAATCATTGCCGGTGAATTCGGCCATACGGTCAAGCGCGTTTCGGAATCGGACGTTGAAGAAGGTATCTTCAACCAGATGGACGACGCCGGCGAAATGGTGTCGCGTCCTCCGGTCGTGACGATCATGGGTCACGTCGACCATGGCAAGACCTCGCTTCTCGACGCGATCCGCCAGGCCAACGTAGTTTCGGGTGAAGCCGGTGGCATCACCCAGCATATCGGTGCCTATCAGGTCGAACAGAACGGCCAGAAGATCACCTTCATCGACACCCCCGGCCACGCCGCCTTTACGGCCATGCGTGCCCGTGGTGCCCAGGCAACGGACATCGCGATCCTCGTGGTTGCAGCCGACGACAGCGTGATGCCGCAGACGATCGAATCCATCAGCCACGCAAAGGCTGCCGGCGTTCCGATCATCGTGGCGATCAACAAGATCGACAAGCACGAAGCCAACCCGGACAAGGTGCGCCAGCAGCTGCTGCAGCACGAAGTGTTCGTGGAATCGCTGGGCGGTGAAGTTCTTGACGTCGAAGTTTCGGCCAAGAACAAGACCAATCTCGACAAGCTGCTCGAGGCAGTTCTGCTGCAGGCCGAAATTCTCGACCTCAAGGCAGATCCGGTCCGTACGGCAGAAGGCATCGTCATCGAAGCCCAGCTCGACCGTGGCCGCGGTGCGGTTGCAACCGTGCTCGTCCAGAAGGGCACGCTGAAGCCTGGCCAGATCATCGTTGCCGGCGATCAGTGGGGCCGCGTCCGCGCGCTCGTCACCGACAAGGGTGTTCACGTCAAGGAAGCCGGCCCGGCCATGCCGGTCGAAGTGCTCGGTCTTTCCAGCACGCCTGCTGCCGGCGACAAGTTTGCCGTCGTTGAAAACGAGAGCCGTGCTCGCGAGATTTCCGAATATCGCCAGCGGCTTGCCCGCGACAAGGCGGTTGCTCGCCAGTCCGGTCAGCGCGGTTCGCTCGAGCAGATGATGAGCAAGCTGCAGAATACCGGCTACAAGGAATTCCCGCTGCTCATCAAGGGCGACGTTCAGGGTTCCGTCGAAGCAATTATCGGCGCTCTCGACAAGCTTGGCACCGACGAAGTCCGCGCCCGCATCGTCCATTCGGGCGCAGGTGCGATCACCGAGTCGGATCTTGCGCTTGCCGAATCCTCCGAAGCAGCGATCATCGGCTTCAACGTCCGTGCCAACGCACAGGCGCGCATAGCGGCCGATCGTGCCGGCACCGAGATCCGCTACTACAACATCATCTACGATCTGGTGGATGACGTGAAGGCAGCAATGTCGGGTCTGCTTTCGCCAGAACGTCGCGAGACCTTCCTTGGCAATGCCGAGATCCTCGAGGTGTTCAACATCACGAAGACCGGCAAGGTTGCAGGTTGCCGCGTCGTCGAAGGCAAGGTCGAGCGTGGTGCAGGTGTTCGCCTGCTGCGCGACAACGTTGTCATTCACGAAGGCAAGCTCAAGACGCTCAAGCGCTTCAAGGACGAAGTTGGCGAAGTGCCGATGGGTCAGGAATGCGGTATGGCGTTCGAAAACTACGAAGATATCCGCGCAGGCGACACGATCGAGTGCTTCCGCGTGGAGCACATCACGCGCACGCTGTAAGTTTAGCGCTGCCGAAACCATCAACCGCCGAAGAGAAATCTCCGGCGGTTTTTTCGTTTGTGCGGAGCTTTGGGAGACAGGCTGCGGCTGGCAGCAGGGCCATGCGGACCAAATCATGACGGAAGCAGTCAAATTTAAGCGATACTCTCCCGATTATAGTTGCCAACCACACTCATGTTTATTATCGCATAGCGGCAAGCCGCCGCCCTCAGTTTTCGGACCGGCTGAATGATATCGAGCCGTTGGGCCAACTGAGCCTTCCGGCGACCAGTCGGAGTATCGCTGCCATGTCCGTTGTGCCGAAGTCTCACCTCTACAGGAAGCAGTTGCGCGTTGCCGGGCCAGGTCCCCTCGTGACAACGATTGCGGCCTTGATGCTGATGACGACAAATGCGGTCGCGCAGGTCGAGGCGCCTGCACCGGAAGCGCCTGGTCCGGCACAACAGACGGCGCCGGCCCTTGCTCCTCCAACCGCTGTTCCTACGACACAGCAGACCCCGCCACCCGTTCAAGACGCACCCCCGGCAGAACCTGCTGCTCCCTCCGTGACGCCAATCGAGCAGGCTCCGGCTGCAACGGGTGCACCTTCCCCCGAAGCACGCGCCGATATTCCTCACAATCTTTCGCCCTGGGGCATGTTCATGGCGGCCGACTGGGTGGTGAAGGCCGTGATGATCGGCCTTGCCATTGCGTCGCTTCTCACATGGACCATCTGGATCGCCAAGACGCTGGAGCTGATGGGCGCCCGTACCCGCGCCAGGCGCGTCCTCAAGATCATCCAGGGCGCGCATACGCTGCCGGAAGCGCTTGAGACGACAGGCAGCCGCGGCGGGCCTGCGGCCCTGATGCTGCGCGCGGCGACGGAAGAGGTGGAGCTTTCCGAAGCCGCTCTGGATTACGCCCATACCGGTGGCGTCAAGGAGCGCGTGTCTTCGGTCCTGTCGCGCATCGAAGCCTATTCCGGACGGCGCATGGCCCGCGGCACGGGCATTCTCGCCTCGATCGGTTCGGTTGGCCCGTTTGTCGGGCTGTTCGGCACGGTCTGGGGCATCATGAATTCCTTTATCGGCATTTCGCAGTCCAACACGACCAACCTTGCGGTCGTTGCGCCCGGCATCGCCGAAGCGCTGCTCGCAACCGCGCTCGGTCTTGTCGCCGCAATCCCGGCCGTGATCATCTACAACGCCTTCGCCCGCTCGGTCACCGGCTACCGCCAGCTGCTGGCGGACGCCGCTTCCGGTGTCGAACGACTGGTCAGCCGCGATCTGGATTTCCGCAAGGTGCCGCCAGGCGGACGCCGGCCTGCGTCAATGTCTCTGGTCGCGGGGGAATAAACCCATGGCAGGTAGCATTCGCGAACATCACGGCGACGAACTTCCCGAAAACCACGAGATCAACGTGACGCCGTTTATCGACGTCATGCTGGTGCTGCTGATCATCTTCATGGTGGCCGCGCCGCTGTCGACCGTCGACGTCAATGTCGATCTGCCCGCCTCCAGCGCGAAGCCCGCGGAACGACCTGACGAACCGCTCTACGTGACGGTCAAGGACGACCTGTCGCTGAACATCGGCAACGATCCGGTTGCGCGCGAACAGTTTGCCGCAAATCTCGACCGCCAGACCGCGGGCAACAAGGATACGCGGATCTTCCTCAGGGCCGACAAGGCCGTCGATTACGGGCAGTTCATGGAAGTGATGAACCTGCTACGCGATTCCGGCTATCTGAAGATCGCGCTGGTCGGGCTGGAAGCGGCGGCGGGCGCCCAGGCGGCGCAAGCACCGGCACCGGCACCGGCAGCGGCAGCTCCGGCTCCAGCTGTCGCGCCGGCTACCGGAGGCGCTCCATGAGCCTTGTCCTGCAGCGCAGAGGATATGCGAGCCGGATCGGCGAGATCGCGCTGTGGGGATCTGCCGCTATCCTTGTGCTCACGGTCCACATTGCCGCCGCAGCGCTTCTGATGAGGCAAGAGCCGGAGGAATTTGCCGACAACGGTCCGCAGGCCGCCATCATGATCGAGCTTGCGCCGGAGCCGGAGGCGGCGATCCCGGAAGAAGAGCAGATCGCTACCGACACCGAAGACCGGCAACTTGTCGAGACCCAGCAGACCGAGCCGGTCGAAGAGGTCGAACCCATCGAGGAGCCGCCACCGGCCGAGCCGCCACCGGAAGTGGCTGAGGAGACACCCGAACCGCCGCCGGAACCCGTGATCGAGACGCCGCTGCCGGAGGAAACGCCCCCGCCGCCGGAGATCGTCGAAACGCCGCCGCCCGAGCCTGTCGATCCGATCGAGCAGAAGGTCACCGCAGCGTTGGAGAACGTGGAAGTCCCGCTGCCGGTCACTCGTCCACCACCACTGAAGCCGGTCCAGAATGTAGAAAAGCCACGGCGTCAGCCGCAGGCGCAGAAGGAAAAGGCGCAGGCAAAGGTTCAGGCAAAGCCGTCGGAGCGCACTGCCGCTGCGCAGACCTCGAGCGGATCGGTGGCCTCGACGATGTCACCGTCCACCTGGATGACCCGTGTGCGCACGAAGATCGCCCGTAATGCCCGCCGCTGCCCGTCCAACCAGAAGGGGATCGTGACGATCAGCTTTAATTTCGATAGCGATGGCAATATCGGGCGCGTGTCCGTTGCCAGATCGTCTGGAGATACGCGTATCGACGACTACGTCGTCTCAGCCGTTCGGCGCGCATCACCTGTTCCGATCGCACCGGCAGGTGTTGCAAGCCTCGTCACTCAGTCGGTAGAGTGCAAGTAGCCGTGCTTTCGGGTTCGGTTGCCCTCCTTAACACTCGCTCCCGGAACAGCTTGTCCATGCAGATTACCCTTGAAGAAGCCGAAACGCTGGTGAGCGGCGTTTTCGAAGCCAACGGCGTGCTTGATAGCACCGCACGCTCGGTTGCCCGCGCCCTGGTGCAGGCGGAAGCCGCCGGCCAGTCCGGTCACGGGCTTCGCCGCATCCCGGCCTATGTCAAACAGGTGCGGACCGGCAAGGTGGATGGCACTGCTCGGCCTGAGGCGAGCAGGCCAAGACCCGCAGTTCTTGCGATCGACGCGAACTTTGGCTTTGCCTATCCGGCGCTCGATCTCGCTGTCTTGGAACTTCCAGCGATTGCGCGCGAACAGGGCATCGCCTTTGCCGCCATCAACCGTTCGCACCATGCAGGCGTCATGGCGTTGACCGTGGAGCGCTTTGCCGAGCAGGGGCTGGTTGCGATGATGTTTGCCAACGCGCCCGCCTCCATGGCCCCTTGGGGTGGCAAGGTGCCGCTGTTCGGCACCAATCCGATCGCTTTTGCGGCGCCTATTGCCGGTGACGAGCCGCTGGTCATCGATCTAGCACTCTCCAAGGTCGCCCGCGGCAAGGTGATGGAAGCGACCCAGAAGGGGACGAGTATTCCGGACGACTGGGCCTTCGACTCCGACGGCAATCCGACGACCGACGCATTTGCCGCGATCAAGGGAACGATGGCCCCTTCCGGCGGTGCCAAGGGGGCGGCGCTCGCCCTGATGGTGGAAGTGATGGCGGCCGGCATCGGCGGTGCGCATTACTCCTACCAGGCAAGCTCGCTGTTCGATGAGACCGGGCCTCCGCCGGCGCTTGGCCAGTCGCTGATCGTCATCGATCCGGATGCCACGACCGGTGGCGGCGCGGCAGAACGCTTTGCGGCATTGGCTGGGGAAATGGCAAAGCAGGACGGCGTCCGCCTGCCCGGTCGTCGCGGCCGCGGTCTTCGTGCCGAGAGCGTCCAGCACGGACTTCGGATCGATGACGACGTGATGAAGGCGATCGAAGCTCTGGGCTGACCTCACGATCGAACGCTATGCCGGACAAGCCAGTGCAGCGATGCGCTGGCTTTTTCTTTTTCTGCAGCAAGGCGTTCTGCGGAGGCAGCGTCAGTCGTGCAAAAGATTTTGGGGGGTATAAAACGAGAAAAGCCTGGCGCGGGAGGAGGATGCGCCAGGCTTTAAACTTGATCAACAACTGGGAGGAGGAGGGTGTTGTTGATCCGTATCGAACGACACTGGGAGGAGGAGGTGCGTCGTTCGATGACCAAACTTCTAGCCAGATCTTCCCGATGCGCCAAGAGGCTCTGCTGCATTGCAGCAATGCGTTTGCTGCATTGCTGGGCAATTGCTCACGCGTTCGTGTTTCGTCGTCGCCAAGCGATAGCCATAGTCCGGGATAAGACGATGCGGCCGCGTGCTTCCACCGGAGCTTTCCTCTAGGTTATCCTGCATAGAGCCTGACAGCGGAGACACGCATGAAGACGTCGATACGGTACCATCAGGGGGACATCCCGGCCTCCGACGCGTCGCGCTACACGGGCGCGGTCGCGATCGATACCGAAACGCTTGGCCTCGTTCCCCGCCGCGACAGGCTTTGTGTCGTGCAGCTATCGCCGGGCGACGGAACGGCGGACGTCATCCGGATCGCTTCGGGGCAAAAAGACGCTCCCAATCTCGTCGCATTGCTTGCCGATCCCACCCACCAGAAAATCTTCCACTACGGACGGTTCGATATCGCAGTTCTGTTTCACACGTTCGGGGTTACGACCACGCCTGTCTTCTGCACCAAGGTCGCATCGCGGCTTGTGCGGACCTATACGGATCGACATGGCCTCAAGGACAATCTGAGAGAGTTGCTCGACGTCGACATCTCCAAGGCGCAGCAGCAGACCGACTGGGCGGCCGAAACCCTGTCGCAGGCCCAACTGGAATATGCGGCGTCCGACGTGCTTCACCTTCATGCGCTGCGCGACAAGCTGACCGAACGCCTGCTCCGCGATGAGCGTATCGAACACGCCACGGCTTGTTTCGAGTTCCTGCCGACCCGTGCAAAGCTCGATCTGCTCGGATGGGGCGAGACCGACATTTTTGCGCACAGCTGACCATCGGCCCGTGAAAACCAGCGATTAGTGATGATTTAACCATAGCGCACTTAAAATTGCTGATCGGCAAATCGTGCGCCATGAGATGGCGACACAGTTTCGGCGTGCGACGTGCACTCGAATTCGTGTGTGGCCGAGTTGTCCCTTCCTTTCACACGCGAGAGATGGAAGCGCGCTATGCTTACTCCTGTCAGTGCTACGCAAAGCATGCAGGCCGACCCACTCTCTCCGGTCCGTACGGTTGCTTCCACGCGTCCTGTCGCGGCGGCCGCAGGAGCAGACCTTGACCTGTCCGCGAACGATGGACTGATTGCGGGTGGCCGCCTGAACCTTCTGTCGCTCTCCGGCCAGTTGCAGCTTGCCTACGGGTCGTCGATCTTCGCCGAAACGATCGGTCAACTCCTGCAGATACCGCGAAACGACGGCGAGTTGCTGGCAGACTATGCGGAGCGCCTGACTGTCGCGGTGCAGTCCATGAGCGCCGTTGACTTAGCCGCACTTGAGAAAACGCTGAGCCAGCTGGTCAAGGGCTTGTCCGTGCCGCTGCTGGCCGAAATCCTCAAGAACCCCGGTGGTCTCGATGCCGCCAGGCTGATCCTGTCGCTGGAAGCAGCGCTTGTCGCGGATAGCGATACGGTTGAGAATGCAGCGGTCAGCTCCTATCGGCAGAATGAGATTGCCAGCGCAACGGGAGATGATACGAAACCCTCCCTTGCGTCACGGGCCAGCGCCCCCTCGCCGTCAGCTTCCCTGCCCGGCACCTCAGCGCCCCAGACCTCGGCGCCGGGCCCCGCATCGCCGGCAGTTCCTCTGCCCGGTTCTTCTCCGGACACAGCAAGTACAGAGACCCCCAGGCCATCCCCCGGTGCTTTGCCGGATATCGGAGCAAAATCGCAGTCGGTGACGTCACCTGCCACCAGCGCAACGCCGCCCGCCACCGGCGCAGCGGCACCAGCTATCGCTCCGTTCTCGCCACCCACGAGCGGGTCAGCCGCCGCGGCTCCTGACACAAAGGTTCCCGGTACGGAGCTTCAAAAACCCCAACTGCTGCCGCCCCTCGTTGACTTGCAGGAAGAGCCGACCCGCGAGGCGATCCTTGCGCGGCCGATGCCGGTACGATCAGAAGGTCTCGCGACAGCAACCGCCGACCTTCAAACCAAAACCGCTCCGCCTCCTGCCGTGCCAAATGCTGTTCCGATCAAGCCGGACGCGAGCCCCGTGCCTGCGCAAGCCTTATCGATCGCGGCCGCAGATGCGGGGCGGATGCAGCAAGTTTCGCCAGGAGCCCTGCCGCAGACCTCCGTACCGGGCATCTCTACGGTGACGAATACCGGGGCTCTGGTCGCATCGGTTATCGATGCCTTCGACAATGACATGAAAATCCCGATCAGCGATGCCGAAACGGCGTTGGCACCGAAACCAGCTGTGGAATGGCCCAGCAATCTCGCGCAACTCGTGTCTGCGATCGCACCAAGCGCGCTTCAGGCGGCGCTGCTCGCGACAGGAGCTCCGGTCGGGAATTCGACAGCGGCACTGTTCAAGACCCTGTTTGGCGGAGGGGGCAGTGGAACGGTGGCACATGCCGGCGGGCAGGGACAACCTGCCCCGGGTGCCCCGGACATAGACGCAATGCATACGGCCGGGATAACCCATGCCGAGGACGATCTACTGCGCATTGCAAACGAACGTTACGTCACCACCGCAAAAACCAGCCGAGCCCCGGAGGCCGTGCCAGACCCCGACATCCAGCCGATGCCCGTGCCGCTGCCGCTTGTCCAGCGGGAGGCGATAGGCCTGCCGTTTGTCCCCTACCCAATGGCGGACGACGAGCCGCGGCGCGAAAACCGCAAGACGCAGCCGGTGACGGCAATCGACGAGGATGGCGAAGCAGACCACAGCCAGGACCAGGCTTTCGATCACGCTGATGACGGCAACGAGCCGACTGACGACGACAACCCAGGCGACGACGAAGCTGCGTCCTCGGAGGCCAGCAACGACGATCGTCGTCCGAACGAACTTTACTGGCGCATGGCAGGGTGGGCCTGAGCCGACGGTTCACGGTGCGGCCTCAAAAAAGCGGGCATGAAAAAAGCCGCCGGATCTTTCGATCCGGCGGCTTTCGCATTTCAAGCTACAACGATTACTCGCCGCCGCGGTTCTTCAGAGCCGCGCCGAGGATGTCGCCGAGCGAAGCGCCTGAGTCGGACGAACCGAACTGTGCAACTGCTTCCTTTTCTTCAGCGATCTCGAGAGCCTTGATCGACAGCATGACCTTGCGATCCTTCTTGGAGAAGTTCGTGACGCGGGCGTCAAAAACCTGACCGACCGAGAAACGCTCCGGACGCTGATCGTCGCGATCGCGTGCCAGGTCGTTGCGGCGGATGAAGGACGTGATGTCTTCGTGAGCCACGAGCTTCACTTCAACACCACCGTCGTTGACGGCGATGACTTCGCACGAAACGACAGCGTTCTTGCGCAGTTCGCCGGATGTTGCGGCTTCGCCGACAGCATCCTTGCCGAGCTGCTTGATGCCGAGCGAGATACGCTCCTTCTCGACGTCCACATCCAGAACGACAGCCTTGACGACGTCGCCCTTGTTGAACTCCTCGATGACCTGTTCGCCTGGACGGTTCCAGTCGAGGTCGGAGAGGTGAACCATGCCGTCAACGTCGCCGTCGAGGCCGATGAACAGGCCGAATTCGGTCTTGTTCTTGACTTCGCCTTCGACTTCAGTGCCGGCCGGATGGCTGAACGCAAATGCCTGCCATGGGTTCTCGAGGGTCTGCTTGAGACCGAGCGAGATGCGGCGCTTCGACGGATCGACTTCGAGAACGACAACGTCGACGTCCTGCGTGGTCGAAAGGATCTTGCCGGGATGTACGTTCTTCTTGGTCCAGGACATTTCCGAGATGTGGATCAGGCCTTCGATGCCTGGCTCCAGCTCGACGAATGCGCCGTAGTCCGTGATGTTCGTGACGGTACCGGAGATCTTCTTGCCAACCGGGTACTTGGCAGCAATGCCATCCCACGGATCCGACTCGAGCTGCTTCATGCCGAGCGAGATGCGGTGGGTTTCCTGGTTGATGCGGATGATCTGAACCTTGACCTGCTGGCCAATGGACAGGATTTCCGACGGATGGTTGACGCGGCGCCATGCCATGTCGGTCACGTGCAGCAGGCCATCGATGCCGCCGAGGTCAACGAACGCACCGTAATCGGTGATGTTCTTGACGACGCCGTCAACAACCTGACCTTCTTCAAGGTTCTGAACGATTTCCGAGCGCTGTTCTGCACGGGACTCTTCAAGAACCGTACGACGCGAAACAACGATGTTGCCGCGACGCTTGTCCATCTTGAGGATTTCGAAGGGCTGCGGGTTGTGCATCAGCGGGGTCACGTCGCGGATCGGACGAATGTCGACCTGGCTGCGCGGAAGGAAGGCAACAGCGCCGTCGAGATCGACCGTGAAGCCGCCCTTGACCTGGTTGAAGATAACGCCTTCAACGCGTTCGCCAGCTTCGAACTTGACTTCGAGCTTGACCCAGCTCTCTTCGCGGCGAGCCTTCTCGCGCGACAGAACTGCTTCGCCAAGCGCGTTTTCGATGCGCTCGACATAGACTTCGACTTCGTCGCCGACCTTCAGCGAACCGTCTTTGCCCTTGACGCCGAATTCCTTCAGCGCGATGCGACCTTCGACCTTGAGGCCGACGTCAACAACGGCCATGTCCTTTTCGATCGCCGTTACCAGACCTTTGGTAACGTAGCCTTCGGCCAGATCATTGGTTGCGAAGGATTCTTCGAGAAGGGCTGCGAAGTCCTCCCGCGACGGGTTAGTTACTGCCATGAAATCTCCTGGTCGTGTCCAGTCAAGGACACATTGCGCCGTGGGTTCGTGTTGATCACACCCGAAATCCAAGCCCGCCTCGTCATGTTCAGAGGCAATCCGGCGCAAGGACTAAGATATCGGGCTCGAATGCGCCGCCGGTTATCCGGTCGGTCATCATCCTTTCAGGGCGGCGTCGATAATCGCCTTCGCGGCCTGAAACGCGGCCTCTATACCCATTTCTGACGTATCAAGCAAGTGCGCGTCTTTCGCAGGCTTCAAAGGGCTGTCGGCACGCCCCATGTCGCGCTCGTCGCGCTTTCGCACATCGGCAAAAATCTCGTCGAAATCTGCGGCATCGCCGCGGCCAACGATCTCGTCGTAACGGCGTCTGGCGCGCACTTCAGGCGATGCGGTCACGTAAAGTTTAACGGGTGCATCGGGGCAGACGACGGTGCCGATATCGCGCCCGTCGAGGACCGTTCCGGGCTTGCGCCTCGAAAACGCCTGCTGCGCTTCCACCAGCGCCCGGCGCACGGCGGGCATGACGGCGATCTTCGAGGCCGCTTCTCCAATCGCATGGGCCGAGAGAATTTCGCGGTCGAGACCTGCCAGTTCAACGTCGCGCGCCATCGTCTCGGCAACGGCCTCGTCGTTGAGGGGCAGACCCCGGTCGAGCAGCGCCTTGGCCGCTGCGCGGTAGGTGAGGCCCGTATCGAGATGCTGGAAGCCGTAGGTTTCGGCGATCTGGCGCGACAGGGTTCCCTTGCCGGCTGCGGCAGGGCCATCGATTGCGATCACCAGTGGCGTAGTGTTGTCTAAAGGATTCATGTCAGGCGGGAAGCTCCGTAGCGGCGTACAAGATCGGCCATTGCGTTCTGACCGGGCATATCATCAAGTCCGGAGGCAACGCCTTCACGATCGCCGACCGGGCGGTTCTGACTGACCTTCCACTTTCCTTCGATCGCCGAGATTTCGATCTCGATACCGACGATACCCTTCAACTGGGCGGAAATGAAATCGTCTGGCGCATCGTTGACGGACCAGGGCATTGGCCGGCTGTTTTCATGCTGGCTGGTGATCGCCTCAATCTGGGCAAGCAGCCAGCCGGCGTCTTCGACGATGCGGGCCGGACCGCGGGCCTGAACGATGGCGTAGTTCCAGGTGGGCACGACCTTACCTGTCTCCTGCTTGGTCTTGTACCAGGAAGGTGTCACGTAACTGTCAGCACCCTGAAACACAGCGAGCACCGTCGCGCCATCGCGGATGTCTTTCCACTGGCTGTTCGCCCGGGCAAGATGCAACCGCAGCACGCCTTTGTCTGCCGCTTCTCCATCGAGGTGAAACGGCACAGGATTGGCCAGAAGGCCGGAATTTCCCGATGTGATCAGCATGCCCAGCGGATAGGCGCGGATCAGCGCATGCTGGGTGCCAAGATCGTCTTCGCGGAAATGCGGCGGTTGGTACATTGGCGTGCGCCTCAGATCTTTCCCTCGGTCTGGTTCTCGATCTGCGCGCCGAGACCGGTCATCAGATCCATGAACTCCGGAAAGCTGGTGGCGATGATCGAGGCGTCGTCGACCGTGACTTCATGTTCCGATGCGAGACCGAGAACGAGGAAGCTCATGGCGATGCGGTGATCGAGATAGGTGACGACGGCAGCGCCGGACGCATTGCCGTAGCCCTTGCCGCCTGGACGCCCGCGCACCACAAGCGTTTCCTTGCCTTCATCGCAATCGACGCCGTTCAGCTTCAAACCTTCGGCAACGGCCGAGAGACGGTCGGACTCCTTGACGCGCAGTTCCTCGAGACCGAGCATCGTCGTCGTTCCCTCGGCAAAGGCTGCAGCGACCGCGAGGACGGGATATTCGTCGATCATCGATGGTGCACGATCGGCGGGGACAGTCACGCCCTTGAGGTCGGAACCGCGGACGCGCAGGTCTGCCACGTCCTCGCCACCGGCGCTGCGGGCATTCATCACCTCGATATCCGCGCCCATTTCCTGCAGCGTCAGGATAAGACCGGTGCGGGTGGGGTTCATCAGGACGTTCATGATGGTCACATCCGAACCCGGCACCAGGATGGCGGCCACAAGCGGGAACGCGGTCGAGGACGGATCGCCGGGCACGTCGATCACCTGCCCCTTGAGAGCGCCGCGACCTTCCAGCCGGATCGTGCGAACGCCGTCGGCATCGGTCTCGACGGTCAGATCAGCGCCGAAACCCTGCAGCATTTTTTCCGTATGGTCGCGGGTCATGACCGGTTCGATCACGGTGGTGACACCAGGCGTGTTGAGGCCGGCAAGTAGCACCGCGGACTTGACCTGCGCCGAGGCCATGGGGACGCGGTAGACGATCGGGTTGGGCGTGCGTGGGCCCCGCAGCGTGACGGGCAGCCTGTCGCCGTCCATCGACGTCACCTGAACGCCCATCTCGCGCAATGGATCGAGCACCCGGCCCATCGGGCGCTTGGACAGCGAGGCATCGCCGATAAAGGTGGACTCGAAATCGTAGACGCCGACCAGCCCCATCGTCAGGCGGCAGCCGGTGCCGGCATTGCCGAAATCGAGAGGCGCCTGCGGTGCGAGCAGCGCGCCGTTGCCGGTGCCCTGGATGATCCACTCAGCGCCGACCTTGTCGATTTTCGCGCCCATGGCACGCATCGCCTTGCCGGTATTGATGACGTCTTCGCCTTCCAAGAGGCCGGTGATGCGCGTCTCGCCGGCAGCCAGGCCTCCGAACATGAAAGAACGATGCGAGATGGACTTGTCGCCCGGGATGCGGACGGTCCCGGTGAGGTTTGTCGATCTTCTCGACTTTGCCGGTTTGAGGGCAATCCCATGCGACATGATCGGTCCTTGCTCGTATGCCTTTGATTTCCGCCGTCGTTATCACAAAGCAAAAGGCGGGTCATTAGCCTGCCTGCCAAGGAATTCAGGAAAAGTTAGTCTTTGACATGGAGCCCGCCAGGCCTTATGGGGACCGGCTTAGATTTTTCACCCATTGATTGCCGCTTTATGCGGCTTCGCCGACCTGTTCGGCCATCTCATGAGGCTTTGATAGTGGCTAAAGCGGAACTCGGAACCAAGCGCACCGACCCGGATACCGGCAAGAAGTTTTACGATCTGAACCGCGATCCCGTCGTTTCCCCCTATAGCGGCAAGTCTTGGCCGTTGTCGTTCTTCGCCGAAAACAGCGCCGCTGCAAAGCTGGAGCAGGCGGAAGAAGAAGATGTCGAGGAAGTCGACGTCGAGAACCCAACTGTCGAGCCCGTCGCAACCGACGACGCCGACGATGCGGCAACCGGCGACGACATCCCGGATCTGGGCGACGACGATGATGTCGATATCGGCGACGATGACGACAACACCTTCCTCGAAGCCGACGAAGACGATGAAGACGACGACGTAACCGGCATTGTCGGCGTTGGCGGCGACGACGACGAGAATTGATCTTTCGACCTAAAGCCCGGTAATTTGAAGAAAAATTGCCGGGCTTTGAAAAACAGGCTTGCACTCTCCGAAAACCGGACGTAATAAGCCGCCACTCCGGTCAGCATCGCTGCTTCGGAGTTCCCAAGGACCGGAACACCCGGACCACCCTGATGGGGCTATAGCTCAGCTGGGAGAGCGCTTGCATGGCATGCAAGAGGTCAGCGGTTCGATCCCGCTTAGCTCCACCAAATCTTTCTCGCAATAAACCGACTGCTGAATAGAGGCCGACAAGGCTTAATTCGCGAAGTACGCGGCTGTGCTGTGTGCAGCTTTGGTCTGATGGATCCGGGTGCGGCGGGCGGCGAGTTTGCGGGTTTTGTGGGCCGCGTGCCGGAAGCGCTTCTTGGTGCGCTCGACTTCGCGCAGATAGCCGAGATCTGAGGCCAGAACCTCGTCCTGGTACTGCTGGCGGCGAGCATCCGCGATCTGGCGAACCACCAAGGCGCCGGTCCCTGCGAGAGTGGCGACCGCTGCAATCAGAATTAAAACTACCGTCATTGCCGTTTCCTCCATCCCCACAACGCGGAAGGAGCGCAAAGGTTCGCTTTCCCGCATTGGAGGTAGTGGAACACGAAACTGGTTACAGCCGATTTAAAGGTTAACCGATCGCCTGATCGTTTTCGTCGAACCGGTGCAGCGAGGCCTTGTCTGGTGTGGCAAAGACGATGTCGTCTGGACCATAGCGATGCTCGCCGAACAGACGGACCGTGATGAGGCCCGCCGTCTCGGTTTCGAGATAGAGGATGGTATCGGCGCCGAGGTGCTCGGCATGGACTACCTTGGCCTTCCAGTCGCCGCTTTCGCGCGACAGGGCGATATGCTCCGGCCGGATGCCGATGGTCTTGATGCCGCTTTCCGAAAGCGTCTCGCCCGGGATGAAGTTCATCTGCGGCGAGCCGATGAAACCGGCGACGAAGACGTTGGCCGGCTTGTTGTAAAGCTCCATTGGAGACCCGACCTGCTCGATCGCGCCGGCGCTGAGGACGACGATCTTGTCGGCAAGCGTCATCGCCTCAACCTGGTCGTGGGTGACGTAGATCATCGTCGCCTTCAGGCGCCGGTGCAGGCGGGCGATCTCGAGCCGCGTCTGGACGCGCAGCGCCGCATCGAGGTTGGACAGGGGCTCGTCGAACAGGAAGAGTTTTGGTTCACGCACGATGGCACGACCGATCGCCACGCGCTGGCGCTGTCCGCCGGACAGCTCGGCAGGGCGACGGGCGAGATAGGGATCGAGCGACAGAAGCGACGAGGCATTCGACACACGTGTCTCGATCTTGGCCTTGTCCGTTCCGGCCTGTTTCAGACCGAGGCCCATATTGTCCTTGACCGTCAGATGCGGATAGAGCGCGTAGGACTGGAAGACCATGGCGATGCCGCGCTTGGCGGGAGGGGTCGTTGCCATTTCCTGGTCGTCGATCCGGATCGAGCCGGATGACGCATCTTCAAGGCCTGCAATGACCCGCAGCAGCGTGGACTTGCCGCAGCCGGAAGGACCCACGAAGATGACGAATTCGCCATCCTGAACCTCGAGGTCGATGCCCTTCAGCACTTCATGATCGCCGAAGGCCTTTCGGATGGATTTCAGTTGCAGCGAACCCACGAGCGTATTCCCACTTCTGTCGTTTGGTGCAATCGCGGACGCTGTCCCGTCCGGCACGATTGCTTGCGTTGCTTTCAGAGATAGATCGGCTTGCCGGTCCGTGCGCTTTCATCCGCCGCAAGGCAGATGCGCAGCGACTGGACCGCATCGTCCATGTGCCGGCTGAGATCGATATCCTCGCGGATCGCCTTCAGCATATAGGCCTGCTCAAAATCGCAAAGCTCCTGATGGCCGGGCTCGCCCGCCATCGTCATATCCTCGTCGGGCCTGATGAACCTGCCGTCCGGGCCCGTCTCGGCGCTGTGAAGGCGGATGACGGAGGTTTTGGTATGCGTGTCGATATCGTCGGACTTGGCATTGGGGTCCATTACGATGGAGACCGAGCCTTTCGGCGACATCACGTCCTTCACGAAGAACGCAGTTTCGGAGATCATCGGCCCCCAGCCCGCCTCGTACCAGCCGACCGACTTGTCATCGAAGATCACCTGAAGGTGGCCGTAATTATACATGTCGGGCGCAATTTCATCGGAAAGGCGCAGACCCATGCCGCGCACTTCCACCGGCTTGGCATCGGTGATCTGGCACATGACATCGACATAATGAACGCCGCAATCAACGATCGGCGGCGTCGTCTGCATCAGCGCCTTGTGGACATCCCAGGTGGGGCCTGACGATTGCTGGTTGAGGTTCATGCGGAACACATAGGGCGGGCCGAGCTTGCGGGCTTCGGCAATCAGGCGGATCCAGGACGGATGGTGGCGCAGGATATAGCCGATCACCAGTTTCTTGCCCGCGGCCTTGGCGGCGGAAACGACGCGCTCGGCATCGGCAACCGTGGTTGCCAGCGGCTTTTCGACAAACACGTCGCAGCCGGCTTGGAAGGCTGCGACCGCATAGTCCGCATGGCTGTCGGAATAGGTGCAGATGGCGCAGAGATCTGGCTTCAACTCGGCAAGGGCGGTCAGGAAATCGGCATGGATCTCGTAGCCGGCAAGGGCCGGATCGAGCGTCGGCTTCGAGCGGTTGACGAGACCGACGATCTCGAAGCCCGGGTTGTTGTGATAGGCCAGCGCATGACTGCGGCCCATATTGCCGAGGCCTGCGACAAGAACGCGGATCGGCTTTTCGGTTGAACTCACTTGACGGCTCCAGACGTGATGCCGCGGATCAGTTGCCGCGAGAAGATGACGTAAAGGACGAGGATCGGCAGGATGGCGAGCGACAGGGCCGCGAGCACCGCGTTCCAGTTGGTGACGAACTGGCCGATGAAGATCTGCGATCCGAGCGTCACCGTCTTGGTGGCCTCAGACGGTGCAAGGATCAGCGGGAACCAGAGATCGTTCCAGATCGGGATCATGGTGAAGACGGCAACCGTTGCCATGGCCGGCCTGATCAGCGGCAGGACCAGGCGGAAGAAGATCGCATATTCCGAGAGCCCATCGATGCGGCCGGCATTCTTGAGGTCATCGGAGACCGTGCGCATGAATTCCGACAGGATGAAGATCGCAAGCGGTATGCCTTGCGCCGTATAGACAAGGATCAGCGCGGTCAGCGTGTTGACGAGGCCCGATGCGACCATGCCCTGCAGGATTGCCACCGTGCCGAGCCTGATCGGGATCATGATCCCGATCGCCATATAGAGCGCCAGAAGCGTATTGCCGCGGAAGCGATACTCGGACAGCGCAAAGGCGGCCATCGCGCCGAACAACAGCACGAGCGCGATCGAGACGACCGTGACGATCATGCTGTTTTGGAAATAGCCGATGAAATCCGCCTGGCCGAGAACCGTCTGATAGCCGATCAGGCTGAAGCTCGACGGTGTGGGAACCTGCATCGGATTGCGGAAGATCGAATTGCGATCCTTGAACGAGTTGATGATGGTGAGGAACACCGGAAACAGCGCGATCAGCGTGTAGGCGATCAGAGCCAGATGCACGAGGCTTGAGCGGAGCGGTGAAGAGCGTGCCTTGTTGGACATGTCCGGACGCCCCCCTTAGAACTGGTAGCGGCGCATGCGCCGCTGGATGGCGAAAAGGTAAAACGAGACCCCGGCGAGAATGATGACGAACATCACCGCGGCGATCGTTGCCCCCATGGAGCGATCTCCGAGCTGCAGCTGGAAACCGAAGAAGGTGCGATAGAGAAGCGTGCCGAGAATATCCGTCGACATATCGGGGCCGGCAAGCGCGCCCTGCACCGTATAGACAAGATCGAAGGCGTTGAAATTTCCGACGAAAGTCAGGATCGAGATGATGCCGATGGCCGGCAGAATGAGCGGCAGCTTGATCTTCCAGAACTGGCTCCAGCCGGTAATGCCGTCGCATTCGGCAGCTTCGACCACTTCTTCGGGGATGCTCAAAAGCGCTGCGTAGATCAGCATCATGGGTATGCCGACATACTGCCAGACCGAGATCAGGGAAACCGCGATCAGCGCCGGCCCGGACTGACCAAGCCAGGGCGCAAACAGCCATTTCGCACCGGCAAGGCTCATCAGCCAGGGCGCAACGCCCCAGATGGGCGAGAGGATGAGCTTCCAGATAAAGCCGACGATGACGAAGGAGAGAAGCGTCGGAAGAAAGATGGCGGTGCGGTAAAAGGCGGCGAAACGCAGTTTCGGCAGCGACAGGAGTGCTGCGAGCGCAATGCCGATCGGGTTCTGCACGCACATGTGGATGGCGAAGAAGATCAGGTTGTTGGTGAGCGCATTCCAGAAATCGCGCGCCCAGCGGACATCACCGAAGAGGACCTGGTAGTTTGCAAAGCCGACGAAGGACTGAGCACCATCGACAGTGTTGTAGAACGAAAGCCTGAGCGTCTCGATCAGCGGCAGGATCATGATCGCCGTGTAGACCAGCAGCGCCGGCGCCATGAAGACGACGATATGCCAGCGGAACGGGCGCTTGATCGATACCGACTGCAGGGCAGATGAAGGGTGGATGTCGCTCATGGCTTTGCCTGTTTTCTTGTGCTTGCGCTGGCGCAGCATGATCACGATACCTCCCCCTTGAAGGGGGAGGTCGCAGCGAAGCTGCAGGTGGGGGTGACACCACACGCACAAGGATCACCCCACCCCGGCCCGTCGGGCCGACCCTCCCCATCAAGGGAAGGGGAAGCTTGTCACTTACCTGGCTTGTACCAGCTGTCGAGGCCCTTCTGGAGCTTTTCGGCGGCAACGGCCGGAGTATCGGTGCCGTTGATGACGTTGGCCGATTCGACCCAGGTCTCGTTTTCGAGGTTCGGGGTGCCGCGCGACAGGATCTGATAGGTCGAGCGGACCGTCGGCTTGTATTTTTCACGCCAGGAAACGAATTCCTGCGCCATCGGATCTGCCATCTTCACCGGCGACGAATTCAGACTGAAGAAGCCCGGAAGAGAATTGGCGTAGATCTCGGCGAATTCCGGCGAAGCAACCCAGGTGAGGAACTTCTTGGCTTCTTCCGGATGCTTGCTCTTGGTGTTCAAGCCAACGCCGATATCCGGATGGTCGGAGATGTAGCCGGTTTCGCCAGCCTTGAGCACCGGCGGCGGGAAAGCGCCCATCTTGAACTGGGCCTGGCTGGTGAAAAGCGCAATTTCCCATGAACCGGCAGGGAAGATCGCCGCGCGGCCGAGCGTGAAGAGGTTCTGGCTATCGGCGTAGGTCTGGGCTTCGAAACCGTCGCCGAGATAAGGCTTCCACTTGGCCAGTTCTTCGTAGGGCTTGACCCATTCCGGATCGGTCAGCTTCTGCTTGCCTTCGATCAGCGCCTTGCGGCCTTCCTCGCCCTTCCAGTAGTTCGGGCCGATGTTCTGGTAGCCCATCGTTGCGGCTTCCCAGAGATCCTTGGTGCCCATGGCAAGCGGGATGAACGTACCGTCAGCCTTGATCTTGTCGAGCGCGGCGTAGAATTCTTCGTTCGTCTTCGGCACTGCGATCTTCAGCTGGTCGAAGGCGTCCTTGTTGTAGATGAAGCCGTGGATGACGGATGCCATCGGCACGCAGAAGGTGGACTTGCCGTCGTCTGTCGACCAGGCGGCCTTGGCGACCGGCGAGAAATTGCTCATGCCCGACAGGCTGGTGAGATCGACGAGCTGCTTCTTGTTGAAGAGTTCGAGCGAGGCATCGAACGGACGGCAGGTAATGATGTCGCCGGCGGAACCTGCATCGAGCTTGGCGTTGAGCGACGCATTGTACTCGGTCGGTGCGGTCGGCGAGAAGTTGAGCTTGATGCCGGGGTTCTTCGCTTCGAAGGCCGGGATCAGCTTTTCTTTCCAGATCGCCAGATCGTCATTGCGCCAGCTCTCGATGTTGAGCGTGACATCGGCCGCAGACGCTGCACCCGCGGACGCGAGCACCGTCGTGGCCAAAAGAATTGTTTTCAACAGGCTGTTCATGCTGTTCTCCCTTATTGGTTAGCGCCTTGCGGCGCGAGTCTCGGTCGTTTCCGTCATCTTCAGTTCCGCTAGTGCTTTCCTCAACACCTGATCGGAACGAATAAGCAGCGATTGTGCGGCGTCGATATCGGGGGCGCCTTCAGCCAGAAGCACGGCGATCTTCACCGATCCGTCCGCCACCTGCAGATATCTTACCGCCTCGTCGGCAGTCACGCCTGCGATATCGGCAACCATGCCGGCGGCGCGGGTGCGCAGCTTGGCATTGTCGGCGCGCAGATTGACCATGTGTCCGTCATGCACGTGACCGAGCTTGATCGCAGCCAGCGTCGACAGCATGTTGAATGCAAGCTTCTGTGCGGTCCCCGCGCCCATGCGCGTCGATCCAGCCACCAGTTCCGGCGGCGTTTCGAGAAGGACGGCGACATCGGCATGATTGAAAAGCGGTGCATCGGGATTGTTGGCGAGTGCCACGACCTTTGCGCCACGGGCCCCGGCAATTTCGACGATCTTCAGCACGTAAGGGGTCGAGCCGCTTGCAGAAACGGCGAGAACGCAGTCTCCCGCCGCAATGATCGCTGCATCCTGATCGGCCAGGGCGATATCATCCTCCGGCGCACCCTGCAGGTCAGCCAGGACGGACGTTCCGCCGGCAAGAAGAAGGACGATCTGCTCGCGTGCAATGCCGTAGGTTCCGGGAAGCTCGAGCGCATCGGCCATGGCCATCAGGCCGGAGCTGCCGGCGCCTGCATAGACAAGCTTTCCGCCACGCCTCAGAGCCGACGCAACGAGTTCCGCGGCATCCGCAAGAGCGGGGATCGCCGCATCGACGCTCTTGGCCGCCTGCTGCTGACCGGACGCCAGAAGCCGAAGGATTTCGGTCGGGGCGCGCGTATCCAGCCCTTCCGTATTCCCATGCCTGGCTTCGGTGGCTGTTTGGCTCATCCGTTTCTCCCTCAAGCAAAATGATGCCAAAAAAATACCAATTGTCCAGCAGGAAATTAACGAAAGTTACCGACTGAAACATGGCAGCTGGCGTTTAGTACTAATAATCGAGTTAAAATAGCGTCTTAGCCCCGCTCTGTCCGCATCAATAATTTCGCGCTTGGTAAATGGTATTTTTTTGGTATCATTCTTCGTGGAGGTATCCATGGCGGATTACGTGATCGGGATAGATGGCGGCGGGACAAGCTGCCGGGCGGCACTGGCCGATAGGAACGGCACCCTACTCGGCCGCGGCAAGAGCGGTGCCTCCAATATCCTGACCGATCCCGACACTGCCCTCAGGCATATTGCTGAAGCCGCAGAGCTGGCGTTCGAAGATGCCGGGCTCACGCCGGATCTTTCATCCGCATCTGCAATCCTGGGTCTTGCCGGCAACAATGTCGGCGGCGCGGTGGGCTATGTGACCGAACGTCTCCCCTTTGCCAGATCGCAGATCGTTTCTGACGGCGTCATCGCCTTGCAGGGCGCGATCGGTGACGAAGACGGTGCGATCGGCATCGTTGGGACCGGGACAGTCTACATCATCCGCAGCCACGGTCAGTTCAGATCCATCGCCGGCTGGGGGTTTCAGGTGAGCGATCTCGGTAGTGGCGCAAGGCTCGGGCAGCTCGCGCTGCAGGAAACCCTGCTTGCCTTCGACCGGATAAGGCCGATGACGCCGCTCTGCGAGGCGATCCTGGCCGAGTTCGACAACAATCCGGAACTGATCGTCGATTTCGCGCGGCTGGCCAAGCCTGGCGACTTCGGTCGTCAGACTCCAAAGGTTTTCGACTATGCTCGCCGTGGCGACGAGACGGCTTTGCGGATCCTCCATACCGGTGCTGCCGGGATCGACGAAGCGCTCGATGCCGTCATGGCGCTGAGCGGCGACAAAGCAAAACTCTGCCTGCTTGGTGGCCTTGCACCGCTTTATCCTCGCTATCTTGCCGAGAGGCACAGGCTCCGTCTTTCCGAGCCGCGGGCCGACGCAATGACCGGCGCCGTCGAACTGGCCGTCAAGGCCTTTGCATCTGGAGCACGGATGGAGGCGTGCGCATGAGCGAGGCGCTGACGGCCATCTTGCCCCTCGACGGCCTGCAGTCCGGCGGCTCCGGCCCGCTTTATCTCAAGCTGCGCCAGAGCCTGGAAGATGCGATCCGGTCCGGCAAGCTCGGTCACGGCGACGCGCTTCCCGCGGAGCGGGATCTCGCCGACTATGCGAGCGTCAGCCGCGTCACGGTGCGCAAGGCCGTCGACGATCTTGTCCGGGACGGGCTTCTGACCCGCCGCCATGGATCCGGGACCTTCGTGGTAAAACCGCTGTCGCGCGTCGAGCAACCTCTGACCAAGCTGACATCGTTTACCGAGGACATGGCACGGCGTGGCCTGGTTTCCCGATCGGAATGGCTGGAGCGCGGATTGTTTCATCCCTCGCCCGAAGAGATGATGATGCTGGGTCTCGCACCCGGCACGATGGTTGCCCGGATCGGACGTTTGCGCTTTGGGAACGACATGCCGCTTGCCATCGAGCGCGCCAGCATATCGGCAGAATTCCTGCCCAACCCGGTATCGCTCCAGCAGTCGCTTTATGCGGAACTTGAAAAGAAGGATGCGCGACCGGTACGCGCCATCCAGCGGATCTCCGCGACCAATCTGAAAAAGATCGACGCCGGCCTGCTTGAAGTGCCCATCGAGGCGGCGGGCCTGTCGATCGAACGCGTTTCCTACCTGGCCTCCGGCCGGGTGGTGGAGCTTACCCGCTCGCTTTACCGGGGCGATGCCTATGATTTCGTGGCCGAGCTTTCGCTTGGCGACAGCTGATCAGACGAGGATGACGATGAAGACCCATATGCGCCAGGAAATCGACGAGATACCGGAGGCGACAGCCCGATTGCTCGACCGTTCGGCGGCAGACATTGCCAAGGCCGGCAAGGCCCTGCGCGACAAGGATCCGGCCTTCCTGGTAACGATCGCGCGCGGTTCCTCGGACCATGCTGCGACGTTCATCAAATATGCGATCGAGTTGACGGCAGGACGTCCGGTCGCCTCGCTCGGACCGTCGCTTGCCTCGATCTACGGTGCCAATATGCAGCTTGGCGGTGGCGCTGCGATCGCCATCTCCCAGTCCGGCAAGAGCCCGGACATCGTCGCGATGGCGGAGGCTGCGACCCGGTCAGGAGCGGTGACGATTGCGCTGACCAATACGCTCCCGTCGCCGATCACCGAGGCATCGCTGTATGGGGTCGATATCAATGCGGGTCCGGAAATTGCGGTTGCGGCAACCAAGTCTTTCGTCAGCTCGATTGTCGCCGGTCTTGCCCTTCTCGCCGAATGGACCGCCGATGACCGGCTGAAAGCGGCGGTTCGCGCCCTGCCCGGCCATTTCGATGGAGCCATCAAGCTCGACTGGAGCGCGTTTGCGAGCGAACTCGGAGATGCTGATTCGCTCTACATGCTCGGCCGCGGCCCGGCGCTTGCGATCGCCAGCGAGGCTGCGCTCAAATTCAAGGAAACGTCCAACATGCATGCGGAGGCCTATTCCGCGGCAGAAGTCCTGCATGGTCCGGTGGCGCTGGTGGAAAAGCGTTTCCCCGTGCTGACATTTGCCGCAAGGGACGCGGCGGAAGCTTCCGCCGTCCAGATCGCAGACAGTTTCGCGACCAAGGGCGCGCTCGCCTACGCGACCTCCGACCGAGTCACGGCTGCCCGAAAGCTGCCCTTCGTCGCAACAGGCCATCCGCTGACCGACGCGCTGGCGCTGATCGTGCCCTTTTACGGTTTCGTCGAAGCCTGGTCGCGGTCGAAGGGGTTTGATCCCGATCAGCCGGCAGCCCTCAACAAAGTCACCGAAACCCTATGACCGACCTCAAGGCTCTGACTGCAAACCGCATCTTCGACGGCGCCGACTGGCATGAGAATGCCGCGGTCGTGTTTTCGAACGGCCGGATCGATCGCATCCAGCCTACGGCTTCGCTTTCGCCCGAGATCCAGAGGATCGACGGTGGCGAGATCATCGCTCCGGGCTTTATCGACCTGCAGGTCAATGGCGGCGGTGGCGTGCTCCTCAACGAAGAGCCGACGGTCGAGGGTATCGCCACCATCTGCGCCGCGCATGCGAAGTTCGGGACGACGGCGCTGTTGCCGACACTGATCACCGACACGCCTGACATTTCCGCCCGGACCGTCGCCGCCGGCATGGATGCGAAGAACCGCGGCATTCGCGGTTTTCTCGGACTGCATCTCGAAGGTCCGCATCTGTCCGTTGCCCGCAAGGGAGCGCACGATCCCAAGCTCATCCGCCCGATGGAGGATCGCGACCTCGATCTGATGCTTTCCTGCAGACGGGCGCTCGATGTTCTGATGGTGACCATTGCGCCAGAAAGCGTGACCGCCGAACAGGTGGCAAAGCTTACAGATGCTGGCATCATCGTCAGCCTCGGCCACACGGAAGCGAGCTATGATACGGCGACGGCCTATGCCGAAGCTGGCATCCGCACGGTCACGCATCTCTTCAACGCCATGAGCCCGCTCGGTCACCGCGAACCGGGGTTGGTTGGGGCGGCGCTCGATACGGCAGCGCTCTATGCGGGCCTGATTGCAGACGGCATCCATGTCCATCCCGCCGCAATGGGGGCAGCGCTTCGCGCCAAAGCCGGTCCTGGAAAGATTTTCCTGGTGACCGATGCGATGTCGACGATCGGGACCGACATGACATCCTTCACGCTCAACGGCCGCGAAATCCTGCGCAAGGATGGCCGGCTGACCCTTGCCGACGGAACACTCGCCGGCGCCGATATCGACATGATCTCTTCGGTTCGATACGTGCACCGCAATCTCGGCCTGTCGCTGGAGGAGGCCTTGCGCATGGCTTCTGCCTATCCCGCCCAGGCCGCTCGCATCGAGGATCGGAAGGGTTTTCTGAAGCCCGGATATGATGCGGATTTCGTCATGCTTGGCGCGGATCTCTCCATGCAAAGCACCTGGATTTCAGGAGAATGTTCGCACGCACAGATCTGAAGGACCTATCCGGCCAGCGGGAAATCGATCCGGACTTTCAAGCCTGTGCCGCCTGAGCCATCGTGAAGCGATAGGGCAGCGCCGTGTAGGCGGGCGATCTCTTCGACGATCGGCAGTCCGAGACCGGTGCCGGATACATCGCCGCGGCCGAGGCGTCCGAACCGTTCGAGCACGGTAGCTCGCTTTTCGGGCGGAATGCCCGGGCCGTTATCCTCCACCTCGAGCCGGGCCGTCTCGCCACTCCGTTCGATGCGGAGGGTGACCTCCGTGCCGGAGCCCGCATGAAGGATCGCGTTGACGATCAGGTTCTTCACCAGTTCTCCGATCAGCAGCGGCTCGACATTGACTTGCATTACGCCCTCTCCTTCGAACCCGAGGTCGATGCCACGATCGGCGGCGCCCGGCACATGATCGCCCGTCAGGCCGCGGACGAGATCGGTGAGATCGAGCTTGCGGAATGCTGCCGAGCGTCCGGCCGCATCGATCTTTGCCATCAGCAGCAATTGCGCGAGGATATGTTCGGCACCTGCGACCGCTTCATCTGCCTTGCGGACCGCCGTCTTTGCCGTGGCCAGGTCGTCCGCCCGGTCGGCAAGTGCGAGCTGCGTGCGCACGATCGCAAGCGGCGTGCGGAGCTGATGGCTGGCATTGCCGGTAAAGTGGCGCAGCGCATTCAGCGCGCTTTCGAGCCGGACCATGAACGAATTGACGGTGTCGACCAGGCCCTGCACCTCGTTCGGCACCCTTTCCCCGATCGGATGCAGATCGTCCGGACTGCGTTCGGCGATCGCTTCGCTGAAGCGATAGAGGGGCCGCAGAGACAGCGTGACGGCGACCCAGACGATCACGGCGGCACCGATGATCATGAAGAGAATTCGCAGCGCCGAGCGTATCAGGATGGTGCGCGTCAGCTGTTCACGGGCCATGGTGGTTTCGGCGACCGTGACGACGAAGGGAACCGAGCGGATGCCGGTCGACGCGGATCTGGCAAGGACGGCGACCCGGATGGGCTCGCCCCGAAAGCTGGCGTTCTCGAACGCCACCGCCTGGCCCTCCCGACGCGCGATGGAGGGAAGGTTCTGGTAGCCGGTGATGAAGGTGCCGGGCGGCCCGTCGACGCGGTAGAAGACCCGGTCCTGCGCGGCAGAGGTCAGCATTTCCAGCGCCACATAGGGGATGTCGACCTCGAGCGCTCCGTCTTCCGCGACGATCACGCGCTCGGCGATCGCCAAGGCCGAACCCGCAAGCACACGATCGGACACTTCGTTGGCCGTATCGAGAGCCTCATCCCATGTATCGAACATGGCGACGCCACCGATCAGCGCCGTGGAAAGAAGGAGCCATGCAAGAAGCCGGCGGCGGAGCGAATAGGCGGCTGTCGGCGTCATTCCGGAGAGGCCATTTTCTCGAGATAATAGCCAATGCCGCGCGCGGTCTTGACGGTCAGACCATAGACCGCAAGCCGCTTTCTTAGTCGGCTCACATACTGCTCGATCGCATTGGACGAGAGGTCGTCGTCGAACCCTGTCAGCGACCGAATGATCGCCTCCTTGGAGACCACCTTTCCGGCCCGCATAAAGAGGAGTTCGAGAAGGGCCACCTCGCGCGCCGGGATATCGAGCGGCACGCCCTGGCTCGAAAAGGTTCGGGAGGTCAGATCGAAGGTGACGCCGCCATAGGTGACGACAGAGCTTCGAAGGCCCGCCTGGCGGCGAAGAAGGACGCGGATGCGCGCCTCGAATTCCGGCACGTCGAACGGTTTCGTCATGTAATCGTCGGCGCCGAGATCGAGGCCTTTGACCCTCTCTTCCGGCGTGCCGCGGGCGGTGAGGATCATCACCGCCGCCCGGTTCTGGCGGGCGCGCATGGCCTTCAGAACATCGAGACCATCCATTTCGGGAAGGTTGAGGTCGAGAATGACCAGATCGTAGCTTTCGGCGGCGACCGTTGCCTCCGCCGACGTTCCGTCGGCCACGAGATCGACCACATAGCCGCTGCCGCGCAAAATCGCGGCAAGGCCCGATGCCAGCGTCTGATTGTCTTCGACAAGAAGGATACGCAAACCGTCATTTCCCCGTTCCGGCTGACTCTTATCGCCGGGACGCGGGGTTGTCACTGGACACAGCAGCGTCTGCCGTTAGCTCGCCTAGCTGCGGCCGAGATAATCGGTCTTGCCGATGGGTACGCCTTTGTGGCGGAGGATCGCGTAGGCGGCGGTGAGATGGAAATAGAAGTTGGGCAGGGCAAACCCGAGAACGTAGTCGGTGGCTGTGAATTTCATCTCGCCGGACCGGGTCTTCAGCACGACCTCTGCCTCGTCGCGACCGGACATGCTGGCGGGAACGACGGTCTTCAGGAAGGCGACCGTCTTGTCGATGCGGGCATGGAGATCGGCGAACGTGACTTCGTTATCCTCCATCGCGACGTTTTCGAGCTGGCCGACGCGCACCGGGACGAACTTGGCCGTGTCGCTGGCGCGCTGGATCTGACCCGTCAGCGGCAGCATGTCCTCGATCAGGCGCGCTGCGAGAAGCTGGCTGTGGGGAATGCCCTTCTCGTCGGCGAAGGCTTCGGCTTTCTTCAGGATCTCGGAGAGATTGGCAAATCCACGGATAAACGCCGGGACGGAGACGTCGTATAGGGAAAGCGACATGGTTGTGACCTCAAAGGGCTGGTGGGGAAATCGCCATTCACAGGTAATAACGGCGACCGGCAATACAACAGGGGAGCGGTAGACCGCGAGCCCTGCATTCCGGACACCAGTGAGGGATTTCCAACGGCTTGCCGTAAGCGCCCGGGTCGGGCATTCTTGCCCGCAATGAAAAAGCTTCTCCTCTGTCTTTGTCTCATCGCTGCGCCGCATCTGGCCGTCGCGGAAGTGCTGATGTTTCCTGCCCTTTCGGGCAACAAGGATGCGCCTGTCCTTACCGTCTATTCGTCGCTGGACGAGCCTCTTGCCAAGCCGATGATCACAGGCTTCCAGTCGTCCAACCCAGATGTGGCGGTGTCCTACGAGGACATGCTGACGGGAGAGATCTACGACCGGATCGTGCGGGAGACCGACGCGGGCCGCAAGACCGCCGATTTCGCGTTTTCGTCGGCCATGGATCTCCAGGTCAAGCTCGCCAATGACGGTTACGCCCAGGCGAGCGATCTGCCGATGAGCGGGCGATGGCCCGAATGGGCGAACTGGCGCAATACGGTTTACGCGCTGACCTTCGAGCCGGCCGTGTTCGTCTACAACAAGCCGAGTTTCAAGAACGAGGCGCCGCCTGCCACCCGCGCCGAGTTCATCGCGTTTCTGGCGCGCCAAGGTGACCAGGCGCATGGCCGCATCGGCACCTACGATATCGAACGCTCCGGTGTCGGCTTCCTGTTCATGTCGCGCGACCAGGAACAGTTCGGCGACATCTGGTCGGTGGTGCGGGCGATGGGCGAAGCGGGCGTCAAACTCTATTCGACAAGCGGCGCCATCCTCGAGAGGGTGGCGGATGGCCGTTTCCTGATGGGTTACAATATCGTCGGTTCCTACGCCGCCGACTGGGCCTCACGGAACCCGAATGTCGGGATCGTCCTGCCGAAGGACTATACGGTGGTCATGTCGCGTATCGGGCTGGTGCCGCAAGCTGCTCAACGTGCCGATCTCGGAAAGCGCTACCTCGAATTCTTCATGTCGAAGGAGGGCCAGACGATTATGGCCCGCGAACTGCAGATCCCGGCCGTCAGTCCCGAAGTGTCCGGCAACAACACCGCAACGACGATGCGCGAGATGCTGGGCGGCCAATTGAAGCCGGTGCCAGTCAGCCTCGGGCTGATGGTCTATCTCGATCAGGTGAAACGGGCGCGGCTGATCTCGAAATGGAACGAGGTCTTGCGCCAGCAGTGATCAATTCTGGCGATTTTGAGGCATTTACCCTTGTCAAACAGACGCAGTCAGGGAAATGTCAGGTAGATGTCAGCTTGTTATGCTGCCTTAGAACCATTCGAGACCCGTTCGGAGGCGGACTCGATCGGTGACGGGAGGAGATCAACGGACGGCACCAGTCCGCTCAAATCGATCCTACCGTTGCGCCATCAAAGATTTCGTCCAAAAGGACGTCAACGGAGGACATACCCTTGAAACATTTTCTCATCGCATCTTTCCTCGCGGGCGCAGTCGCCTTCCCGGCCGTAGCGGCTGACTATTCGGTCATGGCACCGGCAGCGCCGGGCGGCGGCTGGGACCAGACGGCCCGCACCATGCAGGTCGCCCTGCAGCAGGAGAAGATCTCCAACCGCGTCCAGGTCATGAACGTTCCGGGCGCCGGCGGCACGATCGGCATCGCCCAGTTCGCCAGCCAGCAGAAGGGCAACCCGAACGCTCTGATGGTTGGCGGTTACGTCATGGTCGGCGCAATCCTCACCAACAAGTCGCCGGTAACCCTGAAAGACGTCACACCGATCGCACGCCTCACCGGCGAATACGAAGTGATCGTCGTCCCGACATCTTCCGACATCAAGACGATGGCGGATCTGGTCACCAAGCTGAAGGCTGATCCGGGTTCCGTATCCTGGGGTGGCGGTTCGGCTGGCGGCACCGACCATATCGGCGCTGGCCTCATTGCAAAGGCTGCCGGCGTAGACCCGACCAAGATCAACTACATCGCGTTTTCCGGTGGCGGCGAAGCGCTTGCCGCGATCCTGGGCAGCCAGGTGACGGCCGGTATCTCGTCCTACGGCGAGTTCGAATCGCAGATCAAGGCCGGCTCGCTGCGCCTGCTGGGGATCTCGTCCGACAAGAAGATCGACGGCATTGATGCCCCGACGCTGAAGGAATCCGGTCTCGACGTCGTGCTGCAGAACTGGCGCATGGTTGCCGCTGCTCCCGGCATTTCCGACGAGCAGAAGAAGACCATCACTGCCGACATCGAGAAGCTGGTAAAGTCCAAGACCTGGCAGGATAACCTGAAGACCAAGGGCTGGATGGACACCTACCTCTCCGGTCCGGCCTTCGATGAGCAGCTCGCCAAGGATATCGCTGCGACGGAAACCATCCTGAAGGACATCGGACTGGTCAAATGAGTTCTGAAAACACGACTACCGAACAGCGCCGCCCTGATTGGGCGGCGCTTGCCATTGCAGCCGTACTCGCGATCGTCGCCGCCGTCATCTTCATCGATGTGTCGCGGCTGACGAGTACGACTGGCTACTCGCCTGTCGGCCCCGCCTCCGTGCCCTACTGGATCGCTTTCGGCCTGATCGGCCTTGCCATCTGGACGGTCTTTGCGGCATTCCGTCGGGATTTCCCCGCGCGCGAACGGCAGGAATTCGGTCCCGTCGCCTGGGTTGTCGCCGGGCTTCTCGCCCAGATGATCCTGATCCGGTTCGTCGGGTTCTCGATTGCGACGGGCCTGCTTTTCGCTTTCGCCGCACGCGGCTTCGGTGCCCGTCGGCTGCATATCAGCATTCCGATCGGCATCGCGATCTGTCTCGCCATCTGGTACCTGTTTGCGGGCGTCCTGCAGCTTTCCCTTCCCGCCGGTCCGCTGGAAAACCTGCTCCTTTAACTTGGAGCCAGAGAGTTAATCCATGAGCACTTTCGAATTCCTTCTTCAGGGTCTGGCCTCTGCCGCAGAGCCGATGAACCTGTTTTACGCGCTCGTCGGCGTAACGCTCGGCACGATGGTCGGCGTGCTGCCCGGCATCGGCCCGGCAACCACCGTCGCGCTGCTTCTGCCCGTTACCTACCAGCTGGATGCGACCGGCTCGCTGATCATGTTTGCCGGCATCTATTACGGCGGCATGTACGGGGGATCGACGACCTCGATCCTTCTCAACACGCCAGGCGAAAGCGCCTCGATCGTGACCGCGCTCGAGGGCAACAAGATGGCCCGCGCAGGACGCGGGGGGCCAGCGCTGGCAACAGCTGCGATCGGTTCCTTCGTGGCCGGCCTGATCGCCACGCTCGCGCTCGCCTTCGTTGCACCCTATATCGTGAAGCTGGCGCTGGTGTTCGGTCCGCGCGAATATTTCGCGCTGATGGTTCTCGCCTTCGTCACAGTCTCGTCGGCTTTCGGAAACTCGACGCTGCGTGGCCTGACATCGCTGTTCATCGGCCTTGCTTTGTCGCTTGTCGGCATCGATCAGCTGACCGGCCAGAACCGCCTCTCCTTCGGCGTACCTGACCTTCTCGACGGCATCGAGGTCACGACCATGGCAGTTGCGATGTTTGCGATCGGCGAGACGCTGTTTATCGCAGCCCAAGGTGCCAAGGCCCCCGACAAGGTGGAAGCGATCAAGGGCTCCGTCTGGATGACCGCTCAGGACTGGGCGCGTTCGTGGAAAGCCTGGCTGCGCGGGACCGTCATCGGCTTCCCGATCGGCGCGATGCCGGCCGGTGGTGCAGAAATCGGCACGTTCCTCTCCTATGCGACCGAGAAGCGTCTTTCCAAGCATCCTGAAGAGTTCGGCAATGGCGCGATCGAAGGTGTTGCCGGTCCGGAAGCTGCCAACAACGCCTCGGCCGCCGGTACGCTCGTTCCGCTGCTGACCCTTGGTCTGCCGACGTCCGCGACGGCTGCGATCATGCTGGCCGGCTTCCAGCAATACGGCCTGCAGCCGGGCCCGCTGCTGTTCGTAACCAACCCGCAGCTGGTCTGGGGCCTGATCGCTTCGCTTCTCATCGCCAACCTGATGCTGCTGGTGTTGAACCTGCCGCTGGTCGGTCTGTGGGTGAAGCTGCTGACGATCCCGAAGCCTTGGCTCTATGCCGGCATTCTCGTGTTTGCGACGCTTGGCACGATCGGCGCCAATCCGTCGGTGTTCGAGCTTGGCATGCTGCTCGCCTTCGGTCTCGTCGCCTACATCATGCGCGTGTTCGACTATCCGATCGCTCCTGTTATCGTCGGCCTGATCCTTGGTCCGCTCGCCGAGCAGCAGCTGCGTCGTGCACTGTCGATCAGCCAGGGCGACGTGACAGTGCTGTTCACCTCGCCGATCGCTGCAGGCCTTCTGCTCGTGGCAGCGGCTGCCCTGATCGTACCGCTGGTGTTGCGCATGCGCGGACGCGGCAATGTGCTGAACCAGATGGCTGCCAGCGAAGACTAAGGACCTCAGACTTCCCAAACGAAACAAGCCCGGTCTTCCGAAAAGGAGGCCGGGCTTTTTGCTTTCTTAACGGAGGTTCTCTCAGTGCCCGAACACGGACCAACCGGTTTCATCGGCCAGCATTTCGAGCGCCAGCGAGCCGACCAGCGAATTGCCGTTCTGATTGAGGCCCGGCGACCAGACGGCCATCGACGCGCGTCCGGGCGCCACGGCCATGATGCCGCCGCCGACGCCACTCTTGCCGGGAAGCCCGACGCGGTAGGCGAATTCGCCGGACCCGTCATAGTGGCCGCAAGTCAGCATCAACGCGTTGATGCGGCGTGCCCGCTGGCTTGAGACCACCGTGTGCCCGGTCATCGGGTTGCGGCCGTTGGCGGCGAGGAATAGACCGGCGCGCGCCAGCTGGGTGCAGGTCATGGAGATGGCGCAGTGGTGGAAATAGACGCCGAGCACATGCTCGACCGGATGCGAGAGCTTGTTGAAAGAGCGCATGAAATTGGCAAGCGCAAAATTTCGGTAGCCGGTCGCTTCCTCGGATTTCGCAACCGACGGGTCGATCGCGATCGTTTCGTCATCCGCCAGATAGCGGACGAAGCGCAGGATCTCCCCGATCGCCTCGCGCGGCGTATGGCCAGCAAGAACGAGATCGCTGACGGCAATTGCGCCGGCATTGATGAAAGGGTTGCGGGGCTTTCCGGCCTCCTGTTCAAGCTGGACAATGGAGTTGAAGGGAGAGCCCGACGGCTCCCGACCGACCCGGTTCCAGGTGGTTTCGCCATGCTTGCCGAGTGCGAGCGTCAGCGTGAAAACCTTCGACACGCTCTGGATCGAGAAGGGTTCGGCACAATCACCAGCGCTATGGACCTTGCCGTCGACCGTGACGACCGCCATGCCAAACTTGCGTGGATCGACATGGGCAAGCTGGGGAATGTAGTCGGCCACCTTGCCCTCGCCCAGCCGGCTCTGCAGCTTGGCGTGGATCCGGTCGACGATGGCCTGCAGATCGTCCGTCATTGCTCACACTCCGAGATATCGATCCTGCAACCCTGGTGTCAGATCGGCTGGTGCGCCGGTCCAGACGCTTCTGCCGTTTTCGAGGATGACGCACCGGTCGGCAACCGGTAAGAGCTCGGACAGCGTCTTGTCGACCAGGAGAATGGACAAGCCCTTCGTCTTCAACTGGCGCAACGCCTTCCAGATATCCTGGCGGATGACAGGTGCAAGCCCCTCCGTCGCCTCGTCGAGGATCAGCAGCCGCGGATTGGTCATCAGCGCGCGTCCGATCGCCAGCATCTGCTGCTCGCCGCCGGAGAGCGATCTGGCCATCTGCGCATGCCGTTCCTCCAGACGGGGAAACAGGGCATTGATCTCTGAGACGGTCCATTCACCGGGTCTTGCGGCGGCGACCAGGTTTTCGTGAACGGTGAGGTTCGGGAAACAGCGGCGTCCCTCGGGCACAAGTCCGACGCCCAGCCGCGCCACCTTGTAGGGTGCCAGCTTCCCGGTGTCCTTACCATCGAAGACGATGCGGCCGGTTTTCGGGCTCAAGAGATTGCAGATCGACTTGATGGTCGTGGACTTGCCCATGCCGTTGCGGCCCATCAGCGCCACGACCTCGCCTTCCGCCACCGCAAATTCGACGCCGAACAGCGCCTGGCTGCTGCCGTAGTACGTCGCGATATCCTTGACATCGAGCAGCATCAGGCGTGATCTCCCAGATAGGCGGTACGGACCGCCGGATCGCGCCTTATATCCTCAACCGTGCCGGTTGCGATGATGCGGCCGTAGACCAGAACCGAAATCCGGTCGGCCAGCGCGAAGACGGCATCCATATCATGTTCCACAAGCAGGATCGGTGCTTCCTGGCGCAGCGTATCGAGAAAGCCTGTAAGCCGTTTCGAACCTTCCGGCCCCATTCCCGCCATCGGCTCGTCGAGAAGCAGAGCCTTCGATTGCAGGGCCAGCGCCATGGCGATCTCCAGCTGGCGGCGCTCGCCGTGGGAAAGCTCGGCCGCCGGCAGGCGTGCCCGGTCGGACAGACCGACGCGCTCGAGGATCGCCATCGCAGGATCGATCAGCGATCTGTCGCGCATGACAGGTCGGAAGAAGCCGAAACTCGAGCCTTGCTTCGCCTGGACCGCCAGCATGACGTTTCGAAGCGCCGAAAACTCCGGTGCCAGCGACGACACCTGAAAGGTGCGCCCGAGCCCACGGCGTGTGCGTGCGGCAGCGCTCAATGCACCGATGTCTTCGCCGGCGAGGCGGATCGTGCCGCTATCCTGCTTGAGCGTGCCGCAGATCTGGTGGATCAGGGTCGATTTTCCCGCACCATTCGGGCCGATCAATGCGTGGATTTCGCCCGGCTTGAGATCGAGCGTGATGCCGTCGGAGGCACGAAGCGCGCCGAAGCTTTTGACGAGATTGTCTATCTGAAGAACCGGCTCAACCATGTTTCGTCTTCCCGGCAAGCAGGCCCAGCAATCCGCCGCGGGCAAAGAGAACCACGCCGAGAAGGATGAGACCGAGGAAGAACTGCCAGCGTTCGGTGAGGCCGCCCAGCGCGAACTCGAACGCCACATAAAGCGCTGCCCCTGCCAGCGGCCCGAAAAGCCGTCCGGTGCCGCCGAGAATGATCAGCACGATGAGTTCGCCCGACATGTGCCAGGCAAGCATGGACGGGCTGACGAAGCGGTTGAGATCTGCGTAGAGCGCGCCGGCAAGGGCTGTGATCATGGCCGAGATGACGAAGCCCGCGAGCCGGATCCGGTAGGGGTCGATCCCGAGGGCGGCGACGCGGATCTCGTTCTGGCGGGTGGCAGCCAGCGCCGCACCGAACCGCGACGCGCGGATCAGCGCGAAAAGGCCGATACCGGTCAGCAGAACGGCATAAGCGACGAAGAAGAAATTCAGCGGGCGCATGGTGTTCGTGCCCGGAAATTGATTGCGCACCGCGATCGATAGCCCGTCCTCGCCACCATAGGCCGGCCAGGATATCGCGAAGTAATAAACCATCTGCGCGAAGGCGAGCGTGATCATGATGAAATAGACGCCTGAGGTCCGCAGGCTAAGCGCCCCGATGGCCAGCGCCACCAGACCGGCCGCGATGACGGCGACCAGCCAGATGATCGGCATCTGCGCCGTGCCCGAGAGATCGAACAAAAGCGGCTCGCCTGATAGCGCGTGGCTTGCAAGAATGCCGGCGGCATAGCCCCCGATGCCGAAAAAGGCCGCGTGGCCGAACGACACCATACCGCCGAGGCCGAGCGCAAGATTGAGGCCGAGTGCGGCCAAAGCGAGGATGGCGATGCGGGTCGCAAGGGTTATGTAGAACGGCTGGCCGAGCGCGCTCGCGGCCAGGGGCACGGCGAGCAGCAGCACGGCCAGCGTGAAATTGACGGCGTTTTCGCGGGTCAGCACCATCGTTGAACGGCCTTCATGCATGGGCTGGCGGAAACAGGCCGCGAGGTTTTACCGACAGGATCACCGCCATGACCACATAGATCAGCATCGATGCCGCAGCGCCGCCGATCATGCCCGCCTGGGACGGATCCATGAACAGGGTCAACAGTTGCGGCAGAAGAAGGCGGCCGAGCGTATCGGTGATGCCGACGAGCAGTGCGCCAACGAGCGCACCTTTGATCGAACCGATGCCGCCGATGACGATCACCACGAAGGCGAGGATGAGCACCGGTTCGCCCATGCCGACCTGAACCGATTGCAGCGGGCCGACGATTGCGCCGGCAAGCCCGGCCAGAGCGGAGCCCAGTGCAAAGACCAGCGTATAGAGCGTGCGGATATCGACGCCGAGTGCGCCGATCATCTCGCGGTCGCTTTCGCCGGCCCGGATGCGCATGCCGAGCCGGGTCTTGCCGATCAGCAGGTAAAGGCCGAGCGCCACCAAGGCACCGACGGCGATGATCGCCAGGCGGTAGACGGGATAGGTTGCATCCCCCGGCAGAGCGACCGCGCCCTGCAGCAACGGCGGAATATCGAGATAAAGCGGGAAGGAGCCAAACAGCCAGCGGGTGCCTTCGGAAAAGATCAGGATCAGTGCAAACGTCGCCAACACCTGATCGAGATGATCGCGGTCATAGAGCCTGCGGATGACCAGGAGTTCGACGATGGCACCGGCTGCCGCCGCACAGGCAAGGCTGGCGACGAGACCGAGCCAGAACGACCCGGTCAATGCTGCAACGGCCGCGCAGGCGAAGGCGCCGACCATATAGAGCGAGCCATGGGCGAGATTGATCAGGCCCATGACGCCGAAGATCAGCGTCAGCCCGGCAGACATGAGAAACAACATGACGCCGAGCTGGATACCGTTCAGCAGCTGCTCGAGAGCAAGCGAGATGGTCACATGCTTCCCTTAGATCTTGCAGTCTTTGGCGTAGGCATCGCCATGATCGGCAAAGATCTTCTCGACTGTCTTGTTGGTCAGAACGCCGTCCTTCTTCACCACTTCCGTCAGGTAGATGTCCTGGATCGGATGCTGGTTGGTGTTGAACTTGAACTTTCCACGCGGCGACTTGATGTCGGCTTTGAGAAGTTCGGCGCGGAAAGCCTCGGTATCCTTGACGTCTGCCTTGGCAGCGGCCGACGCGATCAGCTGACCGGCATCATAGGCCTGAAGCGCATAGATCGACGGCAGGCGATTGTATTCGGCCTTGAAGTCGGTGACGAATTTGCGACTGACGTCGGTATCGAAATCCGGAGCCCACTGCCCCGATGCCTTGGCGCCAAGCGCCGCATCGCCGATGGCCGGCAGGACGTCCTGGCTGAAGGAGAAGCCCGGGCCCATGACGGGGATCTTCACGCCCGACTGCGCGAACTGCTTCATGAAGGAAATGCCCATGCCGCCCGGCAGAAAGACGAAGATGCCGTCTGCACCCGATGCCCGCATCTGGGCGATTTCGGCGGCGTAATCGGTCTGGCCGACCTTGGTATAGACTTCGCCCGCCAGTTCGCCCTTGTAATAGCGCTTGAAGCCGGTCAGCGAATCCTTGCCGGCCGGATAGTTCGGCGCCAGGATGAACATCTTCTTGTAGGACTTGTTGGCATATTCGCCGACAGCTTCGTGAAGATTGTCGTTCTGATAGGCCGCGTTGAAATAGAGCTTGTTGCAGCCGGCACCGGCGAGCGCTGCGGGTGCCGCATTGGTCGAGACGTAGAACTTGTCCTGCGCAACCGCGCCAGGCACGACAGCCATCAACAGGTTCGACCAGACGATGCCGGTGAGCAGGTCGACATTGTCGCTCTGAATCATCTTGTCGGCGATCTGGACGGCAAGTTCCGGCTTCTGCGCATCATCTTCGGTGACGACGGTGATATCCTTGTTGCCGGACTGCTTGATCGCCAGCATGAAGCCGTCGCGCGTATCGACACCGAGGCCTGCACCGCCGCCTGATAGCGTGGTGATCATGCCGATCTTCAGCGGTTGGGCGATCGCCAGACCGGATGCGCCGAGGCCGAGTGCCATCGTGGCGGCTGCCAGGATTTTCTTCATCGTCATTCTCCCCTTTTTTTGTCCCCTGCTCCGCCAATCCATCGATGGCGGTGAAACCGTTACCTTCCACATTCGCCGGCAAACTTCCACCGCGTGCAAGCGCAAAAAGCATCACAAAGCAAACTATGCCGACGAGGAGAAGTCTTGGAACAGCAAGTCAGGCTTTCCAGCGACATCGGGGGCGGGTTATGACGCTTGTCGGATCGAACAGGAGACAATCACATGCGCCACGGGATCATCGACTGGGACGACGCCTATGCCAATGGCCCGAACATTCCAAAGGGCGATCGTTGGCCTGCTGCCTGGGTGGAACCGGCAAGACTGTACCGCGAAACGCTCGCGGCCGAAGGCCGTGCAAAGCTCGGCATTGCCTATGGCGACAAGCCGCGCAACCGGTTCGATCTCTTGCTGCCCGCCGGAAAGCCGGTCGGCCTCGTCGTCTATGTCCATGGCGGCTTCTGGATCGCGCTCGACAACAGCTACTGGTCGCATTTTGCCCATGGTGCTCTGGAAAGCGGATATGCGGTGGCACTGCCGGCCTACACGCTTGCGCCGGAAAACCGGATCGCTGAAATTACCCGCGAGATCGGTGAGGCGATCACGGCAGCGGCAGAGCTGGTGGAGGGGCCGATCCGGCTTGCCGGGCATTCGGTCGGCGGGCATCTGGTGACGCGGATGATCACCAACACATCGCCGCTCGCAGAGCCGGTTCGCCAACGCATCGTCAACACGGTATCGATCTCTGGCGTGCATGACCTTCGCCCGATCATGAGGACGAAGATGAACGAGAAGCAGCGGATCGATCCTGACGAGGCGCAGCTGGAAAGCCCGGCCTTGCTGGAACCCCTCCCGAACACGCGCCTCACCTGCTGGGTGGGCGGCAACGAGCGCTCGGAATTCCTTCGCCAGAACGCGCTGCTCGCCAATATCTGGAAGGGTCTGGGGGCCGAGACCGAAGCTGTCGAGGAGCCGGACAGAAACCATTTCACGGTCCTGGACGGGCTATCCGATCCGCACCACCCTCTGACGAGAGCGCTTTTGGCCTAGCGTGTTTCGTCGCTAGAGAGACGCGGCGCCGCGGGCGGCCTGATCGTAATGGCCGGACAGGGCGCGAAGGCGGGCTGCGACATCCGACAGGGAGTCGGCGGATACTTCGGTCGCCAGGACGGATTTGACGAGCAGGCTTTCACGCATTGCTTTGTAGCGGGCACAGGCTGCAGCGCCCGCTTCCGTCACCATGACCAGCTTTTCCTTGCCGCGTCTGCCGGACTTGATCAGCTTCAGCCGTTCCAGCTTTTTCAGCGCGTAGGTCACGACGTGTGTGTCTTCGATATTGAGGACGAGCGCGATATCGGCAAGCGTCTTCGGTTTGTTGCGGCTGTTGACGTTGTGGAGGACGAGAATGTCGACGGTCGAAAGGTCGGGCACTCCGGATGCCGCCATGCAGCGCACCATCCAGCGGCTGAACGCATGATTGAGCATGGTGAGGCCGAACTCGATTTCGGACAGAGCCGGCAGCGCGCCGCTTGCTAGGTGCTCCGAAGAAACGATCGGGCCAACAGTGTCTATCGGTTCGGACATGAGCTTCTCCGGAATGAGAGGGCGCCGCGGCACGATTGCCACGGCGCTTCCGAAATCACATCTTCTTGTAGGCGTCCAGAATGGCGGCGCCATCTGCGCCGGCTTTCTTGGACCAATCCTCGGTCAGCTTGGCGCCGATTGCGGAAAGGCCGGTCTTCAGTTCGGCGCTTGGTTCCAGAACCTGCATGCCGTTCTTCTTCAGCGTTTCCATGTAGGACGCCGTCTTTTCGGCGGCCATCGACCAGCCGCGGGTTTCTGCAGCCGCAGCCGCATCCGTCACGGCTTTCTGCGTGGCGGCGTCGAGGGCTGCGAACGCAGCCTTGTTGACGAAGATGACGTTCTTCGGGATCCAGGCCTGGGTGTCATAATAGTGGGTCAGGGATTCCCAGATCTTGCTGTCGACGCCCGTGGCGCTGGAGGTCATCAAGCCATCGACGACACTGGTTGCCAGAGCCTGCGGCAGTTCGGCAGCCTGGACGGTGACCGGCTGGGCGCCGACCAGTTCCGCAATACGCGATGTGCCGACATTATACGCGCGCCACTTCAGACCCTTCAGGTCGGCGACGGTGTTGACGTCCTTCTTGGTGAAGAGGCCCTGTGGCGGCCATGGCGTGGTGTAGAGGAGCTTCAGGCCCTGCTTGTCGAGCGCCTGTTCGATGGCGGGCTTCGAGGCCGTGTAAAGCTTCTTGGACTGTTCGAAGCTGGTGGCGAGGAACGGCACGACGTCGATCCCGAAGACCGGGTTTTCGTTTTCGTGCAGCGACAGCAGCACTTCGCCCGCCTGGGCCTGGCCGGTCTGGACCGCGCGCTTGATATCGGGGGCCTTGAAGAGGGAGGCATTCGGATGAACGGTGATCTTCAGCTCACCTTTGGTGGCCGCATCGATGTCCTTGGCGAACTGGTTGAGGTTCTCGACATGGTAGTTGGTCGGCGGATAGGCAGATGGCAGGACCCAGTTGGCTGCGAAAGACGATGCTGTGGACGCGAGGAGCGCGGCTGCGGCAATGCCGAGGCGGGCGAGTTTTCCAGTGACCTTCATTTTCAGTTCCCTCTTTGTGATTAACCCGGGAATGCCATTTTCGGCAGAACCATCACGATTTCCGGGAAAACCGTAATGATGGCGACGGTCGCCACAAGCAGGAAAAAGAATGGCAGCGAGGCTTTTGCCACCGTCAGGCTATCGCGGCCGCTCATCGTCTGCAGGACGAAGAGATTGAAGCCGACCGGCGGAGAGACCTCCGCCATCTCGACGATGAGCACCAGAAAGATGCCGAACCAGACGAGATCGAAGCCGGCCTGCTGGATCATCGGCAAAACGACAACCGTGGTGAGGACGATCATCGAAAGACCATCCAGTGCCGCACCAAGGAGAATATACATGATCGTCAGCACGGCGATCAGAGCGTAAGGGCTGAGGTTGAAGCTATCGACCCAGGCCGCCAGCGCGTTCGGAATGCCGGTATATCCCATGGCGATCGACATGAAGCCGGCACCCGTCAGGATCAGCATGATCATGCAGGTGAGACGTGTCGCGCCCATGACGCTGTCCCAGAAGGACTTCCAGCTGAGCGTTTTCGACCAGGCGGCAATGGCGAGCGAGCCGGCCACACCCCAGGCCGCACATTCCGTCGCCGTGGCCCAGCCGAGCAACAGCGTTGCGAAGACGAGGATGATCAGGAGGCTGACTGGAATGAGGTTGGCCGATTCCTTGAGTTTCTCTTTAAAGCTCATTTTCGGCGGCGCAGGCGGCTGCTTGTCGGGGTTGAGCAGTGACCAAATGGCGATATAGCCGCAATAGAGGACCATCACGATCAGGCTCGGCAGGAAACCCGCGAGGAAGATCTGGATGATCGAGACGTTGGCGGCGACCGCATAGACGACCATGGTGATCGATGGCGGGATGAGAATGCCGAGCGTGCCGGCACCGGCCAGCGAGCCGAGGCTGACCATCTCGTCATAGCCTCGCTTCTTCAACTCCGGCAGGGCGATCTTGGCAATCATCGCCGTGGTTGCAGCCGAGGAACCGGAGATCGAGCCGAACAGGCCGCATCCGAGAACGTTGACATGCATGAGCCTACCCGGGAGCCAGCCAAGCCAGGGTGCCAAACCCCGGAACATCTCTTCGGACAGCTTTGTCCTGAAAAGGATTTCGCCCATCCAGACAAACAGCGGGAGCGCCGCCAGCGACCAGGACGCGCCGTTGCTCCAGGAGTTGGTGGCCAGCACCGCGCCAAACGGAATGCCCGGCACGAAAAGCATGGCAATCAGGCCGCAGATCAGCAGCGAGAAGCCGATCCAGACTCCGGCGGCCAGAAGCGCCAGCAGCGCGACGAGGACGACGCCGGCGATTTCAACGAGTTCAATCGTTCCCATGCGTCAGGCCCCGCTCTGCATTGCGCGTTCGATTACTTCTTCGGCCGTTTCGGCAGGCGGCTTTTCGTAGCGCGGCGACCCACCGAAAAGCACGTGCAGAAGCTCGTCCGTCATGGCGACAGCCAGGATGATCAGGCCGCCGGAAAAACCGATCTGGGGGATCCACAGCGGCATGGCGATGACGCCTTGGGCAAGATCGTTGAACCGCCACGACGTGACGTTCATGTCGAAAGCGTACCAGGCGAAATAGAGGGCAGCGGCGGACCCAACCAGCAGGGCAAAAATCTCGACCATCTGGCGGGTACGGCCGGTGAACCTTTCCACCAGCAAGCCGACGCGGATCATTTCGCCGGAGCGGAATGTATGGGCGAGACCGAGGAAGGCGGACGCCGCCATTGCCCAGGATGCGAAATCGTCGCCGGCCGGGACGTCTATCCCAAGCGGGCGGCCTGCGGATAGCGCGAGCATGATGAGGAAGATCGCGACCAGGAAGAGGCCGGCAAGCCAGCCCGACACGAGGTACAATCCGTCCAGCCCTTTGCGGAGCCATTCGGGGAAAATGCTGTGGCGTGGATCAGCGGCGGACACGGTTTGCCCTCCGCACAAGAATGCGTAGATCGCTCATATGGCTTCCCCTCGGTTGCCGGTATGGCGCGGCTCTCGTGGCCGCTTTGCCTGTTATAAGGGCATGATGCAGCAATAGGCATTTTCCTGTCAATCAAACATTGACGTTTTATCGACGAAATGTTTTCGTTGGTCCAAATCGGGCATCAGGGGGCATTGTATGACGCAGGACAAGTGGGACTTCTGGATCGACCGCGGCGGCACATTTACCGATATCGTCGGGCGCAAGCCGGACGGTTCGCTGGTCGCCCACAAGGTCCTTTCGGAAAATCCCGAAGCCTATCGCGATGCCGCGGTGCAGGGCATTCGCGAGCTTTTGCAGGTGGAAGCCGGGCAGCCGATACCCGCCGAATTGGTCGGCGCCGTGAAGATGGGAACGACCGTCGCCACCAATGCGCTGCTGGAGCGCAAGGGCGAGCGGACGCTTCTCGTCACCACACGCGGCTTCAAAGATGCGCTGGCGATCGGTTATCAGGCCCGAACCGACATCTTTGCCAAGAAGATCGTGAAGCCCGAACTGCTCTACACGGCGGTCGTGGAAGTCGAAGAACGCGTGCGTGCCGACGGAGAAGTCGAGGCGGAGCCGGACGAGGCGACGGTGCGCGCGGACCTTCAGGCGCAGTTCGATGCGGGCTACCGTGCGATCGCTATCGTCTTCATGCATGCCTATCGTTATCCGGCTCATGAACAGCTCGTTGCAACGATCGCCCGCGAGATCGGCTTTGCTCAGGTCTCGGTCAGCCATGAGGTTTCGCCACTGATCAAGCTGGTCGGCCGCGGCGACACGACCGTCGTCGACGCCTATCTCTCACCGATCCTGCGCCGTTACGTCGATCAGGTGGCGAGCGAGCTTGGCACGGATGCGGAGACTGCCGGTTCTGAGGGACCGCAGCTGATGTTCATGCAGTCGTCTGGGGGCCTTACCGCGGCACGACTGTTTCAGGGCAAGGACGCAATCCTGTCAGGCCCGGCCGGCGGCGTCGTTGGCGCGGTCGAAACCTCGCGACTTGCCGGGTTCGACAGAATGGTCGGCTTCGACATGGGCGGCACGTCCACCGATGTTTCGCACTATGACGGAGAGCTTGAACGTTCGTTCGAGACCGAAGTCGCTGGCGTGCGGATGCGCGCGCCGATGATGTCGATCCACACGGTCGCGGCCGGCGGGGGCTCTATCCTGCATTTCGAAAACGGTCGGTTCCGCGTCGGCCCGGATTCCGCCGGCGCCAATCCCGGCCCGAAGGCCTATCGCCGCGGCGGACCGCTTACCGTCACCGATGCGAACGTGATGCTGGGCAAGCTTTCACCAGAACTCTTCCCTAGGATTTTCGGGCCAAACCGCGACGAGCCACTGGATGCCGGTGCCGTGCGGAAAGCCTTCGAGGAGATGGCGACGGTGGTCGGCGATGGCCGCACGCCGGAACAGGTGGCGGATGGTTTCCTTGCCATCGCGGTCGAGAACATGGCCAATGCCGTCAAGAAGATCAGCGTCCAGCGCGGTTACGATGTCACGCATTATGCGCTGACCTGTTTCGGCGGTGCCGGTGGTCAGCATGCCTGCCTGACGGCGGACGCGCTTGGCATCTCGACGGTTCTGATCCATCCGTTTTCCGGCATCCTCTCGGCTTACGGGATGGGTCTCGCCGATATCCGCGCTACCCGCCAGCGTACGGTCTCGCAGCCGCTTGCCGAAGCACTGGCATCGCTTGACCCGGTTCGCGACGAACTGTCGACAAGCGTGCTCGCCGAAATGGGTTCGCAGGGCGTGGCTCAAGCGCAGACCGAGGTTCTGCACCGCGCCCATCTTCGCTATCAGGGCACGGATACGACCCTCTCGGTCGCGGTGACAGATGCCGCCGAGATGACGGCCGCGTTCGAGACCGTCCACCGGAAACAGTTCGGCTTTATCTTCGAGAACCGCGAGATCATCTTCGAGGCCTACGAGGTCGAGGCGATCGGCGGCGGTGCCGATGCTTCGGAGCCTGAGTTTGCGCTGGACGACGCGGCCCCAACAGCTGCAGAGCACACGAAGTTCTTCTCCACCGGCGCATGGCGCGACGCGCCTGTCTATCGTCGTGCCGACATCGGGCCCGGCGCGCGCGCCAGCGGTCCCTGCCTGATCGTCGAGCCGCACCAGACGATCGTGATCGAGGATGGCTGGGCATTCGAAGTGACCCGGCTCAACCACGTGGTCCTGAAGCGTATCGTCACGCTCTCGCGTGCCAAGGCTGTCGGCACCCAGGCCGATCCGGTTCTGCTCGAGGTCTTCAACAACCTGTTCATGTCGATTGCCGAGCAGATGGGCGTGACGCTGCAGAACACGGCGTCCTCCGTCAACATCAAGGAACGACTGGATTTCTCCTGCGCCGTGTTCGACGAGAACGGCGCTCTGGTCGCCAATGCACCGCATATGCCGGTTCATCTCGGATCGATGGACCGCTCCGTTGAAAGCATTATTGCGCAGAACCAGGGCAAGATCTGTCCCGGTGACGTGTTTGCGTTGAACGCGCCCTACAATGGCGGAACGCATCTGCCCGATATTACCGTGGTGACACCGGTGTTCGATGACGCGGGTGAGAAGATCCTGTTCTACGTCGCCTCGCGCGGTCACCATGCCGATGTCGGCGGCACAGCGCCGGGCTCGATGACACCGCTGGCGACGACCGTCGACGAAGAAGGCGTCCTGTTCGACAACGTGCTTCTGGTCGATCGCGGCCGGTTTGACGAGGCGGGCATCACCAACCTGCTGTCCGACCATCCCTACCCTGCCCGCAACGTTGCACAGAACGTCGCGGACATGAGGGCGCAGATCGCGGCCAATGAAAAGGGCGTCTACGAAATGCGCCGGATGATCGCGCAGTTCGGGCTAGATGTCGTGCAGGCCTATATGGGCCACGTGCAGGACAATGCGGAGGAAAGCGTTCGCCGCGTGCTGGAAAAACTTGGTGACGCGGAGTTTTCCTACGCGACAGACCAGGGCAGCACGATCAAGGTCAAGATCACCATCGACAGGCAAAAGCGCGAGGCGACGGTCGATTTTACCGGCACCAGCGAGCAGAAGAAGAACAATTTCAACGCGCCCGAACCGGTGACGCGCGCGGCGGTTCTTTACGTGTTCCGCGTGATGGTGGAGAGCTCAATCCCGATGAATGCCGGGTGCCTGAAGCCTATCCGCATCATCGTGCCTGATGGTTCGATGCTCAAGCCGCAATATCCGGCAGCGGTCGTTGCCGGAAATGTCGAGACGTCGCAGCACGTGACGAATGCTCTGTTCGGCGCGCTGGGTGCGATCGCAGCAAGCCAAGGCACGATGAACAACCTGACCTTCGGCAACGCCACCTACCAGTATTACGAGACGCTGTGCTCCGGTTCGCCGGCCGGCCGGTTCAACGACGGCAGCGGCTTTGCCGGCACCGACGCTGTCCATGTGCACATGACCAACTCGCGTCTCACCGATCCGGAAATCCTGGAGACGCGCTATCCGGTGCTGCTCGAAGATTTCCACATCCGCGACAATTCCGGCGGGCAGGGGCAGTTTGCGGCAGGCGACGGCACGAAGCGGACGATCCGGTTTCTCGAAACGATGGATTGCGCCATCCTCTCCTCGCATCGGACGCTCCACCCGCACGGCCTTGACGGCGGCGGAGAGGGAGAGCTTGGCATCACCACCGTGCGCAGGCTCGACGGCTCGATCGAGACACTTCCGGGCTGCGCCCAGACGGTGATCGAGGCGGGCGAAGCGGTGACCGTGACCACGCCGACGGCCGGGGGCTATGGCAAAACGTTGTAATCTGCCGTAACCGGAGATCATGACCAAACAGGTTGCGATCATAGGCGGCGGGCCGGCAGGACTGATGGCGGCGGAGCATCTTTCCGCTGCCGGATTTTCGGTGACAGTTTACGAGGCCATGCCGACCTTCGGGCGGAAGTTTCTGCTGGCGGGAAAATCCGGGCTCAATATCACCCATGCGGAGGATTTTGCCTGGTTTGCCGGTCGCTTCGGCTCGTCTTCGTCGCGGATGCGACCGGCGCTTGACGCGTTCACACCATCGGATGTTCGCGCCTGGGCACAGGAACTCGGAACGGAGACATTTGTGGGGACGTCCGGCCGGGTTTTCCCGGTCGCCATGAAGGCATCGCCACTCTTGCGCGCCTGGCTTTCCCGATTGGACAAGCAGGGAGTCGTGCTGAAGACGCGACATCGCTGGACGGGTTTCGAAGGCGGCGGTTACAGGTTTGGAACGCCCAACGGCGAACTCCTCATACGCCCGGATGCCGTCATTCTGGCGCTTGGGGGCGCGAGCTGGCCACGGCTCGGTTCGGATGCGGCATGGGTACCGTGGCTGAAGGCCGAGGGGATTGCGATATCGGAGTTCCAGGCGGCCAATTGCGGGTTCGACGTCGCCTGGAGCGACATGTTCGTCGAGCGTTTTGCCGGCGCGCCGCTCAAATCCGTCTCGACGCGCTCGGATGCGGGCACCTATCAGGGCGAGTTCGTGATCTCGAAACACGGGATCGAAGGCAGCCTTGTCTATGCGCATTCCACAGTCCTGCGTGAGTTGATCAACAGGGATGGCCAGGCGGTGCTTGATGTCGACCTGATGCCGGGCCGAAGCGTCGAGCGTCTCGTGCGCGATCTCTCGCGGCAGGATGTCAAAGCGAGCTTTTCCAACCGGTTGCGCAAGGGTGCAGGCCTCGACGGCGTCAAGGCTGCCCTGCTGCGCGAACTGATACCGGATGTGAACCGGATGCCGCCGGAGGATCTGGCACGGGCGATCAAGGCGCTGTCGATCCTGCTGCTGCGCCCTCGCCCGATTGCGGAAGCGATCTCCTCGGCCGGTGGCATCGCCTGGGACGAGCTCGATGGCGGCTTCATGCTGGCGCGGCGTCCAGGTCTGTTCGCAGCCGGCGAGATGCTGGACTGGGAAGCGCCGACCGGTGGCTATCTTCTGACCGCCTGCTTTGCCACGGGCCTTGCTGCGGCGCGCGGCGTTGAAGCCTATCTCAAGACAGAGTGACCGTTGCCGCGTTCACCATCGGCCCGCGACAGGATAGACTGGCCGGGACTCAAACAGACGACGGTCCATGTTTTTCATTTCCAAGCTGATCTGGCTGCTCGCACAGCCGCTTTCCATCGCCTTCCTGCTTTCGGCCCTTGCCGCTCTCTTCGGACTTTTCGGCCTTCGGAAGCTTTCCGGCATGTCGGCACTTCTGAGTGCGCTCACCCTGTTCGTCACGCTCTATACGACGGCGGGCGCATTGGCGCTGCAGTCTCTCGAGGCTCGCTACGCCAAGCCGGCAACAGATCCTGCAGACCTCTCCTGCATGATCATTCTCGGCGGTGCATTCGAGAGCGAGGTGACGGCGGCGCGGGGTGGCATCGAATTCAACCAGGCGGCGGACCGCTTTATCGAAGCGGGTCGGCTGGCGCTGCAATTTCCGCAATCGCGCATCCTGATTTCCGGCGGCGACGGGTCGTTCAGCGGCGTCTATGAAGGCGAAGCGCAGGCCTCCGAACGCTTCTTCACAGCCTTCGGCATAGCGCCGGACCGGGTAGTGAAGGAAAACAGGTCGCGCACCACCTACGAGAATACGCAGAATACGGCCGACATCCTGAAACAGCAGGGTTTCAGCGATTGCGCGCTGATCACCTCGGCCTTCCACATGCCCCGTTCCGTCGCCCTGTTTCAGAAGGCGGGCATTCAGGCTCGCCCGTGGCCGACCGACTTTCGCACCAGCGGCATCGTAGCCGCCAAGCTCGATTTTACCCAGCCGGCGCTCAATGCGCAGCTGACGGCGACGGCTGCACGGGAGTGGATGGCCGTTCTCGGCTATAGGTTCGCGGGCCGTATCGACAGCATCAAGGCGCCCTGATCCCTAAAGGGGCCGTGATTACTGTTTCGAGATCGTCACGAAACGGCCGCCGCGGACGCGGACCCGCATGACGCAGGGCGCGGCATCGGTGCGCTCGCAGAACCGCGGATGCATCTGCAGCATGAACACCATGTTGCCGAAATACTGGACGAAATCGTAGCCGTAGATCTGGGCGGTGGCGATCATGATATAGCCGCCCTCCTTCGCCTGGACGTAGAAGTTCTGCGGGCAGCCATCTGCATTGCATTTGGGGCCGCGAACGCCGTCGCACGTCAGGTCGCTGTGATCGGTGACGACGTCCGTTATGCCATCATTGTTGATGTCGAAACGTTTGACGAAGCCCGGACCGAACTCGACTTTTCCGCAGGTTTTCTGGAAATGGCTCTTTTCCGTGACTTCCGGATCGCTGAACAGTTTCTGCTGGGCTGACGCGAAGGTCGGCAGCAGGACGAGAGCGACCAGAAGTATCAAGACCTTATTCACCGCACCTACCCATATTCTCAAATCATCTTTTCATGACATCATCGGACCTGACCGGAGATGCCGTTGCCGTCGTTAGCGTGATCATCTAGAGCAATGCACTTGCGCGACGCTGGAGAATGGAATGTCCCTGCTGATGATCCTCGATTATGCCGGCATCGCGGTGTTTGCCGCAACCGGTGCGCTTGCGGCATCAAGAAAGGAGCTCGATCTCATCGGGTTTCTGTTCTTTGCAGCCGTGACCGGGCTCGGCGGCGGCACGGTGCGTGACATCATTCTTGGCCGGACCCCGGTCTTCTGGGTTCTCGACCCGACCTATATCCTGATCTGCGTCGTCACCGGGGTCGTGGTCTATCTGACCGCGCACCGGGTTGAGTGGCGATATCGCCTGTTGATCTGGCTCGATGCGGTGGGCCTTGCTGCCTATAGCGTGCTTGGCGCGGCAAAAGGACTGGCCGCCACCGGGTCGCCGACGATCGCCATCATTACCGGCGCGCTGACAGCGGCATTCGGCGGGATCCTGCGCGATCTTCTCGTCAACGAGCCGTCAGTCCTGTTGCGCTCGGAAATCTACATCACGGCCTCTATTGCCGGCGCTGCCGCGTTCACGGCGGCACAGGCACTCGGCTTTCCGCAGTATGTCAGTTCAGGCGTCGGTGTGCTGGTCGCCTTTGCATTGCGGGGCGGCGCAATCCATTACGGCTGGACGCTGCCACGCTACAAGTCGCGGCCGGGGCGGCCGGCAGATGAGGCAATCAAGGGCAGGACCAAAGATTAGGCGCGCTTTTCGCGCAGCCGGATGATGACGTCGACATGGGCGATTTCCATGCCCTCGGGCGCATCCGGGAGATTGCCGATTTCCAGATTGCTGATCGGGATATCCAAAACCTCGTTGCGCCCTTCGACAAAGAAGTGATGGTGATCGGAAATATTGGTGTCGAAATAGGTGCGTGCGCTCTCAACCGCGAGAACGCGGATGAGGCCTGCCTCGGTAAACTGGTGGAGGGTATTATAGACGGTTGCGAGCGAGACCGGCACGCCGGCTTCTGTGGCTTCCGCGTGCAGTTCCTCGACCGTCAGATGCCGATCACCCTTTGCAAACAACAGATCCGCCAACGCGACGCGCTGCCTCGTCGGTCGAAGGCCGCAATGGCGCAATCTAATCTCGATGTTCGGCATGGCATCCGCCATATGTGCTTCGGCTCCAACCGTTTCGTCACACGGGATCTAATCTGATTTCCGATATAACTTTTAAGATGAATTCTTTCAATAGTGTCCCTTAGCACGTCCTTCCGCGGTCGGCAAAAACGCTAATTTTCGGTGTTTTACCACTGGTTTGCGCTCTCCGCTTCCTATATGCGGACCTGAATGCGATGCTTCCGCAGCTGCAGTCTTCCCCAGACAGCACCTGTGTTGTCATGGCAAGACTTCAATTTCGGCCCATATTGCTCTAAAGCTTGGGAAACAAAAGCTTCAAACGGGGGGAAACGGAAATTCATGTCCACCAGACAGTCCAGCTTCAGCTACGAAGAAATCCTCTCTTGCGCCCACGGTGATCTGTTTGGTCCCGGCAATGCGCAGCTGCCGTTGCCGCCCATGCTGATGGTCCACCGGATCACGGAGATCTCGGAAACCGGCGGCGCCTTCGACAAGGGTTACATCCGCGCTGAATACGACGTGCGTCCGGACGACTGGTATTTCCCCTGCCATTTCGAAGGCAACCCGATCATGCCGGGCTGCCTTGGCCTTGACGGCATGTGGCAGCTGACCGGCTTCTTCCTGGGCTGGCTGGGTGAACCCGGCCGCGGCATGGCGCTTTCGACCGGCGAAGTGAAGTTCAAGGGCATGATCCGCCCGGACACCAAGCTTCTGGAATATGGCATCGACTTCAAGCGCGTCATGAGGGGTCGCCTCGTGCTGGGCACCGCCGACGGCTGGCTGAAGGCCGATGGCGAGACCATCTATCAGGCGACGGACCTCCGCGTGGGTCTGTCCAAGGAAAAGACCGCCTGAACTGCTTGAAAAGCGCAGCTGTCGAAAACAACAAAGGTTTGATGAAATGAGACGGGTAGTTGTCACTGGGCTCGGTATCGTGTCCTCGATCGGTAACGACGCAGCCGAAGTCACCGAGTCCCTGCGGCAGGCAAAGTCCGGTATTTCTTTCTCGCCGGATTTCGCCGAGCACGGCTTCAAGTGCCAGGTCTGGGGCAAGCCCAACATCGATACGACGGAACTCGTCGATCGCCGCGCCATGCGCTTCCTCTCCCAGGGCGGAGCGTGGAACCATGTGGCGATGAAGCAGGCGCTGGCCGATTCCGGACTTGAGGAAAAGGATTACAGCGAGAACGAGCGCACCGGCATCATCATGGGTTCGGGCGGTCCTTCCACCCGCACCCTGATCGAAGCGGCCGAGACGACGATCAAGAACAACAGCCCGAAGCGGATCGGTCCGTTTGCCGTGCCGAAGGCGATGTCTTCGACGGCGTCGGCAACGCTTGCGACCTGGTTCAAGATCCACGGCGTCAACTACTCGATCTCGTCGGCCTGCTCGACGTCTGCGCACTGCATCGGCAATGCCGCGGAGATGATCCAGTGGGGCAAGCAGGACGTGATGTTTGCCGGCGGCCACGAGGATCTCGACTGGACCATGTCGAACCTGTTCGACGCGATGGGCGCCATGTCCTCCAAGTACAACGACCAGCCTGCAACGGCTTCGCGCGCTTATGACGCCGACCGCGACGGTTTCGTCATCGCCGGTGGTGCAGGCGTTCTCGTGCTTGAAGAACTGGAGCATGCCAAGGCCCGCGGCGCCAAGATCTATGCGGAACTCACCGGCTACGGCGCCACATCCGATGGCTACGACATGGTCGCACCATCTGGCGAAGGCGCCATCCGCTGCATGCGTCAGGCGCTTGCCAACGTGGAAGGCGAGGTCGACTACATCAACACCCACGGCACCTCGACACCGGTTGGCGATTCCAAGGAAATTGGCGCCATCCGCGAAGTGTTCAAGGACAAGATCCCGCACATCCAGTCGACCAAGTCTCTGACCGGCCACTCGCTCGGCGGTGCCGGCGTGCAGGAATCCATCTACGGCCTGCTGATGATGCAGGAACGCTTTATCGGTGAAAGCGCGCACATCCAGACGCTCGATCCGGAATTCGACGGCGTGCCGATCGTTCGCAAGCGTATCGACAATGCCAAGATCGACACTGTGCTCTCCAACTCCTTCGGCTTCGGCGGCACCAACGCTACGCTCGTCTTCCAGCGTCATAACGGATAATTTGATGTCCGGGATCATGCAGGGCAAGCGCGGCCTGATCATGGGCGTTGCCAACAACCACTCGATCGCCTGGGGAATTGCCAAGGCGGTCGCGGCACAGGGTGCGGAAGTTGCCTTCACCTATCAGGGTGAGGCGCTGGGCAAGCGGGTCAGACCGCTTGCCGCCGAACTCGGCTCAGATTTCGTGGTTCCCTGCGACGTCGAAGATATCGCGTCGGTCGACGCAACGTTTGACGCGCTGCGCGAACGCTGGGGCACGATCGACTTTCTCGTTCATGCCATCGGCTTCTCCGACAAGAACGAGCTGAAGGGCCTCTACGCCGACACGACGCGGGAGAATTTCTCGCGCACGATGGTGATCTCCTGCTTTTCCTTCACGGAAATCGCCAAGCGCGCCGCAGCCCTGATGCCGGATGGCGGCTCTATGCTGACGCTGACCTATAACGGTTCACAGCGCGTCATTCCGAACTACAACGTGATGGGCGTTGCCAAGGCAGCGCTTGAAGCCTCGGTGCGGTATCTGGCCGCCGATTTCGGCCCGAACGACATCCGCGTCAACACGATCTCCGCCGGCCCCGTGCGCACGCTTGCCGGCGCCGGGATTTCCGATGCACGGGCGATCTACGCCTGGAACCAGCAGAACGCGCCGTTGCGCCGCACTGCCACGATCGAGGACATCGGCGGATCGGCACTCTATCTGCTGTCGGATCTCTCCCGCGGTGTGACCGGCGAAGTGCATTACGTCGATGCCGGATACAGCATCACCTCACTGCCAAGCCTCGACAGACTGCGCAAGTCCGACGCTCAGTAGCATCCGACGCGTGCGATCCCTGGGACGGCGGGCACTTTCAATTTGAGTTCAATTCCCGGACCGCGTCGGCATTGCCGGCACTCGCTGACTGCTTGAGCAGTTCTTTGGAGCGACGTGGATCGCTCGACCGGATCAACTGCGCCAGCTTCAGCTGCGCCCAGTGATCGTGCGTGAAAGGCAGGCTCTTTTCGAAATAACTTTGCGCAAGGGCGAGGTTCTTTGCGACCCCCTCCCCGTCCATCAACATGAAGGCCAGCATATGATGGGCCCACAGGTTGCCTTTGCTGGCGGAGCGCTCGTACCATTCGACAGCCCGTGATGGATCAGCCCGCAGGCTCAAGCCCTTCTGATAGAACCAGCCGACCTTCAGCTCCGCATGCATGTCGCCAGCGTCGGCGGACTGGCGATACCAGCGGAGCGCTTCCGGAAGATCGAGTGGGACACCTGAGCCTATCTCATAAGCTTCACCGAGCTTGTAGGCTGCCGCAGCGTTGCCGTTCTTGGCCGCGAGCCGGAAGTAATGCGCGGCAATGCGAAGGTCATCCGGCCCTTTGACCTTGTATTTGCGATAGGTTTCCGCGGTGTTGAACCATTCCCAGGTCAAGCGAACACTGGCGCGCGGCTCTTCGGCGCTCGCCGTTTCAGTGGCGATCAAGAGCAGAAGTGCTGAAACAACGCCTTTCATACAAAAACCCCGACCGCTCCAACGCAACTTCAGTGTGCATTCGAGCTGTCGGGGCGGGCAATCCTAGATTTTGAGGGGTGAAGCTACTTCTTCGCCCAGAGGATCTTGAAGCGGGCGTTGCGGCAGGTTTCGCCGTATTCCCGGAACGCTTCCTCGAGCACCGGCTCGTATTGCATGCCGCGATTGGCGACCAGCATCAGCCTGCCGCCGCTTCTGAGCGCGCCTGCCGCCGTGCGGATCATCGTCTTGCCCAGTTCCGGATCCGCAGCCTGCGTCTCATGGAAGGGCGGGTTCATGATGACGAGGTCGTATTTTTCCTTTGGCGGCTCGGTTCCCAGATCCTGCCAGAAGAAGCGGGCTTCGAGATCCGGGCAATTGTGCGCAACGTTCTGCTTTGCAAATTCCAGCGCCCGGTGATCGGCCTCGAACAGGTCGATACGGTTCACGCGGGGCGAACGCTCGGCGAGCATCACCGAAAGATAACCCCAGCCGGCACCGAAATCAGCGGCATTGCCGTCGAAATCCGTCGGGAAGCGGCTTACCAGAAGTTCGGAGCCCGGATCGATGCGGTCGTGCGAGAACATGCCGGGAGCGGCCTGGAATCGACCGTCGACCGTCACAGCTGTCTTTTTCAGTGCCTGGATCGCGCCAGACGCATCCTCCGGCCGGCCGAACCAGATGGCAACGCCGTGATACTTCGGCGCGTAGTCCAGCGTGATGCCGAGCTTCAGCAGCATCGTGCGAATGGGTGCGATACCGTCTTCCTTGCCACCGGCAACGACGATCAGGCCACCGACCTTCACCCGCGCAAGTGCTTCGGCAATGCGGTTTTCGTTTTCGCCGCGATGCTTGCCGCACAGGACAAGCGCACCGTCGTAATCCTCGCCCTCGGGCTCGGGAAACGCGTTGTCGCGCAGGCTGCGGAACAGTGGGCGGAACGGCTGGATGGCCGTGATCTCGGCATCAAACCCGTCAGGCAGGGCATTGCCCGCTTCCGCACCCAGAAACAGTATGCGCTCACCCTCGCCGGGCGTTTGGATCGCGTCGGTGGCGAAGGGATGAAAAAGGGTCTTCAGGGCTTCTCGGGTCATGATCGGATCTCGGGCGGTCGTGTCGTCGGTGAAAACAAAAAAGGCGCGGAAGTTATTCCTTCCGCGCCTCGATCTCTCGATAGGTCGAGGGCTTATTCGGCAGCTTCGCCGTCAGCCTTCTTGACTTCCTGGCCGGTGGCCTGGTCGACGGCCTTCATCGACAGGCGAACCTTGCCGCGCTCGTCGAAGCCCATCAGCTTGACCCAGACCTTCTGGCCTTCCTTGACCACGTCCTGGGTCTTGGCAACACGGTCGGAAGCGAGCTGGCTGATATGGACCAGACCGTCGCGGGCGCCGAAGAAGTTGACGAAGGCGCCGAAGTCGGCGGTCTTCACAACGGTACCTTCGTAGATGGTGCCGACTTCCGGTTCAGCAACGATCGAATGGATCCACTTGCGGGCCGCTTCGATTTCCTTGCCGGAGGCGGAGGCAATCTTGACCGTGCCGTCGTCTTCGATGTTGATCTTGGCGCCGGTCTTTTCGACGATTTCGCGGATGACCTTGCCGCCCGAACCGATGACTTCACGGATCTTGTCGACCGGGATGTTCATCACTTCGATGCGCGGTGCGAATTCGCCGAGTTCCGAGCGACCTTCGGTGATGGCGTTGGCCATTTCGGTGAGGATGTGCTTGCGGCCACCCTGTGCCTGGCCGAGCGCGACCTTCATGATCTCTTCGGTGATGCCGGCGATCTTGATGTCCATCTGCAGCGAGGTGATGCCGTCGACAGTACCTGCAACCTTGAAGTCCATGTCGCCGAGATGATCTTCGTCACCGAGGATGTCGGAGAGAACGGCAAAGCGTTCGCCTTCGAGGATCAGGCCCATAGCGATACCGGCAACAGGCTTTGCGAGCGGGACGCCAGCGTCCATCAGAGCAAGCGATGTGCCGCAGACGGTTGCCATCGAGGACGAGCCGTTCGACTCGGTGATCTCGGAGACGACGCGCAGCGTGTACGGGAACTGTTCAGCCGTTGGCAGCATCGGACGGATCGCGCGCCATGCGAGCTTGCCGTGGCCGATTTCGCGACGTCCTGGGGAACCCATGCGGCCGGTTTCACCAACCGAGTAGGGAGGGAAGTTGTAATGCAGAAGGAAGCGTTCCTTGTACATGCCGGTCAGGCTATCGACATACTGTTCGTCTTCGCCGGTGCCGAGCGTCGCGACAACGATCGCCTGGGTTTCGCCGCGTGTGAACAGGGCCGAACCGTGGGTGCGCGGCAGGATGCCGACTTCAGACACGATCTTGCGAACGGTCTCGAGATCACGGCCGTCGATGCGGCTCTTGGTGTCGAGGATGTTCCAGCGAACGATCTTCGCCTGCAGGTGCTTGAAGGTCGCGCCGATGACTTCGGCCGGGTACTTCGGCTCTACGCCTTCCGGGAAGAAGTGTGCCTTGACCTTCGCCTTGACGGCGTCGACGGCAGCATAGCGTTCAGCCTTCTGGGTGTTCTTGTAGGCGGTGCGCAGTTCGGCTTCGAAATGCTGCAGCATTTCGGCTTCGAGCGCGGAATGATCTTCCGGCTGGAAATCGCGGGGCTCCTTGGCGGCAACTTCAGCGAGCTTGATGATCGCGTCGATAACCGGCTGGAAGCCCTTGTGGCCGAACATGACGGCGCCGAGCATGATCTCTTCGTTGAGTTCCTTGGCTTCCGACTCGACCATCAGGACGGCGTCCTGGGTGCCGGCAACGACGAGGTCGAGGGTCGACTCGTCCATCTCGTCGAGATGCGGGTTCAGAACGTATTCGCCGTTGATGTAGCCGACGCGTGCGCCGCCAACCGGGCCCATGAAGGGAACGCCAGAGATCGTCAAGGCAGCGGATGCTGCAACCATCGACAAGACGTCCGGATCGTTTTCAAGGTCGTGCTGGATGACGGTAACGACGACCTGGGTCTCGTTCTTGTAGCCTTCCGGGAAAAGCGGGCGGATCGGACGGTCGATCAGGCGGGAAACCAGCGTTTCCTTTTCCGACGGGCGACCTTCGCGCTTGAAATAGCCGCCCGGGATCTTGCCGGCGGCATAGGTCTTTTCCTGGTAGTTTACGGTCAGCGGGAAGAAGTCCTGGCCGGGCTTGGCCGACTTGGCCGAAACAACGGTGGCGAGAACGACGGTTTCGCCGTAGGTGGCGAGAACCGCGCCGTCAGCCTGGCGGGCGATCTTGCCCGTTTCAAGCTTCAGCGGGCGGCCTGCCCATTCGATTTCGACGGAGTGGGTATTGAACATATGGTGTCCTTTAATGCGGGAGCACGCGCAGTGCCGTAGCCGGCGCAGTGCATAGTCGACCGCAATCGATGTGACAGATCACGGGCAAGACAACGGGAGGCTTCGGGTCGGCGACTTCGGTGGTCGACGTCTGATCAGGGTCTTTGAGTGATCCCTGGTCGAAAGCATCCGGCAATCCTGCCCCATGACAGGTCAACGGTTTGGTTTTTGCAGATCCGGCCCATCCGGGTCTGCGGGCATTCTTGCGGCGCGAGATAAAGCGCATCGCAAACATTGCATCGGACGCTTGGCCCGAATGAGAAACCGGCAGGCGCCCGATTGAGCGCCCGCCGGAAATTTTTTAGCGGCGAATGCCCAGAGCAGCAATCAACTTGCTGTAACGGGATTCGTCTTTCTTCTTGACGTAGTCGAGAAGCGAACGACGTGTGGAAACCATGGTCAGAAGGCCACGACGGGAGTGGTTGTCCTTCTTGTGGCCCTTGAAGTGTTCGGTCAGATTGTTGATCCGCTCGGTGAGGATCGCAACCTGGACTTCCGGCGAACCGGTGTCGCCTTCAACGGTTGCGTATTCCTTGATGAGTTCGGCCTTGCGCTCTGCAGTGATCGACATCGTGTTATCCTTTCGAATATGAGGATTATGGGTCGCCTAAGGCCGGGATGTCGTCCAGTCTTGGCCGTGAAACGCAAAACAGGCAGAAAAGCCTGCTTTTGCTGGCGGTGCCTATAGACCATTCAAGGAGAGAATGGAAGAGGCTCAGCCAAACACCCGCTTGGGACGGAACTCTCCCTGGCCGATCTCGCCGATGGCAAGCAGCTTACCGCGCACGGTCGCATAGGCTTCCGCTTCGTCAGCCGGTGCATCGCGGCCGCGCAGGATAATCGGATTGCCCATCTTGATGCGGTGGGCCTGATCGTCTGTGACAGGCAGATGCGGCAGGCTGGAAAGCGCTTCAGACGTGTTGATCATGAAGGCATCAAGGGCTGCAAGCCGTTCGTCGCGATCCTCGATCTTTTCCAGGGCCACGAGTTCGGCCAGCGGCACCATGCGGTCTTCGGCAAAGGGCGCAACGAAGGTGCGGCGCAGTTCCGAGATATGACCGTAGCAGCCCAGATCGCGGCCGAAGTCACGGGCGAGCGCCCGAACATAGGTGCCCTTGCCGCATTCCACTTCGAAATGCGCCTTGTCTGCCGTTACGCCGAGCAGCGTCAGGCGGAAGATCTGGACCTCGCGCGACGGGATCTCGACAATTTCGCCGTCGCGGGCGAGGTCATAGGCCCGTTCGCCGGCAATCTTGATGGCGGAAAACTGTGGCGGGATCTGATGGATCGTGCCGGTGTAGTTGGGCAGAAGTGCGCGGATCTGTTCTTCGCTCGGACGGCTGTCGGACGATGCGGTAACGGCGCCTTCGAGGTCGTCGGTCGACCGTTCCTCGCCCCAGGTAACGGCGAATTCGTAGATCTTCCGCCCATCCATGACATAGGGCACGGTCTTCGTCGCATCGCCGAGCGCAATCGGCAGCATGCCTGACGCAAGCGGATCCAGCGTGCCGGCATGGCCGCATTTCTGGGCATTGAACAGCCACTTGATCTTGGACACGGCTTCGGTCGAGCCGAAATCGATCGGCTTGTCGAGAATAAGCCAGCCGGAAACCGGCCGGCCCTTTGGTTTGCGGGGTTTGGACATCAATACTTCTTGATTGTTATTTCTAGTCTTTGTTTTCGTCGCTATTCAGGTCGCGCTGGACCTCGGGAGACCGGAGCAGCTCGTCGATCTTCTTGTAGTTGTCGAAGCTGGTATCATCGCGGAAGCGCACTTCCGGCATGTATTTCATCGATCGGAGCTGGCCGGCTATGCGACCACGGATGTACTTGGCATGCCGGTTGAGCGCTGCGATCACGCCGTCATGGTCGGCGACGCCGAGGGGGGTCACATAGGCCGTCGCAACCTTCAGATCGGTCGACATGCGTACTTCCGAAACGGAAATCACGGTTTTCTCGAGTAGGTCGTCGCGCACTTCGCCGCGCTGCAGGACCTGGGTGATGGCGGCGCGAACCTGTTCGCCAACACGAAGCATGCGCTGGGACGGCGCCGAGGATGTGGGCTTGGTCATGTTGTTTCTTTCGTATAACGCCGCCGGGGCTCGTCCCGATGGGGCGCTTCGTCAAATGAAGGCGGTCACATGACAAAGGCCCGGCGAAAGGTCAAGGTCCAGCGGGTATTTAATCGGTCTGACTTGGAGGCCGTCGATGCCGATGACACCTGAAAACAGCGTGTCGTCACTCAGGCAACCGAGACGAGGGACGTTTCGCCAAGGGGTGTGGTTCCCATGATCTTCGCGTGCAGTTCGCGTTCCAAACCCATTGTGTAAAGGGCGGAAATGCGAGCCCCGAGTTCGATGAGGGCAGGCTCGATGGCGGCCAGTGGCCGGGCGCTTGCGAAGGCTTCGCCCTCTTCCACGCAGGCCCGCAAAACCTCACCAAGCTCAACCTTGAAATCAAGCCGAGCAAGCGAGGCATCGATTTCGCCGACGGCGGATCGGCTGTGTTCGCCAAGCAGCGACATTTCGGTCCCCATGCGATCGCCGACAACGCGGATATTGGCGAGTGCCTGTTCGAGCCGAAGATCGAGCGAGCCGCCGATATCTTCGCAGGCGTTGAGCTTTTGCGCAGATTCTTCCAGCATTCTGAGATGAACGAGGATCTTGTCGGCGGCACCATCCAGTTCGCCCGCGTAATTGCGCAGTTCGGCGGCAACCACGTTGATCGCCTTGCCCTGATCTCCGATCCTGCCGCAGCGCAGATTGGTATTGAGGGCCATGTAGTGAATATCGGTGCGGACCAGTTGCACGACGCCGATGCTGGTGACGAGCTCGCTTACGGTCTGGCCGGTCGACCGGCTGAGTTCCGTCGCCTCGCCGGCAACGGCTTCGATCTGGCGAACCGCTTCGCGCGCAACGCCGACGCCGGTGTCGAGCTGGCGCATGGCGGCGGCGCCGCCCTGGCCTTCTGCCATCGTTTCCCGGATTGCATCGATCTTCTGGAGATCTGAACGGAAACTCGCCACGCTTGCGACGATCTTTGCCGTGTCACGCTCGAAATGATCGATGGACTGCCTGAGCTGATGGGAGACAAGCCTCCGGATGACAGCGGACAGGTTGTCGCGCTGAGGACCGGTCAGCGGCGTAGCGTCCGGTGAGGCCAGAAAATCGTCGAGGAGCGTGAGCGTTGACTGACAATGCTCGATCCTCTGGCGGGTTGTGTCGCCGATCTGCATGGCAGACAGCGTCGAGGCGAGCTTGGTCTGGATGCCGCGCGCGATTGCCCGGACGCTTGCAGCCTGTTCGATCATCGATCTGCGATTGAAGGCAATCGCCTCACCACCGTTCGACAGTCCCGCTGCGATCTGCGGGATGGCATCCTCGTAGGAGCTTACAATCCTCTTCCCTCTTGTGATCAGGGAACCCAGTCCCTGGCCGAGATACTGGACCTTGTCCGAGAAATCATTGACCTGACGGGTGCCGTCCTGAATCCTTTGCAGGATTTCCTCGGCAAATCCTGCAAAGTCGGCAATTCCGGCGCCGGTGATCTTTGCAGTAACTGCAAAGGTGCGCAGATAGCGCAGGGTTTCCTGCATGTCCTCGGCATGGCCCTTCAGCTGCCCCTGGGCGTCGGAAATGAGGGTGAACTGGACCTGTCGGCCTTTCTCGTTTTCGCTCAGCTGCGAAAGCCGCGCGACCGTCTGGGTGAGCTCGAACAGGGATGCGTTCGCCGTTTCTTCGTCGAGCGAGCTCACTGCCTGATCGAGCGAGGCGACCAAGCGGTTGAGAACGTCGAGAATGGAAAGAAGCGCTCGTCCGCCTTCGGTGAAGCGTTCCTCAAGGCGCGAACGGGCAGCGTCCAGCCGCGCGGCAAACGTCGAGGCGTCTGCGGAAACACCCTCTTCTATCGATACGACCGCTCTGACTGCCATGTTCACCACCTTTTCCAGCTTCGCCGCAACGTTGAGTTCGTCGCTGGAAAAACCGTTCGCCCTGTTTGTTGTGGGACACGTCTCCGCCTGAAGCAGGCACGGGTGTCCTCGAATAGCTGGACAGTGCCGGTGCAACGGTTAACTGAACAAGAACCGACCGCGGAGTTGCGTGTACGTGGTTAACCATTGCCGCTCGTTCGGAACACCACGGGGCAGCATAGAGAGATCCTGACCAGCACCAAAAAACGCGATACGATGGCGCTATAAAACGGGAAATCTCTTCTCGTTTTTCCTATATCGCAGGCATCGTTCGTATTTTAAGAGCAATTTTTCAGGAAGGACCGCCCTGATGACCGAGAAAACTCCTGCCGACAATTTTCCTGCCGGCTACGAGCCGCCGAAGATCTGGACCTGGGAAAAGGGCAATGGCGGCCAGTTCGCCAGTATCAACCGCCCGATCGCCGGCCCGACGCAGGACAAGGAACTGCCGGTCGGAAAGCATCCGCTGCAGCTCTATTCGCTGGGCACGCCAAACGGCGTCAAGGTGACGATCATGCTGGAAGAGCTTCTGGCAGCCGGTCACACACAGGCCGAATACGACGCCTGGATGATCAATATCGGCAAGGGCGATCAGTTCGGATCCGGCTTTGTCGACATCAATCCGAACTCAAAGATCCCCGCACTTTGCGACCACGCGCCAAAGGATGGCGGCAAGCCGCTGCGCGTGTTCGAATCGGCCTCGATCCTCGTCTATCTGGCGGAGAAGTTCGGCGCCTTCCTGCCGACCGATCTGCGCATCCGCACGGAAACGATGAACTGGCTGTTCTGGCAGATGGGCTCGGCACCGTTTCTCGGCGGTGGGTTCGGGCATTTCTATGCCTATGCGCCGATCAAGATCAAATACGCGATCGATCGCTATGCGATGGAGACGAAACGCCAGCTCGACGTGCTCGACCGGCATCTTGCCGACAACCGTTATATGGCGGGCGACGAGTATACGATTGCGGACATGGCGATCTTCCCCTGGTACGGCACGCTGGCGCTCGGCCAGGTTTACGGCGATGCAGGTGATTTTCTCGAGGTAAAGAGCTATGAGAACCTGCAGCGCTGGACGGCGGAGGTTTTCGCACGGCCTGGCGTCAAGCGCGGCCGCATGGTCAACCGGACTTCCGGCGAGCCATCCGAGCAGCTGCATGAGCGCCACGACGCTTCGGATTTCGATACGAAGACACAAGACAAGATCGGCTAAAAGCCGGTCAGCCGCATAGGACTTGAGGATACGAACATGGCAAACCTGCCTGAAATGACAAAACACCGAGGCTTTCCGGGCGGGATGCCAAGCACGGGGGTGCAGTTCACCATCCGCCGGGCCAATCCGAAAGGCGTGACGCCGATCAAGGCGCTGCCGCGCAGGGCACGTCCCGGCACGAAAGAGCACAAGATCGACGGGGCCTTTCTGCATGCGCTATGGCATCACTTTGGCACCGAACCCTTCGAGCGCGGCAATCTCGATGCTGCGCGTCTGAGCCTTCTGTTCGGGCGCGAAGTGCTGCCTGCCGACAAGACGTTCGACCCGCTTTCCTATGAGGCGATGCTTATCATCAACGAAAAGCTGGCGCGGCAGAACTTTCCGGAATCGTTCGAGAATATCTTCGAGATCTGACGGCGTTTGTCGACGTTGTAGAGAAGGCCGCTGGCGAACGTCGCCGGCGGCCTTTCGCATTCAGCTGAGGCTCTTGCCGTATCGCTCGAAGCTTTCCTTCAGCACCGTCGTGCTGGCGCCTGGCTGCTGCGGCCGGCGGTAAATGCCGCCATCGACATTGGACGGTTCCTCGAAGTGATCCTTGATCCAAGGAATGTATTCAAGGATCGTCGAGGCGGGATGCCAGTAGCTGAGATGGACGTGAACCTGGCTCATCTCCCCTGCATGCGGCACGACCGGCAGCCGGTGGGCCAGTGCCAGATCCGCAACCTGGATATATTCGGTGACGCCACCAAGGCGCGTGACGTCAGGCTGAACATAGGACACGGCACCGGCTGCGATAAACGCCCGGAAAGCATCGACGGTATAGAGCTGCTCGCCGAGCGCGATCGGGATCGTGCTGCTTCTCGCAAGCGCCGCGTGGCCGGCGATATCGTCGTACCAGAGCGGCTCCTCGAACCAGTAGATGTCGAGATCGCGGGCCCGCTCGCAAAACCGCTGGCAGGTCGGGAGATCCCACTTGCCATTGCCATCGATGGCGATCCGGACGTCTGCACCCAGCCGCTTGCGCACCGCTTCCAGCCGGCGCACATCGATATTGGGATCGTCATGGCCGACCTTGAGCTTGATCCGGGTGAAGCCTTCCTCCTCCACGGCGCGCGCCGACCCGGCCAGCAGGTCCTCCAGCGAAAACGACAGCCAGCCGATATCGGTATTATACGCCTCGAGACGATCGGTTCTTGCCCCGCCGAGCAGGCTCCAGAGCGGCACACCGGCCTTCTTCGCCTTGAGGTCCCAGAGCGCCACGTCGACGGCAGCGAGTGCCAGATGAGTGATCCCGGCGCGGCCGACCCATTGCAGGGACGGATAGCGTGCCAGCTTGGTCCATAGACGCTGATGTTCGTTGGCATCCTCGCCGATCAGCAGCGGCGCGTAGCAATCCCTTATACAGGACGTGATCAGCCGGTCGGAGGCGATATGGGCATGGGTGCCGGTAAAGCCGTATCCCTTCAACCCGTCGGTGGTTTCGATCACGGTGCCGACGACACCCCAATGGGTGATGCTGTGGGTGCTGTCGGAAATCGAGTCCGAGGTCAGCGGCAGATGCAGGATGAATGGCTGTACGGATTTGATCTTCATTCTTGGGCTCCTCCTCCCGGTGGTAGACATCAGTCTGTTTTGACGTGCCCCTGCCGCTCCAGATAAGGCAGGTCAGGCAGGGCGATGTTTCGCGATGCGGCAGCCCCAATGCGGGCGATTGCGCGGTCGCGTGAGATCCGCAAATGCCTCTCCAGCGCATCGCATGCGGCGCCGATATCGCCGGAAGCGAGCGGCGAAAGCACGTCCAGATGCTCCAGCAGGAATGGCTCGCCGTCATAGCCGGTGGTCTTCGGCTGATAGAGAAAATGGTGGGCGACCAGGATCGCCTGCGGCAGGCTGATCGCCTGCATCAGCGCGCGGTTGTCGCAATATCCGAGAAGCTCCGAATGCAGCTGATGTTCGACGCGGTCGAGCATGTCGCCGGTAACGGTCTCGGCGGCGGCGATTGCCTGCTCGACGAACTCGATGCATCCGGTCACGTAGCCATCGGGCAAATGCGGAAATGCCTGCGCGAGTGCCAGCGGTTCCAGCACCCAGCGCAGCTCGTAGAGCTGGCCGATATGGACAGGCGTCAGGCCCGGCGCCAGCCAGCGGCCGGCATCGTCCTTCAGCACCACGCCGCGTTGCTGCAGCCTGGCCATCACGTCCCGCGCAACGGTTCGGCTGACGCCGTGGGCTGCGGCAAGCGCTGCTTCGTTGATGCGCCAGCTGGCGAGCGAGGTGCGGGAAACGATCTCGATCTCGATCTGGCGGTAGATCAGTTCCCAGCTCGACAGGAAATGGATCTTCTCGTCGGAGCCCGCAGGATGGCTCGACGGGGCGGCGGGCGCGGTGCCGCTTTCCGAGGACAGGATCTGGTATCCCCTGCCAGGGACGCGCTGCATCAGGCCTCGCAGTTCAAGCTCGCCCAAGGCATGGCGCGCTGGCGCCCGGCTGATGCCGAAGCGGTCGGCAAGGCTGGTTTCGGTCAGATACGCGCCGGCAGACAGCGCACCGGAGGCGATCTCGGATGCCAGTATCTCGCATACGCGTTGATGAAGCCTCGGGGACGGGCCAGCCATTCGGCTCTCCAGGACATGAAACGCAATCGATCGAAATCGCCGTGCATGGATTGCATCTTCCAAATCGGATGTCTAGTGTAGACAAAAGACATTGTGGAGGATGTCCTGACATGCCGACTGGGAATGACAGAGCGTGCGTTTCGCTTGTGGAGCTCGATCGCTTCTGCCGCGAGGTCCTTCTGGCTTGCGGCGCCGACGCTGCGACGGCAGACGCTGCAACGCGGGCGATGATGCATGGAACCCGCCATGGCGTGGACAGTCACGGCGTGCGTCTTCTCGACCATTATGTGACCGCGCTTGAAGGCGGTCGCCTCAACAAGGCGCCGAAGCTTAAACCCGTCGGCGGTTTCGGAGCGGTGGAGACGCTGGACGCGGATCACGCGCATGGCGCACTTGCGACCTATACGGCGATGGACCGCGCAATCGCGCTCGCGCGTCAGTTCGGCATCGGCGCTGTGGCGATCCGCAACAGTTCGCATTTCGGCCCGGCCGGCGCCTATGCGCTGGAGGCGGCCCGCCAGGGCGTGATTGGCTTCACCTTTTGCAATTCCGACAGTTTCGTGCGCCTGCATGAGGGCGCATCGCGCTTCCACGGCACCAACCCGATCGCCGTCGGCGTGCCGGTGGAAGGGCAAGATCCGTGGTTGCTGGACATGGCAACCAGCGCCATTCCCTATAACCGCGTGCTGCTCTACCGCAGCATGGGCACGACCCTGCCGCAGTCGGTCGCGTCAGATGTTTCGGGCATCGACACGCTCGATGCGAACAAGGCCGACATGCTGGCGCCGCTCGGCGCCGAATTTGGCTTCAAGGGCGCGGGTCTTGCCGGGCTTGCGGAAATCCTCAGCGCTGTCGTGACCGGCATGAGCCTGAGTTTCGACCTCGCCCCGATGGGCGGTCCCGATTTTTCGACGCCGCGTGGTCTCGGAGCCTTTGTCTTTGCGATCCTGCCGGAGGCGTTCGGCGATCGGGAGACGTTCGATGCGGGCATGACACGCTATTTGGACGCGTTGCGAAGTTCTCCGGCCCGTGCCGACTGCCGCGTCATGGCGCCAGGCGACCGGGAATGGGTGGTTGCGGCGGATCGAGAAGCATCCGGCGTCACGCTCGATCCGGCGACACACGCCGCTTTCGAAGTACTTGCGGGTCGCTACGGGGCGCAACTGCCGGTTTTGGAGATGCCGGCACAGTCACAGGTTGATGGCACTTGACTTCCCAAAATTGGTAAGACAATCTGACCGCATTGCGCGTCGGGAGGATGCGTGGAGGACACCATGTTCGTCGCCCTTGAGCCGCGCCGCCTTTACAGGCAGGCCGCGGAACAGCTTCGTACGCTGATCGAAGCCGGAGAAGTCCGGCCAGGTGAGCGGCTGCCGGCCGAGCGTGAGCTTGCCGAGCGCCTTGGCGTGTCCCGCCCCACCATTCGCGAAGCCCTGATCGTGCTCGAAGTCGAGGGTCTGATCCAGATCCGGATGGGATCCGGCGTCTATGTGCGCGCCAGATCAAACCGGCAGCCGGAAATTCTTGCCGCCGATGACAGCGATGGTCCTTTTGAAATCCTGCAGGCGCGCTGCCTGATCGAGAGCGCTATTGCCGAGGAGGCAGCCCGCAAGGCGGACAGCGAGAGCATCGCCAAGCTCAATTCGATCCTTGCGGAGATGGAGGGTTCGCTCGACGATTCGCACCAGGCGCTGGCGCTGGACCGGGCGTTTCATACAACGATTGCGGACATGATCGGCAATTCGGCGCTCAACCGCTTTACCGGCCTGATCTACGACAAGCGGCTGTCGCCGTATTTCACCAAGCTGGCCAGCTATTTCGAAGGCCCGCACACCTGGAAGGCAGCACTCGAAGAACACAAGATCATTCGCGACGCGCTTGCTGCGGGCAACCCCGCCGATGCGCGCGAGGCCATGCGGCAGCATTTGACGCTGTCGCAGAAGAGATTCTCGGAAAGCTTCGGAGAGGAGCCGACGAGGAACGACTGATACGACCGCGAGGAGGCGGCGGATCGAGACGATAGTTTGAGATTTCAATTCGGGAGGAGAAAGTTATGTTGAAGTTTAACACTATTTTAGGTGCCGCCGCCGTCGTCATGGCGTCGGCAATCGGCGCACAGGCGCAGACAGCGCTCAAGTGGGCGCATGTCTATGAGACCTCGGAGCCGTTCCATACGGAATCCGTATGGGCTGCAGGCGAAATCGCCAAGCGGACCGAAGGTCGCTACAAGATCGACGTCTTCCCCGCGTCGCAGCTCGGCAAGGAAGCCGACATCAACCAAGGTCTGAAGCTCGGAACGGTCGACATGATCATTTCCGGCTCCAGCTTCGCGGCCCGCGATTACAAGCCGATCGGCGTGACCTACTTCCCGTACATCTTTCGCGATCCGGCGCACCTGATCGCCTATGTGAAGAGCGACGTCTTCAAGCGTCTCTCCAAGGGCTATGAAGACAAGACCGGCAACGTCATCACCGCGGTCAGCTATTACGGCACGCGCCATACGACATCCAACAAGCCGATCGAAAAATGCGCCGACCTCAAGGGCGTCAAGATGCGCGTTCCGGACGTTCCGGCATACCTTGCCATGCCACGGGCCTGCGGCGCCAACACCACGCCGATCGCCTTTGCGGAAGTCTATCTCGCCTTGCAGAACGGCACGGTCGACGCCCAGGAAAATCCGCTGACCACGATCGAGGCGAAGAAGTTCTTTGAAGTCCAGAAGAACATCGTTCTGTCCGGTCACATCGTCGACCATCTCAACACGGTCATTTCCAAGAGCCGCTGGGCAAGCCTGTCGGACGCAGACAAGAAGATCTTCACGGAAGTGACGCAGGAAGCTGCAACCCGCACCACCAAGATCATCGAGGAACGCGAAAAGGCGCTCGTCGAGGACTTCAAGAAGCGCGGCCTCAACGTTGTTGAAGTCGACAAGGCCGACTTCGAAAAGACGGTGCTCGAGAAGGTGACCTTCGAAGAGTTCGGCTACGCGAAATCCGATTGGGAAGCCATCCGCGCCATCAAGTAACGCGGATCACGCCAACGTTCGCGCGGCTCGCAAGAGCCGCGCCTTCCCTTCGTGAAACTGGATCGGATCCATGTCGACATCCCCGGAAATCCACACTCAGGTGACCCCTGAGGAGCTCGCCCATACATTCGACGAAGCGCCCGTCGATGTGGACCTTAAAATCTATGCCTTCGAGGACTGGGTCACGCTTGCCCTGTTCTGGGTGATGACGGGCTGCGTCTTCCTGCAGTTCTTTACCCGTTACGTCCTCAACGACAGCTATGCCTGGACAGAGGAAATCGCCGTCAATTGCCTGATCGGCGTGGTTTTCCTCGGTGCCGTCATGTGCGTGCGCATGTCGCGCCACATTCAGGTGGACGTTCTCTATCACTACCTGCCGCCGCATGTGACGCGCATCATGGCGACGTTGGTCGACATTATCCGGGTCGGTTTCTTTGCCTACGGATCATGGCTGATGTGGCGATATATGGAGATCGTCGAGGGCGAGGAGATGGTCACCGTAAACCTGCCCCGCAACATCGTCTTCTACAGCGTGCTGGTTGCCTTCGTGCTGATGCTGCTGCGCTCCATCCAGGTTTTCGTCGCCAACATGCGCCGCGGTTATTCGGTGCTCGAGCGCCCCGAAGAATTCCAGAACGCCGAGGATTGATTTCATGCTGCTGCTTATCGGTTCGTTTCTTCTCCTGATGGTGCTGGGCTTGCCGGTCGCCATCTCCATGGCAACCTCGTCGGTCCTTTACATCGTCTTTTACAATGTTGCGCCTGACATCATCGTCGCGCAGCGGCTGATTGCCGGTGTCGAGAGCTTTCCGCTTCTGGCCGTTCCCTTCTTCATTCTGGCCGGCAATCTGATGAACAGCGCCGGGGTGACCGGCCGCATCTACTCTTTCGCAGTCGCGCTGGTCGGCTGGATGAAGGGGGGCCTCGCGCAGGTCAACATCATCGGTTCGGTCATCTTTTCCGGTATGTCCGGAACGGCGCTTGCCGACGCTGCCGGTATCGGCACGATCGAGATCAAGGCGATGAAGGACCACGGCTATCCAATTGAGGCCGCCGTCGGCGTCACCGCGGCATCGGCAACGCTTGGTCCTATCTTCCCGCCATCGCTGCCTTTCGTGATCTACGGGATGATGGCCAACGTTTCGATCGGCGCGCTGTTCATGGCCGGCATCGTGCCGGGCGTCGTCATGACGGTGCTGATGATGCTGACCGTTGCCATCTTCGCCTATGTGAAACGCTGGGGTTCCGATACGCCGTTCAGCTGGAGGAATATCCTCAGCGCATCGACGGAAGTCCTTGTTGTGGCCATGGTGCCGCTTGGTATCTATCTGCTGACGCTGATGGGACTGTCGCTCAACCTGTCGATCCTGATCGCGCTCGTCGTGCTTCTCGCCTGCGACTGGTATTTCGACTTCTCCGCCGTCATGGCGCTGATGACCCCGGTCATCCTGATCGGCGGCATGACGATGGGTTGGTTCACGCCGACGGAGGCAGCCGTTGCCGCCGTGCTGTGGTCGCTGTTCCTCGGCCTCGTGCGCTATCGCACCATGACCTTCAAATCGCTTGCCAAGGCAACCTTCGACACGATCGAAACCACGGCATCCGTGCTGTTCATCGTGGCCGCGGCCTCGGTCTTTGCATGGCTTTTGACGGTCAGCCAGACGGCGCAGCTTCTGTCGACGGCGATCACCAGCCTGACCGACAGCAAGTGGGTGTTCCTGATCCTCGTCAATCTTCTGATGCTGTTCGTCGGCTGCTTCCTCGATACGATCGCCGCCATCACCATCCTGGTGCCGATCCTGCTGCCGATCGTCTTGCAGTTCGACATCGATCCGGTGCATTTCGGCCTGATCATGACGCTGAACCTGATGATTGGCCTCTTGCATCCACCGCTCGGCATGGTGCTGTTCGTATTGTCCCGCGTCGCGAAGCTTTCTGTCGAGCGCACCACGATGGCAATCCTTCCGTGGCTGGTGCCGCTGCTGCTCGCACTGGTGCTGATCACCTTCGTGCCGGCAATCACGCTGTGGCTGCCAACGGAAATGGGCCTGATCCGCTGATACCGACACCCATTCCGCGCCGGCCGGCCCGGCGCGGAATGACCGATCGAAACGCACGAAACGAGGCTATCCCCATGCTTACCCGCGTCGTCCGCCTGCATGGCAAACGCGATCTCAAGGTCGAGAGCGAGGGTTATGGCGCTCCTCGACCCGGTGAAGTGCTCCTGCGCATGGCGATGGGCGGCATTTGCGGCTCTGACCTGCATTATTACCAGGACGGCGGCTTCGGCCCGATCCGCGTGCGCGAACCGATCATTTCCGGACACGAAGCATCCGGCTTCGTCGAAGCGATCGGAGACAGCGTTTCCGGTCTCAGCGTCGGCACCCTGGTCGCCGTCAATCCGTCCCAACCCTGCGGCCATTGCCATTATTGCGGCATTGGGCAGCCGATCCACTGCCTCGAAATGCGGTTCATGGGCAGCGCCATGCGCCTGCCGCACGAACAGGGCATGTTCCGCGATCATCTCGTGGTGCCGGCAATCCAGTGCCATCCCGTGTCGGCCGATGTTTCGCCTGAGGAAGCCGCCTGCGCGGAACCGCTCGCAGTCTGCCTTCATGCAGGCTCCCAGGCCGGCGATCTCAAAAACAAGCGCGTGCTGGTGACCGGCGCTGGACCGATCGGCCTTCTGACCGTCGCTGCGGCCCGGTATGCAGGTGCTGCCGAGATCATCGTCACCGATCTCGCCGACGCAGCCCTTGCCCGGGCTCCCGCCATGGGAGCGACCGAAACGGTCAACGTGGCCGAAAACGCGGAAGCGCTTTCGCCCTATCTCGAAGGCAAAGGCACGGTCGATGTGGCCTTCGACTGCTCTGCCGCCGGCCCAGCGCTTCGCACCGCTCTTGCAGCCCTGAAGCCGAGAGGAACTCTTGTTCAGGTGGGCGTGACGGGAGACGTCACGATCCCGCTCAACATGCTGGTCGGCAAGGAAATCAACTGGCGCGGTTCGCAGCGCTTCGATCGCGAGTTTGCAGAAGCGGTCGATCTGATTTCTCGGCGCGCCATCGATGTGCGGCCAATCCTTTCGCATACCTATCCACTCAAGGACGCGGTGAGCGCCTTTGAACAGGCTTCGGACCGGTCCGTCGCCTGCAAGGTGCAGATCGCACTTTTCGACCATGAAACGGGAAGAACAGAATGAAGCATACCTGGCGATGGTTCGGACCGGTCGACAAGGTTTCGGTGAGAGATGCGGCGCAGGCCGGCGCGGAGGGCATTGTCAGCGCCCTGCACCACATCCCGACAGGGGCAGTATGGCCGGCCGACGAGATCGAGAAGCGACACGCGGAAATCAAGGCTGGAGGTCTTTACTGGGATGTGGTCGAAAGCGTGCCTGTCTCGGAAGAGATAAAGACCCAGACCGGCGACTGGCGCACCCATATTGCCAACTGGCAGGAAAGCCTGCGTCGCCTTTCGCAAAGCGGCATTCGCACAGTCTGCTATAATTTCATGCCGGTCCTCGACTGGACCCGGACCGACCTGCGCTGGGAAACCCGGCACGGCGCGAAGGCGATGCGCTTCGACCTTACCGATTTCGTCGCCTTCGATATTCATATCCTCAAGCGACCGGATGCAGCGTCCGATTATCCCGACGCCCTGAAGGACAAAGCGGCGACGCGATTCTCCGAGCTCGCGGATGACAGGATCGCAGCGCTCGGCCGCAACATCGGTGCGGGGCTGCCGGGATCAGCGGACGGATACTCGCTCGACCAGCTTCTGGAGAAGCTGAGGACCTACCACGGCATCGACCGCGCAAAACTCCAGTCGAACCTCGTCGATTTCCTCTCGCAAGTCGTGCCTGTCGCCGAGCAGGTGGGGATCAACATCTGCGCTCATCCGGACGATCCGCCGTGGCCGCTGCTTGGCCTGCCGCGGATCCTTTCGACCGAAGACGATTACGCCCATATGCTCAAAGCGGTCGACAGCCGCGCCAATGGCGTGACGCTGTGCTCGGGTTCGCTTGGCGCGCGTGCGGACAACGACCTTCCCCGGATTGCCGAGCGTTTTGCCGACCGCATCCATTTCGTCCATCTGCGCAATGTGACGCGCGATGAGGACTCCTTGCCCTGCTCCTTCTTCGAAGACGAGCATCTCGAAGGCGGTACCGACATGGTGGCGGTCATCGCCGCCCTGTTGAAGGAAGAAAAGCGGCGTCATCGCGAAGGACGTGAAGACCACAGGATTGCCATCCGGCCGGACCATGGTCAGGAGATCCTCGACGATCTCACCCGTGGCGCCCAGCCAGGCTACCCAGCCATCGGCCGGCTGAAGGGTCTGGCGGAACTACGCGGCATCGAGCGCGCGCTCAGCCATCCGGAATTTGGAGCAAGAGAATGACACTGCAGAGACTTTCACCCGCGGCGGTGTTGCCTGAAACTGTGACCGGTCCGACATTCGACCGCACGAAACTTCGCCCCGGTATCGTTCATTTCGGGCTCGGTGCCTTTCACCGCGCCCATCAGGCGGTCTATACGCAAAAGGCGCTCGAGGCGGAGTTTGGCCCCTGGGGCATCGTTGCGGTCAATCTGCGCTCGCCGGAGCCGGTCAAAGCGATTGCCGAACAGGACGGGCTGTACTCGATCACCGTGCGCGACACCGAGGGCGACCGTTCCGAGGTGATCGGTTCGACCGTCGACTGGATCTGCGCTGCAGACCAGCGCGATCAGGTTCTGGCCTATCTCGCCAGCCCCGACATCCGGATCGTCACACTCACCGTCTCCGAAAAGGCCTACGGGCTGCATCCGACGACAGGCGGCCTCGATCCCGATCACCCCTCCGTTGCCGCGGATCTTCAAAACCCGCAGGCGCCGGTCGGCCCGATCGGTTTCATCGTCGAAGGGCTGGCGCTTCGCCGCAACCTGGATGTCGCGCCTTTCACAGTGCTCTGCTGCGACAATCTTCCGTCCAATGGCAAGATCCTGCGGCGGCTGGTGCTCGACATGGCAAACCGGCGCGACCCGGCTCTTGCCGAATGGATTGCCGAGAACGGTGCATTTCCCTCGAGCATGGTGGACAGGATCGTTCCTGCCGCCACGGAAGAAACCCGGCAGCGCGCATCCCGACTGCTCGGCGTCGGAGACGCGCTGGCGCTCGATACGGAGCCCTTCCTGCAATGGGTGATCGAAGACGAGTTCGTCTCCGGCCGACCGCAATGGGAAGCCGCTGGCGCCCTCTTTGCCGTCGATGTCGAGCCCTATGAAAAAATGAAGCTGCGGCTTCTCAACGGTTCGCATACGCTGCTTGCGCATCTGGGCCTGCTGGACGGGCTGGAATGCACCCGTGACGTGATGACGGTCGAACGCCATGTTGACGATGTCGAGCGGCATCTCAACACCGTGGTCAAGACGCTCGACCCGGTGCCGGGAATCGACCTTTCGGCCTATATCCAGCAGCTTCTGCAACGCTTTGCCAATCCGACAATCGCGCATCGCTGCGCGCAGATCGCGATGGATACGAGCCAGAAGATCCCGCAGCGTATTTTCGGACCCGCAGTTGAGGTTCTCGGCCAAGGCGAGGATGGGGCGGCCTATGCGCACGTCGTCGGCGTCTGGCTTGCGGCCGTTTGCCGGCTACAGGACTGCAACGATCCGCGCCACGACGAGCTTCTCTCCGCGGCCGCCAGGAGTTCGGACGAGCAGCCCTCGGCCCCGTTTTTCGAGATCCCGGGCCTGTTTCCGCAGGCTCTGATCGATTCCCAGGCATGGCGCGCGCTGGTGGACGCGGAAATGAAACAGTGGCGCTAGGGCGTTCCTCTGTTTGCTAGAACGACAAAAAGCCCGCACTCGGCGGGCTTTTTGCACTTCTGAACGACGGTAACGGAAAACGCCGCCATGGCTAGAAGCCGAGCGCCATGCCGTCCTTGCGGCTGTCCGACCCGCCCTCGAGCAGGCCGTCGCGGATGCGAATGGCCTGACTGCCTCCGATCGGGCTGGTGACGATCTTCAGCACATGGCCTCTCGCTTCAAGATCTGCCCGCACCGCCGGGCTGACGGTGGGCTCGAGTTCCAGCACGCCGCCGAAGCCGAAACTGCGCGGCACGTCCATGGCCGCCTGCAAATCGAGACCTCTGTCGATCACGCCCGACAGGAAGGCCGCATGACCCGCTGCCTGGTAATGGCCGCCCATCACGCCAAACGGCATCACCGTTTTGCCATCCTGCGTCACCATGCCGGGAATGATCGTGTGCATCGGGCGCTTGGATGGGCCGATCGCGTTCGGATGCCCCTCGATCAGCCGGAAAGACGCGCCGCGGCTGTGGAACAGCACGCCGGTTTCCGGGTCGAGACGCGTCGAGCCGAAGGGGTGGAAGATCGAGTTGATAAAGGAAATGGCGTTGCCCTGCGTATCGACGACGCAGAGATAGATCGTGTCCTTGTGCTCGGGCTCGTCCCACAGAACCGGCGGCAGTGCCTTCTTCATATCGATCCGGCTGCGGAGCGTCGCAACGACTTCATCGGACAGCAGCCGTTCCGCAACGCCTTCGCAATGATCGGGGTCGGCAATCAGGGCGTCGCGGTGATGATAGGCGATCTTGGTCGCCTCGGCCTGCACATGGATCCGATCCGCCTCGCCCATGGCGGCGAGATCGAAGCCTTCGACGATCTTGAGGATCAGAAGGGCCGCCAGCCCCTGTCCGTTCGGCGGGCATTCATGGACGTCGAAACCCTTGTAGCTGGCGCTGACCGGATCGACCCAGTTCGCGCCGTCCTTGCCGGCTGCGAAATCCTCCAGCGTGTGCAGGCCGCCGAGCGACTGCAGATGGGAAACCATCTTTTGCGCCGTTTTCCCTTCGTAGAAGGCGGCAGCACCACCAGCGGCGATCTCTTCGAGTCGGTCTGCCAGAAGCGGCTGGCGGATGACAGCGCCGACGCCTGGCGCCTTGCCTTCGGGCAGAAACACCGCAGCGGCGTGGCTGTCGCCGGCGATGACAGTCTCGTTGCCCTTCCAGTCCATCGCAACGCGCGGCGTCACGGGAAAGCCTGCTCGTGCGTATCCAATGGCGCGCATGAACAGCCGCTCAAGCGGCAGCGTTCCATGGTCGGTGTGGAGACGGCACCAGGCGGAGATTGCGCCGGGTACGGTGACCGAATGCGGGCTGCTCTGTGGAATTTCGCCGGTCAAGCCGAGGTTCGCGAGTGCTGCCACCGAGGCCGCGGCAGGCGTACGGCCCGAGCCGTTCAGCGCCGTCACCGTGCCGCCTGCAGGTGCGTAGAGCGCAAAGCAGTCGCCACCGATACCGGTCATCAGGGGATCGACGACGCATTGAACAGAGACTGCCGCAATGGCTGCGTCGACGGCATTGCCGCCATCCTGCAGGACTTCCAGGCCGGCTGCCGTGGCAAGCGGATGTGACGTGGCAATCATCGCGCCGGTCGACATGGTCGACGTGCGCCTTGCGGAAAAGAAATCGAAATCAGACATGTCATTCCTTTGTTTCACTGACAGCCTTTCATGGCCTCAGCGCCTACGGGTCCAAACGTCATCATATTCGGAGGGAATGTAGGTCAGCGGCAAACCTTTCGGCAGCCCGCCGCCCTTGGACGATAACCTCCATCAGGCAATCGGCTTTCACGATAGTGCAGCGAACGGCAAACCTGCAACCTCAAGGAAGGAAAAGCGGTCTCGCAGTTTCATTTGAGCGCTGAAACCTGCGGGCGTGCGGCTACGTCTTATGCCTTGGCAGAGGCTAGCAACTCGAGCGTCGCTCGAAGAGCTGTCAGGATTGTCCGAGGAGAAGGCCAGCAAAACCGATCCCATCTGTCGCCATCCGTCTTTGGCGGACACGGCGTATCGGCCGTCGATGCGGTTCGGTCAGGCTACAAACGCAAAACACCCGCAGCATATGGCTACGGGTGTTTTTCGATAATGATGATTTGGTTGCGGGGGCAGGATTTGAACCTGCGGCCTTCAGGTTATGAGCCTGACGAGCTACCGGGCTGCTCCACCCCGCGCCAAGCGAATTTGGCTTTGCCAAATTTCGCGGTGCGTCACAGCAACGCTGTGATGCGTAGTGCCGGAGCAAATCCCTTAGGATTTGTCTCCTGTAAGGGACGCAACGGCTTCAGCCGAACATCCCGTAATTGTTTTCAACCCCATCAACGACAAAAGGCCGCTTTGGGAGCGGCCCTTGGTTTGGCCAGGGGCCGGTTGTTTTCGTGTATGAGAAGATTGTTTGTTCCATCCTTATGGATGGCATTGCCTTTAATAGACCTGGCAGCGACCTACTCTCCCGCGTCTTAAGACGGAGTACCATTGGCGCAGGGGTGTTTCACGGCCGTGTTCGGAAAGGGAACGGGTGCAGCCACCCCGCAATGACCACCAGGTCGATTAAGGGCAATGTATGCGTGGCAATGGGCGACCATTGCAACGTTATGTCGAGAAGCTGGCGGAGGCGAACCCCCATTTGTCTTAGTTGAACACGTCTTGTTTGCCGTCTGGTTTGTCGGAGCGCAGCTCCGCAAGGCCAGAGGCCGTCGTGACCAGTGTCACGGCCCGTCCGGAGCGTTTTTCACGCGTCAGGACAAAACAGATGTCATCATCGAGGTGCGCAGCACCTTGATGAGCATAGTCAATGAGAACGATGAAGCCAATCGGGCTATTAGTAAGGCTAAGCTTCATGCATTACTGCACGTCCACACGCCTCCTATCAACGTGGTCGTCTTCCACGGCCCTGATAGGGAATACTCGTTTTCAGGTGGGTTTCCCGCTTAGATGCCTTCAGCGGTTATCCCTTCCATATATAGCTACCCTGCTATGCCGTTGGCACGACAACAGGTCCACCAGAGATATGTCCATCCCGGTCCTCTCGTACTAGGGACAGATCCTGTCAATATTCCTACACCCACGGCAGATAGGGACCGAACTGTCTCACGACGTTCTGAACCCAGCTCACGTACCGCTTTAATTGGCGAACAGCCAAACCCTTGGGACCTGCTCCAGCCCCAGGATGCGATGAGCCGACATCGAGGTGCCAAACAACCCCGTCGATATGGACTCTTGGGGGTCATCAGCCTGTTATCCCCGGCGTACCTTTTATCCGTTGAGCGATGGCCCTTCCACGCGGGACCACCGGATCACTATGACCGACTTTCGTCTCTGCTCGACTTGTCAGTCTCGCAGTCAGGCGGGCTTATGCCATTGCACTCGACGACCGATTTCCGACCGGTCTGAGCCCACCATCGCGCGCCTCCGTTACTCTTTCGGAGGCGACCGCCCCAGTCAAACTACCCACCATACACTGTCCCGGATCCGGATAACGGACCGCGGTTAGACATCCATGACGATAAGGGTGGTATTTCAAGGATGGCTCCACGAGAACTGGCGTCCCCGCTTCAAAGCCTACCACCTATCCTACACATGCCGACACGAATGCCAGTGTAAAGCTATAGTAAAGGTGCACGGGGTCTTTCCGTCTAACCGCAGGAACCCCGCATCTTCACGGGGAATTCAATTTCACTGAGTCTATGTTGGAGACAGCGGGGAAGTCGTTACGCCATTCGTGCAGGTCGGAACTTACCCGACAAGGAATTTCGCTACCTTAGGACCGTTATAGTTACGGCCGCCGTTTACTGGGGCTTCAGTTCAAAGCTTGCACCTCTCCCTTTAACCTTCCAGCACCGGGCAGGCGTCAGGCCCTATACGTCGTCTTTCGACTTCGCAGAGCCCTGTGTTTTTGATAAACAGTCGCTACCCCCTGGTCTGTGCCACCCCTTTCCACTTGCGTAAAAAGGGGTCACGCTTCTTCCGAAGTTACGCGTGCAATTTGCCGAGTTCCTTCAACATAGTTCTCTCAAGCGCCTTGGTATGCTCTACCTGACCACCTGTGTCGGTTTCGGGTACGGTCTATACGGTGGAGCTATTTCCTGGAACCGCC